>CAVTIF010000003.1:0-111315 GCA_963734755.1 uncultured Solirubrobacteraceae bacterium | reverse complement strand
TAAGCCCGTTATTGATGGGTGTGCTCTACTTACCTAAAGAAGTCTGATGAATGTGCGAAGGTTTCAATTTCAACGTGAGGGGTTTGGTGCTGTCGTCGCTCAACGCCGCAAGGGACGAACGCGACGGAGCTTACTAACGTAAGCGGCGCGCTCTTAAAAGGCGCAACGGGCGGGCTTTGGCCGCAGCAAGTCCCAGAATTCTACAACGATGCGGGCACCAAACTAGTCGCTAAACTCGAATCTAATGCGAGTACCAACTTCCCTGAAAGCTAATGAGCAAGTCATCGGCAACAGAACCTTTGTTGATGGTGTTATCGCCGAATATGCCTCTGATCACCAGTAGGTGATTGTGGTTGCGTTTGCTATGGATGGTGGGCGTTAGGTCGCGGGCTGAGTGCTCGTGTAAGTGATGGTGATGGTGGTGCGCGGGATCGATGGTGGTCTCGCGCACCATCATGTTTTGGGGGGTGGCTTGTTGGGGGGTTGGTTGGTGATGTTGGGTGGGCCGGGGGTGCCTGGGGTGGGCGGTGCTGGGAGTAGGAGCAATCACCATCGACGGGTTGAGCGTGGGCGTGCGATCCTTGATACGTTACCCCGGATGTTTCCCAAGAGGTGTGCTGATGGTTTGTCGGGAGCGCTCGTCGAGGATGTCGCGTACACGTACGGCGACGGGTTTGTCTGTGAGGTCTCTCGCGTTCTCTTCGGCGTCGGAGGGAGCGGGCGCGCGTTGTGTGTGCTAGGAGTGTGGTCTGTTCTCGTCGTGCTGTCGCCGTGCTGGGGTCTTTTGCGATGGTGCTTGGGGTGTTGGCGTTGGCTGCTGGTCCGGCTGTGGCGTTTGCTCCCGAAGCTCCGGAAACCCTCACATCACTGGGGGTTAGCGCTACCACGGCGACGTTGAATGGTGTGCTGTATCCGAGTTCGGAACCGGAAGTCGGGAGCACGTATGAATTTCTGTATGTGGCTACTGAGCAAAGCGACGAAAGCGGAATGCGAAAGTGGTGGCGCTTTGAGGGCGCCCGCGTCGCCGGGGCTGGTTCTAGGAAGAGCTCAAGCTGTCTCAGAACAGGTGTCAGGTCTCGCCCAGGACACCGAGTATGTGGTCTGCTTGGCGGCGACGAATGCGGAAGCGATACCGGTGAGGACTGTGGGGCCGGCTGTGGCGTTCAAGACTGCCGTCCCGCCGGAACAGCCGGAAACGAGTGCCGCGACTTCGGTTACGGCGAGCAGCGCGACGTTGAACGGTGTTGCTAACCGAAAAGCCGCAGAAGCCGACACCGCGGTCGAATATGACTTCATGTATAGGGTGGCCTCGAATGATGCTCAAACCGGAGGGATTGTAGAACCGGTGGAACCGGTCAAAGTGGTGGGCAAACCGAAGAAACCGGTGTCGGTGGAAGTTAGCGGTCTTCGAGCGAACGTGACGTACGTGTTCTGTGTGTTCGCTCGCAATTCCGCGGGAAGCGGGAGAAACCGCCGTTGGGACGCCGCTCACCGTCGAAACGCTCGCCGCGCCGGTGATGATCGACCGTGAGTCTGTCTCGAACGTGAAAGTCCACCGAAGCGACTCTGGAAGGGGCCGTCAACCGAACAACCAGTTCACGGAATGTCACTTCCAGTACGGCACGCCGCGAACGTCTCGAACTAAGTTCCGTGCAGCCCGGAACTTTTGAAGCTACACCTTCGGCGAACAGACCGTCAGCCCGACTACGGTCAACGAAAAAAGGCGAAACTGTCCCGGCGCCGATCAGCGTGAGCCGCGGGTTCGACCTACAAATACCGGGTTCTCACGAAGAACGCGAAGGTGAAGAAGAAGCAGGCAAAGAAGAAGCATTCAATACCTTCGAAGCACCGACAGACGAAAAAGCGACTGCGCTCACCGCGATGATGGCGACGCTTCACGGTGTGCTGAACCCGAGCCACGCGGGCGAACCGGCACGTACTAATTCGTGTACAAGCGCTCCGCGACTGAATGCGAGCTCAGCGAAGCCGAACGCGGACAGCTCAAACAGGAAGAAGAAGAAGTCCAAAAAGGAAAGAAACAGCAGGTGGCGATAGTGCAGAGAAGAGCACCGAACCTGCGGGTGCGGCCGCGGGATCACAAGCAGAAGCGGTGTCCGCCGAAGCGACGGGGCTGCACCCGGGCGCCACCTACACCTTCTGTCCGCCGGCCCGCAACGCCTCCGGGCAAGAAGCTGCGCCGCTCGGCGTGCCGGAACAGCTCACCGCGGGCGCGGCGGTACCCGCGATCGAAAGCGCGGGCTCCTCGCACGAAACGGCCAGCTCCGCGGAGCTGGAAGCCGCGATCAACCCCGACGGCGCCGAGACCGAATACCACTTTGAATACGACACGCGCGCGTATGCCGAAGGCGAAGCGCCGCACGGCACGAGCGTCCCCTGTCCCGGTCGGGGTGATCCCCGCCGGTCCCTCGGGCGTCTCGCTCGCGCCCCAGCCGATCGGCCCGCTGAGCGAAAACACGACCTATCACTGGCGTGTCGTGGCGGGAACACCGCCGGCAAAACGGCGACGCCGAGCATACCTTCGTCTATGACACGTTGGTGCCGGCTCCACCAACTGCCCCGAGGAAGCCGCCCGCCAGGCACGAGGCTCCCTGAACCTCCCCGACTGCCGCGCCTATGAGATGGCCACCCCCCCGGACAAGAACGGCACGCTGATCGGCAACCGGTTCCTCGGTGGCGGGCTCGCTCAGATCTCCGAGGATGGTGGGCGCGTGATCGCCAGGGCGATCGGCTGCTTCCAAGGTGCACAGTCGTGTATCCCTAGCCGCGAAGAAGAGGGTACGCCGTTTGAATTCACGCGTACCCCTGATGGCTGGGCGACGCACCCGCTCGCGCCACCGGCCAGCGAGTTCGAACGCTATAGCACGTGGAGTTTCAACGCGAACCGCTGATACTGTCCTGTTCAGCGCCCCGACCCGACCGGCCAAGAAGACTTCTACGCCCGCAAGCCAAACGGAGAGATCACCCCGGTCGGACCATTCGAAGAACAAGGCCTCGCCGGCGGCGAGGTCGGCTACCGCGGACTTGCAATAGCCGAAGGCGTGACCGCGACGGCCGACCTCTACAGGTTCCCCTATATGGGCAGCCAAGCACTCCTTCTGGGTGTTCCGGATCACACCGAAGGCCAAGCGCTGTATGAGTATGTCGGGACGGGCAACGCCGCGCCTTTGATGGTCGGCGTGAAGGGCGGGCGCGACAGTCACGAACTGATCAGCACGTGCGCCACCAAACGCGACACTGGGTCTCGCGTACGCGCGAGATTCATCGGGCCGATCTCCGCGGATGGCCGCACGGTGTACTTCACCGCGGAAGGCCGCAGCGAAGGCCGGTGTTCAAGCGTGACGGCGCCGGCGGCCGACGAGCTGTGGGCTCGTGTCGATGGTGAATCGCCCGATGCGCATTCGGTGCTCGTTTCGGGGCCGACCCCGGCGACGTGCAACGAAGCCGAATGCGAAACCAACGCCACCAGTACACAGGACAGCGCTGAAGGGGGCCAGGCGCGTGATGCCAGCTTCGAAGGCGCCTCGGTCGACGGTGCGAGGGCGTTCTTCTCAAGCGCCCAGCAGTTGACGAACAACGCGGGCCAGGATGAAGGAGAAAACCTGTATGAGTCGGTGTGCGCGGAGCCGTGCGGGAAACCCGGCGAAGAACCCGACGCTTCTGAACGTGAGCTGGTCGATGTCTCTGAAACCGCCGCACATGGAAAGGTCGCGGGTGGTCCGCGGGTGGGGGGCGTCGAGGCGATCTCAGGGGACGGCTCGCACGTGTACTTCGTGGCGCAGGGCGTCCTGACGGGCGAACAGGAAAACCAGAATCACGAACAGGCCAAGGACGGCGAAGAGAACCTGTACGTGTATCAGCGCGATGAAAGCCACCCCGAAGGCCAGCTCGCGTTCATCACCAGGCTCGCCCCCGCCGACAGCACACGGAATTGGGACCCCCGGATGTGCGGACATTGCGAATGTGACGCCGACGGCGGTTCCTTGTGTTCACGAGTCATCGGGCGTTGACGGTCGATGACACGCGTGCAGAAGGGCCCTCCCAGGTGTATGAGTATGACGCGGGGACGGGGGTGCTGGTGCGGGTCTCGATCGGGCAGGACGGCTTCAACGACAACGGCAACGACGGGACCGGCGAAGCGAGCATCGTTGAAGCGGGTACACAGGGGCCCGCTGCGGATAGTGTGCCGGTGCGCTCAGATCCGACGATGTCAGATGATGGGGCGTTCGTGTTCTTCCGCAGTCCCGTCGCGCTGGCGCCCGGGGCGCTGGATGATGTCGTGACCGGCCACGAAGGAAGCAAGACGTTTTATGCCCAGAATTTCTATGAGTATCGCGGGGGCCGGGTGTTCTTGGTCTCTGATGGTAAAGACACGACGGCGACGGGTAACGTGTCGGAAAATAGTCAAAGTTCGGGTGCTTATTCGACGGTGAATTTGCTTGGTAGTGATGTTTCGGGGGCGAATGTGTTCTTTTCGACGTTCGACCGGCTGACATCGGAAGATACTGATACGCAGCTTGATTACTACGATGCTCATATTTGTAGTGAAGGTGAACTGTGTACTGTGCCGGTGCTGGAACCGTCGCTGTGCGGGGAAGCTAGCTGCCAGAGCTCTTCGGGGGCGCCGCAGGGCTATGGTGTGCCCGCGAGCCAGACGTTCTCGGGTGAGGGTAACCTCACTCCTACACCATCACCGCCGCCGCCGAGAGTGGAAGCGGCGGCTGAGAAGAGAGCGAAGAAGCTCGCGAAGGCGTTGAAGGTGTGCCGCAAGAAGCACGCTAAGCACAAGCGCAAGGTGTGTGAACTGAAGGCCCGTAAGGCGTTCGGTGCGAAGAGGGCCAGCCGGTCCAACAGCGCAAACAGAGCAGGCAACGACCGGGGGGCAGGCCGATGAGGATTCCTATAGGTTTCAAGCTGGCTCTCGTGTCTGGTGTCTGCGCTGTGGTGTTTGGTGCTGCCTCGCCTGCCCTCGCGGTGGGGGCGTCCTCCCTCACCTTGCGCTGCATGTGCAACAGCTCCCCACGAAGTTCTCCGCGGCTGACAATGCGGCATGCGAATTCAACCGAGAATTTGAAGAAGTGCCGCTCCCGCCGTGTGATGCCTATGAGTTGACGGTCAGCAACCTGGGTGCTGCGCCGGCGTCCGGTCCGATCGTGGTCAGTGACACGCTGCCGGCGGGGGTCAACGCGTTCGAACCGGTTCGGTTCTATTGGGCTAAGGAACTTGTGTACCGGCCATCTTCGGAATCGGGGTCGGGCTTGCCGCTTGAAGGGTTGTGTAGGGCCGAAGGCTCGCCGGTGACCGTGACCTGCGAATTGCCGGCCGAACGCGGGCAGCTGAGTCCCGGCCAGAGGCTCCACATGTTCATCCATGTGAGTGTCGAACCGGGTGCGCTCAGCGCGGAAAATCGGGCGAGTGTCTCTGAAGCTGGTGTGCCGGTCGCGAGCGTCAGCGAAGATGACGTGGTCAACTCGCTGGCGGTGGTGCCGTTCGGCGCGAGCGGGTTCCTGGCCGACATCACGGCGCCCGATGGCGCGCCCGATACGCAGGCGGGGGATCATCCGTCTGGGCTTACGACGCGGATCGATGTGAATACGATCATGCAGCTGAACCCGGAATCGGTCCAGGTTGAACCGACGAGCGTTGCTGGGGTCAGGGATGTCGTGGTCGATCTGCCGGCGGGGTTCCTCGGCAGCGCGACCGCGACGCCGAGGTGCACGTTCGGGCAGCTGCAGTCCGCCCCGGAAAGCTGTCCGCGTGACACGATGGTTGGGCATATCGCGACCCAGCCCGCTGGCGTCACTCAGACCTATGGCGCTGTGTATAACATGGTGCCCGAGCACGGGGTGGCGGCCGAGTTCGGCTTCAGGGACCTGCTCTTTCACACGCATGTGATCGACGCGAACCTCGCGCCGACACCGGCGGGCTATGTGGTGCGGGCGCGCGCACGCGAAGTGCCCGACATCGGGTTGACGAACGTGATCACCCCGTTCTATGGAGATCCCGCGGCCAAGCAGCAGGAACTGGCGGGGCTGGAAGGTAAGGAAGTGGGTGCGATCACGCCCCTGGCGCAGTTCACGACCCCATCTGATTGCTCGGGTCGGCCGCTCGTCTCGAGCGTCTACCTGGATTCCTGGGTGCACCCGGGCGCGTTTTTCGCGGATGGCACCCCGAACGTCGAAGGAGCAGGCTGGGCGAAGGCGAGCAGCGAATCCCCGCCGGTGAGGGGCTGTAACGCGCTGCGCTTTAACGCCTCGATGTCCGCGCAGCCCGACACGACCGCTGCGGACAGCCCGACGGGCCTGACCTTCGAGTTGAAGGTTCCGCAGAACGAGGAACCGGGGAAGCTCGCGACCCCGCCGCTGCGTGACGCGACGGTCGCGATGCCGCCCGGAATGACGGTCGACCCGTCCTCCGCGAACGGCCTTGCGGCGTGCTCGGAGTCCCAGGTCGGCTTCCTCGGCTGGGGTGGTCCCGGTAGCCCCGGCGAAGTCGGGCACTCCGCCCCGGACTTCACCGAGGCGGCCCCGGCCTGCCCGGAGGCCTCGAAGGTCGGCGAAGTCCAAGTCACGACGCCGTTGCTCGAGAAGCCCGTCGTTGGCGCTGTGTACCTTGCGGCCCAGGACGAAAACCCGTTCGGTGCGCTGCTGGCGGCCTACATCGTGATCGACGACCCGGTGACGGGCACGATCGTAAAGGTCCCCGGAAAGCTCGAAACGAACCCGGCCACAGGCCAGATCACCGGGGTGTTCGACGAAAACCCCCAGCTCCCGTTCAACGAGTTCAAACTGCGGTTCTTCGGCGGTAGCCGCGGCGAGCTCGCGACGCCCCAGTCATGCGGCACGTTCACGACGAACAGCGATCTGATGCCGTGGTCGGCACCAGAATCGGGCCCCGACGCGACACCGTCGGATAGCTTCAACATCACCTCGAACTGCAGCTTCGGCTTCAGCCCGTCTTTCTCGGCGGGGACGACGAACAATCAAGCGGCAGCGTTCACGCCGTTCACGTTGACAATCGCCCGCCAGGACGGCGAACAGCACCTCACGGGCCTGACGGTCACGACCCCGCCAGGCCTGCTCGGGGTACTGAAGAGCGTCGTGCAATGCGGAGAACCACAGGCCGCGCAAGGCAAGTGCGGCCCGGAAAGCCAGATCGGGGAAACGACCATCAGCTCAGGTGTAGGCCCAGAACCGTTCGTCGTCAAAGGCGGCCGCGTCTACCTCACCGGCCCCTACAACAACGGCCCGTTCGGTCTCTCGATCGTCGTCCCTGCGGTCGCGGGCCCGTTCAACCTCGGGAACGTAGTAGTTCGCAGCTCGATCCGTATCAACCCCGTGACCGCGCAGGTCACGGTCGTCTCAGACCCGCTACCGCTGATGGTCAACAGCATCGAAGGCCTGAAATCCGGGATACCGGCCGACACGCGCATAGTCAACGTCACGATCAACCGGCCCGGCTTCGAGTTCAACCCGACCAACTGCTCGCCGATGTCGGTGACGGGCACCCTCACGGGCGCCCAAGGAACAACCGTCCCCGTATCGAACAGCTTCCAGGCCGCGAACTGCGCGACGCTGCCATTCCACCCCTCCTTCGAAGCCTCCACCGAGGGCAAAGCCAGCAAAACCAACGGCGCCGCGTTCATCGTCAAAGTGACCGCGAAACCAGGCGAAGCGAACATCGCCAAGACCGACCTAACCCTCCCCCTACAGCTACCCTCCAGGCTGACAACGATCCAGAAAGCCTGCATCGACGCCATCTTCGAGGCCAACCCGGCGGCCTGCGACGAAGGCTCCGTGATCGGCACGGCCACCGTCCACAGCCCGGACCTGAAGAGCCCCCTCACCGGGCCGGCCTACCTCGTCAGCCACGGTGGCGCAGCATTCCCCGACGTCGAGTTCGTACTCCAAGGCGAAGGGATCACGCTGATCCTCGACGGCAAAACCGACATCAAAAAAGGCATCACCTACAGCAAATTCGAAACAGTCCCCGACGCCCCCATCGAATCCTTCGAAACGATACTCCCCACAGGCCCACACTCAGCGCTAGGCACGAACCTCCCCCACGGAAGCTACAACCTCTGCGGACAAAAACTCCTACTACCCACCACGCTCGTCGGCCAAAACGGCACAACCATCAACGAGACCACCCACATCACCATCAAAAACTGCAAACCAGCCAAACCCCTCACCCGAGCACAGAAACTCGCCGCCGCACTAAAAGCATGCCACAAGAAACCCAAAGCCAAGCGCGCCGCCTGCATACGCACCGCACACAAACAATACGGCCCACCCGCGAAAAAGACAGCCAACAAAAGAAACAGGAAAAACGGCTGACCACCCCGAAAAGAACCCGAGCGCCGAAAGCTCGCAACGCACAACCAAACGATCGCCACCGAGCCGGGCGTCACCCAGATCCGCGAGCCCCCACCCCCACGAAAACCCGCAGCACAAACAGCCACACCGAGACCGCCCGTGAACTCCGAGCCACGCCCTTGCCTCACCAATGCTGGGTCGCCCCCCCCGCCAGGGTCCCAAGACAGGACCTCCAACCCCCGAACTCTCAAACGCCATGCCCAGCACACGCCTACAGCCCGGCCATGAGAGCGAGGTGAACTGCCGAGAGCGTCAGATTAACTGTGTAAGCGGGTTTCTTGGGTTAAGTGTAACAGTGACTCCGTGGGTGTCAACCAGTGATGGTCAGTTTGTAGTGTCGGGGACGCGGTCTCCGAAGTGAATCTTGAACGCGAGTAGCGCTGTCGTCCAGTTCCGGGTTCGTGTCCATTGCGGGACGGCGTTCTGCAGGGCGAGGTAGACGAGCTTGCGAGCGGCGTCCTCGCTGGGGAAGCTGCCCTTCGTCTTGATCGCCTTGCGTAGCTGGCGATTGAGGGCCTCGATCGCGTTCGTGGTGTAGATCACGCGGCGGACCTCTGGCGGGAACGCGAGGAACGGTGTCACGTGCTCCCATGCGTTCAGCCAGGCCTGGGTGATCACGGGGAACCGCTCGCCCCACTTCTCGTCGAAGGCCTCGAGCTCGGCGTGCGCCTGGTCGGCGTCCACCGCGGTGTAGATCGGCTTCAGGGCGCGGGCGACTTGCTCGCGCTCGCGCCGCGGCACGTACTTCAGTGACGCACGGATCAGATGGACGATGCATGTTTGGACGGTCGTCTTGGGGAAGATCGCCTCGATCGCCTCTGGGAACCCGCTCAGCCCGTCGACACATGCGATCAGGATGTCCTGCACCCCGCGGGTCTTCAGGTCGGTGAGGACCTGCATCCAGAACTTCGCGCCCTCGGTCTCCTGAAACCACATGCCGAGCACGTCACGGTCGCCGTCGAGGGTCACACCCAACGCCAGATACAGCGCGCGGCGCTGCACCGTGGCGCCCTCGCGGATCTTCAGGACCATGCAGTCCAGGAACACGATCGGGTAGATGTCCTCCAGCGGCCGCTTGGCCCACTCGCGCACGTCGTCCATGACCCCATCCGTGACACGGGAGATGAGGTCGCGGCTGACGTTCACGCCGTAGATCTCCTGAAGGTGCGCGGAGATGTCCCGGGTCGAGAGCCCACGGCTGTAGAGCGCGAGGATCTTCTCGTCGAACCCGACGAACCGGCGCTGGCGCTTCTTGACGATCTTTGGCTGGAAACTGCCGTCCCGGTCACGGGGAGCGTCGAGGTGAACCTTCCCGTGCTCAGTGATCAACGTCTTCGGCGTCGTGCCGTTGCGCTGATTCCCGGCGCCACCGGGCGGCTCACAATGCGGCCCATAGCCCACATGCTCGCTCAGCTCAACCTCCATCGCCCGCTCCACCAGCCGCTTGGTCAGATCGGCTAGCAGCCCCCCGGGCCCGGCGATCTCCTCCTCGCTGCTCGCACCGGCGAGCAGCTCATCAATCAGCTCATCGCTGATCCGCCCAGACGGCATCTTCAAAGCTTGCCGCACACGGCGGCGGCCACCGGCACGATCGACGGCGTCATCAACCAGATCCGGCGAGAGCGACGGGGGGTCCGCGACGGGCGCGCCGCTGCCGGTCCACTCCGGTCGCCCTACGGGCTCCCTACGCTCCCCGGCAGCGGGGAACACCAACTCCTGCGACTCCATCCGATCCTGCGTAGTAGTAGACATAGCGACCTCTTTCGCTCGTGCCTAATCGCGGTAGGGACCGCCGTTGCCGGCGGCCCCCCGCGCAGATCCCAGCGTGCGCGCTAACGCACTGGGCTCCTGCCTTGGGTTCTGGCGTCGAAGCGTTGGTTGGGCCAAGGATGCAGGATGCTGGCCGTGGGCAGCCACCGTCGCGTTATCCGGGCCATCCGCTCCCAGGTCATTCGGTGGCGTTGGCTGCGCCGCCGGAGCGTGCGCATCCATAGCCTGATGACCGCGTTACGGAAGGCCCCGAGTGCGTTGATGTTGCCGGGCACCGCGAAATACCGGTAGTGCCCGGTGAGGACACTGGCAAGCCAGCGCCCCTGGACGGGGATCGGGAGATGAGCACGTCTACGCATCTCGAACTTCAGCTCGCGCAGCTTTACGCTCATCCGCTTCTTGATCGTGACCCTGCGCACCCTGAACTGTCCAGCCTGCGTTTTCGCGCACAAGTGCGTGAAACCGAGGAACTGGAACGTCTCGGGCTTGCTGAGCCCACGGTTGGTTCTGCGCTCAGCCGCATAGCAGCCGAACTCCACCAGCCGCGTCTTCTCCGGAGCGATCTCCAAACCGAACTCCGCGAAACGCTCACGAAGACCGACAAGGAAACGCTCCGCATCAGAACGATGCTGAAAGCCAGCAGCAATATCGTCAGCGAAACGCACCAGGATCACATCCCCCCGCGCGTGACGCCGCCGCCATTGCTCGGCCCAAAGGTCAAACACATAGTTCAGGAAGACGTTCGCAAGCAACGGCGAAACCGAAGCTCCTTGCGCCGTCCGAGCTATACCCAGAAGTTGTGGATGCGTGTGAGGAGGAAGGCGGCGTACCTTCCCGGTTGATCAAGACCGATGCCGGTGATGGCCGGCAGGAAGGCACGCCATGTCAGATGTTCGCAGGCTCCCCGTCGGGGAGGACGATCAGGGTCGGTTCACGCTCGATGATCTCGCGCGGGAGGGCGCGCGGCGGATGATCGCCGCGGCGCTGGAGGTCGAGGTTGACGAGTACGTCGGCTCGTTCGTGGAGGAGGTCGATGAGGACGGTAAGCGGCTGGTCGTCCGTAACGGCCGTGCGCGGGAGCGCCGCGTGACGGTCGGGTCGGGGACGATCCCGGTCCGCGCGCCGCGCGTCAACGACAAGCGCGTTGATGAGGAGAGCGAGGAGCGCAAGCGGTTCAGCTCGCGGATCCTGCCGGCGTACGCGCGGCGGTCCCCGAAGGTGACCGAGGTGCTGCCGATCCTGTATCTGCACGGGCTCTCGACCGGGGACTTCCGGCCGGCGCTGCGGGATCTGCTGGGCGAGGACGCCTCGGGGCTCTCGTCCAGCTCGATCCAGCGGCTTACCGAGCAGTGGCAGGCCGAGCACGCCGCGTTCTGCACGCGGGAGCTGCGGTTTCACCGCTACGCCTACCTGTTCGTCGACGGCGTCAACGTCAGCGTCCGCCTCGGCGAGGATCCCAAGCTGTGCGTGCTTGTGGTGATCGGCGTCCGTGAGGACGGTTGCAAGGAGCTGCTCGCGGTCGAGGACGGCTACCGCGAGAGCGAGGACTCCTGGGCGGCAGTGTTCCGCGATCTCCGCGACCGCGGGATGAACGAGCCGAAGCTCGTGACCGGTGACGGCGCGCTCGGTGCGTGGGCCGCGCTAAGGAGCGTGTTCCCCGGCACCAGAGAGCAACGCTGCTGGGTGCACAAGACAGCGAACGTACTCGACGCGCTCCCGAAGCGGCTGCAGCCCAGGGCGAAGACGCTGCTGCACGAAATGGCCGAGGCGCCCTCACAAGCGGACGCCCGCAAAGCGCTTGAGCGCTTCCGTAGCGAGTTCGACGCCAAGTACCCGAAGGCCGTCTCCAAGCTCGACAAGGACTGGGGGCAGCTCACCACGTTCTTCGACTTCCCCGCCGAGCACTGGCGGCACCTGCGCACGACAAACCCGATCGAGAGCAGCTTCGCGACCGTCAAGCTGCGCACCAAGGTCACCAAGGGCGCCGGCTCGAAGAAAGCAGCGCTCGCGATGGCCTACAAGCTCCTCGACGGCGCCCAAGAACGCTGGCGGCGATTCAACGGCCACGAGCTCGTCACGGACGTGCTCGACGACGTGAAATTCAAGGACGGACTCAAGGTCACAGACGACGAAACCACGACAACGGACAAGAAGATCGCCGCCTGATGCTTCACCTTCTCATCCACAACTCTTGACAATTGCTCCGCGCCGTCCCCGTTCCTGTGTTTGACCATTTCCCGTCCTCGATGACCCCTGCCCTGAGCCATTTCTGGATCAGTCGCAGGACCCGTCGGTCGGCGATCCGGTGCTCCAAGAACCGCATCAACCAGCCCTGATCGAGCGCGTCGAACAGGTCCTTGACGTCGATCTTGAGCACCCAGTTCACCTTCTTGCGTTCGATCCCGACCGCGAGCGCGTCCAACGCATCATGCGGACTGCGCCCCGGCCGAAACCCATACGAGAACCCCAGGAAATCCTCCTCATAGACAGCGTTCAGTACTTCCACCACCGCCCGCTGGACGATCTTGTCCTCCAACGCGGCGATCCCGAGCGGCCGCTGCCGCCCATCCGGCTTCGGTATGAACACCCTCCGAGCAGGAGTCGCCCGGTACGCGCCCCTGTGAACCCGGGCATGGAGATCCTTGAGATTCTCCTCAAGATCCTGCCCGTAGTCCTGCCACGTCACGCCATCAACCCCCGGAACAGCACCCGGACGTATCATCCGGTACGCCCTCCTGAGGCGATCAACGGTGACGTGATGCAAAAGCGCGGTGAACCGTGCCTGCTTGTCCCTCCCTGCTGCCCGACGCACACGATCCAGATCACTATTCACGCTCACTCCGGCTCCGTGTCCGGGGCGCGTTTCACTGGCCGTGTTCCCCTCGGCCGGCCTCCTTTCCTCCACCACCTCCGCAGCTGCACCAGCAGCCTTGTTCGGCAGCTTCGCAGGTACTACGAGGCCGTCTGACTGCCCATGATCGTTCATCGAGGGCTTACCACCACAGTGTTCCCCTCACGGACCCAACCCAGCCATACCACCCCGCGAACAATGGCGAGGCATCCAAGCCGAGCAGGCCAACCACGGGCCCTCCCGGTTCTCGCGCATGAGGATCTTCCTGCGTGCCTGGGCTCCTCTGACCGCGCCGGGTCCCCGCATGGCTCGCGCTAGCGCCACACCGAGCATCGCCTTCCGCCACTGTGACAGCGTCGGCACCCAGATCCGAATATCGCGGCTCAATCACCCCGCCCACAGAACCCCTGCCAACGCTTCGCCGACGCCCTCACGAGCGCCCACGCATGACTCAGGGCCGTCGCGGATCGCTACTCCCTCAACGTAGAGAACTCTCATCTCCTTCCTCATGCCGGTTTATCCCGGCGCACCACAGTTCCTATGACACTCCCAACTGCCGGTGGTTTTTGGGTGAGATTGCCGGTGGTGGCGGTAGCGGTCGGTGGTGGTGGGGTGTGCGGTGGGCGTGTGGTGCTGGTGCGGGTTGGTGTGGCCGTGTTTTTGGGCAGCGGCGAGCGCGGGTGTCCGGCTTGGTGCTGGGCGCCTGGCGGTGAGCGCGGGCTGGGCGCTCAGCCGTAGCCGGGGAGTGTGCGCAGTCGCTTGAACGCGCGGAGGATCGCGCTGGCCCAGGGCCAGTCGGCTGGTAGGTGCAGTGTGGTTCGTCGGGCGTGGCGGGTGATTTGCCCGGCGACGTGCAGGATGCGGTAGCGCAGCCGCTTCGGTTCGCTGATGCGGTGCTCACCGTCGAGGAGTAGCTGTTGTGTCCAGACGAGGATGTCGTGCGATGTCAGCGCGAGCTCGAACCAGGCGGCGTTCGCGGCGAACGAGTGGAACGGGAGGTGCCCAGCGCCGCAGGCCTTGAGTGTCTTGACGCGGTCCTCGACTTCGGCGTGCTGGCGGTGCACGGCCTCGAGCGCGGCGATGTCCGGGTCGGGCTGATCGGTGATGACGCACTGAAAGCGATGCCCGTCGAGGTCGGTGAAGGAGAGCTGCGCCCCGGGGTGTGGGCGCTCACGGCGACAGATCAGCCGGGTACCCTCAGGCCAGGAATCCAGGTTCACCAGGCCCGTGAGCTCCGCCACCCATGCCCCCTCGCGTGGCTGCTCGTCCTGGTTGACCGCCGGTGTCCAAGCGTCCTCGTCGAGCGCGAGGATCTGCTCACGCACGGTGTTGTTGATCGCGTAGCCCAGCGAGAAACGGATGCGGCACTCCCGGCACCCGGACGCGAAGGCGTGACTGGCCCCGGCGGAATCCGAGCGGGCGAGAATCTCCCCGTCCAGGGCGCTCTCGGGTAGCTGCTCCAGCGCGAGTTCCAGCACAGCCAGGTGATCCTCGGCGTTGTTCGCGCCGGCGTTTCCCCGGCCGTGGGACCCCGGCCAGCACCTCCCGCCCACAGGACGCGAGCAGCGGGTTGAAGCCGAACCCGCCCTTGTAATGCCCGGCCGCCAGCTCCTTCTCGGAATGGATACTGACCGGTGTCGCATCGAAATCCAGGATCACCAGGCCAGGCGCAGCCCCCGCCCTCCATGCCCGCTCGCGAGCGAGCGCGCGTGCCCGGCGAACCCGGTCGATCTCCACCTCCCCGATCGAGAGCAGCACCCGCCTGGCCGTCGCCACAGACGCGACATCTCCAAACAGCGAGGGCTGCCCCGCAAGTACCGCGAGATCTGAGACGCAGCGCCCGCCATCGGCTGCCATCACCGCGAGATCACACAGAACCCGCCCCGGATCATGCGCAGAACGACGCCGACGCGTCCCGGCCAACGCCCCCGACAGGCCGTCGGTCAGGCCGAGCCGCTGCGCCGTGAGCGCCAGCAGCGCGCTCCCCACGCGAGACGACAAGCCCGTGCCGTCCGCGAGCACATCTACCGTTCCAAACGACGCACTTCCGATCACCCTCAAGGTGAACCTCCTGAGCGGGTGGATTGCTGGCCTCGTAACCGCAATCCTCCCCGCCCAGGCGGACATCTCAACCCTCCAGCCGCCTCACACCCCGCACCGCTACCGACGAATGCAGGCTAGTACGTCACCCTTACTTACGAAAACGAGCGCTTTAGTCAGCTCCCCAGCACCGCGGCCATCCGCTGTGGCCTGACGCCCAGCGCTTCCGCATCCGCGGCTCCGCGCGGTGAGGTCATCGCGGTCTCCATCAGCTCCGCCTCGTCCCACGTGGCGAACACACCTGGGCCACCCGCGCGCTCGAGCATCCGCAGCCCGCGCGAGACGATCGGCGTCGGGACGTGCACGAGCGGGCGCCGGCGGTTCTGAGAGCGAAGCAGCGTGCGCACGATGTCTGTGTGGCTGAGCGTCTCCGGTCCTGCCAGCTCGTAGCGCTCGTGGCTCGCTCCTGCGGCCGTGGGCGCCCCGTTCTCCTGCTCGGCAGGTCCCTCTCCGCGCAGCGCCGCGACCACGCACGCGGCGACGTCGTCCGCCCAGATCGGCTGGAACGCGGCGTGGCCCCGTCCGGAGACGGGCATCACGGGCAGCCACGCCATCCGCTCGAGCAACGTCAGCCACGGGTCGCCCGGGGCGTACACGATCGACGGGGCGAACACGATCGAGCGGAGGTCTGTCTCGCGCACGGCCTGCTCGGCAAGCGCCTTGGCGCGCAGGAAGCGTGTGCGGTGGTGCGCGGAGGCGCCGAGCGCGGAGAAGAACACGAAGCGCTCGACGCCCCAGCGCTCGGCAGCCTCTACCATTCGCCAGGTCGCGATGCCGCTCAGCTCCTCTATCGACCCTCGCGGCTGATCGCGGATCGACGCCGCCAGGTGCACGACCGTGTGCACGCCGCGGAGCGCGTTGCGAAACGACGGCGGGTCGGTGAGGTCGCCGAGCGCGATCTGGACACGCACGCGCTGCGCTCCCAGACGGCGCGGGTCGCGCACGAGGCAGCGCACCTCCGTGCCTTCGGCCAGCAGCCGCCCGAGCAGCGTCGAGCCCACCAGGCCGGTCGCACCGGTAAGTAGCAGCATGGTTCGTACAATATGCGTCTCCCGCCTGGGACCCCCACGCAAACCGACCCAAGAAAGAAGCGAATGGCATACGTGATCGCCGAGCCGTGCATTGGCACCAAGGACAACTCCTGTGTCGAGGTGTGTCCCGTGGACTGCATCCACCCGACGCCCGACGAGCCCGGATACGACGCGGCCGAGATGCTCTACATCGATCCGGAGGAGTGCATCGACTGCGACGCCTGTGTCGAGGCCTGCCCGGTGGACGCGTGCTTCGCCGAGGACCAGCTACCGGAGGAGTGGCAGAAGTACACACAGATCAACGCCGACTACTTCGCCAACGCCAAGTAGACGGGCAGACCCGGCGTTGGGCGATCGGTCCGCAGCGTCGGACCATTGCAGCTCAGCCGTGCTCAGCCGTAATAACGTCCGACGACCAGCAGCTGGCTGAAGACGTCGTGGGCCAGGAACAGGACCACGATCGATGCGCCCACAGCCGGCCCCGCGCGCCGGCCTGCGCCGCGGGCCGCGAGCGCGAGAGCCGCGCCGAGCAGCGGCAACAGCGGCAGCAGGTAGCGCACCTGTGCGTATTCGGCGGTGAGCCGCGGGAAGGTTAGATAGGAGTCCGCGCCCACCAGCACCATCAGGCCGGTCGCGATGACCGCGTATACGGCGAGCTCAGCTGCGCGGCTGCGCAGTGCGGCCCGGCCTTGAAGCAACGTGCGAGCGAGCAGCAGCAGGAGCGCAGCGGCGGGGATCACGGCGATTGCGCTGACCCAGCCGGGAAACGGTGTGTCGAGCCAGCCGTACAGGCCGACGTAGCCCCTGAACCACAGCTGCTGTGTGGTGAACAGGCCGGGGAAGTCGTTGACGGTGCCTGGTATTCGCGGCAGGTAGAGCTGCCAGATGTAGTTGATCTGGGCCAGTATCGATCCGTGCGCGAGATGCAGCGTCGAAGACACGATCCCCAGCGGGCGGCGATCGGACAGGACGTTGCGTGCGATGTACAGGGCGACCGGGCTGAGGGCGATCCCGACGGACAGCGCGAGCAGGCGACAGGCGGAGCGTCCGCGTGCGCGCGCGGCGCGAGTACTGAGCACGATCAGCCCGAGCAGCACTCCAGGCGCCAGGCCGATGAAGTTCAGCTTGGTCAGGAAGCCGATCGCCGTCAAGGTGCCGATCGTCGCTGCCGCGCGGATGTCGAGCCCGCGCCTGAAGGCTCGCGCGAGGAAGTAGAAGATCGCGGCCGAGACCGCGAACAGCAGCGAGTCGGGGTTGACAGCGCCGGACATGAAGCCGAGCAGTGGCGCAAGCGCGACCGATAGGCCGCCGACGATCCACGCCCAGCGCGCTCCGGGCAGCGTCTCGCGCACGAACATGAACACGAACAGCGCGGTCAGGCCAGCGAACAGCGCCGACATCAACCGCATCAGCTGCAGCCTGTCGAGCACCGTGCCGCTCTTGGCAAGACCGTACGGGATCGCCTCGAGCGCGTAGTACAGCGGCGGTTGTGATGCGGCGACACCGGCGGCGGGGCTCCCGGCTTCCGCGTCTTTCGCGGACACTGCGAGATCGTGCCGCAGTTCGTTCTCTTCAGCCTGCGAGGCGATCGTGTGGTTCTCCGGCTGCTCGCGAACCTCGGGGTAGTGGACACCGAGCAGCACGGCGATGATTTCGTTGGAGGTCAATTCAGCGTTCGACGAGGGCAGCCGCCGGGTTTCGAAGAGCTGCTTGACGTAGGCGTAGTGGTCGGGCTCGTCGGGGACCTGGAACGGCGGCGTCACGAACGACCAGCACGCGGCATTCAGGCAGGCGACCAAGCCGCAAAGCCAGGCAGCCCGCGGAACCCGTCGCAGGAGCTCGAAGAAATGTGGCTTGAGCCGTGTCAGCGAGAACGATCGGCGAGACACTCGTCGCTCGCGGACGGCTCGCGCCCGCCTGGACGTTCTCGCGCGTCGCTTCAACGCTCGCGTGCTCATCGCATCTCAGTGAGCACGAGACGCGTGGCGAGGATCGCGACCGCAGCCAGCAGCAGGAGCGCGACAAAGACGACCCCGCTGCCGGACCAGGCACGGCCGAACCCCATGTTGCGCACGACCGACGACGCGAGCGACGCCCAGGATCGGGTGCCCGGTCGCAGATATTCGATCCACATCCTTCCCCGAGTCGGCCGCCCGCTCTTGCGTGCCGCGATCGCCGCTCGCGTGTGCTCGCCGAGCAGGGCGACCGTTTCATGCGCCGGCGCGAACGACGCGCAGATCGTCACGCCCGCCACCGTGTGCGAGAGCGGTCTCACCGGGACGGCGAGGACCCAGCCGGTCCAGCCCGAGTCATGCTGTCCGCTGGCGATCACATGCCCGCCGGCGCTCGCGAGAAGGCTCACGCGCGGCCCGATCGATGCGGCCAGCGAGACGCGGATCGCCGAGGTGCCTCGCGGGAGCGTTTCACCTGCCTGGCAGTAGCTGGTACGGCGGCGTGTGCTCGAGATCGCGTTTTCCTGCTGGCCGTGGGGCTTGTTGGTGGCGGCAACGCTCTTCGGCGAGCGCGCCAGCGTCAGGCCGATCGCAACGGCCGCCAGGGTGAGCCCTGCGACCAGCGCGACCTTCACGCCGCGCATCAGCTGTGGCGAAGCCCGAGCATGCTGAGCAGGAACGACGTGAACACGATCTGGATGCCCAGCACGAGCAGCGTCGCCGCGAAGATCGCGACCTGCTCCTGGGAAAGGCTGCCGAAGCCGTGCCGCGCCCAGTCGAGCACGATCACCACCATCATCGTCAGTCCGACAAGCGCGATCGCGCTGCCCAGTATCAGCCCGTGCTCCAGGCGCAGGCGTTCGCGGGCGCGGTCGAACCAGGCATCGCGCTCGCCCATGAAGTAGGTCGCGTACGCGTGGGCGCAGAGGCCCAGCCCGACCAGCTGAGCGCCGACGATCAGCAGCAACGAGCCGCCGATCAGCGTGTGCAGATCCCAGGGGCGCGCGAGCACATGCAGATGCGCGAGCACGGTCAGCGACACGAGTGCGCCGAGCATCGCCATGAGCGCCCCCGGCAGGATGAACAGGTGGTTTGGCGAGTGCAGCAGTAGGAAGCGCAGGTGTCGCCAGCCGTCGCGGAAGCTCGACAGCTTCGATTCGCCGCCGCGCGGGTGGTACTCGATCGGGATCTCGCGGATGGCGAGTTTCTCCTTGGCCGCACGTACGACCATCTCCGAGGCGAACTCCATGCCCGTGGTGCGCAGCTGCAGCAGTTCGAGGCGATCGCGCCGGAACGCGCGCATTCCGCAGTGGGCGTCGCTGACTCCCGTGTGAAACAGGACGTTGAGCAGCCCCGAGAGCAGCGGGTTGCCGATGTAACGGTGATGCCAGGGCATCGCGCCCGGATGGATGTGCTCCATGCGGTTGCCGATGACCATGTCCCCTCCGCCCTGCAGCTCGCGCAGGAAGTTGGGGATCTCGTCGAAGTCGTAGGTGAGATCGGCGTCGGCCATCAGCACGTAGGTGCCGGAGGCGGCCGCGAACCCGGCCATGTAGGCGCTGCCGTAGCCGCGTCGGAACTCGTGGACGACGTCGGCCCCCGCTGCCTCCGCCAGCTGTGCGCTTTCGTCTTCGGAGTCGTTGTCGGCAACGATCACCTCGCCATATATCCCGGCGAGATCCATCGCATTGCGGGCAGATCTGACGCACTGCACGATGTTGTCGGCCTCATTCAGGCAGGGGATGATCACCGACAGCAACTTCGGGGCGGCCTCGACCGTCGTCTCACGGACAGGGCGCTCGGTCTCGGCGACAACATCGGTCATCGCGACCAGTACTATCGGACAGTTACACGGCCGTCAAAGAGGCTTCCCTGGCCCCCGAGACGTGCGCTGAAATCGGGGCGACGGCGTCTCCCACTAGCAACGGCGGTCCACCCGCGTGCGGATCGATTAGCCGTAGAAACGCGCCACGACGAGCATCTGGCTCAAGATGTCGTGGGCCAGGAACAGCACGACGGTCAGCGTGCCGACGGTCGGCCCCCAGCGCCGTCCCGCGCCGCGCGCGGCCAGGGCGAGCGCCGCTGCGAACAGCGCCAGCATCGGCAGCAGGTAGCGCGCCTGGCCATATTCGGCATCGACTTCCGGGAAGACGGTGTAGGACGCGGCGCCGACGAGTGCCAGCAAGCCGACGGCGGCGGCCGCGTAGACGGTGAGCTCAGCGGTGCGGCTGCGCAGCGCGCCGCGCGCTCCTAGCAGGGCGCGTCCGCAGAGCAGCGCGATCACCGCGGCGGGGATCACGGCGACGCTGTAGACCCAGCTCGGGAAGGTCGTGTCGAGCCAGCCATACAATCCGACATAGCCGTCGAACCAGAGCTGGCGCGTCGTGAATAGCCCCGGGAAGTCGTTGACGGTTCCCGGCAGCCGCGGCAGATATAGCTGCCAGATGTAGTTGATCTCGCCCGGAACCGACTGGATAGAGTTCGCGCGCCGCGATACCTGTCCCAGCAGGGGATCGCCGGACAGCGTGTTGATCCCCGCGTACACGATGACGGGGCTGAAGCCGACCGCGATCGCAAGCACGAGCAGGCGCCAGGCGGAGCTTCCAGAGACGCGCCGAGCGCGGATGCTCAGTATGACCAGGCCGAGGAGGATCCCGGGCACGAGGCCGATGAAGTTCAGCTTGGTCACCAGGCCGATCGCTGTCACCAAACCGATCGCCACCGCGCCGCCGGTGTCGAGACCACGCCGAAA
The DNA here is from genome assembly GCA_963734755.1 of uncultured Solirubrobacteraceae bacterium. Lineage (GTDB taxonomy): Bacteria > Actinomycetota > Thermoleophilia > Solirubrobacterales > Solirubrobacteraceae > Palsa-744. The sequence continues at coordinate 90,466 of CAVTIF010000003.1, read as the reverse complement.
TGCGCGCGCGAGGCAGTAGAAAGTCGCGGCGGAGACCGCGAACAGCAGCGAGTCGGGGTTCACAGCACCCGACATGAACCCGAGCAGCGGCGCAAGCGCGACCGACAGGCCACCGACGGTCCACGCCCACGGCTCTCCCGGGAGGGTCTCGCGGGTGAACAGGAACGCGAAGATCGCGGTCAAGCCGGCGAACAACGCGGATATGACCCTCATCAGCTGCAGCCGATCGAGCACCGTGCCACTATTCGCCAGGCGGTACGGGATCGCCTCGAGCGCATAGTAGAGCGGCGGCTGCGAGGTGGCGACGCCTGCCTCGGGGCTCCCTGTCTCGTGCGGTGTCGAGGCCAGTTCGCGTTCGAGAGCTTCCTGTTCGGCCTGTGTTGCGATCGTCTGACTCTGGGGGCGCAGACGAACTGCGCCCTGATGGAGCGCGCGCAGCGCAGCGGCCTCTTCGGGCGCGGTTTCCTGAGAGCTCGAGGACGGCAGATGGCCGGTTTCGGCGAACTGCTTGACGTAGGCGAAATGGGACGGCTCGTCGGTAACCTGAAACGCCGGTGTCACAATCGACCAGCTGACGGCGTTCAGGCACGCGACAAGTCCGCAGATCCAGGCGGCTCGAGGGATTCGCCGAACGAGCCTCATGCCTCGCTCACGGCAATTCCTTGAGTACGAGCCTCGCAGCCAGGAGAATCACAGCCGCGCCGAGGCCGATGGCGAGAAACACGACCCAGATCCCGGCTGCGGCGCGACCCAGCCCCATCCGACGCGCCGTTGAAGCCAGCAGCGACGCCCATGAGCGCTCGCCCGGGCGCAGGTATTCGATCCACATGCGTCCTGGGAGCGCCTGACCACTTTCTCGCGTCGCGCCCGCGGCGAGGGTTGCGTTGCCTTGTACGACGACCGTTTCGTCGCGTACCCGAAACGACACGCAGACCGTCACGTCGGACACCGTGCGCGGCAGCGGCTTCACCGGAATGGTCACTGACCCGCCGACCCACCCTGAGCCCCGCTCCCCGCCGGTGAGACGGCGCCCGCCGGAGCTCACCGCAACCGCGACGCGCGGGCCATAGATGGTGTCCAACCAGACACGCAGCGCCGATGTGCGCTGCGGCAGCGTTTCGCCTGCCTGGCAATAGCTGTTGTATTCGTGACTGGTCGCAATCGGCTCTTCCGGCTGACCGGCGGGTCTGTTCGTCCCAGCGACCGTCATCGGGGCGTGCGCCAGTATCAAGCCGATAGTGATCGCCAGCAGTGTCAAGCCGGCGAGGAGCGCGACCGTCACGCGGCGCATCAATACCCGAGCTGCGAGGGGTTGGGAGGCGACGGCGTCGTGCCGAGCGCGTCCAGGTGATTGGAATGCGGCACGACGTCTTTCGGGTCAGCCGACGGAGGATGCGTCGTAGAACCGCGGATGACGCGATGGGCAATAGAGAGCAAGCTTCGCAGCCAGCACGTCGTAGCGGACGATCCAGACGCCGGTTCCGTCGCTCAAACGGCGACACGTCGGGGGGCTGTCTGCTCGAACGGGTTCGTGAACTAGCGTCGCAACGCGCGCAGAGCGGCTGAATTCGGGCTTTGGAGTGGACGCCCACTTGAGCTTGGCGATTACAGACAGCGGCACCAGTCCTTCCAGCGAGAAGTCGGGCGCCTCGCTCTGCCCGACACTCCAGGTGACTGTCCGCACACCTTCGCGCCTCAGCGCTTTGAGCAGTCCGGGCACGTCACCGTCACGACTGGGCGCAGAGACGAGGAAGCCGCTCGTCGAGTACACGGCGACCTGGTTGTCGCCGGCCAGCTTCACAGGCAGCGTCAGGTTCACATCATCGCCAACGCCAAAGGCGATCCCCAGGGTGTTCGCAACCACCACAAGCGTCAGCAGTGTGCTGAGGGCGAGACTCGCCGTAAGCGGCAGAGATGCGATCCACCCAGTTCCGATGACCGACGAGAAGGCGAGCAGCGGCAGGCCATAGCGGATATCGTGATGCGGGACGAGCGTGACCGCTGCGAATGCGGCGAACCCTCCCACCAGGAACTCGAGCCGGGCTCCGTGCTTGTCCCGTCCGCGCACGACGGCGAGCAGCATCCAGACGGTGCCCACCGCCGCGAGCACGAAGAGTGCTGCCAGCAACTGGGAGTCGAGCACGCTCCAGAAGTAGGACGCCAGGCTTGCCACGGAAAGGCTTGCCGATTCGACCCCCGTTGGGGTATACGACGCGATCCCACCAAGGTCGAACAGCCTCCCCAATTCCGTGATGTGAACGATGTACCATGGAGAGCCGACCACGAACGCGACCACGCAGAAGGTGAGGACCCCGCGCTTGTTGCGCCATCCACCATGCACCAGCGCGATCGCGATCAGACCTATGACAAACAGTGGGAACTGCGACTTTACGTTCAGACCGAGCCCCACCGCCAGTCCGGCGAGACCCGCCACACCCTGACGGCTGAAGTCCTCGCTTGCAAGAATGAGCCAAACCGAGACTGCGACCATCGCGGTAAGCGGCCCGTCGAGCATGTCTACATGGAACATCGACATCAACAGCGGCGAGCCGAGCACGAACACGACTGCGAGCATTCCAGCCAACGACCCGACGAGGAGTCGCCCTGTTTGGTAGCAGCCGAGCGTGAGCAACGGGACGAACACGACGTTCTCGGCGACGATCGGCGACGCGACGTTCACGCCGCCGACGAACATCGCGAGTGCACCCACGATGTGTCCGAGAGTCGGGTAGATCCCTGGGCTGGTGAGTGGTTCGAGCAGGTGCCCGGCTGCAAGCATGTTGTGGTAGAGCAGTGCGAACGTCAGGTGATCGCCGGCGTCGTAGACGGGGATGCTGCGATCCTGCGTCAACCACCAGCAGGTCAGCGCGATGTACGCGGCCGTAGCGACGATCGCACCCCAAGCAGGCATGCTCCACGGCAGAGTCCAGATGTGCGAGGACCCACGTGCTCGGGTGCCGTCTTCGCGCAAGCTCGTCGAAGGGGTGGGCAACTCGGCGCGGAGCGGCCGCCGCCGGCTCGCCGGGCGGTTCGCGGACTCGTAGGCAGACACCCCGCGAACGTAGTCCAGAAGCCGGTCTAGTTCCACTAAAACGCGCGACTCCGGCCGCGGTGTCTCTCACCGTGCCTCAAACGGCCTGCGCCGCCCTGGCTCACACCTATTAGTCGCCGTGCAGCACGTCGAAGATCGGCACGTCCGCAATCGCCTGCGCGAGCATCGCGCGCAGCTGCACCGAGTCGAAGCTGTGCGACTGGGGTGCCACCGGGTTGACGGTGATGGCCCGTAGCTGAATCGGATTCAACACTTGGAAACGAATGCCCTGACGGCGATACCACTCAGGCCCGCGCTTGAACAGGAAAACCCTAGTCGCGTCGGCGACCACTAGCGTGAGCTCGCGCTTGCGTCGGTGTAGCGGGTGCACGAGGCTGTGCAGGAATCTCTCCGGCAGCGCGCCCGCGACGATCAGCCAGCGCGCGGCGGGGTTGGCGTCGAATAGCTCGGCGATCTGCTCGGCCTCCGCCGACAGCACGAAGCGCGGCGCCAGCGCGACCGGCTGGAGGTCCTCGCCGACGAGCACGCTGACTCCCTGGGCGCCGGTCGCGGCCAGCTCGCGCAGGCGCGGGGCGGCGTCTGGGCAGGCGTCCTCGACGGTCGCCAGGCGCACGAGCTCCACCGCGTCGACGGTCCGCTGCACCACTTCGGCGATGTCGCTGTCGAGGACCGCGCCCGTGGAGATCACAAGGCCGTCTGCGACGTCTGGGGAGGACGCCGCACGCCGGTCGACCGCGCCGTCGATCAGCACCTGCTCGGCGCCGAAAGACAGCATCGCGTCGCTCGCCGCCCGCACCTCTGTGGCCGCGCTCGGGCCCGCTACCTCGATTGCGCCGGCTCCGCGCAGGCGCGCGATCAGAACCCTGCCCAGCGGGGTGCGCACGCCTGTGTCCTCCAGCAGCTCGTGCGGGAGACCGCTCGCGCGCAGCAGACCGTCGGTGGTCGCGACGATGCTTCCAGCCGTCAGCAGCACGCGCGGCTTCTCGATGCGCGCGTCGATCACGTCGTGCTCCTCGCCGTCGCGCCCCACGGACGTGACGCCCACGCGCCGACCCTGCGCGCCCAGCTCGCGCAGCAGCGCCGCCAGCGCCTCGGTCTTGCCGGTGTTCTTGGCCAGCCCGACCAGCGCCAGGCGCGTGCTCGACGCGGTCAGCTGGCTGAGGGTCGCGGTGGTCAAGCGGGCGCGGACTCGGCTGCCGACCGCGTGCCTTCGCCGGATCCGCTGTGAGGCTCGGACGCGCCGCCGGGGCCGGACGCGCCACGGGGGCCGGACGCGCCGCGCGCGGCGAGCTCGCGCACGATGAACGTCGCCAGGTGGTGCGGTTCGGTGCCTTTCGAGAAGCCCGCGTCGTAGCCGAGCTCCTTCGCCAGCTCGTTCGAAACGCGTGGGCCGCCGCACGCGAGGATCATCTCGCCGCGGCGGCCCTCCGCCTCGACCATCTCCACAAGCTCGGTCAGGTTGTGCACGTGCAGGTTCTGCTGGGTCACCGTCTGGGAGACCAGGATCGCGTCCGCGTTCACCTCGATCGCCTTCGCCAACAGCACGCTGTTCGGCACCTGGCTGCCCAGGTTGTGGGTCTCGAACGAGTGATAGCCCTCGAGGCCGTGGTGGCCGTGGTAGCCCTTCAGGTTGAGCATCGCGTCGATGCCCACGCTGTGCGTGTCCGAGCCCGTGCTCGCGCCGACCACCACGACCTTGCGCCCGAGGTGCTGCTCGGCGAAGCGCTCGATCTCGTCCTCGCTCATGTACTCGATGTCGAAGCCCTCGCCCTGCAGCGACGCAAAATCGACGCTGGCCGCGCAGCGGCCATACATAACAAAATACGTGTAGCCCTCGGTCAGCTGCTCGTAGTGGACGACCTCCGGCTCCTGGAAGCCCATCTTCGCCGCCAGCTCGAGCGCCGCCCTGCGCGCCGCCAGCGAATGCGGTACCGGCAGCGTGAAGCTCATCTGCACGAGGCCGTCGCCGAGGTGGTCCGCGTACGGGCGTACCGCCGTCAGGTCGACGTCACGCATAGCTGTCCTGGAACATCAGCTCGACCACCGGGTTGAAGTAGCCGGGCTCCGTGTCCACGATCCCCTCGATCCCGCGGCCCTCGTCGCGCCTGCGGCTGACGTCGCCGAACGTCGCGCGGTCGATCGCCTCGAACAGACCCGTCTGGGCGATCCGCTCGAGCAGCTCGTGTGCCCCCGCGAGCACATCCTGCGCGCGCGTCTGGATGATCCCGCCGCGCTTGAACTCGATCTCCTCGCCCAGGTCGCGGGCCGCGTTGAACACGTAGTCGACGTTCTGCAGGCCGAGCACGCGGTCGTGGATGTGCGGGGTGAAGATCCCCTCCGTCGGGACGCCGATTGTCTGGATCCCCTGGCCGGTCGCGATCGTCACCAGGTTGAACAGCGCGTCCGCCGCGTGCGTGCGAAACAGGTTGCCGTCCATGTGCCGCGTCGGCGGCATGTACTTGACGGGGCAGTCCGGGAACAGCTCGCGCGTCAGCTGCGCCTGCGCCCACTCGTACAGCAGGCCGTTCGTCACCGGCACGTCGATCTCGAACGCGTCGCCCAGCGCGATCTGCGCGTCCGGCACGCCCGAGTCGCGCGCCAGCTGGTGGTTGATGAACTGCGACGCCGTCACCGACGGGGCCGCCTGCACCGCGTCCGCCGTGCGCAGGTAGTTGTCCTCGCCCGTGTTGATCGTCACGCCGAAGTAGCCGTTGATCATCCGCGACACGCGCTGGTCGATCAGGCCGCGCACGATGTTGATATCGCGGTACAGGATCCCGTACAGCGCGTCGTTGACCATGTTGTCGAAGCCCTCCCACGCGCCCATCACCGCGATCTCCGACATGCACAGACCCGAGCAAAAGCTCGACAGGCGCACGTAGCGCCCGTGCTGCTCACACCACTCGTCGATCGCCTCGCGCATGATCTTGAAGTTCGCCTGCGTGGCGAACGTGCCGCCGTAACCCTCCGTCGTCGGGCCATACGGGACGTAGTCGAGCAGGCTCTGCGCCGTCGAGCGGATCACCGCCACGATGTCCCCGCCCGCTTCCGCCACAGCCTTCGCGTGCACCACGTCCTCGTACACGTCGCCCGTCGCAGTCAGCACGTAGCGCAGCGGGGTCGCCGCGTCGCCGCTTCGTGCCCTCGGGGTAAGGCGCTCGCGCATCGCGCTGCGCTGCTCAAAGCGCACGGCGATCTCGCGCAGGCGTGTCGCGCACTCGCCGCTCACGCGCTCGCGGATCGCCGACTCCTCCGCGACATCCAGGCCGCACACGTTCAGCTCGCCCGCGGCGACCGCCTCCGCGATCTGCTGCGGCGCGCGGCCGGTCTGCAGCATCGCGTTGCCGAGCCAGTAGCCGACGCCGCGCCCCAGGCCGCCCGCGTCGTGGACGTGGTCGACCAGCACGTTCGGCAGCGGCGCCTCCAGGTCGTTCGCGCCGTCCACGCCCAGCAGCCGCGTCACGCTGCGCTCGACCGACACCGTCGTGCGCCCGTCGATCTGCTCGGCCACCTCCTCCGCGATCTGCTTCGCCGCCTGGCGGCACGCGCTGACCACGCCCGGGTCGAGGTCCAGCTTCGAACGAGCGCTCATCGCACGTCCCTCACGATCGGGAACGGGATGACCTCGCGTAGCGTGTCGCGTTCGGTCAGGATCATCACCAGGCGGTCCACGCCCATGCCGCCGCCCGCCGTCGGCGAGTAGCCGTACTCGATTGCGCGCGCGTACTCCTCGTCGTTCGGGTGCGGCACGTCCTCGTCGTCGATCATCCGCCGCTTGCGCTGATCGACGAAGCGCTGCCACTGGTCTACCGGGTCGTTCAGCTCGGTGTCCCCGCTGACCAGCTCGATGCCGCCAATCACCGCGTCGAAGTGCTCGCCCAGCTCCGGGTGCACCGCGTGGCGCTTGGTGATCGGGAACGGCTCCAGCGGGAAGTCGAACACGTGCGTCGGCTGGTTGATCGTCGACTCGATCTTCTCCGAGTAGATGTCCGCCACCACCTCCGCCCACGTCGCCGCCGGATCCATCGGCTCGTCGAGCACCTCCGCCAGCTGCTCGCGCGTGGACTCCATGAAGTCCAGGCCAAAGCGCTCGAGGATCAGCTCGCGCATCGTCACCCGCCGCCACGGCTTCGCCAGGTCGATCTCCTCGCCATTCCGTTTGACCACCGTCCGGCCGAGCGCCTTCTGCGCCACGTCGCGGAACATCTCTTCGGTCACCGTCGCCACGTCGTTGTAGTCCGAGTACGCGCACATGAACTCGATGATCGTGAACTCCGGGCTGTGCTTCGGCGAGATGCCCTCGTTGCGGAACACCTTGCCCATGTCGTACACGTTCTCCATCCCGCCCACGATGCAGCGGTTGAGGAACAGCTCGACCGAGATGCGCAGGTACAGGTCGCGATCCAGCGCGTTGTGGTGCGTCGTGAACGGGCGCGAGCCCGCGCCGCCCGCCAGCGACTGCAGCGCCGGCGTTTCGATCTCCACGAAATGCCGTTCCGCCAGCCATTCGCGAATTCCCAGCACGATCTTGTTGCGCGTGATGAACAGCTCGCGCGTCTCCTCGTTCGCGATCAGGTCGAGCTCGCGATAGCGGTAGCGGGTGCCCGTGTCGCCAAGGCCGTGGTGCTTGTCCGGCGGTGGGCGCAGCGTCTTCGTCAGCAGCGTGTACTGCTTCACCGCCAGCGCCAGCTGGCCGCGCTGCGTCACGTACACGCAGCCGACGATGGCAAGGATGTCGCCGATGTCGAAGTCCAAGATACGGTCGTAGGTCTCCTGCCCGAGCGCGTCCACGCGCACGACCACCTGGATCGACCCCGACAGGTCGCGGATGTCCAGGAACGCCGTCTTGCCGTGGCCGCGGCGCGAGATCAGCCGGCCCGCGATCTGGTAGCTCAGCTCCGGATGCTCGCCGTGGTCGAGCGTCGCCGCGTCGTGACCCGCGAGCACGTCGGCGATCCGCGTGCGGGTGCCCCACAGGCTGACCGGCGGGTACGGGTCGATGCCTTCCGCGCGCAAGCGCTCCATCTTCGCGCGGCGTTCGTCGAATTCCCCCTCCGGGGACGCGTCGTCATCGAAGGTGGATGCGACCGCGCCAGCGGTGGCGGGATCGGCCGGTGTCGCCCCCGAGCCGTCGGCGCCCTCCCCGCCGGCCTTCACGGCCGGCCCGTCCTCCTCCTGCTGGTCCTGTACGGGCATATCGAAGTCGATCCTCTCAGGTGAAACGCGCTTGTTCAAGCGCGTCGTGGGCTCGTACGCGCATGCCGATGCGCCGGTCCGGGCGGTCGCGTCCGGACGTCCGGGCCAGTTGGCCGGGACGCGGGGGAGGGCATGTCGACGGGCCTCGGCGGCCTGGTCAGGCCATCGGCAGCGACATGCCCACGGGTTTCGTGTCCTCCGCGGGCGTCGGCGCCGTCGGCGCCACTTCGACCAGCGGCAGGACCGCCAGCTGCGTCGGCGCCATCGCGATCAGGCCGCGCGCCGCCCGGTGGATCGCCTGCGACGCCGGGTCATCCGGATCCTCGATCACCAGCGGCACGCCCGCGTCCGACTGCTCGCGCAGCGGCATCGTCAGCGGCACCTTGCCCAGTAGCGGGACGTCCAGCTCGTCCGCCAGCTCCTGGCCGCCGCCCTCGCCAAAGATCGTGAAGCGCTCGCCCGACGGGGTCGTGAAGCTCGACATGTTCTCGATCACCCCGCCGATCTCCAGCGATACCTTGAACGCCATCTGCGCCGCGCGGCGCGCCACCTTCTGCGCCGTCTGCTGCGGCGTCGTCACGATCACGAACTGTGCCTGCGGCAGCAGCTGCGCCAGCGTCATCGACACGTCGCCCGTGCCCGGCGGCAGGTCCACCAGCAGATAGTCCAAAACGCCCCACTCCACGTCCTGCAGGAACTGCGTCAGCGCCTTGTGCAGCATCGGCCCGCGCCACACCACCGCCGCGTCCTCCTCCACGAAGAAGCCGATCGACATCACCTTCACGCCCTGCGCTTCCAACGGGATGATCTTGCGATCGCTCGACACCGCCGGGCGCGTCGAGCCGAGGCCGTACATGCGCGGAATCGAGTAGCCCCACACGTCCGCGTCCAGGATGCCCACGCGCTTGCCCTCGCCCGTCAGCGCCGCCGCCAGGTTCGCCGTCAGCGTCGACTTGCCCACGCCGCCCTTGCCCGAGCCGATGCACAGCACGTTCGCCACCTGTGCCAGCGATCCCGCCGGCAGGCTGCCGCGGCCCAGCTTCTGCTGCAGCGACTGCTTCTGGGTGTCCGTAAGCACGTCGAAGTACACGTTGCAGTGCGTCACGCCATCCAGCGCCGTCACCGCCTGTGCCACCGCCGTCTGGAAGTGGCCCTTGATCGGGCAGCCCGGCGTCGTCAGCGACACCGTCACGTCGACCACGCCGTTCGCGCTGATGTCGATCGAGCGCACCATGTCCAACTCCACGATCGAGCGGTGCAGCTCGGGGTCGATCACGACCTCCAGTGCCCTGTGGATCTCGTCTCTGTCCGCCATCACGCTCATTGTGGCAAACCCCGGGCGAGCTGGCCGATAGCTGGCCGATAGCTGGCCGATAGCTGACCGATAGCTGACCGATGGCTGGCCTATGGCTGTCCTGGCTGCCTGCGCTGTCTGTGTGTTCTTTTGCGCACAGGGATAGCAAATGTATATACGACGTAGATACGATGGCTATCGCCGGCGCTAGCGCAGCCCTACAGCGCGCTGCCATGGGCCGGCGATCACCCACCGCTTAAAGTGACCCGCGGACGGTGGGGGCCGCCCGCGGGTCGAGGGAGGAGAGGGTGCTACTACTGCCGGCGGGATATGAGGCCGGCAGACTTTCCCGTCGCGACCTCTCCGGTCCGCGCGGGGGAAGCTCGTGGCTTACACCAGGCTCAGGATGCGCTCCTGGACTCGGTTCGCCAGCTCGGGAACGCGGTTCGCGAGATCCGGCACGCCTTTCGCCAGGTCGCCGCCGTTCTTGGCGATCGCGTCGCGACGCTGCTCCAGTTCGCTGACCGTGCTCTCGATCTCACGCCTGCGCTGGCGCAATTCACGCTCCACGCGCACGCGCGCTTTGCGGACCTCGCGCTCGAACCGGTTGCGGGCCGTCACGCCACGCCGCTCGAAGCGGCGAAGCTGCGCCTGAGCCTTCGTCGTCGAGGAGTAGCTCGAGAACGTGTCGTTGACCGTCGAGACCACGCGGTCACGCGCGATCAGGGCCGCGCCCACCGGGATCAGCACCGCGCGCTCGGCATAGTCGCCGAACACGTCGCTCGTCAGCTGCGTCGCCGTCTGTGCCTGGCGGGCCGCCGACTCGGTCGTGTTCGCCGCACGCGTGCGGGCTGCCTTCGCTCGGCTGGCCTTCGCCTGGGTACCGGCAGCTGTGTTCGAGCGGCGGGCGCTCGACGCTTTCGCAGCCGGCTTTCTGGCTGTTTTGGTCCGGGCTTTTGACCCGGTCGGTGAAGTTGTGCTTGCTGTTGGCATCTGTGGAGCGGTCTCCGTTTCTTCCTCGCCGTGGGCGAGGAGCGGGGTCTGGTTGCTCTTTCGGTGGTTGGCCGCGGGATTCAGCAGCCGAACACCTGTTTGTAACCCGCTTGCAAGAGATCGTTACACAGCGATCCTATCAGGCCGGAAACATCAGTTGTTACCGGATGTTTCCGGCGGCTAGTTTGTAACAGGAGGAACATGCGTTCGGCCCGGGGATTTGGGCTGTCCGCCTGCACTCGCCCCTGCGACTCGGGCGATCCACAGCGCCGGCTGCTCCAACTCGGCCGCGCTCCGCGGATGCTGCGGAGGGCTGACTACTGATGGGGCGCCTGCAAACGATGCTCGAGGTCCGCCGTGGGGGCGAACGTGTATCGCCGTCCTCCGCGACGCCGCTCGAGGAAACCCATCTCCAGGAGGGGCAACAAGTCTGCCCGTGCCGTCTCGTGCGTGACCCCGTGGCTGGCAGCGTGAGCCTGGAACGTGTAGGTCGCGTCCGGCGCGCGCAGGGCATTTGCGAGTAGGGCGAACTGCCTGTGGTTGAAGCGATCCGAGCCCTTGAGCAGAACTTCGACATCCCGAACATCCTTGATCTTCTTTCGCAGGTAGTCGTGGAGTTGTTCGACCGCTCGCTGGATCACCTCGAGCTGGTAGACGATGAAGTAGGTCGCGTCGCGCTCATCAGTCTCCGTCAAGACGAACGCACGGCTGTATCTGGCGGGAGCTTCGCGCAGGATCCGGGAGATCGACAGGTACTCGACGAGCCAGTAGGAGTGGGTGCGCATGTACCAGTAGAACAACGCCCTCGCCGTCCTGCCATTGCCGTCCTCGAACGGATGGTCATACGCAAGCCAAAGGTGCAACAGGATCGCGCGTAGGACGGGGTGGATGAACCGGTCCGGACTCTCGCCTTCGTTGGCGAAGTCGCATAGCGCCTGGAGGCGGCCGGCAAGCTGCTCGGCGGGTGGTGGAGCATGAATGATCGTGCCGTCGATGCGGTCCGTGACGGCGATGCGATCATCATCGGGTCGTCGCAGGCGGCCCGCCGCATCGGGATTGTCGAGCGTGCCGTCCGTCAACAGCCGCTGGAGCTCGAGCACGGTCGCCGGTGTCAGCTCTGAGGGCATGTCGTCGCGCATGTACAGCAGCGCTCGGTAGTTGTTGAGGATCATGCGTTCGCTTCGATCCTTGGGCTCTCGACCGGTCCGGAGCAGCTCCTTCGCTACTCGTCGGGTCGTGGTGGCTCCCTCGAGCTGGCTGGAGCGGATCGCCTCCTCCATCAACGAGTTCACGAGGTAGTGCTCGCGGGCCTGGGCGTCGGCCGTCACGACCTCGGACATCGCGACCTCCCCGGCGCACCGCTGGTCTACATAGTGGAGCCGCCGCGCGACGAGATCAGGTACGCCGTAGACGAAATGGCTACCAGCGGGATCTGTCAGCGGGATCGCGCGCTGCAGGTTCACGCGCCCCCACTTGATGAGTAGCCACCACTCCTCGTGGCTCAGATCACCGGGTGGCTCGAGCCGGCGAAGCTTGTCCCAATGGACATACTCACGACCATCTTCGACCAAGCCCCGCCTAACTCCAAGCCTTTGGACGGATTTGGAGTTATTTGGATCGACTAAGAAATGCCTGCAAACGGCCCTGCGACCCGCGCGATCCACAGGGCCGGCTGCTCCAGCTCGGCCGAGCTCGGCAGCGCATCCGGGCCGCTCCACGCCAGTGCCAGCGCCTCGGGGCCGCCCGCCTCGACCACCGCGTCACAGAAGCGCCTACCAATCTCGTACTGGCGCAGCTTCAGCTCCAGGCCGAGCAGGCGCTCGAGCACTCGCCACGGCAGGCCGCGGCTCTCGCGGCGCCGGTTCAGCGCGGCGCGCAGGCGCGGCAGCGACGGCAGCACCTCAGCGCCGATCGCGTCCATCGTGTGCTCCGCGTGCCCCTCGATCAGCGACATCGCCGCCTGCATTCGCTCGACCAGCTGCCAGCGATCCTCGCCCAAGCTCAGTCGCAGCAGCTCGCCGCGGCGGGCACGCTCGACCATGTTGCGCAGGTCCGCCGGGTTGGACGCCCAACTGCCCAGCTTCGGCAACCTCGCCGCCCAGCCGCCCGACCGGTCCTCCGATCCGCTGTCCTGCTCGTCGGAGGACCCACCCGAGAGCGACATCTGCAGGCCGTCGATCAGCTGTTTGAGCATCCCACCCAAGTAGTCGCGCAGCCACGGCGCGCCCGTGAACTGAACCGCGTGCGTGATCTCGTGGATGCTCACCCACAGCACCAGCTCGTCGCGGTTCACCCCCAGGTTGCGTGCCGCGTGCGCCAGGTTCGGAGCCAGCAGGAGCAGGCGCGGCTTCACCGAGTCCTCCAGCAGCGCCAGGTCGTACTGGCCGAGCACGCGCTGGGAGAGCATTCCAGTGAGCGCTCCCACTTGGGCGCCCAGGAGCAGCCCCGAAGCCGAGCGCAGCGGGCCGGCGAACGGCCCCTTGTCGATGTCCAGCGGCTCGGTCAGCGGCGCCAGCATCGGCCGCATCGTCCGCAGGTTCGCCGCGATCCAGCCCGGCCGGTCGACCAGCTCGAGCACCGGCAGATCGCCGTTCGCCGGCAGGCCGCTGTACCTACCCACACGCCCCGCGAACTCATGCGCCAGCGGCTCGACCGACGCCGCACGCACGCCACCGAACGGCGGCGAGCCCGCGATCAGCTCGCCGATCCGCTGTGCTGCGCCCCAATCGATCACGTCCACCCCCTGAGCGTAGCCACGGTGGCCGTGCTCCCAAGAATCCTCCCGCGTATCCTTGGGCTGTGTCCGGCCCCAGAATCGCGCCCGCGCCGCCCGACGGCCCGCCGCGGCGGGAGCGGGGAGGCGAGTTCCTCAAGCGCGCCGAGGTGCGCGACGTGCTCGCCTGGATGCGACTGCTCGTCGACCCGCAGGACGCCGCCGCCGTCGTGCGCGCGCTCGCCCGCCCGCCGATCGAGCTGCGCCAGGTCGATCTCGCGCGTGTCATCCAGGTCGCCCGTCGACGCACCCCCAGGGGCACAGGCAAGCTCGACCTCGTCCTCGGGCTCACCGCCGCCACCGAGGCGCCCCAGGTGCCACCCGAGGCGCGCGAACGCATCCAGCGTTTTGCCGACCTGCACCGCAGCGCCGCCGCCGAGCTCGACGCCGTCCCACCCGACGTCTTCGTCGCCCGCCTGATCGAGCGCCTCGGCGTGCCCGGGCGGCCGCTGCTCGCGCCCGAGGACGCCGCCGAGCGCCAGGCCGGCCTCGAGCGTCTGCACGACCTCGCCGTCGAGTTCGTACGTACCACGCCAATTGCCAACACACGCGACCTCGCCCGCCACCTCGCCACCGTCGTGCCCGAGGCGCCGTCCGATGCCGCCGCTCGGGCGCCCGATCAGGGCATCCAGGCCGCCTTCCAGCTGCTGCGCGAGGAGGTGCTCGAGGGAGTCGCGCGCATCGGCGGGCGGCTCGGCGAGCTGCGGCTCGACACCGACCTCGACATCTCGCACGGGGTCGTGCGCTACCTGGAGCTGCTCAAGCTCTCCGCGCTGCTGCAGCGGCCCGACGGCCAGAGCGTCGCCGACGCGCTCGCCGACGTCAACGTGCGGCTGCTCGCCGCCGCCACGCCGATGCAGCGCGAGATCCTGGAGACATCCACGCTCGATGTCACGCTCACCGCCGCGTTCGGCGGTGGAGGTGACGGCGACGGCGGTGGTGGCGGCGATGTTGGTGCCGTCCGCGACGAGCGCTCCCTTGCGCAGGCGATCGCCCGTCGCGAGGAGCACTCGCTCGGTCCCTTCCTACCTCGTAGAGGGATCGGGCTGGCGCTGTCGGCGTCCGACATCTACACCTATCGCAGCTGCCCGCTGCGCTACAAGTTCGCGCGCGTCCTGCGCATCCCGACCGAGCAGACCGTCCATCAGCGCTTCGGCATCGTCGTGCATCAGGTGCTCGAGCGCTATCACGCCGATGGCGCTCACACGCTCGAGCAGATGCTCGGCCTGCTCGACGCCGGCTGGCGCCGGGCCGGCTTCAGCGAAAGCGAGCGCGACCGCGACCTATTCGAGAAGGCCCACTCGTCACTCACCCGCTACCACGCGCGGCTGCACCGCCAGGACTCACAGCCCGTGTGGTTCGAGCGCCAGTTCGACTTCCGACTGGGCCCACACCACCTGCGCGGACGCGTCGACCGCGTCGATCGCCTCGCCGACAGTGATGAGGCCGAGTACGAGCTGATCGACTACAAGACCTCACGTCCCAAGACCGCCGAGCAGCTGCGCGACGACGTGCAGCTTTCGCTCTACGCGCTCGCCGCGCGCGAGGACTGGCAGCTCGAGTCTTCACGACAGGCCTACTACTACGTGCTCGACGATCTCAAGGTGCCCGTCTCGCGCAGCGAGCAGGACGCCGAGTCCGTCGAAGGGGTCGTGCTCGCCGTCGGCGACGGGATCCTCGCGCAGGAGTTCGAGCCGACGCCCTCAGTGACCGCCTGCTCGATGTGCGACTACCGGATCGTGTGCCCGGCCGCGGAGGTGTAGGCGGGGTCGGGTCGGGCGGCTCAGATCAGCTCGACCGCGACAACGTTCAGTCCGGGTACGCGGTTGAAATGGCGAGCGTTAGCCGTCGCGACCTGCCATCCGGCGGACATAGCGGTAGCGGCCACCAGTCGATCGTGGGCGCCGACTTCAGCTCCCGACGCGGCGAGGCCAGCCCACAGCCGCGCATGTACGCGTGCCACGAGCAGGTCGAACGGGAGCACAGGAAACGCCGTGACGGTAGCCTCGACAAACGCTTCGCGTCGTCCACGATGCTCCTCGCTTGCCCTGTGCACCCCGTGCAGTAGCTCCGAGGCCGTGATCGCGGCGATCGCTACCTCTTCGCGCTCGCCGAGCTGCTCCTGCAATTGCAGGGCGATCTCGCTCATAGCATCCGCAGCCGGTAGACCACGCATGGCTCGCTCGAGCTCGATAAAGACGGTCGTATCTAGGACGATGCCCATGGATCGCTCGGCGCCTGGCCGACGGCGTCGAGCACAGCCTGCATGTCCTCGGCGAAGGCCTGATCGGGCGGTGCAGACTGTGCGAGCAGCGAGAGCGCATCCCGAAGTGGCCGTCCGCGGCGTGCGCCCATCGCCTGTCCACGATCGTCAGGATGAACGATCACGTATGCGGGCCGCTCACGGTTGACGACCACCACCTCTTCGTGATGCGCCACAGCTTCCCGCGCTCGCCGGGGGATCCGGACCTCGTCGGCTTTGATCGTTGTCATAGACCAAAGCCTAGCAGTTCCGTACTGAAGCGTACGGAAGCGTACGGAATGACCCACTACGACTGTTACTACTACTTCCCCTCGCGCCCCCGCTGGCGTAGGAAGCGCTGAAATTCGCGAGCGATAACGTCGCCCGAGGGAAGGTCCTCAGGGACGCTCTGCTCTTCGCTGTCGGAGGCCTGCTCGAGCCGTTCGACAAACGCCTGGATGTCGGGGTCGCTCTGTACGGCCAGGCCGACCTGGCGCTCGTAGTCGGTGCTCGCCGATTCGAGCTCCGACACGTCCACCGACACGCCGATCAGGACTTCAACCCGACGCAGCAGTGCAAGCGCGGCCTTCGGGTTGGCGGCGGCGGCGACGTAGTGGGGCACCGCGGCCCACAGGCTGGCCGACGGGAGCCCCGCCTGGGCGCACGCGGTATGCAGGACGCCGACGATCCCGGTCGGCCCCTCGTAGCTGGAGGCCTGGATGCCGAGGCGCTCGAGCAGCGCCCCGTCGGAGGCGTGCCCGCTCATCGACACCGGCCGCGTATGAGGCACATCGCCCAGCAGCGCGCCGAGCGAGACGACCACCTGCACCCCGAGAGCCTCTGCGAGGTCGACCAGGTGGCTGCTGAAAGCACGCCAGCGCATCGACGGCTCGACTCCCTGCACGAGCACGAGGTCGCGCGGCGCACGCGGCGCGCTCGCCTCGAAGATCTCGACCGTCGGCCACGCGATCTCGCGCTTCTCGTCCTCGCCGAAGCGGATGCACGGCCGGTTGGCCTGGAAGTCGTAGAACTCCTCCGAGTCGATCCGCGCGAAACGCTGTGCATCCAGCGCTGAGGCGAGGAATCCCACCGCGCTCGACGCTGCGTCGCCCGCGTCGTTCCAGCCCTGGAACGCGCACACCATCGCCGGGGCCCTGAGGCCATCCGGACGGCGGTCCCAGATCAGCGGCTGCATCCGAACCACCGTACATCATGCGTCGATCGCCTCCGCCACGCGTCCATCGCCCGAGCAGGTCCAGACCGTCGCCACCCTCCGCAGCGATGAGCAGGTCGACGCAGTGTTCGCGTGCACGCGCAAGGACCGCCAGATCTCACGCGCGGGGACTCCGTATCTAACCGTGGAGTTGCGAGACGGCACCGGCTCGATGCGCGCACGCGCGTTTCGCGACGCCGACCTGCTCGCCGGGCGCTTCGAGCGTGGCGAGCTGGTGCGCGTGCGCGGTCGCGTGCGGCGCTTCCGCGAGGAGCTCCAGATCGACCTCGAGGCGATCGCCCGCGCCGAGGACGCCGCGGCGGATCCGACGCAGTTCCTGCCCACCGCCTACCGCGACCTCGACGAGCTCGAAGGCTTCCTCGAGCACCTCGTCCCGCGAGGTGTATGACCCTGGCCTGAGGGCGCTGCTCGAGGCGCTGCTCGGCGACGAGCGCCTGCGCGCGGACATCAGGCGCGCGCCGTGCTCGATTCCCTCATTGCTCTCAAGCGAGGCCGGCGGCAGCTCGGCCCGCGCCGCGCGATCCTCCGGCCACCACGCCTACCTCGGCGGGCTGCTCGAGCACACCGTCGCGGTGGCCAGCATGGCGCTGGAGCTGTGCACGCTGCATCGACGGCTCGACAGCGACCTGCTGCTCAGCGCCGCGATCGTCCACGACCTCGGCAAGACGCGCGAGTTCACCTACGGCGCCGAGATCGCGCGCAGTCGGGAGGGGAAGCTGCTCGGTCATGTCCAGCTGGGGCTGCGCCTGCTGGCCGCGCATGCCCCGCCGGCGCTCGACGACGAGCGCAGGCTCGCGCTCGAGCACTGCGTGATGCTCCATCACGGAGCCGACTCGGCCTCCGGGCGGCGCTTCGCCTCGCCCGAGGCGCTCGCCCTGTATCGGCTGAACTCGCTCGACGCCCAAGTCAAGGGCGTGCTCGAGCATGGCGGCGCCGGATCGGCCGCCTGAAACACCGACGTTGAGCTGTCAAGCGGCCCTTCGCCGTTGCCGATAGGTACTCGATGGGCGATATCGCCACGCCAACGGTTGCTCAAGGTCCAGTCGCGGACGCGACTGAGGTCTCCGGCGAGCCGCGGCCCGAGAGCAGCGATCGCTCAGGCGAGCACGGTGGCCTGAGCGGCGTCACACCGGCGCCCGTCGAGAGCCGCCCGCCGGAGGATGAGCGCAGGGAGGTCCCGAGGCAGGCCGGCGATAACAAGGGCCTGTACCCGCCCAAGCACCCGGGCCGCTCGACGAGGATGATCGGCCAGGTGGTCGTCGACCTCGGCCTGTCAGACCGCGCGACCGTCGAGGAGGCAGTGGAGGCGGCCCGCGATCAGGGACGGCCGACCGGAGTGGTGCTCGTCGAGCGCGGGGTCCTGCGCCACGACCAGCTCGCCCGCGTCGTGGCCGAGCGCTTCGGGCTGGACTTCGTCGACCTGGCCCTCTACGACCTCGACATGGGTGCCGTCAACCTGATCGGCATCACGGCCGCCAAGCGCTACCAGGCGGTTCCCGTCGGCTTCACCGAGGACGGCGCGGTGCTGCTCGCGATGGCCAACCCGACGAACGTGCTGACGATCGACGACGTCGGGATGATGACCGGCCGGCGGATCAGGCCGGCCGCGGCCTCGGTGGAGGATCTCAACCTGCTGCTCGCGCGGCTGGCCCGCATGGACGCGTCGATCGAGGACATCGTCGACGAGGACGACGAGGACCGCGAGCAGGATCTCGCGGTCGACGAGGCCGACAGTGAGGCACCCGTCATCAAGCTCGTGCACTCGATCGTCGCGCAGGCCGTGCAGCAGGGCGCGTCCGACATCCACGTCAACCCCGAGGAGGGCGACACGAAGGTCCTGTTCCGCGTCGACGGCGTGCTCGCTCCGGCGGCCACCGTCAAGCGCAGGATGGCGATGGGGGTCGTCTCGCGGATCAAGATCATGGCCGAGCTGGACATCTCCGAGAAGCGCGTGCCGCAGGATGGCCGCTTCGCGCTCAACCTCGACGGGCGCCGGGTCGACATCCGCGTGGTCACGCTCCCGCTCGTCAACGGCGAGGGCGTCGTGATGCGCATCCTCGACAAAGGCGCCGTCGTCGACGAGCTGGATTCGATCGGCATGCAGACCGAGGAGCTCGAGCGCTTCGCCACCGCGATCCGCCGTCCCAACGGCGCCGTGCTCGTCACCGGCCCGACCGGCTCCGGCAAGTCCACGACGCTGTACGCAGCCCTCAACGCGCTCAACGACGGCGACCGCAGCATCCTCACGATCGAGGACCCCGTCGAGAAGCAGATCGCCGGGATCAAGCAGATGCAGATCGCGCCCAAGGCAGGCGTCACGTTCGACGTCGGGCTGCGCTCGATGCTGCGCGCCGACCCGGACGTGATCATGGTCGGAGAGATCCGCGACGCGGAGACCGCGCACATCGCGATCGAGGCCGCGCTCACCGGCCACCTCGTGCTCTCGACGCTGCACACACGTGACGCGCCCAGTGCGCTCGGACGGCTGATCGACATGGGCATCGAGCCGTTCCTCGTCTCCTCAGCGGTCGACTGCATCGTCGCCCAGCGCCTCGTCAGAATGCTGTGCACGCACTGCAAGCGCACGCACAAGGTCTCAGAGCTCGTGCTAGCCGAACACGGGCTGGCGGGGGTCGAGCCGTACGAGCCGGTCGGCTGCTCGCGCTGCTCCGCGACGGGCTACCGCGGCCGCCTCGGGCTGTACGAGGTGATGTCCGTCAGCGAGCCGATCCGCGCGCTGATCCTCGAACGCGCGTCCGTCGACGCGATGATCTCCGTGGCGATGGGGGAAGGCATGCGCCGGCTGCGAGACGACGGGCTGCAGAAGGTGCGCGAAGGCCTGACCTCGATCGCTGAGATCGAACGGATGACGAACAGCCTGCTGTAGCGGCGGCGTCGCTCAGGCGGCGATCAACAGCGACAGCCGCAGCGGCCCGGAGGGAAATGCT
This sequence comes from uncultured Solirubrobacteraceae bacterium, assembly GCA_963734755.1. Taxonomy (GTDB): domain Bacteria; phylum Actinomycetota; class Thermoleophilia; order Solirubrobacterales; family Solirubrobacteraceae; genus Palsa-744. The sequence continues at coordinate 70,734 of CAVTIF010000003.1, read as the reverse complement.
TCACCGGTGAACGAATACGCCTGGTAGGCCCGCCTTCCGTAGGACACCTGCCCGCGGTCGGGGACGGTCGCCGGGCCGGGGCTGAGCGTGCCCATCACCTGTCGCCCACCGGTCCGCATCAGCACGTCCGCGCCGGTGAACAGGTGAGCGAGCTTGAGGTAGCCGGCGTCGTCCTGGATCGCGGTAGTGAACGTGCCGACCATGTGCCCGTTACTGCGCAGCGTGCCGTGCACCGGCGCAAGCGCGTATGGGCCGCCGACATCGGTGAGCAGGCGCTGGTCGGCCTTGGACGAGCCGACCGTCACACGCACGCGCACGATGTGGATGTGCGCCCTGAAGAAGCCGATGATCGCGGCCTGCGTGGCGGTCACGTCGTGCGCCGCCGCGGCGGCAACGAACGATGGCGTGTGTTCCATGCGGCGCACCGTCGCAGCGACGTAGGTGCTCCCCAACTCCTCCTGGTAGATGCGTTCGCCGACATGTCCCAGCGTTTCAACTCGCGCCTGCGCGATCGACGCCGGACAGGAGATCTCACTCGTCGGGACAAGCAGCGCAATCCGCAGCGAGCCCGAGGGATACACGGCTCCTGCCAGCGAGGCCACCTGATAGGTCCGACCGCCATAGCTCAACGGCCCGCTCTGAGGGATCGTCGCCGGCGGCGGTCCGCCAATCGTCCCGGCAAGTCGGCGGGCGCCCGCACCGCCGCTCGCGGGGCCCGAGAGCAGCAGGACCTGTGTGCCGGTGACCTGGCGGGCGACCTGCGTGTAGGCGTGATCGGATTGGACCGACAGCACGAAGCCAGCGCGCGTGCCAGGGATCGAGCCGCGGACAGGCGCGATCGCCGGCCCCGAACCGGCGCTCGCGAACACGTGCCCGCCGCGGAGGACCTCGACGCGGACGATCTGGTTGACCAGCAGCGTCCGCAGGGCCGCGCGGGCAGCGGCCGTGTCACCGGTGTTGATCGCGCTCGCCAGCGCCGAGGAGCTCCGCACGCGATGCACGGCCTGGCTGACATTGCCGCCCGTCGAGGCCTCGCGGTAGATGCGTTCGCCGACCGTCCCCAGCGTGCCCGCCACGGTCGACGCGCAGGCGGCCGGCGCGGGTGCGGTGGTCGGGGGAGTGGTGGTCGCAGCAGTGGTGGTTGGGGAAGTGGTGTCGGCGAGGCCCACAGGTACGTGGGCGCTCGCCGTCGCGCGAGTGGCGGTCGAGCCCCGATCGGTCGCGGTCGCCGACCCGCAGGCAGCGAAGCCGAGCGTCAAGAACGCGCCGACGCCCGCCGCGACCATCCGCCCGCGGCGCGAGCGGGAGCGGCGCAGATCGGGCTGCCGCCTGTTCGCCTCGCGGGGAAAGCTGGTGGAAGGACGCCTCACCACTGAAGCGTAGATACGCGAGTGCGGCTCACGCGGCAGTAAACCGAACGGGAGCCGTATGGCCGGTCCGGCGAGCCGCAGCCCCATGGCCGGTCCCGGCGACGCAGCGCGTGGCGCGGCGCCGCCGGGAGGCCGATCGGGCTACTTGTGAGTCGAGCTGTGCGTGGCGGGCTTCTTGCTTTTCTTGCCCTTCTTGTGCTTCTTGACGACCTTCTTGTGGATCACCAGCGGCTTCGGTTCGAGTCGCGAGCTTCCCGAGAAGGAGTCCGCCGGGCAGCCTTTCGGACGGCCCAGGTCGAACGGCCCGGAGATCGACTGCACGACCGCGCCTTTTTCGACCGACGCGAACACGACGGTCAACAGCGGGTCGACGCGCGGCTCGGCGCACAGCTTCTTGCCGATCGCGAACTGGCCGGTGATCGTCTCGTACCCGGCCTTCGCAGCGCCGACGCAGTTCAGCGCGATGCCCGGGATTTCTCCAGAGCAGGAGAAGGTGTCCGTGAGTGGTTTCGCTGTCGCGATGCTCGTCACCAGCGGCGGGCTCTGGATCCCCGTCAAGGGCACCTGCGCCTGCAGCTGATAACCGGTGACCGGACCGTTGCAGTAGAACGTGTACTGCACCTGCTGTTCTTCGCTGCCCGCTTCGGGTTGACCGGCGGCGATGCTGCCGAGGCAGTTGTCGTTGTTGGGGTTGGTTTCTTCGGCCTGGCTGATCGCCGGGGCCGCGAGCAGCAGGGCGGCACAGCCCGCTATCGCGGCTAGCCGCCATGTCGCTTTACGGTGGACATGTTCGAATGCGTGCAACGGGGGTCTCCGTTCGTTGGTTGGTGTGTCTGTCATCGCCGCAGGAGCTTTTCGAGGCTCTGCTTTGGTGAAATTGGGTTGAAGGTCGCCGAGGACTTCGCGCCCGCCGGGGCGAACGGCGAGATCAGCAGCACTCCAGCCGGGGGCTGAGAGGTCAGCGTCGCGGTCGACGTCCCAGTCGGCAGGCCCGTCGCGGTCGCGGAAGCGATCGTCGCGAACGTGACGACGATCAGGCCGTTTTCGCGGTAAGCGCCGGTCGCGGTGATCGTCGGGACGACCGCCTTGAGGAAGTCGTCCGCCGCGGTGATCGCGCCAGGGCTGCCCGCCGCGCACTGAGCGCCGGGCGCGCCTTCCGGGCACGGGGGCTGGACGATCGTATCCAGCAGCTGCGGTGCCGGTTCCGCGAGCAGCGCCGCCTCGCTCGCGAGCGCGCTCCCCTGGACTCCAGTCCAGCCGCTCAGGAGCGTCCCCGCCGGGATCGCCTGACCGGTTATGTACGGGGCGGCGGAGGCCTGGGCGCTCGCTTCGCTGAAACCCGCGCCGGAGAGCTTGATCAGCCACACGTGTGTGACTGGCGCGATCGTCGTCGTCTTGTTCTTGCTCGTGGGGGTGGTAGAGGATGGCGTTGTTGTTTCTTGCGAAGCCGAGGGCTGGCTTGCTGACGGGCTTGTCGGGCTCTGAACCCCCGACGCCGGGCTCGTGGACGCGCTCGCCGCGGCGGGCGTCGGCTGCGGGGTGGCCGCCGGCGGAGGGACGGTCGCGGCCGGTTTGGCGCTACTGCCGACAAGCGAGGGGAGTAGCGGCGTGAGCTCACCGACCGCAAACGATGCGCTCGGCGCCGGGCCGATCGCCGCGCCGACCGCGACACCGATCGCGAGCATCGCCGCGGCCAGCCCGGCGGTCACTCGGGGCGACGGTGCGCGGAAGGGAGACTTCCGGGTTTCAGGCGTGTTGTTCATTGAGTCGAGTGGAATTCTCGGTAAAGCGAAACACGGCTTCGTCCCGTGTGTTTTGGACCTTGTCCATAAAATAGCTAATGTCGATCAGATCTGTGGGGATATGCTATGTTCGCCACTCGCCGTTGTCAAATGCCTGCCAATTCAGATCGAAAGGGAGCCTCTCTACCAATGCATCGAATTCGCCGTATCTCCGTCGCCCTAGCGGTGGCTGGCGTGCTCGGGGTTGCGGCACCTGCGGCCGCTTCCGCCACGAGCCTGGTCACGATCAGCGGTGCCACCGCGTCGTTCCCGCTCGTCTCGCTGCTCGCCCAGAAGTACGTCAAGACGCACCCGAAAAAGGTCCGCTTCAAGATCGCCCAGGGTGGTGCCCAGGTCGGCATCAACGACGTCGCCGGCGGCCGCGTGACGATCGCCGACGTGTCGCGCGATCCGCTCCCGACGGACCCCGCCGGGCTGGTCTTCTACCCGATCGCCAAGTACGCGATCTGCGTGGTCACCAACAAAGCGAACACGCTCAGCAACCTCACCGCGAGCCAGGTCGTCTCGATCTTCACCGGCAAAACCCGCAGTTGGGCCGGCGTGCCCGGCGCGAGCGCCAGCGGCACGATCGACCTGATCAGCCGCACCTCGGTTGCCGGCGTGCTCACGAGCTTCCAGACACTGCTGCTGGAAGGCAAGAAAGTCTCGAGCATCGCCAGCGAACAGTCCTCCGAGGGTCTGCTCAAGCAGCAGGTGGTGAACGACCCGAACGCGATCGGCTTCGTGTCCAACTACCAGGCCGACCTCGGCGGTGTGAACGTCGTCAGCTACAACGGCGTCGGCTGCACCCTCGCCACCGCGGTCTCCGGGCAGTACGCCGGCATCGCACGCTTCTACGAGGTGACGAAGGGCAAACCGAAAGGCGCCGCGTCGGCGTTCATCGGCTGGATCGAGGCATCCCCGGCGGCACGCAAGATCATCTCCAGCCAGTGGATCCCAATTAAATAGATGGATCGTCGTTGCTAGAGCGACCGCGTAGACCCTGGCGGATCAGTTGCTAGAGCGACTCCGTAAACCATGGCCTGACCACCGCGCCGAGCGTTTGCTCGGCGCGGTGTCGCTGTTGGTCACCGTGATCGTCGTCGCGATGGTCGTGTTCGTCGCGATCCGCGCGTGGCCGGTGTTCGCGCACAACGGGCTCAGCTGGCTCGGAGGTGGCGGACACCTGGAAACGCAGATCGGCGACATGCAGGCGACGGGCGTCAACCCGGCCGCCTCGGCCTTCCACCTGCGCGCCTGGCCGCTGATCTACGGAACGCTGCTGACGACCGCGATCGCCGTCGTGCTCGCGCTGGTGATCTCCGTGCTGTCCTCGATCTTCATCGTCGAGCTGGCCCCGCCGCGGGTGCGCAAGATAGTGATCCCCGTGATCCGCCTGCTCGCGTCGGTGCCGTCCGTCATCTACGGCCTGATCGGCGTGCTCGTCGTCGTCCCGTTCGTCGGCAACCACCTGATCACCGCGCACGAGAAGACCTCCGTGCAGAACGTCGTCGAGCTCACAGGCGCCGGGCTTGGGGTCGCGGCCGCGATCCTCACGTTGATGATCGCGCCGATCATGATCGCGCTCACGTGCGAGGCGCTGGCCACGGTGCCAAACGCCTGGCGCGAGGGCGCCGTCGCGCTCGGTCTCAACCCGCTCGGGCGGTGATGGCCGTCACGCTGCGGGCCGTCCGACCGGCGATCGTCGCCGCCGCCGTGCTCGCCACCGCCCGCGCGCTCGGCGAGGCCGTGATGATCCAGATGGTCTCCGGGGGGCGCTTCTTCTCACCGAAGATCGTCGACGGAACCGTCTTCCTGTTCGAGCCGCTGCGCACGCTCGCATCCTCGATCGTCGACTTCCACGAAGGCGTCGGCGCCCCCGCCCTGCGCTCGACGCTGTACGCGTTCGCGCTGCTGCTGCTGTTCTCCGCGTTCGTGCTGTCGGTCGGCGGCTACCTGATCAAGCTCCCGCTACGCAAGTACCAGACCCGCGGATGAGCGCTTACGAGACCAGCGCATGAGTACCTACGCCCCCAACGTCCCGCAGGCCGGCCAGCCCAGCGGTCGCGGCCGGCGCTCCTCGCCGTGGAGCTGGCGCTGGAGTGATCGGCTGGTGCTCGTGTGCGCCTGGGCCGCCGGCATCGGCTTGTGCGTGGTCGCCGCAGCGATCGTGCTGTACATGGGCTACCGCGGGATCCAGTACCTGCGACCCGGCCTGCTGTTCAGCCGGCCGCAGGTCAGCTCCAGCCAAGCCGGCTCCGGCGGCTTCCTCGACCCGCTGCTCGGCACGCTGCTGCTGACCGTCATCGGCATCGTCCTCGCGCTGCCGCTGGCTGTCGCCAGCGCCGTGTGGATCGCCGAGTACGGGCGCCCGAGCTGGCTCGCCCGGGTCGTCGAGTCGAGCATCGAGATCGTCGCCGGGACGCCAGACATCGTGATCGCGCTGTTCGGCCTGGCGATCTTCCAGCTCGGCGTGTTCTCGCCGCTGTCGTTCACCGCCGAGGGTGGCGGCGTGTACGGCCGCTCGTTCCTCGCCGCCGGGGCGATGATGTCACTGCTGGCGATCCCGCCGGTCTTCGCCGCCACCAGGGACGGCCTGCAGGCCGTGCCAGCGCACATGCGCGAGGCGGCGTTCGCGCTCGGCAAGACGCGGATCACGACGATCCGACGCGTGTTGCTGCCCGACCGTGCGCTCGAACATCGCCACCGGAATGACGCTCGGCATCAGCCGCATCATCGGCGACACCGCGATCGTGCTGCTGCTGCTCGGCGACACGCTGCGGATCGAAGCGCAGGGCTCAGCGCCCGGCTTGAGCGTCCTGCGCGGAACGGGCTCCGCGCTGACCAGCTTCGTGTACGACAACTCGCCCGCCGGCGAAGGCGCCGCGCCGCAGAAGGCCTACGCGGCCGCGTTCGTGCTGCTCGTGTTCGTGCTCGTGCTCAACCTGATCGTCGACAAGATCGGTAAGGCGCAGGCGAGCTCGATGGGCGTCACCGTCCCCGGTGCCGGGGTGTAGACGCCATGGGCAACTTTTCACAAATCGGGCGCAAAAGTCGCTAACCTCAGTGTTCTGATGGCCAAAGTCAAGCTGATGGAGATAGTGTCCGATGAGTCCTGACGAGATGGTCCTTGAGCCTCTGAGCCTGGCAACCGACCGCCCGCAGCATTCGCTCGGGGCGGAGCCCGTGGCGAGCCTGCGTCACGCGAGCGCCTCGTCGTTGCCCGACGGAGCGGTGCCGCCCGTGCGCACGATCGTCCTCGACCGAGCACCCTCGCCCGTTCGCCCACAGCGCCAGCGTGAGGCGGTCAGGCTGTCCCCGTCGGGGGCCGGGCCCGAACGCCTGAGCCTGCGCGACGTGAGCGTCTCCTACGGCGGCAACGAGGCCGTCAAGTCGGTCTCGCTGTCGATCCACCAGGGGGAGGTGCTCGCGCTGATCGGGCCCTCCGGCTGTGGCAAGACGACGCTGCTGCGCACGCTCAACCGCCTCACCGAGCTGACCGCCAGCGCGTCGCGCTCCGGCCAGGTGCTGCTCGACGGCGAGGACATCCACGAGCTCGTCGACACGACGCTGCGCTCGCGCGTGGCGATGGTCTTCCAGCAGCCCAACCCGTTCCCGATGTCGATCTTCGACAACGTTGCCTTCGCGCTGCGCGAGCAGTCGCGCAAGCGTCCCGGGCGACGCGAGCTCGAGCCGCAGGTGATCGACGCGCTGCGTCGCGCCGGGCTCTACGACGAGGTGCGCGACGACCTCGACAAGCCCGCCCTGCGCCTGTCCGGCGGCCAGCAGCAGCGGCTGTGCATCGCGCGCGCGATCGCGATGCGCCCCGAGGTGCTGCTGATGGACGAGCCCTGCAGCGCGCTCGACCCGATCTCCACCGGCGTGATCGAGGATCTGATCCACGAGCTGCGGCGCGACCTCGCGGTCGTGATCGTCACGCACAACCTCGCCCAGGCCCATCGCGTGGCCGACAAGGTCGCGTTCATGTACCTCGGCGACCTGATCGAGTACGGAACCACGACCGAGGTGTTCGAGGACCCGCGCGCGACGCGCACGCGCGACTATGTCAGCGGAGCATTTGGATGAGCATGGGCAGGCGGGCGCTCGCCGTCGCCGGCTGTGGTGTCCTCACGGTCACGCTCGGCGCGTGTGAGAGCACCGAGCAGGAAAGCGCCAAGATCGGCCGCGAAGAACAGCAGGCCGCACGCTCACAGACGACCTCCAAGCCCGCCACCGGCCACAGCACGCACGGCGCCGCCGCCGGGCAGCCCCACCAGCCCCGCAAACATCAGGCCGGCCGTCCTGCGGGCAGCGGAGGGTGAGCGAAATGAGCCTCGCGCCCGTCCCATCCGACAGCGCCACGTGCTCGAATTGCTCGTCGCCGCTCGTCGCCGACCAGCGCTACTGCCTGTCCTGCGGGCAGCCGTGCTCGCCCGTGCGCCTTGCGTTCCTCGACGTGCTGCAGACCGAGCACCAGCCGCAGGCCGCCACCGCCGGGTACGCGACCAGCCCCGTCAACTACGCGCAGCTGCCGCCCCCCGCCGCCAGCCCGAACGACTGGCTGCGTCGCTACGCGCCGCTGTTTGCCGTCCTCTCGGTGCTGCTGCTGGCGATGGTCATCGGCCTGCTGGTCGGCCACTGGGTCACGCAGAACAAGTCCCCGGGCGCGCAGATCGTGAAAGTCGAGGGCCTCTCCGGCGCGGCGCCAGCGGCAGCTGCCGCGACCACCGCGCCCACGTCCACGACTGCCACCACCAGCACGACCGCCAGCGAAACGAAATCCAGCGCGCCGAGCGAAGCCGAGGAAGTCAAGAAAGAAGCCAAGGCCGAAAAGCAGCAGGCGGCCAAAGTCGAACATGCTGTCGTCGTCAAACCGTCGTCCACCAAATTGAAAAAACTGGGCAGCTCGACCGGCAAGAAGCACGAGGAAGAAATCAACGCGCTCGGCGCCCAGCCGATCGAAACCGGTGGCTGATGACTGGGCGCGTCGTCGGGAGGCCGCGATGACGAGCGCCAACGGAAACGGCGACTCGCCGCAGGCGCCGGGGCAGCAGGAGCCCGCGGGCGCTGGGGCCGGGGCCTCCGCGCAAGAGTCCGCAGCCCAGCCCGGGGTGAGCGGCGTCGTGCTGCCCGTCGGCGGTCTCGCCGCCCCGAGCGGCTCGATGTCGGAGCTGCGTCAGAAGCGCCTGGAGCTGGCCGAGCGGGTGGCCGCGCTCACCTGGGATCTCGGCGGCCTGGCCTACGAGATGGCGATCCGCGATCACTACCGCCTCGACGTGATCGCCCGCAAAGCCTCCGAACTGCAAGAGATCGATGCGCAGCTCGGCGAGGTGCAGCGGCTGCTCGCGACCGCCGAGGCCGGCATCGAGGGCCAATGCCGCTCATGCGGCGCCGTGCACAGTCGCGGAGCGGCCTTCTGCTGGCACTGCGGCGCGCCGCTCATGCAGGAGGCCCGCCCGACGGTGCTGCAAAGCGAGAGCCCCGGCTGAGCCGCTCCCGCTCGTACGGGTCTCGCCAAGCGCCGGTGGGCGCCCAGCACTCGTAGGGCGAGTACAACGATCGTCCAGCCGTCTGCTCCGGCACCGTGTGGTCGCATAGCGTGTTGCGCGTGAAAGTGAGACTCGTTGCGACGGCGCGGCGCGTGGGCTCGGCCGCGCTCGTCGCAGGCTCGCTGTCGCTGCTCGCCGCGCTCGTACCCGCGCTCGCCGCCAAGTCGGTCGAACCGGCGTGCCAGATCCTGCCGAGCGACGATCCGCTCAACCAGGAAATTGCCGACGCGCCCGTCAGCCCCAACTCGGCGGCATACGTCGCGAGCATCGGCTTGACCGCGCACCTACACCCCGACTTCGGGACCAACCCGAGCTACGGCATCCCGTACTCCGTGGTCAGCTCGCGCCAGCCCAAGGTTCCGATCAAATTCACCGCCTACGGTGACGAATCCGATCCCGGCCCCTACCCGATCCCCGCCAAGGCGCCGATCGAGGGCCGCGGCACGCGCGGCAGCGGCGACCGGCATGTGCTCGTCGTGCAGGAAGGCAGCTGCATGCTCTACGAGCTGTACTCCGCCCGTCGCAAAGGGGGCCGATGGAGCGCCGCGTCGGGCGCCGTCTTCAACCTGCGAAGCGCTGCCCTGCGGCCCGAAGGATGGACATCCGCCGACGCCGCCGGGCTCCCCATCTTCCCGCTGCTCATCCGCTACCCGGAGGTAAATGCCGGGCAGATCGACCACGCGCTGCGCGTCACCGTGCCGCACACGCAGAACGGTTACATCCACCCCGCGACCCACTTCGCGTCCAGCAGCTCGAACGCCGACCTTCCTCCGATGGGCCTGCGGCTGCGGCTGCGCGCCGGCTACAGCCTCGCCGGTTTCCACGGCGAGTCGCTCGTCGTGCTCGAAGCCCTCAAGCGCTACGGGCTGATCGTCGCTGACAACGGGTCGCCGTGGTTCATCACCGGGGCACCCGACCCGCGCTGGAGCAACGATGACCTCGAACAGATCAAGCGGGTCCCCGGATCGGAGTTCGAAGCTGTCCAGAGCGGGCCGATTTTGCGCGGGTGAGGATCGGCCAGAGTGCCTCCTCCTGTGCGGTGTACTTGGCCGCCGCGCTAAGCCGCGCCAAGCAGCCCATTGACCCACATCAAGCCTCTAGTCCTCGTCCACCCCGCCACGAACGGCCTGGAAGATGTCGTGGGCGAAGAAGAGTTGGCGCCACTTGCGGCCGGTTACCTCCCGGAGTATTCCTTGCTCCTGTAGGTCTCGAATGGCCGCGCGCGCGGTCGGAGCCGACACTTCCAAGACCGTGGCGGCGCGAGGGGCGACGAGGTAGGGATTGATAAACAGTTGATCGACGAGCTGGTGAGCCGCCTGTCGGGCTTTTGCCTCCGTGAGGAGGCTGTGATACTTCGCCTGTAGGTCTAGAAGGCGCTCGGCGTCATCGACCGCGGCCTGCGCTTGAAGCTCGACGCCGCCCAAGAAGTAGGTCAGCCACCCGCTCCAATCGCCGTGAGTGCTGACGCGCAGAAGGCGGTCGTAGTACTCGGACCCGCTTCGCTCAAAGAAAGCCGAGACGTAGAGCAGAGGCTGCGGGAGCGATCCACGCTGATGGAGCAACAGCGATATGAGTAGCCTCCCGATGCGTCCGTTGCCGTCGCCGAACGGATGGATGGCCTCGAATTGATAATGCGCCAGAGCGGCGACGATAAGAGGCGGAAGGGTCTCGTTATTTAGGAACGTCTCAAAATCTGTCAGTGCGGTGTGCATGTCGGGCACGGGAGGCGGCACATACCGAGCCTCCTCGATCGGAGCGGCCCGCCCGGGTCCGATCCAGTTCTGGTACGAGCGGAAGCTTCCCGGGTGGCGCTCATGGCCGCGCACTCCGTGCATGAGGCGCTTGTGGGCTTCTCGCAGGAGCCGAAGGCAAAGTGGCAGGCCCTTCAGCGCCTTGAGGCCATATTCGTTCGCGTCTAGATAGTTGCGGACCTCACGCACGTCACCTCTCGCGCTGCCTGTAGCCTCGTCCTCGTACAGGTCTGCCAGCGTGCTCATGGTTCCCTCGATCCGCGAGCTGAGGACCGCCTCGCGACGAAGATACGGAGCGATGAGTAGACGGGGGTTCGTGAGATTCCGGCCCGTACCCGCAAGGAGCCCTACGCTGCTTGCGGCCCTGCTCAGGGAAGCGACCAGCTCGGGCGTAAAGTCGAGGTCAGGCGGTAGTGGCGCTGGGACGAACGCGGTATGCCCGTCATAGGAGACGAGGCGACCAGGGGCTCGGGCTGTAAAGATCGCGGGGTCCATCGAATTTTGGGCAGCTTAGAAAAGGTGCTTGCAAAGTCTAGCGCGCTTAGAAAGCAAAGCGGCTTTTGCTTTCTTTTCTTAGGAAGAATAGAAAGCAGGCTTTCAAGACTCGGCTCGGCCGACCATGCGGCCGGGATGCCCCGTGTCAGCTCACCGAGGGGTGCAGGCGCGATGAAGCGTGTTGCGCCACGTGCAACAGCAGTGACCCTTTAGACGCCGGGCGTCCTTGAGGTTGGCCGTCGCTCGCGCGACGAGCCGCAGTGCGGGCCGCGGCTATGCCTGGTGCGTGTGCTCGGCCGGAGCCGCAGGCGGCGTCGCCGCGGGCTCAGCCGGTGCCGGGGCCTGCGCCGCGACGGGCTGCGTCGGCTGCGGCTGTGCCTGCGTCCCCTGCGTGAGCGCAGGTTTGCTCTCGCCACTGACCGAGTCCTTGAACTCGCGCATCCCCGAGCCGAGAGAGCGGCCGATCTCCGGCAGTCGCTTGGCGCCGAACACGAGCAGCAGGATCACGACCAGAAAGGCGATGTGAAGTGGATTGTCGAGTCCCATGTGCTCAGTCTACGCCTTTTCTCAGCCCCGCCCGGGGAGTCGGCCAGGGCCGGCTCACGGTCCCGCGCCGGCCCCTTCAGCCGGCGGGGCCGAAGGGGCTCGCAGCGCGCGCTGCACGAGCTGAACCGCCACGACGATCATCAGCGCGGCGAACGCGTCACGCAGGAAAACACCCGACAGGGCATTCGCCAGCGCGACGCCCCCCGCAGCGCCCGCAACCGACAGAAGCCCGAGCAGCAGTGCGTCGTCGCGCCGCACGTTGCCGTAGCGATCCTGCCGGTAGGTGCCGACGATCGCCACGGGGACGATCGCCAGCAGCGATGTGGCCTCGGCCTGATGCTGGTTGAGCCCGAGGAACAGCACCAGGCCCGGTACGAACAGCACGCCGCCACCGACCCCGAGCAGGCCGGCGACGATCCCGGCGGCCAGCCCGATCGCGATCGCGCCGATCATCTGAGGACCAGCTCGATCGCGCTCGCCACCAGCACTGCAGCGAACAGCAGCGCGATCGAGCGCTCCTGCAGGCGCTGCTGCAGCGAGGTGCCGATCAGCACACCGCCGACGGCGGGCACCCCGACGAGCACCGCGTCGAGTACATGCACGTTGCCGTACAGGCCCTGGACGGCCGCGGCGAAGCCGGCGATGAACACGATTGCCGCCAGCGACGTCGCGGTTGCGGCTCGCTCGTCGTAGCTCAACCACAGCACGAGCAACGGCACGATCACGCTGCCGCCTCCGACGCCGAACAGGCCGCTGAAAAGACCGGCCAGCGTGCCGATCACCATCAGCCTCAGCGAGCGGTGCGACGCCTGCTCAGCGGCCACTTGCACGAGCGGACGGGCCGGCCACCATGGCGCCATACTAGACCCCGTGTCCCCAGCCGCAACGCTCGTGGAGGCCCTCGAGCCGATTCGCGCCGACCCCGCGCGCTCGGCCGTTCTGCTCGACATCGACGGCACGCTCGCGCCGATCGTGCGCCACGCCGCCGACGCGCACGTCCCCGAGGCCACGCGCAGCCTGCTGATCGAGATCGCACGCCGCTACCGCGTCGTCGGGTGCGTGAGTGGTAGGCGCGCCAGCACCGCCCGTCAGATCGTCGCGATCGGAACGATCGCCTATGTCGGCAACCACGGTGGCGAGCTGCTGCGTCCCGGAGCGACGAGCCCGGAGGTCGATCCGGAACTCGCCGCGTGGACCGTCCGTGTGCGGGAGTTCGCGGCCAGCGCATACACCGCAGAGCACCAGCGCACCAGGGTGCGCAGCGAGGACAAGGACACGATCGCCGCGTTCCACTGGCGCGGAGCGCCCGACGAGCAGGCTGCCGAGCGCGCGGTGCACGAGATCGCAGCGCGCGCCGAGGATGAGGGCTTCGCAGTTCACTGGGGGCGCAAGGTGCTCGAGGTGCGTCCTCCGGTCGTGCTCGACAAGGGGCTCGGGATCGCCACGTTGCTGCGCGGCGGCGACGCCACCGCGGCGGTCTACGTGGGAGACGACACGACCGACCTAGACGCGTTTCGCGGCTTGCGCTTGCAGGTCGAGGCGGGGACACTGACAAGCGCGCTGTGCGTGGCGGTCAGCTCTGACGAAGCGCCTCCCGACCTGGCCAAGGAGGCCGATCTGACCGTCGACGGTCCTGCCGGGGTGCGGGAGCTGCTCGAGGCGCTGTTGTAGCGCCGTGCGGTTCGTGGACTTCCTCAGGACCACCGTGCTGCTGAGCGCCGGCGCGGCAACCGCACTGGCGCTGATCACCGTGCTCGCGGCTGGCGCCAACAACGACAGCCTGACCGCCGAGATCGCCGTTGGCTGGTGGCTGATCGCGATCCTCCTCGGCCTGCGCCTAGGCAGGCGCGCGCACACCAGCTCGCCGATCGCGAGCCTGTTGGCGGGAGCGCAGGCGAGCACGACGCTGCCCGAGCACCGCCCGGGCGCGACACTCGTCAACCGTCTGTGGCCGCTGGCGCTGTTCACGCTGCTGTCCGGCGGGCTCGCGTTCCTCGCGCCGCAGATCCCCGGCATCGCCGCAGGCTTCGCGATCATCTGGGCGCTCGCCTGGCGACGCCAGGATGCGGCTGTCGAGGCGATCGAGGAGCGCGACGGAGCGAGCTTCTACGTGCGCCGCACCTCGCCGGTGCGGCCGATCGCGCTCGTGCGCACTCCCGGCTTCAAGGCCGCCCGCCCGGAGCGCGCAGGCGGCGCCGTCACCTGAGATGCAGCCGCAGGACCCGGTCGACGTGCTGATCGTCTCGCTCGGCTCGACCACGGGACTGCGTCGTGCGGATGATGAGCTGCGTGACTCGCTCGCCAGGGCGGGTGCGCGGGTGGCGATAGCGCGAGCCCGGCCGCCTCGGCCGATGCGCACGCTGATGCTCACCGACCTCGCCTGGGCGTGGGCCGCGCGCGCGGCAGCGCGGAGTGCGCTCGACCGGCTGCGCAGCTCGCCGCCGCGGGCGATCGTCTACTCGAGCACGACCGCCGCGCTGCTGTGGCCGACGCCTGGGGCGGTCCGCTTCGACGCAGCGTCAGCCGGGAACCGTCCCGGGCGCCACGGGCTTTGGCAGCGGCCGCTCGAGCGGCGCAGGCTGGGCCAGGCGGCGATGCTGCTTCCGTGGAGCGAGGGCGCGCTCAGCGAGGCGCCCGATGCAGCGCGCGAGCACGACCGCGCGCTGATCCTGCCCGTCCCGGTCGAGCCGTCCGCGCCGCCGGAGCCGCGACGGGACATCGCCGCGATCACCTACGCGGCCAACCCCGCCAAGAAGGGCCTCGACCGCGTGCTCGAGGCATGGCATCGCGTGCGTCGCGAGCTCCCGTCGGACGCTCCCAACGAGCTGGTCGTCGCCGGAGCTCCTGCCGAGGCGCTCGCTAGCGCCGGCTTGGACCTTGCGAGTGCGGAGGGAGTACGCGTCGTTGGCGCGCTGTCATCGGTGGACTATCGCGCGCTCGTACGCCGCGCGCGCGTGTTCGTGTGCGCGCCGCGCCGCGAGGACTACGGGATCGCCCAGCTCGAGGCCCTGGCTGACGGCTGCCTGCTGGTCAGCACCCCCGCGCCCGGACCGTATGTAGCGCTGCCGATCGCACGAACGCTCGACCCGCGGCTCGTCGGCGAAGACCTCGAGGGTGGTCTGCGCGCGGCGCTTCTCGACCCACCTGGCGACTACGACTCGCGCGCTCGAGCAGCGCTCGCGCCGTTCGGCCGCGAGGCGATCGACAGGCGCGTGGCGCAGGAGCTACTTCCGCGCCTGCTTGGCTAGCTTCGCCAGCTCCCGCCAGCGCCGGGTGTTGGCGACCTGCTCGCGTGTCAGCCACGCCCGTCGCGCAGTCGCCACGCCCCAGCGCATGTTCTGCAGCGTGCGCGTGCGGTGGGCGTCGGAGTCGATCAGGATCAGCACTCCCGCTCGCGCGGCCGCCCGCGCGTGGATGTCGGACAGGTCACGGCGATCGGGGTTGGCGTTGATCTCGAGCATCGTCCCCGTGCGCGCCGCCGCTGCGAACACCGCGTCCAGATCGATCGCGTAGGACTCCCGCCGCTCGATCAGCCGTCCCGTTGGATGACCGATCGCGCCCACCAGCGGGTGCTCGATCGCCGCGATCATCCGCTCGGTCATCGCCTGCTCGCTCATTCCGAACGACGTGTGCACGCTGGCGATCACCCAGTCGAGCTCGCCCAGCAGCTCGTCCTCGTAGTCGAGCGACCCGTCCGGTAGGACGTTCACCTCACTGCCCGCCAGCAGCTCGATGCCCTCGATGCGATCGTTCGCTTCGCGCACCAGCTCGATCTGCCGGCGCAACTGCTCGGGTGAGACGTCGTTGCCGAAGCCGTGGCTGGCCGAGTGGTCTGTGATCGCCAGGTACTCATACCCACGCTCGCGCGCCGCGACCGCCATCTCGGTGATCGTGTTGTGTCCGTCGGAGGCGATCGTGTGGCTATGCAGGTCGCCGCGAATGTCGTTCGAGCTCGAGTAGCTGTGGCAGCGTTCCGGCGCGCGCGGCCTCCAGCTCGCCGCGGTTCTCGCGCAGCTCCGGTGGGATGTAGGAGAGGCCGAGGCGCTCGTACACCTCCTGCTCGGTCGCGTACGTGTGCGTGACGCCGGTCGCGTCGTCGAGGATGCCGTACTCCGACACGTGCAGTCCCTGGCGTACCGCTGCTTCACGCAGCGCTGCGTTGTGCGCCCCGGAGCCTGTGAAGTGCTGCAGCAGATTGCCGAGCTGCGCCGGCTTGGCGATCCGCAGGTCGACAGCCATGCCCGAGTGTGTGTCGCGCTCGCGCGCCCGCCTTGCCGGCCGAGCTGACTCGCTCGATCTGCTCGAGCCTGCCGAGGCTCTTGGCCAGCGTCGTCGGCCGAGTGCTCGTCGCGATCAGGTCGAGGTCCTTGACGCTGTCAGCCCGTCGGCGCGCCGAGCCGGCGATCTGCACGTGCGTGCCCGGGCCGCCCAGTCGCTCCAGTCCCAGCACGAGCGCCTCGCCGATCTCGAGTGCCCGGACGAGCGGGACCCGCCGCGCCACGCCGCCGTCCGGCTGTGCCTCGAGTGCGTCCAGTGACGCGAGCACGCCGGCCTCGAACTTCGCACCCAGGCCGCGAACCGTGCGCAGGCGCTCGGCCTGTGCGGCCTCACGCAGCGCCTGCGGCGAGTCGATTCCCAACTGCGAATGCAGCAGCCGCGCGCGCTTGGCGCCCAGCCCGGGGAGCCGGGTGATCGCGATCAGACCCGGCGGGAACTGCGCGCGCAGCCGCTCGGCGGCCGGGATCGTGCCCGTCTCAATCAGCGCCAGGATCTTCTCCTGGAGGGTCTTTCCGATCCCCGGCAGCTCGACAGCCCGACCCTCGCGGGCGAGCGCCGCCACCGACACGGACGCGTCTCGAACGGCTTTCGCACCACTGCGGTAGGCGAGCACACGGTGCACGACCGCGCCGTCCAGCTCGTACAGGTCGCCGAGCTCCTCGAGCGCTTTGGCGATCGCGTCGTTGGACAGCTCCGGCTGGGCCATTGCACCAAGCGTACGGGCCCGCGCGCGCGTACGGCCCGCGCGCGCCGATCGCGCGGCGACTGGAGCGAGCAGCCTCGACACGCTCTAGGGTACGCCGACCGATGTCCGGCGAGCCCTGGCTGATACTGCCCACGTACAACGAGGCCGAGAACGTCCAGGCGATCGTCTCGGCGGCAGGCGAGGTGCTGGCGGGCGCCGTCACGCGATCTCCGACGGGCGGTGGTTTTCATGTGCTCGTCGTCGATGACGGCTCGCCTGACGGCACCGGCGAGATCGCCGATCGGATGGCCGCTGAGCACGACTGGGTCGAGGTGCTCCACCGCAGCGAGAAGAACGGCATCGGGCCCGCCTACCTGGCCGGGTTCCGTCACGCGCTCGAGCGGGGCGCCGGCTACGTGATGGAGATGGACTCCGATTTCTCCCACGACCCCGCCGACCTCGCCCGTCTGCTGCAGACGGTCTACGACGGAGCCGATCTGGCACTCGGCTCGCGCTACGTGCCCGGCGGCGGCGTGCGCGAATGGGGGCTGCTGCGACGGTTCATCAGCGAGGGCGGCTCGACGTACGCGCGGCTCGTGCTCGGGCTGAAGGTGCGCGACCTGACGGGCGGCTTCAAGTGCTTTCGCCGCGAGGTACTCGAGGCGATCCACTTCGACGGCGTGCGCTCGCAGGGGTACGCATTCCAGGTCGAGCTCACCTACCGCGCCGTGCAGGCAGGGTTTCAGGTCGTCGAGGTGCCGATCGTGTTCCGCGATCGCCAACACGGGACGAGCAAGATGTCCTGGCGGATCGCCGCCGAGGCGATGTGGCTCGTTCCGTTGCTGCGGTTCAGGTAACGCACGGCCGCCGTGGGAGTCCACGTCCGCGTCAGATAACGAGGCGTCGCTTCAGAACGCTGGCATTCGCGTCGATGCATCCGCGATGGATGCCTCGGCTTACGCGTTCGCCCACGGCGTGCGGCACACACGCGCGACCCTGCATGCCTGGCAGCGGGCTCCCGCGGCGGTCGTCGGCCGCTGGGTCGCCGGCTCGGCGCTCGCAGCCGCAGCGCTGCTTGCGGCAGTCTTGGTCGTGGCGTCGCTCGACCACGGCTACCAACAGGTCGTCAGCCTTCAGCCGCCGTTCGCCGTGGGCGACACCGGCGATGTCCTGCATGTCCTTCGCAGCAACCTGCTGGTCCTCGCGCTGCACGCGATGGCCTGCGTAGCGGGCTTCATCGCCGGCAGCTCGCTGCCGCTGCAGGCCGAGCATCATGGCGGGTTGACGCGCTGGGTGCACGAACACGGCGGACGCATCGCGATCGCGTTCGTCGCTCTGGCGACCGCTTTCTCGCTGAGCGCGCAGGCGTACGTGATCGGTCACGCACTCGCGGGCGTATCCGGCTTCCTGCACGTCTCGCCCGCGCTGCTGCTGCTCGGCGTCCTTCCGCACGCGGTCCTCGAGCTGATCGCGCTGTTCCTGCCGCTGGCCGCATGGATGCTCGCGAGCCGCAGGGGGGAGTGGGAGCAGCTGCTCGCTGCCACTGTCGTCACCGTCGCCCTCGCCGTGCCCGTGCTCGTGATCGCCGCGTTCATCGAGGTCTACGTCTCGCCCCATCTGTTCATGGCGCTGACCCACATCCGCCCGCCGATCGTCCGCAACTCTGAAGGCTGGATGGTCACCGTGCATTGACCGCGTCAGGCGATCGTGGCGTGCTTGTCGGCCGGTGCCCACCGGGTCCGGACAGGTGGTGTCTCAATTGAGCGGTGGTCAGTCCGCGATCGCAAAGAGTGATCTCGCGCTGATCGGCTGCCTGTTCGAACGCACTTCCTCCCAGAGTCTTTTGAGCGGATCTGCTGCCTCGTAGAACGTCCCGCGCCTCGCGCCGAAGCGTGTGAGCAGGTCAGCCTGGACGATTGCGCGGAGATCGTCCGTGGCCGCTTGGTTCGTGATCTCCTCGTGCCACATCCTCAGCGCCGCGCGGTAAGAGGAATTGCGCACCCTGATCCCAATCGTGGCGTCGAACAGCGCACTAAGCACGCGCAGTGGCAGATGCTTTTCCTTGCACACCGCTTCCAGCCTGGTCCAAATCTCCTCGGACTCCTTGACTCGTCGGAGGACGCTGCTTGCCTGAATGAAATGCGCCTCCAAGCAGTACCTCACCCATGGCCGAGCGTCGAGCCGCGGATTCCACCCTTCGGCCCCCACTTGCTGGAGCACTTGGTAATAGGTCTGCGTGTTCCTACCCAGGTACTCCTCGATGCTGGAAAACTGCGGCGCGAGAATCTGATCTCTCGCGAGAACCAGAGTCTGCAGGCAGCGCGACATACGTCCGTTGCCATCGCGGAACGGATGAATCATCACGAGATTCAGATGTGCCATGGCGGCGCGGACCATGACGGGCGTTTCGCTGTCGGCCGAAAGGTCGCTCGTCAGCTCCTTCACGAGCGCCGGGAGCTCGTCGGCCGGGGGGCCCTCGTACACAATGTCGCCGGTAGCATCGTTGCGAATCCAGATTGGCCCAGGACGCCATAGCCCGGGACTCGCCTCGAGCGTGTACTCGGTCATCATGAAATGCAGACTTCGGATGATCTGCGGCGTGTATTCGAAGTGCTCGTCTTGAGCTAGCTGCAGGACGTAGGTCATAGCTCGCCGGTAGCCGGAGACGGCATTCCAGTCCTGCTCCTTCGCGTCCGTCGGCTCCCCGCCGCCGATCGCTGCGAGCGCATCCTCGACTGAGACGTCATAACCCTCGATGCTGTTCGAGCCTTGAATTGCGCGGGCTCCAAGGACACGCCGGACCTGTCCGACCCAACGTCGGGGCTCAGCGATCCGAAACCGTAGCTGTCTGCGCAACTCGTCGATCTTCTTGAGCGCGGCGTCCTCTTCGAAGCTCATCGGTGGGGTCTGGAAGATCACGGGTGCCTACGGTGCGTTCCTTGATAGATAGAAGCAATCACAGTTGCCCTTGATATTATCACGGATCTCCGTGAGATAATCACTGCCGCGGGTGCGCGTGTGATTGCGGCTCGTCGCACGCAAGCTGTGAGAGCGACAGCGCGATCGCAGCATTGCGCGAGCTGATGCCGTCGACGGCAGCGAGCAGATCAGCGAACACCGCGTCGCTGGGCGCCTCCGGGAAGCGCTGCGATGAGAGCCAGCGTCGGTGCTCGACCGTCCAGGTCTTCGGCTTCGGATACAGCTCGGCGTCCTTGCGGTCGGTCTTGCCCCGATCACTCGGGCCGCGCGGCGTCTTGCCCGGCGCGATCACCTGCATCTCAACGCCCGCTGCTACCGCGGCGCGATAGAGCCCGAACCCGGTCGGGCCCGCCTCATAGCAAGCACGCAGCGGAGCACGCTGAGCACCAAGCCACGCGATCGGCTCATCAATCCCCGGCCCGAATCTTGCCCGCACCAGTTCACCAGTCTCGGCATCGATCGCCGCCAAATACGTCGAATGAGCATGGACATCAAGCCCCGCCCGCGTCACAATCCCAGTCACGGCCGGACCTCCTCATTCTCTGGGGTTAGCCGGAGCCAATCTCCGGCCAGACAAACCCCCGCGAGGAGCGTCCGGCCTACCTACCCCGGCAGTCAGCCCCAGCGGGCGACCACGTCATAGGGTCTGAGATGTCCGACGTGCGTGATCAACTAGCCGCAGCGTGAGAGTCTTTACGGTGGACGGATGGAGGGCTGTCTACGAAGCGCGCCAGCGTTTGTGGCCGTCAGGTGCGCCGCACTCGTTCATTCGTCCGATATGCTGGCAGTCCTGTCGCGGACACGCGCAGGGATTGACGAGTGTCGTCCGAAGCACTATGTTCGCGGAGCAGCGCAGGCGAATACTCCCCGCATTTTCCGGGCAAATGGCAACGACGAGGATCTTTTAGGCATGTCTAATCTCGACGCAGACCGTCTCGACGACGCAGTCGCTGAGATCGTTCAGCATGGGCACGACGATATGCCCGAGGGACCTCCCTCGCCGCTCGGCGGAGAGGCGCGTCCAAACCTGCTCAAGAGCCGCCCGCATTCAGAGATCACGCGACTTGCGGCCCTTGGCAAGAATCTCGTTGACCATGGGCTCGCAGCCCTAAATTCGCGCGCGAGCTAGCGCCCCACACGCACCACTTCGATAGCGAGTTTGTGGTGTCGGAAGACGACGATTCCCGCGAGCCCCATTCATCTATATCCGGATGCGTTGGGGAAGCTCACAACCATCTTCGGCACCCACCTCACCGAAGTCCTCGTCAAGCACCGCAAGGTCGAGACGCTTACTGGCGAGAAGAACATCATTGGGCGCCAGAATCTCGTCGAGGCGCTCGCTCATTTAGGTGTCCTGTTCGCGCGCGCGCCTGAATTCGACCGCGACAAGCAGCTGGAGCAAGTCGCGTTTATGGGCGACCACCTGCGCCGAGTCATGATGGAGTCGTTTGAGGTCGAGGTTTATGTTGCGATTGCGGCGCATTGGGACAATGAGTCACCCAAGAGCGTCGGCCGCCGCTACGACGCGATAGCGGCACCGCTGATCAAGAATGGGAAGCTCATGGGGCATATAACGCCCGATGAAGTGCAGACGCGCTTCGACACGCTCCGGGCGAAAGTCGTTCAGGCGCGGGAGCAAAGATCGCGGATGAGGACTGGACCGCGTGGAACGACGCCGCCGACGATCTTGAGGAGGCGGCGAAAGAGATGACAGCGGTCAAGCGCGAAATGGGAGCAGCGGTCGATGCCGCAGGCGAGCACGCGTACCACCTGAAACTCATGATCGCCGGGGTTGTCCTCAGCACGATTTTTGGAGCGGTCCTACTGCTCGTTGTTCAGGCCATCTTTTAGTTGCATCGGCCGACCCCGTCGCGGGGTCATAACCAAACTGACCCACCACCCCCGGACACCTTCCTTCATTTTGTATAGTGAGGGGTAAGCAACCAAGGAGACCACCATGGCAGGCACTCTCAGCCAAGTAACCGACTCCAACTTCGACGCCGAGGTAATTGAGGCCGAGGGCCCCGTGCTCGTCGACTTCTGGGCACCATGGTGCGGTCCCTGCCGTGTCGTCGCGCCGGTCCTCGAGGAGATCGCATCCGAGCGCCCGGACCTGCGGATCGTCAAGCTCGACATCGACGAGAACCCGCAGACCGCCGCCCGCTTCCAGGTCCTCTCGATCCCGACGATGATCCTGTTCAAAGGCGGACAGCCGGTCAAGACCGTTATCGGGGCCTACCCGAAGAAGAAGCTCGAGGCCGAGCTGGAGCCGGTGCTGGCGTAGCTGATCGCGCTCAGCCGCGCTCCGCGCGCCGCAGCCCGATCGTGAGCGCGAGCCCGTCAATCTCAGTCTCGTCCGAGCTTTCCGTCTCGGACGCGGCGTGCGCGACATCGCCGTCCAGCTCGAGCGTCAGCGCCAGCGTCTCGCCCTGGATGTAGTCGCGGTGGGCGTCCGCAGCCGCGATCAGTGCGGTATCGCCGTCGAGCGCCAGTTCGATCCGATCCTCGACCGCGAGCCCGGCGCGCTTGCGCGCGTTCTGCACGGCGTGCACGATCTCGCGGGCCTGCCCCTCTCGCCGTAGCTGCTCGTCGATCGTCAGGTCGAGCGCGACTGCGTGAGCGCCCTCGCGCTCGACGCTGTAGCCGTCGGGGGCTCGCATCGTCAGGATCACCTCATCGGCCGACAGCGTGTGCTCGCGCCCGGCCACGGAGATCCCGATCTGCTCGCCGTCGCGCATAGCGGCGGCAACGTGTGCGGGGTTCAGCGCGGCAATCGCCTCGGCGGCGTGCGGCATGTCCTTGCCGAACTGTGGGCCGAGCGTCCGGTAGTTCGCCTTGACTTCGTAGCTACCGAGCTCATCCGCTGCGGCCACAAAGCGGACCCGGCGCACGTTCAGCTCCTCGCGCACGACATCCGCCAGCCGTTCGATCGCCTGCTGCTCGCGACCGGCTGCCACGACGATCGCCTCGCCCAGCGGTTGGCGCACCTTGATCTTGGCCTTGCCACGCGCGCCCAGCCCAAGGCGCACCGTCTCACGCGCCAGCGCCATCGCTTGCTCCAGTTGCTCGTCGCGCTCGCCGACCGCCTCGCCCGTCGGGAAATCGCACAGGTGCACGCTCTCGAGGCTCCCGTCCAGGTTGTCGTAGATCTCATCCGCGATGAACGGGCAGAACGGCGCCAGCAGCTTGGCCACGGTGAGCAGGCACGTGCGAAGCGTCTGGAAGGCCGCCGGGTCGCCGTCCCAGAAGCGCCGTCGCGAACGGCGCACGTACCAGTTGGACAGCTCGTCGACGAGTCCCGCGATCGCTCGCCCGGCGCTCGTCGCGTCGTAGGCGTCGAGCCGCTCGGCGACCAGCGTGGCTGTGCCGGCCGTGCGCGAGAGCGCCCAGCGGTCGAGGTCCCCGGCGGGGCCGCTCGCCGCGGCCGACTCGCTCAGCTCGTCCGCCGAGGTGTGGGCGTACAGGACATAGAAGTAGTAGGTGGACCACAGCTGCTTGAGGAACAGGCGCACGCCCTCGCCGATCGTCTCGGCTGAGAAGCGGTAGCCGTCCCACGGCTGCTTGGAGGTGAAGAAGTACCAGCGGAAGGCATCCGCGCCGTAGGTATCGAGCACCTGCCACGGCTCGACCGTGTTGCCCTTGGACTTGGACATCTTCTGACCCTCCTCGTCGAGGATCAGCCCGAGGCAGACCACGTTGCGATACGGGGTCTCGCGTGAGAGCAGCGTCGCCACGGCCAGCAGCGAGTAGAACCAGCCGCGGGTCTGATCCTGGGCCTCGCAGATGAAGTCCGCCGGGAAGCGCTGCTCGAGAGCGGCCTCGTTCTCGAACGGGTAGTGGTGCTGGGCGAACGGCATCGCGCCGGAGTCGAACCACACGTCGATCACCTCCGGGACGCGCGTCATCGGCTCGCCGCAGCTCTGCCCCGTCTGACCCTCGGCGTGGGGGCACGGAAACGACAGCTCGTCCACAAACGGACGGTGGTGGTCCTTCAGGGGCTTGCCCGTGCGCTCGGCCAGCTCCGCGTAGGAGCCGATCACGTGCACGTGCCCGCGCGTGCAGCGCCACACCGGCAGCGGCGTGCCCCAGTAGCGCTCGCGCGACAGCGCCCAGTCGACGTTGTTCTGCAGCCAGTCGCCGAAGCGTCCGTGCTTGACGTGCGGTGGATGCCAGTCGACCGTCTCGTTCGCCGCGATCAGCTCCTCGCGCAGTGCAGTCGTCCTGATGTACCACGACGTCTTCGCGTAATACAGCAGCGGCGTGCCGCAGCGCCAGCAGTGCGGGTAGGAGTGCTCGTACTTCTGGACACGCAGTAGCAGGCCCTGCTCGTCCAGGTCCTCGATCAGCTCGCGCGTGAGCGCCGGGTCCTTGACGAAGCGTCCCTCGTATGAGCTCCCACCGTAGCTGCGCACATGCTCGTCATAGGTCCCTTCGGGCCTGACCGGGTTGAACAGCGTCCTCGGCTCGTCGCCCTTGAAGATGCCCGCGGCCGCCGCCACCCGATAGTCGTCCTCCCCGAACGCGGGCGCTAGATGGACGATGCCGGTGCCGTCCTCGGTCGTCACGAAGTCGTCCGTCAGGATCGGCGGGTTGCCCGCCTGTCCCGTGTCGAAGATCGGACCCTCATAGGTTCCATATCGCTCGACCAGCTTGGCCCCCGTGAACGTCTCGAGGATCTCTGAGGACTCGCCGAGCACCGGGCCGACCCGGTCTTCGGCGAGCACGAGCAGCTCATCTCCCACGCGCACCCTCGCGTATGTTGCCGTCGGCGAGACTGCCACGGCGACGTTACCCGGCAGCGTCCACGGAGTCGTCGTCCAGACGAGCAACTGCTCCTCGCCACTGGTCACTCTCAGCTTCAGAAAGACGCTCGGATCGACCACGTCGCGGTAGCCCAGCGCGACCTCGTGCGAGGACAGCGTCGTCTCACAGCGCGGGCAGTACGGCACGACCTTGTGACCCTCGTACAGCAGACCTCGCTCGTCGATCTGCTGGAGCGCCCACCAGACCGACTCGATGTAGCTCTCGTCGAGCGTGCGATACGCGTGCTCGAGGTCGAGCCAGAAGCCGATCCGCTCGGTCAGGCGGTCCCACTGCTCGAGGAACGTGAACACGGACTCGCGGCACTTGGCGTTGAACCGCGCGATCCCGTACTCCTCGATCTCGATCTTGTGGTGGATACCGAGCTCCTGTTCGACCGCGATCTCGACCGGCAGCCCGTGGCAGTCCCAGCCGCCCTTGCGCTCGACGCGGTATCCGCGCATCGTCTGGAAGCGCGGGTAGATGTCCTTGAACACACGCGAGAGCACGTGGTGGGAGCCAGGCGGGCCGTTGGCCGTCGGCGGGCCCTCGTAGAACACCCATGGCTTCGCGCCCTCGCGCCTGCGCAGCGACTCGGCGAACACATCGCGCTCGCGCCAGCGCTCGAGCACCTCGAGCTCCAGCGCCGGCAACTCCTGCTGGGGATCGACCGTGCGGCTAGGGATCAGCGGATGTCGAGCAGGAGCCGTCACGGGGCGGCTCATTCTAGGCGGGGCCGCCGCGCGCAGCTGCCTCCAAGTCCCCAAAGCGGTGGCTTGGCCCCCGCGCGCAGCCGCGGTCCTCAGGCCGCGTTCTACGGGGTCGTGGGAGACATTTGTCCAGATCTGAGCACGCTGGAAACTGCGCTTTTGCACAGGCTGGCGGCAGGGTTCGCTGGCTTGGGCATGCCTGGATGCGCGTAAGCCAGGATTGGCCTGCTCCAACTGTTGCTCACCCACGGGCTAAATGGAACTATGCCCCGATGCCTCGATCGCGATTACAGCCTCGATCAACCGCGCGCACCCGTGCGTGCGTCTCCGCTTGGGTGCGACCCACCTCCAGGATGCGATCGGCGCCCCAGCCGTGACCGAACTCATCGACACGACGCCTGCACCCCGATCGCATCTGGCTGCTCGCGCGGGCGTGACCTGCACCTCCACCTCCACCTCCACCGAGAAGCGGTCCCCGGCACGACTCGCGGCACGGCTCGGACGTGCGACGACGGTGATGATCGGGCTGACGTTCCTAGCGAGCGCCACCAACTACGGGTCCAACATCATCTTCAGTCGCCTGCTGTCGCCGGCCTCATACGGCGACCTCACCGCACTGATCGCCTTCGCCGTGATCGTTGCAGTTCCCACCGGCGCCGCGCAGACGGTCGTCGCCGAGCGGATCGCGGTATTGCTGGCAGAAGGCGAGCACGACCGGGCGCGGTACCTGATTCGGCACGCGGTGGCCCACATCGCCATGATCGCGCTGATTCTCGGCGTGGCCTACGTGCTGTGCATACCGTTGATCAAGCACCTCCTCGGCCTGCAGACGGTCGGTCCCGCGATCGCGCTGGCACCGCTGCTGGTGCTGTCGTTCTTCATTCCAGTTGCCTATGGCGTGTTGCAGGGAATGGAGCGGTTCGTCGCCCTCGGAGCGGTGCTGCTCGTGACCGCGATGTCGCGCATCGTCATCGGTGTCCCGTGGACCCTTGCCGGAGGTGGCGCCGGCGGTCCGCTGTTCGGACAGGCGCTGGGCTGTCTGCTGGCGCTCGGCGCAACCGCGTACCTCTCGCGGAGCTATCTGCTGCGCCGTGGAACCGGAGCCGCCAGAGCCGGCCTGCGCCGGCGCCCCGACCAGCGTACGCTCGCCGCGGGTGGGGTGTTCATCGGTTTCGCGCTGATCTCCAACCTGGACGTGCTGCTGGCAAAGCTCATGCTTCCAGCTCACGCAGCCGGCGAATACGCGGCGCTCGTCACCGTCGAGAAGATCGTGATCTTCCTTCCCGCCGCTGTCGCGGTCGTCATGGTGCCGACCGCTGCAAAGGCGAGGCACCTGGACGGCTCGGCCGGGCGAGTACTGCGGATATCCGCACTGCTCGTGGCGATCACGACGCTCCTCGTCGCTGTGCCCGCCTCACTCGCGCCCGACACGCTCATGCGGCTGATGTTCGGCCCCAAGTATGTGAACGCCGCCGCGGGAGTGCTGCCGATTGTGTGCGCCGGCACGTGCTTGGCGTTGCTGTACCTGCTGGTCGTCTACACCGTCGCGATCGAGGATCGCAGGCTGGTCTGGCTGTTGGCCGGCGGTGTCTTGCTGCAGGTGGGTCTGATCGTCGCTCTGCACTCGTCGCCGGCACAGATCGCGACGGTTCAGGCTTGCGTGATCGCTGTCCTGCTGATCGTCAACGAGTGCTTCTGTCATCCGATCCTGCGCCGACCGTCCATGCGCCGGCCTCACGCACCGATGGCCGAGGTCGATGGGTGGGTTGCGCGGTGAGCCCGCGGATGATCCCGATGCCGCTGTTGACGCTGATCGTTCCGATCTACAACGGCGACGCGTACGTCGCCGAGAACGTGCGCACGATCGTTCGCACTCTGGAGACGCTCGGCGAGGCCTTCGAGGTCCTCGTAGTGTGTGACGGCAGCACGGACTGCACGGCGGCGGAGGTTGGAGATCTGGGCGATCCGCGGGTCCGGGTGCTGGACTACGCGTTGAACCAGGGCAAGGGGAATGCAATCTGCTTTGGTGTCCATTACGCCCGTGGAAGCCTCGTGGGCTGGCTCGACGCCGATCTCGACATCGAGCCGCGCGCGATAGTGGACGCGGTGCGGAGGTTCGAGCACGCCGAGATCGACGCCGTGATCGGCAGCAAGCGCCACCGCGACAGTCAAGTTGACTACCCAGCCCATCGACGGCTGCTTTCCTGGCTGTTTCAGCTGCTCGTGCGATCGCTGGTTCAGGTCAATGTGCGCGACACACAGGTGGGGGCGAAGGTGTTCCGGCGCGAGATGCTCGACGTGGTGACGCCGCTGCTGCTGATCAAGCGCTACGCCTTTGACCTGGAGCTGCTGGCCGTCGGTGGTCAATTCGGCTTCGATCGCATCGAGGAACTCCCGATACGGCTCGACTATCGCTTCACCGGCACGGGCATCAATCGTCAGGCCGTGCAGAAGATGCTCATAGACACCGTCGCGATCGCATACCGAATCCATCTACGCCACTGGTATGTGCGCCAGTTTTCAGCGCACCAGCGAGAGCGCACCTACACCGATGATGCGCTCGACACATCAGTATCGCTGCGGACCTCCCACGCAGGCCTCGAGACCCTCACCATTCACTCGTGAGCGAGACGGCCGCGAGCGCCCTGAGCAACCGAGCGGCCTGGTCCTCGAGCTTCTCGAGTCGGCTGTGGATATTCGCGCGGACGCATCGGCGGCAAATCGAGTTGGTGCTGGCGAGCGTCTTCTATCTGGGCTTCGCGTGTTACCTGACATGGCCGCTGGCGATCAACCTCTCGCACAGCATCTACGGCGCACCGGGCGACCCCTACGGCACGATGGCGTTCTTCCGCGCGCTCGTCGCGCACCATCAAAATCCGTTCCTGCCGGGCACGATCAGTCAATTCGGTGCGCCCGCCGGCATACCGATCCCCTGGCCGCGCGACCTCGCCTCGGCGCCAGGCATGCTCACCATGTACTTGCTGACCGTCTTCTGCGGGCCGATCGCGGCCTTTGGCCTCTACACGCTAGCCGGGTACACGCTCACCGGCACGTTGACATTCCTATTCGCCCGCCGGCTGACTGGGAGCACATGGGCCGCTCTAATCGCCGGTTGGGCGTTTGCGTTCTACCCGTTCGCTGGGCTCAACGGTCAAGGGCATCTCGACTTCGTCCACGGATGGGTGCTCGTGCTCGCCCTTTGGCGCATGGTAGAGCTGATGTGGTATCCCACGCGGCGCAACGGACTTCTGGCTGGGCTCGCCGTGACTCTCTGCATGTGGTGGTCGCCGTACTTCATCCTGTTCGGTGGGCTCCTGTACGTCGTCGTGACAGCGGTCGCTCTGCTCATCGCGTGGCGTGACGGCAGCCTCCGGACCATGCTCGCGCCACAAGCCCTAGCGGCGCTGGTCGTGTGCGCCTTCATCGTCGGTCTCGGCGCTCTCTCGACCGCCAGTGGGATAGAAGGAATCGGTGCACGCACACACTCCACGCAGGAACTGAGCTTCTACGCCGCTAGGCCGCTCGAGTACATCCTGCCCGACGTCAAGAGTCCGCTGTTCGGTGGTGACACGCGCCCATACCTAGAGGCCTACCCAGCCGGGGGGTCTGGCATCGAGACCACACTTTATGTGGGTGTCACACTGATCCTACTGGCGCTAGTGGCGTGTGTTGCATTTCTCCGGCGCAGGCTAAGTCCGCAGCTCGGCAGAGCGGTGCTCGTGCTATTGCTCGTCGCTATCGTCGCTGCCATAACCTCTATGCCGCCGGAATCCCGGATCGTCGGCGTCCAAGTCCCATTTCCGTCGCATTTCATCGCACAGGTCACGACCACATGGCGTGTCTACTCACGCCTCGTGATGGTGGTGATGCTCGCAGTTACGCTGTTGGCGACGGTCGGACTGGCGATTCTCACCCGTACACGTAGGGCATGGGTGAGGATCGGGGTCATGTTGTTGGCCACCATCGCCGTACCGCTTGACCTCTGGGCTCCACAACACGGGAACGTCGACAGGATCTCCACGCCTGGCATATATGAGACGTTGGCGCGCCAGCCGATGGGACTGGTCGCCGAATACCCCCTCGCCGCGCCGAGCTTCAACAGATACAGCGACATCTTCTTCCAGGGCGCTTACGACAAGCCGCTGATCAACGGCTATCTTGAAGACTCGTCCCAGGAACGGCTGGCACTCTCGCTCGCCGTTCTCTCCAACCCTTCGACGGCACCGCGACTCGCGGCCTTGGGAGTCCGATATGTGCTGCTAGACGCGACGCCATCCTCGTGGGGGGCCTGGCCACCAGCCGGCAAGCCCGGAGCGGGCTTTCGTCTCATCGCACACGAACCATATGCGGATCTATATCTCGTAACGGCACGTCCGCAGAGTCCCGCGCTGGCCGCCGCGGGCGAAGGCTTCGGGGAAACACGGCTCACGCAATCCGGCACCATCGCCTGGCTCGAGCGGTCGAGTGGCACGATCGAGCTGATCGGCACATGCAGGAGCTGCAACGGCGTGCTCTCGATGGTGTTGACGTCCTATGCGCAGCCCCACGAAGTGACGATACTTGACAGTCGGGGACATGTGCTTGTCCGCGGAACCGTCGGGAACGCAGTGCGAGCGGGAATACGTCTCCGGTTCTCCAGGCACACCCTCCTCAGAGTGAGAGCGACACCCGGACCGCGGCCAGAGAGCAACACGGAAGGCTTCCCTGACGTGACTGTAGGGGTGGCCAATCTCGAATTCACCGGCGTTGATTCGGCGCGGAAGTCCAGAACTGCGCACCAGGCAGGGAAGCGTGACGCTCGATGATCGGCGTGGTGTATGGCACGACGGGAGAGCTGATCAAGCTTTCGCCCGTCTTGAGGCGACTGGAGGACAGAGGAACGACGGCGGTAACACTGTGCTCGGGACAGCAGGTAGAGCAGATCCCATCGCTACTCAACGACTTCGGACTGGCTCAACCGGACCTATGGTTGTCGCGAGGGAACCGAGGTCATGATCTCGAACGTCCGACGGATCTGCCGCGATGGCTCTTCGGTTGGGCGAGCAGCGTCGCTCGCCATCGGCAATGGCTGCGCGCACGCTTGACCTCAACGAGCGCGCAGCCATTGCTGGTCGTCCACGGCGACACCCTCACGACAGTTCTGGGAGGTGTGATGGGACACGTTCTGGGCGTTCCCGTCGCGCACATAGAGGCGGGCATGCGCAGCGGCGACTGGCGCAATCCGTTTCCCGAGGAGCTCGACCGCCTCGTCGCTGCCCGGCTGGCGCGAGTGCACTTCGCGCCTGGAGCACAGGCGGTCGCGAACCTGCAAGCGATGGAAGTGCGCGGGCAGGTCATCGATACCGGCGGCAACACGATCCGCGACGCGATCGAGCTGGTCCCGCCGGGCGCGTTTGATCTCGAGCTACCGCCGGAGCCGTTTGGGCTCGTATCTCTGCATCGCTTCGAGTTGCTCAACGAACCGAGGGCGCTGCGGGCGATCATCGAGCTTCTGCGCGAGGCATCGCGCTCGATCTCGATCGTGTTCATAGATCACCCTGTTACCGCGGCTGCAATCGCCTCAAACGATCTCAGCTCGCTGTTCGACGATCGCTTCCGACGCCTGCCGCGTCAACGCTACTTCCGCTTCATCGCGTTGTTGAAGGCCAGCGAGTTTCTTGTGACGGACTCAGGCGGTAGCCAAGAGGAGTGTGCCTATCTGCACCATCCGTGCCTCGTGCACCGGGCTGTCACGGAGCGCGCCGATGGCTTGGACGGGCCGGTCGTGCTGTCGCAAATGGATCTTGGCATCGTACGCAGTTCTGGCGGCCACCGGTCGCGACGTCGCCTGCCAGCGCCAAAAGTCTCCCACCGACATCATCATCGACTACCTCGAGGGCGTGGCCACCTGAGCCCGGCATCCTCTCCACCACCTTGTGTCGGTGCGTCCTGATGATCTCATCTGCAACATCAGGGGATCAGCGCGGCAACGCGTTGCGGCGATTCGGTCTCGAAGCCGC
This sequence comes from uncultured Solirubrobacteraceae bacterium, assembly GCA_963734755.1. Classification (GTDB taxonomy): domain Bacteria; phylum Actinomycetota; class Thermoleophilia; order Solirubrobacterales; family Solirubrobacteraceae; genus Palsa-744. Next base: position 39,791 of record CAVTIF010000003.1, on the reverse strand, counting down.
CAAGTGCTCGACATTGGCTGTGGGTTTGGTTGGTTTGAGCTATTTGCTCTCGCTCACGGTGTACGCACCATCACTGGCATTGAGATCACCGAACGCGATCTGGCGACAGCACGTACAAATGTAGATGCTTCAAACGGCGATTTCAGATTGCCAGTGCCGTCGAGCTCCCCTTCGATGACGACAGCTTCGATACTCGTCTGTAGGTCCAGCACGTCCAGGAAAGCACCTTCTTGATCCTTGCCAACGGCGCCAGCTACGCTCCACCGGCGTCCGGCCTGCAGGAGTATCTCATCGCGCACGGTGCCCAGCGGGTGACGACGGTGCGCCACCCGCTCACTGTCGAGGACGGTAACGGCCACGAGATCACGACGCATGAGCCCGGGCATGAGCCCCGCAGGCACACAGTCAGACTCCCGGCGCATCCTCCCTACACCTATCCCCTCGACCTGCTCGTGCCGCTTGCGCCGCCACGTGTGGATGGCTGGTTCGCGTTCAACAACCTCCTGTGCGCTCGCGGATTGCTCGAGCGTCGAGTGAGACGTGCCGGCACGGTCGCCTACTGGGCGGTGGACTTCGTGCCGGATCGTTTTGGCGCAGGCACTGTCATGACTCGCTCATACGATGCGCTCGACGCCCACTGCTGCCGCCACGCAGACCTGCGCATAGAGCTCTCCACGGCGGCACTGGAGGGTCGTGATGGTCGTCACGGCTTCACCCCCGACGCGGGAGCCACGCGCACGATCGCACCCGTCGGCGCTTGGTTGGAGCGCGTGCCGGTGACGCCACACGACGGTTGGAGGTCTCGTCGTGTCGTCTTCATCGGACATCTCGTGGAGAGAATGGGCGGCGAGATGGTGATCCGGGCTCTTGCGCTCCTCAGGGAGCGTGGGTCCGGCGTCACTTGCGACATCGCCGGTCGAGGTCCTCTGGAGCAGCGGCTACGGGCATTGGCGAACCGCTGCGGGCTGCAGGATGAGGTCCGCTTCCATGGCTTCATCTCCGACCATCGCGAGCTTGAGCGGCTGCTCTCCCAGGCCGCAGTTGCGCTTGCTCCCTACAACACCCGCGTCGAGTCGTTCACGCGCTATGCCGACCCGTCCAAGCTCAAGTCGTATCTGGCCGCCGGCCTGCCGATCCTCCTCACTCCGGTGCCGCCGAACGCAGACGAGCTGGCCATGCAGGCGGGGGCCACACATCGTGCCGGATCCTCGACGCTGCCGGACAAGCCGGAGCGCCCTCGGTGAACTCCGGCGGAGATACATCGACAGCACCAGGGCTGCCAGGGCCCGCCCAGCCAACCCAGCCGACCTGAGCCTCACTGCACGCCTGCAAGCCATTCGCGGAAGACGGATCGACCGTCATACCAGCCGGCATCACGACCGTCGCATCCCTCAACGGCGGAGTCGCGAGCTCGCCAGGCTCCTCGATCTGCGGGACCCTCAGATCAAACGTCAGGCCCGTCGGACTATCACCCGCGGTCGTATCCGGCTGGGCGGACATTCCCGCATTGAAATGCAGCAAGTTACAACCCGTCACCGGCGGAGACACATACGTCGTCGAGGGCCAGCCCGCGCCTTCGACATTCGGGCTGCCATCCGCGTTGAACGCCCCGGGTTCTTCCAAGAATCCATGTACAGCGTCGTCGTCAGGCTCTTGCCCCGGCAGTCAGCGGGGTTCGTGAACATCGGCACCTGCGCCAGTTCCGTTTCGTTGGCCTGCGCGGGATCGCCCAGCAGCGCGGTAACAGCGAACGTCAAAGGGATGCTCGGGATTTCCTTCGCGACCGCGCGCGCCACATACCCCTGCGGGGTAGGAGCAACACTCGCGATGATCACATGCGTGTGCTTCAACAGGTCGGTGAAACCGAACTCGGGCGACATGACCCTTCGAGGGGACCATGTTATACAGCGAGCTGTTAGCACCGTCTTCGCCCACCGGCTCTGAGCGGATGAGCCCGACCCGCGAGCCTCGCCGACGCGACTGAAAGCGCTCTCGCCGATCCCGACGTGGCTTCGGCAGCGTCGCCCCAAAAACCCAACGGCAAATCCACGACAACATCCCGCACCGTGTTCACGCTCGTCGGCAAAAGATGCGTGGATTCGGGGTTTTCCTTCATGATCGAGTTGACCGCGAAGGACGTCGTCAGCCCTGACGGGTGATCCCCGGCCTGCGTGTCCGGGAGACCATCGACACCCTGGATCGGAGAGACGAGCGACTCTGGCCCAAACGACGGGAGTTCGTTGCTGACGATGTCGGGTTCTTCGCTTGAGGCCGCGAGCACACCACCGACATGAACGCGGCGCCGTCCCCTCCCGAGCCCCCTACGTGCGTCCGATTTGATCTGGAACGCGATCATCGCCGACGTGCTGCGGCACGGCTGGATTTGAGTCGTAGGACACGAGCACGTCCCGTCTCCGGAACCCCTTCAACCGTACAAGCAACAGGTTCGCCGCCGGGCCACCGACCAATACGCGCCCCGGAGATTCTTCGCCCGGCAGATGCGTACCTTCATCTAACGGGTTGGTATCCAGAAAAACTGCGCCCCATGCGCAACCACACCCACCGGAAGCGTGTCAGAGACCGTGACTTCTTCCCCACTCAACGTCTTCGAGCCAGTGTTCGTCACGTTCACCTGATAGCGAGGACATGGGCTAATCGAGTTCAATTCGCTGCCCGCTTCCAAAAACACCCGGCAGCCAGCATCTTCAGCTTCGCTAAATCGCGACGGAGACTGCAAAGACTCTACTGTGAGATGAGATGCCGGTTCGATTGTCCACGCAACAGAACCCCCCACCCCGAAAAACACAACACCTACGAGCACCAGGCACACACACCACACCCGCTGCCACGGCCACAAAAACCCCCGACGCATTAGTTCAAACGTCCTTCCCCATCGCAACAGAACCAAACACGCCCCCCACACCAAGCGACCCCACACCCGCCCCCACCACAGAACGTTCCCCACCACAAACAGCCGCGTGATCTTCCAGCCACGCCGCCCGCAAGCGAACCTCAACAGCTGTTTCCTTGAAACACCCCCGCAAATACTGCTCGTGCCCCGGGCCAGCCGGCCCAACACGCCTCCACTCACGATGAAGCTCACCCAAACACCCCCGCACCTCATCCGGCTGGTCCCCACCCAGCAACGCCTCGACCTCACACAACAACCTCAACTTCTCCCGCCGCGCACGCCGCCAACACAACTCAAAACCAAACTCCCGCGGCCCCATGGCTATTTTCCTGCCCTGTGGTTGGCAAGCCTGACTGGTAACTCATGGCTGCGATTGAGGACCGACCTGCGGTTGCTGGCCGACTGGCGATTGGGCAGCGCGCGGTGCGTTGGCGAGCTTCTGCGCGTCGTCGCATCTTCGCTGAAGCTCGCCGCGTCTCAGCGCATTCCGGCCCCGAGACGCTCTCGTCGCATCCACTCCGCGCGCCGAGATCCTCGCTGGCCTCGCCTTCCCACAAACCCAGCACCGCCGCATAGCTCGGCGGAGTTCACGACAGGTGTGAGCATCGTAGAAGTCGACGTTCGCGTCCCCATCTTCGGGCACCAGCGGTTCGAGCGTGCCGAAGAACACGTTCGACCCCGACGTGTCGCTGCCAAGCAACGTCGAGAACTTCAACCCCGTTTCCGTCGTCACCGACGCCAGCAGGTACACGTGGCCGTCGTGATACTCATAGAAGTTCTGGGCGTACAGCGTCAGGTTTGTTCCTTCGCGAACACCATCGACGACGTCGTTCAACGCGCCAGGCGTCAACGCGACGGGGCTCTGAAAGAACAAGTACTGACCATCATCGGACATCGTCGGATCAGAACGCGCCGGAACGGTCCTCGCGTTCAGCGTCGCGTGCGCCGGCACGATGCTCGCATCACCGGCAGAGGGCCCGAACAGGTACGCGCCGAGCTGCCCCTCGAGACCGTTGTCGTTATAGCCACCCTCGCCGATCGAGACACGCCTCAGCGTGCCGGCCTGCGCGTCGTACTCATACGACCTGCGCCGGACCATCGCCGCGTGTGTCATCCGTCGTCAATGCCCGGTGCGAGGTGAACACGAGGAACCGCCCATCCGGCGTCACGTTCGCATCGTTGCTCGCCCCGCTCTGAGGTATCCAGTTCTGTGCTTCGTCCTCGAGTTCTTCCGGGGTTGCGGACATGGTGGCGATGAACGCCACGTGGCCTTTCGGGTTCGCCCCGTCGCGTTCGAAGACGTACAGGTTTGGTTGACCGTCTTCGGCGTGTTCGTGGTTGCTGTTCTCTTCACCGGCGGTAAGGATGCCTTCGGCGACGAAGTAGACATGCGAGCCGTCCGCCGACAGCGCCTCCAAACCCAGCACCCGCGGGCCCCCGGGCACCGTCCCGCCGCCCTGCGCTTCAGAGACGTCGAACAGTTCGCGCCCGGCGGCGTTCGGTTCCTCAGCCGAGGCGTGCCGCACGGCTCGGCGCACACCGACTCATACAGGTTCTCGCTGCATCCTGCCTGCCCTGGTCGGTCAGCTGCTGCGACGCTCGCGAACACCGCCGCAGACGCGTCAGGCGTCGCGGCTTCGAAGCGAGCGTCCGCAGCACCGCCTTCGACGGTATTCTGTTGCTCGTGCATTAGCTCACACCGGTGTCGTGCACCCGACCCCGCCGCGCCGTCGCCGCCGGAGACCAACACCGAATGCGCTTCAGGGACAGCCTGATCCATGCGTTCTCGGGCCGACTTCACCTCCACACGTGCCCATAGCTGATTTACCGCCGGGGCCGACGTTGGCGAGGAGTTCGCTTCACATTCCGGTTGTCGCGGCCTTCGGCCCCGAAGAGGACTGTGTGCCCCGTCTGCGAGAGCGTCCCCTCGAATTTGGAGGCCGAGTTCGTCGCCGGCGGCAGCTGTGTCGCGCATACGCTCACCAGGCGGTGGTTTTCGCCGCTTTCATAGCCCCTCTCGACGCCGACCATCAACGGGAACGGGTGCGGCTGCGGTGTGCCCGTGTCCGCGTACTCATACAAGGCCTGTTTCACGCTCGTGGTCGAACCCCCAGGCCGAGCCATCTGTCGAGGTCTCATACACGACGTGTGAGGGTCAGCGGTCGCGAGCGTTTCATCCAGGTAGACCTGGTACGGGATCCGTCCGTGGCGGTCCGGTGTATCGTCCTTCTTCTTCCAGTGGCCCGACGCGCGCGAGCTTGCCCGGTTCACGCACCCACAGCTGTTCCTGGAGCCCGGGCGTCGGTGCCAGCGCGCTGAAGAAGCTCGTGCCGAGGTTCGGGTCGGCACCGAACGTGGTATAGGTTTCAGCGCCGTCGAGCGAACCGTCTGCGGGGACCAGCGGGTGCGTCGCCCAGCCCGAGGAGGTCCGCGCGAATTCATACGTCGCGCCCTCACTCCCGCGCCGGCCGATGCACGACGGAGACTCCCCGCGAGCACTGGAGGCTCGAGCTGATCAGTTTCGTGCCGTCATCGGAGATCACCGGTTCCACGATGCCCGACGAGCGGGCGGCCGATCGTGCCGCCGTTCTTTCGGCGCGGGGTGACCATTTCATAGGCACGACAGTCGGGGAGGTTCAGCGATCCGCGGTCGTGGCGGGCGGGTTCGTCGGCGCAGCCGGCGGATTCCCCGCCGAGCGTGTCATACGACGAAGGTGTGGTCGGCGCTTTCGCGCTTTACCCGCCGTGTTTTCGATCATCAGCCGCCAGTGGTAGGTCGTGGTTTGGCGCACTGCAGCGGCGACGAGGATTCGAGTGCAGTTGTTGGGAGATCCCGCACCTCCGTGGGAACTTCTATCTTGTGGGCGGACGCTAGCGCAAATGGGCGCGGTGTGCGGAGGCTCATCGGCAGCGACGATCGACGCTGTGCCCGTCGTGCCCGCACCGTGCTCCCCTGGTAACAGCCGTGCAGCTTCGCTGCTTCAGAGCTCACTTCGCTAGCAGCTTCGGTTTTCGGGGCTTCCGGAGCACCTGCCAACGCCGAACCAGCCAACACCCCAACACCAACAACCACACACACCAACAACGCCCCAGCAACACACCATCCTCGAGCCACCACACCACCTCTACCCCGGCCACCAGCACCCACAAGACGTGATCCCCGGCAGACGACCCGTTCCCGCGTTTACACCTACACCGTCAATCACCGTCTCCCACTATTGAGCCGGACGCGCTCGACGGAAGTGTCTCGCCTCTTGGCCAACGCAGGCATACCGTCCCGATCACTGGCCGGGCGCACGTCGGATTCGGCACATACCCACAACACCCGTTCAACCATCCACGAACTTCACAAATGATCCACTAGCTAATCGGAGAGCGAAAGACCGTGGCTGCGGGTCACCGTCGATCCCGCACGCCACCTCCAACCCCGCGAGCACTCAACCCGCGGCTACACTAAGGCGTCCTCCATCATCTCCCGGTGACCAGGAACATCTTGCCTTCTAAGGCCGTAGCTTCCGGTTCCCCTTCGACTACTTGGTTGGATTCTTTGAAACCCGTACTGCTGACGTTGGCTTCGAGCTTCGCTAATAGCCCCGTTGCTGCGTCGTTCCAGTACGCACGGTATTGTTGTTTGCCGAGCGAACACGCCAAACGGCTCTTTAGGCCCATCAATTGCGCCGAATCGGTATGCCGCGGAGGTTCAGGGCTCCGATGACCGAACCGCTGACTTCGATTTTGATGCCGTTTCCTGGGCACCCGATTTCGTTACCGTTGGCCGAGGTCAATTCCTTGGGTAAATACAGAATCCCCAGTTGGGAGTGCGGAGCCGAGCCGCTAAGCTCGTGTAGACAATGTGGAATGATCCTTCCGTCGACACTTCCCCGCCGCTTCCAAACCCTGATTGAAGCATTTCACGCCGCCTCTTTCTACTTTTAGAAGATCGCCCGGAACGTGCCTAACGCGGTTAATTCACCGATTAAGAATAACACATGCAAGCCTTCGCCCTGGAGTTCGGTGCCAGCAGCAGTGTCGAGTGTCGTGTTGGCGATGTTACTTAAGTAATTTAGGTGCAGCGGGTACGCCGCACCTAACGTGAGTGAGATATCGGGTAACGCGAACGCCGACACCGCCATCACACCCATGGCACACGCCACCACAAGCATCACACCCAACAATCTAAAACGCCTCATAATAACTCCAATCTTCGTACGAATGTATGACCTGTATGTGCGATCATATCTTCCAGTTTTGCAAACCGAAGCGACCAGCAGCCGTTACCAATCACGACAATATCCGGCCGCCCCGGAAACGTAAGACGCCAGCACTAGGCGACCGGCAGGGAGCTACCCCTTGTACAACTTCCAGACCCCCACGTCAAGCAAACCGACCAAATGTTTCCAACTAGAAAAACAACGCTACGCGGGTCTGTCTGTTTCGGTGGATCTGCTTGGTCTGACCGAAGGGATGACCATGACGGAGCTGGCGGAGCCGACCGATTTGGGCGAGAAGATCGAGCCCATGACCGTAGATTCGATTGACCAGAGGGAGCTTGCTGAGCAGCTGCTGGAGTAGGCGAAGGAGCAGAACATCGAGCTGATGGCTGTTGGGCCAGCTGACCAAGAACGTGCTTGATGCGCAGATGAGCGAGCGCCTTGGCTATGAGAAGCACGACTCGGCAGGACGCAACAGCGGCAACAGCCGTAACGGGACGCGCGCGAAGACGGCGCTGACGGAGATCGGCCCGGTCGAGATCGAGGTGCCGCGGGACACCGACTCGACGTTCGGGCCGCAGATCGTCAAGAAGCGCCAGCGGCGGCTCACCGGGTCAATGAGATCGTCCTGTCGCTCACCGCGCGCGGCTTGACGACCGGGGAGATCGCGGCGCACTTCCAGGAGGTCTATGGCGCCAAGATCAGCAAGGACACGGTCAGCTGGATCACGGACAAGATGATCGACTACTTCCACGAGAAACACGTCAGCTACGCCACAGCCAATGACCTCGATATGTTGTTCCGGTCTCCACGGCTCGTCGGAGCTCCAGGGCGCGACGCAACTCGGAGGCGAGTCGTAGGTCGATCGTACCCATGACACCAAGTCCAGCTTATCGCTGGCCTAGAGCGCCTGACGGAGCTCCCTTCCGTATCGCGAGGTTGAGTGGAGACCATCGCGAGCGCCGCACCAACTTCGCGATGTCGCGTAAAGTGAGAACACGGCTGCGCCGGTCATCGAGCAACTCGACGTGTCCCTCGGCCATGAGAAGCAGCTGCTTCACGAAGTCAACCGGGTCCTGGGCAGCGGCCTCGAGGGCGTCGGCCTGAAACTCCAGTACCACGACCATGCTTGGGTTGCGCTTGATCAGTTCCGTCATTCCGGCAAGAATGGTCCCTTCCGCGCCCTCGGTGTCCATCTTGATGAAGTCGACCGGCGGCCAGCTCATGGAGCCTGCCCACTCGTCGAGCGAGGTCGTGCCCACCGCGATCTGCTCGCTGCCGGAATCGCTCACTCGGGTACATCGTCGAGGAGCCCGTGTCGCCCGCCACCCGATACAGGACGCTCTCGCCGACAGTGGAAGCGACGGCGAGCGGGAGGACCGAGACTCGATCACACATTCCATTCGCATCAACGTTCCGCTCGAGGCTTGCGCGGTTCGCCGGATCGGGCTCAAAGCTCCAGACTCGCCCCGTCGGACCGACATGGTTCCCCGCCATCAGTGTGAAGTAGCCGATGTGAGCACCAACGTCGAGAACCGTCATACCGGAGCGAAGTGTGCGCTCAAGCAGGTCGGCGACCGGTTGCTCGTAAGCGCCCGCGGCGAGACCGCGAATCGTGTTGGAGGGTCGGTCGGGGTCGTACCACAACGTGAGTCGGTCCACGTGGATCGGACACGGTAGGCCGGCCATCGTCGGTGGGCGGTCGTGCAGCAGCAGTCGAAACAGGCGCAGCGCCACCGGTTCGAGCGGGCCACTGCGAATGAACAGCGGGATCAACACCCGATGCAGCAGCGCGCGCGAGGCACGAAATCCGAGTGTCCGAAGACGCGTGTGGCTCATCACGAATCGCGCCGCGCGAACGACGCGAGGTCGCCGATACGCCGGCCGATGTTTGGGCGACCAGTTAGTACACGTGTGGCTCGGGCACGTAGAGCGAGCCACAGTCCGCGCCACATGCCGGCGGCAAACACGCAGAGCCACGGCGGTCCGAGCACGCCCAACGCGGCGCAGTCGGCCGGCGAGCGCCGCAGTGCCGCTCCCGCCCCCGCGCTCGCCGCTGGGGCCGCGAGCACCGCTGCGAGCGCAATCCGTGGTCGCCGTAGCGCGACGACCACGGCCAACGCGCTGAGTGGATAGAAGGCCACGATGACTGCGCTGAAACGCCCACCGGCGCGAGCCCAGCCATCGACAAAGACGCCGCCCCGGTGAAACGCATGGCGCAAGAAGGGGCGCAATGCGTCGCGCGAGCGATAGAGGCAGGCGAACTCCGGCGAGATGTTGATCGGCTGCTTTGCGGCCAGTGACCGGATGATGCTCGTGTCGTCGTTTGCGTTGCGTGTGTCAACGTAGCGGGAATCGAAGCTCTCGATCGCATCCAGCAGTGCCTCCCGCGGAGCCAGGAAGCAGGTCGTGCCCTTGGGGTAGCGGTCGAACTGCTCGATGCCGTAGCTCATCGTGCGTGGAGCTACGAAGTAGTCACGATAGGCAACTTCGGTCAGCACGTTCCAAAAGCGCGCATACGGGTTGCCCGCCAGGTCAATCTCGCAGTGGCCGTTCCAGATCGGCAGTGTGCCGTCCGTGTCGAGTCGGCCAGAGATGAAGTCCAGGCCGTCTGCCCTCAGCGACACACGTGCGTCTAGCAGCAGGATGAGATCGCCGCGCGCTGCGCGGATGCCCGCCTTGCGCGCGAGGAAGCGCCCCCGGTTCTCCTGGTGAATCGCCTGAAGCGGAAACGGCGTATGCAGCCTCGAGAGAGCCGTCCGTGTCTCCTCGCCCGAGCCGTCGTCGACGACGATCAACTCCGGCTCGGCGAACGATGAGCGCTGCACCGCCGCCACGGCGTCTGCGACTGTGACCCCGATCCAGTGTGGCTCGTCGTAGATCGGTATTACGATCGACAGCGTTGGTGGCATCGCTCAGGCGGCGCGCCGCCCATAGACGCCGCGACGCATCGCGAGCGAGTCACGAAAGCCGATGCCTCGATCGAGGCACCCCGCCGGCGGGAATGCGAGTCGCGGGCGCGAGCGCCCGGCGTGCCACCCGGCCAGCCGTCCTCGCAGCGCCGACAGATCACGCGAGATGACCAGGTCGCCGAGCACGACGACGGCCTCCGTGGCGAGCACACGGGGTGCGGTGCGTCCATGCAGGAGGCCGTACCGCCGCATCAAGTACCCCCGTCCGAATCCACCCTGGCGTCGCTGCCATGACGATCGGTGTCCATTGGTGGCCGAGCCCAAGTGCACGCCGACGGCGTCCGGTTCAGCCACCGAGCGCCAGCCCGCCATCCGTAGCCGCAGCGCCAGGTCGAAGTCCTCCATGTAGGCGACGATCGTCTCGTCGAGTCCGCCGACCTGTTCCCAGGCGACGCGCCGATAGGCTGCCGCCGTTCCCGCGGGGCCCGCGAGAACTGGTGTGACATCGTGCGCGTCGTCGACAGGCTGCCCTTGTAGCCTGGGAAATCCAGCCAGCACGGCGTCGGCCGCCAGCCCGATGCAGTCGATCCTCTCACCCCCCGGCTGGAGCATCAGCGAGGCGACCGATCCCACGGTCAGATCGCGCAGTGGCGCTACGAGTCGCTCCAGGAAGTCGGGCTGACAATCGACGTCGTTGTTGAGCAGCACCACGATCTCACCGGACCCAGCGGCGACACCTCGGTTGCAGGCCTCGGGAAAGCCGCGGTTGTCATCGAACTGCTCGAGCTGCGCGTCCGGCCACTCGGCCCGCACGCGCGCCCGCGTGTCGTCGGTGGAGCCGTTGTCCACGACTATGACGTGGTGCTTGACTGTCTGCGTCTGCATGTGGCGCAGACAGCTCTCGGTTAGCTCATACCGGTTGTACGCCAAGATCACGACATCTATCGAGCTGGGCATGCGGGGCAGGGTAAGCGCGAGATCACGCGGTCAGAAAATCGCCGTTTGGCCGCTTCTCTCGCTCAACAAAACCGGGCTGTGTCGCGGATCTGGATGTGTCTGACTCGCAGACTGGATCATGGCGAGTTGGCCGCGAGGCAGCGGAGCAGCCGACGCGGCTGGCGGGACCTACGATGCGTTGATGGCGTCCCGCGACACCCGACCATGAGGCTGCGCCTCTACCACCATCCCGACGGTGCGCGTGTGGCCTACCGCGAGCTCGGGACCGGCCCGCCGCTCGCGCTGCTGCACTCCGGGCTGCTGTCGCACAAGGAGTGGGAGCCCGCGGTCGGTCAGCTCGCCGATCGCTTTCGCGTGGTGCTCCCCGACCTGCCGCTGCACGGCGACTCCGAGGATCGACCGCGCCACCCCTACACGATGGACTGGTTCGCCGAGGTGCTCGGAGGGTTTACTGCCGAGGTGCTCGGTCCGCGGCCGCTGCTCGCAGGCCACGGCGCCGGAGCCGAGATTCTCTTGCACGCCACGCTCGCCAGGCGTGTACGGCCGTTGCAGCTGGTGCTGATGTCCAACCGCATGCACGGGGCGCCCGCCCACGCGCATGCACGCGCCCTTTGGCGGCTGACTGCCCGGGCGGGCGCCGTCCCCGGGCTCGACCGCCTGCTCTCCCACGCGGCGCGCGCGGTGTTCACGCCCAAGCGCGGCATGCGCCTGTCCGCCCGCGGCAACCCAGCGGCTGCGGATCTGCTGCGTCACGCGTTCGCGGACGTCGCCGGCAACTCGAGCCTCGCCCGCTCATGGGCCAAGTGCGCACGCAGCTGGCCGCAGGGCGCGCAGAGACAGCTGTTGGAGGGCTATCCACGGCTGGAGATGCCCGTGCTGCTGCTGTGGGCCGACCGCGACCGAATGAACCCGCTTGCGCCCGCCGAAGAGGCGCTGCGCCTGCTGCCCAGGGGGCAGCTGCGGGTGCTCGAGAGCACCGGCTTCCTGATGGCCTACGACGATCCGGTCGGCCTCGCCAGGGAGCTCGCGGCGTTCTGCGGGTAGGGTTCCAGCCCCCGATCAGGAGAACAGATGCCAACCGAAAAACAGCTGTGGGGCGGGGAGACCGCCAAGGCCGTCGAGAACTTTCCGATCTCCGGCGAGACCGTGCCGGTGTCGGTGATCCACTGGCTGGCGCGCCTCAAGGGTGCCGCCGCCGCCGTCAACGGCGAGCTCGGCCTGCTCTCCAAACGCAGCGCCTCGCGGATCGAGAAGGCCGCCGCGGAAATCGCCGCCGGCAAGCACGACAGCCAGTTCCCGATCGACGTCTTCCAGACCGGCTCGGGTACCTCGACGAACACGAACGCCAACGAGGTGATCGCCAGCCTGGCCGGTGATGGCACGCATGCGAACGACCACGTGAACATGGGCCAGTCCTCGAACGACGTGTTCCCCTCGGCGGTTCACCTGGCCGCGCTCGATGTCGCCCAGAACGAGCTGCTGCCGGCGCTGAAGGAGCTCGAACGCTCCTTCGCGCGCAAGGCCAAGAGCTTCCAGAACGTCGTCAAGTCCGGGCGCACCCACCTGATGGACGCCGTCCCCGTGACGCTCGGACAGGAGTTCGGCGGCTACGCAGCGCAGGTCGCGCTGGGGATCGAGCGCGTGCAGTCGGCACTCGTGCACGTGGGGCAGATCCCGCTCGGCGGCACCGCGACCGGGACGGGCCTGAATACGCACCCGAAATTTGCCGAGAAGGTCCGTACGCGGCTGAAGAAGGACTCCGGCCTGAAGCAGATCTCCGCGCCTTTGGACCGGTTCGAGGCCCAGGCCAACCGCGACGCTCTCGTCGAGCTGTCCGGCGCGCTGAAGGTGATCGCCGTCTCGCTCACGAAGATCGCCGGCGACCTCGCCCTGATGGGCTCGGGGCCGCGCGCCGGCATCGGTGAGCTGCTACTACCGGAGCTGCAGAAGGGCTCATCGATCATGCCCGGCAAGGTCAACCCGGTGATCCCGGAGGTCGTGCTACAGGTATGCGCGCAGGTGATCGGCAACGACACCGCGATCACGATCGGCGGGATGCAGGGCCAGTTCGAGCTCAACGTGCGCATTCCGCTGCTGGCGCGCAACCTGCTCGAATCGCTGCGGCTGCTGTCCTCGACCGCGCGCGTGTTCGCCGAGCGGTGCGTCGACGGCATCGAGGCCAACAAGACCGGCACGAAGGCCTCCGCCGGCGCGACGCTCGCCGTGGCCACGGCGCTCAACGGCGCGATCGGCTACGACAAGGGCACGGTGATCGTGCAGAAGGCCACCGCCTCCGGCCGTCCGCTGCGCGAGGTAGCGCTCGAGCAGGGCGTCGACGCCAAGCTGTATGACGCGACGATCGACCTGCGGCGGATAGCGCAAGGAAACCAGTAGCGATGCTAACTCGGGTGGAAGCAAACCAGTTTTTGACGTCATTCTCGGCAGGCTACATGCCGACTCAGCCACGCGGAATCGACAGCTCAAGGGCACGACAGAAACATCAGTTGCAGCGTATTTGAGGCCAGTCATTAGCCTCGCCGTCGGATGTCCGCCATACAAACAGCGCCTGTTAGCTTGATCTCGCCATGCCCCCAGTCCGAGTTTCGAGAGGACCCGATCCCGCAAGCAGGCTCTCATCTGCGGCCGGTCGGCTGCGATGAAGGTTGTGATCCTCGCCGGCGGCCTCGGCTCGCGGCTCAGCGAGGAGACGACCACCCGTCCCAAGCCGATGGTGGAAATTGGTGGCAAGCCAATCCTATGGCACATCATGAAGATCTATGCCAGCCACGGCATCGAGGAGTTCGTGATCTGCCTAGGGTACAAGGGCTACGTCATCAAGGAGTTCTTCGCAAACTACCATTTGCATACATGTGACCTATCGTTCGATCTGGGTCACGGCGACGTCCGCGTTCACCGCTCGAGTACCGAGCCGTGGAAAGTGACACTGGTCGACACGGGAGAAGGCACGATGACCGGGGGTCGCCTGCGGCGGGTGCTTCCCTACGTCGGCGACGAGGACTTCTGTTTTACCTACGGGGATGGGCTGGCCGACATCGACCTCACGGCGTTGATCGCCTACCACCGCGAGCAGGGTGCCCTCGCTACCGTCACAGCAGTGCAGCCTCTCGGTCGCTTTGGTGCGGTTGAGCTCAACGGCACACGTGTGCGGAGCTTTGAGGAGAAGCCGCGAGGGGACGGAGCTTGGCTGAACGGCGGGTACTTCGTGCTGTCCCCCGAGGTCGGCCGCTATCTCGAGGACGATCAGACGACCTGGGAGCAGGAGCCGCTGCGCAGGCTCACCCAGGAGGGCCAGCTCGCGTCCTTTCGCCACGAAGGCTTCTGGCAGGCGATGGACACCCTGCGCGATCGCAACCAACTCGAGCAGCTGTGGGACTCCGGTGACGCTCCCTGGCGGGTGTGGAAATGAGCACGATACTGAGCGGTGCAGCCCGCACGCGTGGGGTTGGTGACAGGGCTGGCTACCCCAAGATCGCACCCGGATCATCCGCCGGGACGGTAGACCCCGGCTTCTGGCGCGATCGCAGGGTCTTGTTGACGGGACACACCGGCTTCAAGGGAGCCTGGCTGGCGCTCTGGCTGCAGGCGCTCGGCGCTCGCGTGACGGGCTTTTCGTTAGGAGTGCCCACCCAGCCATCCCTCTATGAGCTCGCGCGTGTGGGTGATGGCATGGAGAGCATTGAAGGCGACGTGCGCGACCATCGCGCCGTCGCGGCGGCGGTGGCGGCTGCGTGTCCGGAGGTCGTGATCCACATGGCCGCGCAGTCGCTGGTGCGTCGGTCCTTTCGCGAGCCACGCCTGACCTACGAGGTCAATGTCATCGGCACCGTCAACCTGCTCGACGCTGTGCGCCGCGACGGGAACGTGCGTGTGGTGATCAACGTCACCTCAGACAAGTGCTACCAGAACCGCGAGTGGGAGTGGGCCTATCGCGAGCACGAGCCGATGGGTGGTCACGATCCCTACTCGAGCTCCAAGGGCTGCGCCGAGCTGCTGACAGACGCCTTCCGGCGCTCATTCTTCTGCGCCGAGGACTCGACTCGCTTGGCGTCGGCTCGCGCGGGCAATGTGATCGGAGGTGGGGATTGGGCAGAAGATCGCCTGATTCCCGATCTCATGCGCGCGGCGCTCGACGGGCAGACCGTGATGGTGCGCAGCCCGGACTCAATCCGTCCGTGGCAGCACGTGCTCAATCCGCTCAGCGGGTATCTCACATTGGCGCAGGCGCTGTGGCACGACGCTGGGCTCGCGGGCGCTTGGAACTTCGGTCCTGCCGAGGACGATGCCCGCTCGGTGCGCTGGATCGTCCAGCGCATGGCCGCACTGTGGCCGCAGCAGTTGCTGTGGGTCGAAGACGCGGAGTCGCATCACCCCCGTCTCCACGAGGCCCAGTATCTGAAGCTCGATTCCTCGCGCGCTCGTACCCATCTCGACTGGCGGCCGCGATGGGATCTGGGCGAGGGATTGGAGGCGACTGTCGCGTGGTATCGCGCGCTACACGCCGACGAGGACATGTCAGCCACCACCGCGGCACAGATCGAGATCTACGAGCAAGCAGTCGCATTGGTATGAACCCACCATCGGGCATTTGCTCGGACACGGAGCTGGCCGTCATCCCGGACACCGGGGCAAGCGGCACACCGTGCAGGTTCTGTGGCACGCCGCTTCGACATGTGTTCGCCGATCTGGGTTCCTCGCCACTCGCCAACGCCTACCTTTCGCCCGAGCGCGTCGGCGCAATGGAGCCGTACTACCCGCTGCGCGCGCTGGTATGCAGCCGCTGTTTCCTGGTGCAGCTGGAGGAGTTCGAGACGCCTGAGCGGATCTTCTCCGACTACGCTTACTTCTCCTCCTACTCGGTCAGCTGGCTGCAGCACTGCCGGCGCTACACCGAGCAGATGACCGAGATGCTCGGGCTGGACGAGCAGAGCCGTGTGGTGGAGCTCGCCTCCAACGACGGCTACCTGTTGCAGTACTTTCAGGCGCTCGGGATCCGCGTGCTCGGTGTCGAGCCTGCCGCCAATGTCGCCGAGGTCGCGCTCCGGAAGGGCATTCCCACTCTGGTGGAGTTCTTCGGGCGGCGCATCGCACGTTTATTGGCCGCGGAGTTACGTGCCGACCTGCTGCTGGGCAATAACGTGCTCGCCCACGTCCCCGATCTCAACGACTTCGTCGGTGGGATGAAGATCCTGCTGGCGCCTGACGGGATGATCACGATGGAGTTTCCCCACCTGCTGAGGCTGATCGAGGATAGGCAGTGGGACACCATCTACCACGAGCACTTCTCCTATTTCTCCTTCCTCACCGTCAGTCGTGTATTCGCCGCGCACGGGCTACGACTGTTCGACGTCGAGGAGCTGCCGACGCACGGCGGTTCGCTGCGCGTGTACGGCGCTCATCACGATGACGCCGGCAAGCCCGACACCGCGCGTACGCTGGAGATGCGCGAGCGCGAGCGCGAGGCGGGCTATGAGCAATTGGAGACATACACCCGCTACGGCGCTCGCGTCGAGACCGACAAGCGAGGGATCCTGCAGTTCCTGATCGGCCTCAAGAACGACGGCCGGCACGTGGTCGGATACGGCGCGCCGGCGAAGGGCAACACGCTCCTCAACTACTGCGGCGTGCGTCGAGACTTTCTCGACTATACCGTCGATCTGAACCCGCACAAGCAGGGACGCTTCCTGCCCGGCAGCCATATCCCGATCCGCGCTCCGCAGGCGATCCGGGAGGATCACCCCGACGTCGTGATGATCCTGCCCTGGAACCTCAGGGATGAGATCGTCGAACAGCTCAGCTTCATCGGCGAGTGGGGAGGGCGGGTGGCAGTGCGTACCCCCGAGCTGGCGCTGGTCTGATGAGGGCTCGTCCATGAGCGGGGCGAGATGAGGTTTGCGCAGTCACCGCTGCCCGGGGTATGGACGATCGAGCTCGACCTGCTCGGCGACGAGCGCGGCTGGTTCGCTCGCACGTTCGATGTGGATGAGCTCAGGGTGAGGGGACTGGAGTTGGACGTGGTGCAATGCAACGCTTCTTTCAGCCTCCGCCGCGGCACGCTCAGAGGTCTGCACTACCAGGCCGAGCCTCACGCGGAGGCCAAGCTCGTACGCTGTGTGCGCGGGGCCGCCTTCCATGTGGCCGTCGATCTGCGCCCCGGGTCCCCGACTTACTGTGGTTGGTACGGCGTAAAGCTGAGCGCCGAGAATCGTCATGCCATCTACTTGCCTCCAGGTGTGGCACACGGCTGCCAGACGCTCGTCGATGACAGTGAAATCTCCTATCAAATGGGTTGTCGCTACGTAGCCGATGCTGCCTGTGGCGTACGCTGGGACGATCCGGTCTTCGCCATCGAGTGGCCACCCGTCACGGACGGTGGCGTGCGTACGATCTCGGAGCGTGACAGGTCGTTCGCGGACTGGAAAATCTCAGGACGCGAAGGTGTACTCGCGGGCTCGGAGCGGGGGTGAGCGGCGTGTTGGTGACCGGCGCCGGCGGCTTCATCGGCCTGCCGGTGCTGGAGCGGCTGGCGAGCACAGGCGAGCAGGTGCACGCGCTCTCGAGGTCGGCTCATCCTTCCCAGTTGCCGGGCGTGTGCTGGCACCGGGTTGACCTGGCGGACAAGGCCGCGGTCGAGGAACTATTCGACGAGTTCACTCCCGAGCGTCTGATTCACCTCGCCTGGTGCACAGAGCATGGCCGCTTCTGGAGCGCGCCCGAGAACGTCATCTGGGTCCAGCGCAGCCTGTGGCTGCTGCGCGCGTTCGTGCGCCGCGGGGGGCGACGTTTGCTCGTGCTCGGAACGTGCGCCGAGTACGATTGGTCGAGCGCCGACGGACCGCTCAGCGAGTCCGCATCCCGTCTGGTGCCCGCGACGTCATACGGTGCGGCAAAGGACGCGCTGCGTCGTTTGGCACACGCTTACGCTGAGCAGGAGGGAATCGAGCTCGCCTGGGGCCGACTGTTCTTCCTCTACGGTCCCCGCGAGGATCCCAGACGCCTGATCCCGTCGGTGATCCGCTCGCTTCTCGCGGGCACGCCCGTCGCCACGAGCAGCGGCCGGCAGGTCCGGGACTTCATGCACGTCGAGGACGTGGCCGGGGCGATCGTGGCGCTGCTCGACAGCTCGGTCGTGGGAGCAGTCAACATTGCCTCCGGGGTGGCGGTGACTGTGGGCGAGCTGCTCGACCGGGTCGTCCACCTGATCGGGCGCCAGGGGCTGGTTCGCCGTGGGGCGGTGCCCGATCGCCCAGGCGACCCGCCAGTGCTGCTCGCCGATATCGCCAGGCTGCGCGACGAGGTCGGCTTTCGACCCCACTGGGTGCTCGCCGACGGCCTTGCCGAGTCGGTGCGATGGTGGCAGGAGCATGACGGGCAGGCTCAGCGCGCAGGCTCCGGCAGCACCCGCTCGAGCAGCCGCCCGCCCGGCCGCGCTTCGATCTCCGCGCGCAGGTCGTTGCGGTAGGCCAGCAGCGCGAGGCTCGGGACGACCATGAAGTCGGCCGCGTTCAGCGCGGCTCCGTCGAGCACGCGGGCGTCGATCCACGCGTCAACCTTGTCGAGCATCGCGGGCAGCTCGTCGAGCAACTCGCGCTCGCTGCGCTCGTTCGCGCGGAAGAAGAACGCCGCGCCGCGCGACTGAAACAGGCGCATCCGCTCGCCAGGGGCCAGCAACGCCCCCAGCCGGCCTTCGTTGCCGCGCCTGTACATCGTGTCCAGGCCGTGCGCCGCGCCCAGCAGCCCGAGCCGTCGCGCGGCCATCTGCAGGGTCTCATCCGCCCACCGCTCCGCCTGCTCGACCTGCTCGCGCTGTTCAGGGTCGGACGGGAACAGCGGCGGCTCGGGTCGCTCGCGATCGAGAAAGCGAGCGATCTCGTGGTTGGTCTGGATGCGCTGGGAGCCGAACCGCAGCGCTGGCACGGTCCCGGCGCGGTCGAGCATCGCCAGCGACGCATGCGTGTCGCCGTCCACGCTACGAATCGGGGTCTTGTGGCCGGCGAAGCCGCGTGCACGCACGCTCAGCGGATGCAGCCCAGTGTGCAGGTCGACGCGCCGGTAGGGGATGCGCTTGTGCCCGAGCATCAGCATCCCGGTGCGGCACGCGTGTGAGCCGGGGATCACGTACAGCGTCGGCACCGGCGCCACACTACCCCTGCGGGAGCGCTTTGAACAGTCGCGCGACGGTGGTGGCCGCCGGCTTGGCCTGGCCCCCGTAGGTGTACAGGCCCTTCTGGTTGAGCCCTTCGATCAGTTTCAACTGCGGCAGCTCGTGGTGGATCGAGCCGCCGCTGAACGTTGGCGTCAGCGGGTAGTCGCGCAGCACCCACACGAGCATCGCGGTCAGCTTCGGGTCGGCCGCGTACACGGCGATGTGCGCGGCCAGCAACCGTGCCTGGAAGGCGTAGCTGCCGGGGCTGCCGGGCCGGTTCAGCGTGTTCGATTCGGCTCCGAACTCGCTGATCACGAGCACCTTGCCGGCGAACGTGCGCTCCATCGCGGCCAGCCGCGCGCGCATTTCGGCGGTCAGCTGCGATGAGGAGTCGTGCGGCGAGTCATACCAGCCGCTGTAGTCGGTCTCGGCGATCGCGTCCGCTTCGGAGTACAGCGCGCCGGCGTGCTGCGGCGGGTGATCGCCCCACACGTCGACCGCGACCATCCGCGTCGGGTCGTGCGCGTGCAGCCAGTGCGCGAGCGTGCGCACGTAGGAGACCTCCTGCGCGTCACGGCCGTTCTCGGCGACCTCGTCGACGAGGTTCCACGCGAAGATCGACGGGTGCAGCTGCGCGGCCAGCACGGCGGTATGCGCTTGCTGCTCGGCGTCCGCGAGCAGACGTGGAGTCGTCGAGTACCAGTTGGCCGCGCCTTCCACCGGGCCGATCCCCTGCCACACGAGGATCCCGGCTTCATCCAGACGTTCCAGCAGCGCTGCGTCCAGCGGGTGCTGCGAGCGCACGGCGTTCGCGCCGATCGCCTTCAGCTCGCCGACGATCGCGCCCTCGTTGGCCGGCGTGAGCGCGTCGCCGCGCCCCTGCGCGTCCTCCTGGATCGAGGCGCCGTGCAGGTGCAGCTGTGCCCCGTTCAGATACACGTGGCCGCCGTGCCAGGTCAGCTGGCGCAGGCCGACCGCGGCCGAGTAGCTGCTCTCGCTGCCGACCGACAGCGCCAGCCGGTAGAGGCTCGGGCTGGCGTGCGACCACAGCGCCGGTTCGTGGACCGCCGCGTGGGCGGTCACCGTCGCCGACTGGTCGTGCGCGAGTGGCAGCGGGCCGAACACGAGCGGGATCGTCTGCGCGCCATGCACCAGCGAGCCTTCCGGCGTCAGCGTGCGGCTCGGGCCGTAGTTGTGCACGACGACGCTGACCTTCACGTTTGCGTCCGGCGCGTTTGGGGTGTCGGGCGCGTTTGGAGTGTCGGGCGCGTTTGGGGTGTCCGGCGCCTTTGGCGCGTCCGGCGTGAGCGTCGTCTGGATCGTCGGTGAGGACAGCTCGCTCGCGCCGATCGGGCGCACGTCGACCTCACCGTCTAGCCCGCCCCAGTTGAACCACGTGCGGTGAAAGCCTTCGCGCGACTGCCGCGCAGGGTCGCGCCAGTCGACGCGTACCACCACTGTGTGCGAGCCCGCCGCGAGCTTCTTGCGCATCTCAAACGGCAGATAGGAGCCCCTGTGCGAGCCGAGCGCGTGGCCGTCGACCCACACGCTGGCGAGGAAGTTGGCGGACTGGAAGCTGAGCGCGTACACGCCGGCGCTCGGCGCGTGGAAGCTCGTGCGATACCAGGCGACAGAGCCTTCGTAGTTGCGCGCGCCCGGGCGTCCCGTGTACGGGGTGGGGCTGACCACGTTCGGCACGGTCACCGTGCTGCCGCCGAACCCGCCGCGCTGCCAGCCGTGCGCCAGCCCGCGGTTCGCCGGGTCCTTGGCCAGCGTCCAGCGCGTCAGCGGCGTCCGTGCGCCGGGGCCTTCGAAGATCACCGACTGAAGCGCCGGAGCCTGCGCGGCCGCAACGGTGCTCGCCAGCGCCACGCAGATCAGCACGGTCACGAAGATCGGTGTCTTGAGGGCGTTCAGCACGGTTTTCAGCGGTCGTGGCACGGGCGCGGTCATTGTCGCGGCTCGGGCGGTCTTCGGATGTAAACAGCGCCCGGCGGCGTTCAGAGCGGCGCGGCGAGTGCTGCGGGCTCGGAGGTCGTGGCGGTGGCGGCGAGCAGGTGTTCTAGCAGGGCGCGGGCGCCGGCCTTGGACAGCGGTTCGTTGAGGTTGCCGCACTTGGGCGACTGCACGCACGAGGGGCAGCCGCTGGCGCACGGGCAGCCGGCGATCAGGCGCAGCGCGTCGTCGCACAGCTCCTCGAAGCGCGCGAACGCGGTGCGCGTGATGCCGATGCCTCCGGGGTGCCCGTCGTAGATGAAGATCGTCGGCGTCCCGGTCTGCGGGTGGAAGTTGGTGGACAGGCCGCCGATGTCCCAGCGGTCGCACATCGCGATCAGCGGCAGCACGGCGATCTGGGCGTGCTCGGTCGCGTGTAGCGAGCCGAGCAGCGCCTCCAGCGGCACCACGTCGGCCAGCGGCACCACGTCGGCCAGCTCACCGCCCGGCCGGTCACCCATCGGCAGCTCGAACCACAGAGCCTGCGTGGAGAAGCTCGTCGGGGGCAATTCGAGCGCGACGATGTCGATCACCTGATGCCCATCAGCCCCGTGGTCGCCCGCCCCATGGTCTGCCAGCCGTCGGCGCTGATACGCGAGCACGGTGTCGGTGACGCTGACCTCGCCGAACGACAGCGTCACGCCGAGCGTCTCGCGGCGGTCGAGCAGGCGCACGATCTCGGTGTCGGTCTGGCGCTTGGGTTGCGTGTACCAGTCGCCGTCGAACGGCCCGACGAGCGCGCGGCGGCGCTCGAGGTCGAGCTCGTGCACCTCGTAGGAGCGACCGAGGTGCATGTACACGGCGCCCTCGTGGACGGTTGAGTGAGCGCGCACGGCGTCGGTCGAGCCGAGCAGCTCGCCGGAAGACACGTCGACGATCGCGAAGCTCTCAGGCGAGGCCGAGCGCAGCGACACGTCCGCCGCGGGGTAGCCGCCGGGGTCGCGCAGCACGTAGGCGGCGGTCACGGTGCCCTCGCGGCGGCGCAGCTGGCCGGCGCTCTGCAGCACCTCCGCGTGCGCCTCCCAGCGCGGGCCGAGGAACTCGGCGTCGGATTGCGTCAGCGGCCCCTCGTGTGCCGCGCACAGCAGGTGCTGGCGGTAGATCAGCTGGCTCTCGTGGTCGAGGATCGCCGCCTCGACCGGCCGTTGCAGGAACTCCTCCGGGTGGCGGCAGAAGAACTGGTCGAGCGCGTCCTCGCCGGCGACGTACACGGCCAGCCCGCGCCCGCGCCTGCCGGCGCGGCCCCACATCTGGCGCAGCGAGGCGACAGTGCCGGGGAACGTGACGACGACCGCGGCGTCCAGCTCGCCGATGTCGATGCCGAGCTCGAGCGCGTCGGTCGTGATCACCGCGCGCAGCTCGCCGCGCACGAGGCGCTGCTCGAGCTCGCGCCGCTGCTGAGGGGTGTAGCCGGCGCGATACGGAGTGATCAGCTCGGCCAGCTCGGGGTCGCTCTGCTGCAGCTCCTGCTTGACCAGCTGGCTGAGCACCTCGACGCCCTTACGCGACTTCATGAAGCAGATCGTCCGTGCCCCGTCGCGCGCGAGCCGCGCGAGCAGCTCCGCCGCCTCGCCGAGCGCCGAGCGGCGCGTCCCGAGCTGCTGATCGGTAAGCGGCGGGTTCCACACCGCAATCCGCCGCCGCGGCGCGGGAGCGCCGTCCTCGTCGATCAGGCGCACGTCCTCCAGACCGGTCAGGCGCTCCGCCAGCTCGACCGGGTTGGCGATCGTGGCGGACGTCAGCAGGAAGATCGGGTCGGTGCCATACGCGGCCGCGATCCGTCGCAGGCGGCGCAGCACGTTGGCGACGTGCGAGCCGAACACGCCGCGGTACACATGCGCCTCGTCGATCACCACGACCGCCAGGTTCGAGAACAGCTCCGTCCACGCCGCGTGGTTGGGGAGGATGCCGACGTGCAGCATGTCCGGGTTCGTGAGCACGACGTTCGCGCTGCGGCGGATCTGGCTGCGCGCCTCGCGTGGCGTGTCGCCGTCGTAGATCGCAGGGCGCACACGCTTGGCGAGGCCGAACGCGGCCAGCGCACGCGCCTGGTCCTGCGCGAGCGCCTTCGTCGGATACAGGTAGATGGCCCTCGCCTTCGCCTGCTCGGAGAGGATATGGAGGGTAGGCAGGTTGAAACACATCGACTTGCCCGAGGCTGTACCGGTCGTGACGATCGTCGGCCGTTCGGTCGCGGCGTGGAGCGCTTCGGCCTGATGGGAGTACAGGCGCTCGACGCCCATTCGCCCAAGCGCGGCGAGCACGTCCGGGTGCAGCTCTCGCGGGAGCTCGACCAGCCGCGCGCTACCGGGGCCCTCGTTGGCCTCGCGCACCAGTCGCCCGTCCTCGCGACCCGCGTCCAGCAGCGCGCTCCACGGCTCGGTTCTGCGGTCGAGGGCCAAGGACTTGAGATAGTAGAGGCGATGTCCGCGACCGCCGCCGAACGCTGGGCTGCAGCCCGCTCGTTCCATCATTCGCTTTATCCGGTCGAGCGGATCGCCGCCGAGCGCAGCCACAGCGTGTCCGTGTGCCTGCCCGCGCGCGAGTGCGCGCACACGGTCGGGGAGATCGTTCGCGCGCTGGTGGCGTTGCGAGAGGCCGGCGCGATCGATCAGGTCGTGGTCGTCGACGCGGCCTCCTCCGACGCCACATCCGCGGTTGCGGAGCGAGCCGGGGCGACCGTGTGGCAGGAGGCCGACCTGCTGCCCGAGCACGGGCCCGTGCTCGGCAAGGGCGATGCGATGTGGCGCGCGTTGTCAGCGCTCGACGGCGAGCTCGTGTGCTTCCTCGACGCGGACACTGAACGCTTCTCCGCTCACTTCGTCACGGGGCTGCTCGGTCCGCTGGTGTGCGAGTCGGGTGTGTCGTTCGTGAAGGCGTTCTACCGCAGGCCGTTCGGGCAGAACGGCGCTTCGCGCGCAGCGGGCGCCGCCTCGGAAGCGGAGCGTGTTGGGCCGGGCGCTGACGGTGGTGGGCCTGACGCCGATGGTGGGCCTGACGCCGATGGTGGGCCTGGCGCCGATGGTGGGCCTGACGCCGATGGTGGGCCTGGCGCCGAGGGCGGGGAGCCGCGCGCCGAGGGGGGAGAGCCGCGCGCCGAGGGCGGCGGGCGCGTGAACCACCTGACCGCGCGTCCCGCCCTGGCGCTGTTCTACCCGGAGCTGGCCGGCGTGCGTCAGCCGCTGGCCGGCGAAGTGGCCGCGCGTCGCGAGCTGCTGCAGGAACTGCCGTTCGCGACCGGCTACGGGGTCGAGATAGCGATGCTGATCGACGTGTGGCGCAAGCTCGGGCTGGGCGGGATCGCGCAGGTGGACCTCGACGAGCACCGCAACCGCCACCAGCCGCTGTCCGCGCTCACGCCGATGGCCAGCACGGTGCTGGCGACGATAGCGGTGCGCCTGCAGCGCGAAGGGCGGCTGCTCGACGACGTCCACGGCGCCCCGCTCGAACGCCCGCCGCTGCAGAGCTTGACGGTCGCGTGAGCCCGGTCGAGCCCAGTCGCGGCCTTGGCCATGCTCCGTCGACCAGCGTCCCGTCGCACGCCGAGCGTGGCCCGGCCCGCGGGCACGCGACAAGCTGTCTGTACCTCGACCTGGACAGCACGCTGCTCGGTCGCGGCGCGTCGATGCTGCACGACGGCGAGGGCAACGTGACGATCGACGGTGTGCGCGCGGTGCAGGCGTGCTTGCGAGCGGGCGTGGAGGTGACGCTGATGTCGGGGCGCAGGCGCGCGCAGGTGTTCGAGGACGCTCGCCTGCTCGGTGGGAGCTCGTTCATCTACGAGGCCGGCGCGTGCGTCGTACTCGACGGGGAGTCGCACTGGCTGACCGGGGAGCTCGTGCCGGGCGAGCTGACGATCGCCGAGCAGATCGAGCGCTCGGGTGCGCCGGTGCTCTTGCTAAAGCGCTATCCGGGACGTTTGGAGTACCACGAGCCGTGGCACGTCGAGCGCGAGGTCTCGCACCTGTTCCGTGGCCTAGTCGATGCCGGCGAGGTCGACCGCCTGCTCGCCGAGCACGGCCACGGGAACCTCCGCCTGGTGGACAACGGCGTCGTCAACCGCCGCTCTCAGGCGCTCGCCGCGTTGCCGCACGTGCGCGGCTACCACCTCGTTCCGGCCGGCGCATCGAAGACCGCCGCGGTCGCCTTCCACCGCCGCGCCCGCGGCTACCCGCGCGAGGCGACGTTCGCGGTCGGCGACTCGCGCGAGGACCTCGCCTGCGCGGCCGAGGTCGACGTGTTCTGGCTGGTCGCCAACGCGCTCGAGCGCGACCCTTCGATGCACGAGGCGATCGCCGCATACCCCAACGTGCGCGTCACCGACGTCGGCCATGGGCCGGGTGTGTACGAAGCCGTCGTCAGCACCCTGATGGCCGCTTCGTAGCCGCCGCCCGCGCGCCGCGCGTCGGGACGTAATCGGCAATCCGGCCGTCTTCGGCTAGATGATGCCCTCGCGCTTCTCCTCCTCGTACAGGCGCTCGACAACGAATTCCTTGAGCAGCGTCTGGTAGCCGGTGTTACGCAGCGCCGCAAGCGCCTTCAGGCGTTTGAGCGTGAACTGGTCGAAGCGGATTGCGATCGGCGTTGTGCGCCCGGGGCGGATCTTGTCCTGCATCCGCAGAACCTTCTCGCGCCTGGCCTCCTGCGCGAGAAACTCGTCCGGATCGAGCGACAGGCCTTTGACGGGATCGACTTCGCCGGGGCGGGTGCGCGCCATTCTGTTCTCCTTTTTCGTCGAGCGTGCTCTATGGTATCTACGCGCTATACCATAGCTATACAGTCATGCCTAAAGCTGCTGCAGCCAGATACCGAAACGGGGGCGGCCCTCCTTAAAGACCTTGAGCCCGCCGTAGCGGACTCAAGGACGCCTGCCTTTCCGATGAAAAAGATATCGGGTGGCTGGCGACGATGCTTGAGTTGGGGGCCTCGGATTCGGACCGAGATCTCCATGCTGGAAAGGCAGGCGTCCTTCCTGTTAGACGAGCCCCCATTGGCCTGACGTTCAGATGGCCTCCCGAAGGCTGCGCGGTTGGGGGCGCGCTGTGTGGGCATTGAGCCAGATCGTGAAGTAGTCCTCCGTCATCCGTCTAGCCGCCAGCGAGCGGAACGTACGGTCGATCTCCTGCGGCGTCGCCGTGAGTTGGTAGCCGCTTTCCTCAAGATTGAGGACCATGAGGACTAGCGCGACACGCTTGTTTCCGTCTGGCAGTGGATGATTGCGGAGTATGCGCGAGGCGAGGATGGCCGCTCTTTCGATTGGGTGTTTGTAGAAGTCGTGGCCACCGAAAGTCGCGTGGGGAGCGGCGAGTGCGGACTCCGCAAGCGGAATCTTGGTGACTCGCGCCAAAGCGTGCGCGTTGATTCCGAGTACGGCTTCGGCCGCCAGGAGGAAGTCCCCCTATATCGAGCACACCAACCAGGATACCACGGTGCAACTAGTTCTGTAAAGGCGGTTGACGGGTATGTCGATATGTGCAAATATGGACAATCAATCCAACCCACAACAACTGGCAACCAAAGGAAGACACCTACTGCAAGGGGTGACGATGACCACCATGAGCCTTCGCCTAGAGGACGAGCAAGCACGTGCACTCAATGCGCTGGCAATGGCGGAGGAGACATCAGTCTCGGAGGTCATCCGCGATGCCATCGCGGATCTAATTGAGAAGCGCCGGGAAGACGCAGACTTTCAAGAGAGATTGAAGCAAGCCGTCGAGCGCAATCAGGAGGCGCTCGACCTACTAGCCCAGTAGTCCTCTGCCTCTGCAACGACGTATCGCCCCTCGCAGACAGACTTCCAAGCTGCGAGGGGCTACGTCTGCTCTGCAGCTCTTAATCTGCTGGAGAGGTTCAGGCCGCCGGGCGCGCCGTATCATGCGGCGGCACACATGCCCGAATACGACAGCGGTCCCCACGTCCAGGTAGCGGTCTTCACCGACCGCTACATCAGAGGCGCGCAAAGTGGCTCGCTCAGCCTGATCAACATCGTCGACGGGGCGACCATGGTCGGGGACGACCCCGACGAGATGCCGTCGTTCTCGCTCGAACACCTGACGCTCGTGATCAGCCTGTGGGCCGGGCAGACCAAAGGCCGCTACTCGCTCAAGCTGCGACCCGAGGAACCCAGCGGCCTGCAGGGTGAGCCGATCGACCTGGGGCAGGTCAACTTCCCCGACACCGGCGCGCGCGGCGTCGACATCATCCGCCAGATGCCCTACGAAGTGACCGAAGAGGGCACCTACTGGTTCGACGTGCTGTTCTCGCCCGGCGCCGAGCTCGAGGACCGGCTGCTCACGCGGATCCCGCTCACCGTCGTCTATCAGCCGCAGCCCCGCGGGTAGCAGCGCCCGCCGCGGGCTTCAGCGTTTGCCGGACAGCCTCCGCCACACCCGACGCCAGAAGCCCGGGTTGGGCCTTCTGCGCCACAGGGCCGGCGGGGGGACCGTCGCGCGGACCAGCGCCACCCAATCATCCAGCGGCAGCTCGCCCGAGATCAAGCGGCCGAGTGCTGTCGTCACCGGGGCGCCCACGCCCGCCTGCTCCAACACACGCGCCAGCAGCGGCACCGACTCCAGCGCCTCGACCGCCTGGCCGACCCGCTCTGGGATCTCCGCCGCCGGCGTACCCGACGCCAGCAGCTCGCCCGCGCGGCGGTTGCGGCTCTCGCGCGCCAGCGCCGTCGCCACCAGATCGCCCGCCCCCGCCAGCCCGATCATCGACTCCGGACGTGCACCCAGGCCCTCCGCGTAACGCCACACCTCCGCGAATATGTGCCCCGCCGCCGCTCCCGCCGCGTTCAGTCCCTGGGCCTCCGTCGCCCCCGCCGCCAGCGCCGCCGCGTTCTTCGCCGCGCCCGCCAGCTCCACGCCCACCGGGTCGTTCGAGCGCTCGCACACCACCCCCGCGCGCGTGAACACCTGCGCCAGCGCGCTCGCCAGTTCCTCGTCCGCGGACGCCGCCACCAGCGCCGCGCCCGCGTGCACCATCTCCTGCGCGTGCGCCGGGCCGCCCAAGCACGCAACGCGCTCAGCGCCGAACGTCGCGCTCAGCACCGTCGTCGGCGGCACGCCGCGCGGCGCAACCAGGCCCTTCGCGACCGACACCACCGCCGTGCGCCGGCCGAGCTCGGAGGAGCTCAGCCGCTCGATCACCTCTCCCAGCCCGGCCGACGGCACAGCCAGAAACACGTAGTCCGCCCGTGCCACCCCAGCCGCCGCCGGCTCGATCCGCAGCTGCGACGGCAGCTCCACGCCCGCCAAGTAGCGCCCGTTCTCGCGCTCGCGATCGATCAGCGCCGCCTGCTCGTCCGTGCGCGTCTGCAGCGTCGTGCGCACGCCCGCGCGCGCCAGCAACACAGCGAGGGCCGTGCCGAACGAGCCCGCGCCGATCACCGTCGCCCGTTTACCGCCCGGCGCCGTCAGCCCGCGTGTGCGCGGCGCGCGGACTCCCGGGCTAGGAGGCGGAGCGGGGCTAGGAGGCGGAGCGGCCGGGCTGTGAGGGGGAGCCGCTGGGCCGGGGGCGGGAGCCGCCGAGCCGGCAGGGGAAGACGCCGAGCCGGAAGGGGAAGACGCCGAGCCGGAAGGGCGAGCTTCCGGGCTGGGAGTAGGCTCGGGTTCGGTCACCAGATGAGCGAGCCTACTGATCCGCATAACAGCGTCACCAGATGGCGCAACTGGGCAGGCGATCAGCGCTGCAGCCCCGCCGCCGTGCTGCACCCAGCCTCGATCGAGGAGCTCTCCGCGGCGCTACAACGCGCGCAGCGTGAGGGCCGGCAGGTACGAGCGCTCGGCGCCGGGCACTCCTTCAGCGACATCGTCTGCACCGATGGGCTGCTGCTCGCGCTCGACCGCATGAACCGGGTGCTCGACCTGCAGCCCGACAGTGGGCTCGTGCGCGTGCAGGCCGGCATCACGATCCACGAGCTCTCCGCGCGGCTCGCCGTACACGGCCTCGCGCTCGAGAATCTCGGCGACATCGACGTGCAGAGCATCGCCGGCGCGATCTCCACCGCCACCCACGGAACCGGCGCGCGGCTGCGCAACATCTCCTCGCAGGTACGTCAGCTGACGCTCGTGCTCGCCGACGGCACAACGCTCGTCTGCTCGCCCGAGCATGACCCCGAGACCTTCCGCGCCGCGCGCGTCAGCCTCGGCGCGCTCGGCGTGATCGCCGAGGTCACGCTGCAGTGCGTGCCCGCGTTCACGCTCCGCGGCGTCGATCAACCGATGCCGCTGGGCGACACGCTCGAGCGCTTCGAGCAGCTCGTGCACGACAACCAGCATTTTGAGTTCTACGTCTTCCCCCACACGAACACGGCACTCACGCGCACGAACAACCGCACCACACAGGCCCCGCAGCCGCGCACGCCGCTCTCCGCATACGCCAACGACGTGCTGCTCACCAACCACGCCTTTCAGCTGCTCTGCCGGGCCGGGCGGCGGATGCCAAGCCGCATACCCCAACTAAATCGGCTCGCCACCTCGTTGGCCGGGCGCACCGTGCGGGTCGACCGCTCCGATGCCATCTTCGCCAGCCCGCGGCTCGTCCGCTTCACCGAGATGGAGTACGCGCTGCCGCGAGCGAACACGCCCGACGCCGTGCGGCAGGTGATGGCGCTCGTCGAGCGTCAACCGTTTCACGTGCCGTTCCCGATCGAGGTCAGGGCCGTCGCCGCCGACGACGCGTTCCTCAGCACCGCCGCCCGGCGCGACAGTGGCTTCATCGCCGTGCACATGTACCGCCGGATGGCCTGGGAGCCCTACTTCCGCGCCGTCGCCAACGTCATGGATCAGCTCGACGGACGCCCGCACTGGGGCAAGCGCCACTTCCACACCGCCGCCACGCTCCGTCCGCGCTACCCCGACTGGGACCGCTTTCAAGCCGTCCGCGCACAGCTCGACCCACGCGGGCTGTTCGCCAACCACTGGACCGACCGCGTGCTCGGGCCCGTCCGCTCGCCTCAGCCGGAGTCCGCCGCGGTGGCCGATGGCTGAGGGCGCCTACCAACGTCTCGAGCGCGCCACCGCCGACCTGGACGCGCCGTTCGCAGTCGTCGACCTCGACGCCTTCGACGCCAACGCCGCCGACATGGAATCGCGCGCCGCGCCCAAGCCGATCCGGCTCGCCAGCAAGTCCCTGCGCTGCCGCGCCCTGCAGTCACGCGCGCTCGCACGCCCCGGCTTCACCGGCACGCTCGCCTTCACGCTGCCCGAGGCGCTCTGGCTCGCCGCCAACGGCACCGCCGACCTGCTCGTCGCCTACCCCACCGCCGACCGTCACGCGCTGCGCGCGCTCGCCAGCCGCGCCGCCCAGGGCACGTGCACCGTCACACTCATGGTCGACAGCCTCGAGCAGCTCGACCTGATCGACGCCGTCATCGCGGGCACCGGCCGGGCTCGTGCCGACGGCGGCGCGGGCGAGCGGGCCGGGCCGATTCGCGTGTGCATCGACGTCGATGCCGGCTGGTGGATTCTCGGTGGGCGGGTGCGCGTCGGCGCCAAGCGCTCGCCCGTGCACACACCGGAGCAGGCCGCCGCGCTGGCGCGCGCGATCGTCGGGCGCGACGGCTTTGTGCTCGTCGGGCTGATGGCCTACGAGTCGCAGATCGCCGGGCTCGGCGACTCGCCCGCCGGGCGAGCGCTGCGCGGCGCCGCCGTCCGTGCCATGCAGGCTCGATCCGCTCGCGAGCTCGCGCCGCGTCGGGCAGCCGTCGTCGCCGCCGTCGAACACGCGCTCGCCACGCACGGCGCCAAGCCGCTCGAGTTCGTCAACGGCGGCGGCACCGGCAGCCTCCAGCGCACCGCCCGCGAGGACGCCGTCAGCGAGCTCGCCGCCGGCTCCGGCCTATACGGGCCCGGCCTGTTCGACGCCTACCGTGCCTTCACGCCACGACCCGCCGCCATGTTCGCGCTGCCCGTCGTGCGCCGGCCCGGGCGTCGCGTCGTCACCGCGCTCGGCGGCGGCTACCTCGCCTCCGGGCCCGCCGACGCCGCCCGTCTGCCGCGGCCGCATCTCCCCGCCGGGCTGCGTCTCGATCGCCAAGAGGGCGCCGGCGAGGTGCAGACGCCGCTGCTCGGCGCCGCCGCAGATGAGATCGAGATCGGCGACCGCGTGTTCATGCGCCACGCCAAGGCCGGCGAGCTGTGCGAGCGCTTCGCCAGCCTGTACCTGCTCGAAGGCCAACAGATCGTCGACCAGGTGCCCACCTACCGCGGAGAGGGGCAGTGCTTTCTGTGAATGATCCGAGCGCCCCGTCATCCGAGCAGTCGCTCGAGAGCGTCCTGCGAGAAGTCGTCGAGACGCTCGCGCCGATCGACCGCACCCCCTGCTCTCCCGGGGAGCGAGAGGCCGCCGAGTGGCTAGCCGGGCGGCTGGGCTCGGTCGCCGGCGTAGACGTGCAGCTCGAGGACGAGCCGTCCTGGGGGACCTTCCCGCCAACCGCCACCGGCCTCGGTCTGCTCGGCATGCTCGGCGCCGTCTTCGTGCTCAGCCGGCGGCGTGTGATCGGGGCGCTGCTCGCCGTCGGCGCCTACGCCAGCATCGTCGACGAGGCCCAGAACGGGCCGCGCATCGTGCGCCGCTTGGTGCGTCGCAGGCGAAGCACCGTCAACGTCGTCGCGCGCGTCGGCGAGGTCGGGCGGGTTGGCGAGGTCGGGCGGGTTGGCGAGCCCGCGCGCGTGGGCGAGGCGAGCACCGGCACGCTGGTCGTGCTCGCGCATCACGACGCGCCGCAGACCGGTCTGCTGTTCGACCAGACGCTCCAGCGCAAGATCCACGAGCTCGCGCCGCAGCTGCTCGAGCGCGTGCGCACGCCGCCCCCGCAGTGGTGGATCGGTCTCGCCGGGCCGCTGTGCTCGCTCGCCGGCGCGCTCACCGGGCGGCGTCGCTTCGCCCGTGCTGCGTTCGCGATCGGCGCTTTCGGCACGGCGCTCGTGGCCGACGTGTGGCGCACCGACACCGTTCCCGGCGCCAACGACAACCTCTCCGGCGTCGCCGCCCTGGTCGGCCTGTCCGAGCTCTTGCGTGCAGATCCGCTTTCAGGCTTGCGGGTGATGCTCGTCTCGTGCGGCGCCGAGGAGACGCTGCAGGACGGCGTACGCGCGTTCATCGCCTCCCACCGCCACGAGCTCCAGCCCGGGCGCACGTGGTTCGTGAACCTCGACACGGTCGGCTCGCCGCACCTCGTGATGCTCGAGGCCGAGGGTCCCGTGTGGATGGAGCGCTACGCCGGCCCATGGCTACGAGACCTTCTTGCCGAGCGAGCCGGTGCGCTCGGCATCGCCCTGCAGCGGGGCTTTCGCGCTCGCGCCTCCACTGACAGCGTGATTCCCAGCCGCGCCGGGTACCCGATCGCCACGCTCGTCTCGATGACCGACTGGCGCACCCCTGCCAACTATCACCTCCCCAGCGATATCCCCGCCAACCTCGACTACGACTCCGTCGCCCGGGCCGTCGCGACTGGTCTACGACGTCGCGTCGCGTGCCTCGCCACCGAAGCGCCGGACGGAGCGCGCAGGGAAGCAGGCTCGCCTCTGCCATCTTGACTGTCGATGCCCGAGGGCGACACGATCCACCGCGCGGCAGCCCGGATGCGGGAGGTGCTCGACGGGCGCGTGCCGGACGAGATCGCCACCCCGCATCCTCGCCACGGATTCGAGCGGTGGCCCGAGCGCCTGGCGGGGATGGCCGTGCGTACGGTCGACGCTCACGGCAAGCACCTGTTCGTGCGCTTCGACGGCGGTCTCACCGTTCACTCGCATCTGCGCATGACCGGGTCGTGGGGGATCTACCCGCACGGTCAGCGCTGGCGGCGCTCCGCCCGCCGGGCTTGGCTGGTGCTGCGCAGCGGCGACTGGGAGGTCGTCCAGTTCGACGGCCCCGTGCTCGAGCTCGTCCGAGACTCGCGCACGCGCACCGATCCGCGGCTCGCCGTCCTCGGGCCGGACGTGCTCGGCGACAGCTTCGATGCGGACGGCTTCTTGCGCCGTCTGCGGGCCGACGACCGCGGCCGGCCGATCGGTGATGCGCTGCTCGACCAGCGCACCGTCGCCGGGATCGGCAACGTGTGGAAGTCCGAGTGCTGCTTCGCGCTCGGCATCGACCCGTGGCGGACGGTCGGCGACACCAGCGACGAGCAGGCGCTCGCGCTCGTGCAGTTCGCCCGCGATCGCATGCGCGTATCAGTTCGGGATGGCGTCGCCGCGCGTCCAGCGAACGTTTACAGGCGCGCGGGGCGGCCGTGTGCGCGCTGCGGAACTGTGATCCTCGGCCGCGGACAGGGAGACGGCAACCGCATGACCTACTGGTGTCCCGGCTGCCAGCGGTGAGCAGCCGCCGGGCGGTCGGGTGTCGACGCTTCACACGAGGTCTGCGAGCCTCCTGCCCGCCGCGCTCAGCGTTCGCGCGTTGTGCGCCTCGAGGATCACCTGCAGGTCGAGGATCCGCGCGTCGAACGCGTCCAGATGGTTCTCCGCGGTGACCGCATACGCCGGCACGCCCGACTGACGCGCCCGCGTGGCGATCTCAAACGTCACGCTCGCGATCAGCGTTCGCTCGTCTAGGCACTCGACCCCCACGATCACCGCCCGCGCGCTGCGCATGCGCGGGTCGAAGTCCAGCGCCTCGAGCAGCGTGCGACGTCGACTGCGCAGGTTGCGCGTCGTCGCGGTCGGCCGGCAGCGCACACAGATCCGGGCTCCGGCTGCCCGCCCGCCCGCAGGCCGCGGGCGATCAGCTCGGTCACGCGCGCCGCCGGCAGCGCCGTCGCCGAACGGGCCACTCGCCACGAGTGCCCGTCGCGGGATCAGCATCGCCGGCCGGACTCGCCGCTGCCGACGCGGACGGCGCTGACGCAGGTCGCTGGGTGCAGGAGAGTACGAGCGCTCACGATCGGGCATCCTTCCAGCAATGGCCGCGAAGAAGGGTGAGCACGTTCTCGTCGACGCCGGCGGACGCGAGGTGCGCGTCAGCAACCCCGGCAAGCTGTTCTTCCCGGACGCCAAGCTGACGAAGCTCGACCTCGTCAACTACTACCTCGAGTGCGAGCAGGCGGTCGTGCGCGGGCTGCGCGACCGCCCGACCGTGATGAAGCGCTGGGTCAACGGGGTGGACGGCGACCCGTTCTTCCAGAAGCGAGTCCCCGACAGCGCGCCCGAGTGGCTGCAGACGGCGACCGTCACGTTCCCCAGCGGGCGCCACGCCCGCGAGCTCGTGCCCAACGACGCCGCGCACCTCGTGTGGGGCGCCAACCTCGGCGTGATCGACTGGAACCCGTGGCCGGTTCGTCGCGACGACCTCGACCACCCGGACGAGCTGCGCGTCGACCTCGACCCCGGCCCCGATGTCCCGTTCTCCGAGGTCAGGGAGGTCACGCTCGGCGTGCGTCACGTGCTCGAGGAGCACGACCTGCTGGGCTTCCCCAAGACCTCCGGCTCGCGCGGCATGCACGTGTACGTGCGCATTCAGCCGAGCGAGAGCTTCGAAGAAGTGCGTCGCGCCGCGCTCGCGCTCGCGCGCGAGGTCGAGCGGCGGATGCCCGGCCGCGCGACCAGCCGCTGGTGGAAGGAGGAACGCGTCGGCGTGTTCATCGACTACAACCAAAACGCGCGCGACCGCACCGTCGCATCCGCGTACTCGGTCAGGGCCGTGCCCGACGCGCGCGTCTCATGCCCGCTGGAGTGGGACGAGGTCGCCGACGTCGAGCCCGCCGAGCTGCGCCTGCAGACCGTCCCCGCGCGCCTGCGTGAGCGCGGAGACCCGTCGGCGACGATCGACGATCACCCCGGCCGGCTCGACGGCCTGCTCGAGCTGGCCGCGCGCGACGAGCGCGACGGCCTCGGCGACGCCCCCTGGCCGCCGCACTTCCGCAAGCAGAAGGGTGAGCCGCCGCGCGTGCAGCCGAGCAGGGCGCGCAAAACCAAGCCACGCCGACGCCGAGGCGAGGACGAGCCGTCGTGACGCTCGCGCTGTCGCCGCCGCTGAAGCCGCAGCTGGCGCTCTCGCGCAAGGAGCTGCCCGTCGGCGAGGACTACGTCTACGAGGTCAAGCTCGACGGCTTTCGCTGCCTGGCGTTCGTCGACGGCGAGGAGATCTTCCTGCAGTCGCGCAGCGGCAAGCCGCTCGGGCGCTACTTCCCCGAGCTGATCCTGCCGGCCGGTCGCTACGTACTCGACGGGGAGATCGTCGTGCGCGGCGACGATGGCCGCGAGGACTTCGACGCGCTCGGGCAGCGCATCCATCCGGCCGTCTCGCGGATCGAGCGCCTGGCCGCCGAGACCCCCGCCGTGTACGTTGCCTTCGACCTGCTCGCCCACGAACACGACTCGCTGATCGAGCTGCCGCTGAGCGAGCGACGCGTCGCGCTCGAGCAGCTGCTCGCCGGCGAGGCGTTCGAGCGCGCCCCGGTCGAGCTGATGCCGACGGTCGACAGTCCGGAGCAAGCACAGCAGTGGCTCGAGCACGCCGAGGGCGCGATCGCAAAGGAGCGCTCCGCGCCATACCGCCCAGGCGAGCGCAAAGGCATGGCCAAGGTCAAGCGCGTACGCACGATCGACGCGGTCATCGTCGGCTGGCGCCCCGGCAAGGAGCCGGACACCGTCGGCGCGCTGATCCTCGCCCTGTACGACGGGCCGCAGCTACGCGTCGTCGGGCACTGCTCCGGCCTGAGCGCAAGCGAGAAGCGCCGGCTGGTCGGTTTCTTCGCCCCATACGAGTCCGGCGAGCGCGGCTCCGCCGACCCGAGTCGCTGGAGTGCCGGCAAGGATCTCGAGTGGGTCGCCCTGCGCCCCGAGCTGGTCATCGAGATCGACTTCGACCACGTCTCCGCCGGGCGCATCCGCCACGGCGCCAAGCTGCGCCGCTGGCGCGATGACAAGGCCCCGGCGGAGTGCACGTTCGACCAGCTCTACGGCTGAGCCGTCCACTAGCATCAGCGCCACCGTGAGCGGCGAGGAGCAGCCACGGCGACCGTCGCCGAGGAGGAGTACCTGCAGATCCTGTTCTGGCTGCAGGAGGCCGGCCTGCCGATGACCGGCGCCAACGTCGCGCGCGCGATGCAGCTGTCGGCGCCGACGGTGCACGAGATGATCGGGCGCCTCGAGCGCGACGGCTACATCACCCGCGGCGGCGACCGCGCGATCGCGTTCACCGACTGCGGCGCCGAGCACGCCGAGGACATCGTCCGCCGCCACCGGCTGATCGAGCGCTTCCTGACCGACGTGCTCGGCGGTCCCGTGGGACGAGGTCCACGAGGAGGCCGAGCGCCTCGAGCACGCGATGTCGCCGGTGCTCGAGGAGCGCATGCTGCGCCGCGATCGGCGACGCCAAGACCTGCCCGCACGGCCACCCGATCGTCGCCGGCGCGCGGCTCGAGGGCGTGCCGCTGGCCGACGTCGAGATCGGCGCCTCGGTGCGCGTGCTGCGCTTCGAGAACGAGGCCGAGGACCTGCTGCACTACCTGAAGGCAGCGGGCTCGAGCCCGGCCTCGAGGGCGCGCTCGCCGAGCGCGATGACGAGCACGTCGTCTCGAGCCGCCGACGGCCAGCGCCTGAGCTCACCGCCAGCGTCGCCGAGACCGTCTCCGTGATCGCCGACCCGTCGCCGCCGGCGCGCACCGCGCTGCCCGAGCAGCTCGTGCTCGGCCAGCGCTACGGGCGCTGACGGTCGCGCAGGCCGGCGCGGGCGCTGCTCGCGAGCCCGGCAGAGGCCTACAGCGAGCGTAGGCCTCGGCGAGCCGTGCGACGCCCTCGTCGATCTGGTCGGGCGTGACGCCCGAGTAGGCGAGGCGCATCGTGTTCTCGCCGCCGTCGAGCAGGAAGTCGGTGCCCTTGACGAACGCGACGCCGCGCTCGGCGGCGGCCTCGAACAGGGCGGCGACGTCGGTGCCCTCGGGCAGCGTCACCCACATGAAGTAGCCGCCCTCGGGGCGACGAACGGCCTCCGGGATGTCGCGGCGCAGCGCGTCGGCGAGCGCCTCGACGCGGTCGGAGAGCGCGGCCTTGACGGTCTCGATCGAGCGCTCGATCGCGCCCGACGCGCAGAACTCGTAGACGATCGACTGGGCGACCATGTTCGGCGAGATGTACGTGTTGGTCGCCCGCTGGACGATCGCGCGATCACGTCGGTCGGGCCGACGAGGTAGCCGACGCGGATGCCGGGGCAGACCGTCTTGGAGAACGACGACGCGTAGACGACGCGCTCCGGGTCCATCGAGAGCATCGTCGGCAGCGTCTCGCCGGTGAAGCGCAGCTCGATGTACGGGTCGTCCTCGAAGACCACGAAGTCGTGGTCGGCGGCGAGCTCGAGCAGCCGCCTGCCGCTTCTCGAGCGACAGCGTGTAGCCGGCCGGGTTCTGGAAGTTGGGGATGATGTGGGCGAGCTTCGGCGTGCCGCAGGCCGCCGCTCAGCAGGCGCGCGAGCGCCTCGGTGTCGATCCCGTCGGGCTCCAGCTCGACCGCGTGGACGCGAGCGCCGCGGCCGCGCAGCGACAGCAGCGTGCGGTCGTAGGTAGGGCGCTCCACGATCACCGTCGTCGCCCGGGCGCACGAGCTGCTCGAACAGGAACGCGTCGGCCTGCATCGAGCCGTTGGTGACGAGCACCCGCTCGGGCTCGACGCCGTGACGGTCGGCGATCCAGCTGCGCAGGCGCGGATAGCCGATCGACGTGCCGTACGCGGTCGTGCCCGCCGGGTCGCTCTCGAACGCGCGCATCGCGGCGTCGCGCAGCCCCTCGACGTCGACGATGTCGAGCGATGGGGCGCCGCGCGCGAAGGAGATCGTGGATTGTGTTGTGGTTGCCACAGCCGAGTAGCTTAGGCGTCCGAGCAGTTCGTCGTAGTCGTCGGTCAGATCTCGGCCGCGCGCTCCAGCCGGTCGCGAAACCGCAGCAGCTCCCTCGCGCTCGGTGGCGCGCCGAGTCTGGCGGAGCCGGCTCTGCGCGGCCGGCCGCGGCGCCGCACCGGTCGCGGTGGCGGTCGCGCAGGCTCGAGCGGTTGCGGAGGCCGAGCCGGTTGCGCGGGGCGCGCAGTCCGCGGGGCTCGGGTTGGGGCTGGCGAACTGGTCGGCCCTCGGCGGCTGGGCGATCTCGATCGACTCGTCCACGATGCGACTCCAGCCGTCGGCCTGTTGTGGCCGTGGTGGCACGGGGTCCGGCCGCGAGGGTGTCTGGCTCTGCACGACCTGAGCGGCCAGCGCGCCCTGCATATCAGGCGCGTGCTCGTCGGTGCCCATCGCATGCAGCGTGCGCTCCAGCTCGAGCAGCTTCGCTCCAGTTCGCTGAGCGACCTGGCTACCTCCTGATCCATGAGGGCTAGCGTACCCCGCCGGCGGCGGGTGGGGAACCACGCCCAGCGGACGCCGTTCGTTTGAGTCACCCACTAGCTGTCGCGGATGGTGGGAGACAACGATGCCGATGTCCGAGCGGGTGGGGCCGCCCGCTCGCAGGGCCTCGCAGATCGAGCATCCCAGTCGCGACCGTAGCGCCTGTGGGGATTCACCCGGGGATTCGTGCGCTGTCTATCTGCTCGGCGCGGCAGGCTTGCGGCGGCGACAGGCCGCAAGCGATCGCGCGCAGGGAATCCCGTATGGTCGTACGCAGGATGATCGACCGATGCTGACGGTACCCGCGCGCGCATCTTCGTCGGCTGCGTCAACATCGACGACCTCACCTGCGCTCGAGGTCGGGGTGGCCGAACGCGTGCGGACGACTCCTCCACGCCCGAGGCGGGTCTACTTGGACAAGGGGTGCGTTACATCGTGGGGGGTTGTACAAGCGTGGCCGTGTATCTGCTCAGCACCACATTCCTCGCGCTCGTGGTGGGGCTTTCATTCGAGCTGGCGCTGGCGATTCCGTGTATTGCCTGACGGTCGCCGTCAACTTTCCCCTGCATCGAATGTTCGTGTGGGTCAACCACGAGGGGTTCGCCCTGCCCATCCACCACCAATTCGGCCGCTACATCTCGGTTGCCGGTGCGCAGTACGGGCTGACCGCCGCCAGCATCGCCAGATCGCCCCCGGCGTGCTCGGACTCCCCACCGAGGTCTGTCTACCCTCGCCTACAGCCCTGGCATTCGCGGTGGTCAGCTTCATCGCCTTTCACAAAGGCGTTTTTCACGCGAACGAGTCGGCGCTGCCTGACGGTTCATCGGGCTCCGAGATCGTGGCTCGGTAGCCGCTCGCGGCTGGTCAGTGGGCGGCGAGCGATGCGCCGCCCAGGACCTCGACGGCGATGGAGGCGGTCTCTGTGGGCGTGCGTCCAACGCGGATTCCCTTGGCTTCCAGGGCCTGCGCCTTGGCTGCGGCCGTTCCGGCGCTGCCCGACACGATCGCGCCAGCGTGACCCATCTGCTTGCCCGCCGGGGCGGTGAAGCCGGCGATGTACGCGACCACCGGCTTGCTCATGTGCTCGGCGACGTACCCGCGGCCTCCTCCTCGGCAGATCCGCCGATCTCGCCCGACAGCACCACCAGCTCAGTGTCCGGGTCCGCCTCGAACAGCGCGAGAACGTCGACGAACGACGAGCCCGGTACGGGGTCGCCGCCGATGCCCACGATTGAGCTGCAGCCGAAGCCGGCCTGGGCGATCTCGTTGCCGATCTGGTAGGTCAGCGTCCCCGAGCGCGACACCACGCCGACGTTGCCGGCCTT
>CAVTIF010000002.1:0-724080 GCA_963734755.1 uncultured Solirubrobacteraceae bacterium | reverse complement strand
CTGTCCTCGTCGTGCTGTTGCCGTGCTGGGGTCTTTTGCGATGGTGCTTGGGGTGTTGGCGTTGGCTGCTGGTCCGGCTGTGGCGTTTGCTCCCGAAGCTCCGGAGACCCTCACATCGACTGGGGTTAGCGCTGCTGCGGCGACGTTGAATGGTGTGTTGTATCCGAGTTCGGAACCGGAAGTCGGGAGTACGTATGAATTTTTGTATGTGGCGTCGAGCAAAGCGACGAAAGCGGAATGCGAAAGTGGTGGCGCTTTGAGGGCGCCCGCGTCGCCGGGGCTGGTTCTAGAAAAAGCTCAGCCTGTCTCAGAACAGGTGTCGGGTCTTGCCCAGGACACCGAGTATGTGGTCTGCTTGGCCGCGACGAATGCGGAAGCGATACCGGTAAGGACTGTGGGGCCGGCTGTGGCGTTCAAGACTGCCCTCCCGCCGGAACAGCCGGAAACGAGTGCCGCGACTTCAGTTACGGCGAGCAGCGCGACGTTGAACGGTGTTGTGAACCCGAAAGCCAAAGCCGATACCGCGGTCGAATATGACTTTACGTATAGGGTGGCCTCGACTGAATGCGAACCGGGAGGGACCGTAGAACCGGTGGAACCGGTCAAAGTGGTGGGCAAACCGAAAGAACCGGTGTCGGTGGAAGTTAGCGGTCTTCAGCCGAACGTGACGTACGCGTTCTGTGTGTTCGCTCGCAATTCCGCGGAAGCGGGAGAAACCGCCGTTGGGACGCCGCTCACCGTCAAAACGCTCGCCGCGCCGGCGACGATCGACCGTGAGTCTGTCTCGAACGTGAAGTCCACCGAAGCGACGCTGGAAGGGGCCGTCAACCCGAACAACCAGTTCACGGAATGTCACTTCCAGTACGGCACGCTGGCGGTCTCTGAAAACGAAGTTCCGTGCAGCCCGGAACTTTTGAAGGACACCTTCGGCGAACAGACCGTCAGCCCGACGACGGTCAACGAAAAAGGCGAAACTGTCCCGGCGCCGATCAGCGTGAGCCCGGGTTCGACCTACAAGTACCGGGTTCTCACGAAGAACGCGAAAGGCGAAGAAGAAGCAGGCAAAGAAGAAGCGTTCAATACCTTCGAAGCGCCGACAGACGAAAAAGCGACTGCGCTCACCGCGACGACGGCGACGCTTCACGGTGTGCTGAACCCGAGCCACGCGGGCGAACCGGGCACGTATGAATTCGTGTACAAGCGCTCAGCGACTGAATGCCAGCTCAGCGAAGCCGAACGCGGACAGCTCAAACAGGAAGAAGAAGAAGTCCAAAAAGGAAAGAAACAGCAGGTGGCGATAGTGCAGAGAAGAGCACCGGAACCCGCGGGTGCGGCCGCGGGATCACAAGCAGAAGCGGTGTCCGGCGAAGCGACGGGGCTGCACCCGGGCGCCACCTACACCTTCTGTCTGCTGGCCCGCAACGCCTCCGGGGAAGAAGCTGCGCCGCTCGGCGTGCCGGAACAGCTCACTGCGGTCGCGGCGGTACCCGCGATCGAAAGCGCGGGCTCCTCGCACGAAACGGCCAGCTCCGCGGAGCTGGAAGCCGTGATCAACCCCGACGGCGCCGAGACCGAATACCACTTTGAATACGACACGCGCGCGTATGCCGAAGGCGAAGCGCCGCACGGCACGAGCGTCCCCGTCCCCGTCGGGGTGATCCCCGCCGGTGCCTCGGGCGTCTCGGTACCCCCCCAGCCGATCGGCCCGCTGAGCCAGAACACGACCTATCACTGGCGTGTCGTGGCAGAGAACACCGCCGGCAAAACGGCGAGCGCCGAGCATACCTTCGTCTATGACACGTTGGGCGCCGGCTCCAGCAACTGCCCCGAGGAAGCCGCCCGCCAGGCACGAGGCTCCCTGAACCTCCCCGACTGCCGCGCCTATGAGATGGCCACCCCCCCGGATAAGAACGGCACGCTGATCGGCAACCCGTTCCTCGGTGGAGGGGTTGCCCAGATCTCCGAAGATGGCGGGCGCGTGATCGCCAGGGCCATCGGCTGCTTCCAAGGGGCACAGTCGTGCATCCCGAGCCGCGAAGCGGAGGGTACGCCGTTCGAATTCACGCGCACCCCTGATGGCTGGGTGACGCACCCGCTCGCGCCACCGGCCGGCGA
The DNA here is from genome assembly GCA_963734755.1 of uncultured Solirubrobacteraceae bacterium. Classification (GTDB taxonomy): domain Bacteria; phylum Actinomycetota; class Thermoleophilia; order Solirubrobacterales; family Solirubrobacteraceae; genus Palsa-744. The sequence continues at coordinate 721,965 of CAVTIF010000002.1, read as the reverse complement.
GTTCGAACGCTACAGCACGTGGAGCCTGAACGCGAACGCCGACACCGTGCTGTTCAGCGCCCCAACCCCAACCGGCCAAGAAGACTTCTACGCCCGCAAGCCAAACGGAGAAATCACCCCCGTCGGACCATTCGAAGAACAAGGCCTGGAACACGACGGCTACCGCCAGCTTGCGACAGCCGAAGGCGTGATCGCGACGGCCGATCTCTCACACGTCCTATACGCAACCGGAAGGTCCTTCTGGGCGTTCGATCACACCGAACACGAAGCGCTGTATGAGTATGTCGGGACGGGCAACGCCGCGCCTTTGATGGTCGGCGTGAAGGGCGGGCGCGACAGCCACGAACTGGTCAGCACGTGCGCCACCAAACGCGACACTGTATCTCGCGGACGCGCGAGATTCATCGGGCCGATCTCCGCGGATGGCCGCACGGTGTACTTCACCGCGGAAGGCCGCAACGACGGCGAATGTGCGAGCGTGACGGCGCCGGCGGCCGACGAGTTGTGGGCTCGTGTCGATGGTGAATTGCCCGATGCGCATTCGGTGCTCGTTTCGGGGCCGACCCCGGCGACGTGCAACGAAGCGCAATGTGAAGAAAACGCCGCCAGTACACAGGACAGCGCTGAAGGGGGCCAGGCGCGTGATGCCAGCTTCGAAGGCGCCTCGGTCGATGGCGCGAGGGCGTTTTTCTCAAGCGCCCAGCAGTTGACGAACAACGCCGGCCAGGATGAAGGCGAAAACCTGTATGAGTCGGCGTGCGCGGAGCCGTGCGGGAAACCTGGCGAAGAACCCGACGCTTCTGAACGTGAGCTGGTCGATGTCTCTGAAACCGCGGCGCACGAAAAGGTCGTGGGTGGTCCGCGGGTGGGGGGCGTCGAGGCGATCTCAGGGGACGGCTCGCACGTGTATTTCGTGGCGCAGGGCGTCCTGACGGGCGAACAGGAAAACCAGAATCACGAAAAGGCCAAGGACGGCGAAGAGAACCTGTACGTGTATCAGCGCGATGAAGGCCACCCCGAAGGCCAGCTCGCGTTCATCGCGAGGCTCGCCCCTACCGATGAAGTACAGAATTGGCGCCTGCGGTCCGGGGACATCGCGAATGTGACGCCTGATGGGCGGTTCCTTGTGTTCACGAGTCATCGGGCGTTGACGGTCGATGACACGCGTGCAGAAGGGCCCGCACAGGTGTATGAGTATGACGCGGGGACGGGGGTGCTGGTGCGGGTCTCGATCGGGCAGGACGGCTTCAACGACAACGGCAACGACGGGACCGGCGAAGCGAGCATCGTTGAAGCGGCTACACAGGGAGTCTCGGCGAATAGTGTGCCGGTGCGCTCAGATCCGACGATGTCAGATAATGGGGCGTTCGTGTTCTTCCGCAGTCCCGTCGCGCTGGCGCCCGGGGCGCTGGATGATGTCGTGACCGGCCACGAAAATGGCAAGACGTTCTATGCCCAGAATTTCTATGAGTATCACGCGGGCCGGGTGTTCTTGATCTCTGATGGTAAGGACACGACGGCGACGGGTAACGTGTCAGAAAACCTTCAAGTTTCGGGTGCTTATTCGACGGTGAATTTGCTTGGTAGTGATGTTTCGGGGGCGAATGTGTTCTTTTCGACGTTTGACCGGCTGACGCCGGAAGATACTGATACGCAGCTTGATTACTACGATGCTCATATTTGTAGTGAAGGTGAGCTGTGTACTGTGCCGGTGCTGGAACCGTCGTTGTGCGGGGAAGCTAGCTGCCAGGGCTCTTCGGGGGCGCCGCAGGGCTATGGTGCGCCCGCGAGCCAGACGTTCTCAGGCCAGGGCAACCTCACTCCTACACCATCACCGCCGCCGCCGAGAGTGGAAGCGGCGGCTGAGAAGAGAGCGAAGAAGCTCGCTGCGGCGTTGAAGGTGTGCCGCAAGAAACACGCTAAGCACAAGCGCAAGGTGTGTGAACTGAAGGCCCGTAAGGCGTTCGGTGCGAAGAGGGCCAGCCGGTCCAGCAGCGCGAAGAGAGCCAGCAACGACCGGGGGGCAGGCCGATGAGGATTCCTATAGGTTTCAAGCTGGCTCTCGTGTCTGGTGTCTGCGCTGTGGTGTTTGGTGCTGCCTCGCCTGCCCTCGCGGTGGGAGCGTCTCCTCACCTTGCGCTGCATGTGCAACAGCTCCCCACGAAGTTCTCCGCGGCTGACAATGCGGCATGCGAATTCAACCGAGAATTTGAAGAAGTACCGTTCCCGCCGTGTGATGCCTATGAGTTGACGGTCAGCAACCTGGGTGCTGCGCCGGCGTCCGGGCCGATCGTGATCAGTGACACGCTGCCGGCGGGGGTAAACGCGTTCGAACCGGTCCGGTTCTATTGGGCCAAGGAACTTGTCTACCGGCCATCTTCGGAATCGGGGTCGGGCTTGCAGCTTGAAGGGTTGTGTAGGGCCGAAGGCGCGCCGGTGACCGTGACCTGCGAATTGCCGGCCGAACGCGGGCAGCTGAGTCCTGGGCAGAGGCTCCACATGTTCATCCATGTGAGTGTCGAACCGGGTGCGCTCAGCGCGGAAAATCGGGCGAGTGTCTCTGAAGCTGGTGTGCCGGTCGCGAGCGTCAGCGAAGATGACGTGGTCAACTCGCTGGCGGTGGTGCCGTTCGGCGCGAGCGGGTTCCTGGCCGACATCACGGCGCCCGATGGCGCGCCGGATACGCAGGCGGGCGATCATCCGGATGGGCTTACGACGCGGATCGATGTGAATACGATCATGCAGCTGAACCCGGAATCGGTGCAGGTTGAACCGACGAGTGTTGCTGGGGTCAGGGATGTCGTGGTCGATCTGCCGTTGGGGTTCCTCGGCAGCGCGACCGCGACGCCGAGGTGCACGTTCGGGCAGTTGCAGTCCGCCCCGGAAAGCTGTCCGCGTGACACGATGGTTGGGCATATCGCGACCCAGCCCGCTGGCGTCACTCAGACCTATGGCGCTGTGTATAACATGGTGCCCGAGCACGGGGTGGCGGCCGAGTTCGGCTTCAGGGACTTGCTCTTTCACACGCATGTGATCGACGCGAACCTCGCGCCGACACCGGCGGGCTATGTGGTGCGGGCGCGCGCACGCGAAATACCGGACATCGGGTTGACGAGCGTGATCACCCCGTTCTATGGAGATCCCGCGGCCAAGCAGCAGGAACTGGCGGGGCTGGAAGGTAAGGAAGTGGGTGCGATCACGCCCCTGGCGCAGTTCACGACCCCATCTGATTGCTCGGGTCGGCCGCTCGTCTCGAGCGTCTACCTGGATTCCTGGGTGCACCCGGGCGCGTTTTTCGCGGATGGCACCCCGAACGTCGAAGGAGCAGGCTGGGCGAAGGCGAGCAGCGAATCCCCGCCGGTGAGGGGCTGTAACGCGCTGCGCTTTAACGCCTCGATGTCCGCGCAGCCCGACACGACCGCTGCGGACAGCCCGACGGGCCTGACCTTCGAGTTGAAGGTTCCGCAGAACGAGGAACCGGGGAAGCTCGCGACCCCGCCGCTGCGTGACGCGACGGTCGCGATGCCGCCCGGAATGACGGTCGACCCGTCCTCCGCGAACGGCCTTGCGGCGTGCTCGGAGTCCCAGGTCGGCTTCCTCGGCTGGGGTGGCCCCGGTAGCCCCGGCGAAGTCGGGCACTCCGCCCCGGACTTCACCGAGGCGCCCCCGACCTGCCCGGAAGCCTCGAAGGTCGGCGAAGTCGAAGTCACGACGCCGTTGCTCGAGAAGCCCGTCGTCGGCGCTGTGTACCTTGCGGCCCAGGACGAAAACCCGTTCGGTGCGCTGCTGGCGGCCTACATCGTGATCGACGACCCGGTGACGGGCACGATCGTAAAGGTCCCCGGAAAGCTCGAAACGAACCCGGCCACAGGCCAGATCACCGGGGTGTTCGACGAAAACCCCCAGCTCCCGTTCAACGAGTTCAAACTGCGGTTCTTCGGCGGTAGCCGCGGCGAGCTCGCGACCCCCCAATCATGCGGCACGTTCACGACGAACAGCGATCTGATGCCGTGGTCGGCACCAGAATCGGGCCCCGACGCGACACCGTCCGATAGCTTCAACATCACCTCGAACTGCAGCTTCGGCTTCAGCCCGTCTTTCTCGGCGGGGACGACGAACAATCAAGCGGCAGCGTTCACGCCGTTCACGTTGACAATCGCCCGCCAGGACGGCGAACAGCACCTCACGGGCCTGACGGTCACGACCCCGCCAGGCCTGCTCGGGGTACTGAAGAGCGTCGTGCAATGCGGAGAACCACAGGCCGCGCAAGGCAAGTGCGGCCCGGAAAGCCAGATCGGGGAAACGACCATCAGCTCAGGTGTAGGCCCAGAACCGTTCGTCGTCAAAGGCGGCCGCGTCTACCTCACCGGCCCCTACAACAACGGCCCGTTCGGTCTCTCGATCGTCGTCCCTGCGGTCGCGGGCCCGTTCAACCTCGGAAACGTAGTAGTTCGCAGCTCGATCCGTATCAACCCGGTGACCGCGCAGGTCACGGTCGTCTCAGACCCGCTGCCGCTGATGGTCAACAGCATCGAAGGCCTGAAATCCGGGATACCGGCCGACACGCGCATAGTCAACGTCACGATCAACCGGCCCGGCTTCGAGTTCAACCCGACCAACTGCTCGCCGATGTCGGTGACGGGCACCCTCACGGGCGCCCAAGGAACAACCATCCCCGTATCGAACAGCTTCCAGGCCGCGAACTGCGCGACGCTGCCATTCCACCCCTCCTTCGAAGCCTCCACCGAAGGCAAAGCCAGCAAAACCAACGGCGCCGCGTTCATCGTCAAAGTGACCGCGAAACCAGGCGAAGCGAACATCGCCAAGACCGACCTAACGATCCCCCTACAACTGCCCTCCAGGCTGACAACGATCCAAAAAGCCTGCATCGACGCCATCTTCGAGGCCAACCCAGCGGCCTGCGACGAAGGCTCCGTGATCGGCACGGCCACCGTCCACAGCCCGGACCTGAAGAGCCCCCTCACCGGGCCGGCCTACCTCGTCAGCCACGGTGGCGCAGCATTCCCCGACGTCGAGTTCGTACTCCAAGGCGAAGGGATCACGCTGATCCTCGACGGCAAAACCGACATCAAAAAAGGCATCACCTACAGCAAATTCGAAACAGTCCCCGACGCCCCCATCGAATCCTTCGAAACGATACTCCCCACAGGCCCACACTCAGCACTGAGCACGAACCTCCCCCACGGAAGCTACAACCTCTGCGGACAAAAACTCCTACTACCCACCACGCTCGTCGGCCAAAACGGCACAACCATCAACGAGACCACCCACATCACCATCAAAAACTGCAAACCAGCCAAACCCCTCACCCGAGCACAGAAACTCGCCGCCGCACTAAAAGCATGCCACAAGAAACCCAAAGCCAAGCGCGCCGCCTGCATACGCACCGCACACAAACAATACGGCCCACCCGCGAAAAAGACAGCCAACAAAAGAAACAGGAAAAACGGCTAACCACCCCAAAAAGAACCCGAGCGCCGAAAGCTCGCAACGCACAACCAAACGATCGCCACCGAGCCGGGCGTCACCCAGATCCGCGAGCCCCCACCCCCACGAAACCCGCAGCACAAACAGCCACACCGAGACCGCCCGTGAACTCCGAGCCACGCCCTTGCCTCACCAATGCTGGGTCGCCCCCCCCGCCAGGGTCCCAAGACAGGACCTCCAACCCCCGAACTCTCAAACGCCATGCCCATCACACGCCTACAGCCCGGCTACGCAACGAGGCCCGGCAAACCCTGACCACCTGGGGAACTAACATGAGCAGAAGTAACCAGCCCTACGCACGCAGGTGAGCGTCGTGATGGCGCGCTGGACCGGTCGCTGCGCGCGTTCGGTGGCGCGCCGACGTACCGTTGACGGACAACGAGAAGACGCTGTCAGTGGATCACGTCCGCGGGGATCGCTGTCCGTAACCCGCAGATCGTTGCGGTCGGCCGGCACTCTGGCCTGTCGATCGCGACGTGCGTGCCCTCAGATCCTCAGAGCAAAGGTGGCTCGGAGGCGACAGTCAGGATCGCGAAGGCGGACCTGGTCCCGACCACAACCTCCGAAGGGAGGCCTGGTGGATGAGCGTGTCTAGGCGCGGGTGGATGGTTCGCAGCCACGAACCTACACAGCGCCACTTCAAGCGTCGAGCAGCGGGCCACACACACATGAAACGTCCATACCTATCGCTTGACGTGGAGGCGGCGGCAATCTGGTGCGACAGATTGTGTTCTACCGACAGTGAGCAACTAGTAATGATACATCCGGGCCGGCGGGGAGGATGTCGATGCGTACCGTTTACTCCTGAACTGGCCCGACAACACAAGGAGGAAAACGATGACCAAACACAATACCATCGCAGCTGCGGCGCTCATCGCCGTGCTAGCGCTCATTGGAATCGCGATGCCATCAACATCAGCGTTCGCCTTACCCGACGTGTCAATCACATTATCTGGAAGTGCCTACCCGCTGCACCTAAACTACACAAGCCCGACCGTCGAAACGGTACTCGAAGAAGCTGCCGGCGGCCGGATCACAAATGTAGGCCTGACGCTGTTACTGTTAACCGGCGGTTCATCACCGGTTATAAGACGCGACACTCCAGCGGTCATCCGCAGACCACCGGGCCGGGGAGGGTCTCCCCAGTTCCCGCCGCCACCATCTGAACGTTCCGCGCCCTCTACGCCGGGGAGTCCTTCAGAGCTGCACATCCAGGATCTTCGCTCTTTCCATGGCCTTCGCCGTGACAGACGCGGCTCGGCTCTCCCTACCCCCACCCGAAGGCAGGCACATTAACGGCGCGGCAGGCTTCGCTTGACGCTACGGACCGCTCAGTCGCTCCCCCAAAAGGGCTTTCGACGCTGGGCTTCGACCAGGCCAGTTTCCCGACCCAGCCGCCAGCCTGCTACCGGGCCTCCTGGCAGCTACCCGGACCGGACTCACACCGGCAGGCGACGACGAGCTTATGTCAGATCACGATCTCATCATCGACCTCCAACTCTGGGCGCACTCCGATGAACTGTGTAGGCTGGACTTGATAGTTAAGTGTAACAGTTACTCAGTGTGTGTCAATGAGTGATGGTCAGTTTGCGGTGTCTGAGACTCGGTCGCCGAAGTGGATCTTGAACGCGAGTAGCGCTGTCGTCCAGTTCCGGGTGCGGGTCCATTGAGGGACGGCGTTTTGCAGCGCGAGATAGACGAGCTTGCGGGCAGCGTCCTCCTTGGGGAAGCTTGACCGGCCCCCGTTGGCTGGTCCAGGTGTTATGAGAGTATTGGTGTGGGTTGCTTGTGGTTGGTCTTCCATTTCTCGGCGTATTCGTCGGGTGGGAGCCCGTCGAGCGCTGAGTGTGGCCTGGTCGTGTTGTACTCGATTCTCCACTGCTCGGTCAGGATCTGCGCTTCGGTGAGTGTGGTGAACTCCTCGACGTTCCAGTGCTCATCGCGCATCCTGGAGTTGAACGACTCGACGTAGGGGTTCTGCCACGGTGAGCCCGGCTCGATGTAGATCGTGCTCGCCGTGTTGAAGCGACACCAGTCTTTCAGCGCCGCGGCGATCATCTCTGGCCCGTTGTCCATCCGCAGGAACTCGGGGGCTCCGAGCTCGCGTTGGAGGCGGTCAAGGACCGTGAGCACGCCGTCAGCGTCACAGGAGCGCGCGACATGGGTAGCGAGCGCTTGGCGGGTGAACTCGTCGAGGATGTTCAGGCTCTTGAGCTGGCGGGCATCGTTCGTCGCGTCGAACTGGAAGTCGATCGCCCAGACCTCCCCAGGACGCACAGCCCGCCGGCGAGCACCATCAGGGTCAGTGCTCGTCCCGCGGCGGCGCTTGCGCGCCTTCTGGGGCACTCTCAGCCCCTCCTCGCGCCACAAGCGCTGCACCCGCTTACGGTTCACCACGTGACCCTCGCGGCGCAGTTGCACGGCCGCACGCCTGTACCCCCAGCGAGCATGCTCGCGAGCGATCACGCGCAGCCTCGCGCGCAAGTGCTCCTCCACCGGCCGCGCAACGGGCGCCCGCAGCCGCTGCGTCGAGCGATGCTGGCCAACCAGCTGGCACGCCCTTCTCTCTGAAAGCCCGAAACGCTGCATGCACATCGCCACCGCGCGACGGCGGCGCTGCGGGCTCAGAAGTTTCCCCGGCCGACCTCCTTCAACGCCTGGATATCGAGCGCCTGCTCAGCCACGACCTGCTTCAGCCGTCCGTTCTCGCGCTCCAGCTCACGCAGCCGCTTGGCGCCTTCGGCCTTCATCCCGCCGTACTGATTGCGCCAGCGATGCAAAGTCGGCTCAGACACCTCCAAATGACGCAGCACCTCAGCGATGTCCTTGCCCTCACCCAGCAGCCGATCAGCCTCACGCAGCTTGCGAACGATCTGCTCCGGGGTATGACGACGACGCTTCATACGAGTCTCCTTCCGCCCACCATAGGGCGATCAGACTCTCAAAGCACCCGGACCACCACACAGGGGTCACGCCAAGCTGCCCTTCGTCTTGATCGCCTTGCGCAGTTGGCGGTTGAGTGCCTCGATCGCGTTGGTGGTGTAGATCACGCGGCGGACCTCGGCGGGGAACGCGAGGAACGGGATCATGTGCTCCCACGCATTCAGCCAGGTTTGGGTGATCACGGGGAACCGCTTGCCCCACTTCTCATCGAAGGCCTCGAGCTCGGCGTGGGCCTGGTCGGCGTCCTTGGCGGTATAGATCGGCTTCAGATCGCGGGCGACCTGCTCGCGCTCGCGGCGTGGCACGTAGCGCAGGCTCGCCCTGATGAGGTGAACCACACACGTTTGCACGGTCGTCTTCGGGAAGATCGCCTCGATCGCCTCGGGAAACCCGCTCAGCCCGTCAACACATGCGATCAGGATGTCTTTCACGCCGCGGGTCTTCAGGTCGTTGAGGACCTGCATCCAGAACTTCGCGCCCTCGGTCTCCTGAAACCACATGCCGAGCACGTCCCGGTCGCCATCGAGTGTCACACCGAGGGCGAGGTAGAGCGCGCGCCGCTGGACGGTGCCGCCCTCGCGGATCTTCAGCACCATGCAGTCCAAGAACACGACCGGATAGATGTGGCGGTTTCTAGGCGTCGTTGCGAATCCTGACCGGAGGGAAATGCAACGACGCCTAGAAACCGCCCGATCTACCAGGCGCTCTACGTGCAGGGCCGCGGTGCACTGCGACGAGAGCTCACGGCGTGCTTGCGCAGCGGCAGGGCGCTCAGGGTCCCCAGAGCCCGCGTCCGTGGGCGTGGCAAGAGCTTCGTTACCGAGCAGATCATGATCAGCGAGCGTCCCGCTGAGGCCGAGGACCGAGCGATACCTGGCCACTGGGAGGGCGACCTCATCCTCGGCGCGGACCGCACCGCTATCGGGACGCTGGTGCAGCGCAGCACGCGGTTCACGATGCTGCTTCACCCACCGATGCCCGGCCACGGCGGTCAAAGAGTGAAGCATGGGCCGCCTCTCGCCGGTCGTGGCGCCGAAGCGGTGCGCGACGCGATCTCAGAGCAGATCACGACGTTGCCCGAGCAGCTACGTCGCTCACTCACATGGGACCAGGGCACTGAGATGTCACAGCACGCACAGCTCACAATCGACAGTGGGCTTCACATCTATTTCTGTGACCCTCAAAGTCCCTGGCAACGAGGGACAAATGAGAACACCAACGGCCTGCTCCGCCAATATTTCCCAAGAGGAACAAACCTAGCCCGACACACCGCCGAGGATCTCGATGCCGTCGCTGCCACCCTCAACAGCAGACCACGCAAAACCCTCGGCTGGCGCACACCCGCCGAGACGCTCGACGAGCATCTACACTCCCTCCAAACGCAAACAGTTGCGACGACCGATTGAATCCGCCATCTCATCCGCGCGGCGCAATCCAGGGCCGCGGTCGGGTTCGCAGGTCGTCCCGAACTTGGCGCGAGACACCCGCGAGACACATGCCCAGCGGCCGGGCCTTGAAGACTCCCCAGGTAGCGTCCATTCTCAGTCTAATGACGCTACATAAGCCATCGCCGAAGCCCGAAGTTGGTATCCGTGAGCTACACGATCAGCTGAGCCGATACGTGCACCATGCTGCTCAGGGCGGCAGGTGGTCGTGACGATGCGTGGCAAGCGAGTCGCCCGGCTTTCGCCCGTGAGCGAAGTAGATCCACTCGCCGATCTGCACGCACGCGGGCTCGTGCGAGAGCCAACCCAGCCCAAGCAGCCCAGTACAGCGCACAAGCAACTCTGATCGCTTGGGCCGGTATCCGACCTCGCCGCCGAGCAGCGCCGCTGATCGCCTACTTCGATACGTCCGCCCTCGATCAAGCTCATCTTCGCCGAGCAGGGATCAGACCTCGCCAAAGAGCTCTGGGACCGAGCTGGCCATGTCGCATCCAGTCAGCTCATATACCCAGAGGCACGTGCTGCGGCAGCATCAGCCGCCGTTCATCTCGCCTCAGCGATCAGCGTAGAAGACCCAGGACTCGTCACCGTCACGTGGGATCACGATCTGGCCGACGCAGCCGTCGCCTGTGGCTACGCGGTTGTTCCCGCCTCGCCCTGACCCCAGGCATCACAGTTCCAACGTCGATCAAACACGGGGAGTTCGGGACGACCTGCGAACCCCACCGCTGCCCTGGATCGGCTACTTGAGGAGTTGATGAAGCCCGTCGGGCGAGAGACACGGCGGCGAGCAGCGGAGTCGATCCGGCATGCAGATACTGATCGGGTTCAATCCCCGCCAGGCTGAGCGGCGCGGAGATCGTCCAAGTCGACAAGGTCACGCGGACGCCCGGCGGCCCGCTTCATCGCCCTCAGGTGCTCGAGCGCACATATCGCAATCGTCACACCCGCCATCTCAACATTGATCGCCTTGGATCGAAGCTCCGCGTAGGGCAAGACACCCTCAAGACCCTGGACCACATCCAGGTCTCCGAGCTGTGTGGCAATCAACGCTCGTTCGCCGCTACGCAGCAGCCCAGCGATGGATCGCTCGGAGCCGAGCAGCGATTCACCCAGCTGGACGTGGCCCCCGAGCTCAGCCGCAACGTGAGCGAGCACGTCGAGATTCTCCGGGGCGGGATCGGGCACGATGTCGCAGTCCTTCGTCCCACGCACTACGCCCCACGACCCCAATGCCAAGCCACCTATAACTACAAACCGGATGTCCGCCTGGACGAGGCGAGCGAGAAGCTCATCAAACAGCGGCGCGCTCAACGGGCGCGCCGCGCAGCGTCGCGCAACTCGAACAGCTTGCGTGTAAGCGAGATCGTCTCTTCGAGGTTCACCGCCAGCGGCCGCTGCCCATCCGCACCCAGACGCACGCGCCGCACGCGATCCCCCTCCAGATCCTGCACTTCTTGCTTTGCCTGCTCGGCCACCGGCCAAACACTACCGCGCCTGTCGCCCTCAATCGAGAGGAGATGGGCGCATGCAATACACCAACCGGGGCGTATCTGGCGGGACGGAGAGGGCGGGATTCGAACCCGCGATGGAGTTTGACCCCCATACTCGCTTAGCAGGCGAGTGCCTTCAGCCACTCGGCCACCTCTCCCGGGCTTTGGATGGCAGTCTAGAGCTTGCCGTATTCGCCAGCCGACCGCGTAGCATCTGCGGAGCCCGCGGAAGGGTGGCAGAGCGGTTGAATGCACTGGTCTTGAAAACCAGCAGGCGGGCAACCCCCGTCTCGGGGGTTCGAATCCCCCCCCTTCCGCTTTTCGTGTGAGCGCGTCCCCGCAGATCGCGGCGTGCATGCGTGCGTGCGTGCGTGCGGGGGGGGGCAGCTCAACCGCCTCAGCCGAGTCCGCTCTGCAGTGCCGCAACAGAGGTCCCGAGCACGTTCCCAGCCGCGTCGAGCGCCTGCACCGCCAGATATGGCCCAGCTGTACCCGCGGGTACGGGGACCGCGGTCTCGAAGCCGGTACGCGGGACCTGCGCGACCGTCGTCAGGCTCGTCGGGCTCGGGCCGGCGAGCGCGCGCCAGGAGGCCACCTGGGTGGCGCCGTTCCAGCTCGCGTACGCGCTCCGCGCGCCGCCGGGCGCTGCCTGGAAAGCGAATACCGGAGGATGCGATGGGGTGCCAATCCAGGTGAAGCGAAGGTCGCGGTAGGAGCGCACGAGCGGAGGGAAGTGCGCGTCGAACAGCAGCTTGCCTTCCGGGCTGAACTCGGAGAAGTCGGCAATCTGTCCCCAACCGAGGAACCAGTCGCCGTTGGCGAGCGCCTGCATGTTGCCCTCGCTTTCAGCGCGGATCGGCGGCGTATGGACTATCTGCCCCAGGAGTTTCGCGCTCCGGTGCTGGGGGTCGAGCTTGACCACCACACCCCGCGATTGTGGATGCACCGTCGGCGAGGCGCCGTTGTCGAAGATGCTGACCGAGCCATCCGGTAGCTGACGCGGATCGTGCTGCCAAGCGGTCGGCACGCCAGATCCGAGTTTGAAGCTGCTGTGCTTGCCTCCCAGCCGCCACAGGATCTGGCCACTGTCGGCGCCGATCTTATATGCGGTCCACGTGTTGCGCGCGGAGATCAGGAACGTTCCGTCGTCCTCGACGTCGATCGAGTTGATGTGGAAGAAGTCGAACGGAAACGCCGTCGAGGATTTGACCGCCGACGCATACGATTCGCTCAACCCCGCATGGTCAAGGCTCGTCCATTCGTACATAACCAGGCCCGTCCTCACGTCGATCTCCTGAAAGACGCTGTCTGTGACCCCTCCGTCCGCCGGTCCGCCGACCGAGGACAGGTTGCAGTGGATCGGGTCATACGCCGTGATCAGCGCCGTGCCCTGCGGGGTCAGCTGGAACTCGTGCAGGTCGGCCTGCAGACCATTGCCGGCCTTCACGTGCGCGATGTCCGTGTACGTGCTGTCGGCGATCACGCCCTCGCCGAGGCCGAACCCATGCACGGAGATGTCCCCCTGCCACCACGTCAGCACCGGTTTGCCCGCGTATTCCTGGACGCGCAGGTTCGTCGCCGCGGTGTTCTTCGACAGCGGCTTGAACCACACCAGCGCGCCGTTCGGGTCGAGGATCATCGGACCAGCCTGTCCGGGGCCGGCGTACGGCGCGACGAACTCATCGCCCGGAGCGACCGCCGGCGATTGCGCCGTCACCGTCAGCACCGGCGGCTGCAGTTCCGGACGCGAGTGGAAGCTCTGGACTTCCGAGGGCCGGCCGGGGTGAGTCCCGTCGGGCGTCGAGCTGATCGGATCCTGGCGCGCGACCGCGAACTGGTCGAGCAGCACCCGCCGCGAGCCGCCTGCGCCGAACTGCGCGCGGACCGTCACGCGCTCGCCTTCCGCGAACGGCCGGCTCGGCAGGAAGCTGGCGCCGTCGCCGTTGGAATACGCCTCCAGGCGCCCCGTGTGGCTGCCGGTGCGCGAGCCGACGACGCTCAGCACGCGCAGCTTCCCGGAGGGCGCTCCGAGGAAGCTGATCTGCGCCCGCGGGGAGACGTCGCGGCTGCCCGGAAGCGGCGAAACCGTCACCGATCCATCCTGCAACGCCGAATTGTCGACGCTCGCCGGACCACACGTCGGACCCGCCTGAGCCGCGGCGGCGCTACCCTGCGCGAGCGCCAGCCCCAGGGTTGCGGTCGCCCCTAGGATGAGAGCTCGCATGGACAACATCGATCCGCAGCAGGATACGGACCGCCGCGTCAGCAGGCGTACGTTCGTCAAGGGCGGGCTCGTCGCAGGTGGCGTCCTGGCGGGTGCAGGCCTGGCGATCCGCGCAGCCGCGGACGGCGATTCGACCCCGCGGCAGACCGCGAGCTCCCCCACCCCGGTGCCGCGACCGACCAACACCGACCGGTCGCGGCCCAACATCCTCGTGATCGTCGTCGACCAGTTGCGCTTCCCCCAATGGCTCTCGCCCGACCCGGTCGGGCTCGGCCTACCGCCGAACCTCAGCCGGCTGCGCCAGGGGGCGGTGTCATTCGCCCGCCACTACACCGCGTCGAACGACTGCACCCCCGCGCGCTCGACGCTGCTGACCGGCCTGTACACCCACCAGACCGGCTGCATGATCACCGGCGGCAGCACGCTCGACCCGGGCTTTCCGACATGGGGCACGATGCTGCGCGAACACGACTACCGCACGCGCTGGCTGGGCAAGTGGCACCTGACCCACCACGACAACCACTGGACGCCGAGGATCGGCGAGCAGGCGCTCGAGCGTTACGGGTTCGCCGGCGGGGTGTACCCCTCGCCTGACGGCGGTCCGGGCCAGGGCTGGCACGTCGATCCGCGCATCGCCGCGTCGTTCGCCGCGTGGTTCTCCGAAGAGGACGGCGGCGGAGCCCCGTGGTGCACGACCGTGTCGTTCGTCAACCCGCACGACATCGCCTGGTGGTACGTGTGGAGCGACCGCGTCCCGCCCGAGGCGAGCGCGCCGGAAGTCGTCACGCGGATGCCGCCCAACTACGAGACGCCCGAACTGCTCCTGGAACGCCACAAGCCGCGCCTGCAGCGCTCCTTCCAGGACACCTCCGCGGCCTCATTCGGCCCGGTGCCGTTCACCGGTCCGGAAGCGTCGGGCAAGTGGATGGAATTCCTGAACCTGTACGTAAAGCTCCAGCTCGAGGTCGACAAACACATCGGCACCGTGCTGCAGACGCTCGAAAGCCAACCCGAGATCGCCGCCAACACGGTCATCCTGTTCACCTCCGATCACGGCGAGTACGGCGCCTCGCACGGCCTGCGCGGCAAGGGCGCGAGCGCCTACGAGGAGGGCATCCGCGTGCCGCTGATCGTCAAGGATCCGCGTGGGGCGCTGACGCGCGAACCCGAACGGCTCCGCAACCAGCTGACCTCGAGCGTCGACATCGCGCCGCTGCTGTTGACGATCGCTACCGGGTCGAACGACTGGCGCTCAGAACAGCACTACGCGCACCTTGCCGAACGGCTCGACCTCGCGAGCATCCTCGCCGACCCCGAAGCTCCGGGGCGCCCGTTCGTGCTGCACGCGACCGACGAGACCGTCACCGAGTTCGCGGTCGAGCCCTACGCCGCCGACGCCCCGCTGCACGTCGTCGCGATCCGCACGCCGCAGGCCAAGTACGCGGCCTACTCGAACTGGCCCGAGGAAGGCATCCTGCCGCTCACGCAGGGGCAGGAATTCGAGCTATACGACTACGGCACGCAGGACGGGCGGCTCGAGCTCGACAACGGCGCCGGCGAAAGCCCGCTGGAGGAACAGCTCCACGGGCAGCTGCACAGCGCGTTCGCACAGGAGCTGCGAGCTCCGCTTCCCCGCCGCCTCGGCCCCGCGCACGCGCGCGGCATCGCTGACTACTTCTCCACCGCCAGGCACGCCGCGACCGCGGCCGCAGCTCGGCGCAAGCTGCGCTCGGAACGCGAGGTCGGACCTCTGCAGCAGAGGGGTCGCAGCGAAGGCGAGCGTGAAGTCGAACACGGGCCGTTCAGCCGGAACCTGAAGAGCTGACTGGCGAGCTGACCGTCGGCGAGACGCCGAGCACGGCGCCCGTCGCGTCGAGCGCCTGGACCGCCACGTAGGGGCCAGCCGTGGTCGGCAGTGGGATCGCCGTCTCGAAGCCGGCTCGCGGAGCGTCGGCGACCGGTGCGAGGCCAGCCGGTGAGGCGCCCGCGAGCACCCGCCAGGATGCGACCGCCGTCGCTCCGTTCCAGCTCGCGTATGCCGTCGTCCCGCCGGCGGCAGGTGTCGTCCCGCCGGGGGCGCCCTTCACCGGCGCGACTGCGACCGCCGGTGGCTGGGGAGGCTGTCCGCTCCACGGGAGCACATACGTGCGGTAGGACTCCCAGCTCGGAGGAAGATGCGCGTTGAACAGTACGCGCCCAGCCGCATCGACCTCAGATGAGTAGCCCGCCTCACCCCAACCGATCATCCAGTCGCCGTCGGGCAGTGCTTGCACGTTGCCCTGGCTGCCCGCGACCAGCGGGTTGCGGTGCTCCTCGCGGCGCGTCATCCTCGCCGTCATGCTCGACTCGTGCAGCGTGACTTCGATCGCCCGCGATTGCGGGTGGATCTGCGGGGAGGCGCCGTTGTCGAAGAACGTGATCGCGCCGTCGGGCTGCCAGCGAGCGTCGTGCTGCCAGGCTGTGACCGTCCCCGGCCCGAGCTTGAAGCTGCTGTGCTTGCCGCCCAGCTCCCAGCGCACGCGCCCGGACTTCGCGTCAATGTCGTAGGCCGCCCAGGTGTTGCGGGCGTCGATGAGCAGGTCGCCGTCGTGCCCGACATCGACCGAGTTGATGTGGAAGTAGTCGAACGGTTCAGCGCGACTCGTCGAGGTCGCCGTTGCGTAGGAGCTCTGCAGCGGAACGTGATCGAGGCTGTGCCACTCGTACATCACGAGGCCGGTCTTCAGGTCGATCTGCTGCAGCAGCGTGTCCGCGACCGCGCCGTCGCGCGGACCTCCGACGGCGTGTGTGTCGCAGTCGATCGCGTCATACACGGTGATCAGCGCGGTCCCCCGAGGGCTGATCTGAAATTCGTGCAGGTCGGCCTGGTAGCCGTTTCCGGCGCGCGCAACCGCGATGCGCCTGTACTGCGAGTTGACGATCACCATGCCCGCCTTGCGGCTTCCGTTCGCGACCAGCGGGTTCTGCCACCAGGTCAGCACCGGTTTGCCTTCGTAGCGTTGAACGCGGAAGTCGGCCGCCCGCGCGCCGGCGGGGATGCGCTGGAACCAGATCAGGCCTCCGTGCTTGTCGAGGATCATCGGGCCGTACTGCCCCTTCCCGGAGTACGGAGCCAAGAACAACTCGCCCGTCGCCGTCCGATCCTGCGTTGACACCGTCACGGTCGGCGGCCGCAGGTCCGGGCGCGAGTGAAAGCTCTGGTGCTGGCGCGACGGGTCAGCCGGCGCCGGTGCGCCGTGAGATGCCCCCTTGGCGACCGTGTGCGTGTGACTCTGCGCATCGTCGGCCCTCGCCTCACGCGTCTTCACCTCGCGCGTCTTTGCTTCACGCGCCTTCGCTTCACGCTCCTTAGTCGCCTGACGCGCCGCGGCCTCGCGTGTGGCCACCGGCCCGGCTTCGGCGAGGGTCGCCGCCGCCGTGCTCCCCGATTCCTTCCTGTCGCGGACCGCAACCCGAAAGCTCCACGAGAAAGGGGTCGTGGTGCCGTCCGTGCGCAGCTCGGCGTGAACGCTCACCAGCTCGTGTTCGAGGAACCGGCGCGCCGGCAGAAAGCTCGCTCCGTCGCCCTGTGAGTAAGCGAGCAGACGCCCGGGGTGGGCGCCTGAGCGGGAGCCTCTGACCGTCACGTCGGCCAGCTCGCCGACGGGAACACCGAGCATGCTGATCTGGGTTGTAGCCGAGGCGTCGATCGCACCCGGGACCGGAGAGACGGTCACCCGGGCTCCCGCAAGCGCCTGCGAGACGTTCAGCTTGGCCGGCGCGCAGCTGGGCGAGGCGCTGGCTTCGTGGGGGGCGCTGTGTGAGCGGTGGTGCAGGACCAGCGCGAGGACTCCCGCGACCGCGGCCAACGATGCCAGTCCGGCGAGCAGGACGCGCACGGCTGGGACGATGCCTTCTCAGGCTTTGACGGTCGCCGAGGTGCCCAGCACCGCGCCCGCCGAGTCGAGCGCCTGGACCGCCACGTAGGGACCTGTGGTCAGGGCCGCGATCGTCGTCTGAAAGCCGCTGTCCGCGGCTGTGGTGACCGGCGCCAGCGCGCTCGACGAGGTGCCAGCGAGCACGCGCCAGGAGACCACGTCGGTGGCGCCGTTCCAGCTCGCAGAGACCGCCAGCGCCCCCGAGCCGTTTGGCTTGGCCACCACCGACGGCGTAGTCGCCGGGTGGCCGCTCCACGGCGACAGGTATGTCCTGAAGCTCTGGACGTTCTTGCCGAGTGTCCCGTCCAGCAGCACGTGACCGGAGGAGTCGTACTCGGTGAAGTTGGGTAGCCCGCCGTAGCCCATCAGCCAGTCGCCGCCCGGCAGGCTGAGCGTGTTGCCCTGGCTGGAGGCCAGCAGTGTCTTGGCCGGGTTGACGAACTGCTTGACCAGCGTCACCGTGTGCGTGGCCGTGTTCGCGTTCAGCAGCACGCCGCGCGACTGCTTCTCCTTCGGCGGGTCCGAGCCGTTGTCGAACACCGAGATCAGCCCTCCCGGCTGGAACTCAGCGTCGTGCTGCCAGTAAGTGCGCGTGCCAGGACCGAGCTTGAAGCTGCTGTGCGAGCCGCCCAGTCGCCAACGCACGCCGCCGCTGTGCAGATCCACGTCATACAGCGCCCACGTGTTGCGTGAGGACAGCAGCACGTCGCCCGCCGGACCGAGCGAGATCGAGTTGATGTGGACGTAGTCCCACGGATACGGCGAGCGCGGCACCGCATTGTGCGATTCGCCGATCGGCACGTGCCCGAGCGCGTGCCACTCCCACATCACCAGGCCCGTCCTCACATCGACCTGCTGGATCACCGAGTCGCTCAGCACGCCATTCGCAAGACCATGCGCGCTCGACAGGTTCATCTCGATCGGGTCAAACGCGTCGATCCATGCTGTGCCTTCGGGCGTCAGGTGAACTTCGTGCAGGTCGGCGTGGTAGCCGTTGCCCGCGCGGATCGTCGCGATGTGCCGGTAGGAGCTGTCGTACAGCATGTCTTCGCCCTGACCAAAGCCGACCTCGAGGATCCGGCCCTGCCACCACGTGAGCACCGGTTTACCTTCGTAGCGCTGGACCTGGAAGTTGGTCGCGTCCTCACCCGCCGGCAGCGGATGGAACCACACCAGGTTGCCGCTCTGATCGGCGATCATCGGGCCCGGCGAGCCGACGCCCTGGTACGGGGCCATGAACAACTCGCCCGGCGCCGCTCCAGGCTGGGCGTGCGTGGTGATCGCCACCGTCGACGGCGTCAGCGACGGCGCCGAGCTGTAGTGCTGCACCGCGTGTGGGTTTCCCGGGTTGATCGGGAACTGCTTCTGGCTGACCGGCGCCTGATGGGCAATCGTGAAGCTCGTGCGCGCGGTGCTCGTAGCGCCACCCGTGGTCACGCTCGCGGTGACCGTCACCCGCTCCCCCGCAGAGAAGCGATGCGTGGGGATGAAGCTCTCGCCCGTGCCGGTCGAGTACGCGCGCAGCACACCCGTGTGGGCGCCGCTGTGCGAGCCGACAGCGTGCACGTTCGACACGCTCGTCGCGGCGTTGCCGAGGAAGCTCACCTGGGTGCTCGACGAGGCATCCGGGGTGCCCGGCTCCGGGGACACCGCGACCGGGTTGGACGCCGCGGCCGCCGCATCCGCGGTGATCGCCGCCAGCTGGTCCGGGCTGGCCGAGGAGGTCGAGCCGCAGGCGCACAGGCCGACGCACACCGCGAGCGCGATCAGCGGCGCCGTCGGGCGGATCATTTCGCGACCGTCTCCGTGAACGGCCGCGAAGACGCGATCACCCGCCCGTCCGCAGCCAGCGCCTGCACCTCATAGCTGGCGTAGCGGTGAGACAGGGGGATCGCCGTCTCGAACCCTGACCGAGGTGCGCTCGCCACGGCGGTCAGCTTAGCGTCGCCACCTGCCGCCGCCGCCAGTACCCGCCACGACGCGAGCTGCGTCGCGCCGTTCCAGCTCGCGAACACGGTTACCCGGCTGCCGGCCTCGCGCGCCGCGCCGACCGGCGCCGTCAGCGGCAGGCCGACCCACTGCTCCAGCGTCGAGCGGTAGCTGAGGTTCGGTCCCGGGAATTCCCCGTCCAGCAGCAGCCGACCGGAGCGGCTGAACTCGGACAGGTACGGTTCCGATCCCCAGCCGACGAACACGTTGCCGTTACGCAGCGGCTGCGTGTCGCCCATGTAGGCCGCGTTGAAGTCCTGATCGCGGATGTACTGGGAGACGAGCGTCGCCGTGCGCGCCCGCTGGTCGAGCCTCAGCACGAGCCCGCGAGACGGCGCCGTCGGTTCGACGTAGGTGCCTCCGCCGGTCAGCTGGCAGCAGTGGTCGTCGTACAGGCTGACCAGCGAGCCAGGCTGCAGCTGCACGTCGTGCTGCCACTGGAAGGCAGCGCCGCGGCCGAACTTGAAGCTCGAGCTCCTGCCGCCGAGCGTCCACTCGATCTTGCCCGTGGGGATGTCGACGAGGTACGCCGCCCACGTGTTGCGGATCGACACCAGAAAGCCGCCGCTGCCGGTCAGGTCGATCGAGTTGACGTGGTAGGCATCCCAGGGGAAGCCGTTGGTCGGAAGCGAGGCTTTCGACTGGCTCAGCGGGATGTGGTCGAGCGCGTCCCAGTTGCGCAGCAGCTTGCCCGTCTTCAGGTTGTACTCCTGTACCGCCGAGTCGATCACCGCGCCGTTGTACGCACCGCCGTACTTGGACAGGTTCATCGGCAGGTTCCTGTTCGCCGTCACCCACGCGTTTTCGCCGTCGATCAGGAACTCGTGCAGCGTGAGCACCCAGCCGTCCGTCGCTTTCAACCTCGCGACCGTCTGGTAGTGCTGGTTGGCGATCACGTATTCGCCGCTTTCCGTCGCACCTGTGTTCGTGACCGCGCCCTGCCACCACGCGAGCGCCGGTTTGCCCTGGTAGGTCTGCGGGCTGAGGTTGGCCGCGACGAGCTTCTCCGGCACCGGCTGGAACCACACCGGCCGCAGGTGGTTGTCGAGGATCAGCGGCCCGCTCTGACCGACGATCGGCGGTTCGTTGAGGTCGTAGAAGTTGGCGGTGAACACGAAGCCGGGCGCCAGCTGCGACTCCGGCACCTTCAGCGTGCTGCGGATTTCCGGCGGGTGAAGCGACGGCGCGGTCACGAAGCTGTACGCGCCGTCGGTCGTGTACCTGCCGAGCGGCGCCCCGTGCGAGCCGGCGAACGCGGCCGTGATCGCCACGAACGACGCGACCACGACGGCGATCACCAGCGCCAGGCGCCGGAGCGCTCCCGCGCTTGCTTCGGCAGGCTTCGGTAGCGCGGTGAACGTCATCACGGTCGCCGCCGCGGCCAGGCCCGCACCGATCAGGTACGCGAGCCGAAAGCCGTGCGTCAGCGCCGGCGCCACCTGTTCGCCCGCACCGATCAGATGCGTCGTGCGCTGCGTCGCCAGCGTGATCAGCACCGCCAGCCCGAGACCACCGCCGATCTGCCGCGAGGTGTTGACGAGGCCCGAGGCGAGGCCCGCCTGACCCTGCTTGGCGCCCTGCGTGGCAGCGATCGTCGAGGGGACGATCGACATCGCGATCCCCGCCGCCGTCAGCAGCCCGGGGATCATCACGTACACGATCGGGCTGCCGCTCGAGCCGATCCGCGACAGCAGCGCCAGCCCGGCCGTCAGCATGATCAAACCGCTGCCAAGTACCGGGCGCACGCCGAACTGGCTCACCAGCTTGCCCGCGCGCGAGGCGACCAGCATGATCGTCAGCGTCATCGGCAGGAAGATCAGGCCCGTGTGGAGCGGCGAGAGTCCCAGCACCTGCTGCAGGTACAGCGAGCTGACGAACCACATCGGGAACAGCGCCGCGCTGAACAGCAGCACGATGTTGTTCGCGTCACGCAGCGGCTTGGTCAGCTCCTTGAACGGGATCAGCGGTTCGGAGGCCACGCGCGTCTCGATCACACCGAAGATCGCCAGCAAGACCACGCCGAGCGCGATCGGGACGAGCGCGGCGGACGTGCCCCAGCCCTTCAGGCCCGCTTCCACGACCCCGTACACGAGCACCATCTGACCGACCGTCAACGTGACCGCACCAGCCAGGTCGAAGCTCGCGCCATCCCGATTGCGGCGGCGCTCGCTCACGACCGCGTATGCCACGAGCGCAGTCGCGATCGCGATCGGCGGGTTGATCAGCAGCACCCAGCGCCAGTTGAACGCTTCCGTGAGGATCCCGCCGAACAGCACTCCGGCAGCCCCGCCGAGCCCGTTCATCGCCGCCCACGTAGCGATCGCACGGTGCAGCTTCGGCCCCGGCGGGAACGACGCGGTGATGATCGCCAGCGAGCACGCCGCCATCAGCGCCGCCGCCAGGCCCTGGACCGCGCGCGCGCCGACCAGCACGCCCTGACTGGGGGCGATGCCGCCCGCAAACGAAGTCAGCGCGAACAGCAGCAGTGCCGCGACGAACGTCCGCCGCTGGCCGAAGTGATCGGCCGCACGTCCGCCGAACATCAAGAAGCCCGCGAACGTGATCGCGTACGCGTCGACCACCCACTGCAGGTTCGGCGATGAGAAGCCGAGGCTCGACTGAATCGAGGGCAACGCGACGTTCACGATGCTCAGGTCGAGGATCACCATGAACTGCGCCACGCAGCAGACGACCAGCAGCCACCGCGAGCCCGAGCCCTCGTGGCCCTCGGGCGCAGGCGCCTGCGCGGGGAGCGGGCCGGCTGTCGTCTCGACGCTCACGCGCGGCCGGCTGTCGTCTCGACGCTCATCGGCACCCGCCGACGCGCGATCGATCGTCCACGGTCGGCCGGCACCCCAAGCGGTTGCTAGGGTGCGCCACCGAGCCCTCGAGCGACAATTGGAGCCCGGCCCATGAAAAGAACGCCACTGACCGCCATGCTAACGCTAGTGGCCGCCCTCGCCAGCACCCTCGCCGTGGCAGCGTGCGGCAGCAAAGCGGGGAGCTCCTCGACCGCGAAACCAGCGACGAGCGGGACCCCCACGACGACGACCACGACACACAAGCACAAGTCCAAACCGGCTTACTAGAGGCTCCGCTCGCGCACACGGGGGACCGCGTACGCAGCGGCCGATCGTGCGTCGCGCTCACCCCGAGTGCCCCGAGCTGGGGAGCGAAGCGGCATAGCTGATCACCGAGACCGGCTTGGAGGCGCCGAGCACACGGCCGCTGGAGTCGAGCGCCTGAACCGCGATCGCGGCGTACTTGCGCGGCAGGGTGGTCGAACTCTCGAAGTCCTCAGCCTGAATCGTCGCCTGCGCTGTCAGCGAACCGGCCTGCTTCCCCGCGAGGATGCGCCACGCGGACAC
The DNA here is from genome assembly GCA_963734755.1 of uncultured Solirubrobacteraceae bacterium. GTDB lineage: Bacteria > Actinomycetota > Thermoleophilia > Solirubrobacterales > Solirubrobacteraceae > Palsa-744. The sequence goes on along the minus strand of CAVTIF010000002.1, from coordinate 699,078 downwards.
GCCGGTCGCGCCGTTCCAGCTGGCGTGCACGATCGTCTCTTCGCCCGTGTCGTTCAGCGAGGCGAGCACCGCCGGCGGGCTCAGCGGCCGGGCGCTCCAGGGGAAGCGAAATGCCCGGTAGAAGGACATGTCAAGCGGCTGGTGGGCATCGAACAGCAGCGCGCCGTCCGGCGCGAACTCGCTGATCGCCGGCACACCGCCGTAGCCCACCAGCGCGTTCCCATCGGGCAGCGTCTGCATGTTGCCCTGGCTCGGCGCGAGCAGCAGCGGGTCGCGGTGGGTGTAGGAGGACGTCAGGCGCGCCTCGTGGGTCGCCAGGTCGAGCTTGATCCGCAGGCCGCGCGACTGCTTGTGGATCGGCGGGTTTGAGCCGTCGTCGAAGAACGTGACTTCGCCGTTCGCCAGCATGCGCGCGTCGTGCTGCCAGGCCATCGTCGTGCCCCGCCCCATCTTGAACGAGCTCCTGTTGCCGCCCAAGCGCCACACGATCTTGCCGCTGGTGCCTTCCAGCTGATAGCCCGCCCACGTGCTGCGCGCCGAGATCAGCAAGCCGCCGTCCGGCTCGGGGTCAATTGAGTTCAGGTGGAAGTAGTCCCACGGCGCCCGCCCGCTCGGCACCTCGACTTCCGACTCCGACGCGCCGACATGGTCGAGGCTGTGCCATTCCCAGCGCACCAGCCCCGTGCGCATGTCGATCGCCTGGATCGCCGTGTCGACGATCGCGCCGTCCGCCGCCCCTTTCACCGGCGACAGGTCACAGCGCACCGGGTTGTACGCCGTGATGTAAGCGACGTCGCGCGCGGTGACCTGGAAGTCGTGCAGATCCGCCTTCAGGCCGTTGCCGCCCGTGACCCGCGCGACCGTCTGGTAGGCGGAGTTCATCACCAGGTCTTCGCCCTGGCCGAAGCCCAGCGACAGCACGCGCCCCTTCCACCACGTCAAGTCGCGCCGGCCTTCGAAGCTCTGCACGCTCAGGTCCTCCGCCGCTTCGCCGCCCAACAGCCTGTCGAACCACACGAGCCGACCCTGCGGCGTGTAGATCAGCGGCCCGTACTGACCCGGACCTGGTCCGTTCGTCGTGAAGATCTCACCCGCCCCGGGATCGCGGTCCGGCACCGTCACGCTCATGATCGGCGCCTGCGCACCCGGCAGCGTGTAGAAGCTCTCGTAGTCCGCCGGCGCCGCCTTCGCGTTCGGGAACTGTGAGACGCTCGCCGTCGGGTACGGGGTGTCGACGCGGAAGTGAAACGCGATCGACCTGCCGGCGCCGGAGCCACCGATCAGCGCGCGCACGTCCACGCGCTCGGCCGGGTCAAACGGCTCGTCCGGCACGAAGCTCGCGCCGTCGCCCTGTGAGTACTCGTGAACTCGACCAGCGTGGGAGCCGGATCTCGAGCCGATGACCGACACTTCCCGGACCGCCCCAGCGCCCGCCCCAAGCAGGCTGATCTGGGTGCGCGGGTTGGCCGTGTCGGTTTCCGGCGCCGGCGAGACATCCACCTCCGTGCCCGGCAGCCGCGCGCTGTGCTCGAGCGTCGCCGGCAAGCACGGCGGCGAGGCCGCGCTCGACTTCCCGCCCGCGCTCTCGCCCGCCAGGCCGAGGCCCGGAGACCCGGTAGCGATCGCCGCCACGACCCAAGCGAGGATCGCGACCGACAGGGCGATGTATACGTTGCGTCTCATGCGCGCATGCAGGCCGGGCCGCGGACACCTCTCGCTATCCGCCAGCGGCGGCGACAATACCGTGGAACCCGTACGGCGACCGTCGGGATGCTGCGCGCAAACCCATCCTTATCAAGTTCTTCGTAGCGCGCGCAGGTCACATATGGCATACGATTCGTGCAATGCGCATGAGGCTACTTCTGCCGCTGCTTGCCGCGCTCACCGCGCCCACAGCCCTCGCCGCAAGCCCGTCAGCTGCATCGGCGAGCTCGGGGGATGCAGCCGCAACACAGGCCTACCTGCAGGCCAACTACGCGCTCGTGCGGGTCGCGCGGTCGCACCTCGCGACCTCCGAAGCCGGCCCGCTGCACGTGCTCGCGCAAGTGCAACGAGAATGCCCGGGCGGGGGCGCCGGATCTCCGCAGGACCCCGAATCCACCCAGATGAGCAACGAGATAATCGGCGCGATGGTGATCTCGGCCGCACCACCAGATCGGCAGGCGATGAGCACGTTCCTCCGCGCGGTCGCGGGCCTACATTGGAGCAACCGTGGACTGACCAACGCGGTCCGCGGTTACGCGAACGACATCAAGACCTTCCTCACGCTGTCCGCCCCCGACCTGTGCGGGGACATCAAAGCATGGGCCGCAAGCGGGTTCCACACGCTGCCCCCCGCCACCGTCGCGTTCGTCGGCAAGTTCATGCCGATCTGGGTCGCGCTCGGCTTCGTGCCCAAGCAGCTCGCCCCGTTCGAGAGTGCCAGCAGCAAGTCGCTCGTGCGCCGCGCCAACACGCTCGAAGTCGCGATCACCGACGGCGAAGCCAGAGCCGTCGAACACTGGGGCGAGATCATGAACACGCTCGACATCAACCCCTGAGCGCCGGGGTCGCCAGCGGTCGCGCGAGTGAGGCCTCAGGCGACCGCCCGCAGGTGTCGGTAAGGAGTTCCCCGTAGCTCGCGCACGACCGCGTCGAGCACGCCCTCCTCGTCCTCCTCGCGGCCATCCGTCACCGCGCCGATCACCGCGCGCTTGCGCTCCAGCAATGTCGAGATCGTCTCGTCGATCGTGCCCGCCGCCAACAGGTAGTACGCGTTGACCGCGTCCTGCTGGCCGATCCGGTGGCAGCGATCCTCCGCCTGGTCGTGCTTCGCCGGCGTCCACGCCAGCTCCATGAACGCGACGTTCGACGAGCGCGTCAGCGTCAGCCCGTGGCCGGCGACCTCGATCGAACACACGATCAGCTGGTTGGCCTCGCTTTGCTCGGGCGACTGGAACGCCTGCAGCGCCGCGTCCCTGACCGCCGCGCTGTCCTCGCCGAGGATGTGCAGCGCCGTCGGAAAGCGCGCCAGCACCGCGCGCTGGATCTCGCGATGCCCGGCGAACACCACCAGCCGCTCGCCCGAGGAGCAGAAGTCGTGGATCCACGCGAGCGCCGCATGCAGCTTGCCGCGCGCCGCCAGCAGCTTCAGCGCGTTCACGCGCACCAAGCGCTCCGCACGCAGCGCCGCCGCGACCTTCGCGTCGAGCTCGCGTAGGTCCAGTGGCTGGCTGCGCAGCCACGCCACCAGGTCGCGCTCCGCCAGGCGGTACTCAGCTTCGTTGTCCAGCTCGACCGGCACGATCGCGCGCGTCTTCGCCGGGAGCTGCGGCAGTACGTCCGCCTTCAGGCGCCGCACAAAGCAGCGCGAGCGCAGATGCCAGTGCAAGCGCAAATGAGCGTCCGCGCCACGGAAGCGCTGACCGAAACGCGCACCCGAGCCGAACTCCTCGAGCCTGCCGAGGATCCGCAGCTGGGAGATCAGCTCATCCGGGCGGTTCGTCACCGGCGTGCCGCTCAGCGCGAGCACGATCCCCTCGCGCGGAACCGCCGCCGACAGCCGCTGCACGGCCTGCGTGCGCTTGGCGGACGCGTTCTTGCAGTAGTGGGACTCGTCGAGCACCAGCGCGCGCGGGGACAGCGCGGTCAGCTCGTCCACGCGTGCCGCGACGATGTCGTAGTTCAGCACCGTGATGTCGGCCGTGGCCGTCGGTGCCGTGCCCCCATGGCCCGACAGTGCGCGCGTGCTGCGGCCCGGCAGCCAGTGCTCCAGCTCGCGCACCCAGTTCAGCTTCAGGCTCGCCGGACACACCACCACCGCGGGGAACGCGTCCGCAGCCTGCAGCGCCGCGAGCGCCTCGATCGTCTTGCCCAGACCCTGCTCGTCGGCCAAGAACGCCCGCCTGCGAGCCAGCACATAGCTAACCCCCGCGCGCTGAAACGGCTTCAGCTCGCCGCCCAGACCCTCGACCTCCAGCTGCGCGTCCGTGGCCGCCGACAGCGCCACCAGCCCCGCGGCGCGCGCGTGCTGCTCGCGGATCTCCTGCAGCACCACGAGCGCCTGCGGCGATACCCACACCTCGCCGTCCTCCAAGAAGTCATCCAGCTGCGGCACGCAGAACGGGTCCGCCCGGATCGCCGGCAGTTGCGCGTGCTCGCGCACGGCTCTGCGGCGGGCTCTCGGCACCAGCGCCCCCGATAGGGCGGCGAACTGCTGCAAGCGCGCCGGGTCGTGGCCTGTCGCGAGCACGAACGTCGGCTGCTCGTGGACCGTCGAGCATTCCAGCACCGCCGCCGGCGCCGGGCGCCCATCCTCGAGCGCCGCCACACAGCGTCTCGCCGCCGGCGTGACCCACGCGTCCAGCCCGTCCATCAGCCGCCACGAGGACAGCGTCAGCGGGACCGTCACGCCACCCGGCGCGCTCGCCGCGCGCTCGCGCAGCGCCGGCGGCAGACGCCCGTCGTCGCCCAGCAGGACGAACACCGGCCGCTCGCTCGGACCGTCCACGTCGACGTTGCCGCGCCACGTCGTCGCCCGCTCCAGCCAGGCCAACACGCGCGGGTCCATCTCCGCGTCCTCGAGCTGATCGAGCAGCGTTTGCAGCCGGTGCGCCTCATCCTCGACCGCAGCCAGCCCGACCGTGCCTTCCGGCCCCTCCGCCGCGCGCAACCCGCTGCGCGCCGCGAGCACGCGCGCCAGCGGCGCGTGGCGCCCGCCAATCAGGATCCAGTGCTCGCCGCGGCGGTCGCGGCGGAATTCGACATCCTGACCCGGGCTCTCCCCCGCCTCCGCCGCCGCCCCGTGATTCGCACCGGGATCTCCGCCCTGCGGCTCGTCGCGGGCCCGCAGTGCGCGCCGGACCGGATCGCTGAGGCGCACGTTGCCATCGCGCTCGTCCAGGTCCTCCAGCACGCCCGCCGCGTGATCGTCAAGCGGCACGACCGCGCGTCCGATCGCCGGCAGCTCGCGTGCATCCGGGTGCTCCAGCAGCGCAGCGACCTGCGTCGGCGCGCTGTCCGTCGCGAAGCTCAGCCACCAGTTCTCATCGGGCCGCGCCAGGTCGATCACGCACTCGTCGCGGCGCCTGCGCGCGCGGCGCCTCGTGATCGTGCGGTCGAGCTCCGGGCTCACATCCGGCTCCTGCGTCAGCCCCTCGAACAGTCGCGCCAGCGCCTCCGCCTGGTCGGGGCCGAGCGGCACGCACCACGCGCGCTCAGCCGGATCCCAACGCCGCCCCGGAATCGCGCGCAGCAGCTGGCGCAGCCCATCGTCGTACGGGAAGCGCAGCACCGCCTCGTCACGGGCCAGCTCGGCTGAGAAGGATGCCGGGGACACGAGCCAAGCACGATAGGCGCCCGGGGGGATGCCCGCGGACCGGCGCCGCGTGGGGCGGCGATGCCGAGTGGACCCGCACCCTACGGCTCAGGCGTCGCGTTCGACTTTTGCCAGCGCCTGCGTGATCGAGCGGGTCAGCACTGCGCGCACGAGCAGCGCAAGTCCCGGAACCGGCGAGGCGAGCCTGATGTCGTAGGAGAAGCGCGTGCCGCCACCAGCGGGAGCGAAGCTCATCACGCCGACGTGGCCGCGCAGCGGGCTGCCCTTGGTGATGCGGTAGACGATCCGCTCGCTCGGCACGAACTCGGTGACCGTCTCCTCGAACGGCGGCAGCGGGCCGATCTGAAGACGGCGCACCGATCCCACGCCGTTACGCTCGGCGTGATCGCCGTCGCGCAGCCGCGTGATCTTCGCGCCGAACAGCTCGGCGAGGTTCTCATGCTCGGCCAGGTGGGCGAAGATCAGCTCCGGCGGCTTGTCGAAGTCGTGTTCGATCTGCACGTGGTGGGCTCGCACGTTCGACAGATTAGTGGTGTACCGCCGCGAGGACGTCGCGCACCGCCAACGAGGTCCGTGGTGCACCGCCGCGGGCCACGTACCGGCCCTGACAGAATGCTTGGGAATGCGCCCGCTAGCGGCTCTCCTCGCGCTTGCCGCCACGGGCGGTCTGCTCGCGGCCTGTGGAAGAAGTGGCGGTGCCGGCGCCGCCACCGGCACGTCGAGCTCCGCCCATACGGCCAAGGCTCCCGACGCTCCCGGCAAGGCCCCGCTCACGCAGGCGCAGGCGATCGCCCTCGGCCACGCGGTAAACCTGCGGGCGACGGACGTGCCGGGGTTCTCGGTGGCCCCCGAACACCCGCATGAAACGACCGCCGAAAAACGCCTGCAGCGCAAACTGCTGCTGTGTGTAGGTCCGGCCGGCGGCTCAGCCGAACCGGCTCCCGGCGGGTCCAGCTCACCGAGCTTCACGCGTCACAGCGGCATCGTCCAGCAAGGGGTGAGCTCGAGCGTCAACGTCGCCGGGTCCACGGCTACCGCCGCCAAAGAGCTCACCGCGCTGCGCAGCCAGCACACGCGAGCGTGCCTGCAGGGCTACCTCGACGCGCTGTTCGCAGGCCCAACGTTCAGGCACGGACACGTCGACCACGTGGCGATCACGCTCGGGGTGCCGCCTTCGTTCGGCACGACCGGCAGCTTCGCATGGCGGATCGCCGTGAAGTTCAAGATCCACTCGATCCAGGTTCCGTTCTATCTCGACGTGCTCGGCTTCGTGTACGGGCCAGCTCAGGTGATGCTGCTCAGCTCCGGCCTGCCGGTGCCGTTTCCCGCCGCCGCCGAGGAGCAGCTGTTCTCGCTGCTCGTCTCGCGAGCGAAGGCACACGGGGTGTGAGCCACGGCAGGTCGATGCCCGGGCGAGCCGTCGCGCTGGTGGCGCTGGTCGCGCTTGGCGGATCGCTGCCCGCGCTCCAGGGCTGCGGCTCGAGCAGCATGAGCGCCACCAAGGCTGCCCTCGTGCCGATCGGCTCCGACGTCGACGGTCCGGCCGGGCTGAAGGCAACGGTCTACGCGAAAGGCCCGACGACGACCGCAGCGTTCACGTTCGACCAGCAGGGACGGCTGTGGCTGACCGCCGCGGGACTCGAATCACACCCCCACGACGGCGTCTACCTAATCGCCAAACCCGGCGCCCACGCGCTGAAAGTCGTCTCCGGGCTCGACGACCCGCTCGGCCTGACATGGCATGACGGAACGCTGTACGTCGCCTCGCTCGGGCGCGTCGACGCGTTCACAGGTTTCGACGGACAGCACTTCACCGAACGCAGGAAGATCCTCGACGGCCCGGTGGCCGGTGGCGAGAACAACCTGCTCGTGATGGCGCCTGACGGCCGTCTGGTGATGGGCGTGACCGCGTCGTGTGACCACTGCACACCGACCTCCAAGTGGTCAGGCTCGATCGTGTCGTTCCGCCCCGACGGTAGCGACCTGCGCCTATACGCCAGCCGCATCCGCGCCCCCGTCGGCCTCGCGTACTACCCGGGCACGAGCGACCTGCTCGTCACGATGAACCAGCGCGACGACCTCGGCGCGCGGACCCCCGGCGACTGGCTGGCGCTGGTCGCAGAAGGTCAGGACTGGGGCTTCCCCGACTGCTACGGACAGGGGGGCAGCGCGTGCGCCGGCGTGCCGTCGCCGATCGCCGAGCTCGACAAGCACGCGGCAGTCGGCGGCCTGGCGATCGTGACCGGCCAGCTCGGCGCGGCCGTCGGGACATCGGCCGCAGTCGCCGAGTGGCAGACCGGACGCGTGCAGGCAGTCGCCCTGACGCGGACAGGCTCGACGTTCAAGGGATCCGTATCACCGCTGCTGAGCGGCATCCACAAGCCGCTAGCAGTCGCGCTGGCAGCTGACGGCTCACTGCTCGTGGGCGACTGGGCCAGTGGCACGATCTACCGGATCAGCGCGGCGGGCTAGCTGACGCTCATCCGGACTAGCCGACGCTCATCAGCTCGCGGGCTCGCGCGGCGAGATGCGCGACGCCGAGCAGATCGTAGGCCTCCGCGGCCGCCGTCAGCGCCCGCTCGGCGATCGCCGGCTCCTCTGCTCGTGCGCGTTCGCCCAGCAACAGCTCGCAGCGGGCCGCGTCGAGCGGGCGACCGAGCTGCTCCCAGGCGACGCGCGCGTCGCGCAGCAGTGCGCCCGCCTGCGGGAAGCCGCTGGTCATGCCGCGCGCTTCGAGCACGGCGGCCGCGCCGACGGGGTAGTGCACAGGCTCGGCCAGCTCCGCAGCACGATCAGCAGCCTGGCTGGCGAGCTCGTGCTCGCCGACCAGCGCGAGCATCAACGCCCGCATCGAGGTGGCCTGGATCGACTGTCCGATCAAGCCGGCGCGCTCGCACACCTCGAGCGCCCGCGCGATCGTCGCCTCGGCCTCCGAGACATCGCCGTGGTCGTGCTGCGTGACAGCGAGCCCGAGCAGCGCGTTGAACGCCACCTCCGACCAGCCGACTCGCTCTGCCAGCTCGCACGCGCGGCGGAACAGCCCGGCCGAGGCCTCCCAGTCGCCATCGCGCCACTGCAGCAGCCCGCGCAACGTGTACGGCAGGCACAGCTTGCCGACGAGACCCTCGCGCTCGGCCAGCTCGGCGCTGGTGTCGTTGGACCGACGCACCTGATCCCAGGCGCAGCGATAGAACGCGAGTTGCGCGAGCGCCGCGTGCAGCTCGATCTGCGCGGGAACGTCGCCGATCCGCGTGGCAAGCGCCAGCGCCTTGGCATACGCCGGCTCGGCGGCCGCATAGTCGCCCTCGGCGTTCTCCAGGTGGTGGCCGAGCGCGAGCATCGCCAGCACGGTCTCGTTCTCGTCGGAGTCCTCGGCGAGCTCGATCGCCCGTTCGAGGTTCTCGCGCGCCTTGGCCGTGTCGCCGATGCGCCCGAACACGCGGCCGAAGATCCCGTGGGCACGGCTCGCGGCGCGCACCTCGCCGAGGCGCTCGGCCAGCCGCAGCGCCTTCTCGGAGGCGTAGATCGCGAGCATGTTGTCGCCCACCTGCATGTACAGCCAGGCGGCCTCCTCGTACAGGCGCACGAGGACCAATGACGGCGGACCGTCCTTGATCAGGTTGATCCCCTGCTGATGATGCTGGATCGCCTGGGTGCGCTCACCCTTGTGGGCCAGCGCAGCGCCGATCTTGCGGTGCAGCTCGGCGACATGTTCGAGATCGTCCCGCTCGCGGTAGTACTCCAGGCCCCGCTGCCACACCTCGATCGCCGCGTCGACGCGCCCCAGCCGCAACGCCAGGTCGCCCTGCCGCTCGTGGATCCGTGCCTGCTGGGCGTGGTCGCCGACCGCCAGCGGGGCGGCCGCCTCGTAGTGCGCCAGCGCCTCTTGGTTGGAGTACAGCGCGGCCGCCGCGTCGCCAGCGGCCTCGAGGGACTGCAGCGCCTTGGCGCGCAGCGGCGCCAGCTCGTCAGGGTCCAGGCGCACCTCCTCGCCGAGCATCGCTGCGCGCCCGTAGTGCTCGGCGAGCAGCGCGACAACCTCCTGGCGGCGGTCGCCGGCGCGCTGCTCGATGAACATGCCGACCTCGAAGTGCTTGCGCGCCCGCACCGCCTTCGGCAGCATCTCGTAGGCGACGTCGCGGATCAGCACGTGCTTGAACGCGAGCTCCTGCTCGTCAGCCAGGCTGCCGCTCTCGCCCGGGACGATGATGTCCTTCTCGCGCAGTGTCGCCAGCGCCGCCTGCAGGTCCTGGCCCTCCCCGGCGGCGACCGGCGCCAGCGCGCCCTCCCAAAACGTGCGCCCGACAACAGCCGCGTGCGCGACCAGATGGCGCTCGAGCGGGGCGAGCGAGTCGAGCCTCGCGGCGAGCAGGCCGTGGACCGTGTCCGGCAGATCGGCCGCCCGCGCGCCGCCTTCCTCGGCTAGGCGCTGCACCATCTCCTCCGCGAACAGCGGGTTTCCCTCGGCGCGCTCGGCGAGCGCCTCCAGCAGCTCGGGCCGCGCGCCGGCATCGCGCAGCAGGCCGCCGATCAGCTCGCGCGTGTCGCCCGGTGCAAGCGGGTCGAGGAACAGGCTCGTGCTGCTGCGCCGCGAGGCGCCCCAGCTGGGGCGGCGCTCGAGCAGCTCGTCTCTCGCCAGGCAGACCTGCAGCACCGGTGCACGAAGCCACTGCGAGAGGTACTCGATCAGGTCGAGCATGCCCTCGTCCGCCCAATGGATGTCCTCCCACGCGAGCACCAGCGGCTCGTCCTGGGCGATCGCCTCGAGCCATGCTCGCACCGTCCCGAAGAACGTCTCCCTGGCACTTTGGGCGTCCTCGCGCTCGGGCGCCGCGTCCGACTCCGGCGGCTCGATCCCGAGCAGCCTTGTGAGCGGTACGATCCGCCGTGCCACCTGCTCGTCACCGCCGTCGCCGGCGAGCAGCGGCCCCAGTCGGGATGAGAGCTTCGCCCAGGCGACCTCGGCGGGGTCTCCGTCAGCGACCCCGCATTCGGCACGCAGCATTTCGTTGAGCGGCCAGTACACGATGCTCGAGCCGAACGGAAGACAGCGTCCACGGCGCACCGGCACCGGGGGCTCGCGCGCGGCGAGCCAGCGTTCGACCTCGCGCAGCAGCCGGCTCTTGCCGACGCCCGCCTGGCCAAACACGGTGATCAGATGCGGGGTGTCGTTGCGCGCGACCCGACCGAACAGCGTCTGCAGCGACGCGAACTCTTCGTGTCGGCCGACGAGCGGCCCCTCGCGGCGCACCTTGCGGGTGTCGCCCGTGTGCTCGGCCAGCAGACTGACGGCGCGCCACGCGGGCACAGGGTCGGCCTTGCCCTTCAGCTCGAGCGGGTCGAGCGGCATGAACTCGATCACACCACTGGTCGCGCGCTGGGTGCGTTCGCCGACGGTGATCGTGCCCGGGCTGCCACTAGCCTGCAGACGCGAGGCGACGTTGACAGCGTCCCCGATCACGGTATACGCATCGCCGACCGTGCCCGCCAGGACCTCGCCCGTGTTGACACCCACGCGCAGCGCGAGCTCGACGCCGTAGTCCTCGAGCAGGCGCTTGTTGAGCTCGCCCATCGCCGCTTGCATGCCGATCGCCGCGCGCAGCGCGCGCTCGGGATCGTCCTCGTGTGTCACGGGCGCGCCGAAGATCGCCATCACCGCATCGCCCATGTACTTATCCACCCGGCCCCCGACACGCTCGACCTCCTCCCCCAGCCGCCCCAAGCAGCGATCGACGAGCGCCTTGACGGCCTCGGGATCGAGGCGCTCGGAGATCGCCGTGTAGCCGGACAGGTCGGCAAACAGGACAGTCACCGTGCGCCGCTCCTCCTTCGCCGGTGCGCCGCCAGCGTCCTCACTCGGGCGCTCGCCGTCGCGGCGCACCGTGGCGCCAGGGCCGGCGCTCACACGTGCAGCTTCTCGGGCGGAGTCGGTCGGCTCCGCCGCGCCGTCGAGCACCGCACCGCACGCCATGCAGAAGCGCGCCTCTGCCAGCGCCACCACCCCGCAATGCGCGCACAGCCGCTCGAGCTGCATGCCGCACGCCATGCAGAACTGAGCCGAGGATGGATTCTCCACGGCACAGCTTCCACAGATGCGTACCTCCGACATGCTCGAATCATGACGCCTGCGAGGGCGCGCGGCTCGTTACGTAGGCGCATGGCTCGTTGCGGAGCGCATGGCTCGTTGCGGAGCGGGTGGCTCGTTGCGGGAGCGCGGCGACGCCGACTGGCAAACTGCGAGCGGTGGCCAAGGACCTGCCTGAGCTGATCGTCGCGAACACCGGCGCCTGGCGTCGTTGGCTTGCAGCGCATCACGAAGATGAGACCGGGGTCTGGCTCGTGCTCGCCAAGAAGGGTCGGCGCGGACCAACGAAGCTCACGTACGACCAGGCGCTGGACGAGGCCCTGTGCCACGGCTGGATCGACGGCCAGGTCGGACGGCGCGACGAAGCGACCTACCGTCAGCGCTTCACGCCGCGGCGCGCGCGTAGCCCGTGGTCTGAGCGCAACGTCGCCCATATCGGGCGACTGCAGGCCGAGGGCCGGATGCACGCGGCGGGCGCAGCCGCCGTCGAGCGCGCCAAGGCAGACGGTCGCTGGGAGGCAGCCTACCCCGGCCAGCGAACGATCGAGGTACCGGCCGACCTCGCTGCGGCGCTCGCCGCCGAGCCGAAGGCGCAGGCGATGTTCGAGGTCCTCACGAGCCAGAACCGCTACGCGGTGCTCTACCGGATCCACCAGGCCAAGCGCAGCGACACGCGAGCGCGGAGGATCGACGAGCTCGTGGCGATGCTCGCCCGCGGCGAGACCGTGCATCCGCAGAGGCGGAAGCTCTGCTAGAGGGCTATCCGTTGAAAGCCCGCAGAGCCAGTGTGAAGTGCGTTCTGTCTGTGTTCTGTTTTACGCACTGGGATAGCAAATGTATATACGCCGTAGCTACGATGGCTATCGCTGACCGAGCGCAGCCATACAGGGGACGCCCTGTCGTGGGCGCGCGATGAACCCACATCCACGACATCAGTTTCTAGAGCGCGAGCCCATCGATCAGGCGCTCGAATGTCACGGCGATCTCGTCGGTGGCGTCGGGGTCGCGCACGACCAGCAGCGCGGCCTCGTCGAGCGCGCCCATCAACAGGTGAGCGAGCGGCTCGACCGCGACCGGGGCGATCTCCCGAGCGTCGACCGCACCGCGGATCACCGCTTGCATCAACCCGAGCCCGTTGCGCTCTGCGACCTCGCGCCAGCGCTCCCATCCGAGCACGGCGGGGCCGTCGATCAACACGATCCGCTGCACCTCGGGCGTGCGACACGCCTCGAGGAACGCACGCACGCCGGCGCGCAGCGCTGCGAACGGGCTGGTGATCTCGCCGAGCTGCCCGTCGACGCCCGCGGTCAGCTCCTGCTCGACCTGTTCGTACACGGCCAGGAACAGGTCCTCCTTGCCCTCGAACTGGTGATACAGCGCACCGCGCGTGACGCCAGCGCGGCGCACGATCTCTTCGGTCCCCACGGCCGCATAACCCCTGCGCGCGAACAGCGTCCGCGCGGCTCGGATCAGCTTCGCGCGCGTCGAGGCCGAACGCGCTGCCTGGCGATTGACATTCATGCAGTCTGTATGTAGTTTACGTGCAACCTGTACGTAACCTGAAGGACGATAGAGGAGGTCGCGGACGATGGAGACGAGCGTCGCACTTGATCAGGGCACGATCCACTACCGCGATGAGGGCGAGGGCGATCCGCTGGTGTTCGTCCACGGCCTGCTCGTCGACGGGCGTCTGTGGCGCAACGTCACGCCGCCACTCGTGCGAGCGCATCGCTGCATCGTCCCGGACTGGCCGCTCGGCTCGCACCGCACGGCCCTCGCGCCCGGCGCCGACCGTTCGCCCCGCGGGGTCGCACACCTGATCGCCGACTTCCTCGACGCGCTGGAGCTCGAGCGCGTGACGATCGTCGCCAATGACACCGGCGGGGCGATCTCGCAGATCCTTGCGAGCGAGCACCCCGAGCGCCTGCGCGGCCTGATTCTGACCAACTGCGACTGCCTGGAGAACTTCCTGCCGCCGCTGCTGCGCCCGCTGCAGTGGCTGGCGCACGTCCCGGGTGCGTGGCGGCTGATCGCCTGGCAGACGCGCTCGGCGCGAGTGCGCCGCTCGCGGCTGGGGTTCGGCATGCTCAGCCACCGACCGCTCCCGGACGAGCTCACCGGGGCGTGGATGGCGCCGCTGGGCGACCCGGCGATACGCGGTGATCTCGTCGCGACGCTCAAGGCGATCGACAAGCGCGACACGCTCGCGGCAGCCGAGCGACTCCACGAGCGGCCACTGCCGACGCTGCTGGCATGGGCGCCAGACGATCTGATGTTCCCGCTGCGCTTCGCCGAGCGCCTGGCCGCGATGATCCCCGGGGCGCGTTTGGAGCAGATCGCCGACAGTCGGGCGTTCGTCCCCCAGGATCAGCCGCAGCGCCTGGCGGAGCTCGTCGCGGCGTTCGTCGCGGAGCTGGCCGAGCGCGACGGTCAGCTCGCGTCGAGCGCGCGCTCGCGTCGGTAGCGACGCCACGTTCGCGCCGCCACCGCCAGTACGGCCAGCAGGAGAGCCAGCGGCACGAGCACCGCGGCGGCGATCAAGAGCACGGCCAGGACGAGCATGAGCACGCGCCAGGCGTCGTGAAGACCGCGATCGATCGTCAACCCGCCGCCTTCGGAGTGCGCGCTGGCGAGCACGGTCACTTCGACTTCGGCGGTGCTCGCCTTGCGCGAGACGGCGCGCAAGGCCGTCTGATCACGGGCGATCGTGCCGCGGGCCTGTGACAACCGTTCGCGCAGGCTGTCGATCTGGCCTCCGGTGCTCGCCCGCGAGAGCGCCCTGAGCAGCGCCCGCCGCTCGGCGCTCGCGTCGGCCAGCCGCTGGCGCGCCGCGTCGTAGCTGTCAGTGATGTCGCGTGAGGACCGGCTCTCCGCGTGCACCGGGGCCAACCGCCCGATCGCGGCCAGCGTCGCGCCGAGCTGGGCGCTTGGCACGTTCAGCGTCAGGACCGCTTCGCTGCCTCCCTGCTGCTGCACCTGGACGTGGGAGCTCTCGACGAAGCCTCCCGCGCGCACGGCGAGCCGCGCGACGCCGTCGGAGGTCGCCTGCACGTCGGCCGCAGTGGTGCTGAGGCTGAGCGACGCGGCCAGCAGCTGCTCGCGCCCGGGCGCCGAGATCGCTGCGCCGGACGCTTCGGGGACCCCGGCGGCGGACGGCGCTGCGGCCCCGATCGCGGGCCCGTTTGACGGCCCGAGGCGATCCAACGGCGCCGATCGCGTGGCGCGTTCGACCGCCGCGCCGGGCACCGGCTGCGCTCGATGCCCGTGCGCACCCAACTGCAACACAGCCCCGCCGGCGAGCGCACAGACGATCACGATCGCCGCCGTGACCGCGACGAGACGGGTGAACGCAGGAAGTCGAAGAGCGCGCGGGCGCCTGACCGCGCGACCGCGGGGAGCTCGAGCGGCCCGAGTCTCGATCTGCTCGCGCAGGCGCTGCTCGAACTCGGGCGACATCGGCGCGGCGAGCGTACGCACATCTTCGCGCAGCTCGCGCCAGGACTCGGCGACGGGGCCGCGCGACTCGCCGCGCAGCGCGGCCTCGAGCTCGGCCTGCCACGCGGCGTCCGAAATCTGCCCGTCGCCGCCGGGGAACGGGACGATCCTCATGCGACCTCCTGGCGGTCCAGTTGACGGCAGCGCTCACGCAGCTGCGTGAGCGCTCGATGCAGACGGGTGCCGGCGTTCGACTCGCTGATTCCGAGGGCTCGTGCGAGCTCGCCGTTGGAGAGCTGACCGTGGAACTTCAGCAGCACGACCTCGCGCTCGCGCAGGGGCAGCGTCGCGAGCGCGTCACGCACGGTCATGCGCCGCTCGAGCTGTTCGAGCGCGTCTCCCGGCAGCGGGTCGCCCGCCAGCTCGGCGTCGATCGAGTGGTGCGGCCGGCGCCCTCGGCGACGCAGCTCATCGAGGGCGGCATTGCGCGCGATCGAGAACAGCCACGCGCGCGGCGTCCCTCGACGACGGTCCAGGCGCGAGCGCGACGTATACAGGCGCTCGAACGCCAACGAGGTCACATCCTCTGCGGCTGAGCGGTCTCCGAGCAGCGAGATCGCGTACCCGTGGACATCCGCGGCGGACTCGCGGAACAGCGCTTCGAATGCGCGCTCGTCGAAGACCTCGGGACCGTGGGCGGCGATCGTCCGTGGCGGGCGCTCATCGGAACCGGATACACGCGTGCTCATTACCTCAACTACGCTCGCGCTCCCACATCCATCACACGAGCGCGCGAGCGAGCTGTCGCGCAGGCACTAGCCGGCTCGCACGATTCGGTATACGGGGCCGTTGAGCGAGGTGATGTAGATGTGCCCGTCGGCGTCCTGGCCGAAGGAGGAGGTGGCGCTGACCTGCAGGCCTGTGGCGCGCAGGCCGCTCGCGCGGCCGCGTTGGAGCTTGACCGACTCGATCTGCGGGCGGCAGAAGTCGCCGAACAGGTAGCGGCCGTAAAGGCTCGGCAGCGATCGGTCGCGCACGACGTAGCCACCGATGATCGCGCAGTATCCAGCGCTGTGTTGGGCGACGAGCACGGGGAACAGTGCATGCGGCGCCTTGCCGGGCTTGTTACGACGATTCCCCTCCCAGACGCTCCAGCCATAGTTCGCGCCGGCGCCGGTGCCCGCGGGGATGAAGTCGATCTCCTCCTGCAGGTCCTGGCCGACGTCACCGACGATCATCTCGCCGCTCGCGCGGTCGAACGAGAACCGCCACGGGTTGCGCAACCCGTAAGCCCAGATCTCCGGCCGCCTGCCGGGCTGACCGGCGAACGGGTTGCCGTGGGGGATCGTGTACCCGCCGCCAGGGGAGGGGTCGATGCGCAGGATCTTCCCGAGCAGCGTGTCGGTGTTCTGCCCGTTGCCTTCGGGGTCGTCCTCGCTACCGCCGTCCCCCACGCCGATGTACAGGTCGCCTTCTCGGCCGAACGCGAGCTGACCGCCATTGTGGTTGGTGTTCCGGTGATGATCGATCCTCAGCACCAGATGCGCGCTCGCCGGGTTCGCGCTGTTGGCGTCGCCGGCCGAGCGCTGGTATTGGACGACCTCGATGTCGTTGCCGGGGACAATGTAGTCGACGTAGAACAGGCCGCTGCGGGCATAGTCGGGTGCGAACGCGATCCCGAGCAGTCCCTGCTCGTCGCCGCCCTGCGCTTCCACCGAGCCGGCGATGTTAAGGAACGGACGCGCCTGCGCGTGCCCGTGGAGCAACAGCATCACCTGGCCGCCGCGCTGCACGACGAACACGCGACCGGGGTCGCCGGGCGCGCCGGTCACGGCGACCGGCTGATCGAAGCTGCCGACCTGCACGAGCCGTACGCCCGAGCTACCGGCGTGTCGCGCACTCGCCGCGGGGTGGGTCGCGCTCTGCGAGCGCGCCGCGCCGCCGGCTCCGCATGCCGCCAGCACGACGGGTAGAGCGAGGACGATGTTCCGTGCACGGCGGATCACAAGCTGACATCGTCGCAGTACCGCACCGGGCGCGCCCCCCGAGGGCCTCCGGTGCGGGGAGTAGCTTTGCGAGCAATGCGCCTCACTCCCGCGATGGGCGTATCGCTTACCGCGCTCGTCCTCGCGGCATCGGGTGGCGCGTACGCGGCGACGAGCAGCTCATCGGGATCGATCGTCGCATGTGTGCATCGCAAGGGTGGCGGCCTATATGTGGCCCCGAAGTGCGTCAGGCACGACAAGCGCCTGACGTGGAGCGCGGCCGGTCGGATCGGCCCGACAGGAGCGACGGGCAGGGACGGCGCCGACGGAGCGAACGCAACCCCGGGCACGACAGGCGAAACGGGTCCGCCTGGCCCTCCCGGCCCGTTTCCCGACGTACTCCCGCGAGGGGTCACGCTTCGGGGCGACTGGGCGGGCGGCTCGAGCGCGGCCGGTACGGCATACGAGTCGATCTCGTTCGGCTTCGCGTTCTCCTCGGCGCCGACGTTCAACTACGTTCCCGGCCCCGCGTCGGTGCCGCCCGGATGCCTGGGGGGCACGAACGTCAACCCGACGGCCAAGCCGGGCAACCTGTGCCTGTATTCCAACGGCTTCCCCGACAACACCAAAGGCCCTGTTGTCACCGGTGCCGCCGACCCTGGGGGGACGCTGTTCACGGTTCAATCGGAAACGGCGAAAGCGTTCGCCGACGGCGGCACCTGGGCCGCCACCTCACCGTAGCGCCGCTCACTCCGCGAGGCGGCTGAGCGCGAACACGTTGGCCGCGTGCAGCCGCACGAGCAGCTCCCCCTCGACGGTGTTGCGCCGGCCGAACTCCTCGGCGCGCGCCTCGCCCATGTAGCGCGCGCCGATTCGCGTCGCCCACGGCAGGAGCTGCTCGAGGTCGGTGCTGATCGTGACCGGCCCACTGACGCTCACGAACGAGAACGGCGGGCGCTCGTCATCGACGCACAGGCTCGCCTGGCCGGTCGCGAGAAGCGAGCGGCCCTTGACGGTCCCGGCGCCGGTGTTGAAGACGAGGTCGTCGCCGTCGAGCACGAACCAGACCGGCACCACGTGCGGACGGCCGTCCTCGCGGGTCGTAGCGAGCTTGCCGGTGCGGGTGCCCTGCACGACGAACTCCCTCCACTCAGCGTCCGTCATACGTGGCAAATCGACGCTCCTCTGCACTCAACGAATCGCCCGATGAAGCCGATCATAGAGGCGATCGCCGCGATCGCCCGCCGGCGAGCGCTTCCGGTCCTCCGCGCCCGCTCATCGCGCGGCCGGCGGCGGGACCGACCCCCCGAACACGACGGCCGCGGCGGGCCGTGCCCGGTCTGTGGCGGCGTAGATCGAGGTGTCGGCACCGCCGGAGCCCGGGCACGTCGCTTCCTGCTCGACGCTCGGTGCTTTCAGCTCGTAGTAGAAGGCGTGGGCCACTTTGAAGAACGGGCTGAGGAGCGTGTTGAGATAGCGGGCGCCGTCGGCCTGCTGACCCGCGCTGGATGCGCGACCGGCCTGACACAGGTACGCCCCGGCCTCGGTGAGCCACACGGACGCTCCGGCCGGCAGCGGTTGCTCGAAGCTCTCGAGCGTGTCTGTCGTGCGGTACTTGACCGCCGCGTAAGGGTGAAACCCCCAGTTGGCCGGGAGCGGCCGTGCCAGGGCGGCGAGATACTCCCGCTCGTATGTCACACCCATGCCGACTCCAGCGTCAGTGACTTCCGGATGGCCGGATCGTTGGTACTGAGAGTCGAGGAAGTCGCCTGCGATCGGCGTGCATCGGTATGCACCGCACAGCGTGGTCGCGGCGTTCATGAACTCGGCCGCCCTGACAGCCGACGGATGCCCCTCGTCCAGCGAGCCGACACCAGCGTTGTTCGGCTCGTTCCACGCCTCCAGGAACCGGACCGGCTCGCCGACCGACGCGGCGTATCTCAGCAGCGCGGCCACGCGAGCGCTGTACATCGCCGGTGACGTCGGCACCCGCGGCAGCGTTGTGTGATCGGACGCGAGCGGTGCTTCGGCCTGCTCGATCGCGACGTCCGGGGTTAGGCCGAGCCACTTGACGTCTGCGAGCCAGGCGGCGAACAGGTCGAAGTGCAGCGCTTCCCCGCGGGCGGCATCGATCGCGTCCCACGGCAAGACGAACCGCGCGAAGCGGATGTGCCCGCGCCTCCCGCCGACCCAGACGCGGCGAAAGAGCTGCGCAAAGGGGCGGCCTGAGAACGACGCGACGTCGAACGCGGCGCCGTCCCAGCGCGCGAGGTTCTGTTCTGAGATGCCGTCCACGTGCGCTACGCGCGTCCGCTCCGTCTGGCGGGCGAACACCAGGCCGAGGCAGATCGCCAGCAGGCAGACGACCAAGGTGCTGACGAGCGCCCGGCTCGGGCGGATTGGCGAGATCGTCAGGCGCCCGTTGCTCCAACCGCCTCGAGCTGCGTCGCGGCGAGCGGGTCGCGGCCGTCCCAAGCGCCCTGGGAGGCATACGGTCGGAAGCGGACGAACGCGGATTCGTGGTGAAACGGCTGCGCGGCGTGGGCTTGCATGGCCGCGATGTGCCCGGGCCCGACGCCGCCCAGCACGTAGGCGCGCATCGCGGCTGTGTTCCGCCACAGCGAGAACGTCGCCACGAGCCGTGGAGGCCGAGCAAGGCCGGTCCCCGCGAGCAGCGCCGGATTGCCGACGGCGAGCGCCTCGGCCGCGGCGCTGGCGCGCAGGAAGCGAACGGTCTGCGAGAGCCGCAGGCGGCCGATGGTCAGGACCGCGGCGGGCTCAGCGTCGTCCATCGGCTGCTCTTCGGACGGGAGCCCCGACAGTTGTGACCAGGCCCCGAAGACCCGCGTCGGCGCCAGCCGCGCGTGCCACCCGTGCGCGAGCTGCGCGGCGAGCGGGTGGCCGGCGAGAAAGCCGTCGATCGCCGAGTCATCGTCCCATGCGGCAACCAGGCCGACGCGGCCGACGGTCGGCCGCGGCAGCAGCCCACCGCCGAGCGGCGCGGTGGTGGTGAGCTCGGCGTAGCGCAGGCCGGGCACCGCGCCCGGATCGAGTTTGTCGCGCAACAGGTCCAGCGCCCCGCGCGGACCGACGTCGGCGATGTGGACGGAGGCGATCATGCGGGTAGTTCAGATTGACCGGGCGACACGTTACTATTGAGTGTACCAAATGGTAACTACGGTCGACAGCGCGGCTTCCGCGCCACCTGAGACCTCGCGGCACAGGCGCCCGGCGGCGGAGCGTCGCGCGTTGATCGAGGAGGCGGCAGCGCGGCTGTTCGCCGAACGCGGCTACGCGGCTACGACCGTCGAGGACATCGTGTCCGCGGCCGGTGTGAGCAAGCCGATGCTGTACCGCCACTTCGAGTCCAAGAAGGAACTGCAGCTGAGGCTGCTCGAACATCGTCGCGACGAGCTGGCGGCGGCTCCGCTGGAACGCTTCCTGCAGGGGGAGGGTGCGCCCGCGCAACGCCTGCCGGCAATGCTCGATGCATGGTTCGCCCACGTCGAGCAGCACCCCGACAGCTCGAGAGTCCTGTTCCAGGACGCGACCGGTGACGCGGACGTCCGGGCACTTCAGCGCGAGCTGCGAGGACGCCAGCGCGCAGCCGACATGGCGCTGCTGCGTGAGTTCGCCCCGCAGCTGCCCGAGCAGGAGCTCGAGCCGTTGGGCGAGATCATCCGCAGCTCGCTGACCGGGCTGGCGCTGTGGTGGCTCGAGCATCCAGCGGTCCCGCGCGCGGTCGTCGTGGCGACGATGCTACGCATGACGCGGGGACTGCTCGCGGGCGGCGACTGACCCCGGCGAGAGCGCGCTTTCAAGCTCCCGCGTCGAGCTGCTCGCGTCATTTCACCAGGTGGGACCTGGCCGCCCGAGGCGCTCTCAAGTCGGCCGGCTTGCGCGCCGATGCGGGGACGTGGACTTCGATGACACATCGACGGGTGAGCACTCTGGATCGGGCAGTCGGGGTTGGCGCGCGTGAGCGATCTGTCGGCCCACGCCAGGGGCATCCGGCGCACCTCGTGGATGCTGGCCGCGCTGGCGCTTTCGGTGGCGCTCGCCGCGATGTCAGTGGGTGTCGTGCTCTCCCGAAACGCCTCGCAAGAGCAGATCCGCGCGAACCTGAAAGCGCGGGGGACGTCATCGGCAGGGTTCCTGTCCGCTTTCATCGCCCAACAGGCAGCGCGCGAGAGCACGGGCGGTGAGCGTCTGCTCGCTGGCCGGAAGCCATCAGACAGTGCGTTCCGGATGGTCGTCAGCAGCCTGGGCAGCGAAACGGCCGTGCTACTCGACCGGTCCGGACGGTTGCTCGATGTGGCGCCATCGGATCGAGCGATCCTCGGCTCGGAGATCGCGCCTCACTACACGCACCTGACGAAGGCCGTAGCCGGCCACATCGCCGTCTCCGGCGTCGTCCGATCGGCCGCCAAGGGCGAGCCGGTGGTCGCGGTCGCCGTGCCGTACCCGACGAGCCACGGGCGCCGCGTGCTGAGCGTGGCCTACCCGGTGGCAGGCAGCGTCCTGTCGATCTTCGTCGAACACGCGAGCACACTGAAACCCCACCAGGTCATGCTGGTCGACGCCGACGGACGGATCATCGCCGCCAGCCCCAGCACCCACGCGAGGACCCTCACCGAGGCCAACCCGGCGCTCGCGCATGCCGCCGCTCAGACCTCCGCCGGTCAGGTATCGATCGCGGGCGTCCGCAGCACGTTCGTGGTTTCTGCGGTTCCCGGAACGCCGTGGCATCTCATCATGGCATCGCCCAACTACAAGATGTTCGCCTCGATCAGCGGATGGGCCAAGTGGCTTCCGTGGATTGTCGTCGCGCTGGTCGCCGTTCTCGGTCTCGCGGTCCTGAGCCTGCTGTTGCGATCGAACGCAGAGCGTGCCCGCCTGGCTGCCCTGTCGAGGAAGTTCGCCGAGGCCGCAAGCACCGACTCGCTGACCGGTCTGGCGAACCGACGCTCGCTGCAGGCGCGGCTCGCGCAAGCCAGCGCGCTCGCGAGCCGCTACGGGGAGATGCTGTCGGTGCTGATGATCGATCTCGACCACTTCAAGCAAATCAACGACACCCACGGTCACGAGGCCGGGGACATGGTGCTCGTGGCGGTCGCCGACACGATGCGACAGGTGTTCCGCGACAGCGACATCTTCGGCCGCTGGGGAGGAGATGAGTTCCTCGCGGTACTCCCGAACACCGACCCCGACGGGGCGTTCGATTCCGGACAGAGGCTGTGCGAGCGCATCCGCGAGATCGATGTCGCCGAGTGGGACCTACTCGAGCCGATCACACTCAGCGTCGGATGCACATCGGCGCTCGGCGGCACACCGAGCGATCTGATCAACCAGGCCGACGAGTCGCTGTTCCGCTCCAAGCGGGCCGGGCGCAGCCGCGTCAGCGTCGGCTGACCGAGCTCTCGCCAACCGCGAGACTCGTCAGCCAGGCCCGCGCTCGAGCTGCGTGGCAGCCTCGAAATGTGGCGACCAGGGCTGCGCCGAGCGCGTCCACACCTCGAGCGCCGGCTCCAACCAGGAAGCGTCGTCGAGCGTGCCGGCCTTGATGAACGCCGCCTCCGGCATCGCCTCGGCGAAGCTGACGATCGGCGAGCCGCAAGCCGAGCAGAACTGGCGCTCGGTGTCGGTGCCGTGCTGCTCGCCGGTTGTCGTAAACGAGGCGAGCGTGTCGCCTTCGACGGTCAGCGCCGCGCGCGGCACGCCGACGACAACCGAGAACGCGGTGCCTGTCTGGCGCTGGCATTCGGTGCAGTGACAGACGGCCTGCGCGAACGGCTGCGCGTCGGCACGATAGGTGACGCTGCCGCAGAGGCAGCGTCCGCTGATCTGGTTCGGCGGGTCGGCCATCTGCAACTACGGTATCCGACCGACTCGCCGCGCGTATGCGCGGGGGGAAGACTCGGCATCCCCCGCCTTCCGAGGCACTCAGTCGACCGACAGCAGGAACTGCTCGAGCCGGTCGGCGAACCCGGGCGCAGCCGCGACGAAGTGGCCGGCCCCGACCGCGAGCAGCCGCTGCGCGTGCAGCTCGATGGCGAGCGCGTCGCAGATTCGCTCGAGCCCTGGCGTATGGCCGCCGGACGCAACCATCGAGGGGACACCGGCGTCGCGGATCGCCTCGAGCGCTGGGCGGGCCTCGCCCGGGAGACGGGCGCCGTGTGCGCGCCTGACGCCGTGCGCGACCTCCTCGGGCAGCGGACCGTCGTCCAGCGGCGGCGCCCCGGCGAGCCGCAGGAACTCGCGCAGCTCCGCAGGGTCCGCGTCCAGGCCATCTCGCAGCACCGCATCGCCGAGCCGTTCGAGGTGCGCGACTTCGGGATCACCGGTGACGACGCAGTAGAGCGGCGGCTCGATCAGCGTCAGCGACCGTACGTACGTCGGCCTGCGCGCAGCTGCGATCAGCGCCCCCAGCACCCCGTAGGAGTGCGCGACCACGTGGGGAGCGGCCTCCAACAGCGCGACGATGTCATCGGCGTCGACCTCGAAGTCCTGATGCCCGTTCGCGGGCGAAGGGCTCGGCGGATAGCCGCGGCGGTGCGCGAAAGCGAGCGTCCAATGCGCCGCGAGCGGCGCCAGCGCGTTCCACGTCGTTCGCGGGCCGGCTCCACCGTGCACGAGCAGCACCTCCGGGCCGTGGCCCTCGCGTACGACCGCAATCGCGCCCACCCCGCGACTGTAGATGAGCCCCACTGAGAACGCCGGACCGCGACGGACGAGCGAACGGGCAGGCGCACGGGCGGGCGTACGCGGCCTTCTAGGCTGCAGCCATGACACCGAGTGACGGTCACCTGGTCGGACGCCCCGTGCGCCGAATCGGCTTCGGTGCGATGCAGCTTCCGGGACGCGGAGTGTTCGGGCCTCCACGCGATCGTCAGACGGCGGTGGCCGTCCTGCGACGCGCGGTCGAGCTGGGCGTCAACCACATCGACACCGCCCAGTACTACGGGCCGGACGTCGCCAACGAGCTGATCCGCGAGGCGCTTCGGCCCTATCCGGACGATCTCGTCCTGGTCAGCAAGGTCGGTGGCGCGCGGGAGGCTGACGGGGCGTGGATCCCGGCCCAGCGGCCCGAGCAGCTGCGTGCGGGGGTGGAGGAAAACTTGCGATCGCTGGGAGTCGAGCGCCTGGACGTGGTCAACCTCCGCCTGATGGGAAGCGAGGACACAGCGCACGGGCCGATGGTCTCGTTGGAAGACCAGCTCGCAACGATGGTCGACTTACGCGACGAGGGCAAGATCGGCGGCGTCGGGCTCAGCAATGTCTCACTCGAGCAGGCGGGCGCCGGCCTGGCCCACACGCAGATCGCGTGCATCCAGAACCAGCTGAGCCTGGTGCACCGCGACGCCGAGCCGACGCTCCAGCTGTGCCGTAACGCGAGTATCCCGTTCGTCCCGTTCTTCCCGCTCGGCTCGGCGTTTCCCGGGATGCCGAAGGTCACCGAGCAGCGTGCCGTGCGTGAGGTGGCCGCGCGCCTCGATGCCACCCCCGTCCAGGTCGGTCTGGCTTGGCTGCTTGCGCTCAGTCCCGACATCCTGCTGATCCCGGGGACCTCCTCGCCCAGGCACCTGGAGGAGAACGTTCGGGCGGGCGAAGTCGAGCTCGACGCCGAAGCGCTCGCGCAGCTCCAGGCCCTCGGAGGCTAGGCCCCAGCGCCGTGGAGCTGTATCGGCCGCGGGCGATGCGGGTCTTCCACCGAGAGCATGCGGGACGACCGATCAGGGTCGTGTGGATGCTCGAGGAGCTTGATGAGCCCTACGAGCTGATGGTGATCACTCAGGAGGAGGGCTCCGGCGAGGAGCACCACGCGCGCCATCCGCTGGGACGCGTTCCGGTGCTCGATGACGGCGAGGGATTCGTGTTCGAGTCCGCGGCAATCTGCCTGCACCTCGCCGACATGCATCCGCAGGCAGCGCTCGCGCCGGCGCCCGGGACACACGAGCGAGCGCTCGTCTACCAGTGGGCGTGCTTCGCCCCGGCCGAGCTCGAGCCGCCGCTGATCGAAGCCGCGGTCCAGGCGCAACAAGACCCCGAGCGGGCGGCCAAGGCACGCGAGCGTTTCGACGCGGCGATCGCCGCTGTGGCGGAGGCACTCGGCGAGGACGAGTACCTCGTCGGGGCGAGCTTCAGCGTGGCGGACGTGATGATCGGCACGGCGCTGGCCTTCACCCAGCGCGTCGGGTTTGCGGAGGACCTGCCGGCGAACCTGCAGCAGTACACCGCGCGACTGACCGAACGGGCCGCCTTCCAGCGTGCGTTCGCACGCACGTCGGCCTGACGTAGCAGGCGCCGCCGCGCCCATGGACCGCCGCGGCGCCTCTGCACGACAGGGGCGCCTCTGCACCGACAGGGGCGCCCCTGGACGACAGCGGCGCCTACGGGCGCAGTCGAACGGGCAGCGTCTTTAGCTGGTTGGCGAACGGCGACTCGACGTACCTGCGGCTCGCCGTCGATCTCCATCTCGGGGAAGCGCTTGAGCGTCTCCTCGATCAGGATCCGCAGCTCCAGTCGCGCGAGCGCCGTACCGAGGCAGAAGTGACGGCCGCCGGCACCGAACGCCTGGTGCTCGGTATTGCGCGTCACGTCGAAGCGGTCCGGGTCCTCATAGCGCGTCCTCGTCGCGGTTGGAGGACGGGTACCACATGACCAGCTTCTCGCCCTCGCGGATCGTCTGCCCGTGCAGCTCGGTGTCGCGGGTGGCAGTGCGGGCGAAGTGACCGAACGCGGGAAACATGCGCAGTGACTCCTCGACGACGGCCGGCACGAGCGAAGGGTCATCGAGCACCATGCGTCGCTGCTCGGGGTTCTCCATCAGCGCGCGCATGCCGCTGCAGTAGGTGGCCTTGGTGCTGTCGTTGCCGGCGGCCATCAGCAGCAGGAAGCCCATCACGATCTCGTGATCCTCGAGCCGCTCGCCGTCGATCTCCGCGTGCACGAGCACGCTCGTCAGGTCGTCGGTCGGCGTCTGCGCGACGTTCGGCGATCAGCTTGCCGCAGCGCGCGAACACCTCGGGCACGTCGCGCTCCATCACGATCTGCGCGCCCTCTGGTGTCGCGTCCGGGTCGCCTCGCGCCGACGATCGCGTTCATCAGGCGTCGCCCACACCTCGTCGTCCTCGGGCGGCAGGCCCATGAAGCTGCCGATCACTCGCGCCACCACCGGCTGCGCGACGTCGTCGACCAGATCGCAGGTCGTCACGGCCGTCGAGCCGCGTCGAGCACGTCGACCGCGATCGCGCGGATCGCGTCCTCGTGCTCGGCGATCCGCTTCGGCGTGAAGCCCCGCTGGAAGAGCGCCTTCAGGCGATCGTGCTTGGGCGGGTCCATGCCGATGAACATCGCCTGCTGCATCTCGAGCGACAGGACCGCGTTCTTCGGATGCGTGAAGCCGCCGACTTCGGAGGAGAACGTCTGCCAGTCGCGGCTGACCTCGAGCACGTCGTCGGCCGTCGTCACAGACCAGAAGCCATCCTCGTCGGGGTACTCGGTGATCCGCGTCAGTCCAGTGGACCGGGCACTCGGCGCGCATGCCGCCGGAAGAGCTCGTGCGGCGGCCCGTCCGCGAAGTTGGCGCGATCGCCGACGAGCACGCTCCTCGAGCGGCGTCTGGTCTTGGCTGGTGGTCTCCACGCTTGCCTCCCGATCGTCCGTCGTAGGTCCACGAAGCCTACTCCTGCCGAAAAGACAGAGCCATACACGCGAAGTACACGTACGGTGTATAATCAGTGTATGAGCGTGACCCGGACGAACATCGAGATCGAGGACGCCTACGTACAAACAATCATGGACCGCTACGGCGTTCGAACCAAGACAGCAGCCGTCGATCTGGCCCTCCGCAACCTAGCCGGACAGCCGATGACCCGTGAAGAAGCGCTGTCGATGCGGGGAGCGAACGCAATCTCCGAGCTGCCAACGGATGCCCCGCCGCGCTCGAGCGCGTGATCCTCGCCGACACCTCTGCCTGGGTCGAGTACGACAGGGCGACCGGCAGCCCACCAGACCGTCGAATCGCAGAACTGATCGAGACAGACGGCCCCTTGGTCACCACCGAGCCGGTCATCATGGAGGTACTGGCCGGCGCGCGGGACGATCGTCGCGAGAGCGACCTGCGTCGGCTGTTGGGGAGCGTCGCACTGCTGCGCTTCGACACCGTGACCGACTTCGACGGCGCCGCGCGCATCTACCGACGCTGCCGGGGTGCTGGCGTAACCCCACGTGGCATCCTCGACTGCATGATCGCGGCCGCCGCCTGGCGCCGGGGCGCGACACTGCTCTCCCACGACGCGGACATGGACCGCCTCGCCGGCGTGATCGGCCTCCACCTCGACGACGCGTCACTCCGCGCATAGGTGTCTACCAAAACGGAGAGGTTTCCGCACAGAAGAAACCTCCAGCAAAGCCGACGCGGGGACTCGAACCCCGGACCCCTTCATTACGAGTGATCCGGGCCTCGGCGACTCATCAGCTCCCGACGGCGATGCTACGTTTAGGCCATGACTGTGAAGGAGCGACTGCACACTGCCGTCGAGACGATGAGCGACGAGGAAGCACAGGCGGCGCTTCGCACGCTCGCCGAGTCCTCTGGAGACCCGGTTGCCTGGATGCTCGATCATGCGCCGTTCGATGACGAGCCTGAGACCGAGGATGAGCGCCGCGCGGTCGCCGAGGCCCACGCCGACCGTGAGCAGGGAATCCAGCCCGGGCCGCTTGAGAGCGTGATTGCCGAGTTCGACGGCGATCTGTGAACGAGCCGTACTGGCGTATCGTCGTTGACGACCGCGCCCGCAAGGATCTACGCAGGATCGACCCGCCGACGAGAGAGCGCATCCTGCGCTCCATCGCACGACTGGCCCAGGGCGCAGAGCTGACCGGCGATGTCAAGCGGCTTCAGGGCTCGCACGAGTACCGGCTGCGAGTCGGTGACTGGCGCGTGCGATTCGAACGAGACGGCCAGCAGCTCGTCATCACAATCGTGCGTGTCCTACCGCGCGGCCGCGTCTACGACCGCTGAAGGTCCGATCGGGCGGCGCGGATCTGGTCGTCGGCGCTGATCGGCGATCCGCCGCGAAGCTCGGCGATGACGTGGGCGTATGTCGAGAAGACATGAGCTTCCGTGAGAGCCGACGCGGGGACTCGAACCCCGGACCCCTTCATTACGAGTGAAGTGCTCTACCAGCTGAGCTACGTCGGCGCGGTCCCTGATGCTAGCGCCGCCGGCACGCCGGGAGGATCGTCGGAGGACGCTCTTTGCACCGAGCCGCCGCCGGTCGCTTCCAGCGCTGTCAGCTCCGCCAGCAGAGACTCGCCGTGCTTCTCGCAGAACGCCGGGCCGATGCCACGGATCTCGATCAGCTCACCAGTACTGCGCGGGCGCCTACGCAGCACCTCCGACAACACCGCGTCCGCCGCCACGGTGAACGCTGGCTTTCCCTGCGCCTGCCCCAGCCGCCATGCCCGCAGACGCTCGAACTCGCGATCGCCTGCCTGTGCCCCCAACGGGGGTGCGCCCTTCAGGGTGTCCACCGGCTCGCCGGCCTCGACTGCCGGCCCGCCGCGCCGCGCGGCACTCCTACCGCGCTTGCGAGCACTGGACGCAGGCTGCGCCCGCACCGCCTGCTCGAGCGCTCGGTCCGGGTTGCACACGTCGCAGCAGCTGCCCGTCGGCGCGCCCCGCGCCGCGGTCGCCGAAGTGGTCGAGGATCTGGCGTCGGCGGCAGGTCTCCCCGTCGGCGCTGTAGCGCTCGATCGAGCGGTAGGACTCCCAGCCGCGATCCTTCGCCGCCTTGATCGCCGTGTAAGCCAGGCGCGGGCTGCCACGGCCTGTCAGCCTCACCAGCAGCCCGTCGCGGCCGCCGGGCGCAGCTCCACCGCTCCGGCACGCTCGGCGATCGACAGCAGCACTCGCTCGCGCTCGCCCAGCTCGCCGTGACCGATCGCCAGCTCGCCATCCTCGGCGCCGCCGCGCAAGCTCGCCACGTAGCGCTTGACGTCATCGACGCGTCGTCTCGCGCTCCTTGATGAAGCGGATCAGGCGGCCCAGGTCCATTCGCGCGGACAGCAGCAGCGCGCGCGCCGGATGCGCCGTCGCGCCCGCCCCTGCCCGCCTCCTGGTAGTACGCCTCGAGGCTCGTCGGCAGCGCCCAGTGCGCGACCGTGCGCACGTCAGCCTTGTCGACGCCCATGCCGAACGCGTTCGTCGCCACCACCACCTCCGCGCTGCCCTCCATGAACGCACGCTGGCTCTCGCGCCGCGCGTCCGGGCTCATGCCCGCGTGGTAGGTCACCGTCGCGATCCCTTGCTGCCGCGATCTGCACAGCGACCTCGTCAGTGTCCTTGCGCGTGCCGCAGTACACGATCGCCGGCCGCGCCTCGGGGTCGCTCCAGCGACTGCATCAGCGCGGCACGCTTGCGCGCCACCGCGCCCTTGCCCTCGACGCTCACCACGTCGAAGGTCGAGGTTCGGCCGGTCGAAGCCCGAGCGGATCGACACCCAGTCGCGCAGCCCCAGCCGCGCTGCGATCTCCTCGCGCCACCCGCGGCGTCGCCGTCGCCGTCGCCGCCATCACCGCCGGACGCGCGCCCTCCGCGTGACCGTGCGTGAGCGAGGCGATCGCATCGTGCAGGCGCAGGTAGTCCGGCCGGAAGTCGTGGCCCCACTCCGCCACGCAGTGCGCCTCGTCGACCACGAACAGCGCCACCCGCCTGCGCGCCAGCGCCTCGCGAAACGCGCCCGAGGCGAACCGCTCCGGCGCCGCCAGCACGAGCTGTGTCTCGCCCGCCGCGATCTCCCGCAGCGCCTGCGCGTTGTGACCGTCCTGCATCCCCGAGGCGAGCATCGCCGCGCGCACGCCCGCCTCGCTCCAGCCGCCGCAGCTGGTCGGCCATCAGCGCGATCAGCGGGCTCACCACCACCACCAGGCCGTCGTCCGCCAGCGCCGGCAGCTGGTAGCACAGCGACTTGCCGCCCCCCGTCGGCATCACCACCAGGCTGTCGCGCCCGTCGAGCGCCGCCTGCACCGCCTCGCGCTGACCCGGCCTGAACTCATCCAGGCCGAAGCGCGCGAGCAGCTCCTCCGGCGTGCGGAGCGTCAGTCACATCGCCGGCCGTCGCCGTCGCTGTCGTGGTCGTGCGCATCGGACAGAAGCTACCCATCGCTGCGGGCGGGACGCCGCGGCCGATCCCCGACTACCGCCGTTCGCTCACCGCGCATCCCATCCCAGGCCGCCGGCCGGCGGCCCTCATCATCAGTCCTTCTCGCTTCGGCGCTCCCACACCACGCTCGCGCCCGCCAGCGGGCACCAGCGTGATCGCGCGCCGCCTGATCCACTCGCCGCGGCGCAGATCGCCAGCCGCTCGGCAGCGCGCGGTTCCAGCTCGCCGAGCATCGTGCGCAGGATCAGCTTCATCTCCAGCAGCGCGAACGACGCGCCGATGCAGCGGCGGATGCCGCCGCCGAACGGGATCCACGAGAACGTCTCCGGCGCCGCGTCCAGGAAGCGCTCTGGGCGGAACTCCCGCGGGTCCTCGTACACGCGCGGGTTGCGATTCGTCAGGTAGATCGACGGCACCACGCGCGTGCCCGCGGGCAGCCGCGATAGCGCCCGACCTGCAGATCCTCCTGGAGCAGCCTGCGCCACGATCGGCACCACCGGGCGCACGCGCAGCGTCTCGTTGACCACCGCCGTCAGGTACTCCTCACCCTCCGCCGCGTCGATCTCCGCGATCAGGCGCTTCAGCTTCTGCGGGTGGCGCACCAGGCGCTCGATCGCCCACGCCACCGACGTCGCCGTCGTCTCGTGCCCCGCCAGCAGCAGCGTCACCAGCTCGTCGCGCAGCTCCCCGTCGGTCATCGCCCGCGCCGTCCTCGTCGCGTGCCTGCAACAGCAGCGACAGGATGTCCGTGCGCTCGCTCCAGGTCGCCCTGCGCGCGGCGCCCAGTGATCTCCTCGTAGATCAGCGCGTCGAGGCGGTCGAGCGCCAGCCCGATCGCTCCGGTCGGGCGCTCGCCTGTCGGGCGCCGCAGCGCGAAGCGCAGCAACAGCAGCGTCTGCGTCGGCTCGAGCAGCTCGCCGATCGCCGTTCGCAGCGGGCCCATCCGCTCAGCCTCCACGCCGAACACCGCCCGCAGGATCACCTCCAGCGTGATCCCACGCGTGTGCTCCTGCAGCCGCATCGGCGCTGCCGAGCGGCCAGCTCGCCATGTCCCGGCGCGTCGCCTGCACGATCACGTCCTCGTACTCGCGCATCCGCTCGCCGTGGAACGGCGGCAGCAGCAGCTTGCGCTGGCGCATGTGCTCGGGGCCGGTCAGAACCACCACCGAGCTCGCGTCCCATCACCGGCGCCACCGGCGAGTTGCCCGCCGCCGACGGCGCCACCTCCGGCGGCGCCGTGAACACCGCCTTGACCGCCTGCTGGGTCGCTGACCATCACCAGCTGCATCCCGCTCGGCGCGAAGGTCATCGTGAACGCCTCGCCGAGCCGCTCCGCACAACGATCCATCAGCCACGTCGGCGCCAGCGCCCACGCGAGCGTCTGCGCGACCGGCGGCATCCTCGGGCCCCGGCGGAAGCCGTCCATTCGCTCCGCTCGTCGGCGGACGATCCGCCTCGCGCAGCTGAGCAGGAGCCGTCGAGATTGCGCTTGCCATGACCTACACGCTACCTCGCCCGCGTCGCGTGCACCGAATGTGGCGCGCGAGGTATGGCGCGGGTCTCAGCGCTCGGCGCGCTCGCGCGCCGCGGGTTCGCGCCCGAGGCGGACACGATGCCTGCGCCAATCGGCCATCCGCTCGCGTACGTGATGCTCGAGCAGCGCCTGCGCTACCAGCGATCGCGCGCGCTCGATCTCGCGCGGCGAGAGCGTCTGCGGGAGCCTCGTCAGATAGCCCACCAGCATCCGCGCGGGGACCACGCGCACGCCCTTACGGCGCGCCATCGGCCTGTCCACCCAAGCCCGGCTGAACACGATCAGCGGCTCGACCGCGAAACCCGTTACCCGCTCGATCGCCCTTGCTCTGAGCCTGAGCCTGGCTCGAGCGTCGAACCGTGCACGCGCGCCACCCGCACCGGACCCGGATGGCTCTTCGTCTCGATCGTGAACACGCCCGCCGGGCCCACCAAGATGTGGTCGACGTTGCCGCGGCCGAGGCTCGCGTCGTGGATCACACGCCACCCGTGATCGGCCAGCTCATCGAGCAGGCTCCCGACCTGCTCCTCGCCCCGTCGCGCCGCGATCGCGGCGCTCGACGAGCGGCAGCACGTAGCGCGAGATCACGAACATGCTCGCCAGCAGCGCGACCTCCGACGCGAGGAAGCGCGGGTCGTGCAGTCCGAACGCTCTGCCCAGCAGCGCCGTCGCCACCGCCAGCGCACCCAGAATCACCAGCGTGCGCATGCGCAGGCGCCTCACGGTCGCGCGCGCATACTGCCCGGCAGTGCGGCGGGTCGGGTCTGTTTCGACTACCAGCATCTCTCTTTCCGCTCGGCTCTCCCTTGATACATCGGCCCAACCTCGGCTCGGCCTTGAGCCTGCGCGAAATGGCCCACGCAGCCCGGAGAAGCGTGGAGAGCGCGGCCGGAATCTAAAGCAGCGATGGCACCCCGCCGAAGCAAAAACCACACCACGCACGAGCACTCGATCGCTGCGAGAACGACTCTCGATTGCAGCGCGAGCTCGACTCCCCTCCTAATGCTTGACCACCCCGACATCTCTCACCCACCTGACATCTGCCTGATCCTGCGGGTGCACGGCGAGCAGCACTGGCTGACCTCCGAGGTCATCCCAATGGTGCGCCAGCTCGAGCAGCCGGGACTGATCTCAGAGGACGAGGTCGGCGCCGCAGTCGCCTACCTGGAGGTCCTCTGGATCGATGCGTGCACGCGCGCAGCAGAGACCGACGCCGCCCGCGCGGCGCTGGACGCCGCCGGCGCGGAGCCGGATCGCATGCTCGACGCGAAGGCTCGCCGCTATCACGCCTCCGTGCGCAGACTGCGTACTGCCGTCTCGCGCCGCGTTGCGGCGCTGATCGGCCTGGCGGGAGCCATTCCGACGCATCAGCACACCCGCTCCTGAGGCAATCGCATACGCTGCGCGCGATGGCGCCGCGCTTCGATCTTCAGTCGCATTCGACCCACTCCGACGGCGTGCTGCCGGCCGCCGAGGTCGTCGAGCGGGCGGCCGAGGCCGGCGTGGAGCTGCTCGCGCTGTCCGATCACGACACCATCAGCGGCGTCGCAGAGGCGATCGCGACCGGCGAGCGCGTAGGGGTGCGCGTCGTGTCAGCCGTCGAGATCTCCGCCGTCGACGCCGGCTCTGCGGTTCCCCGCGAACTGCACATCCTCGGCTATCGCATCGACCACACCGGACCGCCGATGACCACGTCGCTCGTCGACTTCCTCGCCGATCGCGAGAAGCGCACGCTGCGCATGCGCGACGCCCTGCGCGAGGTCGACTTCGAGCTCGACGAAGCGGAGCTCGACGAGCGGATCGCCGCCGGCAAACCGATCGGCCGCCCCCATCTGGCCGCTGCCGTGCTCGCCGCCCCCGCCAACGCCGAGCGCCTTGAAGACGGAGCAGATCGACGACGTCGGCTCGCTGATTCGCGGCTACCTGATCGAGGGCAAGTCGGCCTTCCGCCTACGCGAGACACCCACAGTCGCCGAGGCCGTCGACGCAATCCACGCGGCCGGCGGCGTGGCCATCTGGGCGCACCCGTTCTGGGACATCTCCGACCCCACCGAAGTCCTCTCCACGATCGACCGCTTCCATGCCCTCGGGATCGACGGCGTCGAGGCCTTCTATATCACGCACACGCGCGAGCAGACCGAGATGCTCGCCGCGCGCTGCGCCGAGCTGGGCTTCCTGACAACCGGCTCCGCCGACTTCCACGGCCCCGAAAACCGCCAGTTCTCGAAGTTCATGGCATTTGACACGTTCGGCATCGAGCCGAACCTCGGGCCGATCGCCTGAGGGACGCGCAGCTCGGACGCCTTGACCTGCTGCTCGGTCGGGTTAGGCGGTATACCGTGGTATACTGTCCGCTATGGCGAAGGTAATGGTGTCGATGCCCGACGACCTTCTCAGTGAGGTGGACGCCGAGGCTAACCGCCTAGGCACGACCCGGAGTGCCGTGCTGCGACAGTTCGCCGACTCCGCGCTGCGTGAGCGTCGCTCCGATCGCGCAGCGGCCATGCGTGCTCTCCTGACACACCCCGGACACCACGGGGGCGAGGCGGCCGAGCGTGTAAAGGACAGCCGGCCCACGATTTGAGCACACTCCTGCTGGATGCGAGCGTGATCCTCGCGGCGTTTGACCGTGACGATGCCCTGCACATGCCAGCGAGGGCACTCCTCAGCGACAGTGCCGTCACGCTCGCCACGCTCGATCTCGCGCGATATGAGGTGACCAACGTGGCGATTCGCGCATGGCGAGCACCCAAACGGGTCTCACCGCTGCTGGAAGCCATCGAGCGGATCTCAAACGACGGCGGAATTCTGCTCTCTACGAATACCCTGCTCGCCCGCGCAGCGCAGGTTGCTGAGGAGCACACCCTCTCTGCTTACGACGCAGCCTATGTAGCGGCGGCCACCCAGACGGGGGGCACACTCGTTAGCTGTGACATCCGGGATCTGGTCGGCAAGGGACTCGCCAGCACCCCCGCAACTCCCTTCAGCAAACGCACCGCGGGTTAAGCGGAGAGCCGCGCTTCCAGACGGTAGGCCAGCGCCTCCAGCGCCAGCTCCTCCGACACGTTCAGCGACAGGCTCAGCCGCGTGTCTGCGACCAGCTCGATGCCGCGGCGCAGCCGTGGCGCAGCCGCGCCATCGGCGTCGCGCTCCAGCTCGCCTCGCCGGTCGACCGCGTACACCAGCTCCGGGGCGCCTTCGCATATGCACAATGCGTCGCGCAGCCACAGCTCCGCCAGGCTCAGCGCCAGATCGAGCGTGCGCGTGCGCGTGCGTCGCTCGCCGCGTTTTTGGGCGTCGAGGCCTTCACGTTCGTAGCGTTTACGCTCCTTGCTCGGCACGAGCTCGAGCTCGCCGCGCATCCGCTCCTGCGCTCGCTCGCCGGCAGCCGCGCCCGCAGCCTTGGCGGTCTCCAGCATCGCAAGCCATGGACGCCCACCCGTCGAGCCGGCCAGCGCCGAGCGCACGAACTCCTCCGCGCTCTCCCGCAGCGCGACGCCCTCCGCGCTCGCCAGCCGCGCCGCCAGTCCCGCATCGCCGCACGCAAGCCTCGCACACGCAGCCGCACGCTCGCTCTCCACCCCCTCCAGCCGCTGCGCGATCGTCGCCCACGGCAACGGGTCGAAGCGAACCTGCTGGCAGCGTGAAGCGATCGTCGCCAGAACGTCCTCGCGGCGGTCCGCCAGCAGCAGCAGGTGCGTGAACTTAGGAGGTTCCTCCAGCGTCTTCAGCATGCGATTCGCCGCCTGGTCGTTCATCGCGTCCGCCGACTCGATCACGAACACGCGGCGCGAAGACTCAAACGGCGTCCGCGCGGCCGCCGCCACGACCGGCTGCTCGATGTCCACCACGAGCATCTCCGCCGCGCCCGACGGGGTTACCCACGTCAGGTCCGGGTGGGAGCCTCGCGCCACGCGCTCGACGACTGTGTCCGGGCTGCGCGCGCCGTCCGCCAGCAGCGCCGCCGCGAACGCGCGTGCCACCGCTCGCTTGCCGGTGCCCGCCGGGCCGTGGAACAGGTACGCGTGCGAAGGGCCGCCCGCCGACGCCAGCGCTGGCCCCAGCACCGCGCGCGCGTGTGGGTGCGCCTCGATCCCCGGTAGCGGGGACGTAGCGTCCAGGCCCGCGCCCTTCGGATCCGCAGATTGGGGCGTCGTGGACATCTCGACCGCCATCCTAGACCTGCAAACGTCTGGGCTCTGACCGAGATCACGGGGCCGCTCAACGGCCGGTTCGGGATACTGGCCGAACTGTGGCGCACGACAACGTCGAGCAGCATCGCCGCCTGATTGAGACGTTCAACGCGCGCGACATCGAGGCGTTCGTCAGATGCTTCGATCCGAGCGCCGAGTTTCAGTCGGTGTTTGCGGCAGTGGGAGGTGCCGTTTACCACGGGCACGATGACTTGCCAACGTACTTTCAAGATCTGGCGGACGCGTGGGGAGACGAAATCCGCATCGAACCCGAGGCCTACTTCGACCTTGGCGAGCATACGCTCCTGTTTCTGATCTTCCACGGGCGCGGACGACTCAGCGGCGCGGAGGTTACTATGCCTGTCGCCCTGGTGGCAAGGTGGCAGGCGGGCCTCATTATCTACTTGAGGGCCTACGTCCACAGGGAGGACGCACTTATCGACCTGGGCATGTCGGAGGAGACGCTGAAGCCGATCGACCCGTGACGGTAGGGCGCTCCGCTCTGTACCGTCCCCGCGTGGCCCGCGGCACACTGATCACGATCGAGGGGCTCGACGGCGCCGGCAAGTCGACGCTCGCCGATGCCCTCGCCGGCTCGCTCGCGGAACGCGGCCTGCAGGTGAAGCTGCTGCGCGAGCCCGGAGGCGTCGAGGTCTCCGAGCGGATTCGAGCGCTCGTCAAGGACCCCGCGCTGGCGGTGCTCCCGCGTACCGAGGCACTGCTGTACGCAGCCGCTCGCGCGCAGCTCGTCGAGCAGCGGGTGCTGCCGCTGCTGAGCACCGGCACCGTCGTGCTGCTAGACCGGTTCGTCGACTCCTCGCTCGCCTACCAGGGGGCCGGACGGGCGCTCGGGGTTGAGGCGGTGCGGACGATCAACCTGTTCGCCACCGGCGGGCTCGTCCCCGATCGCACGTTGCTGCTGCGCATCTCCCCCGCCGACGGTCGCGCTCGCCAACGTGAGCGTGCCCTGGAGCCCGATCGACTCGAACGCGAGGGCGAAGACTTCTTCCAGACGATCGCGTTCGCCTACGAGCAGCTGGCCGAGCACGACCCCGAGCGGATACGGGTGATCGACGCCGGCATGCCGCCCGAGGTGGTTCTCGACAGCGCGCTCGCCGCGCTTGCCGACCTGCCGCTGAGCGCCGGCTCCTCGCACTAGCATGAAAGCCGCAATGCCGCTCACGCGCAGACCGTCTCGTCCCGTACGCACACGGCGACTTGCACGTGCGCTCCTCGGCGTCGGCACGCTCGTGCTGCTTGCCGGACCGGCAGCGAACCAGGCCCTCGCCGCCAGCTCTGACACCGCGACGAGCGCGACGAGCACCCCCACCTTTCCGGTGCCGGCCTCCGCCAAGGCCACCACCACAAGCGCCGCCCCGGCGCCCTCCGCTGGGAATACCGCCACCGTAGGCGCCGTCGCCGCGCCGGCCATCGGCTCGACGGGCACCACACCGACAACACCCACAACTACGACAGCCGCACCTCCCGCAACCGGTGTCCAGACCAGCACCGTGCCCGTGGGAGCAGCGCCCAGCGCCGCACAGACGACGACCAGCTCGCGGGCCGTCGTCGTGCACACACACGCCGACTCGACGAGCAAGCTGTCCGGCGCGGCGATCGCCGCCGCCGTGCTCGCCGCGCTGATCGCCCTCGGCTGCGCTGTGTGGGGCGTCGCACGGATGCTCGCGTACGAGCCCCGCTGGACGCTCTCGCTGCGCCACGTGATGGCAGAGGCGAGCTTCCGCGCGTCCGCCACGTGGGCCGAACTGACGGACTGGGCGCGCCTCGGCCGCTAGCCGGCCCAGGCGCGATCGGAGCCTTTCTTAGCCGCTGTTTGGGCCTTCGCAGGGCCGGCCGCGGGCGCTCCGGTCGCTATCCTTCAAGTAGCCGATTCACCTCGCCCAGCGGCGCGAAAAAGGTCCGTCCGGTCAGTGGCGGATGATCCGGTGTTACCCCCAAAAGCACTGTATTTTCGCCGCAAATTGAGGGTTTCTTGCGGCCCAAGACGAGGAGACTAGTTAGATGGATGGCGCCCCGCAGACCTCAGTTGCAGATGTAGCCCAGACCGGCACGGCGCTGTCGATCAAACGCTTGTTCACGAGCCCGGGGACGCACCCCTTCGATACGCTCGAGTGGGAGCTGCGCGACGCGCACATCGGACACGGCGACCGCGTCGCGTTCGAGCAGGCCGGCGTCGAGTTCCCGAAGAGTTGGTCGCAGAACGCGACCAACATCGTGGCGCAGAAGTATTTCCGCGGGCAGATGGGCTCACCCGAGCGGGAGAGCTCGGTCAAGGACATGGTCAGCCGCGTCTCCGGCACGATCACCGGCTGGGGTCGCGCCGGCGGCTACTTCGCCAGCGAAGACGACGCCAGGGCCTTCAACCACGAGCTGACCCACATTCTGCTGCACCAGATGGCCGCGTTCAACTCGCCCGTGTGGTTCAACGTCGGCTTCGAGGAGAGCCCCCAGTGCAGCGCGTGCTTCATCCTCAGCGTGGACGACACGATGGAGTCGATCCTCGACTGGAACACCAAGGAGGGGATGATCTTCCGCGGCGGCTCTGGCTCGGGCATCAACCTGTCGAACATCCGCGGGTCGATGGAGCCGCTCGCCAAGGGCGGCACCGCGTCCGGGCCGGTGTCGTTCATGCGCGGTGCCGACTCGTGGGCGGGGACGATCAAGTCCGGTGGCAAGACGCGCCGCGCCGCCAAGATGGTCGTGCTCGACGTCGATCACCCGGACATCCGCGAGTTCATCTGGTGCAAGGCCAAAGAGGAGGACAAGGCCG
Source organism: uncultured Solirubrobacteraceae bacterium (assembly GCA_963734755.1). Taxonomy (GTDB): domain Bacteria; phylum Actinomycetota; class Thermoleophilia; order Solirubrobacterales; family Solirubrobacteraceae; genus Palsa-744. The sequence goes on along the minus strand of CAVTIF010000002.1, from coordinate 660,569 downwards.
AAGCGCTGCGCGACGCCGGCTTTGACATGTCGATTGACGGCGAGGGCTTCAAGTCGATCCAGTACCAGAACGCCAACAATTCAGTGCGCGTGACCGACGAGTTCATGCGCGCGGTCGATGCCGGCGAGGACTGGCACCTGACGTCGCGGACCACCGGCCAGCCGATTGGAGAGCCGATCCCCGCACGCGAGCTGATGCGCGAGATCGCCGAGGCGGCGTGGCGCTGTGCCGATCCTGGCGTGCAATTCGACACCACCATCAACCAGTGGCACACCGACCCAAATTCGGGTCGTATAAATGCTTCTAATCCGTGCAGTGAGTATATGAGTGTCGATAATTCCGCCTGCAACCTGGCGTCGTTGAACCTGATGAAGTTCCGCCGCCCTGACGGCTCGCTCGACGTGGCCTCCTTCGAGCACGCGGTCGACATCATGCTGCTCGCGCAGGAGATCATCGTCGGCCCGTCGAGCTACCCGACCGACGAGATCGGCGTCAACGCGCGCGCCTTCCGCCAACTCGGCCTCGGCTACGCCAACCTCGGCGCGTACCTGATGAGCAACGGCATGCCCTACGACTCCGACCACGGACGGGGCGCCGCCGCCGCGATCACCGCGCTGATGACCGGACGCGCATACCGCCGCTCGGCCGAGGTCGCAGGAGCGCTCGGCCCATACGAGCACTACGAGCAGAATCGCGAGCCGCACAACGCCGTGATGCGGATGCATCGCGACGCCTCCTACGCGATCCCCGAGGAGGCCTGCAGGGACGGTGAGCTGCTGGCGGCCGCACGGCGCTCGTGGGACGAGGCAGTCGAGATGGGCGAGCGCTTCGGCTACCGCAACGCGCAAGCCACAGTGCTAGCGCCGACCGGCACGATCTCCTTCCTGATGGACTGCGACACCACCGGCGTCGAGCCGGACTTCTCGCTCGTCAAGTTCAAGGAGCTCGTAGGCGGCGGGCAGATGACGATCGTCAACCGCACCGTGCCACTGGCGCTGCAAACGCTCGGCTACGCCGAACCGCAGGTGGAGCAGATCGAGGCCCACCTGGCCGAGCACGGGACGATCGTCGGCGCGCCCGGACTGAGCGAAGAGCACCTCCCCGTGTTCGACGTGGCAGTCGGCGAGCGCGCGATCTCGCACATGGGCCACCTGAAGATGATGGGTGCCGTGCAGCCGTTCATCTCGGGAGCGATCTCGAAGACGGTCAACCTGCCACAGGAGGCAAGCGTCGAGGACATCGCCGACGCCTACACCCAGGCCTGGCATCTCGGGATCAAGGCGCTCGCGATCTACCGCGACGGGTCCAAGACCGCACAGGCGCTGCGCACCGACGCGCAGAAGGGCGTCCAGGAGCCGGCCGACGTCGCGTCGTCATCGGAGGTGGACGCGCTCGTCGAAGCAGCCGTCAGCAAGGCGCTGGCCGAGGCCGGTCCGCGACGCAAGCGTATGCCCCGCGAGCGCGAATCACTCACGCACAAGTTCTCGATCGGCGGCCACGAGGGCTACATCACAGCCGGCAAGTACGAGGACGGCTCGGTCGGCGAGATCTTCCTGACCGACATCGGCAAGGAGGGCTCGACGCTGCGCGGCATGATGAACTCGTTCGCAACCGCGATCTCGATCGCTCTCCAGTACGGGGTGCCGCTGGAGACGCTCGTGCAGAAGTTCAGCTACATGCGCTTCGAGCCGGAGGGGATCACCGGCAACACCGAGATCCCGTTCGCGAAGTCAATGCCCGACTACATCATGCGCTGGCTCGCCTCGCGCTTCCTCGACACCGACGCACAGGAGGAGCTCGGGATCCTCACGCAGGAGGTACGCGCGCGCAAAGCCGCACAAGAGGCAGTCCAGTCGGTTAGCTCCTCCGACACCGCCAGCCCCGGCAACGGCGGAAATGGCGGCAACGGGTCGGACAGCGCACCAGAGGCCTCCTCGGTGGACGGCCAGAGCGCACCCGCGGCCGCCTCGCTCACAGACTCGCCGCCAGTGGTTCCCGCGCGACTGCAAGGACTGGACCTCGGGCCCGCCTGCAGCCAGTGCGGAGGCATGATGCAGCGCACCGGCTCCTGCTACACGTGCTCGTCGTGCGGCAACAACACCGGCTGCGGCTGAGCCGCTGCGGGTAACGGCCCCTGACGGTTCCGTTCTGTGATCTGAGCGACGCGTATGCCTCCCGCCGGGAGGCATACGAGCAGGCGCTGCTGCGCGTCGCCCGCTCCGGTCGCTACATACTCGGCGCGGAGGTCGACGCATTCGAGCAGGAATGGGCGCAGTACAACCACGCCGCCCACGCGATCGGCGTCGGCAGCGGCACCGACGCCCTCGCACTGATCCTGCGCGCCGCAGGGGTCGGCGCCGGAGACGAGGTGATCGTCCCCGCGTACACGGCGCCCGCGACCTGGATGGCCGTCGCCCTGACCGGCGCCCGCCCAATCGGGGTGGACGTCAATCGCCGCAGCGGGCTGATCGACCCACAGGCAGCCTCCGCGGCAATCGGCCCGCGCACCGCCGCGCTGATCGGCGTGCACCTGTTCGGACGACTCGCCCCGATCGGCGACCTGCGCACACTGGCCGACCGCCACAGCCTGCTGCTCGTGGAGGACGCCGCGCACGCACACGGCGCGAGCGAGGGCGCGGATCGCGTCGGCACGGTCGGCGACGCGACAGCGTTCTCCTTCTACCCGACGAAGCCGCTCGGAGCACTCGGCGACGCCGGCGCCGTCGTCACCGACGATCAGCAGCTCGCGAACACAGTACGCCGGCTACGCTGCAACGGCCAGGGGTGGCCTCCCGCAGACGCGATCGACGTCGGCCCGAACTCGCGACTCGACGAGCTGCAGGCAGCCGTGCTGCGAAGCCGGCTCGTCGAGCTCGACCACACGCTCGAGCGGCTCCGCTCGCTGGGGCGGCGCTACCGCTCGAGCCTCGAAGACGCCTCCGGGGTCGGCCTCCCGGAGCCTCCCTACGAGGCTTGCGAGCCCGCCTGGCACCAGTTCGTGATCACCCACCCGCAACGCGACCAACTACGCACTGAGCTCGCCGCCCTCGGCATCGGCACCGCCGTTCACTACCAGCCGATCCCACCCCAGCTCACAGCCTTTCCCACCAGCGGGTCGTTCCCCGCCGCCCTCGAGCTGTCGGCGCGCGCGCTCAGCCTCCCCTTCGACCCGTGGCTGACCGACGCTCAGGCCGACGAGGTCTGCGCGGCCGTCATCAGCGCCAGCTCGTCGCGCTCATGCACGTAATCCGCAGGGTCGTGCGGACCAGACGCGAGCACCAGCACCACCAGCTGATCGTCGAGCGCCTCCAGCTCATGCCACACACCCGGCGGCACGAGCAGCGACTCGCCCGCAGCCGCCTCGAACGTGTCCACCACCCGGCCGTCGTCCTCGAAAACCCTCGCCCTGCCGGACACGATCGCCAGAAAGCGATGCTGCGTGCGGTGAGCGTGCCCGCCGCGTAGCGCCCCCGCAGGGATGCCATGCAGCACATACGCACGGGCTGGGGTGAACGGCAGCGACTCGAGATCGGTCAAAGTCAGTGCCCCACGCTCGTCGCGAAAGACATGCAGCGAGCCGCGCGCGCAGCCAACCGCATCGCGTCCATCCATCGTTGCGATGATAACGACGTGCTCCGCCGGCTCACCGCGCTCGACCCGCGCAAACGGCGCCGCGTCGATGCCGGCGTCGTGCAGTTGGACGCGCTCACCCGGCAGATAGGGGAGATCGCCCAGGCGGTCGGACGGCTCGAAGCCGACCAGCGGGCGCTACTGGCCGGCCAGCGAGCGCTGCTCGCCGCGCAAGAGGCCCAGCTGGGCGGGCAAGGGACGCTGCTCGCCGACCAGCAGGCGCTGCTGGCCGGGCAGGCCGAACTGCGCACGCGCGTGCGCCGCGCGCAAGCGCTGACCGCGCGGACCTACGAGGCCGTGCACGACTGGCCGACACTGCTTGCCGCCGCGCGTTCGGCGGACGACTACGAGCTCGCGTTCACCGACCCCGAGCCCCTGATCAGCATTCCGATCCCGACCTATCACTCTCCCGACACGCTGTGCGAGCGGGCGCTGGCGTCCGTGCTCGATCAGACGTACTCCAACTGGGAGGCAATCGTCGTCGGCGACCACTGCACCGACGACACCGCCGAGCGTGTCCACGCGATCGGCGATCCGCGGATCGCGTTCCACAACCTGCCCGTGCGCGAGCGCGATCCTGACGATCCGTGGGAGAGCTGGGCGGTCAGAGGCAGCGTGCCCCGATCGACCGGCATCGAGCTCGCGTGCGGCCGCTGGATCGCGCCGCTCAGCCACGACGACGCATGGGACCCCACCCATCTCGAGACGCTGCTCGCCGAGGCACGTGCGCACCGCGCCGAGGTTGCCTACTCGCGCATCCGCGTGATTCGTGCCGAAGATCCCGACCTGCCCGTGATCAGGACTGTCGGCGCCTACCCGCCGAAGCTCGGCGAATGGGGATGGCAATCGGCGATCTTCCACGGCAACCTGCGTTTCCTGCGCTACGACCGCAGCTGCGCCCTCGCGTCCGAGCCCAACGACTGGAACCTCGCGCGGCGAGCCTGGGAAGCCGGCGTGCGGTTTCACAGCGTCCCCCGCGAGACCATGTCGGGATTCGTGTACGACCGCCAGGGCGACATCAGGCAGGCCTACGAGGCGCTAGGGCTGCCACCCAGCGCCGCCGCCGACACGCTGTGAAGCTCGTCCTGTACGCCGTCTCCAGCCCCTATGCGGCCGACGCGATCGAGACGGTCGGGCGGCTCGGCTGGGAGCTAGCAGCCTGTGTACGCAACCTGCCCCACGCGCCCGTCCCCGCCGAGGTGTCCGATCTGCTCGAGGCCCACGAGCTGTCCCCAGATCTGCTCGCACTGCCGTTCGCGATAGCGCTGGTCACACCCGCCCACCGCCGAAGCGCGATCGCCGACGCGCGCGAGCGCGGCTTCGACGAACTGCTCTCGCTCGTCGACCCGACCGCCGTCGTCGCGCGCAGCGCGACGCTCGGCGCAGGCGCCTACATCAACGCCGGTGCGATCGTCGCCGCGGGCGTGACCGCGGGGATCAGCTGCGTGGTCAACCGCGGCGCCTCGATCGGCCACCACTGCCAGATCGCCGACTACGTCACGTTCGGCCCCGGTGTCACCACCGGCGGCAACTGCCGCTTCGGCGCCGGGTCGTTTCTCGGCGTCGGGTCGGTCATCGCCCCGGAGGTCGAGGTCGGAGCCAACGCTGTCGTGGGTGCCGGGGCCGTCGTCGTCGCAGACGTGCCCGTCGGGGCCGTCGTCGTCGGGAACCCCGCCGAGGTACTGCGCTACGGAGACGGCTACCGCGGGGTGGGCCGCTCTACCTGAGCGCCTACGATGGCTGCCATGTCCGTCATCGCCAACCCACCCTCGCCCCAGTCGCCGCTACAGGGCGGCTGCCTATGCGGCGCCGTGCGCTACGAGATCAACGCGCCGTTCCTGTCTGCCGGCTACTGCCACTGCACCCGCTGCCAGCGGCGCACGGGGACGGCGTCCTCGGCCAACGGCCGCGTCCCACAGAGCGGTTTCCGGCTGCTCCAGGGCGAGGAGCAGCTGCGCGCGTTCAAGCCGCCCACCGGCGTGCCCAAGCTGTTCTGCGCGACCTGCGGCTCCGCACTGTTCAGCGGCGAACCGCTCACCGATGATCAAGTCGCCGTTCGGCTCGGGACGCTCGACGGAGATCCCGGCATCCGCCCGCAGTACCGGATGTTCGTCGACTACGCCGCACCGTGGGAGCCGATCCCCGACGACACGCTCGTACGCCATCCCGGCCTCCGCGGGGCCTGAGCTCACAGCCAGGGAGGGCAGTATGCGACGATTGCCACGTGGGAGCTCTCCGGTCAGCTCCAACCGCGACGGGGTTGCGCTGGTCCAACAGGTCCGCGACAGCAGCGCCCAAGACGACACGCCGATCGTCATCAACGCGGTTGCCCAAGCTCACGATCTTCGGCGGCTGCTGCGGGACCAACCACCGACACGCCGCCGAGTTCTGCCGCGTGTTGTCCGGCTAGCCGAGCGCCGGCTCGCAGCTCGCGGCAGCCGCTGTTCAGGCGGTCCAGCGACCGTTGGTCACCGGCCCGGACGGGCCGGTGACGCGGACTTCGGCCGGCTGGATCAGTTGAGGCGCTTCTTCAGCGCGCTCGCCGCCGAGAACTTCGCGGCTTTCGAGGCCGAGATCTGAATCGTCTCGCCGGTCGACGGGTTGCGCCCCTGGCGAGCAGCCCGGTGGCTGACGCTGAACTTGCCGAAGCCGGCAAGCGCGACTTCACCCCCGGCGGCCAGCTCGTCCGAGACCACCTCGATCGCCGCCTCAACCACCTGCCGTGCCTGGCTGGCGGCCAGTCCAGTGCGCTCCGCGACCTGCTCGGCTAGCTCGTTCTTAGTCATGCCACTCCCTTCTCGAGTGTCTTTGCTGCGAGCAGGCTAACCGCTCGTGAGGACGGCCAGCCTGGCGAACACGCCGTGAGCACGGCGACGAAGCCCTAATTTCCGGGTGAATTAAGCGGCGCGAGCGCTTCAGAGGGCGCCCTGGAGCCCTCCTGGGAGCCCTCGCTAGCGACTCGCGCCGGTCGCGGGGCCAGCTTCCCAGCGGCACACGCCGCCCACAGAACCGACAGCCACGCGCCGCACGCGAGCGCCACGTGCACCCACACCAGCTCCGTCGGCAGGTGCGTCTCGTACTGGTCCAAGCCGACCACGCCCTGCAGCGCCAGCAGCACGCACAGCAGCGTCAACGGCCGCTGCACGCTCTGCTCGGCCGCGCGGCGGCGGGCCAGCCACCACAAGCCGACCGTCGCCAGGCTGAACAGCAGCGCGATCTCCGCGTGGCGGTGGATCACGAAGTCCATCGTCCCGCGCCCGTCGAAGTTCAGGCGGTTAATCCGCTGGCCCGGCGAGCCGCCCGCATGCGGGCCCGCCGCCGTCGCCGCCGTGCCCGCGAAGATCGTCAGCGCACCCAACGCCACGAGCGCGCGCGCCGCACGAATAACCGTGTTGTCGGCCGCTGCAGCCGGCGCCGCATCCTCGAGCGCAGGCTCGGGCTCGTGCGAGGCCCGCCACACGAGTAGCACCGCCGCTAGCAGGATCAGCATCGACAGCGCGAAATGGCCCATCACCCAGCCATAGTCCAGCGCGCCCTTGACCGTGAAGCCGCCGAGCACCGCCTGCCCGAGCACCCCCAGCGGCAGCAGCGCCCCCAGCCACACCAGGTCGCGGCGGTACGGGCGCCGGCGCAGCGCGCCCAGCCACGCCAGGCCGGCGGCGATCGACACCGGGAACGTGATCACGCGGTTGGTGAACTCGATCACCGCGTGCGTGTTCAGCGGCGGATACACGTTCCCGTAGCACTTCGGCCACGTCGGGCAGCCGAGGCCCGAGCCGGTCAGACGCACCGCCGCGCCCGTCAGCACGATCAGCGTCAGCGCGCCAAGCGCCACCTGGGTCACGCGGACGTACTGCTCGGGGGTGATCGTGTAGCCGTTCGTGCGCTCGCGCAGACGCTGCATGTGAGCGGACATCTGCGTTAAGGATGCCACTCAAACGGCAGCTCGTCCGCGATCTCGCTCAGCCGCGGCGCGGCCGCGTCGCGCTCAGAGACCGTCAGCTCGGCCGCCGGCAACGGCCACTCGATCGCGATCTCCGGGTCGTTCCACGCGATCGCCCGTTCCAGCTGCGGGTCGTAGTAGCCGCTCTGCTTGTACATCACGTCCGCCACCTCGCTCAGCGCGCAGAAGCCGTGCGCGAAGCCGACCGGCACATACAGCTCGCGCATACTCCGCTCGTCCAGCTCCACCGCCTCCCAGCGACCGTACGTCCGCGAGCCCCTGCGCAGGTCCACCGCCACGTCCACGATCCGCCCGCGCGCGCAACGCACGAGCTTCGACACGCCGTCGCCCACATGGAAGTGCAGGCCCCGCACCACGCCCCGGCCAGAGCGCGAGTGGTTGTCCTGGACGAACCGCTCGCCCTCCGGGATGCCCGCCTGCGCGTGCCACTCCTGCCGGTAGGTCTCGCAGAAGAAGCCCCGCTCGTCGCCATGGGGCGTCGGTTCGATCACCACCAGGCCGTCGATCGGCAGCGAGCGCGCGCGCATAGGCGCAAGAGGGTAGCGTCGCGCGCCGCGCGGGTGCCGTCGCGCGCCATGCAGGGGCCGCCCCGGAGCGCTAGATTGAGCGGCCGATGGCTGTCAGCGTACTCGCCGCGTGGACACCCGGGCCTGCCAGCCCGCTACTCGCGGACGGCGCCGTGCACGTGTGGCGAGCCGACCTGCAGGACGTCTCAGACGACCTCTGCGTCGCGCTCAGCACCGATGAGCGCCAGCGCGCCGAGCGCTTCCTGCGCGAGCGTAACGGGCAGCTGTGGCGCCGCTCACGAGCGTTGCTGCGGACGCTGCTCGGACGCTATCTGCACGAGGATCCCAGCGCGCTGCACTTCGACATCGGCGCGTACGGAAAGCCCGAGCTGATCGACCACGCGGCGCTGTCGTTCAACCTGTCGCACTCACGCCAGCAAGCGCTGTACGCGTTCGCCGCTCCCGGCCCCGTCGGGATCGACGTCGAGGGGCCGCGGCGGGCGTTCGACGCGGTCGCGATCGCCGCCCGCGAGCTCGGCTCCGAGCAGGCGCAGCGGCTGAACGCACTGCCCCCATCCGAGCGCCAGCATGAGTTCCTGCGCGCGTGGGTCCGCCACGAGGCCGAGCTGAAGTGCCTGGGCCTGGGTCTCGGCGCAGCCGACAGACGCCCCGACACGTCTTTCCTATGGATCGAGGAGCTGCAGCTCGGGCCCGACGTCGTGGCCGCGCTCGCCGCGCCCGAGCGCCCGTCCGAGCTGCGCTGCTGGCAATGGCCGATACAACCTGGCCACTGACCCGCGCAACTCAACGCGCAAACCCTCCTAAAGGATCTTGACGTTGATCGTCTGGGTCACCGTCTTGCCGGCAACCGTCGCCACCAGCGTCGTCGCCAGGCCATGGTGCGCGCGGATCTGCTTCATCACCTGCGGCGCCAGGCGAATCGGCAGGTGGCTCGTCTTGTTGCCCCGCAGGTTGAAGGGAGCGTGGCCGATGCCAAGGTGCTTGGCGCCCATCAACGTGGCCGCGCCTTTGCATTCCGGCGTCAACCTGCAGTAGATCGCCACCGACACGATCCGGCTGTGGTTGATGCCATCCGTCTGCGGGTGCACCGTGATCGGCGGCAGCACCGGTGGAAGACCCGCCGTACCGCCCGCGCAGATGTGGGTCGCGTCCGCGCCGCTCGCCAGCGTCACCTGCAGCATCAGTTCCTCGCTCGCGTTCTGCGCAAAGCCGTCCATCGTCGTCGTGTCCAGCGCTGAGAGCATCGCGCCGTTGTTCGTGCCGTTGCCCTTGATGAACGAGTCGAACGCCGAGCCCGGCACCGCGCCCAGGACCTGGTAGCCGACGCCGCTCTGGTAGGCCTTTTCGACGAACCCTCCCTCGTCGTTGAAGTCCACGTAGTCGCCCTGGCTGACGCACAGGTTGACCGGTTCGTACGCGCTCACCGTCGAGCCGCTCGCTCCATTCGCGCCACACACCGGCAGGTCGAACGGCTGCGAGGTGAGGTTCACCCGGACGCCGCCGCCCGGCTGAGGGGAGATGTCCTGCAAGTGGAACTGCGTCAGCGGCGCCGGCCCGCCCGGCGCCGGGATCGTGCAGCCCTCGATGCTCACCTTCACAGCCTGGCCCGTCACCGGCATCGCCGCCTGGCCAGCCGCCAGCGTGGTGTTCCACAGCGCCTGGTCGGCACCGTAGTGGTAGGTGTGCACCACGCCGCTCGGCACTTCCGCCGTCGGCAGCACCTGCGTGTTCGTGCCCGCGTAGTTCAGATTTTCGGCCGTGTTCAGCGTCGCCGGCACCGACAGCGGGCTACCGACCGTGACAATCGCAGCGCTCGCGCAGGCCGGCACCAGGAGCCCTAGCATCACGGCGAACGTGGCGCTCGGGAGCAGGCGAGCCGCCGTGCACCGAGCCGAACGCGAGTGAGCAAGGATCATGGGGTTGAATCGGCGCCCGGGTGGATTCCTTGATCGCTGGAAACCACTGCTGGACAGATCGCCGCCTCCCGTCAACGGATGGCAGGGCGCTGACGGCGTCAGCGGCAGGGGCTATGGCGCTGGGCCGAGCCGGCCGTGCCTGCTCACACGGACGGCGCATCCGTCGGCCGGGCGTGGAAGATGCCCTGCCGGAAGACGACGAAGTTGGTGCACACGACAACGAACACAGTCGCCAGGTAGACGACCTCCGTCGGGACCCCCAGGGCCGACGGCAGCAGCGCGGTCGACGCTGCAGTCACGCCGTACTGCGCTGCGGCGACGATCAGATAGCGGCCCGCCTGGCGGTGAATCGGCAGCGCGTACTCGTCTCCGTGCGCCCAGACGAACTGCCGCTGAAGCGTGAAGTGGACGACGAGCCCACAGCTGAACCCGATGATCAGCGCGACCTGGAAATGGATGCCGAAAACCGTCGCGAGCAGGGTCGTAACCCCGAGGTACACCACGGTCACGATCGCGCCGGCCAGCGCGAAGCGCGCCCCTTGAAATGCGATGCCTGAATCGGACGCGCGCAGCGCCGACTCGCGCCCTGCCAGTCGCCCTGCGCGCTCCTGCGATCCAGCGCCCTGGAAATCGGTCACCGCTTCAACCGTAGCCCAGATCCCGACCGAACCGAGCGCGTAGCGCCCGGCTATGCGATCCCGCCGCGTGCGAGGAACGCCTCCGTTTCGGAGAGCGCAGCCGGCGTGCCGATCTCGTAAAAGCGCTCCGTCGCCTCGAACCCAAGCAACTCCCCCTGCCGAGCCAGCCTCCCATACAGAGCAGCGACGTCAGCCTCCGTGACAGGCACGCGTTCGAGCACGCCTGCCGTCAGGCCGCCAAGGCCATAGTCGATCCAGTGCATATCCGCGGCCGGATCATGCTTGCTGTAACGCACCACCCTGCGATCGCGGTAGACGACGTTCGAGTCGTCCCAGCGGCCGTCGTTGCGAAGGACAGTCATGACCGCCGGTAGGCCGCTTTCACGCCAGCTGCGCGCGACCACCGCGTAATCGATCCGCAGGTACGTGTCGCCGTATAGGACAAGAAAGCGATCTCCCAGCAAGGGCAGCGCGCGCCGAATCGCTCCGAGCGTTCCGTCGAGCTCGGGGGCGTCGAAGCTATAGCGGATGTCAATCCCGAGCCGCTTGCCACCGATCCTCGACTCGATCTGCTCGCCTCGGTAGCCAACGCACAAAACCACCTCGCGAACGCCGTGACCTGCGAGCAAGCGCAGCTGATGTACCAGGAACGGCTCGCCTGCGACCGTCAGCAGGGGCTTCGGCGTGAGCGCCACGCGCTCGCCGAGACGCGTTCCCAGGCCTCCGGCGAGGATGCACACCGGCGGCATCTCCGACGACCGGCCATCAGCACCGGCCCCGCGACCGACACGAGCCATGCCGCTAGTCGTCCCACCCGCAGCGCGACTCGACGATGTACTTGGGCCGGTCGCGCGATTCGTCATAGATGCGTCCCACGTACTCGCCGATCACACCCAACGACAGGAGCTGGATGCCGCTGAAGAAAGACACAACGATCACGATCGTGGGGTTGCCGACCGGGAAATTCGCGCCGCCAATCTTCAGGCCGAGGTACACGACCGCAAGCGCGAACGCCAGCAACGACAGCACGACCCCGCCGATCGAGATCAGCTGCAACGGATAGCGCGAGAATCCGACGATGCCGTTCAGGCCAATCACCAGCGAGCCCCAGAAGCGGTTGTACTTGCTGGTTCCGGCAGCACGCGGGTCGCGATCGTAGAGGACGCTCGTCTGGCGGAAGCCGACGAGTCCGACCAGGCCCCGCAGAAAGCCGTGGCTCTCCTTCAGGGCCACAACGTTGTCGACCACACGACGGCTCATCAGCCGGAAGTCACCGGTGTTCGGAGGGATCTCGACATCGGCTATGCGCCTGATCACGCGATAGCCGACGGCCGCGACGATTCGCTTGGGCACCGTCTCACCGGCCCGCGTACGGCGTTGTGCGAACACGACGTCGTAGCCCTCGCGCCAACGTGCGACGAGATCGGGGATCAGCTCGGGCGGGTCTTGAAGGTCACAATCGATCACCAGCGCAGCGTCACCACGCGAGGCCTCCAAGCCGGCGATCGTCGCCATCGGCTGCCCGAACCGACGCGAGAAGCGGAGCATCTTCACCCGCTCGTCCTGGCGGCACAGCTCGAGGATCAGCTCTTCCGTCCGATCGGTGCACGGATCGATGCTGAAGATCAGCTCCCACTCCAACTCGATGCCCTCCATCGTCGCTGCGAGCCGCTCATAGACCCGCTGGATGTTGTCCTGCTCGTTGTACGCCGGGATCACGACGCTGAGCGTCCTGCGCTCGACGCCGTCGGTCGAGCTGGACGTGTCCGTAGCAGCCGGCAGCGCGCTCATACTCGCTCCTGCTGACGGGTCAGCACGGTCAGGCCACGAATCCCGAATGGCAGCCGCACACCGAGCTTCAGCAGACGCTCCTCCAACCGGCACGCGAGCCCCCCCACCGGGGAGTCCTTGGTGCGCGCGATGTCGCCTCGCACCTTGGCGTCGAGCTGATGCCCGGTCAGCTTTCCGTATGTGCGACGGTTGCGCTGCTTGACGGCCCAGAACGCGGGATACAGAGGCGCACCCAAGTTGAAGTCCTCGATAACCCGGAGGCCCGCAGCAGCTGCCTTGCGGGCCACCTCGCCAGGCGCATAGCGACGCTCATGACCGAGAAAGCGGTCGTAGTAGTCGTAGTTTCGCGGTCCGACCGGAACGACGATCACCGCGCGGGCACCTGGTCGCAAGATCCGTGCGATCTCCACGAGAGCTTGCCCATCATCAGGCACATGCTCGAGCAGATTGGCGCTGACGACCGCGTCCGCGACCGCATCCGCGAGCGGCAGCAAGCATGCATCGGCCTGCAGCAGCTCCGCATCCGGCACGTTCTCGTGCGCCCGGCGGAGACCCTGAGCGACCAGATCGACACCGATAAGCCTCGCGTTCGGCAGCTCGCGACGAAGATCTTCGAGTAGGTAGCCGCTCGAGCAGCCGACGTCGACGACCGTCGGTGCCGGATGCATCGACCCCAAGCGAGCGAGCATCGCACGACGGGTCCATACGTCGATGAAATGCGAGCGGCTGCTCTCCTCGTGGAGCTCCTCCAGGTCATCCGACCAGTTGACCGCGTGCTCGGCAGCGACGTGGCTCGTGTACTCCCCGCTCACGTTTCCACCCGACTCTCGGTCGCGGCAAAGAAAGTGCCGTCGATTCGTCGAATCGTGGCGAGCTCAGGATCATCGGCCAGCCTGCTGTGAAACTCCGGATCGCGCCACGGATCCCATTGCGCCGAGATCAGCTTCCCGGAGAACGGGACGGGCGGGTCGTCAAGCAGCAAGCAGACCAGCTCGGCAGCCTCCTCCGCAGGTAGCGAGCGGCGCTCGAGCTCCGCTCGCGTGCGCTCGAAGTAGGCCCTCCCAGCGAGGTCCGGGCCAGCGGCAAGCGTGCTCCTGTGAATGTCCGTCGCGACGAAGCCCGGAGCGACGCAGTTGACCCGCACACGATCGCGTTCGAGCTCGACCGCGAGATTCTCCGTGAGCCGAACGACAGCCGCCTTCGACGCCGCATACGCATCGAATCTCGGAAGCGGCGACGTCGCGCCCCCGCCGCTGAAGGTCACGATCGCACCGTGGTGAGCACGCAGCCCAGGCAGGCACGCCGTGATCGCAAGCAGCGTCCCGAGCAGGTTGACGTCCATCGTGCGACGGAACTCGGCCGCCGTGTAGTGGTCGATCGGGCCGACAGGCTCGAGTCTGGCAGCCGCGCAGACCAGCCCCTGAACATCGCCGAGATCGACGGCCAGACGCCCCCACGCAGCTTCGTCGGCCACGTCAAGCGCGACCGTATCGTGACCGTCGCCGGGCAGTTCCTCGCAGGCGCTCAGGAGCTCACGCTCGTCCCGCGCGATCAGCGTCACGCGCCACCCCCGCCCTGCGAGGGCCTGCGCGGTCGCTCGACCGATCCCCTTCGACCCTCCGGTCAGGAGCACCCGTCGACCGCTCAACCCGCCACCGCCTCGCTGATCTGCGCGTACGGGCCGGACGCGTAAGCGGCCTCAACCTGAGTCCACGCGTAGCGGGCGTCCTCAAGATCGCCACTGATCAAGCGCTCGTCCGTCGCGTCGATCGCCGCCATGAAACTCAGCCACTCCTGCTCCCACGAGCCGTCCGCGTCAGGGTATGTGACCTCCTCCACGTCAGGCGGTCCGAGATCGGGGCCCATGCGGTAGATCGTCAGCCGCTGCGGCCCGTAAGAGCGAACGAGGCCGTCGACCTGGATCTTCGCGGTGCGGCAATAGATCTCCAACGAGAATAGGTTCTTCCACTCGGTCCAGCTGACGTGCAGCATCGCCCAGGGGGCCACGCGCGATTGGCGATCACCGAGGATCAGGGCCGCGTTGTCATCGACCGGCGTGTCCCAAAACTGCGTGCGCAGCAGCGCAGAGTGGAGCTGCAGTGGCCCCGCCAGCCAGTGTGTCAGGTCCAGCAGGTGCATTCCCTGGTCGATCAGCTCACCGCCACCGGAGCGCGCCGGCTGCGCGCGCCACTCCCGGTCATAGCCGATCCTTCCGCCATGGCCGTAACGGGCTCGCAGGTTCATCAGATCGCCATGACGCCCAGAGTGAACCTCCTCTGCCGCGCGGGCGATCCCCGGATGGAAGCGATGGTTGAAGCCCACCTTGACCAGCCGCCCGCTGTCGCGCTGGCAGGTGATCAGGCGCTCGATCTGCGCGCGAGAAATGCCCGCCGGCTTCTCGACGAGCACGTGCGCACCACTTGCAAGCGCCTGCTCGGCGAGCTCGGCAAGCCGATCGTGGACGGTCGCGACCACGACGACATCCGGTGCGGATCGCAGCAGCTGCTCAAGCGTCGTGCACGCCGAACCGCCGTACCGTCGAGCGCAGTCTGCGCTGGCCTGCGGGTCGACGTCGTAGCACCCCACTAGCTCATCCTCCGGCCTCAGCGCGCCGGCCCGCTTGGCGCCGATCAGCCCACAGCCGACGATCCCGACCCGGGCCCCGCTCACGCGTACTCGCTGGCGTAGGCGCCTTGGAACTCGAAGTCGAACGCCAGCTCTTGGGCACCCGCGGCGGCCATCGCCTGCCTCGTGTCCTCCGGACGCGGTGCATACACGAGCAGAAACCCGCCTCCTCCCGCCCCAACGAGCTTCCCGCCGATCACCCCACTGCGTCGGGCGAGCATGTAGAGCCGGTCGATGTGCTCGTTGGCCATCCCCGGGGAGCGGAGTCGCTTCTGTTCCCAATGCTCGTGCATCAGCTCCGCGTAGCCGACCATGTCCCCGCGGCAAAGCAGCTCGCAACTCTGGCGACCAAGCTCCTTCGTGCGGTGCAGATTGGCAAGCATCAGCTCGTCGCCCGACTTCGAACGCTCGTCCTGATCGGCGAGCACATTGGACGCCGATCGTGCCTCGCCCGTGTAGAACAGAAGCAGTTGATCACGCAGGCTCCTAAGCGTCGCCGGGCTGAGCTCGAGCGGCTGGACCTCGACCGTTCCGTCGAGCGCGAACGTGTACGTGCAGATCCCTCCGTGGGCTGCGACATACGGATCCTGCTTGCCGACGGGCTCTCCCAACACGTCGATCTCAATCTCGCACGCGGCCTCGGCAAGCGCTCCCGGTGTGATTGAGGTTCGCCGCGCATGGGCCAGCCCCTTGAGCAGGCAGACGGTGTACGCGCCTGAAGATCCCATGCCGGTGCCCGCCGGCACATCGGCCACCGAGGCGATCTCCAGAGGATTCCCTCGCCAGTGGCGCGACAGCGTCTCGCGCAGTATCGGATGACGGATCTCGCCGATCTCGGCGACCTCCTCCATCTCGGAGTACTTCATCCGGTAAAGCTGCTGAAACACCGTGTGGGTGAGCATGTAGATGTACTTGTCGATCGCTCCGGACACCAGGAAGCCGCCGTGCCGGCTGTAATAGGAGGGCAGATCCGTTCCACCGCCTCCCAGCGATATCCGCAACGGCGCACGGCTGAAGATCACGCTCATCCCGCAGTCTCCTCACTGATCGCAGGACGCCCGTCGCCGACCTGCTCGCGCCAGGCATATTCACTCTCGGACAGCCAGCTCACGGTACGCTCCAGCGCGCCCGCGATCGTCAGACTCGGCGCCCATCCCAGATCGCGTATGCGCGTCGTGTTCAAGAGGATCAGCGGGCTGTCGCCAATCCAGCCACGGCGCCCGCCGGCGTGCTCGATCCGGGGCGAGAGTCCAAGCTGCGCGTTGATCGCCGCGATCGAGTCGTCCACCAAGATCGTCTCCTCGGTGCCGAGGTTATAGACCTCGACACCGGGCCGGTCCTCGTGGTGGGCGGCGGCAAGCAGGATCGCATCGATGCAATCCTGCACGTATAGATATGACTTCTCCTGACGACCGTCGCCGAGCACGCGAAGCCGCGTGTGGTCGCGCTTCAGCGCGCAGAAGAAATCAAAGACATGGCCGTGCGTATAGCGCTCGCCGAGAATCGAGACGAAACGGAAGATCAGACCGGTGAACCCGTAGCCGGCGGCATACGCTGCGATCAAACCCTCGCCCGCGAGCTTCGAGGCACCATAAAGCGAGGTCTGGATCGGGAACGGAGCGTCCTCGGGCGTGGGAAACACCTCCGGCTCACCGTAGACCGAGCCCGTCGAGGAGAACGCGATCCGCGTGACGCCCGTGGCGCGCATCGCCTCGAGAACGTTGGACGTGGAGATCGTGTTCTGCTCGAGATCACGCGCGGGATGCTCGAGCCCGCGCCGCACATCGGCGTTGGCCTGCAGATGAAACACCCAGTCGCAACCCTCGACGGCCTCCGTGAGCATGGCGCGGTCGAGCACGTCGCCTTCGACGAGCCTCACACCCGGTCCACTCAACGCCGGGCCGAGGAACTCGCGGTGGCCAGTGCGGAAATCGTCCACGACCACGACTTCGACCCCCTGCGCGACCAAGCGGTCGACGAGATTGCTGCCGATGAAACCGCCGCCGCCGGTTATGCACGCCCGCTTCATGGTGAGACCCAGCACGCACGGTTGGACAAGCGGGCCGGGCACCCTGGAACGTTGACCTTCATGACTACAGCGTGAAGCCCGCTGCTACCGCGTCGCCGTGAAACATCCTGACCGTCTCCAGCGAGAACTGCTCGAGGCTCTTGCCGAGGCAGTCGAGCTTCTTCAGCAAGTCATGGGTGACGGTGATGATGTGGCATCCGACCTGGTCGGCCTGCACGAGGTTCAGGATCTCGCGCGGCGAAGCCCAGATCAGCTCGGAGCGAGGAGCGTCGAGCATGATCTGCACAGAGCGGGACATGATCGGGACCGGATCGATCCCGGCATCAGCTATCCGCCCCGCGAAAACGGAGATGTAGGACGGCGCACCATGCTTTACGGCGGCAGTGATCAGCTCGACCTGGGCCGTGGTGAACAGCGCAGTCACGTTGACCCTCACGCCGTCTTCGGAGAGCTCGCGAACGAGCGGCGCCATCGACTCTCCGCTCGTTGTCGTGACGGGGATCTTGACGTACACGTTCTCACCCCAGGACGCGATGATCCTGGCCTGCCGGCGCATCTCCTCGGTATCGTCGGCGAATACCTCGAAAGAGATCGGATGTCTGGTGATCCGCTCGAGCAGGCGCCTGGCGAACTCCTCGTAGTCGGTGAGGCCCGCCTTCCACATCAGCGTCGGGTTGGTCGTGAATCCCGCGATCCGTGGGTCCGCCGCGAGTGCCAGGATGCCGTCGAGGTCAGCTCCGTCGGCAAAGATGCGGGTGGAGATCTGGTCAAGCATTTCGCGCACCATATCGCTCGTCTGGATGAGCCTCGGCCACGACCCGGCGATCCGGACGCTAGAGGCCGGCGCGGGCGAGAAGCTGTGCGACCGCATCACCGACGTCCGCAGCGAGGATCTCCGGCGGAGCCGCGCCGAGGCGCTTGTGAGCACTCGGCAAATACTCGATCAGAACCGCGCGGCAGCCGGCCGCCTGCGCCGCCCCGACGTCCGCGTCGGTGTCCCCCAGCATCCACGAAGCTCCCAAATCGAGCGCGAGCCCCTCCGCTGCATCCAGCAGCATCCGCGGGGCGGGCTTGCGGCAATCGCAGGCCCTCGACAGCTCACCGGGAGCACCGCTCGGGTGGTGCGGGCACAGGCGCGAAGAGTCCACGCGCACGCCCTCCCGCCCGAGCAGGTAGAGCACCCGCTCGTGCACGTCGAGCAGCTCGCGCAGCGTCGTCTTGCCCTTGGCAGCCGCGGGCTGGTTGGTGACGCAGACCAGCGCAAAGCCAGCTCCGGCGAGCTCCCTCAACGCCTCAACCGCGCCCGGGATCAGGCGTACGTCGGCGACGGCAAGCGGCGACTCCGGGGCGCCGGATTCTGGATCGGGCACAGCCTCGTTGAGAGTGCCGTCCCGATCAAGGAACACCGCTCTTCCCCCGGGCTCGCGATCGACCGGGTGTGCTGGATTCAGGGCAAGGGGCCCATGCTGGGGCGACCCCGACCAGCGTGAGCTCACGAGATGCCGCGCGCGGCGAGCGACTCCCAGTGCCCCTGCTGAAGTGCGAGCACCGGGTGCGAGACAAGGCCGTGCCAGACAACAGCCTGAAACGACTCGACGAGCGGGGTGCGCAACTGAGGCGGCGGCTCGATCAGGATCGCCACATCGGCGAGGTCGGCCAACGTTCCACCAGGCGCCCCGACGACGCCGAAGATCGAGGCGCCAACCCCGCGCGCGGCCTCCATCGCACCCACGAGGTTGGTCGAGACGTTGTGCTCGCGCGAGCCACCGCCGACCGAGAAAACGAGTACGGCATCGCGCTGGGACAGATGCGAGACCTCGAGCCACGCGCTGAACGAGGTCTCCCAACCGTCGTCGTTCGTGCGCGCAGTGAGCTCTGAGACGTTGTCGGTCGGCGCGTAGCTCTCGATCCGGCAGAGCTTGCGAAAGTCGTTGACCGCATGCGAGGCGTGGCCCGCACCACCGCCGACACCGAGAATGAACAGGCGGCCGCCCCGCTCGCGTACAGCGGCGAGTCCGGCCGCCATCGCATCGACGGCGGCCGGGTCCACGGCTGCGGCCAGGTCGGCCGCCGCACGCAGGTAGATCGCACTGTGGTCGCCGCCGGTCATCGGCAAGCCAGCCTAACGGACGCCCGACGCGCGACGACGGCGTACCAGCAGGACCACCAAGGCAAGCAGCATGCACACAGCCGTCAGGATGCTGATCAGCGCGCCCACCCGAAACGAACCTGGCCTGTAGCGAAAGTCGATCGTGTGCACTCCCGGCGTCACGGCAACCGCACGGAAGTTCTCGTTCGCCGCGATGATCCTCGCGGGATGACCGTCAACCGACGCTTTCCATCCCGGGTAGTAGGAGTCGTCGAGCACGACATAGCCAGGGCGGCCTGCGTCGACCAGCAGCGATACGTGTTCGTCGCTGTCGGCGAGGAAGCGCGCGACGCCGGGTCGAGACGGGGCGGCAGCCTGCGCAGGCGGGGGCACACCTTCGAGCACAGGCCGGCTGTGAAGCTGCTCGGTGCTCGAAGCGGCCGTGGCGGCCGCGGCGCTCACCTGCCCCGTGGCGGTGCGCCAGTCATACGCTACCCACGCGCGAGGGAGCGCCGTGGGGTTCTCCAGGACCAGCTGGGACCCCTGCGGCTGGTTGTAGACCGGCCGCAGCCACGGGGGTCCGCGGGTCGCCGCCGCCGGCAGCACGTAGCTGACGGCAAACGCGTCGAGCGCCTGATGAGCCCTGGGCAGTTCGGGGTCCCAATCGTTCTGGTCGCCTATCGACTGCCCATAGGCAGCCCACAGGTCCGCCCACCGTGAGGTCTTGGGGAAGTTGTAGGACCCAACGTCGGGCAGGCCATAGCGCTCGGCAAGGTTCGCCTGCAGGTCGACGCTGCTCGAGGTGAGCGTTCCACTGATGCGCTGGTGTCCGACGTGCAACTGCAGATACGCCAGCGCCGGAGGCGTGGGCGCACTCGCCTCCGAGAGCGGAATCTGCGGGTTGTAGCCCGCGTCCATGGTCAACAGGTCGCCGGCGATCAACGCGATCACGAGCGCGAGAAAGACACGCCGCGGCAGTCGCCCCGAAACAGCGATGAGCACCACGCCGACACCTCCGAAGATCAGCCAGCGCCACGCGACGATCTGCTTGATGAAGCTCTTCTCGGAAACGGCTTCGCGGCCGAGGCTCGGGAGCTGTTCAAGTGAGCCGAGGAAATGGGAGAAGGGGTCGGTGTGCCGCAGCAGGAACGCTGCCGGCAAGAACAGGCCCACCAACATCGCGGCCATCATCCGTCTGCGGCCAGCGGAGCCCGCATCGAACCATCCCTGGAGTCCCAGCCCGGCGAGCAGCGCCACGCCGAGCGACACGAGCAACAGCGTCCTGAGCAGGTTGACGTGGTCCGGGCCGGGAAGTCCAGCCGCGAAGTCGTGCACGAACGTGTCCATCGCAACGAGGCCCGCCACGAGCGTGAACGCCGCCCAGAAAAGATGCACCCCACGCGGACGGCGCGCGAACACACCGCCGACGGCCAGCAACAGCGGCAACACGCCGAGATAAGCCGTGCGCTCCGTGTAGTTGATCGGTCCGAACTGGCCGATCGCCTTGTCCGGACGACCCCAAAGCTCAGGAAAGAAGAACGAGTAGGCGATGCTGTTCGGATAGCCGCCCGGCCCACCACGCGAGGTTGTGTTGGCCAAGCCGAGGAACTCGACAAACGGGGCAAGCGCCGCCGCGCTCAAAGCCAGGCCGCCGAGGCCGCCCAGCACGAGCATCGCCAAGCGTCGCGATCGGCCGGACCTCCGCTCCTCGCCGCTGCCCACGCCGTTCGAGATCAGCTCGTACAGCGCATAGAACACAACACCACCCAGGGCGATCGCGATCAACTCCGGGCTGCCCGTCAGCAGCATCAGGCCGACGGCAAACGCGAGCCCGAGCGCATCGAGCCCCCTGCCGTTGCGACCCACGCGGCCGGCCATCAGCATCGTCCACGGCATCATCGCCATGACCCCCGAGAGGGGAAACTGCAAACCGCTGTTCATGTACGTGCAGAAGGCATACGTGACGCCGCTCACCACCGCCGGGCCGCGGCGAAGGCCACTCCAGCGCGCGAGCGCGTACGCGCCAAGCGCCGCGGCGAACAGCTTTAGCGCCGCAATCAACGCCAGCGCTCGCCAGAACGAGCGCACAAAGGCCAGCCAGGAGAGCGGGAACAACGGCGCGGTCTGCTGCGAGGCCAGCAGCGGTCGCCCGCCGGACTGATCGGGATTCCACAGCCCGAGTTCCCCGCTTTCCAGCGACCGCCGGATCGTAATCAAGTCGGGCTGAAAGACCAACACCGGATCGAACAGCTCGCTGTTGCCCATGCGCGTAAGCGAAACCGGCTTCTCACCGTTGAATGGCCCTTGAAAGAAAACGACGTCTCCGCTGCTCAAGATCTTGCCCCCAAGCAGCGAAGGCGAGAGCAGGATCAGGACCATGGCTGCGAAGACGGCCGCCGGGAGAACCAGCGTCGCAAGCGGCGTAGACCGCTTCGCCTCAGCCTGCGACACGTCTGCGTCTCACTGACGAGCGACGGATCACAAAGCCGACCAGCAGTAGGACGAGTACGAGAGCCGCGCCCGCCGTGACCACTCGCCCCAGAACAACCGGCAGGCGACTGGAACGGCTCAGCGTGATCTGCCGTGGCATACGGCTACTCGAGGCGATTCTGAGCACCATGTGACCGGAACGGTCGTGGCCGACCACCGTCGCGCCGTTGACGTTGACCAGATAGGGCGCCCCGGTAAGGTTCGTGTGCACTAGGACGCCTGCCGGCAGGTCGACCGGTATCGTCACCTTTTCATCGCGGATCGCAGCGGGAAACGTGATTCCGATCGGAGCACCTGCGGGTTCGACCAGCGGCGTAGTTGCATCGTTGTAGTCGCCCAGACCGCCGCTGAAGGGCGGCTGGATGCTGGGGTTGAACACCGCGTAACGGTCCGGTTCCACAACTCCCGGGTCGCCGGTCCCTCTTGGATAATTATCGACCTGCTGCACCGCGCCGACAGCGGAGACGAGCACGAGCACGATCGTCGCCCACGACCACGCGCGCCACGGGCGCCGCCAGCTTCGAGCCAAGACGAGGACCGACAGAACCGCGCCGCTGATACCCACGAGCACATAAGTCTCGAGGCGATATGAAAACTGTATAAACGTATACGGGTCGGGAAGTTCCAAAATCAGATGCGAGTGAGTCATCACGATCGTGAACGCCACCGACAAGGCCGCAAAGACCCACAGGACCCGTTTCCAAACCTGATCCCCTCGCAGGGATAGCGAGAGGATCAGGCTGAGGAGGAGCCACGCGATCACCAGCACGGGAAGCGCGAGGACAAAGTCCGGGGTATCGCCCACGACGCTGCTCCGGGAAAACGTGAACAGGTGCGATGCAGAGACGAGCCCGCTCGTGCTGCGCAAACTCCCCGCATAGTCGAAATCCATCGCGATCTCGGTGCGCCGGCCGTACGCGAGCGCGGGGAACAGATACCAGGCGTTGACCAGCCCGGCGGGTATCACGAGCACCGCCACGCGGATGACACCTGTGCGGTTGATCAACCGACGCGCCTGGGGAATCGCGACGAGCGATGCCGACGCTACGATTGCGAGCACGGTTGCCCCCCACAGCATCGTGAGGTTATGGCTGCCAAAGAATACGACCGCGCACACGACCAGCAGAATCGCCCATCGCAGTTCGACTCGATCGGCCAATAGCGTGCGCAGTACGACAGCGGCGAGCAGTGGGAGCGTCGATATGGCGATGAACTCAGGCCAGTCTCCGCGCGCGTAGATCAGCGTCAGGTAATAAGCGGAGGTGATGAAAAGCAGGCCCGGAACCTGCGCCTGCCAACGCCCCAGCCCAGCCGAGCGGGCGAGCAGGTACCACCCGGAATAGCTAGCGGTGAAACCGAGCAAGTAGCTCGCGACGTACGCCACGACTGGCGCACCACCGAATACGGACGCCAGTGTCCCAAAGATCGCGTAGATCGTCCCGCCGTAAAAGGCATAGAGCGGGTAAAAAACCGAACCACCGTCGTTGAGGAACAGGCTCGGCCGGTCGCTGCGGCCGATCATCACGCTTTGGCGCCAGAGGTACCAGAGGTGATGGGTCCAGTCCTGGGCCATGCCAGACGAGGTGAACAGCATCGGCCACGCGAGGAACCCGATTGCGAGCGCAGGGATGACGGCGGCCGCCGCAGGCGCCCTTCCCGGGCGCCAAGCCGCAAGGCTCGAGCGGCGGGTGGCGATGGCGTCGGAGAGTCGAGACACGAGAGGTGATCTGCCTGAACGTATGCGGGCAACAAGCCCGACCATCGGACCGGCGCGCGAGAGTCTAGGGTGCGAGCGTCGGGTTGATGGCCCCGACGCCGACGGGAAGATACCCAGTCCGGTGGCCATCAGCGCCGATCACCGGCACACCATTCGATGTGTACCGCGAGCCTGTGACGGCAGCTTCACGCCGCGGCGCCCCACTGCTCGGCGTTGCGCTCGTGTATCTGGCGCAGGATCGCGCGCACGTCGAAGCTGATGTCCCAACTCGGGTAGTCCAGCCGGAATGGCTCCAGATCGCTGATCCACCAACGATGATCGCCGATTCGATTCTCCTCACCCAGGCTCCATGACAGCTCGCGTCCGGCGATCTCCTGGCACAGCTCGATCGCCTCAATCATCGAGCAGTTGCTGCTCCGGCCGCCGCCAATGTTGTAGACCGCCGCCGCTCTGGGAGCGCCGTGGAAGGCCTCGACCGCGGCGACCAGGTCGGCGGAGTGGATGTTGTCGCGCACCTGCTTGCCGCCATACCCGAACACGGTGTAGGGCTCGCCGGTGATCGTGCAGCGCATCAGGTAGGAGAGGAAGCCGTGAAGCTGGGTCCCGGCGTGGTTGGGACCGGTCAGGCAGCCTCCGCGAAAGCAGACAGTCGGCATCTCGAAATAGCGTCCGTACTCCTGAACGAGCAGATCGGCCGCAACCTTGGAGACGCCGAACAGCGAATGCGTGGAGCGATCGATCGACATAGTGGTATCGATCCCCCGGTGGTAGCGGTGATCCGGGGGCAGCTCGAGGCGGGTGTCGAGCTCCTGCAGCGGCAGCTGGTTGGGCAGGTCACCGTAGACCTTGTTGGTCGAGCAGAACACGAACGTGGCGCCCGGGGCGTGTCGGCGCGTCGCCTCGAGCAGGTTCAGGGTGCCATTTGCGTTTACGGCGAAATCGGTCTGCGGATCTGAGGCCGCCCAGTCGTGCGATGGCTGCGCGGCGGTGTGAATCACAAGCTCGAGCGCTCCCGCGTGCTCGGCGAACACGGCGGCCACGCCGTCGGCGTCGCGTATGTCGATCTCCAGCGAGCGGAACTCGCTCCGATAACGGTCAACCAGGGCCTCTGTGGTGCGCGCCGTGGAGGCCTCGGATCCGAAGAACCTCGCGCGCATATCGTTCTCCAGGCCAACGACCTGATAGCCGGATTGAACGAAATGCTGGACCGACTCCGAACCGATCAAGCCTCCCGATCCTGTGACGATAGCTACGGGCACATGTCGTCCTTTGTCTGGGCGTTGCCGTGATTTGACGTCGCCCGACCGCGACTCGCCGGACTCATGAACGGCTCGGGCAAGAGCAGTATCAGATCCGACTATTGGGCAGCGCGGCCCGATTCTACTCGTCGCCGATATCTCCTTGTGACCTCGCAGATCTTGGTACCGCCAAACGCTATCTGCCAGGCTTCGAGAAGTGTTGCCGCAGCACCGTCATCATCTCCAGCAGAGCAAAACAGCGCTCTTGGCCGCGCTCGGCGACGACCACGACCTGGTGCTCGTGCGGGTGGAAGGCGACATCAGGGCAGAGCTGAGCCGGGCCGGGGCAAAGCAACTGCTGGGTGGCCACTTCCATCGCGAAGTGACGATCGACGAGTTGCCGGCAGCCAGCGGTGCGACGGCACTGATCTGTGGCACCTCGCCGGATAGTGGCCTCCGCCACGATCTCATGCCTCACGTTCTGGCCGTGGCCGAACTGAGGTTCGAGCGCGTCATCCTGCTCCCCAGCAGCTTCGACATGCGTATCGATGCCCTACGCGAGGCCCTGGAACGCTCGCGAGCGATCGTGTTCGCGCGCGAGCGCGAGTCCTACGGCCAGATCCAACCGCTATGCGATGCGCGGCTGGCCCACGACACCAGCTTCTTCTTTGACTACAGCTCCTACCAGCGGCCCGGAACAGGCGTCCTATGCGCCCGAAGTGGCGGCGAGCAGGCAGACGGTGAGCACATGGCGTCGTCCGGGGACAACGACGTATCGCTGAAAGCCGGCTCGCTCGAGGGCTGGCTCGGCACGATCGCCGACCACGCGGAGATTAGGACTGACAGGGCCGACGTAATGATCGCCGGCTCATTGCTCGGGAAGACCGTCGGCATCCTCGCCACCGACAACTTTGATGTCTCGGCGATCGCTGAATACGCCCTGTCGGGGTATCCCGTGGAAGCGCTCTCGGCGACGACGCCGCGCGAACAACATCTGCGGCTGGAGCCGTCGCGGACTTCCCCGGAGGGCCATATAGTGCGCGACCGCCTCCGGCTGCGCGCCGAGGCCGAGCCGCCGCCGCGACTGGTCGACACTGCAGACGTCACGGCGCCCCGGGTCACCGCGGTGGTCATCTCTCATAACCGCCGCGAGCGCGTACTGGGGGCGCTGCACTCGTTGATCTACACGACGACAACGCCGTTGCGAGTCGTCGTCGTCGACAACAACTCATCAGAGGCCGACACCCGGGAGCTCCTGGGCGCCGTGTGCGCCGAGCACCCCCAGGTCCGCCTGCATCTGAGTGACCGCAATCTCGGTGCCGCTGGAGGTCGCAAGCTCGCGCTCGATCTGCTCGACACGGAGCTCGTCCTGTTTCTGGACGATGACGCCGAACTTCTACCCGGAGCGCTCGAGCACATGATCTCCGAGCTCGACCGCGATCCCGACGCGGCCGCGGTGAGCGCGACGGTGGTGCTGCCCGACGGCCGCGTGTCGCACTCGGGTGGCTCGCGCACGGACTCCCCGCAGATTGTCAGCTTCACACTCGACGGATCGGGATTGCCGTATGACAGTGCGACCCTTCCGCCTTCCGGTCCATGCGACTGGGTTGCCTGGACCGTTCTGCTCGTGCGCAGGCGCATCTTCGATGTTGCGCCACTCGACCCGGCCATGTTCGCCTATTTCGAGGACAACGACTGGTGTCTTCGAGTGGCGAGGACTAACCCGCACGCGTTTCGACGTTCGCGCGAGGCGCTTGCGATTCATCACGCCTCAGACCGGCCGTGGGCTGGCGAGGACTTCGCGACTCGTGCCCACCTGGTTCGCTTCATAGCCGCCGCCGCGCAGTTCTATCGACTGCACGGCGTGCTGCTCGGCGTTCCGGGCACGGACATATTCACAATCATGCCCGAGCTGACGCGCACCAACGGCACGCTCGATCTCGCCGGTGCGCGTCTCGTGATGGAGCTGGCGAGCACCCATAGCGCCGGCTGGCTGCTGATGGAATGGATGAACGGAGGTCTGGACCCGGTTCTCGGCGTCGAGCGGACCGCGCTCGGGGACGCCCTCCATGCCTCACAGCTCGAAGCCAATGCTCTGCGCGCCGAGTTGGCCGAAGCCCGCTCGGCGAGCTCTGCGTCGGTCACAGATTCTCAGCGATCAGCGGCGCCGAGCGATTAAAGACCCAGAAGCCGACCGCGAACAACGCCACGACGATCAGCATCGATGCGCCGATCGGCGCCCAGCCACCGGTCACCTGAGCGGCGCTCGGCGTGCCGTGCGTGACCATCGCGTGACGAAATTGCTGAAAGGCCACAGCCAGCGGGTTCAGCATATAGACGTGCAGCCAGAACGTGCCGATCTTCTCCTTTACCGTGATCACCGAGATGATCACCGGGGAGGCATAGAAGAGGATCTGGTTCACCACATCCCAGATCGGCTGGATGTCACGGAAGTTCACGAACAGTGCGGATAGCAGCATCGCGATCCCGGTCGTGAGCACCGCGAGAAAACCGACGATCAGCGGCAGCTCCAGCCAGCTGAGCATCGGTGTGACGCCTTCGATCAGCGCGAAGACCAGCACCACGATCAGGTTGAGTGCGAGGTTGAACGACGCCAGCAGGACAACGGCCAGGGGGATCACCAGGCGCGGGAACTGGATCTTGCGCACCAGGTTCTCGCGGTCGACGACGCTGCGCACCGACCCTCCGGTCGCTTCGCCGAAGAACGTGAACAGCACGATCGACCCGAGCAGCTGGGAGCCGTAGAACTCGCTCCCCGGGCCAGTCGACTTGTTGACTTGGGCGACCTTGGTGAAGAATATGTACAGCACGCCGAACAGCAGGAACGGCCGCATCAGCTGCCAGAAGTAGCCGAGCGCCGAGCCGAAGAAGCGCAGCTTGAACTCGTTGCGCGCGATGTTGTAGGTCAGGTGCCAGAAGCGCGACCAGTCGTCGGTGAGCGCTCGCGGCCCGTGGATCGGCTCGCCGAGCGATCTCGTGTCCAGCCCGGCAGGGGCGACGCTCTCGACGGCGCTCACAGAGCCTGCGCCTCCGTCCGCTCGCCGGCCTGCTGACGCTCGACGGCAGCGGTGTACGGAAGATCGACATAACCGCCGCCGGCGACGATCCCGCCGACCATGAAGTGCAGCCCGCGCGGATAGCGATCGAGCACGTCTAGCCCGCTTCCCCGACGCGCGAGGCTCGCGACCGGGAAGTAGCGTCCGGGCGCGAGGTGGTTGTCGAAGCGCACCGAGAAGATCGCCTCCTGGCCGGCCTCGAAGCGACCGCTGCGCTCGTGTTCGCGGGCCGTCGAGGCGACCAGCGCGGGACGGCGATCTTCGTTCTCGAAGGTCACCTGCAGCGACGGGTCGTCAACGGCCTCCGCGAACACCACA
The DNA here is from genome assembly GCA_963734755.1 of uncultured Solirubrobacteraceae bacterium. GTDB lineage: Bacteria > Actinomycetota > Thermoleophilia > Solirubrobacterales > Solirubrobacteraceae > Palsa-744. The sequence continues at coordinate 632,520 of CAVTIF010000002.1, read as the reverse complement.
CGCGCCTTGAAAGCCATCGGATACCCCTGGTTGTACACGGCCCAGCGATCGCCCGCGCCATCCTCGATCCACGCCTCTACGATCCTCGCCGCCCCGTCGCCCAGGCGCGCCAGAGCTCCCTCGGAGTCTTGTTGCAGCTCGCGGCCGAAGTTGAGCTCGAGGTAGCTCTCAGCAACCTCCTGGGGCGCACCCAGAGCGATCTGATCTCCGCGCTCGAGCAGCATCGCGCGGTGGCAAAAGCGGTTCACCGATCCCATGTCATGGGTTACGAACACGATCGTCTTGCCATCGTCGCGCATCTCGTTGAAGACCTCGAAGCACTTCTGCTGGAAGGCCGCGTCGCCGACCGCGAGGACCTCGTCGATCAGCAGGATGTCCGCGTCGACCTGGATCGCGACCGAGAACGCTAGCCGCACGTACATCCCGGAGGAGTAGTTCTTCAACTTCAGGTCTTGGAACTCCTGCAGTTCGGCGAAGTCGATGATCTGCTCAAAGCGCGAACGTGCCTCCCGCGGGCTGAGGCCGAGCATGATGCCGTTCATCACGACGTTGTCGAGCGCGGCGAGATCGGGGTTGAAGCCGACGCCCAGCTCGATGAACGTCGACAGCCTGCCGTTGCACCAGATTCGGCCGCGGTCCACCCCGTAGATCCCCGCGAGGCACTTCAACAGTGTGCTCTTGCCGCTGCCGTTGCGTCCGACTATCCCGAAGAACTCCCCCTGCTCGATCGCGAACGAAACATCCTTCAGCGCCGTGAACGCCTCGTGATGCGAGCGACGCCGCGGATGCAGCGCGCGCTCCTTGAGCGTGTGCGTGCGCTCCTCAGGGACGCGGAACGTCTTGCTCACTCCGTCGACGACGATCGCAGGCAGCTTGTCGGCCATAGCCACAGGGTACCTGCGAGGCTCTCGGCCACGGTTATAGTGCCGCCGGGTGCACGTCTGCACGGTGATCAACAAGGCGTGGGTCGCCCACGCGCGCGCCCTGGCCGAGTCGCTGCGCTCGCACGAGCCCGGCGCGCGCATGTCGGTGCTGATCGTCGACGAGATCGAGGGCTTTATCGACCCTGCCGTGGAGCCCTTCGACATCCTGCGTCCAGGCCAGCTCGAGCTCGAGGGCTTCGACGCAATGAGCGTTCGCTACGACGTGACAGAGCTGTGCTGCGCGCTGAAGCCATCGCTGATCAGGCATCTGCTGGACACCGACGACGATGTCGTGTACCTCGACAGCGACGTGCGGCTGTTCGCGCCCCTGGACGGGCTCGACGCGGTCCTCGACGGTCATCCGTTCGCGCTCGTGCCTCACCTGCTCGCCCCGCTTCCCGACGACGGGCTCGAGCCGAATGAGCTCGCGATCCTCCTCGCGGGATCGTTCAACCTCGGCTTCGCCGCCGCGCGCGACACACCCGAGGTGCGGACGCTGCTCGGGTGGTGGGAGAACCGCCTGCGAACCGGCTCGCGCCTTGCCCCGTCCCGCGCGATGGTCTTCGACCAGCGTTGGGCCGATCTCATGCCTGGGCTGTCCGGCGCCGTCGGAGCATGGCGTGACCCAGGGGTCGATTTCGGCTACTGGCGGGCGACCACCCACCGCGTCGAGCGCGCCGGGGACCGCTTGCTCGTGGACGGTCATCCGCTGCGCTGCGTCCACTTCACCGGCTTCGACCCAGCGCATCCCAATCGCCTCAGCCGCTACGAGACACGTGAAGCACTCGATCATTCCCCCGTCCTGAAGGAACTATGCGCCGAATTCGCCGATCGCCTAGACGCACACGGCCACGCCGAGACGAACGCATGGCCCTACGGCTTCACGAGCACCGCCAGCGGCGTCCCGCTGACGCCAGAGCTACGGCTGATGTGGGACCGCGCCTGCGACGCGGGAGCGCTGCGCGAGACGCCGTTCTCGAGCGCCGGCGAGGATGCTTTCCTCACATGGCTCGACGAGCCGCAACCGGGGGCCCCCGGTGAGCCCCTTAGCCGCTACCTGCACTGCCTCCACGACGCGCGGGCAGATCTGCACGCCCGCTTCCCCGATCCGCACGGCTCCGATCGCACGGCATACCTGGCATGGGCAGACGAGCAGACCGAGCTTTGTCCTGCTGATGCGCGCGGGCTACTGACACCACGAGGGCACTCGGCGCGGCGCACCGGCCTGCACCGCCTCGGCGCCGGCGAGACACTCGAAGCCGCGCGCGGCGAGGTCATCGTCTGCATACCTGTGTACGGCGCGCAGGAGCTGTTCAGCGAGTGCCTCGCGAGCGTGCTCGCCCACACGCCGCGGGACGTCCGCGTCCTGATCGCCGACGACGCCAGCCACGACCCGGCGATCGAACGGCTCGTCACATCGCTCGCCGACGCCGGCAGCCTCGACGACCGCGACGTGAGCTACCTGCGCCAGCCCGAGAACCTCGGCTTCCCCGGCAACGTCAACGCCGCGTTCGCCGCGGCCGCTCCGGCCGACGTCGTCGTGCTCAACAGCGACTGTGTGGTCGCCGCCGGATGGCTGCAGGGCCTGCGCCGCGCGGCCTACTCCGACGCACTCGTCGCCACCGCCAGCGCGCTGACCAACCACGGCACGATCCTCAGCGTTCCCGAGCGTAACCGCCCGCTTCCCGGACTGCCCCAGCACCAACTCCCCGATCAGGTCGCCAAAGCGGTGCTCGTGCAGTCGATGCGTCTGTATCCGCGACTGCCCACAGCCATCGGACACTGCATGTACGTTCGCCGCCAGGCGCTCGATCTCGTGGGGGACTTCGATCTCGCCTTCTCCCCCGGCTACGGCGAGGAGGTCGACTTCTCCCAGCGCTGTCTGCTCCACGGACTCGTCCACGTCGCCGCTGACGATGTCTACGTGCTTCACAGATCCGGGGGCTCCTTCGGCGAGGACGGCCAGGAGAACCCGGTGCGCGAGGCACACGAACAGATCATCGACGCGCGCTATCCGTATTACCAGCGCGCGCAGACGGCAGCCGGCCAGGCCCAGCTCGGCCCGCTCCCGCGGTCCCTGGCATCGGCGCGACGTGCGATGACCGGCCTGACGGCCACGATCGACGCGCGCTGCCTCGGTCAGGTGATAACCGGCACGCAGGTGCATACGCTGGAAGTGATCCGTGCGCTCAGCCGCACCGAGCGGGTAGGTCTGCGCGTGATCGTGCCGCCAGACATCGGCAGCCACGCCGAGGAGCAGCTGTCCAATCTCGACAACGTCCAGCTCCTGCCCCACACATCCGTGCATCCCGCGATGGGCAAGACCGACATCGTCCACCGTCCTTACCAGGTGAGCAACGCGAACGACCTGCTGATGCTTCAGTGCGCCGGCGAGCGGACGGTCATCACCCATCAGGACCTGATCGCCTACCGCAACCCCGGCTACTTCCCCGGCTTTCCGCAGTGGGAGGGTTACCGTCGCCTGACCCGCCAGGCACTGGCCTGCGCCGATCGCGCAGTGTTCTTCTCCCATCACGCAGCCGGAGACGCCATCAGGGAGGACCTGATCGAGGCCGAGCGGGTGCGGGTCGTGTACATCGGCGTCGACCACGGTGGCTCCGAGGCCCTCCCGACGCCCGTGGCGCCGCGGGGGGCCGAGGCGCTGGGAGAGCGTCCGATGCTGCTGTGCCTGGGGACCGACTTCCGCCACAAGAACCGGGTGTTCGCGCTGCGCCTGCTCGAGTCCCTGCGGGATGTGCACGGCTGGGACGGGGCGCTCGTGCTCGCGGGTCCGCGGGTCAGCCCCGGATCTTCGGCCGGAGATGAGGCCGTGTACCTCACAAGCCGGCCCGATCTCGCCGAGCGCGTCGTTCTTCTGCCCGCGGTGAGCGAGGCCGAAAAGGCGTGGCTGCTGGAGCGCTGCGCCGCTGTCGTGTACCCGACCACGTACGAGGGCTTCGGCCTGATGCCCTTCGAGGCCGCCGCGCATGACCGTCCCTGCCTGTTCGCCTCCCACACGGCGCTCGCCGAGACGCTGCCGCCCGAGACGGCGACGCTGACGCCGTGGGATCCCGCTGCCAGCGCCCGGCGGGCACACCACCTGTTGAGCTCGCCCGAGGCCGCCGCCGCCCAGGTGCGCGAGATCCGCCAGGCCGGCAAGCGCTTCAGCTGGCAGGCAGCCGGTGAATCGCTCGCCGAGGTCTACTGGGCAGCTGCAACCTCGCCCACCCGTGCCGCCTCACGCATGGCCTTCGACGGCGCCCAGGTGGAGCTCGAGCGCGACGAGGCCGAGCGCAAGTACAACGAGCTGTGGAACGGCCTCACGCCGGACGCGCGGACGCTGGTCGCACCCGACGGTCCGCTCAGCCCGATGGCCACCAGCTCGCTCGCGGCGGTCGCGCGCAGGCCGCTCCTGCGTCGCCTGCTGCTGGGCCCGTCACAGCTCCTGTACCGGTTGTCCGGCCGCAAGGGCGAGGCAGCCACGCAGCCGCCGACCACGCCTCCCGAGACGTTCATGCTGCACTTCAGCTACTCGAACAAGGAACACATGCGCGAGCAGACGCTCGCTGCCGAGGCAGATGCCAACGCCGAGCAGCTGATCCCTGAGCCGTAGCTGGCGCGCCAACCCGCGGGCGTTCATCCCGAGATAGTGACCGTGCTCGGCTTGGCGACCCCCGCGAAGAAACCCTCCAGCGCGTCGATCCGCCGGTCCCACGCAAAGTCCGCCGCCGTCTCCACGCCGGCGCGGCCGAGCGCCTCGCGCAGCGCGGGATCATCGAGCAGCCGCTGGATCGCCGCGCCGACCGCAGCCGGCGTCGGCTCGGGCATCAGGCAGTTCTCACCGTCGAGGCAGAAGTCACGGTTGCCGTGCGCATCGGTACACACGACAGCGCCGCCCGTGGCCATCGCCTCCAGCGGCGGCAGCGCGAAGCCCTCATGCGTCGAGGTCTGCACGAACACGCTCGCTTGGTTGAACAGCTCGTTGACCTGCTCGTCGCTGGGCGCCTCCACGTAGCGCATGCCATCGTGGTCGGCGAGCTCTGGCTCGATGCCGAACAGGCAAAGCTCGGGCCGCTCGCCACTCAAGCCCCGCCACGCGTCGATCGTCAACGGCAGGTTCTTCAGCGGGTTGGAGCGCCCTAGAGCGAGCACCATGTCGCTGCGCCGCTCGACGTCCGCCAGCGGTCGGAACGTGTCGAGATCGATCCCCGGCGGGATCAGCACCGCCTCCAGGCCGAGCTCGCGCAGGCGCTCACGGTTCCACGAGGAGATCGTCATGTAGCGGAACTCGGGCCGATAGGAATCGATCACCGCATGACGGGTGAGCTCGTCGTCGGGGTAGTAGCTCGTCTCGATGTCCTGGACGAAGTACACCGGGATGCCGTGCAGGACGCTCGCGCGCCAGACCGGCGCCGCGGTGTTCCACCACGTGGCCACCTTGATCGCGTCCTCGTCGGCGAGCGCGTCGACGAGTTCCTCGTAGTCCTCGAAGCTGTAGACCGGCGCCCGCAGCGGGAACCAATCGGGGAGGTCGCCGAGCGTGTACAGGGCGACGTCGTGACCACGGTCGAGCAGGTGGTTCAGGTGCTCGAAGACGTCGCGGTGCCCGCCGCCGACGCCGGTGCCCTCAGTCACGTAGCAAACGCGCAGCTTGCCCTCGCGTGTGCGCACGTCACGCGCGTCGAAGAATTCGCCCCAGCGCTCCCAGAAGACCCGCTGAGACTCGCGCTCGCGCTCGCCGACGTCCATTCCACGGGTGACCGACTCGTGGTGGTAGAGCGTCGCGGCGGGGAAGTAGAGCGTGCGAAAGCCCGCCTGCCAGGCGCGTAGGCACCAGTCGACATCCTCGTAGGCCATCGGATAGCGCTCGTCCATCGGGCCGACACGCTCGAGCGCCGCCCGCGTGATGTACATGCACGCGCCCGTCACCGCGAGCGCGGGCGAGGACAGGCGCGCCGGACCCCAGTCCGCGGGCTTGAAGCGGTAGCGATGATCGAACCACTCGGGCGCACCGAGGTTGCGTACCGTGCCGGCGAACTGGATCCGCCCGTCCGGGTACAGCAGCCGTGGGCCGACGACACCGATGTCCTCCCCCCGTCTGCTGGCGTACTGAAGGCACGCCAGCCAGCCCGACTCGGCCTCCGTGTCAGAGTTGAGGATCACCACGTCGCGCTCCGGATCGGTGACACGCAGCCCGCGGTTGACGTTCGCAGCGAAGCCGCGGTTCTGCTCGCCCGCGACGATCTCTATGCCCGGGATCGCGCGCAGCGCCGCGAGGTGCTCCGGGCCGCTGGCGTCGTCGGCGACGATGATCCGCGCCATCCCTCTGGGTACCGTCCGCGCGATGCTGTCGACCAGCGTGGAGACGCGCTCGGCATCGCGGAAGCTCGGGATCACGATGCTGACCGGCTCGCCCAGCCGGCCGTACCAGGCGACAGCCAGGCGGTAGTCGTTATCGCCCCCGTGAGAGCGCAGCCTCAGGCGATGGCGCAATGGGGTCAGGCGCAGCGGCAGCGTGACGATGCGGAACAGCAGCGCGCGCCAGCCGTGGTAGCGGATCGTGAGCTCGATCCGCCGGCGCAGGTTGGCGAACGGCCCGCGACTGGCGCCGTCGACGGCCGCGCGGTCGATCTTCTTCGGCGATGCGATCACCGGCCGCTTCTGCTGGGGGTTCGTGTCGTCGGTCACTGTCGCTGATGCGGGGTCGTTCGAGGTGCGCCGGCCGCGTCGAGGTCGAGCGGCACGAAGCTCGCCCGGCGCTCGAGCGAGAGCCCGCGACGGACGGAGGACGGAAGCAGATCGGCGCGCGAGCCCAGCAGCGCACCGACGATGCGCACGACATGGTGACGGCTCACCGCGGCGAGCGTCGCGCGGCGCTCGGCAGGAGCAGCTCCCTCGCGCTGCAGCTCGCGTCGCGCACGTGCGAGCTCGCCCCGCAGCCTGCGCGCCAGATACGCCGGCGAGGCCGGCTCGCGCCACCCGTAGATCTCGCGCAGCGCCCGCCACTCGTCGAAGCATCGCCGCAGTTCTTGACCGGAGCTGTACTCGTGGGAGTGCAGGACGACCGCGTCCGGGACGAACGCCTTGGCGTAGCCGGCGCGCAGCATGTCGATCGCGAGCATCCTGTCCTCGGCGTAGGGAACCTCACGAAATGGGACCTTCGCCCATGCCTCGCGTGAGAGGCAGGCGTTTGCGTCGCTGAAGAACCCGCGCCTGCCGACGAGCTCGCCCGGCGCGGTCGGACGCTCGTTCGCGTCGAGGCGCTCCAGGACCGGCTGGCCGTCCGGCGCGAGCGAGGCGAACCAGCCCTCCAGTTCCCAGCGGACGGCGGCGGACGCGCCCGGCCGTGGACGGTAGCTGCCGTAAACGAGGCCCACATCGTCGGCGAGCTCGAACCCCGCGAGCAGTCGCTCGAGCCAGCGCTCGTCGGCGGGCTCGGCATCCTGGCTGAGCAGCGCGACGTGCTCGCCTTGCGCCTCGCGCATCAGCAGGTTGCGCGTCCCCCCGTGGTTGAAGTCGCGCTCAGCGATCTCTACGACGCGCGCCCCGTGGGCGCGCGCGGCCAGCGGCGATCCATCGGTCGAGGCGGAGTCACAGACGAGCAGTTCGTGCGCGACCGTTTGGGAGCCGAGCGCTTCGAGCACGCGCTCGAAGCTCTCGCCGCCGTTGCGCGTAGGGATCGCGACCGTCACGGCGCTCATGCGTAGAAGCGCGAGATCGTGATCAGCTGGGCGTACAGATCGTGGCCAATCGCGAGCACCACGAGCAGCGCGCCGAGCGCGGGCCCCCACCGACGTCCGCCGAAGCGCACCGCCAGCGCCGCGATCGCGGCGTACAGGCCGATCAACGGCAGCAGGTAACGGGCCTGCTCGAACTGCCCGATACCGGCGGTCTGGATCATCTCGCGATAGGACTGAACGCCGACCTCGACACACAGCCCGACGACCATCAGCGTGTAGATCGCGAACTCGCCAAAGCGGCGAGCAAACGCACGGCGGCAGCGGAAGATCTCGGCGCCCGCAGCGAGGATCACGGCGATCGACACGACGAGCGCACCGAGATAGAAGCGATACGGGAATTTGTAGTCGAGCCAGCCGAATCTGCCGAAGAAGCCCTTGAACCAGGTTTTCCACAGAGGCAGGTAGCTGAACTGGTGACGCATGCCGATCGGTGGCAGGAACAGCTGCCAGATATGGCTCAGCTCTTCGCGGGAGCTGAAGGTCGTGCCGGCGCCCGGCGCAGCCGCAACGCTGCCGATGCCGCCGGGGATTGCCCCCCGCTTCCACACGAGATGGTTGAGCGCGAAGTACAGCAGCACCGGCGCAGCGACCAGGCCGACCGCCCACGCGGCGCCGCGGAGCGCCCTGCCCCGGTCAGCCGACCAGGCACGGCGCAGCGCGAGCAGGAGCCCTAGCGCCACCGCCGGAATGAACCCGAGCATCGTGAACTTCGTCACCAGCCCGGCGCCGAGGAAGCCGCCGACGAGGATGCCGTTGGCCGGCGTCAGCCCGCGCCGGAATGTCCTCGCCAGTGCCCACAGGACCCCGGCGCAGGCCAAGTAGATCAGGTCGTCGCTGTTGACCCCCCCCGACATGAAGCCGAACAGGGGCTGGAACGCCGCCACCAGAGCGCCCGCCGTCCACGCCCAGCGTCGGGCGGGCAGCAGCTCCATCAGGAACATGTAGATCAGCAGCACCGTCACAGCGCCCATCAGCGCAGACAGCACGCGCATCGCCGCGAGGCGGTCGAGCACGCTGCCGCTCGAGGCGAGCTTGTACGGGACCGCCTCGAGGACGTAGTACAGCGGCGGGTTGTTCGTCGCCGACAGAGCGTCGCCGCTGCCGCGGCTGGTGAGCCGTTCGCGTTCGGATTTTTCGACGCCGCGCTGCTGCAGTTCGGACATCGGGGCCGGGTTCTGGCTCTCTCCGACGATCTGGTAGAAGAGCACCGCGCCGAGCATCCGGTCCTGCGCAGGCGAAAGCATCCCTTCGGGCAGCACATGGCGAGGGACGGTGCCGCGTTCGGCAACCTGCTGGACGTACGCGTAGTGGGCGTTCTCGTCGGGCACCTCGAACGGCGGCACGATCAACGACCAGGCCAGTCCGTTCGCCAGCATCACAAACGCACATGCCCAAGCCACCCGCGGGACGGTGGCGAGTGCGCGGCGGAGCGCGTCGCGCTGCCTGCGCAGCACCCCGTCCCGGCTTACGTGGGCGCCGTGGGCGTCGTGGGCGGGGAGCTCGCCGCCGACCGCGACGCTCACGAGAGATCCTCGCGTACGATCGTATGGGCGGCCAGCGCGACCGCCAGCAGCATCAGCAGGATCGCTCCCGCCCACGCCCAATGGCGGATCAGATCGGACTTCGCGAGCGTCGTGCGGTGCGCGATCACGGGCAGCAGCGACAGCCACGTTTCGCTGCCGGGCCGCATGTAGTCGTAGCGCAGCCGCGCTTCGACCGTTCGATTGCCGACGAGCATGTGCAGGCCGGGGTCAGGGTTGGTGCCGGCGACCGCGACCGGGCTGCTTCCTACATCGCGTATGCAGACGCGCACGGGTTCGATGGCATTCGCCACGTGCGTTATCGGGATCCGCACGATCCCCTGTTTCCAGCCCGCCGCCAGCGCCCCCGTGCTCAGCAGTTCTCCGCGCGGGCCGGTGAACGTCACCCGCATCGGCGCCGCGGGCGTGCCCTCGGCGCCGAGCGTGACGCGGACGGCGGAGGTGTCGGCCGGCAGCAGCTCGCCTTCCTGACAGGACTGCTGGCCGGGGTCGAGCGCCACCACGAACGCGCCGTTCGGCGTCAGGTCGCTACCCGAGCGCCGCGGCGCGGAATGCGCCAGCACGACGACGATGATCACGGCGAGGGCCGCGAGGCCGGCCGCCGTCACGACTCGCGCCCGCACTGCCTAGCGCCGGCGCAGACCGAGAATCGACAAGAGGAAGGACGAGAAGAAGATCTGAATCCCGACGATCATCAGCGTCGCGGCGATCACCGCGAGGTGTTCGTCGGCGAGCGAGCCGAAGCCGTGGGAGATCCAGGTGGCGAGAATCAGACCACCCATGACGAGCCCCACGAGCACGAACAGGCCGCCCAGCAGCAGCCCGTGCTCGAGGCGAAAGCGCGCGCGCATGCGATCGAACCACGGGTCCTGCTCACCCATGAAGTACGTCCCGTAGGCGTGCGCACACAGGCCCAGGCACAGCACCTGGGTGCCGACGATCATCAGCAGCGAGCCGCCGATCAGCGCGTGCACGCCCCAGGCGCGCCCGAAGAAGTCAAGACCGGCGCCGACGAACACGACGATCAAGCGTGCCCAGGCCGGCGAGCACGGCGCCGGGGATGATGAACAGGTGGTTGGGGCTGTGCACGAGCAGGAAGCGCAGGTGACGCCAGCCGTCGCGGAAGCTCGACAGCTTGCTCTCGCCGCCGCGCGGGTGGTATTCGATCGGGAACTCGGCGATCTTGAGCTTCTCCTTGGAGGCCCTGATGACCATCTCTGAGGCGAACTCCATGCCGGTGGTGCGCAGATCGAGGCGCGCGAGCACTTCGCTGCGCACGCGCACGCATGCCGCAGTGCGCGTCGCTGACGCCGGTGCTGAAGAACAGGTTGAGCAGGCCGGTGAGGATCGGGTTGCCGACGTAGCGGTGCAGCCACGGCATCGCTCCCGGCTGGATGTTGTCCATGCGGTCGCCGATCACCATCTCCGCGCCGTCTTCGAGTGCGGCGACGAAGCGCGGGATCTCGTCGAAGTCGTACGTCAGGTCGGCGTCGGCCATCACGATGTAGCGCCCGCGCGAGGCGGCGAAACCGGCGAGGTAGGCGCTGCCGTAGCCGCGTCTGCGTTCGACAACCACGCGCGCGCCGGCCTCTTCGGCCAGCCGCGCCGAGTCGTCCTCGGAGTTGTTGTCGGCGACCACCACCTCGCCGGGCACGCCCATGCGTACGATCGCCTCGAGCGCGGCGGTCACGCATGACTCGATGTTCTCGGCCTCGTTCAGGCAGGGGATCACGACCGACACCAGCGGCGAGCCGGCCTGCTCTGAGTCGGGCGCCGCTGGGGGGGCGCTTGTGGGGGCGAGTGTGCTCATCGGCTGAAGACCGCGGCAGCCCTGTTCTCGAGGTCTGGCTGCCGGCTTTGCGTTTATAACGCCTGAGAGGGCGGAAAGTGGCGCACACAGCTCGCCGCCGGTGAGATGAGATGCTAGCGGGATGCGTGTGTGCCTCGTCTATGACTGCCTGTTCCCGCACACGGTCGGGGGCGCGGAGCGCTGGTATCGCAATCTGGCCGAGCGCCTGGCCGCCGAGGGCCACGAGGTCACGTATCTGACCCTGCGCCAGTGGCAGCGCGGCGAGCGCGCGCAGATCGACGCGCGAGTGCGGGTCGTGACCGCTGGGCCGCGGATCGGCCTGTACACGACCGGCGGGCGCCGGCGCATGCTGCCGCCGCTCGTGTTCGGGCTGGGGGTGCTGGTGCACCTGCTGCGCCACGGGCGCCGCTACGACGTCGTGCACACCTGCTCGTTCCCCTACTTCTCGCTGCTCGCGGCCGGCGCCGTGCGACCGCTCGCCAGCTTCGAGCTGGTGGTCGACTGGTTCGAGGTCTGGAGCCGCTCCTACTGGCGCGAGTACCTCGGCGGCGATCGGCGGCCGCGTCGGCGCCCTGGTTCAGCGCCTGTGCGCGCTGGTACCGCAGCGAGCGTTCTGCTTCTCCGAGCTGCACGCGCGCCGCCTGCGCGAGCAGGGGCTGCGCGGTCCGGTGACGGTCCTGCGCGGCCTGTACGCCGGTGCCGCCGAGCCGGCCGCGCCGCGACCGGCCGATCCGGTCGTGCTGTTCGCGGCGCGGCTGATCCCCGAGAAGCAGGTGACGCTCGCGGTCGCCGCGATGGCGCTCGCGGCCGAGCGGGTCGACGGCCTGCGCGGGGAGTTCCTCGGCGAGGGACCGGAGCGCGCGGCGCTGGACGCGGCGATCGTCGAACACCGGCTGCAAGGGGTCGTGTCGGCGCGAGGCTTCGCCGACACCGACGTGGTCGACGCGGAGATGCGCCGGGCGACGTGCATGCTGCTGACCTCCCGGCGCGAGGGATACGGCCTCGTGGTCGTCGAGGCCGCCGCGCGCGGCACGCCGAGCGTCGTGCGTCGCCGGCGAGGACAACGCCGCGACCGAGCTGATCGCCGAGGGCGTCAACGGCAAGATCGCCGCGCGGCTCTGATCCGCAGGCGGTGGCGGACGCGATCGTGCGAGGTCCACGAGGCCGGGATGGCGCTACGCGAGAGCACCGCGCGGTGGTTCGCGGAGCACGCCGAGCAGCTGTCGCTGGAGTCCTCCCTGCGGAAGGTCCTGGAGATCTACGCGGGCGACGGGGCGCGCGGCGTTCCGCCTGCGAGCGACTCGCTCGCGCCGGCCGCGCGCGCGTAGCTGTCGAGCGTCAGGCGCGCCGTTCGCTCCCACGTGAACAGACGGGCCCGCTCGCGCCCGTACGCGCGCAGTCGCCCCGCCTCCTCGCGATCCTCGAGCAGGCGCTCGAGCGCAGCGGCGATCGCCTGCTCCTCACGCGGGTCGAACAGCAGCGCCGCATCACCCGCCACCTCCGGCAGCGAGGATGCGTTCGAGCAGGCGACCGGCACGCCGCGCGCCATCGCCTCCAACACCGGCAGCCCAAACCCCTCGTACAGCGACGGGAAGACGAACGCCTCGGCGAGCGACCACAGGCCCTCGATCTCCGCGCCCGAGACCCACTCCAGAAAACGCACGTCGTCCGCCACGCCGGCCTCGGCTGCGCGCGCGCGCAGCTCCCGCTCGTGCGCCGTCGCGTAGCCCGGCAGCACGAGCAGCGGGCGACGCTCCGGTGGGATCCGCGCCAGCGCGCCGATCAGCCGCACCAGGTTCTTGTGCGGTCGCTTGGCCGAAACGCTGAGCAGCACGCGCCGCTCGCGGAGATCGAAGCGCGCCCGCGTCTCGTCCTGCGGCAATGCACGCTCGCGCTGCACGGAGCCGAGCCCGAGCGGCACGACGTCGATGCGATCGGCAGCGACGCCGATCAGGCTCACGAGGTCATCGCGCGTGCTTTGCGAGTCGGCGATCACGCGATCGGAGCGACGCACACCTGACGGCACGAGCACCCTCATGCCTCTGTCGCGCAAGCCGGCGTGCGCGTCGGGGAAGCGAGCGTAGATCAGGTCGTGCACGGTGCTGACGCGTCGGAAACGCCCCCACACGGGCGCCGTCGAGGCGAGGCTGTGGAGAATCTCGACTCCGGCTCTGGCGGCCATCAGCGGCAGCGGCGCCTGCTCGCCGAGCACCCACTGCACGCGGTTGCGGGCGCTCACCGGCACCGTCACCGCCGGCAACAGCTCCCCCCACGGCCCTCCGCCTGCCGCGGCGGTCTCGCGATTGACGAACGCCGTGAAGTGCGTGCCCGGCGGCGCCTGTGCGAGCAGCGCCGGGATCAGCTCGCGCGCGTAGACCTCCATTCCGCCGGTCTCGCCCGGGACGAGGAAGATCAGGTTCAGGCCGACGTGCACGCCGGAGCAGGAATACCACGCCAATACCGGCCTCGCTGCGTGAGCGAACCTCGTAGGCTGTCGCGCGGTGTTCCGCAGACTCGCATCGACGGTCGTTCCGGACGCGGGCAAGCGCGCGATCGACCGAGCTCGCGCGCGTCGCTTCCTTCGCCGCATCGGTCCGATCAACGACGAGTACGTACGTCGTCACGGGCTGGAGGTTCGCCGCGGGCCGTTCGCCGGCATGCGCTACATGCCCGGCCAGGAGCACATCTCGGGTCTGCTGATCTCCAGGCTGGTGGGCAGCTACGAGCATCAGATCTACCCGTGGATCGCGGAGTGGATCGCCGGCGACTTCGACGTGGTGATCGACGTTGGCTGTGCCGAGGGCTTCTACGCGGTCGGCCTGGCGCTTGCGATGCCGCGCGTGGTGGTGCACGCGTACGACACCTACGAGCCGGCGCGACGCGACTGCGCCGAGCTGGCGCGGATCAACGGCGTGCAGGATCGCGTCGTGATCGGCAGTGAATGCAGCGCCTCGACGCTCGCTGAGGTGTCCGACGCGCGTGTCGCGCTGCTGAGCGACTGCGAGGGCTACGAGAAGCGTCTGCTCGACCCAGACACGGCGCCCAACCTGCGCGACTGGTCGATCATCGTCGAGCAGCACGACAACGTCGACCCCACGATCGGGGCGACGATCGAGCGGCGGTTCCGTGAGACCCACGAGATCGAGGTCGTCTCCGACGCGCCGCCGGACGGCGATCGCCTGTCGGAGCTCGAGTGGATGACGGATGAGCAGGTACGGCTTGTACTGCACGAGCGTCCGCTGCCGATGACATGGGCCCGCCTGCGCCCTCGTCACGCGATCGCGTGAGCGGGGCATCGCCTCTGATCGTCGGCATCGATGCGCGTGCCGCAACTGAGGTGCCCGCCGGTCGCGGCCGGCTGGTGCGCGAGCTGTTGCGCACGTTGGCAGCGCGCGCGCAGGACGGTCACCGCTTCGTCCTGTACGCGCGCCAGGCGTGGCCTGGCGTGGAGCTCGACGAGCGCTTCCGCTGGGAGCTGATCGGCGCCCGCGATCCCTGGTGGCACGCGCGGGCGGCGCACGCGGCGAATCGCGAGTGCGGCGTGTTCCTGTCCTCCAACTCCTACCTCATGACGTTGCTGTTGCGGATTCCGGCGGTAACGATCGTGTACGACCTGACGACGTTCGCGTCGTCGATGCGACCCAACCGTCGCTCGACGGTCATCGAGCGAGCCACGCTCGGTGCGGCGATGCGTCGATCGACTGCGGTGCTGGCGATTTCAAAAGCCACGGCGGATTCGCTGACGGATCGCTTTCGCGCGGCCAGAGGCAAGACGGTCGTGGCCGCGCTCGGCGTCGCGACGACGCTCGACGACAGCGTGCAGCCGTCCGAGGCAGCACGGCTGCCACCTCCCGGGTTCGTGCTGGCGGTGGGAACGCTCGAGCCGCGCAAGAACCTTCCGCGGCTGGTCGAGGCCTACAGCTCGCTTGACGAGGCTACGCAAACGCGCCACCCGTTGGTCGTGGTGGGCCCGTTGGGCTGGGAAACCGGCGAGACGCTCAGCGCCCTGCGTTCACTCCAGGGACGCTGCGAGATGCTCGGATACGTCTCAGATGCGGCGCTCGCGGAGCTGTACAGGCGGTGCGCGGTCTTCTGCTACCCGTCACTCGGGGAGGGCTTCGGGCTGCCTGTACTGGAGGCGATGGCCGAGGGTGCGGCGGTCGTGACATCGGAGATCTCCTCGCTGCCGGAGGTGGGTGGCGACGCTGTCGACTACGTGGACCCCTACCATGAGTCCAGCATCGCCGCGGGACTGCGGCGAGTCCTCAGCGACGAGTCCCACCGCGCGGATCTGAGCACGCGCGCACGGGCGCGCGCCGCAGAGTTCTCCTGGGATCGCTTCAGCGCTATCGCGCTCGACACGCTGGACGATGCGGCAGCCGGGCAGGCCGTCCGCTCTGCGGCCCCCTAGATTGAGGCGATGCTCGAGGCGATGCCGCGCATCCTGTTCCTGACGACGGCACACGAGGACTACCTCGCGGACAGCCTGCTGCACGGACTGCGGACGCTGCTCGGGACTGCCGTCGTGGACTTTCCGCAGGCGGGGTTCCTCTACGACAGCTACCCAGTAGAGCGTCGCGGCGAGCTGTACGGACGTGGCTTCAGCCTGTACGGCCTCCTCGCAGACCCACCACAGAACCGGGAGCAGGCGCTCGAGCGCGCCCGCGACGGCGAGTTCGACCTGATCGTGTTCGCGGACATCTGGAACACGTTCGAGCGCTTCGCCGAGCTCGCGCCGCAGATCCACGACACCCCGATGGCGGTGCTGGACGGAGCCGACCGCCAGGAGCCCTATCCGTACGCCGGGCGCTGGTGGCGCAAGCCGGCCTGGTGGACGCTGCCTCGGGCCCACACCCGCGCGATCTACTTCAAGCGCGAGCTCACGCCGCTGACCGGCTGGTTTCGCTCTTACCTGCTGCTCCCGCCGGCGCTCGCGAGCAGGCTCCCGTCGATCAGGGCGATGCGCGAGATCTCGTTCTCGTTCCCGGCGCAGAAGATCCTCAGCGAGCCGCCCGCCTCGAAGCAGCGGCTGCTGGCCAGCCACGTGGTCGACCCGGAAGTTGCCTCGCGTCTGGGCGTGGGCACGTCGTACGCGTTTGCGGACGAGGCCGAGTACTACGCCGACCTGCGCTCGGCGCGCTTCGGCGTAACGATCAAACGCGCGGGTTGGGATTGCCTGCGCCACTACGAGCAGGCGGCCAACGGCTGCGTGCCGTGCTTCCGCGATCTCGAGCGCAAGCCGCAGCGGTGCGCGCCGCACGGCCTGGATCACACGAACTGCGTCTCCTATGGGAGCTACGACGAGTTGATCGCCCGACTGGAGACGATCGACGACGCGCGCTACGCATCGCTGCAGCAGGGGGCGCTGGACTGGGCGCGCGCGAACACGACGGTCCGTCGCGCTGAGCAGTTCCTGCGCGCGTGCGGATTGCCGGCGCCCGCTGCGCACCCCGCCACCCCCGGCCACGGCGACGGCGACGGCCAAGGCCAGGCGCGCGAGCGGTCGCCGGCGAGATGAGCGCGGGAGCCTCGGGCGAGGTCGCGGAAGTCATCCCGGACGGCGACATCCTCGCCTCGCGCGAGGCTGGCGGCCGCTTCCTGCGCGGCAGCGGCATGCGGGTGCTCGCGTATGGCGGCGGGCTGCTCGTGGGCCTGGCCTCGACGCCGCTGGTGACCCGCCATCTCGGCCCGACCGACTGGGGGCACTTCATCACGGTCACGTCGCTGATCTTCATCATGGCGGCGATCACCGAGGGCGGCGTTGGCAACCTCGGTGTGCGCGAGTTCTCGACCGGCGATGACGCGACGCGCCGCTCGTTCATGAGCAACCTGATCGGCCTGCGGATCGCGCTGTCGCTCGCGGGCGCCGTCGGCGCGATCGCGTTCACGTTGATCGCCGGCTACCCGCGCGTGCTCGTCGAGGGAACTGCGCTGGCCTCGGCGAGCCTACTGCTGGACGCGATGCGCGCCACGCTGACCGTCCCGCTGACGGCACGGCTGCGACTCGGCTGGCTGGCGATCAGCGACTTCACCGGCCAGTTCGTGACCGCCGTTTGCATGGTCCTGCTGGTCGTCGGCGGGGCCTCGCTGCTGCCGTTCTACGCGGTGGCGGCGGTCGCGGCGCTGGCGACGCTGACGTTGACGGCGGCGCTCGCTCGCCACGAGATCAGCCTGCGCCCCGCGTTCTCCCCGGCGAGATGGCGATCACTGCTGTCGGAATCGTTCGTGTTCGCCGCCGCGACGACCCTCGGGGTGATCTACTTCCAGATCGTCGTGATCGCGATGTCGCTGCTGGCGGAGAAGAACCAGACCGGATATTTCAGCCTGTCGTTCCGGGTGCTGAACATCGTCAACGGGGTCCCCTGGCTGCTGGTCGCGTCGGCCTTCCCGATCCTCGCTCGCGCGGCGCGCGACGACCACGAGCGCCTGCGCTACGCGCTGCAGCGGCTGTTCGACGGCAGCGTCGTGGTGGGCGGCTTCTTCTCACTGTGCGTGATCATCGGGGCGCCGTTTGCGGTCAAGGTCGTCGGCGGACCGAAATTTGAGCCGTCGGTCGAAATCCTGCAGATCCTGGGCGTCGGCATCATCGGCACGTTCCTCGTGGCGACGTGGTCGTTTGCGCTACTCACGTTGCGCATGTTTCGCGACCTGATCGTGGTCAACGCGCTCACGGTGGCGCTCGCGGTGGTGCTCAGCCTCGTGTTGATCCCCTCCCACCAGGCACGCGGCGCTGGCGTCGTCACGGCGACCCTGGAGATCACGCTGGCGGGCGCGTACGCGGCGGTGCTGTGCTATCGCCGGCCGGAGCTACGTCCGTCGCTGCAACATCTGCCGCGAGTGGCGTTGGCACTCGCGGTCGCGTTCGCGGTAGGGGCCCTGATCCCGGTCTACTCGGCAATTGCGGTCGTCGTTTCGAGCGTCGTGCTGTTCGCCTGCCTGCTGGCGCTGCGCGCCGTGCCGGACGAGTTCCTGCAGGCGCTGCGCCGGCGACCGGCCGGCTAAGGTAGCGGCGATGCCGGGCACGATTCCGCTGGAGGCGCCGAAGTCGCAGACGTACTACGGCCTGTCGCGCTCGGAGACGCTCGCGCACCTGCCGAAGCCGGTCGGTCGCGTGCTCGACATCGGCTGTGCGGGAGGTGGCGCGGCGCCGCTGCTGCGGGCCGGAGGCGCCACCTGGATCACGGGTATCGAGATGCTCCCGGAGCCGGCGGCTGTCGCGGCGCAGGTGTACGACGAGGTCCTGACCGGCGATGCGCTGAGTGAGCTGGCGAACGCCACGGGACCGTTCGACACGATCCTTTGCTACGACGTGCTGGAGCATCTGTACGACCCGCTCGCGCTGATCGACGCGCTGCGCGGCGTGGCCGCCCCGGATGGCCAACTGCACGTCTCCGTGCCGAACGCGAGCCACGTGTCGCTGCTGCGCGATCTGATCCTGCGCGGGACGTTCGGCTACCAGCCGGCCGGCCACCGCGACGCGACCCACATTCGCTGGTTCACGCGTCGCGACATCGTGGCGCTGGTCGATGAGGGCGGCTGGAGCGTCGAGAGCGTCGAGCATTCGCAGCTGCACCGCTCGCGGCTGCTGCACAAGCTCACGCTCGGGCGCTCGACGGAGTTCCTGGCCGGCCAGTGGTACGTGCTGGCACGCAGCCGGGTGTGATGGCGGAGATCGACGTGTCCGTATGCGTACCGGTCTACCGGGCGCACGCGGAGCCCGACCTGACGACGCTGGCGGGGACGATGGAGCGGGCGCTGGACGGCCTGAAAGGCGAGCTGGTGGTCGCGCTCAACGGCATCTCGGCGGCCGATGCTGGGGTGCCGCCGGGGGCGCGGTGCGTCGACCTCGAAGTCAACCGCGGGGTCTCACCGGGATGGAACGCGGCCGCGCGGGCGGCATCTGGATCGGTGCTCGTGTTCGCCAACGACGACGTGCTGCTCGGGCCGCGCGCCCTGCGACTGATGCACGCCGTGCTCACGACGCGCCGGGAGGCAGGCGTGGTCGGACCGGACGGCACGATCTGGGATCTGAGCGTGCCGAAGCACCTCGAGTACCTTGATCTTTTAGATAGGAGGGTCGGCGAGGTGGAGGCATGCGACGTGGTTTCGGGGTTTCTGTTCGCGTTGCGCCACGAGGTGTGGGAGGCGCTGGGCGGCTTCGACGAGACCTATGCCCCGTGCTCCTACGAGGAGGTCGATCTGTGCACCGATGTGCGCAAGCGGCTCGGCCTGCAGTGCTATGCGGTCGCGGGCATCGAGACCGAGCACGAGTACGGCATCTCGGTCAGCAACCCGTGGAAACGCATCCGCCACAACGGTCGCGCCGAGCTGCTGCGCTCGATCCACATTCGCAACGCGCGTTACTTCCGCGAGAAGTGGCAGGGGGTCGTGTAGGTCATCCCGGTCGCGCTGAGTCGTGCCGAGGGCCGACGGCGAGTTGCGCAGCGGCCCGGCGCCCACGCTAGCGCCGGTGCCGCAATCTCACGGGCGGCGCAGCTCAGCACACACGATTGCCGCGGCCGCGGTGGCATTCTCGCCGTAGCTGCGGCCGGCGACCGAGTCCTCCTCGACGGCCGACCAGCCGCGTACGGGATCGTGCGCGAACACCTGCAGGCGCTGGACGGCGAGACCGGCCTGCTCGACCACGCGGCGGAACGTCGAAGGGGCGTACTGACGCTGCCAGCCCATGTCGGCGTCGGCGCCGGCGGGCACGGTGACCAGCACGAGCGGCGCGACGCGGCCGAGCTCGCGCAGCGCGTCCACATCCCCGCCACCGCCGCTGGCGACGTTGTAGCTGGTGTTGTCCATGCCGACGTGCTCGAGCGTCGAGAGGCAGATCGCGACGTCGAAACTGTCGGATGGGAGCGGGAGGCTGCGGACGTCGGCGACGTGGGTACGCAGGTGCAGGATCTCTGCCGCGGCGAGGTCGGCGACCTCGACGGTCTGCGGTGCTCTGACGAGCAGGCGCTTGTAGACGACGGGGGAGAACGCGGTGCCGATGTCGAGCACGCGCGTGCGGCTACCGGCGGGGAGGCTGCGGAGCACCCAGGGGATCTCGACGACACGCTCGGTCAGCCCGACGCCGATTTCCTCCAGCGGCTGCCCACCGTGGACCAGCCGTTCGATCAAGGGTTCCTCGGTGAACTCGCGCCGCGTGCCGGCGTCGCCGCCGAGCAGCTTCGGCAGGTAGGCGAGCTGGCCGAGCCTCCTCGACCAGGGCTGTGGCAGGCGAAGACGAAGCCGCCGGAACTGTGCAGTCACGAGCTCTGGCGGCACGGGCCGAAGCCTAACGGCTGCGACGTGTGCGCCACGTACCTGGCCAGAAGTTGTGGACACCGCTACCGATGAGGAGATCGGAGAGTCATTCCCTGCTGCGAGCGTGCCAGGCCCGCTCGTAAGACTCGAGCGTAAGCTCGGCGGTGGCCGCCCACGAGAACCCCCGCGCGCGCTCGCGCCCGGCGGCGATCAGTTGCGCGGCGAGGTCGCGATCTCGCAGCAGGTCGAGCAGCGCGGCGGCGATCTCGGCGGGGCGCAGCGGATCGAAGTAGCGCGCGGCGTCGCCGGCGACCTCGGGCATCGCGGAAACGTTCGAGCAGGCGACGGGGACCTCGCGGCGCATCGCCTCCAGCACGGGCAGGCCGAAACCCTCGTTGAGCGAGGGCAGCACGAAGCAGCTGGCTGCGGCGTACAGGCCCTCCAGGTCGGCGTCGTCGACGTACGGCGGGAACGACACGTTCGCGCTCAGGCCGTCGCGGGCGGCCTGGGCTCGGAGCTCGCCCTCATGCTCGGTCGGGCGACCGGGGAGAACGAGCATCGCGTCGGGCTGGTGCTCGACCACGGTGCTCATCGCCTCGAGCAGCCGGGCGAGGTTCTTGTGCGCCTTCTTCGCCGAGACCGCGAGCACGATCGGGCCGCCGCCGAGCCGCAGGCGATCGCGCAGCACCGTCTCCGGCGTCGCTGCGGCTCGCGCCTGGACTCCCGGCCCGAGCGGCACGACGTCGATTCGCTCGGGCGCCACGCGCAAGTACCGGACGATGTCCTTGGCGCCGGCTTGCGAGATCGCGATCACGCGGTCGGCACGACGGGCGACGGGCGGCACGATCAGCCGCCACAGTCGCATCGTGGCGCCGCGGTCCTCGTCCGGCGCGACGATCCAGATGACGTCGGGGACCATCACGACGTTGACGGCCCGCGTGCGCAACGGCGCCGTGAACGCCACGTTGTGCAGCAGATCCACACGTCGCCCTGCGAGCACGCCGAGCAAGGTCAGCTCCGACACGGCCTTCAGCCCGCGCATGCTGGTCAACCGGTTGGTGACGAGCTCGACCTCACCGCTCCAGTCCTCGCGGCTCAGCTGCGCGTATCCGCCGGCGCTGCAGAACACGCTGAAGCGGATCTTCGGCGCGAGGCGCACGAGCTCGGGTACGAGCGCACGGACGTATGTCTCGAGGCCGCCCATTGGCGGCTCGAGGAAGATCGCGTTTACTCCGATCCGGCGCGGCAGGCTGAGGCTCACGCGCGTGAGCGTACGCGCAAGTGACCATCGTGGCGCGCCGGCGGACGTCGAACTTGCCGTCGTGATCCGCCACCTGCCGTCGCTATGCTCCCCATCCCGGTGAACCGCGCCGACCTGCAAGACCGCGTCTATGACGGGCTCGCGCGTAGTCGCGCGGCGCGCCACGGCGCCCTCTGGGTGCGCAACGTTGCGACCCAGCTGCTCGCCCATCGGCTCGCGCCGACAATCGATCCAGATCACAATGGCGAGGCACTCTTGCAGCGCGAACTAGCGCCTTGGCTTTGCACGGTGATCGACGTTGGCGCCAATCGCGGAGAGTGGACTGCGCACTTGCTTGAGGCCGCGTCCGGCATCGAAACAGTGTGTTGCTACGAGCCTGGTTCGGCAGCGCTTGAGCTTCTGCATCGGAGATTCGGGTCCGATGAGCGAGTCAAGATCATCGCTGCGGCGGTCTCGGATGCTGCTGGCGGGCGGGAGTTCTTCGAGGAGCCGGACGCCGGCGAGACATCGTCGCTCGTGGCCTCGCACAGCAGCGATCTCGCGAGTAGCCAGCCGGTGCGTGTAGTCACGATCGACGACGAGCTTGACGATTTAGGCATCGAGCGTGTTGACCTCATGAAGATCGACGCCGAGGGGATGGACCTGCACATACTGCGAGGTGCAGAGCGGGCACTGCGTGACCACCGCATCGCGGTGGCGCAGTTCGAGTACGGCCCGGCCTGGGCAGCGGTCGGGAGTACACTCGCCGCTGCCTTCAGGCTTCTCCGTGACCACGGCTATGAAGTCTTCGCGCTGCTCCCGGATGGGCTGCACCTGTACGAGCCCGAACGCACCGGCGAGCTGTTCGTCTATTCGAACTTCGTGGCCCTGTCGCCTGGGGCGACGCCATGGTTTCGAGAGCAGCCGATGCGTCCGCAGGCGCTCTAGCGGCCGACACGGCAGCGTCCGTCCCTATCGCTCCCGCACATCGACGACATTCGAGTTGCCCGCCGCGAACGGATAGTCGGCCTCGGCCTGGCACAACACCCTGAACTGGTAGTCCGCGGGCCCGGGGAACTTGAAGCGGTAGCCGGCGTGGTAGCGCCCGTGAGCGTCGCTGCGGATGACGTCGAACTCCAGCCACCGGCTGCCAGGAGAGCGCGCCTCGAGCACGAGCAGCTTCCCGCCGTGCGGGATCGGCCCACCGCGCAAGCGGCCGGTGAAGCGGACGCTCGCGCCAACGCTCGCCGTGCGCGGCGTGATGCTCAACGCCACACCGGCGCGGACGCTCAGCGTCAGCGTGCGCGTCGCCGCGGGCAGCGTTTCGCCGAGATGACTCCGATAGGAGAAGCGCAGCGTGCGCGAGGAGACACCCGCTGGAATTCGGACGGCAAAGCGGCCGTTTGCCGCGGTGCGCACCGCGGCCATCGGCACTGCCCTCGAACCGGCGAACGCCGGCGTGGCGAGCACGTCGATCCGGGCCGCCTCGATCGGCGCCCCACCCGGAGCCGTCAGCCGCCCTACGATTGCCTGGCCGTGGGCGAACCCGCTCGTCAGGCGCGTGCGCTTGGTCCCCTTCCAGCCAACCGTCAGCGTCGCGCGCGAGGACGCGTTCACGCCGTTCGGCGGCCCCGGCGCGCCCGCGGGCGGTGGGTTGGCAATCACAACATTCCTATCCAGCACGGTCGCCGCGTTCCCCGCACCGTCGATCACGCTCACCACCAGATGGTGAGTGCCGTTGCCCACCCGGGTCGTGTCAAACCCAACGTCGACGCTCACGGACGCCGAACACGGCTGCGCATATAGGAACGCCAGCAGTCCGTCGGTGGTCTGGCCAACGTTCTTACAACGACCGCCGTTGTCGTCCACGACCGCGCTCTGGACGACACTCCCGTCCACGCTGAACAGCGCCTCGTAGACGCCCGCACCCGGGTCGCTCGCGCTGAACGCTACGTCGCTCGTACCCGCGACCGCCGGCGCGCTCACCAGTTCGCCACTCACGTTGGAAGCCGTCGGTCCAGCGCTCTGTTCGAGGGTCAGATCTGCCGCGTACAGGTACACCACGGCGGCGTAGCCGTTTGGGTCACCGAAGCCATGTCCACATTCGGCCCCAGACAGACTAGATGCGCAGACGACGCTGGCGAAAAGCTGTGGGCCAAGATTCCCAGGAGGCACAGCGAGGCGGTTGGCTGCGGACATGGGCTGTCCGACTTCGCCCTCCTGTTTGCATCCATTGACGTAAAGGCATTCGTCGAATACATCTTCAGGGATCGGCCCCGCGAACAAGAGCTGATACGTACCGCCTTCCTGATGCCCGCCGTGCACATACCCGGCTCGCCACAGTGTGGCGCCGATCAGTAGATCGGGCGACGGCGGTCCGAAGGCCCAGTCCGCGCTGCTGCGATTAGCGCCATGAGCGGTCTGATCTCCAAGCCCCGCCACCAACGCACCCCCCTGCGCGCAGGTGTTCTGGGTGAAGGTTTCCGAGCCGGCAGACGACCCGTTCCAGCCGTCGACGGGAGCGCTTTCGCCTGTGGGCGTCCGGCACGAGTACACGTGGTACTGGCCCGCACTGGCGATCGTCGGACTGATGCCGAGCACTGCGACGACCGTGAGGACGACGACGCTGGCCGACAGCGACGGCACTCGACAGGCCCGCTTCGACATCCGCTCGAACACAGACAACATCTAAACCTCATGTCGCTCGGAGACCCTCTATGACCCCCCTGCGGAATTGTTCCACGTTTGCGCGGGCCGGCGCGCGCGAGCTTCAGACGGCGAACCTGATCGGAAGCTCGGCCAGCCCGTAGATCCCGGACACGCTCTCGAACACGGGCTCCCCATCCAGCTCCAGTCCGTGCAGGCGCTGGGACAGGAATGCAAGCCCCTCCTGCAGCTCAACGCGCGCGAGGTTGGCACCGAGGCAGTAATGCACGCCCGCGCCGAACGTCAGCGGCCGTGCGTGGCCCCGCTCGGCGGTGACGTCGAAGCGCCCAGCGCCACCATCTCCGGCGACGTCAGCCTCGAGGTCACGGTTGCCGGTGAACGCGCACACGATCACGATCGTCCCCTCTGGGAACGTCACGTCGCGGAAGCTCAGATCCTCGGTCATGATGCGTGCGGTGAACGGGGTGATCGGCTCGTACCGCAGAGCCTCGTCGACGGCTCGCTCTGCAAGCGATGGGTCTGCCACCAGGAGCTCCCACTGCTCTGGGTGTTCCGCAAGCAGCCGGATCGCATGTGCGAGCTGGCTCTGGCTGGTGTCGACGCCGCCGACGAGGATGTTGAAGACGAGGTTGATGCACTCCACATCGGACAGCCGCTCGGGTGGGTGAGCTGGATCGGCGGCCGCGACCAGCTGTGAGACCAGGTCGTCGCCCGGATCTTCACGTCGCGTGCGCACGAGCGCCTCGGCGTACTCGTAGAACTCATCCACAGCCCGCTCGATCCCCTCGCGCTCGCTGGCCATGCTGGCCACGTCGAACTGCCGTTGGATCCAGTTCGACCAGTGATGCAGCTTCGGTGCATCCTCCAGCGGCGCACCCATCACATGCGCGATCACCTGCGACGGGTACGGCTTTGCGACCGCCTCCACGAACTCGCAGCTGACAATCTCGCCGGCCGGTGAGGCGGCGATGAGCCGCTCGAACAGCGCCTCTAGGAAACCTCTCATCGCCGGCCGGTAGCGCTCCACCGCTCGCGGCGATAGCGCCGGGTTCACGAGGCTGCGAAGCCGCGAGTGGTCGGGGCCGTTGACGTGCAGGATGTTGCGCTTCATCTGCTCGTACAACGGCCCGTCAGTCACGTCGAATATCTCCGCGATCTTCATTCCCGGGAAGGTCGCCGAGCGGGTGCGCAGGAAGAACTCTGCGGACTCGCGGTCGAGCACGATGTAGCCGAACGGCCCCTGCGCCAACCAGCCTTCCTGCCGCAGCTCGCCCATCGCCTCGTGGAACCGCTCCCCGCGCAGGGACGGGTCGGTCACGTCGAACGTCGGAAGCTCCAGGTCGCTGACGAGCGTCATGACCGCGGCGGCTTACGAGGGGTGGGGTTGCCGGCCGCCGACGCTATTTCTTGGGGCTGACCGCCTGCTTGAGGCTGGCGCCGGCAGAGAACTTGGGTGCCTTGGACGCTTTGATCTTCACGCGCTCACCGGTCCGCGGGTTGACGCCCTGGCGGGCTGCGCGTTTGACGACCGAGAACTTGCCGAACCCGGTGATGCCCACCTCGTCGCCTTTTTTCAACGTCTTGGTCACCGTGTCCAGCAGCGAGTCGACAGCGCGAGCCGAATCGGACTTCGTGAGACCGCTGTCTGCTGCGATCGCTTCGATCAGTTGCGACTTGTTCATGCTTGCTTTCCTTTCAGGTGGTCATAGCCGGCGGTGGCCGGCGAGCGGGCAGGGTACCGCGCCAGCTTCGTCCCCGGGTTGAGCAGTTCCTTCGGGTCGAATGCGCGCTTGATCTGCTCGTGCAGCTCGAGCGCCCGTCGATCCCACTGAGACTCCAAGCGCCCGCGCTTCAGCCAGCCAACACCGTGCTCGCCGGCGGTTGATCCGCCGAGCGCGACGACCAGCGCGAACAACTCCTCGCCGGCCGCCTCGGCAGCGTCCAACTCATCCTCGCGCTGCGGGTCCACCAGCACCGTCGCGTGCACGTTGCCGTCGCCGCCGTGGCCGAACGCACACGAGCGCAGACCGTGGCGCTCGGCTATCTGCTCGAAGCCCTCCAGACCCTCCGCCAGGCGCTCCATCGGGAAAACGACGTCCTCGCTGACCTTCGCCCCACGCACCGCGCTCACCGCCGGGTTGACCCCGTCGCGCCAGCGCCACAGAGCGCGCGCGTCGGGCGGTTCGTGCACCGCGATCGCCTGCTCGCTGAATAGCTCGAGCAGCGCCTGACGCTGTGCCTGCGCCTCCCCGTGCCCACCGTCGACCTCGACGATCAGCGCGAAGCCCGCGTGAGTGGGAACCTCGCCGGGGTACGCGGCCGCCAGCATCCGCAGCGTCTCTCCGTCGAGGAAGTCGAGCACGGACGGACGCAGCCCTGCGGCGAACACCTCGCCGATCGCCGCGCAGCCCTCCGCGCGGGTCGGCAGGAACACGACGAGCGCGATCGCCGCCTCCGGTGCCGGCAGCAGCCGCAGCCTGACCGCGGTGATCACCCCGAGCGTCCCCTCCGAGCCAACCAGCAGGCTCTTGAGGTCATAGCCGGCGACGTCCTTGCGCGCCCAGCCGCCGATCTGGACGAGCTCGCCAGGTGCCAACACAGCCTCGATCCCCGCGACCCAGGCGCCGGTCGTGCCGTACTTCAGCGCATGCGGACCGCCGGCGTTCGTCGCCACGTTGCCGCCGATCTGCGACTGCTCCGCCGCGCCGGGGTCGGGGGCGAACATCAGCCCGTTCTCGCGCGCCAGGCGCTGCACGTCGCGCGTGCTCACGCCCGCCTCCGGCAGGATGCGCCACAGCTCCGGCTCGAGCTCGCGCACCTGGCGCAGCCGCTCCAGCGAGCACACGACGCCGCCGTGCGTGGCAACCGCCCCGCCGGTCAGCCCCGTGCCGCCGCCGCGCGGCACGATCGGCACGTCGTGCGCGTAGCACCAACCGACCAACGCGGCCACCTCCTGCGCGCTGCCCGGGAGCACCACGGCGTCCGCTCGCCCGTCCACGCCCCGCCGGCGCGAGCAGTCGCTGTTGTACGGCGACCCAGATGGTACGTCCGAAACATGCTCGGGGCCGATCAGTCGGCCGAGCTCGCGGACGATCGCCGGGGCAACGCTAGACATCGGTGAGCGCCAGACTAGTGCACGTCGCGCTTCGGCTCCAACAGCTGCCCGATCGTGACAGTACTATTGAAACTGCTTCAAGTAGTGAAACTGGAATGAGACTGCTTCGGGCATCGATGCGAGCGAGTCCGGCAAGCTAATCACAGTGCTGGAAGTGCTTGTAGGTTGTTGATCTGCGTGTGCAAGGACCCAGCCCGCCTATGACGAAGCTGATCGCCGCGCTCGCGTGCATGGCGTGCGCCTGCCTGCCCGCGCCTGCCCTCGCGGCCACTCACGCCGACGATGCTGCCGCGACGCGCGCGTACCTGCGCGCTGAGAACGCTTATGAGGACAGCGCCTACGCCGAGATGGGAGCGCGGGTAGCCACAATGGAAGCGCGCGCTGCCCAGATCGCTGGGGAATGCCCATCCGCCCTGACCTATGCTCCCCGCGACACGGCGTTTGGCGAACTCGGCGGGGAGGCCGTCACGACGGTGTTTCTTGCCGGTCTGGCGCCGGTGCGCCCGATGCTGTCGCGCCTCTCCGGGCTGATCGTGCATCTGAGGTGGAGCGATCACAGGCTCTCGCGTCTTGTGCAGGCAGAGGCCGGCGAAGAACGCGGGCTCTTGGGGCTTGCGCTGCCTGACGTTTGCATCGACATTGCGACGTGGAAGGCGAGCGCATATGCAGCGCTGCCGCAGAGCGCGGCGGCGTTCCTCGCGCACGTGCAGGCAATCGAATCGTCGTCGTTCGTGGAGCCATCGGAAGAATTTCGCGAAGCGGTCATCCTGCGCCTGCTCAGACCCTACGAGGGTCCAGCCGAAAGGCGGACGGCCAAGCGCATCGCACGCCTCGAAGCAAAGAGCGGCAGGGAGGTCGGGACGGCGGTCGCCGCTGCTCAGGCGAAGCTCGCAGCCGCGTGGGGGGTCTCGGCGCGGTGAGCACGAGCGCCCGGCTGGCAGGCCTGCTCGTGCTCGGCTGCGCAGCTTTCACACTGCCCGCGCCGGCCATCGCCGACGCGCTACCGGCCACGCTTGCGTTCGCGGCCTGCCCTGCCAAGCAGGTCGTGGTCCCTGCAGCCGGGCTGCAGTGCGCCACGCTGGACGTGCCCTTCGACCGGGCCGACGTGGCTGCCGGAAGCATCGCGCTCGCCGTGCAGCGGGTACCCGCGAGCGCGCGGCGTATCGGGGTGATCGTGTTGCTCGCCGGTGGTCCCGGCCAGCCGGCGCTGCCTCCGTTCGAGGCGCTGATCGCGCCGCTCGCGCGCGACCCGGCGCTGCAGGGTTTCGAACTGGTGGCGTTCGACCAGCGCGGGACCGGCCAGTCGCAGGGCCTGGAATGCCCGCTGGTGCTCAGGCCGCTCAAGGGCGGGCCGTCTGCCTATGTGGGCGCGTGTGGGACCGCGCTTGGTCCAACGCGCGCGTTCTACACCAGCCAGGAATCCGTCGAAGACCTCGACGCGCTGCGCCAGGAGCTCGGCGGCACGCCATTGTCGCTGTTTGCCGTTTCCTACGGTACGCGTGTGGCTGGCATCTATGCGCGTGAGCATCCGCAGGGCATCGCGCGCATGGTGCTCGACTCGACCACGCCGACAACGGGCCCGCGTGCGCTCGACGAGCAGGCGCTGCGTCGCGTACTGGATGAAGGTATCTGCGATGCTGGCGCGTGCCGCTCGTTCTCCAGCGACGTGTACGCGGACCTGACGCGCGTGGTTACGGCGCTGCATCGCCACCCGCTGCACACGAAGATCTATGACGCTCACGGCCGGCTGTGCCCGGCGCGCGTGACCGAAGCTGGCGTTCTCAGCCTGCTGTCCGGGCTCGACCTCGCGAAGGGAGCACGCGAGCTCGCACCGGCCGCGATTGCCGCGGCCGCCCATGGTGACGTCGTGCCGCTGGCGCGGCTCACGCACGCCCTGCAATCCCCGGCGCCCGGCAGTGGTTTTCCCTCTCCGCCCGCTGAGACCACGCCCCCCGGCGCGATCCCGCCGCCCGGCCGACTCGACGAGCACTCGTTTGCGGTCGAAGCGCCCGAAATCGACTCGGCGATCTCTTTCCCGCTGTTCGCGGCCACTTCCTGCGACGAGGACGAACTGCCGTGGTCGCCGAGCTCCCCTCTCGCCGGGCGCGCCGCGACGCTGCGCAGCTGGCTCGCCTCGCTGCCTGCAGCAACGACCGCGCCGTTCGCCACCAGAACGGCTGCTGCTCTGTCCGGGCTCTCAGCGTGCATCGACTGGCCCGCGACGCCGCCCGCGCCGCACTCCCCGACGGGCGTCTCGGCGACGCCCACGCTGATCCTCTCCGGTGCCGACGATCTGCGCACGCCCTACGAACAGGCACTCACGATCGCGGCGGGCTACAGCGACGGGCAGCTGCTGAGAATCCCCGACTCGGGCACTCGACCGTCAGCACCGACCTGACAGGCTGCGCCGAGAAAGCGATGATCGAGTTCCTCACCAGCGGCCAGACACCCACAACGTGCCCGGGCTCCAGTGAAGCGCAGGCCCTCCCGCTACCCCCTGCCTCGCTCAGCAAAGTCCCTGCCGCACCGTCGGGCTCGCGCGTCGCCGGGCGGGTCGCCGCTGCGGCGGCGATGACGCTCGAGGACCTCTTCGGCCAGACGAACATCGCCGGCGGCGGGCTACGCGGCGGCTCTTGGGCGCTACGGCACAACGGGTGGATCCTGCACGGCATGCTCGACGTGCCAGGTGTTGCGCTCAGTGGCAAGCTCCGCGTGGGAGGCAGCGCGCTACTAGGTCCCGTGATCAGCGGTCATCTGACCGTTCGCGGTCGCCTCGCCGGAGAGCTCGCGCTGCGCGGGCTCACGCTCAGTGGCCGGGTTGGCGGAGCACGGGTGCGGGCGCATCTGGCCGCCCTGTAGGGCGCACTTATCGCGGCGGCTGCCACGGGTCGACCAATGAGCTCGCGCCGGGCCGCCCCCGCGCTCGCCTATGACAGCAGTCGGAGACGGGTGTTGTGCCCATAGATTGGGATCATTAGAAATATCGGTCTTCCGACAGAATGCGGTGCGGATCGTGGCCGGTACACCGTGTGTCGCCTACAAAAAAAGGATTGGACGATGACGGCATCGATATCTGCCTGGCGGCATGATCGCGTGTGGAGCACCCACCTTCTGTGCGCGTTCGTCGCCGTGGTCTTCTTGCTGGTGCTCACACCAACGGCAGGCGCAGCGAGGACGGCGGCGTCAGTCGGCATCGGGTCGGCGCGCGCTGGACACCACCACATCGATCGCTGGGGTTGGGAGTCTGGGCACCGTCTGCGGACCACACCGCACTCGAACGCCAACCGCCATCGTGCACACGCAGCCGTCGTCGGGGGCAGTGGGATCTCGATCGAGCAGGCGCCCTGGCAGGTGACCGTGCTATCGGCAGTCCCTTTCGAAGAAGACGGAGAAGTCTTCTTCGAAATCCTATTCTGCGGCGGCTCGCTCCTGGACGCGACACACGTGATCACAGCGGCCAGCTGCCTGTTCAACCCGGAAACAGGCGCGCAGCAACCGGCGAAAGACATTGCCGTTTTGGCTGGTGTGTCGAACATCGAGTCGGAAACTGAAGCGACTGAACAGTTCAGCGAAGCTGTTGCCCTCCGAGTCCATCCGTACTTCAGCTACTCCGATGGCCCAGGCGCGCCCGACGACGTGGCGGTCGTCGCCCTGAAAGAAGCGCTGGTGTTGAGCTCCGCGGCCGGCAGCGCCGTGAACGCAATCGACCTGGCCGACGTAGGGTCGGCCCCGACAGAAGGCGCTCAGGTCGACTTCACGGGCTTCGGACAGGAGATCGCCAGCGAAAATGGCAATGGCAGCCTGAACTCCCTGACGATGGCCCTAGGTTTCAGTCGGTCGTGTGGCGGCGAAGCGGATGCGGTTTTCCTCTGCGCGAGCGCCTCGACGGGAGCTGCCTGCGGCGGCGACGGCGGCAGCGGCCTGAGCACCCTGGGGGCAACCCCCACCCTGATCGGAGCCCTCGACACCATTGACGGCGGTTCGGGTGCACACTGCGCCAACGGGTCAATCGGCGGGTTCGTCAACCTCACAGCACCGGAGGTCAGAGACTTCATCGAAGGCAGCCCCTCTCCGCCACCCGCGCCGCGAGGCGGTGGAGCAGTGATCGCTGGAGTGACGGTCGTCGGGCATTCCCTGACGTGCGAACCCGGCAGCTGGAGCCACAGCCCGACGTTCAGCTACAGCTTCGTCAACAGCTCGAACAAGCAGGCCCTGCAGCAAGGCTCGTCGTCCACGTATGCGCTGTCCACAGCCGATATCGGGCGTACGATCCTCTGTGAAGTGCAGGCCGCCAACGCAGGCGGCACCGGCGTGGGTCGAACCCCGGCTTTGCCTGCAATCGAAGCTGCCCCCGTCCCGGCGGGTGGAGGTGAAAGCCCGTCGGGTGTTCTGCCGCCGGCACCCGCAGGCCCATCGATGCCGCCGCCGAATACCGCCACGGAAACCGGCAGCATGTCGCTCGCCGGCACGAACATCGCGGTCGAGCGCAACGGCACGGCACTGGTCAAGCTGCACTGCCTCGGGACTTCAGGCTGCCCCGGGAAGCTCACCCTCACAGCGAAGCGCACGGTGAAAGCAAACGGCAAGCGAAAGACCAGCACGCTCACGATCGCGACCGTGAGCTTCTCGGTCGAGGCGAATACGACCACGACGGTGAAGCTCAAGCTGGATGCCGCCGGCCGTGCCCTGCTCGGCACGGATCACGGACGCCTCAGCGCACGCCTGACGGTCCTCGAGCAGGAACCCGCTCCGCCGCGCTCGCAGGTCAAGAGCGTG
The DNA here is from genome assembly GCA_963734755.1 of uncultured Solirubrobacteraceae bacterium. GTDB lineage: Bacteria > Actinomycetota > Thermoleophilia > Solirubrobacterales > Solirubrobacteraceae > Palsa-744. Next base: position 600,453 of record CAVTIF010000002.1, on the reverse strand, counting down.
CAGCTCATCGAGCAGAAGACCAGCGGGAAGAAACGGTAGCTCTCCCGCGCATGAGGCGGATCTGGTGGCAGCTCGATGTTTTCGTGGCCCTGGCGATGCTTGCCGGTGGAGCGTGGCTGCTGCTACCAGATCACGCCGATCCCATATGCCGTCGGCGCGGGATCGCGCGTCACAATCGGGATGCGCTCGCTTAGAGCCTGGGCGATGAGCAGCCGATCGAAAGGGTCGCGATGGATGCGGCCTTCGACCTGCACGAAGGGGAGATCTCGCAGGTGCGCGACGTGCGGCCAGGCGATCGCCAGCAGATGGATGCCGTCGGCCTGGACTTCTTCAGGCCACTCGGCATCGATGGACAGCTTGCCGATGGACTGCTTGATGGCGATCTCGGCGACCGTGCCTGCACCCACAAGCGGAGCCTCCGCGCTTTGAACGGCCTCGCGCGCTGGGGCTGAGAGACGCGGGTCTTCGCTCAGCCACCACAGCAACGCATGCGCATCGATGAGCAGGCGCGTCACTCGATGATGCCGAGTGCCTTTGCGATGTCCTCGGGCCACTCGTCGAAGTCCTCAGGCACGCTGAGGCGACCGCGCATACGTCCCGGAGTTCGCTTGACGGTCGCATCATTGCCCGTGAGAGCCACGAGGCGAACCACGGGATGAGGACCTCGGCGGAGAATCACCTCCTGGCCTTCCTCCGCTTGGCGTACGAGCTTGGACAGCTGAGTCTTGGCCTCGCCGATGGAGTAAGTCGAAGACATGAATCCAGGGTAGCCAACTTGGTCAAGTTGGTCAGAATACGCGCGCCCACCCGGTAGCATGGGCATCCCATGGCAGTCACCCCCAAGCCTTTCGCGTCGGCGAGCGAACCAGCGCAGACGAACGGGTCGACGCACACAAGCCAGCCCGACTCGGTCCCGGTCGAGCATCGCTTCCGCACGCTCTCCGACGAGCCGGTGCGCGAGCTGTACACGGCCGACGACCTGCCCGCCGGGGCGGGCAGCGGCGGCCCCGAGGATCCGATCGGCCGCCCGGGTGAGTACCCGTACACGCGCGGCATCCACTCCTCGATGTACCGCGGGCGGCTGTGGACGATGCGCCAGTTCGCCGGCTTCGGCACCAGCGAAGAGACGAACGAGCGCTTCCACTACCTGCTCGAGCACGGCCAGACGGGGCTGTCGACGGCGTTCGACATGCCGTCGCTGATGGGCCACGACTCCGACCATGCGCGCTCGCTCGGCGAGGTCGGCCGCGAGGGCGTGGCGGTGGACACGCTCGATGACATGCAGACGCTGTTCGGCGGCATCGACCTAGGCGAGGTGTCGGTGTCGATGACGATCAACGCCCCGGCGGCGATCATGCTCGCGTTCTACGTCGCGGCAGCTGAGTCCGATCCGGTGCATCCGACGCCCCCTGAGCGGCTGTCGGGGACGATCCAGGCGGACATCCTGAAGGAGTACATCGCGCAGAAGGAGTGGTGCTTCCCGATCGACCCGGCGATGCGCCTGTGCGGCGACATGATCGAGTGGTGCACGCTGCGGATGCCGCGCTGGCACCCGATCTCGATCTCCGGCTACCACATTCGCGAGGCCGGCTCGACGGCGCAGCAGGAGCTCGCGTTCACGCTCAAGGACGGGCTGACCTACGTCGAGCAGGCGGTACAGCGGGGGCTCGACGTGGACGACTTCGCGCCGCGGCTGTCGTTCTTCTTCAACGCGCAGCTCGACTTCTTCGAGGAGATCGCCAAGTACCGTGCGGCGCGCCGGATCTGGGCGCGGGAGATGCGCGAGACGTTCGGCGCGAAGAACCCGCGCTCGTGGCAGATGCGCTTCCACTCGCAGACGGCGGGCGTCAGCCTGACCGCGCAGCAGCCGTTGAACAACATCGTGCGCACGACGATCGAGGCACTCGCGGCGGTGCTCGGCGGGACGCAGTCGCTGCACACCAACTCCTACGACGAGGCACTCGCGCTGCCGACCGAGGAGGCTGTCACGATCGCGCTGCGCACCCAGCAGATGATCGCCCACGAGACGGGGGTGACGAACACGGTCGACCCACTCGGTGGCTCGTACTTCATCGAGTCCCTCACAGATCAGATGGAGCAACGAGCGTACGAATATTTTAAGAAGATCGATGAGTTGGGTGGGATGGTTGCCGCGACCAAGCTCAACTACCCCCAGCGTGAGATCGCTGACGCCGCTTTCGCGCTGCAGCAGGAGATTGACACGCACGAGCGGGTCGTCGTCGGCGTCAATCGGTTCATCGCCGCGGACGAGGAGCCGATCCCGACGCTGCGCGTCGACCCGGCGCTCGAGGCCAAGCAGATCGGCCGCCTACAGGCTGCCCGCGCCGGACGCGACGGCGCCGCCGTCGAGCAGGCGCTCGCGACGCTGCGTGAGGACGCCGTGCACGAGGACCGCAACCTGATGGAGCCGCTGCTCGTGTGCGCCCGCGCCCACGCCAGCGAGGGCGAGATCGTCGAGTCGCTGCAGCAGGTGTTCGGCGACTACACCGAGACGCCCGTCTTCTGAGCGCGGTCGATCGCCGCAGCGATTCGATCGGCGGCGCGCCGGGCAGTAGGCTGGACCGACATGCTCAGACTCCTGCTAGGCCTGCTCGTCGTGATCGCGATCGTGCTGGTGCTCGTGAAAGCGGCAGTCTTCGGCGGGCTGATCGGCGCCATCGCCCTGCTCCTGCTGATCTTCCTCGCCATGGGCAGCGGTCGCTCGCGGAGAGGCTGATCACGCGATTCGGGTCGCATGCAGCGCGCGTCGCGATCCTCCGGGACGGCGCGCGAACCGACCACGGGCGGTGGGAAAGCTAACAGCCTCCGTTCCATGGTGGAAGGCGATCTTCGCGTCGAACTCGTCTCGGAACACGTCCAGCATCGCGCGGTTCTCGGGCAGCACCTCGGCCGTGAAATGCGTGATGCCGCGGCTCTCGGCGACGGTCGCCAGGCGCTGAATGAGGATCGTCCCGAGGCCGCGCCCACAGAGGCGGTCGGCGACCTCGACCGCGACTTCCGCGCGTGTCCGATCGAGCTGCACGTAGATCGCGTGACCGACGAGCGCCCCAGCGTCGTCGATCGCGTTCAGCCCATAGCGATCCGTACCGGTGGCGGACACCACGTGCGCGGCGCAGCCCATGTCGGCGGCTGCGGTGAAGAACCGCAGCCGCCGGGCCTTGGGGCACAGCTCGGAGAGGAACAACCGCACAGCCGGCTCGTCCTCAGCGCTCGCCGGGCGTATCGTCACCGACGAGCCGTCTCGCAGTCGCATCACTCGGTCGACAGCGCCGCCACGAGGGGTCTCCGAACCACTGGCGCGCTGCCCCGGACCGAGGTCAACGACGGCTGTCATGTCAGACCCCCGCGACCGACGGACGACGGCTCCTGAGGTTCACCTGCCAGTTGGCGAGCGGCAGTAGGAACAGGACGCCGCCCAACAGGATCAGGATCAGTCCGGCGATGGAGGCGATCGTGCCAACCACCGACCAGCCCCAGGCGCCGAGCAACAGGCCGCGTAGCGTCTCACCCTGGAACAGCGTCGCCTTCTCGGTGGCGAGCGTCGCGTTGGTCGGTGCTGCGAGGGCGGCAGTACTCACCTGCGCGTAGGTCTGGCCGCCGGCGATCTTCGAGAGGTGGACGTTGATGAAGTTGTTGGCGTATGCCTTCGCCTGCGCTCCATTGACGAGCTGCTGGCCTGCGTACTGCCTGACGCCGGGCAGCAGCTCGGGGCTGCCGGTGGCCGGGAAGAAGATCTTCTGCGGGACGAGCTGATCGTGGACGACCTGCTTTGCATACGAGCCACCCGCCATCGCGATGACGCCGACGATGATGATGCCCACCGCCGTCACCATCGCGATCGAGGTCAGACCGGTCAGTTTCGCCAGCAGCGGGCTGCGCGGCGCGTGATCGTGATGCGGGACACGAGACTGTCCATCGCGATCGGGGTCAGCGGTGTCGAGAACAGACACGCCGTTACCGGCGGTCACGGCGGGCGGGGGAGGAAGGACTGAGCTTGGCACGGTGGGCCTCATTTCGGTTGATGTGCGCTGAGCGCCAGCGACCTCAGAGAAGCACCGCGGACTTGAACAACATAGCATGAAATAGATATCTAGGAATAAAAATCCAGGAAAAGAAGATCTAGATACGCTATTCTTGCTCTTATGAACGTCGCCACGGCTCACCGTTGGAAGTTCCTGACGAACCACGCCCAGGTTCTCGCGTGCATCGCCCACGATCCAGGCGTGCTCCTACGGGAGATCAGCGAGCGGGTCGGGATCACCGAACGCGCCGCCCATCGGATCGTCACCGAGCTCGCCGACGGCGGCTACATCACGCGGGAGCGCAACGGACGGCGCAACCAGTACACGATTCAATCCGCCCTTCCGCTTCCCGACCGCCTCGGGCGTGTGCAGCGGATCAGCGACCTGCTGACGATTCTCATCGGTACGACCGAGGAGCTGCCAGACACGCCGGTCCTGCCGGTCACCAAGAACGGCCAGTCCGGACCGACCAAGAACGGCAAGGCCGGTCGTAGTCGTGTCTAGCGACTCCGGTCTCGACGTACCAGGCACCTCGCGTCCCGGCAAGCTCCGGGTGGTCATCGCCGGCGGAGGCGTCGCCGCCCTGGAGGCCGCGCTCGCCCTGGCCGATCTCGCGCCCGAGCGGACCGACGTGACCGTCATCGCCCCCAACACCGAGTTCGTCTATCGACCGATGGTCGTGCGCGAGCCTTTCGCCTACGCCCAGGCCCGCCGCTATCCGCTCGCCCCGATCGTCAGCCACGCCGGGGCGACGCTGCTGACGGGAGAGCTCGGCTGGATCGACCCGGCGACGCGCACGGTCCATACCAAGGCCGATCGGGCAATCGAATACGACGCGCTGATCCTCGCGCTCGGGGCGAGCATCAACAAGCGCTACGCGCACGCTCTGACGATCGACGACCGTGACCTAGACGAAACCATGCACGGGCTGATCCAGGACGTCGAGGGCGACTACATCCACAAACTTGCGTTCGTCTCCCCGGGGCGCATGGCGTGGCCGCTGCCTCTGTACGAGCTCGCGATGATGACCGCCGGGCGCGCCTACGACATGAACATCGCGCTGGAGACGACGATCGTCACCCCCGAGGACAGCCCTCTGGCGATCTTCGGATCCGCGGCGAGCAGCGCCGTCGCCGAGCTGCTCACCAGCGCGAACGTCGAGACGATCAGCTCGGCCTACGCCGAGGTGCCCAGCTCCCGTGAGGTAGTGATCAATCCCGGCGACCGGCACCTCGAGGTCGATCGGGTGATTGCGCTGCCCGAGCTCCACGGGCCCGGGGTCCGTGGCATTCCGCTCGGCGAACACGGCTTTGTCCGGGTGGACCCCTTCTGCCGCGTACCCGCCGTCGAGCGTATCTACGCAGCCGGCGACGTCACCGACTTTCCGATTAAGCAAGGCGGTGTCGGTGCACAGCAGGCCGACACCGCCGCCGCGTCGATCGCGGCCCTCGCCGGCGCATCCGTGACGCCCAAGCGCTTCAACCCCGTGATCCACGGCATGCTCCTGACCAACGGGAAGCCGCGGTATCTCACAGCACACATCACCGGAGGGCACGGGTTCAGCTCGGAGATCACCGACACGCCCACGTGGTCACCGCCGAACAAGATCGCCGCCAAGTACCTGGCGCCGTACCTCGAGCAGCGCGACCGCGAGAGCATCCCGACCTAGCGCCACCGGCGTGCAACACCCGCGCCGTGAGCTACGTGAGGTTCCAGCCGAAGTAGACCTCCGCCGTGGCGAGCTTTCCTCCCGCCCGATCGAGGGCGACGCCGAGCAGGAGATCGGACATCACCTCCAGAACCCCGATGTGGCTGGCGCTGCTGTGTGGGCCACCGGCCGTACCCGGCCCGGATTTCCTGTTCGCGACAGACACTGAGCTGCGCGGAGTGTGCCCGTGAGAGCGTTTTTCGCAACTTCCCATCCGATCCGCGTGTCCACCGCTTAGGATGCCACCCTTCCGCCGACCCGACGCGCCCTCCGGAGAGCGTATGAATCGACACAAGCTACATGCGTCTGCGTAGGGTCCTGGTCGTCGGGGCGCTCGTGGTCGTGCTCTCGAGCGTGACCGCGCTGGCACTCGCCTCGCGACGGATCGTCGCCGAGCAATCCGCCTTCAGCGCCCCGACCGCATCCGCCTGCGCGCCCTCGACGCTCAACCACTCAGCCCTGCTGCCGGGCACAGGGGTCGCTGCATCCCCGCTTCCGGACTCACTCGACGCCTCGCCCAACACCCAGATCAGCCTGCTCGGGGCGCCCGCCCACGACCTCGACGACGTGCGCGTTGATGGCTCACAGACCGGCTCGCATTCCGGGCATATGCGCGCGTACTCGCAGGGAGACGGCGCCAGCTTCGTGCCGTCGCACCCGTTTCGCGCCGGCGAGACGGTGACCGTGCACGGCCATCTGAAGGTCGGCTCGGCGCGCCAGTCGTTCGCCTACCACTTCGTCGTCGCACATCCCGATGCGGTCGTGTACGCGGCGGCGGCCAGCGCGAAACGCGACCCGAACGAGATGCAACACTTCCATTCGCGGCCGGAACTCGAAGCGCCGGTGATGGTCGTCACCGCGCGCTCGCCCCAGACCGCCCAGGGCGAGTTGTTCACGGCCGCGTATGCCGGGCCGGGCCCGAGCGGACCGGCGATCTTCGATGAACAGGGCAACCTCGTGTGGTTCGACCGGCTGCCCAGCGGTGCGGCGACCAACCTGCAGGTGCAGCAGCTCGGCGGCAAGCCGGTGCTGACGTGGTGGCAGGGCCACATCCCGAAGCAAGGATTCGGCCTCGGTGAAGAGATCATCGAGGACACCTCCTACCAGCAGATCGGCCGGGTGCACGCGGGCAACGGATTCAAGGCCGACCTGCACGAGTTCCACATCACGCCTCAGGGAACCGCCGTGCTGAGTGTGTTCGACCCGATCGATTGCAACATCTCCGCGGTCGGCGGGCCCAGCGGCGGTGCGGTCACCGACGCGATCTTCGAGGAACTCGACCTCCAGACGGGCCTCGTGCGCCGCGAGTGGCACAGCCTGGACCACATCCCGATCGGCGACTCATACAGCTCGGCGACGGGCTCAAGTAGGAGCTGGCCGTTCGACTACTTCCACATCAACTCAGTCGACCAGCTGCCCAACGGCCGGACGCTGATCTCGGCGCGCAACACCTCGGCGCTGTACGAACTGAGCACGCGATCCGGCCAGGTGTTGACGAACATCGGCGGCAAGCACTCGAACGTGAAGCTGTCGGCCGGTGCTGCCACCGCCTACCAGCACGACGCGACGATGCTCGCGAACGGCACGATCAGCGTGTTCGACAACGGCGCCGTCCCGAAGGTCCACTCCCAATCGCGCGCGATGATCCTGTCTGTCGACACGCACGCCGGGACCGACAAGCTCGTCTCCCAGTTCAGGCACGCAAGCCCGCCACTGTCCTCGGGCAGCCAGGGGAACGTGCAGCCACTGGAAGGCGGCGACCTGTTCGTCGGCTGGGGCGCTGAGCCGTACTTCTCCGAGTTCAGTCCGACCGGCCAGCTGCTGTATGACGCGCACTGGCACGGCTCCTACCAGTCATACCGCGCGTATCGCTTCCCGTGGTCGGGCGCCCCGAGCGAACCGCCGGCGATCGCCGCCGCGACGAGCGGCGGGCATGTCGTCGTGTACGCGAGCTGGAACGGCGACACCCGTACCGCCAGCTGGCGTGTGCTCGCCGGGCCATCCCCGACTCAGCTGACTCCTGTCGCCAGCGCCCCGCGCCAGGGGTTCGAGACGACGATCTCGGCACCGGTCGCGGAGGCCGACGTGGCCGCCCAGGCGCTCGACGCCTCGGGTGCGGTGCTCGGCACCTCGCGCACGATCGCCGGCTGACTGTATGGACGGTTTTGATAGCCTCGACTTCCTTGCAGTCAAGCGGAGGAGTTGCTCAGGATGGCGGCTCGCGATGCCGGAAACAAGCCGCTGGGGACCGACGAGCCGACGCCCGGCAAGCAAAACGGTCAGAACGAGCGCTACCGGCCGCTGCCTACCGGCACTCACGGCCTCGACCCCCAGCTCGTAAAGGACGACCAGCGCAAGCGGCTGCAGCAGGCGATGGTCGAGCTGGTCGCCGATAAGGGGTACCCGGCCGTGCGGATCGTCGACCTCGCGAAGCTCGCCCACGTCTCGCAGCCGACGTTCTACAGCCTCTACGCCGACAAGGAAGACCTGTTCCTGTGCACCTACGACGAGGTCGCCGGACGCACTGCCACGACCGTCCTCGAGGCCTATGGCAACGCCGACGGTAGCTACGAGCAGCGGCTGATGCTGGCGATGCGCGCGTGGGCCGAGCTGGCGGCCGCTGAACCAGAGGCGATCTCGCTGCTGGTGCTCGGCGCGTTCGGCGCCGGCTCCAAGGCACTCGAGCGACGGAGGCGGATACTCGACGAGCTCGAGCGGCTGATCGCCACCACACGAACGTCGATCGACGCTGACGAAGCCCTGACCGAGCGTGCCCCGGACCTGACCGTGAAGGCGATCATCGGCGGGATCCGCGAGGTCACCTCCGTGCGCCTGCGCGAGGGCCGGGCCGACGAGCTGCCGGCACTGGCGGACGACGTGATGGCGTGGGTCAGCTGCTACCCGCCACGCCTGCCCAGTGACCTGGATGCCCCCGCGGCGAGCGGCGGGGGCCCGGCCGGACGGACCGCGGCCGAGCCCTCCGAGCGAGCGCGACGCGCCGAGGGACGCCTGCCGAGCGGGCGCAGCGACCTTCCGCGCCAGTTCATCGTCAAAAGCCAGCAGGAGCGGATCATCGACGCGACCGCCGCGATAGTCGCCGAGAAAGGCCTGGCGGCGCTGACGATCCCCGAGATCGTGCGCCGAGCGAACGTCTCCAATCAGACGTTCTACGACATCTACCCGTCCAAGCGCGACGCGTTCCTCGGCGCGCAGAAGGTCGGCATGCACCAGGCGCTCGGCGTCGCGGTCAAAGCCTATGAAGCGCACGCGGCGACCGACTGGCCGCGAGCTGTGGGCGCTGGCGTGCGCGCGCTCGTCCACTACCTGGTCTCCGAGCCGGCCCACGCCCACCTGACGCTGGTCGACACGTTCGCCGCCAACCCGGAGGCAACGGAGATACGCAACTCGATGATGCAGGCGTTCGCCGCCTACCTCGGCCCGGGCTATGAGTTGGTGGGCGACTCAGGCGGGGTGCCGGCGATCGCCGCGGAGGCGATCGCGGGCGGCGTCTGGCAGATCCTGCACCACTACATCGAGAGCGATCGGATCGACGAGCTGTGCGGGACGGTGCCGCAGCTGACTTACTTCGCCCTCACACCGTTTCTGGGGCCGGTGCAGGCAGCCGCCTACGCCACGCTCGACTGCGAGTAGGCCTACGCTGCCCTGGCCAGCGCATAGGCGGTGCGGCCGTCGCGCTTGGCCCGCGTGACCGTCCCCGCCTTGAGCAACGGCCGCAGCCCAGCCCGGATCTCAGCGCCAGGCAGCGCCGAGACGAGCACCAGCTCGGCGACCGTGTGCGAGCCGTGCTCGAGCGCCGCGACGATCGCCTGCCCGGCGGCGCTGTCTACCGTCCGGGTCTTGCTAGGTCGCGTACCCCGCACACGTGCACCGGGCAAGGAGCGTCGTGCGGGTTTGTTTGGGCCGCCTGCGCCCTTCGACCGGGAATCGCGTTTCAGACGGCCCGTAGCCTTGGGCCGGGCGGCACTCGGCGGCTCGCCTGTTCTGAGCCCGTACGTGCTGAGCCCGTCCGCGCCGAGCCCGTCCGCGCCGAGCGCGTCGGTGACGCCGATCAGCCGCTCGTACTCGGCTACGACGGGGCGCAGATCGGTCAGTCGCTGCTCGATTTCGGCGCACACCCGCGCCAATAGCTCAACGGCCATCGCCCGTTTCTATCAGGTCGATCACTCGCCGCGCACGCTGACTAACGCGCGACGCGAAGGTAGGCGAGCACGGCCAGCACACGCCTGTGATCGTCATCGCAGGCAGGCAGGTCGAGCTTGGCGAAGATGTTGGTGATGTGCTTCTCGACTGCGCCCGGCGTGACCACGAGACTCTCGGCTATCGCCGTGTTGGAGCGGCCCTCGGCCATTAGCGCCAGGACCTCGCGCTCACGCGCGGTCAGACCGGAAAGCGCCTGTAGCGGACCGCCGCGCGGCGCGAGCAGCTCGGAGACGACCTGCCGGTCGAGCACTGTGCCCCCGGCGGCGACGCGCTGCAGCGCGTCGAGGAACGCCCGCACGTCGCCGACGCGCTCCTTGAGCAGGTAGCCGATCCCGGCCGTGTCCTCGCCGATCAGTTCGCTCGCGTAGGCCGTCTCGACGTACTGCGAGAGGACGAGGACCCCCAGCGCCGGCTGGCGCCTGCGCGCCTCGATCGCCGCGAGCAAGCCCTCGTCGCTGTAGGTGGGGGGCAGCCGCACATCGACGATCGCAAGGTCCGGTTCGTGCCCCGCGATCGCCCGCAGCAGCGCTGGGCCGTCCTCCACCTGAGCCACGACGTCGATCTCGTTCTCGCGCAGCAGCGCCACCAGCCCCTCGCGCAGCAGGGCGAGGTCCTCGGCGATGACTACCCGCACGGAAGCCGCACCTCCACGACCGTCCCGCCGCCGTGCGGGCTCTCCAGGCGCATGCTCCCGTCGAGCGCCTCGACTCGCGCGCGCAGGCCGGCCAACCCCAAGCCCGCAGGGTCAGCCCCGCCGCGACCGTCGTCGCCGACGAGCACGGCGAGCGTCCTGTGCTCGTCGGCGAGCTGCACCCAGCTGTGTTCCGCGCCGGCGTGCTTGACGGTGTTCGTGAGCGCCTCGGCAATCACGAAGTACGCGGCGCTCTCGACGGCAGGCGCCAGCGCGCGATGGGTATTCGTGTCGATCGACGTGCCGACGCCGTAGCGGGCTGCGAGCGACTCCACCGCAGCGATCAGCCCGCGGTCGGCGAGCAGCGGCGGGACGATGCCGCGTGCGAGGTTGCGCAGCTCGGCGATCGCGTGGTGAGCCTCGCGCTGGGCATCGAGGATCAGGCCGCGGATCTCCGGCTGGTCGTGGACGCGCAGCTCGGCGCGCCCCAGCTGGAGCGTCAGCGCCACGAGGCGCGCTTGCGCGCCGTCGTGCAGGTCGCGCTCGATTCGGCGCAGCTCGGCCGCCTGGGCGTCGACCGCCTGACGACGGGTGCGCGTCAGCATGTCGATCCGCGCGCGCAACGCCCGACGTCCGTGGGCGACGAGCACGCGATCGTGCAAAGCGATCAGCGAGTACGCGCTGCCGGCGGTCGCCAGACCGAGCAGCGCCCACGCAGGCCAGAACGTGTGCACGCCGGCCAGCAGCCATGTCAGCAGCCAGGTGAACACAAGGATCACCGCGGCCACGCCGACGAGCGTCCACACGCATGCCACACGACGGACCGCGCCCGGAGGATGGCGCCAGGCCCAGCCCGCGCCGAAGTCGAACAGCACGAGCGCCCCGAGCCCGAGCCACGCCCACGCCGGCCAGAAGTAGCCCTGCCCGTCGAGCGCCCAGATCGCGGCGAGCAGGACCGCCGAGAGGAACGCCAGCCGGTGCACGAGCGAGCGGGCATATTCGCCGATCGACAGGCCGGCGGCGAGCACCGGCATCCACCTGCGCGCGCTCGCGCCATGCGCGAGCGAGAGGTCGAGCGGTAGACGAGCGCGCTGTGACATCGCAGCTATCGTCTCACGGCACCGCCCGTGTGCAACCCACCGTTGTCCTCGGAGCGCCTTGGACGCCCGCCCGGCGGAGCCGGGCCCTCGAGGTCAGAGCGCCTTGGCTGCCATTCGCTCGGGAGGGATCCGCTGCACGTCCCAAATCAGCCCGGCGCGCTCGAGGCCGGTGATCACCAGACCGGAGACGTCGAGCTCCCGCGCGCCCATGCCGTGGAACGCGGAGGTCGGGAACGCGTGGTGGTTGTTATGCCACGCCTCGCCCATCGAGAACGGCGCCAGCCACATCAGGTTGCGCGAGTGATCGGTGGTCTCGAACCGCCTGCGACCGAAGAAGTGACACAGCGAGTTGATGCTGTAGGTGACGTGATGCAGCACGAAGATGCGCACAGCGCCGGCCCACAGCAGCGCCTCCAGCCCGGCGTGCAGCGAGCCACCGATCGTCAGCCCCAGCGCGAACGGGATCGCGAGCCCCACCAACGACCACAAGATGAAGGTCTTATCGACGAACGAGATCACCGGGTCGGCGAGCAGGTCGGGGGCGAAGCGCTCGCGAGCGCCGCGCTGGGTGTGGTCGAACAGCCAGCCGACGTGCGCGTGGGCGAGGCCACGCAGCGCTCCCCGCCAGCCGACGCCGTGATCGACGTGCGGGCTGTGCGGATCGCCGAGGCGGTCGGCGTAGGCATGGTGCTTGCGGTGATCGGCGACCCACGAGATCACCGGCCCCTCGACCGACATCGTGCCGAGCACCGCGAACAAACCACGCAGCCACGGCGAAGTCTTGAAGGCGCGGTGCGTGAGCATGCGGTGAAAGCCGATCGTCACGCCGAGCGCGGTCGCCGTGTACATGACCGCGAAGATCCCCACGTCGAGCCAGTCGAGTGCGTGACCCCACGCCTGCCAGACGGCGAACACCAGCAGCAGCGGCGGCACGGCGGTGATCACGCCGGTGATCGCCCTGTCGAGGTTCTCCAGGATCGGCTCCTGGATCTCCTCAGGCGTGGGGCCTTCGGGCGTCGCGGTCACCTGCTGGCCCTCGCTCTGCAGCTCATCCGGCTCCGGATCGAGGACAGTTCCCGCGGGTGTTCTCATCTCATTTGATGTTGAGACCGGCGCGCGCGTTTGTCGATGCGGCCGACTACCGAGAAAGCGGGGGTTATCCCCCGGCTGCTGTGATGGGGTTAGCCATAGTCGATTCGCGGCAGCCGTGCACGCAGACCTCGCGAAAGTCGGACGGAGACACGCCACCTAGTGTCTTGAGTCGTCAACTGTGTTGCGGTATCCGGCGAGGTTGTCGAGGATTTCCTCGGCGGTCTTGGTCCAGAGGTCGGGGTTGGGGTTCTCGTTCCAGTGCTCGATCCAGTCCTCGATGTCGGCGTTGAGCTCGTTGACGGAGTCGGTGCGCTGCCGCGGCGGAGCTTGCGGGAGGTGAGCTCGGCGACGAACCAGCGCTCGACGAGGTTCAGCCATGACGCGCCGGTCGGGGTGAGGTGCAGGTGGAAACGCGGGTGGGCGGTAGCCAGCGCGTGATCGCCGGTGTCTTGTGGGTCGCGTAGTTGTCGAGGATCAGGTGAACGTCGAGCTCGGCGGGGACCTCCTCGTCGATCTTGTGCAGGAACTTCTTGAACTCGATCGCGCGGTGGCGTGAGTGCAGCGAGCGCGATCACCTTGCCGCTGGCGGCGTTCAGCGCGGCGAACAGGCTGCTCGTGCCGTTGCGCTTGTAGTCGTGGGTCGCTCGCGCTCGGGGACGCCGGGCATGCATCGGCAGCGATCGGCTGCGTGCGGTCAAGCGCCTGGATCTGGCTCTTCTCGTCCACGCACAAGCACCAGCGCGCGCTCGGGCGGATCCAGATACAGCCCCACGATGTCGCTGACCTTCTCCACGAACAGCGGGTCCTTGGAGAGCTTCCAGTGCTCGACCCGATGGGGTCTGCACGAGGACGAACTAGCAGCGAACTGGGAGCGCGCCCGACGAGACGAGTTGCTGGAGCCGATCGATGCCCTGGCGTAACATTGCTTTCGTGGAGCAACTGCATGATGTCATCGGTGTCGAGATCAGCGGCGAGTACCGACTGCGCCTGATCTTCGATGACGGCACCGTCGGCGAGGTCGACTTCACAGGTCGCGAGTGGCGAGGTATCTTCGAGCCGCTGCGTGACCCCGACTACTTCGCACGCGTGGCGGTAGACGCCGAGGCAGGTACCGTCACGTGGCCAAATGGCGCTGACATGGCCCCCGAGTCGCTCTACGCAGAGGCATGTGAGAACACGTCGCAGAGCTAGCGCTAGACACTGACCCCAGAATCGTTGCGACGGAACCGCAAGCGATGGTCGGCGCTCTAGAATCCCATCATGCTGATCGGACTCGTTATCGGCACGATCTTCGCGGTCGTGGGACTCTCGCAGTCATTTCCAAAGCGTCACGCGCCTGAGCCGCCGAACAGTCGATGGAAGCTCTGGCCAGCGTGCGCGCCAGGTCCTCCGCGAGCTCGAGGACAGCGGGCTGGTGCGCTCGTTCCCCGCACAGCAGGAGCGCAGTGGACGTCCGCGCAAGCTCTACGAGCTTCTGGGGAACCGGTAGCCACACAGAGTGACTACACACGTCTTGACGGCTACAGCGGGTTCGCGACAGGCTGACCGCCGAAGTCTCGCTACCGCAACTCCCCGATGTAGAGCGTGGGCTGGCCATCGTTCTCGAGAGGCGGATGACCTCAGCCGGAGTTGGCACACCACTCCGGGACGTCCTTGAACATCGAGGGCTGCAGATGCTCTCACAGAGCTATCTCGAATCAGCGGACGACGGCGAGGCCGAAGACTTGCGCCACACTCTGGCTGTTATGAGAGCAGCGCTCGATATCGCCGTCTCGGAGCCCACCGCGCAGATCGTGACCAGTGGCCATGTGCAGGAGGCGATCGCTAGGACGCCTCTCGCTCCATCGAGTGCTCTTTGACGCCCGCTCAGCCGGGCCGCACGTCGAGCACGACCTTGCCGGTCGCGCGACGCTCGTCGAGCGTCTTCAATGCATCGGCCAACTGCTCCATCGGGAAGCGCTCGCCGACGATCGGTCGCACGAACCCCTCGTCGACCATCCGGTTGACAGCGGCTCCGATCTCACGGTTGAGGTCCGGCTTGCCCATCACGTAGGCACCCCAGCCGGCTCCGATGACCTCGGTGTTTCCCAGCAGCAGCCGGTTGACCTTGACTTCCGGGATCGAGCCGCCGGTGAAGCCGACGACGACCACACGCCCACCCTCGCGCAGCGAGCGCAGGCTGTCGGTGAAGCGCTCCCCGCCGACGGGGTCGAGCACGAGGTCAACGCCGCCGCCCGATAGCTCGAGCACCTCATCCTTCCAGCTGTCGCTCAGCAGCAGCGTCTGATCGGCGCCGGCCGCCTCCGCGACAGCGCGCTTGGCGTCGCTTGAGACGAGCGCGATCGTCTTCGCACCCAGCGCCTTGGCGACCTGCAGCACGGCGGTGCCGACGCCGCCGGCGGCGCCGTGGACAAGCACCGTCTCGCCCTGCTTCAGGCGGCCGCGCAGCACGAGCGAGAAGTACGCGGTGTGGTAGTTGAGGATCAACGCCGCCCCCTGCGCGAAGTCGAGCGCGGGCGAGAGCGGGAACGTGAAGAACTCTGGTGCGACGGCCGTCTCGGCGAACGCGCCGAGACCGCAGAAGGCCGCCACGCGGTCACCCGGCTTGACGTTTGCGCCATCCGGAGCGCTGATCACGATCCCGCCGACCTCGCTGCCAGGCACGAACGGCACCGGCGGTTTGAGCTGATACTCGCCACGCGTCTGCAGCAGCTCGGGGAAGGACACGCCCGCGGCGTGCACTTCGACCAGGACACCTGCCCCCGGGGTCAGCATGTGCGAGGGCTCGGGCTCGGGCAGCTCGACGAACGCGAGCGCACCGTCGGGGCCGGATTCGTCAACGATCTGGATTGCTCTCATCGTGGGAGTATCTCCGAAACATCTAAGAAGGGGTTGGGCGATGGCAACCGTGTTGTGTGTTTTGTATGAGGACCCGGTCGATGGCTACCCGCCGGCGTATGCGCGTGCGGAGATCCCGAAGATCGAGCGCTACCACGACGGCCAGAGCGCGCCCACACCGGAGGGCCTCGGCTTCACGCCGGGCGAGCTCGTGGGGTGCGTGTCGGGCGAGCTCGGGCTGCGCGAGTTCCTGGAGTCGCGCGGGCACAGGCTGGTGGTGACCGCCGACAAGGACGGCCCGGACTCGGTGTTCGAGCGCGAGCTCCCGGACGCGGAGGTCGTGATCTCACAGCCGTTCTGGCCGGCGTATCTGACCGCCGAGCGGATCGCCAAGGCGCCGAAGCTGAAGCTGGCACTGACGGCGGGGATCGGCTCAGATCACGTCGACCTGCAGGCGGCGATCGAGCACGGCCTGACGGTCGCCGAGGTGACCTACTCGAACAGCATCAGCGTGGCCGAGCACGTCGTGATGATGATCCTCGGCCTGGTACGCAACTACATCCCCTCCTACCAGGTGGTGATCGACGGCGGCTGGAACATCGCCGACTGCGTATCGCGCTCGTATGACCTGGAGGGCATGCAGGTCGGGACGGTTGCCGCCGGGCGCATCGGCTCGGCGGTGTTGCGGCGGCTGAAGCCGTTCGAGGTCGGCCTGCACTACACCGACCGTCACCGCCTGCCGGCAGAGGTCGAGCAGGAGCTCGGCGTTACCTTCCACGACACCGTCGAGTCACTCGTGGCAGCTTGCGACGTGGTGACGATCAACGCGCCGCTTCACCCCGAGACAGAGAACCTGTTCGACGCGCAGCTGCTGTCGAAGATGAAGCGGGGCTCGTACCTGATCAACACCGCGCGCGGCAAGATCTGCGACCGCGACGCTGTCGCCGCGGCGTGCGAGAGCGGCCAGCTGGCCGGCTATGCGGGCGACGTGTGGTTTCCCCAGCCCGCCCCGGCGGACCATCCGTGGCGCTCGATGCCCCACCACGGGATGACGCCGCACACGTCCGGCACGAGCCTGTCCGCACAGGCCCGCTACGCGGCGGGCACGCGCGAGATCCTCAAGTGCTTCCTCGACGGGCGTCCGATCCGCGAGGAGTATCTGATCGTCGATGGCGGCAAGCTCGCCGGCGCGGGCGCGCACGCCTACAGCGAGGGCAACGCAACCGGCGGCTCGGAGGAGGCCTCGCGGTTCAAGAGCGGGTGAGGCGTTGGTAGACTGCCGCACTCCAGAGTCACGTATCACGTGTGATACGCTGTCGTGATGGCCGATGCGAGCATTCGCGATCTACGTAACCACGGTGGCGACATCGTCGAACGCGCTACGCGCGGCGAGCTGATCACGATCACGCGCTCGGGGAAGCCCGTCGCCGAGCTGCGTGCGATATCGCCTCCGGCTCTCTCGGCTGACGCCCTGCTGAGTCGCTGGCGCCGGCTTCCGGCTGTCGACCCGAGGGCCCTGCGAGCCGACGTCGATCCAGCGCCTGCACGACCGTGTCGGCGTCGATGCTGCGCGCCACCAGCATCACCAGCGCCTCACGCGTGAACTCATCGACGATGTTCATCAGCTTCAGCGCCCGCCCATCGGCGGTCTGGTCGAACTGAAAATCGAACGCCCACACGTGATTCGGCCGCTCCGCGCGCAGCCGCTCGGCCGGGACCGTCGACTCCCCGAGCCGCCGACGCTTACGCTTGCGCTGCGGCACCCGCAGACCCTCATCGCGCCACAGCCGCTGCACCCGCTTGCGGTTCACCTCCCAGCCCAGCTCGCGCAGCCTGTGATGCGCGCGCCGGTACCCCCACCGCGGGCGCTCCACCGAGAACTTCCGCAGCTCCGAGCGCAACACCTCGTCATCCTCGGCCAGCTTCGGCTCGTGACGCTGCGTCGAGCGATGCTGGCCGACTACCTGACACGCCCAGCGCTCGCTGACGCCGAGACGGTCGCAAAGCATCACGACCGCCCGGCGCCGGCGGACCGGGCCTACCAGTTTCCCCGGGAAATCTCCTTCAGCGCGACGACCTCGAGCTCCTTGTCGGCCACGATCCGCTTCAGCGTCGCGTTCTCGCGCTCGAGTTCCTTCAGCCGCTTCGCGTCATCGGCCTTCATCCCACCGTACTGGTTACGCCAGCGGTGGAACGTCTGCTCGCTGATCCCCAGCTCCTTCGCCGCCTCCGGGATCGTCTTGCCCTCACCGAGCAGCCGCTCGGCCTCCCGCAACTTGCGGATGATCTGCTCCGGCGTATGCCTGCGTCGCTTCATCGTGTAGTTCCTTCCTCGCCCATGATCGCGGGCGCGAGAAACTCTCACAAGGGTCGGACCGATCCTCCGGGGTCAGGCCAGACGCACTAATCGCAGCCTAGCGTCGGAGCGTGGCGCTCGACGATCGCTGTCGTCGGAGTGCGGTGCTCAGCGATCGCTGTCGCCGGCACGCGGCAGCACCAGCAGCGAGCAGCGCGCGTGGCGCTCGAGATAGTCGGAGGTGCTGCCGAGCACAAGGCGGCGCACCGGGCCATAGCCGCGCGAGCCGACGACGAGGATGTCCAGCTCGTCGCTGAACGCGGCTAGCTCCTCGCCGGCGATCCCGTATACCGCGAGGCCCTCGACTCCGGCCAGCGCGTCCATGCGCTGCTTGGCCTCGGAGATCATCACGTCGATCGTGTCGCCGATGTTCATCGCGGCCGCCCCCGTGAACGCGTAGGAGGGGATCGCGACCACTTCCAGCGCACGGACGCCAGCGCCGCTCGCATCGGCCACCTGCCTGGCCTGCGCGAGCGCCGCCTCACTCTCCGGGGAGCCGTTGTAGGCGACGCCCACGGTGACGATCGGCGCTGTCCTCGCGGCGTACCCGCGGGCTGCGATCGCGACCGCACAGGGTGCGCCGTTGAGCGCTGCGCGCGTGTCGTTGCCGAGCATCGCGCGGCCGAGCGCGCCGCGGCTGGAGGTCCCGACAACGAGCAGGTCGGCGCCCTGCTCCTCAGCCTGCTTGTGCAGACCGGCGCCCGGCTTCCCAGCCACCACGCTGACCAGCTCCACCGCATCATCGGCGCCATCGATCGCCGCGCGCTCCCCCTCCAGCAGCGCCTGAGAGGCGTCAAGCTCATCGCCGACCATGCCGGGGACGACCGCGTGCACCGGATTCAGCTCGCCGGCGCGCACGTGGGCGAGCGTCAACCTTCCATCCGGCGCGGTCAGCTGCGCGGCGAGCGCGATCGCGTCGCGCCCGTTGGCGCTGCCGTCGACTCCGACGAGCACGTTGGCGAACATCGTCACCGCCCTAGCGTAGAGGGAGCGCGGCGCCTCAGCGGTAGAGGGAGCGCGGCGCCTCGGCGGGAAACGTGTCCACTACGGGGACAAGCGCGGCGCGGACAACGACGAGGCGTAGCATGGGGCCCGTGGCAGACGAACCACCTACCGGGCCCGGCAAGCTCGCCGGACCCGCCCAGCCCGATCGCCTAGACGGCCCGTCCGGCCCCGATCGCGCGAGCGACGGACGCTCGGAGACCCATCCGCCGCTGCCGCGCGACAAGCGCGGCTGGCACGTCTCGCCGGCGCCGGACGGCAGAGGCATGCCCGAGCAGGTGCCGACCGGCCCCCCGCCCCACCGCATGCGCGGCTTCTGGTGGTTCGTGCTCGTGCTGATCGCGGTCAACTGGCTGCTCGTCCTGTTCGCGCATCCCTCGACCGGCGAAAAACGCGTGACGGTGTCCTTCAACCCGTACTTCCTGCAATCCGTGCAGTCCAGCGAGGTCAAATCGATCTCATCCAAGGGCGACACCGTGCAGGGCACGTTCAAGTCCAAGCAGCGCTATCCGCCGAGCGATCAGAAGGCGACACCGACGAAGCAGTTCGCCACCCAGATCCCGACGTTCTGGAACGGCGCGCAGCTGTCGGCACTGCTGAAAGAAAAGGGCGTCGAGATCAACGCGAAACCAACCAGCACGAGCCAGTCGCTGCTGGCCGAGCTGCTGCTCGGCTTCGGCCCGACGCTGCTGATCGTCGGGCTGTTCGTGCTGATCGCCCGCCGTGCCGCGAAAGCCGGCGGGGCGATGGGCGCGCTGGGCAACTTCGGGCGCTCGCAGGCGCGGCGGGTGGACCCGGCGAAGATCCAGGTGACATTCGACGACGTCGCCGGCATCGACGAGGCCAAGGCGGAGCTATCGGAGATCGTCGACTTCCTGCGCAACCCGGAGCGCTACGGTCGCCTCGGCGGGCGGATGCCCCACGGCGTGCTGCTGTCCGGCGCGCCCGGCACCGGTAAGACGCTGCTCGCTCGCGCCGTCGCCGGCGAGGCGCACGCGGCGTTCTTCTCGATCTCCGCCTCCGAGTTCATCGAGGCGATCGTCGGCGTCGGCGCCTCGCGCGTGCGCGACCTGTTCGCCAAGGCCAAGGAGGCCGCGCCGGCAATCATCTTCATCGACGAGCTCGACGCGATCGGGCGCTCGCGCCAGGGCTCGGTGTCGGTCAGCGGGTCAAACGACGAGCGCGAGCAGACACTCGACCAGATCCTGACCGAGATCGATGGGTTCGAGTCCTCGGAGGCTGTCGTCGTGCTAGCCGCGACGAACCGTCCGGACGTGCTCGACCCGGCGCTGCTGCGACCCGGACGCTTCGATCGGCGCGTGACCGTACAGGCGCCCGACCGCAAAGGACGCACCGAAATCCTCAAAGTCCACACGCGCTCGATCCCGCTCGACGACGACGTCGACCTCGATGCGCTGGCCTCGAGCACGCCCGGGATGGTCGGCGCCGACCTCGCGAACCTCGCCAACGAGGCGGCGCTGCTGGCGGCCCGCCGCGAACACGCAAAGGTGCAGATGAGTGACTTCACCGACTCGCTGGAGAAGATCATGCTCGGCGCGCCGCGCGGCATCATCCTCGCACCGGCCGACCGCGAGCGCACGGCCTACCACGAGTCCGGACACGCCCTGGTGGGGATGCTCACGCCGGGCGCCGACCCGGTGCGCAAGGTCTCGATCATCCCGCGTGGCATGGCATTGGGAGTCACGCTGTCGACGCCGGACAGCGACCGCGTGTCCTACTCGCTGGAGGATCTGCAGGCGAAGATCAAGGTGGCGCTCGGCGGGCGCGTGGCCGAGGAGGTCGTGTACGGCACGATCACCACGGGCGCCGAGTCGGACATCCAACAGCTCACGCAGATCGCGCGCCAGATGGTCGGACGCTGGGGCATGAGCGCGACGATCGGTCCCGTCGCGGTGCTCGGCGAGGAGGGCCAGAGCGCGCTACTGCCAGGCGTCAGCGAAACCTCCCAGGAGACGCAGCGGATCGTCGACGAGGAGGTGCGCACGATCGTCGAGGGCTTTCACCAAGAGGTCACGCAACTGCTGGAGGAGCATCGCGACCAGCTCGAGAGCCTCGCCCAGGCGCTGCTGAAGGCTGAGACACTCGACGCACCCGAGGCCTATGCCGCGGGCGGCGTCACGGCGCCGCGCGAGGCGCCGCCGGTCGCGGTCGCCTGAGCGCCGCGTGTGGCTGGCGCCTCAGCATGATCAGCGAGCCGCCGACGGCGAGCCTCGCGCAGAAGACGAGCGCGCGAGCATGTCGACGCCGACGGTGCAGACCGCGAGGCTGATCAGCGCCGAGGCCACGATCGCCGTCGCGATCACCGGCGAGAGCAGGTGTGCGGCGAGCCCGAGCGAGGCGACGGCCGCCGGCACTCCGAGCTGGGCGGTAGCCGCCAGGGCCCCAGCGACCCCGCGGTGCAGCAGCGCGGCGGCCAGCAGGTGAATCGCAACGTTGAGCGCCGCCAGCGCTCCCGCGAGCGCGAGCATCGTGGGATCGCTGACAAGCCCGGCGAGGTCCAGCTGCGCGCCGAGCACGACGAAGTACAGCGGCACGAAGAACCCGTCGGCGATCCCCCGCACCTGCGTCGAGAGGCGTTTGGGACCGCCGATCGCGGCGACCATCACGCCGGCCCCGAAGCCGGCGACGAGGATACTCGTGCCGCCCTTGCGGGCGATCCACGCGAGCAGGAACAGCACGATCAGCGATAGGCGCAGGTCGAGCGCCCAGGAGCGTTGCTTGCTCAGCTTGCGCGCGCGCTGAACCCACGCGCGCTCGCCGAGCAGCCGAGCACCCGCGAGCAGCAGGACGGCGGCGGCCAGCACCAGCACCCCGCCGAGCACCACGTGGCCGACGCGCGAGGGCTGCAGCACGATCGGCACCGACAGGATCGTGAGAATGTCGGCGATCGTCACCTGCGCCATCACGCTCAGCACCTCAGCGCCGGCGAGGCCAGACTCCGTGACGGCCGGCAACAGCACGGCGACCGAGCCGGATGCCAGCACGACCGCGTACACGGCGGCGTGACCGGTCCCGGCGATGCTCGCCGCGAGCAGGCCTGCGGGGATTGCGAGCAGGCACACGAGCGTGGCCAGCAGGCCACCCGTGCGTGCGGATTGCGCGAGCCGCCGATCGCGCAGCGGCAGGTGCATGCCGACGGTGAACATCAGCATCGCGAACCCGATTTCCCCGAGCACAATGACCGTGGCGTTCGCGGGGTCGACCGCGGCGAGCACTTCGGGGCCGACGAGAATGCCGGCGAGGATCTCGCCGACCACCACCGGGATGAAGCTGCGCCCGAACAACCCCAGCAGCGGACCTCCGAGCCCGGCCAGCGCGATCAGCGCTAGAACCCCAAAGCTCATTGTCCGGACCAGCTCACCGTGCCACGCTCGGCGAGAGCGAGGCGGCCAGCGCTAGGAGAGCACGCCCGCCGGCAGGACGTAGCGCAGCGGCGGTCGAGCGGCCGCGGCGGCAGTGCCGCCAACGCGCGAGCCGTGCAGACCATGCAGGCCCTGTTTCGGCGCGGCGGCCGTGCTCGCATCGGGCACCCCGGCGTGCGCGGTGATCCAGGTGATCAGGGCAGCGAAGTCGCCGCCCTCGGCGAGCATCATCGAGCGCTCGATCACGTCCCCGCCGGACGGATGCGGACGGGCGAGCCGCTTCACCACGGCGCGGATCGCATCGTCGTCCGCCACGCTCACACTCACGCCAAGACCCGGTCGCCAAACAGGCGTGTCACTTGCGTGCCGTCTTCGACGGCTTCGGCGGGTAGCGTTTGCGCTCCTCCGCCGTCATCTTACGGATCGTGAGCGACCCTTCTTTAACCTGGCGCTGAACGTCCTCCAGCTTTACACGGCGCTTCTCCGCGGCGCGATCTGCCTGCGTGATCATGTATTCAGGTTAGCGCGCCGAGTGGCGCGCCGCCGCACGCGCCGGAGCGCTTGCAGGTGGAAAATCAGCCGGCAAATGCGCGCTGGCCCTCGTGTGCCTCCGCGAACGTAACCAGACGCCCGCGATCCTCATCCCACAGCTTCAGGCGCACGGCACGCAATCCGTCTCGGAGTGAGAGCATCGGCACCTCGTGGAAGATCGGGTTCTCGTCGTGAGCGCGCTGCAGGTTGTAGTTGGGGATGCGCGCGCTCAGATGGTGAACGTGGTGCAGGCCGATGTTCCCGGAGAAGAACTGCAGCACCTTCGGCAGCTTCAGGTAGGAACTGCCCCGCAGCGCCGCATCCGCATAGCTCCAGCCGTCCGCACTCTCCCAATACGCGTCCTCGAACTGGTGCTGGACATAGAACAGCCAGATGCCGGCCGACCCGGCCAGCAGCACGGTGGGCGCTTGGATCAGCAGGTACTCGCGCCAGCCGATCAGCCAGCACAGCGCCCCGATCAGCACGGCGAGGGCGATATTCGTGCCGATCACGCTGCGGCGCATGCGCGGGCGTGCCGAGCGCGCGACGATCCGCGGTCCGACGAGCAGCGAGACGATCGGACCGATCCCGAACATCACGATCGGGTTGCGAAACAGACGGTATCCGAGCCGTGCGCGCGGGGACAGCGCGAGATATTCGCTGACCGTCAGCGTGCGCACGTCCCCACCGCCGCGCCGGTCCAGGTCGCCCGATGTGGCGTGGTGGATCGCGTGGTCATGGCGCCAGCGCAGGAACGGCGAGTACACGAGCAGCCCAAGCACCGTGCCGAGCCACATGTTGGCGCGCTTGGACGCCAGCAGCGAGCCATGAGAGCAATCGTGGAAGAGGATGAACGTGCGCACGAGGAATCCCGCTGTGGGGATTGCGAGCGCGAGCGTCAGCAGGTAGGAGATCCCGAGCGACAGATACATCAGGACCGACAGCACCAGGTACGGCAGCACGGAGGTCGCGAGATCGAGCAGGCTGCGCCCCAAGCGCGGCCGCGCGTACGGGGCGAGCGCTGCAAGCCAAAAGGCACCGCCCGCCTGGGATGTCGTGCTCATCGCGGCGCTGCGGTAGCCGACGCCGGGATACCGATCATCGGTGCGACTCTACTCGCCTCGCCGCGGCGCAGCGCGAGCAAGCCGCCGGCCGCGACGAGCAGACAGGTGATCCCGCCGAGCCCCAGCCCCGCGCGCGCCGGCCTGTGCCACCACCCATCCGACGAGCGGACCGCCGGTCGGGGTGGAGCCGCTATAGAAGATTGCGCGATAGACGGGAAAGCGGGCGCGGACGTAGAACGTAGGGCCATGTCCAGCGTGAGCACCGCCACCCAAGAGCCCAAGCGCGAGCGCCTGCGGCGCACACGACGCCTGCTGCACGAGGCTCGCGGCCACCTGACCAGGCGGGCGCTGAGGCTGCTCGGGTTCCTTGCCTTCGCGTACCTGTTCTTGAAGCTGATCCCGGGTTTCGAGAAGGCGCTGCAGGACCTGAAAAACGTAGAGCTGCAGTGGGTAATCGGGGCGATGGCCGTCGAGACGTGCTCGGAGATCGGCTACGTCATCTCGTGGCGCGGGATCCTCGATCCCGAAGACCTGCTCGCGGAGGGAGATCGCGGCAAGCACCTCGGCGCGCGCGTCGCCTGGGCGCAGCTCGGGGGCGGCATGATCGTTCCCGGCGGGACGCTCGGCAGCATGGGCGTCGGCGCCTGGATGCTGCACCGGCTGGGAATCTCGATGGATCGCGTCGGCGAGCGCCAGTTCACGCTGATGTTCCTCAACACCACCGTCGACGCCCTGGCGATCGTGTTCTTCGGCCTCGGGCTGTGGTTCGGGCTGTTCAGCGGCCAGACCAACGCGGCCCTCACGCTGCTGCCGGCCGCGGTCGTCGTGGTCGCGCTCGCGCTCGCGCTGGTCATCGCGCGCCGCGCCGAGCGCCTCGCCGCGCGGCTGCACGAGAGACGACCGAAACTCGCCAGCGGCGTGACCGCGCTCGCGGGCGCCGTCGAGAGCACCAAGAACATGCTGCGACACCGCGGCAGCACACGGATCGTGCTCGGGGCCGTCGCCTACCTCGGCTTCGACATGCTCGTGCTGCAAGGCGCGTTCGTCGCGATCGACGCCCACCCGATCCCCAGTTTCGCGGTCGTGTCGATGTGTTATCTGATCGGGGGGCTCGCGGGCTCGATCCCCTTGCCCGCGAACCTCGGAGCTGTCACCGGAATGGCCGGCATGCTCGTCGTGTTCGGCGTCAACCGCAACGACGCCGTCGCCGCAGTCGTGCTCTACCAGGCGATCGGCTATCTCGTGCCGCTGATCGGCGGCGGAATCGCCTACCTGTTCCTGCGCAACGAATTCGGCCCGATGAGTAGCAATGAAGACGACCAGGAGCCCACGACAAGCGCCGCGTGAGCGGGGCCGGCAATCGGCGAGCTGCCCGGCCGGCAGTAGGCGAGCTACGCCCGGCCGACCATCGGCGAGCACGCCCGGCCGGCAATCGGCGAGTCGCGTCTACGCCTCAACGAGACCGTTGCGGATCGCGTAACGCGTCAGCTCGACGCGGTCGCGCATGCCGAGCTTCTCGAGGATGTTCGCGCGGTGGCGGTCGACCGTCTTCTCGCTGATCACGAGCTCCTGCGCGATCTGGCGGTTGGTGTAGCTCTCCGCGACCAGCTTGATCACTTCCGTCTCCCGCGGCGTGAGCGGATCGCGCGGCTGCTCCCCGTCGTGCGCCCGCCGCAGATAGTCGTTGATCAACGCCGTCACCGCACCCGGATACAGAAAAGGCTCGCCTCGCATCGTCGCGCGGCATGCCTCGACGAGATCGCGATCGGCGACCCGCTTGACCACGTAGCCCGAAGCCCCAGCGCGGAGAGCCTCATACAGGTATTGCTCGTTCTCGTGCATCGAGAGGATCAGCACGCGCACCTCCGGTCGGCGCCGCTGCAGCTCCCTGGTCGCCTGAAGCCCCGTCATGCGGGGCATCGAGATGTCCAAGATCGCCAGATCGACGTCAGTGCTCAGGGCGAGCTTTACGGCCTCCGCGCCGTCGTCTGCTTCGGCGACCACCTGCAGGTCGGGCTGGGCCTCGAGGATCAGCCGCAGCCCACGTCGCACGAGACCGTGGTCGTCAGCGAGCAGGATCCTGACGGTCAGGCCCGGCACAGATCACCGTCGAGCGGCAGCTCGAGACGCAGTTCGGTCCCGGCGCCGTCCACCGGCCGTTGGACCCTCAAGTTCGCGCCGATCAACCCTGCACGCTCCTCCATCCCGCGCATCCCATTGCCGTCGGTCGCATACCCGTTGGGCAGGCCACGACCGTGGTCTCGGACGACCAGCGTGAGCTGATCCGCCGCACGCGCGACCGTCAGCTCGGCCGTGTCGGAGCCCGCGTGGCGCGCGACGTTCGTCAGAGCCTCCTGAGCGACTCGATACACGACCAGCTCAGCTTCATCGCTCAGTGGCGGTATCGGCGTCTGGATCTGCCTCTCGACACGCAGACCTACGCGGCGACCGAACCCATCGCTCAACGCCGTCAGCGCACTCGCCAGCCCGAGGTCCTTGAGCATCTCCGGGCGCAGGTCGGTCGCGATTCGCCTGACATCCTCGAGGCTCGCGCGCGCCGCGTCCTGCACGTCATCCAGTTCACCGCTCAGATCCGCCGGCAGGCGCTCGTGCAGACGGCTCAGCTGAAGCAGCACCGCGGTCAGCGTCTGGCCGACCTCGTCGTGCAGTTCCTGAGCGATTCGCAAGCGCTCGGACTCGTGCGCGGCGAGGATCCTACGAGTCGCCTCGCGGCGCTCCTGCTCGAGCCGCTCGAGCATCTCGTTGAACGTCAGCGCCAGCTCGCCCGCCTCCGACGTCGGCCGCGCGTCCGGTATCCGTTGCCCGGGCTTGGCCAGGTCGACCCGCCTCGCCAGTGCGGTCAGCGCCTGCAGCGGCGCGACGAAGCGGTGCACCACGATCACGTTGATCAGCGTCACCACCGCAAGTGCGCCGACGAGCAGGAACGCCTCGTCCAAGGCGACCGACGAGAACTTGCGCGGCGCGACGATCAGGACCGTCAGTACGCAGGCAGCGAGCAGGAGCAGGGCGTTGGCAACCACGACTCGCTCGAGCAGTGGCCGATAGCGCCCTCGGCCAATCGGACCGGAGCGGTGATCGCGGGGACGGTGGTCCACCGATCGGCTCATCGCAAACATTGTTGCGGACGGCTCACGCCTCGCCGGGGAGCACCTCGAGCTTGCGTAGCATCGAACCCTCGCGGGAGTCGCGCTCGCGTGGCGATATGCCCAACGTCTGCTCGATCTCGCCGCGCGGGATGCCGGCCAGCAGCATCCCGAACAGCGGCTGCTCTGCATCGCTGAGCCTGCGACGCAACATGTCCGCCAGCGGCTGGGAAACCCTCGGCAGCAGCCGCCTCCCCAGCGCGACCGAGCGGACGGCGTCGGAGAGCTCCGAGCCGAGGCCGCCCTTGTTCAGCACAGCATCCGCCCCCGCGACAGCGCAGCATGCGGCGAGATGGTCGTTTGCGAACGCCGAGTAGATGATCACCCGGGGTGGCTGCGTCAACCGCTTGAGCTTGCGAGTTACCCACAGGCCGTTTCGACCGCCGAGGTGATAGTCGACGACCGCAACGTCAATCCCGCCGGCGTCAGCCTGGGCGACGGCGCCCTCAGCGTTGATGCACACCGCCTCCACGCTCAGATCCGGCTGCTCCTCGAGCAACTGCACCAGCCCAGACCGAACGGCAGGATGATCGTCCACCACCAGGATGCGGATCTGCCGGCTCGCTGGATCGTCAATCGGATCACCGCCAGCGGTCCAATCACTGCCGGCCGGTTCGAGCGCTTGTGGTTCGAGCGTTTGTGTGATGTTAAGCATCGGTCCTCCTTGGTTCGGCGTGTGTTCGGTTCGTGTACGACACGCTCGCACGAACTTGGCCGTAGGAGAATGGGGCGCTGACCCCATCATCGTCATCGGCGTGACGCCTTAGATGATCCGTTTCACACCGTTGACAGCGACGCTGCCGAGCACGACGACGGTCACGACACCGGCCGCGCCGACGAGGATCCCGATCGCGGCAAGCGCTATGTCTCGCATCAACACGCCGAGCGCCAGCACGACGACGCCGATCGATGGCAGCGTGTCGAGTCCGGAGAACGGCGGCGCCAGGAACGCTGTCAGCGTGAGCACGAACACGACCGCCCCGAACACGATCCCGGCGAGCCGGTGCGACAGCAGGCGCTGCCCGCGCGGACGCGAGAACCGCTCGAGCCAGCGAATCCGCGAGAGCAGCATGGTCACGAACTTCTGGCGCGAGGCGCTCGTGAGCTCCAGGCGCTTCCAGCGCGCGGGAAGCCACACGCGGCGACGGCCGACGAGCAGCTCCAGCGCGAGCAGCATCGTCACGAGCTCGAGCACGTGGGTCAAACCACCGGTCGGCAGCGGCAGCGCGGGCAGCGACATCAGCAACACGAACACGACGGCGAAGCTCCCTTCCCCGAACACGTCGATCAGAGCGCCCAGCGTCTTCGGCTGGCTGTCGTCGCCGAGCCATCGCTCGATCTGGTCGCTGACCCTGACTTGCGGCTCCATCGGCTCATTCTGAGCGACCTGGACGCGACGTGCGCTCGCGCGGGACGCCGCCCAGAGGCCTAGCCTGTCCCTGGATGAGGCCCGTCTACGGCCTGGGCGTCCTGATCCCGGTAGCGCTGCTGCTCGATCTCGCGGGCGCATCGAGCCTGCTCGTGTTCGCCAGCTCGGCGCTCGGAATGGTGCCCGCGGCCGCGCTCATGGGTGACGCCACCGAGCAGCTCGCCGCACGCTCCGGACCCGGCGTCGGCGGGCTGGTGAACGTCACGTTCGGCAACGCTCCCGAGCTGATCATCGCGATCTTCGCGCTTGGCGACGGACTGCAGGAGGTCGTCAAGGCCTCGCTCGTCGGCTCGATCATCGGTAACGCGCTGCTGGTACTCGGCGCGGCGATGCTCGCCGGCGGCTGGAAGCGCACGCGCCAGACCTTCGACCGCACCGCCGCACAGACCCAGGCCGGGATGCTGCTGCTGACCGTGATCGCGCTCGCGCTGCCGTCGCTGCTGCAACTGGCACATCACGTCAGCCTGCCCTCGGTGTCCGACGTTCGCCGCTCCTACGGAGCCGACCTGAACCACGTCTCGATCGCCGTCGCGCTCGTCCTGATCGCCACGTACATCGCCGGGCTGTACTTCTCGCTGAGCACGCACCGTGACCTGTTCAACCCCGTCGGCGGCGAAGCCGATTCCCCGGACGCTGACGCCTGGTCGGTGCGCCGATCGGTCGGCACGCTCGCCGCGGCCGGGATCCTCGTGGCGACGATGAGCGAGGTGCTCGTCGGCTCGATCGAGCACGCCTCGCACGATCTCGGCCTGTCGCAGTTCTTCGTCGGCGCATTCGTGGTCGCGATCGTCGGCAACGCGGCCGAGCACTACGTCGCGGTCGCCGCCGCGGCCAAGGACAAGATGGACCTGGCGGTCAACATCGCCGTCGGCTCAGGCGCCCAGGTCGGCCTGTTCGTCGCGCCCGTGCTGGTGCTGCTGTCGTTCGCGATCGGTCCGTCACCGATGGCGCTCGTCTTCAACGTGTACGAGATCGCGGCCCTGCTCGCCGCCGGGCTCGCAGCCACGGCGCTCGTGTCAGACGGCGAGTCGACGTGGTTCGAGGGCTTCCAGCTGCTCGCGCTGTACGTCGTGATCGGCGTTCTGTTCTACGCCGCGTGAGCGCGCGCGCTCCTCGACCGGCGCACTCGGAGCCCGACATCGCGGGCTCCGACCCTCCATGCGGAAGGAACGCTGACCATTCGCCAGCGCGCGGCGACGGGCCGGGGTTAGATAGCCCGCCGCGGTGGAGGGGGAGGCCTGTTCTCGCCATGACCTCCCCCCACGCCGGCGTATCAGGCGATTTCCACCGGCGAGCCTGTGAAAGATCCATTCTTGACCTTCTTGGCCTTCTTCTTGCCTGTGCCGCCGCCACACGTGCCTTGGAACGACTGCGACACCGTCCCGGAGATGCCGAGCGTTGCGAACGGTCCCTGGTTCAACGTCCCGGACATACTCACGCTGGCCAATCCGCTCAGCGGCATGCTGAGCGTCCCGCTCGAGTTACCCTGACCTTTCGGCGACCACTTGATGACGAGCGATCCTGTCGCCGCTTCGCCTGCGCTCGCCAATGCGGCACACGTCACCGGGTTGGTGGTCTTCAGGTGCGCGACATAGCTGCCTGCAGTGACCGTGCCCGTGCAGCCGGAAAGCATTCCCTTGATCGAGATGTTCTGCACGTGCGCCGATTCATTGAGCCCAGGCGACAACTTGAGCGTGCCGTGGTTTTCGCTACAGATAGTTCCTGTGACGGCGCTGGCAGGGGCCGCCGAGACCCCCATCGTGGCCAACGGCGCGATCAGCGCTGCGAGTACAGACAGACCTGCAAACCTGGTTCGCATCACTTCCTCTCCTTCTGTTCGTGGTTTTCTTCTGTTAACGCCGGGCCGGCGGGGAGGTTGGGCGGGGAGCGCGAAGATGCGTGCCTGGAGGTCGGCGCCTTGTAGACGTCTACCTGGCGTCTGCGTGATCGCTACGAGCCGGTGCTTGCGATCTGGGCCAGGCGGTTACTTGCCGGCGCCGTTGCCGTGTGGTTGTTCGCTGTTGCCGCGGAGCTGCTCGCTGTTGCCGTGGACTTCTTCGCTGTTACCGTGCGGTTCTTCGGCCTTACCGGCGCCGTGCACTTCGCCTGTGCCATGCGGCCCTTCGCTGCTGCCATGGACTGCTTCGCTCTTGCCGTGAGCTTGATCGCTGTTGCCGTGCGGTTCTTCGGCCTTCCCGTGCGATTGTTCGCCGTTGCCAGCACCGTGCGCTACTTCGCTCTTGCCATGCGGCAGTCCGCCCTTACCGGCGCCGTGCGCTACTTCGCTCTTGCCATGCGGCAGTCCGCCCTTACCGGCGCCGTGCGCTACTTCGCTCTTGCCATGCGGCAGTTCGCTCTTACCGGCGCCGTGAGCTTCTTTGCCTTTCGAGCCGCCGAGGGCTTCTTTGCTTGTCCGGTGGGCCCCTGATGGATTGGAGATACTCGCCTGGCCAGCGCCACCAGAGGCTCCAGCTGCGGCCGAGCTGTGCTGATTCATCGAGCCGCCGTGGGTGTGGCCGGCGACGCCCCCGGCGACCACACCTTCGGTGGCGCCTGTGTGGGGCAGCGGATCGCCGGTCGGGCGCGCGGCAGTGTCGACAGGCTTCACCGCAGCGGTGAGACGCAGGTGGGCAAGCCTTACCGGGGAAGTTTGGGCTCGGCGGCTCTGCTGTCCCGCGTGGCGCGGCAGCGCGGTCGATGAAACGCTGCTGCCGGCGACCAGCACGCACGCCACACCGGCGAGCAGCTTGACGGCGAGCGCACCAACGCTTCCGCCGAGGAGTTCAGCAGACGCCCCAGTCGCGGGTGCCCCGGCGCTGGTGGGAGCAACCCAGGCGTCCGTCGCTGCAGCTCGCCCGAATACTGCCTCGACGGCTCGCCGCTTGAGCGCGAGCGCCGGCCCGAGCGGGAGCAGCACCCGGAGCGTGCGCCGCTGATGTGAGAGCGCTTCCGAGTAGACGCGACAGCCGGCGCAGGTGCGGACGTGGCGACGAAGGTTGCTCCTGAGGAGCGCGGGACCACGAGCCGTGGCGAGCTGTTCACGGATCTCGCGGCAATCCGCGTCCCGGGCGTTGCGCTCGGAGATCAGGCTCGATCGGGCCTGGTAGACATATGCCTTGACCTGCTCGGGCCGGACTTCGAGCACGGCCCCGATCTCGGAATGACTGAGCCCGTGCAGCTCGGCGAGGACCAGCGCGGTGCGCTGGCGGTGCGGCAGCTCGAGCAGGCTGGTGAGCGCCTGACGAAGCTCGTCGCGCTGCTGGACCTGCGCTGCGGGATCCGCGCAGTGTGCGATCGTGGCGATCGCCTCGGCGGTGGGGCGACGCTGACGCAGGATGCTGATACACGCGTTGCGCGCGATCGCGAACAGCCAGGGTCGTAGATCGATCTCGCGGTCGTCCGCCACGAGCGCCCTGTAGGCGGAGGCGAACGTCGACTGGACTGCATCCTCTGCGTCGTGCTGCGAGCCGAGCATGTGGCGGCAGAACGACAGCAGCTCGCGGGCATGGCGACCGTAGAGGATCTCGAATGCCATCGGATCGCCACGGCGGACGAGCGACACGAGCCGGTCGTCGGCGGCGAAGCGGAGCCGCACGCGCGCGATGCTGCGGACTCGTCGATGGCGTTCGGACACTCGATCTCCCGGCCGCGTCCCAGCGGCGAACCCCACGTGCGCGCCCGCTTTCCGTGCGAGCACATGACACTTGACAACAACAAGACTTTAGCGCCCGCCGAAGCATGTACTGCACCGGTGCACAGCTTTTAAACAGATTTCCGAAGATGGGGTTTGCGAGACTGTCGTACGGTGCTGTACGTCCTGATCCCCGGCGCGGGAACCGATCCGCGCGTGTATGGCGCGACGATCGATGCGCTGCGCGGTCTCGGCCACGAGGCCCTTGCCCCGCCGCTTCCCCTCGAGAATCAGCAGGCGACGCCCAGCGACCACGCCGATGCAGTCGTCGCTGCCGTGTCGCGCGATGCCGATCCGATCGTCGTCGCCCATTCACTCGGCGCGTTCGCCGGCCCGCTGGTCGCGGCGCGCATGCCCGCGGCGCAGCTGATCCTGCTGGCACCGATGATCCCGAGCCCCGGAGAGACCGCCGGTGAATGGTGGGCCAACACAAGGCACGAACAGGCGATTGCCGACATCCTCACGCGCCGCGGGCCGATGAGCGGCTGGGGGCAGGATGCGATCGCAGAGGTGTTCCTCCACGACGTCGATCCGGCCATCGCACGAGACAATGAGCGATTCGCGGGCGCTCCAGGAGCGGGGATGTTCACCGAGCCATGGCCGCTGGATGCTTGGCCCGACGTGCCGACGCGGGTACTCGTGCCGCGCGACGATCGGCTCTTTCCGCGTGACTTCCAACGTCGTGTCGCGCGCGAGCGCCTGGGCCTGGAGATCGACGAGCTGGCCGGCAGTCACTTGCCGATGCTCTCTCGGCCCGGCGAGCTCGCGGTTCGGCTGGTCGAGCTCGCCGCGTAACTCAGTCCTGTGAGCTGTGCTTGCGGGCTATCTGAGCGAGACCGCGATCGTAACTCAGAAGCTCACCGCCGAGCTCGCGAGCGGTGGCAACGATGATCGCGTCTGGTAGGCGCAAGCTCTGATGGCCGGCACGGAGCTCGGAGGCGCGCTCGGCAATCGCCGCCGTGAGAGGGGTGACCGCGATGCCCATCGCGGCGATCGCATCGCGCGCCTCGCCAATGCGCCCGGCACGCGCGAACGCGACCAGCGCCTCGCTGTAAGCGCTCGCGGGAGCGAACAGCGTTCGACCTTCTCTGTCTGCTGCTTCCACGTCCTCTATAGAGCGAGTGTGGTGAAGATCGGCGGCGTCAAGCAGGCCGATCAGGACACTCGCGTCGAGGATCAGCGCTTCCACTCGTCGCGCAGCCGATCGAGCTCGCGATCCTTGTAGATCCCAGTCGCGATCCCCGCATGACGTCGCACGCGTGAACCCCGCGTCGCAATCACGACCTCGCCATCGCCGAGCGAGCGCACAGCCACCTCATCGCCGGCGCGCAGACCGGCCGCGCGCATCGCCTCGACCGGAAGCGTGACCTGATTCTTGGAAGACACCCTTGGCATGCCTTTACTCTAGCAACCGAATTAGTAAAGGCTAGGCCAGTCGAGCTCCCGCTGATCGAGAAGGTGCGGGATCCAATCGATCCCGCACCCGCTACGAGTTCACGTGTTCGATGACCGCGCGACCTATAGCGCTCCGCCTGGATCGATGTTCTGGTTCAGGCGGAACACGTTCGTCGGGTCGTACTGGCGCTTCAGCGTGACCAGGCGCTGATAGGTCTCCGTCCCGTACGCCGACCGCGCGGCGTCCGCGTCGCCGAGGAAGTTGACGTACGCGCGCCCCGTCGATGCCTCCGCGGCCGCATCGACGACAGCACGCGCCCACTGTGTGTGCGCGGCGGTCTGCTCGGGATCGTGCCAGCCGGTTACCACGTTGAGCACGAACGGCATCGAACGCTCCGAGAACGCCGTGTCGCCCTCGCCGACGCGACCCACCGCGCCACCCATCTGATGCACGTGCATCTCGCACTGGGGACCCGGCGCGGCCTGGTGCTGCGCACACAGGCGCTCGATCAGCTCGTCGTCCAGTCGCGCCAGGTTGGTCGCCTTGAAGTAAGCGTGGATTCCCTTCTGCCACAGCGGGTCGATCAGCGTTTGCATCGCCATGTACGGCATCGGCCCGAGCAGGTCGACGACCGGCTCGGCGACCGCGCGGAACGAGCGGAAATGGGCCTCCGCCTCGTCGATCGGGCCGGCCGAGACGGCCAGCAGCGCAGCCACCTTCTTGCCGTGCCAGTCCGCCGGCACAACCGGCAGCGGCGGCGCGGTCGTCAGGTTGAGCACCGCGGTTATCTCGTCGGGCACGCCGGGCGCCCACTCGCGGAACACCCGCAGCAGCTCGGCGTCGTGCTCGGCAGCGAAGAAGATCAGGCCTGCGTACACGACCGGCCCGACTGGGTGCAGCGCCAGCTCGAACTGGGTGACGATGCCGAAGTTGCCCGCGCCACCGCGCAGCCCCCAGAACAACTCAGCGTTCTCGGTCTCACTCGCGTGCAGCAGCTGACCGTCGGCGGTCACCACGTCCGCGCCGACGAGGTTGTCGCACGCGAGACCGTGCTTGCGCATCAGCCAGCCAATCCCCCCGCCAAGCGTGAAGCCGGCGACACCCGTGGTCGAGACCAGACCGCCGGTCGTAGCGAGCGCGTGCGCCTGCGTCTCGTGATCGACATCAGCCCACAGCGCGCCCGGGCCGACGTACGCGCGCCGCGCCGCCGGGTCGACGCGCACCGAGCTCATCGCGGACAGGTCGATCACGATGCCACCGTCGCAACTGGAGAACCCGGCGACGCTGTGGCCCCCGCCGCGGACAGCGATCGCCAGATCGTTGCTGCGCGCAAATCCGACAGCCGCGATCACATCCGCCGCGCCGCTGCACGTCACCACTACTCCAGGGCGCCGACCGTCGAACACCCCATTCCAAACCCGACACTCATCCAGATATCCATCATCGTCCGGGCGCAGAACCCGGCCGTGGATCGCCTCGCGCAACTCCTGTACCGTCGCTTCCCCGAGGACCGGGGTGATCGTCGTGCTCATGACTGCCTCCGTTTCGTCTTAGCGTTAGGAGCAGTCCTACCGGTCCTGACTTTGCGTGGCCTTTGCCGATCCTCGTCGAGACTTTGCATCCGCGCCCGCATCGCCGCGACACCGGCCTCATCGCCGCTCGCCAGGTAGTGCTCACCGGCCTGCTCGAACAGTGCCAGCGCGCGCTCTGAGTCCCCACCCAACTGCGCCACCTCGGCGAGCGTCGCGACCGTCACCGCGATCCAGCGTTGGCGATCGGTCGCCCCGACCACCGCGCGCGCTTCCTGTAGCGCAGCGTCGGCCTCGTCCAGGCGCTTGCGCGCGATCGCCACGTCGGCCGTCCGCCACAGCGAGCTGACCAGCCCCCAGCGGTCACCCGCGCGGCTGAACAAGTCGCGCGCCTCGGCCAGCGGCTGCTCCGCACGGTCGTAGTTGCCGCCCATCGTCTCAACCAAACCGACCGCCGCGAGCGTCATTCCCACGCCACGCCGGTCGCGCATCTCTCTGCGCAGCCGCAGCGCCCGCTCGAGCTGCTCCCGTGCCACGTCCGCGGAGCCTTGACTCAGCGACAGGAACGCACGACGCACGAGCACGTCCGCCTGACCGCGCCGGTTGTTCGTGCGCTCGAAGCGTTGGCCGGCGTCCTCGAGCAACGCCCTCGCGCGCTCCGGCTCGTCCCGCAAACGGGCAATCGTCGCCTGGTTCGCCAGCACATAGCCGACCGCGACCGCGCACGAGCTGTCGATCAACGGCTGCAGCGTCTCCTCGAACACGATCCGCAATCCCGGTCGGGCCGCCGGATCCGCGGCGCGCACTTCCGCGATGTTCAGCAGCGACGGGATTCGCTCCCGCGAGTCATCGAGCGCTCGAAACGACGCCGCGCTCTCGATCAGTCGCTGCTCCGCGTCCTCCAGATCGCCGAGCAGCCAGCGTGCCACGCCGAGCGAGTAGTCCGCGACCGCCTCATACGCCGCGAGCCGCGCGCCGCGCGCGAGCTCACGCGCCCGTTCAAACAGCTCCACGGCACCGGCGCCGTCGTCGTGGCTGACCGCGAACTCACCAAGGCGTTGCAGCGCGCGCCATTGCGCCCGCGTATCCCCGAGTTCGAACGCGACCTCATAGCTCTCCCGCGCGTGCGTCGTGCCACGCGCGAGCGCACCCGAGCGCAGATCGATCGCCGATGCCGCCAGCAGCGCCACCGCCCGCTGTTCGGTTCGTTCAGGCGCCGCGTCCAGCGTCCGCTCGAAGCGGCGGTGCGCCTCCTCGAGGTCGATCCGGCGCAGCCAGAACGGCGTCAACGCCACGCAGTAGCGCAGCGCCTCGTTCGCGTCGCGTGCGAGAAGGGGGGCGTGGGCAGCGCGCAAGTTCGCCTCCTCGCGGTCGAGCCGCAGCGAACCCGCTTCGCGCTCGACCATCGCGAACGCCCAGCTCGCGTGCCCGTCGGCCAGCGCCGTGCTTTCCCCCTCCTGCACCAGCCGTTCGTGCGCGTACATGCGGACCGTCTCCAACAGCCGGTAGCGAAGCTCGCGGCTGGTTGGCTCGAAGCTGACCAGCGACTTCTCAACCAGCCTCGCAAGCACGTCGAGGACCTCCGCCGAGTCCAGCCCATCGCCCGCGCACACGATCTCGGCAGCACCGAGGTCGAAGCCACCGGCGAACACCGACAGGCGGTGCAGCAGCAGCTTCTCCCGCTCATCCAGCAGCTCGTGACTCCACTGCAGCGTCGCCGCGAGCGTCTGCTGGCGCGTCGGGCCCACGCGACTTCCCGTGCGCAGCAGCCGAAAGCGATCGTCCAGACGCTCCGCCAGCGTCGCCGTCCCAAGCGCCCCAAGACGCGCGGCCGCCAGCTCGAGCGCCAGCGGCAGGCCATCCAGGCGGAAACAGATCCGTGCGACATCCGCGGCGTTCTCAGCGTCGATCACGAAGTCCGGAACGGCGGCTTTCGCGCGCTCGTCCAGCAGCCCCACCGACTCGTAGTTCAGAAGCTCCTCCGGGGTGAGCTGCTGTCCGGGGTCGGGGATCGCCATCGAGGGCACGCGGAAAACGACCTCGCCGCCCACGCGCAGGGGCTCGCGGCTCGTGGCGAGGATTTTCAGCTCCGGTGCGGCGCGCAGCAGAGCGTCCGCAAGGGCGGCGCTCGCCCGTAGGACGTGCTCGCAGTTGTCCAGGATCAGCAGCATCGAGCGCTGCGAGATGAAGTCGGCGATCCCGTCCAGCAACGAGCGTCCGGGAAGCGCTCCCACATCGAGCACAGCCGCCACGGCTCGTGCGACGAACTGGCCGTCCGCGACCGGCGCCAGCTCCACCAGAGCGGTACCGCCGGCGTATGCGCGCTCGTTCTCGTACGCCAGCTCGAGCGCGAGCCGGGTCTTGCCCGCGCCACCAGTGCCCGCGAGCGTCAACAGCCGCGTTCGTTGCACGACCGAGCGCAGCTCGCGGAGCTCATGCTTGCGGCCAACGAACGAGCTCGCCTGCAGCGGCAGGGCGGACACGCGCTCATCGGAGCCCAGCTCGGCGCGCTCGGCATCCAGCTCGTCCCGGAGCTGCGCCAGCTGCTCGCGCCGCGCGCCAGCCCAGTCCTCGTAGCGGTTCTCCGGGAGCAGCTCGCCCGCGTAAATCGACATCGCCGCGCGGTAGGAGTCGGCCGATCCCGCGCGGCGCGCCTGCTCGGCCGCGCGCTC
The DNA here is from genome assembly GCA_963734755.1 of uncultured Solirubrobacteraceae bacterium. Taxonomy (GTDB): domain Bacteria; phylum Actinomycetota; class Thermoleophilia; order Solirubrobacterales; family Solirubrobacteraceae; genus Palsa-744. The sequence goes on along the minus strand of CAVTIF010000002.1, from coordinate 562,603 downwards.
GAACTCATCGACGTCCACGCTCGCGTGGAGCGTCAGTAGATCGTCGCTGAGCGAGATCGCGTCCGCTCCCAACACCCTCCTGGCCACATGCACGACCTGGTGCAGGTTGTTGGCCGCTGCCGCCGGATCCAGCTCGGGCCACAGCGCCTCCATCACTTGCTCCCGATGCAGCCGGTGACCTTCAGCAAGGGCCAGCAGCTTCACCAGCTCTCGCCCCTTGCGCAGGCGCCAGCGCGAGCCCGCCACCGGCTCACCATCGCGCATCGCAACGAACCCACCGAGGAGCTTGATCGCGACATCACCCGAGGTCTGCGGGCGATCATCGTGCTTGGACTGCACAGCTCGACCCCCGAACTGATCTCTCGTCGACCCTCGAACCTTGTCCGCCCCGCGGCAGCGTTCGCGCGAAGACGGTCTGCGAAGCCTACTGCGCGGTCAAAGCGCCTACCGTGCGGTCGGCAACGCCGATCCGTTCGCCGAAGATCCTCAAAAGCCCTTCGTGCAGATCATCTGCAGCGAAATCTCCGGTCCCATCAGATATCGCCACCACTTGTGCGCGCGACGCGCGAACGTCCGCTGGCGAGCAACATTGATCGCAGCGAGCTTGAACGATCCCAGTATGCTCGCCTCGGATGTCAGATGAATGGGATCCTGTGAGAAGTAGGAGGCGAGCGCCGGCTCAGTTATCTGGAAGCAGCGAAAGCCTGCGGACCATGCAATCCGTAGGTACTCGTGGAAGAAGTACACGTGCTCGTTGCCGTCGAACTGCGCCACCTCGCAAGCGTGGTCGCGCTTGAGGTCGGTCGGCCATCGCAGCGGCTCATTCACCACCAGCAGACGGCCCCCAGGGCGAAGCACGCGATGGATCTCACGCAGAGACTCAGTCATTGTATGACGACTGTTGTGATGCAGCACCTCGCAGCAGAACACCCAGTCGAAGCTGTCATCCGCGAACGGCAAGGCGGACATCTGCGCCAGCACCCGCTCGAAGTAGGTTCCCTGCTCCTCGAACCACCAGTCAGCCGTGCGAAGACCCTGCATCTCAACCATCGAGATGTCGAGCGCCACCGTGCAGAGACCCGCTCGTGCGAAGGTGGCGGACGCCCAGCAGGTATTGGCGCCGACGTCGAGAATCCGCTGCCCAGGAGTGAAAGAGATCGTCTCGAGCAGGTGTTCCATCGCCCGCCCCTGAGCCCACCAGTAGCCACTGTCATCGTTCGGGAGACGCAATATGCGCGCCCGGTCCCATCCGTCGCGACGCATCTCCTGCGCAAATCGCTCCAGCCCCTCCGCCTCCGCCTTCACCTCAGGCAAGGGGTCCGGCATCAGATCGGCGACACCGTCACGGACTGGACGCTCCGATTGACACTCCTGACAGTGAAGCTGCCCCTCGCGGGTCTCTCGCTCATCGTTCACCGTGGCCGTGAGTTGCAGACTGCCAGGCGAACCGCAAAGCGGGCATCGCAGGAATGAAAGCAGCCCCGGTTTCATAGCGAGCGCCGCGCCTGCCGATTTACGGCATTCGTCGGCGCTGAGCGCACTCGCCCTGTGACCATCGTGACCATCGTGACCATCGACAGCATCCTCCCCCAGAAGCTTGCGAACGCGACAGAACGGTTGAACTTCCGAACCGTGTCATCGTGCAGAAGTTGCGGTGGCTGCTTCTATAGGATCGCTAGATGGAGACGGCGCCCCGCAAGACCCGAGCTCGCCCAACCAACCTCGATGAATTTGCCGTCATTCTCCGGCGCGAGCCGGGATGCTGAGCGTACTCCTGCGTTTTGTCCCGCTGGCGAGCGTCTCAGGCGTGGCGTGAAGGCGCTCGGTCGCGTGCGCAAGCAGCGGTCTATGGCGTGTAGCGAGCCATATATCTGGTTTGGTGTTCTTCGGGGCCGCATGTCCAAGAGATCAGAGCACGACCGGTTGGGCTCTGAACGATCGGGTTCTCGCTTCCTTCGAAGGCACAGGTCTGTCGTGGATTTGACACCAGGACTGGCCTTCCAAATCGACCGCTCGCCCCGGCGGTCGTGAGCCAGATGCCAGACTTGGACTTCCCGTGAGTACCCCGACGTTGCGCCTCCCACACGAGGATTGCTCGGCCACGGTCATCCACCGCTGCGTGGAGTTCATAAGGGATGTCTGCCTCGAAACGCTGGGCAGGCCCCAGCCTCCCCAGCGTCTTGCCCACCTCGACGATCACGTTGTTCTGGCGATGCGGGACCCGTGCGACGAACAGGGTTTCGTGCCCGCCGGCTGCGATAGTCGTGTTGTCGCTCGCTCCACCGATCCGCCGCGGATCACCGAAGGCGTGTCCAGCGGCGCGATGAACCATCCAGAGCTGGCCTTCTACCAGTTCGTGCTCATATATCAGTGCCTGGTTTCCCGCGGTGTCTGTCGCAAACCCAGTGGAGTTCCCTAGGTTCACAGGGCTAAAGGACGGCACGGCTCCTCTGCGCGCGGCTCCCCATAAGCCGCCTCGCCCGGTGGTCGCGGCAAAGGCATACGTTGGGCCGAGTGCATTCACCCAGTTGAGCACGGGTTGCCCTGAGCCGGTCTGCTGGATTCCGAACTGTTCTATGCCGAACTGGCTTTCAGGCGGCAAATAGATCGTCTGCACGGCATATCCGGCGTTCGTGGCGCGGGCTGCTTGAACGCTGAACGTGCTTGTCTGTTCCGTTACCCAAGCCGCGAATAGGTGCCCGCGATCGTCGACCGCAACTCGCGGGGTTTGGATCACTTGCAATTCGGTGGTCTGCGGTGAGAGCTCATCGAGCACCGGTGGTCTCGCGCCGAGCATCCAGGTCGAGATGCCGACGCTGTCACAGCAGGCGTCGTAGTTAGTGTCAACGAGTGCCACCTGGTCGTCGTCCGCGAGCGCGAGATCCAGCGGCGCCGCCCCGGCTTCGCCACCTTCTGACGAGACGGATTTGGCCGGGAGCCCGACGATCTGCCGGTTCCGTAGCTTGCCGTCGCGCGCAAGTCGAGCGACGACCACGACCGGCATTCCGTCCCCGAAGGAAGGGTAAGCCACCACGGCTTGGCCGGAGTCATTGATCGCGAATTGAGCATCCCCTGCCTCTTCGGTTCCCAAAACAGTCGAGAGGACAATCGGCCGGCTCAAACCCGCGGCACACACAGACGCTGGAAAGACAAGCACGACGACCAGCAATGCAGCAATCATCGATGCCGTAACTCGTCGCATCTGATCTAAGACATCGTCACGCTCCGAGAGTTGCGCGAGTGCAGCAACGTCAAAGCCCGCCAGCGACGTTGCTGTTCGCGCAAGTCTGGCGAAGGACAACAGATCGTCGCCGTCCGGCCGAACACAGCGTTCGCCCAATCCTTCACCGCCGCGTCGGAGGTGCGAGCCACGCACCCAAGGCCGACGCGAGCAGTGAGGCAACAGTACGGGAGCGACGGGGGTCGCACCCTCGATTGTTGCCTCGCGTCCACCGATCGAGATTCGGCTGTAGCCCGCCCAGCGCTTTGCCCGGACCCGGCGTCTGTGTCTAGCGGCGCGCCGTGACTGGGGCGTCGGCGCTACTGATCTGCCAGCGAACGCCCGGCCCGAACTCGAGGACAACGCCCGCGGGGCTGATCAGCTCCCAATAAGGCGGGTCGTCGTCCGCTTCGACGGCCGCTGGCTTGATGTCCAGCAGCGAGCCGTCCGAAAGCGCGCAGCGCAGCTCGCCAGACTCCTCATCGATGCTGGCATCCTCAATCGAGAGCCCGACCAACTGCGCTGGGTCTGCCGGGAACCACTCGGCGTCCTGAGTGGCGAGACGCCAAAGGGCACCAAGCGAGTCGCGGACCTCAACATGGAGGACATCCGGGTAAGCGACGCGCGCGTCGATGATCGATCCCCGCATCAAGGCAAGGACAGTCGCCGGAGAGGCATCAAGGGCTACGACGGTTGCCATGAGTCCTTCCATTCTCGCAGCCAAGCCAGTAGTTCTCCATAGCTCATGTCCTCGGCGCCGCTCACGGACCTGCCCACCGAGTGTGTGTGCAGCCTACAGGTCATCACGGCAACGGACGACGTATGCGTCGCCCTCGACGGATACCGCCGAGCCGAACCCGGCCGAGCGCCGCAAGCTCCTCGCGAGCCTGTTCGACCACATCTGGCAAGACAACGGCACGATCGTGGCCGTCAGGAGCGACAGGGGTCCAACCCTCGTTCGGCACCACATTGAGATACGCGGAAGACCCTAAACGCCAGCAGTCGATGAGTGACGATCAATCGCAGCCACTTGCGCATCGTAGTGCGTCGCGCTACACTGCGATACATGCCGGCAGCCCCTCTCAGCATACGTCTCCCTGAGAAGACCATCGGACGGCTTTCGGACCGCGCGGATCGCTCCCAGGTGCCGGCGAGGACGCTAGCTCAGCGCTATGTCGAGGAGGGCCTGCGAATGGACGAGAATCCGTTGATCCGATTCGCGGACGGGCCGTCCGGCCGCCGTCCTCGGCTGATTGGTGGTCCCGATATCTGGGAGGTCATCGCGGTCGCGAAGGACAACCACGGCGATCTCTCCGAGACGTCAGCCTATCTCAAGCTGCCCCTCGGGCTTGTGCAGGCAGCGGCGAGCTACTACGGGGCATACCCGGATGAGATCGACGCGCACATCGAGCGCAATCGTCGTGAGTCGGAGGAGGCCCACGCTACGTTCCTCGCCTCCCGTCAAATCCTCGGTCGGTGAAGCTCATGCTCGACGAGATGCTCTCGCCGCTGATCGCCCGAGCGTTGCGCGAGCATGGACATGACGTCGAGGCCATCGGGGAGCACCCCGAGTGGCGCTCTTATGAAGACCGCCAGGTCCTTGAGCTAGCACGAACAGAGCGACGCGCGCTCGTTACGGACAACCTCGTGGACATGCGCCCGCTCCACTATGAGGCGATCGTGCCTGGTGGTCCAGGCGACTACGGAATGATCTTCATCCCCGGCGGGCGCCCACGCACCCGCGCCAACACGGGACAGATCGTCGCCGCGCTTGAGCAGAAGCTGATCGATTATCCAGGCGAGAGCGAACTCGCAAACGCCGAGGACTGGCTGTAAGCAGCAGATCACCTACGGAGTCCGGGAACCCCATAGGAAAATTCGGTGCCGAAAGCGGGAGCGACGGGGAGTCAAACCCTCGTCCGGCACCGCATCGAGATTCGGCAGCGCGATTAGCCTGCCTATTCCGACGCTCATCTGCAAAGGGACTCATCTGCCGAGAACTACGCAGCGTCGTGAGGCCGGCAGGCGCTCAGCCGGCAGGCACCGTCCCGGCGAGGTCGGTGAGCAGGTAGACACGGGTGCCCTTGCGCGCCTGCACCTTGGTGAGCGTGGTCTTAACGCCGACGTGACTGCCCGGTGGCACCTCAATTACATCCTGCCCATCGAGCTGCAGCGAGGTGACCTGCTCCTGCACGAAGTCGACTGCCAACTCGTAGGCGATCGCCTGCCCCACCCGCAAGGGACGCTTGCCGAGACGGAGCGCCAGGGCACCAGGCTGCTCCCAGTAGGCGTCGATTTCCCCGAGGGACTCATAGTTAGCGGGGATCGGGGCGATTCGCCCGGTGCGGTAAAGCACCGGGACCGTCTGCTCCGCACTCCAGTCACCTCGACCAGGAGCGTCGGTGATCGGTCCCAGATCTGGATGTCCTCTCGCAGCGCTTCTCTTCCTCCTCCGTTTCGGCGTCGATGTCGCGGACGTCGCTGAACCCGAGCTCCTTGAGCGCGGCGATGACGGCGACGACGAGCTCGGCACCGGTGGCGGTGAGTAGATCGTGCAGGTGACCGTGTTCGGTGCGCTCGCGCTCGATTCGCTGCTGTAGCACCGTGATCCTCGCGCGCGCGTCCTCTTCTACCTGGTTGATCTCGCTATTGACATGCGCGACAGCGGGCAGCTCATACTCCTGCCGGCGGGTCCATCCGGTCCCCTCAGCGTGTGGGAACAGGCGCGGGGGCCAGTATCGGCAGCACATCCGCCAGCAGCTCGCGCACGTATGCGCCGGGGTGAGCAAGGCGGGGCAGGATGATTACCCAGCCCTTCTGGCTCTCGTCGTCGGGGACGATCAGACGAATACCTGCTGCGCAAGCTCCTACGCTGCGAGCGCTGCGACGCACGAATGCACGGCACCCGAGGCTCAAAGACAGCCATCCGGCGCTACATGTGCTCCACCCGCCGCTACGGGCACTCCTGCGGCGAGCGAATCGTCAAAGCCGAAGCCCTGGAGGACCAGCTCATCGACTGGATACGCGCGTTCCACCCCGACGGGCAACTACACGAGCTGCTCCTGCAAACCCTCAAGGCCCAAACCGCCGAGCACGCTGAGCAGCCGGCCGAGCGGCGAAACGAACTGCTCGACCAGCTCCAGCGCCTGCAAGATCTCTACGTCCTCGGCGACCTCACCAAGGCCCAATACATCATGCGCCGCCAAGCCCTGGAGGAAGAACTCCAACGCCAAGGCCCACCCGCCAAACCCGCCATCGACCGCGCCAAGGCGCTGCTCGACGAGTTCCCCCGCTTCTGGGACCTGGAGACCCAGCCCGCCGAGCGTCGCAAGCTCCTGCTCTCGCTGTTCGAGCAAATCTGGGCACAGAACGGGCAGATCGTCGCCGTGCAACCACACGACGACTTCCTGCCCTACTTCCAAGCCATCCAGCACGGGGCGGCACCAGGTGGTGCCGAAGACGGGAGCGACGGGACAAAGTGCGAACCTGGAGGCGCTGCTGGCCGGCCTTCTTGAGCATCTCATGGACCCGGTCGGTCGACAAGCGCGGCGGCGGGCAGCTGAAGCGATCCGGGCGAAGGTTTGAGTCTCCTTGGATGGAAGCTTAGGGGACGAAGGTCAACTCGTCGAGCCTGGGTCGAGGCGTTGAGGCGGGCACTGCTTGAGGGCGACCACCTCGTTGGCCGGTAGCGAGTCTCAAGCGGTTATTGTGGCGCCCAGAGTGGGTGTAGCATTCGGCACATGGGTCGAATGCTTGGAGTCGCCTGCTCCAAGGAAGAGGTGTTTCTCGCCGTAGGCTCGGATGGGGCGCTTGTAGCCGACGAGCACGAGAAGCTCGTCACGGCGATGGTGCTTGAGGAGACTGAGCGCCTGCAGGCGATGCACGACGATGTCGCACGAGTGCTGGCTGAGGTGCGCCCGGATCGCGTCCAGATCCTCATGCCAGAGCAGACGTACGAAGCCTCCTACGCGCGCATCGCGCCGCGGGCCACGCTCGAGACGCTAGTGCGCCTTGCATGCGTGCGGGCCGGGATTCCCGTCGAAATGCTGCACCGTGGCTCCGCTCGATCAAGACTGGGCGTGCCCCGCAGCGGCAAGCTGGAGGATCTCATCGCTGGTGTGACGGAGCCCGTGGGTAAATACTGGAAGGCCGGGCGTAATCTCGCGGCAGCAGCTGCGCTTGCTGAGGAGAAATGATGGCGCTGCGGGGCGAGCGGCTGGACAAGCCGAGCTATTCGATACTGCGCTCGCTGAAGGGCGGCGCTAGTGGTGAGGTCTTCGAAGCCGACCACTTGGTGTTCGGACGCAGGTGCGTCCAGAAGACCTACTCGACTCTCGGGTTGGAGGACGCGGCTGCCCATCAGGAGCCTCGTCTGCTGCATCGCATCAAGCACGACCATGTGGCGGAGGTCTTGGAGGCGCAATACGACAGTGACGTCGAAAACGCAATCACGTTTGTCTCGATCTACTACGAGGGGCGCTGCATCGCAAAGGCGTTCGATGAGGGCTACCGCTTCTCGGTCCACCAGGCCATCCGCGTCGCGATGCATGTGCTCGACGCGCTGGCGTTTGTGCACAGCGAGCCCGACCTTCTGGTGATCCACCGCGACGTGAAGCCGGGGAATGTCTTTCTCGACGCGGCAAGAGCCCATGCGCGGCTCGGCGACTGGGGCTCCGCGGCGAGAATCGAATCGGATGGCCAGGTCGCGGGACTTGAGGGCTCACCGCTTTACACCCCGCCCGAGGCGGGGCCAGCAGACGGGCGCATGGCCGCGACTGGAGATATCTACGGCGCAGGCATGACGCTGTTCGAGATGCTCAACGGGCCGTTCGACTACCCAAATATCGATCCCGCGCGGGTCGACGCACGTCTTACGCGCGGCCAACGGGCGCTACCCGAGTCTGCATTTCTATTTGCACCGCACATACCCGATCAACTCCGCACCATCGCCCGCAAGGCGATCCGGCCAAACGCCGGTGAGCGCTACGCGTCGCCGTCCGAGTTCATCGCGCGATTGCAGCGTGTTCGCTGCATCGACTGGACGTTCGCGGAAGGGTCAGACTTGGACGGCCGATGGGAGGGCACGTGGCCACCCAACGCAGCCGAGAACCACCGTCGACGCTACGAAATCACCTCGTGGGTTCTCGGAGGCGGTGCCGATCGTGGTCGACGCCGCCTCGAGGCCCGTCAAGCCATGCCGGCGAGCGACCACTTTGCCCGCTTCGGCGTCGATGACGTCACGGTGGACTCCGATGACCGCGCGGCGGTAGAGCGATTCTTCGCCGCGGTTGAGGCCAGAGCCGCCCAGCGCTCCCCGGCCCGCTGAAAGAGTCGCACCTGCTCTGCCGATAGCGTCATCAGCTCGCGTCGAAGCGTCACGAGCGCGTTCTCGTCCACCACAAGAAGCGCCCCTCTCAACTGACCCTGCGGTCTCAGAACCCCGGCTTGCACGAGCTCATCAAACGCTGCATCCGCCCCGACGGCGGCGATGCCGACGTCCGGCGACGCGTGGAAGGTGATCGGAACGTTGAGAATCCGAAGCTCGCCCCGACGACCCGCGCGCTCTGACATCTCACGAAGCGCGATGTGCAAGGGCCAGCGAACCCGAGCGAGCTGCTCGTGAGGGCCTCCTGCTGCCAACATGTATGCCAGAAGCTTGCTAAGTCCAGTCATAAAGCTAGGTCAAAGCTAGCTTTCGACACGGACAGAACATGTCCCCCATCTACGACCCCAACCAGCGCCTCACCGAGGCCGACCCGAAGCCTCTCGGTCAGCGCATCCCCAACCCGCTACACGAGCGCGTCGACGAACTCTGCGACGTGGTCTACGGGGCGGGCCATGCCCGCCCAACGAAGGTCAGGATGCTCGCCGCGCTTCTTTTGGCCGCCTCTACAGACCCCGCGGTGCTGGACGAACTCCTTCGGGCATACGACCGCGCCACAGTGGGGGATGCTCTGGTCGTCTCCGACCGAGTGGAAGGAACTGTTATCCAGTTCCCTGAGCGCAAGTCTGGGCCACGGAGTGGGCGGCACACCTAGGCCGCCAGCTCCGAACGCAGAACTCGCATTCGTCCTCCGTAGGGGCGCTGGCGTCGCGAAGAGGCTCACTGTCGTTCGAGACCATTCGTGCGCCGGCAACTGCACTGAAGCTACGCCGGCCGTGGGGTTGTCCCGCGCCGGCTCTCCGAGCGGTCAGGCGTCTCGGCTCGGCACTATCCTCAGTCGCCATGAGACTCTCGCGTGAACCATGAGGATCGACCGTGTCGAGGTCAGCGGTGGATTCCTCGACGGGCTCAAGCTCGGGTTTTCGGACGGACTCAACGTTCTGATCGGCGCCAGGGGAGCCGGCAAGACATCCGTGCTGGAGCTCATTCGGTTCGCGCTGGGTGTGCCCGCGATGACGGCCGACGCCGAGGCCGCCGCCCAGAAGCAGGCTTTGGCCGTCTTGGCCGACGGCACCGTCTCCGTCTGCTGCTCGGTGCAGGGTGAGCAACTCGTCTTTACACGTTCCGCGCTTGACGATGCGCCAACGCTGTCAGCGGCCTACAGCTACGCGGCTCCCCTTATTGTCTCGCAGAACGAGATCGAGGCGATCGGGCTCGACCCGGCGAGCCGCCGGGCAATCCTCGATCGTCTGGTTGATCCGCTGGCCTGGATCGAGGCAGGCAGGGACGACGCGCCGGCGGCGATCGCAAGCTTGCAGGGGCGCCTCGATCGACTCCGGGGAGAGCGCGATCAGTTCCTCGCGCAGGTTGCAAGCTTGGAAGGTCTCGCGGAGCGTCTCTCCGAAGCCGAGAGTGAGCAGACTGCCTTCGCTGCAGCAGCGGATGAGACGAAGCCGCTTCAGAAGGCGATCGCGACGCAGTCGGACAAGCTCGGGCAGATACGAGCGGCCGCCGACGCCTACAGGATCGCCGAAGACGCGATTGGCGACTGGCAGAAAGAACTGAAAGAGAGCAAGGTGGACCGCCCGATCCCCAAGCTCCCTTCCGCGGCACTTGAGGCGCAGATCACCGCGAGCATCTCAAAGGCGCGAGAGCATATACAAGCAGCACTGAAGGAGGTCGCCGGAGCCCAGAAGCTCGTTAGCCGAGCACGTACAGAGAGCCGATCCAAACAAAGCGATCTACAAGCACAGCTCAAGGCGGATGCCGACAGCCTTGAGAAGCTACAACGCGGCGCGGGAGAGGTCGGTCGGCGCGTCAGTGCGTTGCGTCAGCAGCTCAAGGAGCAGGAGGGATACCGCCAGCGCGTCGCTCAGTTGGAGGACGAGATCCTTAGTGTAGTGACTACTCGCGACCGGGCGCTGACCGAGGCTGAGACTGGGTTGGACACGCGCTACGTACTGCGCAGGGAGAGCGCCGCCGCTCTAACCAGCAGATTCCACGGCCGGATCGAAGTGCGTGTTGAGAAATCAGGGGAGTTTGCAGCCTATGAGGCGGCTCTCGTGCGTGCGCTCCAGGGCAGTAACTTGCAGTACAAGCCATTGGCAGCCACGCTCGCAGAAAAGGTGAGCCCGCGCGAGCTCATCGCCGCGGTTGAGTCCAGCGACGCAGACGGTATTGCCAATGCGGCCCGTATCAGCAAAGACCGCGCCGTTCGTTTGGTTGCACACCTCCAGCAGCAATCGATTGCTGACCTGCTCCTCGCGCCACTGGACGACGCGGTGGATTTTGCACTGCTCGATGGGCAGGACTATAAGCCGACGAAGAGCCTCTCAATGGGCCAGCGGTGCACCGTCGTGCTTCCTATGTTGCTAGCCGGGCACTATGAGTCCATTCTCCTGGACCAACCAGAGGACCACCTCGACAATGCGTTCATCGTTGAGACGCTCGTGGAGGCTATCCGCGAGCGCGTTGAGGAGGGGCAGGTGATCGTGGCGACCCATAACGCGAATATTCCAGTACTCGGAGAGGCACAGCAGATAATCGTGCTCGCATCGGACGGCCGTCGAGGCTTCGTTAGCGTGGCCGCCCCGCTCGACGACGACGCTGCGGTCACCGCAATTACGACTCTTATGGAGGGCGGGCATGAGGCGTTCGAACGACGCGCGGCCTTCTACAGCGCGCACCCTCAATGACTGAACGTGACATTGAGCGCGCGCTAGAGGCGCTAGGTGCAACGAGCGGGGTCGACCGACTAGCCGGTGCCCGCGCGGTCCTCAAGCACATGACCGAGCTATCGCCCCAGGACGACGAGCGCATACGGCGGGCGTTGGCTCAGGAGGAGCTTCCATGGATTCGCGGCGTACTCCTCGAAATCCTCGCGACCGGGAGTCCCGCTCTCGAGGACGGGGTCGTAGTGTCCGCACCGTCCTGGGACGAGCGACTCGACAGCGTGGACGCAGACCTTGCGCGCCAGTGTCTAAACATGACTGCGCGGCGCGTGCTACATGAGGTCTCATCGGTGGTTGGGCGCGCAAAGGTCGCGGCCAAAGAGGAGCTTTCTGCCGGCTACCACGACTCGGAAACCGCTCGAGAACTCACGTTCCTCTCGGACGTGTGCACCGGCCTTCGAACGCTTGCTGGTGCGAGCGAGGCAGCTACGTTGTTGGAGTTCAATCTAAGTCAGGAGCTGGAAGAGCTCGCCGATGCAGTGTCGCGCGAGATGGTGTGCCCGATCCTCGCGACTGGGCCGGCTCCCTTCCTCGTGACCACCGACCGCGGTCTCTTGTCTCTGGCTGTAAGAAACGTCCTGGTCAACGCCGTCGAAGCCACGTTTTCGGTCGGCCCGGCGGAGTCCCGCCCAATCATGTTGACTTGGGGTAGTTCACCGGGCGGCACGCACACCACCGTAATCGATCGCGGACCCGGTCCACCACAGTTCCTCGCGACATCGCGCAGTGCTGGCGTGAGCACGAAGGAGGGTCATCCAGGCTACGGATTGGCGACAGCGAGTGAGGCGATGCGATCACTCGGCGGAGGCGTGCGCATCCATCGTAATGATCGTGGGGGTGCGACGGTTGTGCTCTCCTGGAGGGACGCGTAGCCGTGAAGCCGGTATGTCGTCTGCTTCTGGTCGAGGATGATCACCAAGAGGCCCAATCGATCGAACGCAGATGCTGTCCCGACCCCACCACGGCTGCCATCGATGTCGTGGCCAATGTGGCCGATGCCGAGACCGCAGTGCGCGGGCGTGAATACGACCTCATTATCTGTGATCTCGCTCTGCCGTCAGATAGTCGCCAACTCGATCCGGAGGTGGGCGAGGGCCTCCGCCTGTTTTCGTTGATCCGGGAGCAATCCCAAGGAACGCCAGTCGTGGTGCTCTCGGGTCATCTTGACGTGCATATCGTTCAGGGCTTCCTCGCGGCAAGTCGAAGCGGAGATCTCTATGGCCGACGCACCGAGGAGCCCCTCGTCCAAGCATTTGCTAAGGAGGATCTGCCGGACTGTATCGAAGCTGTCCAGACTCATATCGCGCGGATCACGGCCCTAGACAGCCTCGAGCTCGAGTTCCCGACCGGGCTGACTCTCTCCGTGAGCGATGGCCGAGCTATCAAGATTTACGGTCGGCGAACGGGCGCTTCTCGGGCCATCGTGGAGCCTCTCGACGGTGGCCTCTCCGATTCTAAGACGCTCAAGGTTTCATACTCCGATATCGGAGGGACGAGTACGGGGGTCGTAGTGGTGAAGCTGGGCGACCTGCGACGGGTCATTAGTGAGGCTGAGAAGTATGAGCGGCTCGCGGCGAAACTGCCCGTCGGGCTCGGGGCGCACGTGCTTTACGTTGTGCAAGCCGGAGCAGCCCGCCGGGGAGCGCTGATTTATCAGCTAGCCGACGAGTACACGCGGAGCCTCTTTGGTCTCATCGCCGATCGCGATCCTGCGGCAGTGGCCGCCACCGAGCGGCTGAGTAGGCGCCTTGAAGGATGGGTCGCGAACGCACCCGTCATCGTCCGGGCGCTTGCTGACCTGCGTCGGCCTCAAATCTCCGACGAGGAGCTACGCGAGTCGGGGACGGACATTCCAAACGAGCGCGACATTGAGGTAAGCGTCCGGCAGACCCTTGCGCACGGCGATCTACACGGCCTGAATGTGCTGGTCAACCAGCTCAACGAGCCGACTCTAATCGACTACGGCGAGGTCATCAATGCCAACGCGGCGCTTGATCCGGTAACACTTGAGCTAAGCGTCGTCTACCATCCGGCAATGGCAGGCAAGCTTGGCGCTTGGCCCGATGAGGCGCAAGCAGCCAACTGGGAGGACATCGACCGCTATTGCGTGGGTTGTCCGACCGAGGAGTTCATCCGGGTCTGCCGGACCTGGGCAGGCAATGTTGCTGCCGGACAAGACGAGATCCTCGCGTCTGCGTACGCATATTCAATCCGTCAGGCCAAGTACCGTGGACCTGCGGCCACACTCGCAGCGGTTGTCGCGCGCGGCACATTTGAAGCGTTGGCACGTTCCTAGAGGCACGGCATTTCCAGCGCGGCGGCTAGCCTAGGAGCCGATCCGCACGTTGCTGGCTCAGTCCCACCCGTGGCTCACGCGTAACTGTCGCCCTCTCGCCACGGACCCGGCGAAGAGGGTGGGCCGCCTTACGAAGGAGCGGGTCCGTCTACGCGCGACAAGAGCACGTCGCGTCGAGAGCAGGCAGGTTGGACGCCGATGAGCGAGCGTGCAGCTAGCAGTGTGTCGCACAAGCGGCATTCGCCGACGTGGTGCGACGAGCGGCTCGGCCACGGGACCCAGGGGACCGGGGCGCCGCGTCTTAATGCTTGGCAAGCACCCGAACTAGATCGCTGGATTGGGTGAGAGGGCCGGGAAGATTGCAGGCTTTGGCCCCAGCGTCCAGCGGGAACGCATGGTTGGGCAGCTCACGTGCGATTCCCGGATCGTCGTCGAGGAGGTCGTCTAGCTCGACGAGGTAAGCGACGCAGTCTTGCGCAGCGCCCTGGCCGTTCGTCGATTGGCCTCGGTTGAACGTGAAGCTCGGTGCGCCAGACAAGCTAAGCCCAGTGCTGAAATCGGGGCCAGTTGTGAAGTTGGGGCCAGTTGTGGGAGAGAGGGTGACGCTGTTGAAGGTTGGGCTGGCGGACAGGGACACGCCCCCCTTGAGCAGGTCACCGGCGACGCCTGTGAGCGTCGCGAGCACTTTTGCGGCGAACGCCTCGGGCGCCCCCTCCAGGAGCTTTATCGCCGCCAGCGCTCCGCCTGCCGTGATCGCCCCGCCTCCCGCCGCGAGGATCACGGCGATCCTGCGGCCGAGGCGATGCTCGGCCGGGTCGCGGCTGTTGCTCAGTTCCCCAGCGACCTTCTTCAGCCGTATTTCCACGCTTCCGTGCAGCGCTGCCGCTGCGACCTTTTCGATGTCATTCACCCGCTGCTGACCTTGTTCCTGGTGCTTTTCGTACTGCTTGCCGGCACCAAGCGGGCCGATGGCCACCGCGCTCGCGATGGCCATCACGACCAGCAGCGGATAGAGGACACGGTAGACGACTGTCGGTTTCGCCCGCAAAGGGAAGCTCCAAGAGACATCTGGCCTCCTGGCCTCGAACAGTCCGAACTTGTGGGTCCGAAGGACGGTCGATAGATCCGCATGAGTAGCGGGCGCCTCGCGGGTCGCATCATCCGCTGCTGGAGCGGGCGAGCCGTCCTCGCCAAGGGCCCGATAGTAGGCCGCTGTGGCGCGCTCGGTCTCCCGTAGGTGGTCGGCTGCTTCCGCATACAGCCAGCCGTGGTATCCGTCCACGAACCAGAAGACGGCAGCCACCATCGCGGCCAGGATGGCGAGGGCCACCAGATCTTGCTGAAAGGCGAATCCGAGTAGACCTAGCCATACCGTGATTGCAGCGCCGCGCAGGAGGGCGGCTGTCCCCACGACTCCATCGATGAATTCATTTGTCCGTTTGTAGTCGGTTCGGACGAGCCGAATCTGCTCCTGCTGACGCCAGAAGAGGGTGCTCGGGTCCCCAGCAGCTCGGCTGGTACAAGCTCCCGCACTCGGCACGCCGGGTGGCTCAGCCTCTCCTCGACTCGGTGTGCTCACCTACTGGCCCCGTCAGCTACGAGTTCCAACATCTCGTACGGATGCTAGGTGCTCGTCCGGCGTCTCGGGCCGCGCGTCGCCCTGGCGGTCTATAGCCCCTCGTCCAGTAGCGTCCAGCACCCTACCCACGCTGTGTTAGCAAGAGGCACGCTCGCACGTTGGCGACTGCAATCTCCCCCGCGTCGCATAATCGGCGTTGCACGGCAGATCGCACTCTCCCCAAACCACCCCTGGCGCGGAGGCACAACTGTGATCACACGATGACGAGGAGCAAAGCAGCAATGACCGTGCAGCATGCGATCGCAAGCACAGCTACTGCGCAGCCGCTTCCAGCCGTCGCCTTTCCGACGGTGACCTTCGACATCTCGATTGCCGGCGTGTCACCATCACCGAAGCCATCGTGGAGCATCTTAACGAATTCCTCGCTCCGTACTTCGAAGTACTGCTGAAGAATCTCGTTGGCCGCGTTTACCGCGCGGTTGGAGTTCATTAGAGGCCCGATCTCGGCGGCCTCCGCCGTCGTAGTCAGATCGACAAAGCGCTGAACAATGTCGTCAAATGCCTCGAGCCGCCCGTCGTCGTCTTGAGGTGCCGACCGTTTGAGATAGGCAATGAACCCTGGAACTAGGATTCCTCCGGCAACGGAATGCGAACCCGAGCCGTGAGGGACCGAATTGCCTTCCGCGAAGCCCGTGAATCCTTCGTTGATAACTTCATTCGCGGCGGTCGCGGCAAATTTGCGCACCTCTTTGTCGCTAGTCTCTAGGCCCGCAGCCTGAAAGCACTGCCGGGTCCAATCAATAAGCAGCTTTTTCTGTGGCCCCATCGCGCCCCAATCTCTAGCTCACTAGCAATTGGAACTATACTACCCACGGTGGTGAGCGAACGACCCTACTGGCCGCAGCCGCTACGTCCGCGCCGAAGAGCGGAAAATATCGATCATGCTGACACCGTCGCCGCTCAGATAGAAGGGCAGTGGTTCGGCCAGCACCGTAGCTGCACCAAGTTCCAAGTAGGCCTCGGCAAAATGGGCGCCGGTCTGAGCGAACAGTATAATCGCCGTGCCATTCTCACGGGCGACTGCAAAGATTTCATCTAGTGTTCCGGTAGCCAGCGTCATCCCAGTGACGATGGCCACATCTGCGTCGGCAACTAGGTGCGCAGTCATGCTTCCGTGCTGGATTGTGACCCCGCTTACGTCCCTACCGACGATCCGCTGATAGTAGTCGCTCGCAGTCAACGTAATATCATTACAGCCTTGGAGACTAGCGAGAAAGTCGCCCACAACCCCGACATTTACTACCTTTGCCTGAGACACCGGCTGGGTCGCACGCTCAAGCAATCGTTCGACCTCCTCCTGAACTATCGCGGCACGCGCTCCGGCCTTGTCGATATTCGAGCCGTCCAGCGAGATACGATCGTCCGGCGCTCGGCACAGCTCTGCGTACACTGCATCGAGCGCTGCTATTTGCCATGCTCCGCCGCCGAGATCGCTAGCGACGGCGTCTACACCGAGCAGCGAGTCGCTCAACCCAGGCGCTTCGATCGCGGGCTCGTAGTAGCAGCAACCTTGAGCGATCGTCTGAATCACGACATAGTGCAGATGAAGCCGACTCGACGTATGCGCGAGCTCAATGGCATAGCTAGTGTTCCACGCCCCTCGAATGCGCACGGCATCGTCAGTCAGTAGCGAGTCCTGTCTCGCTGCCACGGCGCCGCGTAGCAAGTGAGCGAGTGTCTGGTCTCGGGAGATCATAGCCAGCCTACTGTCTTCGAGAGCAAGATACGAAGGCGCCTGAGCCTTCCGGTGCGCCGTGGCCCTCTAGGACGGCCTCTGAGCGCCATGACATACAGCGCCGAAAGCCAGATTACGGCGCTGGCCGCAAACAACGCCTCTGCCGCCCTTACGCACACAGTGATCAAAATCGCGGTACCCAAGGTCGCGGCTATTCCGAGTACGAATCCTGCCCCTGGTTCGCGAATACCGCTAAGTACGATCTGCGGCCAGCTGGGCGTCCCTACATAGGCCAAGATTGCATAGGCGGAGTCGATGTGCTGATCGCTAAAGCCCGCTGTCCTGAGGCCCTTCTCGCATGTGGCCTCGATTTGTGGCCTGCTAAGGCAGGATGTGAGATCGCGCTTATCTAGACACATGTCAAACAGGCAATGCGATTGACGCGAATGCTCGAACTGATACTGGCCCACCAAACACAGAGTCTCGCAGAGTACCAAGAACGCGAGATAGCGCCGCAGGGTACCTCCAGGCGGAGTGTAGTCAAGATAGTGACTAACGGTAATTACGCCAACACCCTCAAACTCTCGATGCGTGTTGAACACCGCCCGTTCTAGATCGTCGTTCGTTAGAGCTATCGCATAGTCGTATTTTTGTTCCTTCTTCACGCCACGTAGCTTGGCGTAGTAGTGCTCATCTGTATAGATATGCAGCTTGTCGTATTTGCCGAGATCCCATTGCTTGTCAAACGCTGTAAACTCGAAGCAACCCTGTAGGCTATTGAGCATCTCGACGAACCGCGGCAACTCGAATTGCTTTCGCGACAGAAAGGCTGCCGAATCGAGCCCCACCGTCGAGCAGAGCGCAATGCTTACTTTGGCCGGAATCTCGACCCGAACTGGCTGCGCGCCCGTATCAGGCGACGGTCGCACAGCATCGTCCGACCTCACTTCCATCTCGGCGATTTCAGACATTGCTGCGGACCACGAGCTTTTCGGCGTCATTGACACACGGGTCGCTGACCTCGCAGTGGGCTCCGTCACACAGGACCTCTCGAGGCATCTGGAAGCTGCCCCAACCAAGCATGCTCATCGTCAGGCCGTATGCGCCGGCATTATGCATGACCACTACATCTCCCTCCTCGGGCGTCGGAAGATCGACGTTTTTACAGAGGATGTCGCTGGGCATACACGAGGGGCCAACGACTGTACAGGGCTCGGTCTTGCGCTTAGTCGCCTTTCCCAGCAACGAGCACGGATGTTGCTGAGCCCAATCCATAGCTGGGCGTGCGAAGCCGCTGATGCCTGACTCTGTGACGACAAAGGTCGTGCCCCGGGATCTCTTGACATCTATAACTCGAGTTAGGAAAAGTCCTGCTTCGCCAACGAGAAAACGTCCGACCTCGAGACATAGGCGTGGCTTGGCAAATTGCCTCCTCCAAGCGGGTGGCATGTGCGTCCAGATGCGTTTTCCTAGGCGCTCGACATCGATCGCCCTCTCGGCGCGCGAGTACGGAATACCAAAGCCGCCTCCGAAATTGACGACCTGAAGATTGAAGTGATGCTCAGAGGCTACGGCGCGCGCTAGAGTCGCGACTGTCTCGAAATGTGATAGCAGCGAGTCGGCATCCATCACCTGGCTTGCGACGAACGTGTGAATCCCGCACACTTCGATCCAATCGCGATCAAGGCTGGCGAAAACCTCATCCACCGATTCCTCGTCGATGCCAAACTGGCTTGGAACCCCAGCCATTAGCTCGCCCGCAGACGACGGTCTCCTACGAGTATTGATCCGTAGCGCGACCGAGACGCGTCTGTCGTACTCGCGGGCGAGTGCTTCGATACGCCGAAGCTCTGTTACCGACTCAACGTAGATCATACCGACGCCTACATCCAGTGCTCGGCGCAAGGCGGCCGAGGATTTCGCGGGGCCGACAAAGCCCATACCATTCGGCGCGTAGCCGGACTCTAGCGCCAAGTTAATCTCAGACTCGGACGATACCCCAGCCTCGAAGCCATGTTTGGAAAGTAGACGGCAGACGGCTGGTGACGGATTGCTCTTGACCGAATACAGGATTTCAAAGCCGCCGAACGCGTCGTGCAGCGTGGCGGCGCGTTCGCGCATCATGTCGCCACTGTACATATAGAGAGGCGTTCCATAGCGCTCAACGAGTGCGGTGACCGTCGTATCGCCTGCGACTAGCTCCGGGCCGTCGGACGGCCACCCGTGGACGCTCCGTGTCATGGTCTCGCACCGATTTGGTCCGTAGCACGAGCCGTAAAGCGAGCCCATGAAAACGGTGCGACATCGACGGTCGGCTTTTGGCCGCAGACGGCTTGGGCCGCAAGCTCGCCCCCGATCGGTGCGAGGGTGACTCCAAATGCGCCCCAAGCACATGACAGGTAGAAGCCACCCACCTCAGCCACACCACCCACGATGGGATGGCCGTCGACGCCTTCACGGACCCTTACGACTACGGGGTCAAGCATTGGGCGTGAGCCGGCCCAAGTGCGTATCTTGCTAAATGGTAGGAGTGACGGTGCGCGCTCGCCGAGATAGTCAGTTGCAGCATCTTCGTAGCTAGGATCGTATGTCGCGTCACACGACGCTCGATCGTCATCCAGCCAGTTGGTTGGGCCCACGCCCATGAGGACACCCTCAGGGTGCTGCCGAAAGTACCAGCCGGTATCGACGTCCTCGATGATCGGGAACGTCTGATGGTTAGGCTTACTAGCCTTCAGCAGAAGCATGTTGCGGTGACTACGCTTGATCGGCAGTTCGACGTCCGCCCAGAGCCCTACCTCGCGTGCTCTGGAACCAGCGCAGTTGACCACGCAGCTTGTGTCGATAATCTCGTCGCCTGCAAGTTGGACGCCCGCGACGTGACCATTCTCGATCACGAGCCCGCACGCAGCCGTATGTTGCCTAAAAGTCATCCCATGACTTGTTGCGTAATCGAGATATCCTCGAACAACCGCTGGGGCTATCACATAGCCGTCCGACTCGCAGTAGGTGGCTGTCACGATTCCCGTCCGAGAGAGCAGACCATCGCTTAGCGCTTCCGCTTCGCTCCCATCAATGACTTTGGTCGCGACACCCAGCGACTGCTGGTACTCCGCCAGCTCTACGAGTCTTTCGCTTGTTTGCGTGGTGGTGCTAAAAAGAATACTGCCGGTCTGCTGCAGGCCGATGTCGACCCGCAGCGTCTCAGCGAGGCTGCGATAGCGGTCGATCGAGAGATGTGCAAGCCTCGTAGTGTCCTTGTCGTCGGTTTGATGCATCAGCATCGCTGCGGACGCTGCCGTGGCGCCCGCTGCCGCGTTCGCACGGTCCAGAACGACGACATGCGCGTCGGGAAGGCGCCGCGCGAGGTTATACGCGACACTGGCACCGTGAATGCCAGCGCCGATCACGACTATATCGGCGGCGGTCGCCATTGTCGGCATCCTTTTAACGGTGGGCTGATTCTGCTAGTTCACCTGGTTTGTGGGCGAGCCTTGCAGAAAGTGCTCGATGTTCCCGACGAATATGTCCTGCTTCGCTGCAGTGGCCTCGTTTGTCGTATACGCGATAGGCGGATAGATCACGCAGTTGGAGTGGGTCTGTAGCCGTGCAGCGTCGGCCTCGGAAAGCTCGTCAGAATGGTCGAGAATAAAGGTAAGGTCGTTCTGCCCGAGCCGATCGACAAGCGCGTCTATGTCGACGATCTCCATCGGAGCCGTGTTGATGACTATCCCACCACGTTTGATGGCCGCGAGCGCCTTCCGGTCGATGATTCGCTCGGTCTCCTGATTGGACTCGAGATGGAGCGAGATGATGTCGGACTGTGCGAGTAGCTCGGGAAGATCGACACAGGTGATGCGGCTGTCCGAGCCGAGGTCCTTCGCTGAGCGCGACCAGTAGACCGTTTTCGCACCGAAGCCAACCGATGCCAGCTCGGCCACGCGACGCCCGATGTTGCCTAGACCAATGACCCCAAAGGTCTTACCACGAATCTCGGAGCCGGTGAACGTTTCCTCGGAGTATTCGCCGGATGCACCCTGACGAAGCGCACGGGTGATCTCGCGGAGATGCTCGAGTAGGGCTGCGAAGGTGAACTCGGCGACGCCCTCCGTGCTGTAGTCAGCGACGTTGCTGACGACTATATTCTTAGTCGCGGCGTATGCCGTGTCGATGCGGCCGTAACCGGTCCCCAGCATTCCGATGTAGCGAAGTTTTGGGGCTCGGTCAATGAGTGCTCGATCAGCGCCCATACCTAGCTTGAGGAGAAGGCCATCGGCGCTTGCCAGTTGGCTGTCGAGCTCTGGCGACTCTGCCGACGTCAACGTCACGTTCGTGCTTACGGCTTTCAAGCGATCCCAATACTGTTGCTTGAGATTAGACTCGGCGAAGTTCAACATCAGTAGGTCATCTAGCATGTCTGCGCAGGTTCTCCTTAATAGAATAGTTCTAGTGTCAACGTAACATGAGAACCCGCATCGAGGCAATGCTCGAAACAGATGCCCGATGAGGCGTACTAGATGCGCATGTGGACACCACGGCGCTGCTTGATCCTGATGGGGCGGCGGGCGAGCACTGAGGCTTGTTGAGCACTGACCGCCCCTGTCGAACATGTGCGTCGGCGCGCGCTATGGTCTTTGCCCGCCACGGTGGCGGGCAGCATACCGTACCGAGTTCCGAAAGTCCGACTCGTGCCGCGATAAGGTTCAGTGGCGTGTGTGCGGAGGTCCGATTCTCGGGAGGTGTCGCACAAGTGCCGATGCGCGACGGTCAGTCACGGTCCCATGCGCGTGTGTGGCGCCTGCCCATTTGTCTGTGTGGAGCATCGTCTATGTCGGCAGTCGAGTCGTCGGGCTCCTGCCACTCGCGCAGGCAGTAGGTAGCTGAGGCGACGCGCCGGCAACTGTCGTGCAGGCGGTCGCCGAGTTCGAACCATGCGGCTGAGTTGGGATCGCGACCCGCGTCGAGCAGATCGATGGCTTCCTCGAGCACGCCGCGGACGTCGGCTTGGAACCCGGCGATCCGCTCCCTGGCGGCGGTGCGAGCTTCGCTCCATCTCCGGTGCTGTGGGGACTCGGGCATGGTGACCTCGGCTCGTATAGCGTCGAGCCGTCTGCGTCCTTTGGTCGTGAGTCCCCATACGTCGCGGCGGCGGCGACTGGACTTCTCGATCAGGCCGGCGGCTTGGAGCGCCTCGAGTTCGGGCGTAGCTGGAGGGTAGTCCAGCCGTTGTGTGGGAGTCCGAGGTGTTCCTTGATGCTGCTGAGTGACTCGGCCGGTTCGTTTCGGCCTCGGTGGCAGATAGCTCGCTCGATCGCGGCGAGGATCAGATCATTCGAGGGCAGCTGGGCAGGCGTAGGCTTCGATGCGGGCATGGGGAGTTACTGCTCCTTGTGTCCGGGCCTCGGTACGGGTTCCAGCCGTGCCGGGGCCGCTTTGGTTATGGAGCGGGGCAGGCTAGGGCTGCGTGGCCTGATGGGTCAAGGTGTGGCCGGCCCGCCATAGTGCGCCTCACCTGTCTCGGACGCTCTGTCGAGCGAAGTGATGGTGGTGCGCTACTCGAGCTTTTCGGCGCGGGCGATCAGCTCGGCGGTGGAGAGGTCGAGCCCAGCGGCCAGCCGCCGCAGGCTGGCGTAGCTGGGGTTGCGCTTGCCGGTCTCGACGTTGGAGATCCAGCGTTGGTGCAGGTCGGTGTCGTTGGCGAGCTGCTCCTGCGTGAGATTGAGTTGCTGGCGGCGGGTTTTGACGGCGTGGCCGAGGGCGGCTTGGAAGGCCGGAGAGGCAGGCATGGACCCAGCCTTTCCGCCGTTCGGCGCCTAAGCAATGACATCCGGGTAGACCATTGCTTGACATTGGGGTAGAGTCGGCCGCCGATGACATCCCAGTAGGGAGAACTGTGCGGGCATGGTGGCTGCTCATTTCGATGCCGCCATGCCCGCACGGCTCCTGGACCAAGGAGGCGACGCATGGGCACGGCGATCGAGCGACGGACAGGTGGGACAACCGGGTGGCGTCTGCGGTGGCGCGGGAGGCCCGCACCACCGCTCATCCTTGCGGTTGCCCTCGGTCTCGCTCTGCCGGCGGCCGCCCCGGCAGCCACCACCGCCAAGATTTCTCCGGCGTTCACGGCGGGTCGCTCTCTGCACTTTGGCTACAGGCTCAGCGAACCGGCCGGAGGTGTCCCGTCGCCTCCGACCCAGCTCATCGTGCGTCTACCGAAGGGCACCGGCATCAACCTCGGCGCAGTCCCCAAGAGCCAGCTCTGCAACTTCGACATCCTCAACACGCTGCACAACGGCCCCAAAGCCTGTCCCAAGGGCTCCCACGCCGGGCCGACCGGCAGCATCGAGTTCGAGGCAACCATCGGCGGCAAACCGACCATCGGCAGGGGTACGGTCAAACCCTTCTTGGTCGCACTGGCCGACGGCAGCCGGGCGGTAACGCTCTACGTCGAAGTCTCTCCGCCGTTCTCCGACGGCCCGATGGTGACGGTCCTGCCCTACAGGGGCTCCGAGCTGATAGGCGACGTAGAGGTTCCTGGGCTTACCCCCGGTATCAACGCCGGTGTGGTCGGCCTGTCGGCGACTATCGGGCAGAACGCCAAGATCACGCCGCCCAAAACCTGTCCCAAACGCGGCTACGCGTGGAGCGTCGGCTTCTCCTATCTCGAAAGCCCCGACACCACCGCCAGGGCAACCAGCCCATGCCTGACCAAAGCCACGAGGGCGAGCATTCACAGGACGTCGCCAGCAGCCCTCACATCGGCCAAGCCGACGACCCAGTTCCAATGTGAACGGGCATTCAAGAGCACCCAAGGGCGGGCCAAATGTTTCAGCCAGCTGCCCGGCGCAAGCTGCGCCCATCCCCTGGAAGTCCAAAAGACCTCCCCGAACTACCGGGGGGATACTCGCTCGTTCAACGTCACCCTCAAAGACGAACCCGACGGCGCAAACGCCTTGCTGACCTATGAATGGGAACCGAAGAAAAACGTAGCGATCTGTCCGTATCCGACCGGTGCCGTGTTCAGGGTCTCGCTACTGTCGCAACGAGAGCACTGCCAACGGATTCACGGGCAAGAGGTCTGCAGCGGGGAATACGACACCACAACTATTCCTGAGCGCACCAGTCGCAGTGGCGGCCGGTTCATGTATGAAATGCCCGGCAACCCAGTCCGAAGCTGGTACCTGGTGGTGAGGGGCTACTTCATTCATCCGCGGTGGGAGAGGCAGGGTGAGTCTGTGTCTAGCCCTCCCCTCAAGGGGCTGGATGGGACATAGTTCATTGCCAAGGCGCTCTTCCAACGACCACCAATCGGAACCCAGCACTGCAACGATGGCGGAATTGAAAGAGGCCCCAGCAGCAATTTTGCTGGAGCCTCTAGCCGTGTAAGCGGGCTGCCTGGTTGTGGTCCCAAAGATCCAGCTAGCCGCCGTTGACGCTGGATCGCGTATCGCGGATAACACAATCAGCCTGGAAGCTCGTCAACTAGCCTCTGGATGAAGCTCCAGTCGGCTGCGGAGAAGCCAGAGATGAGATACTCTGCGGCACCGTTGGTCGCTGCACATTCGACAAGATGCTCATACCCGCCGAGGCGGTCAATCGCTATTCCTGCGGCCACGAACTCAAGAGTCGTAACTGACGGCGTGGCCCACTCCGAGTCGCATCTTTTCAGCCAGCGCAAGAGCAACCGCACTTGCATGAAGGTACGTCGCATGAATCCTCCTTGAGGGTCGTTGACCCCAGCCTCATTCTGCTCAGGCCGAGGTAGTTCCCTCAAACAGGTGTGCTTATTTTACTACAATTGTAAGAGACCGTCAAGGTTCATCGTCGTCTGGGTACTCAAAATAACTGTTGTACTCCTTATCGATGGCCGCCACCTGGTCCATCAACTCACCCATCTTTCTTGCAAGTTCTTGTGTCTTCTCCCTGTCCTCCGGATCTCGAAGAAATCGGTCATCGGTATCTCCCGCCCGGGGGATTTGAAGATGGTAGTCGGTCCCCGCGACTGGATGATTCTCTCTCAAGGAGTGAAACACAGGCCCGTCAGGAGACGCTTCGCCCTCGTAACATCTGGCCGAAATCCAGAGAGGGTCCATCTTGTCAAACTCCACGAAGACTGGCAACGTCAATGGCCTGTAGCCGGCTGGGTTAAACATAGGTGTGGCGAAAGACGATGTGCACTACCTCCCACTGCTGTAGTCCGATACCGAGATCGAAATAGTCAAGCACCCAGGTTGGATGCCTCGGGGATGCAGCTATCCCACCAACGTACTCAGCCGGGGCTACGGAATGCGGCGGGTTCGGATGATCGGGTAGCTCGGTAGGAAAGTCAACAATAGGTGCACTAGCACCGTGATGTGGATAGCGATGCGACAACGGCTCGTACATGTGGTAGTACGTGCGCATGCCGGGATTCAAGACTTCGATATGAACTTTGGTCGTAACCGCTAGCTGCAGGTAGTCGGCGGAACACTCCAGATGAGCGTGGTAGTCGAGCCACCGATAGCCGGCCTGATGCTCCCAGAGGTGACTGTGTGGGAGCGGAGGAAGCGGACGTGGCCAGCGCGAGCGACTTGCCACCGGGTCCCAGTTGGAAGGCTGATCGTCTAGGAATTCCTGCTCGCTCTTGGCCTCCTCGGTACGCTGCGCCGACTCGTACGCTATGAGCCGTTCGGCGAGCTTACGGATGAGCTTCCATTGTTGACCGTAGGGCTTCTTGCGAATTCCTGCGACGCTCACCGGGCGACTCGGGTTGTAGCGCCGCCCAGCCTCAAGCTGTCGTGCCTGAAACTCCAATTCTGCCGTATACGGATCGGCTCCGAAAAGCGCGGTGCCGACGCGCCGCTCGACCGTCTGGCATTCGGCTAGAAAGGCCATGATGTAGTGGCGAAGCCGATTGGGACTCGGATAGTAGTCGGTCTTGGCCAGATGCTTCCGACCGGACTGACGTTCGGTTAGGACGGCGAAGCTCTGTAGCGCGACGAGGTTGTCGAATGTAAACGACTTGATGCCTTGTCGCATAACGGAGGCAAGATCCTCTTCAACGCTGTCTTTGTTCAATCCGGGCATCGGACGCGCGTAGGTGTGGGGGCGTAGTGAGACATCGAGGCCCGGATTATCTCGCAGATAGTCGCACGGCAGCCGTTTTGGGAGTGACACGCTGGTTTCAGGGAGGCAAGCAAAGCCTAGTCCTCGGGAAAGCGAAGGGGCCGTAGCTGGCATCAACTCGGCTCGCACTCTCGACCAAAAGGAGGTTTCAGATGCGCCAGCAACCATGTAACGAGCAGGACGGCTCACTAGCGCCGGGTGGTCAGGTCGATCGGATGCTCGCGAAGGGGGTCAGCCCGCGTCGGGTCGTCTACCGGACAGCCCGAAAGCACGGCATGCCGCCGAAGCATCTCAGCGCTTTGATCGCTCAGGCCGAGCAGCTCGAAGGAGGTCTTCCGCGATGACCAACTCACTGGTGCCGACGGCAGGGCTGTTGCCCTCGCGGCTGGAGCGGCAGGTATCGAAGGCGTTGGAGCAGATCGACGCCCAGCAGCTGGTAGCCGTACGTCGCGATCAGGCGCGGCTTGACCGGGTGGCGGGCACCGCTGAACGCGGGATGGTGCGCGCCGCCCAGCTCGGCTCGCTGGAGGCCGCGCTGGTGCAGATGGCACCGAACGCGGCCGGCTACGTCCATGCCAGCGCGGTCGCCGGGGCGCTCGGTATCGCGGGCGTGGTCCACGACGCTTCCCGGGGGCTGTGATGGGCGGCCTGCTGCTGATCGGCCTTTTCATCGAGCTGTGGGATCTGCTCTCGCCTCTCTGGCCGGTGCTTCTCGCGACGGTCGCGGTCTACGTCGTCTGGCGCTGGGTCTTGCTGCCCAAATGGGAGGCGGAAGCCCGAGAGGCGCGCGAGCAGCTGCGCCATGACCGCGCACGGCGGGAGATCGACCGGATTGCCATCGAGACCAGCCGCGCGATGTATGACGCGGCGCTCACCCGTGGCGAGGTCATCGAGGGCACCTGCGAGGAGGTCGAGCGGTCATGACCGGGCAGGACCAATTCGAGCGGCTCATCCGGTGGAACCGGGAGATGGCTGCGCAGAACCGCTGCCTCCAAAAGCAGCTGCGCCGCGCGGAGCGAGAGTCCGCCCAGCTGCGCACTGCCAACGCCGACATCCGGGTCGAACGGGATGCCACCGACGTGCTGCTGGGCGAGGCGATGGATCGTCTGTTGGAGGGAAGCCAGCGGTGAACAAGCTGGTCCAAATCCTCCTTCTCGGACTCGTCGGGCTGGTGGTGATCGCGGCAAGCAGCCGCTCCTTGATAGCTCTCGCTGGTGCGCTGGTAGTGCCGATCGTGGCCGGCGGAATTGTCGCGGCGCTGCTGCGCTGCGTGTG
Source organism: uncultured Solirubrobacteraceae bacterium (assembly GCA_963734755.1). Taxonomy (GTDB): domain Bacteria; phylum Actinomycetota; class Thermoleophilia; order Solirubrobacterales; family Solirubrobacteraceae; genus Palsa-744. The sequence goes on along the minus strand of CAVTIF010000002.1, from coordinate 535,278 downwards.
GTGGCTGACCGGCCCGAGGTAGCTCAACAGTGGACCTTTCTCGCCCTCAAAGCACAGCCGGGTTCACCCCCGGTGACGCAAACAAAGTCCTTGACTCATCTATTTGAGTTGATTAATACTCAGGAGGTTCGCTAGGCGAACAAAATACGAACATTACTAATAACGGAGGTGACAAATGTAGAACCAACTCACACGAAAGGAGGTGCATTACTTATGGCACGGAGAATTAATATTAGGGGTATTAGGCGCACGGAGATCGACACCGATCTCCTCGCCTATGTCTATTTCTTGCAGGGGAAACGGCTGGTTCAGCAGCGGCGTGAACGTGAGGCCGAGGCCAAAGCTAAGCGCCGTGAGCGTGAGGCTTGCAAGGACAAGACGGGAGGCCGGTCGTGAACGCCGATCTCACACCCGCATTGATTGCAGCGGCCGGTGGCTCAGCCATGCTCGCCGGGATTGCCGCCCACGAGCACGCGCGTGAAAGGGAGATGCGGGCCAGTCGCGTTCGCCTGTCCCTGCGGTTTCCGCATAACTTCGACCCCTTGGTCGCGGTTGCGGCGTTGAACGGCCTGGCGGGCTCGCCTCGTGCTAACGAGCTGGTCGTGGAGGTGGCCGCGCGTGTCGGTTTGATCACTCACAGCCTTTGCGTGCCGGCGTCGAGCCGGTCCTCGGTGGAGTCGGTCCTGAGTGCGGTCATCGGCAGCCTGCGCGTCGCCGAGGCCGCAGCGTCTTCAAGCGATGCGGCGACGTTGGCTCTGCGCCTGTTCGTCCGGACGCCGAGCGTTCTTTCGCCAGAGGACCCGGTGTCTGCCTCGCGGGCGCTGCTGGCCGGTCTCGGAAGTCTGCGCTCCGGCGAGCAGGTCGTCGTTCGCTGGGCACTCCGCCCCGGCAGCTCGCGCTCTACACGGACGCCAGATGACGCCGACGCTCGTGCCAAGGAGATCGAGAGAGCTTGGCGGCGCAAGACGGTGCTCCCAGGTTTCAGCGCCTCCGGTTTGATCCTGATCCGGGCGTCGAAGGCCAGGGCGCGGGAGCTGGCTGGCCATGTCGAGAGTGTGCTCAGAAGCCGCCACGGTCTGACCGGCGGTATCCGCGTGACCGCCGAGCGCGGCAGCCGTCGTCTGTCGGCGCTCCCTCGCACGACCCGCAGTTCGGGGTGGCTGTCAAACCCGGAGCTGCTCGGCCTGCTCGGTCTGCCGCTCGGCCCGGAGGCGATCCCGAACGTCGAGGTTGGCTCTCGTGAGCTGCAGGTGCCCTCGGGCGCTACTCGTGAAGGGCGGCGGCTGTTCGTCGGCCGGGATGTTCACGGTGAGCGTCCGGTCGCGCTCGACGCCACGGCCGCTCGTCATCACATGGCGGTCTGCGGTCCCAGCGGCGTCGGCAAGAGCGTGCTTCTCACCCGCTGCGTCCTTGACGACATTGATCACGGTTACGGCGGGGCGGTGTTCGACCCCAAGGCGGACCTCATTGACACCATTCTTCGAGCGCGTCCCGGCCGAGCACGCCGACCGGATCGTGGTCCTCGACCCCGGTGATGACCGTCCGCTACCCGGGGTGTCGCTACTGTCCGGCGGCGACCCCGATACCCGTGCGGATGTTCTGACCGGCACGCTGAAGTCGATCTTTGCCGGTGCCTGGGGCGTGCGCAGCGACTTCTACGGCCGCTTGGCGATCCGCACATTGAGCGAGGTTCCGGGTGCGTCGCTGGCGGATATTGGTCGGCTGTTCTATGAGGAGCCGTTCCGGCGGGCGGCTATCGCCCGGCTGCGTGACCCCTTCCTAATCTCCTCCTGGCAGAGCTATGAGTCGCTGTCGCCTGCCGCCCAGGCCGAGCATGTCCAGGCCCCGATGGCGCGGGTGATGACGTTGCTGTCACGGCCACGGGTCCGGGCGGTGCTGGCGAGTCCCGCGCCGAAGCTCGACATTGCTCAGCTCTTTCGTGAACGCAAGTGGCTACTGGTTTCGCTGGCGCCGGGAGCGATCAGCGAGGCCGGGGCGACTCTCGTCGGCGCTGCGCTGATGTATTCCGTCTGGAGCGCGATCGAGGCCCGGGTAGCTCTGGCGCCTGAGAAGCGCCACCCGATATTCCTCTACGTCGATGAGTTGGCCACGCTCGCGAACGGGTTGCCGTTCGGGTTCGAGCTCCTGGCCGAGCGCGCCCGTGGGCTTGGCGCCGGGCTGACGGTCGCTCTGCAAACGCTGGGTCGTATCCCTGAGCCAACCCGCTCAGCGTTGCTGGGGAACGTGGCGACCTTCGTTGCGTTTAGGGCCGGGGCGACAGAGGCACCTGCGGTCGCCCGCCAGCTCCCGGGACTCGGCGAGGCCGATGTCGCGGCGCTCGGTCGCTTCGAGGTGGCGGCCAGGGTCGGCACCGGCTCGGGTAGTTCGGTGGCGGTTGTGACCGGCCGCAGCGAGCCGCTACCCCCGACCACCGGACAGGCCAACGTGATCCGGGACCGATCCGCCGAGCGATATGGGACGAGGTTGGAGCCAAGTTCTGCGCCATCCCCAGTCGAGCAGCCGGACGCTGACGACGAGTCTGTGGGCTATCAGCGGAGGCGCTCGTGACCTATCCGCTCGATTATCCGCTCGCGTCGAGTGGGACACGCGAAGGCGCCCGTAACGATGGGGGATTGGCCTGTCCAAGTCCAACGAAAGACCTGCGGTCTTCCTCTCGCTTCTCTGCCCGTGAGCTGGCCCGCACCCGTGAGCGGCTCTCGCCTCGTGACCGTGAGGTGTTGGAGACGGTCGGACGGTTCCGTACGATGAGCGGGCAGCAGCTCCAACGGCTGTTCTGGACGGAGGGCTCGCAGCAGACCCGGGCGCGTCTGGCCCGGCATGGCCTCGCGCGACTGGGCGGGCTGGGGGTGCTCGCGCCGCTGGCGCGCCGGGTCGGGGGCGTCCGCGCCGGGAGCCGGGGCCTGTGCTTCGCGGTCGGCGTGGCCGGACAGCGACTGCTCGCCCCCGGCGACTCCAAGCGGCGGGTGCGTCGTCCCTATACACCGGGAGAGCGGTATCTGGCGCACACGCTCGCCGTCGCCCAGCTCTACGTCGAACTGGTGGAGGCACAGCGCCGGGGAGCAGGTGATCTGCTGGCCTTCGATCCTGAGCCGGTCTGCTGGCGACCCTATCTGGGGCCGTATGCGGCCCGGCTCACGCTCAAGCCCGACGCCTACGTCAAGCTCGGGGTCGGCGACTACGAACTCTCCTGGCTGCTCGAGCTGGACCTCGCGACCGAGGCGCTCACCACCATCGAGCGCAAGGCCCGGCGGCACCTCGAATACCACCGTTCCGGGGACGCCCGGCGTACCGACGGAGTCTCGCCGCGCGTGGCTTGGATCGTCCCTGACCAGCCGCGCGCCGAAGCCGTGCAGGCGGCGCTTGACCGGCTACCGGCTGAGGCCGGCCGGCTGTTCGCGGTCGCCACGAGCGGAAGCGCCGTCACCCTCTTGGCGGAGGGACCACAGGTATGAGCACCGGTAAGCCCATGCTCTACGAGGACGCCACCCGTGCCTGGGGGCTCATCGAGGCTGACGCCCTGTTGACGCTCGCGAAACTGCCCGACGCCTGCGTCGATTGCGTTGTCACCGATCCGCCTTACGGGATCGGGTTCAAGGGCAAAGCCTGGGACGGCGCTGACATTCGCCGGGCGGCAAGCCGCAGCGATGAATTGCTCAGCGCTACCGAGGCCTTCGAGCGATGGACAGCCGTGTGGGCGAGCGAAGCCAGGCGCGTCCTGAAGCCCGGTGGCTATCTCCTGGCCTTCGGCGCACCACGCACGTTTCATCGCCTTGTCGCGGGAGTCGAAGACGCCGGTCTTGAGATCCGGGACCAACTGCTATGGCTCAACGCACAAGGCCTACCCAAGGCACATCGGCTGCCCGGCGGCCTGGCGACAGCGCTTAAGCCCACCTACGAGCCGATCCTGGTAGCCCGCTCGCCGCTGGAAGGACGGGTGGCGAGCAACCTCGAGCGGTTTGGCACCGGAGCGCTCAACATCGACGCGACCCGTATCCCCGAGAGACAGATACGGGGGGCTACTGGCCCGGCAACGTCGTCCTCTCCCACGGACCCGGTTGCACTGACAGTCGGTGCGCCGATGGCTGCCCGACGGGCCTGATCCCGGCGCCCCACAGCCGGATCTTCTTCTGTGCCAAGGCGACGCGGCGGGAGCGTGAGGCAGGCTGCGAGCGGCTGCCCGAGCAGCCGGTGCAGGTATTCACCGGCAAGCACCATCCACCACGGCTGGTGCGCAACACCCACCCGACGGTCAAGCCCGTGGAGCTGATGCGCTGGCTGGTGCGACTGGTGACCCCTGCGGGCGGATTGGTGCTCGATCCCTTCACCGGTAGCGGCACCACCGGCATCGCCGCCGTACAAGAGGGCCGGGTGTTCTTGGGCATCGAGCGCGAGTCGGAGTACGTCGACATCGCCTGTGCCCGACTCGCCCACTGGGCCAAGGAGCGCGCATGAGGGCTGTGGATGGCCTCCCGGCCCGCGGAAGGGCTTTCAGTCTTTCTGCGGGCCGTTATGGCCATTCAACCCAAAGGAGACAGCTCATGGCAGTGACCAAGGCCCAAGAGATCTACGAGGAGGTCGAGAAGCGCATCGCCACCGGCGTCGATAAGGCGGACGCCTTCAAGGCGCTCGCCGAGGAGACCGGACGGCCCTTCGACAGCCTACGGGGGTCTTACTACACCCATAAGCGCAAGCTGGAGGGAGGCGAGCCCGGCTCCAAACCATCGCGGACACGGCGTCGTGAGACCACGCCTGACGACGCGCTCGCCGACGCTCGCGCCGCACTCGAACGGGCGGTCGAGGCGATCGACCGCGAGGTCGAGGCAGCCAAGTCCAGAGCCGACGAGGCGGGAGCCGAGTACGAGGCGCTGAAAGCCAGCGCCGGCGACCGCAAGAAGGCCATCACCGACCGCCTGGAGGCGCTGAGGTGAGACAACCCGGGCCGGTCTGGGTCACACACCCGGACCGGCCCGCACCTACCAAATAACACATTGCCAACTTGCCTAATTAACGGGAAAATCGTTAAGCCAATTAACAGAAAGGAGGACGTATGTCAATATCCACCACAGCAAAGCCAAAGACCGATACTGCCTTCGAGACAGAGATCACGGCAGTTATCTACCTGCGGGTCTCCAGCCCGGGGCAGCTCACCGGGCACAGCGCCGAGGGCTACTCCATCGAGGGACAACGCGAGGCGTGCCAGCGCCACGCCGAGCGCCTGGGCGCGACGATCATCCGCGAGTACGTCGAGCCCGGCAAGACCGCGACCAACATGAACCGCCCCCAGCTCCAGCACATGCTCGCCGAGCTTCCCGACCTGCGGCCAACCTACGTCATTTTCTACGACCTCTCGCGGGTCGCAAGGGATGAGTTCGACTCCTTCTGGCTGCTGCGGGAGATCGACGGGTGACGGCGCCAAGCTGGAGTCCACGCTGGAGCGCGTCGATGACAGCTCCACAGGGATGCTGCTCTACGGCGTAATGGCCAGCCTCAACGCCTTCCACTCCCGACGCGACGGCGAGAAGGTCAAGGTCGGCCTCGAGCGCAAGTTCCCGACGGTGGCACTATCGGCGTGGCACGCATCGGCTACATAAACACCCGTGAGAACGCCAACGGCCGCGAGGTCGCAGCTATCGCCGTTGACGAGGAGCGCTCCCCGCTCATCCAGCTTGCCTTTGATCTGGCCGCGACAGGTGATCACACCATTACGACCGTCACCGCCGTGCTCGAGAACGCCGGTCTGCGCACACGCGGTAGTTACAAGCGGCCGAGCAAACCGATGACGCGCAGCATGGTCCACCGCCTGCTCCGTGACGACTACTACACGGGGATCGTCACCCACAAGGGCGTCAAGGGACAGGGACGCCATGAGGCCCTGATCGACCGAGCGACGTTCGATCAGGTACAGAAGGTGCTCGACAGCTCACCGCATCAGCGGCGACCGTTCCCACAAACACCACCATTTCCTGAAGGGCACCATCTTCTGCATCTGCGGCAAGCGCCTCGGCTACGGACGACACCGCGGCAAACTCGGCGGACAGTACGAATACTTCTCCTGCCTCAGCCGCGTACAGCGCGACAAACAATGCGAAGCCCCTTACTTCCCGGTGGAGCGCACCGAACGCGCGATCGTGCGCCGCTACAAGCGCGAGACGTTCAAACGCGATGAGCAGGATACGGTGCGCGAGGCCGTGCGTGCCTATGTCGGGGCCAAGGGCGAGATCGCCCGCCGCGAGTCAGACCGCCACAACCGCCGCCTGCGCGAGCTCACTGGCGAGCAACAGAAGCTCGTCCAGCTCTACTACAAAGGCGGCGTCTCCGAAGAGGTCTTGAAGGCCGAGCAGAACCGCATCGAAAACGAGCGCTCCCAGGCCCAGCAGTGGGCCGACGCCGCCGACCGCGAGGAGACGGACGTCATGGCCGCACTCGATGATGCGCTCCTCCTTCTGGACGCCTCCACAGTCCTCTACGAGGCCCTTCCAACCAGCAGCCGCCGGCTCGTCAACCAAGCGGTCTTCCTGGCGCTCATCGTCCGCGACCCTGACAGCATCGACGCAGAGCGGACCCCATTCTACGAGGCCCTCCACCGCCTCGCCCAAGACCTCCGCGAGGCCAAGGAGACGCCCCAAACCGGCCCCAGCCGCCCCAAAACGCCCCGAAATAAGACCGTCCGTCCCCGAAACGACCACGACCCCGATTTTCGGGGCCGGGGTTCGTACATAGGGCGTATGGCGGGAGCGACGGGACGGGACTCGAACCCGCGACCTCTGCCGTGACAGGGCAGCGCTCTAACCTGCTGAGCTACGCCCCCGCGATGCGCGGAGCGCCGGGGCGACGTTCCGTGCTTGCTCAGTATGCCAAGCCCGACGCCTCGGCCGCGCGCTCACCGAACTGGCCGCCCGGCCAGGATCGACTACGCTTGGCGCGTGGCGCTCGTCGGCCCCCCACCCCTGCTGCACTCGAGCCCGCTGTCGATGATCCTCCGCGACCTGCGTGAAGAGCGAGCAGCGGCCGTTGCGTTCCCACCGGGCGAGACTCGTTTCTCGCTGGCACGTACGCGCCGCTTCGCCGAGGAGCCCCTGCCGTTGCTGCTCGAGGCGTACGAGCGCCATGGACCGATCTTCACGCTGCGCCTGTTTCACGGCAACGTCGTGTTCATGCTCGGACCGGCCGCCAACCACTACATAACGGTCTCCCACGCCTCGAACTTCACGTGGCGCGAATCGCATTTTCGCGACCTGATCGGCCTGATGGGCGACGGCCTGCTGACGATCGACGGCGAGTTCCACCGCCGCTCCCGGCGGATCATGCTCCCGGCCTTCCATCACGACCACATCGCTTCGTCGGTCGACGCGATCGTCGATGAGACGACCCGCGCGCTCGACGACTTCGAGCTCGGCGCGAGCATCGACCTGTACGCGTGGACGCGCCGCCTCGCGGTACGCGTGGCAATGCGTGCGCTGTTCGGCGTCGACCCCGACGGCCCTCAGGCACGCTCAATCGACGCCGCCGGCCTGTTCGAGGAGGCGCTCGCGTTCTACGCGGCCGACTACTTCCTGCGCGTTCTCCGCGGCCCCGGCTCCCCGTGGCGGCGTCTCCAGAACGCCGCGCGCAAGCTCGACACGCTGATCTACTCCGAGATCTCCCGCCGCCGTGCGACTGGGGAACGCGGGGGCGACATCCTCAGCCTACTTCTCGACGCCCACGACGAGGACGGCAACGCGCTCACCGACCTGCAGATCCGCGACGAGGTGATGACGCTGCTGTTCGCCGGACACGATACGACCACGTCGACAGTCTCGTTCATGTTCTACGAGCTTGCGCGCAATCCGACGGTCCTGGCGCGACTGATCGCCGAGCAGGACGCCCTCCTGCCGACGACGCGATCCACGCCGGACGATCTGCGTCCGGCTCTTTTCGGCGAGCTCACAGAGCTGGAGATGGTGCTCGACGAGACGCTGCGCAAGTACCCACCGGCATGGGTCGGACCGCGACGCGCGGTCGAGTCGTTCGAGTTCGAAGGCCGGACCGTGCCCGCTCGAGCGTTCGTCAACTACTGCTCGTGGGCTTCCCACCATCTCCCTGACGTGTTTGCCGATCCGGAGGAGTTCCGTCCCGAGCGCTTCGCACCGGAAGCCCGCGCTGCTCTGCCCAAGGGAGCGTACGTGCCGTTCGGAGGGGGATCGCGCACGTGCATCGGGATGCGTTTCGGCCAGCTCGAGGTGCGCACGATCGCCACGCTGATCCTCTCGCGCTTCACGCTCTCGCTCCCCGATGACTTCCGGCTGAGGATTCGCCAGATGCCGACGATCAGCCCGAAGGACGGACTGCCGATGCTCGTCCAGCCCAGGGCCGCGCTCACCGCCCCGGGTCTCTCGGCAGCGGCCTGAGCTCCGTCCCCGCTCAGCGCAAACGCGCGGTCATCGTCAGCCGGTAGCTCGGTGGCGATCCGCCCAACTCGCTCGCGCCGACTCCCTCGACGTACACGTGCGGGTCGGAGAACAACGTCAGCTTCAGGCCTTCGACGAGAAAGCCGACGGGATGCGCGACTAGATCGCCCTGGCTCGCCGTTGCGACTGCGTTGACCGACGCGCCAACACCGAACAGCGCCCCGCTGGCCCGCACTTCGACCTCGCCGTGTTCGCTTCGCAGCAGATGCACGCTGAACACGCTCGGAAGGGCCGCCATCGCGGCAGGTTCGGCGACGTCCGCCTGTGCGCTGAGCGCGCTGCCGCGTTTGTACAGGCTGGCATCGGTCAGCCGCAGCGAACCCACCTGCGCACGTTCGGCGCTCACGTCCATGCTGTCAGTGTCGCGTGCTTCCCACAGCAGCTTCGCTGCCTGCGCCGGACTCAGCGCGATGCTCTTGACCTTCACAGTCACCGAGTCAGCATGCCCCCACAACAGCTCCACGGCGGGCCACGCGCTGACGCTCACGCTGTGCACCGTTCCGTAGCGACCGACCCTGGAGGAGATCTTGCTCGCGGCGACGCGCGGCAGGAGCACCTGGATGACTGCCAGCACGAGGACGACGCCTCCCGCCACCCATCCAGCGATCCTGGCGGTTCGTCCCATGAGGACAAGCTTCGCAGGCGCCTCCCCCGACTCCCGCTAGCCTTATGAGCCTCACGAGGGCGCGTAGCTCAGTTGGCTAGAGCACCTCGCTTACACCGAGGGGGTCGCCCGTTCGAGTCGGGCCGCGCCCATCGTCTTCTCGATCCCGCTGAGAACACCCGACCACGAGCCCGGCCGATGACCGACGAGTCCCCAATTCGCATCGCAGTGATCGGCTCGGGCCCCGCGGGTTTCTATGCGGCCGGACACCTGCTGAAGGCAGCCGACGGGCGGGTCGAGGTCGACATGCTCGAGCGACTCCCGACGCCGTGGGGACTGGTCCGCTCCGGCGTCGCCCCCGACCACCCGAAGATTAAGTCGGTCACCCGCGTATATGAGAAGACGGCCGGCAACCCGCGCTTTCGTTACTTCGGCAACGTCACCTTCGGAGAGCACGTGTTCCGCGAGGATCTCCTGACCCACTACCACGCGGTCGTGTACGCCACGGGGTCTCCCTCGGATCGACCGCTCGGCATCCCCGGCGAAGACCTCCCCGGATCACACGCGGCAACCGAGTTCGTCGGCTGGTACAACGGCCACCCCGACCACACCGACCTCGAGGTCGACCTGCTCTCGGCCGAGCGCGCGGTCGTGATCGGCAACGGCAACGTCGCGCTGGACGTTGCGCGCATGCTCGTGCTCGCGCCGTCCGAGCTCGAGCCCACTGACACCGCCGACCACGCGCTCGAGGTGCTCGCCGCGAGCCAGGTCTCCGAGGTCGTGGTCGTGGGACGTCGCGGGCCGGCCCAGGCCGCGTTCACGAACCCCGAGCTGCTCGAGCTCGGAGAGCTCGCCGGCGCAGACGTGATCGTAGACAGCGCTGAGCTGGAGCGAGCGCTCGCCGTTCCCGACCCGAACGCCGAGCAGGACATCACCTCCCGCCGCAACGTCGAGATCCTGCGCTCCTACGCGGAACGCCCGCCGGCCGGCCACGGCAAGCGGATCGTGCTGCGCTTCCTGCATTCTCCTGCAGCGCTGCTGCCCGACGAGCACGGCCACCTCGCCGCCGTCGAGCTGATACGCAATGAGCTCGTCCCGACGGATGCGGGCGCGCTGCGTGCCGCGCCTACGGACGAGCGCGAGACGATCCCTGCCGGGTTGGTGTTCCGCGCGATCGGCTACCGCGGCATACCACTGCCGGATGTTCCGTTCGATCAACGCTCCGCCGTGATCCCCAATCGATCGGGGCGCGTCCTCGATGCCGAGGGCGGTGAGCCGCTCGCCGGTGAGTACGTCGTCGGCTGGATCAAGCGCGGCCCCTCGGGCGTCATCGGCACCAACAAGCGCGACGCGCAGGAGACAGTCGACGCGATGCTCGCCGATCTCATGCACCCGACCGAAGGCGACGAGCCGACGACGGAGCGCGGCCCGACACATGAGCCGAGCACACCGGACGCGGATGCCGTCGAGGCGCTGCTTCGCTCCCGCCAACCAGAGCTCGTCACCTACGCCGGCTGGGAGGCAATCGATCGCCACGAGCGGGCGCTCGGCGAGGCGGCAGGCCGTCCCCGCGTCAAGCTCACGCGGATCGATGAGCTGCTGCGCGTGGCCGCCGAAGAGCCGTAGGCCACGGTCTGCGAGACTGTTCGGCCGCAAGCCCCGTTAGCTCATCTGGTAGAGCGCCGGACTTTTAATCCGGTGGGGCGGGTTCGAGTCCCGCACGGGGCATTTCTCGAGAACAGATGTGCCGCACTCAAACCCGGAGTCCCGATTAGTCGATCTTGCAGGCGGGTGCGCTACGCCGCAGTGGGCGGTCCGAACCAGGTGGCCAGCGCGTCAGGAAGCCCAAGCTGGGTGCCGTCTCCTACCCACGCGACGTAGCCGTCTGGGCGGATCAGTACGGCGGGGGGGGCGCTCACCACGCCGAGTACGGGGAGCTCCCACTCTCCTCTGTAGCTCGCGTCGATCAGCTGGACCACGTCAGCCCATGCAGTGACGTCAAAGTCGCCGGGCCGACCGAGGTTGAGCAGCAGTGGCTGGGCGGCGTGCAGCAACTCGAAGACTCGGAGCGGGCCATCGGCGGTGATCAGGTCGAGATCGGGCATGCGGCGTCCGAGCAGCGGATGTCCCTCGCCGAGGTCGTAATGAATGTCCAGCCCGGAGATGATTCCGGCGAGCCGTTTGCGAGGCTCGTCGATGCTCGCCAGCTCCGACATCACATCGACCAACGCCTGCATGCGATCGTCTCGGCGCTGGAGCGCGGCCAGCGCCATCGTGTGCTTGAGCGCGCGGGCAGCGATCGGGTGACGCTCGTCCTGATAGGAATCCAGGAGACTCTCCGCGGAGGTCGCGTTGACCACCTGCGCCAGCTTCCAACCCAGATTCACCGCATCCTGCACACCGAGGCTAATGCCCTGTCCACCGGCCGGGTAGTGCACGTGGGCTGCGTCGCCGGCCAGCAGCACTCGTCTGTCGCGGTAGGCGGCGGCCTGTCGCGTCATATCGGTGAACCTGGAGATCCAGGTGGGGTTGTGGATCCCGAAGTCGGTGCCGTACACGGCGATGAGCACGTCGCTCAGATCGCGCAGGGTGGGCTCGCTGCTCGGCCCGATCTGCGGCTCGGTCACCAAGACCCGCACCGGTCCCCGATCCGCGTAGATCACCTCGCCGTCGCGGATCTCGTACTCCAACCTGCCGAGCGAGTGCACACCGAGGGCGTCGTGTCGGATCCCCAAGTCCGGCTTCTCGGTCACCTCGACCTCGGCGATCAGATTGCTCCTCGTCGCATCCCAGCCCGGGAACTCGATGCCGGCTGCTTTACGAATCAGACTGCGTCCTCCATCGCAGCCGACGAGATACTGCGCCCGCAACGGCTCGCCATCGGACAGCCGGACATCAACCCCGGCGACGTCCTGCTCAAAGCCCGTTATCTCGCATCCGTGATAGATGTGCACCGGCAGTTCGGCGATCCAGGCGGCCATGATCCGCTCGATCTGGTTTTGCCAGATCCCGAGCGAATACGGGTGACGCGTCGGGAAGTCGCTCATGTCCAACACGGCCGTCCCGAACGTCGCGACCTGAGCCACCTGACCCTCGGTGAGGAACCGATCAGCGACCCCACGCTGATCCAGCACCTCGATCGTGCGCGAGTGAAAACCGCCCGCTCGTGAGCCGGCGAGCACGTGATTGGGACGCCGCTCGATCACCGCAACGTCGACCTTCGCCAACGCCAACTCAGCTGCCAGCATCATCCCCGCGGGACCGCCTCCGGCGATCACCACCGCATGCCCGATCATCGCCACACCCCCACCGGGCGTCCTGCGGGCCGCTACCTGCCGGTGCGGTCGCGGTGCTTGCACCCCGGCCAGCAGCACGGCCGGCGCTGGCCTTCCTCCAGCTCTTCCTGGGTCCGCCGAATGCGGCGCTCTCGGGTGGTCTCCCGCTTGGCATCCTCGACCCAACAGATGAACTCGTTGCGGGCCAAGGGCGTGATGTCCCTCCAGGCATCGAGTGCCGTGCCGTTGGCGGTCAGCGCCGCACGCAGGTCCGCGGGCAGTTCATGCACCACACCACCGGGCACTCTCTGGCCGCTCATGGGGCCCATCGTAGTGAGCCGGGGGACAAGCCTACGCCGCTCAGCCTTCGACGAGCGGCGCGACGTAGCGCAAGAACGGCTCTATCTCGATGCCCCGCCCGGTCGCCTGCTCGACGAGCGGGATCGTGTCCAGACGTCGCCCGAAGCGGTGCACGTGCTGTGCGAGCCAGCGCTGAATCGGAGCGACTTCGCCCGCGCGCAGATCCCCCTCGCGCGGCCCCAGCTCGCCCTCCATCGCCTCCCACAGCTGCGCTGCGATCAGACAGCCGAGCGCGTAGCTAGGGAAGTAGCCGAAGCTGCCGGCGCTCCAGTGCACGTCCTGCAGGCACCCGAGCGCGTCCGAGGGAACCTCCACCCCGAGCAGCCGGCGCATGCCGTCACGCCATGCAGCCGGCAGATCCGCGACCGCGAGCTCGCCGTCCAGCAGCGCCAGCTCGAGGTCGAACCTGAGGATGATGTGCAGAGGGTAGGTCAGCGGATCGGCAGACACGCGGATCACCGAGGGCTTCACGCCGACGAGCGTGGCGTGCAGATCGGCCGGGGTGACCGCGAAGCCACCCGCGCCGAGCTCCGCGGCGAGCACCTCGGCGAACGCCGGGTTGCGCGCGACGTGGTTCTCCCACAGCTTGCTCTGGGACTCGTGGACCGACATCGAGGTCCCGCCCGCGAGGCTCGTACGCTCGAGTGCCGGATCGACCTGACGCTCGTACAGCGCGTGTCCGTACTCGTGCAGCGAGCTCAGCAGCGACTCCACGTCGCCGTCGTTGTAGCGCGTCGTCACGCGCGAGTCGCGCGTCCCGATCCACGTGGTGAAGGGGTGCGCCGAGACGTCGACGCGCCAGCTCTCCGAGTCAACGCCCAGGCGGCGTAGAACGCCGCTCACGGCGGCCTGTTGCACGCCGACCGGTACGTCGAGGCTCCGTCGCGGCGAGGCAACAGTTGCCTGTGCCACGAGCGGTGGAAGCGCCTGCGCGAGCTCCCCGAACACGCGGCGCAGGTCCTGCGTTCGCAGCCCGAAGTCGTAGTCGCCGAGCAGCGCCTCGTAGGGGCTCTGCCCGTCCTCGGCCAGGTACCTGCCGCGCTCTCGCGCCAGCTCGACGTTTCGTTCGAGCGCCGGGGCAAACGCGCCGAAGTCATCGGCCGCGCGTGCCAGCTGCCAGCACTCCTGCCCGTCAGTGCTGGCACGCGCGAGCTCAACCGCGAGCTCTTCCGGAATCCGGCGAGCCCGCTCCCAATCGCGGCGCGCCAGGCTAACGATGTCGCGATCGAGATCGTCCAGCTGCGCTCCCTCCAGCTCGCCGAGCCACTCCCCGAGATCTGCAGCGGTCGAGCGCGCGTGTGACAATCGGGCCAGCGCACCGAGCTGCTGGGCCCTCGCGCCCGCGCCGTCGGCCGGCATCATCACGAGCTGATCCCACTGCAGGAGCATCTCGATCGACGTGAGATCCGCGAGCTCGGCCAGGCGGTCGCGCAGGTTCTCGAGGGCGGGCACGCGCTAAGCCTATGGACCGCCGCCGGTGCGCGAAGGCTAGTCGCCGACCGTGAGGATGATCTTGCCGCGCGTGTGCCCGGATTCGCTGAGTTCGTGCGCGCGCTGAACGTCCGCGAGCGGGAGCGTCTCGGCGATCTCGACGCGCACCTCGCCGCCCGCCACCAGCTCTGCTATCCGAGTCAGCTGCTCGGCGCTCGGGCTCATCACGAGCAACTCCGCGCGCACTCCGCGCTCCGCCGCCTGCTCGGGCGGAGCGTTAGCGATCGTGACCAGAGCACCACCGCTACGGACCGTCGGAAGCAGCTGCTGCGTCGTCTGACCGCCGACTGTGTCGAACGCCACGTCGACGCCGCTCACGGCCTCAGCGACCTCCTGGCTGGTGTAGTCAACGTACTCGTCCGCGCCCAGGCCGAGCACGAAGTCGCGGTTGCGCGCGGATCCGATCCCGATCGCGCTTGCCCCCGCGTGCTTGGCGAACTGGACCGCCAGGTGGCCAACGCCGCCGGCGGCGCCTGCGATCAGTGCCGTCTGACCGTCCTTGAGCCCGCCGCGATCGAACAGCGCCTGCCATGCCGTCAGGCCGGCGACCGGCAGCGCGGCCGCCTGCTCGAAGCTCACGCCATCGGGCTTCCAGGCGATCATCCCGGCGTTGGCCGTCGCGAGCTCCGCGTAGGCGCCGCTGGCCGCGAAGCCGAACACGGCGTCTCCCTCGGCGAAGGCCTCCGCCCGCGAGAGCTCGACCGTCCCTGCGATGTCGCTGCCGAGCACCGCCGGTAGCTCCTTGGGCCTGAGCCCGCTGCGGAACTTCCAGTCGATCGGGTTCACCGAGATCGCGTGGACCCGAATCAGGACCTCGCCGTCCCCGAGCTCAGGACGCTCCCGATCCTCCAGGCGCAGCACGTCCGGGCCTCCCGTCTCATGGATCACGACGGCCTGCATCGGCGTCTCCTCTCGCGCGGAATCGTGAGCGACGAGTTTAGATGGTTGATTCCACGGTCCTGAACCTCTAGCCCTCGAGCAGCCGGTCGGCGAGCACCTGGGCAACGAGGTGCGCGCGTGTGTGGGCACCGGTCTTGGTCATCGCGTTGCGCACGTGGGTGCGCACGGTCTCCGAGGAGACTGACAGGTCGGCGGCGATTCGGCGAGTGTCCGAGCCGAGCGCCACCAGCCGAACGACTTCGCGCTCCCGGGGCGTGAGCTTCAGCCGACGCCCGTCGCGGGAGTCGAGCCGGGCTGGGCAGATCAGCTCCGGACCGTCGGGGTGAACGCTGGCGGAGAGCATCACGAACAGCGCCAGCCAGCGATCGCCGATCGTCGTTGCGTGAGCGGCAAAGCTCACGCGCATCTGCGTCCCGCCGGCGTGAACCACGATCCGCTCGCCGTACAGCTCGTCGTCGTGTAGCAGCCGCTCCCAATCGGCATCCCCCTCCGCGCGATCGTCCGTCACGCTGCGCCCGGCGATGATCCCGAGAACCTTCTCCCGCGGGTACTGGAACAGCGCGATCGAGGCGTCGTTCGCTTCGACGTAACGGCGGTCGCGACCGACCAGCGCCATCGGAATGTGCGACCGTGTGAACATCGCCCAGAACGCGCCCCGCCGTACGTCGGCGTCGGATGGCTGTGGCTCGGATGTCTGTGGGTCGGACTGCAACATGGTCCCGGCCCATAGGGCGCGCGCTGGAGCTTATGGTGGTGCCGACTCCGCAGCCATCCCCTGTTCGGGTGAAGATCTGTCCGATTCGGGGGTTCTGGCCACGCCCGCCCCCGCCATAATCCGCCCGTGCGATTGCTTCCGCTCAGCAGTACGAGAGCGGGTCGGCGGATCCAGCGTCGAGCTAGCTCTCCCGGCCACGCTCGAGCGCCAATTCGACGCCGTCGAGCAGCTGCGTGAGGCCGCGGTCGAAGCGGCCCTGGTCGGCAGCCATCTCAGCGAAGCGCGCGAAGCCGAGCGTCGGCTCCTCGCCCTGAACGAACCGCTCGATGTTCGGGAACTCACCCGTGGCGAGGCTGTCCTCCAGGAACGCGACGAGCTCCGGCTGCAACTCCGGCTCCACGTCGAAGTCCATCAGTTGCTGCTCGCGCACGACGAACCCGAACACGTAGTCGTCGACGAGCGTCAGCAGCTCGAGCTGGCCCGTCTCGTCGAGCCCCGTCTGGGCGACCGCGCCGATCGACTGCTCGAAGTGGCGCAGGCTGTTGGGCCCGCCGCGCGCGTTGCGCAGCCCCTCGAACGACCAGGGGTGGCGGCCGAACGCCGCGCGTGTGTGGTGCGCGATCGCGGTCAGCGCGACGCGCCAGTCTTTGGGCAACTCATCCGCCGGCACGAGCACCTCGCCCATGATCGCGTCGTCCATCAGCGAGAACAGATCGTCCTTGTTGCGCACGTAGTGGTACAGGGTCATCGTGCCGGCGCCCAGCTCGCGGGCAATCCGCCGCATCGAGACCGCCTCCAGGCCCTCGGCATCTGCGATCGCGATCGCGCAGGCGGCGATCTGCGCGCGTGTGTAGCTGCCGCGGCCCGGCCGCCCCTCGCTGCCGGGCAGTTGAACCCGCTCCTGCACTTCAGCCCCGATCTCAGCCGCGTCGCTTGACACTCGTACAGCGTACTGCTACCGTACCCGTACGATGTACGAGATTGATCGACAGAACGACTTGCAGGCGGACGGCGTGCTGGCCGAAGGACTGGGCAAGCGCTACGACGAGCTGTGGGCATTGCGCGACTTCGACCTCAGCGTCCCGGCCGGCTCGGTGCTCGGCCTGCTCGGGCACAACGGCGCGGGCAAGACGACCGCGATCCGCATCCTCACCACGTTGGCGCTGCCTACCACCGGGTCCGCGCGCGTCGCAGGCTTTGACGTCGTCGCCGAACCGGCGCTCGTACGAGCACGCATCGGGCTCGCCTCCCAAGCCGCAACCGTCGACGGCCTGCTATCTGCCCGTGCGAACCTCGAGCTGATTGGTCGCCTGTGCCATCTTCCGCGCGCCCACGCCCGCCGGCGCGCCGAGGAGCTGCTCGAGCGGCTGTCGCTGACCGACGCGGCCGACCGGCTCGTGCGCACGTTCTCCGGCGGCATGCGTCGGCGCCTGGACGTCGCGGCGACGCTCGTCGCCGAACCTCCCGTCCTGTTTCTCGATGAGCCGACGACCGGCCTTGACCCACGCAGCCGCAACGAGCTGTGGGAGCTGCTGCGCGAGCTCGTGCGCGACGGCGCGACGCTCGTGCTGACAACCCAGTACCTCGAGGAGGCCGACAGGCTGGCCGACGAGGTCGTCGTGCTCGACCACGGCAAGGTGATCGCGGCCGGGACTCCGATCGAGCTGAAGGCGCAGATCGGCGGCGAGCGCGTCACCGTAACGGTCGCCTCCGACGAGCACCTCGCCTCGGCGCGCGACGCGCTCGCTCCGTTCGCAGCTGGCCCCTCGGCGATCGAGCCCGACGCGCTGCGTGCGGTCGCTCCGGTGCGCAGCGGTACAAGCCTGCTCGAGGTGATGCGCGCACTCGACGCGGCCGGCGTCGACGCGCTCGACGTCAACCGCCGCGAGGCCACGCTCGACGACGTTTTCCTCACGCTGACCGGCAGCCAGCACAGTGAGACCACGGAGGTTCCAGTCTGATGTCCACGATGCCCGTCACTACCGCCCCTGTGACCCCGGCCGCCCCAGGCCTGCTCGAGCGCCTGCGCTGGCTGCTCTCGGACAGCCTTGCGTTCGCCGGGCGCAACCTAGCGCACGTACGCCAGATCCCGGAGAAGCTGATCGACGTGACGCTGCAGCCGCTGATGTTCGTGCTGCTGTTCGCATACGTCTTCGGCGGAGTCATCCACATCCCGGGAGGCAGCTACCACGCCTACCTGATCGGCGGGATTCTCGTGCAGACGCTCGCCTTCGGGATGATGGGCCCGGCAACGTCGATCGCGAGCGACCTCAACGAAGGGATCATCGACCGCTTCCGCTCGCTGCCAGCGTCGCGCTCGGCCTATCTGATGGGCCACCTGATCGCCGAGCTGGGCGCCGCCACGCTCGGGCTCGCGGTGCTCACAGCGAGCGGGCTGATCGTCGGGTGGCGGATCGAATCAGGCCCTGCCGACGCGATTGCCGGGTTCGCCCTGCTGCTGCTGATCGCGGCCACGATGCTCAGTCTAGGGACGCTGCTCGGGCTGTGCGTGCGCTCGGTCGACGCCGTCCAGGGCGTCGTCTTCCTGGTCGTGTTCCCGCTGACGTTCATCGCAATCACGTTCGTTCCCCTGGGCGGGCTCCCAGGAGGGTTGGGCACGTTCGCCGCGTACAACCCGGTGAGCGCGTTCGCGGCCGCCGTGCGCACGCTGTTCGGCAACCCGACCGCGCTGCCGTCGGACGCCCAATGGCCTCTGCAGCACCCGGTGCTGAGCTCGGTCCTGTGGTGCATCGTCATGCTCGCGATCGCCGTGCCGCTGCTCGTCGCGCG
The DNA here is from genome assembly GCA_963734755.1 of uncultured Solirubrobacteraceae bacterium. GTDB lineage: Bacteria > Actinomycetota > Thermoleophilia > Solirubrobacterales > Solirubrobacteraceae > Palsa-744. The sequence goes on along the minus strand of CAVTIF010000002.1, from coordinate 516,675 downwards.
ATTCCGCGCGCGGACCGCAGGCTAGGAACCGGCGCCACCCCGGCGGGGCAAACCGGGGCTTCGCGAACCGAACCCCGCCTCGTGAGCTACCGCGCTACCTGCGCGAGCGGCGCGCGGCGATCGGCCCACGGCCGCGCCTGCTCGAGCTGCGCGGCGAGCGCGACAAGCGCGCCGTCCTGCCACGGCCCAGCGACGAGCTGGACGCCGACAGGCAGGCCGTCCTCGCTCCAGTGCAGCGGCAGGCTCACAGCGGGCAGCCCGGTGACGTTGCCGAACGCGGTGAACGACACGCTCGCGACGACGTCCAGCACCGGCTGCTCTGGGGTGGCGTGCGCGGCCTCCAGGATCACTCCCGCGTGCGGCGGCAGGATCGCCGATGTCGGCGTCAGCAGGACGTCGAAGTCACGGCCCCAGCGCGCGAGCTCGCGGCGGCTGAGCAGCTCGAGCGTCTTCGCCGCCAGCACGTAGTCATATGCGCCCGTCTCGCTGCTCAGCGCGCGCTGGTGGACGATGTGCGGCTCGACGGCCGCCCAGTCGACGTCGTCGTAGTCCGCCAGCCCTCCCTGAGTGAGCACGATGAACGGCGGCACCATCTCTTCGGAGATCGTCGGCACCTCGACCTCCTGCACGCTGTGGCCGAGCTCCTCCAGCAGGGCGGCCGCCGAACGTGCGCCCGCGACGCACGCGGGGTCGGTCGGGATCCCCAGGGGAGCCTGCGCCATCAACCCGATCCTCAGGCTGCCCGGCGGCGTGCCCGCCTCCTGCGCGAACGGGCGGGCGGGCGCCGGCGCGTTGTACCAGGCGAGCGGATCGGGGCCGGCGATCGCGTCGAGCACGCTCGCCGAGTCGGCGAGCGTGTGCGAGACGACGCCCTCGACGACCGCGCCGAGCCAGCTCTGCGCCAGGCGCGGCACGCGACCGCGGCTCGGCTTGAAGCCGACCAGCCCGCAGTAGGAGGCCGGGATGCGGATCGAGCCGCCGCCGTCGTTGGCGTGTGCGATCGGGAACATCCCGCCGGCCACCGCCGCCCCAGCGCCGCCGCTCGAGCCGCCGGGGGAGCGGTCCTCGTCCCACGGGTTGCGGCTGATCCCGTAGCGCAGATTCTCCGCGACAGTGATCACGCCGAACTCCGGCGTGTTGGTGCGCCCGCACAGCACGAACCCGGCGTCGACGAGCCTGTCGACGACCAGCTCGCTGCGCTCGCTGACGCCCGCGGGACCGCCGCGCGAGCCGTAGCTGACAGGCCAGCCGGCCACCGGCGTCAGGTCCTTGATCGGCAGCGGCACGCCGAGGAACGGTGCCTGCTCGGTCTCGCCGGCAGCGAGCCGCCGATCGGCCTCGGCGGCCGCCGCGCGGGCGTCCTCGTCGTTGCGCCAGATGACCGCGTTCAACTGCTGGTTGCGCTCGTCGACCGCGGCCAGGCACGCGTCGAGCAACTCGACCGCGGAGAGTTCACGACGGCGCAGCGCTGCCGCCAGCTCCAGCGCCGGCGAAGACGGGTCAAGCGCAGCCATGCGCCGACACTACCACCGCGCGCGCTACGCGCGACGCGCCGAGTAGCTCGCGAGCCCACTCACTCCACGCGCGAGCTACTCCACGCGCGAGCTACTCCGCGCGCGAGAACTCGAGGATCGCGATCGACAGCATGACCAGACCGAGCAGCGCGACCACGGCCGCCTCGACGACGGTCGGAACGCGCCAGCCCCACCACGTGACTCCCGGATCGAGCGCCTGGCGCGCCGCCGCGCTGATGTCCAGGTTGGCGAAGATCGCGCGACGCATCGGCTCGACGGCGTACGTGAGCGGGTCCAGGCGATTGAGGATCGCCAGCCACGAGGGCAGGCTGGCGACCGAGAAGAGCGCGCCGGAGATGAAGAACATCGGCATGATCACCATCTGCATCAGCGCCATGAACGACTGCATCTGGTTGATCCGCGCGGCGAACATGACGCCGAAGGCGGTGATCGAGAACGCGAGCAGTAGCGCCAGCGCGAACAGCTCGAGGATCAGCCCGAGGTCGTACGGCACGTCGACCAGCGGCGAGATCGCGATCACGATCAGTCCCTGGAAGGCGGCGACGGTGGCGCCACCGAGGCACTTGCCGAGCACGATCGAGCTGCGCCGCACCGGCGCGACCATCATCTCGCGCAGGAACCCGAACTCGCGGTCCCACACGATCGACGCGGCGGAGAACATCGCGGTGAACATCACCGCCATGCACAGCACACCGGGGTAGATGAACGTTTTGAAGTCGACGCCGTGGGTCCCAGCTGACGCGAGCGAGGAGATGCCGGTTCCGAGCACGAACAGGAACAGGAACGGCTGGATCAGCGAGGTGAGGATGCGCAGCCGATCGCGGCTGAAGCGAATCAGCTCTCTGCGCCACACGACGCGGATCGCTCGCAGCTCACTCTGCATGCTGCGAGCCGGGACGCGCACCCTGGCGACGGGGTTGGCCGGTCCTGCGGAGGTGGCTTCGCGGCCGCTCGGAGCGGTGACGGTCTCGCTCATCGGCTCATCATCCGCGCCATGTTGCGGCGCATGTCGGTCACGCCGGCGGACGCCTCAGCGTCGCGGATCGTGGTCCCCGTGTAGGACATGAACACGTCGTCGAGCGACGGGCGCGACACGTTGACCGAGCGGATCGGCGGGTGCGCGGGATCCCATTCATCGAACAGGCGCGGTACGAACTGCTCGCCGTCGGCCACGCCGAACGTGACGGCACCTTCCGCGAGCACGGCGTCGATCTCGAAGCGCTCGCTCAGCGCCGCGATCGCCGCGTCGTTGTCGCCGGTCTGGATCTGCACGCGGTCGGTGCCGACGCTCGCCTTCAACGCTTCGGGCGTGTCGAGCGCGACGATCTTGCCGCGGTCCATGATCGCGATCCGGTCGCAGTACTCGGCCTCGTCCATGTAGTGGGTGGTGAGGAAGATCGTGATGTCCTCGTCGCGCTTGAGCTCGGCGATATAGCCCCAGATCGAGCTGCGCGTCTGGGGGTCGAGGCCGACGGTCGGCTCGTCCAGGAACAGCACGCGCGGAGAGTGAAGCAGCCCGCGCCCGATCTCCAGGCGACGCTTCATCCCGCCGGAGAACGTGCCGACGAGGCTCCCGCGGCGATCCCATAGGCCGACCATCTCCATCACCTGCTCCAGCCGCTCGGCGACGGCCTTACGGGGCATCCCGTATAGCTCGGCGTGCAGGCGTAGGTTCTGCTCAGCCGTCAGGTAGCCGTCGAGCGTCGTCTCCTGGAAGACCAGCCCGATGCTGCGCCTGACCTCGTCGCGTTCGCGCATCACGTCGTGCCCGGCCACGAGCGCCATCCCGGCAGTGGGGCGCACGAGCGTGCAGAGCATGCTAATCGTCGTCGACTTCCCGGCCCCGTTGGGGCCGAGGAAGCCGAACGTCTCACCGGCCTGCACCTCCAGGTCGATGCCCCGCACGGCCTCGATCTCGCCGTAGCGCTTGACGAGGCCGCTGACAGAGACGGCTGCTGCGGGACTGGACATGGGGGTTCTCGGATCGATCACCTGTCTTCGCTCTACCGTAGTCGCCTAGCTCTCGTCATCCGAGATGCCCTCGCCACCGCCGTCGCCGTCAGCAAGGATGCGATAGAGGTCGCGGCGGGCACTGGTGAGGACCTCGCGGGCCTTCGCCATCTGGTCGTCGCTGCCGGTGTGCATCACCTGGGCGAACGCAAAGGCGACCTCGCGCATCAGCCGCCCGAGCTCGTGTGCCTGGCTGCCGACCTGCTCGCCCATCTGCTCCCACGGCGCTGGACGCTCGGTGTCACGCTCGGCGACGGTCGCCTTGCCGGCGTCAGTGAGGACGAACAGCTTGCGTCCATCGAGCACCTCCGAGCGGATCAGGCCCTCGTCCTCGAGCTGCTGCAGGGCCGGGTACACCGAGCCGGGGCTCGGGCGCCAGGCGTCGTCGCTGCGCTCCTGCACCTCCTGCATGATCTGGTAGCCGTTGCGCGGCTCCTCGGCGAGCAGCAGCAGCGCGGCCGTGCGGATGTCGCCGCGCCTGGCCTTGCGCCCGCGACCTCGTCCACGGGGGCCTCCGCCCCGAGAGAACGGACCGAACTGACCCTCGCCGAAGTCGCCGCGTGGGCCGTAGGCGGAGCTGCGGCCCCTGTGCGCGCCGTGATGGCCCGTCCTGCAGCCCGGCCTCACACCTGTTGAATGAATCTCATTGCCAAACATATCTATTCCTATCGTGAGCTATCAAAGTACGATCACGATATATCGCTATCTAAGAAATGTCAAGCCCTCCCCGATCTCGGGGTTCGCGGTACTGGCCTCGACCGGTCCGGCGCTCGGCTTGCTTCAGCTAAGCGGCGTACCGCTGGGCTGAGCGGGCACGCGCCTTCGCCGCCTCGACCTCACGGTCCTTCGGCGGGGCGTTCGTGACCAGCTCGTCCAGCAGCTGTGCGGAGATAGCGGCGACCGCATCCACTGCCCGCTCGAACGCCTCGGCGTTCGCCTGCGAAGGCTTGGTGAAGCCGCTGATCTTGCGCACGTACTGAATCGCCGACGCGTGGATCTCCTCGTCGGTGGCAGGTGGCTCGAAGTTGTAGAGAGTGCGGATGTTTCGACACATGCTCTGATCGTAATCGATCGTCTCGCGGGCGCCTTCGGCGCCGGGCGAGCCGAGTCGCTTACGATCTCCGCTGGCTCGGGGCGCGCCTGGTACGCCAGCGCGCTCCGGCTCGAAGATCAGTGCCTGAAGTGGCGCACGCCGGTGGCGACCATCGCGGCACCGGCCGCATCGACCGCGGCCACGACCTCCTCGTCGCGCACCGACCCGCCGGGCTGGATGATCGCCCCGACGCCTGCGTCGATCGCCAGTTGCGGTCCGTCGGCGAACGGGAAGTAGGCGTCGGATGCGAGCACGGCGCCGGCGAGCTGCTCAGGCCGGAACGCGGTGGCCTTCTCGACGGCGATCCGCACGGCGTCGACGCGGCTCATCTGCCCGGCGCCGATCCCGATCGTTGCGCCGCCGGCTGCGATCACGATCGCGTTGGAGCGCACGTGACGGCAGACGACCCAGGCGAACAGCATGTCCCGCCACTGCTGCTCGCTCGGCTGCGTGGCGCCCATCGTGCGCATCTGCTCGCGCGTCTCTGAGACGACGTCGCGGGTCTGCACGAGCTGGCCGCCGATCACCTGCTTGGACTCGACCTCACGGCTGGGCGCGGGCCACTCGGACAGCTCCCCCATCCGGGGACAGGCGAGCAGGCGCACGTTCTTCTTGACCTGCAGCAGCTCGAGCGCGTCGGCCTGATAGCCGGGGGCGAGCAACACCTCGATGAACTGCTTGCCGAGCTGCTCGGCGAACGCGCGGTCGACCGGGCGGTTGACCGCGATCACCCCGCCGTAGGCGCTCTGCGGATCGCACGCGAAGGCGCGCTCGTAGGCCTGCTGGCCACTGTCGCCGACGGCGCAGCCGCACGGGTTGTTGTGCTTGACGATCACGCAGGCCGGCTCGTCGCCCGTCCCACATGGCTGAGCTCCTCGACCAACTCGCGTGCAGAGCTGAGGTCGAGCAGGTTGTTGAACGACAGCTCCTTGCCGTGCAGCTGGGAGACGCCCTCGAGTAGGTGCGTGGGCGCGCCGACGCGCGCGTAGAACGCGGCTTGCTGGTGGGGGTTCTCCCCGTAGCGCAGATCGCTGACCTTCTCATAGGTTTCGCGCCAGCTGGGAGGGAAGCCGTCGTAGGTGCGCATCGAGAACCAGGTCGAGATCGAGGCGTCGTAGCGGGCGGTGCAGGCGAACGCCTTCGTGGCGAGCTGCTTGCGCGTGTCCAACGACAACCCGCCGCCGGACTCGCGCAACTCGGACAGCACACGCACGTAGTCGCCAGGGTCGACGACGACTGCGGCGAACGCGCTGTTCTTTGCCGCCGCGCGGATCATCGTCGGACCGCCGATGTCGATGTTCTCGACGATCTCCTCGTCGTCCGCATCGCCACGGGCGAGCGTCTGCTCGAACGGGTACAGGTTCACGCACACGAGGTCGACCGGCTCGATCCCCTGCTCGGCGGCAGCGCGCAGATGCTCGTCTTGGTCGCGGCGCGCGAGCAGGCCGGCGTACAGACGCGGGTGCAGCGTCTTGACGCGCCCGTCCATGATCTCGGGGAAGCCGGTGAAGTCCTCGATCGAGCGCACGGCGATCCCCGCGCCGGCCAGCTCGCGCGAGGTCCCGCCGGTGGAGACAATCTCCACGCCCAGCTCGCGCAGCCCTTCGGCGAACTCGACGATTCCGTGCTTGTCGGAGACCGACAGCAGCGCCCTGCGCACGCGCACCTCACCCGGAGCGGCACGCTCGACGCCGGCGTCGTGGTTGGTCATCAGGTCGCTGTCCGGGGACATGGTCTGCAGCCTATCCCTCGGCCTGGCCGATCGCGATCCGGCGCGGGTTCTCGGGCGCGGGAGCGAGCGCACCGTGCGCGAACAGCGCGCACCGCGCGCGGCAGCAGCGAGTGCTCGAGTGGTCGCAGCGCGGCCAGCACCTCCTCGGGCTCGCGCGCGTTCGGGAGCTCGACGGCGCTCTGCAAGATCACCGGCCCGGAGTCGACGCCGGCGTCGACGAAGTGGACGGTCACGCCGAACACCTTGACCCCGTAGGCGAGCGCCTGCTCGACCGCGCGGAGGCCAGGGAACGCAGGTAGCAGCGAGGGGTGCACGTTGATGACCGCCCCCGGGAACCGTCCTAGGAACGACTCACCGAGCAATTCCATGTAGCCGGCCAGCACAATCAGGCGCGCGCCACGCTCGGCCAGCCAGTCGGCTAGCGCCTGATCGCGGGCGTGGCGATCGGGATACCCGGCGCGGGCATACACGGCGCTCGGCACGTCGCACGCTTCGGCGCGCGCCAGCGCCGGCGCGCCGGCAACGCTGGAGGCGACGGCGACGACTTCGGCGTCGTGCCCGTGCACGGTGTCGAGCAGCGCCTGCAGGTTGGTGCCGCCACCGGACACGAGCACCGCGATGGGAAGTCTGTCGCTCACGCGCCGCGCACGATAGCTGTGACCAAACTCACAGAGCGCGCCCTCGCGATGCCCTTCAATCGACGATAGGGAGAAGAGCCCGAAGACATCGATCGAGAGGACGGAACAATGCTTTCAGCGATCATCGTCACCCTCGTGATCGTCGCGGCGCTCGGCTACGCGCTGCGGACGAGGAGCACAAACGACCTGATCATCCGTAGGCCGTACAACAACATCTACAGCGACGCCCCGGGTGCACGCGACGACAACCCCGGCTAGGCGCCTCGACAACCCCGGCTAGGCGCCTCGGTTAGGCGCGCGCGAGGGGGAGCACCGGCCCGCTCGGCTGCTGCTCCTCGAGCGAGTACTTGCCCGCCGCGCCGTCGCTGCCCGCGAGCGGGTACTCGCCGGTGAAGCAGGCGTCGCAGTGAGTCGCGCGCGTCGCGCGCGTCGCCTCGTAGACGCCGTCGAGCGAAAGGTAGTGCAGCGAGTCGCAGCCGAGCTCGGCGGCGATCTCGTCGGTGGTCCGCCCGTGGGCGATCATCTCCTCGCGCGTGGACATGTCGATGCCGTAGTGGCACGGGTGCTTGATCGGCGGCGCGGAGATGCGCATGTGGATCTCGGCGGCGCCCGCATCGCGCAGCATCTGCACGATCTGGCGGGTGGTGTTGCCGCGCACGATCGAGTCATCGACGACGACCAGGCGCTTGCCGGCGATCACCTCGGGGAGCGGGTTGAACTTCAACCGCAGCCCGTGCTTGCGCAGCTCTTGGCCGGGCTGGATGAAGGTGCGCGCGACGTAGCGGTTCTTGACGAAGCCGTCGTCCTGCGGCAGCCCGGCGGCGCGCGCGAGGCCACGGGCGGCCGGGTTGCCGGAGTCGGGCACCGCGATCACCAGGTCGGCCTCGACGGGCGCCTCGCGCCACAGGATCTCGCCCATGCGCCCGCGCGCTACCTGCAGCACCTGGTCGTTCATGCGCGAGTCCGGGCGCGCGAAGTAGATGTACTCGAACACGCAGAACGCGCGCCTGCCATCGGTCACGACCATCCGGCTCTGCAGGCCGTCGGCACCGAGCGTGACGAGCTCGCCGGGCTGCACGTCGCGCAGGTACTTGGCGCCGATGATGTCAAACGCGCACGACTCGCTGGCGACGCAGTAGCGCTGCTGATCGGAGTCCCGCTCACCCTCATCGGGGGTGGGGTCGAGCACGCCGAGGGCGAGCGGCCGCAGGCCGTGCGGGTCGCGGAAGGCGACGACGCGGTCCTTGGTCATGGCGACGATCGAGAACGCCCCGCGTAGTCGCGGCAGCACGTCGGCGATCGCGTCCTCGACCTGCTCGGCGGGGTGTGTGGCGATCATCGCGGCGATGATCTCGGAGTCGGATGTCGAGCTGAACGTGACGCCCCGCTCGAGCAGCTCCTCCTGCAGCTCGAGCGCGTTGATCAGGTTGCCGTTGTGGGCGAGCGCGACCTCGCGGCGCGAGCCGTTGGTGCCCTGCGAGCGCTGCACCGGCTGCGAGTTCTCCCAGGCGTTGGAGCCGGTGGTCGAGTAGCGCACGTGGCCGATCGCGAGCTCGCCGGCGAGCGTGCGCAGGTCGTTCTCGGTGAACACCTGGCTGACCAGCCCCAGCTCGCGGCGCGTGATGATGTGCCCGCCGCGGTCGGCCGCGGCGATGCCCGCAGACTCCTGTCCGCGGTGCTGAAGGGCGTACAGCGCGAAGTACGACAGACGCGACACCTCGTGACCGGGCGCGTACAGTCCGAACACTCCGCACTCATCGCGCGGTCCGTCACGCATCACGAACACAAGCTAGCAGGGGCCGCTCACCTAGCTTCGGCAACGGACGTTCCTGGCGCGATGCGACCGGGCGCGTGGGGGGCCATTGCGCGATCGGCCGCCCGCATCCCCGGGAGCATCAGGCCGCCGAGCGTGGCCGCCGCGCCCATCAGACCGGCCACGATCAGCGTGGCACGTACACCCAGCAGCGCGCTGAGCGGCGCGGTCAGCGCGAACGACAGCGGGAGCAATCCGATCGATATGAGCCAGTCGAGGCTCGAGACGCGTCCAAGCATGTGAGATGGCACGTGCGACTGCTTGACGGTCGCCCAGACGATCGTGCCGGCGGTCTCCAGCAGGTTGAACGCGAGGCTTGCGAGCATCAGCTCCCAGATCGACGTCGCGAGGCCGTATCCGCAGACAGCAAGCGTGGCGAGCGTCCAGACGGCGAAGATGAAGGTCATGCGCAGTGAGGGCAGCCCGCTGCGCATCATCACCAGCGCGCACGCCACGGAGCCGAGTCCGCCGGCGCCGAGAACGAAGCCGAGCTGCTCGCCGCTGCCGCCCAGCTCGTGCTTGACCATGAACGGGAGCAGTACCGCCGCGGGGCCCATGAACAGCAGATAGGCGATGCCCGCGCTCGCGAACGTCCCCCATAGCCAGACGTGTCGACGCACGTAGGCCCAGCCCTCGTGCACCTGGCTTGTGAACGCGCGGCCGACCTGCGCGGTCGAGCCCGCGAGCTGCGACGTCCCGTGCGCAGGTGCGACGGAGGCGCGGGCTGACATCGACCACAGCGTGGCCGCCGAGATCAGGAAAGTCGCCCCGTCGACCGCGAACGCGGCGCCCACGCCGAGTACTCCGATGAGCACTCCCCCGATCGCCGGACCCCCGAGCCGCAGGGCGAGCGGACGAACGACCTGCTCCAGCGCGTTGGCCTCGCCCAACAGAGACTCAGGCAGCAGGTCCGGCAGGATCGCATCGCTGGCGGGGTCGAAGAACGCCTGGGCGCTGCCGTACAGGGCGACGATCACGATCATGTGCCACAGACGCAGCTCCCCGCTCACCGCCAGCCCCGCGAGCAAGCCAAGCAGCGCCGCACGCGCGAGATCCGCAAGCAGCATCACCTGCCGCCGACCATGGCGATCGCTGACCACGCCCCCGAACAGCAGCAACGCGATCAGCGGAACGGTCATCGCGATTCCCAGCAGCACTAGAGCGGTCGGGGCGTTCGACAGCATGTACGCCTGCCAGGCCAGCGCGACGAGGAATGCTCCGTCTCCGAGCAGCGATACGCAGCGACCGGCGAACAGCAACCGGAAGTCGCGATTTGCGAGGGCGCGGCTAGGCGCCATCATGCGGCGCCGGCTGGGGCGCCGGCTGGGGCGCCGGCTGGGGCGCCGGCTGCGCCGTCGGCTGCGGCTCGCCGGGCTGCACCGCATGGAGCTCCGATCTCCCCACCAGGAAGTCGATCAGGTGCCCCGACTCCATCGGGTAGGCGAAATGGAAGCCCTGACCGAGCTCGCAACCGAGGTCGCGCAGGCGACGGAGCTGCTCGTCGAATTCGATGCCCTCGGCGACCACCTCCAGGGCGAGCGAGCTGCCGAGCGCGACCACCGCGCTCGACAGGTCGGCGGACTCACGTGTGGCCTCGGGCCGCAGGAACGACCGGTCCATCTTGATCACATCGACCGGGAAGCGACTGAGGTAGCTGAGCGAGGAATAGCCGGTGCCAAAGTCGTCCATCGCGATGCGCACGCCCAGCGAGCGCAGTTCGTTGAGCTTGACGACGGCGATGTCGGGATCGTCGATCAGCATCGACTCGGTGATCTCGATCGTCAGTTGCCGCGGCTGCAGGCCAGACCCGGTCAGAGCATCTTCGACGTCGGCTATCACGTCGCTGTTCTGCAGCTGGCGCACGGACAGGTTCACGCAGATGTACGGCGGCACCCCATCAGTCCACTGGCGCGTGACGGCGACCGCCTGCAGACACGCTTCGCGCAGCACCCAACGGCCGATCGGGACGATCAGGCCGGTCTCCTCGGCGAACGGGATGAAGTCGCCGGGTAGGACGAGTCCGCGCTCCGGGTGATGCCAGCGCAGCAGTGCCTCCATGCCGGCCACGCCGCCGTCGGCGAGTCGGACGATCGGCTGGTAGTGCAGCTCGAACTGGCCGCTCTCGAGCGCTCGCTGGAGGTCGGCGCGAAGCTCCAAGCGGGCGAGCACGCCGGCGTGCATCTCCGGCTCGAACAGTCGAAAGCCGCCCTTGCCGTCGCGCTTGGCGATGTACATCGCTGCGTCGGCGTCGCGGATCAGCTCGTCGGCGCCGACTGCCGAGGAGCGGTCCATGATCGAGATGCCGATGCTCCCTCGCACCACCAGCTCCTTGCCCGCCACCATCAGCGGTTGGCGCAGGTCCTCGAGCACGCGCTCGGCGACCTCAACCGCGGTCTCGTTGCTGTCGAGATCCTCGAGCAGCACGACGAACTCGTCTCCGCCGAAGCGGGCGGCAGTGTCACTCGAGCGGATGCTGGATGACAGGCGCTTGGCGACGTCGATCAGCGCGGCGTCGCCGGCACCATGGCCGAGGCTGTCGTTGATTGTCTTGAAGTCGTCGATGTCGAGGAACATCACGCCGAGCTCGCAGTCCTCCCGCCTCGCGCGCCCGATCGCGTGCCGTACGCGCTCGACGAACAGCGCGCGGTTGGCCAGGCCGGTGACCGGATCGTGGAATGCCTGGTGGGCGAGCTGCTCCTCGAAGGCCTTGCGCTCGCTGATGTCGCGGGCATTCAGGACGATGCCGCGCACGTGCTCGTCGTCGAGCAGATTGGTGTGCAGGATCTCGAACTGGCGCAGTTCCCCGTCTCGGTGGCGCAGGGTGCACTCGATGACCTGTCCGTCTGGGCGAGCATAGGCCGAGCCGTCGGCGAGCAACCGCAGCAGACACCCGGCGTCATCGCTCGCGGCAAGCTGGTCGAAGCGGGTACCGATCAGCTCGTGCGGGGGATACCCGAGCACGTGCTCAGAGGATGGGCTCTGGTAGGTGATCGTGGCGTCCGACCCGACAACGGTGATCAGGTCGCTCGCGTTCTGTACGAGCGAGGCGAAACGGGCTTCGCTGCGCTGCACGTGGATCTCCTCCGTCAGCCGGGCGCCCTCGAGCGCGAGCGCGAGCTGGGTGGCCAACGCCTCCAGCGCGGCTCCCACCTGACGCGAGGTCTGCCTGGGACGGGCGACCACGAGCATGCCGAGGATCCCGCGGCGGGTCGGCAGCGACAGCACGAGCCCGCTGGAGAACTCCAGCGGAAGCTCCATCGAGTCGAGCAGCGCGAGCTCCAGGTCCACGCCGGTGGTCGTGTTCTCGGCGGCGAGCTCGAGTAGCGCGGCGCTCACCCGCGCCGGGAGCATGCGCGCAGGCCAATAACTGTCGTCGTCGCGCGCGACAGCGCGCAGCGCGCCGTCCTCGATCAGGCACAGCACCGCGACGCCCGGGCCCTGGAGCAGCGGAGCGACGACGTCCAGCGCGGAGCGTCTCATCTCCTCGCGCGTCGCACACGCCACCAGTGAAGCGCCGTAGGAGCTGAGCAGCCGCTCGCGGGCGACCGAGCGCTCCTGCTGGCGCACGAGATCGACCATTCGCATGACGACCAGCCCGAACAGCACGATCGAGGCGCAGATGATCACGATCAGATCGAGGTCGCCACGGTGCAGCTCCTTCAGCAGGATGCACACCGGCGCGATCAGCGAGGCACCCGCGAGCAGGGCCAGCCGCAGCGGCGTGAGCTTCGCCCCGCGGTCGCGCGCCGGCTCCTCGAGAGCGACCATCGAGGGGTGCAGCGCGGCGGCGCCCCACAGCAGCTGGTAGGAGAACCAGCCGAGGTCGAGCAGCAGCTGATGGTGGAAGGCGTTGTTGAGCGTCATCACCCCGTATACGAAGTCGGTCACGAGCAGCGACACGATGCTGGCGCTAAGCAGGTAGAAGGCCGGCTGGCGACGACCGGCGCCGAGGATCAGGCGGATCGCCGCGGCGAGCAGGATGATGTCCCCGAGCGGATAGGCGACCGACACCAGCTTCGGCAGCAAGCCCATCGTTTCGTCGTGTAGGTAGGGCGCTATCTGCAGAACCCACGACAGCAGCGACAAGCCGAGGGTCAGGATGGCGGCGTCGATCAAGGTGTTGCGGTCGCGCCGAGGGTTGCGGCGGCGGACCAAGAGCAACAGTCCCAGCATCTGTGCCACGTAGACCGTCAGATAGATCGCATCGCCGATCGACGGGAATGGCACTTCGCCGTGAAGAATGTACTTCGGGTAGCTGTAGGTGTAGACGTCGCCCAGCCAGTACAAGCAGAGGCCCACGGCGAACAGCCACCAGGGCAGTGCATAACTGGGCTTGTTGCGGCGAATGCCGACGATCACGGCGATCCAGCTGGTCAGGCCGAGCGCGTTGAACACCAGCGCGTTGCCCTTCAGCGGCGGCACGAGCAGGTACAGAAACGCGCCGACCGCGCCGAAGATCAGGTATGCCTGCCATGCCTGCAGACGCCAGCGGCGAGCCGATCCGGCCAGCCGAGGCGGGTCGCCGAGCCCGTGAACATCGGTGGTCGGCGCGGCCTGCAGAGTGTGGGCACCCATCACGCCGCCTGTGCGCGCTTGGCGGACGCTGACTGCAGCTCGCCGGCCTCGGCAAGCTCGGTCACGGCGTCGATCAGGAGGTCGACCTCGGTGTCTGTGTTCGCGGCGGTCAGCTGCACGCGAAAGCCGACCTCGTCCTTGGGCACGAGCGGGTATGCGGCGAGCGTGACGTACACGCCGCGCTCGAACAACTGCCGGCCGACGGCGTCAATCCGCTCGTGGTCACGCAGCGGCACCTCGATGATCGGCAGCGCGGACCGGTTGGGGGTGTAAGCGTCGAGGTCGCTGAGGGTGTCGAGCACGCGAACGCTGTGTCGGTGCACGACGGCACGCAGCTGATCGCCGCGCCGCTCGTTCACGTCGAAGCCGCAGAGCACGGTGGCGAGTGAGGCGACGGGCGAGGGACCCGAGTACAGATACGGCGGTGCGGCGACCTTGAGCAGGTTCTTGACCTCGGTCGGACAGGCGATGAAAGCGAGCAGTGAGGAGTACGCCTTGGAGAAGCCGCCAACCAGCACGATGTCCTCGTAGCTCTCGTCGAAGTGGCGCACGATGCTGTTGCCACGTGCCCCGTACGGGCTCGTCTCCTGCGCTGTGCGTTCGCCGATCACGCCGAAGCCGTGGGCGTCGTCGACGTACAGGAGAGCGCCATGGCGTCGCGTCACCTCAGCGAACGCCGTCAGGTCGGGTGCGTTTCCGGTCATGCTGTTGATGCCGTCCATGCACACGAGTCGAGCGCTATCGTGCTCAGCAGTGAGCAGGTCGTCGAGATGGTCGGGGTCCTCGAAGCGAAAGCGGCGAACGGCGGCGCCGCGGGACCGCGCGACCTGCGCACCGTCGTAGATCGTCTTGTGCGCACGGGCGTCGAGGAAGATCGTCCCGGACGCGGCCAGGATCGGGATCACGGAGGCGTGAATGTGCGTGATCGTCGGCAGCACGAGCGTGTCCTCGCAGCCGAGCAGCGCGGTCAGCCGATCCTCGATTTGCTCGTACAGGACCGGACTGCCGAGCAGCCGCGACCAGCTCGGATGCGTTCCCCATTGCTCCAGGAACTCGGGTATCGACGCGATGATCTCTGGATCGAGGTCGAAGCCGAGGTAGTTGCAGGAGGCGAAGTCCGCCAGCCACTGATCACCGACGCGGATCATCCGCCCGTCGATCTCCTCGACGACGGCATCCATCATCGGATGCGCGGCGCGCAGAGCCTCGATGTCGTGGAGGGTTTCGAGCCAGTGATCAATCCAACGCCCGCTGGAGCGCGTCGGAGCGGGAGTGCCCGGTGCGATGGAAACCGGCGAATAAGCCATATCCGAGCGACCATCGGACCAAACAGGCAAAGGCTTGATCGCTGCTACGTCAGCTCAGCGTTTCTTGCAGCATGTGGAATGCCCTGCACCGCTTCACGTGGAGCCGAACGCGCTACGAACCGGCGTTACGGGAACAGCTTTGCGAGCCCCTGGTGTGCACTGGCTAGCCGATCGAGGGTGAGCGTGATCGCGATCCGCTCGTCCGCGTGATCGTCGACGTCGACAATCCTCAGGGCCGCGCCACCGGCGCGGCCGATCCGCAGAACGGACACGCCTTCGGGCGCGCGATCGGCCAACCCGGCGAGGACGTCGGCGTGGCCGCTGAGCAGGAAGCCACCGGGCCCCTCGCCGAACAGTGCGGCGTTCACGTCGACGTCCCGTCCGAGCGAGCGCAGCCGGCCGAGCAGCTCCCGGAGCTCGACCTGGGCGCCGAGCCGACCGGCGAGACAGCACTCGGCGAGCGCGACGGCGAGCCCGCCCTCGGCGATGTCGTGGGCGCTCGACAGCGAGCCGTCCCTCACGGCATCTCGCACGAGCGCGTGCGCGGCGGCGGCGGCGGCGATGTCGACGGCGGGCAGCCCGTCGGGCAGCGGCTGCCCACACAGCTTGGCGAGCTCGCTGGCGTCCAATGACGGCGCGAACGCTCCGACGAGCGCGATCTGATCGCCGGCGCGCTGGAAGCCGAGCCGCCCGGCGCGCCGCGCGTCGGGGAGACGGCCGACCATGCCGATGACGGGCGTCGGGTAGATCGGGCCGGTGGCACCCTCGTTGTACAGCGAGACGTTGCCGCCGACGATCGGCGCACGCAGCGCGCGACAGGCCTGACCGAGGCCGCGTACGGATTCGCTCAGCTGCCAGGCGATGTGCGGCTTGTCGGGGTTACCGAAGTTGAGGTTGTTGGTCGTGCCGAGCGGCTGCGCGCCGACGCAGGCGAGGTTGGCGGCGCACTCGAGCACCGCCTCGACGGTCCCGGTGTAGGGGTCGGCGGCGACGCGGCGCCCGTTGCAGTCGATGCTGACGGCAAGCGCGCTGCCGTCGGGCAGCGCGAGCACGGCGGCGTCGGCCTGCTCGGGGCGGCGCACGGTGCGCGATTGCACGATCGAGTCGTACTGCTCGAACAGTGGTCGGCGTGATGAGATGTTTGGAGAGGAGAGGATTGCGAGCAGGATGTTCGGGGGCGCTGACTCCATGGTCACGCCGGCCGTTGCGGACGGCGGCGGGTACACGGGCTCGGTGGGCTTGCGCGGCTGCAGGTCATACAGCGGGCAGTCATCGACGAGTGCCTGCACGGGCATGTCGCCGACGAGCTGGCCGGCGCGAAAGACGCGCATGCGGCGCGTGTCGGTGACGTGGCCGATCGCGGCGGCGCCGACCTCCCACTTGGCACACAGCTCGATCACGGCGTCGAGCTTGGCGGGCTCGACGACGCACAGCATGCGCTCCTGGGACTCGCTGACCATCACCTCGAACGGCTGCATGTCGGGCTCGCGCAGCGGCACGTCGGCGACGTCGATGTCGATCCCGAGCTCGCCCTTGGAGGCCATCTCAGAGGCCGAGGAGGTCAGCCCGGCGGCGCCGAGATCCTGCAGCGAGACGATCAGCCCGTGCTCGAGCAGCTCGAGCGAGCACTCGAGCAGCTTCTTCTCCTCGAACGGATCGCCGACCTGGACGGTCGGGCGCTTGTCAGCGCCATCATCGCCCTCGCTGCCGAGCTCGGCGGAGGCGAGCACGGACGCGCCGCCGATGCCGTCACGGCCGGTGGACGCGCCGAACAGCACGACGACGTTGCCGGGCCCGACGGCGGCGCTGCGCATCAGCCGCTCGCGCGGGGCGAGCCCGAGAGCCATCGCGTTAACGAGGCAGTTGTGCTCGTAGGGCGCCTCGAAGTACACCTCACCGCCAACCGTGGGCACGCCGATCGAGTTGCCGTAGTGGCCGATCCCGGACACGGCGCCGTCGAGCAGGTAGCGAGCACGGGCGCCGGCGGATGCGCTCCCCGGCGAGCCAGCGCCGCCGGATTCGCCACGCTCGCCGCCATCACCGCGCCCGCCACGGCCACCGCCGTCATCATCGCCGCGGCCGGGCTCGCCGAAGCGCAGCGAGTCGAGCACGGCAATCGGGCGGGCGCCGATCGCGAAGATGTCGCGCAGGATGCCGCCGACACCGGTGGCGGCGCCCTGGAACGGCTCGACGGCGCTCGGATGGTTGTGCGACTCGACCTTGAACGCGCACACGAGCCCGCCGCCGACGTCGACCGCACCGGCGTTCTCGCCGGGTCCCATGACGACGTGCTCGCCCTCTGTGGGCAGCGTGCGCAGCAGCTTCTTGGAGTGCTTGTACGCGCAGTGCTCGCTCCACAGCAGCGAGTACATCGCCAGCTCAACCTGGTTCGGCGCGCGCCCCTGCTTGACGCACACGAGCTCGTACTCGCTGCGCGTGAGGCCAAGCGCGAGCGCATCCTCGACGCTCGGCACGGCCGCCCCCTCCCCAGTGGTCGGAGTGTTCGCGCTGGAGTCCTGTATCACCATGGTCATACAGCCCCCGCGGAGCGACTCACGCGAGCGCCCCCTCGACGGCGAGGCGCATCGACTCGAAGATCCTCAGCCCGTCGTCGGAGCCGCCGGTGAGCTGATCGACGGCGTGCTCGGGGTGCGGCATCAGCCCGAACACGTTGCCGTGCTCGTTGCGCACGCCGGCGATGTCTCCTACGGAGCCGTTGAAGTTCTCGCCGGGCGCGTAGCAGAGAACGATCTGTCCGTGCTGCTCCATCGCGGTGAGCGTGTCGGCGTCCGCGTGGTAGCGCCCCCAGGCGTGCTTGGCGGGGATGCTCAGACGCTGACCGGGCTGACACGCGCGCGTGAACGCCGTGTCAGGCTGCACTACCTCCAGCTCGACCTGCCTGGAGGTGAAGCGCAGGTTGGCGTTTCCCAGCAGCGCGCCGGGCAGCAGATGCGCCTCGCACAGCACCTGAAAGCCGTTGCAGATCCCCAGCACGAGACCACCGTCGCGTGCGAACGCGATCACCGACTCCATCGCCGGCGAGAAGCGCGCGATCGCTCCCGCGCGCAGGTAGTCGCCGTAAGAGAAACCGCCGGGAACGACGATCGCATCAGCACCCTTCAGGTCACGATCTGCATGCCAGATCAGCTCCCCATCACCCACGCGGCGGGCCGCCGCCAGCGCATCTACATCATCGCACGAGCCAGGGAACTGCAACACGCCAACCCTCATCTAAGACGTCCGTGACCACACGCGAACTTCACTCGGCGATGATCTCGTAGTCCTCGACCAGCGGGTTCGCGAGCAGCTTCTCGCACATCGGGGCGAGCTGCGCGGGATCCTCGACGTCGAGCTCGACCAGTCGGCCGACGTGGACGTTGCTGACGCCGTCGAAGCCGAGCGCGGGCAGGGCGCGCTCGACGGCCACGCCCTGCGGGTCGAGGATGCCGGCCTTCGGGCGGATCAGCACGCGCGCCCTCACACGGCCGTCCGCTCAAGCCACGCCTGGAACGGCTCGCCGGTGATCAGCTCGTACGCCTCGACGTAGCGCGCGCGTGTGCCCGCGACGACGTCCTCGGGGATCTCCGGGGCGGGCGGGCGCTTGTCCCAGCCACTGCCCGCGGCCCAGTCGCGCACGTACTGCTTGTCGAAGCTCGGCTGTCCGCGTCCCGGCTCGTAGCCGTCGGCCGGCCAGTAGCGCGAGGAGTCGGGCGTCAGCACCTCATCGCCCAGGACCAGCTCACCGCCGTCGTCCAGCCCGAGCTCGAACTTCGTGTCCGCGAGGATCACGCCGTTGGCGCGCGCGTGCTCAGCCGCGAACGAGTACAGCTGCAGCGACGCTCCGCGCACGCGCTCCATCAGCGGACGGTCGCCGACCAGCTGCACCGCGCCCTCGAAGTCGATCGCCTCGTCGTGGCCGACGTCCGCCTTCGTGCTCGGCGTGAAGATCGGCTCCGGCAGACGATCCGACTCGCGCAGGCCGGGCGGCAGCTCGATCCCGGACACCGCGCCGGTGGCCTGGTAGTCCTTCCACCCCGACCCGGTGATGTAGCCGCGCACCACGCACTCGACCGGCAGCATCTTCAGCCGGCGCACGACCAACGCACGACCGCGCTCCGCGTCAGGGACGCCGTCGGTCGCCGAGATCAGATGGTTGGCGAGGATCTCGGCGGTCGCTGAGAACCAGAACACCGACAGCCCGGTCAGCACCTTGCCCTTGTCCGGGATCGGCGTCGGGTGAACCGCGTCGTACGTCGAGATCCGGTCGCTCGCGACCATCAGCAGCGGCGCCGGGACGCCCGGCGTGGACGGCACGTCGATCGCCCCCTCCAGGTCGTACATCTCGCGCACCTTCCCGCTGGCGATGAGGGACAGGTCGGCGAGCGTCGCGGTCACGTGGCGCGATGCTAGCAACGCCCGCCAACGCCTGCCCACCGCACGGCAGCGCGCCGCCCTCAGGAACTCGGCGGCGCCCTCAGGAGCACGGCGGTGCTCGTGGGGAGATCTCGCGGGCGAGCGCTCAGCCGATCCGATCGAGCCGCGCGAGGATCTGATCGGCGTGGCGCAGGTAGTGGGAGTAGTCGAAGATCGCGTCCAGGTCGAGCTCGCGTGCGCGCTCGTCGGCGGCGAGCAGCTGGCGCAGCGGAACGCCGTCGTCCCACGCGCGCTGCGCGAGCTCCTGGACCACGCGGTAGGCATCGTCGCGCGAGCTGCCAGCCTCGACCAGCGCCAGCAGGACACGCTGTGAGAACAGCGCTCCGTGCGTCAGCTCGAGGTTCGCGCGCATCCGCTCGACGTCCACAGTCATGCCCTCCACGAGCGCGATCGTCCGCTGCTGCAGGTAGTCGATCAGGATCGTCGAGTCGGGCAGGATCACGCGCTCGACCGACGAGTGCGAGATGTCGCGCTCGTGCCACAGCGCGACGTTCTCGAGCGCCGCCTGCGCGTTGCCGCGCAGCACCCGCGCCATGCCCGAGATCTGCTCGCTCTTGATCGGGTTGCGCTTGTGCGGCATCGCCGACGAACCCTTCTGCCCGGCGCGGAACGGCTCCTGCAGCTCGCGCACCTCCGTGCGCTGCAGATGACGGACCTCGGTGGCGAAGCGCTCGAGGCCGGCGCCCGCGAGCGCGATCGCGGACAGCAGCTCGGCGTGACGGTCGCGCGGCACGACCTGCGTGGAGACGTCCTCGCCGGCCAGGCCCAGGCGAGCCAGGACGCGCGCCTCGAACTCGGGGCTGGTGGCGGCGTACGTGCCGACCGCCCCGGACACCGCGCCGACGGTGACCTGCGCGAACGCGCGCTCCAGGCGGGTCGCGTTGCGGTCGGCCTCGAACGCGAAGCCGGCGAGCTTGATCCCGAAGCTGGTCGGCTCGGCGTGCACTCCGTGCGTGCGCCCCACGCACAGCGTTCCCGCCTGTTCGCGGGCGCGCGCGGCGAACGCGGAGGTGAGCGAGCGGGCGCCCGCGACGATCACCTCACCGGCCGCCCGCAGCTGTAGCGCGAGCGCCGTGTCGAGCACGTCCGAGGAGGTCAGGCCGAAATGGACCCAGCGCCCGGCCTCGCCGACCGACGCGGCCAGCACGTCGACGAACGCGGCCACGTCGTGCTCGGTGACCAGCTCACGCTCGTTGACCTCGCCGACCGTGAAGCTCGCGCCGCGGATCGCCTCGAGCTCGCTCGCGCTCGGGCCGTCCGCTCCGAGCAGGCCGGGTAGCTCCTCGCACGCCGCCAGCTCGACCTCGCGCCAGGCGTTCATGCGTGCCTCGTCGCTCCACAGGGCGCCGAGCTGCGGGCGGGTGTAGCGCGCGATCATGCTCCGAGGATCTGCGCGGCGAGGATCGCCGCGTTGCGCGGGTTGTCCAGCCCGACGCACCCGACCGGCACACCGGGCGGCATCTGCACGATCGACAGGATCGCGTCGAGGCCGCCGGCGGCCGTCAGCCGGCCTGACAGCGGCACGCCGATCACCGGCAGGTCGGTGTGGGCGGCCACAGCGCCGGGCAGGGCTGCTGAGATGCCCGCCCCGGCGATGATCACCCGCAGGCCCCGCATGCGTGCGTTCTTCGCGTACTCCGCCACCAGGTCGGGCTCGCGATGCGCGGACATCACGCGCACCTCGTGCATGATGCCCCGCTCCTGCAGCTCGTGTGCAGCCTTCTCCATCGCCTCCATGTCGCTCTTGGAGCCCATCACGATGCCCACACGCGGGGCGTCGACGTCGATGTCGTCGAGCTGCGCCTGGACTTCAGACTCCTGCATCGGCTCCGGCACGAGCGAGATCCCGGGCGCGCCCGTCGGCCGACCCTCCTGCGCGGAGGGCGGGCCTTCCCGCGCGGAGGGCGTGTCTTCCTGCCCGGAGGGCGTGTCTTCCTGCGCGGACTGCGGGCCTTCCTGCGCGGACTGCGGGCCTTCCTGCGCGGACTGCGGGCCTTCCCGCGCGGACTGCGGGCCTTCCCGCGCGGACTGCGGGCCTTCCTGCGCGGTTGGGTGCCGGCGCACGCGCTCGCGCCCGCCGAGCGTCATCTCGTGCATGCCGCTCCCGCTGTGTGCCTGGCCGCGATGCCCGCCACGTTACAGAGACGCGATGAAGTCATCGATCGGTATCCCCGCCAGCGTCTCGTAGCGGGCGGTGCCGCGCGAGCCGAGCTCCAGCGAGATCCGCGCCATCGCGCCCTCGTCCGGCGCCTCGACCACGGAGATGAAGTCGATGTGGCCGAGCGTCGCCCACTGCGCGTGGACCTTCGCGCCGAGCTGTTCGACCTCCTTGTTGACCTCCTTGATCCGCTCCGGGTTGTTCTTAACCGTCTGCACGCCCTCGGGCGTGAGCGTGGTGAGCATGATGTATGTGGGCATCGTGTTGGCTCCTCCGTCGGATGATTTCGGCCGCTCGCGCCGGCGTGGCGCGGCGCGGCGTGCGCACGGTCGTTTGTAGCGGATCGGCCAGCCGATCGGCAGGCAGCCCGACTGACCCGTGCTGCCCGGCAGGGCAGGCAGACCTAGCAGAACACCGCGAGGTGGAATGACTGAGCCATCGGTTTCCCCTTTTCGGCGAACGTCTGCACGAACACCGCGTCCGGGTTGCCGAGCCTCGTCGCCACCGCGACCATGCCCGCGAACGCCGAACCGGCTTCGGGGGACCCGAGCGTTGCGATGTACGCGCACCCGCTCACGTTCCGGTTGAACACGACTTCATAGGCACCGGGTTCCAACAGCGCCGTGGCCGAGTCGGTCGCGGCGCCACCGCGAACGAGTTCCCCTTTGATGTTGACGACCGCCCACAGGGTCGACGCCGGCGACCCGGCTTCGCCTCCCGCTCCCGGCTCGCCGCTGGACCCCGCTTCGCCCCTGGACCCCTGCGCGCCGTCCCTGCCGGCAGGCCCGCTGGTGCCCCACGACAGTCGCTTCTCGCCTTTCCTGCATCTCGGCTTCTTCGTGTAGATGTGGGCGTTGCCGTTCTTCTTGACGCACGCGTACAGCGTCGCCGCGTGCGTCGGCGGGGCCATCGCCGGCACGCCGAAAAGCAAAGCTACGCACGCCACCGAGACGATCGTCGCGCGTCGGTTGATTGTGCTCGACATCGATCGCTCCTCAGGAGATCGCAGGGGGCTCACAATCGTTGCACCGCCGCGAGACCCACACGGACATTCGTCCAGCCGGACTCTGCCGAGCAGCCTGTCGGCGGCTCAAATGGTGGCCGCGGCCGCCGCGTCGGCGGCTCAGACAGAGGCCGCGGCCTCCGCGTCGGCGGCCTGCCCGGCAGCCTTCTCGAGCGCCAACTCCCCGTCGAGCACATCGACCTGGACCTCGTCGCCGCTACGAATCTCGCCGGCCAGCAGCGCCAGCGCGAGACGATCGGTGAGCTGCTTCTGGATCACCCGCCGCAGCGGGCGCGCTCCGTAGGTCGGGTCATAGCCCAGGTTCCCGAGCAGCGTGCGCGCGCTGTCGGTCAGCGTGAGGTGCACACCGCGCTCGGCGACGCGTTCGATCACGCGCTCGACCTGCAGCTCGACGATCTCGGATATCTGCTCGCGCGTCAGCGCATCGAAGCGCACGATGTCGTCGAGCCGGTTGATGAACTCGGGCTTGAAGCTCCCGAGCAGCGCGCTGCGCAGCTCGGTGTCGCCGGATGATCCGGAACCCGCCCGCCCTACCGGGAGGTTGGAGGTCATGATCAGCACTGTGTTCTTGAAGTCGACCGTGCGCCCCCGGCCGTCCGTCAGACGGCCGTCATCCATCACCTGCAGCAGCGTGTTGAACACGTCGGCGTGCGCCTTCTCGATCTCGTCGAGCAGCACAACTGAGTAGGGCCGGCGGCGCACCGCCTCGGTCAGCTGACCGCCCTCCTCATAGCCGACATAGCCGGGCGGCGCGCCGACGAGCCGCGACACGGAGTGTTTCTCCATGTACTCGGACATGTCGATCCGGATCATCGCGTCCTGCGAATCGAACATAAACTCGGCCAGCGCGCGGGCGAGCTCGGTCTTGCCGACGCCGGTCGGCCCGAGAAACAGGAATGAGCCGATCGGACGATCCGGGTCCTGCAGCCCGGCGCGCGAGCGGCGCAACGCGGTGGCGACCGCCTCGATCGCCTCGTCCTGGCCGACGACCCGTTCGTGCAGCCGATCCTCCATGTGGATCAGCTTCTCGGTTTCGCCCTCCAGCAGCCTGCTCACGGGGATGCGCGTCCAGCGAGCAACCACCTCGGCCACGTCGTCCGCGTCTACCTCCTCTTTGAGGAACACGGGCGCGGGCGTGCCCTGCTGCTCGGCGCTCTCGTGCTCGGCGAGCTTCTTCTCGAGCTCCGGGATCACGCCGTAGCGCAACTCGGCCGCGCGCTGCAGGTCGGCCGCGCGCTCGGCGCGCTCGGCTTCCGCGCGCGCCTCCTCGAGGCGCTCCTTCAGGTCGCTGACGCCCTTGATCGCCTGCTTCTCGCTCTGCCACTGCGCCTTCATCGCGGCCGACTGCTCCTGCAGCTCGGCCAGCTCGCGCTCGATCGCCTCGCGGCGCTCGGCGGAGGCCTCGTCGGTCTCCTTGCTCAGCGACGTCAGCTCGATCTCCAGCTGCATCACACGCCGGTCAACCTCGTCGATCTCGGTCGGCAGCGAGTCGATCTCGATCCGCAGCCCGGACGCGGCCTCGTCGACCAGGTCGATCGCCTTGTCCGGCAGGAAACGGTCGGCGATGTAGCGGTCCGAAAGCGTCGCCGCGGCGATCAGAGCGCTGTCCTGAATTCGCACCCCGTGGTGAACCTCGTAGCGCTCCTTCAGGCCGCGCAGGATCGCGATCGCGTCAGCGACCGACGGCTCGCCGACCATCACTGGCTGGAAGCGGCGCTCGAGCGCGGCGTCCTTCTCGATGTACTTGCGGTACTCGTCGAGCGTCGTCGCACCGACCGCGCGCAGTTCGCCGCGCGCGAGCATCGGCTTGAGCAGGTTGGCCGCGTCGACGGCGCCCTCGGCGGCCCCCGCGCCGACGATCGTGTGTAGCTCGTCGAGGAACAGGATCACGTTGCCCTGAGCCTCTGAAACCTCGGCGAGCACGGCCTTCAAGCGGTCCTCGAACTCGCCACGGTACTTAGCGCCGGCAACCAGCGACCCGATGTCCAGCGCGATCACGCGCCGTTCGCGTAGCGAGTCGGGCACGTCGCCGGAGACGATCCGCTGCGCGAGCCCCTCGACGATCGCCGTCTTGCCGACCCCCGGCTCGCCGATCAGCACCGGGTTGTTCTTCGTGCGCCTGGACAGCACCTGGACCACGCGCCGGATCTCCTCGTCGCGGCCGATCACCGGGTCGAGCTTGTCCTGCTCGGCCGCCTCGGTGAGGTCGGTGCCGAAGCGCTCGAGCGCTTCGTACTTCTCCTCCGGCGACTGGTCGGTCACGCGCTTGGATCCGCGCACCTCCGCGAGCGCGCTCGTCAGCCGCTCGGGCGTGACCCCCACCCGTCGCAGCTCGTCGGCCGCGCGCGATGAGCTGCCGGCGGCGAGCGCCAGCAGCAGGTGCTCAGTGGAGACATACTGGTCGCCGAGCTTGCCTCCTTCGCGCTCGGCAGAACGCAGCACCGCCAGCAGCTCAGAGCCGGGCTGCGCGACGCCGTCCGCGGACGAGGATGCGCCGGCGACCGGAAGCTCGCCCAGCGCCCGCTCGACCCCGGCGCGCAGGCCGTCGACCTCGGTCCCCAGCTTCGCCAGCAGCGGCAGGACGACGCCGCCGGGTGCGTCCGCGCTCGCACCCGAGGACGCCGCACCGGGCGGCTCGGCGAGCAGCGCCCCCAGCAGATGCAAGGGGGTGAGTTGCGGGTTGCGGCGCTCTTCGGCCAGGCGCGCGGCCGCCGCGAGCGCCTCCTGGGACTTGATCGTGAAGCGATCCGCCTGCATGTTCTACGCCCGCTTGGAAGCTTTGCCGAACGGGGAGCGTTTGCCGAACGGGGAACGGGCGTCGGCCGCGCGCACGAGCTCGAGACCGCCGCGGTAGGGAACCGTCAGCTCAGCGCGGAACGAGCGGCGCACCTGCTCGAGCTCCTCGGCCAGGCGCTCCTGCGCCTGTAGCGCTTCGGCCTCGATCTGCTCGATCCGCGCGTGCATGCTGTCGATCTCCTGCTCGAGGTGCAGGACGCGCTCGACGCCAGCCAGGTTGAGGCCGAGGTGCGCGGTCATCTCCTGGATCCGCCGTAGCTTCTCGACATCCCGCTGCGAGTAAAGCCGCGTGCCCTTCGGCGAGCGCTGCGGCTCGATCAGGCCACGCGCCTCGTACACCCGCAGCGTCTGTGGGTGCATGTTCGCCAGCTGCGCCGCGACCGAGATCATGAACACGCCGCGATCAGTGTCCAGATGCACGTGCGTGACCGCGGCCGTCGCAACCACCGGGGCAGCAGGGCGGCGGCGGGGTGCGAGGCCTTCGCCGTTCACCGCAGACATCAGCTCTCACCCGCCTTCGCCGCGTCCGCGTCCGCGTCGGCATTGGCATTGGCATTGGCATCGGCACCCTGTGCCGCGGAGCCTTGTGCCGCGGAGCCGTTTGGGAACAGCCCCGCACGGGGATCGCCGCCGAGTGTCTTCGACAGCTGCTCGACGGCGCTCTGCTGCTCCTTGCTCAGCTCCTGCGGAACATCGATCACGAATCGATAGTGGATATCGCCGCGCTCGGACGACGAGCGCCCCAGCTTGGGCGGCCCCTCGCCGCGCAGGCGCTGCACGGTCCCGTGCGCGGTCCCGGGACGCACGCGCAGGGTCTTCGTGCCGGACAGCGTCGGCACCTGCACCTCGGCGCCGCTCAGCGCCTCGGGGATGCTCAGCGGCACCGCGACCTCGAGATTGTCGCCCTTACGGGTGAACAGCGGCGATGGTGAGACGTGGGTGATCAGGTACAGGTCGCCATCCGGCCCGCCGTTGCGGCCGGGCTCGCCCTTGCCGGCCAGACGGATGCGGCTGCCGTCCTTGACGCCCGCGGGAACGTTCACACGCAGGCGCTTGACGGTGCGCACCGCGCCCGCGCCGTGGCAGGTCGGGCAGGGATCCTCGATCACCGTGCCTGTGCCGCCGCACTGCGAGCACGGCTGAGAGATCGAGAACATCCCTTGGCCCTGAGTCTCGATTCCGCGCCCCTCGCAGCGCGGGCACACCGACGGCGCCGTACCCGGCTTGGCGCCGGTGCCGCGGCACGTCGGGCAGCTGGCGTTCATCGGCACCTGCAGCGGGATCTGAGCACCGGCGACCGCCTGGTCGAAGGTGATCGAGACCTGCGCCTCGAGGTCCGCGCCGCGTTCGCCGCGTGGTTTGGTGCGCACGCGGCGTCCGCTGGCCGAGCCACCGAACAGGTTGGACAGGATGTCGCCCATCGAGGAGGCGTCGAAGTCGAAGTTGCCGAAGCCGCCGAAGCCGCCGCCGGGCCCCGCGCCGGCGGCGAACGGCCCGGTGCCGCTGTCGTACTGCTTACGCTTGT
The DNA here is from genome assembly GCA_963734755.1 of uncultured Solirubrobacteraceae bacterium. Taxonomy (GTDB): domain Bacteria; phylum Actinomycetota; class Thermoleophilia; order Solirubrobacterales; family Solirubrobacteraceae; genus Palsa-744. The sequence goes on along the minus strand of CAVTIF010000002.1, from coordinate 490,035 downwards.
CCGGATCGCCGAGCACGTCGTGCGCCTGGGAGATCTCCTTGAAGCGCGCCTCCGCCTGCTTGTCGTCGGGGTTGCGGTCGGGGTGGTAGGCGCGCGCGAGTTTGCGGTAGGCCTTCTTGATCTCCTCGGGGGTCGCTTTGCGGTCGACCCCGAGTGTCTTGTAGTAGTCGGGACGAGTTGCCATCAGCCGCTCCTATGCGGCCACGACCACACGCGCCGGGCGGATGATGCTCTCGCCCAGGCGGTAGCCAGGCTGGTAGACCTCTACGACCGTTCCGCTGCCCGCGCCCCCAGGCGCCTGCGGTGCGGTGGCGACCGCCTCGTGGACCTCGGGGTCGAATGGCTCGCCGACAGGATCGAAGGACTCGATGCCAACGCGCGCGAGCGCCGCTGCCAGCTCGGAGCGGACGAGGCGTACGCCGTCGAGCAGCGGATCGTCCTGGGCCGCAGCCGCTAGCGCGCGGTCGAGGTTGTCGAGTGCCGGCAGCAGCTCCTTGGCCAGCCCGCACACCCCCCGCTGCTGCGCCGCGGCGGCCTCGCGCGCGACGCGCTTGCGGTAGTTCTCGAAGTCCGCCTGGGTGCGCTGGGCGAGCGCCAGGTACTCGTCGCGCTCGGTGGCGACGCGGACGAGCTCGCCCACGTCGCCCTCGAGTGCATTGTCGTCGAGGACCTCGGCCGCCTCGGGGACCTCGGGCCCGGCAGGAACGTCGGGCCCCTGGGGGGCCGCGAACTCCTCCGGCTCCTGCTCCTCGAGCGTCTGCTTTGCGTCGGTCATGTGCGCCTACGCCTTCGGCTCGTCGACGACCTCGGCATCCACGACCTCCTCGTCCTCGTCAGAGGACGAGGTCCCGCTCGCGCCGTCGCCCTCAGCTGAGGCGCCGTTAGGCGGCGCAGCCGCGGCGGCCTGCTCCTGGGCGCGCTGGTACATCGCCTCGGAGATCGCGTGGAACGCTGTCTGCAGCGCCTCGGCCTTCGCGTTGATCGCCGCCGGGTCCTCTGACTCGAGTACCTCCCTAACCTCCTTGATGGCCTCCTCGATCCGACCCTTGGAGTCGGCGTCGACCTGGTCGCCGAGGTCGGCTAGCTGGCGCTCGGCCTGGTAGGCAGCGTTCTCGGCGTTGTTTCGCGCCTCCGCGAGCTCGCGCGCACGACGGTCCTCCTCGGCGTGGGACTCCGCGTCGGAGACCATGTTCTTGATCTCGTCGTCGGACAGCCCGGAGCCGGCCTTGATCTCGATCTTTTGCTCCTTGCTGGTACCGAGGTCCTTGGCGGACACGTTGAGGATGCCGTTGGCGTCGATGTCGAACGCGACCTCGATCTGCGGTATGCCACGCGGAGCGGGCGGGATGCCGGTCAGCTGGAACTTGCCCAGCGACTTGTTGTACTGGGCCATCTCGCGCTCGCCCTGCAGCACGTGGATCTCGACCGATGGCTGGTTGTCCTCGGCCGTCGAGAAGACCTCGCCCTTGCGGGTCGGGATCGTGGTGTTGCGCTCGATCAGCTTCGTCATCACGCCGCCCTTGGTCTCGATGCCGAGGGTCAGCGGGGTCACGTCGAGCAGCAGCACGTCCTTGACGTCGCCAGCCAGCACGCCGGCCTGGATCGCGGCGCCGACGGCGACCACCTCGTCGGGGTTGACGCCGCGGTGGGGCTCTTTGCCGGTCAGCTCTTTGACCTTCTCCTGCACGGCAGGTGAGCGCGTCATGCCGCCGACCAGCACGATGTGGTCGATCTCCTTGACGCCCTTGTTTTTTGCGTCGTCCATCGCCTGTCGCACCGGTGCGACGACGCGGTCGAGCAACTCGGATGTCAGCTCCGCGAGCTTCGCGCGGGTGAGGCGCGTGTCGAGGTGCTTCGGCCCAGACGCGTCGGCCGTGATGAACGGCAGGTTGATCTGCGTCTCCTGCGTGGTCGAGAGCTCGATCTTGGCCTTCTCGGCCGCCTCGTACAGACGCTGCAGCGCCATCGGGTCGGCGCTCAGGTCAATTGCCTGAGACTTCTTGAACTCGGACACGAGCCAGTCGACGATCGCCTTGTCGAAGTTGTCGCCGCCGAGGTGGTTGTCGCCGGCGGTGGACTTCACCTCGAATACGCCGTCGCCGATCTCCAGCACGGACACGTCGAACGTGCCGCCGCCGAGGTCGAACACGAGGATCGTCTGGTCGGACTCCTTGTCCAGGCCGTACGCCAGCGAAGCGGCGGTCGGCTCGTTGATGATTCGCTTGACGTCCAGCCCGGCGATCTTGCCGGCGTCCTTGGTGGCCTGACGCTGGTCGTCGTTGAAGTACGCGGGGACGGTTATGACCGCCGACTCGACGCTCTCGCCGAGATACGCTTCGGCGTCCGACTTGAGCTTCTGCAGGATCATCGCCGAGATCTCCGGCGGGGAGTGCTGCTCGCCACCGGCCTCGACGCGCGCGTCGCCGTTGGGCCCGGAGACGACCTTGTAGGGCACGATCGACTCCTCCTCGCGCACCTCGGCCTCCTTGCGGCCCATGAAGCGCTTGATCGAGAAGATCGTGTTCTGCGGGTTGGTCACGGCCTGTCGCTTGGCGACCGTGCCGACCAGACGCTCGCCCGAGGCGGTGAACGCAACGACGGACGGCGTCGTGCGACCCCCCTCGGCGTTCTCGATGACGGTGGGCTCGCCACCCTCGAGCACGGCCATGCACGAGTTCGTCGTGCCGAGGTCGATGCCTATGGTCTTTGCCATCTTGTGATGCTCCTTCTCATAAGCTTTATAAATCTAAGTGAGAGTGTGGCAGATTTCCTGCCAGGCTTCAAGTGATGGCGCCCGATCGACATACCCACCGTTCGACATACCCAGTAAGGCTGCGTGCACACGCGCGACTGGTCGTTGACGGCGTGTTGCACTGACGCCCCCCAAATTGGGGTCTTTGGGCGCGGACGGGTAACCCGCGACGCGCGCACGAGTAGGTTCAATAAGAAGTGACCCGCCTCGAGCGCAACGCCAACATCACCGCCGTCGTGATCCCGTTCCTCGGCGTGATAGCGGCGGCGGTACTGCTGTGGAACAACTTCCTCGGCCCGCGCGACCTCGTGATCTTCGCCGTGATGTACCTACTGACCGCGATTGGCGTCACGGTCGGCTATCACCGGCTGCTCACCCACCGCGCATTCCAGACGCACGCATGGCTTCGCTACACGCTCGCGATCCTCGGATCGATGTCGCTGCAGGGTGGCGTGATCGACTGGGTGGCCGACCACCGCAAGCACCATACGTTCACCGACGAAGAGGGCGATCCCCACAGCCCGCACGCGGGCCACGGCGCGGGCCTGCGGGGGATGGCAGCGGGGCTGTGGCACGCCCACGTCGGCTGGCTGTTCGAGACGCACGGCCAAGCGTCCTCAAAACGCTTCGCGCCGGACCTCGTCGAGGACCCGACGATGCGCCGCATCAACAGAAGCTTCCCGCTAATCGCGCTCGGAAGCCTCGTGCTGCCGTTCCTGCTCGGCTTCGCGTTCAGCGGCGGCTCACTCGTCGCCGGTGGCCTCAGCGCGCTGCTGTGGGCCGGCCTCGTGCGGATCTTCCTCGTGCACCACATCACCTGGAGCATCAACTCGATCTGCCACTTCTTCGGCAGCCGGCGGTTCGAGACCGATGACGAGTCGACGAACGTCTTCTGGCTGGCGCTGCCATCGCTCGGCGAGGCGTGGCATCACAATCACCACGCGTTCCCGCAGTCGGCGTTCCACGGCCTGCGCTGGTACGAGCTCGACCCCTCCGGCTGGCTGATCCTCGGCATGGCGCGCGTCGGGCTCGCGTGGGACGTCGTCAGGGTCACGCCCGAGAGGGCGCGCGCGAAGCTCGAGAACCACACGGCCTCCGCGGCCGGCTGATCGCAGCGCCGCCGCGCCGCTCCGGGCAGAGCGCTACCGTCTCACAGATGAATATGGTCCCGTCGGGGCCCTTGAAGCCTCGGCTGCGCGGCGTGCTGCATGAGTACGGCTTCTTCGTGTCGCTGGTATGCGGCGTGGCGCTGATCCTCGCCGCCTCCGACGGGCGCGCTCGGCTGGCCGCCACGATCTATGCCGTCGCCGTGTCGGGACTGTTGGGGACGAGCGCTCTGTATCACCGGGTCACCTGGCGGCCGCAGGCGCGGCGCTGGATGAGACGGCTGGATCACTCGATGATCTTCGTGCTGATCGCCGGCACCTACACTCCCGTCGCCCTGCTCGCACTGAAGGGCTCGCTGGCGAGCACGATCCTGATCGTGCTGTGGGCGGGGGCGCTCGGCGGCGTGCTGTTCAAGCTGCTGTGGATCGACGCTCCAAAGTGGCTGTTCGCGGGAGTGTACGTCGCGCTCGGCCTCGTCACGGCGGCGGTGTTCGGAGAGTTGCCCTCGGCGATCGGCTGGCTCGGCGTCGTCGGGCTGGCGCTCGGCGGCCTGCTGTACGTGATCGGAGCGGTCGTGTACGCGAGCGGCCGGCCAAACCCGTGGCCGAAGGTGTTCGGCTACCACGAGGTGTTCCATGCGCTCGTGCTCGCCGCAGCCGCGCTGCAGTATGCGGTCATCGCCTTCGCGGTACTGCCCCGGGGTTAGGAAGCCGCATAGAGCCCGCGACTCGGACACATGCGCGCCAGCGCACACTCGTCACAGGCCGGCGAGCGGGCGTGGCAGGTGCGCCTGCCGTGGCGCAGCAGGTTGACATGCAGCTCGAGCTCCTGCCCTGGTGGGGTCAGGTCGAGCATCTGATCGTGCAGCTCGTGAAACGGCGCGCCCGAGCGCAGCAGGCCGAGCCGTATCCCGACACGTGAGACATGCGTGTCGACCGGCACGTCGCGCAGGCCGTACGCGAACAGCAGCACGCACGCGGCGGTCTTGCGGCCGACGCCGGGCAGGGCTGTGAGGTAGTCGCGGCCCTGATCGATCGGCGCACGCGGCAACCAGCCCAGTGCCCCGAACGGGGTATCGAGCGAGATCTCATCGGGCGAGCGATCGGACGCCCGCCCGCCAGGATTGTCCGAGATCGCGCGCAGGATCGCCTGGATGCGCGCCGACTTGACCTTCGATATGCCACCCGGGCGGATCGCCTCCTCGACCTCCGACACAGGCGCGTCGCGCACTTGCTCCCACGCGTCGAAGCGCTCGCGCAGACGCAGATACGCGACGTCGCGGTTGCGATCGTTGGTCGACTGCGACAGCACCGTCAGGATCAGCTCGGCGATCGGGTGGCCGTGCGGGCGCATCAGCGGAGCGCCGTACACCTCGCGCAGGCGTTCGCGGATCCTGATCACCCTCGCGCGTGTCGGCGGGGTCCAGGGTCGGATCTGGCTGTGCACCACCGTCACGGTATCCGCCGGGGCGATCGACCGCCAGAGGGCGCGATCCGGCTCGCGGCTCGTCTATATCCTCGGCCGATGCCCGAGGTCAGCGACCACACCGCCGAACTGGATGCCCCGTACGGGGCAGGTGCTCGCCCTGTCTTCTGGCGCAGCGCACCCCCGCCCGACGGGGACTCGCGGGGCGCCGTGCCGCTGTACCTACACGGCGTGCCCACCAACTCCGACGACTGGGTAGTGCCACGCGCGCACCATGCGACCGTGCCGCGGTGGAAACGCTGGTGGAGACCGATGCGACGGGAGGACGAATCGGTCGAGCCGCCGATGTACGACACGGGGTTCCTGGAACGCAGCGGCGGGCTGGCCGTCGACCTTCCGGGCTTTGGGCGCTCGGGCAAGCCGGGTTATCTGAAGTACACGATCGCCGAGTACGACGAGTTCCTCGAGCGGTTCCTCGATCACGTCGAGGTCGAGCGCGTCCAGCTGGTGATGCACGACTGGGGTGCCGTTGGGCTGGCGTTTGCGCAACGCATCCCGGAGCGGGTCGAGCGGCTCGTGATCATCAACGCGGTGCCGTTCCTATCCGGCTTCCAATGGCACCGCATCGCGCGGGTCTGGCGCACGATCGGCGTCGGCGAGCTCGCGATGGGGATGACCAACCGCTTCACGCTGACGCGCGGCTCGGTCGAGGCCAACGCGACGCCCGGACCGATGCCCGGTGCCTGGGCGGACAGCGTGCTCGAACATTTCGACGAGGGCACACAGCGCGCGATCCTGCGGCTGTATCGCAGCTCGCCTGCAGATGTGCTGGCCGCGGCAGGCGCGCGGCTGGGAGATCTGCAGATGCCGGCGCTGGTCGTGTGGGGCCAGCGCGATCCATACATTCCGGCCCGCTTCGGGCGCGATTACGCGAGCGCGTTGGCGCAGGCAGAGCTGCTCGAGCTCGCCGACGCCGGTCACACGCCGTGGCTCGATCGCCCTGACGTGATCGAGCGGGTGGTGGACTTCCTGAGCGCCGAGTGAGCGGCCTCGCGCTGGCAGACCGCGCCGCAGACCCGGGCAGTGTGTCCGGGTCACGCCGGCTGCCCCCCGCGTGGACGATCACGGCTGCGCTCGCCGTCGTTTACCTGATCGCCGCACCGCCGAGCCCGGACCTGGCCGCTGCCAGCTACCGCAGCGATCTGTTCTCGCGCGTCGGGTTCTCGCTGTGGGACAACTCGTGGTACGGCGGACACCACCTGCCCGCGTACTCGCTGCTCGCGCCCGCGCTGGGGTCGCTGCTCGGGCCGCGGCTGCTGACGGCGCTGTCGATGACGATCGCAACGGCGTTGTTTGCAACGCTGATCGATCGGCGGTTCGCACCACGCGCGACGTACATCGCGGCCGCATGGTTCGGCCTCGGTGCGGGGATCGAGCTGCTCTCCAGCCGCGTGCCCTACGACCTCGGTCTGGCGATCGGTCTCGGCTCGCTCGTCCTGGCCCAGCGCGGGCGCTCGTGGGCAGCACTCGGGCTGGCCGCGCTGTGCGCTGTCGCGAGCCCGATTGCGGGCACGTTCCTCGCGATCGCCTACCTCGCGTGGGCGCTCGCCGGACCACCACGCGCCTGGCCGGCCGCCTGCGCACTGGCCGCCGTGGCGCCGGTCGCGTTGCTCGTGCTGGCATTTCCCGAAGGCGGCTCGCAGCCGTTCGTCGCCTCGGCGTTCTTTCCCGCGCTCGCCGCGGTGCTCGCGATCTGGGCGCTGGCGCCCGCCGAGCCGCGCGTCCTGAAGCTCGGCATGCTCGCCTACGCGCTCGCGCTGACCGGTGCCTACCTGATCCCGACCGCCGTCGGTGGCAACGCCGATCGCCTCGGCGCACTGTTCGCGGGACCGCTGGCCGCGTGCGTGCTCGCCGGCGCCCCGCGCGGCAGCTGGCGATCGTGGGTGCTGATCGCGCTCGCGCCCGCGCTGCTGTACTGGCAGGTCAACGCCGCCGTCAGCGACTTCCGCGCGGCCGCCTCCGATCCCGCCGTCCACGGGTCCTACTACACGCCGCTGCTGTCCGAGCTGAAGCAGCTCGGCGTCGGGTACGGAGCGCTTCCGACGCGCATCGAGGTGGTGCCGATCGCCGACCACTGGGAGGCGCGCTGGGTCGCTCCACGGGTGATGATCGCCCGCGGCTGGGAGCGCCAGCTGGACCGTGACCGCGACCCCCTCTTCTATGACCCGTCGACCCCGCTCGACACCGACCTCTCACCGCCGCTGACCAGCGCCCGCTATCGCGCCTGGCTGCAGGCGCAGTCGGTCTCATATGTCGCGCTTCCGGACGCGAAGCTCGACTACGCGTCGGGCTCGGAGGCGCGGCTGATCAAGGGCGGACTGGCCTACCTGCACGAAATCTGGCGCGGCGCGCACTGGCGGCTGTTCGCCGTGCTCCGCCCCCAACCGCTGGCCGACCCGCCGGCGGTGCTGCGCAGCGTCACCACCGACTCGCTGACGCTGCAGGTGCCGCGTCCGGGCTCCTACACGGTGCGGGTGCACTTCACCCCCTACTGGGCGCTGGCGAGCGGGGTCGGCTGCGTGGCGCGCGCTCCCGGGGACTGGACCGAGATCCAGGCGAAGCGAGCAGGTCGCTTCGATCTGGTCACCCGATTCTCGCTGGCGCGCGTGCTCAGCGACAGCCCTCGCTGCGCGTGAGCATCGTCTAGGCTTCTCGCGTGGTCGCCCGCGCTCGAGTCCTGCAGGCGCGCCTCTTGCCGCACGGGTGGCTGGATGCGCTCAGGCAGGTGTCGCTGTTCGCCGCCGCGTATCTCGGATACCGGCTCGTGCGCGGCCTGGTGGAGGGGGACGCGAACGCCGCGTTCGCCCATGCCCGCGACCTGATCTCGCTAGAGCGAACGCTGCACCTGTTCGTCGAGCCCTCGATCCAGGCGTGGGCCTCGGGCAGCCATCTGGTGATGGTCCTGTCGAGCTGGATGTACGTAAACGCGCAGACGACCGTCACGTTCGGGGCGCTGCTGTACATCTACCTGCGCCACAACCGCAACTTCTACTTCGTGCGCAACATGTTCATGATCGCGATGGCGATCGCGCTCGTCGGCTACACCGCGTTCCCGACCGCGCCGCCGCGGTTCATGCCCGAGTGGGGCTTCATCGACACTGTCTCGGATCTCACCGGTGTCCATGTCTCGCACACGAGCGCCGCGGCGAGCGCGCTGTTCAACCCATACGCGGCCGTTCCCTCGATGCACGTGGCGTTCGCGCTGATGATCGGCTGGCCGCTCGCGCGCCTGTCGCGACACAGGATCGTGAGCGTCCTGTGGATGCTCTATCCCTTCCTGATGGCGTTCGTGATCGTGGTCACCGCCAACCACTTCATCTTCGACGCGCTGCTCGGCGCACTGACCGCGGGTGCCTCAGCGTACGGAGCGCGCTGGCTCGCCCGCGCGCGCCCGGTGTGGCGGTTCTCGGCAGTCTCTCCCGCCAGGCTCACGACGAGCGGGTAGCGGGGGCTGACCACGATGGCACCCAGGCAGCACACCCCCTCCCGCCGCGCTCGCGGCGCCTACCGCTCGGGGCGCCCGCGCGCACGCGCTCCGATCGGGGCGGGAGAGCGGCGCGAGTTGGTGCGCAACCGGCTGATCGAGTCGCGCCTGACCCCCAACGCGATCTCGCTGACGGGCTTCGCGCTGAACATCGTCGCGGCCGTGCTCGTGTGGCGGCAGCTGTTCTTCCTCGGCGGGGTCGCGTTCATCGTCGGCTCGATCATGGACACGCTCGACGGGCGCTACTCGCGCATGTCCGGCAAGGGGACCCCGTTCGGGGCGTTCCTCGACTCGACGCTCGACCGCATCGAGGAGGGGATCGTGCTGACCGCCGTGGCCGGCTATTTCGCACTGCAGGGCAACCGCGCGGCGACCGCCGCGGTGGTCGTGGCAGTGTTGGCGTCGCTGATGGTCAGCTACACCCGCGCCCGCGCCGAGGCGCTGGGCGTGGAGTGCAAGGTCGGGATCGCCACGCGGCCGGTGCGCGTCGTGATCCTCTCGATCGGGCTGATCTTCGCCAAGGGAGCCTCGCTCGGCGACTTCGAACTGCTGCAGCCGGCTGTGTATGTGCTCGCAGCGCTCAGCGTGATCACCGTCGTGCAGCGCATCTGGCACGTCCGCCGCGAGCTCTCCGTGTGACCTTGCGGGCCCAGCGGAGTAGTCTCCTGCGGCGGTCCGATCATCCATCCGGCCGCCTCACCTGAGAAGCAGGGCGGCCCGCGGGGCCTCCCTCGACCGGGCGCTTGCGCCCTCGCAAAGGAAGCTCACTCGTGATCAAGCAGAACGGAAACGGCCGCGCCCCGGGCGGCGCAGCGGCCTCCAATAACGGCGCAGCGCGGTACCAGTCCGACAAGGTGCGCGTCGCGATCGTCGGCGTCGGAAACTGCGCCTCGGCGTTCGTCCAGGGCGTCCACTACTACCGCGACGCTGATCCAGACGAGCGCGTCCCCGGCCTGATGCACGTCGACCTCGGCGGCTACCACGTGAGCGACATCGAGTTCACGGCCGCGTTTGACATCGACGTGACGAAGGTCGGCAAGGACCTCGGGCAGGCGATCTGGGCTGGGCAGAACAACACGATGAAGTTCGCCAAGGTGCCGAAGAAGCTCGGCGTACCGGTGTACCGCGGCATGACGCACGACGGCCTCGGCAAGTACCTCAAGGAGAAGATCACCAAGGCCCCGGGGGAGACCGCGGACATCGTCAAGATCCTCAAGGACACGCACACCGACGTGGTCGTCTCCTACCTGCCGGTCGGGTCCGAGGACGCGACCAAGTGGTACGTCGAGCAGATTCTCGAGGCCGGCTGTGGCTTCGTCAACTGCATCCCCGTGTTCATCGCTCGCGAGGACTACTGGGAGCGGCGCTTCAAAAAGGCGCGCCTGCCGATCGTCGGCGACGACATCAAGTCCCAGGTCGGCGCGACGATCGTGCACCGCACGCTCGCCCGCCTGTTTGACGATCGCGGCGTGAAGATGCTGCGCACCTCGCAGCTGAACGTCGGCGGCAACATGGACTTCTACAACATGCTCGAGCGCGAGCGCCTGGAGTCGAAGAAGATCTCCAAGACCAACGCGGTCACCTCGATCATGGACGAGAAGCTGCCCGCGCAGGATGTGTACATCGGGCCCTCCGACTACGTGCCGTGGCTGACCGACCGCAAGTGGGCGCACATCCGCGTCGAGGGCCAGGCGTTCGGCGACGTGCCGCTGAACGTCGAGCTGAAGCTCGAGGTGTGGGACTCGCCCAACTCAGCCGGGATCGTGATCGACGCTGTGCGCTGCTGCAAGCTCGCGCTGAACCACGGGATCGGCGGCCAGCTGGACGGGCCGTCCTCCTATCTGATGAAGTCGCCTCACGACCAGCGGCCCGACGATCAGGCCCACCGCGACACCGAGGCGTTCATCGCGAGGTACGCGGGGAGGCCCGGCACCCGTCCGCCGACCCCGACCGGCTCCAAGAGCGCGGCGCGGGGCACGGCGAAGCGGCCCGCCCGCGGCACGAACGCAACCAGCAAACGGCCGGTCAAAGCGCCGGCCGCGAAGTAGCCGGCCGCGGCCGCGAAATAGCCGGCCGTCACGCGTTGGCCCCCGGGCCGCCGACAGGCGGGATAATCGTGAAGCCGATGAGCACCTCGTTCTCGATCGCCCACGTGACGCCATACCCGTGGGAGGCCGAGGACAACGAGGTCAACGCGCACATCGAGCGCGTCGCGATCGAGCTCTCGCGTCGTGGCCATCGCGTGCTCGTGCTGGCGCCGTCGCGCTCTCAGGAGCGCGTTCGCGCGTCGCGCAAGGCGCTGCGCGCCGCGCGCACCGGCACGCGCGGCGCCACCTCGCTGCTCGACGGGACCGATGACGGCACGCCACGGGTGATAGCCGTCGGCGAGGTGCTCGACGTGGTCACCCGCCGGCGTCCGCCGGCGCTCCCGATCGACGTCGCGCGCACGGTCGAGGAACTGCTGAGCACTGTGCAACTCGACTTCGTCCACGTCCACGAGCCGTTCGCGCCGAGCACCTCGAACGCCGCGCTGCGCCACTCGCGGTCGCTCAATGTGGGCTCGTTCCATTCCTCCAGCGAGCGCCTGCTCTCGACGCTCGTGGCCCGTCGCTTCGTCGAGAGCTTCTTCGGACGCCTGGATGCGCGCATCGCGAGCCTGCCGGAGACCGCCGAGCTGATGAGCCGCTACTTCCCGGGCGAGTACCAGCAGGTGAGCGACGGTGGGCAGGCGGCGACGGAGCTCGAGCGGATCTATCGCGACCTGGCGGCGCGGCGGCACTCGAGCGACGGCGACGCCACGCTGCGACGCGAGCTGTCCGCGCGCCCGCTGATCGACGTCGACCTGCACATGCACACCGACCACTCCTACGACTGCGCGACGCCCGTGGAGGTCCTGCTGGCGACCGCCCGCGAGCAGGGGCTCGGGGCGATCGCGGTGACCGACCACAACGAGATCTCGGGGGCGCTCGAGGCGCAGGCGCAGGCGGCCAGATTCGGTCCCCACCCGCCCGTCAAGGTGATCGTTGCCGAGGAGGTCAAGACGGCCGGCGAGGGCGAGGTGATCGGGCTGTTCATTAAGCAGAAGATCCCCGGCGGGATGAGCCTGAAGGACACGATCGCCGAGATCAGGCGCCAGGGCGGGCTCGTGTACGTGCCACACCCGTTCGACCGCATGCACTCGGTGCCCGACTACGAGCACCTGCTGAAGATCCTCGACGACGTCGACGCGATCGAGGTGTTCAACCCGCGCGTGGCGATCAGCGCGTTCAACGACGAGGCGGCCCGCTTCGCGGCCAAGTACCGGATCCCCGCCGGCGCCGGCTCGGACTCGCACGTCGCCCAGGGCCTCGGCTCGGTGCGCATTCAGATGCATGACTTCGACGGGCCACAGGAGTTCCTGCAGTCGCTGCGAGACGCGCGAATCCTCACGCGGCCCTCCTCGCTGCTGTACGTTCAGGCGCTGAAGTTCCTGCAGACGCGGGCTACCCCGCGCTCGGCGCGACGGGCGAGCAAGGCACGTCGCCTGAAGCGACTCAACCGGGCTCACGGCGGCGGCGGACGGCGATAAGGGCCACGTCGCGGGCGCAAGTCCTGATGCACCGTCAAGGACAAGACGACAGCTCGTCAAATCCCTCGGGACCGATGCCCGTGACCGACGACGAGATCCGCGAGAAGTATCTGGAGCGTGCGATTCGCGAGCTGAACACGCTGACGCGCGAGCTGCAGGCGTGCCCGCACTGCCCACGCGGCAATCTGATGCCGGTGCTCGGCTCCGGCCACCCGCAGGCCGACATCATGCTGCTGAAGTACTCCGCTCTCCCGTCCGAGATCGAGGAGGGCGTCGCCTTCTACGGACGCGCGGGCGGCGCGTTGATGAAGTCGCTCAAGCGGCTGTCGATCGATCCGCTTGCCGTGTACGGAACGCTGTGTGTCAAGTGCCCCCTCAGCGATGCCTCGCTGGCGGACTTCGCGTGCGTTTCGCGCGTGGTCGAGGAGATGGCGATCGTGCAGCCGAAGATCGTCGTGGTGATGGGAGCCGATGCGCTGAGCGCGCTTGGCGAGATGGACATCCCGCTGGCGCGCCCGCTGCACGACACGCCCGGGAAGATCCAGCAGCTGACGCCGACGATCGACGCCTTGTACGTGCCGAGCATCGACGACTCGCTGGACGAACAGGACGCCAAGCGCGAGTTCTGGGCGGCCTTCCGCACGCTCGGCGAGTGGTACTCGGCGCAGCCGCCGTACTAGACGACGATGAGCACGATCTTCCCCAGCTTGCCCCCCGCCGCAAAGCGGTCGTAGGCAACAGCCGCATCCGCGAGCGGAATCTCGTCGGCAACGAGCACGCGTAGCTGACCGCCCGCGAACAACGGCAGGACCTCGTGCTCCACCAGCCGAGCAGCGAGCGCTTTCTCCTCGAGCGGACGGGCTCGCAGCGTCGAGCCGTGGATGCGCGCCCGCTTGCCCATCAGCGCTAGCAGGTTCAGCTCGGACTTCGCACCGGCCGAAACGCCGATCACGGCTATCCGTCCGCCGGTCGCGAGCGCCTGCAGGTTCTCGGCCATGTTCGGCGCGCCGACCAGCTCGAGGATCACGTCATATGGGCCGTGCTCGGCAAAGCCCTCGCACGCGATCACACGCGCGCCGAGCTCGCCGACCGCGCCGCGCAGCTGCGCATTGCGCACGGTCGCCGTCACGCGTGCACCGGCCGCGCGTGCGAGCTGGATCGCCGCCGTGCCGACGCCGCCGGCGCCGCCGTGCACCAGCAGGTGCTCGCCCGGGCGCAGCTCGCCCTGCGTGAAGATCGCGTCGTGCGCCGTCGTGAAGACCTCCGGCAGGCCGCCGGCCGCGGGCCAGTCGAGTCCCGCCGGTACGGGCATCAGCGTGCGCTCGTGCACCACGCACAGCTCGGCCTGCGCGCCGCCACCGACGATCGCCATCACGCGCGCGCCGACGTCGAACCGCTCCGCTCCTTCTCCGCGCGCTGCCACCTCACCGGCGAGCTCCATGCCCGGGATGTCCTGCGGCGAACCGGCCGGCGCCGGATAGAGCCCCCGCCGCTGCATCATGTCGGCACCGTTCAGCCCCGCGGCGTACACGCGGACGAGCACCTCGCCGGCGCCCGGCTCGGGATCGGGGTGCTGCTCGATCAGAATCTCGCCGTCGCGGATTGTGGCTGCACGCATCGGCGGCCTACCCTACCCCTCCTGCGGAGAGGTGCAGAACGCACAGCGGCGCGCCTGGCGCGGGATCTCGCTGAGGCACTCAGAGCAGGGTTTCGTATCGGACTCGGTGTCCAAGCCGGTCTTGCGTCGCGCCATCAAAACGTTGACCGGCTTGACGACGAAGAAGAACACCGCCGCGGCGATCGAGATGAACGCGATCAGTACGTTGATGAAATCGCCGTAGTGGAACGTGCTGCCGTTGATCGTGAACATCAGCGCCGAGAAGTCGGGCTTGCCGAAGATCGCCGCGATCAACGGTGTGATCAGGTCGCGCACGAGCGCCGTGACGACCGCGCCGAACGCAGCGCCGATGACCAGGCCGACCGCCAAGTCGACCACGTTGCCTCGCAGCAGGAAGGTCTTGAACTCCTTAGCCATGTGAGCTCCCCTCTGGCCTGGCCTCTGTTACCCGCGCTCGAGCAGCGCCACGCACTCGATGTGGTGCGTCTGCGGAAACATGTCCACGGGGCGAACCTTGCGCAGCACCCAGCCGGCCTCCACCAGTTCCGCCGCGTTCGGCGCGAGCGTCGTCGGGTTGCACGAGACGTACACGATGCGCTTGGGCGACGCGTCGATGATGCGGTGCACGACCTTCTTCGACAGGCCCGCGCGCGGAGGATCGACAACTACCAGGTCTGGTCGCCCGGCCCGCTCGAGCAGCTCGGGCAGCGCCGTGCGGGTGTCGCCGGCGAAGAAGTGTGCTCCTGAGATGCCGTTGCGCTGGGCGCCGGCGATCGCGTCTGCGACCGCACGCTCGATCAGCTCGATGCCCCACAGCTCGCCCGCGCGCGGCGCGAGCGTCAGCGCGATCGTGCCGATCCCCGAGTACAGGTCGTACACGCGCTCCCAGCCCTCCAGCGCGGCGTACTCCGCGACCACGCCGTACAGCAGCTCGGCCATCTCGGTGTTCGTCTGGAAGAACGCCTCCGAGGAGATCAGCAGGTCGAGCTCACCCAACCGCTCGGGGAGCTCCTCATCGCCCCAGACCAGCTCCGTCTCGCCGCCCGCCGTGGTCTCGGCGAGGCTGTGCGAGCGCGTCCACAGCACGCCGCTGAGGCTGTCGCCGAGCGCCTGACTGAGCGCAGCTGCAAGCGCCCCCACCTCGAGCTCGCCCTCGGTTGTAACGATCCTGATCTGCAGCTTGCCGGGTCGGCGACCTTCGCGCACCACCAGGTTGCGCAGGCGCGCGCGCCCGTCGGCGCCCGGCGAGGTGCGCTCCCCCCGCGCCGCACGCTCTCCCCGCCGCCCGCGCTCGCTGCGTTCCCAGGCAGTCAGACCCTCCGCGCGACACCAATCCAGCGCCACCCGACGCGCGAGGTTGCCGCGCTCGGATGCCAGTAGGCAGTCATCGATCGGCGCGACCCGGTTGCCGCCCGCGGGGACATGAAAGCCGCACACCAGCTCGTCGTGGGCGGAATCGCCGTCCTGCCCGAACGAGTACTCGAGCTTGTTGCGGTAGCGCCACGTCTGCAGCGCCGGAATGATGTCCTGCAGCTCGAAGCCGTCCAGCTTGCCGATCCGTCTGAGTGCCTCGCCGACCTGGGCATGCTTGATCTCCAGCTGACGCTCGTACGGGATGACCTGCCACGGCACGCCCGGGTGCTCGGCCGTCGGAGCGATCCGCTCCGGGCTCGGCTCGAGAACCTCCAGCGTGCGCGCGTGCGCGTAGCTCCGCTTGCGCTTATGGACGACAGCCCGCACGCGATCTCCGGGTATCGCGCCCGCGACGAACACCACGTACCCACCATCGCCAAGCCGCGCAACTCCCTCACCGCCGAACGCCAGCGACTCGATCTCCAGCTCGAGCTCGTCGCCTCGCTGCGGACGGGGCGTCACGAGCTCCGCCGCGGCAAGCTCACATTCTGCAGGCGCGGAAGGCGCGGGGTCAGCGTTCACGCGCGTGCGGTCGGGGTTCACGCGCGTCGGGTCAGCGTTCCCGCTCATCCACAATTCGGCGACGGTGCGCAATCGTATTTACAGGCTCCCGCGAACGTATATACGTTGGCACACCGTCCACGGAAAGGGACACTCACAGCGCGCTCCTTTAGGTTCCCGAAGCGGTTGCCGCGGTCGCCACCAACGCCGGGCCGCCCAGAACATGCTCAAGCAGCGCCTTCTGCGCGTGCCGGCGGTTCTCGGCCTGATCCCAGATGTGCTGGCGGGAGCCGTACAGCACCTCGGGCGTAATCTCCTCGCCCGGGTGCGCCGGCAGATCGTGCAGCGCGAACGCACCCGGTGCGGCGGCGTCGAGCAGCGTGTCGTCCACTCGATAGTCGGCCAGGTCCCTGCGGCGCTCGGCGGCGGTGGCCTCATCGCCCATGCTCACCCACACGTCCGTGTACACGGCGCACGCACCGGCGACCGCCTCGTAGGGGTCTGAGTGCAGCGTCAGCTGACCTGTGGCGCCCGCGGGAAGCGAGAGGTCGTCCTCCAGCGCGTAGCCGGCCGGCGAGGCAACCGCGACATTCACCCCGGCGAGCGTCCCTAGGACCGCGAGCGAGCGAGCGACGTTGTTGCCGTCGCCGACGTAAGCGACACGCAGGCCGTCGAGCGTGCCGCACGCATCGCGCACGGTCAGCAGGTCGGCCAGCACCTGGCACGGATGATGTCGCGCGCTCAGCATGTTGACGATCGGGACCGTGCTGAACTCAGCGAGCTCTTCGAGGATCGCCTCGCCTCCCGTACGCAGGCCCACCGCTGCGACGTGCCTGGACAGGACCAGCGCGGTGTCGCGGGGAGCCTCGCCACGCGACAGCTGGAGCTCGTCCGAGCGCAGCACGACCGCGTGCCCCCCGAGCTCGTGAATGCCGACCTCGAACGATACCCGTGTCCGCGTCGAGGGCTTCTCGAAGATCAGCGCCACGCTGCGCCCTTCCAGCGCCCGCGAGGAGAGCGGCGCGCGCTTGAGCTCGTGCGCCCGGTCGAGCAGCGCGCCGAGCTCAGTCGCCGTCAACTCGGCCCCGGTGAGGAAGTGGCGAGGGGTCATCGAACGGGCCAGTGTAGGCGCTCCGCGCTCGCCATCGCGGCCCGCGAGCCCGGACACGACGCGAAGACCGTCAGGGACGCCCGGTGACCATCCGTGCCACCCTGTGCGATTGTCCGTAACGCCAACTTCGTCGCGAAAGGATCGCCACACATGAACAAAGCCAGCGCCGTCGTGATCGCCTGCTGTGCGCTGGTGCTCGCCGCCGGCTGCGGATCGTCCGGGGGCTCCTCGAGCAGCTCGACGAGCAGCGGCTCGAGCACGGGCTCGACTTCGACCGCCGCGTCCGCGTCCACCTCCCCGTCGTCGTCGCTGAAGGCCAACAAAGCCCCCAAGTACGCGACACCGTTGGGCTCCTCGCCGGTGCAGAGCGGCGTCGTCCCGATCGCCTATCGGAACATCACGATCGCGCCCGACACGGTCAGGGTCAAGGTCGGCAGCACGCTCAAGTGGACCAACTACGACACGGTCGAACACAACGTCACGAGCGAGGGAGGCCCGCAGAAGTTCGCCTCCAAGACGTTTGGCGAAGGTGGCACGTTCGAAGTCAAGGTGAACAAGCCCGGGGTGATCCACTACGAGTGCACGATCCACCCGACGACGATGAACGGGACGATCGAAGTGGTCAAGTGACCGCCGGCCCGGTGACGCCGGCCCGACGAGGACGGTGACGCCGGCAGGGTGACGCTGGGCCGACGAGGACGGTGACGCCGGCCCAGGCTCAGCCGGCGGAAGTCAGGCCGAAGTCCGGAAGGCCCTGCTCGGGTGTCGACGGGGTGGCGTAGTCGCGGCGCGGGATCCGTCCGGCGCCGCGCGCCAGGCGCCCAGATTCGACGGCGGCGCGCATCGCACGGGCCATCGACACCGGGTCCTGCGCGCGCGCGATCGCCGACGCGGCCATGACCGCGTCACAGCCGAGCTCCATCGCCAACGCGGCGTCGGAGGCAGTGCCGATCCCGGCGTCGAGCACCACCGGCACGTCGACCGCTTTGCGGATCAGCGCGATGTTGTACGGGTTGCGGATGCCCATCCCGCTTCCGATCGGAGAGCCGAGCGGCATCACGGCGGCGCAGCCGAGGTCAGCCAGTCGGCGTGCCAGCACGGGATCGTCGGTCGTATACGGGAGCACCACGAAGCCATCGTCGAGCAGCTCCTCGGCCGCGCGCAGCAGCTCCGGGGCGTCCGGCAGTAGCGTGTCCTCATCGCCGATCACCTCGAGCTTGATCCAGTCGGTGGCGAAAGCCTCGCGCGCCATGCGAGCAGTGATGACCGCGTCGCGAGCGGTGCGGCAGCCGGCGGTGTTGGGCAGCAGCTGAACCCCCGCGTCGGAGAGCACGTCGATCAGTGACCCGTGCGCGGATGAGGGGCTTGTGTCCACCCGGCGCAGGGCGACCGTCACGAGCTCGCTTCCGCTCGCCGCGATCGCCTCAGCCAGCAGCTCGAGCGAGGGAAAGCCGCCGGTCCCGAGCAGCAGCCGCGAGCGCAGGCTCCTGCCGGCAATCGTCAGCCGGTCCTCGGCGGACGCGCTGCCGTTGCTAGACCCAGCGCCAACGGCTGTCGGCGCGCTCAACCGGTCAGACATCCTCGGATCATCCTCCCTGCATCGCCGTCAGGACCTCGACCCTGGCGTGCTCGCTCAGCGTGAACATCTCCCACGCTGCGCGCGGCACGACCTCGCCATCGACGGCCACGGCCACGCCGCGTGCATCGGGCGCGAGTCCGAGCCGTCGGATCGCCGTGGCGACCGTCTCCCCCGCGCGCACTTCGGAGCTGTCGCCGTTGAGCACGATCATCGGAGCACCTCAACGCGCCGGCCATTGGCCCCGCCGAAGACCGGCCGCTCGGCGCCTGTGAAGCGATCGGGCGCACACGCGGCGAGCAACTCCGCGTCAGCGTCCCCGACCCGCTGGCCGCCGCCGGCGGCGAGGATCCCGGCTACAAGCTCGGCGGTGAGCGGCGCGAGCAGGATGCCGTTGCGGTAGTGGCCGGTCGCCCAGGTCAAACCGTCGACGGCCCCGGGGCCGATCGCGGGCCCGTTGTCCGGCGTGCCGGGGCGCAGCCCGACCGATAGCTCCTCGATCTGCAGCTCGCTGACGCCAGGCACCAGCTCGTGCGCGTCGCGCAGCAGCTCGTACACGCCCCCGGCGGTCGGGGACAGCTCAAACCCACGCTCCTCGACGGTCGCACCGAGCACGTAGCCGCCATCGGCGCGGGGGACGAGATAGCCGCCGCGAAAGCGCACCACGCGCTGCAGCAGGCCGGCCCCCGCAGGGTCGCGCAGGCGCAGCAGCTGCCCCTTGACCGGACGCACCGGCACACTGGCGCCGTCAGGCAGGCCTTCGATCTCATGACTCCACGGCCCGGCGGCGAGCACCACATGCGCCGCGTGGACGATCTCACCGTCGTGCAGCTGCACGCCGATCGCGCACTCCCCCGCGCCGTCCAGCTCGACGCGCCGCACGGGTGCGTGCTCGCGGATCCGCACCCCGGCCGCGCGGCAGGCCTGCGCCAAGGCCGTCAGGACCAGTCGCGGGTCGACCGAGTGATCGTCCGGCGCCTCCAGCGCCAGGCGCACGGTTGGGGCCAGCGCGGGCTCCAGGTCGCGCGCGTCGCTGGGGCGCAGCCGCCGCACCTCCAGCCCGAGCGTCTCGCGGAACGCCAGCTGGCGCTCGAGCTCGCGCGCGTCGTCGCCGTCGCGGGCGAGCAGCAACGTGCCCGTGCGCATCAGGCCCACGGCCATCCCGGCGCTCGACTCGAGCTGCGCGGCGAACGCCGGCCAGATCTGCGCCGAGCGCACACCCAGCTCCAGCAGGCGCCGTCCCGCGCTGCCGAACTCGGCCTCGGCGACCGGCGCCAGCATGCCGGCGGCCACGCGGGAGGTCCCGTGCCCGGCCTCCTCGCGCTCGAGCACGACCACCGACATCCCGCGCGCGCAGGCGCGCCAGGCGATCGCCATGCCGATGATCCCGCCGCCGACGACGGCGACGTCGACTCGGTCGTTTTCGGGCATGCCGGTGATGCTAGCCCGCCGTCGACGCGGGGTGAGGCTGCAAGGCGCACGATCAGCGGGCCGCGAGCGAGCCGGCGGCGACTACGCGTCGACGTGCGCAGGCTGTCCGCGCCCGCTCGTTCGCGCTGGTCAGTAGCCTCGAAGCATGTCCACGTATGACCCCGGCAGCGGAGCCGACCGGCGCGCGCGCCTGGCTGCGGCCCGGCTGTACCTGGTGTGCGGCGCGTTCCCGGACGGAAGCGGGCTACCCGACCTGCTGCGCGCCGCGATCGCCGGCGGCGTAGACATCGTGCAGCTGCGCGAGAAGCAGCTGCCGGACGAAGAGCTCGTGTCCGTCGCGCACGCGGTGCGCGCCCTGTGCGAGGAGCTCGGCGCGCTGCTGATAGTCAACGACCGTCCGTGGGTCGCGCTCGAGGCGGGCGCGGACGGCGTGCACGTGGGGCAGGACGACATGCCGGTCGACGAGGTGCGCGAGCTGATCGGACCTGAGCCGCTGATCGGCCTGTCCACGCATTCGCCCGCGCAGATCGACGCGTCGGACGCCGCGTCAGTCGACTACATCGGCGTCGGCCCGATCCACGAGACGCCGACGAAGCCCGGCCGTCCGGCCGTGGGCGTCGAGCTGATCGGCTACGCGGCCGCCAACGAACAGGTGCCGTTCTTCGCGATCGGCGGGCTGGACGCTGAGAACCTCGACGAGGCGCTCGCTGCAGGAGCCGAGCGTGTATGCGTGCTGCGAGCCGTCGCCGCCGCCGCCGATCCCGAGCTGGCTGCCCGCACGCTGCGCGAGCAGCTCGACGCGCGACCGCTGCGGCTCGACGCCCACCCGTCGGGGCCTTCCGGGGCCTCGCGGCCCTCGGGGAGTCGAGCCGAGTGAGCGAGCCCGGCGGACGCGAGCCCCGCGGACGCGTGAGGGGCGAGCAGCGCGACGCGCTCCTGCGCGCCGAGCTCGAGCCGCTGGCTCCGGGCGAGCGCCCGCGCGCGCTGTCGATCGCGATCGGCGTGTGCGTCGTGCTCGCGATCGCCGTGCTGCTCGGCGCGCTCACCGTGCACGACCTGACACGCCGTGGCGGCTCGCTGCCCGGCGCGATCGGGCTGGCCGCCGTCCTGACGCTGCTCGCCGTGGGGATGTACCGCCGGCGCTACCTGGCGGTGCTCGGCTTCGAGGCCCTGCTCGCCTTCCAGATCCTCGTGACGTCGCTCGCGCTGGTGGTCGCCTCGACGTTCCTCGCGGCGGGAGTGTGCCTGCTCAGCGTCGGGCTCGGCGGCTGGCTGTTCTGGAAGCTGATACGGGTCATGGGCCGCATCCAGGCCGGCGAACGCGAGCGCGGCGAGATCGCTTGACAGCTGGACCGGCCGCAGGTTGAAGGCTTCGATAGGCTCAGCCCAGATGGCCAATAGCTCCTACGACTGCGTCGTGATCGGCTCCGGACCGGGCGGGTACGTCGCGGCGATCCGCGCTGCGCAGCTGGGGAAGAAGACCGCGGTGATCGAGCGCGACAAGCTTGGCGGGCGCTGCCTGAACTACGCGTGCATCCCCGCGAAGGCGGTGCTGCGCTCCGCTGACCTGCTGTCGGAGATCCGCGAGGCGGGCGACTTTGGCCTGAAGGTCAGCGGCGTGGAGGTCGACTACGACGCCGTGCAGGCGCGCCGCGAGAAGGTCGTCACGACGCTCACCTCGGGCGTCGGCAGCCTGTTCAAGAAAAGCGGAATCGACGTGATCGAGGGCGACGCAGCGCTGACGGCGAACGGCGACGTGCAGGTGGACGTGTTCGGCGGCGAGCGCGTGACGATCTCCGCGGGTGGCGTGATCCTGGCGACGGGCTCGGTGCCGCGGCCGATCCCGGGCGTCCCGTTCGGCGGGCGGGTGATCGGCACCGAGGAGGCGTGGGCGCTGGGAGAGGTGCCCGCGCGCCTGGCGGTCGTCGGCGCGGGCGCGTCGGGAGCGGAGATCGCATCGGCGTTCGCCCGGCTGGGCAGTCAGGTACTGCTGCTGGAGGCGATCGAGCGCATGCTGCCTACCGAGGACGCGGATATCTCGCGGGTGGTCGAGCGGGGGCTTAAGCGCCAGGGGATCGACGTGCACACGGGCACGCCGATCGCTGACGTGACCGGCGGTGAGACGAGCGTGAGCTTCTCCTACGGCGCGCAGTCGGCTGAGGTCGACTACCTGGTGATCTGCGCCGGGCGCGGCGCGGACGTCGAGCGGCTGGGGCTGTCCGACGCGGGCGTCGAGCTCGATACCCCGTCCGGGGCAGGCGTGACCGGCGGCCTGGTGAAGGTCGACGGCGCGATGCGCACGTCACGAAAGGGCGTGTACGCGATCGGCGACCTGACCGCCGGCCCGGCGCTCGCGCACAAGGCATCGGACGAGGGGATCATCGCGGCGGAGGACATCGCCGGGATGCAGACACACCCGATCTCCTACGTGGACATCCCGCGGGCGACGTTCTGCACGCCGAACGTCGGCTCGTTCGGCCTGACCGAGGCGCAGGCGCGCGAGCAGGGCTACGACGTGGTCGTCGGCAAGGTGCCGTACGGCGCGGTCGGCGGCGGCACCGTGTACGGCGACCGCACGGGCCTCGTGAAGGTCGTCGGCGAGACGAAGTACGGCGAGCTGCTCGGCGGGCACATAGTCGGCGCGCGCGCCACCGAGCTGATCCAGGAGCTGGTCAACGTGCGCGCGCTCGAGGGCGGCTTCCCGGAGTTGGCGCGCATCATCCACGGGCACCCGACCCTGTCGGAGGCCGTGATGGAAGCGGGACGTGCCGCCGACGGCTGGCTGATCCACGGCTGAGGCCGCCTGCGGCCTGCCCGCGCCGCTCGCGCGACCGCCTCGCGGCGTCACTAATCTCGAAGGCGTGTCCTCACCGACCGCCGCGTTCTACTTTGATCTGGCCAGCCCGCTGGCTTACCTGGCCTCCGAGCGCGTGTTGCATGCACTGCTCGGTCCGGCGGAGTGGCGCCCGGTGCTGGCACGCGAGCTGGGGGCAGCGGAGACGTTTGACACCTACCGTTGCGAGCAGGAGCGGGAGGCGTTTCGCATGGATGTCGAGCGCCGCGCGCGCGAGCTGGCGCTGCAGCCGATCCGCTGGCCGCAGCCGTTCCCGTTCGACAGCTCGCTGGCGATGCGGGTGGCGACGTACGCGGCGTCGATCGGGCGCACGGTGCCGTTCGCACAGGCGGCGTTTCGTCAGGCGTTCGCGGGCGGACACTCGCTGCAGGACCCGGACTACGTGCTGATCGCTGCGGCTGCGTGCGAGATGCACCCGGCGGCGGTACTGCGCGGTGCCGAGCTTGGCTCGGTGCACGCGCGGCTGGCGGACGTGACCGCGAAAGCGCGCGCGGCGGGTGTGACCGACGTCCCAGCGGTTGTGGTCGGGACGGAGGCGTTCGTCGGCGAGCGCGCGCTCGAGCGGGCGGCGCAGGCGATGCAGCGGGCGGCGCAGGCGATGCGATGAAGGCCGGGCACGCGTACCGTCTGATCGTCACGCGCAGCGGCCTGGCGCCGGCGCTGCTGGCGGACCATACTCGCGTGGATCACGTCGAGGTGGTGGAGGTGGACAGCGGCGAAGTGGTGCTGTTCTGGGATCAGCCGCCGCACGCGGCGTCGAAGCTGGCGCGCTCGTTGCGCGCGGATCTGGCGCAGCTGGAGGCGGGGGAGTTCATCGCGCGCTGGAGTACCGTGGAGCACGGATGAGCGCCACACGAGGACCAGCCCTTCCCGAGCCGGATCAAGCGCGCGAGTGGCTGGCGACGATGACGCTGATCCGCCGTTTCGAGGAGCGGGCGGGGGAGATGTACGCGCGGGCGAAGGTGGGCGGCTTCCTGCACCTGTCGATCGGCGAGGAGGCGACGATCGTGGGCGCGCGCGAGAGCGCTGCGCGATGAGGACTACCTGATCTCGACGTACCGCTCACACGGCCACGCGCTGGTGCGCGGGACGCGGCCGGAGAACGTGATGGCGGAGCTGTTCGGCCGCGTGGACGGCTGCTCGCACGGGCGCGGCGGCTCGATGCACATGTTCGACCTGACCCGCCGCTTCATGGGCGGCTACGGGATCGTCGGCGGCAACCTGCCGATCGCGGCGGGGATCGCGCTGGCGAGCGATCAGCAGGGGACGGACGAGGTGACGCTGTGCACGTTCGGCGACGGCGCGTCGAACCAGGGCACGTTCGGCGAGACGCTGAACCTGGCGGCACTGTGGAAGCTGCCGGTGGTGTTCATGGTGACGAACAACCAGTTCGGCATGGGCACGTCGCTGCAGCGCCACTCGGCGGTCACGGACCTGCAGCGCAAGGGCGAGAGCCTGGGCGTCCCGGGCATGCGCTGCGACGGGATGGACGTGCTGGACACGCACGCAGTGCTGAGCGAGGCGGTGCGCCGCGTGCGCGAGGATCGCCGGCCGGTGCTGGTGGAGGCGGTGACGTACCGCTTCCGCGGGCACTCGATGGCGGACCCGGAGCAGTACCGCACGAAGGAGGAGGTCGCGCGCTGGCGCGAGCGCGACCCGCTGCCGGCGTTCGGCGAGCTACTGGTGCGCGAGGGCACGATCGAGCAGTCGGAGCTGCAGCGGATCGACGGCGACGCGATCGCACGGGTGGACGCGGCGGTCGAGTTCGCGGAGGCCTCGCCGTTCCCGACGCCGGACTCGCTGTACGACGACGTGTACGTGCTGGACGGCGAGGTACGCGGCTGGTACTCGGTGCAGACGACCGACGCGACGGACGCGCCCCCGGACGGCGCGACCGACGCGGATGGGTCGCGCAGGGCAGCGAATGACGAGATCCCGCAGCAGCTGACGGACGCGCTGGCGGCGAGCGAAGAGGGCCGCGAACGCCCCGGCAAGACGGGCGGCGGCGAGGCCGCGGCCGACCTGCCAAGGGAGGTGTCGTGATGGCGCAGATGCGCTACCGAGAGGCGCTGAACGCGGCGCTGCGCGAGGAGCTCGCACGCGACGAGCGCGTGCTGCTGATGGGCGAGGACATCGGCGTGTTCGGCGGCGCGTTCAAGGTCACGGACGGCCTGCTGGCGGAGTTCGGCGAGCGGCGCGTGCGCGACACGCCGATCTCGGAGAACACGATCGTGGGCGTGGGCGTGGGCGCGGCGATGACGGGGTTGCGCCCGGTGGTGGAGCTGATGACGATCAACTTCGCGCTGCTGGCGTTCGACCAGATCGTGAACCACGCGGCGCACATCCACTACATGTTCGGCGGGCAGGTGAAGCTGCCGCTGGTCGTGCGCATGCCGCAGGGCGCAGGCCATCAGCTCGGTCCTACGCACTCGCACTGCTTCGAGGCGCTGTTCCAGCATGTCCCCGGCCTGCTGGTCGCGGTGCCGGCCACGCCGGCAGACGCGAAGGGCCTGTTGAAGACGGCGATCCGCGACGAGAACCCGGTGATCTTCATCGAGCATGAGTCGCTATACGGGGTGCGCGGCGAGGTGCCGGATACCCCACAAGGGGGCACGCGCGACGACGAACACCTGGTCCACTTCGGCCAGGCGCGGATCGCGCGCGAGGGCTCGGACGTGACGGTCGTGGGCATCTCGCGGATGGCGCTGACGGCCGAACGGGCGGCGCAGACGCTCGCGGCCGAGCACGGCGTGCAGGCAGAGGTGATCGATCCGCGCACGCTGCGCCCGCTCGACCTGGACACGATCCTGACGTCGGTGCGCAAGACCAACCGCTGCGTGATCGTCGAGGAGGGCTGGCCGCACGGCGGCGTCGGCGCGAACCTCGCGGCGCTGATCGGCGAACAGGCCTTCGACGACCTCGACGCGCCTGTCCAGCGGGTGACCGGCGCGGACGTGCCGATGCCGTACTCCAAGCCGCTCGAGGACCTCGCCTACCCGCACGAGCAGCAGGTCGTCGACGCGGTGCTGGCGGCCGTCAACCGCGTCCCCGGCGTACCCGGAGCGGCGTGATGGCCGAGATCGTGATGCCGCGGCTGTCGGACACGATGGAGGAGGGGACGATCCTGCGCTGGTTGAAGGCCGACGGCGAGCCCCTCGCGCGGGGCGAGGAGCTCGTCGAGATCGAGACCGACAAGGCGACCATGACCTACGAATCCGACCAGGCAGGGATCCTGCAGATCGTCGCCTCGGAGGGGAGCACGCTGGCGGTCGGCGAGGTGATCGCGCGCGTCGGAGCCGAGGCTCCACAACCGCCACAGGCGCCACAACCAGATGATGGGCCGGCCCCCGGGGGGCCGGCGGGGGGGTCGCCGCTCGCGGATGACGCAGCGCGCCGTGGCGACGCCGCGCGCGTGCCTTCGACAGCGCAGAAGCCACGGCAACCGGTCGCGGGCGGGGACGGCACGAGCCGTGTCAAAGCCTCGCCGCTGGCGCGTCGGATCGCCGGCGAGCACGGCGTCGATCTCGCGACGCTCACGGGCAGCGGCCCGGAAGGCAGGATCGTCAAGGCGGACGTACTCGGCGCGGCCGCCGCTGGGCCCGGCGCTGGCGCCGGCGCGGAGGGCGCAGTCGCCACCGGGCCCGTTTCCGCCAGCACCGCACCCGCCGACACCGGCTCGAAGTCGACACCCGCCGCATCGCTGGAGGGCGTGGCGACGGCCAAGGGGCAGAGCACGGTGCTCGAGCTGACGCGCACGCAGCAGACGGTCGCGCGGCGGATGGCGGAGTCGAAGGCGACGATCCCCGACTTCACGCTGCAGATGGATGTGGAGATGGAGGCGTGCGTGGCGTTGCGCGCCGAGCTGAAGGGCCTCGCTCACCGCGGTAGCGGCGGCGAGGGCGAAGACACCCAGGGCGGGCCGGGCGGGCGCGATCGGATCAAGACGCCGACGTACAACGACATGGTGGTCAAGGCGTGCGCGCTGGCACTGCGCGAATACCCGCACGCGAACGGCAGTTACCGGGACGGGCGCCTGCAGCTGCACTCGCGCGTGAACGTCGGCGTGGCGGTCGCGGCGGAGAACGCGCTGGTCGTGCCGACGGTGTTCGACGCGGACGAGAAGTCCTTGGGCGAGATCGCACGGGAGACGCACACGCTGGCAGAGCGCGTGCGCGACGCCACGATCACCCCGCCGGAGCTCGGTGGCGGGACGTTCACGGTCTCCAACCTGGGCATGTACGGCGTGCGCAGCTTCACTGCGATCATCAACCCGCCGCAGGCGGCGATCCTGTCCGTCGGCTCGGTCGAGGCGCGCGCGATCGTCAGCCGTGATGCGGTAATCGCGCGCCACACGATGACGCTGACGCTCGTGTGCGACCACCGTATCCTGTACGGTGCGGAAGCGGCCGAGTTCCTCGCGCGCGTGCGCGAGCTGCTACAGACGCCGTCCGCGCTGACGCTGTAGCGCCCTCTCCTTGCTCGCGCCGCCTGTGGCCGCTCAGGGCGGGAGGGATCCAGCCCAAACACCGGGAGCTCAGCCGCTCACCGGATCGACCCAGCGCAGTCCCGGAAAGCGAGAGAAGTCGTTATCTGTCGAGCAGAGCGTGGCGCCGTGCTCGATCGCCAACGCAGCCAGATGGGCGTCGCTGGTCAGGTTGCCGGCCGCCCCGAGCGGTCCGAGCAGATCACGCAAGACCGCCGCGTGCCGGCTCGTAGGATTGACGACGGTCGCGACAGGCTGCGCAAGCCATCCGTCGACTACATCGAGGGCTTGCTCCACTCCCCAGGGATGACCGACGATCTTTGGGTTGGTGGTGAGCCGCACGAACCCGATCAGCACCAGCCAGGCGAAAGCTACGGTCTCGGACCCCGACAGTGACGACTCGACCCATTCCAGGGCCGGCTCGTGGAACTTTGCCTCCTGGTCTGCCGCGTAGACGAGCAGGTTGACGTCGGGCAGCTTCACTTGCCGAGGTCGCGCTTGCGCAGGATCTCCTCGTCTTCCAACTGTCCCGCCAGCCTCAGCGCCTTGTCTAGGTCGACGCCGGGCCGCGCGCCCAACGGCGCAGTCTGCATCCGATACCTGCGGACGGCAGACGGTGGACCGGTGAGACCCGAACGGACCGCGTCGTTGATTGCGGCCTTGAACGAAACGCCCCGCTCGCGCATTACGACGCGCAGCTTGGCCTCGACATCTGGATCAAGCGTGACCGTCGTTCTCACAGACGCATCTTAGCATCAACTGCTTTGCTGTCAAGATGCCATGTCAGTCCAGCAGCTTCACGCCTTCGGACAGCTGCTTGCGCCCCTTCTTGACCAGAACCTCGGCCGTGGCGATCTCGCTGGTCGCCGCTTCCGGGGCGGTCGCGACCTCGGCGTACGCGCTCGACAGCTCGCCGTAGCTGACGATCACTGCCTGCAAGCCGCTGACGATCTTCCGCTTGGCCTTCTTCACGCGCGGCGCGGACGCCGACTGCTTCGCGACCTTCGCCTTCAGCGCGCTGATCACCGCAACCGATTTGCCGATCGCCGCCTCGACCCCGGCCGGGTCTTTGGTTTCCTTGTATTCGCCGACCGCGCTCAGCACATGGCCTTCGGCGACGTCGACCTTCGAGCCGTAGCTCACGATCGCCCGCTTGATGCTCGCCTTGCTCGCCGTGGCCGCCGACACAGGCCCGGCCAGCACGCAGCACAACGTCACGACGCACGCCGCCAGGCGCGCTGCTCTCGGTGAGCTCATCTGTCCGCCTCCGTCGTAGGTTCTCCCAGAACGCTCCCAACGTAGCGGCCGCTGCGGTCGCAGCCCCGCCGTTGTCCCGCCCGTGCTCATCGGCAAGCCGCCCCGACCGGTTGCCACCGCTACGCTGAGGTGGACAGATGACAGCCGCCGATCGAACGTCCGAAGAGCTGTGGGTGTGCCATCTCGGTGTCGTCCCCTACCGTGACGCGCTCGCGATCCAGGAGCAGATCCGCACCAGGCGCCAGGCGGGTGAGCTGCCCGACACGCTGCTGCTGCTCGAGCACCCCGCCGTGTACACGCGCGGACGGCGCTCCCGCGCCGGCGACCTGCCGTTCGGCGAGGAGTTCTACCGCGAAGAAGGCATCGACGTACTCACCACCGATCGCGGCGGGCAGCTCACCTACCACGCCCCCGGCCAGCTCGTCGGCTACCCGATCATGTGCATCCACGACGTCCACCGCCACCTGCGGGTGATGGAAGACGCGATCATCGCGGCGCTCGCCGAGGAAGGCATCGCCGCGCGCTCGCGCCACGAGGAGGGCATCGACTACACCGGCGTGTGGGTGCAGGATCGCAAGATCGCCTCGATCGGCGTGCACGTCTCGCGCGGGATCGCCACGCACGGCTTCGCCGTCAACGTCGAGAACGACCTCGACCCGTTCTCCTGGGTGATCGCCTGCGGGCTGCCCGACGTGCAGATGACTTCGATCGTCGCCGAGCTCGAGCGCTCGGATCACCGACACGCGGATTATGATTCCGCCGCTCCGAGCACCTGCGCGACGGACGGCGCCGCCTCGGTGACCGGGATCAGCGGGGAGCACGGCACGCGCATGCCGTGCGTGCGCGGCGAATCGCGTTTCGCTTCTGTCGAGGCGCACGGTCGCCGCCAGCGGCTCGTCTCGCCGTGGCGGCTCGGGATCGACATCGCGAACCCCCCCAGGCGAGCGCCCGAGCGAGCCCCGCTTAACCCAAACACAAGCGCACCGGTCGAGCCGGTCCTCGCATACCCCATGGCGGGGCACACGTGAGCGCGGTGGGCGGGACTCGATCCCGCGCCAACCCCGGCGGCATGGACGTGCTCAGCGTGCTCGGACCGGACGTGCGGCCGCTGCGCGAGCGCAAGCCGCCGTGGTTCAAGGTGCCGCCCCCCGGAGGCAAGCGCTACCGCGAGCTGACCGAGATGATCCGCTCGGAGAATCTGCACACGGTCTGCCAGGAGGCCGCCTGCCCGAACGTCGGCGAGTGCTGGGAGCGCGGCACCGCCACGTTCATGATCCTCGGCGACACTTGCACGCGGCGCTGCGGCTTCTGCAACGTCAAATCCGGCAAGCCGACCTGGAACGACCCGCTCGAGCCCGCGCGCGTCGCGCGTTCGATCGCGCGCATGGGGCTGCGCCACGCGGTCATCACCTCCGTCGACCGCGACGATCTGCCCGACAAGGGCGCCTCCGCGTTCGTCGGCGTCATCCGCCAGGTCCGCCGCCAGGCGCCCGACTGCCAGATCGAGATCCTCACACCCGACTTCCAGGGGCAGGAGATGCCGCTCGCGAAGGTCATCGCCGAGCGCCCCGACGTGTTCAACCATAACGTCGAGGTCGTCCCACGGCTGTATCCGATCGCCCGCCGCGGCTCGCAGTTCGAGCGCTCCTGCCGTGTGCTGCGGCTGGCGCGCGAGCTCGGCGAAGGGGACGTCGTAACCAAGTCCGGGCTGATGGTCGGGCTCGGCGAGTCCCACGATGAGATGCTCGACACGTTCGCCGCCCTGCGCGAGAGCCGCGTGCAGGTGCTGACCGTCGGGCAGTACCTGCGTCCCTCCGACCGGCACCTACCCGTCGTGCGCTACTGGCACCCCGACGAGTTCGCCGCGCTCGAACGCGCCGCCTATCAGCTCGGCTTCGACCACGTCGCCGCCGGCCCGCTCGTACGCTCCTCCTACCACGCAGACCAGCACGTCGGGTGGGCGGGCAAACCATCCGTGGCCGGCGTCGGGCCGCTGGCGGCGAGCGGCTAGTCTCGCCCGATCCTCCCGCTGAGAGACAACATCCCGCGCGCGCGGTTCCCGACCGCATGACTCGCCTGTTCGTGCTGCTCGCGGCACTCGTGTTCATCGCCGGCTTCGCGTTCCTGACGTGCGTGTCCGTGATCGAACAGGGCTTCTCGCTCGCCAGTCTGCTGTCCGTGTGCATCCTCGTGCTGCTCGGCGTCGGGGTCGTCGGGGCGCTGCGCAATCCTCCTCCTAGATGAGTACCTCGCCGTTTCTCACGCCCGGCCAGAGCCGCGCACGCAGGGCGCACGCCGCCGCCCGACGTAAACGCCGGCGCCGGCTGGCGATCGGCGGGGTCGTGCTGGCCGTGCTGGTCGCGTTCGGCGTCGAGATGGCACTCGCCAGCAGGTCCGGCGAACGATCGGCGAAGCCACCCAGTGCCTCGCTCCACACCGCCGCGCCTGCCACTGCGGCCGCGGCCCATTCGCAGACCGGCCTGCCGTTGGCCAAGCCGGCGCTCGCGCTCGCCGGGATCTCCTCACCCAGCGCGGACCCCGTGCACGAGCCGTTCCACGCCCCGCCGCGCTCGGGGATCCTGTTCAACCTGTCGACCGGCCAGGTCCTGTGGCAGCGCAACGCGTACAAGGGCGTGCGCATCGCCAGCCTGACCAAGATGATGACCGCGCTGCTGGCCGTGCAGTCATCGCCGCCTAACGCGCACGTGCTCGTGACCAGGCAGGCCGTCAACATGCCCGGCTCGAAGGTCGGCGTGCTGCCGGTGGGCAAGCACGTGCGCCTAGAGAGCATGCTGTACGGGCTGCTGCTGCCGTCCGGAAACGACGCCGCAGTCGCGCTCGCCCAGCACGTCGCCGGCAGCGTGCACAACTTTGTCTCGCGCATGAACGACGAGGCCGCCAAGCTCGGGCTCGGCTGCACGCGCTTCTCCTCGCCGTCCGGCTACTACGACAAGGGCAACTACTCGTGCGCCGCCGACCTCGCGATCCTCGCCCACGTCGACATGCAACAGCCGCGCATCGCGCGCGTCACCCACACCTACTCCGCCGAGCTGCCGTTCCCGATCAAGGGCGGCAAGCTGTACCTGTACAACAACAATCCACTGCTGATCTACAAATATCCGGGCGTCACCGGCATGAAGACCGGCTACACCGAAGCCGCCGGCCGCTGCCTCGTGGCGACCGCCGAGCGCCACGGCGTGCGCCTCGGCGTGGTCGTGCTCGACTCCTCCGCTCCGGGCGTCCAGGCCAGCCAGCTGCTGAACCGCGGCTTCAAAGACGTCTACCACCAGCACCCGGTACCCGCGCCGCCGCTTCCGCCCGGCGCGTGAGCGGCGTGTCCCGGCGCATGAGCGGCTTGTCCCGGCGCGTGAGCGGCGTGTAGTACCGTTCTTCTGGACGGATTGACTGGCCAGTCAGCCAAAGGAGAAAGACGTGGATCTCGAGGACACACCGGAGCAGGCCGCCTACCGCATCCAGGTGCGCACGTGGCTCGAACAGCACAAGGCGCAAGCGCCGATCCTGGAGGGTCCGGGAGCGATCACCGACGAGGACGAGATCATCGCCGCGCGACGCGTGTGGCAAGGCAAGCTCGCCGAGGGCGGACTCGCGGGCGTGACGTGGCCGACGGAGTACGGTGGGCAGGGCCTCGGGCCGATCGAGAACGTGATCTGCAGCCAGGAGATCGCGAAGGCAAAAGTGCCAGGGATCCTCGACGGGATCGGCGTCGGCATGCTCGGGCCGACGATCATCGCGAACGGCTCGGAGGAGCAGAAGTCACGCTATCTGCCGCCGCTGCTGCACGGCGATGAGGTCTGGTGCCAGCTGTTCTCCGAGCCGGCAGCCGGCTCGGACCTGGCCGCAGTGCAAGCGCGCGCCCGCCAGCAGGACGACGGCAGCTGGCGCCTGAGCGGCCAGAAGGTATGGACGACGAACGCGCAGTTCGCCTCCTACGGGCTGCTGCTGGCGCGAACCGACCCCGACGTGCCCAAGCACAAGGGGCTGACGATGTTCATCGTGCCGATGGACGCGGAGGGCGTGACGATCCGCGGCCTGCGCCAGATCTCCGGCGAGGCCGAGTTCAACGAGGTGTTCTTCGACGACGTCGAGCTCGACGACGGCGCGGTCGTCGGCGGCGTCGGCAACGGCTGGGGAACGGCGCTCGTGACGCTGATGTACGAGCGCGTGACGATCGGCCTCGGCAGCGAGGGGCTGGGCTACAACTCGACCCGCTTCGCAGCCGCGATCGCCGGCGACGAGAACGCCCGCCGCGACCCCGAGGTACGCCACAAGCTCGGCGAGATCTCCAGCGAAATGCTGGCGGTCCGCTTCACCGGCTACCGCACGCTGACGGCGCTCTCCAAAGGCCAAGTTCCCGGCCCCGAGGCGGGCCTCGCGAAGGTCACGATCGTCAGCGGCGCGATCAAGGCCGGCGACCTGATCGCCGACGTGCTCGGCCCCGACGCACTGGCCGAGGACAGCCAGTGGGCGTACATGATCTCGTTCCTGCCCGGCCTGAAGTCGGCCGGCGGGACCGAGGAGATCCTCAGGAACACGATCGGCGAGCGCGTCCTCGGCCTGCCGCCGGAGCCACGCCTGGACAAGGGTATCCCGTTCTCCGAGCTCCGCTCCAAGGAAGGAGCGCCGGCATGAACCTCTCACTGTCAGACGAGCAGGTGTTCCTGCGCGAGGCCGCGCGCGGGGCGCTGTCGCGCTTCAAGACGCTCGAGGCCGCGCGCGCGGCGCTCGACGGCGACGAGAACGCGCTGCCGGACCTGTGGCCGACCGCCTGCGAGGCCGGCTGGCCCGGGCTGCTGATCGACGAAGCGCACGGCGGTGCCGGGCTGGACGCGTTCGACGCGATGCTCGTGCTCGGCGAGTGCGGGCGCGTGCTCGCCGGCGTCCCGCTGCTCGGACACCTCCCAGCCACGGCGATCCTTGGCGACGCTCCCAACGCCGCTAAGTACATGGCCGACCTGGCCACCGGCGAGCGACGGGTCGCCTACCTGCCGTGCTGCCCGCCGGATGACATCGACGACAGTTGGAGCACCGACCCGATGAGCGGGTTCGGACGCGCGCCGCTGCCGAGCGCCGGATCCCCGAACGGGGACGGCCGCGTGCAGCTGACCGGGAGCTTCGCGTTCGTCCCCGACGCCCCCGGCGCGAACGCGCTCGTGGGCGTCGCGTTGATCGACGGCCGCGCGCAGGGCGTGGCGATCGACGCGCACGGCGACGGCGTGCAGATCCAGCCCGTGCGCCGCTATGACGCGACACGCTCGCTCGGGCACGTGGAGCTCAAAGACGCCTCTGCGGTCGTGCTGGACGCGCCCGAGGAGAGCCTCGCCGGCGCCTGGCATCTGACGCAAGCGTTGATCGCCGCCGAGTCGCTCGGCAGCGTCGAGACGGCACTCGACGTGTCCGTCGAGTACGCCAAGGAGCGCCACACGTTCGGCCGCGCGATCGGCTCATACCAGGCGGTCAAGCACTCGCTGACCGAGGTGCTGCGCCAGCTCGAGAATGGGCGCTCGCTGTTGTACTACGCGGGCTGGGCACGCGCCGGCGCGCCGGCCGAGTTCCCGCTCGCGGCTAGCGCCGCGCGCTCGGTCTCCGGGCGCGCGCTCGATGACGCCGCGCGCACGATGATCTCCGTGCACGGCGGCATCGGCGCGACCTGGGAGCACGACGCGCCGCTGTACTTCCGTCGCGCACAGCTCTCACGGCGCCTCGTCGGCGGGACCGCCAAGGCGACCGATCGCGTCGCCGGCGAGCTGCTGGCGCAGGCCGACGCGGCGTAGAGAGACGGACACCTGAGACAGGACAACTCGACCGCCGTCGATCCACAGCGGCTCGGAGGCCTCGGCTGGGCACGGCGCACCGAAGGGCGGCTGAGCGCCCGCGAGCGCCGCCGGCTGCTCTCGGCGATTGCGCTCGGCCAGTGGGAAAACGTCCTCGGTCGCGCGAAGCTGGCGCTCGGACGGCTCCCGTCGGGAGCCGCGGAGGTCGATCTCGAGACGTTCGCGGCGCCGGACTCGCTGTTCGCGCGTGAGGCCGAGCAGGCGTGCGCCGAGCTGCCATCGTCGCTCGTCGGTCACTCCTATCGGACCTGGCTGTTCGGACGCGCGCTCGCCGCTGTCGACCGCATCGAGCTCGACCCCGAGTTGTTCTACTGCGGATCGCTGTTGCACGACCACGGCATCGCCCAGACGCCTTCCGGGCGCGACTTCACGCTCGGGAGCGCAGAGCGAACGGCCGCCTGC
The DNA here is from genome assembly GCA_963734755.1 of uncultured Solirubrobacteraceae bacterium. Taxonomy (GTDB): domain Bacteria; phylum Actinomycetota; class Thermoleophilia; order Solirubrobacterales; family Solirubrobacteraceae; genus Palsa-744. The sequence goes on along the minus strand of CAVTIF010000002.1, from coordinate 455,141 downwards.
GCGAGCGCAGCCGGGGTCAGCGACGAGCGCGCGCAGGTCCTCGAGGACGCGATCTGCGTTCACACGACGCCGGGCGTCGCCGTCGAGCGCGACGGAGCGCTCGGCTGCTATCTGCAGTGGGGCGCGATGGTCGACGGTGCCGGGCTGCGCATCTGGGACGTTGCCCCCGGCAACGTCACGAAGGTCCTGCAGCGCCATCCGCGAGGGGACTTCAAGCGCCAGCTCGTCGCGATGATCCGCACCGAGGCCGCCACCGTGCCACACGGCCGATTCGCGCTGCTCGTGCGTTGCGGCCTACCGCTGGCCGTGCGCATGGCCCCGTTTGCGAGCTGAGCGCGATGAACTGGGCACATGGGGTCGTCTGCTCATCCGGCTGGTGGGCGCGCACCGTCGAGCGAGAGCTGCTCCCGTGGGGCACCTCCGGGGTGGAGCTCGGCGAGGACGTGCTGGAGATCGGGCCCGGGTTCGGCGCCACGACCAGTGTGCTCGCCCGCCGGTCCGGGTCCTTGACCGTCGCCGAGCTCTCCGAGAGCTACTGCGAGCGACTTCGGCGCAAGCTCGATGGCGACGTCGAGATCGTGCAGGCCGACGCGACCGCAATGCCATTCGCCGACGGTCGCTTTTCCGGCGTGGTGTGTTTCACGATGCTCCACCACGTGCCCTCGCCGCAGTTGCAGGACCGGCTACTGGCGGAGGCCTCCAGGGTGCTGCGACCCGGCGGCATGTTCGCCGGCACCGACAGCCTCGGCACGGGCAGGGCGTTCAAGCTGCTGCACGTCAACGACACGCTCGTTCCTGTTCCTCCCGATGGGCTGCCCGCGCGCATGGAACATGCCGGGCTGATCGAGCCGCAGGTCGACACGGGCGGCAGCTCATTTCGCTTCCGCGCACGCAAGTCCGGCTAGCGTCTGCTCGTCCGACGGTGAGCGGCAGCACGCCGCGTAGGTGGGGGAGCATTCAACGCAGCGAGCACCGGGGCACCATACGCCGCGTGGACGGCTGCTACGAGCCTCGGCTGGACGCCGCAGTTGATGCAGAAGCCATGCTGCGACCAGCCGATCGCGCGCGCGATCACCTCGTCGGCGTATGCGACGCCGGTGGCGTCGTGGCCGTAGTAGTCGTAGGCGGCATCCCACGCCGCGCCGTCCAGCTGGTAGCCGGCGCCGTCGGCCGACAGCAGGTGCGCGGCAGCCATGATCGCGTCGAAGTCGTCATAGATCGACGGGTGCCTGCCGGTCATGTGGTCGTAGCTCGCGGGGCGGTGGCCGTAGATGTAGGAGTCGCTGACCAGATCCCACGTCGTGACCGGGCCGTTGGTGACGTTGAACTGCATCGGCCCACCGCAGCAGCGGGCGAAGTTGAGGCCCCGGTAGGTGCTCGGCGCGGTCGAGAAGGCGGACTCCTGCATGTGGATCGACGCGATCAGCAGCCAGTTGACGGCGAAGGTGTGCTCGGCGGTCGCGTAGATCGGATAGAAGCCTTCCAGCCACCGCCGCTCGATGTGCACCTGCGTCGCTGCGGCGAGATCGCTGGCCTCGGCGCTCTGCTGAGCAGCGCTCGGCCGCGCGACGATCTTCCCTCCAGCGCGGACCGCGCCGGCCGCGGCAGCGGGCGGGGCGGGGACAGGCGTGGCCGCCGAGACGAGCACCGGCGGCGGCGCAACGCTCTTCGTCTGACCGATCGCTCCGCTGAGCACGCCGATCAGCACAGCCAAGCCGATCAGCCCGGTCGCGCCGGCCAGCAGCCAGGCACGCCGTTCCGAGGGGGGCGTCGGGGCGAGCGCGAACGTCGGCGCGGGCACGCTCGCCGCGCTCGTCGCTGTGGGTGCTGCCGCGCTTGGCTCGAGATCGGGCGTCTTCATCGGTAGGCAAACGGTATCCATGCCAGCCGCCGGCCTCAATCTGCAACCCATCCGCCTAACCGCAGCGAATCGCGCTCGCGTTGGCCGCACGCCGCGCCGATCTCCACCGCGCCGGGTTGGAACACACATGCGCAGATCCCTTTCCCCGCTCGCCACGCTCGCCGCGCTGCTCTGCTTCGCCGGCCCCGCCCGCGCCGCGGCATCGCCCGCCCGCGCCGCCGCATCGCCCGCCCGGCCGAGCGTCCCGCCCGGGGCCTCGGCTGCGGCGCCCGCGCCGGCACCCGTCCTGACGGCCGTGCAACGGCGCTACCTCGCGCTGGCGCAAGCGGGCGTCGCCCGCGCTCAGCAGCGCTGGAGGAACCCGCGCCGCGGCTGGTACGACGCGCTGCTGGGAGACCGCAAGCGCTATCCGCTGGCGACGATCTGGGACATCGTGCCCCTGTTCCAGTCGCTCGACGCGATCGCGATCGCGCAGCCGACGGTCGCGAATCGGCGTGCGCTCGCCCGCTTCGCGGCCGGCGCGGAGCGCTATCTGAACCGCGGGCTGAGACCCGCCCCGGGCTACTCTCCCTACCCGGGAGACCGCGAACGCGACACAGAGACATGGTTCGACGACAACGGCTGGTGGGGACTGGCATTTCTCGAGGCATATCGCGCGACCGGGACACGGCGCTACCTGGCGGACGCCGAACGGGGACTGAGATACATCGCCGCGGCCGGCTGGGATCGGCGTACCGGACGGATCTGGTGGAACACCGATCATCCGTACAAGGCCGGTGCGGCGCTCGCATCGGACACGCTGCTGGCGACGCTGATCTACCAGGAAACCCACTCCGCGTTCGCCCTCGGTGAGGCTCGCAGCTTCCTGCAGTGGGGCAACACGAGCGGGTTCAGCTCGGCCGACGGACTGTACGCCGGCAGCAGCATCAACTCGACGCCGGTCGACTACATCGAGGGACCGCTGATCTACGCCCAGGCGACGCTCTGCCGGCTCACCGCCACGCCCGGAGACTGCGAAACGGCGACGCGGTTGAAGGCGACGGCGCTCCAGCGCTTTGGCTACCTGCTCGATTTCTCGCCGCAGTACGACGCGATCTACCTGCAGTGGATGCTCGCTCTGTACGCGCTCGACGGCGACCCCACGCTGTACAGGCTGGCGGCCGACAACGCGCGCAACGCGCAGACACGCGCCGCCGACCGCGAAGGCCTGTACCTGCTCTCGTGGAACGGCGAGACGCTGCCCGCGCGCGATGCCGAACCGCGGATGCTGCAGACGCAGGCCGCGACGACCAGCGTGTTCGCCTGGCTGGCCGTGTACCCGCCGCCCGCTTGAGCGCGATCGAGTTCAAGAAGTTCCTCCAGAAGATCGACGAGGAGGTGCCCACAGGACTGGGCTGGACCCGCTACTGCAACAAAAACCCCCGTCCATACGTCTGGACCAAGATCGCCGAGCAGATACTCGACACACTCCAGCATATTGCGAACGAACTACAGACTCAAGACGCTAGATAGGTACAGGCTTCAGTAGCTCGACCTTGCAGCTCAAGCCCTTGATCTTCGGCCAGTCATCGTCGGCGCAGACGGCCGTGTCGATCTCCTCGTGGAGATCCGCGGTGGCCAGGATTAGCGCGTCGGGCATTCTTAGAGAGATGCGCTTACCACGTAGCGTTGCCGCGCGGGCCGCGACCTTTCTGTCGACAGGCAAGAGATCCTTCACCAAGGCATCGAAGAAACGATCCACATGCTCTTGAGAGTGGTGCCCCAAGGAAACGCCGGTCATCAGCTCGGCGTAGCTGATGACAGATGCCGCCAGCGGATGGCTGCCGATGATTTCCCTGAGCCTGGTAACTGCGACCTCATGCAGAGCATCGTCAGCGTCGAGGAAGCCGACGATGACGGTCGAGTCGAGCAGGATCAATCCCACTCCTGGCGCAATTTGCGAACAGCACGGCCCAGCTCCCCGCCGGTACTCAAAGAGCCCGCAAACTCCTCGACGAGATCGTCCATGCGAGCGATCACGACGCGCCCTGGACCTTGCGCCCTGACCTGCACGACATCTCCCTCACGAAGCCCAGCCTCGCTAAATGCTCCGATCGGGATTGTGATCTGATGCTTGCTTGAGACCCGAGAGCGGCCACCCGCGCTCCTTGCTTTCTTTACATTTGACGCCATAAGTAAAGAATAGCGCATCAGGGCGCCGCTACTGCCCCGGCGGCCCGTACACGGTCGGCGGGAAGTCCGGATACTCGTAGGGGTAATGGACGTAGATCTCGAGGTCCGCACCCTCGTAAGACATGCCCGTCTTGACGGTGAGATCGCCGTCGCAGAGCAACTCTGATGATGGCAGGCCGCGTCGGGCGAATTCGCCGAGCTCCCATGCGCGGCGCTCTGGGTCGCGCTCATACCAATGTGGCGGGAGGTCAGGCGCCGTAGCGCTCACCGCGGTGGGGACGCTGCGGCGTTTTCTCATACCCGGGTGCCGGGGTGGTCGGTGGCGGGGTGCTGCCGCCTCCGCCAGGGGTCCCGACCTCGCGTTTGCCCTCGTCGTCTTCGTCGTCCCACGGATAGCTCTCGGCGTAGGTACTGTCCGGTTCGAGCACATACGCGCCCTGCCCGGTGACACTGAGCACCAGGGTGCCCGTCTCCATCGTCTGCAGGACCTTGTCGGCGCCGACCTGCTCGTCGTAGATGTCGATCATGTCCTGGTGGGGGTGTTTGTGCCTGTTACCCTCGCCGACGGAGATGACGATCGCCTGCGGATCGATCGCCTCAAGCGCATCGAGCCATGGCTCGTCGTCCTCGACACCCTTGACAAATGTGCGTGAGCCGTGGTGTGAGGCGTGGAGGATCTGGCTGGCAAGAACGGCCAGGTTGTTCTCATCCGTCTCGGTGTCGTAGTAGCCGAGTATCCGCTCCCACCCGGGCAAGTTAGAGTCGCCGGCGAGCATGACGCTGACGCCGTCCGCGATGATCCGATACACGCCGCAGTTTTCGTGTATGAGCTTGCGGGCCTCGTCCTCGTCGAGCGTGTCCTCCACCTCGATGTAGCCAGGCGGGGAGAAGCAGCGGATGGAGACCTCGTTGTTGTCGCCGAGCTCGGCGACAGGTGTGCGCGAGCCCTGTTGCCAGACCTTCTGCTCGTCGGGCTGGTCATCGACGACCTTTTCGAACGCCTCGTAGTTTTTGGAGAGCGTTTTCTTCGTCCCGTATTGCGGGACCCATAGCTCGCCGATGTCGAACTCTTCGGCCAGTTCTCCGATGCCCCAGATGTGGTCATCGTGGGCGTGTGTGATAACGAGATAGTGCAGGAGCTGCTTGCCGCCGTCGCCCTGGGGCAGAACGTCGCGGAGCACCTTGAAGACGTCGACGGTGCCCTGCCCCGGGCAGCGGTAAATGTCGAAGAGCATGAACTCGCCGCCCGGGAGCTCGATGAGCGTGCAATCGCCCTGACCGACGTCGAGGAAAACAGCCTTGAAGCCGGTCATGCGCTCACCGCGCGCGCGGGAACATTGAAGCCTGAGCGAAGTCTGACCTGGATCATGAGCGGCTGCGTAAAGGACGTCTCGGACGGCATCCTTCGCGACAACTCGACGTCGTCTGGCGCAGGCCCCGGAGTGAACCGAGGCCGGCCACGACGGCTCTCAGGGTGAACTCGATCATTGCGTCGCGTCTTCTGCCCCACCGAGCGGTCGCCCCTGCGCGCCCAGGGGGAGGACTTGAAAACCGAGGCGAGATGACTAACATCCAGAAGCGTGATGGCTGACATCCCGATCAGAGACGCTGATGACACCGACACGCTGCTCGGAGCACTCGGCGAGCAGCTCGCTGCGCGCGGCGATCAGTACACCCTCGCGGTAGTCGGTGGCTCGGCGCTGCTCGCGCTCGCGCTCGTGGCCCGCGCGACCCGGGATGTGGACGTCGTTGCGCTCGTCGATGACGGCGAGCTCGTCTCAGCCGAGCCGCTGCCTGCGGGGCTGCACGACGCGGCGCTCGTGGTCGCACGGGACTTCGGTCTGCCGGAGGACTGGCTAAACCCTGGGCCGGCTTCACTGACCAAGTTCGGGCTGCCCGCTGGATTCCTAGAGCGGGCCGAGCAGCGCGACTACGGAGCGTCACTGAACATCCTGTTCGCCTCACGCGTCGACCAGATCCACCTGAAGCTCTACGCAACTGTCGATCAGGGACCAGGCAAGCATCTCACCGACCTGCTCGCATTGAACCCAACCCACCAAGAGCTGCTTGACGCCGCCGCCTGGAGCCGCTCGCACGACCCCTCAGAGGGGTACCTGAGCGTCCTCGAAGAAGTCCTCGCCCATCTCCGACCCGACGATCATGGATCCCTCGACACTTAGACGGCGACTCACCGGCGAGCTACTGGAGTTCACGTGGGATGAGTGGGCGCAGATGGGCGTACTGGCGGCCACACGCGCGCGCAGCACATGGGCTCAGGATCCTGAGGCACTGATCCTGTTCACGCTCGAGATCGCGCGCGCCGACCCGCGACTGTTTGACGAGCTGATGGACTGGATCCTCACGAACGAGGAACTGCTCAGCGTCCGGCGGCTACGTGCGCTGTGCATCGACGAGGCCGACCGTGCGCTCACTGCCGCCGCCATCGGCTGGCTCGCGCGCCAGCGCCCCCGCGCACGGCTGCGAGCACATAGCGAGCCGGCGGTGCCGGCGGCGCTCGAGCCGCTTTTTCGCCATGAGGCCCCTGTCGAGCGCCCCGACATGGACTTCGCTGCCGCCGGACTGCTGCGCCCCGAGCTGCCCCCAAGCCACAACTCCCAGACGCCGGACCTGCTGGCACCGATCGCCCTCGCGCTCAGGCTGCGCCGGATCCTCGGCGTCGGCATCCGAGCCGAGGTGATGCGCATCCTGCTGTGCAGCGACGCGCCTTGGGCCGGGACGCAGGCACTCGCCCGCTCCGTCGGCTACTCAAAGCGAAACGTCCACGACGCGCTCACAGGCCTGACGCATGCAAGCGTGATCGCTCAACACACGGTTGGCGGGGAACAACGCTACACGGCGAACCGTCCCGGGTGGGCGGCACTGCTGGGCCGCCCACCTCAGGAGCTGCCGTCCCATCGAGACTGGCCTCAGTTGCTCGGGGCACTGCGCCTCATCCTGCGGTTCCTTTCAGAGTCAGGACTCGATGATCTCAGCGATTACATGCGGTCGAGCCACACGCGCGACCTCCTGGAAAGAGTCCGGCCGGAGCTCGCGTTCGCGGGGGTGCCCGTCAGTATCAGCCCGGGCCCCGACGCAGCATGGGCGAATCTCGAAGATGTGATCCAGAACACACTAGGCACGCTGCGCCGGGATTAGTACGCCTGCGCGTGGACTCGGCCCCACCAACGACCGGTCGCGCCCCGAACGCCCAGGCCGCGAGTCGCCGACCACGAACTCCAAGCTAGAGGCTACGTAAACGCCCGTCCGCGCTTCCACAACGCGAAGGTCCCTGGTTCTGAGAGGAGTAGATAGCGTTGGCGCCCCAGTGACCGACCTGAAGAACAAGAGTGATACCGAGCTGGTAGCGCTCCAGACGAGGTCACGGGGCGAACTGCGCCAGCCCGGGATAGTGGCATCAGGAAACCCGTCGCTGTTGTCGAGTGCTTCACCGCCGACAGCCACGCCTGCCATTAACCAGCCGCCGTTTGGGGCGGGGTCGCGTCCCAGTTCCCGGGTGAATTCACCGAGGTGTAGCTCCGCTCGCTGCGGATCTTATGCGGCGATCACCTCCTGTGCGTCGACGGTGACGGGTGGCGCGGGGTCCTCGCGTAGCTGACGGCGTAGCCGCTCGATCTCGGCGACGGTCTTTGGGTTCATCTTCACTCCGCGCCAGCCGCGGGATGAGAGCTCGAGCACGGCCCAGATGAGCGAGAGCGCCGAGGTCTCCCCGGGGAACCGGCCGATGACCTTTGTGCGCCGGCGGACCTCCACGAACGTTCTCTGCAGGAGATTCGTTGTCCTGATCCGCTTTCGGTGCTCGGACGGGAACCGCAGATGCGTGATGAGGGCCGGGAGGTCCGTTTCGATGACGGCCATCGCCGAGGGGTACGCCGTTCGGTAGTCGGCGATGATGCCCTGCAGCTCCCGGCTGGCCTCGCCCGGGGAGCGGGCCCGATCGAACGCTTTCCACCAGCGCGCCTTGATCTCTTGGTGGTGGCGCTCGGGGAGCTTGCCGGTGATATTTCTGAGCGCGTGGACGGTGCAGCGTTGCTCCAGCGCGTCGGGCCAGAGCTCGCGGGTGGCCTTCCAGATCCCGGGTGCACCGTCGGCGATCACGAGCGCCGGTGCTCTCAGCCCGCGGTCGATCATATCCCGGCCGAACGCGAGCCACGCCTCATAGCTCTCGCGGCTCCCCAATGCCAATCCGAGCAGGATCTTCCGGCCCTCCAAGGTCACGCCCCAACACACCAGGACACCCTCGGAGGGTGCGTCGTCGGGGCGCAGCTTCAGATAAATCGCATCCAAGAACAGGTAGACGATGTCGTGCTGCTCAACGCGACGGCGGCACCACTGGCGGTATCGCTCCCGGGTGTCCTCACAGATCCGCGAGACCGTCGACTTCGACGCGATCTGCTCCTGGAAGACCTCATCCAGCGCGGCCTGGACATCCCGGGTCGAGAGGCCCCGAAGGAAGCCGCTGATCACCAGCGACTCCAGCGCATGGGTGCGGGCGACGCCCTTGCCGAGGATCCGGCTCTCAAACCCGAGCTTCTTCGCGTCACGGATCCTGGGGCGCTCCAAGCGCATCGCCCCGCTCGTCGTCTTCACCGTCCTCGCCTCATAGCCATTGCGGTGACTGACCGTCTCTGACGCGCGCTCATAGCGGCCACGGCCCAGGAACTCGCTGACCTCGTCCTCCAGCGCCTGCTGCAAGATCAGCCGTGCTCCGAGGCGCCCGACCGTCTCGATCGGGTCCTCCTCACCGCCGACACCAGCCAGCACCTCGTCCAGTTCAAAGCGGAACCTCTCGCTCGGGGCTACCTTCTCCATGCGGGCGTACCTCCATCTTCGACTTGTTCAGGGTCAAAGCGGAGGCTACGCCCGTCTAACCAATTCCCCCGGCTGATGGGACGCGACCTCCGCGAGTCCACCGAGGAGCAGGGCCAAGGATTCTCCCCTGACGCCCAGCGCCAAGCGATCGCGAAGTTCGCTACCGAGAACGACCTCGACCTCGTCGGGGAGTACTGCGACTTTCACTCAGGCTGGCGTAAGTCCGAGGCGCGACCGGAGTTTCAGCGGCTGATGGCCGACGCCGCCGCAGGGGACTTCGATTGCGTGCTCGTGTTCCACACCTCGCGGTTCGCGCGCAACCAAGTCGAGTCCAGACGCTACAAGCAGCTCCTACGCGAGCGGCTCGGAATCCGCGTCGTGTCCGTCACCCAGCCGATGGGCGAAGACCACACCGACCCCTCGTCGTTCCTGGCCGAGTCGATCCAGGAGATGTTTGACGAGTACTACTCCGTGTCGCTGTCGTTCTGGACCCGCAGCGGGCTACGCGAGAAGGCACGCCAAGGACACCTCGTCGGCAGCCTGCCCTGGGGCTACATCCGCGACCCCGAGAGCAAGCTCGCGGTCCCCGACTCGGAGCGCGCGCCGCTCGTGCGAGAGATGTTCGAGCGCTACATCACAGGCCACGAGTCAGACCGCAGTCTCGCTGAATGGCTGAACGCCAAAGGCGCACGAACCGCCCGCGACCGCCAGTTCTCCAAGGACACCGTGCGAGAGATGCTCTGCAACACCGCCTATGCCGGGTACGTCAGCGGGCTGCGTGACAAGACCCGCGCCATCCAAGGACTGCACGAGGCGATCGTGACCGACGAGCTGTTCGAGAAGGTGCAGGAGATCCGCTCGTGGCGCACCCGTGGTGAAGCCCGGCCGCCCCTCCGAGGAGTACCTGCTGCGCAAGCTCCTCTGCTGCGAGCGCTGCGGCGCCCGGATGCACGGCACCCGCGGCTCACGCGCAGGCGTCCGTCGCTACCAGTGCTCCACACGACGCCACCACGGCGACTGCACCCAGGCGATCGTCAAGGCCGAGCCGCTGGAGGATCAGCTCGTTGCATGGCTGCATGCGTTCCAGCCCGACGCCAAGCTGGAACGATCGACCGGGCCGACCTAGTCCCAGAGGAACGGCCGGCAGCCCGATGCCACGCGCTGGCCATCTTTTTACACTCCAGGAGGTGCGCGCGCTACACCAATGTGGGAGATCCGAGCATCGGACTTTGTACAGCGCTGTGCATTTCGCCACATTTGAACAGGTCGTACAGACGCAGCGCGACTTCAAGATCGGCTTTCCGACTATCGAGCCGATATCCCACGCACGTCTCGATCGCTGCCAGGCGATGCGTGAGCGTGCGCCGGTCGATCCCGAGCGTTCGAGCCGCCGAGGAAGCATTGCGCTCCGCATCAAGGTAGACGCGGAGCGTCTGACGCAGTGTGACTCCGCCGTCCTTTTGACTGTCGAGCGGCGACAGGTTGAGCTCAACCAGGGCTCTACCTCGCTCGGGGTCTTCCAACCAAGGTACAAGTAAGGCGACGTCCCGGTAGCGGGCGCGCATCTGCCGCGCTAGTTGCGCGACATGAAGAGCTTGTTGAGCCTCGCGGTGGCTTCGGCGCCACCCATTGATCCCGTGTGCCGGCTCCCCGATGGCAAGCGACACGCCTGCTGCCTCGTTCTCCAGACCTAGTCGCTCCAGCTCAGCGTTCGTAAGCCGTCGCTGCCCGCCGAGCCAGGCCCACAGCGTTTCCTCGCCACGAGGCACCGACATCAGCTGACGATCCGCCTTGAGGCTCTCCAGGACCGCTTGCGCGCTTGTGCCCACGGCGATGACCCCGACATGCCAGGCATCGATCTGATAGCCCAGATCCACAAAGTCCACGCGCGCGCCATTCTTACCATCAAGCAACCCGCGGACGAGCTCGAGTCGGCGTTGCCTGGGCGATTGCATCACCCGCTGGCGCTCCTGCTCGTGCTCGTGCTCGATCGCAGCCGCGAAATATCCCAGCAGCGCGTCGTGTGTCCTGTCTATGTGCTGCAGCTCGGGCGCCTCGCTTACGAGACCGATACGCGCCGCCTCCTCGGCGACGAACTCCCCGAGCCGACCATGACCGGCGACATAGCGGCGCAGAACCGCACCCAGACCCACACCCGCGCGTGCCGAGCGATGTGCCTGTGCGGCGGCCTCGGCAGGAATTGGCCCCGACCATCCCGGACCGTGTTCGAGGACGTCGAGACTGTAGCTAAGCACCGCGTCGATCGCCGCCCGCATGCCCGCCTGATACGAAGGGTCTTGCCCGCCGACCGTATCGGGCACCGCCTCTTGGATGCGGCTATAGATCGCCTGTTCGATCTCCCTGTCGCGCGCACGCAGGTGACCGACCACCGCACGGACGCTCTCAAGCGAGAGCCCTTGGTGGCTATCGGCACCGCTCACGAATCCTCACTATTCGGGCCGGAGCCTGCCGAATTGCGAGGCGGGACATAACGGCCCGCGTAGGCCACTGGATAGCGAAACAAGCCGCCCAAACAGAACATAGCCATACGTTCTAATGGCATTTCCCGCAAGCGACTGACGCACATCCATCGACCTCGTGAGCAACTCTCTCTAGACCGTAGGCTCATAGCAGCTACCAACTGTCCCGATTGTATCTGGCACAAGTGGGATAGGTCGCGAAGGATCGTCCGGGGAATGCCCGACTCGCTCGCCATCTTTGCGGCCAACCTCCGCCGCATCCGACAGGCACGCGGCCTCAGCCAAGAACGCCTTGCGCACACCGCCGACCTGAACACGACCCACGTCGCCAAGATCGAGCGCACAGAGCGTGAGCCAGGCGTTCGCACGATCGCCAAGCTCTCCGCGGCGCTCCAAGTCTCTGCCGCAGACCTGTTCGACGGGATCGACGGGCGCTCAAGCCCGGATACGCGATAACCAGGCTCGTTGCAGGTAGATGCCGAGAGTCGGCCTCACACCCCGAGCGCGCGCCTGGCGAAGCGGTCGAACACGTGCGCCGGGAGCAGGCTCTTGGCCAGCAGCATCGCCCTGGCGTCACGCCCGACCACATAGCGGGCCTTCATTCGCGGAGTCCTCAGCGCGCGTACGATCGTCTGCGCGACCTGCTCGGGCGGGACCCCACGCTCGGAGGTTTTCCGCATCACGCTGTCCATCGCCGCTGGGACCGTTCCGTACTCCTTCGTCAGCGCCGCCGGGACGGTCATCCGCTCGGCCTCCGCGCGGCTCTTGTCCCAGATCGGCGTCGCCACCGAGCCCGGCTCGATCAGCGCGACCTGCACTCCCGAGCTGTGCAGCTCGACTCGCAAGGCATCGCCGACGGCCTCGATCGCGTGCTTGGAGGCTGCGTAGGGGGCGCTGTAAGCCATCGCCACACGCCCGCCGATCGACGAGACGAGGACGATCCTCCCGCGGGCGCGGCGCAGCGCCGGTAGCAGCGCGCGGGTGACCGCGATCTGGGCGAACACGTTGACCTCGAACAGCGCGCGGAGATCCTCCTCTGAGATCAGCTCGAGCGGGCCGCTGAGTCCGACTCCGGCATTGTTGACGAGCGCGTCGAGCGAGCCGGCGCCCGACTGCTCGATCCGCTCGCGCGCCTGCTCGATGTGGGAGGCGTCGGTGACGTCCAGCTGCAGCGCGATCAGCCGCCCCGCGGGCGCCGCCTGCTCGAGCGGCTCGCCGACCGAGGCATTGCGAACGCCGGCGAACACCGTCCAACCGGTCGCAGCCAGGGCGATCGCGCTCGCGCGACCGATTCCGCTGGAGGCGCCCGTGATCAGGGCCGTGGGCACCCACGCGACGTTACTCCACCTGCAGATCGCAGGACGGACGGCCGGATTAGCCGAAGCTTAGGATCTGGGACGATGGTGTGCCCGTGCACACGCTCTCGCCTGCACGTCGCCGGATCGGACTAGCGGCGACCGTCCTGATGCTGATCGGCACGCTGGCCGGCTGCGGCTCCACGGTCGCGGTCAGACAGGCTGCGCACGTCAGCGCCGTCGTCGACCAGCCTGCGCCGGGCATCCCGGCAGACTGCCCGGCGACCGTGCTGGACACGGTCGGGCGCGTCCTCACGCGGGTCTACCGCGAGGGCATCTCCAGTGAACGGACGCTGTCGGCTGAGCACCTGATCGCCGGCTCGACGGCGCTGCGCCAGGCCGTCGAATCCGGCGACGCGCCGGCCGCTAAGGTGGCAGCGCGCGCGCTGCTGGCAACCGGCCACATGACCAACCTGCGGGTGATACGCGGGACGAAGACGCTCGTCGACGTGGGCGGCGCCGCGCTGGCACCGATCCGCGGGATGATCCGCGGCGCCGACGGGAAGGCGCTCGCAAGCTATCTGGCGAGCGTGTGGGCCGACAGCGGCTTCGTGGCGGAGGCCAACGGGGTCGCCCAAGGGCAGGCCGCCGTGCGATCGCACAACCACACGGTTACTGGATCGCTGGCGCTCCCCGACGAACCGCTTCCGAACAGTGGGACGCTCACGCGCGGCCACGTCGTCTACCAGTTCACGTCGCTCCCCGCGCAGGCATACCCGTCGGGCTCGGTACGGATCTACATCCTGATACCGCTCAGCGCGACGGCAAAGCTGTGCGGAGCGAGCAGCGAAGACACGCTCGTCAACACGCTCGCGCGGATCGCCAAGTTGATCTACGCCGGCGAGGGCGGCCCGCGGACGCTCGCACAGATCAAACGCGTCCAGCACGACGGGCCACTGCTGAGCGCCGTCGCGCGACGCGACCCAACAGCCACGAAGGCGGCCGTTGAAGCCCTGCTGCACCATCACCTCGTGCGCTTGCGGGTGAGCGCCGGCGGGCGGCTGCTGTCCGATGTCGGCGGACCGTACGTGCTCGCGCCGGTCAGCGCCCCGCTGCGGCTGGACGGCCGCAAGATCGGCAGCTTCGTGCTCTCGATCCAGGACGACGAGGGCTACAAGCGCCTGACCGGGCGCCTGGCAGGTCTCAACGTGCTGATGTACATGAGCTCCAAGCTCGTCAAGAACAGCCTCGGCCCGAACCCCGGGCAGGTGCCGGCCAGCGGGTCCTATCAGTACCGCGGGCACAGCTTTCGCGTGTTCACGGTCCACGCCACCGCGTTTCCGTCGGGACCGCTGGTGATCCGCGTGCTGGTCCCGATCCCCTACTCCTAGCGCAGTGTTCGTGAAGTGCCTTGTCCTTCGGCGGCCCAAGGTGGCGAGGCGATCGGTGCACCCCGAGTCCTCGGCAGATAAGCAGCCATCGATCAGATCGCCGTGTGGCCGGGCGGAGTCGCATCCTTGAGTGATGGGTCGACTTCGCGAACCCGGTGGCGCAGATCAGGATGAGCCAGAAAAGCGTCCATGAGGCCTCGTGAGCCGCCGATGCACATCCAATCGTCGTCCCACAAAGTCGAGAGCAGCCACGAGCGATCGGCCGCAAACATCAGATCCGGCAGAGGGCTCTTCCAATGCTCACGCTCGCGCCAGACACCCGCCTGCTCCGGGCCAGCCTCACCAGCACATACCATGCGTCAGTGTTGCCCGGCCTGACCTTCCGCACGTCGCCGAAAACGATGTCCGCACCGCCCGTGTCGAGATAGCCAATCCACCACGGCTGCCCCTCGGAATGCTCGCCGAGCACCGCGAGCACACCGGCGTCGTGACGGTCCGGATCCTCGAGCGGCGACGCTGAGAGGCGCCCACCGCTGCCGGGAAGCTCCAGGGTGGCGTACGCCTCGAATACCGGGGGGATCGCAGACGTGATCGCGACCGAGACCTCGGTGTTCTCCCGGATCCAGGTGACCTCGGCTTCCCCGCCGATCCGCCACGCGCGCCCGTCCTTGTGCCCCCAAACCTCCGTCTCACGATCGTCCTTCATCGTGGCAGTTTAGGCGGGGCCCCTGCGCTGGATCCCCCGCACCACGGGCCCACAACAGTAAAGCCACTTCGGGCACGCTGCACTAGCCGACTTAGAGAACCGGGAGCCCGAGCGAGCCAGGTTCACTAGCGAGCCGGGCTCACGCCGGCGCGAGCGACTGGCGTTTGGCGCTCAGGGTCTGCAGCAGCTCGGTGAACGCCGCTTCGAATTTCTCAACGCCCTCGCGCTCCAGCGTGTCGGTCACGTCGTCGTAGTCGACGCCCGCCCGCTTGAGATCCTCGAACACCTGGTGCGCCTCGGCCAGGCCGCTCTGCAGGCGCGGTTGCGGGTCGCCGTGATCCTGGTAGGCCTTGATCGTGTCCTCGGGGACCGTGTTGACCGTGTCCGGTCCGAGCAGCTCCTCAATGTAGATCGTGTCGAGATAGGCAGGGTTCTTCGTGGAGGTCGAGGCCCACAGCACGCGTTGGGGGGTCGCACCCTTGCCCGCGAGGTACTCCCAGCGCGGCCCCGAGAAGACCTCGAGGTAGTGCGCGTAGGCGAGCTTCGCGTTGGCGATCGCGAGCTTGCCCTCGAGCGCGTCCTGGCCGCCGACCGCCTGCAGGCGTTTGTCTGCCTCGGTGTCGATCCTGGAGACGAAGAAGCTGGCCACCGACGCCACCGTGCGCGGGTCGCCACCCTCTGCGATCAGGCGCTCCAGCCCGCGCATGTAGGACTCGGCAACCTCCGCGTAGCGGCGCAGCGAGAAGATCAACGTGATGTTGATCGAGCGGCCCTTCGAGATCACGTCCTCGATCGCCGCCAGCCCCGGCTTGGTTGCGGGGATCTTGACCATCAGGTTGGGAAGGTCGATCTCGCCGTGCAGGCTCATCGCCTGGCGGAAGGTTGCGAGCGTGTCGTAGGCGAGCCGCGCGTCGACCTCCAGTGAGACGTACCCGTCGCGCCCTCCGCTCACCTCCCAGACGGGGTGAAATAGCCCACAGGCGTCCTTGATGTCCTGCTTGGCGAGCGTCCAGAACGTCTCCTCGACGTCGCGGCCCTGCGCCATCAGCTCGTGAATCTGCTCGTCGTAGGCATCCCCAGCTCCCATCGCCTTTTCGAAGATCGAGGGGTTCGACGTGGCGCCGACGACCGAGAAGTCGTCGATCAGCTCCTGGAGGTGCCCGCCGTGGATCGATTCGCGCGAGAGGAAGTCGACCCAGATGCTCTGCCCGAGGTCCGACAGGCGCTGCAGGGGCGTGTTTGCGTCGGCGGGCATGACGGCTCCTTGGTCTCGGTTCTCAGTGTCCGGAGTCCACCAGCGCGCGTGCCCGCGCGGCGATGTTCTCAGCGGTAAAGCCCAGCTTCTCCAACACGGTAGTACCCGGCGCGGAGGCGCCGAAGCGGTCGATCCCGAGCACGTCGCCGTCGCTGCCGACCCACTTCCACCAGCTCATGCTCGCGCCCGCCTCGACCGCCAGGCGCGCGCTGACCGCGGGGGGCAGGACCTCGTCGCGGTAGTCCTGCGTCTGCGCCTCGAACAGCTCCATGCACGGCATCGACACGACCCGCATCGCGATCCCCTGTGCGGCCAGCTCCCGGGCTGCCGCGAGCGCCGGGGCGACCTCGGAGCCGGTGGCGATCAGGATGATCTCGGGGCTCGCGCCGGTCGAATCCCACAGTACGTAGCCGCCGCGCCGCAGGCCGTGCGCGTCCGCTACCTCGGTGCGGTCGAGCACCGGCAGGTTCTGGCGCGTGAGCAGCAGCGCGACCGGGCCGTCCTCACGCTCGAGCGCGACCTCCCACGCGACGGTCGTCTCGTTCGCATCGCCCGGGCGCATCACCCACAGGTGCGGGATCACGCGCAGTGCGGCGTAGTGCTCGACTGGCTGATGTGTTGGGCCGTCCTCGCCAAGCCCGACCGAGTCGTGTGTCCACACCCACACGACCGGCAGACCCATCAGGGCCGACAGGCGGACCGAGCCGCGCATGTAATCGGAGAAGGTCAAGAACGTCGAGCCGTACGGTTTGACGATGCCACCGTGAGCGGCCGCTCCGTTGACGATCGCGCCCATCCCGTGCTCGCGGATGCCGAACGGGATGTTGCGTCCGGCGTGCACGGCCGAGAACTCCCCGCCACCCTCGAACACCGTCTTCGTTGACTCCACGAGGTCCGCCGCGCCGCCGATCATCGTCGGCGCGAACTCGGCGAAGCTCGCCATCACCTTCTGCCCGGCCGAGCGCGTGGCGATCTTCTCACCGGCCTCGAACCTCGGCAGCGACTCGCGCCAGCCGTCGCGCAGGCGCCCAGACCAGGCGCGCTCCCACTCCTCGGCCATCTCCGGCAGGGCCTCGCGCCAGGCGTCGAAGCGCTCCTGCCACTCCCGCTGCGAAGCGGCACCTACTTCGCGCAGCGACATGTGCTCGTACACGCGGTCGTCCACCCAGAAGGTGCGATCGGGATCGAAGCCCATGACCTGCTTGGTCGCTCGCACCTCGTCTTCGCCGAGCGCCGCGCCGTGCGACTTGGCGGTGTCGACGGCGTTGGGAGCCGGGTAGGCGATGTGCGAGCGGATCGCGATGAACGAGGGTCGCTCTGTTTCCGCGCGCGCGGTAGTGATCGCCGCGTCCAGCGCCTCGACGTCCTCGGAGTCCTCGACCCGCTGCACGTGCCAGCCGTCGGCCTGCATGCGGGCGGGGTGGTTCTCCCCGTCGAAGGAGAGCGAGGTCGTGCCGTCGATCGTGATGTGGTTGTCGTCGTAGCAGGCGATCAGCCTGCCCAGCCGGAAATGCCCGGCGAGCGACGCCGCTTCCTGGCTGATCCCCTCCATCAGGTCGCCGTCCGAGCAGATCGTGTAGACGTGGTGGTCGACGATCTCCCGACCGGGGCGATTGAAGCGGTCCGCCAGAAAGCGCTCGGCGATCGCCATGCCGACCGAGTTGGCGAATCCCTGCCCGAGCGGACCGGTCGTGATCTCGATGCCCGGCGTGTGGCCGCGCTCGGGGTGCCCAGGCGTCAGTGAGCCCCATTGGCGGAACTGCTCGAGATCCTCGAGCCCGACGTCATATCCGCACAGGTGCAGCAGTGAGTACTGGAGCACGCATGCGTGCCCGGAGCTCAACACGAACCGGTCGCGCCCGCGCCACGCAGTGTCCCGCGGGTTGACGTGCAGGAACCGCTTGAACAGGGTGTACGCGAGCGGCGCCAGCGCCATCGCCGTGCCGGGATGCCCGGAGTTGGCCTTCTGCACGCTGTCCATCGCCAGCGCTCGGATCGTGTCGATCGACAGCCTGCGGATGTCGGCCTCGTCGAGGCCGGCCGCGCCGGCCTCCGAGTTGCGCGATGCGGGGGTCGCCGCCATCGCCGTCGATCCTACTACCTGCCATGCAGACCGCTACAGTCGTTTGATCGTGTCTGAGGAGTGCTGCGACGTCGGCAGGGGCATCACGCTCTGCTACGAGACTTTCGGCGACCGTTCGAACCCGACGGTGCTGCTGATCATGGGGCTCGGCACGCAGATGGTTGCCTGGCAGGAGGACTTCTGCCTCGAGCTCGCCGGACGAGGCTTCCACGTCGTGCGTTTCGACAACCGTGATATCGGACGCTCGACGCATGTAAGCGGCCGGCCGCCGACCGTCCCGCAGCTGCTGCGGCGCTCCAAGCGCGCCGCGCACTACACACTCGGCGACATGGCCGACGACGCGGCTGGGCTGCTCAGCGAGCTCGACCTCGCCCCCGCGCATGTGGTCGGCGCATCGATGGGCGGGATGATCGCCCAGTTGCTGGCCGCGCGCCACCCGCAGGCCGTGCGCTCGCTGGTCTCGGTCATGTCCAACACCGGCGGCATCGGCAACGGACAGCCGGCGCTGCGTATCTACCCCGTGCTCCTGCGCCGCGCGTCGCGCGAGCGCGAGCAGTTCATCGCCCATGCACAGCGCGTATTTGAGGCGATCGGCTCACGCGGGATTCCACGCGACCCGCAGGACATCGTTGCGATCGCCGGCGAGAGCTACGATCGCGACCACAATCCCGACGGAGCGGGACGTCAGCTCGCGGCGATCATCGCATCCGGCGACCGCACCCCGGAGCTGCGGCAGATCGTCGCTCCAACACTGGTCATCCACGGGACCGCTGACCGGCTCGTCGCGCCTTCAGGTGGCCGGGCCACCGCGCGCGCGATCCCGGGAGCCGAGCTGCTGAGGATCGAGGGAATGGGCCACGACCTGCCCAGAGCCGTATGGCCGCGGCTGATCGATGCGATCGCCGAGCAGGCTGTCCGTGCGGACGCGCGCACGACCGGGCGCTCGTCCCTACCGGCCCGTTCAGCGGCTCTGTCGGGCCTGTAGGTACAGGCCCTCCCTGACCGACCCCTCAGCGTCCGCGGGGACGCCGCGTGCACGACCGCAGCCCCATCACCGAGTGAGCACGCACGCTCGAGCACCAGCAGCTCTCCGGCTGAACGCGCACCAGCCAGTGGAGGTCGTGGCGAGAGTGCGAGCGCCGGTACGGCCAGCGACCGTGGAGCGCGCGGAGCATGCGCTGCTCATGGCACGCGAACAGCCTCAGCTCCATGAGACGCCGATCCTTCCCGCCGCGCCTTCGAGGTCCGCATCACGCTTACTTGACCACAGGCCCATCGTCCAATCCCTTCCTTTGCTGTGCGGCTGGTCAACCTCCGAGAACACTTGCCCCGGACGCCCGCTGTTTTCTCCCGCACGACATATAAATCAGGTTTTACGCAGGTTGTCAACTCGATAAACCAGGGATTACGCAGATTGTCAACCGGACGACTCGGACGACTGAGATGTACCGCTTTATCCACTCCGGCGAGACCGTGGTCGAGATCGGCACTGTGCACGGCACCGAAACCGGGAGCGGGGCAGATGTGCGGGGTGCCAGCGCCCCGACTGCACCTTCACGTTCGCGCACGCTACGCGCTACAGGTTCTCGAAAGTGCGCCCGGCGGGAATCGAACCCGCGGCCTGCGGCTTGAAAGACCGCTGCTCTTTGGCTCCCCGAAGAGAACCGTTGACCACTGAGCTACGGGCGCGCGCTTTGGATGTCTAAGCGACTCGACGTTCCGCCGAGCACCTTATTCTAAGCACGCGCGCACCGCACACGCGACGAGAGGGAAACGGCTTCCGCCGGCTCTCGGCGAAGCCCGGGACTTGACTTCTAGGGTGCGCGCCGCACGATCGCCGCACGCGGGAGCTTCGCGCGTGGGATGCCGATTCCGTCGCACAGCTTCACGCATGGAACGTAGGTCGCACGAAAGCCAAGCAGCTGAGGAATCGTCACGATCCGATAGCCACGCGAGCGAAGCGAGGCGATGATGTCGGGGTACGCTGCGAGTGTCTGCCCACGCGGGCCGCCACCGTCGTGGGAGATGATGATCGAGCCGGGCCGCACCTGTGCGAGCACCCGCTGCTCGATCGCTCCTGTACCGGGCTGGGTGTAATCGCTGGGATCGACATCCCAAAGCACGGTCGCGAGCCCGAGCGAGCGCGCCGTCTGTACGACCGACTGGTCGTAATCGCCGTACGGCGGACGAAACACGCAGGGGGTGTAGCCGGTGAGCCCGCGGATCACGCCGATAGTCCGCTGCAGCTGCGAGCGCACGCCGCCGGTCCTGAGAAGGTCAGGGTGCGTAAAGGTGTGGTCGCCGAGAACGTCACCTTCGCGCAGCTCGCGAAGCAGCGTCGAGCGATATCCAACGCTCACGTCCTCGCCGATCATGAAGAACGTCGCCTGCACATGGCTGCGCGCGAGCATCCTCACGAACGACGGCGTGTCGGGCGCGGGTCCGTCGTCGAACCCGATCGCGACCTCACGCCGCGCCGGGCCCCCGCGGTAGGCGCTCTCGCCGCGGCTGGCGCACCCGGTGATCCGATAAAGCGTCGGCGGATGCACCGACGGCGCGCTACCTGGCGTTTCAGACGGCGCCGCAGTGTGCTTCGGGGCAGGCGTGGCGCCACCGGTGGCAGCCCTCCCCGCCTCCTGGGTCGAGCCGACCATCACGACGCACGCCGTGAACGCCAGGATCGCGAGCGTGGAGCGCACCTCAACCCACGATACCGGCGGCGGCCGGACGCGGGGTCGTCTCGGCGGGCTCGGATGCTGCGCCGGGGCGTAGGGTGCGCCCATGAGCAGGCTCGTCGCAGCGATCGACCAGGGAACCACTAGCACGCGGGCGATCCTGTTTGGCGTCGACGGCGCGATCAGGGGCCTCGACCAGCGCGAGCACGAGCAGCTTCACCCGCGTGCAGGATGGGTCGAGCACGACCCGCGCGAGGTATGGGCGCGCACGCGCGAGGTGATCGACGGGGCGCTCTCGCGTGCGGGCGCGCACGCGAGAGACGTCGTCGCGGTCGGCATCACCAACCAACGCGAGACAGCAGTCGTGTGGGACCGGCGTACCGGTGAGCCGATTCACAACGCGATCGTCTGGCAGGACACGCGCACTGCCGCACTCGTGCGCGAGCTCGCGGGGGAGAAGGGGGTCAACCGCCTGCGCGAGGAGGTCGGGCTGCCACTGTCGACGTACTTCTCCGGCCCGAAGATCAGCTGGATCCTGGACCACGTCCCTGGCGCCCGCGAGCGCGCCGAGGCCGGCGAGCTGGCGTTCGGCACGATGGATAGCTGGCTGCTGTGGAACCTGACCGGCGGCCCGAGCGGTGGCGTCCACGCGACCGACCCAACGAACGCCAGCCGCACGATGCTGATGAGCCTGCACACGCTCGACTGGCACGCTCCGAGCCTCGAGCTGATGCGCGTGCCAAGATCGATGCTCCCGGCGATCCGCTCCTCGAGCGAGATCTACGGCGAGGTGCGCGGCACAGCGCTCGAGGGCTGCCCGGTGGCAGGAATCCTCGGCGACCAGCAGGCCGCGCTGTTCGGCCAGAGCTGCTTCGAGCCCGGGGAGGCGAAGAGCACCTACGGCACCGGCTCTTTCCTGCTCGTGAACACCGGCGAGCAGATCGTCCGTTGCGAGGGCCTCTTGACGAGCGTCGGCGCGAAGCTCGGCGCGCGACCCACCGGCTATGTGCTCGAGGGCTCGATCGCCGTGACGGGCGCGGCCGTGCAGTGGCTGCGCGACCAGCTTGGGCTGATCGACACCGCAGCCGACGTCGAGCGGCTGGCGCGAACCGTGGAGGACAACGGCGGCGTCTACTTCGTGCCTGCATTCTCCGGGCTATTCGCCCCTCACTGGCGCGATGACGCGCGCGGCGTGATCGTCGGCCTGACGGCCTACGCGCGCGCAGGGCACCTCGCGCGCGCGGTGCTCGAGGCGACGGCGTGGCAGACCCGCGAGGTTCTCGATGCGGCCAACGCCGCCGTCGAGGTCCCACTGCGCGAGCTGCGCGTCGACGGCGGCATGACGGCCGATGAGCTGCTGATGCAGTTCCAGGCCGACGTGCTCGGGATGCCGGTGATCCGCCCAACGGTGACGGAGACCACTGCACTCGGCGCGGCGTTCGCGGCCGGCTTGGCCACCGGCTTCTGGTCCGACCAGGCAGAGCTGAAGGCGCGCTGGTCGACAGATCGCCGGTGGGAGCCGGAGATGGACGAGCGCCGTCGCGAGCGGGAGTTCGCGCAGTGGAAGAAGGCGGTCGCGCGGTCGCTCGACTGGGCCTAGGTTCTACCCCTAGGGCGTGAGAACGATCTTCAACGCCTCGCGGCGGTCATACACCGCGTAGGCCTCCGGCGCGTCTTCGAGCTTCATGTGATGGGTCACGAGCGCGGTCGGGTCGAGTACGCCGGCGGCGAGCATCGCGAGCACGCGATCGACGTGCGCGATCACGTTGGCATGACCTCCGCGCAGCGTCAGCGCCTTCAGCCACAGCAGCCCGAGGTGGACCTCGCCGCGCTCGGCGTACACGCCGATGCACTGGATGGCGCCGCAGTTGCGCGTCAGGCGGATCGCGCTCTCGAGCACCTTCGGGTCGCCGACCGCGTCGATCGCACACGTCGACCCCGCGGCCCTCGGTCGCACCGCGCACGGCCGCGCGAACATCCTGCTCTGCAAGGTGCAGCGGCTCGGCGCCGAAGGACTCGGCCACAGCCAGGCGCTCGGGGACGCTGTCGATCGCGAACACGTGCGCCGCGCCGGCGGCCTTCGCGGCCTGCACGGCGCACAGCCCGACCGGGCCTAGCCCGATCACGGCCGCTACGTCACCGGGGCGCAGGCCGCTCGCGTCGACGGCGTGAAAGCCGGTGCCCATCACGTCGCCGGCGAACAGCGCCACGTCGCTGCTCATGCCATCGGGGACGCGTCGCAGCACGAGGTTGGCGCGCGGCACGAGCGCCATGTCGGCCTGCGTGCCCTGCAGCGAGCCGAGCCCGGCACCGTGCCCGAACGTGCGCGACTCCACGCAGCGGTGATAGGAGCCCTGCAGACAGAAGAAGCAGTCCCCGCAGGCAGTCTGAAAGCAGCCGAGCACACGATCACCAACCGCCACCCGCGTCACCGCGTCACCAATCGCGAGCACCTCGCCGACGTACTCGTGGCCGATCGTGAAGCCGGGCTCGATCTGCACGCGGCCGTGGTAGATGTGCAGGTCCGAGCCGCACACGCCGGTCGCCTCGATGCGTACGATCGCGTCCTCCGAGTCGAGCAGCTCGGGGTCAGGGCGATCCTCGACGCTGACGACGCCCGGGGCCTGGAATGTGACGGCGCGCATGTTGCGCCAGCCTATCGGGCGGTGGCGGACCTGGCACGACGCGGGCGCACCCGCGGTGGTGGTGGTGGTGGTGGTGGTGGTGCGACGATCGCGAGTAGGTCGTCCATCCCGTGGCCGATCCCGGCGGTGAGGACATCGATGTCCGGTGCGCCGTCGTAGTCGCCGGTGACGCCGAAGTACAGCCCGCCGTCGTAGGAGAAGATCGCGACGACGATACGGATCGATCCGACGACCGGGACGAACGGGTAGGAGCGCAGCATCCGTCGGCCGAGCGTCTGCACCGGCTGCTGAGGACCGGGGACGTTGGTCGTGGCCGTGTGCATGTTCAGCCGCGGGGAGAGCGTGACCAGACGGCTCCCCAGCGCGAGCAGCAGGGGTGGCGCGAAGCCGGACATGGAGCTCAGCACGTCGCCTGCGACCGCCTGCTTGGACTCCTTGATCCCGTCCATCTCCGCGCGGATCGCCTGCAGGCGCGCGACCGGATCGAGCAGGCCGACCGGCAGGCCGGCGAACACGGCGGAGACGCGGTTGTTGTAGACGCCGCGCTCTCCCTTGCGGCGTACCGAGACGGGGACCATCGTGCGGACCACGCGGTCCTCGGTGACCTCCTCCCCGCGGGACTCCAGCAGCTCGCGGAACCCGTTGGTGATCAGGGTGAGCACGACGTCGTTCACGGTGCCGCCGAGCGCGGCTCGAACCGTCTTGACGTCGCTGAGGCGCGCCTCGGCCCAGCTCCAGCGGCGGTGCGGCCCAATCGGGCCCGTCAACGAGGACGCTGCGACCGGGCGCATGCGCGAAGACGCTGCGGCCGCCGCGCGCACGATCTCACCGAGCGAGCGCAGCGATTCCCACGGCGTGCTGATCGCCCGCCGCAACGCCTCCAGCTGCCCGCCCGGGGTGGCACGCCGCCCGATCGTGCGGATCAGGATCTCCAGGCCCGAAGGCTCGGGCGCCGCCGCCCATTCCCCGTCCGTCGAGCGAGCGGTCGTGTCCGAGAACATGACCGACATCAGATCGGTCGCCGCGACGCCGTCGACCATGCAGTGATGGACCTTCGACAGCAGCGCCCAACACCAGTCGTGCAGGCCCTCGACGACCCACATCTCCCACAATGGCTTGTTGCGGTCGAGATGCTGGGAGAACACACGACTGGCCATCTGGCGCAGCTGCTGCTCGGTCCCCGGTGCCGGGATCGCGGTGTGCCGTACGTGGTAGTCGATACTGAAGTGCGGGTCGTCGATCCATGCCGGCGAGCCGACCGCGAGCGGCACCGAGTGAACCTTCTGGCGGTAGCGCGGGACGAGATCGAGCTTGCCGGCGACCATCGCCCGCAGCTCCGCAAACGGCGGCGGCGGACCCTCGAAGATGCTGACGGCGCCGATGTGCATCGGCGTCGTGTCGTTCTCGACGTGGAGGAAAGACGAGTCGATCGGACTCATCCACTCCATGGAACCTCCGCGCAGTCGTCCAGTGCCCGATCCAACACCCGATAGACGGCCGGATGGACCGACATGCCGCAGTGACTCGAGTCGACCTCGATCTGCTCGGCGTGCGGGTCCAGGCAGGCCCGCCAGTCGACGATCGCGTCGCTGCGCGAGAGAATCGAGATCGCCGCGATGCTCGCCGCCAGCGGGGCGGTCAGATCGGCGCGAAAGCTCTCGCAGCAGTCGCCGTCCCGGCAGCTGGTCGAGAACACGCCCGGCAGACCAAGGTCGCCGAGACGTGCGACCCAGCGCACTGTCCGCAGCACCGATGGAGACACAGCCAGGCCGTCTCGTACCGGCGATCCCAGCATCACCAGGCCACACACCGACTCAGGGTGTCGCACTGCCAGCGCGCGCGCCAGCGTGCCACCTCGGCTCTGCCCGATCAGCACGACAGGGCGTGCGCAGTCCTCGGTGAACTCGTCGAGCTGCGCCTCCAGGCGGGTCACGATCTGCTCGGCGCAACCGATATTGACCAGCATGCCGCTCATCGAGACGCGGTGGCCGCGCCGTCTCAGCCAGCGCCGCAGGACGGTCAGCGACGAGTCGCCTGCCATAAACCCCGGGACGAGCATCACCGGTGGCGCATCCTCGCGCCGCCGCGGTGGGCGCAGCAGGCCGGCCGCCAGCAACCTGGCGAGCTCCCCGCTGTAGCGCAGCTCCCCCCAAACAGGCGCTTCCGGCGCCCCCTCCATGCTGTCCTGTCCAGTCATGGTTGACATAGAGTACGCCCGATGGAGCTCGCGAACCGGCATATCGTCGTCACGGGGGGCGCCGGCGGAATCGGCAGAGCCCTGGTTCGACGGTTCGCCGCCGAGGGAGCCGGCGCGATCGTCGTCGCCGATCGCGACCTCGCCGGCGCGCAAGCGATTGCCGCAGAGGTCGGGGCGCTCGCCGTTGAGCTAGACGCCGGCGATGAGGCCAGCGTACGTGCGCTGATCGCGCACGCCAGCGAGGTAAACGGCGCGATCGACATCTTTATCTCCAACGCCGGCGTCCCCGGCGCGATGGGCGGACCGGAGGCCGACGAGCAGGCGTGGGAGGAGGCCTGGCGCGTCAACGTGATGGCGCACGTGTGGGCGTCGCGCGCGCTGCTGCCGGAGATGCGCGAGCGCGGCGAGGGCTACCTGATCAACACGGCCTCGGCGGCCGGCCTGCTGACGCAGGTCTCCTCGTTGATCTACAGCGTGACCAAGCACGCCGCGGTGTCGCTGGCGGAGTGGCTGGCGATCGAATACCGCGACGAGGGAGTGCGCGTGTCGTGCATCTGCCCGCAGGGCGTCAGGACCCCGATGCTCGAGCTGGCGATGCAGGAGCCGGCGGGCGCTGCCGCGCTGAACTCCGGTGGGCTGATCGAACCGCAGGACGTCGCCGACGCGGTCGTTGCCGGGATCAACGACGAGCGCTTCCTGATCCTGCCGCACGAGAACGTCGCGCAGTTCATGGCCCTGAAGGGCTCCGATCCGGAGCGCTGGTTGAGGGGTATGCGACGGCTGGTGCGTGACGCGCGCTCACAGGCCGCCGGCGAGTCCTAGCTACGTGGTCGCGACGCTCGCCCGCTCGTAGCTCGCGAGCGTCACGGCGTCGTGGGAGCAGAGCAGCTCGACCTCCTCGCCGTGGCGCTCGGCCAGCTCGCGCAGGCGCTCGCTGTTCTGCCTGCGGGCGGCGCCGTCGGCCGCGTTGATCGCCTGGAAGGCGGTGAGCCCCGGCGGGCAGTGCGCAGGCGTCTGCACCTGCTCGCGGTGAAAGTACGCATCGCCGCAGTGCATCAGCCACCGATCGCCGTCGCGAACGGCGATGCCCATGTGGCCGAGGGAGTGCCCGAACAGCGGGATCAGCAGGATCTCGGCGTCGCTGCCGGGCAGGACCTGAACGCTGTCAAAGCCCAGCCACTGCTCACCGGCGACGTCATGGCGCACCCACTTGGGTCCGTGCGCCCAGTGCGCTGCGACGTAGCGTGCGCGCTCGCGCAAGGGGGGATTCATCGCCACGTCGAGCTCGCGCCCCATCAGGTGAACCTCCGCGTCCGGGAAGTCCGGCAGGCCGCCCGCGTGATCGACGTCGAGATGCGTGGTGAGGATGTGGCGCACGTCGACCGGATCGAAGCCGAGCTCGCGGATCTGGGCGATCGCCGTCTCGGCGACGTTCGCGCGTGGGCGCACAATCGTCGTGAACAGCCGGCCGAGCTGACGCGGGTTGCGCATGTCCTGCATGCCGAAGCCCGTGTCGATCAGAACGAGGCCCTCGGCGCCCTCGATCAACAGGCAGTGGCATACCAGGCGCGCCTCG
Source organism: uncultured Solirubrobacteraceae bacterium (assembly GCA_963734755.1). Lineage (GTDB taxonomy): Bacteria > Actinomycetota > Thermoleophilia > Solirubrobacterales > Solirubrobacteraceae > Palsa-744. Next base: position 427,975 of record CAVTIF010000002.1, on the reverse strand, counting down.
GCCAGCACGCCACCCTGACCCGTCAGCAGGCGTGCACCGCGTGGGCACATCGTGCCGCAGCTGAGGTGATGGATCGCGCGTGGGGAGCTGTTCACGTCAGGCCGCGCCGAGTGCAGCCAGCGGCTCAGCCAGCGCCCGGCCGTGACGGATCAGGTCCGCCGCACGCTCGGCGAGCGCGATCGTCGGCGCGTTCGTGTTGCCCCGCGGGACCGTCGGCATCACCGATGCATCGACCACGCGCAGCCCCTCGAGACCGTTCACCTTTAGCTGATCGTCGACGACCGCCCCGGTGTCCTCGCCCATCCGGCAGGTGCCCACAGGGTGGTAGATGGCGAACGTCGTACGCGCGATGTGCGCGCGCAATGCCTCGTCGCTGTCGCCGTCGGGGGTGTTGAACGGATTTGCGCAGTACGGCTTGATCGCAGGCTGGGAGCAGATATCCAGCGTTAGGCGCAAACCATCGATCATCCGCTGCATGTCATCGCCGGCGCTGTAGAAGGCGTTGTGCACAATCGGCTTGGCCGTCGGGTCTTTGGAGGCCAGGCGCACGGAGCCCCTGCTGCGCTCCGTGAGCAAGCACGGCGAGACCCACACTCCGTGGGCTTCGGGATCGCGTAGGCCCTCGTCGACGATATGCACGGGAGCGACGTGAAACTGGATGTCGGGAGCCGGGGCATCCGCGCCGACGCGAGCGAAGCCCCCGGCCTCGGCGAGGTTCGAGGCAAACGGCCCGGTCTGCGTGGCTTCGTACTGTTCGAGCGCCGCCGGCTCCAGCGCCAGCAGCAGGCTCTGCGGCTCGGGCGTCGTCCACACGAGCTGCGCGGCAGGATGATCGGACAGGTTCTCGCCGATCGCCGGCTGGTCGAGCCGCACCTCGATCTCGCGCATCGCCAGGTGCTCGGCCGGGCCGATCCCGGAGAGCATCAGCAGCTGCGGTGAGTTGTAGGCGCCACCGCACAGGATCACTTCGCGCTCGGCACTCAGCTCCTGCACCTGGCCCAGCTGGCGCGCCTCGACGCCGACCGCGCGGGTGCCGTCGAACAGCACCCGCTGGACATGCATATACGGCATCACCGTAAGGTTCTCGCGCTCCATCACCGGATGCAGGTAGGAGACGGCAGCACTCGCGCGCATGCCGCCGCGCTGAGTGACCTGGTACATCCCGACGCCATCCTGCTCGTCGCCGTTGAAGTCCTCGTTACGTGCGAGGCCCGCCTGCACTCCGGCCTCGACGAACGCGTGCGAGATCAGGTTGCCGGAACGCTCTTCGCTGACCGACAACGGACCGCCGGCACCGTGCCACCGCGATGCGCCGCGCTCGTTGTCCTCGGCCTTGAGGAAGTACGGGATCAGATCCGCAGAGGACCAGCCGGGCACGCCCCATTCGTCGTAGTCGAGACGGTTGCCACGGATGTAGACCATCGCGTTGACCGACGAGGACCCACCCAGGACCCGGCCGCGTGGCAGCGTGATCCGCCGCCCGTTGCACTCCTGCTCGGGAGCCGAGTGGTAATCCCAGTCGACCTCGGTCGCGCCGAGCTGCAGGTATCCGAGCGGCACGTGGATGTTCTCGTTGGTGTCGGGTGGCCCGGACTCCAACAGCAGGACCTTGACGTCGGGGTCCTCGCTGAGACGGTTGGCCAGCACACACCCGGCCGATCCTGCACCCACAATCACGTAGTCATACATTGGCTGCCTCCCTTACGCCAACCATACCCGACGGCGGATAGCATGGGCGCAGATGATCGTCGTCACCGGTCGAGTGCACGTCGCAGCTGAGCAGCGCGAGAGCTTCGCCGCGCTCGCCACCGAGATGTGCCGGTGCTCGCGCGAGGAGGACGGCTGCGACGGATACCGCGTGTACGCAGATCTGGAGCAGCCCGACCGCTACGTGTTCGTCGAGGAATGGGCCGACGAGGACACGCTGCAGCGCCACTTCCGCGAGCAGCACACCGGCATCTTCATGAAGGGCCTGCGCGACGTGCTGGCAGGGCCGGCGGACGCGGTTTTCCACACGACCGTCGTCTCCCGAAGGCTCGATCCCGCACGTGGGCTCGTACCCGTCGAGTAGCGTCGGCGCCCAGCTCTGCGCTGTTGTCAGGCGTCACTCGACGGCTCCACGGCGCGCGCGGGATCGTAAGGCATCCTCGCGAGTATCCCACTGTGCCAACATGGCCGGCGCATGAGCTACACAAAGGGCCTGCAGGAGGTCGGGGACGGTCTCTATGCCTACCTGCAGCCCGGCGGAGGCTGGGGATGGTCGAACGCGGGACTGGTCGCGGACGGGCAGAGCACGCTCCTGATCGACACGCTGTACGACCTAGCTTTGACGGACGAGATGCTGCGGGCGATGCACGCCGCGGTGCCGGCCGCGAGTCGCATCGACACACTCGTCAACACTCACGCCAACGGCGATCACTGCTACGGCAACCAGCTTCTCGGTGGCGCTCGGATCGTCGCCTCCGAGCGGACCGCGGCCGAGATGTCGGACCTGCCGCCGGCGGCGATGGCGGCCCTGATCGAGCAGGCTCCGACGATGGGCGAGCTGGGCGCCTTCTTCCTGGACTGCTTCGGCGCGTTCGACTTCACCGGCATCGAGCTGGCGCTCCCGCAGGAGACCTTCGTGGGCGAGCTTCGGATGCAAGTAGGCGAGCGTGAGCTGCACCTGATCGAGGTCGGCCCTGCACACACTCGCGGCGACACGCTCGTGCACGACCCCACGGGACGGGTGCTGTTCTCGGGAGACATCCTGTTCTCCGAAGCGCACCCGATCGCCTGGGCGGGGCCGGTTTCCAATTGGATCGCCGCGTGCGATCGCATCCTCACGATGGACCTCGAGGTGATCGTCCCTGGTCACGGGCCGTTGACAGGACCGGATGCCGTACGCGAGCTGAAGGCGTACTTCGAATATCTGTACGAGGAGGCGCGTGCGCGTTTTGCCGAAGGGATGACGGCGTTGCAGGCGGCGCGCTCGATCTCGCTCGGGCGTTGGGTCGACTGGCGCCAGCGCGAGCGGCTGGTCGTCAACATCGCCAACATCTATCTCGAGCTGTCCGGCAGTCAGGAGCCGCTGAACCCGTGGACAGCGTTCGAACAGATGGCCGAGCTGGCGCGAACATGCTAAACCCGCGGAGAAACGACGTCTCCCCGGCGTTCACCGCGAGGATGCGCTACTGGTCCTGAGCCACGCGACTGCCCCACGCGGCGCACAGTAGATCCGAAAGCAGCGCCAGGGAATCTTCCTCGGTGCTTTCGTCGATCGTGTCGATCATGCGCGCGACCAACGCGGCGGCGGACACCGCATCGAGCGGCCAGCTGTCCCAGTCCATCATGCTGCCCCCGTAGGCGAGAGGCGGTGAGTTGGTGAGGCGGGAAGATCGTGCGTGTTCATGTTGTTCATGTTCACGCGTCAGGCACTCGAATCGAATACCGCAGTTGCGCGATCCGCCTTGAGCTCGCTTTTAGCTTGCGGCTACTGGGAGTCGCGCGGGATGACGCGGTCGACCTGGACTGCTTCGCCCGAGTGCGTGTCCGGGTACACGACGAGCACCTGCGGCGCCCCTCCGAACCACGCGCTCGTCTCGGCGACGCCGACGTACTCAGCGGCGCGCTGTGAGCCGTCGCCCTGCATCACCCAGATGGGCTCGCCCTTGCGAAATTGGCCATCGCCGATGTCCGTCATCTGGCCCGACAGCATAAGTCTCCTGTCAACAGCCGCCCACGCGCACGGTGGTCAGCCAGCGCCCGAGCGCTCACCGGGCGCCTGCAGTTGCACCTCACGCCGACGCGCCCCGCGCGAGGCCAGATCGCGCAGCTTCGCCGCCTCGGCATCCCAATCGTAGATCACCGCGGTGCTCGCGATGCGATCGTAGATCGCCTGGTGGGTACGGCCCAACACGATCCCCAGGAAGCCCAGCCCGAGCGTGAGGAAGCCGAGCGGGAACGCGACCAGGCGGATCAGCGCGTGGCGGCGATCGAGTGGCGCGCCGTCCGCGCGCACGATCCGCAGCCCGAGCAGGCTCATTCCCGGCGACCGCGCGAACGCGACCCACGAGCTACCGAAGTAGATCGCGGCCCAGATCAGTTGCCCCGCGAGCACCAACGCGTGGTGCTTGAGATCAAGATGCCACGGCGTAGCAGCGGTGATCGCGAACTCCAGCAGGGCCAGCGCGGCCGCATAGATGACCGTGACGACCAGCAGATCCGCGCCGTAGGCCAGCAGACGACTGACGGCACCCGCGTAACGACCCTGGTTGGCGATCGCCTGACCAATCCCAGCGTTCAAAGCGGTGACCCCCCGCCCGGGGAATCAGACGAGGAACTCGCGCCGGTGTCATCAACGCCTTCCTGCGCGGCGTGCTGCTCGCCCCTCAGCAACGGCGGACCTTCTGGCACCTCGCCCTCCTTGCGACGCAGAACGCGATTGACCGCGCGGGTCACACGCGTGTCGACGCCGGCCGTCTGAGTTCGAGCGGCATCGAGCGCTGCCGTCGCGAAGCCGCTTGTCGAACGTGCGACGATCGTGCCCAACTCGGTCTCCTCGACGATCGCGTCGACGTCGACGCGCTGGACGACCTCGTTGACATCGATGCGCTCTGCAATCCGGTCGACGTCGATACGCCCGACGAGCGCGTCCACGTCGATGCGCTCTACGAGCAGGTCGATCTCGATCCGCCTGACCAGCCGATCGATGTCTATGCGCTGTACCAGTGGGTCGATCTCGATCCGCCTGACCACGTCGTCGATGTCGATCCGGCGCACCAGCGCGTCGATGTCTATCCGCTGCACGACGTCGTCGATCTCGATCCGGCGCACCAGCCGATCGATGTCTATGCGCTGCACGATCGCGTCGATGTCGAGTGCGTCGACGACGCCGGGCACGAAGGCATCGAGCAGCCGCTGCGTGTTGAGCTGGGCGGCCGAGCGTGCGCGGACACGGACGTGGTGGCCGTCGTCGACGAGCGGACGCGCGGCGCTGTCGAGCAGCCGCGTGGCGCTGTCGACGCCTGGCAGCCCCGAGACGACGTGCCCGACGGCCGCGCCGGCGCCCCAGGCGAGCGAGCCGAAGCGCACGGCTACACGTGTCGCCTGGGCGGCAGCGCCGACGGCGAGATCGCTCGCCAGCAGGAGCCGGGGCGGAACACCGCTGCCGGCGCCTGCGGGGCTCCGCGGCAAGATCTCCATTCCCGGCTGTGGGACTTTCTCGGCCATCGACTGCGCTGAATCTACTCCGGAGGCCTGCGACCAGCGGTTATAGTCGCCAACAAATGAGCTCCACCAACCGCCAGGTGCGCTTGGCCGCCCGTCCGACCGGCCTGCCGCAGGCGTCCGACTGGGACCTGACCGAGGAGCCGGTACCGGTCCCGAGCAGCGGACAGTTCGTGATCGAGATATCCCATCTGTCGGTTGACCCGGCGATGCGTGGCTGGATGAACGCGGGCGCGTCGTACATCGAGCCGGTCGAAGTCGGCGACGTGATGCGCGCTGGAGCTGTCGGGCGTGTGAGCGCGTCCGAGCACCCGGGCTTCGCGGTCGGCGAGCACGTCACGGGCGCGTTCGGCGTTCAGGAGCACGCGCTCTCGGATGGCAGCGGCGTGATCAAGATCGACCCCTCGCTCGCGCCGCCGGCGACCTACCTGGGGGCGCTGGGCTTGACAGGAATGACCGCTTACTTCGGCCTGTTCGACGTGGCCAAGCTGAAGGACGGGGACACCGTCGTCGTATCGGGCGCGGCCGGGGCGGTCGGCAGCATCGCCGGACAGATCGCCAAGATCAAGGGCTGCCACGTGATCGGCATTGCTGGCGGCGAGGAGAAGTGTCGCTGGATCGTCGAGGACCTCGGCTTCGACGCCGCGATCGACTACAAGGCACAGGATGTCCGCGGGGCGCTGCGCGACGTGGCGCCGAAAGGCGTGGACGTCTACTTCGACAACGTCGGCGGTGAGATCCTCGACGCCGTGCTCACCCGCCTGGCGCGCGGTGCGCGCATCGTGATCTGCGGCGCGGTGTCTCAGTACAACGCCACCGAGGCCGTTCGTGGACCTTCTAACTACCTATCGCTGCTCGTCTACCGCGCATCGATGACCGGGATGGTCGTGTTCGACTACGCCGCCCGCTTCGGCCAGGCGGCGAGTGAGATCGCCGGCTGGATGCAGGAAGGGCGGCTGGTCTCGCGCGAGGACGTCGTGGACGGCGGCGTGGAAGCGTTCCCTGACGCCCTGCTCAAGCTGTTCGCGGGCGAGAACATCGGCAAGCTGGTGCTGCGGGTCGGCGGAGAGTGAGTCCTCGGCGGCTCAGATCCATCCCAGGATCACGCCGAACACGAGGCCGGCTGCGAGGTTGAGCGTGGCCAGCGAAGCCACGACCCGCACCTGGCGAGCGCGCTGGGGCATGTCGTGGACCCAGAACGCGACGACGTAGAACGTCAGGTAGCCGAACACGACGATCACGGGGAAGCTCGCCACGTTCCACCACCAGTAGTACCAGTGGAAGACGCCATCGGCATGCAGCAGCAGCTCGACGCCGACCGATACCAGCGACAGCCACACGGCCAGCACCCAGCGATTCGGCAGTCCGAGGATGCGGGCGCTGCGATCGGCCGGCAGCAGCTTGGCGAAGACGATCCCGTTGATCGCGAAGAACAGCGAGATCTCGACGTTCAGCCCGATCAGGATCACGAAGCTGCTGTCGCCGGTGACGGTCCACAGCGCCTGGTGGCCGTTGGCGTGTAGCACCAGCGCGTTGACGATCTCGTTCGTCCAATCCATCAGCCAGAAGGCCATCCCGGCGAGCACGGCGTCCCAGTTGGAGCGCTCGATCTCGACCGCGTACACGTACACCGCAAGGCCGAGCAGCGTGATCGTCGCCCAGTTGAAATGCCCCGGCGCGCGCAGCAGCTGTTCGGCCTGGCGCGTGACCGGAGTGACCGTCGAGATCACGTGGTGGGCACGAGGACGGAGCCGGCTGAGAGACGATGACGCACCGGGCGGGACTCTAACCGCGATCTGCTGCCCGAGCGTTTATCCGTGGTGCCCCCGAGTGCCCACCCCAGCATGTATTTTGGATCGGCGTGCTCCCCGTCGCGATCATCCACCGCTGCAGCTGAAGGACATGGAAGCTGTGAGCGACAAGCCGTTCGGAGATGCACTCCGGGTCCTGATGGCGGAGCGTGGGTTGAGCTATCGCATGCTCGCCGACGCCACGCGCGAGATCGACGGCAAGGGGATGACGCATGCCCACATCAACATGCTCGCCAACGGGCACGACAAGCCGTCGATGCGCGCGATGAGGCTGATCGCGACGGCATGCAGCATCGAGCCGGACTACTTCGCCGAATACAGGCTGGCAGCCGCGATGCGCTCGCTGGATCCCGCCGAGGTCGGGCTCGAGCAGGCGCTCGAGAACCTCAACGCCCGGCTCGGCGTCCAGCGTTCGTCTGGCGCCAAAGCACGGCTGCGGCAAGCGCCGCGAGCAAGGCCTCATCCCACCGGCTAGCAATCGGATCGACCGGGCTCGCCGCGAAGGAGAACAGCGTGATCCACACCAGCCACGTCATCTGCACGCCGCGGCGCGTGACCTCTGGATAGCGCCAGATCATCTGGTTCAGGCGCCCGGCGAAGAACCCCAGCTCGTGCGTGTCGCCGAGCAGCCTCGCGGATGCCGAGAGCGCCGCGAGCGCCGCCACGAACGCGAGATAGCCGAACGGTCGCAGGCACGCAAGCCAGAAGCTCCGCAAGCCGCGACCCATCAGGGAGGCGGTGTCGCTCACCCGTTCAGTGTAAGACCGCCGAGGAACTCCAACAGCGCCGCGTTGACCGCCTCCGGCGCCTCCTGCTGGACCCAGTGGCCTACGCCGGGCACGATCACCTCGGCGCGAAGGTCGCTGACCCACCCGCGCATCGCCTCGGCGGGCATGAACTGGCGTACGAGGTCGCGTTCGCCGGTCAGGAACAGGGCGGGCTGCTCGACGCGTCGCTCAGCCACCGCTGCCGTCAGCTCCCAGTTGCGGTCGATGTTGCGGTACCAGTTCAGCCCACCGGTGAACCCCGTCAGCTCGAACGTCTCGACATAGACGGCCAGCTCAGCCTCGGACAGCCACGCCGGCAGTCGTGGCTCTGCGCCGTCGTCCTCGGCCCACCGGGCGGTCCACTGGCGAGATGTCGTGAGACTCCTGCGCACGTCGCGCGCGAGCGCCTCGTCGGCGACGCCCGGCTGCTGGAACCACACGATGTAGAAGTCATCGCCCAGCTGGCGGCGCAGGATCGGCACCGGCGCGGCGGGCGCCCGCGGCACAAACGGGACGCTCAGCCCGGCGACCGCGCGCACCCGTGGCGGGTCCAGCACCGCGAGCTGCCACACCACGTTCGCGCCCCAGTCGTGGCCGACGAACACGGCCGTGGCCTCGCCGAGCGCATCGAGCAAGCCAACCAGGTCGCCGCACAGGGAGAGGATGTCGTAGGCCTCCACCTCCTCGGGCGCTGAGCTTCGGCCGTAGCCGCGCATGTCTGGCACGACCACGCGATACCCCGCGGCCACGAGCGCGGGTACCTGCCGGCGCCACGAGAACGCCAGCTCAGGGAACCCGTGGCACAGCACGACGAGCGGCCCGGAGCCTTCGTCGAGCACCTGGAGCTCGATTCCGTTCGCTGCGATGCGACGCCCCGGCACGGGGGTCACGATACGCCTCCGGCCAGCTCGGCGAGGCCGCCGGGGTCGGCGTTCAGGCCTGGGACGAGTGAGCTCGAAGCGCGGGCAAGATCGGGCATCCGGTGCGATCAAGCCGGTGGGCAGGCGCGTGCGCCAGACTGTGCGTGTGCAACAACGCGTCACCGTGATCACGCTGGGTGTCGGCGACCTTGCCCGCGCGCGGCGCTTCTACGAGGCGCTCGGCTGGAGCACCAACGCGGCGCCCGGCGATGAGGTCGTGTTCTTCCAGGCCGGCGACATGGTGCTGTCGCTGTGGGACCGCGCGATGCTTGCGCACGACAGCTGCATCGAGGACGCCCCGGGATGGGGCGGCGTGACGCTCGCGCTCAACCTCGGCTCGCGTGCGGAAGTCGACTCCGTGACCGAGGAGGCACGCGCCGCCGGAGCCAAGATCGGGCGCGAGCCACACGAGACCTTCTGGGGCGGCTACAGCTCGATCTTCATCGACCCGGACGGGCATCCCTGGGAGATCGCCCACAATCCGCACTGGACGCTCGCGCCCGACGGCGGGGTCAAACTCGCGTGAGCCCGCAGACGGATCGCCGATGATCGTCACCGGGGCCCAGGTGACGCGATGGCTGCGTATTGCCCTGGCAAGCGCGGTCGTGCTAGTCGCCTTGCTGTCCGCGGGCCGCGCGGACGCCTCCAGGACTGTCGAGTGCCAGCACCCGGTCATGACCGGCGTCGAAGTCTCCAAGCTGCGTGGCATCTCCAGCCGCAGCGCATGCCCGGTCGCGCTGGCGCTGTTTCGCTGGGAGGACACGGGCAATCGCGAGCGTTCGCTGTACGGGTGCCACGGAATCGGGCATCCGTTCCTGCGAATGCACAGCTTTCACGGCTGGCATCTCGCGCTGACGCCCGACTTCGTGATGTCGCGCGATCGCGCGTCCTTCGCGGTCGGCGGCACGGACTTCCCGATCAACTGCACCTGAGCCGGTCGGCGGAAACGCTCAGTCGGTCCACCAGTCGGTGATCGGCACGCCGTCGCCCTCCTCAGGCCTCGATCCCCCCACCGCGACGATCTCGAGTCCCTCGCTGCCACTCTCGAACGCTCTGACGACCTGGGGAGCAACGCGTACGACATCCCATCGGCGCAACTCGAGGATCTCGTCGTCGAGCTTCACCCGCCCGGAGCCGGCGGTCACGATGTAGGCCTCCTCCTGCTCACGATGGTGATGCCCGATCGAGGATCGAAACCCTGGCTCGTAGCGGAAGTAGCTCACGCCGAGCTGCTGCGAGTCGAGGTGCTTACGCGCGAAGCGCCCCTCGATCTCGGGCACGTGGGCACCGGCGAGATCCTCGACATCCTTGAGGTTCTTGATCGTGTAGTCGGACATTGCTGAGCTTCCTTTCCTTCGATCGCATCGTGGTGGTTGGGCGGCTGCCGACAATCTCTAGCATGCGAGGTGTGGAGAGCTCGACACTCGCCGCCACCAGCTCGTTCGTCGACCTCGAGCGTCACCGACGCGAGCTGACCGCCTACTGCTACCGGATGCTGAGCTCGCCGACCGAGGCCGAGGACGCTGTGCAGGACACGCTGCTGCGCGCGTGGCGGGCACTCGAGCGCTTCGAGGGTCGCTCGTCGGTGCGCTCCTGGCTCTATCGGATCGCCACGAACGTGTGCCTGGACATGCTCGACGGCAGAGAGCGGCGAGCCCGGCCGATGGACCTGGGTGCAGCGCGCTCTCCTAGCGGGCCGATCGGGGAGATCCTGCCTGAGGTCACCTGGATCGAGCCGTTTCCGGATGGCCGCATGCTTCCCGAGGGCGACCCGGCGGCCGTCGCGGAGTCACGCGAGAGCATCCGCCTAGCGTTCATGGCCGCGCTGCAGCACCTGCCGCCGCGCCAGCGCGCCGTACTGATCCTGTGCGAGGTTCTGCACTGGAAGGCCTCCGAGGTCGCCGAGCTCCTGGAGACGAGCGTCGCGGCAGTCAACAGCGCTTTGCAGCGTGCGCGTGCATCGCTCGATGCCGCAGACTTCGCGGACGCCGGCGGCGGCACGCTCAGCGAGCACGACCACGAGCTGCTGCGGCGCTACGTCGACGCGTTCCAGCGCTACGACATGAACGCCCTGACCGCGCTGATCCACGAGGACGCCACGCAGTCGATGCCGCCGTACGAGCTGTGGTTGAGCGGGCGTGAGGACATCCTCGGCTGGTGGGTCGGCCCGGGCGCCGCCTGCCGCGGCTCGCGCGTTATCCCGACTGTCAGCGCCAACGGCTCGCCGGCGTTCGGCCAGTACAAGCCCAGCGAGGACGGAGCCGGCTATGACCCGTGGGCGTTGCAGGTGCTCGAGATCGCTGACGGGCGGATCACCGAGTTCACGTTCTTCCTGTCGACCGACCCGATCTTCCCGCTGTTCGGCCTGCCGACCCACCTGGACTCATAGCTCACCGGCCGAGCGTCTCGGCGAGCCCCGCGAACGCCGCCAGCGAACGAAGCTCTGGCGAGGCCCCGAGCAGCCGCACATGGCATCCGCAGCGGCGGGCGGCGAGCACTAGGCGGGCGAGCGCATCGAGGGCTACAGCGTCTGCTGCGATCCCCGCGAGGTCACACAGCAGCAGCTCGGCGTCGCCCCCTGCCAGGAGCATGCAGGTCCGCTCGAACAGCCCTTGCAGATCGGCGCGCTCGAGCGGCCCCCAGATCGAGAGGCTGACGGTCCGCGACGCGGGTACAGCCATCGATCGTCTCCGTTACCGGGAGAGCTAGCTGACCTTTGTGTACGTTAGGTCGAAGTCGTGCTCCCAGCTCGAGCCGTCCCAGGAGGACTCCCAGCGACCGCGGATCGTGCTCCCGTCGTCGCTGAACGTGCCCTTGAAGCGCTGCAGGAAATCGAGCGGCGAGAGGTCCGGCGAGTCTCTGATGAGCTCCCACACGCCATCGCGAAAGCTCATCGCGTAGACGCGCGCGACGCCCCGCGAGTCGAAGTAGTGCTGCGAGTAGGTCTCGCTCTCGGGAGCGAAGCGGATCACCGCGATGCCGTCCGGGGCGTCCGGATGAGGCACTTCCCAGCGCTGGATCAGGAAACGGCCGCCAGGCAGCCATTCGAACACATTGCGTCCGACTGACTCGCCCAGCGACGCCTCCATTGCCCACTCGCCGACGAACGCGTCGAGGCGCTCCAGCGCGGCGTTACTCCCAGCTTGCTCGATCTGCATCGTTCCTCCTGTCCACCGACGGTTCGGTGAGGCTGCCCAACTAAGACCCCTGCGCGCAGCGAAACTCATCTATGGTGTGACGGATCGCGCTCACGGACCGGCCGCCAGCCGCACCCGGCCGCGCGCGGCGCGCACCGTCTCGGTCAGCGTGGAGATGTCGTAGGCGCCGTAGTGGCGACGCCCGTTGACGAAGAACGTCGGCGTGCCCGAAACGCCGCTCTCATCCGCGCTCGCCACGTCCTCGCTGACTCGCGCCGCATGCTCGTGGCGGCGCAGGTCCTCGAGAACGCGTGCACCGTCGAGCCCGAGCTGCTCGGCGTAGGCCTTCAGGTCGCTCGGCTGAAGATCGCCTTGATGGCCGAGCAGCGTGTCGTGCATCTCCCAGAAGCTCCCCTGGACGGCCGCGGCCTCCGATGCTTCGGCTGCGATCTGGGCAGAGGGGTGGACGTCGTTGAGCGGGAGGTGGCGCCACACATAGCGCACGTCGTCCCCGAACGAGGCCAGCAACTCGCGGATGACCTCCTCCGCGCGCCCGCAGAACTCGCACTCGAAGTCGCCGTACTCGACAAGCGTCACGCGCGCGTCCTGCGGTCCGCGGACATGGTCGCGCGTGGGGTCGACCTCCTCGGCGAGATCGAGGAGGTCCTCGGCCGTTCGTGAGATCTGACGCGCTCGCACCGTTTTCGGCAGCATCCGCACGACGCGCAGGACGACCCACCCGACGAGCGGCGCGATCACCACCGACGCAAGCGCTCCCAGCTTGGCCTCGTTGAGCTGCTCACCCGTGAACGCCAGGCTGGCGATCAGAACCGACACGGTGAAGCCGATCCCCGCAAACGCACCGCCCGCGGCGAGCAACGGCGGACTCAGTGGAGAGCGCGGCCCGCGCAGCGACGGCCGCGACGCGATCCACGAGACGCCGGCGATGCCGACCGGCTTGCCGACCACGTAGCCGACGAGGATGCCGAGCGTGATCGGCGAAGTGGCCGCATCTTCGATCAGGCCCCCGGTGACGTGGACGCCCGCGTTGGCGAGAGCAAACAGCGGCACGATCACATAGCCGGTCCATGGATGCAGGCTGTACTGCAGCCGCTCGTTGGCCGAGATCGCCGACAGCACCCCCTGCTGGGCCGAGCGAGCGAGCTCGGGAGTCGGCTGCTCGCGAAACGAGCGCGCGGCCGCGGTCGCACGCTCCAGATCGTCACGTGACGGCGGATACGCGCTCGTGGCAAGCCCGACTGCCAGGCCCGAGACGACCGGGTCGATACCCGACTCGAACATCGCTACCCACAGGCCGACAGCGACGGCGAACGTCACCGGCCGGCGCCATTGCGGCGCGTAGCGCAGGGCCAGCAGAACTCCGAACAGCACGATCGCGACGGCCAGCGCGAGCACCGAGACGTGGGTCGTGTAGACGGTCGCGATCACGAGCAGCGCGCACAGGTCGTCGAACACCGCGACGGACAGCAGAAATACGCGCAGACGGGTGGCCGCTCGCGGTGTCAGCAGCACAAGCGCGCCGAGCGCGAAAGCGGTGTCGGTCGACATCGCTGCCCCCCATCCGTGAGCTCCCGCGCCGCCCGCGTTGAAGGCCAGGTAGATCACCACCGGGACCGTCATGCCCCCGATCGCCGCCAGCACGGGAATCGCCAGCCGGCGGCGCTCGCGCAGCTCGCCGAGGTCGAGCTCGCGCTTGGCCTCCAGGCCGACGACCAGGAAGAACAGAGTCATCAATCCCTCGTTCACCCAGTGACGCAGATCCATCGAGATGCCCGCACTCCCGAGCCGGATCGACAGCTTGGTGCTCCACACCGACTCGTAGGAGTGCGACCACGGCGAGTTGGCCCACACGAGCGCGGCCACGGTCGCCGCGAGCAGGACGATCGCACTGCCGGTCTCGGTCCCGAGAAAGTCGCGCACCGGCGTCGCCAGGTTACGCGCCCACGCAGTCCGGCCGGCGTACAGCGCTGTCTCTTCGCTGGCGCTCATCGTCGGCCGAGCGCTAGCGCTCGGCCGCTTGCTCGGCCGTCGCGTACGCCCGGTACGTGAGCTCGAGCGCGCTGACCGCCGTCAGCCTGTAGGCCGCCATCAGCCCAGTATCGCGCAGGCAGGCTGCGGCAACGTGCGCGCGTCGCGCAGATCGCGGCGGGCTGCGGGCAGCACCCGGACGTGTGCGAGAGACGTTCGCGGTGCGTCCGGTCAGGCCGTCGGCTGAAACGGGAGCACGTCGCGCAGGCCGGTCACATCGAAAACCCGCTGCACGACCGGCGGTCCCGGAACGATCTGGAACTCCGCCCCTCGCTCACCGCAGTGCTCGCGGAGCGTGAGGACGGCACGTACGCCCGTCGAGTCGATGAACGTGACGTTGCTCAGATCCAGCGTTACCCCGTCGATCGCGATCGCGTCGACGTGCCCGATCGCGTCATCGAGTAGTGGCGTCGAGGCGAGGTCCAGTTCGCCGGACAGTCGCAGCGTGTGCCAGCCGCCTGCGATGACGCTCTGGATCTCCAGCTGCCGCGGCGCCTCGACTGGCTGTGGGTACGCCTGCCCACCCCTGCTGAAACGTTGTTTGCCCGCCGCCACCGTGATTCCCCCTTCCCGCAACGACAGATTCGGATTATATCTCCTTGACGTTGGCGTTCTCATGCAGGGGTACTGTCTGTGCATGCTGGGTCTGCCCGACAAGGTGCGAGCGTGCCTGTTCGACCTCGACGGGGTGTTGACGAAGACGGCCGCCGTGCACGCCGCCGCCTGGAAGGAGATGTTCGACGCCTTCCTGCACGAGCGCGCGCAGCGCACCGGCGAGCAGTTCTTGGCCTTCGACGCGGTCGCTGACTACGACGAGTACGTCGACGGCAGGCCGCGTTATGAGGGCGTGCGCTCGTTCCTGAGCTCACGCGGGATCGACCTGCCCCGCGGCGAGCCGAGCGACAGCCCGGACACACAGACGGTCGACGGGCTCGGCAACCGCAAGAACGAGATCGTGCTGCGGCTGATCGAGGAGCACGGCGTCGAGGCCTACGCGGGGTCTGTTCGATACGTGCGAGCGGCGCAAGCGGCTGGCCTGGCGCGAGCGGTCGTCTCCTCGAGTACAAACTGCCATCAGGTGCTCATGGCCGCGGGGATCGATGAGCTGTTCCAGCAGCGGATCGACGGGGTGACCGCCGAGCGCGAGCATCTCCAGGGCAAGCCGGCACCCGACACGTTCCTCGCCGGCGCACGGGCGCTCGGCGTGGAACCGAGCCAAGCGGCGGTGTTCGAGGACGCGCTCGCGGGGGTGGCGGCGGGACGCGCAGGGCATTTCGCGTGCGTGATCGGGGTCGACCGCGTGGGCCAGGCGCAGGCGCTGCGCGAGCACGGCGCGGATGTCGTGGTCGGCGATCTCGCCGAGCTGCTCGGCGGCAGATGATCGACCACCCCGCCTACACGGTCGAGCCGTGGTGCCTGCGCGAGACCGAGCTCGACCTGGACATGCTCGAGCAAGCGGAGTCGATGTTCGCGCTCGCCAACGGGCACATCGGCCTGCGCGGCACACTCGACGAGGGCGAGCCGGCGGGGCGCCCCGGGAGCTACCTCAACGGCTTCTACGAGCAGCGCCCGCTGCCCTACGCGGAGGCCGGCTACGGATACCCGGAGGCAGGACAGACGGTCGTCAACGTCACCGACGGCAAGCTGATCCGCCTGCTCGTCGACGACGAGCCGCTGGACGCGCGCTTCGGCAAGCTGCGCAGCCACGAGCGGATGCTCGACTTCCGCGCCGGCGTTCTGCGACGGCGCGGCGAGTGGGTCTCGCCGGCCGGCAAGCGCGTGCTGGTGTCCTCCGTGCGGCTCGTCTCGCTGGCGCAACGGGCGGTGGCCGCTGTTCTCTATGAGGTCGAGGCCCCTGACGATCCGACCCGGCTGGTCGTGCAGTCCGAGCTTGTGGCCAACGAGCCGATGCCGGACGGCCAGCTCGACCCGCGTGCCGCAGCACAACTGGGCTCGATGCTCCGCACGGAGCAATTCTCACACCGCGACGGCGGAGCGGTGCTAGTGCACCGGACCAGCCGGAGCGCTCTGCGGATCGCCGTCGCGATGGACCATCTGGTGAGCGGTCCCGACGGTACCGAGACGTCCACCGAAAGCAGCGCGGACATTGCACGCGTGACGATCACCACGGAGCTGCACCCGGGGCAGCGGCTGCGCGTGGTCAAGCTGCTCGGATACGGCTGGTCGAGTCGGCGCTCCACAGCGGCGCTGCGCGACCAGGTCGCGGCCGCGCTGGCCGAGGCGCGCGACACCGGTTGGGACGGGCTGCTCGCCGCCCAGCACGACTACCTCGAGGACTTCTGGGAGCGAGCAGACGTGGAGCTCGACGGCGACGCCGAGCTCCAGCAGGCGGTCCGCTTCGGGCTGTTTCACACCCTGCAGGCGGGTGCCCGAGCCGAGCGGCGCGCGATCGCGGCCAAGGGACTCACCGGCCAGGGCTACGACGGTCACGTCTTCTGGGACACCGAGACGTTCGTCCTGCCGGTCCTGACCTACACCACCCCGCATGCGGCGCGCGACAACCTGCGTTGGCGCCACTCGACACTCGCGCTGGCCCGCAAGCGGGCCGAGTTGCTCGGCCTGTCCGGAGCGGCGTTTCCGTGGCGCACGATCGACGGGCAGGAGTGTTCGAGCTACTGGCCGGCGGGGACCGCCGCGTTCCATATTGGCGCCGACATCGCCGACGCCGTCGGTCGCTATCAGGCCGCAACCGGAGACGAGGCATTCGCGCTGGAGGTCGGGCTCGAGCTGCTCGTGGAAACGGCGCGACTGTGGCGCTCGCTGGGCCATCACGACGCCAGCGGCAGCTTCCGCATAGACGGGGTGACCGGCCCCGATGAGTACAGCGCGGTGGCCGACAACAACGTGTACACCAACCTGATGGCGCAGCGAAATCTGCGTCTCGCGGCCGAAGCGGTCGAACGCCACGGCGAGCGCGCAGGGGAACTTGGCGTCGACCCCGAGGAGGCCGCTGCCTGGCGCGACGCGGCGGAGGCGATGTTCATCCCGTTCGACGGGCAACTGCGCGTACACCCACAGGCCGACGGCTTCACCGAGCACCGGCTGTGGGACTTCGAGCACACGGCGCCCGAGCAGTACCCGCTGCTGCTGCACTTCCCCTACTTCGACCTGTATCGCAAGCAGGTCGTCAAGCAGGCCGACCTGGTGCTAGCGATGCACATGCGCGGAGACGCGTTCGGCGCCGAGCAGAAGGAACGGAACTTCGCCTACTACGAGGCTCTGACCGTCCGTGACTCCTCGCTGTCGGCGTGCACGCAGGCGGTGATCGCGGCCGAGGTGGGTCAGCTCGAGCTCGCCTACGATTACTTTGCGGAGGCCAGCTTGATCGATCTCGAGAACCTCGAGCACAACACCCGCGACGGCCTGCATATCGCGTCCCTGGCGGGCGCCTGGATCGGCGCCGTCGCGGGATTCGGCGGCATGCGCGACTACGACGGCATGCTGAGCTTCGCGCCGCGCCTGCCCCAGCGACTCACCCGCCTGGCCTTTGGCATGTGCTTTCGCGACAGGCAGCTGAGGGTAGAGATCGATCATCGCCACGCCCAGTACTCCCTGCGCTGCGGGCCGTCACTGCGGGTCGTGCATCACGGTCAGGCGATCGAGATACCCGAACACGGGCCGCTGAGATGCGCGATCCCAGATATCACGGCGGGGGAGACACCGCGGCAGCCTCGGGGACGCAGCCCGGCGCGTCGGGTGACATCAGGCTGAGGACGAGCGGCGGCGGGATCATTCAAGCGAAACGCCCAGGAGGGCTGCAGATGAACGAACTGAAGCGGGAGGCGACGATCAGGTGGATGAACCATCCGCCGGAAGGTGTGCCCCGCCTGACTGTGGGGAGCGATTCGTTCACGGCGCTTCCGCTGACCTTGGATGCCGACGCCAGGAATCCGCTGGCAACCTCACCGGGGGAGCTGCTCGCGGCTGCAATCGGCAGCACGTTCGCGTGGCTGGCCGCGGAGATGCTGAAGAAGGAAGGGAGGCAGGCGCGCGAGCTGACGGCGCTCGTGACGTTGACGCTGACGGGGAACGGCGACGGCATCGACAGCATGTCCTTGAGCGCGATCGCCTGTCGGCTCTGGGGGCGCGTGCCCAGCAGCGAGCAGGAGCACCTGGGTGCGATCGCACAGGCGGCGATCGGGCGCTGCATCGAGACGCTGGGGATGCGCAGCGAGAGCATCTCGGTCACGGTCGAGACCGTGCTCGAGGGGCCCTAGCTCGGCGGCGCTCCGGTCCAGAGCCCCTTCAGGAGCCGCCGGATCGACCCGATACATGCGATGTGGCCTCGATATCCGCGCAGCGCGCACTTTCCCTACGCCGCGATTCGGCACCGACACTCCCTGCCCTCGCGAATGAGCGCCGTGGCGTCCGCGCTCGACGCCGCCGGGCAACCGGCTATGGCAGCCCGTGGCTTGCGAAGGCGACTGTGTGCGCTGCAACCCTTCGCCACGCACGGGCCCACACGTTCACAGATCGCGCACGCGCACTTCTGCAGCTCCCCTACCTGATCGGACTGCTGTGCGCGATCCCACGGACGCGGATCCGTCTGAGCGCAGGTCCAGCGGGCGAGCGTATTCGCTCGCACCTGGAGCTCACACGGTGGGGACTCCCGCGGTTCAAGCTGGCGCAGGGGGTCCTGCACCTGCCGGGCGACCATCGCGCGTATCTGCGCGGTCGGCGCAGACAGGCCGTTCGCACGAACGTCGCCCGGGCGCGCGGCCAGGGCATCCTCTGCTCGCGCACCGTCGTGTCTGACTGGGCACCGTTTGACCACCAGGACGCTCCTGCTGCCCCGGCCGAGCTGTGGCAGGCGAGAAACCGCCGCGGAGTCGCTGTCGGCGAAGCGTGGGTGACCGTCGATAAACACTGCGCGCTCGTGCATTCGCTCGTTACAAACGAATCCGACGTGCGCTGGCTGCTGCACACGGCGATCGTCGAAGACCTGTGCGATCGCGGCTGCCGCCAGCTGCTGACGAACTCCCACGACGCATTCCTGATGCCGGCTGGTCAGCAGTACTTCCAGCGCCTGCTCGGGTACTCGATCGGGCGCGTGCGCCCATCGGTGCAGCCATCGGCCAGGTCGATCCACTCACGCCACCGGCTCGCGTTGCTCGGGCTCGCGGGCGCGGCCGCGCTCAGCGAGTGGGTGCTCGCGAGCATCCTCTGAGGGTCGGTAGGTAGGGTTGGGCTCGACCGCCAGCCGAGAACTAGGAGGACTTGATGGACACGTACGCAATCCTGAGGCGCGGGGCGTGGGGCTCCGAGGAGGAGCTCGGCGAAGTGGCAGGCCGTTCGCGCAAGATCGGCGACGAGGACATGTCCGAGGACATCCGCTGGATTCGCAGCTACGTCCTCGCCGAGGCCGACGGCCGCCTCGGCACGGTGTGCATCTATCAGGCCAGCAGTCCGGAGGCGATTCGCGAGCACGCCGCACGGGTGGAAATGCCGGCCGATGAGGTCATCCCGATCGCCGACACGGTTGTGGTGCGACCGGACCCCGAGGCCGCGAACGCGTGAGGCGACAGGCGGTGGCGCCCTCCTGAGCGCCACCGCGGGCGTTGCGATCGAGGGAACCGCCCTGATCGAGGAAACAGATCCAGTAATCGACGGCCGGGCCGGGGCTGGCGCGTCAGGCCACGCTTGTCAGCCCGATGACGATGTGCACCGCCAGCTCGGCCGGCGTCTGGCCGGCGTCGACGATCTCGCGGACCTGCTCCAGCTGCGCGGCGCGTTGATCCGCGGGCAGGGCCGCGACCCAGCTCACGGACGCGAGATAGTCGGTGACCTGCTCGGGGGACGCCGGCTGCATGGAGGTCAGGCGGATCTCGCGCGGGTCAGTCCAACCGCCGGCCGCACGCACCGACTCCTGCCATCCCGGACCGTCGAAGCCAGGGTGCGCGGGCCGCAGGCCGGCCATCAGCGTGCCGACCTCGTGCGCCCACGACGCATCACCCCAATCGGGCGCCACGGTCAGCACCGCCAGGCCGCCCTCGGGGCGCAGCACACGTCGGATCTCAACCAGGGCGGCGGCGTGGTCGAACCAATGGAACGCGTCAGCTACGGTCACCGCGGCAACCGACCCGTCCGGGAGGGGGATCGCCTCGGCGACGCCTTCGCGTACGCGCTCGTCGCCGACGCTTGCGGCGAGCATCTCGCGCAGCGCGGACTGCGGCTCGACGGCCACGACGTCCAGCCCGATGCCGAGCAGCGCCCGGGTGAGCTTCCCGGTCCCGGCCGCCAGATCGAGCACCGTACCCGCCGCGGGGATACGCAGCTCGGCTGCGATCACGCCTGCGACCGCGGGCGGGTACTCGGGACGCCCGCGCTCGTACGCGCCCGCAACCTCCGCAAACCCGGCGCTGAGGGGATGCAGCTCCATTGGGCGCACCGTAGCCGATCTGGCTCGCGTACCTGGGTGGCGCTCCGCACTGGGACGAGCGGTACGGTGCTTGACACTGCGATCGTGCCGCTGCCAGAATCCCGCCGTGCTCGTCGATCTCGCGCCCAGGGGCGCGCGCGTCGTTTGGTTGTCTCTGGTGGCCGCGCTGCTGATGCTCGGCGTGCCTGCGATCGCGCACGCCGCGACGATCCACCCCAACGTCGCCGGCGACGAAGGCATCGGCACAGGCAATTGCTCCCGTAGCGAACTGACAGCGTCGGGCGCGGATCCCAACACTCAGCAATGTTCGCTGCGCCAGGCGATCGAAGTCGCCCAGTCAGGGGACGTCATCTCGCTCACATCGCCGTCGCCCACAACGGCGTACACGCTTACCCAGGGAGTCCTGTCGATCGCAAACAAGGACATCACGATCGTCGGATCGGGAGAGGCGATCGCGACGGCGAAAAAAGAATTCGGCCTGTTCTCGATCGGCTCGTCCGGCACCGCCACGATTGAAGACTTGGCGCTGAGCAAAGGACACGCCGCGCAGGGCAGCGCGATCTCCAACTCGGGGACGCTCACCGTGCGCGACGACACGATCTTTGCCAACGAAGCTGCGTCGGGGTCGTTCGGCGGCGCGATCGAGAACAACATCGGCGCCAGCCTGACGGTGCTTGACAGCACGATCTCGAAAAACAGCGCCGAAGAGGGCGGCGGCATCGACAGCTATGGAACGCTAGCGATCGTAAACAGCACGATCACCGAAAACTCGGCCACGTTCGGTGGCGGCGTGTACGTTGCCCACAACACCGGCACCATCCAGACGATCGCCAATGCCACGATCGCGGGCAACAAAGCCACACAGGGTGGAAACGTCAACTTCGCGAACGGCCCCGTCGAGATCAAGGATTCGATCATCGTGGAAGGCACCGCCACCGAAGGGGCCGACTGCTTTCTACTCCCGCCGAAGAAATGGGTCGAATCCGGGGGCTACAACCTCACCGACGCCACCGTGGGAGAATGTGAACTGAGCGCTGTCGGCGACAAGGAAGGCGTCAACGACATCGACCTCGGCGCGCTCGAAGCGAACGGAGGGCCGACTGAGACGATGGCCCTCGAACCAGGCAGCGCGGCGATCGCGGCAGGCAACCCAAATGGCTGCGCCAACCAAGAAGACCATCCGCTGAAAGCCGATCAACGCGGTGTGGCGCGGCCGCAGCAATGCGACGTCGGCGCCTACCAGACCCCGGTGCCTGATCTCAGCGTGAGCGTGTCGGTATCGCCGACGGTCACCCAAGGCCAGCCGTTTACCTACACTCTCACCATCACCAACCCAGGACCGGTGACTGCCGATGGCGTGACCGTGACCGACGAACCGCCAAGCGGCGCGACTCTTCGGTCAGCACCGGGGTGCACCGGCACCACGACTTTGACATGTGCCGTTGGCAGCCTGTCAAAAGGTGAAACGGCAAGCATCGCTATCACCGTCGAACAGGCACAGCTCGGCGTCGCGACCGACGCCGCGACGGTCAGCGGCACAGCACGCGATTCCGAACTCCTCAACAACTCTGCGAGCGCGAGCACCGCCGTCGAGCCTGCGCCGGCACCTGTGCCGAGCGTAGTTAGCGTGCCACCGGGTACGCCCCCTGCACCATCGAGCGCCCCGCCGAGCGCCGGCAACCTGATCATGGCCTTCAAGCAAAAACTCGCCTCGACCCTGAGCGCCTACTTCCTGTGCAAGGTAGCGAGCTGCGTGGTCACACTTTCGGGCAACATCAAGGCTGGCAAGAGGACGATCCCAATCGTGCTGAAGCCGGTGAGGATCAAAGCCAACGTAAAGCAGAAACTGGCGATCAAGCTGTCGAAGAAACTGCGCCTGGAACTGGCGAAGGCGCTGACCAAGCATCAGAAGATCACGCTCACGGTCACGGCGTCGGTGCGCTACGGAGCGTTCAGCGCGAAGACGAGACCGCTGACCAGCACGCTCCAGCCCTAACCGCCGCCGGAGCCCTGGCCGATCTCACGGGCGCCCTGGCCCGATCTCAGTCAGCTACTCGAACGATCTGCTCACCAGGCCGACCGAGAAACGCGTGCAGCAGGCCGTTGACCGCGCTGACGATGATCGCGCCCAGCACCGCCCACCAGAAACTCGCGATCGTGAACTGGGGAACTATCCAGTGGGTCAGATAGAGCATGAACACGTTGATCAGGAAGTAGAAGATGCCGAGCGTGACGATGATAAAAGGGATCGAAAGGATCGCGAGCACCGGCTTCAAGAAATAGTTGGCGAGCGTGAACGCGAGTCCGGCGACCAGCAGCGCCCACCAGTCGTTGCCGTAGCTGAGACCGGACAGCAGCCATGTCGCCACGAACAGGGCGATCGTGTTGAACACCCACGTGATCGCGAGCTGGCGGACCATCAGCACAGCGTACCTCCACCACCCGAACTCGACACACGCGCCCGTGACGTGGCGTTCGTCACCAGCTCCGCGCCGGGCGCGGGGGGCGCGTCCTTGCGATGCGCTCTACATCAGGCGTCCGCCCGAGCCACCGCGCCCGGCACCGATGGGAGCTACCCCCGAACGCGTGGCCCATAATCCTCGGATGTCCGGACCTAGACACCGTTACGGCACAGTCGGCGTGACCGCGGTCGTGTTGATTCTCGCCGCTGCAGCGATCGGCGGATGCGGCGCGTCGTCGGACCCGTCAGCTGCTGCGCCGACACCCAAGCCTGCCGCCGGCTCCGAGACCCGGACGACCACGCAAGCGAAGGGCGGTGGCTCAAGCGTTGCCATTCACGCCCCGCCGGCGCCCGCGGCTGACCCGACGCCCGCGGACACGTCCCAGGGGCAGCAGACGGCGCGCCCAGTAGCGCCCGCGCATCCGATTCCCGTAGCATTCCGGCCGGCACCGGGCGCGCCGTCGGATGCGGAGGTGCAACGGGAGCTGTCGCAGATGGCGAGCATCCAGCGCAAGCAGCAGGAGCAGGCGCTGAGCGCCGCCGCCGCCAACCTCGCGGGTCTGCTGCCGTGGACGATGGAGCCCAAGTCGGGAACGCGCGTGAGCGTCGCGTCGGTGTTCACCGACTACGGCCTCGGCCTGGCATGCGGTGGCGTGCTCGGCCGCAATCAGCTCGGAGTGGCACACAAGACGGCCCCATGCGGCACGCTGATCACGTTCACCTACGGCGGCCGCAGCCTGACGGTGCCGGTGATCGATCGTGGGCCGTACATTGTCGGTCGGGAGTGGGACCTGACGGGCGCGACGGCAGCCGCGCTCGCGTTTCCGGGGCTTGGCCCGATCAGGTGGTCGCTGGCCAGTTGAGCGAGGCCGGCTGACCTAAGCGTCAGGCCTGCGCTGAAGCTCGCTACTCAGCGCGGTTGGTCGAATATCTCGCTGAGAAAGTGTGTGATCAGCCAGGTGGCCAGCCGCGCGGTGGCGCCGGAGGGGTCGTAAGGCGGGTCCAGCTCGGCGATGTCGAACCCGACGACGTGTCCGCAACGCGCCACCTCGGTGAGCACCGACAGCAGCTGCCGGTAGCTCAACCCGCCGCGCTCCGGCAGGGTGGTCCCGGGGACGAGCGGCAAGTCGAGCACGTCGAGGTCGATCGACACGTACAGCGCGCCGCCCTGCGCGACGAGCTCGGGGACGACCGCGGCGGCTCCACGGTCGATCAGGTCACTGGTCGTCGACCACCGTACCCCCAGCTCGCGCATCCCCTCGACCTCCGCGCGGTCGACGTTGCGAAGCCCGAGCGCGGTCACGCTGCGCACGGTCGGCAGCTCGGCCAGGCCCGCAGCATGCATGCGGCCGCCGGCCCGGCGGCCTGACCGGTGCGGTTCCCCGGTTGAGGCGTTCCGCCGTCGAACGGCCCCACCCCGACGCCGAAGCGGCACATGCCGTGCGTCTCCCAAGAATGAGGGCGATTCCGCTATTCTGATCACCGTTCGGCGGGTGACCGACACGGGGGTAGGTGCGCAATGGGCAAGACCCAGCACGCGATCGGGACGGCGGTGCGTTCGGGTCTGAAGGCGGTGCGGGCCAACGTGCCGCTCGTCGGGGTCGTGTGCGTCGCGGCGGTTCTCGCGCTGGTCATCGCCGGGGTCATCCCGATACACCACGGCACCACCCGCTCGAACGCACGGCAGCCGTATGAGTACCTGTATCTGGATCCGGCGCGCGTGACTACCTATCTCGGGCAGCTCGACGAAGGCGATATCAACCAAGAAACGCGCACTGACACATTCAAGGACAGCGCCGGGGCAAAAGTGGAAGTTAAGGCGCTCGGCGAAGCGAGCGGCTCGCTGAGCAGCGAACGCACGGCCAGCGCGGTGGTCTCGTTCTCCGAGGCTGACAACTTCTTCAAACTGGAAAAGGAGCTGCGCTCGGAACACAGCTTGGAAACGATCCCGCTGACGGCATGCTGTCAGGAGAAGGTCCGTAGAGAACTCGCGAAGGCAGTCGAACGACTGGCCGCGACGAGATCCGGGAAGACGCGCGAGCATCTCGAACGGTCGAGCCGCGAAGAACTCGAAGCGCGGTCGGAGGACCAGCTGGAACACCTAACGATTGGCACGATCGTCAAGCTCGAAGGAGCCTTCCTGCGCGTCCCGCCATACCTAGCCGCGTATCCGAGTCTGCGCTATGCACCGTTTCGCAACAACAGGAAGAACAACGTCCTGGGAGTCGCACGCTCGTCGGAACTGAGCGAAACAGAAGTCACGGCCGGACATCGAGTCGAAGCCGAGCGTGAAGCGTTCATCAAAGACGCGCGGCCCAACCCGCGCGTGCCGTTCTCGGTCAAGCTACATCGGCTCACGATCGTGATTCCCGCTCGCTTCGACTATCTGACGGGCGACCCGAGCCTGCTTGCGACGAACGTCACGGTGGTCGGCAAGGTCGTCTTCATGGGAAGCAAGTTCGGCGAGGCGGCGTCGGAGGCGACATACCTCCCCGCGCTGCTGAAAGCCAAGCGCGGGTTCCTCGAAGACCTTGGGTTCAAGAAGGCGTTCCTTGCCAAATACGTCGGCCAGCACCGGCGCCGAGCGCTCGACAGAGAACTGTTCCAGGCACTGCAGCGGTCGCTGATCTTCACCGGCGCGACAGTCGAGGTGATCCCAATCGCGATCTACAGCTGAGCAACCACACTCCGCGGTGCGGCAGCGCCGGCGGCTGCGCAGCATCCCTGACGATCGTCACGAGAGGTGGTGGGTTAGGATCGCTTGGTGTTGAAGCGCATCGTCATACTCGGCGCGGGCTTCGGCGGTCTCGAGCTCGCGAGCATGCTCTCGGAGGCACTCGGCGACACCGCCGAGGTGACACTGATCGACAAGAACGACGCGTTCGTATTCGGGTTCTCGAAGCTCGACCTGATGTTTGGCCGTGCAAGGCGCGAGGACGTCCGCATGTCCTACGACGAGATTGTCAAGCCGGGCGTGCGCGTCGTGCGCGAGACGATCACGAGGATCGATCCGCAGGCGCGGCTCGTGAAAACCGACGCGGGCGTACACGAGGGGGACATCCTCGTGGTGGCGCTTGGCGCGGACTACGACATGGATGCCACGCCCGGCCTTGCCGAGGCCGGCAACGAGTTCTACTCGGTCGCCGGTGCCGAACGACTGGCGGGGATCATCCCGACGTTCTCGCAGGGACACGCCGTGATCGGGGTGTGCGGCGCGCCGTTCAAGTGCCCTCCGGCGCCGAGCGAGTGCGCGCTGCTGCTGCACGAGGAGCTGACCGCGCGCAGGGTCCGCGACGCTTGTCGGATCTCATTCGTGATCCCCTTGGGCTCCCCCGTGCCCCCCTCCCCCGAGACCTCAGCTGCGCTGGCGAAGGCGTTCGCCGAGCGCGACATCGCCCTGATCACCGGCCGCCGTGTGAGCTCCCTCGATTCCGACCGAAGCGTCGCGATCCTGGACGACGGCGCCGAGCTGCCGTTCGATCTGTTCTTGGGCGTGCCCAAGCACCGCGCCCCCGAGGTGGTGATCGCGAGCGGCATGACCGAGGACGGGTACGTGCCGGTGGACTTCGCCACGCTGCGGACGCGCTTTGCAGGCGTGTACGCGGTCGGCGACGTCGCCACAGCGGGCGTGCCGAAGGCGGGCGTGTTCGCCGAGGGCGCCGCACGGATCGTCGCCAAGAGCGTGATCGCCGAGCTGCAGGGGGGAGAGCCGCCGGGCCGTCACCTCGGGCAGGGCACTTGCTACATCGAGTTCGGGGGAGGCCGAGTCGGCAGCGTGGACATCGACTTCCTGTCAGGTCCCTCGCGCACCGGAACGTTCAACGCGCCCTCCGCCACACTGGTCGCCGAGAAGGAGCGCTTTGGCTCCAGCCGCCGCGCGCGCTGGTTCGACAGCTGACCCAGACGACGCGCTGGCCTGGGATCTGGAGCCAGCCAAGTCAATGCGAAACGCTTCGCGCTGCTTTCCGGCGGACGGATGTCGCTTGAGGGGGGATAGCCGGTGGGTATGTTGTCTCCCCTGCTCGAGGGCTGTGGATCCCCAGCACCCCCGCAACGGCGCGTGCGGCCAGAAGCTCGTCGCTGGGTGTATGCCCGGCCAGCGTGATCACGGCTCCCTCAAGCGCGCCCAGCAACGCCAATGCCGCCGCCCGAGCAGGCGGTCCCGGTGGAATCGAGCCGGCTTTGCGTCCGGCGTTGATGAGCCTGACGCAGCGTTTGACGCCGGTCTCCCAGATCCGCGCGGTCTCGCGACCCACCGGATGGTCCCGACCGGCGAACTCCAAGCGCAGCGCCATCACGACGCGGGCGATGTCGCGTCGGCAGAAGACGGCGTGTCCGCGTGCCAGCGCCAGCAGCTCGGCGACCGGGCCGGTCTGTTGTGCAGCCGGCTCGCCGACCTCGCGCATCCAGTTCTCGTTGACCCACTCGATCACGGCCAGCGCTAGGTCCTCCTTGTCCTTGAACTGGTGGTACAGCGCACCCCGCGTATAGCCGGCCTCGCGCGCCACCTCCTCAAGCACGAGGTTGCCGTAGCCGTAGCGCGAGAGACCACGCGCGGCAGATTCGAGCAACGCGCCCCGCGAGCGGGCGCGGCGGTCAGCCTGAGTAGGGCGCTCGTGCACTGACAACGTCTGCGCTCTCGCGAAGCTCATCGACCTTGCGGCGATCGTTTTATATTCGTACATACATACACGTGTGTACGGTAGCATCCTCGCGAGCAGACGTGTCCTTGGCCTCACCCCAGCACTGCAACCCTCTTTCTCCGCGTCGTGACAGACGTGCGGTCACCTCGACCGCCGAGTGGCGGCGCGACGTCCCCGAGCTGATTCGCTCGCTTGCCGCGCTTGCGAACACCGATTACGCCGACAAGAGCGCAGTAGTCAAGACCTTGCATCATTACATATAGAGCGATGCGATGATGCGCTAGCATCAATGTTGTGCGGACGACCTTGAACATCGACGAAGACGTGGTGGCGGCTGCACGGGAGCTCGCCACTGATGAGCATCGCTCGCTCGGCTCGGTGATCTCCGAGCTTGCCCGTCGGGGGCTAACGCCCGCGAGGGTCGAGTCCGACGATGGGTTGCCGGTTATCCGTGTGCCTGCCGGTACGTCACCAATCACGCCAGAGATGGTGCGACGAGCGCTCGACGAGGACTGAGCCCCCCTCAATGGCGCTGCTTGACGTCAACGCGCTCGTGGCGCTGGCATGGGATTCGCACGTACATCACGCGCGGATGCGCGCCTGGTTCACAGCTAACAGCACAGCGGGCTGGGCGACCTGTCCGATCACAGAGAGTGGCTTTGTGCGAGTGTCGTCCAACCCGAAGGTGCTGCCGAGCGCCATCGGCGTCAACGCGGCACGAGAAGTTCTCTCAGCGCTGCGCGCTCGTCCCGGCCACCGCTTTCTTACAGACGATGTCTCGATCAGCGACAGCGACGTACCAGCAATCGCTGGCTACCGACAAGTGACCGACGCACACCTGCTGACGCTGGCCCGGCGGCGCGACATGCGGCTAGTCACGTTTGATGCGCGCATCCCGGCCATGAGCGACCAACGCGATGTCGAAGTGCTGACCGCACTTGAGGGCTGATCCCGATGACGGACGCTCGGCGCCCGCATCCGCCTCCTGACAGAGCTCGACGACTGAGCGGGTATAGAGGTCGCTGCAGCCCGCCCGCTGGGAACCACAAGTCGCTCAGCAGTTCGGCCTTCGTGTGGACCGTGTCGGGTCTCGCGCGAGATGCACAAGCAGCGTGTACTCGCGGGGGCGCAGCGTGACCGGCTCGGAGCCGAACATGACCCTGCGTGTCGCCTTGTAGATCAAGAGCGGCCCATGGCGAACGATGCCCGCGACGTCCGTATGGTCGAGGACGAGCTGTATCCGATGGCAGAGCTGCCCGTGGAGTGGGGCCTAGAAGGGTCTGCGAAACGCTAGCGAACCTCGGCACGTCTACTCCTCCAGCCCGACGGCTTTGAGGGCTTCGGCGCGGTCGCGGAAGATACGGATGCGCTTGATCTTGCCTGCTGCAAAGTCGTAGACGTTCGTGCTCTCGCTGTCGGTTGCAATTCCGCTGACTCGCCCGTGTGAGCTGACGCGCATATAGGCCAGAACCCGATCCGCGCCCACGACGTCAGCTCGTTGAAGTTCGATCCGAAAGTCTGGCCCCGCGTCCTCGACATCGACCAGGAACCGCCTGATGCCAGCAGGCCCTTCGTATACGCCCCCAAGAGGGGCCATCGGCGTCACCAGCTCAACGTCCTCGGTGCAGCAGGCGAGGTAGCCGTCGATGTCCCGAGCGTTTATCGCCGCGACAGCCCGTTCGACCAACTCCACGTTCTCCTGTGACATCGCCTGCCCAGTATCCCGCAGGGCCACGCAGCGAGCGGCACGGCCAGCGTCACTTCGCTGCCCGTCGTTTGTAGTCGGCTCCGGCGAACCGCCACTCGCGGTGCTCGCAGCACGGAGGGCTCGTAGTTGCCCCGCTTGACGGCGGGCGTCTCGCACACTGGGATCACAGGGGAGACGCCGTGCTTCGGTGCACTCGCCGTAGGCCCTCGATGTCGTAGCCCTTGTCATCGATCACTTCCCTTGCGCTTGTGAGGCTTCGGTGCCGGCGGGCTTCTACCCAGACGCCGGACCTAGCGCAGCTAGAGAGACGCGGGATCGTGCGACGCAGGGCTGCGCAGCCACGATTCTGGAGGCAGCTTCAGTCCGGTGGTTTTGTTGATTATTAGGCGCGGGCGAGTGGCTTGATCTCTTTCAGGGCGGGCGCGAGCCGGTCGCGTTCGATTTCGAGGTCGTAGCGGTCTTGGAGGTTCAGCCAGAAGCGCTCGGTGGTCTGAAAGTACCGTGCGAGTCGCAGGGCGGTGTCGGTGCTGATGCGCCGTTTGCCGTGGACAATCTCGTTGATGCGACGTGGCGGAACGCCGATCGCTACGGCCAGCCGGTGCTGGGTGACCTCGAGCGGCTCCAGGTACTCCTGCATAAGTACCTCGCCGGGGTGTATAGGAGACATGATGGACTCGGCGTTCATGGGTGTTTTCCTTTCTCGTTTCAGTGGTAGTCGAGGATCTCGACGTTCTCCGGTCCGGCGACAGTCCAGTGGAAGCAGATGCGCCATTGCCGGTTGACGCGGATGCTGTAGCTGCCGGTCAGATCGCCTTTGAGCTTCTCCAGCCGGTTTCCCGGCGGTACCCGGAGATCATCCAGCGCGTCGGCGGCGTCGAGGATAAGCAGCTTTCGCAGCGCGATGCGCTGCGTGCCCTGGTCGAGCTTACGTACCGGTTTGCGCTGCCAGACACGCTCGGTGTCCTTATCCGCGAACGACTGGAGCACTTCGCCCATAATAACGTGCCGCGTTATGAACGTCAAGCGTTATATAGGCATCTGGTGATCGGCGAATTGAGTAGAGCGCCGCAAACTGAGCCAGCAAGCAAGGTCAGTCAGCATCAGATCCGCGACCCTACCCCGGCCAA
Organism: uncultured Solirubrobacteraceae bacterium; assembly: GCA_963734755.1. GTDB lineage: Bacteria > Actinomycetota > Thermoleophilia > Solirubrobacterales > Solirubrobacteraceae > Palsa-744. The sequence continues at coordinate 397,744 of CAVTIF010000002.1, read as the reverse complement.
CGACTCGGAGCAGTCCGAGCTCGAGACTGGCGGACTTCTGCACCCCAAGGCTGAGCAGGAGCCTTGGCCCGCGAGGTTGCCACGATCGGAACTCGTCCTGGGCGCAAGCAAAGCGCGTAGGTGCTGAGGCTCGCGATGCTCGGTCAGCAGGCGTGTCGCTGGAGTTGGAGGTGAGCCATCCTGGGTTTGACGGAGGCTTCGATGCCAGGGTTCGTCTGGCGGAGGGAGAAGCCTGTGGTGATGCCAAGAGCGAGGAAGTATCCCCGGTGGAGTTGTTGGAGCGCGCGACGCGGGTGGTGTTTGAGTCGGGGCGCCCGATCGCGCATGTCGCGCGTGATCTGGGTGTCTCTTCGGAGACGCTCAGGGTGTACGTGCGCCAGGTCGAAGCGAACGAGGGCCGCCGCAAGGACATGCTGAGCAACGACGAGCGCGAGGAGATCAGAAAGCTGCGCCGCGAGGTGTCCGAGCTGCGCCGAGCAAACGAGATCCTGAAGGCCGCGTCGGTGTTTTTCGCGGGCGAGCTCGATCCATACCGTCCGAAGTGAGCGCGTTCATCGACGCGTACCGCGAGCGCTTCGGGGTCGAGCCGATCTGTGAGACCTTGGGCGTGTCGGCGTCCGCGTACTACGAGCGAGCCACAGGCCGACGATCGGCCAGGGCGCTCGAGGATGAGCGGCTGCTCGGCGTGATCAGCCGGCTGCACGAGCGCAACTACTGCGCCTAGGGCTCCAGACGCATGTGGAAGGCACTCATCCGCGAGGGCGAGCAGGTCGGTCGCGGCCGGGTGGAGCGCCTGATGCGCCAGAACGGCATTCAGGGCGCCAAGCGGCGCGGCAAGCCGTGGCGGACCACCCGGGCCGACCCGTCGGCGCTGCGCAGCCCTGACAGGGTCAAACGCGACTTCACCGCGTCCCGGCCGGATGAGAAGTGGTTCGCGGACTTCGAGCGCCACGAGGTGCTGCATGACCGTGCGGTGGTGAAAGGACACCGCGGCCTGCCTGTCGCAGCAGGTGGGCGCAAGCTGGGGGCAGCCTGATCCAGGAGACGCTGGTGAGGGTGGACAGCAGCCCCGACAACGACGGGACGGGCCGGTACTGCCAGACGGCTCGGGTCCGGCAAGCAAGTTCAGAAGGTGTACGTGAGAAACCAGCGGTTGAAAGCCTCTCAATCGAATCCACCGGCTCTAACTTGGCGGATGTGGGCCGGGCTGCCGTGCGCACCCGATGATGTGGTCGGGGAACTCCTTGGGCCGGTTGATGTCGCCGGTCGGGAGGCCACGATGAATGCCTGCGGCGTAGTCGTGGCGATGCGGCAGGGGCATAGCTGGGCGCCTCCCTGGACGAGCGGTCATGCGGTGAACGTGGGAACCATTCCGGTGGGCCCTCAACCACGGGTCTTCGGGCCGGTGGACGGGAAGGCCCGTCGTCGGCTGACGCTGCCGGGATGGGACGGAGGACTCGTAGTAGTCGGAGGCCGGGAAAGCCGGCCACATGGCGAAGGGGTCCAGCGAGATCGCAGCTTCTATGCACCATCAGGAGGTCGCTGGTGAATATCGGCGCTCCGTGGCCCGACCCAGTTGAGGCCGAGCGACGGGTACTCGTGATGCAGAGCAAGCTGCACCGATGGGCGGCCGCTGATCGCGGCCGCGTGTTCGAGGACCTGCATAACCTCGTCTGTGACCCGGCGTTCCTGGTCGTGGCATGGAGCAGGGTGCGGGTCAACAAGGGCTCGAGGTCAGCGGGCGTCGATGGGATGTCCCGTCGCGGATCGCTGACCCTGGCGCGTGGCTGTCCGAGCTTCGGGATGATCTGAAGACCCGGCGGTTTCAGCCCGATCGCGTGCGCGAGCGGATGATCCCCAAGCGTGACGGGAAGCTCCGCCGGCTCGGCATCCCGACCGCGCGCGATCGGGTCGTGCAGGCGTCCTTGAAGCTGGTGCTCGAGCCGATCTTTGAGGCGGACTTCAAGCCATGCAGCTACGGCTTTCGCCCCAAGCGGCGAGCCCAGGACGCGACCGCCGAGATCCACCATCTCGGATCTCCCAATCGGAATTACGAATGGGTGTTCGAGGCGGACATCACGGCGTGCTTTGACGAGACCAACCATCGCGCCCTGACGGAACGGGTCGCAGCACGGATCTCTGACAAGCGCGTGCTGGGCTTGGTCCGGGCGTTCCTGGCCTCTGGGATTCTCACGGAGGCCGGGATCAACCGGGCCACGCACACCGGCACCCCGCAAGGCGGGATCCTCTCGCCGCTGCTGGCTAACATCGCATTGTCGGTGTTGGGAAGCGCTCGGCCCGAGCTGGACGCGCGCCAAGCGGCGCCGCGAAGGTGTCCCGGCCTATCGACTCATCCGCTATGCGGACGACTTCGTCGTGATGGTCGCTGGCACCCGAGCGGACACCGAAGCGCTCTGGCCTGAGCTCGACAGCGTGCTCGCACCAATGGGCTTGAGCCTGTCGGTACAGAAGAGCAGGATCTGCCACATCGACGAGGGGTTCGACTTCCTCGGGTTCCGCATCCAGCGGCGCTCTTGGCACGGTCGGCCCGGCAAGCGAGCGATCTATACCTACCCGTCAAAGCGGTCGTTGGCCGCGGTGATCGGGAAGGTGCGGATGCTCACCCGCCGCGCTCGTCACCGAACACTGGCGGATTTGCTGCGAGCTATCAACCCCGTTCTGCGGGGATGGTGCAGCTACTTCCGCCACGGCGCGTCAAAGCGCGTCTTCTGTTACCTCGACCACTTCACGTGGTGGAGGATCGTCAGTTGGCTGCGCAAGCGCCACCTCGGCCTCAACTGGGGCACCATCAGCCGCCGCTACCTCCCCGGATGGGAAATCCGCGACGGACGTGTCGAGATGTTCCGGCCACAAGCGGAAACGGTCAGCCGCTACCGCTACCGGGGCACGCTCATCCCCACACCATGGACCGAGACGGCGTGATCTCGTGGAGAGCCGGATGCGCTGAAAGGTGCACGTCCGGTTCGGAGGGCGGGCCGGGGAAACGGACCGGGCGAAAGCCCAACACCGCGCCCCGGTCCGACCCCTACACGTATCTCCGCTGCTGGGAGGGGCTGGTGTTCTTCAGCTTCGTGATCGACGCCTACAGCCGGCGGATCGTCGGCTGGCAGTTCGCCAACCACATGCGCACCGATCTCGTCTTGGACGCCCTGCGGATGGCTTTGCATCAAAGGGCCCCAGGAGCAGACGTTTCGCTCGTGGCACATTCAGATGCCGGGAGTCAATACACGTCGTCTGACTACACCCAGCTCCTCGACGACCACGACGTCATTGGCTCGATCGGATCCGTCGGCGATGGATATGACTGTGATGATGTTTGGGCCGCCATGTTGGTCTGACTCGGCTTATGACTGACCTTGTGTCCTTGCTGTTGATCTGTCGATCGGCGTGGCGGTGTTGTGTGTCTCGCTGGCCGGACGGGCAGTGACCTGATAGGAGCCTGGTCTAGAAGTCCCTTCACAGTCCTGTCCTCCCGCCCGACCAGCCGAGAGTGACCACTATCGGTTAGGACGGCAGCCAGTGAAAAGAATGACAGACCAGAACGTGATCGTTGGGGTGGATACGCACAAGCACATTCATGTCGCGGTTGCACTCTCCAGAGCCGGTGAGCACCTCGGAGACCTCACCGTCTCGGTGGATCCCGGTGGCTATGCGCAGCTTCTCGCGTGGGCCCAGGCGTTCGGCGCGGTGTGGTGTTTCGGGGTGGAGGGCTGCGGCTCATATGGCCAAGGCCTCGTCGGCTTCCTGCGCCGTCATGATCAGCGCGTTGTGGAGGCCGGGCGCCCTGACCGGCGTGATCGCCGCGAGCGGGGCAAGAGCGACCCGATCGACGCAGAGAACGCCGCACGCGCGGTACTCGCGGGCACCGCGACAGGTGTCCCGAAGACCGCGGATGGCACGAGCGAGGTGATCCGCGAGATCAAGATCGCTCGCGATACAGCCGTGAAGTCCAAGACCCAAGCGGTGATCACGCTCAAGACGCTCGTCGTGACCGCTCCAGATGAGCTCCGCCAGGAGCTGCAGGCACTGACGAAGGCGAAGCTCAGGGACCGTTGCGCCGCGCTTCGCCCCGGGAAGGTCGACACACCCCTTGCGGCGGCCAAGCACGCGATTCGCTCACTCGCTCGTCGCTGGCAGCATCTCGAGGCAGAGATCAAGGAGCACGACCAGCTCCTCGATACCCTCACGGCCCAAGCAGCCCCCGCCCTGCGAGAGGCGTTCGGGATCGGCATCGACGTCGCAGCGGAGATGATCATCCTCGCCGGGGATAACCCCGAGCGCATCAAATCTGAGGCTGCGTTCGCAAAGCTCTGCGGCGCTTGTCCGGTTCCTGCCTCCTCTGGCGCTACCCAGCGTCACAGGTTGAACTGGGGAGGCCACAGGCAAGCCAACAGCGCTCTCTACCGCTGCGTGATCGTTCGGATGCGCTTCCACCCACCAACGATCGCTTACGTCACCAAGCGCACCCAAGAAGGCAAGACCAAGCGCGAGATCATTCGCTGCCTCAAGCGATACCTAGCCCGCGAGATCTATCACACCATCACGCAGTCACCGCTCGCAATCACGCCACAACCAGTATCCCGCAAACACGCCCAAACCAGCTCTTGACAACTATAGGAGCATCAACGCGGCCGCTGAGAGCTTCGTCGACAGCTTCAAGACCGAGCTGATCGCCGATCGCGTCTGGACCAGCAGATCACAGCTCGAGCTCGCGATCGTGAAGTACGTCGCCTGGTTCAACAACGGCCGGCTGCACGAAGCGCTCGATGATCGCCCACCCGTCGAGATCGAGGACCTCTACGCTGTGAAAAAGGAGCCAACCATCCCCATCAAATGAAAGATGGGAACCAAACAAAACAGTCTCCGTCAAACCCAGGGCGGCTCACCACCACAGATGCACCCAGCGCACCCGACGCGGCAGCACTCCGAGCCGTCGCTGACCAGCTCGATCACGTCATCGAACACGGCGAGCCCGAGCAAGCAAAGGCACTCCTCGCCATCCTCATCGCAGAGCTACGCGTCAACAGCCGCAACGAGATCCTGCCGACCTACCGCGTAGGCGCACCCGTGGTTTGCGCGCCGAACAGTTCAGTGGAGCCAACCGAAGTCAATGCGAACCGCGCCGCAAAGGTGCCTGGCGGTGTTGTCTCGCTCGCCAGCGACTGATTAAGGGCCTGGCGGCGGCGCGAGGTTCTTTTCGTCAGCCACGGTGCCGGTACGGTCGATGGAAGAAGATGAGCGCTCCTCGCCGACCCATGCCGGCACGATCGCCGACTCGGGTGCCGTCCCGTCGGTGCTATCCGGGTCGGTGCGCAGTTTGGGGGCTGGGGCATGCCAGGACTTCAGGTCTTGTACGAAGTCCCGGTAGAACTCGACGGCTTGCGCGCTAGTCTCCCGAACGAAGGAGCCTTCCGCGCGCCCCCGCTTTTGACCCATCGGGCGGCGACGAGCAAGCACGAAGGCGCGTGGCTCGCGCTTTAGGTCCGGCGGGTAATACAGCGGGGTCGGGTCGTCGCGGACGCTGCCGAGCGAGGCCGTGGTTGTGACGCGGGCATTGGGAAAGGCAGCTTCAACGCTTAGGTCGTCCGGGGCGTCCGCCAGCTGTTTGATCAGCCATCTGAACCGCGCCTTCTGTCGGCCTTGACGGGGCGCGTCGATGCCAACGCTCGTCGTGGTCTGGCGCGATCGCAGGTCCGCTCGGATCTGAAGGGGGCCGACGGCGTCCGGGATGCGAAGCGTGGAACACATCTGGCCGGACTCGACCAGCGACCTGACCGTTTCATCCAGGCGCGAGGACATGCTCTGCGTTCGTGGGCGCTGAGCGACGACCGACGCTCCCAGCTCCTGAGACAGACTCAGCGCCAGGTAGTTCGTGAACTGCTCCCAGCGTTCTGCGACATCGCGCGCGGCAGCGTTTCCGGGACGGAGTGTGCCTTCGTGGGCGGATCTCCTGACCGTCACCCAGTTCTCGCCCATATCCTCGAACCCAACCGCACCCGACGCTTCGCTGCTGAGGTAATGGATCAGCTCTCGCAGCACCCACTCCTGGTCCGGATCGGAGATCCCGTGGTAGCGCTGCTGGACAACCGCCTCGCTAAGGACGCGCCACCACGAGAAGTGCCAGAGGCCGGTCGTGCGCAGCTTGCGCCCGTCCACGGCGACCGGCGATTCCTCGGATGTCGCGGTGATCTCGGTGGAGATCGTGAGGACACCGTCGAATCCGTTCTCGCGCGCGATGTCGAGGTAGCTGGCGACTTGGTCGTCTTTGAGTCGGGCGGAGCCTGTCTTGACCTCCACCAAGCATGTCCAGGTCTTGCTCCCGCGCCGGCAGATGATCGCTCCATCGGGGATCACCGTCTTGCCATCGGCGTCCTTGAACCGTACCTCGGCGAAGGTCTCTATCGTCGGCGACTTCGGCGCGCCCAGCTCTCTCAGGAGGGCGTAGCCGAACTCGGGCACGCCGTGCATAACGGCTAGCAGACAGGACGTCGCGCGCTTCTCCTGCTCTTGTTGCGTTCGGGTGCCATATGTCGGGATCAGGCGGGCGTGTCGCCATCCCTCTGGCTCCGAGCCGATTGGCACGGAGACAACACCCGGAGGAGTCATCGGGCGAGCCTATACAAGATCAGCGCCGAGGACTCGTGCATGCAACGGTTCCGGCGCCGCGCGTGAGCAGCTTGGTTAAGGCATCGACACGGTTCTCCGGTGTCTTCACGACGGCATCGAGCACGACTACGATGCGCCTGGACGCCGTCAGGGGAGGGATTCTCCCACCACCTGCGCGCTGTGGTCGAGCTGATCCCCCGGTACCTCGCCACTCCCGCCTCGGTCGTGCGGGCGGACCCAGGTGCAGTTCGGCGGAAGCTGCTCGGGAAGCACGCCGTACATGCCGTGCTCTAGGCGCGCGTGCGCGTAGCCGCGCCGCTTGTCTTCGCCTGGGGCACGCCCAGATTGCTCCGTGAAACGCCGCAGGTGCATTGGAACCAAATGGCGACGCACGACGCGCGCGAGTCGCCCGCGCGCTTTCGCCTCACCGTAAGCCGCAAGCAGTGACCGGTCCGACGACCGGGTACGCCTCGTGACTCTCGGTCTCCACACGTATTCGGCACCGATGCGTTCAAGGCCCATGATGGCTACGGCCTCGGCGATGGGTCGCGTATCCACGGCGCGCCATCCGGGCCCGAGGATTACCGTTGCGAGCTCGCCGAGCGTGAGCAGACGGACGCCATCGTCGCGACTGCGGCCCCGTAGCCGGAACGCGCGGTTGATCAGCTCAGCGAGCGTCGGCGCGCCGCGCTTGTCCTTGGCCGATAGCTCTTTAATCCGACCTCGCGTTCATAGACTGCGAGATTGGTGTCGCTATCGAAGCTCGTTCCGTCGGACGCGGTAATTGACGGCGCAACCGGCACGGTCCGAACGCGTACAACGCTGCCGTGTGCCTCGACGTTGCAATGCAGCACAATCCCGGGCGGGAAGTCCCATGGATATTCGATTCCGTAGAGATTGGCGCCATCCCGTTCGACGGCCGTCCGTGAGCGGTCATCACCATGTCTCAGCGCCACGTCGAGGGAACCGGGAGCTAGAGCCTGAGCGGCGAGCGTGCTTAGGCGCAGGCGCCCGAGCGCGCGGTCACGCTGCGTGAGCGCCACCTTGAACCCGGTCTGTGATCAGCCGAGCGGCTGTTCCTCGGCCGCTGCGCTTTCGTCGACTGTCGCTTGTCCGTCGGATTCGGCGTAGCCCAGGTGCAGCGGTAGCAGCGCCGCAAGGTCTTAAGGGAATAATGCTGTGGTTCGCCGACACGCTCGGCGCGCCAGATCCCCCCGGCCTGCCAGTCGTCGTCGAGGCGCAGGTGAACGCCACCGGCGAGAGCCCATCTGGCTGTTCGCGCGCGAGGGAGTCAGCGATGTATGAGTTGGCGTAACAGACCGATGCCGAGTACGACCCGCCTTGCAGGAGCGCCTTCTCGGATGCGAGGAGGACACCATCGCGCTCAAGCAGATCGAGGATGCGTGGACCGATCGCGGAGTAGCAGCGCGACTGGCCTGCGGGTACGTGGCTGACGCCACGACAGAGGCTACGCATGTCGGCCTCGCCTAGCGCGCCGTCGTACGCGAGGCGCTCAGCGTAGGCGCTTGCGAGAAGAAAGAACCTGGCCGGCGCCACGAACACAGCTCTCGGGCGCTCGACGCGAGCTCGCGAACGGCGTCCAGGCTGCGAAGCAGAGCCTCCCGGAGCTCGTCGTCGTTCAGCTCCTCGCTAAAGCAGAATGCGAGTAGACCATCTCGGTGCTCGGCGAGCAGATACTCGGCGTAGTAGTCGAGATCATCCAGACCAGCCGACTCGGGCGTGTACGGTGAGCTTCCATGACGAGATGGCCATGCTCGTCAACCCAGCGCGCGCGCTCGCATAGGCGCTTGTACTGCGTCTCGGTGATATTGTTACCGTTCGGGCCGAAAGCGTCGAGATCGAGAACGAAGCGCTCGCGCACTGTGGCGGTTCGCTGGCCATCCGCCTGCTCGGCGACGGTGGCTGGTGCCCGGAGAGTGCTGGCGGGATCCAGCCTTCATCGACATCGACGTGCGCGCTTCCTCCTTGTAAATCACCTCCGCCACCAGGTCAGCGCACGCCGCCTCAGTGTGAACGCGAAGAATCCGCCAATCCGGCGATGAGACGTCCCTCGGCGCCGCGCCGGAGCGAGCTGGCATCCGCTCGGGCTGGATCTGGTCGAGGTGAAGCCCATTGGCCGAGGTCGTAGTTGAATACAGCGCGTTCCACAGATTGGCGAGGTGGAGCGGATCGACCGCGCTGATGAACGACGGCAACGAGGAACCGCTGCAGCTGGGAGTGACGGTCGGGGCTAAGCGCACCAGGTCGAAGCGTTCAGCTCTGAATAGAAAGCGCCCCTGTTCGAGTCCTGACCGCGGACCAGTCCCAAGGCCAGGGACAATCTCGCGCACGGGTGTGCCGTCAGGGGAGACGAGCGCCTTGGCCGAACCGGGATCGCTCGGTTTCTTGCGCTTCTTGTTGCGCTTTGCTTCGCGGTGTCGTTGTGTCTTGCTGACCTTCAAGGGGTAGGGAATGCTATCGGTCGGAGTAGACGGATCGGGCCCGATGGCATCTGCTCGCTAGATTTGCGCGCCAGCGACGTCATCGCGCGTCTCCTCGTTGGCGGGTTGCTCGACCTGCTGATGCTCGGCAGGAGTCTGGACCTGATCCTCGAGAACGTGGCGGGTGAGCCGAAATCGACGTGCCCCGATCTTGGTTATCTCACCGCAGTCGACGAGACGCTGAAGCGATGCGCGGAGCTCGTCTTTGTGTAGCGCGGGCTTGCGGCCGCGGACGCGCGACAGGAGCGGCTTCGGCCGAGAGCTTGCGCTTGCCATCGCGACGAGAGTGATCAGTGATCCTCGCCGCGGAGCACCGCCCAGATGATGTTCTCGACCAGTCCGGTGTAGTTGTGCCACAGCAGCTGCAACACGAGCTTGTCGAGTCGCTCCTCGCTGCGCTTACGTTCCCGCGCGACGTGCCGGAGGATGGCCGCAGATCGTTGCTCATGAACGCCTCATAAAGCTTTGGCTCGACGGCGTCGGCTGGGAGGCCCGCCCGCGCCCAGTCCGCGGAGCAGCGACAGTCGTCGGTCGCGCCGATACCGGGCGGCAGCTCCGGCGCAGTGAAGTAGCGCGAAAGCCGTCGTTGCAACAGACTGCCCCTGTTCGCGACCATCGCCGGGAGGCGCCACCTCGAACGGCCGTGTGACCCTTGCGAGCTGCTCAGGTCTCTCGATCAGGTGGAGCCGGCAGCTCGCGGCTGTGGAACTCGATGCTGCGTCGCTGCTGCAGTTCGGTCGCTGCGACACGTCGGTGGCGGCGTGTGCAGGTCCACCGAGCAATTCTTCATGCCAGAGCGCGCCAGGATAAGAGAAGTACGAGTCGCCCGAAGCGCCGGAGCGAGCGCAGATCGAGGGTGCGTCGTCGACCTTGCATCTCGCAACTCAGGTCGGCGCGGCGCACCGGCTCGCGTCGTTCCTCGGTGTCGGCTTCGTCGTCGGCCTGGCCGATCTCGATCGTCGTGGAAACCGGCCGTGATTCAGAACGACGCCCTGCGACGACAGCTCAGCCAGAACCGAGCACACCGTCTTCATCGGTGCCAGCGTCCTCTTTGGCCGCATCCTCAGCACCCCGACGGCGGCGTTCGATCCTCGTCGATCAGGTCGAGGCCATGGTCGGCGATGAGAGCACCGCTTCCGTACCAGCGGAACGACCACGATCACAGCGGGATGGTCGCCGACCCCTTGCTGGTCGTGGCTGAAGCTGATAGATGCACTGCACGCACCGGGTGATCTGGCGGATACCGACCGTGGACCGAGGCTGCCGGTGCGCAGCACGGTGCGCGACCGCGCCGGCTGTACTGGTGGCGGAAGGACTTCAAGGTCGGTGTCGGGCGAGACGGAGGCGCGATCGAGGGCATCGACCCCGACCCCGAAGGCCGAGGTGGCCACCACCGATCATCCGCTGATCGCCGTCCTCCCCCTTGGCAAGTACTTGTTGAATGATCACGGTCCCCGTCTTCTCGGCGTCGGTGAACATCCCGGTGATCGTCGAACATCAACCAGGTGGCTTCCAGGTACGTCAGGGCGAATTGCGTGCACCGCCTCGACCTGACGCGGTTCCGGCGATGAAGATCGCATGGCCGTCGAGCGCATCGACGACGCGCTCGACCAGGCCGGCGACCAGGGATGCGCCCCGCCCTGGCGCTGGGCCGACGCGCCGGTATGTCGCGGCTCCGGTCGAAGATCCGCGCGCGAAAGCGAGAGTGGTCGCCGCTCCTCTTCACGGCGAAGACCGAAGATCACCGTCACAACCCCTCGCGACATGTCGTCGCAGTCACTCATAAGGCACTCTGCGCGTCTGGATCGTCGCTGGACTTCGCAGAGTCCCTCAGCGCGACGCACGCTGGGGGGATGGTCGCCCGCTGAACGAGGAAGAGGTATCCGCCTCATCGGCGCCGACCCGGCGGATGCCGCCCCGCGCGCGGCACAGGCGCGGGGTCCAGCTCCTGGAAGTGGCGCTGACAGCCGCTCCGGAGGGGTAGACGGTGACCCGTGCAACCAGATCCCCTCGAGCTCCTCCTCGATCTCGCTCCCGGTTGATTTCGTCGCGCATCGAGCGCGACCGCACGCGCACCCGCCCAGCGATCGTCCTGTGGCTCGACCTGATCAGTGATCGGTGGAACAGGAGCTGACCACGATCGTGCGCCCGGTGGTCCAGCGCCAGGCAGCTGAAACATCACTTCTCCCGTACCGGTCGGCGACACGGCGAGCAGATCCTCCGGCTACGACCGCCGCAGCGCCTCCTCTTGCTGGACGAGCTGCCGGCGTCCTGTCCGGTGAACTGTCCCCCGATCGCCGTCGCCCGCCGACGCCTTCGTCCTGAGGCGTCCCGGCGTCGCGATGGCTGCACTCTTCCTGTGGTGGAGCCCTGTTCCAGGTGGGCCGATCTATCTGGTCGCTCGGTGAACTGAGCAGGCGCTGCTCGGTCGGAGAGCTTCCTGCGCGCGTGCGGGTCGATCACCCTGACGCGAGGAGTTGAAGATCGCTTCCAGCCCTCGCGCATCATGGCGACGTTGCCTGCGCCATGCCTCGCCGGTCTCCCGAATCGGTCGCATCGGCCAGGGTCGGCGGGCCGAGGAACGCCTCGCGGTACAGCCCAGCGCAGGCGCGTCGGTCCCGCGAGCTGCGATGCCCGCTGATTACGATGACGCCGGCATGCTCGCGCAGCGGTCAGGACGGCCAACTGCCCGGCGTAGCAACGACGCCGCGAGCGGCGAGTCCAAGGGATGGTACCTGGTCGGTGGATTTCGGATCCTCGTCGCCGCGAAGCTGGCCGGCTCGACTCGAAGCGCGGCGCACGATCACGGCTCGTAGAAGGCGCGACGGCGACTGCTGATCCAGACCAAGCGCAACCGGTCCGCATCGGCAATGTCGACGCCTTGCCACAGGCCGCGCGTGCCGACCAGCGCACCGCCCAGACCTTCTACAACATCTTCGACCCGCTCGTTCGTTGCCCTCGATGCCAGCCGATCAGGATCAGATCGCCTCGCTGGCTCGGCGAGCGCGCCCAGCCATCGAACACGCCGACACCACCCCGCACGTCGATGTCGTCGAGTTTCATCGCCGTTCTGTCCCTCCACATCGACTGCCTCGAACACGTGGCCGCGATCTGGTGGGCGACGGTGCATTGCCACCTCGGCATGCTCTGACCCGGCAGATCCTCGAAGCAGATCGTTTCGGCCTGGCTGGCGACGTCGAAGGGTGGTCGGAGCGATCACCGACGCCTCATCTTCCGAAAGGCAGTTCGACGACGATGAAGCCGATCGCCGCCACGCGCAACGTTGCCCGACACATCGTCGCCCCGGCGCCGAAGCCTTTGACTCATGCCACTTGTCCTCGACCAGACCTTCGATCAGCGCGTGGACGACGAAAGCGGTGCCAGCCGGCACGCCGGCGAAGCTGGTCGAGCTCCTCCGCGAACGCGACGCGGTTTCGATCGCGCAACGCCAAGCCGATCTGACCTGGCGACGCATCCAGGGGTACGGACTCGTCGGCCTCGTTCTCCTCCGCCTCCTCGGCGATGAGCGCTTCCACCAGCTGGCTCCTTCTTCGGTACCTCATCGATGTCCTCGAAGCTCAGCTGCTCCGCCACCTCGGCCGCGTTCGCCGCTCACCGACCTAGCACGTCAGCCGCCTACCGCCTTGCCCTGTTCCCGTTGTCGGGCAAGCCGGCGCGAGGACGGCATCGACATCGCGCACGATCATCACGGCGCGCGATCAATGAGCCGCAGTACGCTCCATAGCGCCTGAAAGCGATCCAAGTTCGTCGGGGTCCGAGGACCTGGCTGATGCGCCGAAGAGCGCCTGGCTGGATCAAGCCCGACTGCGACGACATGCCGCTCGGCGGCCAGATGCTCCATCAGGCGCACGAAGGCATCACCCTGCAGCGGACTGGCGACGGTCACGGTGCGCAACTGTCGCCGGCCGGCGCGTCGCCCTCGGCGGTTGTCGATGAGTTCATCGCCGCGCGACGCTCATCGTACGAGTCGTCTGGTGCATGACCGCGTCGAGCAGCGACAACACCAGCAGGCCGGCCTGGCCCTGCGCCACTCAGCTATCTGGACCAGCCGCTCGGCCAAGCGCCGGCCGGTACGACTTCGTATGCGAGAGGCATTCGTGCGCAGCAGCCTCCAGTCGTGCACCTCGTCGACGATCGCCTCGTGTGTCCGTCTTGAAGAGTCATCGATATGCGCCAGGAGCAGCGCATGATTGGCGACCACCAGCGCATGGTCCAGCGCCTCGCGCACGTACTCGGTGTAGCAGGGCGACGCCAGGCGCGTCGCCGGGTAGTCCTCGCTCTCGGCCTGCGACAGCGGCCAGGTAGACGAGAGCCGCTTCGAGGTGCTCATCGAAGCGGGGGATGTCGACGCGATGCCCACGGAGCGCGCCTGCCGTCCTCGGTCGACTACCCTGGGCGGAAACCGCAGACCATAGATGACCAGGTCGCGATAGCACTGATACGCGAGAAGTCCTGGCGGCCACGGCGATGCTTCGCTCATCTGGCTCAGTCATCTCCGAGCAGGCGCGGCAGCATTCGCACGCAGGCTGGCATCCAGACCCTTGACCATGTCTGACGCCTTGGCGAGTTCAGCATCGCCCGCTCGCTCAGTGCCTCGATGTCCTCCACGAGCTGGATTCCAACTGCTTCGTGTACATCGAGATCGCGACCTTGTTCGTCATCGGCGTTGAGCCGGTCAAGCGCGCAGCAGCCGCATCACTGCCTGTGCCGGTCGACCTCCCGCCAGACGCAGGCGTACCCTGCCGGATCCATTCGCGCGGCTTGGCGACCATGACGTGTCGAGCCTGCCGCGCCTCAGCGCCGTCGCCCTTGACAGCGGCAGCAGCTTGTCCAGCGACGTGACCGTCGTTGCTCACGAAGCCTCAGCAGGACCGCGACCTTGATTGGCTCGCGCTTCAGCTCTGCGTCGCGCCTCCTCGGACTCGGACAGCGGCTTCAGGGCGCCGAGGGGTCCTTCACCGCAGCACGCCCAGGATCGCGTCGAATGAGCATGATCCAAGCTGTCGCGTTCGAATTCTGCTCATAGCCGAGGCGACAGCGGCTCCCAGGCATCTGAGCCGCCACCCGCGGCGGCCAGCAAGGCGACCAGCTTCGGGGGGAAGCGACGGAAGTAACTCGCGCGCGCCGTGCTCGAGCAACTCGACGACCATCTTTCAGTCATCGACCGCGTCGTGCGGGCGCGAATCTCCTCAACGTCGATCTCCAGCCGCTCGAGCGGCTGCTTCAGGCGGTGTTGGCGTGGTGGGATTGGCCACAATGCCTGCGCCAGATAAAGACCGTCAACCCGGCGCGGGGCTTGCGGACCGGCGAGCAGGGGAGCGAGCTCGCATCGGGCGTACTCCTCCTCGATCAGTCTAAAATCGTGGGCGATCCCGTTGTAGGCGACGACAATCTCCGCGCCGGCAGAGAAGGCGCGGAACTCCTCGAGAACCTCAGCCATCGGCCGCTTCGCGGCCAGGTAGCGCGTGCGCAGGCCGTCACTGTAGATCAGGAGCTCATCGTCGGAGCTGGCCAGCTCGGTGAACGCGCAGAACTCAGGCCTCTGGTCGACCCACTGCTCGTCGGGGCCAAAGCGAACTCCGCCGAGCTGGAACACGTGCTGCTCGCGATATGGCTCCTTGACGATCGGCCGCACGATCGACTCCAAGTCAAACACCACGAAGCGCTGCGACTTTGCTCGCGCGGTCGGAACTCGACGTGCTCGCTCGTCGGCTGAGCTACGCGGATCCGATCGGCGTCGGTGTAGATCTGCTCACCCGCGGCCCGTATCGCCCGCTCGACATCCTCCGGTTGTAGATATGGGACCCGCTGTCGCAAGCGTGTGAGTAGTTCGGGTCTCGTCAGTCCGTTCGGTGCCTCTGCCAGCCCTTTCGAGTAGAAGCCTCACGTCGTCCCGCATAGCGCCATCGTCTCAGTCCGTGACAACATCCACAAGCACCTAGCCAGCCGGCGCTTCGTCGGGGCGACGGAGCCTGCTTGACCTCGCGGCTTTGCTGGCCGCCGATCCCGGACAGATCTCTCAGGCGACCCCGAGCGGAGCCGGTCCGCAACTCCTACTCCCAGGAGCCCCCGCGCCGTCCCGCGCTGCGCTGCTGACGGCATGATCTGCACTCCCATGCCCCCACCGCACCCCGCTCCCTTCCACAATCCGGCTACCCAATGGTCGACGAGGGGCTAAGAGCGGCCGCCGCGGCCGTCACGCTGG
This sequence comes from uncultured Solirubrobacteraceae bacterium, assembly GCA_963734755.1. Lineage (GTDB taxonomy): Bacteria > Actinomycetota > Thermoleophilia > Solirubrobacterales > Solirubrobacteraceae > Palsa-744. Next base: position 382,390 of record CAVTIF010000002.1, on the reverse strand, counting down.
ACAGGCGCCTAAACGACCTGCTGTTCGTCAGCCCCCGTGGCCTCCCAGGAAAACGCGCCCGAGCTAACAGGTATGGGTGAGGTGCTCCTCTTTCTAATCTCCGAATGGCCTCAATGGCTCGAGAAGCAGGCGCGTGGAGACGGTCCGGTTCCTCGACGCGGACACCGTAGCTCGGGACGTGAGCGTCGACTTCATCCGGCCCACAGTTCCCACGTTCCTGCAGCGCGGGAGGGAAGGCCAGTGAACGTTCGTTCCACTCGGAACCCTACTCAAGCGAGAGCTCGTGAACTTCAGCCTCCGGGACGAGGAGGGTTAGGCAGCCCGATGCCTCTCATCGCAGCCCGCCAAAGCGGACCGCTTGCGGCCGCGACCCTTCTTGCCGGCGCGCGTATGTGGGTTGCGCGCGGTCAAGGACCTCCCCGGACCCGTCCCGCTCACCGTAGTCGAGGACCTTTGGGCGATCGGGACGAGCGACGCCGATCAGGCGATCGCCCGATGGAGTCGGTTGGGGATCTCACGCCGGGGAAGAGACCGAGAGCCCATGGCGGCGCGAGATGCTCTGCGACGGGACGCTTCATGGCTCTGGCGCGCGACCTTGCTCGAAACTTCATGGTACTGACGCCGATCGTCGTTGAGCCACGCCGCCGCGTGATCAAGCTTTCATACCAAGAGGTCACGGGAATGCCACGGGTCAAGGTCGGCAGGCGCCCGTTTATCGACCGCAAACGCAAGGCGAAGAAGCCGCGCCGCTCGTACCCGCAGGGCGTCGGGATGATTACGGCAAAAGCCTGCAAGGCGCAGGATGTGCTGTCGGGTAGCGGCGACTCTGAGACTCCCGTTGATCGCACCCCGCTCCCGGGGGTCGAGGTGAAGCTGGACGGGCCCGAGCCATGCACTATGCGTACAGGTGTGGACGGCTCCGCGGTCGTGCAGGCGCCGCTTGGTAACTACACAGTCAGCTGCACCGGGCCCACGGCGCGTTCCTCGTCTCCCACCCACCGCACTGCGAGCTCACCTCACCAGGAGAGGAAGTTATCCTGTCCATCGATTTCAACGCCGGGCCCACCTTCACCGACCAGACACCCGCAGCTTCCCGACTCACCGTCAGGAGCAAGATCATGAGGGCGCTCGCTATCAGTCCCAAGCCGATCGAGATCTCGCTCCCCTCGATCGGCCAGTGTCACTCTTACCATCTGCAGTTCGAGACGGCCGACGGGTTTCACATTGTCGCGGCGAAGATCCGCTACGCCAGATCGGTCACGAGCCCGGGCTCCACCCCAAGTGTGAACGAGCTCAGCCCCCAACTCACCCCATTGCAACAGCGCGTCGGGCTCTACACTTCTGGGGTGGCGCCAAACCGCGTAGCGGCGGCCACATTTAGCGTCCGCCCGCGCCCATCGATGATTGTCCGCGCGGCATTCTTGGCGTCAGTACTTGGATGGCTGGTGCTGCTCATCAGCTTCGTCGCTCGGGAATCGCTGACCGTCAACCCGGGGCCTTGGGTTGCGTTGTTGCTGATCGTCCCTGCCGGGCTTTCAGCCTACGTGGGTCGCACACGCGAGAATCTGTTCGCCACGGAGGTGCTCATTGGCCTTCGCGGCATGGCTCTGCTCAACGCCCTGTGGTCCTTCGGGGCCGCGGTCACCATCGTTCTCTCCCGCCACCTGACCGTCGGGGGCGCTGAACCTGAAGCGCAATCGATCGGCGAAAGCGGTGCCACTCGCTGGATTCTCGTTGCGTTGCTCGTCGGAAACACGGCCAGCGTGATCGCCCGATTTCTGGCGTGGCGGCGCTCCCACAACCCACCTGAGTTCCGCGCCTCCAACAGTTAGACCCAACCGACCCCACTGCTATCATCGACGCCCGTGAGCGATCCCGTGACATACGTTTTGGCGCTCGCATCCACCGGGGACGGACTGGCCGGGAACGTCCGCAAACAGTGGCTTGGCTCGTCCCCCTCGACTCCACCGGCGTATGTCGTCGAGTCAGCGGAGGGCATCGTCACCTACCCAGGGTTCGGCAAGGATCCCGCGAGCAAGAAGGCACGCAAGTGGCTCGCCGGGCGCTTGGCAGCCTACGAGCCGCCGCCGTCCCCGACGTCGCCCGGACGAACCAGCCTTCGTAGCCAGCAGCAGCGAGCGTCAGCACCGGCGCCGATAGCGCTGCGCGGTCGGCCCTTCGCACTCCTGCGGCTGCAGTCCTCACCGGTGACCTCCGACGCCTCCGGCCGGCCGTCACGTCGAGTCGGGCACCCGCGCCGCTGCGTAAGAGAGGCAGCGAGGCCCGTTTTCGGGGAGGATTCGCCGGTGGCCTCTGAGGATCGCCTTAGCTCGATCTACTCTGCCGTGCCAGCCGACCTGACTGCGCCGTGGGAGAAACATGGTCGCTACCGCTTTGACCGTGACTTGCTACGGGCTCTGATCGACGTTCAGGTCGCGAGCGGCTCGGCCATGGTTTCCGCGACCGGCGGCCTTGCGGCGGCCGTCGATGTATGGATCGCGAGTGAGTTGCGGCGCGCTGGGATCGATCCAAACCGTGTCTGGCCCCGCGTAAGCGCACCACGTCTGGTGCCGTGGTCTGTCTCAGCGGCCCTGGAGAACTTTCGTTTTTCGCGCGACGCCGGCGAACGAACGATCCAAGAGGCGGCCCTCAACCAGCTCGTTGTGCGCCTGGGATCGAGCCGCTCGAACATACTGGGCGGCTTCTTCGCGAAGGAGATCGACGTCGTGATGGCCGAGTACGACCGCGGACTTCGAGCTCGGAGTCCGACCAAGACAATGAGCGGCTCGTTCGGCAAGAACCTCGGCAACCGCTTCGAGGAGGCTTCGGGCGACCTTTTGAACATCCGCCGCCGCTATCCCCTGGCGACGTTCGGCTACGTGTACCTCGTCACCGCCAACGTATTCGATGAGCCCGCGTCATGGGAGCGCATCAAGGACATGCTTCGCAAGCTGACGTCGTTGGGGACGAGCGATGAGAGCGCCAGCTATGACGCCTGTGCGCTCATCGTCGTCGATTGGCGCGGCGGTAGCACGGTTCTCGACGAGGACAGCGTGCCCGCCGATCTCTCTCCGGACCGGTTCTTTCGGCTGATGCTGCAGCGACTATTCGGTCGATCACCGGCTCGATCTATGCTACGGCGCGCGAGCTGTATCTCGCCAGCGATCCAGACGCGTAGAGATGCCGCGAAAGGTTAAGACGCAGCCGACGACCGAGGCCCGCGGGCCTCTCGTTGCCGCCTACCGGAGGGCGGAGGTGGCGCGCGCCCGGCGCTGGAACGATGTAGAGGACGACTTCCTTGCCGCGTTGCTGGAGTTCGACAGTATCGTCGCAGCGGGCCGATCGACCCAAGGGGATCGCCAAAACGGTAAGGGCGACTTCCTCAACGATCTGCTCGCGCTGCTGCTGACGAACTGCTCAGGCGAGGAGCTACACCGCCGACCGAATGTGCCGGGCTTATCGTTAAGAGCAACAAGCTCGACGTGTCGTATCCGGCAAGCGGTCTTGTTCAGTTCTGCATCGAGACCAAGGCCAGCGGGATCCCCAAGTACCCGGGCAACACCAAGCAGAAGCATCCTGAAGGCCGGGCGGGCTCGGCTGACCTCGATAAGAGGATCCGCGAGGCGGCGCTGAAGAACATCGACATCAAGGGCGAGACCGCACGCGAGGCCGGTCATGGCCGGGGCGCCGTGTCAAACCTCGCAACGTGGATACAGCAGGCGCCTCCCCGCTGTTACCTGTTCCTCGGTTGCCGCGTTCGCGACGATGCGGATCGGCTGAAGTGCATCCGCTTCGGTCACATCGCAAGCCAATGGTTCAATGGCGTCGGCCTCTTTTGCTATGGCTGGGATGCCGATAGCCGCCGCTATGAGGCCAAGCCCGTCGGCGACACGGCGCTTGAGATTGACCGCGTTCTACACGGGGTCTGCACCGCGCTTCGCTCGCTCGCGAGCGCCTAGCTCACCGCGTGCCGGCTTACGGCGGGCGTGGCGGCGTTCGCGCAGTTGGGAGCCCGCCAAGCGCAGTGCGCGGATCTCATCGGCGCCGAGACCGAGACCGTCGCCAAGCACGACCGGATCGGTAATGCTCAGCACGGCTTGAAGGTCGCCGGCGCGCAGGGACGTGTCGATCTCTGGCAGACGCTCTGCAAGCTCGCCTCGTCGCGGCGGGATCAGAAGTGCCTCGGCCTCGGTTGGCTTCTTAGCTTGAGCACGCCACCCCCGTAGCTACGGCCAACGAGCTCTGCGGATAGGAGAGTAAGGCTGTTGTAGAAGCCCGCCGTGAGAGCGCGCGCTGCCGCGGGGTCGTGGAGCGTCACTCCGTGAACAGTGTTGGTGTTGAGCGCGCGAGCCTGGTTAACGACCAACCGTGGATGCCGGTGAGCGCAATAGGTCAGAAAGAGGTCGGCCACCCCGCGCTTGGGCAGTGGGACGGCCCACCAAGGGTTGCGAGTGCGGCACTTGAACCGTTCGTCGACCCCGCTCTCGATGCCGGCCGCGAGAAAGGCCTCCGCCTCGGCGAGCATCTCCTTCGACGTTCTCTTCGTTGCGACGAACAGCCGCACGTGGGCGCCGGCTCGCTCCAGGCGACTGACGTCGCCCCGTGTCAAGCGCGCTCCGGGAACGTGGACCGCCTTGCTGATGCAGGTACGCATGAGCCGATCAGGCAGGACGCGCCGATGTTCGTCAGAGACGAGGAAGAACTTGTTGTCACCGGTCACGGCTCCAATGTCAACCTCGCCGAGCTCGCCGAGCTCGCTCGTGCGGGGATTGCGTTTGAGCTGCTCGTAAAGCGTCCGCGCTTCGGGCGGCAGCAGCTGGGCGATCAGCTTGGTGGCGTTCGTCGCCGAGGACGCGCCAACGCGCGGCCGCGCGCCGAGCTGGTCCAGGTCCTTGAGCCGTCGACAACCCACTAGCCGGGGCTCTGAAGCGGGCCCCCCACCTCGACCGTCCGCGAAGAGCAGCACAACGTCCTCCATCGCGCCGGGAAAGATTCGCTCCTCGAAGGTGGCGATCGTCACCGACGCGAACTCCCGCGTCAGGAAGCCGAGTACCGCCTTGCTGTATTGGGCGTGCAGCAGCTCGGCTGGGAGCACCTGCGCCATCCTGCCCCCGGGCGCCGTGAAGCTGACGGCGTGAACGATGAACGGCGCCCAGGAGGAGGCCAACCGCGTCATCGGGACACCGGCGGCGGCGGCCAGCTCGTGAGCTCGCTCAGACCAGCCGTTGAAGCCCTGGTAGCGGACGTAGGGCGGATTGCCGATCGCGGCCTGGCACCAAGGGATGGCGTCGCCAGGACGGACCGAGAAGAAACTGTCGCAGATGAGGTTCGGTGGTGGGATCGGCGGACCGAACTCGCGGGCCTGGGCAAAGGCCTCCTGGTCGTACTCGATCCCGTAGATGTTCCGGGCCGCCTGCTCGGCGTCCAGTCCGAGCTCGATGAGTCGCCGGTGGGCGGCATGGAGGAAGACGGTGCCCGCCGAAGCTGGCATCGAGCGCCACGTCCGCGGGGGCGCGAATTGCCCAGTCGGCCAGGACCTGAGCGATTTGCGGAGGAGTGTAGAAAGCGCCGAGCTCTCGCTGGCGCTCGCCCGCAGCCGATGGCATTCCTGCATGCATCCGCTGGAATGTACGCAGGAACCCGGACCCTATGCGCGGCCGGTGCGACGCCCCCGTGGCTGCTACGAAAAGCCGGCGTGGACTAGAGAGCCTGCGGCTACGCCCGCAGCGAGGCCGGCACGGCGCGCATCCGCGCGCGGGCGGCGCTCAGCGCGGTGTGGAAGGGGTGGGTCTCGTTGCCACGCAGGTTCAGCGGCAGGTCCAGTCTCGCGATGAGCGTGTCCTCCACTGCCCAGGGCGTGGGGTCGGTCAGCCAGCAGACGCGGGCATGCTCGGCCATCCAGTCCGAGAGGACAGCCTCTCCGTCGCCGAAGGTCAGGCGTCCACCCGCGGTCGGCCTAAGCTCGATCCCTAGCGCCGAGGAGAAGGCAGGCAGCCGAGCGAGAGGCGCAGAGTCGAGCCCGAGGCGTTGCCGGCGAGGTGGCCGCGGAGGCGGCTTCGAAGTGTCTGCTTGCTGGCTCGGCCGTCGGCCGTGGGACGCCGCGGCGAGATACCGATGTAGAGGAGCGGCATGCCGGTCATCTTCGAGCAGGCGCTTACCGGGACGCCGGGGGGAGTCTCCTTGAAGTACCACGCGTACACGCCGGGCTCGGCGGGGACCGGCGACGGGCGAGCAAGAATCTCGCTGCGGGCCCAAAGGCGTTGAGGCGAGAGCAGCTCGCCCCCGGCTGTTCTGTCTGCGAGTGAGATCGTCACAACTCCACGCGGAAAGGCGCGAGGGCCTCGAACACGTCCTGGTGCACGCCCCAGCCGTCGAGGACGGGGTCGGCGTCGAAGCCCAGGAAGGCGGGGGTGGCTGGAGGGACGCCCTCGACGAGCGCGCGGTCGCCTGCGCGCCCGACGACGATGCAGGCGTGGCGGTGGCGCGTTAGCAGCACGGCGGCCCGGCCGGGCTCGAGGATGAAAACCGTCGGCTTCGGGTAGGCCTGCGAGGGGGTGCCAGCAGATCACGACGTCGTACTCCAGCCCCTGCAACTTGTTGGCCGTATTCACAACGACGTCACCGAGGCCCGCCCGGTCGAGCTCACCGCGCAGGAGATCCTTCTGATCGTTGTGGGAGACCCCAACGGCGATGCGTGCCGGCGCCAGGGGGTGCCAGCTGCGATTGCGCTCACATCGCAGCTGCGCGGCGCGGTGACGCAGCCGGTCCGACACAGTCGACGATCACCGCGATCGTGTCGGGGTCGCAGGTGAGCACCGCTGCGTCGGGCAGCTTGAGGTGTGCCCAGCCATCGGCGGCGGCCAGCTCAGGGCCGTGTCGATGCGACGCAGGCGGTCGGTGGGTGCGACGGCGTCCTGCAGGCGCATGTTGCGAATGCCTGGGAGTACTGCGGCGCCGAAGCGATGCTCGGGGGGATAGAAGCAGCGGATGATGGGCACGGCGCGGGGATCGAGGCGCCGCGTGATGGGGAAGCGGTGGACCGGCGTGTCGGGGTGATTGCGACAGAGCACGCCGACGGCCGTCGCGCGGTTTCTCCTCAAGCCCGCGCCAGCGCTCGGCTGCTTGCACGGTCGAGAAGGGTTCGATCTGGCCGCCGTCGCCGACTGCGAGATGCACAGGGGCGATGCCGGCGGCCGCGTAGTAGCGCGCCGAGTCTGCCTGGTAGCTCTCGTCGATGAGCAGGCCGTCGAATGCGGGCAGGTCTTCGCGGATGAACGTGTCGGAAAGCTTGTCCATCGTGCCCGACCACGACCTCGCCACTGGCGGCGGCGTGGGCGGGGCGGGCGGTGACTACGTTCGCGCGCATGTTGGCGGCTGGCAGCTCGACGTTGTTGGCCGGCACGTAGGTCACTTTGATCTTGGGGTTGAGCTCGGCGATCGAGGTGACCAGGCCGAAGGCCTGCTCGTTGGTGGGTGCGGCGACGGCGACCCGCATCTGGTTCGCGCGCGCCACCCCAACTGTCTCGGAGATGAAGTAGCTCTTGCCGGCGCCGGCGATCGCGCTGAGCACGACGCCGCCCTGACCGCCGTGGAGATTGAGGAAGTCGTTCTCGGCCGGCGCTGGTCGACCGCGGCGGCCTCGTCGATGATCGTCTGGTCGTAGTTCATGCGGCCTGGGTCTCCTCCGATGTCCTCCAGCGCCGGCGGAGCGCGCTGCCGGTGTGTGTGTCCAGGGGCCGTACCGGCAGTTCGCGGTAGTGGGTCTCCGTGTGCAGGATGGAGAAGCATGCGCGCTCGCCGACTGACGAGAGCTCATCAAAGCGATCGGTGAGCAGCTTCATGGTGATCGTGGCGCCTCCGCCGGGCGCCGGGTGATGTCCGAGCAGCCAGCCTTTTCCGTGCGGGTGCTCGGTCCAGTAGAGGGTGCGCCCGCGCGGGATGCGGTAGGGCTCCCTCGGAGTTGATGGTGACCAGTGGCCGGCGCATCCTCTTGACGTTGACGAGCTCGCGGTTGTTCTCATCGACGCGCACGACCTCGCCGTCGAGGGCCTTGCCGTCGAGCAGGTAGCCGACCATTCGCAGCGGGTCGTCGGTCGCCTCCTCGGCCTGCAGTAGCGCTTCGGCGTCCTCCAGGGCCCGAACGCTGAGCGCGGCCTGGCGATGTGTCGGCGGGTGCGTCGGTGGCCGACCTGTTTGTCCAGTCGATGTGGCGGATGTACTCGTCGCAGTCGGCGGTGAAGCGCCGTGCCACCGATGGCGCCTCGGGCAGCGCGCGCTCGCGCTCGTAGCAGCGCCAGACCAGGTCGTAGGTGTGGGCCACGAGCGGCTCATAGTGCGCGGCGATTGGGGCGAGTAGCGGCAGCACGATGTTGGCCTCGGTGCGGCTGTTGCGGGCGTCGTTGAAGCCGGTCATCAGCGGCTCGACCTCGGTGTCGAGCTCGCCCTCCGGCTGTGGGCCGACGGGGGCGATCTCGGCCTGGTTGGCGGCGTAGAAGCCGTGGGTGCCTGCGGGCGGCTCGACGTAGGCATCCAGTGCCGAGAGCGAGGCCGCCTCGTAGTCCGAAAGTGCCGTGACCCAGTGCTCGCGGGTGAGGTCGGTCATGGAGACGATCAGCTGCTGCCCCGGTGTGAACGCGTGACGCGCGATGAACATCAGGTGCTGGCCAAGGCGGATGAGCAGCGGGTCGGCGGCATAGGGGCCATCTGTGGCGAGGTAGGCGAGCCGGCGTCCGAGGTTGCCGATCATCGTGATCGTCGCCGAGTTGGCGACGATCAGCTGCGGATCGAGCTGAGCGCTCGAAACTCGTAGCTCCCTCGGTGATCGTCTCGCGGTCGTCGGCTGGAGCCTCGAAGTAGTCGACGAACGGGCCGGCAAACTCCATCAGCGCGCGGAATGCCAAATCGCGGTTGCGGGGGTCGCCGGCGACCTCGACAGTCAGCTCCTGCGGCGCTTGGCCGTAGCCGATCGCGGCGGTCGAGAACAGCTCGGCCCCCAACTGCCAGAAGACGACCGCGAGCGGGTCATCGAGCAGGCGTCGGTGGCGCACTGAGGCGCTGCGCTGAGCTCGCCCCTCGACGTGCGCGCGGGCGGCGAGCATGGTCTGGACGCTCATGCCTGTCCTCCCGCGGCCCGCAGGGCTCGGTCGTAGAGCCGCTCGGCCCGCGCGAGCTGCTCGGCGGCGGCCCGCTCGGCGGCGGCGGGCGGCGCGCCGCTGGCGAGCTCCTCGGCGCGTGGAAGGCTGCTGACGCCGGGTAGCGTGCGGATCGCCTTGGGACCAACGAGTGTGGGAGCGCCGGCCTGGAAGGCGCGCTCGCGGCAGATGCGTGCCAGGCCACAGTCTTTGAGGCAATCCGGGGTGTAGTGGTTGCCGACGGAGTCGAGGACGGAATGGATCGCCTCCAGGCGACTCTGCTCATCTCCAGCCTCCTCGCACGCCTCAGCGAAGCCGCTACCGGCAGGTAGCTTGGCGATCAGATCCTCGATGTCGGGCGCGGCTGCGAGCAGCTTGCGCACGCGCGCCATGCGCTTGGCGATATCGACAACGGACATCGTGGGCGTCAGCCCGACATTCTTCGGCGTGATGAGTAGCGCCTCGCGGGCGACGATGGCCTCGTCGCCGCCCACGGCCGTGACCGTCTCGCACGTCAGGTGCGCGTACATGCTCGCCTGGTCGAGGGCGGCGCCGACCTTCTCGGGATCACCCCGTCCGTCGACTACCGGGAAGCTCTTGATCTCGCCCACGTAGAGTTGTCCGCCGAAGCGGGCCGACAGGCTGTCGGCCTCGAAGTATGCGGCGTTCCCGCCGATGGTTGTGGAGAGGACGGCGCCGTCGATGAGGTTGACGGCGTCGGGGTCTTGTCGGGCGATCTCTGCCAGGAGTCGCTTGGTCTCGTGAGCGCGCAGGCGAAGTCCCTCGCGATTCTTCGGGTACGCCGAGCGCAGGTCGATTACCTTCGCGTCGGCGACTGCGAAGCCGAGTTGGTCGCGCAGGAGGCTGAAGAAGAAGGCCGTAGCGGTCCCGCTTGACGAGCGCCTCGAAGCTCTCGCCGCGGCTGAAGTGAAACGGCGATGCGCCGAAAGGCCTCTCGTAGGCGGTGCCGGCCGGGAGGCGGTCGAGGTCGACGCCAGCTGCGAACGCCAACGTCGCGGTGGGGCAGGTCGTGTGGCTGGAGAACGCAGCGCAGCGCCGGCACGGTAGGCGTGCGGGTCGGGGCGTTCCCGCGGAGGGCGTCGATCTGGGCCTGCTCGATGCTCGGGTTTTTTGCCATTAGCCCTGTGCCTCCACGAGGTGTGGCGGGGCTGCCCCCCACAACTGCTGCTCTGCTGGCAGCCGAGCCACCCGCTTGGCGGTCTGTGCTCGCCAGCGATCGTCGTCGGGGCGCAGCACTTCGAGCTCTGCCTTGGCGGCGGCGGCGATGCGCTCAGGGTCGGCGTCTGTCTCGTCGATGGCGCCGGGGATGCTGCGCGCGTAGTTCGCGAGCAGCTCGGTGAGCGCCTCGGCGCGCTCGACGTCTCGCTGGATCATCCAGCCGATCTGAGCGGCGATGTTGATCGTCACCTTGAGGTGGTCGACCCGCAAGGAGTGCGGGCCGATCAGGCGCTGTTCGATTGGCCACTCCGACAGCGTGAAGCGCCCATGCTGGCAGCAGCCAGCGTCCCTCGAGCGCGGGCACGATGTAGACGGCACGGTTCGTACGCGTGGAATCGAACGCGCGCCGCTCGTCTCGGCGGATCGAGGCAAAGGCGCGATAGTCGACGGTGCGGCCGAAGCGGGCCGGCCACACATTCACGACCGCCGACGGCTCGACGCTGTGGTGGGGTCGCCGCGCCTCCATCGAGATCAAGGTCTAACCGCCGATGAACGATGCCGAACATCGATCCAGGATCCGCTACTACTGCAACGTTGCAGGGCGCGTCCTATCGAAGAGGTGCTACTTGTAGGACGGCATTTTCCAGGCTGATCACGAGGTCATCCTGCCGTTGCAGACCGGCCAACCCCCATGACGCGAACGCCGTCGGCGTGTGGGATAGCAGCGAGACTTTGCAGGTGGAGGACGTTTGCAGCCGCTCTGAGCGGCCGGGTCGCTGGTGAGTTTCGCGGAAGGAAACCCGCAATGGCGGCATCATCATTGCCGAGTTTAGGCGGGACTCCGACGCCCGGCCTCGCGGTCGCCTGCATATGCTGATCGCGCCGCTCGGGAACCTGGTGCTGTCAATTCAGACCGACGACAGTTAGCGGCGGGCGCGGATTTGGAATGCGTTGGCTCGCCGCGAGCAGACGCGCAGCGTCACTCGCTTTCAGTCCCCATCCTGTGAGCGCCTAGGCGCGGCCTTCGGCCGTCAACATTCTGAAACGTGCTGCGGGCGTGGTGCCGGCTGATGCTCGGTCACCTGGGCACCCGCTGGCCAACGCCCGCCGGTAACACTCTTTGCGACGACGCGGAAACCGCCGGTCGCGCCCAGAAAGTTACAGTGACTTCGTTTCGGAACGATTTCCGCCACACCCCCTCGACACGTACATCACGCGGGTGGGCTGGTCGCGGCTTCATCGTACCGGTTCTCGTGCAAGCTCGACTGGATGAGCATAATCAAAGGGAGCGGAGACGTTGGCCCGCGTGGTTGCTCTTTCTGCGTAACGCGACGTCTACGCCAGGATCGGCGTGCGAAGTCGCGATTGTACCGGCGCCAACCCTTCGTCGGACAAGGTGGATACCTCCCTCCGGCGGCCCTACTCCCCGCGTCCCGCCGGTTTGCTGGAGCGGCCGGCGCCTCGACGCCGTGGACGACCCGCCATATATGCTGCCGTTGGCTGCGAGCGGGGAGGTGCGGCATGACCACGGCGCTCGAAGCCATCCGTGAAGAGCTAACGACGATGACGCCAGCGCGTCGAGTACCTGCAGCGAGCCGAGGTGATCATCAGGCCGGTATCGACGACAGAGACCTCAAGCAGCAACACCGACGCCCTCGGCGAAGCCTGCACCTAAGAGGGAGACGTAGGCCGGCATGCCGGAACCGATAGTGCCGAGCTGCAGGAAGTAGTGGCGCATCGGCCGCTGACCCGCGGCGAGATCGTCGCGGCGCTCGGTGGCGGCAACGCGCATGCCATGGATCAGTCGCTCGCGCGCCTGCTTGCGGCTGGCAAGATTGCCCACGATGGGCGCCGAGGGGGCTGAGGTACCGCTCGCCGGACGTGGTGGAGGTCGTGCCCGGGCCCTCGGTGTGCCGCCAGGGCATGAGCAGCGCCTCAGCACCCGACCGTGGCGTCTACCCGATGTACGACGCGATGGTCGCCTGGATGGTGCCAGCACGGGCGCCGCAGCCGATGGACTCCCGACGAGCCTCATTGTCGAGCAGGGCCGGCGGCTGGTGCAGCTCGGCTGATCCGCTCGCGCAGGCCAGGCCGAGCATGTGCGCGACGCAGGACGGAGACCGTGGGTCATGCGCATGAAGAAAGCCAAGCAAACCATTACGGCGAGTAGCTCGGGCGACATCCAGCGTCTGGTCGACCGCGCTGCCCGTCAGAGGCGCGCGTCGACCCGCTAGCGCTTGAGGGCCTGGCTCGGCCTGTGGCGGCAGTGCGCGAGCTCGAAGGTGGTGTTCGCCTCATCAAGGCCGCTCGCGGCGAGGACGTCTATTTCGGCCTTTGAGGCTGCCCTTGCGAAGGCTGGAGACGTGCGGCGGTAATCTCGGAGGAGGCGATCACCCGCCGGATGCTCGCCGGCGGCGCGGCGGCGATCGAGGCATCCGAGTCGGTGCGGTCTCGCGGCTGATCGCGGCGTGGTGCTCGCACCGCGCTCGATCTACTCCTCCGCAGGAACGCGGCGACAGCAGACACAGCAGTCGGACGGTCGCTGCCGATCATGGACGCGGCTCCGATCTTCGGGGTCGACTGTTCTCAAGCGCGTGCAGCCAAACGCTTGTCGCGGGCCGATGGTGATGCTCAGCACGTCATCGCCGGCTTCGCTGCCGGCGTCGCAGGCGGACAGACCGTCAGAGGGTCACGTGTCGGGTGCCCATCCCCCCGCGCGCTCCGGCTGCACGCTCCAATGCGTTCGCGGGATGCGGGTGCCCGCGCTGCATGAGCGGCTTCGGGCTCACATGCAGCGCTACATCAGCACCATGATCGCCAGGCCGTTTTGCAGCGGTCTCGATGGGGACACGCCGACCGAGGCGAACCTTCGAGGAGCTCGATCCGAGCGGCCGAGACCTCGCCCAGTGCAGCTCGGCGGCTGGTTTGCCAATCGCTTCGAGAAGAGGTGAACAGATGTATGTCATCCCGCGCCGCCGGAGGCGGGACGTCTGCTCTCCCTCGATCTTCCGGGCGTCCTGTCTGAGGACGACGGCGGTCGCGCAGTTTGCATTTGGGCGAGCGGTCGAATCAGTCGTCGATGTCCTTGAGATTGTGCTGCTGCGCGAGCGAGTAGCGGAAGCGGCACTAGAGCTACGGCGACCCGGCGGCCGGAGCGGAATTCGTCAGTGGCAGCACGAAGCCGAAACGCACGCATCTCCACGGCCCCCTCGCCTGGTACCGCCGACGCGTCGATGACGAAGACACAGAGAAGGACGGCAGACCGAAGAAGAGGGCTCAGTGAAAGGCTGCCTAGCTGCGGGCTCAGCTAAACGATGAGGTCGAGGCTAGAACATCGGCTCATCGCCGATAGTTCATGCCGCAGCACCTCGTGGTCCTCGCCGGGGGGCGCCACCGCGAACTCGATCCAGCAGTTCCAAGGGTCTCGGCAAAGCAGTACGGAGCTTCAGGTACTTCGCCTCGCCCTTATCCTGCGTGCGCGACAGTCGCTGATCATCCCGAGGGCGTCGCGCGGATACGACGACGAGCCCCTTGGCGATCAGGGCCATGTCTTTGCGCGGGAGATAGCCGTGCTCTGCCGCTAGCAGGACAGCTTGCGGACCGCCCACGTCGGCAGCTCGCCGCCTCGCGAGAACCTGCCTTTTCTTGTCGCAGCGACTTGGTGGAGGTGTCCTTCTCGCTCCATGACGACGTGCCCAACAACAGTCGATCACCTGTAGCTGCTTTTTTGCTCTTCAACGGCACTGAAAATGCACAGCTCATCGTCCACCCTTGGTGAGTCCTACCGTCCACGAGCTTTGCACCGCTCGGGCGCCTTTGATCGGAGCGTACGCCTCTCACAGCGAATTGGGGTCCTGTGCAGCGACTGGTTTGCGCTGACAGCCGACTGACAAATCGCTGACCCGTCCTGCTACGTGCTCCTAGCTGCGCCGAGGCCGTGTCACTGCTCGCGGCTGGAACCGGCCTTTCTCGAGGTAGCAGCCCGGGCGGCTGGCTGGTGCGGGCTGTGTCCCGCAGGGGCAGTGGATTGGACCTTTCCATAGCGGCTCCTCTAGAAGCCCGGCGAGCGCGGGAGATGAGCGCTGGCTGCCACTACACATAACAATGAGATGAACCTTTACACCTCACTCGACCTGTGATTAACGGCCCTCCTCGGAGGTAGGGACAACCGGTCTTGCCCGCGTGCAGCCCATACGGGGGCCGCGCGGCGCGACGAGCGCCGTACCTGGCTGTCCGGCGAAGGGCCTCGTCAACCACCCGGCTCAGCGACAGTTCGCAGCTTCCGGTCGTCCCCCTGGGGCGCTTTGATTATCCCCGATTTGTATTTCCGATACGTCGGGCCTTCCGTATAACGAGACGGACGGCCCTGCATGGGGGGAACCCCGCCAGCAAATACGCGAGATCAGCGAAGAAGAAGCAGCAACTCCGACGATGGGGGGAAGTTGGAGATTGAGTGAGAGTCCCGCCGTAGGCATCTTGCCCGACGGGGATCTGTTGAGGCTGGCGTCACACTGACTCGAGCGTGATCGCCGGATCGCTCTGGACTCTCAGCCATCGCGTCCTGACGACGAGTCGTCAGCTTAAGCGCCTCCACTTCACCGGCACGCGGACCGCCGTCGCCCGTCTGGGAGTGTTCTCTTCCCTGCGCGTGCTCGATGGCTCGCCCCGTCCTCGTCGGCGGAGCCGCCCTATCACTGGCTCTTGGACGAGGCGGGCGCCTGGTCGGCCCGACCATCCGGGCGTCGAGCGCGCCGCACTCGCCTGGCAGCACGCGATCGCCGCGGGGGTCGCCACGGCGTAAAGCTCGCCGAGTACGTCGAGGTCAACGAGTTCTCTACCCGCCTCCCGTCGAGGCAAGCGGTGCGGGAGGCGCGCCTCTCAAAGTGGTACGGCGAACGCACCCTGCGTCGCGTGCTCGGCCGGGACATCCTGCCTGACGGCTACGGCGTTCTCACGCTCCCCGGCCGGGCGCGATCCACCTGTTGCTCAGCTCGACCGCGGTAGCGAGCCATCGGGCACGCTGCGCGAGAAGGCGAAGCGGTACGCCAGAGCGGTCCCGCGTAGCTCTCTGGAGAAGGTCGATCCGCTAGTGCTGTTCGTCGTCCCGGGCGGAGGCGTGCGCAGACCGCGGCCGCCGCGCTCGCCGACGCCGACGCGCCGCTCGCCATAACCGTCTGGAGCCGGGCCAGCACGGACTCGGTGCTCGGGGCCGTCGTCGCCGCGGACCTAGTCGCCCCGCGCTGCCGGGCGCGGCGGCAGGCGCGGGAACCGTCTTCTCCGGTGAAGAACGCTCCGCGGCACCGAGCCGCCGGGGTGCGCCAGCAACGCCGTCGGGTGAGGTGCAAGACACCGCGGTGGAGTGGCCGGCGTCTGCGCCCGCGAGAGCCGAGGAGCGGCCGCTGGGGTTGCTCACGGGCCGGACACGGCCGATGAGCACGCGGAGAAGATCAGCTGGTTGGCGCGCTGGCCGAGCTGCTCGCCGACTGGCTCGCCGACCGCCCCGACCGGCTGCCCGTCGGCTTGAGATCCGCTCGGGAATGTGGTCTCGTACGGCACCCGACCAAGGAGCAGCCATGAGCGCCCAAGCATCCCTAGCGATCGGGGCCACCGATCCGGCCACCGACGAGGCCGTGCGGTGGCGACCTACACGCCAATCTCCGCAGACGAGGAGCGCCAGCCCAACTCGCTTGAGGCGCAACGCGTGCGCCTGGAGGCGTTCGTCGCCAGCCAGCCCGGCTGGCGCATCGAGCGCCGGTACGAAGACAGTCGCGGGACGTGATTGACCGGCCCGCGCTATCTCGCTTGCTCGGCGCCGAAGCTCGGACGTCTTGACGTGCTGCTCGGCGCCCGCGTCGATAGCTCGCGCGCTCGATCCGCGGGCTGGTGCAGGTGATTGACGAGCTTGACCAAGCCGGCGTGATCTTCCGCTCGGCAACCGAGCCGTTCGAGACGGGCACCCCGGCCGGACGGATGATGGTGCAGATGCTCGGGGTGTTCGCCGAGTTCGAGCGCGCGTTGATCGTGGACGACTCACGGCTGGCCTGGAGCGCAAGGCGACGGCGGCGGCGGTGCGGCGGACAGCGCCCATACAAGCTCCACCGACCCACAAACAGGACTACCTGTCGCGCAACCAACGAGGCACCGCTCGTCCCGGTGATCGTCGACCGTTACGTAAACCGCAAGGCTGGCTCGTCTGCGCTTGCAACTTAGCTGAATGAGCAGGGCTACCGCACCAAGAACGAGCGCCTATGGAGCGCGGCGAGCCTAATCACCGTGCTACGCAACCGCACCTACCTCGGCGAGATTTACCTATCGGGGCAGCTGGTATCCGGCACAGCGCAACCGCACTGATCTACGAGGAGCTGTTCGATCGGGCGCAGGCGATTCTCGCCGAGCGCTCAGAAGCCGATCGCGACGCGCGTCGAACCCCTCGGAGTACCTGCTGACCAGCCGAATAGTACGGGCGTGTGGGCACCCCTATGTCGGCACGTGCGCTAACGGTCGCTCCGGCCGCTACACCTATTACACCTGTTTCACGCGGGCACGCTACGGCACAAAGCGCTGCGCGGAACGACGCGTTTCCGCCGAGCGACCGACGAGCCGCAGTCACCCGACGGCTATTGGAAGGTCCTCGAAGATCACAACCTAATCAACCGCGCGATAAGCAGCATCCGAGCGCCTGAGCCAGCGCGACGACAACAGCGATCCGGCTTCATCACTACGCAGCGGCGAACTGACGACGCGCACGACGATGAGACGTTACTTCCGCGCGTTCGAGGCAGGGACGATCCCCCGAAGACACCTGCGCGCCCCGCATAGCGAGTCTCAACGAGAAACGAAGGGCGCTGTGAGGCACCACGCCAACGAACTCGCCACGCTGGAGAACGAACAACAGCACCCAGACACACACGACACCGTGAACTGGACACGCTGCGCAGCACGCTACGCGACGCGCTCAAGGACAACACCCACACACACACCAAGACCGTATCGCCGAATCCATGATCGACGAGATCCGCGTCGACGCACGCGATCACATCGAACCGACCTTCCTTGTGCCTGCGGTTGAGGCGCACATTGAGCTGCGGCTGCATGGACAGGGGCGGGGTTCGGTCGAAACTTGGCTGTGCCAAGCCTTTCCTTGCCTTCTTGCTGGCAGGCGGCGGGCTGGCCGAGGTCGGGCTGCCAAGCCGACAGGGCGGCGTATATGGGGGTGAGGGTGGTGCCGGTGATTTCGGCGTCTGGCCCGATTTCGATGTGCTCGAAGATGGCGCGGTTCATGAGGCGGCGCTCGAGTTCGTTGCCCTGGGTGTAGACCTCGTGGGGTTTGTTGACGCGGCTGAGGGCGAGATCGAGGGCTTCTTGGACGTCCTCTAGCTCGGTGGTGGCGGCTTCTTGGAGGCGTTGGCGGCGCGGCGCTCGTCCTTGAGCTTGTCTTGCTCGGCGGCGAACACGTCTTCTGAGACGAGGTCTTTGTAGTAGAGCTGCACGAGCTTTTCTCGCTTCGCCTCGATGGCTTTGAGGGCGCGTTGGTGGCGTTCGCTCTCGCGCTGGATGAGCGCGCTGCGGTCTGTTAGCTCGGCGCGCAGCTCCGCGCGTATCTGCTCCTGTACCTCTGGGCGGATGTGGACGCCGTGGGAGTGCTCCTCGATGTGCTCCTCGACGGTAGGGACTGAGGCGTGGCCGCTTGAGCATTTGGTCTTGCGGCGCCGAACGGTGCGGTTGTTGCAGCAGAAGTATTCGTACTGGCGTCCGCCTCGTCCTCGGTGGCGTCCGTAGAGCAAGCGTCCGAGGCACTCATCGCAGACGACGGTTCCGCGCAGATAGTGTTCGTGCTTCTGTGGGCGTTCCCCGCTGACGCGGGCGGCGGCGAGGAGGGCTTGGACGCGGTCGAAGGTGTCCTCGTCTATCAGGCTGGTCGCGCTTGCCGGGGTAGCGTTTGCCGTTCCATTCCACGATCCCCATGTAGTAGGGGTTTCTGGAGCATCGTCTGGAGCCGGTTGTCTCCGAGTGGACGCTCGGGGTAGCGGCGCGTGCCTCGGCTACGAAGTCCCTGTTCCTCCAGGTGTACGGCGAGACGTTTTAGCGACCATTCCCCGGTGGAGTAGAGCGTGAACGCCAGACGCACCAACGGGGCGCGGACGGGGTCAAGGATTACGCTGCGGATGTCTTGGCTGCCGATCAGCTCGCGCTTGGAGAGGTAGCCGACCGGCGCCTTGAACGGTGTGCCGCCTTGTCGGTGCTTACTGGTCGAGTCCCTTCATGATCTCGGTGGCGAGGTTGTTGGAGTAGTACTCGGCGAAGGTGGCGAGCATTCCGTGCATCAGCCGCCCCGCGGGTGTCTCGTCGATGTTCTCGCTGGCCGACACCAGTGTGATGTTCATGCCGAGCAAACGCTCATACAGTGTGGCGTCGTCCAGGCGGTTGCGGGCCAGCCGGTCGACCTTGTGAACGATGAGATAGCGCACCCCGAGCGCTGGCAGCTCACGCATCATCTTCTGCAACACCGGCCTGTCATCGCTACGGGCCGACTCGGCCCGCTCGATGTAGACCTTGGCGATGCTGGCTCCACGCTGAGCGGCCTCGCGTTCACACGCCTGCACCTGCGCAGGGATTGAGTAGCCGTCCTCATCGCCATCCCGGCCAAGCTGCCCAGTGCTTGACACGCGGGCGTAGATCGCAACCGACTGTATCGGCTCGATGCCGGTCTCTGGTTGATCTGTCATGATTTTTGTGACATAAATAAATCCCCTTTCCTTGGTTAA
This sequence comes from uncultured Solirubrobacteraceae bacterium, assembly GCA_963734755.1. GTDB lineage: Bacteria > Actinomycetota > Thermoleophilia > Solirubrobacterales > Solirubrobacteraceae > Palsa-744. The sequence goes on along the minus strand of CAVTIF010000002.1, from coordinate 363,315 downwards.
TTCCGGGTTTTGGCTAAACCATTTTCCCGTTAAGTCGTGGTTCAAGCAAGCTGTTAATTGGTAGGTGCAGGCCGGTCCAGACGATTGTACCCAGACCGGCCTGCGTATTCTCACTTCAGCGCCTCCAGGCGCTTGGTGATTTCGGCCTTGCGTTCCTCAGCTAGCGCCGCCGATCTCTTCATACTCGCCCGCGGCCTCCTTGGCCCGCGCCTTGGCTGACTCGACCTCCCGGTCGATTGACTCGATGGCCCGCTCGAATGCGGCGCGGGCATCGGCCAAGGCATCATCCGGCGTGGTCGTGCGCCGCTTGGTGCGTGGCCTGGTCTCGCCACCCTCGATCTTCTTCTTGTGGGTGTAGTAACTCCCGCGAATTGAGTCGTAGGGACGCCCGGCAGCGTCAGCCATCTGCCTGAAGGCCTCTGACTTCTCAACGCCCGAGGCGACCATCTCCTCGACCGTCTCATAGACCACCTGGGCCTTGGTTTTTGTAGCCATGTAGAGATATCTCCTTTGGTTGGATGGCCTTGGCGGCAGGCAGAAAGACCCATGAGTCCTTCCGCCCGCCGTGGGGCCATCCGCCCTCACGCCTGCTCCCCGGGGTGGTGCGCCCAGTGGGTGAGGCGGGCGCAGGCGATGTCCACGTACTTGCCCTCGCGCTCGATGCCGAGAAACGGCCGTGCCTTCCAGCACCGCTGCCGCTCCGGTGGAGCCGCTCCCGGTGAATGGGTCGAGTACCAGTCCGCCGGGGGGTGTGATGAGCCGTACCAGCCAGCGCATCAACTCCAGCGGCTTGACGGTGGGATGCACGTTGTGAATCAGCCGTGGCGGATGGCTTTTCCCGGTGTAGAGCTGAACCGATTTTTTGGGAGCTGCCTCACAGCCCGCTTCGCGCTCGGCGCGCGAGGTCTTGGCGCAGTAGAACAGTCGGCTCGGCAGCGAGCCCAGCCGTTCGTGATCAAGCAGCGATACCGGGCAGTCAGGAGCACAGACGGCGCTTGAGCAGCTCTCCGTATGCGAGAGCACGACATTCGCTGGCCAGCGACCCGGCGGGGTCTCCGAGCTGGTGCGCGTAGCGTCGATGTTCAAAGCCCCCATGCCCCACTCCTCCAGGTTGCGCCGGGTGGTGCCGCTGAACGGTGCGCGGGCGAGCAGGATCGGCTCATACGCCGGTTTGAGTGTCGTCCCCCGCCCACCAGGCAGACGTGGTGACTTGGGTAGCCCCTGGCCGTTGAGCCACAGCAGCTGGTCGCGTACTTCAAGCCCCGCATCCTCCATGCCCGCCACGAGCCGGTGGAAGGTGCGCGGCGCACCGAACGCCAGCAGGTATCCACCGGGCTTGAGCACACGCCGGGCTTCAACAGCCCACACGCTCGTCCATCTCTCAAACGCCTCCACCAGGACTCAGGCGCTCACCGTCTCTGCTGACCGCCCGGCGGATGTTGGCGCCGTCCCACGCTTCGCCCGCGAACCCGATCCCATACGGCGGGTCAGTCACGATTGCGTCCACGCACCTGTCCGGCAGCTTCGCCAGCGTCAGCAGCGCGTCGCCCTCGATGAGCCCCCACGCCTTGGTGTCGTCCTCAAACAAGGCGACCTTTGCGACGGTACTCATGAGCGTGCCGCCCTGGCCATGAACGCCACGACGTCATCCAGCACGCAGACCGTGAACAGCCGCTCCGCTGGAGCCGGAAGGCGGGCGAGCACGCCCTCGATCTGCTCAGCGCGACGAGCATCCGGGACCGCCCACAGCACCCGTGGATACACGCCGTGCTCGCGTTGCTCTGACCCTGAGCGGTAGTGCTCCAGGTAGCGGCCAGCCTTGCGGGCGATGGTGCGCCCGGACTCACTGGCAAGGTCCACCTCGATCGCCCACCTATCTTCAAGGTGATCCCCAGCACTCGCTGCACCGACGCCGACGCGGACGAACAGGTCCGGCTTCAGCGTCCGCTGGACGCCGCCGACGCCGGGGTAGCTGCGCCAGCACCGAGGCTCTTGTTGGGCCTCGATCAGCTCCAGCGCTCCCGCTCGGGCTGCTTCGAGAAGTCGCAGCGCCAGCTCGGTCGTTTCCAACGTGTGCGCCAGGTGCAGCGTCCCTGGTGCTTCCACGCGTGGGCCGTAGATACCCCGGGCCGCGAGCAGCCGTGTTCCGGCGCGGCCGACCCGGTAAACCAACCCCTCGCTGCCGGTGCGTATCCCACCGATACGGCGCGACAGCGTCTCAAGCACCCGCCAGCCCGTCAGGCGCTTGAGGGCGCGACGCCCCGCCCGAGCCCGACTACTCATCGGATCAGTGGTCTGCCAGAACGCCCGAACGAGTTGCTGACCGGAGGCGAAACGGCTCTCGTGAACGAAACTCAAGAGCTCCCGGTCGCGGTCGCTCAGCTCAGCAGCCACCTGGTGGAGGCGGTCAGCGGTGAGGTAAAAGGACTGAGAGGAGACAGAACCTTTCGGCGTCGAAAATCCGCCGGAAGCCGCACCAGCCCTAGCAACTGCTGTGCTCTGACTCAACGTCCCTGGTCGAGCGACTGGACGGGTCATGAAGCCCTCCCGGTACGCCCCGGACGCCGCTCCTCAGACGCCTCATCCGCCGGCACCGACGGAGCTGGCACGGGTGACTCAAGCGCGGCCGGGTCGCTGCCGTAGAGGCGAGCCGAGCGGTCACGGATCGCCTCGGCCTGCCACCGCGAGGCCCGCATTCAGCCCTCTGGAGCGCTCGGCCAGCAGCTCCACGCTAAACGGCGTGCCGTTGGTGAGCGTCGCCAGCTCGTCGAGATAGAGGCAGACCAAGTGGCGCTGCTCCGGTCGCAACGCCACCCGCGCCTCGATCGTGCTCCAGATCACATACATGAGTGCCGCCCCGACAAAGGTCGCTCCGGCCTCACTCAGCGCCGCGCCGGAGCCAAGGCTCACCAGCAGCCACTTGCGCTCGCGCAGTAGCCGGGCGATGTCGAGCTTGGGCTCGGGGCTCGCCAGGATCGCCCGCACGCGCGGCCGCGACAGCAGCGTATCACCCGCGCCATCGGAGCCTGGACATGCTCGGCTCTCGCCGCCGGGGAGAGAGCCAGGTAGCCCTGCCAGGAAGAAATCAGGTAGGGGTCAGACAAACGGGAGATAGCGGCCTGCAAGTACGGCTCGTCGTAGAACAAGCGGCCCATACTGGCGAGCGAAGCGCCGGGCACTTCGCTGAGTGTCCGGATCGCCAAGCGACCGTAAAACTCCGAACGGACTCCCCATACGCCGGCAAAGATCGACTTCAGAGTTCCCGTGAGGACATCCGCGCGCGTGTCGGGATCGCCGCCTGACAGGAGCGCGCATCCCAGGGACAGGGCGTGACAGGTCGCCGCCATCGAGAACGACGATCCGGTCGGCGTGCTGCGGCTTGATCCGTCGCAGAACCGAATCAACGAGATCCGCCTTCGGGTCGATGACGACTCCGGAAAAACCAGCTTCGATGTCACTGAGGATGGCGTTAGCCAGCAGCACACTCTTGCCGACCCCGCTCGGCCCGATCACGGCCATGTGGTGACGAGCGCCCTCGGCCGAAAGAGCCACCGGACGAGCGCCGCGCGCGTCACGGCCGGTGAATAGGACACGGCCGCTCCGGGCAACCCCAGGCGGTACCAGCAGCTCGCCGAGAGCCGACCTCCACACCCGGCACCACCTCGCCGAGCGGCAGGCCGAGCAACGGAGCGATCTCCGCCACCGACAGCCAGCCCGAGGACCGGCGCACCTTGGGAAGCGCGGCCAGGCTACGGCCACCGCGATCCGAGGTCACACGGATGCCGCCAAGGACGCCGCGACGGCTGCGCAGCATGTTCTCGATGTGCGCGGCCAGCTCCCGCGCCCGGCCGATCGTCGCGGCGCGGATGAGTGCCAATCCGCTGACGCGGAATCCGGGGGAAATCGCCCTGCCCTGCAACGCCCGCTCGATCTCCCGTTGCCGCAACGTTGGGTTCTCCACCTGCCGCCTGGAAGGAGCACGACCGGGTGACAGCGCCCAGCGAATTGCGACTTTCTCGCTGGCTCGAAGTCCAGCGAGGCCGGTCAGCAACGAGCGTGAAGCCGAGACGACGTTATCCGCCTTGAGAATGCTCGTCGGGACGAACAGCCGCAGACTCAAGCTGGCAGCTTCACTTGGTGGCGGCGGGGCGTCCGCCAGACGCAGACTCGGAATGACGCCGGTCAGCGTCGAGCGCACCGATTCACAGGCTGCCTGCGGTACGAGCAGGCTATGAGTAATAGAGCCTTCGGTGGCTAGGATTTCGGCAATCAGCTCGGTGGTGTACGGCAACCCGGCTAGGCTTTCCCAGGCGGCAGAGATTTGAGCCGCCTCTAGGTTCATCGGATACCGGGTAGACAGAATTACCCTGGAAGCTCTCATCCTTTCGGCTTGCTTATGTTCAAACGCGGCAATCCCCGCGATCATGGTTGAGCCACCCCCGGCTGCGACCAGGGAGAGTAGATCAGCGTTCATGGCCGCCCTCGCTCTCCCGACGCTTAGCTTTCTCTCGCGCGGCCTGCTCGTTAGCCCTGCGTTCCTTAAGCAATCTTTTGGCTTGGAGCCACAGCACCAAACTGAGCATTTCTACATCCTCACCGCTGCCCTCGGTGCGTCTGACCCCTTTGACCTTAATACGACGTGTTTTCGCCATTAGATAATTCCTCCTTCCGTTTAGTTGCTCATATGTCACCTCCATGAGTTAGTTAATGTTCGGTATCTGTTCGGTATTGAACCTCCTGAGTATTGATCAACTGAAATAGATGAGTCAAGGACTTTCTATGGATCGCCGGGAGTGACCCGGCTGTGCTTTGAGGGCGAGACAGGTCCACTATTAGGAGTTACCTCGGCCCGGTGAGCCACCACACGCAGCGCAGCAGAGCCGCGACAATGCCGGCAGCCACAATCGGCATTACCAAAGCACCGGCGAGGGCTATCAAGGCGCGGCTGCTCGCCGCGATCACCACCAGCCAGACGAGTCCGAGTAGCGCCGCTTGAAGCAGTTTGGTCACTAGTGCCTCACCTCCACCGCGGCGCCCTCGATGATGTCCGGGTCGTCGTAGGCGTAATGCTGAGCGCGGCTGGCTTGCAGCATGTCGTGGACGGCCGCCCGTCTGATGCGGCGGATGGCTTGTTCGGCCCAGTACTGCTCAAGGCGCAGCCTTCGGCGACGACGCACGCGACGGCGCACCTTGCCGACAAGCTCGGCGACAGAGATAGCGAAGAAGATCACTAGGCTCACCCCGCCGCAGACGAGCAGCGGGGTGAATATGTGGATCAGGCGGTGGAGGATCATCAGAAGCCCCGGCCCGTTCGAGCGACGACCTTGCCCATCGCCACACAGGCGGAGTCGGCGAGGTGGCCGAGCCGTTTGGCGGCGTGCGGCGTGTGCATAACGAGCGCGACCTCCAAGCTGCTCAACGCTGAGGCATTGAGCAGGGCCGTCTCTGCGACATCGGCGATGGCGTCCAGCCGTGCCGATTCCCGTGCCGCCAGGACGGAGCTGGCGGCACGGGTCAGTGTGATCTCCTTGGCGGCTCGACGCTCGACCCTTGTGAGGCCGACCGAGCGGGACGAGGCGAGGACGGGATGGGCGGCCATCACGCCTCGCCTCCCGGCTCCTCGTCAACGAGCTGGGCGACCCACTCGGGGTCAATGCCGTGCTCGAACGCTACCCGCTGGATCGCTTCGGGCTTGCTGAAGCCGAGCGACATGTAGTGCTTCACGTCACGAGTCAAGACCGCTTCTACCTCGAGGAGCGTTATGAGGCGGGGCATTGCGCAGACCTCCTTGGTTGGCGCGTCCCAAGATGGGTATCGGGGCGCGTTGCTTGGCGTATCGGGAGGCAAGCTAGAGGTGGCCGTGCGAAATAATTGGACGCGATTTGTCCAGCGCCAACCCAGCCACGCCTTCTGAGCAGCTCGGTGACGAGCTGTATGACCTCATGCAGGGATCTGACGGCGCGAGCGTCGATGCCATCCAGCGCAAGCCGCGCCTAATGAGCTTGACCCGCGTCCAAAGCGGATCACCGTCGGTGGATACGCCCAACCCAACCGCCGAAGCCACCGCGCTCAGGGCGCGGGAAGTCCTCAACGAAGCCACCTACGATCTCGTCAAGCCGCCATCAGAGCGCGAGTTCGTTGACGACACGGACCTTGGTGCTGCTGCTCGCTGCTTCCTGGCACTTGAGCGAGGCACCGAGGCGCTAGACCGCAAGGATCGCCGAAAAGCGGCGGCGCTTTACACCGACAAGTCGATTCGTGCGATGGCAAAGACTCAGACTCGTCCCTACCGGCCCAGCCATGAGCGGAAACTAATGGGCGCTCTCGCCGCCAAGCTCATCGAACGAGAGGTCGATGCCCTCGCACAGCGCAGCACCCGCGAGGGCGCTCAACCTCCTGATAACGAACCTTGGCTGAGCTGCGTGCACGAGGCTTGGACCGTTGCTCGTGCCCTCGACCATTTCTTCTACGGGCTTGATTGGGGACCGGAAGGGGAAGACGACGACTTCCTTGGCCCCGAGGAAAGCGTGGAGCTGTTTGTAAAGCTGTTATGTCTTGTAAAAACGCGAGCTGAAACGGATGGCTTCCGCGCGAGTCGGTCGGAAGCCATGCGTCACCTCACACCGACGTGGATTCCGCCCTTTCGGTTCGTGGACACCATGCGCAAAGCATCCCCCTTTGACCAAGAGACACTACAACGTCTAGCCCAAACCAAAGCAGGATGCCCACTATCTCTTCCAACGATCTAGTTAAGTCCTGGGAAGGCTGGATATATTCATGTCGATGCAATCGGGAGAAGCCGGACCGGACGTGCGACGTACATACCTTCCGCAGCGCCCTCGAAGGTTATATCGAGAATCTCGCTCAATGCTGGACTGAACTACGAGACCCCTACGCCGACCTCCGTTCACACGGAATTCACCGTGCACCCGATGAAATCCTTGATTACTACGCGCTACGTATTCCAGTTGACACAAGCACAGATAATAGTGTATAATAGCTAATTCACTGGTCAGCTATCTCACGGGCACGCCTGCCCACACCACTGCTGGCAGGTGCAACCCGCGAGATAGGAGATTACCGTGAAAAGACTTGTTCAGCGGCTTGCCGGCCGCACCGTCAGCGAGACAAGCTACTGGATAAGCGAGTACCTGTGCAGCTCGATCGCCCACCGCACGACGTGTGAAAAGCTCAACGCAGCAGCAGCAATTGCCGCCGTTCAGACACTCGACGTGACAAGGCTGGTGGAGATCCCCGAGGCTCGTCTTCCGGACTTGATCCGACACAACCTCCCGGCATTTACAGCCGCAGAGTGGCAAGAGGTCTTGGCCCTCGTCAGAGACAACCGCGAATGCATCGAGGATGGCCTACAACGCTGTCCCGAATGGGAGCACCTACGACGCACCGCCATCGCCTGACCGGACCGCCCTCCCCAGTCCGCAACTGACGTCCACAAGCCCGCCCCCGATAAGCCCTTGCTTATCGGGGGCTTATCGTAGCTGCGCGCCGGAAATCTGGCGGATGCCCCACAGCCAGGTTCGAGTAGTCGCATCATCGCTTCGCTCGACAGAACGTCCGACAGAGATGAGGCGCACAGTGGCGGGCCGGCCACACCTTGACCTATCAGGCCACGCACCCCTAGCCTGCCCGGCTCCATAAGCCAAAGCGGCCCCGGCACGGGTGAAGACCGCGCCGAGGCCCGGACACAAGGAGTCGCGCTCCCATGCCCGCCACGAAGCCTACGCCTGCCGAGCTGCCCTCGAATGATCTGATCCTCGCCGCGATCGAGCGAGCTATCTGCCACCGAGGCCGAAACGAACCCGCCGAGTCACTCAGCAGCATCAAGGAACACCTCGGTCTCCCACACAACGGCTGGACGACCCTCCAGCTACGCCCCAAACTCGACGCGCTCCAAGCCGCTGGCCTGATCGAGAAGTCCAGTCGCCGCCGCCGCGACGTATGGGGACTCACGACCAAGGGACGGAAACGAGCCGACGCTATACGAGCTGACGTCACGCTGCCCGAGTCCCCACAGCACCAGAGATGGAGCGAAGCCCGCACCGCCGCCAGCGAGCGGATCGCCGGGTTCCAAGCCGACGTCCAAGGCACACTCGACGAAGCCATCGACCTGCTCGACGCAAACCGCGGGGCCAACTCAGCCGCATGGTTCGAGCTCGGCGACCGCCTGCACGACACATGCCGGCGCCTCGCCTCAGCCACCTACTGCCTACGCGAGTGGCAGGAGCCCGACGACTCCGCCGTCGACATAGACGATGCCCCATACAGACAGACAGGGAGGCGCCACACACGCGGATGGGACCGCGACTGACTGAACAGTCGCACACCGCCGATGTGCGACCACGCCTGATGGCTCATTCTCCGGCCACGATGAACGTCAGCGACCGAGATGGTCGAGCGCTGCGACGATGTCGTCCTGGGAGTGCGATGCAGTGACGTGTCCCCCTTTTTGCGTCGGCTACTTCTCCCGTAGAGAACAGGTAGTAGCTGCTCGTCCCGGTGGCGCCATGTGGTCGATTGGCGAGAGTGTCGCAGAGGTACCACGCCGCGCGCATCTTGCGCTTCCGATCAGCCAGCTTCACGGCTCCAGGAAATCCCTGGGTCTCGAGCCGACGAAGGGCGGCGCCGGCGGCCGCTTCAAGTGATCGACGCCGCCTATCTTCTTGCGTGCGTCTGGTCCGGTAGAGCGACTCCTGATGTTCCCTCGCGATCTTCTGAGGGCTCGGCGCACGGCCGCGGGCGCCGACAACGCGGTCTGCGCGACTTGAACGCTTCCAAGACCACACGGACCGACGATACCGCTAGGAGACTCACGGTCGCTACGAGAGCCACCGAATGCCGCTTGTGCGACCTAGCCGAGCAGGTTTACGCGGCGACACGCCTAGCGAAGATCGCCGCTGTTGGCTCGACAGATCGGGCAGCCGCGGACGGCCCGGATGATCTCTACTTTCCGTAGATCGTGAATCTCGGCGAGAAGACTCTGCCTGTCCAAGAGAATGAGATGTCGTCCGTATGCCTCAGACACCGCTTTCTTCTCGGCCCAGGACTGGACAGCCATCAGGAACTCCCTGACCTGTCCAACGGCGGCCTCGACTCGTTCGTGGTACTCGTCCCGGTCCTCTTGCTCGCCTTTGGGCATCTCCGCGATACTCGCCCCATCGACCTCAAGCGTCTCGCCCCAGGTTTCCTCGCGGAGTTGCGGCGACACGTCGCTCCGGTCATAGACGCTCGCGAGCGTCTTCTGCCGGAGGAACCAGACGACGTTTTGACCCAGGTAGGGCTTATCAAGCAGCCCTCGCTGATCGGCCTCCTGAAGGATGCGATGGCCTAGCTCGCCCTCGACCTGGGAGACGGCGAAAAGGGAACGGTCCCAGGCGTCTAGTCTCATTGCCAGTTTCGGGAAGTGAGCATGGAACGCTTGGCGGTGGGTGTCAGCTGTGGGGTTCTCCTCCTTGTAGCTGACCTGCACATCGTTCCGGACGGCCGGGATCGCGAGGGCGAGCAAGTCGCGAAGGAGGTCTCGATGCTCCGGCGGGACGGGCTCGCCAGGTGGCTCGTCTTTGACAGCGGCCTGTTGTGCGAGTGCTGCGCCAATTGCCTCAAGATCAGCGATTGTCATCGGAGAGTCGGCCAGCTCTACGCCGTCGAGGGCGGCTTGGACGCGTGGCCGAAACCTCTCGTGGTACTCGGTCCTTGCCGCAGCGTGCACAGCCTCGATTTCTCGCGTGACCTGTTCGTCGTCTCGGTGCCGCTCGTAGTCGGCGCGTGCTCTGTCCTCGCTGCTCATGCGAACAGTCGCCGACAAGTGGCCCATTACGCTCCGGTGGAAGTTCTGTTGAGGGAGAGCAGCTTTCTTTGCCGCAATCCAGTCCGCGTACTCAACCGCGAGGGCACCGGGGGCTGGTATCAGCTTCGCCAGCTCGGTTCGCGCTTGGTTGCGTTGTCGATAGGGCGCCGCAACCAGCGAAGCGACGTACACGACAGGGCCAAGGATGACAAGGGCCCCAACCCCCGCCGCCAGCGCCGCGAGGACGACCTTCTCAAACGTGGTGAGTTCGTTTGAGGACAGGAAGGCGCTCGCCTCTGTCCCCGCAAGTGCGACGAGGGCTATCAAAACGACGACCAGGCGGTCCCCGAGAATCGCCTTTGTGTCGGTCCAGGCAGTGTCGCGATAGCGCTGCTGATCTGCGTCCTGCAGCTCGACCGCAAGCGCCCGCCACCCGTTGGTCCGACTATTACCCGCCATCTACCAGCGCCCGCATAGTTCAGCCTGATGATAGTTCTGGGTGGCTGACGTCAGGGCGCGAACTCGTCATCGAGGCGCTTCCAGAAGCGCGGCAATCAGCGCTGACACTCGCTCCTGCGCGCCTGGGGACGCCGAAGGCCCAGCCCCCGGAGGGACTGGGCCGGTTCGACCTTCGTCAAGATGGTGGAGCCAACCGGGATCGAACCGGTGACCTCCTGCTTGCAAAGCAGGCGCTCTCCCAGCTGAGCTATGGCCCCTGGGACACCCGAGTGTAGGGGAACGACGACGCCCGAAAAGCTCGCCCGCTCCAGCTGCCGGGCCACCGGCGGCTACTCGAACGAGAGTCGTTCCTGCCCGGAGATACCGCCCGGCGCCTGCTCCGCAGTGGCGTCGCTCGAGACCTCCCACTCGAAAGACGGCTCATCGGAATCCCCTCGCGCCTGGGCACCCGCCGCCGGGCGCTCGTTGCTCGGATCGCCACCCTCCCCGTCGGCCGCGTGCGCGTGTTCGTCCATCACGGCCTGCATGTCCAGCTCGGCGGTCTCCTGCCCAACGGTCGACAGATCGGCCGGCGGGGGATCCCCGGCAGCGTGCTCCTCGAGGCTCACGCCACCGACGACCTGCTCGACACCCGCGACAACTGCCTGGTCAGCCTCGAGATCGCCGCCCTGGTCGTCGCTCTCATCCGGGAACACGGGCGCGAGCGCGTCGCGCTCCTCGCGCGCCACCGTGCCTGGGTCGGCCCCGCGGCGCCGCTTGAGCTCCAGGTGTTCGCGTATGGCGTCGTCGAGCAGTCCCATGCCGCCGCCAAACCATACTGCGCGCGAGGCGACCCGTTCTACGACTACACTTCTTCGGCCGCGCGCCTCGGCGCCGGCCCACCCGCACGGGGCTATAGCTCAGCTGGGAGAGCGCCTGGATCGCACCCAGGAGGTCGGGGGTTCGAGTCCCCCTAGCTCCATCGACCGACCAAGCCGGCCGTTTGGCCGGCGGTCAGGCGGGAACCTGTCTGGCTATGCGACGAGCACTGGCTGACCCCGGACGCTGAGGGGCGGGAGGGGAAGCGATGACGGACGACAACGCGATCGAAGTACACGGGCTGGCGAAGAGCTTCGGCGATGTGCGCGCGCTGGATGACGTCGACCTGGCCGCGCCGCAGGGGCAGGTGCTGGGCCTGCTCGGGCCGAACGGGGCGGGCAAGACGACGCTAGTCCGGATCCTGGCGACGCTGCTGAAGCCGGACGCGGGCAGCGCGCGCGTCCTCGGCCTGGACGTAGATCGCGACGAGGCCGCGCTGCGCGAGCGGATCGGGCTGGCCGGCCAGTACGCGGCGGTCGATGAAAACCTCACCGGCCTGGAGAACCTGACGATGGTCGGCCGTCTGTACGGGGCGAACCGCAAGTCAGCCAAGGCCCGCGGCCGGGAGCTGCTCGCGCGCTTTGAACTGAGCGACGCGGCCGATCGGCCGACCAAGACGTACTCCGGCGGCATGCGCCGCCGCCTGGACCTCGCGGCCGCGCTCGTCGCCAAGCCGCCCGTGCTGTTCCTCGATGAGCCGACGACGGGCCTCGATCCGCGCAGTCGCCTGAGCCTGTGGGCGGTGATCGAGGGCCTCGTCGCGGAAGGCACCACTGTCCTGCTGACGACCCAGTATCTGGACGAGGCCGACCGTCTGGCGCACACGATCGCCGTGATCGACCACGGTCGTCTGATCGCCGAGGGCACGGCCGACCAGCTGAAGGACCGTGTAGGCGGCGAGCGCCTGGAGGTCCGCCTCGACGAAAGCGCCGATGCCGACGTGGCGGTGCGAGCGCTCGCCCCGATGTCTGATGAGCTCCCCACCGCGGACGACGGCCTGGTGAGGGTGAACGTGCGTGTGCGCGGCGGCGCGATCGTGGAGGCGGTCCGTCGACTGAGCGAGGCGGACGTGGGCGTGGACGATCTAGCGTTGCGCCGCCCGACGCTCGACGACGTGTTCCTCGCCCTGACCGGGCACGCCGCCGAGGACGCGTCGGAGGAGCCGGAGCAGGAGCTGGTCGCGTGAGGCGTCTGGCCACCGACACGCTGATCATCGCCGAGCGGAACCTGATCCGTCTGCCGCGCGCGCCGGAACTTCTGATCGGGTTCACGGTGCAGCCGATCATGTTCGTGCTGCTGTTCCGCTACGTGTTCGGCGGCGCGATCAGCACTCCCGGCTACAGCTATGTCGACTTCCTGATTCCCGGGATCATCGTCCAGAACATCGCGTTCGGCGGTTTCGCGACCGCGCTCGGCCTGAACGAGGATGTGCGCAAGGGGTTGATCGATCGCTTCCGTTCGCTGCCGATGTCCCGAGCAGCCGTGCTCGCCGGACGCACGCTGTCTGACGTGGCCACCAATTTTCTCTCGCTCACGATCTTGCTGGTCACGGGCGTGATCATCGGCTTCACCTTCCACACGACGTTCCTCGACGCCGTCGCCGGCATTGGCCTGCTGCTGCTGTTCGGTTACTCGTTCTCGTGGTTTCTCGCGTTCATCGGGCTGCTCGTCTCATCGCCGGAATCGGTCAACTCGGTCGGCTTCATCGTCGTCTTCCCGCTGACGTTCATCTCCTCGGCGTTCGTGCCCGTCGCGTCGATGCCCGCGGGCCTGCAGCAGTTCGCGGAAGTGAACCCGTTCACGATCGTCGTGGATGCGATCCGCCACCTGTGGCTGGGCGCACCGGCGCACAACAGCGTCTGGGGCGGGGTGGCGTGGTCGCTGGCGATCATCGCCGTGTTCGCGCCGCTGGCCGTGGGCCGCTACCGGCGGGCGGCCGGGCAGTAGGCGCAGATCAGTCGCCGATCAGATCGATCAGGGCAGCGACGACCAGGTCGGCGTGCCGTCGAAGCTCCTGCTCGCTCCCCAGATCGAGCCCCAGCGCGCCCAGGAACGTCGCCCGATAGGCGACCGGCATGAAGCACAGCGATGTGAACACGACGACGGCCTGGCGATGATCGAAACGTTCATGACCGCCCGACGCGCGCGCATCGCACAGTGCCGCGAACGCCTGCTCGGCGGCGCGGGAGCGGACCTCGGAGGAGCGCAGGCGCCGGCCGTCGTCGAGCGCCTCCCACTGGACGATGCGGACGAACGCGGGGCGTTCGAGCAGGAAGCGCAGATAGTCGGATACGGCGGCGCGAAGCGCCGCCTCCAGCGATCCCGTTCGCTCGCTTTCGACGTATGCGAGGAGCGTGGCGAACGCCTCGCGGACCGCGGCGTCCCGATCCGCGAACAGTCGATCCAGGATCGCCTCGTACAGCGTCTCCTTGTTGGTGAAGAAGTACGCGGGCGCGCCGCGCGACAGACCCGCGCGCTCACCGATCTCCTGTAGCGTCGCGCCGTCGAAGCCGCTGCTCGCGAACAGCTCCTCGGCCGTCAGGAGGATCGCCGCCCGGCTGCGCGCGGCATCGCGGCTGCGCGCTGGGGATCCTGTGTCGACCACCGCAACTAGCCGCGCGTCGCATCGCCGGCGAGCGCGTCGATGTGCCGGGCTGCCGCCTCGAGCTGGTCATCGCCCCAGAACAGCCGTCCATCCGCGCACGCCACCGTCGGCACTCCGGAGACGCCCAGCGTGAGCGCTTCTTCGGTCCGCGTCCGCAGGCCGAGCTTGACATTCGGGCGGTCGGCCTGATGGACGGCGTCGGCGGTCAGGCCAACGGCCAGGGCGACATCAGCGAGCACCGCGGGATCGCTCAGCGGCCTTCCCTGCAGGAACTGCGTCCGCATCGCCGCCAACGCGAACTCGCGCCCGCACCCGCGGTCCTCGGCGAGCACCGCGACGCGCATCGCGAGCAGCCCGTCGTTGGGCCACGGCTCGGGCCAGCGGATCGGCGGCAGCCCCCGCTCGACAGCGCGGCGCTCGACCTCGGCGATCCCGGCAGCTCGCGCGGGCGTCCGCGCCCAGGACGAGCGGCCGGTGGCCTTGAACAGTGCGCCGAGCAGCACGGGACACCAGCGAAGCTCACCTGCCAGCAACCGCTCAGCGCGCTCGGCCGCGAGGTACGCGTAGGGCGAGCCCACATCGATGAACAATGTGGATGTCACCGTGTCATCGCTTCACGATCGTGGACGCGGGACGTCGGGGTCGCGGTCATCCAGCCGACGTTGAGTATCTCCAACCTCATGAGCCCCTCCAGTAACTTGTTAGCCAACAAGTAGTCTACAAGATAACTTGTTGATCAGCAAGTTATCCGGGACTGGAGCGAAGTGAGCGTACGGCGGCTAGGGCGCCGCGCGGGAGTTACGCGGGGGCTATGCGGTCACGATCCCGGGCTTCAGGACGTCGGGGTCATGGCCGGGGATCACGGTCAGGCCGGCATCGCGCAGCGCGCGCAGCCGCTCGGCCGAACGGCCTTGCCGCTCGTGATCGTCGGCGAACACCGGGAAGCGGTGGTCGTCCAGACCGGATGCAAAGTGGGCGACGTCGATCCCGAGCACGAGATCGCCGATCCGGATCGACTGGTGTCCGGGCGTGTGTCCAGGGGTGGACAGAAGCTCGATGCTGCCGTCGCCGAGGAGATCGTGGTCGCCGTCGATCAGGATCACCTCGCGGCCGTCGGCGGCGTAGTCGCGCGGCAGGAAGAAGTTGCGCGCTACCGCAGCATCGTCATGACCGGCCTGCCATTCGGCGCGCTGGATCACGATCGGCACGGACGGCGGGATCAGCTGCAGGCCGCCTACGTGGTCCCAGTGCAGGTGCGTGAGCACGACCTTCGTGAGGGTGCCCAGGTCGAGTTGCTCGGCGACGCTCTGCTGCTGCTCGAGCACGGACATCGCGAACACGTCTGCTCGCTCGTAGTAGGAGGCCGGGTCGGCGATCGCGTCCGGGTTCAGCCCGGTGTCGATCAGGATGCGCTCGGTATCCGTCTCGACCACGTACGCCGAAACGGGGTAGCGAATCGTCCGCTCCATGTCATCGCCCGCACGGAAGATCCCGGCCGGCGCTGTGAACCAACCGACGTTTAGCCTTTCTACCTTCATCGATCCTCCTCACAAGCTTCGGATCAGCAAACCCAGTCGAGCTCGTTGCTCGGCAAGTCTCCTGGATTGAGTCGCAATCTGATGCCCCGACCCGTGAACCGCGCCGCGCGCCGCACCTGCGATCGGACGCGCACGCCGTGAGCGAAGTCGAGCTGAAAGACGGGTCGCGGGCGGAGATCCGGCCGCTGGGCCCCGATGACCGAGCGGGATTGGCGGCGGGGTTCGAGCGCCTGTCGGAGCTGTCGCGCTACCGCCGCTTCCTCAGCCCGACCGACCACCTGACGGCCAGGCAGCTCGATTACCTGACCGAGATCGACCACCACGACCACGAGGCACTCGTCGCGATTGAGACCTCTGGCCGCCACGGCGTGGGGGTCGCACGCTTCGTACGCGACGGCGAGAACCCCCGTGAGGCGGAGTTCGCGGTGGCGGTCGCCGACGACTGGCAGCGACGCGGGCTTGGGACGGCGCTGCTGCGCCTTCTGGCCGCCCGTGCTCAGGAGGAGGGGATCACGCGATTCACCGGGCTCGTGCTCGGCGAGAACGAGCCGATGCGCCATCTGCTGGACACGCTCGACGACGTGCAGCGGGGACGCGCGCGAGACGGAGCCGTCGAGGTGTTCCTGCAGATCCCCGACCAGCCGCTGGCCGACGAGCGCAGCGGACAGCTCGCCGGCTGGATGCGCGCCGCGGCCCGAGGCCAGCTCGGGTCGAGCCTGCGCGACGCGGGCAGCGGTTTGTGATCGCGGAGATGCGATCCTGACACGGAGATGCCGTCCTGACATAGTGAGCTTGACGTACACCCACCCCGAGCCACGAGAGGAGCCCCGATGCCCACGCCTGCAGTCTCGATCACCGGCGTCGACTTCGTTTGCGTACCGACGCGCGACCACGACCGCGCAGTCGAGTTCTATGGCGAGACGCTCGGCCTGGAACGTCGCAAGCGCTGGGGCGAGATGCCGGCGACGGAGTTCCGGGCGGGCAACCTGACGCTCGCGGTGATGGACTCGAGCGCGTTTGGCCAACCGCAGTCGCACCCCAACAGCGCGCCGATCGCGCTGCAGGTCGACGACGTCGAGAGCACACGTGACCTGCTCAAGGAAAAAGGCGTGACGTTCCACGTCGAGATGATGGACTCAGGCGTCTGCCACCAGGCGATCTTCAGCGATCTCGACGGCAACCCACTGATCCTCCACCATCGCTACGCGGCTGATCACGGCGCCTAGCGGCCGGCCCGCACAGGTGC
Organism: uncultured Solirubrobacteraceae bacterium; assembly: GCA_963734755.1. Lineage (GTDB taxonomy): Bacteria > Actinomycetota > Thermoleophilia > Solirubrobacterales > Solirubrobacteraceae > Palsa-744. The sequence goes on along the minus strand of CAVTIF010000002.1, from coordinate 346,804 downwards.
TCACACGCCCTGGCCCTGCATCTCCTGCATCCGCGCCATCATCGCCGCTTGCACCTCTGCCAGCTGCTCGCTCGGGCTGAACTGGACGAACTCGCTGCCCGCGGCGGCCATCGGGGCGTGGCCGGGAGGCACGTAGAACGCGTCCCCGGCCTCGAACACCTCCTCGTGGTCCTCGAAGCGCCAGGTCAGCTGGCCCTTGAACACGTACCCCCAGTGCGGGCACGGACAGTGGCCGCCGGGCAGGCCGGCGAGCATCGGCGCGAGATCCATGTCCTGGCTTAGCGTCACGAAGTTGACGGTATAGCCGTCGAGCTCCTCCGACCGATCCTCGGCCGGGCCGTGCTGCTCGACGCGTGAGGCGCTGTCCCTAGAAGCCTTCGGCATTCCAATCGTCTCCTTGTTTGGATTGGTGTCCTTGTTTGGACTGCCACCACCCTAGGTCTGCGCACGGCCGCCGCCATCGGGCGTTCGACCGATCTTTCAGGCCTGGGCGCCTGCCGCGAACTCCTCCTCGGGAAGCAGGCCGTGCTGCATCGCGAACAGGCTCGCCGTCGCGCGCGAAGAGGCGCCGATCTTCGCGTAGATGTGCTCGACGTGGCTGCCGACGGTCTTCGGCGCGATCACCAGGCGGGCAGCGATCTCCTTGTTCGACAGCCCCAGTGCCAGCAGCCGCAGGACGTCGACCTCGCGCGGCGTCAGCCCCGCCGGGCCTTCGCGCCGGCGCGACACGCGGTGCCCGGCCGCGCCGAGCACCGCCTCGACCGCCTCCGTGTCAAGACGCCCGGCCTTGACCTCCGCGCGCAGCTCCGCCGCTGCGTCGGCCGCCGAGCGCTGCGGGCGATACGGACGTGGCTCGCGCATCGCCTGGTAGGCGTCGGCGGCGCCGACGATCCGCGCCGGACGAGAGATCGCAGCGCCGGACAGCCCGTGCGGGTAGCCCGAGCCGTCGAGGCGCTCGCGATGCTGCACGGCGATCGCCCCCAGCGGTGCGAGCGCGTGCGATTTGTGCAGCATGCGCTCGGTCAGATACGGGTGCATGCGCACGCGCTCCCACTCGCCGGCGCCGAGCGGCCCGCGCTTGTCCCAGATCGCGTTCGACACCCCAAGGCGGCCAAGGTCGTGGACGAGACCCGCGCGGCGCAGCGTCAGGACGGCGTCCGCGGGGAGCCCGAGCGCCGTCCCCGCCTGACCCGACAAGTCGGCGACCGCGCGTGCGTGGCCGAGCGTGTACGGCGACTTCAGATCGACGAAGTTCGCGACCGCGAGCAGCGCCGCGTCGAAACGCTCCGCCGAGAGCATCACGGCGAGCGCCGGCTCGGCGTCGATCACCGCATCCCACGTCCCCACCTCGTCCAGACCCGCGAGGATCATGTCGGCCTCCTCGCACATCAGCTCCGCGAGCTGCGGGTCGAACTGCTTGCCCGCGCGCCCGCGTGCGAGCTCCGTGGCCGCCCGGTTGCCGCCCTCGCGGTGCGCGACCTCGACGAACTCGGCCAGTTGCGCCACCCTCGCGGCGACCGGCACCTGCTCTCCTTCGAGCCCGGCGGGCCAGCCTCGCCCGTCCCACTGCTCGTACGCCGCGCCGAGCGCTTCGAGCACCGCGGGCGCCAGGTTGAGCTGCTCCGCCAGCGTTCGAGCGAGCGCGGAATGCTGGGCGATCATGTCATCCATGTCGCGTCTGCCCGAAAGCGCGAACTCGAGGCCGACCCGAACCCGATGCAGCGGCGGGTTGCCTGAGCCCAGCAGGCGCATCGTCGCCGCCGTTCCTCGCACGCTGGGGAACTCGTACTGGTACTTGCCCGACTTCAGCGCGATGTCGTCGCCGAACCACTTTGCCTGCTCGTATGCGTCCGAATGACAGCCGACGTTGACGAGCAGCGCCGTGTAGTACACGACCGCCCGTTCCTGCTCGTCGAGCCCGACCCGCTCGGCCAGGCGCAGCGCGATCAGGCATTGGCGGAGCACGTGTTCCATCGGCTGCCCGAAGCCGAGATCGACGCCGAGCGACAGCGCGGCCACGAGCTCGGCCAGCCGCACGTGCGCGCGATCGGGCGGTTCCATGGACCGACACTATCCCCGAATGGCATCGCCGTCAGCGGACGTCGCACCCCGAGAACGTAATCATGTACGATCATCCGTGATGACAGACGACGTTGTGGCTATGTTCGACGCCCACGCGGCCGGCTACGAGGCGCTGCGGCGGCGGCTGGTTCCATCGTTCGACGCGTTCTACGGCACCGCTGTCACGGCACTCGAGCTGGCCGGGTGCCAGCTGCGGCGGGTGCTCGATCTCGGCGCCGGGACCGGCCTGCTCTCGCGGACGATCGCGCGGCAGTACCCGGACTGCGAGCTGGTGTTGCTCGACGGCTCCCCGGCGATGCTCGAGCAGGCACGCGGCTCGCTTGGCGATCGTGCGCGCTACGTCACCGGCGATCTGGCCGACGCGCTGCCCCCCGGTCCGTGGGACGCGGTAGTCAGCGCGCTGGCGATCCACCATCTCGAGCACGCGGCCAAGCGCCGCCTGTTCGAGCGGGTGCACCACGCGCTGTCGCCTGGCGGGATTTTCGTCAACGCAGAGCAGGTCAAGGGACCGACGCCGCTGCTCGACCGCGTCTACCGGGAGTGGCATGAGCGCAACGCCCGCGTCCTGGGTACCAGCGCCGAGGAGTGGGCGCTGGCGCTCGAGCGCCAGCAGCTCGATCGCCTGGCCAGCGTCGAGGACCAGCTCACCTGGCTACGCGGCGCCGGCTTCGACGACGTGGACTGCCTGTTCAAGGACTACCGCCTGGCGGTCCTGGTCGCGCGGTGCGGCGACACTCGCTAGTACATCCGTCCAATTCTCGCCCGCAGGCGATCGGGCGCTTGAGATCGCGCGGGTCGACGCTCACACTGCCGGCTCAATCGACAAACTGAAAGGGCAAACCCGTCGCGAGGCGGGGGCGCAAAGTCAGGGATCTCAACGAGACCGCCCGGCCGCCAGAGGAACCTCCTGGGGGTTATCGTGATCTTGTCTCCGTCCCGCCGCAGTTGCCTGAGGCCGAAGGACCGCGCCACGCGCATGCAGTCCGTGCGACGTGAGTCCGCCGCCGGCGAGCACGGGTTCTCGCTGATCGAGCTGCTCGTCGTGATCCTGATCATCGGCATCCTCGCCGCGATCGCGATCCCGTCCTTCCTGAGCCAGAAGGGCAAGGCCTTCGACGCCCAGGCCAAGGAGCTCGCGCGCACCGCTCAGACGACCGCCGAGACGATCGCCACCGGCAACGACGGCAGCTATGAAAAGGTCAGCCCGGTCGAACTCAACAGGGAAGAGTCGACGATCGACATCACCGCAAGCACCACCAAGACCTACCTGAACAAGGCATCCGGCGCCAAGAGCAACTACTCGGTCACCGCCAGGGCGACCGACGGCAACGAATTCACCATCACCAGGAACACGGCCGGTGAAGTGACACGCGAATGTGTCAGCGCACCCGGGAAGAAGGCGTGCGGCGGGGCCGAAGCATCCAGCTGGTGAGGCGGGAAGAAGCTTTCGCAAGCTTGGGGCGGTAGGAGACGGCTTGTGATCGGGTAGGCGCCGGGCTCACCCCGGCGCCCCCCACACCACCGGACGTGCGGGTCCGCATCCGGCGGTTCGCTTGGCATCCCGGAAGCGGCGGTAGGGGTCGGTGAATCCCTTCAGGCCATGGCTGGTCCAGTAGGCGTTTGGTAGAGCCCGCTGGAGCGGCGCGGACCCAGCGATGCGCCAGTATCCCTTGCGTGTGCAGGCCCACTGATGGGCCTGATCTTCGGGGATACCGAGCGCGATCAGGTTGCGTCGCTTGGTGCGGAGACGTTTCCACTCCTTCCAGCGGACCTGCCTCAGTCGCCTTCTGAGCCACTCGTCGAGCTCCTCGAACGGCGAGGGTGTATCGGCCAACGCGAAGTAGGCCGTCCACCCAACCGTGAAGCGGTTGATCTCTCTGATCCGCCGCTCCATCGAGACGCCCCATCGGCGCGAGGTGAGCTGGCGCAAGCGGTCTTTGGCTCGCTTGCGAGCCTTAGTATCCACCCGCACCTTAATCTCACCGTCGCGGCGAAAGAAGCCGAACCCCAACAGGGGCCGCTTGATCGCCCGGTCAACCACCGACTTCTCGCGGTTGACCTTGAGCTTCAGGCGCTGCTCGACATACTGCGTGATGCTCTCCATGACGCGCTGCCCCGCGCGCTTGCTGGCGACATAGATCCTGCCGTCGTCTGCGTAGCGCACGAAATGATGCCCGCGCCGATTAAGCTCCCAGTCGAGGTCGTCGAGCATGACGTTACTGAGTAGCGGCGAGAGTGGAGAACCCTGCGGGGTCCCCTCCCCTGCCGTGTGCACCAGACCGTCAGCCATGACGCCCGCTTCCAGGTATGCCCGGATCAGCTTGAGCACCCGCTTGTCATGGACCCGTCGAACGACCCTCACCATCAGGGCGTCCCATTGAACCCGATCGAAGAACTGGTCGAGATCAAAATCGACGCACCACGCCGCGTCATCAGAGATGAACTGGCGTGCCCGCTCGACCGCTTGATGCGCCGAGCGCCCCGGGCGAAACCCGAAGCTGTGGGGATGGAAATGCGGGTCAAAAACAGGCGTGAGCACCTGCGATAGGGCCTGGCAGATCAACCGATCCACCACAGCTGGCACCCCCAACATCCGCTGACCACCCGAGGGCTTGGGGATCAACACCCTCCTGACGGGCTGCGGCCGGTAGGTGCCCGCGTCGAGCTGCGAGCAGACCCGCGGCCAATGGTCTTTCAACCACGGCCGCAACTCCTTGGCGCTCATCCCGTCGATGCCTGCGGCACCGGCGTTCTGCTCGACACGTCTGAGCGCCTCAGCGAGATTCTCGCGGGCCAAAAACTGTTCCCACAAGCTCGCCTCGGCGGGGTGAGCGCTGGTGTCATCCGGCGCCGGGGAGCCGCTGCGCTCTGGCCGGGAATCCTTGGGCTTCACCCTCAGACCCTCCCCGCCAGACCCCCGGAGGGGTTGGCTGCGGTCAATGCGACTCCCACGAGCACAGACGTCCTGTCGCTCGGCTTCGCGTTCGGCCCTTTCCGGCGATACTGATCCCCGCCGGTCGTATGGCCTCTGCTGACTTCTCCACGGCGAGCGACGCCTTCTCGGACGCCGCCGTCCAGCACTACCCCATGATCCATACGGACGAGGCATCTGGGACACCCGTAGAGACCTCCCCAGGTAAGACCAGCAACCTTCATCGCACACCCACCGCGTCTACGTGACGGCCCCTTGATGGACATCGGGCTTCGCCATGATTGGCTGGCTCGCCCGGACCGCCCCGCCTTATACGCGCAGCACAACAAAGCCCAAACAGCCTCGCTGCACCATGTGTTCCTAGAGTCGCGACTTCGCCTCCGGCTTCCTTCCCACCCCGCCTCACAGCGACGCAGTTGCCATCGACTTGTGGTTAGTGCCATCAACCTCCACAGGGGACTCGCACCCCCGAGCTACTGGTCATGCTGGGCGCACCAAAACGTGAGGCGGGCGGGGGGCCCGCCTCACGTACAGGGCCTGGCGCATGGCGGCGTCCGCCTGCCCGGCGCCTACGCTGCTGTGATGCCGAACATCGACGAGCCGCTGTTCGATGAGCCGCGTGAGCACCCGGGCTTTCGCGCTCGACGGGCACGCCTCAGCCGCCAGGCCGGCAGCGAGCGGCTCGGCCTGAGCCTGTGGGAGGTGCCGCCGGGCGAAGCCGCCTACCCCTACCACCACCACCTAGCCGAGGAGGAGCTCGTGCTCGTCCTGGACGGCGCCCCCAGCCTGCGGACGGCGGGCGGCTGGCGCGAGCTGCGAAAGGGGGAGATCGTTGCGTTCCCGCGCGGCGAGCACGGCGGGCACCAGCTGGTGAACCGCACCGCCGAGACCGTCCGCTTCCTGTCGTTCAGCACCAACGGCGAGCCCGACCTGGTGATCTACCCGGACTCGGGCAAACTCGGGGCGTACGAGCGACTGCCTGACGGAGGTGGCCTGCGCGCGCTGTTTCGCCTCGCGGACACCGTCGATTACCACGACGGCGAGCAGCCTCCGCGCTGAGCTGCTGCGGCTTACACTGCGCGGCCAATGGCCGCGTCCAACGACCAGCTGTCGCCGCTGCTCGTGCTGCAGCACCTCGACTGCGAGCCCCCGGGCGCCTACGAGGACGAGCTGATCGACCGTGGCATCCCGTTCGATCGGGTGCTGCTGGACCGCTCGACGCGGCTGCCCGATTGGCGCGCGTACGCGGGGATCATCACGATGGGCGGGCCGATGGGTGCTTACGACGACGCGCTGCACCCATGGCTCGCGCCGGAGAAGCAGATGATCGCCGCGGCCGTCCGCGCGGGCAAGCCCTACTGGGGGGTTTGCCTGGGAGCCCAGCTGTTGGCCGCGAGCCTCGGGGCAAGCGTCGTCCCCGGCCAGCAGCCGGAGCTCGGCGTGATGCCGGTCGAGCTGACCGCGGCCGCGGCGAGCGATCCGGTGTTCGCGACCGCCCCGCCTACGTTCGCGACGCTGCAGTGGCACGGCGACACCTACGAGCTCCCCGTCGGGGCCGTGCAGCTGGCGCGCTCGCGGCTGTTCGAGCAGCAGGCGTTCGTCGTCGGAAACGCCTACGCGCTTCAGTTCCACCTCGAGGTGACCCACGCGCTCGGCGCGCGCTGGATGCAGATCCCGGCCTATGTCGACGAACTCGAGCAGCTCGCCGGCAGCGGTGCCGCGAGGAAGATGCTCGAGCAGCTGGACGCCGCCGAGGCGGACACCGTTCCCCTCGCCCGCGAGCTGTTCTCGCGCTGGCTGGTGAACGTCGCCGGCTATCCCAGCGCTGCTATGTGACCGCGCCCGTGGGCGCCGCGGTCGTCCCGCGCAGAACGCCGGCGTCGCGCGTCAGCCGCTGCGCGAGCGTCACCGGGATCACGGTCAGCGCCAGCACGAACAGCACCACGACGTTTACCTGCGGCAGCTGCTGACCGAGACGGATGTTGCCGAAGATCCAGATCGGCAGGGTGTTCTGCGCGCCGGCCGTGAAGATCGTGACGACGATCTCATCGAACGACAGCGCGAACGCGAGCAACGCGCCGGCGACCAGTGCGGTCGCGATCACCGGCAACGTCACGAAGCGGAACGTCTGCCAGCCGTCGGCGCCGAGGTCCATCGACGCCTCGATCAGCGAGGTCTGCGAGCGGCGCAGGCGGGCGAGCACGTTGTTGTAGACGACCACGATGCAGAAAGTGGCGTGCCCGATAACAATCGTCAGCAGCGAGAACTCAAGGCCGGAGAAGCTGATGAACGAGTTGAGCGCCATCCCAGTGATGATCCCCGGCAACGCGAGCGGGAGCACGAAGATGAACGAGATCGCTTCGCGCCCGAAGAAGCGGAAGCGATGTACCGCGAACGCGCCCATCGAGCCGAGCGCCAGTGCGATCGCGGTCGCGAAGAAGCCCGCCCGGATCGACAGCCAGAACGCGTGACGCATTTCCTGGTTGTGCCACGTCGAGGAAAACCACTTCGTCGACAGCCCGCTGAGCGGCCAGCTCTGGACGTTGGACGGGTTGAACGCGTACAGGATGATGATCGCGATCGGCACGAACAGGAACAGCATGATCAGCACCATCCACACGGCCAGCACTACCCGGCTCCATCGCCCCGTGCCGATCACAGCGCTTCGAACGCCCCGAGTCGCCGTGCGAGGAGCAGGTACAGACCCATGATCACGAGCGGAACCGTCGCGAACGCCGCGGCGAACGGGACGTTGTTGGCCACGCCGACGTTCTGGTAGACGACATTGCCGATGAAGTCCGACCCGGCGCCTCCCACTAGCGTCGGGGTGATGAAGTCCCCGAGCGTCAGCGCGAAGGTGAAGATCGAGCCCGCGGCGATCCCCGGGAGGATCAGCGGGAACAGCACCGTGCGGAACGTCCGCCAGCCACGTGCGCCGAGGTCGGCGGAGGCCTCGAGATAGGAGTCGGGCACGCGCTCGATCGCCGACCAGATCGGCAGGATCATGAACGGCAGCCAGATGTAGGAGAACACGATCCACATCGCCCAGTTCGAGTAGCCGACGTTGATCGCCCCCAGCCCCACCTTTTCGAGCGTCCAGTTGAGTATCCCGTCCTTTGCGAGTATCAGCCTCCACACGTACACGCGCACCAGGTAGCTCGACCACAGCGGAATCAGCACAGCAACGAACAGCGCCGCCTGCAGGCGCTTGGGGGCGACGCGCACGGCGAAGAACGCGAACGGCAGCGCGAGGGCAGCATCGGTCACGGTCACCGCGGCCGCGATCCCGACAGTCCGCAGCGCGATCGTTCGATACACCGGCACCGTGAACAGCGTCTTGAAGTTCTCGAGCGTCCAGCTGTGGACGAGGTTGCCGGTGAACGGTTCGACGCTCCACAGCGCCGAGACGAACAGCAGCACGAGCGCCGCCAGGTAGATCAGCACGAACCACGCACCGGGCGCGGACAGCAGCAGGACGGCCCGCAGCCACGGCCGGCGGAACAGAGCCGCCGACACGCGGACGCGAGCCGTCCCGGGAACAGCGAGACCGGTGCTCAAGCTCGCTGTCCCTCCGGGGCTAGCCGGTTACTTCCGTCCACTTCTGTTGCCACGCGCTGTAGTCCATGCAGTCGCTCTGGCCGTTGCCGCATTCCGCTACCGGCGTCTTCCAGAACTTGATGCTGTTGAAGTAGGCGCTCGGCGCGTTCGCGTGGTACACGACGCACGAGCCCTTGCTGATCTGTTCCATGTACGCGCACGCCTTTGTGTTGGCCGGCGTCTCACCGTATGAGATCGCCTGCTCAGCCTGGATTTTCGGGTTCGACACCCAGTTCACCCATTTGTAGGCGCAGTTGGGGTGCTTGGCGTGCGAGGAGAGCATCCACGTGTCGGCCCAGCCGGTAGCGCCCTGTACCGGGATCAGCGACTTGACAGGTGCTTTGTCGGCCTCCAGCGTGCTCTGCTGGTAGGGCCAGGCAGCCCCGATCACGGCGTCACCGCTCTTGAACAGTTCGATCTCATCCGAGGCCAGCGCCCAGTACTTCTTGATCAGCGGACGTTGTTCTTTGAGCAGCTTGACCGCCGCGTTGAGCTGCGGTTCGGTCAGCTCGTACGGATCGGTGATGCCGAGGCTTGGGTCGGTCTTCGACAGGTACAGCGCCGCGTCGGCGATCTGGATCGGGTTGTTGGGCACCGTGATCTCGCCTTTGTACTGCGGCGTGTAGATCGACGCCCAGCTCGTGGGTGCCGGTTTCACCGACTTGGTGTTGTACAGCAGGATGTTCGGGCCCCATTGCAACGAGATGCCGTAGTGCTTGCCGTCGACCGTGTTGTGTGGAGGCGACTGCAGCTGCGGGATGAAGTTCTTCCACTGAGGCACGAGCGCAACGTTCATCGGCTGGACCTCGCCGCCGCGGATCAGCCGCAGGCTCGCGTCGCCGGATGCCGAGACCATGTCGTATTCGCCACCGCTCTGGCGCATCAGCGTGACCATTTCGTCGGACGAGCCGGCGTACTTGGCGTGCACCTTGCAGCCGGTCTGCGCTTCGAACGGCTTCACCCATTCCGGCTGCGTATAGCCTTCCCAGGCCACCAGGTTCAGCTGGCCCTCGCCGTTGCCGATGCTCGTCGGCAGGTTGCTCGACGCCGTGCTGCTGGACGAACTCCCGCAGGCGCTCACGCCGACGGCCATCAGCGCCAGGCTCACGCCAAGCGCCCAGTCGATCTTCGCAAACCTCATCAGTTCCGATCCTCCTCTTTCTTTGACTCAAGCTCCGACGCGTCCTGCTCCCGCCAGGCGAGCCGGACGGCCCGCCCTCGTTCCGCGAGCGCCTGCGCGGCCGACGTTTCCAGGTTCTGCCGCACGACCACGAGCGTCTCGCCGCGAGAGGACTCGACCACGTAACGGGTGACAGAGCCGAGGTAGGCGACGTCGCGAACCACACCGCGCACCTCAGCCGCATCCGGTGCATCCGGTGCATCTGCCCCGCCAGCGGCCAGCAAACGGATCTTCTCCGGCCGCACTATGTACCTGCGCCCGGCGCGCTCGATGATGTTCGACGTCCCCACGAACCCCGCGACGAACTCGTTGGCCGGGTTCTCGTAGATCTCACCAGGGGTGCCCACCTGCTCGATCTGGCCATCCGAGAAAACCGCGATCCGGTCGCTCATCGTCAGTGCCTCGTCCTGGTCATGGGTCACGTAGATGAACGTCATGCGCTCGCTGAGCTCGCGCTGGATCGCCTTCAGCTCGACCTGCATCTCCTGGCGCAGCTTCAGGTCGAGCGCCCCAAGCGGCTCGTCGAGCAGCAGCACCCGCGGGCGGTTGACGATCGCCCGCGCCAACGCCACGCGCTGGCGCTGACCGCCCGACAGCTGCAGCGGACGGCGCTCTTCGACGCCCGGCAGGCGCACCATCTTCAGCGCCTCGGCAGCGCGCTCGGTGCGCTCGTGCTTGGGCACGCCGCTCACGCGCAGACCATACGCGACGTTCTCGATCACGCTCATGTGCGGGAACAGCGCGTAGTCCTGGAAGACAGTGTTGACGGGGCGCTCGTACGGTGGGCTGGCCGTGACGTCCTCGCCCTGGAGCTCGACACGACCTGAGTCCGCGAGCTCGAAGCCCGCGATCACGCGCAGCGTCGTCGTCTTGCCCGAGCCGGACGGCCCGAGCAGCGTGAAGAACTCCCCCGGTCGGACCTCAAGCGACAGCCGCTCGACCGCGACCACGTCACCGTAGGTCTTGCGCACATCGCTCAAGCGGACGGCGGGCGCGCCCGGCACGGCTCCGACCGACGAGTGAGGTGGGCCTGGCACGTCGATCGTCGTACCTGCACCGGAGACCATCCGGCGCGGAGTCTAGTCCTCGCGTCTGCAGGCCACAACTGGCCGGTCTGGACAATCTCAGCCAGTCGCGTGCTCCGTTCCGGGTGACGATCTTCCTCACTGTCACAATTGCGCCCGCCCTGACACCAGGGTGTGTCAACTCTGCAACTTCTCCCCATTTTCGCTTGCTCGACCAGTGCGCTTGGCATACCGTGGACCGCACACTGAAAATGGTGGCCCGGCGGTGCGTCAACACCCCGGGCCCGGCACCGAGTCGCTCGGCCTCGATGCCCGTCGATTGTCCCTCACCTTCGCGTAAACGTGCAGCGTGGGACGCGTGCGGCTGGGATCGGCTGGGACGCTCGGCGCCGTCGACGAGAGGAGCGGCGAGATGCCACATCGGGACCCCAGCCCGCGCACTGCACCAGCCCCATTCGACGGTCCGCCCTCGGACGAGCTAACGCTGGCGGCGGTCGAGCGCGCGGAACGTCACCGCGCGGCCAGCCCGCTCCCGGTCGCAATCTGGTCGATCCTCGAGCAACTCGCGATCGCCCGCCGCTCGGGCGCCGCGCGCCGCGTCCGCGAGCGGCTGTCCGAGCTCGTCGCCGCTGGGCAGCTGAAGTGTGCTCGGCGAGGCGGGGTCCCCACGTGGGAGCTGTCGGACGCCGGGCGCGCCCGACTGCGCCGCGCACGACGCACCGGCGAGGCCCTGGCACTGCCCGAGTCTCCACAGCACCGGGCCTGGCGCAACGCGCGTACGGCCGCGGCGCTGGAGATCGAGCGCTTTCGCGCCCGCCTGCGCGGGCGTCTGGACTCGGCAGCGCAGCTGCTCGACGCAAGCCCGCCGCCGCCATCCGACGCGTGGCTGAATCTCGGCGAGGAGCTGCGGCACGACTGTCGGCGCCTAGCGTCCGCCAGCCACTGCCTGCGCGAGTGGCCCGAGCCGTCCGACGATCGAGCCGACCTGGACGAGCGCTCAGATCCGGGAGACGAGTTGCTCGATCCAGCGGACGCCGCCGCGCGCCGCGCACGCCGCGGCGGGCGTCGCAACATCCGGCTGTGGAGTGACTAGCCGCGCTCGGCGATCATCCTCAGCGCGTACTCACCGGCCGGATGTGCGCGGGCGCGCTCGACCAGCGCAGCGGTGCCTGGGGCGAGCACCTCGGGCTGCGGCAGCGGCACGCCGTAGATCGGCGGTACGAGCACCGGCGCGCACAATGCCGCGAACGTCAGGTCGGCGGCGCTGAAGCGCTCGCCGCACAGATGCGGGCGTCCGTCGGTGAGCAACCCGGCGGCGAAGTCGAGCTCGCGCCACACCGCAGCCTCATCTTGCACGGCTGTGCCCGGCCGGATCGCGAGTGCCTGCTTCACGAACCGGGCGGCAAACGGCCAGCCCACGCGGAGCGCCAGGTCCTCCCACCGGGGAACGCCGCGGTTGTTGTACCCCAGCATCAGCTTCCTCTGCGGAAGCATGTGCGCGTATATCAAGCGCCGACCGCTCGGCCCGAGCTGCTCGTCAAAGCGTCGGCACAGAGCCTCAACCGCGGCACGCGAGCGCAGCTCGACGGGAACTAGGCGCCGCTCGATCGGGGTTCGCCGATCAACCCACTCGAGGATCTCCTGCGAGTCGCCGATCGGCCCCTCGCCGGTCACCAGCACCGGCACAGTTCCGCCGCCGCCGGCGCGCCGGGAGGCGAGCCGGTGGATGCCCTGGACATGCGGCTCCTCGCGGTACTCGAGACCGGCCCGCTCGAGCGCCCAGCGCGCCTTCTCGCAGTAGTGGCTGATCGGGATCGTCACCAGCCGCAGCATCGAACTGGGAGTATGACCCTTTGCTACTGTGGCCCAGAGGTGCTGCGCTGAGAGCCGGCGAGGCCAAACCCGACCGCCACGAGCCCGCACAGCCGGCGGGACGACCTGTCGCGGTGCCCGCCGCCGAGGCGCAGTTCGAGGAGTGGCAGATCGCCCTGCACGGGCGCCGCGCGGTCTACCGGATCGCCGGCAGCGGCCCACCGATCGTGTTGATCCACGGCATGCTGAACGCGTCCACTCACTGGCAGTCGGTCGCCCGCAGCCTGGCTAGCGACTACACCGTGATCGCGCCCGATCTGATCGGGCACGGCGACTCGGCGGCTCCGCGCGGCGACTACTCGCTCGGCGCCCACGCGGCCAGCGTCCGCGACCTGCTGGCCGCGATCGGGATCGAGCGCGCCAGCGTCGTCGGCCACTCGCTCGGCGGCGGCGTGGCGATGCAGTTCTTCTACCAGTTCCCGCAGCGCGTCGAGCGACTTGTGCTGATCTCCAGCGGCGGCCTCGGGCACGAGGTCAGCCCGATGCTGCGCAGCGCCGCGCTGCCCGGGACCTCCGGCCTGCTGGCGCTGACGCTCCAGCCGCGTCTGCTCGGCCCGCTGAACACGGCAGGGCAGCGTCTACGCGAGCGCGGCCACGGCGTCGGCGTGTACCTGCAGGCAATCGCACGGGCGCTCGCGCCACTCGAGACCGCGGAAGCGCGACAGGCGTTCCTGCACACGCTCCGCTCGGTGATCGACGTGCACGGGCAGCGCGTCAGCGCCACCGACCGCCTGTACCTGCTTGAGACGATGCCGACGATGATCGTGTGGGGCGAGCGCGACAACACGATCCCGCTCGAGCACGGCCGACGCGCGCACGAAGCGATCCCCGCAAGCATCTTCAGGACGCTGCCCGACGCGGCGCACTTCCCGCATCTGGAAGACCCGCAAGGGCTATCGCGCCTGCTGCTCGAGTTCATGCGCGAGACGTCCCCGGCGAAGATCGAGGACGCCGACTGGGGCGCGATCCTCGCTCGCCGCTCGCCGCGCGAGCGCCGGCTCGGCGACGCGGCCGCATAACGGTTATCCGATCCCGTCGTAGCGCTCATGCGAGTGACCGATCCATGGGACGAACGACTCGAGGCGCTCATCGCCGCCGGCCCGTCCGCGTTGCAGGCGGTGTCGGCGCGAGTCATACAAGCGGCTGTCGGCCTCGCGCAGCAGCTCCTCGAACTCGCTGCCCTCCGCTGGGAAGCTCGCCAGGCCGATCGAGCAGGGACTGCGAGCGTTGAGGGCCGAGGTGATCCGCGTGGCGCTCTCGAGCGCATCGATCGGCTCAATGTCGGCGAACAGGACCGCGAACTCGTCGCCACCGATGCGCCCGATCGCATCGGTCGGACGGACGGTACATTCGAGCGTCCGCACGACCTCGCGCAGCAGCTCGTCGCCGGCCGCGTGGCCCTGGCGATCGTTGACCAGCTTGAGGCGATCGACGTCCAGCACCAGCACCGCGCCCTGGCCGGCCCGCCGTCCGGTCGCGCCGATCTCTCCGAGCGCCCGCTCTTCAAAGCCACGGCGGTTCAGACACCCGGTCAGCGGATCGGTGCGCGAGACCTGCATCAGCGTCTGCGACTGCCGCGCGTGGTTACGCGCTTGCCAGGCGCTCATCGCGCCGGTGCACGTCAGCATCACCGCGAACGTCGCCTGGTAGGCCCATGGAGCGCCGCCGACGGTCACCGCGAGCGTCAGGTACGACGCCACGGTCAGGCTGCCGACGAGCGCGACCGACCACAGCGGATAGGACATCGCCGCGAACACAACCGGGATAAAGAACACCAGTGCGACCGGGCTGCCAGTGCCTCCGTCAGCGAGCGCGGCAAGCGCGATCAGCGCCAGGTCCAACAGGCTCCAGGTGAGGAAGAAGGCCTCGCGGAAGCGGCTGCGCACGATCCGTTCGCGCGGCAGCTGGGCGACGACCGCGGCCGCCGCGATCCCCGTGCCGAACAGCACCGCCAACGCGGCGCGATTCGGCAGCTGCCAGGTGAGGGTGATGTAGATCGCGCTAGTGGCGCAGACAACGTAGGAGAGCCACACCCCGGCGCCGAACGTGGCCACGCGCATGTTCAGCGCAGACGGGTCCAGTACAGCCGGATTGTCCTTGCCGATACTCCGCATGTAGTAGTCATCGCCCGTCCGGGGGGTTGACCTTTGGTACACAGGCCAGCTCTGGACGTTCAGGCTGGGGCAGATACCGGCCGCTCCCTGCCGCGAGCACACGCCCTGCCGTCGCGTGAGCTCAGCGCCGATGTGGATCAGCCGGAGGCGCCCGCCCGCCAGGCCGGCGGGTAGGGCAGCGGCTTCAGCGTCCCCTCGAGCCGCTCGCGCATCGACTCCAACGGCGGTGGCAGCGACAGGCTCTCGCCGAGGTGCTGCTCGTCCTCGTCGACCGCGAAGCCGGGGCCGATCGTGGCGATCTCGAACAGCACCCCGCTCGGCTCCAGGAAGTACACCGATTTGAAGTAAAAGCGATCGATCACCGGCGTCGGGCGGGCGTCCGACCCCGCCACTCGCGCGCGCCACTCGTCGAGATCCTCGATCACAGCGGCGAACGCCACGTGATGCACCGTGCCGGCGCCCTGCGAGCGATTGATCTCCGGCGGCGCAGGGTCGTAGGCGTAGAAGCCGCTGCGCTGATCGCCGCGGATATCCCAGTGCTCGCCCGCTCCCCTGGCGAACCCGAGCGCCTCGCCCAGCAGCCGCTCGCTGCGGACCGGCGCGTTGCTGTACGCACGGACCCCCTCGAAGCCCTGAAGCGCGTGCTCGCTCGGGATCTCGGGCGAGTCGGCGCTCAGCGGCTCGTCGCCAGCCGCGCTTACGACCAGCTCGTGCTCGAGCCCCTCGGGGTCGGCAAACAACAGGCTGCCGCCGGACAGCTCGGCCCGCACCCCGTGGGTGGCCAGGCGCTCCTCCCAGAACTCCAGCGCCTGTGGCGAGGCGACCCGCCACACGATCCGGTGGATCATCCCCGCGCCCGCAATGCCGCGGGCCGCTCCAGGGTACTCAAAGAACGTCAGGTCCATCCCCGGCGAGCCGTGCTCGTCGCCGTAGAACAGGTGATACACGTTCGGTTCGTCCTGGTTGACGGTCTTCTTGACCATCCTCAGACCGAGCACGCCGGTGTAGAACTCGACGTTGCCGACCGCGTCCCCGGTGATCGCGCTGATGTGGTGTATGCCCTCGAGCTTCATCCTGCCATCAGCACTCTATGCAGGTTCGCGCACTCGACGCACGTTCAGCAGGCGAGCGCGTGCGATCATCGACGCGTGCAGGACGGATCGCTCATCCCGCGCTTTGGGCGCGCGCGGCGCGATCCGGCGCTGGCCGTGCTCGAAGGGTTTCACCCGCTGAAGCATGCGCTGCGCTTCGGCGCCAAGATCCTCGAGGTGGTCACCGCCGACGCCGGGGCGCTCGAGCGGCTGGCCGGCGAGCTCGCGCCTGCCGAGCGCCAGCGCATGCTGGCGCTCGCCCGCGAGATCGAGCCCACGGTGTTCGACAAGCTCTCGCCGCTGGCACCGTCGACCGGCGTGATGGCGCTGGCCGAGCGCCCGGCGGTCGACCCGTACGCCGTGCTCGCCGACCAGCGCCGGGCGCCCGTGGTGCTGCTCGAGGATCCCCGTGACCTAGGCAACATGGGCGCCTGCGTGCGCGTCGCGGCCGCCGCGGCCGCCGCCGGCGTGCTCAGCACCGGCACCCACGACCCATGGCACCCCGACGCGCTGCGCGGCGCCGCCGGTCTGCATTTCGCGGTTCCCGTCGCGCGCGCGCAGCCCGGGTGGGAGCTACGCGCGCCCGACAGGCCACTGTTGGCGATCGACCCCGATGGCGATCCGCTCGAGCCAGCCGCGCTGCCCGCGCGCGCGCTACTCGCCTTCGGCACCGAGCGCCACGGGCTCAGCCGCGAGCTGCTCGCGGCTGCCGATGCCCGGGTCGGCATCCCGATGCGCCCGGGCGTCTCGAGCCTGAACCTCGCCACATCCGTGGCCGCCGTGCTCTACGCGTGGCGGCTGACGACGAGCCCGATCGCGGCGCCCGGCTAGCTCGGATCGCTCGCTTCCACGCCGTCGAGCAGCAGCCAGTTACCGCGCAGCGCCGCCTCGGCGCGGGCGACCATCCTGTCCGCCGTCTCGTCGGGATCGTCCACGTCCGCCATCAACTCGACGATCAGCTCGCGTGCAGCGTCGGCGTGCTCGACATCGCGCGACTGGTGCAGCTTGAAGTACTCGGTCGCTGGTCCTTCGCCGGTGAAGCCATAGTGAGCGCTCAGGCCCTCCAGCTTCGTCGTCGAGATCTCCGGCTGGCCGGCCTCGACCGCATACAGCACCGCGAGGTGCTCGAGCAGGTCCTCGCCCGCGGTCCACGCCTGCACGCAGGACTGCGTCTGGGCCGACGCCGGGCGCTCGGCGTCCGAGCCGACGGCCCGCTCGAACTGTTCCCACAGCTCTACGTGCGCGGCCTCCTCCTCGGCGTGGCGACGCAACCCGCCGCTATGCGCCTCGTCGGCGCAATCGGCGGCCGACGCCGACGCCGACGCCAGCGCGAGGACCGCGTGCCGGTACTCCCCGGCGTAGCGTCCGAGCTCGCGTGCGTCGAGCTCGCCGGCACTCCAGCGCTGGTAGAACTGGTGCTCGAGCACGTTGATCGTGTCACGTGTCTCGTCGAGCCTCGCGAGGACGTCCATGTGAGTTCCCTTCTGTTGATTTTTGGCTAGGGCGGGGAAGGACATCGGCCTGTAGATGCAGAAAGCTACGGTGTTAGCGGGGTCTCGCCCACCGGGCCCTGGACCGCTGTCCGGGTGCTGTGCGAGGGTGCAAGCGGGAGTTGACCGGCAGGGAGCACGAGGGTGAGGTTTCTATGACCGTCATCGTTGCTGCGGGGCTCGTCGTGATGGCATTCGGCGCGATGATCGCGGTCGCTCTCAGTCGAGCGGCGGCGCTCGCCGACAATGCTGCCGACCGCCAGCTCGCCAAGCGGCGCGTCAAACCTCCGATCGCGGGCCGGCGCCAGAGCTATACCGGGTTGGCGCGCGCCCAGTCGACGATCGCGCGCGAGTCGTCGATCACGGACCCGTCGTCGAGAACGAGGGTCGGAACCCAACGATTTCCTGTCAGCTCCTGCACCTCGCGACGCCCGCGCGTCTGGTTGAGCGGCCCGAGGGGCGCAAAGCCGTAGGATTTGATCACCTCGGGGTCGTGACCGGCGTCCCGCAGCGCGTGATAGGCATTGGCGCACGGGTGCCCGCCGGGTCGCGGCGTGGGAAAGGTGCCCCAGCAGACGTACAGCTTCACGAGACGTTCAGCGTACCTTCCATGCCGGCCTGACGGTGCCCGGGAACCGAGCAGTAGAACGTGTACTTGCCGGGCTGCAGCTGCAGTTTGAGCGTCTTGGTCGCGCCGACGAAGGTCGGCGTCGCCCCGAGCACCTTCGTGCCCTGGGCGACCGTCACGTTGTGTTCCACCGGCGACATGTTCGCCATCGTGATCGTCACCGCCCCTGCCTTGGCGCTCAGCTGCTTGGTGTTGTAGCTGAGCGCACCCGCCGGGTTCGCAGCCAGCGCCAGCGAACTCCCAGCTTTGCCTGCCGCCGGCGAGGACGGTGGTGCGGGCGTCCCGGTCGTCGCCGTCGGCTTGGCGGCAGCTCCGCCGGTGGCGGCTGCGGGCGGGCCAGCGGCGGGGGTCGCAGCCGTCGGGGCGCCGGTCCCCGCGGGTACGGGCGTGCCGACGACTGGGATCGGCGCAGTCGGTTCGGTCTTCGTGCCAGAGCTCACCGGCTCGGTCTTGGCGGGCGACTGGGACGTCAGGACCGCCGTCGAGACGGCGCCGAGGACGAGTACGGCGGTGATTGCGATGACCCCACGCTGTCCGGCCGCGCTGCTCGGAAAGTCGGGGCGGCGCATGCCGATGCCGAGCGACACGAGCAGCGCCCATGCCACGAGCAATCCCCCCGCGATGTAGAACGGGACTTTGCTCTTCTCCGCCGCGAGCACCGGTGTCAGCTGAAGGGCCAGGCTGTGCATCGGGCGCGAGCCTAGCCGATGGGGCACCGGTATGCTGCCAAGCGCGATGGCAGAGGTAGTGCGCACGCCCGAGGAGCCGCTGCAGGGTCTCCCGGACTTTCCCTTCGAGTCCCACTACCGCGACCTCGACGGCCTGCGGCTCGCGCACCTCGACGAGGGTCAGGGCAAGCCGGTGATCTTCGTCCACGGCGAGCCGACCTGGTCGTTTTTGTGGCGCAAGGTGATCCCGCCCGTACGCGACGCCGGCTACCGCTGCATCGCGCCCGACCTCGCCGGCTTCGGGCGCTCGGACAAGCCGGTGGACCTCGGCTGGTACTCCTTCGAGCGCCACTGCGCGATGACCGCGACGCTGCTCGAGCAGCTCGACCTGCGCGAGGCGACCGTCGTCGTGCACGACTGGGGCGGCGGCATCGGTCTGAACATGGCGGTCGAGCACGCCGATCGAGTCGATCGGGTGGTGATCCTCGACACGGGATTGTTCACCGGGCGCCAGCGAATGACTGATGCATGGCTGGCGTTCCACGACTTCGTCCAGCGCACCGAGGACCTACCCGTCGGGATGCTGGTGCGGCGCGGGTGCAACGTTGATCCCGGGGATCAGGTGGCCGGCGCGTACGAGGCGCCCTACCCCAACGCCGCCTCGAAGGCTGGCGCGCGCGCGTTCCCGCTGATGATGCCCCGCTCGCCCGATGATCCCGGCGCGGCGAGAGGCCAGCGCGTGCAGGAGGCGCTGGAAGCCGATCATCGCCCCAAGCTCGTGCTGTGGGCAGACGCCGACCCGATCATCCCGTTGAGGGCCGGCGAGCGCCTGGCGGAGAAGTTCCACGCGCCGCCGCCGCGCGTAATCGAGGGCGCCGGCCACTTCCTCCAGGAGGACCAGGGGCCGCTGATCGGCTCGCTGATCGCCGACTGGCTCACCGCCGGCTGAGCCGGCCTGCCAGGGTTTCAGTCGCCGACCGTTTCCGCCAGCTGCGGCTGCTCGGGAGCGGGCTCGAGGCCGGGCTCTGAGCGCGCCGCGCGCAGGTCATAGCCGCGGCGCACGTTCGCGTCCGCGCCGGACAGCACCTTGTCGGCCTTCATCGCGCGGCCCATCCCCTCCGCCATCGGGCGCGGCAACATGCTCACGAACATGTTCGTCCGCTTCGCCGACTTCGGCACCCACACGTCGACGCTCCCGTCCTGCAGCGCCTCGACGATCGCCTCGGCGACGTCCGTCGGCTCGAGGTTGCTCATTCCGCGGATCGCGCCCAGGCCGGAGCCGAGCTCGGTGTTGACGACCGTCGGCATTACGTAGCTGACGTCGATCTGCGCGTCCATCAGCCGCAGCTCGCCGCGCACGGCCTCCGTCAGGCCGACGACCGCGTGCTTGGTCGCCGAGTACGTGGCGCCCCCGGGCGCGCCGAACTTGCCCGCCTGCGAGGAGATATTGACGATGTGCCCGCGGTCGCGCGGGATCATCCGCGTGAGCGCCAGCTTGGTGCCGAGGATCACCCCGTGCAGGTTGATGTCGATCATCCGCCGCGCCGTGACGTCGTCCTCGTCGATGAAGCGACCGAGCTGCATGATCCCGGCGTTGTTCACGAGCACGTCCAGCGGCCCCAGCTGCTCCTCGGCGCCGTCGAGGAACGCCGCGAAGGAGTCCCGATCGGTCACGTCGAGTGGCAGCGCCACCGTCCGCGGGCCGAGCTCGGACGCCGTCCGGGCGGCCGCCTCGAAGTCGACGTCGCCGATCGCCACGCGCATCCCGCGGCTCAGGAACGCTTCCGCGGTGGCGCGCCCGATGCCGCGCGCGGCGCCCGTGATAGCTGCTGTCTCTCCGGCGAGGATGCGGGGCTGCTTGGCCATGGTTCTCCTTCTGACGGTGACTGCCTGATGAAGCCGTCCTGCAAAGCTAGCGCGCTCGCGCAGCGCGCGTTGGCCGGGCCGCCAGCCTCCAGACAGCCAGCACCCTCGTAGTAGGCTGGGCACGTGCCGTTCTTTAAGTTCGAGGGGCAGCGTGCCGCGTACACCGAGTTCGGCGGCGGACCCGCGGCGATGACCTCCAGGGGCGCGCGAGGGCGCACGGCACGCAGCGCGCCGGCATCCGGGCGCCCGTTGATCCTGCTCCACGGGCTGCTGCTCTCCCAGGAGATGCACCGCCCACTCGCCGAAAGCCTCGCGGCCCGTGGGAACCACGTGATCACGCTGGATCTGCTCGGCCACGGACACTCCGACCGCCCGCGCGACATGTGGCGCTACTCGATGGCCGCCTACGGCGAACAGGTCGTCGCGTTGATGGATCATCTGAACATCAGCGAGGCCGCCGTGATGGGCACCTCGCTCGGCGCCAACGCCGCGCTCGAGGTCGCCTCCCGTCATCCGCAGCGGCTGCGCGCGATGGTGATCGAGATGCCGGTGCTCGACAACGGCCTGCTGTGGAGCGCACTCACGTTCACGCCGCTGCTCGTCTCGCTCACGTTCGGCGAGCCCGTGATGAAGCTCTTGGCCCGCGCCACCAGCGCCGTACCGCGCCAGCTGCTGCCGCACTACGGCAACGTGATGCTCGACGTCGTCCGCCAGGAACCCGGCCCCGGCGGCGCGGTCCTGCAGGGCCTGTTCTTCGGGCGGATCGCCCCCCCGCGCAGCGAGCGCAGCACGTTCACCACCCCCACGCTCGTGCTCGGCCACGAGCGCGATCCAGTGCATCCCTTCTCCGACGCCGACATGCTCGTCAAGGAGATGCAGAACGCAAGGCTGCTGCAGGCCACCTCGATATTCGAGCTGCGCGCCCAGCCCGAGCGGCTGACAAACGAGATCGCCGCGTTCCTCGACGAAGTGTGGGCCAAGCCGGCAGCAAAGCCGCGTGCCAGGGCAGCCGGCGGACAGACGAAACGCCCGGCCGCCAAAGCGAAACCGGCTAGCTCGCGGGGAACAATTCCAGTTCGTTGACGTCCACGTGCCCCGGGGCTTCGGGGGTGCCGATCGAGGATTCCGGAGCCCTGCTGATCCACAGCGTGACGAACGTGAACGTCCGGTTCGAGTCGCGCAGCTTGATCCGCGCGTGCTTCTTCTTGACCGTCAGCGATCGGCTCAGCGCGATCCACGCCGGATCGGTGATCGAGGCGGGGGCCGTCTTGCCGTTCGCGCCGTACACCTGAACGGTCATCCCCGGGGTCGAGGAGATCAGCCCGACGGCCGCCAGCTGCTGCTTGGTCTTCAGGTTGATCAGCAGTCCCTCGGCCATCTTCGGAGCTGTCGTCGGGTCGAGCTTGGCCGTCCACGCGGTCGTGCTGTCGCCGTCGATCGCCAGGCTCGGGTCGCCGAACCCACTCGCCGGGTAGGAGTACGGGTTGTACGTCGAGGCCGCGTCCGTGTCCAACAAGATCGCCGTGGGCGCCGATTGTTCGCTGTTCGCACCCCCCGTCGCCGGGGTCGAAGGCGTGGAGGCAGTTGAGGTCCCGGTGTTCGTGGAGCCTGACGGGATGGTGGTTTTGGCGGGCGTTTTCGGGACCACCGCCGTCAGCGGGATTTTCGGCGTTTTGACCACGCCCGACGGGGTGCTCGCTTTGGGCGTCGGCGTCGTCCCCAGGGTTCCCGGCGGGGGGGTCGCCGTGGTCGTACCCGGGGTGCTCGGCGCGGTCGCCGCCGGCGGGGTCACGCGTGCGACCGTCGTGGTCGCCGCGGACGATTTTCCGTTGTCCTTGCTCAGTGCCGCGTAAGCGGCCGCCGCCGCGATCAGCACCAGCAGCACCGTCGCCCCGAGGATCGCCGTCGCCGAGCGCCAGCTCGGCGTGCCGAGGCTGCCGGGCGCGCCGGCGCCGCACTGCAGGCACCAGTCCTGGTCGTCCGCCATCGCCGCACCGCACTTCGCGCAGCTGCGCTGGGCGGGCGGCAGGGAACCGGAAGCGTGGGCCGTCGGAGTCCCGGCCGATCCGCTCGGCGGCACCTGCTCGGCCGGCGGAGCGGACGGAGAATCGACGAGCAACGTGGCCATCGAGCCGATTTTAGCCCTCCGCCGGTCATCCGGGCGCGGGTCACGGCCCGGCGAGCGGGTTCAGCTCGGCCGAGGAGGGCCGCCGGGCACGATCTCACGCCCGCTCGGCTGCAGCTCGCGGTCGAGCTCCAGCTGCCAGTAGTAGCGGGTGAACGTACGACCCGCGTCGAACTCGCCGACGTGCGGCTCGACGCGCTCGCCGGCGGCCATCGCCACGATCAGCTCCGGGTAGGAGCGTCCCGGCAGCGCCGCGTACGCCGGCGCCGGGAACGCGCCGCCGAAGCGTGTGTTCACGTCGGTGATCCCCACCCCGATCTGCGGGTCGCGGAACACCTGAATCGTCGCCGGCCCGCACACACCCAGCGCCTCCATCGTGCGCCGCCCCAACTCGATCAGCTGCTCGTCGTGCACGACCCGGCCCTTGATCGACTCGCCCCCACGCGACTCGAGCATCGTGCGCGGGATCGCGTTCAGGCAGCACCCGTCAAGGTCACCGAGGCAGTCGATCGACAGCTCATCGCCACCCATCGCACGCTGCACCATCACCGGCTCCCCTCCCGGCAGGCCCTGAGGACGCGACGCGCGCGGCGGGTCCTGCACGTAGTCGATGAAGAAGCGGGCCTGCTCGGCGTTGTGCGCAAGGTGGATCGAGCGCGCGCCAGAGCCGCGGCGAGGCTTCACCATCACCGGGTACTCCAGTGCGTCGAGGTCGTCCTGCGGCAGCGCGGTCGGCGGCGAGGGCAGCCCCAGCCGCTCGAGCAGCAGGTGCGCGTCGTACTTGTCGTACGTAGCCCGGGCCACCGCGGCCGACGGGACCAGGGCGGGAAGCCGCTGTTCTTCCCGCGCGCAAGCCAGAATCTCTATATCGAGGTCCGTCAACGGCAGCACCGCGCCGACTCCGTGCAGCTCGCACAGGCGCTCGAGCGCCGGGACGTAACCCGGATCGTCCATCCGCGGCACCTCCGAGCGCACGTGCGCCGCGTACTGCGCCGGCGCCAGCCGCGAGGGGTCCGCGACGAGCGTCTTCGTCAGCGCCGCGAAGCACGCCACGATGTCGTAGCGCTTGCCCGCGCCCGTCAGCAGGATCGCCGGCGTGCTCACAGCTCGCCCTCCCAGCCGCCAGCCGGCCCCTTGTACAGCTCGCCGCCGCCCAGCACCAGCCCGACCGTGCGCCGCACGATCCGCACGTCCAGCGCCAGCGAGCGGTGTTCGATGTAGTACAGGTCCAGCTCGATCCGCTGCGCCCACGGCAGTGACGCGCGGCCGTTCACCTGCGCCCACCCGGTGATCCCCGGCTTGATCTCCAGGCGCCGCCGCTGGCGCTCGGTGTACTGCGCCACCTGCACCGGCAACGTCGGGCGCGGGCCGATCAGCGACATCTCCCCGCGCAGCACGTTCACCAAGTTCGGCAGCTCGTCCACCGACGTCCTGCGCAGCAGCGCCCCCACGCGCGTGATCCGCGCGTCACCCTCGTCGATCGCGAGCCCCGCGCCGATCTGCTCCGCCCCGTCCACCATCGTGCGCAGCTTCAGCACGTCGAACTCCTCGCCCTGCAGGCCGCTGCGGCGCTGGCGGTAGATGATCGGGCCTGGGCTCTCTGCACGGATCGCCAGGGCTGCCAGCGCCAGCAACGGCGCAGCCAGCGCGAGGACTGCTGCGGAGACGACGATGTCTGTCGCGCGGCGGATCACGGCCAGGATTGTCGCAGCGGCTGACAACACACGACCGGCTGACCGGCCAGGTCGAGGTGGTGTGCGCCTCAACTCGGGGCGGAGTGGCCGTGAGATGGGCGCCAAACGGAGACGCGATGCCGAGCCGGCTCTCACGATCTCTCCGTCGCACCAGCGACTACCAGATGAGGGACGGCAACCAGAAGAGTGGACGAGCTCACCCGTCAAGCACTCGCGACCCATGTCGCACGCTCCTGCGTCGGGCACGATCTACATCGATCCGGGCACGCCTTGGCAGAACCCCTACATCGAGTCGTTCAACTCCCGCATGCGCGACGAGCGCTGGAACATCGAGGAGTTCACCACCCAACGGACTCCTCCTCAGTCACGAGGCAAACGCCTCGCGGCGTAAAGACGATCCGCCCACCGGCCGGCCGATCGCCACGCCCCGGCTATTGACGGCCCGGAGGCCCTGCGGGAGCGTCTTTGGAGCGCTCCAACCCCATCTCTGAGTAGAGCCAATGGTCATAGTAACGACGCCATGCAGGCTCCCCGTCAGGCAGATCTAGCCACTCCTTCGCTGCCCGCTGCATCGACTCCTCAGCCTGCGACTTCTCGCCTGGCTTCTGCTCCACCCAATCCGTCAAGGCGCCCTATAGGAGCCACAACGCCCAGCACTGTTCACCATCCAGGCTGTCACCGCTTGACGCAACCATCGCCGCAGCCCAAATATCGCGCCCCGCTTCGTAGGGATCAGCAGAGCCACCGACAAGCTCCTCAGCACGGGCACGGATGCGCGCCAGCGACTCGTGCGGCGTGGGATCTGAGTTGCTCGTCTCGTCGGTCACGATCAGCCTATCCCTATGGCAAGTGAATCTTGACAGGTGACTGCCCCGGTCGGTTAATGTCGATCGTCCGCACGCACAACGACACCCGGACCGCCTCGTCACCGGCGACCGTCACGACACCATCGGCTGCGAGATCCTCGATCGCGGTCTCGACGCCCTCCCGCGGGAGGTCCGATAGCTCGCGTTCAAGCTCCGCCCGCGTCCACCGCTGCGGGTGGTCATCGCAGAGCACCTGCAGGACGATCGCGCGCTGCTCGCGCGCATCGATCGGCAACACCTCGTCCCACAAGCACTCCACCTGCTCGCCACACAACGTCAGCATCAGACCTCCAACCAGTCGAGGCTACGGCCTCTGTGTATCGTCAGGAACGGGACCAGCGACGATCAGCGAGCAGCTATCCGCTGCTAGCAGGTAACGCACGCCCGAGCCATCGTCGGGATCGAAATGCGCGTGCGATCCGGGGTCGTCCAACTCGTCATCGTCCGCAAACAGCTCTAGCTCGCGCGCCAGTCGCTCAAAGCCCACCGCGCTTCCCGCAAACCTGGCGATGTCGCCATCCGCCTTGACGACGACCGCATCCCCGGCAAGTTCGAAGCTCAAGGCGTCGAGTGGCCGAGCCATCGGCCACTCCTCCGCCTCCTTGAGCGAAACCGTCTGCCCCGTGGGCTCACGTAGCAACGAGGCGAACTCTCGCAACCCACCACGGTCCGCGGACAGGATCACAGCCCCGGTCTCAGTGTCAACCCACCCGAGCATCACGTCACCACACCGGAATGTGGTTCTGACTTCCAACGTGGATATGGGGCTGCGAGCCGACCGGCCTGCCTGGATGCTCCTCGGGTCCACGGAATGGCACGTCGTACTCATCGGCCCATTCTCTGAGTACTTCCGCGTCTTCCGGTGACAGTCCGTTGCGTTTCGCTTCTTTCGCGATTTTGATGAGCGCATCTTGATCGCCGGTGTAGGCTTCTCCACATTCCGAACTCGACTGGGGTTGCGTGCTCTCCTTGCTGGATTCACCTTGGCCGGTGACTTCGTTCCACACGCTTTCGATGCCGTGTCCGATTTCGTGGCCGAGTTCTTTGGCGGCCTCTATGGCGCGTTCGGTTTCTTTGGTGTTGGGGAAGGGGAAGCAGATCCCGGGGGGACAGGAGGGGGCTTCGCCTATCGATTCGCCGGCGAGGCCGCGTGGGTCGCCGTAGTTCAGCGGGTTATCGCCCCCGTAGCTGTAGGGCTCGCCCGTATAAATCTCCAGCGGGTCGACGCTGAGGAATTGTGCGGTGGCCGGGTCGTAGACCCGATGGCGGAGATAGATGAGCCCGGTGTCGGTGCTGGTGTATTGGGCTTCGTAGCCGAGCGGGGTTGTAGCGGTGCCTTCGCAGGTGGGGGTGCCGTAGGCGGCGTAGCTGCATTTCCCTGTGACGGTCCCGGTCGAGCCGGTCAGTAGGCGTGTGCTGCCGGCTTGGTCGTGGTGCAGGTACGTGACGGTCCCGGTTGTGTTGTTGATTTGCTCGACCGGCAGCCCGCCTGGTCCGTAGATGTAGCTGTTGGCGCCGTCGCTGAGCAGCAGCGGCAGCGGTTCGGTCATGTCCCAGACAAGATAGTTCGTGGTGGCGCTGATTGTTTCGGAGGAGCGTAGATCGTTGCCATCATAAGCGTAGGCGTCTTCGATCTTGGCGGTTTCGCCTTCTTTGGGGCGTTCGACCGATGTGAGGTTTCCGGCCTCGTCATACCCGTACGTGGTGGCGGGGCCGGCGGATGGGGTTGTTTTGGTGCGCTCGTCGAGTTCGTTGTAGGTGTAGGTCGCGCTTGTTCCTTTTTCGAGCTCGCTGCCTTCGTTGTAGGTGTTGGTGCTGGTGCCCTCGGTCGTCGGGTTGTTCGCGGCGTCGTATTTGTATTCGGTGGTCCCGTATTTCGTGAGGCGGCTGTTTGCGTCGTATGTCGCTTCCGTGACTTCGGCGCCCGGGAGGCCTTTGGAGGTGGTCTTTTTGACTTGGTTGTCGTTGTTGCGGGTGTAGGCGAGGGACGCGAGCGTTTCTGCGCCTTTGACCATCTTCGCTTCGATCATCTCATCGGCGTCGTTGTAGGTGTACTTGTCTTCGTCTTTTGTTTCTGTCGGGAAGACCGTCGTTTTTTGGTCGGAGTCTGGGTCGTATGTGAATTTCGTTATCTTCGTTAGCCAGTCGGTGACTTTTTCGAGTCGCCCGTCTTTATCGAACGCCCGCGTAACGCTTTTCGTGTTGGGGTAGGTGATCTTGGTCTGCTGGTTGCCAAGGTTGTATTCGTATTTGCTGACTTCTTTGTGTCCGGTTTCGCTTTCGGTTAGGCGGTCGAGCTGGTCGTAGGTGTAGATGCTGGTGCCGGTCCCGTCGACGCTCTTCGCTCGGTTCCCGTCAGCGTCGTATTCGTATTTGTCGGTCGGTGTTTTCCCGTCGGAGTACGTCACTTCAGTCAGCCGGTTAGCTGGGTCGTAGGTGTAGCTCGCGGTGTGTTTAGCTGGGTCTGTCAGGGCTTTGAGGTTCCCGGCGGCATCGTATTCCTTGGTCGTTTTGTGCCCGAGGGGGTCGGTCACTTCGGTGACCTCCTCGACAGCGTTGCGGGCGTATTTGGTTTTGTGTTTGTTGCCGTCGGTCTGGCTGACGATCTGTCCAGCGCCATCGTATCCCGTTTCAGTGACGGTCCCGTTGGCTTCTTTGACTTTGATCGGCTGGCTGTCGCCGTTGTATGTGTAGGTCGTTTTGTGCGCGTTGCCGTCGGTGGCGGTTTCGACGTTCCCGTCACCGTCGTAGGTGTATTTAGTGGTGTGCGCGAGGGGATCGGTGACCGTGATCGGCCGGCCTTGTTTGTCGCGTTCGATTTTGGTCGTGAATTCGGCCGGTTTGCCTCCGACGATGTTCCCGCGTGGGCTGACGCTCGCGATCTCACGGGAGCCTTCGTCGTATTCCCACGTCCGCTTGTTGCCTTCCGGGTCGATTTCCGCGCTCCGGTCGCCCTGTGCGTCGTATTCGTATTTCGTAATGTGTTCCAGCGGGTCGGTAACGCTTTCCAGTTCGCCGTGCGCGAGGTATTTGTATTTCGTGGTCTGGGTTTTGCTGCCAGGCGCGGGGCGTTCGATGACTTCCGGGTTGCCGTGTGCTTCGCGTTTGATGGTTGTGGTCTCGCCTTTGGGTGTCGTCGTCGTTTCGACGTCGTGCGTGGCGTCGTAGACCCATTTCGTTTCGTTTTTGTTCGGGTCGACCACGCTCATACGATCACCCCCAGCGTTGTAGCCATATGTGGTGGTGTGCCCGTCGCCGTCGGTCACGCTAACGACATAGCCACCTTCGTTGTAGGAAAAGCTTTCGGTGGTCGCGCTCGCGGTGCCGAAGCCACGGGTGATCGACGAAGGCTCGTCATTGCTGGTGAAGTACTCGTCTGTGACGCTACCTGTGGTGACGTTGGTGATCCTGGTGTGGAACGGGCCGTATTCGAAGCTAAGCGTGTGCCCAGCAGGGTCTTTCTGGGAAATGACTTGATGGGTGCCGTTGTATCCGTTGATTGTTGTCCCGCCCCGGCCGTCGGTTAGTTCGGTAAGCTCATGTGACCCGTCGTATTTGTATTGCCAGCGCAGCGAAAGTTCTCCGGGCTGCGTTACGCTCTTGAGGTTCCCGCCTTCATAGGTATATTTGACGGTGTTCCCCATCGGGTCTTTTGCGCTTTCGACGAGCCCTTCGGCGTTGTAGGCGAACGTGATTTTCCGCGCCACGGGGTCGGTGATCGTTTCTAGGTGCCCTTCCGCGCTGTAGCCGAGAGTGGTCGCGTTACCGTCGCGATCGGTAACGCTTTCGAGCCTGCCGCTGCTGCCCGCGAATTGATATTTTGTCTGGCTGGCCAGGGTCAGGGTGTATGAGGTTTCAGGGCTGCCGGTCAGAGTGTCCTGCGTCCACGGCGGCGCCAGGTATTTTCCGGCGCCGGCTTCGGTAAACGGCACGGTACTTCCGTCCGCTCCGTGTAGGGTCGCCTTTTTGCTTTCTTTTTCGATAACGAGATAGTCGCCGAACGAGCTCGTCCAGCCGTAGCCGAAGACGCCGTGTTCGCCAGCCGCGCCGGCCTGCGCGTTATACGTCCGGCTCAACGCCAGCCCGACACCGCGCCCACCCACCGACAGGTCCGTCTGAGTCTCGTACTCGTTCCCCGTAGCACAGCTCACGGGTTTCCCGCAGCTTGACCGGATCTGCCCCGGCGCGAGACCCCGCGGACCACCGAATTGGCTCGAGGATTCGACGAGAGCCACCGGGTGAACGAATTCGAAGCGCCCCGTTGCTTCGATTATACGCCCGTAGTTTTCCGTAGCAAAGTAAACAGGGGTCGTCCCGATGCCTTCGGTCTTCTGCAGAATGCCCCGATTGATCAGTTTCGGCGCGTTCGTTCCTTCCCCTTCGGCCTTCAACCCATTGATACCTTCGCCATTGACCGTCAGCGTCCCGCGGTTGTCGATCACGCCGGCTTCCACCCCGATGATCGCTTCCGGGACCGACAGCGTGGATTCGTTTACGAGGGTCTGCTGTTTCAGATACAGCGCCCCCCCGATCACGCCAATTGCCGTCGGCTCGATCACAGTCGTGCCAGTGCCTTCCAGACGCGCGTTGTTGCCCGCCAGGAACGTTTCCGAGATCTGGATCTGGCCAGCCGATTTTACGTAGGAGTCGTTTAGATTTATCGACCGCAGAGTGGATATACCAGCCCCCGTGAGTTCGAGGTGCCCCGGAAGGCAGCAGGTCGGGTTCAAGACATTCAACGCGAGTGAGGCTCCTTCTATCTGACCAGCCGTAACGGTGGCGGCCGAGACCGTCACTGACCCAGACAATGATGCGGTCGCTCCCAAGGCGTAGGTGCCCGCATCGAAATCGAGCTTGCCGGTACCGGAAGCCGACCACGACCCGACATGTTCAAGGCCAGACACGCCGCCGCCCGTGAATTCGAGAGCCCCCAAGCTGGCGGTGACCGTGTGCTCGTTATCCACCGCGAACGCTACACGCGTGATCCCCGTACCTTCGGTCTTCTGCAGTATCCCTAGATTCCTGAATGTCGGCGTCGGACCGGAGCCTTCAACGGCCAGCCCGGAAAAGGGGGATTCGCTATTGAGGGTCATCGTCCCGCTATTGACGATCGCTGCGCCTTCGTTGCCCACGATCCCAGCGGAAGACGACACCACCAGGACACCTTCGTTGACCAGCGTGCCGTTAGCGAGATAAAGATATTCGCTGATCGACCCGGACGCACCGGACTCGATCACGGTTTTGCCGGAGCCTTCGAGGTGCCCGTTGAGGCCACCCGTGAACGACCCGGTCACATCGACCTCGGCCGCACCCTTCAATTTGCCCCCCACAACCGAAAGACCCGCGATGCTGGATACTTCGAGCCCACTCGTCACTTCCAGCGACCCCGCCGAGATCAAAACCGCGCCTTTCCCTTGCACGACGCCCGTCAGGTTGCCGGATGTGCTGACCCGGACCGTCTTGCCCGTCCCGACGCAAGCAGCATCCGTCGACGCCGGCACTTTGCCCGTCGACCAGTCTTCCGCCGTCGTCCAGTTACCTTCAGCTGGACCCGTCCATGTGTCAGTGCAAAGAGATTCGGCTGACGCACCCGCCGGAGCCAACACAAGGATCACCACGAACAACGCAGCGAAGCAGCCCACCCCGCCCAGACCACCGGCGAAGCGGCCGGCCCCCGCCTTGCACGTCGCCCTCGATGCCCAGCGACGCCGTTCCACAGC
Source organism: uncultured Solirubrobacteraceae bacterium (assembly GCA_963734755.1). GTDB lineage: Bacteria > Actinomycetota > Thermoleophilia > Solirubrobacterales > Solirubrobacteraceae > Palsa-744. Next base: position 315,854 of record CAVTIF010000002.1, on the reverse strand, counting down.
CCGCATATCGCCCCCGCTCCCGTTATCCACCAAGTTGCGAGGTATTGAACCATACGAGGATCTGGGTGCGATCCGCATAAGACGAATGTTCGATTGGGCGGGACCAGTCGGCAGCGGTGCTCCGCGGGCCGACTCACAGATCACCGCCGGCATTTCGCAGCGGCGGGGAAAGCGCCTCACCGCGTGCCCTCGGCGGCCTCCCAGGATGCGTCGGTCCCATGCGCCAGCCAGTCCCACAGCCCCGCCGCAAGCGACGCCGTGGTCAGCACGTAGTAGCGAGCGATCAGCAGCGGGCGGATCGGCAGCAGCCCGGCCAGCGCGGCGGCGAGCAGCAGAGCGAGCTGCAGGACGAGCGTGACCGAGTACACGCCGCGGGCGCTACCGGAGTCGATCGTGACGAGTGCGACGTTGGCTGCCAGCGCGAGCACGTGCAGTGCGGGCGTCGCGTACCGCAGCACGCGATGCGAGAGGATCATCAGCGCGTAGCCGGGCGGGTAGCCCCGGGGGGAGAGCATCCCGCCGCGCAGCAGGATCGGCCACGTGTGGCTCATCATCCGTCGCTTGCGCGCGAACTCTCCGCTCAGCGACGGGACCATCTTCTCGGACGCCTGCGCCGCCGGAACGTACACGGCGCGCAAGCCGCGCTTGACCATGTTGAAAGGCAGCGACAGATCGTGGCCCATGATCGGGTCGACGACGATGTAGGAGTCGCGCCGCGTCGCGTAGATAGCGCCGTTGCCCGCCGTGATCGAGCTCAGCCGCGACTCGCGCGTGCGCACCGCCATCTCATAGCGCCAGTACACGCCCTCCTGGTTCGACGCGCCCGCCCGTGCATTGCCCTGTGCGTCGGCCGGCGCCGCGAAGCGCACCTGACCGCACGCATAGCCGACCAGTGGATCGGCGAACGCCGCGACCAGCTCGCGTGCCGCGCCGGGCTCCCACAGCGCGTTCGCGTCCGAGAACGCGACGATCTCACCGCGCGCGCGCTCCACCGCGGCATCCTGTGCGCGGATCTTGCCACCGCGCGGCAGCTCCAGCACGAGATCCGCGCCCGCCCGTGCGGCCAACGCGGCGGTCGCATCCGTGCAGCCGTCGCACGCGACGATCACCTCCAGCCGCTCGCGCGGGTAGTCGAGGCGCAATGCGTTCGCGATCTTGTTCGCGATCACCGCCTGCTCGTCGTGGGCAGCCACGATCAGCGACAGCGACGGTGCGGGCCGACCAGCTCCTGGGGAGTGGGGTTCATCTGGTGAGTTGGGTTCGCGCGGCGCGCGCGCGGCGGGCGGGAGCACGCGAGCCAGGCACGCCAGCGCGGCTGCATAGCCGAGCTGGGTCCACACGATCGATCCCACGCACAGCCAGAAAACGACTTCGACGGCGAGCACAGGCAGGCATTGTCGCGAACGCGACCGGCGGCGGATGCCTGCCTGTCGGACGCTCAGCCGGCCAGCAGCCGTTCGTACAGCGCCAGCGTCTCGCGCGAGACCGCGTCCCACGAGTGCTCGCCCACGGCGCTCGCACGGGCCTTATCGGCCATCGCCGATCGCGCCTCCCGGTCCCCGAGCAGCTCCAGCAGCGCGGCGTGCAACGCCGTGCCGTCGCCCGCGGGGAAGATGCGCGCGGCGCCCGTAGCCGCGATCTCCGGGAAGCCGCCCACGTCGCTGAGCAGCAGCGGCTTGCCGAACGCGAGCGCCGTGAACAGCACGCCCGACTGGTCGATCTCACGGTACGGAAGCACGACCAGGTCGGCCCGCCGGAAGTACGCGGGCAGCTCGTCATCGCCGATAAACCGTGACACGAAGCGAACGCCCGGCGGAGCGGACGCCGTCAGCGCAGAGATGTCCATCCGCGGCATGCCCGCGATCCACAGCTCGGCGCCCTCGACGCCCCGCCACGCCTCCAGCAGCAGGTCGATCCCCTTGTACGGGCGCATAAGCCCAAAGCACAGCACCACCGGCAGGTCAGTCTCGAACGGAAGCTCGGCCGCGCTCCCCGATCCGCCGGAGGAGCCCGGGCCGCCCGAACCGGCCGCGTCGCCGGCCGCGAGGTGCTCGAACACCCCATGTGGGATCACGTGCACGCGCGCGTCCTCGACGCCCAGCTCGGCTGTCAGGCGCCTGCGCCCGTGCTCGGAGTGAACGACGACCGCGTCGAAGCGGTCGTAGAGGCGTCGCTGAGCCTCGCGCTGACCCGGACGGGCCTCACGCGGCAGGATGTCGTGCGCGGTCAGCACCAGCGGTCGCCCGCGCGGCAGCAGCACCCCGTCGAGGTGCTGCACCGCCAGCCATTGGAAATGCACCACGTCCGCGGCGCGCGCGGCGTGGCGGTAGCGCAGCATGTCCGGCACGTGCTCGGCGAGCTTCACCGCGCGCCGGGCGCGGGGGTCATCGATCCGGGCAGCGAGGCGATAGAAGCTCTCGTAGCGGGTGTAGTTGTTCGCCGAGGCCACCGGACCATGCGCGAAACGGCTCGTGTACAGCTCGACCTCAGCCCCAGCCGCGGCGAGCGCACCGCACAGGGCGTGGTCATAGGGCGGCGTATACGCCGACGGGTCGACTACGTGGACGCGCAACGACGAAGTCGCTCGGTCGCGCCGGCACGGGCGTTCATGAGATGGAGTCTGGCGCACAATGGTTCCGCGTAGGGTCCCGCACGTGTCCTCGGTCGAGCTCAGCTACTGCGTGGTCAACACCTCCCAGCGTGAACTGCTCGTGCGGGGGTTGAATGCGATCGCGGACGAGCGGGCGAGCCTGCCGTTCGCAACCGAGGTGCTGGTGCTCGACAACGCCTCACACGACGGCTCCGAGCAGGCGGCGCGCGAGCACCCGGCGGTCGATCAAACGATCGCGCGCGAGCACCGCGTCGGCAAGGCCACAAACGACAGCGAGCTGCTGCGCCGTGCCCACGGCCGCTACGCGCTGCTGTTGAACGAGGACTCCGAGCTGCGCCCTGGGGCGACGTTGGCCCTCTGGGAAGCGCTCAACGCACGGCCCTCGGCGGCGTGCGCCGGAGCGCAGCTGGTGCGCCCGAACGGACGCGCGCAGGCGTGCGCGTGGCGCTTTCCCACGCCGGCCACCGCGCTCGCCGGCGCGCTGCTGCTGCACCGCGCCTACACCGTCCAGAGCAAGGGCGCGGATGTGCGCGAGGTCGACTGGTGCCAATCCTCAGCGCTGCTCGTTCGGCGCGAGGCGGCCGAGCAGGTCGGGTACCTGGACGAAGACTTCTTCGTTTACTCCGACGAGGTCGACTTCGCACGGCGGCTGCGAGACGCGGGCTGGCGCAGCGTCTATGTGCCGGGCGCGATCGCCGTGCACCACGAGCAGCTGTCCACCGACACGGTCCCCGAGCGACGGATCATCGAACTGGCGCGGGCCCGCGATCTGTACATGCGCAAGCACCATTCGCCGGCCGGCGCTCGAGCCGTGCGCTGGCTTACCGCCTGGAGTTACGCGCTGCGCGCGCTGGCCGCGCTCGCGCTGCCCGGACACGACGCGCGGCGTTACTGGCGCCATGTCACCGCCACGCTGCGCCCCGATCGTGGGGAAGGCCTGCGTGAGGCGGCCGAGAGGCACAACCGGCGAGCCGGCGCTTGAAAGGGCGCAGGCGACCGCGACCGCGGCCGCGGCCACGCCGCTGCCCGGTCTCTACTTGTCGGCAAGCTCCTGCATGACGACCTCTACGACAGCCGGGTCGAGCTGTGAGCCGGCCACGCGCCGCAGCTCCTCGCATGCCTGCGACGGCGTGCGCGCAGGGCGGTATGGCCGGTCGGTGACGATCGCGTCGTAGGTATCGCACGTGGCGATGATGCGGGCGGCCAGGGGGATCTGCTCGCCGGCCAGGCCGTCCGGGTAGCCCGCTCCGTCCCAGCGCTCGTGGCTCGCGCGCACCGCCGGCGCGAGATGGGCGAAGGCGTCGATTCGTGCGACCAGCTCCCCGCCGATCGCGGCGTGGCGTCGCATCACCACCCACTCCTCGTCGGTCAATGCGCCCGGCTTCAGGAGGATCTCGCTCGGCACGGCGATCTTGCCGACGTCGTGCAGCATCGCCGCGTAGCGCACCTCGCGCGCTGACGCACTCGACAGCGACATGCGCAGCGCCACGCGCTCCGCGAGCTCTGCCACGTCCTCGCCGTGGCAGGCGGTGTAGTCATCCTTGGCCTCCACGGTGCTAGTCAATGTCGCCAGCACCGTCGTGAACGCGCCCTCGAGGTCGGCGGTCAGTCGGGCGCGATGCACGGCAACGCCGAAGCTCGCAGCGATCGCCTCGACCAGCACCGCGTCGGTCTCCACGAGAGCGCCAAGCTCAGCCGCCTCGATGTTCAGCACGCCCCACACCGATCCGTCGACCACGATCGCCACCGCCAGCTCGGCGCGGGGGTCGGTCGCGGGGTCGCGGACGATGTAGTCCGGGTCGGTGCGCGTGTCGGTCACGAGCGCCGTGACGGCCGAGCGAGCGACCCGGCCGTTGACGCCCTCGGACGCCGGCTGCTCAGTCAACAGAAACTCGGTCATCACCTCAGCCAACGGCCCGCGTGCGGCGAGCAGCCGTAGAACGCCGTCGTCGTCGAGGCGCTGGATCGCCGCGAGGTAGAACGCGAACGTGTCGTGCAGCTCGTCCACGACCAGTTTCGCCATCTCCTCGACGTCGCTCTTCGTGGCCAACCGTGCGGTGAGCCGCGATGCGACGCTCAGCTGCTCGCGCAGGTAGGCCACTTCGCCGGACTCCGCCACGCTGCGCACGCGGGCGTCGGCCTTGTGGCGGCGCAGCGCCTCGGCGCGCCGTCGGCGCTCCTTCACTCCCGGTCGACGGGATGGCTTTACTGTCAGCTCGCTCACGGCAGGGCACGCATCGGTCGCCAAAGCCGCATTCTTGAGCCAAAGATCGGCGATTAAACACTGGGCCTGCGAGACCAGGACGGTCTCACGTCGCTGCCACGCCGCTCATAGGTCTTTCAGCGGGTCCTCCGCGTATGCCTCGACGTCGCCGTGCCCGGCACGAAATGCCGCCACGCGCTTGCGGCCGTCGAGCGCGAGCGCGCGCGCCTGCTCCCACTCGTGCGGGTGGAAGAACCTGCTCGCCAGCAGCAGCGGCGGGATCCACGCCAGCCACAGGACGCGCAGGACGAGACCGACGAAGCCCGCCGTCGGCAGCAGCAGCTCGCCGGAGATCGCCACGCCGGCGAAGATCGCCAGCAGCCACGCTAGTCGCGTCCATTCGAAGCTGACCTCGAACAGGCGCCGAGTCAACAGGTGCATCAGGGCGAGCATCGCGACGTACGCCGCGCACAGAGCGATCCCCGCGCCCGCGATACCGAGCCCGAGGCCACTGCTGGGGACGAGCACGAACAGCAGCCCGATATTGACGATCAGGCCGAGCGCGGCTGCGGGAAGGTTGCGTGAGGTCACCCGCGCGCGGCCCGTGATCACGATCATCACCTGGTAGAGGCCGTACAACGTCCACGCGAGCGCCAGCCACGGCAGCGCGGCGTGCGCGCCGAAGTACGCCGGCGCGGCGAGCAGCCGCACGATCCAGCGACCGAGCAGCGCGACCGCCGCCACGACCACGCCAGTCGCGAGCACGAAGTAGGTCGTCACCACCGAGTACAGGCGCGCGGCGTGCGCGTCGCTGTCGATCGAGTACGCCAGCGGTGGCCACGCGTACTGAAAGCCGCGCACGACCACGAACACGACGGTCGCAAACTGCAGCGCGACCGAGTAGTCGCCTGCCGCCGCGTGCGAGTAGCCGCGGAACAGGTACAGCCTGTCGGCGACCTGCAGTCCGTACACGCTCGCATCGGCGGGCACGGTCGGCAAGCCGAAGCGCAGCATCGCGCGCAGATCGGCGCCGCGCACGCGCAGGCTGAAGCGCGCCCGCAGCACCCACCACAGCCCGAGCACGACGAGCGCCGAGGCACCGAAGTTGCCCAGCAGCAGGCCGCGTGCGCCCTGCCCGGCGATCACCACGAGTGTGACCGTGAACGCGACCGTCATCGCCACGTTCGCGCCCGACGCGTAAACGTAGGCGCGCGCGCGTTCGTCGACGCGCAGCTGTGCGTAGGCCATCTCGAGGTTGGTGAACGCCCACAGCCCGACGATCGCGCAGTAGATCAGGGTCGGGTCGTGAAAGCCCAGCAGCAGCCGTGAGATCTGTCCGGCGAACGCGACCGCGACGAGCGATGCGAGCGTCGTCGTCCAGGCGACCGTCGCGGTCGCCGTGCGCGCGATCCGCGTGCGCCGGGCGGTGTCCTGATCGTCGAAGTAGAAGCGGATGAACGCCTCGCCGATGCCGACGCGCAGGAAGATGCTGGCCAGGATCACCGCCGTCAGCAGCGAGTTGGCAGCGCCATATCCGGCCTGCGAGATATGGCGCGTGTACAGCGGGATCGTGATCAGCGCGATCCCCTTGGCGACGATGTCCCCGAACTGGTACGCCGCGCCGGTGGTGATCAGGCGCTTGAGGTAGCCGAGCACGGCTCAGAAGCTACTGGCCGGCGCGCTCGGCTCGCCCGCGCCCGGATCCCTGCGAGCGAGCGCGATGCCAATCCCGAGCAGCGCCCACGTGAACGGGTCCTCGAGGAAGTCAGCGTACGTCCACGTGTGCAGCACGAGCGCCGTGAAGCAGGCGGCGATCGCGATCCGCGGCGGCGATCGCCCGGCGCCTGCGAACAGGACGATGCCGGCGAGCGCGAGCAGCGCGACGTACACCGCCAGCCCGATGACGCCCTGCTCGGCTGCCACCGTCACGGGTATCGCGTGCGACGCGGCTGTCGCGTTCTCGCTGCTCGCGTCCCCGTGGCGCTTGTACTCCGTTTCGAAGGACCCCGAGCCGTAGCCCTGCAGCGGCCGTTTGGCGAACAGTTCGAGGCCTCCCGAGATCAGCGTCGTGCGTCCGCTGGTGGCGTTGCTGGCAGAGCCGCTGGAGCCCTTCAGGCCAAGGTGCAGGCTCGCCGGTGCGAGCAGCACGATCACAACGCCGAGCGCCAGCAGAGCACCGGCCGCGCAGGCCGTCGCGCGCACGCCCCAGCACCACCCGGCGAGGATCGCAAGGCCCAGCAGCAGCGCGGCGATGCTCGACTGCGAGAAGCTCGTCACGAGGCCCGCGAGCAACCACGCGAGCACCACCGCCGCGCCCAACAGCTCGCGCCGGCGGGCAGCGGCGTATGCAGCCACGCCACGCGCGAGCACGAGGGTCGTCAGGGCGATCATCACCAACGCCAGGAAGCGGCCATAGATGCTCGGGTCGAAGAACAGTGAGTTGACACGGAAGTAGTTGTCGTACTGGTTGGCGGCCACGACCTTCGGGTTCAGGAACAACGCCTTGCGGTAGTACTCGACGAAACCGACCCCCGCGAACACGACCGACAGCGCGACCGCCACTCCCAGACAGCGCAGCAGCAGCTCGCGCGTCCAGCTCACGTCGCGCAGGATCAGGAACAGAAGCGCGAACGGCACGTAGAAGAACGCGACGTTCTCGGCGGCCTTCGCGTGGTCCGCCGAATACAGCGCCTGCAGCGCATACAGCACGACCGCACCGAGCAGCACGCGTTCGAGGTTGCGTGCCAGCCCGTCGCGCTCGCCACGCTCGGTCTCGGGCGTGTGGCCACGCACGGTCTCCAGCAGCCGCGGCAACAGGTGCGCGAGCGTCCCGGCCGCCACGACCAGGTAGAGCGGGATCAGCAGGTTCACCGTCCGACCGTCGGCCGATATCGGCAGCCTGAACGGGAGCGCGAGGATCGCCAGCAGCGGAAATGCGTCCGGCCGCCGGCGCATCAGCACGACCAACGCCGCGATCACGGCCAGCGCGAGCAGCACAGCTGCGGCGAGCGCGCCCGCGCTCGGCAGGCTGGTCGCGATCGTCCCCACACTCGGCAGGCCGATCACGGTCTCACCAACGTGAAGCTGCGCGGCGAGTACAACCCGCGATCCTGGTGACGCAGAGCCACGTGCACGCGGTATTCCCCCGGGGCCGCGAGCTCGCCGCGGTTGACGGGCACGATGATCGCGTGGCCGGAGGGTGTCAGGATCTGCCGGTAGCGGCGCGCGGCGCCGTAGTGCCCGTTCCAGCGCAGCGAGAGCTGTTTGTAGCGTTCGACCGGGCGATCGCGGATCAGCGTGGCGACCGTGTCCCCGCGCGAGTTGACGATCGTCACGGTCACCGCGTCAGCCTTCGCGAGCTTGAACGAGATGCTCTCCTGTTTCGAGCGCCCGGCAGGGTACGGCGAGAACGCCGTCGCCAGTTTGAAGTTCTGTACCGCTGTCGGCGTGTGCTTGATCCGCTGCGTCAGCAGAAACGCCGCCACGCAGGCGATCACCAGCAGCGCGAACACGATCCGCGCAAGCGGATCCGTCCCCGGAGCCAATGCCCGGGCATCCGCCGGCCCGTCATCGACCCCGCCGGGCGCCTCGGTCAATCCTCGCCGCCCAGCGCGAACCGCTCGACGGTGTCCGAGCGCAGGCCGAGTCGCAGTGTCTCGAGCGAGAGGACGTCGTCGGGCGCGATGTTACCGAGGCTGCACTCCGTCCCGAACCGCTTCAGCAGCCAGACTTGTTGACTCTGCAGCGGAGCATCGAAGATCAGCCGATCCTGATCGATGGAGTGCACAATCTCGTCGATCAGGCCCGTGCGCACCTCGCCGTTGGCGCGGTAGATACCCGCGGTGCCCGACTCGCGCGCCTCAGCGATCACCTTCCACGCGCCCGCATCCAGATCGCGTTCGATCTGCTCGACCCACACGTACGGCGCCATGATGAAGTCCGCGTCCTTGCTGCCGACCTCGGCGAACACGATGAACTCCTTGGACAGCCGTTCGATCAGCTCGCGCTTCAGCTGCGCATCCAGCTCGATCGTCCCGTCGCTGATCTCGACGTGACGCAGCCCGAGCTCGCGCAACCACGCGATCAGCCCGTCGACCCGACCCTGGCGAATCGCGACCTCGGTCAGCGTTCCACCGAGCACGACCGGGATGCCATGCGCGGCGTAGCGCTTGAGCTTCGGCTCGAGGTTGCCCGTCACCAGCGCGGTGCCCCAGCCGAGCTTGACCACGTCGACGGCGTCCCCCACCACCTCCAGCAGGCCGTCGAGGGCAGCGACCGACAGTCCCCTGTCAATCACATGGGTGATGCCGTGCTCGCGCGGCTTTGCCGACCGCGCCGGAATGTCGAGGAAGCCGGCTATGGGCTCGACGCGGCCTTGTCCTGGCCGACGATCACCACCACGTTGGCCGAGCCGGCAAGCGCAGCCACCGACGATTCCATCGGCTGAACGTGCGTCACCGACAGCGAGTGCGCCACGCCGCTGGCTTCCGTCTGATGGCCGCTCGCGTACTCGACGACGGTCACCTGGTTGGTGCCTGGTGGCCGTCCGTTCAGCGCCGTCGCCTGCGAGAAGCCGGTCTGCTGCAGTTCGGATGAGATGTGGTGGGCTAGGCCAGTGGTTTCGGTTCCGTTGAGAACCGTCACGGTGGTTTCTGCCGGGTCAAACGCCGCCACCGGTTTCGACACCGGCTTAGGCTTGGCTTTCACGTGTATCACGTGGGCGCTGGTCACGGTTTTCGCCGCTGTGCTCGCGCCGTGATTCGACGAGGAGCCGCCGAGTGATGAGATCACTACGACGGCCGCGACCGCGAGCGCGATCACCCCTCCAACGATCAGCAGCACTCTCCGTCGAGGCGAGCGCCGCGCCGTGTATGTCGAGCGTCGCTCCGCGCTCGCGCCGCCGGCACGCGAACGGCTCCCTCCCGAGGCCGCCGCGGCGGCCCCAGCTGTGGTCGCGACCTGCTGCTCGGCACGGCGGCCGCCGCCGTCCTGCGGCGGCGCGGGAGGACGCCGGACCGACGGCTGCGCAGCGGAGCCCGCGGGCGCAGTCACGGCTGCGGGCCGCGAGGCTGCCGGCGGCGGTGTCATGGCGGGCGGTGTCATGGCGGGCGGTGTCATGGCGGGCGGTGTCATGGCGGGCGGTGTCATGGCGGGCGGTGTCATGGCTGGCGCCGCCGGTGTCATGGCGGGCGCCGCCGGCGGCGGCTGGCCAACGGTCGGGGGGGCAGCTGACGGCGTGGCCGGACGCGGGGGACTCGGGGCGCGCGGGGCGCTCGCAGCAGCGACGCCCGCAGCCGCTGCGGCCGTCGCCGGCGCCGGCGGGCGCGGCTCGGCGGCGGGAGGGGTGCTCGCCATGAGCGGTCGGCCCTGGGAGGCGCCTGCCGCGGAGGCGGGCGCGCCCACGGCACGCGGCGTCCCCTGGGGCGTGGGCTGTGCAGCCCCAGGCCGAGCCGGCACCGGAGAGCCTTGGAGCGAACCGGGCTGGCCGGACGTCGCCGGCTGGCTCACTGCCACCGGAGAGCCTTGGGGCGGCGCGACCTGCTGGCCGGGAGCCACCGGCTGGTTCCCTGTCGCCGGCTGGTTCCCTGTCGCCGGCTGGGCCGGCGGAGGCAACGGTAGACCCGCAGCCGACGCCGGGGCGATCGGGGCGGCGGGGGATCCGCTCGCGGTCAATGCCTGACCAGCCGGCAGGACCGCGGTGCCCGGGGCTGGCGGCTGAGTGCCGGCGACGCGCGTGGCGGGCCCCGCCCCGGTGGCAGCGGCGCGCGCGTGTATCGGAGCAGCTCGCGGGACCGGCCGCGCCTGCGTCTCCGGTGCAGACTGCTGGACACGGACAGCGGCAGCGGTGCTGACGCGCTGCTCGAGATCGGCGGCGCGCTCAGGCGCGCGCCCGGCCCACTCGCGCAGTCGCCTGATCTCGCGAGCCTGCGAGAACACGAGCAACGACAGGACCGCGATGCCGACCAGCGCAGCGAACGCCGCGATCGCTCCGATCTGCGTGAACGAGCTCGAGAGCGAGAGCGCGAGCAGAAGTGAACTCATGAATTTGGGGAGTGTACGAGGGGAGCAGGCGCCTCGCCCCCACTCGGACTCCGATCCTCGCCGTCGGACTGGCCTGCGGCTTGCTGCGCGGTTGCGCCGTCGGCGGCGATCGCGAGCTCGGCCGCCTCCGGCTCGCGCCGCGCGGCGACCAGCTCGGACACCTTGGCCGCCAGCCCGGCTGCGTCGCCCTCGAGCACGAGCAGGCCGATCTCGGCGAACATCGATTCGACCGCCTCGAGCGCCAGCGGCTCGCGTTCGGCCAGCAGGATCTTCTCGGCGGCGGTCGGTCGCGGCCGCTCGTAGTCGTTGAACAGCTCCTCGTCGAGCTTCTCGCCGGGGCGACGCCCGACGATCTCGATGTCGATGTCACGGTCGGGATCGAGGCCCGACAGGTCGATCATCGCGCGAGCGAGATCGACGATCCGCACCGGATCGCCCATCTCCAGTACGAACACCGCGGCGCCCGTGCATGGCTCGTGCGCGGCTCGGCGGCGCGGTGACGGGCTCGGATCTGGCTGCTCGCGGGCGGCGTCGTCGTCGCAGGCGAGCGACCCCGAGCGGATGATCAGCTGCACGGCCTCGGGAATCGTCATGAAGTAGCGCGTCATGCGTTCGTCGGTGACCGTCACCGGACCGCCGCGCTCGATCTGGCGGCGGAAGATCGGCACGACGCTGCCGGAGGAGCCGAGCACGTTGCCGAAGCGCACGGCCGCGTAGCGGGTATCCGCAAAGCGGACGGTGGCGGCCTCGAGCGCGAACTCGGCCATCGCCTTGGACGCCCCCATCACGGTCGCGGGAGCGACCGCCTTATCGGTGGAGACGAGGACGAAGCGCGCGACGCCGACCTGACCGGCGACGGTCGCCACTACGCGCGTGCCGATCGCGTTGTTGCGCACCGCCTCGACCGGGTTGGCCTCCATCAGGCCGACGTGCTTGTACGCGGCCGCATGGAAGACGACCGTCGGGCGGTGCTCGGAGAACACCTCCCGCATGCGCTCCTCCTCCTTGCAGTCGGCCAGCACGGCGGCGAGCATCGACGGCGGCACGTGGCGCTCGTCCTCCAGCTCCCGCTGGATCGAGAACAGGTTGTCCTCAGCATGGTCGACGAGCACGATCCGGTGCGGCTCCACGCGTGCGATCTGACGGCACAGCTCCGAGCCGATCGAGCCGCCCGCGCCGGTCACGAGCACGGTCTGTCCCGCGAGGTAGGCGCCCACGCGCTCGAGCTCCATGTGCACCGGCTCGCGGCCGAGCACGTCCTCGACACGCACCTCGCGCATCTGTCGCGCGGGCGCACCGCGTGTCTGCAGCAGCTCGAACACAGTCGGTAGCGTGCGCACCGGTATGCCGCGCACGCGGCACTCGCGGACGATCCGCGCGCGTGTTGAGCCGGGCGCCGAGGGAATCGCGATGATCACTTCGTCGGGCTCGGCGTCGTCGAGGATGCGTGGCAGATCGCCTTCGGTGTTGCCGCGCACGCGCACGCCGTCAATCCGCAGGTTTCGCTTACGCGGGTTGTCGTCGAGAAAGCCGACCGGCACGAGCCCGAGCTCACGGTTGCGCATGATCTCGCGCACCACCAGCTGACCTCCGTCGCCGGCGCCGGCGATCAGCACGGTCCGTTCGCCTTTCGGCCCGCGGAAGGCGGCCAGCGGGCGGCGCTCGTACACGCTGCGCGCGACCGCGCGGACGCCCACGAGGAACACCAGCGACAGCAACGCGAACAGCACGATCACGCCGTTCGGCAGCACCACGGCGACCGTGTTGCCGTGCGGGTAGCGGTACACCGGGCGCAGCACCTCGATCGCGACCACGCTCAACAGCACGATCACGGCCACCGCGCGGACGATCGCCTCGTAATCGCGCTGGCCTGCGTAGCGCCAACGGCGCTGGTAGACCCGCGAGAAGACGAGCACCGGCAGGCTGCCGAGCAGCACCCACCAGATCGTCGCTTCGCGCAGGTGCGCGTACTGCCCCGTGGGCCCGCTGTCGAAGCGCAGCTGGAACGCGAGGTAGTACGCGAGCGCGACCAACGCCCCGTCCACTGCGAGTTGCGGCAACGCGTGGCGGTGGAGCGGAAGGGCCGCCGAGCGGATCCGTCGGCGCATTGTGGAGATTGTAAGCGCCTACTGCGACTGTGGCGTACCCGCCGACGCGCTGCCCACGCGCCGTGAGACGGGCGAAAGCAGCAGCTCGAGCAGGACCCGCGGGTCGCGCAGCACGCGCTCGGGGGCGTCGGCGCGGGCTCGCTTGCCGAGATCGAGCTCCTCGGCGGCCAGCAGCATGCGCAAACGCCGTTCTGCGATCAGCCGTTCGTCGACGGCTCCGAGCCGCCCCTGGAACGTCGTGTAGACGGGCGTGCCAAGCGCTACCGCCTCGCGGTTCATCGTCCCACCGGCGGAGATCACGAGGTCCGCCAACGCGATCAGCGACTGGGCATCGATCGCGTGGTCTGGCACGACGAAGCCGGGCACGCCGCGCAGCTCCTCGCGCTGCGAGGGCAACCGTGGCAGCACGACCGGCTGAGCGCCGTGCGCGGCCGCGGCCGATCGCAGCCGTGCGAGCACCTGGGCGAACAGGTCGTTCTCAAAGCGGTGGTACAGCGAGACCTCGGGCGGCGTGCGCACGACGACGATCGGGCGGGCGCGATCCAGCCCCAGCTCCCCCAGCACGGCCGTATCGGGCTGGAAGTCCGCGAGGTAGTACTCCTCCTTAAGCCCCGCGTACCCGCGCACCTTCCCGCGTGCGCCGTAGCGCTCCAGACGCAGCGGCGGGATCGCGTCGGGTACGACGACCGCCTTCGCCAGCCGGCAGTTGACGTTGTGCTGCACGGTCGCCCACTCGTAGTCGAACATCGTCGAGCTGGGGACACGCAACAAGGCGGCCGCGACGCTGACGTCGTTGGAGCCGTGACCGAGCGCCAGGTCGAAGCGAGCCCCGGTGGTGCGGGCGTCCGCGCGCGCCCAGCGCACGAGCGCGGCCGAGCGCGACGCCAGCCCGAAGGCCTTGGCGCCGAGCCGCTCGCCGCGATGGCGCCCGATCTCGGTGTGCTCGATGCCGAAGCGCTCGCACAGCTCGAGTGTCTGCGCGAAGTCGCGTGCGGTCACGCGTACCTCGTGGCCGTCAGCGCGCAGCCGCTCGATCACCGGGCGCATCACCAGCACGTGCGGGCTGTTCGTAAGATCGATCCAGATGCGCATCGAAATGCGCACGGTATCGTTGCGCTGCCAATGCTCGTCCTGGCATCGATCTCCGAAACGCTGGTCAACGAAACCGCGCACTTCGTGCGCGAAGCCGGTCTGCCGGGCGTGTTCGCGCTGATGGCGCTCGGCTCGGCCTGCATCCCGATCCCCTCCGAGGTGGTGATGCTGTTCGCCGGCTTTGCCGTCGCGAACCCCGGTGAGAGCGCCACCCACCACCACATGACGATGCTCGGGATCATCCTCGCCGGGCTGCTCGGCACGATGGTCGGATCGTGGGTCGCCTACGGGGTCGGCCGCGGCGGTCGCCTCGAGCTGCTCGAACGCCACGGCGCCAAGGTACACATGGGGCCATCGCAGATCGACCGCGCCGACCGCTGGTTCCAGCGCTACGGGGAACCGGCCGTCCTGTTCGGTCGCCTGATCCCGCTCGTCAGGGCGTTCGTGTCGTTGCCGGCAGGGATCGCGAAGATGCCGCTCGGGCGTTTCAGCGTGCTGACGCTGATCGGCTCGATCCCCTGGGTCGTCGGGCTGGCCTACCTCGGGCACGCGCTCGGCGGCGAATGGACGAACGCGCGCAAATACTTCGAGTACGTCGACTACCTGATCGTCGTCGTGATCGTGATCGGCATCGCATATGCGATCTACCGCCGCCGGCGCGGAGCCGACCCGGCGGCGGACGTGGGCTGACAAGCCGAGCGGTGCTGGAGCGCGCCCGTAGACCCGCTCTGTCCACCCACCAGGCGCTCGCCCTGGGCCTGCTCCAGGGACCGACGGAGCTGCTGCCGATCTCCTCCTCGGCACACATCTCGCTGCTGCCGTGGCTCCTCGGATCCTCCTACAGCGAGCTCGACGGCGAACTGCGCAAGTCTTTCGAGGTCGCCCTGCACGCGGGCGCGGGCGCCGCGTTGGCGATCCACATGCGCAGGCAGCTGCTGGCCGACGGCGCGCGCCTGGACCGACGCCGCGCCGTCGTGATCGCGCTGTCGCTGGCGCCGTCCGCGATCGCGGGGTACGCGCTGGGCAGGCCGATCGAGCAGCGGCTCGGCGGGCCGCGCTCGATCGCCGCCGGTCTGTTGGCCGGCGCAGCCGCGATGGCACTGGCCGACAGACGGCGGCGAGGGAGCTCTGAAGCAGAACGCACGTCGGAGGATGTGACGCCTGCCGACGGGCTCGCGCTGGGGCTAGCCCAGGCGTGCGCGCTGGCGCCCGGGGTATCGCGCAACGGCGCCACGCTGACCGCTGCACGAGCGCGCGGCTTCGGACGCGAGGCGGCCGGGGCGCTGTCCTGGCACGCCGGGCTGCCGGTGATCTTCGGGGCGAGCGCCCTGACCGGGGTGCGCGCAGTGCGCAGCGGGGTCGCTCGCGAGCAGCGCGCGGGCCTCGCGCTGGGTGCGGGTGCGGCGTTCGTCTCGACGCTGGCGTCTGCGACGGTCGCGCGCCGCTGGCGGCTCGCGACACGCTCGCTGCTGCCGTACTCGCTCTATCGCTGCCTGCTCGCGGCGCTGGCGATCTCGCGTGTCAGGCGGGCACGCGCAGGTGGATGACCATCCTCGGGACGGTGATCGGCGGACGCTACCGGCTCGACGCGGAGATCGGGCGGGGCGGGATGTCGACGGTCTACCGCGCGTTCGACACCGTGCTCGAACGGCCGGTCGCGATCAAGCTGATGCACCGCGAGATCGCCACCGACTCCGACCAGCTCGAGCGCTTCCGCAGAGAGGCGCGCTCGGTCGCACAGCTCAACCACCCTCACGTCGTAACTGTGATCGACGCCGGCGAGGAGCCCCCGGACGGCAGCGAGCCGGATGCCACGGTGGGCAGCCCGTACATCGTCCTCGAGTACGTCGACGGAGAGACGCTCAAGCACGTCATCCGTCGCGAGGGGCAGCTCGCGATTCCCCAGGCGATCGCCTACGCGATCGAGATCGCGCGCGCGCTCGGCGCGGCGCACGAGCGCCAGATCGTCCATCGCGACGTCAAGCCGCACAACGTGCTGATCAGCGAGGAGGGTGGCGCCAAGATCACCGACTTCGGGATCGCGCGCACGCTCTCAGAGGTTGGCCTGACGATGGCCGGGCGCGTGCTCGGCACGACCGACTACGTCTCGCCCGAGCAGGCGCTCGGGCAGCCCGTCACCGGGCAGTCGGACCTGTACTCGCTGGGCATCGTCCTGTTCGAGATGCTCACTGGAGACGTCCCCTTCCACGGGAGCTCACCGGTGGCGGTCGCGATGAAGCACGTGCGCGAGGACGTGCCGGACGTGCAGCTGCTGCGTCCGGAGATCTCGGCGGCGACCGCCGCGGTGGTCGACCGCGCCGTGTCGAAGGACCTCGCTCGCCGCTATCCCGACGCGGCAAGCATGGTGGCCGATCTCGAGGAGGTGCTCGCGATCGAGGCGTCCCGCTCCGGCCAGGCCACCGGCGAGGTTACGACCGTGCTGCGCACGCTCCCGGGCCGCACGCGTCGCCGGCTGCCGTGGCGCATGCGCCATCCGGCACGGTGGATCGCCCTGCTCGCACTGGTGGTCGCGGCCGTGGCGATCGTGCTCGTGGCAGCGGCCGGCAGGACGCACAAAGGAACTGGCGTCTCGCCGGGGATCGCCGCGCACGCGGGCCTGGTGCCGGTCCAGCTGAGCCAGACCGCAGCTCACGACTACAACCCGTTCGGCACGGGGCCGGAAAACCGCGACCAGGTGGAGAACGTCGTCGACAGCGACCCCAATACGACGTGGAGCACCGAGCAGTACTACGACGGCACGCTGAAGAAGGCAGGCGGCGTGGGGCTCGGGATTTATCTGGACGCCGCACCGGGCGTGCTCGCACGGGCGGTCGAGATCCAGACGCCGACGCCCGGGTTTGGGGCGCAGATTTATGTCGCCAATCACGTCGAAGCCGGGCTGTCCTATGGCAGCTCCACCCCGCTGAGCGCGCGTGGCTGGCGCGGGCCGGTCGGAGCCAGCGCCCACGTCCACGGCAGCGAACGCATCCCGTTGACGCTGTCGGGCACCCGCTACCGCTACTACCTGATCTGGCTCACGACCCTTCCGCCGGGCAAGCAGTCAGCGACGATCTCCGGGATCACGCTGTTCAGGTGAGCGCCGTCGGCGACGCCGGCTGCCTCAGTTGCGGTAGGCGTGGCTGTTGGAGTAGCGCTCGAGCGCCAGCCGGCACAATCGCTCGACGAGCTGCGGGTAGGGGACCCCGGAGGCCTCGAGCAGCTTTGCGTAGACGCTCGTTGGCGTGAAGCCGGGCATCGTGTTCAGCTCGTTGACGAGCACTTGCGCTCCGTCTACGAAGAAGTCCACGCGCGCCAGTCCCTCGCAGCCGGCGGCGAGGAATGCTGCGACCGCCAGGCACCGGACCTCTGCGCCCGCCTCCGCGGAGATCCCCGCGGGGATCCGCAGCTCCATGCCTCCAGGTGTGTACTTCGCCTGGAAGTCATACCACTCGCCCGGGAACACGATCTCGCCAGGCTCAGACGCCGCCGCCGCGTCATCGCCCGCTCGCTCCGAGCCGAGACGCCCGAGCACGCCGCACTCGACCTCCACTCCCGGGGCCGTCGCCTCGACGATCGCCAGGCGGTCATGGGCGAACGCTTCCTCCAGGGCGTCCCCGAGCTCGTCCGCCGCGCCGACCTTGACGATGCCCACGGATGAGCCGAGGTGCGCCGGCTTGACGAACACCGGCAGCCCCAGGCGGGCCAGCTCGGCGAGCACGTGCTCGCGCGAGCGCGCGAAGCGCTCAGCGCGCACGCCGGCGTAGTCGACCTGGGGGATCCCGACGGCGCTCATCAGCTGCTTGAACAGCACCTTGTCCAGGCACACCGCCGAGGCCGCGACCCCGGCCCCGACGTAGGCGACGTCGAGCGTCTCGAGCAGGCCCTGCACGGTGCCGTCCTCGCCGAACGGCCCATGCAGGACAGGGAACACGACGTCGACCCCGAGCAACCCAGCGGCGGGCCTCACGCTGAGCTCGCTCCCCTGATGACGCCAGGCTCCGTCGCGGCCGATCTCGACCCAGACGACGTCGTGCCCGGCCGCGCGCAGCCCGTCGCTCACAGCCGCCGCAGAAGACAGCGAGACGTCGTGCTCGGAGGAGCGCCCGCCCGCGAGCACGGCGACCGTCAGCGCCTCGCCTGCGAGACCGTCCGGTCCGCCCATCGGAGCGCTCACCCGGGCGTCGCCGGCGGAGGCGTCGTGGTCGTGGTGGTTGTCGGCGTCGTGGTCGTGGTGGTCGGCGTCGAGGTCGTCTGCGGCGCGAGTTCGCCGACTTCGATCGTCACCGTCGTCCCCTTGCGCGCATGTGTGCCGCCGGCCGGGCTCTGGCCCAAGACGACCCCCTTCTGCGACGCTTCTGTCGTCGTCCGCGGCACCGCCCGCGGACTGAGGCCGGCGTGCGTGAGCGCTGATTCCGCGGCCGCGGCCGCCGCGCCTCTGACGTCGGGGACCGCGACTTCCTTGGGCGCCTGGGCGACCGTCAGGTTCACTTTGTCGCCTTCGCGCGCCGCCGTTCCCGTGGCCGGCGACTGCGAGATGACCGTTCCCGCGGACAGCGTGCTCGAGACCTGCTGGGTGATCGCTCCGACCGCGAGCTTCGCGTTGGTGAGCGTCGATTCGGCGGCTGTCTGAGACTGACCGACAACGTCGGGCACGCCCACCGACGCCGGCCCACTGGAGACGAAGACGGTCACATGGCTGCCGACCTGCACCTCGGTGCCGGCCGGGGGATTGGTGTTGATCACGTGACCGCTCGCGACGGTCGAGCTGGCCTGCGGCGTGGTCGTGGGGATGAAGCCGGCGGCGCGCAGCTTGGCCAGGGCCTGCGAGGCGGTGAGCCCTTCGACGTTCACGAGACCCTCGCTGGCAGGGCCTCGTGAGACGACGACGCTGACGCGCGAGCCTTCGTCGACCACAGCCCCAGCGCCGGGCGCCTGGCTGATCACGTGACCGCTCGCGACGGTCGTACTTGGCGCCAGCGACGGGAGCGGATCGAGGCCCGCGGCGCGCAGCACGGCCCCGGCGGCCTGTTCGGTGTCTCCGGTGACGTTCGGCACCTTGACCGACTTGCTCTGCTGCGTCAGCACCAGCGCGAGCGCCACGGCGGCCGCCAGCAGCGCCGCACCGGCCCCCCAGATCAGCGCGCGCCGCCTGCGGCGACGGCGATCCTCCTCAGACGGCGGCGCGCCCTGCTCGGGGTCGAGCTGCTCCTCGCCGCCGGCCGGCGCGAGCAGCAGCGAGCCGGTAGCCGCGTGCATCGGCGGCGGCGCGGGCTGGTGGACCTGGCCATCGGGGACCGCGACGGCTGCTGCACCGGAGAGAGCCGGCAGCGCGTCGCGCTCGTACTGGAGCGCGACGATCAGCTCGTCGGCATCCGCATAGCGCTGCGTCGGGTCCTTGGCGAGCGCGCGCAGGACGATCGCATCCAACGAGTACGGCAGGGCCGGGTTGAGCTCACTCGGCGGACGCGGCTCGGCGGAGACCTGCTTGACGGCGATCGCCACCGCGGTCTCGCCCTCGAACGGGACGACGCCGGTGAGCAGCTCGTACAGGATCACCCCAACCGAGTACAAATCCGAGGTGTCGCTGACGGCAAAGCCCTGCGCCTGCTCGGGCGACAGGTACTGCGCGGTGCCCATGATCGAGCCGGTTAGTGTCATGTCCGACGCGCCCGCCCGAGCGATGCCGAAGTCCGTGACGCGGGCGCGCCCCTCCTCGTCGATGATCACGTTGTGCGGCTTCAGATCGCGGTGTATGACGCCGCGACGGTGCGCGAAGCTGGCGGCGCGCAGGATCTGGATCACGATGTCGATCGCGGCAACCGGGTCGAGTGGCCCCTGTTCGCGCACGATCGTCTTGAGCGAGCGTCCGGCGACGTACTCCATCGCGATGTAGTAGGTGCCGTTCCACTCGCCGCGGTCGAAGATCGCGACGATGTTCGGATGTGACAGCCCCGCCGCGCTGGACGCCTCGCGACGGAAGCGCTCGACGAACTCCTGGTCTTCGGCGAAGTGATGGTGCAGCACCTTCACCGCGACCTCGCGCCCCAGCAGCTGATCCTGGGCGAGGTAGACGTCCGCCATGCCCCCGGAGCCCAGGCGCGAGATCACCCGGTAGCGGCCGTCAACGATCGTCTCGGGGTCAATCATGCAGCAGCCGTTCCATGACCTGCTTGGCCACCGGCGCGGCGAACGCGGCGCCCTGGCCGGGAACGCCCTCGAGCGTCACGGCGATCGCCACGGTTGGGTTCGACGCGGGCGCGAACGCGATGAACCACACGTTGTTGATCGCCGCGCCGATCTGTGTCTCGGCGGTTCCGGTCTTGCCCGCCACCTGCACGCCGGGGATCTGCGCCTCGGTGCCCGTGCCTTCGTTGACGACGGCTTCCATCATGCCCGTCACAGCCGTAGCGGTCGAGCGTTTCATCACGACCGACTGCACGCGCGGGGCAACGTGCAGCACGGTGCGGCCTTCGGGGTCGACGATCCGCGCGGTCATGTGGGGCACCATCAGGCGCCCGTGGTTGGCCACGCCGGCGGCCACCTCGGCCATCTGCAGCGGGGTCACCTCGAGTTTGTCCTGTCCGATGCCCATCCGCCCGACGTCGACGCGCGAGCTGGTCGGGGGCAGGAGCAGCGGGCCGAGGTACTCGCCGCTGACGGACATCTGATTGACCGGGTAGTCGAGCTGCGGCTTGCGGTCGAAGCCGAAGCGCCGCATGTATTGCGCCATCGTCTGCTTGCCGAGCTTTTCCGCGACCTGCGCCCAGACGGTGTTCACCGAGTGCACGAGCGCCTGCGTGAGCGTGATCTGCCCGAAGCTCTCGTCGTCGTCGTTCTGCAGCGGCACGCCGGAGACGAGCACGTCGTTGCGCCCGCTGACGGTCGATTCGGCCGTGTAGGCGCCGGTGTCGATCGCCGCGGTCGCGGTCAGGACCTTGAACGTCGATCCGGGGGCATAGCCGAACTGGGTGGCGCGGTTGACCAGCGGGCGCCCCTTCGTGTCACCGGTGAGCTTTTCGTATGAGGAGACCGAGCGCAGCGCGTTCGGATCGAAGCTCGGGGACGAGGCCATCACGGTGAGCGCTCCGCTGCGCGGTTCCAGCGCGACGACGGCGCCCTTGTAGCCGGCGAGCGCGGAGTTGGCGACCTGCTGCGCTCCCGGGTCGAGCGTCGTCACCACCTTGTCGCCCTGCTGCTGCTTGCCTTGCAGCTGGTCGAGGATTCGCTGCAGGTTCGAGCCGCTCTGGCCATTGAGCGCCGAGTTGCGGTAGTGCTCGAGGCCTGCGCTGCCGAGGTTGGTGTAGTAGTAGCCGACCGCATGGGCGAACTGTTCACGGGTCGGATAGACGCGTTCGTAGGTGCCTTCCGAGCGGCGGACGCTGCGCGCGAGCACGGTGCCGTTGGCCGCTGTGATCGGGCCGCGGTGGATGCGCTGCTGCTCGAGCAGCATGCGCGCGTTGAGCGGGTTTTCGCGCAGTGAGGAGGCTTCGAAGATCGTCCAGCGCGAGGTGAACGCGACCAGCAACGCAAACAGCAGCGCGACGAACCCGTACAGACGCAGGATCGGGCGGTTCACTACGGGTGCCTCATTCGAGCTGCCCGAGTTCGAGGCTGCGGATCAGCGATGCCGCGTCGGCTTCCGAGCGCAGCGAGTGATCGAGCAGCGTGCGGCGCTTCTGCGCGGTCAGCGTCGCCGCGCCGACGCCGGAGACGTACTGGCTGCTGTAGAGCGCGAAGTTGCCCGGCAGCCGGTACGGGACTCCCTGGAACATCGTGACCAGCCCTCGGTCGTTGGTCCCGATGAAGTAGACCGACTGCAACGCCAGATAGGCAGCTGACCCGATCAGCCCAAGCACCACGATCGCGACCACGAGTCCGCCCGCGCGCCGCAAACGCCGGCGACGGCGCTCGCTGGAGGCGAGGCTCGAGGACGCGGGGGCCGCTCTCGGCATGCGTCGCGCGCTCGTCGGTGGCGCGGTTGTGACCGGGGCGCTCACCACCGTGTCGCGCTGCTCCGTGGGCGCAGGGGCCGGCGCGCTGACGGCCGGCATGTCGACCATCGTTGCGCCGTCCGCGGGCGAGCCCTGCAGCTCGACCTCCTCGAGGCGGATCAGAACGACGGTGATGTTGTCCCGTCCGCCGGCCTCGTTGGCGGCTGCGATCAGCGCCTCGCCGGCCTCGCGCAGCGGCGCGTGGGCGAGCAGCAACGCCGCGATCTGCTCCTCGGGGACCATCGTCGTGAGGCCGTCGCTGCACAGCAGGTACACGTCCCCGCCGCGACCGTGGAATGAGCGCGTGTCGACCTCGACCACTGCTTCCGGGCCGAGGGCGCGGGTGATGACCGACCGCTGCGGATGATCGACCGCCTCCTCGGGCGTCAGCCTGCCCTGACGGATCAGCTCGTCGACGAGCGAGTGGTCGTCGGTCAGGCGCATCAGCTGCCCGTCGCGCAGGCAGTAGGCGCGGCTGTCGCCGACGTGCGCGATCGCCACGTCCTGTTCGCCGACGTAGACTGCGGTGAGCGTCGTGCCCATGCCCGCCTGCTCGGCGTTGGCGTGCGAAAGCTCGTGGATGCGCGCGTTCGCTGCCTGAGCGAGCGTGGAGAGCGCGAGCTCGGGCTCGGTGTCCCCCTGCAGCCCGGGGTCGAAGGACTCGACGGCGATCCGCGAGGCGACCTCGCCGGCCTGCGCCCCGCCCATTCCGTCGGCGACCACGAACAGCGGCGAGCGGGCGAGCAGCGAGTCCTCGTTGGCGCGCCGCTGCCGACCCGTGTCGGTCCCGGCGTACTGCTCGATCACGCGGATCACGTCAGTCGACCTCGAACGTGAATTCGCTGTCGCCGATACGCACGCGGTCGCCCGGGTGCAGAGGCCGGGGAGTCTGCAGCAGCTCCTCGTTGAGGTAGGTGCCGTTGGTCGATTGGAGATCTTCGATGACCACAATGTTGCCCTGCTCGTAGACGCGGGCGTGCCGTGAGGATGCGAACGGATCGTCGAGCCTGATCTCGGCACGATCCCCACGTCCCAGCACGATGTCGCCGTCGAGGTCGTAGATCATGCCCGGTTCGTGGCCTGGAGCGCGCTCGACCGCCAGGCGCGGGGCGCGATGGGCGACATCGGCGCTGCCGAGCGCGGAGGCCGAGTACAGCCCAGTGGCGTCCGGCGGGATCGCGCCGGGCGCTTGAGCGCGGTCGACTGCCGCGGGCGCGCCGCGGTCGAGGTCGCGGCGCGCGCTGCGCGCGACCCACAGCAGGAACAGATACAGAACGGCGAGGAAGCCGAACTTCAGCGCGACTGATACGGGCTCGAGCGTGTTCATGCAAGTTCGAAGACGATCTCCGTCGAGCCGAGCTCGACGCGATCGCCCGCGTGCAGTGGCTGGCGACCGTGCACCACTGAGCCGTTGAGCAGCACGCCGTTGGTCGAGCCGAGGTCCTCGACGGTCCAGCCGTCGCGTCCCTGGCGGATCTGGGCGTGGCGGCGCGAGATGCCGGCGTCGTCGATCACCACGTCGCAATCGCGACTGCGACCGATCGTGCCGCCACCGGGGGGCACGAGCAGCCGCCGGCCGCGTACGGCGAGCAGCGCGCGCTCGGCCCTGCGTTGCGCGTGGGCGTCCTCGACGGGGCCGCCGAGGCGGGCGGAGGTGCTGTAGATCATCGTCTGGCCGTGCTCTTGCGGTTCGGCTGGTGCATCCGCTTGGTGGTCGCGATCGGCTGGCGGGGCTGACTCTGATCCCTCATCCTCGCCGTCGGGCCGGACCAACCGCACGTGAATCCCGAATTCCCCGAGCGACAGGCGCTCATCTGTGTGGAACACGATGTGCGGCTGCGAGACCATGATCACGTCCTCACGACGCGCGTGCTCGAGCAGGTAGGCGCACAGCTCGTCGATGACTTCGCCCTCGACCCCTTCGTAACGGGCACGATCCTCGGGCGAGAGCCACACCTCGTACTCGTTCGGCACGTACACGCGTGAGACCGACACCGTGCGATGCGCGTCCATCTCGCGGGCGAGCTTGCGCGCCAGCTCCATCGGTCGAACCTCCGAGCGGAACACGCGCCCGAAGGTGCCCTCGACGAGGTTGGCGATCGTGGTCTCGACGCTCTTCAGCAGGTTCATTGGCGGGGGCAGGGCCTATCGCGTGGAGATCGGCCGTGAGCCGTGAGCCATGCTACGCACCCTCGCTCAGGCGGGGCCGCGCAGCGCGCGGGCGGCGACCGCGAACACGCCGCCCAGAACTGCGCCGAGCACCACGCCACGAGGATCCGGGTGAACCGCGTGAGCGCCGAGGCCGGCATCCAGCTCGGGGACACCAGCGGCAAGTGCCGCCGACCACACGGTCACGGCTACGACGTCGAGGCCCGCGTTACGTCCCCGCACGAGCCACGGCAGGACTGCCGAGCCGACGCCCCACAGGAGCACTCCGAACAGCACTCCGAGCGTTAGCAGTGGCGCGAGCACGTGTGTTGCTGTCGCGCTCAGCGACGCCTCCCACACCAGCCGTGGAGGCGTCCCGGCCGGCTGGCCCAACCACAGGCGCGCGGCGGGTGATGAGTCGAGCAGCGGCTCGGCGAGCACCAACCACCAGTATCCGAGCGCGCCGAGCGCCGCGCGCTCACGCCAGCGCGAGGGCTGCCCGGCAATCGCCGGATAGGCGCCTGCGAGGCCCGCGAGGCCGAGCACCGGGGCGAGCGCGGCGGCGAGCCACCCCGCGCCGAGGCGCGAGGACCCTCGCTCGCCCGGCACCAGGAACAGCGGCGCCAGCGCGGCGAGGATCAACAGCGCCGTGCCAGGACGTCCGGCGAACGCCTGCCAGCCGATCAGGAGCGCTCCGCACGCGATCCACAGCGCGCGCGGCAACCCGAGTCGACGCTCGGCAGCCGGGAGCTCAGGATCCCCAGTCGCCTGCTCGACCGGGAACGGCCTGCGGGGCACCAGCGGCTGGGGCGCCAGCGGCTGGGGGCACGTGTCGCGCGGCACGGCCGGCTGCTGCTGCTCGAGCGTCGCGCGTTGTGGATCGTGCGACCGTGCACGCGACCAGCGCGAGCGCCTCAGCCCACGTTCGAGCGCCTCCTCGTGCGCGTCGCGGAGCTCCTCGAGCGTCCCGCGATCGCTCGCCTCGGGAGCCAGGGCGCGATCGAGCGAGCGGGCGAGCGGGCGCGGCAGGTCCCGACGCTGGTGCTCGAGCGGCGCGATTGGGGCGCCGATGCGGCGGATTGTCGCAGCCGGCGTGGCGCCGCGCACGGGATTCACGCCAGACAGGGCCTCGTAGATCACGAGCGCGAGCGAGTACAGGTCTGCCTGCACCCCGACCTCGCGACCCTCGCTCTGCTCCGGGGCCATGTAGGCCAACGTTCCGAGCACGTCGCCGGTGCGTGTGAGCGCGTCCTCGCCGAGCAGGCTGGCTCCGCCGAAGTCCGTGAGCTTGGCCGCGGCGAGCAGCGCCTCGGGCGGTGGTCCGTCCTTAGCTCGGTGAGGGATGAGCACGTTTTGGGGCTTGATGTCTCGGTGGATGACCCCGCGGGCGTGCGCGTGGATCAGCGCACCGGCGAGCGCAACGCCGATCTCCAGTACCTCTTCGTCCGCGAGCGAGTCCTCCGCGATCAGGCGCGCGAGCGTCTCACCGTCGACGAGCTCGGAGATCAGGTAGAAGGCGTCGTCGACAGCGCACGCCTCGTACAGCGCGACGACCGCCGGGTGCGCCAGACGCGCGGCGGCGAGCGCCTCGCGCTCGGCACGCTCACTGTCGATCGGACTCCCACCCGCCCTGAGCAATACCCGCTTGACGGCAACCTCGCGATGTAGGAGCTCGTCGTGTGCGCGCCAGACGACGCCGAAGCCGCCGGCGCCCAGCCGCTCGAGCAGGCGGTAGCGCTCGAGCACGAGCTGCTCGGATGCGGGCCCGGCGGGGCCGGCGCCCGCACGCATGATCCGGCGTCGGGCCGGCTGATCCGCGGAGCGGGAAGGTTGGACGAGGGTGTGCGGCGACTCCACCGGGTTGCGCGTTCGCCGCGCGAGGGCGCTGTCCCTGCCAGTAGCTAGAGGAAAAGCCGCATTGACCGAGAAGTTGCAGTATCACCAGGGAGGCGACGGGCAGTCATACTGGGGCCCTTCATAAAGTCCCTGCAAAGGAGCGGTTGGCTTTTGTCGTTCTTTGACGATGACGAGGAGACAGCGCCTCGACCGTCACCACGAGCACCAAGGCAGCGGCCGATCGAAGATCGGCCCACGGCTGCGGGCGCGCCGCGCACGGCGCGCATCCCTCAGCCGCGGCGTGCGCAAGGCGCAGGCGCATCGGGCCTAGATCAACACACGCTGATGGTCCGTCGCCGGGTCGCGGTCGGCATCGGGATCGTCGCGCTGATCGTGATCGTGCTACTCGTCAGCGGCTGTCTGAAAAGCCAGAAGACGCAGTCGTTGAAGACCTACAACCACGACGTCAGCAAGATCGGTCAGGAATCGGTCGCGCAGGTCTCAAAGCCCTTGTTCGCGGCGCTGACGAACGCGAGCGGCAAGTCGGCGCTCGACGTGGAGGTGCAGATCGATGAACTGCTCAAGCAATCGCAGACGATCGCCGCACAGGCCGAGGCCTTGAGCGTGCCCGGCGAAATGGCCTCGGCGCAGCGCAATCTGCTGCTGAGCCTCGACCTGCGCGTCGAAGGGATGACGAAGCTGGCGGCGCTGCTTCCGAGCGCGCTCGGAGGTCAGGCCAAGCAGGCCAGCGCGAAGATCGCCGGAGACATGGAGATCTTCCTCGCCTCCGACGTGATCTACTCACAGCGCGTCGTCCCGCTGATCCAGCAGACGCTCGCGTCGAACGGCATTCACGGGTTGAGCACGGCCCCGAGCGTGTTCCTGCCCAACGTCGGCTGGCTCGAACCCTCGACGGTCGCCTCGCGGCTCACCGGACAGGCCTCGAGCAGCTCCCAGAGCGGGCTCGCGCCCGGCACCCACGGCAGCGCGCTGATCAGCACAAGCGTCGGCGCCACCGCGCTGCAGCCCGAACCGGCGCTCAACCATGTCAGCGGCGGCGCCACCCCGACGTTCACGGTGACCGTGGAAAACGCCGGCGAAAGCCAGGAGACGAACGTCAGCGTGAACGTGACGATCACCGCCGGGGGCAAGCAGTACAAGGCATCCCACAGCGTCAACGCGATCCAGGCGGGGAGCAAGGCGAACGTGGAAATCCCGGTCGCGGGCGTGCCTCTGGGAGCCGCCTCGAAGGTTGAAGTGAACATCGCCCCAGTGCCCGGCGAGACGAACGCCGAAAACAACAAGAGCACTTACCTGGCGATCTTCGGCGAATAGGACGCCAGGCTGCAGCCGGCGGGTGGCGGTCCGCGCCGGCGGGGCCAGCGGCTAACTTGTGGCGATGCTCGGATCGGTCACCGACACTCAGGGGATCATCGCAATCGCGGCTGCGGCGGCGGCTGTCGTGGCGCTGCTCGGATGCGCGGCGCTCGGTGTGAGCGTACGGCGGCTGCGCAGGGCCCAGCGCGTCGTGCTGGGCGAGCGTGGCGAGCAGGACGTAGTGGTCCACGCTGCCGCGATGCAGGACGCGTTCGAGACGCTACAGACCTACGTAGAAGAGACGGCCACGCGGCTGGACGGGCGCCTGGCGGGCGTCGAGGACGCCCTGCGCGGGCGGATCGCGCATCGCGCACTCGTGCGCTACGACGCCTACAATGAGCTGTCCGGGCATCAATCGATGTCGATCGCGCTGCTCGACGACGAGCGCTCGGGAATCGTGCTGTCGTGCATCCACCACCGCGATCAGGCGCGCGTGTACGGCAAGCAGGTGCGTGGCGGTCGCGGCGAACTTGAGCTCTCCCCCGAGGAGGCTGAGGCCGTGCGGCTGGCTCTGGCCGGCGAGGGCGGGTCGGTCGAGGATGAGCACTCGACCTGAATCAGGCGGCGGCCGGCCGCGGGTCGGCTATCTCGGTCCGGCGGGAACCTTCAGCGAGGAGGCGCTGCTGTCGAGCGCGCAAACCGACGCCGTCGAGCCGGTCGCACTGGCCAGCATCTATGACACGGTCATGGCTCTGCGCCACGGCGCGGTCGGCTGGGCGATCGTGCCGATCGAGAACTCGCTCGAGGGATCGATCAACACGACGCTCGACCTGCTGGCGGGAGACGCGAGCGACGTGAAGATCGTCGGCGAGGCGCTGCTACGCGTGAGGCACTCGCTGATCGCCGCAGAGCTGGTGGCGGTCGAGGAGATCGAGACGGTAATCACGCATCCCCAGGTGCCGGGCCAGTGCGCGCGGTTCCTGCACGCGGAGCTGGGACGGGCGCTGGTTCTTCCGGCGAGCTCGACGGCCGAGGCGGTACGGACGGTGGCCGGCGCCGGCCTGCGCACGCAGGCCGCCCTCGGGACCGTGCTGGCCGCAGAGCTGTACGGCGGAACGGTGATCCGCGAGGGGGTTGAGGACCGAGACGACAACGAAACGCGCTTCGTCTGGCTGGCGCGCATCGAGCGGGCGCAGCTCGATCCGCCGCTCCGCGCCGTCGATCGTGGCGAGTGGAAGACGTCGCTGGTTTTCTGGGGCGAGGGCGCGGAGCGCCCGGGCTGGCTGGTGCGCTGTCTCGACGAGTTCGCGCGCCGGGACATTAACCTGACGAAGATCGAGTCGCGGCCTCGCCGTGAGGGCCTCGGCAGCTACATGTTCTTCGTTGACGTCAGCGGGCGAGCGCAGGAGCAGACCGTCGAGGCAGCGATCGCGGGCCTGCTGGCAATGTGCGAGGACGTTCGGGTTCTCGGCTCCTACCGCTCGGCCGGGACTGCCTGGCAGCGCTGACCCCGGCTCCCCTCACGCCCAGAACGCGGCGCGATGGCGACGCCCCCGCTACACTGCGGGCCGACGATGGAGAGCACAGTCCCACCAGAGCCGGTGGGGTCCGTGTCGCCTTCAGAGCACCCGCGGCACGGACCTGGCTCATCGCCGACATCGGCGATGAGTGGTCGGGTGCTCGTCCTGAACGCCACGTATGAGCCGATCAACGTGTGCACGGTCCGCCGCGCGGTGGTCCTACTGCTCAAGGAGAAGGCGGTGCTGCTCGAGCGCGGCCGTTGGCAGCTGCACTCGGAGAGCTCGACGCTCGCGCGACCGGTGGTGATCCGCCTGGTCAACTACGTGAAGGTCCCGCGCGATGCGCATCGGCGTAAGATCACGCGCCGCGCGGTGTTCGCCAGGGACAGCTGGACCTGCCAGTACTGCGGCTCGCGCTCGAACCTGACGGTCGATCACGTGATCCCGCGCTCCAAGGGCGGGTCTTCCAGTTGGGAGAACATCGTCGCCTCGTGCGCTCCCTGCAACAGGCGTAAGGGCGACCGGCTTCCCCGTCAGGCCGGGATGCACCCGCGCCACGTGCCGCGCACGCCGCGAGCGGAGATCTTTATCCACGTCGCCAGCCCGACGATCCCGACGGCGTGGCTGGCATACCTGCCGCAGGCCGCCTGAGCACGCCGGCGCCGGTACTCGGCGTCAGGCCTCCCCGGTGGTCCTGAAATGACGAAGGGCGCCTGCACGACGGCGCCCTTCGCGAACTACTCTGACTGGAAAGACCGAGAGCGACGGGCAAGGCCGGAGGGACCAGGACCGGCGGTCGTCTCGGGGTGTCCCGGGTTGGATTCCGCTAACCGGTTCGGGGACGCTCGCGAAGCGAGTGTCAACCGGTTCGGTCGGACCAGCCTACCGACCTAACGGCCGGTCACCTCCAGGGTCCCGTAAGAACTGTCACTCAACGTTTGGACCACCTCCTTTCTCTGGTCTGGCCAGGGTAGCGAATGGAGATGACGTGCGGGGGACCTAAGGGGGGGACCTCGGGCCGGCGCGAGCGCTCAGTGGATGATGACGCCGAACTCCTGAGCGTAGGTCGCGCCGGGAGACCCGCCTGAGAGCGACGCGGGCACCGCGGGCGTGACGCCGATTCCGGTTTCGCGGTACTGAGCTTCGAGGATGTTGGCCAGGTGCCCGGGAGACGCGATCCAGGCGGCGACGATCGCCGCTGGGGTCGATAGCTGGTAGGTGCCCCATGCGAGGTTCTCACCGATCACGTAGCCGACGCTCGGGCCTGGGATGTAGCCGGTGTCACGGATGCGGTCAACCGGTGTCTCTCCTGCCGGAGAGACGTGAGCGAAGTAGTCCTCGGAGATCAGTTCGTGGCAGTGGCCTTCGGCCGCCTGTTCGAGATCCGGGCTCGCTTCAAGCGGGCTCTCTGCGTTTTCGGCGCGCTTGCGGTTGATCAGGCAGAGGATCGCCGTGCGGACGAGCGGGACGTTTTCTGCGGTCGGCGTCAGTTCTGTGTTCTCGCACGGGGTCGCGAGGACGGCGGCGATGCTAGCCGCCGTGTCATCCGCGCCGGTGTGGCCGGCTGTCGTGACGGAGGGCGCGAGTGCGGGCGGCTGGGTCGCTCGCCGGGTGACGGACTTGGGCGTCTTGGGGGTCTTGGGTGCCCGCTTGCGCACTGTCGGCTTGCATGGCCGGATGGCCCTGCGGCGACGCGACGATGACCCTCGGTGAGCCTTCGTGCAGGCGGAGCGTGGGCGCGAGTTGCGACGCCTGGAGATATGACCGGCGATCGTCGTGCGCGTGCTCGCCACCGCAACAGGAACAGGTGAGTGCGGAGCGGCTGCTGCGGCTGGGACGGCGGTAAGGACCGTACAGCTGAGGATCGACAGGGCGGCTGCTAGAAGGCTTCGGGCGGAAGGCACCCTCAGCGTTTCGACCTCCCCGCCAGTCTATCTGAGGGCTAGCGCCCGAATCTGGACGGTTGGGAGAGAACTCCAGTAGTGGCGGGTGGGATGTTGCGCGATTCGCGCGGTTGGACTTCAGCTAACCAGCGCTCAGTCGCCGGTTGGCTCGTCGACGGCAGGCTCTGCATCTACCTCCGCCGCGACCGCTCCGTCCTCGCCGGTGTCCACGACCAGCGCCACGGCGCTTACCGCGTCGTCGTCCTTGAGGTTCATCACGCGCACGCCAGTAGCAGACCGGCCCTGCTGCGAGATGCCTGCAGCCGAGGTCCGCTGCACCATCCCGCCGACGCTGATGAACACGAGTTCCTGATGCTCGCGCACGACCAGCGCACCCGCGAGCGAACCCTTTTTCTCGGTTAGGCCGATCGTCTTGACACCTTTGGCGCCGCGGTTGGTCTTGCGATACTGCGCTATCTGGCTGCGCTTGCCGTAGCCGTTCTCGGTCACGACCAGCAGGTCCATGTCGTCGCGGGCGACGTCCATCGCGATCACTCGCCCGTCCTTGCCGACATCCATCCCGCGCACGCCGGTCGTATCGCGACCCATCGAGCGGGCGTCGGACTCGGCGAAGCGCACTGTCAGCCCAGCGCGGGAAACCATGATGATCTCATCGCCCGGATCGACCGCGCGGACGGCCAGCAGCTCGTCGTCGTCACGGATGTTAATCGCGATGATGCCGTCGGCTTTGATCGGCGTGTTGTAGGTCTCGAGCTCGGTCTTCTTGACCGTGCCGTTGCGGGTGGCGAACACGAGATACTTCGTCTCCGTGAAGTCGCGGGTGGACACGACGGCCTGGATGCGCTCGCCCTCGCGTAGCGGCAGGATGTTCACCAGCGCGCGGCCCTTAGCGGTGCGCTGCGCCTCGGGCAGCTCGTAGACCTTCGACCGATAGACCTTGCCGCGGTTGGAGAAGAACAACAGGTAGTCGTGCGAGGAGCACACGAACAAGTGCTCGATGAAATCGCCGTCCTTCATGTCCATCCCCGTCACCCCGCGCCCGC
Organism: uncultured Solirubrobacteraceae bacterium; assembly: GCA_963734755.1. Taxonomy (GTDB): domain Bacteria; phylum Actinomycetota; class Thermoleophilia; order Solirubrobacterales; family Solirubrobacteraceae; genus Palsa-744. The sequence goes on along the minus strand of CAVTIF010000002.1, from coordinate 284,039 downwards.
CCCGCTGCTGCTGGCGGTAGGTCGCCAGCGGGAGCGACTTGATGTAGCCAGTCTGGGTGATCGTGATCACCATCTGCTGGTCGGCGATCAGATCCTCGATGTCGATCTCATCCTCGGAGTGAGTGATCTCCGACCGGCGCTCGTCGCCGAAACGCTCTGAGATCTCCGTGAGCTCCTCCTTGATCACCGACAGCACGCGGCTCTCGTCGCCGAGGATGGCGCGCAGCTCGGCGATCCGCTCGCTCACGTCGGCGTGCTCCTGTTTGATCCCGTCGGCCTCGAGCGCAGTCAGCTGCGAAAGGCGCAGATCGAGGATCGCAGTCGCCTGGATCGTGCTCAGCTCGAAGCGCTCGATCAGCTGCTCGCGCGCGCTGTCGCGGTCGCGCGACGCACGGATCAGTTCGATGATCTCGTCGAGGTGCTCGAGCGCAGTCAGCAGGCCCTCGAGGATGTGCGCCCTGGCCTCCTTCTCGGACAGCTCGTGCTTGGTACGACGCACGATCACTTCGCGCTGGTGGGCGACGTAGTTGTGGATCATCGCCCGCAGGTCGAGCGTGCGCGGAACGTTGTCGACGAGCGCGACCATGTTCACGCCGAACGTGTTCTGCATCGGCGTGTGCTTGTACAGCTTGTTCAGCACGACCTTCGGGATCGCGTCGCGCTTGAGCTCGATCACGAGCCGCATCCCGCGCTTGTCGGACTCGTCGCGCAGGTCGGAGATCTCGGGGATGCGTTTGTCGTTGACGAGTTCGGCGATCTTCGTCATCAGGTTGCCTTCGCCGCCCTTCTTGACCATGAACGGGAGCTCGGTGACGACGATCGCCTCCTTACCCTGTTTCAGCGGCTCGATGTGGGCGCGGGCCTGCACGCGCACGCGGCCGCGGCCGGTCTCGTAGGCGTCTTTGATCCCGGCGCGGCCGAGGATGATCCCGCCGGTAGGGAAGTCAGGGCCCTTGATGTGGCGCATCAGGCCCTCGACCTCCATCTCGGGGTCATCGATGTAGGCGATCGTCGCGTCGATCACCTCGCGCAGGTTGTGCGGCGGGATGTTCGTGGCCATTCCGACCGCGATCCCCGAGGAGCCGTTGACGAGCAGGTTGGGAAAGCGCGAGGGGAGTACCAGCGGTTCGCGCTTGGAGCCGTCGTAGTTGGGCACGAAGTCGACCGTGTCCATGTCGAGGTCGCGCAGCATCTCGGTGGCCGTGCGGGCCAGGCGCGCCTCGGTGTAGCGCATGGCGGCTGCGGGGTCATCGTCGATCGAGCCGAAGTTGCCCTGGCCGTCGACGAGCTGATAGCGCATCGAGAACTCCTGCGCCATGCGCACTAGCGTGTCGTAGATCGCGGAGTCGCCGTGCGGGTGGTACTTGCCCATCACCTCTCCGACGATCAGCGCGCACTTCGAGTAGGAGCGTGTGGGGCTGAGGCCGAGCTCGTTCATCGCGTACAGGACGCGACGGTGCACGGGCTTCAGGCCGTCACGCACGTCGGGCAGCGCGCGTCCGACGATCACCGACATCGCGTAGTCGAGGTACGCGGTGCGCATCTCATCCTCGAGCGCGCGCGGTTCGATGTTGCCGCCGCCGATCACATCAGCACTGGCCACTTTGCCTCCTCATGGTCGGCGCATCTCTGCGTCCTCGGTCGCTTGCGTGCAGAGCACGCGGCGCTCCCTGCGTCCTTGATCTGCTTGACCCTGAGGGGCAAAGACGCGCCGGGACCATCAACTCACACATCCAGGTTGGCCACGGCACGGGCGTTGTCCTCGATGAAGGCGCGGCGCGGCTCGACCTGGTCGCCCATCAGCATCGAGAAGATGCGGTCGGCGGCGAAAGCGTCCTCGAGCGTCACCTGCGCGAGCGTGCGGGTGGTAGGTGACATCGTCGTTTCGCCGAGCTGGTCGGCGTTCATCTCGCCGAGGCCCTTGAAGCGCTGGAGTTTGATGCCCTTCTGGGCGACGGTGAGGACGGCTTCGTGCAGCGCCTCGAAGGTCGTGGCGCTCTCCTGGGCATCGCCCAGGCGAACGTCGAAGGCGGGGCTGCCGACCAGCTCGATCAACTGCGCATGGACACGCGCGAGCTGGCGGTACTCCTGCGAGTCGAACAGGTCGCGTTTGATTCGGTGCGTGCGGGCGAAGCCGGTCTTCGTTTCGACTGCCTTCACGTGGATCGCAAGCGGGTCTTGATCGACAACGTCGGCGAGATGGGCGTCGCCGTCGGCGCTGGCGCGCGCCAGGTACTCGATCGCGGCATCGACGCTCATCACCTGCTCGCCGAGCAGCGAGGACTCCTCGAGGAACTGGACGACGTCGTGCCCGTAGTGCCCGCGTAGCGAGAGCGACCAGCCCTGGTACTGCTTGAGCAGCCTGGAGAAGCGCTGCCAGCGAGCCTCGGTCAGCTTCAGCTGCGTGCCGTGACGGTCGAAGATCTCGATCTTCTCCCACTTGTCCGACAGCAGGATCTCCTCGAGCTCTGAGTCCTTCTCGATGTAGCGCTCGCGTGCGCCCTGCTTGAGCTTGTACAGCGGCGGCTTGGCGATGTACACGTAGCCGGCCTCGATCAGCTCCTGCATCTCCCGGAACAGAAGCGTGAGAACGAGGGTCCTGATATGAGCGCCGTCAACGTCGGCATCTGTCATGAGCACCACCTTGTGGTAGCGCGCGTTCTCGATGTTGAATTCGTCGCGCACGCCGGTTCCGATCGCGGTGATCAGCGCCTGGATCTCGGTGTTCTGCAGGACCTTGTCGATGCGCGACTTCTCGACGTTGAGGATCTTGCCGCGCAGCGGCAGGACGGCCTGCGTTTCGCGGTCGCGTCCCTGCTTGGCTGAACCGCCGGCGGAGTCGCCCTCGACGACGAACAGCTCGGCCAGGGACGGGTCCTTAATCGAGCAGTCGGCAAGCTTGCCTGGCAGCGTCGAGTTCTCCAGCGCGGACTTACGCCGGGTGAGATCGCGCGCCTTGCGGGCGGCCTCACGCGCCCGCTGGGCTTGCACGGACTTCATGATCACCGCGCGCGCCTCGCTCGGGTTCTCCTCGAGGAACTCGCCGAGACCGGCGTTGACGATCGACTCAACGAAACCGGCCATGCCGGGATTGCCGAGCTTGGTCTTCGTCTGGCCCTCGAACTGGGGATCGCGCAGCTTGACCGAGATCACCGCGGTCAGCCCCTCGCGCACATCCTCGCCCGAGAGGTTGTCCTCTTTCTCCTTGAGCAGGCTGTGATCACGCGCGTACTTGTTGAGCGTGCGTGTGATCGCCGAGCGAAAGCCGCTCATATGCGAGCCGCCCTCGCGGGTGTTGATGTTGTTGGCGAACGAGTGGATCGAGTCCTGATAGGAGGAGTTCCACTGCATCGCGACCTCCGCGGCACCCTCCTCGGACTCGCCGGCGAAGAAGATCACCTTGCGATGGACGGTGTCCTTGTTCTCGTTGAGATAGGAGACGAAGTCCTCGATGCCCCCCTCGTACTGGAACTCGGCGGAGTGGCCCTCTCCACGCTCGTCGACGATCGAAATCTTCAGTCCACGGGTCAGGAAGGCCGTCTCGCGCAACCGTTCCTCGAGCGTGAAGAAGTCGAAGTCGAGGGTCTCGAAGACATCGGCGTCGGGGAGAAACGTGACGGAGGTGCCGGTCTGCTCGCCGGGTGCTAGTGCGGCACCGGTGAGCAACTCGGACTGGGGAGCCCCGCGCGAGTACTCCTGCGAGAACACGTGCCCGTCGCGCCGGATCTCCACGCGGAGTTGCTCGGAAAGCGCGTTGACGACCGACACGCCGACTCCGTGCAGACCGCCTGAGACCTTGTAGCCGCCACCCTCTCCGAACTTGCCGCCGGAATGTAGGACGGTGAGCACCACCTGGACTGCCGGCAGGCCCTCCTTCTCCATCGTCGCGACGGGGATGCCGCGTCCGTTGTCGATGACCGTCACCGAGTTGTCGGGGTGGATCGTGACCGCTACCTCGCTGCAGAATCCCGCGAGCGCCTCGTCGACGGAGTTGTCGACGACCTCATAGACCAGATGGTGCAGGCCCATAACGCCGGTCGAGCCGATGTACATACCGGGGCGCTTGCGAACCGCTTCCAGGCCCTCCAGGACGGTGATGTCCTGTGCGTCGTAGTCCGCCGAGCCGCCGCCCATCGACGGGTCGTTTACGCCGCCCTTGCCCGTGCTCTGTTCAGAGCTATTGCTGCCTGCCGCCAAATGGCCCTCCGATGACGTGAGAACGCCCCGGATTCGGTGGCCAAACGGGCCACAGCCGGGGCGGGTTAGCTATGGCCTCAATAGTAGCAGGGCGGGCACTCTGATTCGGGCTCAAACGAGCCCTAAATCCCTGCAAACTGGCCGGAAATCGGGATCCGTCGTCAGCCTGTCCGGCAACGCAGCTCGCGAATCCGCTCGGCGCCGAGCGCGGTGTTGAGCCGGGGGATCAGCTGAGTGCCCATCAGGTTGAGCTCTTGAGCCCATACGGCGGCGTCGCAGATGACGGTCAGGACGCCATCGCGCTCGGCGGTCGGACGCGCTGACGCGGCGATCGCCGGGCCGGCCGTGCGCTCCCAGACCTCCTGCACTCGCGCGAGCGTGCTGGCGGGGGCCAGCGTTCCGGTGAAGCCCTCGAGGGCGGCGGCGATCGGCCTCGGTGCGAACCGGCTCATGCCGCGATTGCCTCCTGCAGGATCGCTCCCGGTGAGATGCGCAGACGTGTCACGGATCCGTCCATCGCGTTGGGGACGTGGGCGAGATCGGTGGTCGCGACGACACTCTGGCCGGCGACGGACAGCTCGCGGACGAGCAGCTCGCGGCGCTCGCCGTCGAGCTCGCTCATGACGTCGTCGAGCAGCATCAGCGGGGTGCTCCCGCGTTCGCGGGCGAGGACCGCCCGCTCGGCCAACAGCAGCGCCAACAGCGCCAGCCGTTGCTGGCCCTGCGAGCCGTACACGCGCAGCTCTCTGCCATCGCGCAGGACGGCGAGCTCGTCCCGGTGCGGTCCGTGGCCCGTGAAGCCCCGCTCGAGGTCTCCGTCGAGGCGCTCGCGCAGCTCGGCGAGGAACTGATCCTCGTCTGCGGCGCGCGTGCGTGGTCGATACTCGATCGAGACCGTGTCGCCGCACCCCAGTTGAGCCGCGCGAGTGGCGAACTCCTCGGCCAGCAGTGCGACGGCCTCCGCGCGATGCCCGCGCAGCGTCAGCGCTCGGCCGGCGAGCTCTCGATCCCACGCACCGAGTGTCGCGGTCGACGCGCGGCCGGAGCGGATGCGCCCGAGCAGCGCGTTGCGTTGGGCGAGTACGCGCGAGTACTCCCTGCGGGCATCGGCGCGCAGCGGCCACAGAGCGGCGATGACCTGATCGAGGTGGGCGCGGCGGAGGGCCGGAGGCCCTTTCAGGAGCTCCAGTCGATCGGGGAGGAACACGCTGATCAACGGCCTAGTCTCGACATCGAGCAAGCGCTCGACAGGAGCTCCGTCGGCGGTCATCCGCTTGACCGGCTGTGAGCTTCCGGGCTCGGTGCCGAAGCCGACGCTCAGCTCGTGCGCTTCAGCTCCGTCGAGCAGGCTGACCGCGACGCGGGCGGCCTGCGAGCCGAAGCGCACGAGCTCGCGCTCGTTGCGCGTCCGCGGTGAGCGTCCTGTGCATCCGAAGTACAGGCCCTCGAGCAGGTTCGACTTGCCGGCTCCGTTCGGTCCGTGGACAACGGTCAGCCCCTCGCCAATGCCAGCCTCGGCGCGCGTATAGGTGCGAAAGTCGCGCAGCTGCACGCTGAGCACGCGCACGTCAAGATCCGTCAGACGTTGAGACGTATAGGCATGATGAGGTACACGAAGTCGCCGGTGTCGGGGGATTCGATCAGCCCTGGGCGCAGTGGGCTGATCAGCTTCAGGACGAGCTCGTCGGAGTCGATGCTCTCGAGCCCGTCGCGCAGGAACTCGGGGTTGAAGCCGATCTCGAACGGCTCGCCGTGGAACGGCACGGGGATCGCCTCGCTGGCCTCGCCGACGTCGGGGGTCTGCGCGGAGACAGTGAGTGTGCCCTCGCCGAAGCTGAGGCGCAGCGGTGCGTTCTTCTGCGCGAGCAGGCTGATCCGGCGCACCACGTCGGTCAGCTCGGCGCTCGCGAGGCGTAGCTCGTGCTCGACGGACTCGGGCAGCAGTTGGCGGTAGTTGGGGAACTGACCGTCGATCAGGCGCGAGGACAGCACGACGTCGCCGAGCTCGAAGATCACCTGGTTCTGCCCGACACTGACGGCAACGGTGTCTGCCGGTGTCTGCTGGGCGATGCGCACGAGCTCCTGGAGTGCCCGTGCGGGGATGTTCGCCTCGAGGCTCCCCTGCAGCGGCGACTCGAGCGCTGTCTCCTTGACGCTGAGCCGGTAGGAGTCGGTGGCGACCATCCGCAGCTCCTGCGCTGATGCGGACATCAGGATGCCGGTCAGCACCGGGCGGGTCTCATCTCGGGAAGCTGACCGCGCGACGCGGGTGACGGTCTCGACGAAGGCCTCGGCGGGAAGCTCGACACGGGTCTCCGATGACGGCGAGGGCAGCGAGGGGAAGTCCTCCGAGCGTAGGGTGCGCAGATGGAAAGTGCTGGGTCCGCAGATCAGCTCGACGTCCTGCTCGGCGCTGCGCAGCTCGAGCGTCAACGGTTCGGACGGAAGCGCTCGTGCGACGTCGAACAGCAGGCGTGCAGGTAGCACCGCCGAGCCTGGGCGGACGACCTCGGCCGCGAGTGGGACGCGTAGGCCGATCTCCATGTCGGTCGCGAGCAGCTCTGGAGATGAGTCGGTGGTCGCTGAGATCATCACGCCGGAGAGCGCCTGCACGGCGCTGCGGGTCGAGGCGACGCGCGTGGTGGTCTGAAGTTGTGTGAGCAGCTCAGCAGATGAGAGGGATAGCTTCATGGGGATTACTGGTAGTGGGGAGTATCAGTAGGGGTTGTGGAGATGTGTATTTGCGTCGGACAGTGGTGATTGGGAACGTGCGCTGGTGTAGGGACCTGTGGACGGTCGAGCGAGAAGTCTCTCAGGCGGAGCGGTCGAGCGTGTAGGGGAGTTCAAGGTGGTGGACAGCCAAGCTCCCGACACAGCTTCTCCACAGCCTGGCGTGAGCTTTCGTCGGAGGCGACGCGCGCGGATGCCCGCCGCCATGCGTGCAGGACGGTCGTGTGGTCACGCCCACCGAAGTGGCGTCCGATCGCGGGCAACGACTCGCCTGTGAGCTCACGCGCGAGGTACATGGCTACCTGTCGCGGCCAGGCGACGCGTGCGGTTCGAGAGCTGGAGGTGAGCTCGTCGGTTGACAGGCCGAACTGGCGGCAGGCGGCATCCTTGATCTCCTCGACGGTGCGCGTGCGATGAGCGCCTGCGGTCTGTGGGTAAAGGCCGTCGAGAACCTCGACGGCGAGGTCGCTTGTGAGCGGCCTGCCGGTGAGCGAGCTGAAGGCGACGACGCGGATTAGAGCTCCCTCGAGGGCGCGGACGTTTGACTGGATGCGCTCGGCGATCACCTGGAGAGCGCCATCGTCTAGGAGCTGCAGTTGGTCGTGTTGCGCGCGCTTGCGCAGGATCGTCAGGCGCGTTACGAGGTCAGGGGGCTTGACGTCCGCGACGAGCCCGGCCTCGAAGCGCTCGCGCAGGCGATCCTCGAGGGCCTGGAGGTCGCGCGGTGGGCGGTCGGAGGTGAGCACGATCTGGCGCCCGCCGTCGTGCAGCGCGTTGAAGGTGTGGAAGAACTCCTCCTCGGTCTTGGTCTTGCGCTCGAGGAACTGGACATCGTCGAGCAGCAGTACGTCGACGTCGCGGAAGCGCAGCTTGAAGTCCTCGGTTCGCCCACTTCCGAGCGAGCCGAGGAACTCGTTGGTGAATGACTCACCGGTCGTGCAGCGGACGCTCAGCCCAGGGTTATGGGCTAGCAGCAGGTTGGCGATCGAGCTGAGCAGGTGGGTCTTGCCGACTCCGGGGGGACCGCAGATGAACAGCGGGTTGTAGGCCTGGGCGGGCATCTCGGCGACGCTCAGGGCTGCGGCGTGCGCGAGCCGGTTGCTGTCTCCGATGACGAACTGCTCGAATGTGAGATTCGGGTTGCCGAGTGGTCCAGCGAGCGCGGAAGAGTCTGAGCGTGCTGAGGCGCGTGCGCTTGCGTGGGGCGGCTGCGCGGAGCGACGCGCGCTGTTGGTTGTGGGAACGGGATCAGCATCCGTGCGCGAGTCGCTAACGAGCTCGACGCTGGCCTGCGGGCCGAGCACGAGCTCGACGCTGGCCTGGATCGTGCGACCGAAGCGCTCGCGGATCCAGCGGCATGTGTGCGGGGGGGCCTGCACGGTCAGCTGCCGATCGTCGAGTTCGACCGCGCGCAGCGGCTCGAGCCAGATTCGGTAGGTGGACTCGTCGACGACGAGCGCAAGCTGGGCCTGTATCGGCGCCCATATTTGATCGAGCTCGCGGCTCATGGCAGCGTCAATCTGCTCCTCTCCCAGAGGCAGTGCTGAACGTATTGGAGGGGGACCCGAGGGCCCGGTCGGGCGACTATACCCAACGCCTCCGCGGGCTCTGAGGGGCTGACCGCAATTGGCGAGAAAAATCAGCGCGGGCGCTACGGTCCTATACTGCATGCCCGACTCGCCGGGTGCTCGCGAGCAGCATGCAAGGCCCGCGCGAAGGATTACGGCGATGACCGGAGAACAGAGATCATGAAGCGCACCTACCAGCCCAAGAAGCGCAAGCGCGCCCGTGCCCACGGGTTCCGCGCGCGTATGAGCTCACGCGCCGGACGGCTCACGTTGAAGCGCCGCCGCGACAAGGGACGCAAGCGCCTCTCCACCTGAGGGCCGTTTTGGCACGCGCCCTGAGCCCGGCGAGCACGCGATGACACCGCTGACGCCGGGGCGCGGAAGGCTGTCCCGCAGCGCGGAGTTCGAGCGCGTTTACCGACATGGGCGCTCGACCGCGAATCGACACCTCGTCCTTTACACGTTCCCGAACCCGGCGGCGCAGCGGCCGCGGCTTGGCCTGTCCGTCTCGCGCAAGGTCGGCGGTGCGGTCCAGCGCAATCGCGTCAAGCGGCTGCTGCGCGAGGCGTTCAGTCATCAGGAGACAGGGTTGAAACCGGGACATGACATGGTGGTTGTGGCGCGTCCGGGAGCGGGCGAGCTGGCCGAACGCGAGGGGCTTTCCGGTATGGAGGACTCGCTGGCGGAGTTGATCGTCAAGGCTGGGCTCCGTGGAGTAGTGGCCGAGACGACCGACGGCGGGGGAGCGCAGGCGTGAGCACGCAGGCGCCGCCGGTGACCGCGCCCACTCCCTGGTGGCGGCCCGCTCGCCTTGCGCGCGCGGCGGTGCTTGCGCCGATCGTCATCTACCAGCGTGTGATCTCCCCGGCGATCCCCCGGCGCTGCAAGTACGAGCCGACGTGCTCGCGTTATGCGGTCGAGGCGATCCGCGAGTACGGCATACTTAGGGGCCTGGTGCTCGCGGGGTGGCGTCTGCTCAGATGCAATCCGTGGAGCCACGGCGGATACGATCCGGTGGAGGCCCAGCGAGTGTTCAGGATCGATCCCGAGGCCGGCGGCTGAGCGACCGTCGGGCGCGTAGCGTGCAGCCGTCGGCGAGCCGCTGCGCACGAGCCTTCAGCCACCCGCTCACAACCACGACCGCCGAGATCTTTTAGAGCATGCTCATTTTCGCCAACGTGATCGAGGACGCGTTCTCGCCCCTGATTAGCGTCTTCGAAGAAATCATGGTGTTTATCCATGCCCACCTAGTAGGCGGGAGCTGGGGCCTGGCGATCGTCGGCCTGACCGTGTTGATCCGCGCGCTGCTCGTCCCGTTGACCTACCGGCAGCTGAAGTCGATGCAGGAGATGCAACGCCTGGCTCCGCAGATCGCTGTGCTGAAAGAGAAGTACAAGGAGGACAAACAGCGCCAGCAGCAGGAGTTGATGAAATTCTACCAAGAGAACAAAATCAACCCTCTCGCATCATGCCTACCGCTGCTGCTGCAGCTGCCGGTGTTCATCTCGCTGTTCTACATGCTGCGGACAGACCTGAAGTTCGACATCTGCGGTCCGCAGCTGCGGGAGTTCTACAGCCGCGAACTTGGCAAGCCGATCACGAGCAATAGCCAGATCCCCCAGAACGCGGTCCAACACATGGGGCACACAGTCAAGGGGTTGACCGAAGTCGGCTGCAATGCGGTCGCCCCGGGCTCTGCCAAGTTCCTGTTCATTCCGGATATCACCGCGAAGGCGACCGGCGCCGTTCTAGTTGTGCTGCTGCTGCTGTACGTCGGCTCGCAGATCGGTTCGACGTTGATCGCCACGGCGACTGCCGATCCCAATCAGCGTCGCCTGATGCTGTTGCTGCCGTTGGTTTTCGTGGTGATCCTGTTCCGCTACCCGGCGGGGCTGCTGGTGTACTGGATCACGACGAACGTGTGGACGATCGGGCAGCAGTATCTGATCAAACGCCGCCTGCCGGCTCCGGCCAAACCACCGGATCCCCCGCCGGGCTCGGCGAACGGCAAGCCAAAACGTCCTCTGCGCGAGGCGATAGCGGCGGCGACGGGCGCGGCGAGCGCCGATCCGGCGCCCGCGACGAGCGCGGCCTCCACGGCCGCGGCGCCACCCCGCCCACCGCGAAAGAAGAAGAAACGCTCGGGTAGAAGGCGATGAGCGTGGGCGACGACGACACCGACAGGGGGCTCGACCCGGACGATCTCGATCCGGTCGAGGCGCTAGAGGAGTTGCTCGAGGAGATCGTCGACGGGCTGGGCCTCGAGGTCAAGATCGAGGTTTACGAGCAGGGCGAGATCCTCACGGGACGTGTGGAGGGTGAGGACGTCGGCCTGTTCATCGGCCGCCATGGCCAGACGATCGACGCGGTCCAGCACCTGGCACAGCGGATCGTGTTTCCCGAGGGCCCGTCTGCTGTGCGCGTTGTGATCGACGCTAATGGGTACAGGGAGCGCCGCGCGGAGGCGCTGCGTGCCGACGCTGACGAGGCGGCCGACGAGGCTCTGCGTTCTGGGCAGCCGGTGGAGCTTGACCCGCTGCCGCCGTCGGAGCGGCGGATCGTCCACGAGTATCTGCGTGAGCGCGGCGAGGTAACGACGCACAGCGAGGGCAATGAGCCCGAGCGGTATCTCGTCGTCAGCCCACTGTCGGACTGAGGCGCTGTCCGTTTCACGTGAAATCAATGGGCTGAGCGCAGCACAGCAAAATCAGCTGTCCGCCGTGCTGGCGGCGATCGAGATGGATGAGCACGCGCCGACAGCGGTGCGCGAGCGCGAGCGCGCGGCCGCTGTGCATGTGGCGGACTCGTTGGTCGCGCTGCAGCTCGACGCAATAGACGCGGTCGCGCGCCTCGCGGATCTGGGTAGCGGAGCCGGGTTTCCCGGGCTGGCGCTGGCGATCGCGAGACCCGAGGCGACGGTCAGCTTGATCGAGGGCCAGCGCCGCCGGTGCGAGTTCCTGGAGAGGGTCTGTGGCCTGGCGGCGGTTGAGAACGTACGCGTCGTGTGGTCGCGCGCAGAGGAGTGGAGCGATGGTCTGGGCCAGAACGACGTGGTCACGGCTCGCGCGCTCGCACCACAGCCTGTGGTGCTCGAGTACGCCGCGCCCCTGCTGTGCTTGGATGGCGCGCTGATCGACTGGCGGGGAGCACGCTCCGAGGATGAGGAGGCTGCAGCCGACCGTGCTGCAGCCCAGCTCGGCATGCGTCGGGAGGAAGTCCGCGCGGTAACCCCGTTCGAGGGCGCTGCGAACCTACATCTGCACGTGTTCGTCAAGACCGAGGCCACCCCGCCGCGGTTTCCACGACGCGCGGGGATCGCTCGCAAGCGCCCGCTGGGGGCCTGATCGCCCCCGGACGCGCAGGTATTCGGCCCACTTTGCTGGCGTGTGGCAGCCGCGGCTCGGCGATCGGCGCTAGCGTGCGGCGTATGGGCACGGTGTATGCGATCGCCAACCAGAAGGGCGGCGTCGGCAAGACGACCACGGCGGTGAACGTCGCGGCGTGCATCGCGGAGGCTGGGTACGAGACGTTGCTGGTGGACGCCGACCCGCAATCGAACGCGACGGTCGGCCTGGGGATACCGCGCGCGCAGCGGCCCGGCCTTTACGAGGTGCTGACGGGCGAAGCGACAGCTCTGCAGGCGCTGTGCGACTCGCCGGTGCAGGGACTGCGTGCGCTGCCCGCGGGGCCGGATCTGGCAGGCGCGAACATCGAGCTGCCGCGGATCGAGCGCTACGAGTACCGGTTGCGCGAGTGCTTGGACCCGGTCAGGGAAAGCTTCCAGTACATCCTGCTCGACTGCCCGCCGTCGCTCGGCCCGCTGACGGTGAGCGCGCTCGTGGCGGCGGATCGTGTGATCGTGCCGGTGCAGACCGAGTACTTCGCGCTGGAGGGCCTTGCGGGTCTGCTGGAGACGCTTGCGCTCGTGCAGCGCGAGCTCAATCCGCACCTGACGGTCGCGGGGATGCTGCTGACGATGCACGATGGCCGCACGCGGCTCGGCCAGGACGTCGAGCGCGAGGTTCGCGCGCATTTCCCGGATCTGGTGTTCGACACGGTGATCCCACGGAACGTGCGCGTCGGCGAGGCTCCGAGTTATGGTCTGCCGGTGACCCATCACGATCCCCACAGCGCGGGCGCTGAGGCGTACTTCGAGCTGGCAAAGGAGGTGGCAGCGCGTGGCTAAGCCAAAGCCCGGGATGGGGCGCGGCCTGGGTGCGATCCTGTCGGTGTCGAGCGAGCAGGCGAACGGCGGCGAGCAGCTGCGCGAGCTGCCGATCGAGCTGATCTCCCCGAATCCGAAGCAGCCACGGCGGCGCTTTGACGAGGAGTCGCTGGCTGCGCTGGCAGGATCGCTGGACGAGCGCGGGGTTCTGCAGCCGGTGCTGGTGCGTCCGCGGCCGGGGGGCACATATGAGCTGGTAGCCGGCGAGCGGCGCTGGCGGGCAGCGCGGATCGCGGGCCTGAAGAGCGTTCCGGCGATCGTGCGCGAGCGCGAGGATGCGCAGGCGCTGGAAGTCGCGCTGATCGAGAACATGGCACGCGAGGATCTGAACCCGATCGATGAGGCACGCGCGTGCGCGGCGTTGGTCGAGGAGTTGGGGCTGACGCGCCAGGATGTCGGCCGGCGTGTCGGGCGAAGCCGCGTGGCTGTCAGCAACCTGGTGCGGCTACTCGACCTGCCCGACGAGGCGATCGAGCTGGTGCAGCAGGGAGCGTTGAGCGAGGGGCACGGTAGGGCTGTGCTGCTCGCGGAGGACCACGGCGCCCGCCGTCGGCTCGCTCGCACGGCGGCGGAGCAGGGATGGTCGGTGAGGGTAACCGAAGAGCGCGCGCGGGAGAGCAACGCACAGAGTGACGCGGCCAAGCCCGAGGCGAACCGATCCGCGTCCCCGCACCCCGACCAGGAGCGCGCGGCACGGGACATCGCCGACGCTCTCGGCGGAGCGCTCGGCGCGGAGGTCCAGGTGAAAGCCACGCGCGACGGGCGCTACAGCGCGCAGCTTTCGTTCGCCACCTCCGAAGAGGCGCTCGAGCTGGCGCGCCGCATCCGGCCGCGCGCGGTTGCGTAGAATCGGTTGCCGCGGGCGATTAGCTCAGTTGGTTAGAGCGCTTCTCTGATAAGGAAGAGGTCCCAGGTTCGAATCCTGGATCGCCCACTATCGAAGTCAGGCTAAGTCCTTGCCTGTCGTAAAGCTACGCCATATGCGCCGTGGCATCTAGTGTGACAGCCGTGCCATCACCGTACAAACGCCGATGCAACTCCACGGCCGTCTCCTCCGTGAGCCCGGCGATGAGGTCTACGACGACGCGCGCGCGATGGGCTGGTTCGTTTCCACCCTCGTCTAGGGTGCGCTTCGCGCCGGGCGGGAATATACGCCGGTCGCCGTCTTTGCCCTCCCCACTTGCTGCGTAGTAAGCCTCGAATAGCTCTCGAACGACGCGTTGTTGCCCGTGCTGTACCACGGCAAGTCCTGGCCTCCGGATCACATATACGCGCACTAGCATCTTGAGTGCCTCGACCTCTCGGACGATGTCCGGATTGACAAAAACGCGCATCTTGCCGGAGGCGACGACGTCCTGCACTCTGAAGGCGCTTGTGTAACGCGTGATCAGGTCGGAGTCAAAGCGCCGCATCAGTCGGCGATCATCCCTTCCGTGGCGATAGCCGCCAGTCGGAGCGAATGCAGCCGCCACGGTGCCTATAGCGTCGAGCAGTTGGTCCACGGTGTATCGGGGCCAAGACGTGAGGTCCGCCTGCTTTGCGTCCTCGAGCAGATCGTGCAGGCGCTTGAACTCATCATCGGTCGGCTCGCCGAGGCGATGGAGCGGAATCAGGCCAGCGCGAAAGAAGTCATCGGTATCGTGGACCGCATAGGTGAGATCGTCTGCCCACTCCATGATCAGCGCCTCCAGGCTGCGCTCGGGCAACTGGTCGTCGTCATCGACCTGTCTGCTGAACGCCCGAGCAAAAGCATAAGCTTCGTCGTCCTCCTTGTAAAAGCCCCACTTGCGCTCGCGTGCTCGAGCTTGGAGTGGGTCTTGGCGCCACCAGCGCCACGGGTACTTCAAGATGCCGTCCAGTGTCTGACGGGTGAGATTGAGGCCGCTACCGCCTGACCGCTGCGCGAGTCGCGTCACGATCCGAAAGCTCTGGGCATTCCCCTCGAAGACACCATCGTCCTGGATGTAGTCCTTGGCGATCTCGTTGAGTTCGGCCTCAGCGATGTGGCCGAACGGAGGATGCCCAAGGTCGTGGGCGAGACAGCTTGCCTCAACCGCTCCCGGGTCGAGCGACAGCACGGTTGCCTGCGCCCGTCCTGATATCCCGCCTTGCTCAGCGATCTCCAGGAGTCGCTCAGCGTTGCGCCGGCCGACTTGGGCCACCTTGAGGGAGTGGCTTAGGCGGTTATGGAACGAGTGTCCGGCCTCGGGTGCTGTGACTTGCGTAACGTAAGCGAGTCGCCGGAAGGCTGAGCAGTAGAGGACCCGATCGCGATCACGCTCCCCGGGACCTCGATAGTCCCGTCCCCATTCGTCGCGGCCGTCGGATGAGGCTGTACTTTGGCCTGCGCGTTTCTGAAGCTCGCCTATAGCCTCGTCACTGCGCGGTGTGAGGATTTCGTCCACACACGGCAGATTAGGCGCGAGGGCGGATGCGCAAATCCTCGCCTTGTTCCAACCTTCCGTCGTCAAGGAGGCTTCTCAAAGCAAGCCCCATCACCGCGCTGCTCCAGCCATTGCGTGCCCGCGTCAGCAGATCACGCGCGGTCCACCCCTCTTCTGCCTGCTCGTTGGCGAGCGAAAGCAGCGCTTGCCCTGCTGCGACGATCTCCTCGCTAATCGCTTGGTCTGTGGTGTCGATCGCCATCATCATCTCCACGTCGGTCGGACCTTAGGTCATTTCTATACCACGCGCCAGCCACAACACGCACCGACCGGGCATTCGTGCATCTTCTTGGTGAGCTACGAAATTATGCTCTGGTGTTCGGACGTCTCTAATCTACGTTTCATGGGGGCAAAACCGCCTACCTGGGTTGGCAGACAATCTGGTGACCCACCATGATTGCTGGGACGGCGGAAGACTCAGGATGGACTGCATCCGAATTGCGTATAGCGATTGGTCGAGCTTTGCTGGCAAGCCACGTGACGATGACGGCGGCGGACCTAGCAGCCGTCGTATCTGTGCACCAGTCGAACATCAAGAAGGAGGCAGAGCGGATGGCTCTCGCCGGGCTGATCAAGCGCGGTGCGCGCCGCCAGGCAAGCCCAAGTAAGCGCGGCCCGAAGCCCGAAGCCTTCGGGATGTCGCCGGCACAGCGCCAGCGCGCTTCTCGAGACTTGACCGCATACGTACCACCGGGCGTTCTCCGGCAAGGGCAGGAGGTAGTCACGGCGTCTGCCGGTCCTGGGCACGCCATCGACCTTCTTGGGGCTCTAACTGACGCCGAAGCGACGGTCAAGGCGTCCTGGGTCGCACTCATCGGAGACGATCTGTTCGTTGCGTACAGCGGGCCGAGTGCAGCCAAGCCCGCTGTCGAGTTGCAGGCAGTCCTTGAAGCGGCCAACGTTCCGAGTCGGAGGGCAACTGTTGCGCGCGTCGCGCCGGCCCACGAGTGGGTGCGGGACGGGCGTGAGGTCGTACGTGCGGTCGATCGCGCGCAGGCCTCGCGCCGTAAGCCCCCTGTCGTGTAGTCGTCGCTGTCGAGGCGGCCCACAGACATTCGGCTCCTGGCGTCTTCAACAAACACGCGCAAACAGGACATTTTCGACGCGCCTGCGCCCCGGCCTGATAAGGAAGAGGTCCCAGGTTCGAATCCTGGATCGCCCATTCGCCTCCGCCGTTCGACTAAGTGGAACGATGCGGACTCCTCGAGCGCTGCATGGGTTGCGTTTCGGCTTGCCCGCGCGCTGGCCGACCCGTCCACCGGCTCGACGGTTGCTCTCGCGCCTTGGCGCCAGCGCCGATTCACCGGCCATGCTTATTCGCGGTTTCCCCCGCCGCTTCGCTGCACGCCTAACCGCTGCTCTCGTGGTCGCGTTGGCACTGGCGTCGGCCGCGAGCGCCAATGCGGCGGCGAGTCCCTCACGCACGGCCTATCGCGCGCAACGAGCGTGCGCCGCGCCTCGGCCGGGCTTTGCCGAGTGCCTGGGTATCAGGCTAATCCCTGCTTCGCTAACCAAAGCGCAGCTAAAGGCCTCGGCCGTGCGGCAGGCCAAGGAAGTAGCTCGTGGCGAAAGGCTGTCGGTGACCAATAAATCTCCGATTGCTGGTGGACTCACCCCGCAACTGCTGCATTCCGCGTACGCGCTGCCGAACGAAACGCTTGTATCGTCGGCGCAGACGGTCGCTGTCGTGGACGCGTACAACGACCCGACTGCCGAAGCCGACCTCGGCGTCTACGACCGGCAGTTCGGACTGCCTGCGTGCACCACAGCCAACGGCTGCTTTCGCAAGCTCAACCAGCTTGGGCGCACGAGCCCGCTGCCCAGCACGCAGGGTGGGTGGGCCACCGAGATATCGCTGGACGTGCAGATGGCGCACGCGATCTGCCAGAGCTGCCGCGTGCTGCTGGTCGAGGCGAACAGCGAATCGTTCGCCAACCTGGGAACCGCGGTGAACGCTGCGGTGACGGCCGGGGCGAGCGAGATCAGCAACTCCTACGGCGGGCCTGAGTCGTCGTACTACACGAACTACAACGCACCGTACAATCACCCGGGGATCGTTGTGACGGCATCCTCCGGCGACTGCGGCCACTTCAACGAAGGCTGCCAGAGCGCCAACGCAGCGAACTTCCCATCCGACTCCCCGGACGTGGTCGCCGTCGGCGGGACGACCCTGGCGGAGAGTGGGGAAACGTGGAGCAGCACGGCCTGGGGTGGTGGAGGCAGCGGCTGCAGCCAGGTCTTCGCGGCTCCGCTGTGGCAGACGCAGGCGGCGAACTTCTCCGCCACCGGCTGCTCGACCGGTCGCTCGGTCGCGGACGTGGCAGCGGTCGCCGATCCCTACAGCGGCGTCGACATTTACGACGGCACGTCGTCCGGTAGCGGCACTGCTACCGGCTGGGGCGTGGTCGGCGGCACCTCCGCAGCCTCCCCGATCGTCGCGGCCGAGTTCGGCCTCGCGGGTGGCTCCGATGGCGCTGAATACCCGGCCGCCACGCTGTACTCCAACCTCGGAAATGCCAGCG
The DNA here is from genome assembly GCA_963734755.1 of uncultured Solirubrobacteraceae bacterium. Lineage (GTDB taxonomy): Bacteria > Actinomycetota > Thermoleophilia > Solirubrobacterales > Solirubrobacteraceae > Palsa-744. Next base: position 266,353 of record CAVTIF010000002.1, on the reverse strand, counting down.
TTCTCTACGACGTCTCCTCCGGTAGCAACGGTTCGTGTTCGGCCACGACCTCGTGCCGTGCGGCCGTCGGCTTCGACGGACCCTCGGGGGTCGGCAGCCCGGTCGGTCTGAGCGCCTTTGCCCTCGCCGGCAGCCCGGCGATCGTCTCCCGTCCAGGCGCCTCGGGCGTAGCCGAGCAGGGGCAGTCGCTCACCCTGGCTCATGGTGAATGGTCGGGCAGCCCAAGCTCGTTCACCGATCACTGGGCACGCTGCAATTCATCCGGCTCGAGTTGCACGACAATCGCGGGCGCCACCGGAACGACGTACACACTGACCCCGACCGACGTGGGCTCGACGATCCGCATCCAGGAGAGCGCCGCAAACTCATCCGGCAACGGCGCTCCATCGTTCTCCGACCAGACGGCAACTGTCGTCTCGAACGCGCCGACGATCTCCGGCTTCACCCCGAGCTCAGCCGCGACCGCCAGTTCCGTGACGATCACAGGCACCGCGCTCAACGGGGCCACCCGGGTGCGCTTCGGCTCACTTGCCACGACGTTCACGGTGCTCTCGCCAACGCAGCTCACGGCAACCGTGCCGAGTGGCGCAGTCGCGGCGGCGATCTCGGTCACGACCCCGATCAAGACCGTGACCAGCCGACTGAAGTTCACTCCCACGCATTCGCTCACCGGGTTCACGCCGACCAGTGGAGCGCCGGGCAAGCTGGTGACGATTACCGGGATTGGTTTCACCGGCAGCTCGAGCGTGAAGTTCAACGGCGTCTCGGCCGGTAGCGTGACCTTCGTCTCCTCGACCAAATTGAAGGCCACTGTGCCCGCAGGGGCTGGTACCGGACCAATCACGGTCACGAACACGGCAGCACCGGCGGGTACCGTCGGTGCCGCGAGCAGCTTTGCCGCGGGCTAGCGGCAGCCCGAGACCTCAATACCTGCGCGCGGGGCCGGCAAACCTTCAGGAAGCCGCGCTGTTGGCCGATGGGTGTTGAGATGACGGAGCAACGTTCGAGCAAAGGACGAGGTGAGATCCGCGTTCCAGTGCCGCCCACCCCGTTGGCTGAGCAGCTCGGGGAGGATGTTCGGCGGCTTGGAGAGGCGCTGAAGGCGCGCGCCGCGGAGGTCCTGGAGCAGACAATCGCGCACACCGCGGAATCGGGTGAAGTCGTCGAGAGCCTTGTTCAAGATCGCTTCGAGCGAATTTGCACGGGCTCGACGGTGGCGGTCGCGCGCTGGATCGCAGGTGATGGGCTCGAGGTGACGAACGACGCCGCCCGCGAAACCTCCCAGATCTTCGGCGAGCTCGCCGCGCGGCGAGCGGCTTCACTGACCGAGGTGACGCGCCGCAGCCTGTGCTGGCGCAACGTCATGGCCAGTGTCCTGCGCGACAGCGCCGAGCGGCTCGAAGTTCCGGACGACGCGCTCTGCGAGGCCCTGAACATGGTCCAGCTGAGCCTTGAGTTCAGCCTCCTGAGGGTTTGTGAATGTTTCGAGCAAGAGCGCAAGCGGACAGACGAGGAGCTCGCGCGGCGCGAGGAGGAGCTCGCGTTCCTGGCCACCCACGATCCGCTGACCGGCCTGCCGAACCGCACGCTAATCCTCGATCGCGTCGAGCAGATGCTCGCGCGGGCGCTTCGCAGCCAGACACCGGTGGCGGCGCTGTTCATTGACCTCGACGGTTTCAAGAACATCAACGACACGCTCGGCCACGGCGTCGGCGACGAACTGCTACGCGCAGTCGCGGCTCGCCTGGAGGGTGTGGTGCGCCATGCTGATGCGCTCGGACGGCTGGGTGGGGACGAGTTCGTCGTGATCGCCGAGGAACTGGCCGCGGACGCGGGGCCTGAGCTTGTGGCCGAGCGTCTGCTCGAGGCGCTCAAGCACCCGTTCAAGCTCGGCAGCGACGGCGCGACACGGCTGACGGTCACCGCGAGCATTGGCGTCGCAGCGGGAGAGCGAGCCTCCGCCGAGGAGCTGCTGCGTGACGCTGACATCGCGATGTACCAAGCGAAGTGGGACGGGAAGAACCGCTACGCGGTGTTCGAGACCGGCATGCAGGACAAGGTACAGAGCCGGATGGAACTCGACATGGATCTGCGTGAGGCGCTCGAGAAGGATCAGTTCTTCCTCGCCTACCAGCCGACGTTCGCGCTCAGTGACATGAGCCCCACGGGCGTGGAGGCCCTGATCCGCTGGCACCACCCGACGCGCGGCACTGTCCAGCCGGACGCTTTCATCCCGCTGCTCGAGGAGACCGGGTTGATCACGGAGGTCGGACGCTGGGTTCTGCACGAGGCTTGCCGGCAGGGCGCGGCATGGCATGAGGCCGGCCATCCGGTCGGCATCGCCGTGAACGTGTCGGGGCGTCAGCTCGACACGGACGAGCTGGTAGCCGATATCGAACAAGCGCTGTCCGGCAGCGGCCTCGACGCTGGAGCGCTGACGATCGAGATCACGGAGACGACGCTGATGCGCAACGTCGAGGAGACCGCACGGCGGCTGGCCGAGATCAAGCAGCTGGGCGTGCGGATAGCGATCGATGACTTCGGCACCGGCTACTCATCGCTGGCACACCTCCAGCGGTTCCCGGTCGACGCATTGAAGATCGACCGATCGTTCATCTCCGGCCTTCGAGCCAACAAGGAGGGCGAGACTTTGATCCGCACGCTCGTGCAGCTTGGGAAGGCGCTCTCGATCGAGACCTTCGCCGAGGGCATCGAGCAGCAGCATGAGCTGTCGCTGCTAAAGGACCAGGACTGTGACAGCGGCCAGGGCTTTCTGTTCGCCCGACCGCTCGATGCGGCCGCCGCGGAGGCGTTCTTCCGCGAGACCGCCGAAGCCTCTGCGCTGACCCACGCCCGCAGCGCGAAAGTGGGCGGGACCTAGGCAGCTTCAGAGCTCTCCCTGACGGCGCGCCGTCGGCCCTGAGCGAGCCCAGCCTCGCTCACCGCGCCGCGACGGGATGCATCCATCAGGTCGGGCCCCAGCGCGGTGACGCTCGCCTCGTCCGGGTTGATCGTGCTGACCAGCGCTCCGCGGTGCCTGAGCGCAAGCGCCTCGGCCGCCGCGATCCCGCGCGAGACCGGCCCCAGCGCGCCGAACAGCCCGCCCGCGGACGGGCGCATCGAGCCGGTCGGGTTCAAGCACACCACGCGGCTCCCGCCGGGGACCTCGACTGCGTCGGCGTTGGTCGGACTCCAGACGCCGCCATCGACGTAGCTGTGTCCGCCGGCGACCATCGGCGTGAACACGCCCGGGATCGCGCACGACGCCTGGACCGCCGCGGAAACAGACACCTCGGGAGCTCCGAGGGCGCCGAACATGACGCGCCTGCCGCTGTCGAGATCCACTGCAGCGATCCGCAGACGGCCGTCCCAGCGCACGCCCGCAAGCTCGATCGCACGGCCGAGCTGGACGAGCGATCGACGCCCCGTCGGCACCCGCCGCAGCGCGGCGCGGCGCAACAGCGCGCCGCCGAGTGATCCCGAGCTGAGCGCGAGCGACGCGAGCGGTGCTGCGGCCGCGTTGCCCAGGCCGGCCGCCGCCGTGACGAATGCCTGTCCGAAGGCTCGGCCATGGGCGTCGTCGGGCTCGGGCGGTGGGAACGGGGCCGTCTGCGGCGGGCGATCGAAGCGCTCCGCCGGTGCGATCCCGGCCACCAGCGCCGCCGCCACGATCGAGCCGGCCGACGTGCCGACGTACAGATCGCACGCGCGACTGTCGAAGCCCTCGGCCTCGTCCAGGCCGGCGAGGACCGCGTTCATCCAGGCCTCGCCGAGGATGCCGCCACCGCCGAGCACCAGCGCCTGCGGCGTCCTCACTGGCGCCCGCCGAAGATCCGCAGGAAGAACAGGAAGATGTTGAGGACGTCCAGGAAGATCCCGGCGGCCAACGGAACGGCTTCTTCCATCCCGGCTCGGCGCATACGGTTGAAGTCCAGCAGCGTGTATCCGCCGAAGATCACCAGGCCGAGAATCGAGTAGACGACATTGCCCCCCGGGATCGAGACGAACAGCGAGATGAAGCCGACCACGATCAGTCCCAGCAGGGCCATGAACAGGAAGCGATAGCCCGCCGACAGATCGCGGCGGATCATGTAGCCGATGCTCCCGAGTGCCGCCACGAACAGCGTGGTCGCGCCCGCGGCCTGGTACAGGACGTCCGGGGCGACTTCCGCGTACGCGTTCAGGACGCCGCCCAGCCCGAGCCCGAGCGCCAGCCCGGCGGCGAACAGCAGCGTGATCGCCAGCGCCTCCGAGCGGCGCGCGAAGTTCAGCCCGATGATGAACCCGAAGCCGACGAAGAAGCAGATCAGCGACGGACCCTCGGTGAAGTCGCGCCCGAGGTAGGCGCCGAGCGTGAAGAACGCGACGGTCACCGCCACCAGCCCCATGACCTGACCGAACACGCCGGCCTCGCCCACGGTCTGAACTGAGCCGAACATCCCGCTGTCGCTGCTGTATGACTGTGCCTGGGGCATCGCTCACTCCATTTCTCGAGCGCGGTGGCGCTGGTTGGCGTCGTCGGCTTGAACTGCTCCTGCCGGTAAGCGTACGGTCGCCGGACGCCGAATGCGCTCGCCCATTCTTTCGGGCGGTGAAGTTTAAGCTGCGGTCACGCGCCGAGACAGCTCGCAAAAGGCGTACGCTCGCACGATGGGGGAGCAGGCGTTCGATGGCGGCTGGGAGCGGCTGTTCTGGCTGCTGTTCTGGCATTCCTTGAACCCGATCGCGCTGCTCGACGGCCAGCGGCGCGTCGTCGACATCAACGACTCGGCGCTGACCCTGCTCGATCGCAGCTCGGCGGAGACGCTCGGAATGTCGGTCACCGACAGCGTCATCCAGGCCCAGCGCGAGGATGCGACGCGCCAGTGGGAAACGCTCATGCGTAGCGGGGAGTGCACCGGCTCGCGCGATCTGCTGAGGCCCGACGGCTCCACCATCGAGGTCGACTACGCTGCCCGCCTGGCGGTTATCGACGGCCGTCGGCTGGCGATCTACGTGATCCTCGCCAAGGACGGCGTGTGGCCGCTTCCCACTCGCGCGCCGTCCGCGGCAGCGGTGCTGACCAGGCGCGAGCGGGAGGTCGTGACGCTGATCGCGATGGGGCTGGAGACAGACCAGATCGCGCTCGAGCTGTACGTGTCCCCGGAGACGGTGCGGACACACGTCCGCAACGCGATGGCCAAGCTCGGCGCCCACACACGTGCGCAGCTGGTCGCGATCGTGATTTCCAGCGACCAGTCGATCCACGTACCGCACGTGCAGGCGCGTGCAGGCGGCTGACCGCGCGATCGGCGTCTCCAGCAGCGACGGCGGTCGACCGGCTCAGGACCCGCGGACCCGCTCGCCCTGCGGATCGAACAGCGGCTCACGCGCCACCTCGCCGTCGATCCACTCGCCGAAGATGTCCACCTCGACCTTCGCGCCAACGCCGACCTCCGTCGGCAGGTAGGCATAGGCGATCGAACGCTCGAGCGTGTAGCCGTATCCGCCGGAGGTCACGCGGCCAAGTACAACGCCGTCCACTCTCACCGGCTCGTTGCCCAGCGCGACCGAGCGAGGGTCCTCGAGCACCAGGCAGCGCAGGCGCTTGCGCGGCTCCTGCAGCCCTGAGCGCGACCCGACGCCCAGCGCGTCCGCGCCGAGAAACGCCCCGCCCTGCTTCACGCAGAAGCCGAGCCCGGCCTCGTATGGTGTCTCGTCGGAGGTGATGTCGGCCGCCCACACGCGGTAGCCCTTCTCCAGCCGCAGCGAGTCGATCGCCCGGTAGCCGCCGGCCACGAGGCCGTGCTCGCGCCCGGCCTGCCATAGCGAGCGCCACATGCCGGCGGCGTACTCCGTCGGGCAGTACAGCTCCCAACCTAGCTCTCCGACGAAAGTGACGCGCAGCGCACGCGCGGGGACGTCACCGACGGCCAGCTCGCGCATCCGCATGTAGGCGAAGTCGAGCGGATCGTCGGTCAGCGGCGCGAGGATGTCGCGCGAGCGCGGTCCCCACAGCGCGAAGCACGCCCAGCGCGCTGTCACGTCGATGCAGCGCACGCTCCCGTCGGTCGGGGCGTGGCGGCGGATCCAGCTGAGGTCGTGGTTGCCGAACGCCGTCCCGGTGACGATCGAGAACAGCTCCTGCTCGACGCGCGTGACGGTGAAGTCGCACTCGATTCCGCCGTGTTGGTTGAGCATCTGGGTGTACGTGATCGCCCCGACCTCGCCGGCGACGCGGTTGTCGCATAGCCGTTCCAGGAAGTCGCCCGCTGCGGGCCCGGAGATCTCGAGCTTGGCGAACGAGGACTCGTCGAACAGGCCAGCGCGCTCGCGCGTGGCGAGATGCTCAGCACCGATCGCGGGCGACCAGTGCATCCCCGCCCAGCCGCGCGGGCGCAGCGACTCATCTCCATCGGCAGCGTTCTGCTCGTACCAGTTGACCCGCTCCCAGCCCGACTTCTCACCGAACGCGGCGCCATGCTCGGCGTGCCACGGATAGGCACTCGACGTTCGCAGCGGCCGGCCTGCCAGGCGCTCGTGCCCGGGGTAGCGGATGTCGTAGTAGGTCTCATACACCTCCTGCGCGCGCTTGAGCGTGTACCCGGGCGAGCGGAAGTGCGGCCCAAAGCGGCGGATGTCCATCTCCCAGACATCGCTCGTCGGCTCCCCCTCGAGGATCCACTCGGCCATCACACGCCCGAGACCGCCGGCGCCGGCCAGGCCGTGTGCGCAGAAGCCCGCCGCTACAAACAGGCCTGCCACCTCGCTCTCACCCAGGCAGAACTCGTTGTCGGGAGTGAACGCCTCGGGCCCGTTGATCAGACGCGTGACCGTGATCTCGTCCATCTGCGGCACGCGCACGCGGGAGTTGGCGGCGATCTCCTCGAAGCGCGGCCAGTCCTCTTCCAGCAGGCGTCCGTTGAAGTCGGCGGGGATCGCGTCCACGAGGTGCTCGTCGAGCGCCCACGGCGCCGAGCTGCGCTCGTAGCCGCCCATGATCAGCCCGCCCCCCTCCTCGCGGAAGTAGATCAACAGATCTGGGTCGCGCAGCGTCGGCAGGTGCTCGTGCGTGCCACGCTCGCGGAACGGCTGCGTGACGAGGTACTCGTGCGCGAACGGGACGATCGGCACGCGCACGCCGGCCATGCGCCCGATCTCTGCCGCGAACATCCCGCCCGCGTTGACGACCACGTCGGCCTCGATCGGGCCCCACTCGGTCTGCACGCCGCGCACGTGCGGGTGCGCAGGCACACTGCGGTCGACGTCGATGCCGGTCACGCGCGTGTGCGTGAAGATCCGGCAGCCACCCTCCCGCGCCCCGTCGGCGAGCGCCGTCGTCAGCAGGGACGGGTCGAGGTACCCGTCGCTCGGCAGGTATGACGCGCAGCGGACGCCCTCGACGCTCATCAGCGGGAACAGCGCATGCGCCTGCTCGGGCGAGATCAGCTCGAGCGGGAGGCCGAACGTCCTCGCCCAGGCGACCTGCCGCAGCACCTCCTGCTCGCGCTCAGGCGTGCACGCGAGGCGCACCCCGCCGCATTCGACCCAGCCGCAGTCGAAGGTCCGGTACAGCTCCACCGAGTCCATCATCATCCGCGTCAGCGGCAGGCTCGAACGCAGCTGCCCGACCAGCCCGGCCGAGTGAAACGTCGATCCACTGGTCAGCTCGGCGCGGTCGAGCAGGACCACGTCGCGCTCGCCGAGCTTTGCCAGATGGTGGGCGATCGAGGCGCCGCCAACCCCTCCGCCGATGATCACGATGCGCGCGCGCTCGGGCAGCTCACGCGGTCTGGCCATGCCCATCCTCCTGTGCACCTTGCGCGACCTCGTTCAGCCACTGCCGGAAACCAGGCCCGTCCACGGTGGCGCGCAGCCGCTCGAAGTGCTCGCGTGCGTAGGCGTCGAAATCGAAGTCGAGCTCGGAGACGACTCCCTGCACGACCCCCCACGCCGCCTCGCGAGCATCCGAGAGCACGCGCATCAGCTTCAGCGTCGCTCGCCGCGCGGCCGTCGGCGCGCGGCCGTCGTAAGCGCTCAGCAGGCGCTCGTCGGTGTCGTCGTCGAAGTCGTTGTTGATCGACAGGTTGCCCAGGTCGAAGCATGGGTGGCCCATCCCCGCGTACTCCCAGTCGACGATCAGCATGCTCCCGTCGTCCTGCGCGCGAATCACGTTGCCGGCGAGCAGGTCGTTGTGACACGGGCGCGCCTTGCCGACGGGGAGGGCTGCTGCGATCTGGCCGGCCACCCCCAGCGCCTGCGCGTAGGCGCCCGGCAGTGTGCCGCCGCGTCGGCGGACGATCGCCTCGTAGTCCGCGAGCAGCGCCGGGACCCAGAAGGTCGTAGGCAGGCAGGCGCCCGAGTCGTGGAAGCTGCGCAGTGCCCGCGCGAGATCCTCGACGCGCGCGGCTATCTGCGGCGAGCCGGCGGGATCGCAGGCGACGAAGCGCGTCACCAGGCAGTCCTCGAGCGCGGCGGCAACTTCGGGAGCGATCTGCAGCCCGGCCGCCGTCTCGCTCGCGAGCCGCTCAGCGTCCCGGTCGATGCCCAGCAGGTCGGTGTCGCGGCCGTGCACACGGACCACGTACTCGCTCGCCCCCAACGTGACGCGGAAGTTGCGGTTGGTGATGCCGCCATCCAGTGGCGTGGGCGTGTCGCCGAGTGGGCCGAGTGTCGGCTCCAGGCGCGCCAGGATGTCACCCAGCCGAGCGTCCTCGCCAACGTAGCGTTGCGCCATAAGGCTTGCAACCTATACCTTCAACCGATGAGCCGGAGCGATGCGCACGACGGTCCTGCACCAGAGCCGCGGAGCGCCGCCGGGCTGATCGCCGACGCCGATCTGCAGAGCGCCCGGCGTGCCCTGCAGGGCGTCGCCGTAAGGACTCCCACGCTGGCGTGCGCGGACCTCGCGGAGGCCTGCGGCTCGAAGGTTGTTTTGAAGGCGGAGTGCCTGCAGGGAACGGGGTCATTCAAGCTCCGCGGCGCGCTCAGCAAGCTGGCTGCGCTCGGCGAGCACGCTGCCGCTGGGCTGCTGACCGCCAGCGCCGGCAACCACGCCCGCGCTGTCGCGCAGGCGGCGCGCGTGAGGGGCGTCGCCTGTGAGGTGTTCATGCCGCGTGATGCCGCTGTCTCGAAGGTCGCGGCTGTGGAAGGTCTCGGCGCGACGGTCCGGCTTGAGGGATCGTCGGTCGACGAGGCACTCGACCTCGCCGCCAAGCGCGCTCGTGAAACGGGTGCGGCGCTGGTGCACCCGTTCAACGACCTCGACGTGATCGCCGGCCAGGGAACGATCGCCCTGGAGCTGCTCGAGCAGGTCCCCGATCTCGCGCGCGTGGTCATACCCGTCGGTGGTGGCGGTCTGGCTAGCGGGATCGGGATCGCGCTGCGGCGCGCGAGCGCAGATGTCGAGCTTGTGGGGGTACAGGCGCGCAGCTGCGCGCCGTTCGCGGAGATCTTCGCGGGGGCCGACGGCACAGGCGCACTCGCTGCCGCCGCTGGGGCCACGATCGCTGACGGGATTGCGATCAAGCGCCCAGGGACGCTGACGCGGGGGCTCCTGTGCGATCTGCTGGCGGGCGTCGACACGGTGACCGAGGAGCAGATCGCAGACGCGATGGTCTTTCTGGCCGAGCACGCCAAGCTGATCGCCGAGGGAGCCGGCGCGGTTGCCGTGGCCGCCCTGCTCAGCGGCCGTCTGCCGCCGGTGTCCGGGATGACCGTGGCGATCGTCTCCGGTGGCAACGTCGACAACGGGCTGCTCGCCGGTCTCCTGCTGCGCCACGAAACCGAGGAGGGGCGGCGAGTGCGTCTGTTCACGCGTGTTCCCGATCGTCCCGGCGGCCTTGCGGAGCTACTCGATCTCGTCGCCCGCGCCCGCGCGAACCTCCTCAGCGTGGAGCACAAGCGCGAAGCCGTGCCGCTGCACGTGCGCGAGACGGGCGTCTCGCTGACGCTGGAGACCCGCGGTCCCGGTCACACCGTGGAGCTGCTCGCGGCGCTCGCCGCGGCCGGCTATGACGTCGAGGTGGAGTAGCCGCAGCGCGCCCGGCAGTCGGATGGCGCACATCCCGAGCGGACCTCGCGGCGTACAGTTCACGCCGTGGAGCGCTACGACCTCAACGGCAAGGTCGCGCTCGTCACCGGGGCAGCTCGGGGGATCGGGTTGGCCACCGCACGAGCCCTGATCGCGCGCGGAGCATCCGTTGCGATCGTCGACGTGAGCGCCGAGGCGGCAGCGAGTGCGGCCGCCCAGCTGCACGACACCCGGGCGCTCGGGCTCGCCGGCGACGTCACCGATCGCGGTGCCATGCAGCAGGCGGTCGCGGCGACCGTCGATCGCTTCGGCGGCCTCGACGTCGTCGTCGCGAATGCCGGTATCGCCCCGCGCGTGGCGACGTTCCGCGCGATGAGCACGGAGGGCTTCGAGCGGGTGCTCGAGGTCAACCTGATGGGCGTGTATAGGACCGTCGATGCCGCGCTGCCGGAGATCATCCGGCGCCGCGGGCACGTGGTCGTCGTCTCATCGATCTACGCGTTCACCAACGGCATCGGCTTGGTTCCGTACGCGATGAGCAAGGCCGCGGTCGAGCAGTTCGGGCGTGCCCTGCGCGTCGAGCTCGTCCAGCACGGAGCTAGCGCGAGCGTTGCCTACTTCGGCTTCATCGACACCGAGATGGTCCGTCAGGGCCTCGATCGCGACCCGCTGGCGAACGAGATGACCGCCACCCTCCCCAAGCCGCTGCAGAAGCGCTTGCCGCCGCAGGCAGCCGGCGAGGCGATCGTCCGCGGCATCGAGGGCCGCCGCCCGCGGATCATCCAACCGCGCCGCTGGGTGCTGCTGTCGGTGCTTCGCGGCATCGTCGGCCCACTCGGCGATGCTGCGCTCGAGCGCGACGAGAAGACGCAGGCGCATCTGCGAAACCTCGATGCCCGCGCCGGCGAGGACCAGCCGACGACCGAGCCGACAAGCGTCTGAGATGAGCTCGCCTGTTTATTGCCAGGCGGATTCTTAGGTGAACCTCTGGACGAACGCGAGCGCGGTGTCGGCGACCTCGCGCCAGCCGCTGTCGATTGTCAGCGCGTGCCCGCGAGCCAGCTCCACGATCTCGGTCACCCCCGGGTTGCGCGCCTGGCGCTTGTAGGCCGCGTTGGCGACCGCCGGCGGCACCGCGTGATCCTGCTCGCCGGAGATGACCAGCAGCGGGCCGCGCATCGGGTTGGCGCTATCGACCTTGACCTCAGTCCACGGGTTGAGATTGGCGGCGGCGGCCTGAAAGATCGGCGCGCCGGGCGCCGGAACGGCGAACGTCTCATACAGCTGGTGGGCCTCGTCCTCGCTGACCGCGTTGGCGAACGCGTAACGAAACTGGCCATAGGAGAGCGGCGCCGCGCGGCCACGGTTGGCGGGATTGGCGAGGACGTGACCTACAGATTTCACGGCCGCGAGCGGCAATGGCAGCACCCCGCGGAACGGGGCGGGGTTGATCGCGACGGACACCTCGGCGAGGCCACGCCCGGCGAGGATCTGGGTGAGCAGGCCACCGAACGAGTGCCCGACGATCGCCGGCTTTCGCTCGAGGCCCCCGATTACCTCGTCGAAGTGGTCGGCCACTCCTCCGACGGTCTTACGAGCGAACACGTCGGGGTTCGCGTTCGCCTCCTCGACGGTCTGCGGGTCGTCCGGCCAACCGGGGCTGACCGCTGAGTAGCCGGCCTCCTCGAACACGGTTGCCCAGCGCTCCCAGCTACTCGGCAGCAGCCACAGGCCGTGTATGAACACGACCGGCGTCCGTCCGCTCGCGTTGGCTTTCGCGACCTGCTCAGCCTCGATGTCGGTGACCGTACGCCCGCGTGCTTGGGTGCTCAAGTGCCGCTCCTTCCTATGCCCGCTTGTCCGGATGACGCATCCGTGCGCTGAGACTAGCCCGCAGCCGGCGGATCTGTCAGCCGGCGGGCGAGACGAACGCGTCCGTGTTCATGCTCGGGTCGAACAGCGCGTAGCGGTCCCGCCCGGCGTCCTTGGCTGAGTACAGGGCCAGGTCGGCGTCGCGCAGCAGGTCATCGGGGCTCCCGTAGCGCCCGATCGCAGGGCGATCAGCTGCCTGCCCCAATCCGACTGCTCATGCCGGAGCGTCACTGCTCTGCGGGTCCCACAGGGGTGGCCATCGTGGGAAAGTCGTCCACGGCGCTAAGGCATACGCTCGCGCCTGCCGATGATCGCCTCGTGAACAGCTTCACGCGTTTGCCCCACTCGCCGGCCCGATCCCGCTTGAGCGCTCTTCGGGGACTCCTCATCGCACTCGGCGTGTGTGTAGCCTTGCTCGCCGCGGTAGCGGCGCCCGTGCATGCGGTGGTGACCACGGTCGGATCGACGACCGTCGGCGTCCAGCCCCGCTTCTCGAGCACGTACAACCCGTTCGCCGGCGAAGCGGAACCCAAGACCTACGCCAACCCCAATGGAAACCCAGTGCTGCACGGCACGAGCACATACGCGATCTACTGGGATCCGACTGTTAGTTATTGGAGTGAATGGCAGAACGCGATCGACCACTACCTCCGGGGCGCCGGAACGGAAAGTGCGAGCCTCGACACGGTCTTCGCGGTCGACAGCCAGTACACCGACAAGTCCAATGTGCCGGCGACGTACGCCCAGACCTACAAGGCTGCGTATACCGACACGCACCCCTACCCGGCGTCCGGATGCGAAGATCCGGAACCGTTCTTGGTGGAAGACCAGATCGGCCGGGAATTCGGCGGTACGCCCACCGCCGTCTGCCTGACCAGCGCCCAATTGGCAAGTGAACTGGAAGCCTTCATCGCCCTGCACGGGCTACCCAAGGGCTTGGGCAGCGTCTATTACCTGCTCACACCACCCGGCGTGACCGTGTGCCTCGATGGCGGCAAACTCACCGGCCACTGCTCGGATTACGCAAAATTGAGTAAAGCAAGCTACGAAAACAGCTTCTGCAGCTACCACGCGGATGTCAACCCGGGTGGCTCGGCGACGGGCAGCGCGAACACGATCGTGTACGCGGTGGTTCCCTGGACGGCCGGGGGCTTCGGCGACCTGCGCCTCGCCAATTCCGACCAGAGGCCGGGTTGGGAATGTCAGGATGGCGGCATAAACCCGGCAGGCAAGAATGGTTACGAACCTGAGAAAGCCAAAGAAAAAAGCAAAAAGGAACAAGAAGAATTCACCGAAAAAGACGCTGAAGAAAAAGAAGAAGCCGAACTGACTGAAGAACTGGAAGGTCCGCACGAGCAGGAGCCGAACCAGCGGCCCTGCCCGAACACCAACGGCGATTGTGACTACGGACTGTCCGACCTGATCATCAACCAGCTCAGCCTCGAGCAGGAGAACATGGTGACCGACCCGCTGCTCAATGCGTGGCAGGATTCGGCGAACTACGAGAACACCGACGAGTGCCGCTTTCTCTTCGGGCCCGTGCTCGGTGGGGATGTGGCGGCCGACCACAAGACCCGTGCCGGCACGCTCTTCGATCAGTCGCTGGCATCGAACTCCTACTACCTGAACGACGCCTTCAACCTCTCCGCCTACCGTCTCCCATACCCGGGCGTCTCGTGCATCCACCACGTCAACCTGGACCCCAAATTCACCGCGCCCAATCTCGTCAACGCCGGGGAAGTCGTCGGCTTTGACGGTATGGAGTCCGACATCAGCCTCGACGCCGCGGTCGGCTACTCCGCCGCTGGAGTTCCGCAGCCCAACTACGCCACCTACACGTGGGACTTCGGCGACGGAACGCCCACGGTGTCTGGTTTCGCGCCTGGAGCTCCGACGTGCGAAGCACCCTGGCTCAGCCCCTGCGCGGCGAGCGTGTTCCACTCCTACCAGTACGGCGGCACCTACCAGGTCACACTGACGGTCAGGGACGTGGGTGGCAACGTCGCCAGCGTCACGCAGCCGGTCACCGCCGCGGGCTCGCCCCCGCCCCCCCCGCCGACGCCCCCGCCCGCTCCGAGCGGCACAGGCTCCTCGACGGGTGGCCCAGGTGGATCGGGAGGCGCCGGCGTCGCCAGCGTCCCGGCTCCAGTGGCAGCCGCGAGCATCATCTCGAAAAGCCTGAAGACGCTCGGCAAGGGCCTCGCCGTCCGCTACTCGGTCAACGAGCAGGTCGCCGGACGCTTCGAAGTTCTGCTCAGCCGGACTGTGGCACGCAAACTGAAGATAGGTGGCGCCTCCGCAGTCGGCCTGCCGCCGGGCTCGGCCCAGCAGCTGGTGATCGCTAAAGCCGTCCTGGTCACCACCAAAGGTGGGCACAGCACGGTGCATATCCTGCTCTCCAAGAAGACCGCAGCGAGCCTCGGACGGGCGCACAAGGTCTCCCTGATGCTGCGGCTGATCGTCCGCAACGCGGCCTCAAAAAGCCCGGTCACGACGACCGTGATCAGCAGTTCGACCCTCCGCCGCTGATCGCACCGCGCCGCGGCGGCGCTAGTCCGAGGAGCCCTCTTTGCGCCGCCCGCGCGAGCGGTCCCGGAACACGAAGTACCACAGCGCGCCAAGCGCCACCCAGCCGAGCACGATTGAGACGAGCGAGATCACGGCCAGCCCGGTGTTCGAGTTGTTGACCGATTCACCGTCCAGGGCCATCGAGCAGTGTTGCGAGCGCGGCGGCGAGGAGCATCGGCGTCGATCCGGTTGGCTACAGCCCCGGCCAGTGGCGCGCCACGAAGCCCGAGTTGTTCGTCGGCGCGACCTGCCAACGCGAGGCGTACACGCCGCTGCGCCCGGCTGTGTCATAGAGAATGCCGTCCACGTACATATATGTGTGCCCGGCGTTCGCGTACACGGTGATGTACCTGCCCGGACCTGGGGCGCCCCAGCTTTCGAGGTCTCCCGAGGTCTCCGGTGCGCTCAGCAGCCCTCCGGCTGCCAGCGCGTAGCTGACCGACCCCGAGCAGTCGTATGCGTTGTCGACAAACGACGCGTGTCCGCCCCCGAACACGTACGGGAAGTCAGTGATCTCGTTGGCGCCGGCGACCACCTTCTGGATCACTTCCGGGACGTGAGTGGGAATCGGGATCGTACCGTCGCCTCCGACCGACTCTCCGCCCGGGACAGGGATCAGCGAGTGCTTCTGCGCCTGCTTGGCGCTGCGTTCTGCGGCCTTCATCTGCGCCAGCTCGCCGCGCACTTCGGCATCCGAGGGCGCTCCCGCCGCAACGACAGCTTCGCCCGCCTTGGCCGGCGTCGCCGCCGCGGCGTGGTGGACCGATGCAGGCGCCGGGAAGCTGCTGGCTTCCTGGGGGTCGGCGACCTCCTTTGCCGTGCCGCGCGAGCTGTCCGCTGCGGTGGGCTCGGCGGTGGATCGTGGAGCCGAGGACGCCGCGGCGGAGGACCCGCTGGCGGACGAACCGACCACCGCGCCAGCGACCGCGCTGCCTGAGGCGCTGGGCGTCGTGCTGGCGTGCGTGTTGTTGTTGCCTGCACCTGCCGCGGCCTGCCCACAGGCGGCCAGGCCAGCACACGCGAGCGTGCACAGCAGCGCTGCCAGGGCCCTGCGCGCGGAGTCCATCTTTCCAAGGCTAGCGGTAGCCTCCGCCGCCACGTGTCGGTTGCGCCAGCGCTGGTGTCCGCCGCTGAGTCTCGCTACCCTCATGCGATGCGCGACGACGCCACGGCCGTGGAGATACGGCCGCATGTTCGCCTGCTGCACGGGATGCGAAGGCCCGCCAACTGGCTGCAGCTAATCCGCTTCGGCTTTGTCGGGGCGTTCGGCTTCGTCGTCAACCTGGCGGTCTACTCGCTGCTGGTGCACTCGGCAGGGGTCGACTATCGTGTCGCCGCGGTGGCCGCGTGGCTGGTGGCCGTGCTCAACAACTTTGTCCTCAACCGTCACTGGACGTTCGACGCAGGGGACGGGCGCGCCCACTTCCAGGCGCTGCGCTTTCTCGTCGTCAGTCTCGTCGCGTTCGGCTTCAGTCTGCTGCTGTTGACGGTCCTGGTGGAGGACGCGAGCGTCGCCAAGGTGCCGGCCCAGGCGCTGGCTGTGGCTGCCTCGATGCCGCTCAACTTCCTCGGTAACAAGCTCTGGAGCTTCCGCTGACGAGCATGAGCTCTCCGCCCCTTTGAGCCCCCGCATTGCGCGCTCGGGCTGCTCGCCGGCGCCACAGCCGGGACCTATACTCTGACTTCCCCCCGCTCGGAGGACCTTTGTGCAGGAGATGGTGATCTACGGCGTCAGCTTTGACATGGTTGGCAAGCAGCCGATTGTGCTTTTGAAGACAGTCGACGGCAACAAGTTCCTGCCGATCTGGATCGGACACCCGGAGGCGGCGTCGATCCTGATGAAGCTCCAGGGCGCCGGCACGCCACGGCCGATGACCCACGATCTCCTGAGCGACATCCTCGGCGAGCTCGACGTGAAGTGCACGCAGGTCTCTGTCACCGAGCTTCGCGAGAACACGTTCTTCGCGTCGATCACGCTCAGCGTCGGCGGTCGCGAGCTCGAGATCGACTCGCGGCCGAGCGACGCGATCGCGCTGGCGGTGCGCTCGGGCGCTCCGATCTACGCGGCCGAGGAGGTGATCTCCGAGTCGGCGATCGAGTTCGAGCACGACGTCGACGAGTCCGAGGACGTCGTCGAGAAGTTCAAGGAGTTCCTCGACCAGGTCAGCCCGGAGGACTTTGCCGCCGGCGACTCCTGAGCGGCGCGAGAGCTCCTGGGCGGTGTGTCCTGGCGTCAGCGGCTGAACGCGGACGCGAGGATTCGCTCGATTAGCTCGTCGAAACCGATCCCGGCCGCGTCGGCGGCCAGCGGCAGCAGGCTCGTTTCGGTCAACCCCGGGCCGACGTTCGTCTCCAATACCGACAGCTCACCCGTGTCGGTATCGAGCATCAAGTCGACGCGCGCCACGCCGTGGCAGCCGAGCAGCCGGTACGTGGCGAGCGCCAGCTCCTGTGCCCGTTCGGTGGTCTCTGCGGGCAGCTCCGCCGGGCACACGAAAGTCGTCATGCCGATCTCGTAGCGCGACTCGTAGTTGTAGAACTCCTCTTCCCGCGGGATCGCCTCGACCACCGGCAGCGCCACCGGCTCTCCGGGCGCCGACGATGAGCCGCCCCCGCCCACCTGACCAGCGTCCAGCACCGACACCGCCAGGTCACGGCCCTTCACGTAGCGCTCGATCACGACCTTGCGGTCATACGACAGCGCCCCCACGATCGCCGGGGGCAACTCCTCGCTCGAGCGGGCGAACTTCACGCCCAGCGCCGAGCCCTGGCTCGCGGGCTTGACCACCATCGGCAGGCCCAGCCGGCGCTCGACGTCGCCGAGCGCCGCCGCGACGCCCAGGTCTTTGATCGCGCTCTCCTTGATCGCAGTGAAGTCCGGCGTCGGAATGCCCGCCTCGATCATCAGGTACTTCGCCAGTGCCTTGTCGGTGCAGCGCATGCACGCCGCCGGTCCAGAGCCGGTGTACGGCACGCCGATCGTCTCCAGCAAGCCCTGCACAGTCCCGTCCTCGCCGTCGCGACCGTGCAACGCCACGAACGCCGCGTCGGGCTCGCAATCGTGCAGTTGCGCCACCAGCTCAGGGCCGGCGTCGATCGCGATCACCTCGTGTCCCAGCCGGCCCAGCGCGCTCTGCGCCCGCGCCCCCGAGCGCAGCGACACGGTCCGCTCCAGCGACCCTCCGCCCTTCAACACCGCGACCCTGCTCGCGGCGGTCATCGATCCTGTCGTCGACGCGCCGAGCGGGCGGAATCCGATCCATCGCGACGAGGCAGCGCGACGACGTCCGCGAGCGGCGCGCCCTCGTCGAGCTCGATCCCCGGCTCGGCTGAAGGCGGCGCAGACGACGAGGCAGCGGGCGAGCCGGTCAACGTCCCCAGCAGGCCTGTGTCCCCGCCCATGATCCTGCCGATCCGACGGATTCCCTCCCTGATTTCGTCCTCCGGGACTCCCGCGAAGTTCAGGCGCATCGACGAGCCCCCGCGGCGGCCGTCCATGTACGCGGCGCGGCCGGGCACGAACGCCACGCCCTCGCTGCGCGCCATCAGGTCGGTCGTGTCGACCCCGCCGTCGAGCGTCGCCCAGATGAACAGCCCGCCCTCCGGACGCGTCCAGCTCGCTCGCCCGCCGAAATGCTCCTGCAGCGCCTGGAGCATCACGTCGCGGCGGCGCCGATAGAGATCCCGCAGCCGCTCCACGTATTCGATCCACGCGGGGCGGGCACCGGTGCCCCGCTCTGCGAAGTAGGCCGCGACGAACATCTGCGTCACCGGCGAGGAGCACAGGTCCGAGCCCTGTTTGCCGAGGTTCAGCTTCTCGAGCACCGGGCGCGGCGCGACCGCCCATCCGAGACGCAGGCCCGGCGACAGGATCTTCGAGAACGTGCCCAGGTAGATCACCAGATCCGACGCGCCACCACGACCGACGGCCTGCGCATCCAGCGAGTAGAGCGTCGGCAGCGGGTCGCCCTCGTAGCGCAGCAGGCCGTACGGATTGTCCTCCAGCACCAGCAGCTCACGCTCGCGCGCCACCTCCACCAGGCGACGCCGGCGCGCCAGCGACATCGTGACCCCGCCCGGGTTCTGGAAGTTGGGGATCGTGTAGATGAACTTCGGTCGGCGGCCCTGCGCTTGCAGGCGGTCGAGCGTGCTCTCCAGGACGTCGATCGGCATCCCGTCAGCGTCCATCTCGATCTGCTCGACGTCCGCCTGGTAGGCGCTGAACGTCGGCACCGCTCCCGGGTACGTTGGAGCCTCGGCGACGATCACATCGCCGGGATCGATCAGCGCCTTGCACACGAGGTCGATCACCTGCTGTCCGCCGGTCGTGACGATCACCTCGGAGGGATCGACAGGCGTTCCCTCGTGCTCCATCACCTCCACGATGCAGCCGACGGTCGCAGCCATTCCCTCGGTCGGCCCATATTGCAGGGCGCGCGCCGTGCGCCTCCGCGGCCACCTGTGCCATCAGCTTGGCGTACAGCTCGGGCGCAAACGTGCTCGTGTCCGGCAGCCCCCCAGCGAGCGAGATCACATCCGGACGCTCGGTCAGCGCCATCATCTCGCGCATCGCCGAGCTTTTCATCCCGCGCGTGCGCGCTGCGAACAGCGCCTCGTAGCGGGCGAGCTCGTGCGCGGCCGGCCGGGCCCGTCGACTATCGTCCCGCCCGCGCATCCACGCACGGTATCGCACCGCAAAACGGCTCTCCGCATGAACGGCATCTTCTTCTACATAGGCCTCGGCGTCGGGCTCGCCGCAGCATGCGGGCTGCGCCCGTTCCTGCCGGTGCTGCTGGCCGGAGCGCTCGGCTCCGCGGACGTGCTCGGCGTGCGCTTCACGCACGACCCGTTTCGTTTCCTGCAGGCCGACTGGTGGCTGCTCGTGGTGACCATCGCGCTCGTGCTGTCCTACGTCGTGCAGATCGTGCTCTCCCAGACGCCGATCATCGACCCGGGTGATCGCAAGGCGCGCAACGAGCCGCTCGCCGCGTCGATCACCGGGCTGGCGTTCGGCGCAGGCGCGGCCCTGTTCGCCGGCACGCTCGCCGCGCACGGCGACGCCTGGTGGCCCGGCCTGCTCGGCGGCTTCGCCGCCGTCGCCGTCGGCCAGCGCGCCTCCTGGCCGGTGATCGCGCGCGCTCGCTCGCGGCTGCCCGACCGTGCGGCTCAGGAGGCGTTGACTGTGTACCTCGACGCGGCCTCGGTTCTGGCCGCGGGACTAGTCGCGCTGCTGCACCCGCTCGGCTACGTGCTCGTCGCGCTGCTCGCCTGGTTTGCCTGGCGCGGTCGAGGTCGCGCGGATGAAAAGTACGCCGGGCTGCGCATCCTGCGCCGCTGATGGCGCCGGCTGCCAGCTCATCGCGGGCCAAGCTCGTGCTGTGCGTGATCGACGCGATGGCGCCGGCGATGCTCGAGCGCGCGATCGAGTCCGGCGTCGCACCAGTGCTCGAGCGGCTCGTCGCCGACGGACTTTACGTCCCCGACTGTGTCGCCGCGTTCCCGTCGGTCACGCCCGTGTGCGCCGCCTCGATCGTCACCGGCGTAGCCCAGGACGCCCACCGGATCCCCGGCATGAACTGGTTCCACCGCGACGAGCATCGCTATGTGGAGTACGGCTCGAGCTTCCGCGCCGCCCAGCGCTTCGGCATCACGCGTCAGCTCACCGACACCGTCTACAACATGAATCGAGCGCACCTGTCCGACCAGACGCCGACCCTCTTCGAGACGCTGGACGACGCCGACGTGCGCACCGCGGGCACGACCTATCTGATGTACCGGGGTCGCTACCGCCACGAGCCACAGCGCGACACCACGCTCACCCGCATCGCCTCGGCGCTGATGCCGCCACGCGGTGATGGGGCCGCGCGAGCTGTTCTACGCCGACATCTTCGCCTCGCAGCGCACCGGCTGCCGCTCCGGTCTCGGCATGCCCGGCGTTCGCGACAAGCCACTCGGGGTGCGTGTCCGCGTACATGGTCGAGCATGACCTGTTCGACTTTCTGCTGCTGTCGCTGCCCGACAACGACTGGTACTCGCACAAGCACGGACCCGACGCGCAGGTCCAGTCGATCGCTCAGGCCGACCTTCAGCTGGCGCGGATGATGAACGCCGCCGGCGGCGTCGAGGAGTTCCTCGCCGAGCACGCGGTGATCGCGATGGCCGACCACTCGCAGGCGCCGGTCACCGACACGATCGCGCTGCAGGACGAGCTGGACGAGCTGGGGGTGCTCGGACCGGCACGCTCCTCGGAGGGAGCTCGCGACGGCGAGCCGCGGATCGCCGTCTGCCCCTCCCAGCGCGCCGCGATGGTCTACGCATTGCACGAGTCTGAGCGCGACGCGATGCGCGCGTCGGTCGTCACGCGCGCGCTCACGATCGACGGCGTCGACCTCGTCCTGTGGCTGGAGCGCGACGCACACGACGCTCCCCGCGAGGGCGTGATCGCCAGCCCGTCACGC
This sequence comes from uncultured Solirubrobacteraceae bacterium, assembly GCA_963734755.1. Classification (GTDB taxonomy): domain Bacteria; phylum Actinomycetota; class Thermoleophilia; order Solirubrobacterales; family Solirubrobacteraceae; genus Palsa-744. The sequence continues at coordinate 245,443 of CAVTIF010000002.1, read as the reverse complement.
GGCGAGCTGCGTTTCGCGCCAGGCGGGCCGCTCACCGATGCGCGCGGCGTCACGTGGTCGCTCGACGGCGCGCTGGCGGTGCTCGAAGCGACCGTCGAGGACGCACGCCTGCTGACCCCCGACTACCCCGACGCGCTCGCGCGGGCGTGGGCCGCGCTCACCTGCCCGACCTCCGGGGAGGTCCTGCTGTCGGCCGCGCCCGGCTTCGAGTTCATCGACTGGGGGCGCCAGGCGCACGTCGGCGGTGGCAGCCACGGCTCGCTGCACGCCAGCGACTCGCTCGGCGCGCTGATCCTCAGCGGCGTGCCGCTGCCCGACCCCGAGCCCGCGCAGTGGGCGATCCGCGACGTCGCGCCGATCGTGCTCGCGCACTTCTAGCACCCCCGTTACCCTCGCGTGATGCGCTGTCGCCTGGCGATCCTCGCTTGTCTGGCCCTCTGCGCGCTCCCGTCCTCAGCCGCGGCTGCGACGGGCACTGCGACGTCGGCGATAGGCCCGTCCTCGATGGCCGGCTCGACTGCACCGATGAGCGGCGCCAGAGCCGCCGGGAAAACGGACACGAGCGGCTCGAGCGCCACGACGGCCCCGGCCAACCCGGAAACGCCGATCCCGGTGGCGGCCTCGAGCGAGCCCCCGGCCGGGCGCAGGCTGTCGCCGAACGCGGTGCTCGCGATCGCGCAGCGGCTTCCCAAGATGCGCGCCGTGCGCGCAAAATACCCCGGCTCCTACGGTGGGGCGTATCTGAAGGGCGCCTTCAAATGGCAGGTCAGCTACTTCTCCAAAGGCGGCAAGAAAGAGATCGGACAGGTCATCATCGACGACCTGTCCGGCCGCGTGGTCGAACAGTGGACCGGCTTCCAGATTGCCTGGTCGATGGCGCGCGGCTACCCGGGCGCGTTCGGCAGGCACGTCAACGCGTTGTACATCTGGCTGCCGCTGTGCGTGCTGTTCATGCTGCCGTTCGTGAACTTCCGCAGGCCGTTCTCGCTGCTGCATCTCGACCTGCTCGTGCTGCTGTCGTTGTCCGTCTCGCTCGCGTTCTTCAACCACGGGCAGATCTACGGCTCGGTCCCGCTCGCCTACCCGCCGCTGCTGTATCTGCTGGCTCGTATGCTCGCGCTGCTGCGACACCCACGCGCCACGCGCGCCGACGATGACCCGTCGTCCGCCGTCCGCCGTCCGCCGCCGCTGCGCCTACTGGTGCCGGCGCCTTGGCTGGCGATCGGCGTCGTTTTCCTGATCGGTTTTCGGATTGGGCTGAACGTCACCGACTCGAACGTGATCGACGTCGGCTACGCGGGCGTGATCGGCGCGCAGCGGATCGTCCACGACCGGCCGCTGTACGGCGCGTATCCGGCGAACAACGAACACGGCGACACGTACGGGCCGGTCAACTACGAGTCCTACGTCCCGTTCGAGCAGCTGTTCGGCTGGAGCGGCAACTGGGACGACCTGCCGGCGGCGCACGCGGCGGCGATCTTCTTCGACCTGCTGGCCACGGCGCTCTTGTTCCTGCTCGGCAGGCGGATGCGCGGCCCGACGCTCGGCATTGCGCTCTCCTACGCGTGGGTCGCGTATCCGTTCACGCTGTTCACGCTGGAGAGCAACTCCAATGACACGTTCGTCGCCGTGTTCGTGCTCGCGGCGCTGCTGGCTGCCAGCTACCACTCAAAGCTCGCCCCGGCCGCACGCGGCTGCTTCGCCGCGCTCGCCGGTCTGGCGAAGTTCGCACCGCTTGCGCTCGCACCCGTGCTCGCCACGCACGGCCTTTCAGAGCTCTCACCAGCGCGCCGTGCTCGCGCGCTGGGACTGTTCGTAGTCGCCTTCGCCGGCACGGCTGCCCTCGTGTTCATCCCGGCGCTGAAACACGACTCGCTGCGCACGATCTACGAGCGGACGATCGACTACCAGTCCAACCGCTCCTCGCCTTTCTCGATCTGGGGGCTGTACGGGTGGCACGGACTGGAGCGCGTCGTCGAGATCGCTGCGATCGCGCTGGCGCTGGTGCTGGCGCTGGCGCCCAGGCGCGCCGACCTGGTCGGCCTGGCGGCCGCGTGCGGCGCCGTGATGCTGGCCGTGGAGCTGGGGATCGAACACTGGTTCTACCTGTACATCCCGTGGTTCTTCCCACTCGTGATGCTCGCGCTGCTCGGGCGCCTCAGCGATCCCGCGAGCGCTCCGCCGGTCGTGGCATCAGCAGCTGCTCGATCGAGTCGGCCCGCAGCGGCTGTGAGCAGCTGATCAGCACCCCCATCAGCCACGGGTCCTCGTCGGAGGTCTCAAAGCGGGTCGGCATCTGCGTCAGCAGCGACTCGATTGCCTGCTCGCGCTTGACGCCGATGACCCCGCCGCGCGGACCTGTCATGCCGACGTCGGTGATGTACGCGGTGCCGCCCGGCAGGACGCGAGCGTCGGCGGTCGGGACGTGGGTGTGGGTGCCCACGACGGCGCTCACGCGCCCGTCGAGGTGCCACCCGAGCGCGACCTTCTCGGATGTCGCCTCGGCGTGCATGTCGATGAGGATCTGGTCGACCTCGCTGAGCTCGCCCAGCGCGACCTCGATCTCGGTGAACGCCGAGCGGCCCGCCCGTACGTACAGGTTCCCGCTGAGGTTGACCACGCCGAGTCGAACGCCGTCGCGCTCGACCACACACACGCCGCGCCCGGGCTGACTGCGGAGGTAGTTGGCGGGTCGCACGATCCGGTCGCTGTCGGCCAGATACGGATAGATCTCGCGGCGGTGGTAGGTGTGATTACCGAGCGTGATCGCATCGACGCCCGCCGCGAACATCTGCTCGGCGATCTTCGGCGTGATCCCGAGCCCACCGGCGGCGTTCTCCCCGTTGACGACGACGAACGTTGGCGCGTAGCGCTCGCGCAGGATCGGCAGGCAGTCGAACAGCGTCTGCTTGCCGATGCTACCGACGACGTCGCCGACGAACAGGATGCTCGCGGCGGCGGTGCCCGCCTGCGGCTCAGCCATACTCTGGCGATGGTGGGAGGCACTTGAAGCCCGTGGCCGGAAACGCTCCGCGGGTCGTGGTTCCCCGCTGGATCCAGCTGGTCGTGCTGCCGCTGGCGCTGCTGGCGCTGTGGGCGCTTGCGAAAGCGGCGGGGAAAGTGGTTTTGATCTTCGTCATTGCCGGCCTCATCGCGATGATCCTCAATCCGGCCGTCGCCTTCCTGCAGCGCTCGCGCCTTCCCCGCGGGCTCGCGGTGCTCGCCGTGTACCTCGCATTCTTCCTGACGCTCGCGGGCCTCGGCTTCCTGCTGGCGAACCCTATCTCTGATCAGGTGCGGACGTTCACGAACAACCTCCCGCACATCGTCAACGAAGCGAACAAGAAGATCGCAACGTTCCAGGGTGAATTGAACCAGCACGGCGTCCATGTTCACCTGGTCAAGCAGGGCAAGACGGCCTTGCAGACCTTCCAGGAAAAAGTCGCCAAGAGCGCCGACAAACTGGCGTCGTTCGGCGGTGCGCTTGCCACCGAAGCCGCCGGCGCGATCTTCGATCTGGTGCTCGTGTTCGTGCTGTCGGTGTACATGCTGCTGTATGGCCGGCAGATCGGCGCGCTGGTACGGCGGATGATGCCCGACGGCGACGGCACGAGCGCCGATGACTACCCGCTGCTGATCCAGCGGGCGGTCTCGCGCTACGTCGGCGGGCAGCTTCTGTTCAGCACCCTGATGGGCGCCTCAGCGGGCGTCTCGCTATATCTGTTCGGTGTGCTCGGGATCTTCCCCGAGGGGAGCAAATACGCGGTCGCGTTCGGCGTGTTCTACGGCGTGATGGAGCTGGTCCCGTACGTCGGGCCGATCCTGGGGGCGCTGCCCGCGGTGATCGTGGCCCTGTTCACCGATCCGATCACCGCGCTGTGGGTGGCGCTGCTGTTCGTCGGCTTGCAGCAGCTGGAGGGTCACGTGGTCGCGCCGCAGATTTTCGGGCACACGCTGCGGATCAACCCCCTGCTGGTGATCTTCGCGCTGCTGCTGGGGCTGCAGCTGTACGGGATCGTCGGCGCGCTGATCGCCCTGCCGATCCTCGCTGTGCTGCGCGAGACGGCGGTGTACCTGAGTCGCCATCTGACACTCGAGCCGTGGGATCGCGGCCACAGCGGAATGCTGTGAGCGCGACGCTCAGCGTCAGCGCGCTCGGCAAGCACTACGGTGACCTGGAGGCGCTGCGGGAGGTCAGCTTTGACGTCCGCGGCGGCGAGCTGGTCGCCGTGATTGGGCCGAACGGCGCCGGCAAGACGACGCTGCTGTCGATCGTCGCGGGCATTCAGTCGCCGAGCGCCGGCAGGGTGACCCCGGGACCGCGACAAGTCGGATGGGCACCGCAGCACGCGGCGCTGTATCCGCGGCTGTCGGTGGCCGAGAACCTCGAACTGTTCGCGCGCCTGGAGAAGGTGCCCGATCCGCATGCGACGGTCGAGCGGATGCTCGAGCAGACCGGCCTGCACGACCGCGCCGACGAGGCGGTCGCGCGGCTGTCGGGCGGAAACCGCCAGCGCGTGAACGTCGCGATCGGACTGTTGGCCGACCCACCGGTGCTCGCGCTGGACGAGCCGTCGGCGTCGCTTGACCCCGGGCAACGCGAGCGCCTGTGGGAGTTCGTGCGGATGCTGGCCGACGGCGGGACGGCGGTCGTGTTCTCGACACACAACGTCAGCGAGGCGCAGCGCCACGCGGACCGTGTGATCGTGCTGTCGAATGGGCGGCTGATGTTCGACGGCCAGGTGCCGGTGCTGCTGGAGGCCGGCGGCGAGCGCGAGGGCGGAGACCTCGAGCGCGCGCTCGTGCGATTCCTGCGGGAGGAGGCCAAGCCTCGCGCCGAGGACGCGCCATGAGGTGGCTGCTGCGCAAGGACCTGTTGATCCTGCGTCGCTCGCGGCTGCTGGTCGCGCTGCTCGTCGTGTACCCCGTCGCGATCGCGCTGTTGATCGGGCTTGCGATCTCGCGCGGTCCGTCGAAGCCGCGCGTGGCGATCGTCGACGAGACCCCGCCCGGTGAGACGGTCAAGGTCGGCGACCAGCGCGTCGAGGTCGACGAGTACGCGCGCCAGCTGTTCCGCCAGGTCGACGCGGTAGACGTGCCCTCGCGCGCGGAGGCGGTCGCGAAGGTCAAGTCCGGCGAGGTGATCGCCGCGGTGGTGATCCCGCCGGACATCGCCGCGCGCCTCTCCTCGGACGTCCAGCGGGCGCAGCTGGAAGTCCTGTACAACGGCGACGCGCTCGAGCAGTCGCTCGTGCAGTCGACAATCGACTCGGCGCTCGCGCAGGCCAACCTGGCGTTTTCCGAGCAAATCCAGCAGGCTGCCGCGAAGGCGATCGACGCCCTCCTGCAAGGCGGCGACGTGGGCATCCCCGGCGCGCCCGGGAACCTGATCGGGCTTGGCGAAATCCCGTCGAAGCTGGGCGGGGTGATTGCCGCGCTGCCACCGGGCCACAAGCGCACCGAACTCGAACGGATCGATGCGTTCGCCGGCTTCGCCGCGCAGAACCTGTCGCTGAGCAAGGACGTGCTGTCGACGATCGGGCAGCCGATCAGCGTCAAGAGCTCGCTGCTGCACGGCCGCCGCACGCCGCTGAACACGTTCGCGGTGGTCGTCGCGGTGAGCGTGTCGCTGATGTTCGTGTGCGTCCTGCTGGCCGCCGGGGGGGTCGCGCTGGAGCGTGAGGAGCACGTGCTCTCACGCCTGATCCGGGGCCCGCCGGCGCTTGTCTCGCGCGCGACGCTGCTCAGCGAGAAGGTGCTGCTGGCGGCCGGGTGTGCGTTCGTGATCGCGTTCGCGATGCTCGCCGGGATCGGAGCGTTCGTCGCGCTCGACTGGAGTCGCGTTGGGCAGTGGGTGCTGGCGCTCGCGTTCGGTGCGCTGGCGTTCGGTGCCCTGGGCGTGGCGATCGGCGCGCTCGCCCGTGAGGTGCGCGCGGCCTCGCTGCTGGCGTTCCTGTTGTCGCTGCCGCTGGCGTTCCTGGCGCTCGTGCCCGCCGGGTCGGTGTCGAGCGGGGTGTACGACGCGATCAAGGCCGTGTCGTTCGTGTTCCCGTACAAGGCCGCGCTGCAGGCGCTCGATGCGGCGGTCAACGGGAGCGCTCCGTCGATCGGCCTGTCGATCCTCCATCTGGCCGGTCTGACGCTCGTGTTCGGGGCGCTGGCGCGCGTCGGGCTGCAGCGCGCGGAGTGAAGCGAACGCTGCGAACGCTCTAACCTGAAAGGCGCGATGGCCTATCCACAGACGCGCATGCGCAGACTGCGGGCGACCGCCGGCCTGCGCGGGCTGGTGCGCGAGACCGATGTGAGCGCCGGGCAGCTGGTGCTGCCGCTGTTCGTCACCGAGACGGGCCCTGGTCGCGAGCCGATCGCGACGATGCCGGGAGTCGATCGCCTGTCGATCTCGGCGGCCGTCGAGGAGACGTATGACGCGGCTGCGCTGGGAATCGCCGCGGTGATGCTGTTCGGGCTGCCTGCCGAGAAGGATGATGAGGGGTCGGCTGCGTGGGATGAGGAGGGCATCATCCAGGTTGCGACGCGCGCGATCAAGCAGGCGGCGGCTGATCTGCTGGTGATCACGGATGTGTGCCTGTGCGAGTACACCACGCACGGGCACTGCGGCGTCGTGCGCGCCGACGGCGCGGGTCCGCCGAGGGTCGACAACGACGCGACGGTCGAGCTGCTCGCGCGCACCGCCGTCAGCCACGCGCGCGCCGGTGCAGACCTGGTCGCTCCGTCGGACATGATGGACGGGCGCGTCGGTGCGATCAGGGAGGAGCTCGACGGTGAGGGCTTCGCCGAGACGCCGATCCTTGCCTACTCGGCCAAGTTCGCCTCGGCGTTCTACGGGCCGTTCCGCGACGCCGCCGACTCGACCCCCGCGTTCGGCGATCGCCGTGGCTACCAGATGGATCCGGCCAACGGACGCGAGGCCGTGCGCGAGGCGCTACTGGACCTGCAGGAGGGCGCGGACATGGTGATGGTCAAGCCGGCGCTCGCGTACGGCGATCTGATTCGTGCGGTCAAGCGCGCGACGCGTCTGCCGGTGGCGGCGTACAACGTCAGCGGCGAGTATGCGATGGTCAAGGCCGCCGCGGCCGCCGGATACCTGGACGAGCGCGCGGCCGTGCTGGAGATTCTCACCTCCCTGCGCCGCGCCGGCGCCGACGCGATCGTCACCTACCACGCAAAGGACGCCGCCCGATGGCTGGCAGAGCAGACATGACCACACAGCCCGAGCCAACCGGCGCGTCGCCGCTCGCCGACGTGGCCGCCCCGCCGAGCGCCACCACGGCGGGGCGGGCGGGCCTCAAGACACGCAGCCGCAAGGACGGCGCGGCGATCGCGCTCGACGAGCTCGACCGCAGGCTGCTGAACCTGATGCAGGGCAGCTTCCCGATCGCGCCGCGCCCCTACCGACACGTCGCCGAGCAGGGCGGCGTCGACGAGCGTGAGGTGATGGACCGCGTGCAGCGCCTGCTGGACAAGCGCATCATCCGCCAGGTCACGCCGATCTTCGACACGCGCGCCCTCGGCTACTCCTCGATGCTGGTCGCCGCGAAGGTCGACCCCGAGCATCCCCACCGCGCTGCCCAGGTGATCAACGAACACCCGGGCGTGTCGCACAACTACCTGCGCAACCACGAGTTCAACCTGTGGTTCACGATCGCCACCGAGCCGGACTCGAAGCTCGGCCTCGAGGGTACGCTCGAGGTGCTGGCACGCGAGGCGGGCGCCGAGTCGGTGCGCCAGTTGCCGACGCTGAAGCTGTTCAAGATCCGCATGGATCTGGAGATGGAGGGCGACACGGACGCGCTGTCGAGCTCGGCCGAGGTCAAGCAGCCGATCGAGCTCGAGCCCCAGCCGTACGACGAGCTCGACATCGCGGTGATCCGCGCCCTGCAGGGCGACATGCCGGTGGTGCAGGAGCCGTTCGCGCCGGCGGCCGCCGAGCTCGGGATGGCGCAGGAGGGCCTGCTCGACCATCTTGCGCAGATGCAGGAGCGCGGCCTGTTGCGCCGCGTTGCCGCGATCCTCTACCACCGCCGGGCGGGCTTCTCGGCCAACGGCATGGGCGTGTGGCAGGTGCCGGACGAGCAGATCTATGAGATCGGCTGCAGGATGGCGGCCGTGCGCGGCATCTCCCACTGCTACCAGCGCCCGACGTATCAGGACTGGCCGTACTCGGTGTTCACGATGGCCCACGGGCGCTCGAAGGAGCAGTGCGACGCGATCCTCGACGCGATCGCCGAGCAGACCGGAATCCACGAGCGAGCGACCCTGTACTCCTCGACTGAGTTCAAGAAGATCCGCCTGCTGTATTTCACCGAGGACTTCAAGGACTGGGAGCGCCAGCACGGCGCCTGAGTTGACCGCGTCGCCGACCGACACGCGCTCGGCAGAGCTCTATAGACGGGCCGAGGATGTGATCCCAGGCGGGGTCAACTCTCCCGTCCGGGCGATGCGCGCGATTGGTCGCGAGCCGCTCTTTATTGCTCGTGGCGAGGGCGCCGAACTGATCGACGTGGACGCGAACAGGTTCGTCGACTACGTGTGCTCGTGGGGGCCGTTGATCCACGGGCACGCGCACCCGTATGTACTCGCGGCGGTCGCGGAGGCGGCCGCTAAGGGGACGAGCTTTGGCGCGCCGACGCCGGGCGAGGTCGAGCTGGCGAGCGAGGTCGTGCGCAGGGTCGACGGCGTAGAGATGCTGCGCACGACCTGCTCGGGCACCGAGGCCGCGATGACCGCGATCCGCCTTGCTCGGGCTGCGACCGGCCGCGAGCTGATCGTGAAGTTCGCTGGTGCCTACCACGGGCACTCGGACGGCCTGCTCGCGCAGGCCGGCTCCGGTCTGGCCACGCAGGGGCTCCCGTCCAGCCCTGGTGTGCCGGTGAGCGACGCGGCGAACACGATCGTGGTGCCGTGGAACGACCCGGACGCGCTCGTGTCCGCCACCGATCGCCACCAGCCGGCGGCGATCGTCGCTGAGCCGCTCCCCGCCAATATGGGCCTGGTTCCACCTGCTGAGGGCTTCCTGGCGCTGCTTCGCCGGCAGGCCGACGCGACCGGGGCGCTGCTCGTGCTCGACGAGGTGATCAGCGGTTTCCGCGTTGCGCGCGGCGGAGCCCAGGAGCTTCTGGGCGTGCACGGCGACCTCGTGATTATGGGCAAGGTGATCGGAGGAGGCCTGCCGGCGGCGGCCGTCGGCGGTCGCGCCGAGCTGATGCGGATGCTGACGCCCGCCGGCGAGGTCTACCAGGCGGGGACGTTGTCTGGGAACCCGCTGGCGGTGGCCGCCGGCCTGGCGACGCTCGAGCTGCTGGACGAGGCAGCGTATCTGCGCCTTGAGGCAATAACAGCCCAGCTCGCCGACGGTCTGCGCGCGGCTGCGAGCGGCTATCCGGTCCAGGTCCGCAGCATGCCGGGGCTGCTGACGGTGTTCTTCAGCGAGCGGCCGGTGGCGTCGTTCGCCGACGCGCAGGCCTGCGATCTGGGGGCGCACGCCGCGTGGTGTCGGGAGCTGCTGGCTCGCGGCGTCTACCCGCCGCCGTCTCAGTTCGAGTCATGGTTTCCCTCGCTGGCGCACACCGACGAGCAGATCGAGCGTACGCTGGATGCCGCGGCGGCGGCGTTCGCATGCCTGCCGGAGCCGGTGGCTGGACGATGAGTCCCGTGGACGCCGGCCCGGACCTCGCCGCGCTTGAGCGCCTGCGCGTGCTGCTGCGCGATGCGGGCGGATTGATGGCCACGCTCGTGCAGCCGGACGAGAGCCCGGTGGCAGACGGGGTCGCGGGCACCGGGCGCAGCCCGGCCGCGCTGGTCGCGCAGGGCCCGCGTGCGGCGGGCAGGTGCGTGGAGTACGAGCTGTTGGTCGACGCGATCTATGAGGGCTATCTGTTGCATTACGGCGAACCACGCGTGATGCGGGTGCCGGACGCGGATATGAGGCTGCTGGCCGGTGATCGGCTTTACGCGATCGGGCTGGCCCGCCTGGTCGAGTTAGGCGACACGCTCGCGGTGGCCGAGCTCGCGGACACGATCACGCTGAGCGCGCTCGCGCAGGGGGTCGGCAGCCGGGTGCTGGCCGATGCCGTTTGGCAGGCGGGAGCGCGTGCGGTGGGCTGGGGGTCGAGTGAGCGCCATCGCCACGCCAAGGAGCTCGTGCGGATCGGCGCACCGGAGGCGTTCGAGGCGATGTGCACAAGTGCCGAGGCGGTCCCGGCGTCGCCCTGAATCGCGCCTCGATATTGTTTGGCTCGGTGCCAGACAAGCGCGCAAAGCAGAAGTCCAAGTACACGCTCGACCGCCAGATCCCCGGAGCCTTCGAGGGCGAGACGGTCACGCGCCGGCGGTTCATGACGGTCGGCTCTCAGGGAGCCGGAGCGGTCGCTGCCGCGGCGTTCGTGCTGCCCGCGCTGGGCTTCGCGATCGGGCCGATCTTCAAAAGCACCCCGCACCACTGGGAAACTGTGGGGACGACGGACCACTTCACCGACCTGAACTACACGCCGGTCGTGCTGACGCTCACGCCGAACATCGGCGAGGCCGGCAAGACGACCGCGTACGTGCGCAAGTTCAACGCCGCGATCGATAAAGACGCGTATGACCGCGGCACGCCGTACATTGCGATCTCCAGCCGCTGCGCGCACCTCGGCTGTCCGGTGCGCTGGGTGGATGCCGCCGAGCGCTTCATCTGCCCGTGCCACGGCGGCGTGTACGACCTGCTGGGCCGTCGGGTCGGCGGCCCCCCTGTCCGCCCGCTGGACCGCTTCTACACGCGCGTGATCGGCAACGAGGTGCAGCTCGGGCCGCGCTTCAGCGTCAACAGCGAGCTGCGCCGCTTCTCGCCGCGTGACCCGGGCGAGCCGCTGGATGGCATCGGCCAGTACATGTACCCATCGCGCCCCGGCGCCCAGAAACTCTAACCCCGGAACCTCGGTCTTCCCTTGCCCAAGCTCCCCGCCCCCCCGATCCCAGCTCCGCTGAAGGCGCCCCCGCCGCGCCCGAGCGAGGGCAACGGCAAGCTGGGCCCAGCCGATGCGGCCAAGGAGGCTGGGATCACGGTCGTCGACTGGGTCGACGAGCGCACGTCGCTGAGCGGCGGCGCGCGCTGGCTGATGTTCCGCAAGGTGCCGAAGGGCACCAACTGGTTCTACACGCTTGGCTCGGCGACCATGTTCGCGTTTCTCTCGCAGGCTGTGACCGGCGTGTTCCTGGCGATGTACTACCGCCCTGACCCGTCCGGCGGAGCGTATGAATCGATTCGCTACGTCACCAATGACGTGTTCCTCGGGCAGTTCGTCCGTGGCATGCACAAGTGGGGCTCGAGCGTGATGGTGATCCTCGTGTTCCTGCACATGGGACGCACGTTCTTCTTCGGCGCGTACAAGTACCCGCGCGAGCTGAACTGGGTGATCGGCGTGGTGCTGCTGATCCTGACGATGACGATGTCGTTCACCGGCTACCTGCTGCCGTTCGACCAGCGCGCCTACTGGGCGACGATCGTGGGCGTCAACATCAACGGCACGGGACCGCTGATCGGTCCGTACCTGAGCGACTTCCTGCGCGGCGGCTCGGAATTCGGGGCGACGACGCTGTCGCGCTTCTACGCGATCCACATGCTGCTCGTCCCCGGGGCGATCGCCGCGCTGCTCGGCGCCCACCTGTACCTCGTGGCGAAGCTCGGCACGACCGCGCCGCCGTGGACGAAAGCCGAGCAGCGCCCAGAGCTGCGCGAGACCGAGGTGTAGATGAACCAGCGCGAGAAGGAGGAGTACCTCCGCGAATACTCGGTGCTGAAGGCCCAGGGCAAGCCGTTCTTCCCCTACGCGGTGGCCAAGGACGCGGCGATGGCGTGCGTCGTGATGGCGGTCATCATCACGATGTCGCTGGTGCTCGGCGCCGAGCTCGGCTCGAAGGCCAACCCGACCACGACCACATACGTGCCTCGGCCCGAGTGGTACTTCTTCTTCCTGTTCGAGGTCCTGCGCGTGATCAAGCCGCCGAGCCTCGTGCCGCTGGCGACGATCGGCGTGCCGACGATCGGCATGATCCTGCTGTTCCTGCTCCCGTTCTACGACCGCGGCCCGGAGCGCCGCCCGGAGCGCCGCCCGATCGCGACGCTGACGGGGATCGTGGTGATCGGCGCGATGGCCTTCCTCACCTACCAGGGCGCGAGCGCCGGCTCTCCGACGGTGATCGAAATGCCGACTCCGCAACACGTGATCCAGGCCGGTGGCAGCACCCTGTCCGAATTTGAAGCCGGGCGCAAGGTGGTCGCCCAGTCGGGGTGTCTGGCGTGTCACAAGATCGGCGACAACGGCAACGCTGGACCCGGGCCGAACCTGACGAACGTCGCCTCGCGTATCCCGCGCCAGGCGATCGCGCGAACGCTCGTGAACCCGACGGCGCCGATGCCGTCGTTCAAGAACCTCCCGCCGAAGAAGTTCGAAGCGGTCGTCAACTTCCTCTCGCAACTCAAGTAGGCCGCGCGTGCCCGCTCGTCCCCGAGACGGCGCACCCAGTAGGGCACCACAGGCCGGCAAGCTCGAGGCGAGACAGGTGCGCGCGATGTTCGACCGCATCGCCGGCGTGTATGACCTGATGAACACTGCGATGACCGCCGGCCTGCATCATCGCTGGCGGACGCGCGCGGTCGACCTGGCCTGTGTGGGCCCAGGCGGGCGAGTGCTCGACGTGGCCACCGGCACGGGCGATCTGGCGATCGAGCTCGCGCGCCGTGTCTCCCCGGCGGGCGAGGTGATCGGCAGCGACTTCGCCGAGGGGATGCTCGACCGGGCGCGCGCGAAGGTCAGCGCGATGAACGGTGGCCTTGTGCGCCCGCGCTTCGAATGGGCTGACGCGATGCGGCTACCCAACCCGGACGACAGCTTCGACGCCGCGACAGTCGGCTTCGGCGCACGCAACTTCGACGACCTGGCTGTCGGGCTGGCCGAGATGAGGCGTGTGGTGAGGCCGGGAGGGCGGGTGGTGGTGCTCGAGATCACCACGCCCACCCGCCCTCCGCTGTCGCTGTTCTACCGGCTGTGGTTCGACCGGATCGTTCCCGCGCTGGGCCGGTTGGCGGGCGCGGGGCTCGCTGCCGGCGCGCGCGTTCGCGGCGGCGCCGCGGACGCTGCGATCGCCGACGCGTATACCTATCTGCCCAACTCGGTCAAGCGGTTCCCCGGCCCGCCGGCGCTTGCCCTCGAGATGGAGCGGGCGGGGCTCACTGAGATCGCCTATGTGATCACCGCCGGCGGCATCGTGGCGATTCACGCGGGCACGGTTCCCGCCGAGAAGGCATCATGAGCGCAGTGAGCAGCACGGCGACCGGCCTCCAGGATGAGGGAGTGGACGGACTGGACGCGATCATGCGCCGCGGCGGCGAGGAGCTGCGCAGGAGGATGGAGCGCACCGAGCGCCACCTCGAGCGGGTGACCGCGCGGGCTGGGACGCCGCTGGCCTCTCACGCGAACGCCACGGTGGTCGCCGGCGGTAAGCGGCTGCGCCCGCTGCTCGTCGTGCTGGCCTCCGAGTCGGCCGGCGGGCCCCCCGACACGCCGGACGGGGAGGAACGCCTGGTGCGCGCGGCCGTCGCGGTGGAGCTGGTGCACTCGGCGACGCTCGTCCACGACGACGTGATCGACGGCGCGCTGCTACGTCGCGGCCACCCGACGGTCGCAGCGACGGCAGGCCGCCAGATGGCGGTCGCCACCGGCGACCTGCTGTTCTCGCGTGCCTTTGCCGAGCTCGCGCGAAACGACGACGCCGCGCAGCTGCACGCGCTCTCGCAGGCCAGCTCGGCGCTCGCCGAAGGCGAGCTGCTGCAGCTCGAGGACGCGTACGCCTCTCGCGTCGCCGTCGAGCGCTATCTCAGGCGCTGCGAGCTGAAGACTGCGGCGCTGTTCGAGGCGGCCTGCCGGCTCGGCGCGCTGACGGCCGCGAACGGGTCTGCCGCGCTGGCGGACGCGCTCGGCGCGTTTGCTCGACGCATTGGCCTGGCTTTCCAGATGCTCGACGACGTACTCGACGTGTCCGGGCCGGTGGAGCGAACCGGCAAGTCACGCGGCACGGACCTGCTCGACGGCACGGTCACCCTGCCGTTCATCCTCGCGCGCGAACGCGCGCCGGAGCTCGCTGCCTTCGATCTGAGCTCGCTGGACGGGGCGGGTGGGTCTGGAGACATCGAGGCGCTGTGCGAGCGGATTGCGGCGACCGGCGCTTTGGATGAGGCCCGTGAGCGGGCGCTGGCGATCGTGGCTGACGCCAAGGCCGCGCTGCCGGCGATCCTTCCGAACGGTCGCTCCGCCCTGCTCAGCCTGGTGGCCGACTCGGTCGTCGAGCGCTACCGCTGAGCGCTCTAGAAATCGCTGGGGAGAATCAGGTCGGCGTCCAGCGCGCGTACGAAGAACTCGACTTCCTCTGACATGTTGGCGTGCGTCATGCGCCTGAGGTCACCGAGCAGCGCGCTCGATCCCCGGTCCAGCTCGTCGTCCAGACGTTCCACGGCCGACTGGTCGAACACGCCTTCGCGTCGTGACTCGCACTCCGGGCAGCGGAGCACGATCCGCCAGTGGCGGGGGCCCTCCTCCGACCAGTCGAGCGGGTAGACGAGCTCGCCGGCGCAGTGGAAGCAGATGTGTAGCTGAGCGGGCGAGCAGGTGCTGTCCGTGGGTCCGGATTTGCGTCCGTACACGGCGCCGGTCGGGTTGGCAGCCTGTGGCGAGGAGTGCTGGATGTGGGGATCGTTCTCTGACTGCATCAACGCTCTGAAACCCCATCGACGCGTGACGCTGGCGCCTTTAGCTTGCGGCCCAATACTGGCACGGTGGTAGGTTCATAAGGCCCATGGGCAGCGCGATTCGCACGATCGGCCACGAGGATCGGCTGAGCCTCGTCGACCACCTCGAAGAGCTGCGTACGCGGCTGATCGTGAGCGCTGCGGTGCTCGCGGTCGCGTTCGGCGTATGCCTGTGGCAGAACCACGCGCTGCTGGACATAATCAACAAGCCGCTGAAGGTCGAGACGCAGAAACAGGTCGCCAGAGGCGAGGGGACGGTCGGGCAGGCGGTGATCGCGCAGCAGGGCGTGCTGAAGGTCTCCACGGACACGCAGGCCGCGTTGGGTGTGCTCGCCAGGCCCGGGAGCGGCCTATCCCAGCAGGCGCGCGCGGAGCTGCCGCCGCTGATCGCCAAGTTGAAGGCCGACGTCGCCAAGATCCCGCGCCATCCGGTGGGCGATAACCCGGTGACGCTCGGCATCGGCGAGCCGTTCACGACGACGATCACCGTGACGCTGTACTTCGCGCTGATCGTCTCGTTGCCGGTGATCCTGTATGAGCTGTACGGCTTCATCCTGCCGGCGCTCAAGCCGCACGAGAGACGCGTGGCGATGCCGCTGCTGCTGGCCGTGCCGTTCCTGTTCGCCGCGGGCGTGGTGTTCGGGTACTACATCGTGCTGCCTGCTGCCGTGCGCTTCTTCGTGAACTTCAACTCGAGCCAGTTCAACGTGCTCGTGCAGGCCAATCCGTACTACGCCTTCGCCGCGACGATCTTGCTGGCGATGGGGCTCGTCTTCCAGGTGCCCGTGGTGATCATCGGCGCGACGCGGATCGGCCTCGTGACTCCCGCCCAGCTGCGCAAAAGCCGCCGCTACGCGATCGTGGCATGCGCGGCGGTCGCCGCACTGCTGCCGGGCGATGCGATCACGCTGCTGCTCGAGACGGTACCGCTGTACCTGCTGTTCGAGGCGAGTATCCTCCTGGCAGCGATTTTCGGGCGAGCGGATCTCGGAGGGCGTGATGAGGGAAGCGCGACTACTGCGGGCGCCCGCCATCCCACGGAGGATCCGCCGCCACCACCACCGGAGGACCCAGCGGAGCCAACCGTGCAGGATCTGATCGACCACGTAGACCACAGGCTGTCGGACTGATGCTCTTCGACCTCAGAGGCCGCGGTCGTCGCCGCATGGTCAAGGTGATCTACATCGGCCTGGCCCTGTTGATGGGCGTCGGCCTGATCGGCTTCGGCATCGGCGGCGGCTTCGGCGGCGGCGGGCTGCTGACCGCGGCGAGCAACAACGAAGGCTCCGGCAGCGCGAGCTTTGCCAGCCAGATCAAGAAGTACCGCAAGCTCACCCAGGAGCAGCCGCAGAACGTCAGCGCGTGGGAAAACCTGACGAAAGCGCTAGTTCACGAAAGCGGCAACGAAGCGCTGATCACGAGCACGGGCACGCTTACGAGCAAGGGCAAGGAACTCTTCAGGCAGACCGCGCAGTCGTGGACCAGCTACATCGCCCTAAACCCCCGCAAACCGAACTCCGAACTGGCGCAGCTGATGGAGAGCGTGTACGGCGAAGGGGGGCTCAACGAACCGTCCAAGGAGGTCGAAGTCCTGCAGATAGCAGTCGCCGCTAGGCCGACTGACGCGGCACTGTACGCGGCACTCGCCGAGTACGCTTTCAAAGCCAAGAACACGCGCGTCGGTGACCTGGCCTCGGCAAAGGCGGTCAGCCTGGCACCCGCGGCCCAGCGGGTGCACCTCAAGCAGCAGCTTGCCGAAGTCCGCAAGAACCCGAGCGGCGAAAAGACATACACGACCACGACGAACGGGAAAACCTACGTCGGCACGCTGAATGCCAAAGGCGAACTGAAGTCCAAAGAAGTCCAGACGGGCGCCGCATCGACCGGAACGACGTCGACCAGCACGAAATAGCCCGTCGGGGCGTGTGCATGGAGGTCGACCGTGAGCAGCCTCGCGACCGTGGGAACACAGCCACCGGGGAGCCGAGCCCGCGCTTCATCGGCCGTCTGCTGATCGGATGTTCCGATCGTCCTGGGATCGTGGCGGGGGTCTCCGGCTTTCTGTTCGAGCGCGGGGCGAACATCGTCTCCTCCCACCAGTACTCCTCAGACCCTGCCGGGGGGCGGTTCTTCATGCGCACCGAGTTCTTCCTCGAGGACGCGGCGGAGCGGGAGGGCTTCGACGCCGCCTTCCGGGCGTCGATCGCGGAGCGCTTCGCGATGGATTGGCATATCCGCTGGTGGGGCGAGAGGCAGCGTCTGGCAATCCTCGTCTCCCGCCACGATCATTGTCTGCAGGAGATGCTCTGGCGATCGCGTCGCGGCGAGCTCGACGCGCAGATCGTGAGCGTGATCTCCAATCATCCCGATCTCGAGCCCGTCGTGGCCTCCGCCGGGCTCCCGTTCCATCATGTCCCGGTCGAGAGGGGTCGCAAGGATCGCTCCGAGCGCGCGATGCTCGAGCTGCTCCAGGACCGTGCCGATCTGCTCGTACTGGCGCGCTACATGCAGATCCTCAGCGGAAGGTTTCTCGAGCAGGTCGGGATGCCGGCGATCAACATCCACCACTCCTTCCTTCCTGCATTCGCGGGTGCCGACCCGTACGCGCGGGCGCGTGAGCGCGGGGTCAAGCTGATCGGTGCGACAGCCCACTACGTCACCGATACGCTCGATGACGGGCCGATCATCGAGCAGGATGTCGTGCGCGTGGACCACCGCCAGACCACCGAGGAGCTGGAGCGGGTCGGGCGCGATGTCGAGCGCCTGGTCCTTGTGCGGGCGCTCGCCCTGCACCTGGACGATCGCGTGATCGTCGACGGCCGGCGCACGATCGTGTTCTGAAGATACGGGCCGCGAAGCTCCTAGGCCGCGAAGCCCCGGCGTGCTTGGGTAGAATCGCTGCCGAGCCGGCCGATCTCGCCGGCGCGCTCTCGGGCCGTTAGCTCAACCGGCAGAGCAGGGGCCTCTTAAGCCCAAGGTTCCGGGTTCGATTCCCGGACGGCCCATAATCACAAATTGCCTGCAAATTGGTTGGTTTTGGCACGGATTGAGCGGTCCGAAAATGAGGTCGTTTCGATCGTGGGTACCACATGTGGGTACCAAACAGCGCCGTAGAACGCATCTCTCAGCGCCGACCCGTGCCTGGCCGATCTGGCCTCTATAACAGTTCTGTTATGCTTGCAGGGTGCGTGCGCGCGACATCATCGTCATCGCCCGCCGTCGCGCGGGCCTCACTCAGCAGGAGCTTGGGGGGCGCCTGGGCACCTCGCAGGTAACGGTCGCGCGGTGGGAGAGCGGCGCGACCGAGCCCAAGTTCGAGACGGTGCAAGAGGTTGTGGCGGCGTGCGAGCTCGATCTGACGCTCGGGCTCGCCACGGCGGATGAGGGCTCGTGGACGGCCCTGATCTACGAGCAGCTTGCGCGCGAGCCGGCGGAGCGGGTCAGACACCTGAGCCGCGACCGCTTCGATCGCGTCGCGGCGCTTGAGCTTGTCGCGGCCGTTGGCCTGCGGGCGATAGTGGTTGGCGAGGTCGCCGGGGCGCTGCACGGCTGGCCGTTGATCCTCAGCGATGAGGGCACGCTCGATCTCGTGGTGCACCACCAGGATCGAGCACTGGCTACGGAGACCGTCCTCGCCGCGTCGGCAGCACCCGATCGCGTCCGTCTGCTTGACGCGCCCCCCGGCACCTATGGCTTTGCCGACCTCGCACGCGCCGCGATCGAGGTCACGGTCGGCGGGAGCGCAGTTGAGGTGGCGGGGCTCGTTGATCTGCTGCGCATCGCGCTAACCGAGCCCGCGCCGTACAGCCAGCGGTTCGCACTCGCCCTCGAGGCGACGCTACAGCTCACCGCACGCGGCCCGAGCCCCACGGCGGACGAGCCCCCGAGCCTGCCCGAGCGCCGCGCTCGCGCTGATGAATGGCTGGCCAAGCAGACCCAATAGATCGCGGGCGCGAGACGCTGCTCCGCGCACTGCGCGAGGGAGACGTGCGGTTCGTGGTCATCGGCGGCGCGGCGCTGCAGAGTCACGGACAACGCTACGAGACCGAGGACATCGACGTCACGCCCGACCGGGCGGAGCAGAACCTCGCGCGGCTTGCCGACGTGCTCAACCGCCTGAAATGCAATCTGGAGGTCGATCCGGCGCATCCCGAGAAGGCCGTGTCACTTCCGCCGGACTACTTCACAGCGAGCGTGCTCGCACAGGCCACCGTGTGGAACCTGCGCACCGCTCATGGCAAGCTCGATTTGACGCTCGCGCCCAGTGGCTTCCCGGAGGGCTACACACAGCTGATCGCTGACGCCGAGCAGCGCCTCGTTGCCGCGACGACGATCACGGTGGCAGTTGCCAGCCTCGCCGACGTCGAGCATTCCAAGCGCACCGCCGACCGAGCCAAGGACCGCGCGTACCTCCAGCAGGTCGGGCGGCTCGGCGCCCCCCAGCCGACGGTCGAGACGCCCGCGAGCGCGCCGTCGATTGCGCACGACTTGCTGCGAGCCTACGCACGCCGTGAGGAGCTGCGCGTTGCACGTGCCCAGATCGCCGATCCGCAGACCACGCGACGTGACCGCGCGCGTGCTCTCGCATACGACCTTGGCCTCACGGCGATCGAGGAGGAGATCGCAGCGCTTGAGTACAGCAACGGCGGTCCGGTCACTGCGCCACAGCGCGCCGAGGTTGAATATCCCTAGCCGTCTGCCTGAGACCACTGCATGCTCCGGGGTGCAACTACCAGACTGAATCCGCACACCGGTCGTTCGCGCACTGCTTGGGAGGTCCGCCGAAGGCAAGGCGAACCGCCTCGCCATAGTCCCTGGGGTCGCATCTCGCAGTGATTGCTTGAGCATGGGGATCCGGCAAGCATTGAGCTGGATTCGACGAGATATGTCTCATGCTTCTAGCTCCCTAGCGATCGCTCGTAGCTGCTGTTCCAGTCTGCACAGGTCTGCGTATACGTGAGGGTCTTGCGCGAGGCGCTGGATATCACGAGGGACGGTCACACCAACCGCCGCCGCTGCGTCAAGCGCGTGAAGGATTCCAGATCTATGATCGCGCTCGTACTCTTCGAGGAGTCGCTTCGAGGCCCGCCAACCAGGGAACCTCGACAGCCTTTGCAATGGTCCGGGTGGCGGAGAGCACGAGATGAGAAGTCCCGACAGCCTTTCGGCGGCATCTACGCAGAGCCGCGCGGCTGACGCGGCGTTGCCAGCGACCAACAGTCTGCCGATGAGCTGAGTCGCTCGCCTCCTGGCGCGCCTCGTCCAGCCAATGCCGTGGAAAATCATGACAAGAGCAATGAGCAGAAGCAGGTCGACAACACCAGCCGGAAGCCGTACTCCTATCTGGCCAAGAGCGAAGGCAAGAACACCGAGAGCGCAGCCGAGAAGACTCCAGTCGCGCCTCTGTAGGTGCCTACTCGAGTCCGAATAGGCCTGGGCCGGCGTTGAAGGTTTTATAGCCCCCCGCCCCCTTCTATCTGTCCTTCGCTGCTGCTTTTGGAGAGCCCGCCTGCATCCCGATCCTTCGCATCTCGCTTGCCGCAGCCGCAGCGGTCGCAGCCTCGCTAGCGGTGATGTCTCGCACGAGGTCGAGGGCTGACTGCAGGACAGCCCAGATGCCGCGAGGGACCGACAACGAGTACGGGCCGTGGCTGCGATCCCGGATCACGAGACGCGCGGTAGACAGAACCTGCATGTGCTTGCTAGTCGTCCCCGAGTCCAATCCGAGTTGGTCCCGTAGTTCCTTCTGGGTCATCGGCCGTTCGAGCAAGCAGCGAATGATTCTGCGGCGATCATCATCGGCGACCGCGCGAAGGATTTCTCCGTCCGGACTGGAAAGTAGATTCTGCAAGAATCGAAGAATTGCAGAATCGTGGCGCGATTACTAGGCGCCCGTCGAGCCCTGCGCGTCTACGCCATCGTGCTAAAGGCCTGGTGTGCAGCAGGACGACCCATCGAAGTGGCCGGCCGGCCGGCGTACCCCGAGGGCGTTCTACGGGTCGTAGGCCGGGCCTGTGCGCCTATCCCTAGCATTCGGTCGTGTCGAATTGCTTCGGAGCTGTCACGTATAAGCCGAGAGTGGACCATTCCTGAGGTTGTCCCGTAGCTCGTAGATGTTTGTGAGGCGGCGGTTCCTTTCGCCTTGTCCGGTCCCGCTGGGACCGTGGCGAGTGCGAAATCAATCCGAAGACGAGAGGAACCGCCATGGAGACCGTAATGCAGGAGCAGGACAGCCGCGGCGAGGGTTTGCCGCTGGGGGTGCAAGAAGCGCTCGGAGAGCTCGTCGGGGCCGCGAAGGAGGGGCTGCTCGCGCTCAGCGTCGGTGTCGGGCTCGGCGTGCTTGGCGAGATGATGGAGGCCCCAATCGGCTCCGGCACAGCACCCGAGGCTTAGCTTGCGAGGTCGCCTTGCTGTGCACGCAGGTCCCAGGTCGCTCTCGCAACCTGGCGAGGCGCTGCCTCGCAGCTCTTGAGTCTATTATGAGTTCATGGTACTCTGCTTTGAGACGAATGGCTCGTAAGCGCTCCCACCAAGCGAAGCTAATTCTTCAGGCTTTCCGCGAAGCGCCATCCGACGAGATCTACGGACTTCAGGTGGTGCGTGCGAGTGGAGTTCCTGCTGGTACCGCCTATGCGATCCTCAGGCGCCTTGAGGACGAGGGTCTTCTCGATGGCCGTTGGGAGCAGATCAGCACCGAGGATGAGGGGCGTCCCCCCCGGTATTACTACAGCCTCAATGGTGCCGGGGAACGAGTGGCACGCGAAGAAACCGCGAGCGATGAGAAGGCGTTCCGTCTGCTCGTGCCGGGCTGGAGCAGCGTTTCATGATTGCCGTGATCACCGTCCTGGGCACTATCGCATCAGTTCTCGGCGCATGGTGGGGCTACGCGAGCTGGAAGAATAGAGCTAGCGAGCGCGAAGAACAGGCTGCACATTCCAAGCTGGAGAAGCTCGATCTACCACCTGTGATGTTCGCTCAGATCAAGGTACATGAGCTTCTTGATCTTGAGAAGGCGCTCGAACTTCTAGAGCGCCGTTGCATCGAAGCCAGAGAGTCCTACGCCACGGTTCCGAGTGTCGTACTGCTTCTTTTTCAGCCGAACGACCGAGATCGATACAGCCGCGAGTGGGCCGCGCATCTGGGTCAGCTTGTCGCAGAAGGTGAAATCGAGAGAGCGAAGCGCGATCGTCTTCGCCTTGCCGGCGTGGCGGTCTTCATTGCAATCGGAGTTCGGCTCCGTCGAGCCGTGGGACGGGTTCGTTAGGCGCTTGAGGACACGGCTCGGAAGCGCAACTCCAGACCAAAGTGATCTTCGAGATGCTGCGTGACCCGGCTGATACCGAGGCATGTGGCTTGGAGGGTCGTGTGAGTGCCCGCGGCCATGTCCGAGACGTGCTGCGACGATCGCTGCGGGTCGCCCGCGAACGCCGGCGTGCGGGTATGGAACAGCACTCAGCGCGACGCGCGGCGTTATGTTGTCGAGTGGCTGTGAGTCAAATCGTCGCAGTGGGACTCCTACAAGACCTCGCCCACGCGGACACCTTCTGGTCTACGGCAGCCCTCGGTCAACTGACGCTGATGATCGCGCTCGTGGTGGAGGCACGAACCGCCCAGGAGGATTTCGAGTCCAAATGCGCCAGGCTTGAGATCGAACGGCAGCATTGGGTAGCAGCGCTGAAGACCTCTTCGCGTCGGCCGAATGTTCTGCCCGAGCGCGCTCCACCGTCGTTCTTCGACACGCATCCCGAACCTGGGGATCCGGGGACGCCGTCCAGCGATCGCAAGAGGCAGTCCGCGCATTCGTCGGCGTGTCGAGCCGGTGCTAAGAGCGATACGCAATTCACTCATCCCATGGCGCAAGGCTCCAGCCGCTACACGACGCTCAGTGCCTCGGTGTGGACGACCATGGGGTTTGCGCAACGTACGCCCCTCTCCATTGAATAGATGCGAAACGGGGCGAAAGTGATGCGAACCTCGCCCTCGTGGCTCGGCTGAGGCATCCCAACCCGTTCGTAGTCTTCAGCGGGTGCCGAGGCTCGCGAACTTCGACGGCCTGGTGGTCAAGCTCTACTTCAACGACCATTCGCCGCCACACGTCCACGTGTACGCCGGTCGTGTAGGCCGTCCGGGCGTCCAGGCTGGACGCGTCTCGATCGATTCCGGCGAGCTGACAGACGGCGTGCTGGCGCCCGCGAAGGTCGCTTCGGTCAGAAGTTGGTGCCAGCGCCACCGCGAGGCATTGCGCTCGGACTGGCGGCGTGCGCAGCTCAATCTCCATCCGGCTGGACGCTACGATCAACAATGATGGATCCAACTATCGCCCCCGAGATGGTCGCCGTGATCGCACGGCCCGAGCACACGGTCCGCATCGTGTTCGCTGACGGCGAGGTCCGCGACGTGGACATCACGCCGCTGCTCAACACTCCGGCCTTCTCGTCACTGCGCGACCCCGCCTTGTTCGAGCAGGTCAAGGTAGATGAGGATACGGGCACGATCGTGTGGCCCGGCGATGTCGACCTCGATCCGGATGTGGTCTACGCGGCGCAAGATCTGGGTCCGGACACGGCGCGAATCTACGTTCTTGCTCCAAGCGCTGCTGCCTGAAGCTGTCGCTAGCTCGGCTGATCGCCGTCGAACGGGCAAGCCAGCTCACACTCGTCAACGGCTCAGTGCTCATGACCAGGGGGACGTATCAGGAACGCAGCTGCAGTCCGTTGCCGGCGATGATCGTCTGCTTGCCGGCGTCGGTCCAGACGACCTGCTCGCGGCCGGGGCCTACGCCGATCATCGTGACCGGCGCGCCGATGTGCTCGGCGATGAAGTCCAGATACTCACGCGCTGCGTCCGGCAGGTCCGACAGGCTGCGGCACTCGCCCAGGTCCTCGTTCCATCCGGGCAGCTCGGTCAGCTCGGCGGTGGTGTGGTGCAGCACTGTCTGGTGGTAGGGGAAGTCCTCGAACACGGCGCCTTCGGCGCCGCGGTAGCTCGTGCATACCTGGATGCGGTCGAGCCCGGAAAGGACGTCCAGCTTGGTGACCACCAGCGCGGTCAGCGTGTTCAGGCGCACCGCATAGCGCAGCGCCACGAGATCCAGCCAGCCGGTCCGCCGCGGGCGCCCTGTGGTGGTGCCGAACTCGCCGCCGCGTTTGCGGATCGTCTCACCCATCTCGTCGTGCAGCTCGCTCGGGAACGGCCCGGCGCCGACGCGTGTGGTGTAAGCCTTGGAGATGCCCCACACTTCGTCGATCGCCTTCGGCCCGATGCCGCTGCCCACGCACGCCGCGCCTGCCAACGGGTTGGACGAGGTGACGAACGGATAGGTGCCGTGATCGATGTCCAGCATCGCTCCCTGTGCCCCCTCGAGGATGACCACCTTGTCTTCGTCGAGCATCTCCCACATCAGCTTCGAGGTGTCCGCGATGTGCTGCTCGAGGCGGTGTCCGTAGGTCAGGTACTGCTCGGTCATCGTGTGCAGGTCGAGCGCCGGGTCCTTCTCAAATGGTCGCAGCGACAGGCGCTTGGGCTCCATCGCTGCGACGATCTTCTTCTTGAGGATCTTCTCGTCGAGCAGGTCCTGCACACGGATGCCTAGACGTGCGGCCTTGTCCGCGTAGCACGGGCCGATCCCACGCCGCGTCGTTCCGATCTGCAGGCTGCCCAGCTTCGCCTCGCCGGCGGAGTCGAGCAGCAGGTGGTAGGGCATGATCAGGTGCGCGTTTGCCGAGATGCGCAGGCCGCTGACGTCCACGCGCCGCGCGCGCAGCGCGTCGAGCTCGTCGATCAGCACCTTCGGATCGATCACCACGCCGTTGCCAATCACGCAGCGCTTGCCCGGATACAGGATGCCCGAGGGAATCAGGTGGAGCTTCCACTCCTGGTCGCCTCGGACGATCGTGTGGCCGGCGTTGTTGCCTCCCTGGAAGCGCACGACCGCGTCGCCGTGCTCGGCGAGCAGATCGGTGATCTTGCCCTTCCCCTCATCGCCCCATTGGGCGCCGACTATGACTATGCCTGGCATGAACGATGGAGTTTAGGGGCGCGCGGCGCTCGCCTCAGCCGACGCGCTCCGTGGTCCTCGCTCGCTCGACGCGGTACTCGCGCCGCTTGTCCGCGCCGGCCAGCGCGATCGGGTCGCCGCAGATCTCGACCAGCCTCGAGACCGTGCGTGTCCCCAGACGCTCGTTCAGCTCATCGGGCATCAGGTTGGTGGTTGCCACGATCGCCCGCTGTGCCTCATAGCGCGCGTTGACGATCGAGTACAGCTGCTCGAGCACCCAGTCGGTGCGGTTCTCCGCCCCGAGGTCGTCGATGTGCAGAAGGTCGACCGCGCTCAGCCTGTCGAGCAGGTCGAGCAGGCCGCCGTCGGACTCGAGCGACTCGCGCAGCAGGTTGAGCAGCCGCGGCAGCGAGTAGATCGCCACCGAGCGTCCGGCGTCGAGCGCCGCTTTGGAGACGACCATCGCGAGCGTTGTCTTGCCGGTGCCCACGTCGCCCCACAGCCACAGGCCTCGTCCACGGTCGAGGTTCTCGGCGACGTTACGCACGTAGCGCTTGACGGCCGTCACCTGGTCGGGCGCGCTCCTCGCGATTTCAGGCAGCGGCGGGCGATCGAACGAGACGCCGCGGTAGAGCTTCGGCAAACGCCCCTCCAGGCTCGCGGTGCGCGCCTTGGCGATCCTCGCCGGCCGACAGCCGCAGTCACGAGCCGTGTTCGTCGCCTCGTCGATCACAAAGCCGCTGCCGTCGCAGACTCCCAGCGGGCATGTGGCGTCCCTCGCGTCGGCGTTCGTGATTCGGCCGCGGGCGCCGTTCGGCTCGGTGAGCTCCTCGCCTGTCATTGCTCGTAGCGTTCGCCCGCGTAGTTCATGAACTTCGGGTACTCCTTCTGGAAGGTCAGCGTCACTTTCCCGACCGCCCCGTTTCGATGCTTGGCGATGATCAGGTCGGCCTCGCCCGGGCGTTCGGAGTCCTCGTTGTAGTACTCGTCGCGGTAGATGAACATCACCAGGTCGGAGTCCTGCTCGAGGTTCCCGCTCTCGCGCAGATCCGACAGCTGCGGTTTCTTGTCCGGGCGCGTCTCGACTGCGCGGCTCAGCTGCGACAGCGCGATCACCGGCACCCCCAGCTCGCGTGCCAGGATCTTCAGGCCCCGGCTGAGCTCGCCGACGGCGGTCACGCGACTGTCGTAGCGGCTGTCCGTGCGCATCAGCTGCAGGTAGTCGATGATGATCAGGCCAAGCCCGCCCTCGCACTGGCTGTGCAGGCGCCGTGCCTTCGCGCGGATCTCGAGCATCCCGACGTCGCTGGAGTCATCGACCCACAGGGGCGAGCGCGCGAGCCGCTGGCTCGCGTTCAGGATCTTCGGCCAGCGCTGCTCGGCGACCCGCCCCTTACGCAGCTCCTCGCCCTTGATTCGCGCCTGCGAGGCCACGAACCGCTGGGCCAGCTCCGCCTCCGCCATCTCCAGCGAGAACAGCGCCACCGGCTTGCCGTGCTCGACCGCCGCGTTCTCGGCGATGTTGCAGACGAGCGCGCTCTTGCCCATCGCCGGGCGCGCGGCGATGATGATCAGGTTGCCCGCCTGGAAGCCGCCGGTGATCTCGTCGAGGTCCTTGAAGCCGGATGGGGTGCCCGTCAGCGAGGTGCCCTCGAGCGACAGCCGGTGCAGCTTGTCGAGCTCCTCGTGCAGTACCTCCTCGATCGCCCGGAAGTCCTGCTGGCGGTCATCGCGCGCGACCTCGAGCATCGCCTTCTCGGCCTGCTCGACCAGCTCGCGCGGCGGCGCGTCGTGCCCGAGCACGCTCTCCTGGATCTGGTAGGTGCTCGTCAGCAGCCGCCGCAGCAAGGCGTTCTCACGAACGATCTGCGCATAGCGGCGGGCGTGTCCGGCTGCCGGCACGACGCCCGTCAACTCATCCACCGTCGCCGGGCCGCCGACCTCGTCCAACTTGCCCATCTGACGCAGGCGGTCGGTGACCGTGAGCACGTCCACCGGCTCGCTCTCGCCGTACAGCGCGAGCATCGCCTCGTAGATCACGCCGTGGCGCTCGCGGTAGAAGTCCTCCGGCCGTAGCCCCTCTTCGATCACCAGGGCGTACAGCGAGCGGTCCGACAGCAGGATCGCGCCGAGCACCGACTGCTCGGCGTCGAGGTTGTGCGGCGGCGTGATCGCGCCTACTGATGCGCTCGCAGCGCCGTTGGTTGTCGAGACGGCGCTCATCTACACGCGCGAGTGTAGGCGCGGCCCGGGCGCGTCTCGACGGCCGTTCCCGCAAATGCGGCGTGAAAAGATGCGACGCCAGTCACGAACACATGTTCGCATCGCCGCAGGATGGAAGGGTTCCCGTATCGCGCGCGCAGCCAGCGAGAGCCATAGTATCTACAGCGTATATACATTTGCTATCGCGGAGCGTAAACAGACCACACCACACACTGCCCTGGGAAGCCCCTCAACGAGCAGCCGTAGCGTCGCAAAGGCGAACCTAGGCAAAGCGGAGCACGTGAGGCGACTCGGTCCCCGGCCGCGTCAGCGGCCCCGGGGACGATCGACTCACGTGCGGAGCGTCATTTCTTGGCGACGACCATCGTCTTGATCGTCGCCTGGACGCCCTCGACGACGTCGACCACGACCATGTACGTGCCGACGTTCTTGATCGGCTCGAGGAGGTGCACGTTGCGTTTATCGATTCGCAGGCCGCGCGCTTCACGGATCGCGCCGGCGATGTCCTGTGCCGTGACTGATCCGAACAGCCGGCCGTCCGCGCCTGCCTGCTGGGGGATTGTCAGCACCGTGCGGTTGAGCAGGTTGACGTTCTCCTGCGCCTTCTCGACCGCCTCGCGGGCGGCCCGCTCGGCCGCCGCCTGGCGCTGGCGGACCGTCTCGATCGCGCCACGCGTCGCAGGCTGTGCCAGCTGGCGCGGGATCAGGTAGTTGCGCAGGTAGCCCTTCGAGACGTCGACCACGGTGCCCTGCTCGCCGAGCGTCTCGACGTCCTTGAGGAGAATTGCCTCCGGCATCTAGCGCTCGCGGTCCCGGTCGCCGCGGTCGCGCCCGCCACGCGGGCTGTCCTCGCGGCCGCCCTCGTTCACGTACGGCAGCAGCGCGAGCTCGCGGGCGCGCTTGACGGCGCGGGCGATCTGGACCTGGTGGCGCCGGCACGAGCCGGTGATCCTGCGCGAGCGGATCTTGCCCTTCTCGGAGATGAACTTGCGCAGCGACGCGACGTCCTTGTAGTCGACCTGCTCGACCTTGTCACGGCAGTGCTGGCACGGCTTGCGCCGCCCGCTGCCCGGTCCACCCTTCTTGTCGCGCCGGCGTACCGGCTTACCGCGACCGCGTGCTTTGGCCATCAGCGTTCTCCGCCGCGGCTGCGGTGATGCACGGTCTTGACAATGATCGAAAACACAGGGACCTCGCTGTACTGGCTAGAACGGAATGTCGTCGTCGCCGGCTGAGCTGGCGACAGGTGCGGGCTGGAAATCCCCTTCATCGACGGGGACGTCACCGCCCTTTGAGGCTCCGTTGCCGGCGAACCCTCCTGCACCGGAGGGGTCTTCGCGCGAGCCCAGGAACTGCACCGAGTCGGCAATGATATCGATTGTCTGACGCTTGGCGCCATCCTGGGTCTCCCACTCACGCCAGTCGAGGCGTCCGTCGATCGCGACAGGCCGTCCCTTGGACAGGTAGCGCGAGGCGTTCTCTCCCTGTGCGCCCCAGACCTTCACGTTGAAGTAGTTGGGCTTGTCGACCCATTCGCCGCTGCTCTGATCCTTGCGGCGCGAGTTGCACGCGACCCGCAACTCGCATACGGAGGTGCCGCTCGGCAGCGAGCGCAACTCGGGGTCGGCGGTCAGATTTCCGGTCAGCACGACCCTGTTGATGTTGGTTCCGGCCACGGCTCATCTCCCTTTTGGCTTGTCCACTTGCGGTTCTGGGACCGGTGGTTCGGCGGTCCGCTCCAGCTTCGAGTCTAGTCGGGCCTTCGGGCGTCGATATCCCGCGGCCTGTGGGTGACCCCGCTTATTGCGAGGATCGCTTTGCGCGAGGGGAGGTGCCGAACACCTCGTCCCAGTACGGAGCGCTGATCCCGAACCCGCGTGTGTCGTCCTGGAAGTGGTGGCGCATGTGTCGCTCGCGCAGCGCCCTACCCAGCCGTCCACGCGGGCGGAAGTGGTGCAGGTAGTAGTGCGTCAGGTCGTACACCAGGTACCCGGCGAAGAATCCTGCGCCGATCGTCGGCGCGTAGCTGGAGCCGAAGACGAGATACAGCACGCCGAACACGGCCAGCCCGAGCGGCAGGCTGACGGCGGGCGGCATCACCAGGCGCATCGGGTCGTTCGGATGGTCGTGGTGGACGCCATGGATGATCCAGTGCAGGCGCGCCCCGAAGCCGTCCGCTGGCTCGAAGTGGAACACCAGCCGGTGCAGCCAGTACTCGAACAGCGTCCACAGCGCGTAGCCGCCTGCGAACAGGCCGATGCTCGCCGGCACGCTCACGCTCTCCAGGCCCCAGGCCGTAAGCAGGACGATCGCCGGCAGGAAGATCAGCACCGGGACCAGCGGATGCACGCGCGAGAGGGCGTCGAGCACCCGCGAGTCGAACATCGGCGGCGAGTCGCGCAGCACGTCCGTACGGCTCACAGAGCGCTCGCTCATGTCTTCAGCCTCAGCCCAACCCATGGGCCGATGTTATTACCCTCACGCACCAGGCATAAGCGCCTCGAGCGATTTTGCTCAGGCGTCGCCGGCGACCGGCTCTGCGAGCGCCGGCTCGACCTCGACCTCCACCGCTACCTCGACCTGCGGCGCGGCTGTTGCCGGCGCCTCGGTCTCGGCTGCTCGTGGTACCGAGGACGAACGCATGTCAGGCGCGTCGGGCACGCCCGGCGCAAGCTTGACGACGCGGAAGCGCAGTACGCCGTCGATGATCCTCAGCGAGTGCTCAAGCGTGTCGAGCAGCTCGACGCTGCTGGCGTGGAACTGCAACAGGTGGTATTCGGCGTTCGCCTTTTTGTCGATCGGGTAGGCGAGTGCCCGCTCGCCCCACTCGTCGTGGCGCAGAAGCTCTCCCTGTGCCTCGATCGCAGCGCGCGCATCGGCGACGATCTTCGCGCGCTCGTCCTGCTCGAGCTGGAGGTCGAGCAGCAGCACGAGATCGTATGTGGGTGCAGGTAGGGTCATGTGCGTCGGCGCAAAGAGTAGCGGGTTGCTCGATCTCGCCGACGAGGATGCAGTTCGGACGGTGCATGCACCGTCCGGCGGGCCGCACATGTGCGGCCCGGGAACGGCCGCATGCGGCCGCTCCATCATCAGAATGAGATTGGCGAATGAGCAGCGAGATCAGCGAACGAGCAGCGAGATCGGCTAGAAGGGTCCAGCGAGATCGGCTAGAAGGGTCCAGCGAGATCGGCTAGAAGGGTCCAGCGAGATCGGCTAGAAGGGTCCAGCGAAGCGAAACTCGCTGCGCCTACCGCCTCGACTCGGCGAGCCGTTCGGCGGCAGCACGGGCCTCGTCGATGTCGGTGCCGGTCGTCAATCGCACGATGAGGCCATCGGCCGACCAGCAGATGGCCCATCCCTCCCGCTGATGGACTTGACCATCGACGCCGACCGGACGACCCTCTTGGTTGACCACCGCAAGCACGACCCCGTCGTCGAGGACGACGAGCTCTTCGACTACGAAGCGAAGCTCGGCGAAGGAGCCGAACCAGTCGTGCAAGAAGCCACGAATTGCCGCTCGGCCGAAAAGGTCCTCCACCCGCCCCCCAAGGACCGCATCGGGAGCGAAGAAGCTCATTACCGCGTCGATGTCACCCTGATTCACAGCCTCAAAGGCAAGGCGCGTGAGCTCAACCGGGTCGGGTGTCGTGGACTCCTCGGGCATCGTTGCGGAAGTATTGCGCCGACGACGGGCGACGCCTATGCTGCGAGCGGCACGACTCGCGCTCTGGCGAGCGCGCAGCTTCCGTGGCGAGACCAGCTGGTGAGCAGCGAGACCAGCTAACGAGCGGCGCCCTTCGCGCGGATGTCCGCCAGCTGCTCGTCGATCCAGTCGCCGGGGTCACGCGAGGTGACGATCTGCGCGAGCCCCTCCGATCGCCGGCGACGCTCGCGCTGGTCCATCGTCAGCGCGGCGTAGATCGAGTTCGCGAGCTCCTGAATGTCGAACGGGTTGACCGACAGCGCGTACTCCCCGAGCTCCTCGTGGGCACCGGTGTTCTCCGACAGGATCGACACCCCCTCGTGCTCGTTCACGAGCGGCCCCTCCTTGGCCACCAGGTTCATGCCGTCGAACATCGCGTTCACCAGCAGCACGTCGTAGTGCTTGTATGCCGCGACCGCCTCCTCGAGGTCGTCGCGCAGCTTCAGCTGCACGGGCATCCAGTCGGGTGTCCCGTGCCGGTGGTTGACCACCGCCACCAGCGCCTCGATCCGCTCCAGGTACTCCGCGTACTGAGGCACGTCCGTACGCGATGGCATCAGCTGGGCCACGAACGTGACTCGCTCGGTGAACTCCGGGTGCTGCTCGAGGAACAGGTCGAACGCCGAGAACCCGCGCAGGATGTTCTTGCTCAGATCGGCGCGGTCGACGCGCAGGATCAGGAAGTCGCGGCGACGCCGCAGCAGCTCGGTCTCGAACTCCTTGACACGCTCGCTCTGGGCGATCAGCCGCGTGGCCTTGTGGTCGATCGGCAGCGGGTAGGCCCTGACCCACACCTCGCGTGAGCCGAAGTGAACGATGCCGCGCTCGAAGTCCACCGCGAGGTCCATCAGGTCGCGACAGCACTGCAGGAAGTTGCGCCTGTAGGAGCGTGTGTGGAAGCCGATGATGTCGTTCGCCAACAGGCCCGTGAAGATCTCCTCGCGGATCCGCGTAGGCAGCACGCGCCACGCGTCGGCCTGTGTCCACGGTATGTGGATGAAGTGGTGCAGAAAGACATCCGGGCGGGCGCGGCGCACGAGGTCCGGCAGCGTGTACAGGTGATAGTCGTGAACCATCACGACCGGCTCGTCTGTGCCCTCGAGCTCCTCCACGACGGCGCGCGCGAGATCCTCGTTGACGACGTTGTAGCCGAACTCGAAAGCCTCGATCTCCTCGCGGCGGATGTCGGGCGCGTTCGACAGGTCCCACAGGTAATGCTGGATGAACCACAGCATCGGGTTGGCGAACACGTTGTAGAAGCGGTCGTAGGCGTCGGGATCGCTGACCACCAGGCGCACCTCGTACTCCCCACCGGCGGGCGAGCGCACGGGGAACGCGCGACCACCGTGCTCGCGCGAGACCTCGACGTCGTACTCGCTCATCGCGGAGGCGATCCAGATCGCTTCGCGATGCGAGGCCAGGCCGGTCAACGCCGTTACCAGCCCGCCGGAGCCGCGCTGGACCTCGCCGTGGGCATGGAACGTCACCGGCCCGCGGTTGCTCACCAGCACCAGCGGAGCCCGCTGTGCCGGCTCGCCGGTCATGCTTCTCTTAGCTCGTTGAAGATCCGTAGGTAGTCACGAAGATATCGCGGGGTGAGGAAATGCTGGCGCACCCGCTCCTTGCCACGCTTTCCAAGCGACCGTCCGAGCTCGGGATCGCGCAGGACGTCCATGCTGCGCTGCGCGCATTGCTCGACGCTCGAGACCAGATATCCGGTGACGCCGTCCTCGATCTGCAGGGGTATGCCGCCGACGTTGCCGCCGACGAACGGTCGCGCCTTCCAGATCGCCTCCGAAACCGTCAACCCGAAGCCCTCACGGGTCGACTTCTGGATCAGCACGTCGGAGTGTGACTGGAACGCGTTGACCTCGATCGCTCCGACGTTGTTGAAGTTGTTCAGGATGTGTATGTCCGGGTCGCCGTCCGCGTGCGCGACCGTCGCGTTGAAATAGTCCCACCCCTCGGGGTCATCGCTGGCCATCGAACCGACGAGTGCGAGTTGCACCTCCGGCATCGTCTCCTTGACCAACCGGTATGCGTCGATCACACCGAGCGGGTCCTTCCACGGATCAAAGCGCGAGACCTGGCAGATCAGCGGGCGGTCTACGTCGATGCCGAATTGCCCGCACACGAACGCGCCGTCTTCGGGCGACAGCGCCATGTTCTTCGGCGTCAGCGGGTCGATCGCAGGCGGCACGACGTTGACATGGCCCCGCATCCCGTCGGGTACGTACTCGCGCATGTGAAACAGCGACTCCGGGTAGTGCTCGATGTACGGCAGCAGCTGGGCAATCGTCTCCGGGTTGGGGGTTGACACATCGATGTGGCAGCGCCATACCCAGCCCTTCGCCTTCTCCGGCACGAGCCGGCACAGCGCGGCCGGCTGGGGATCGTGGACGAGGCACACGTCCCATCCGCCGGTCAGCTCACGCGCGTTGATCTCGTTGTAGCGCAGCCACGTCGCCCACTGCTCCTCGTCGAGATCCTGCGGGGCGCCCTGGAGCGCGTTGTGCATCAGCTTGGTCGCGTTGAAGAACTCTTCGCGGCCGTAGATCACCTGCCACTCGCACTCGAGTCCCACGTCACGCATCAGCGGCACCAGCGTGTACAGGATCTCTGACACGCCGCCACCGAACGCCGTCGCCGAGATGTGGACCACCCGCTGGCCCTGCAGCGGCTCGGCCAGCTCGCGGATTTCGGCGATCAGCTCACGCCCGCAGATGTGTGTGTAGTCGTTGAGCGTCTTGTTCGCGACGGCGACAGGCTGGAGCACGCGGCGGCACGATACCTAACCGCGAACGTGGATCCACGTCTATCGCTTCGGCCGCCTCCCCGCTCAGCGTCTGGCTGCGTTTGACGGAGTGCCCGACAGCGCCCGTCACGCGAGAAGCCGACCCGCGGACTAAGGTCTAGCGGCATGCTCAACTGGCGCCTCTATCGGGTGGCCTTCGTGCCCTTCCTGTTCGCACTTGCGCTCGCCGCGTTCTCGCTCAGCCCCCGCCCGATGCCGCTGACCTCGACGCTCGCCCCCGACGCGTTCCAGGGCCCGCGGGCGTTCGCGGAACTGCAGCGCCTGGCGGCCCGCTTCCCCGACCGGCGCCCAGGCAGTCCTGGCGATCAACACCTTGGCGCTTCGGTGGCGAGCACCCTGAAAGGACTCGGCGATACTGCCGGCGGCGGTTTCTCGGTGCGCGTCGATCGTTTCGCCGCTCAGACGATCGACGGCGAACGCACGCTCAGCACCGTGATCGCCGAGCGCCCTGGCTCGACCAGTGCCACGCCGATCGTGATCCTCGCGCACCGAGACGCCGCCGGGGCGGGCGGGTCCTCTTCCGAGGCTGAGCTGTCGGGTACCGCGGCGCTGCTCGAGCTGGCACGCGTGTTCGCCTCGCGCGAGACCAAGCGCACGATCGTGCTGGCATCGACCAGTGGCGGCAGCGGCGGCGATGCCGGGGCCTCGCAGCTGGCCTCTGAGCTGAACGTCCCGCTGGACGCCGTGATCGTGCTGGGTGATCTCGCGAGCAAGCGCGAGCAAGCGCCACTGGTGGTCCCGTTCTCGGATGGCTCCGGCTCTGCGCCGCTGCAGCTGCAGCGTACGGTCGATGACGCGATCTCCCACGAGGTTGGCACCGACCCCGGTGCCCCGAGCGCGCTCGGGCAGCTGGCTCATCTGTCGTTTCCGCTGACGGTCGGAGAACAGGGCGTGCTGAACGCGAGCGGTATCCCGGCGGTGCTCGTGCAGGTCTCAGGCGAACGTGGCCCATCGCTGCGCGGCGCCGTCAGCATGGAACGCTTGGAAGGCTTCGGCCGTTCGGTGTTGAACGCCGTGGACGCTCTCGACACAGCACCGGACGCTTCTCAGTCGATGCAGACCGGCCTGCTCCTGCAGCGCCAGACGATGCCGGCGTGGGTGCTGCGGCTGCTCGTGCTTACGCTGCTGCTGCCACCGCTCGTCGCCGCTGCGGACGGGCTCGCGCGCCTGCGTCGGCGGCGCGAGCGGGTCGGTCGCTGGATCCTGTGGACGCTGACGTGCTCGCTGCCGTTCTTCAGCTGCGCGCTGTTGGCTTACCTGCTCGCGGCGCTCGGGATCCTCGGCGTGGCGCCGGCGGTGCCGGCCCTGCCTGGTGCGATGCCATTCGACGGCAAAGCGGCGGCCGCCGTGACCGCGCTCGGGTTGACGTTCGCGATCGCGTGGGCCCTATGGGGGGCACTCGTCAGGCGGCTCGGCTGGGGAGCGCGCCCGGACCCGGGCGTCGTGGGCCTGTCGTTGCTGCTGGTGGCGCTGCCAGTCACGCTCGTCGTGTGGATCGGCAACCCGCTCACAGCGCTGCTGGCGCTTCCGGCGCTCCACCTGTGGCTGGCGCTCGCCTCCCCCGACCGATTGGAAATCGGCCTGCGCTCGCGTCGGGCGGCCTCGCTCGCGCTCGTCGCGCTGGGTGTGCTTCCGCTGGTGCTGCTGGTCTTGTTCTACACCCGCGAGCTCGGGCTGGGACTCGGCGACGTGGCGTGGATGGCGGTGCTGCTGCTCGCCGGCGGCCACGTCGGACTGACCGGGGCGATCCTGTGGAGCGTCGCGTTTGGCTGCGTCGCCGCCGCCGTGATGCTCGCCATACGCGCGCAGCAGCCCCCGCCCGGCCCCCAAATGGCCGATTTGCACGAGGTCACGATCCGCGGCCCGATGTCATATGCCGGTCCGGGCTCGCTTGGTGGTACGGAGTCGGCTCTGCGACGATAGGGAGCCGTGTCTGGGGAATTCCACCTGAGAACGCTCGCGCGCGAGCGCGACGACCGGCCGTGGTCGGCGCGCGCCCTCCGCGTGCTGGCGGCTCTGCTGATCGCGCTTGGTGCTCTGGCGCTGGTCGACGGAGCCGTCACGCTGTTGTGGCAGGAGCCGATCTCGGCGCTGTACGCGACGATCAGGCAGGACGACTTGAGCGGAGCCCTGAAGCAGATCGAACGCACCCCGCCGACGCCGCTGGAGCTGCGCACGCTGGCCAGTCTGTCCGATCAGCGAAACCGAATCGCTTTCCTGGCTGGAGAGCTCGAACACCACACCGGCGACGGCGGCGCGCTCGGGCGCATCGTGATCCCGCGGGTGGGTGCGAGCTACGTGGTCGTCAGGGGAACGAACACCGAAGATCTCAAGAGCGGCCCGGGCGTGTACTCGGAAACACGCTTCCCGGGAATCCCCGGCACGACCGCGATCGCCGGGCACAGAACGACATATCTGGCGCCCTTCCGCGACATCAACCTGCTCGAGCGCGGCAACCGCGTCCTGCTGTACATGCCCTATGCGCACTTCACCTACACGGTCATCGGCCAGCGGGTCGTGTCCCCGAATGACGTGCAGGCAGCCGTCGCAAACGTCGGCTACAGCCGCGTGGTGCTGTCAGCGTGCACACCGCTGTTCAGCGCCGCTAAACGCCTGCTGGTGTACGCCCGGCTGACACGAATCGTGCCCGTCGGGGCTGCTCGACTGCTGCCGGGCGGCGCACGGCCGCGGCCGATCGACGCGCGGCCGGCGCGGGCGCCGAAGGCCGCGCCTGGACCGCTACAGGGAGTGCTCGAATCCCTCGATCCGAACAGCGTCGCCCCGCTCGTCTGAGAGCGTCACCCCGGGTGCTCCGGCGGCTACCTCGCCGATCCAGCTGACCTTCACCGAGCCGAGGCCGCTGACAGCGGCCTCGGCGCGCTCTCGATCTTCAGGCGCGGCGCAGAAGCACAGCTCGTAGTCTTCCCCGCCCGTTGCCGCGAGTTGCCAGGGGGGCACGCCCAGCTCGCCGGCGACCTCGCCGACCCCCTCGTGCAGAGGCAGCGACGCGAGCGCTATCTGGAGGCTCACGCCGCTGCGGCGGCCGATGTGGCCCGCGTCGGTTGCGAGGCCGTCGGAGACGTCGATCATCGCGTGGACGCCGGCTGCCGCCAGCGCCTGACCCTCCGCGAGTCGCGGCAGTGGGCGGCGAGCGCGAGCGAGCGCAGGCTCCACGGCAGGTGTGCGCGCGGCACGTCCTTCCATCACGGCCAACGCGGCACCGGCCGCACCCAAGCGGCCGGTCACGCCGATCAGATCCCCGCAGCGGGCGCCGTCGCGACCGACCAGCGCCTCGGCGCTGTCGGCCCAGCCGATCGCCGTCACGGACACGGTCAGGACCGGCGCGCCCACCACATCCCCACCGGCAATCGTCGTGCCGGTTTCGCGCGCCAGCGTCGCCGCGGCGCGCATCAGCGCCAACGCCTCCTGTTCGCCGAGCTCGGCCGGGAGGCCAAGCGCGAAGTACGCCTCGCCCGCGTCGGCCCCCATCGCGGCGAGATCGGACAGAGCGCTCGCGAGCGCGCGGTGTCCGACCTCGCCGGGCGTTGCCCAGCCGTCCCGCAGGCGGAAGTGAACATCCTGCACGATCGTGTCGAGCGACGTGACACACACCGGTCGCGCTTGTACGACCGCGGCGTCGTCCCCGATCCCGCGCACCACTCTGCTCGACGACCCTCGCGAGCTGGTGAGCTCGGCAGCGATCGACTCGATCAGGGAGCGCTCAGCGATGCCCGTGTTCAGCGGTGTCGGTAGACGATCCGCGCGCGGTCCAGGTCATACGGTGAGAGCTCGCAACGGACGCGATCTCCGGGGAGGATGCGAATCCTGAAGCGGCGCATCTTGCCGGCGACATGTCCGAGTACGACGTGGTCGTTGTCCAGCTTCACTCGGAACATCGCGTTGGGCAGCGCCTCGATCACCTCGCCCTCGAATTCAACCTTGTCCTCCTTTGCCACACCGAATCCCATCTGCTCGCGTACACCTCGGCGGAGCCGCCGTAGGTTTCATGTATCGATACTCAAACTACCAGCGCCGGAGCAGCGAAGAGGCCAGGGTACTGCACTGACCGAGCCTCAGCCGGGGGCTGCTCCGCCGGTTTTCCTGACTGTGGGGGCTTCCGTGGGCGTGGATGGCCGGCTGGGCACGCGGGCGGGGGGTGCGGCGGTGGGCGCTTCTGCTTGCGCATGTTGACGCCTGTGCGCTCGCTTGGTGGCGGGCCGTTCGCTGAAGCTTTCCTGTTCTTCGGAGGGGCCGCTGTGCCCCTCGCCGGTGCTCGCGTATTTGCCGTAGAACGGCTCGTAGGAGATCTGTTCCTTGGGTTCCGGGAACGGGACGCAGCTTTCGCCTTCGGTGACCGCGGCCATGTACGCGTGCCAGATTTCGGCCGGCAGATAGCCGCCCTGCTGAGGCTCGCCGTGCACGTCGGTCATCGATACCCGCCTGGTGGGATAGCCCATCCACACGACCGTCGAGTAGTTGGGCGTGTAGCCGTCGAGCCAGGCGTCGACCAGTTCACTGGTGGTCCCCGTCTTGGCGGCAGTGGGGCAGTTGATCGCCGAGCGTGTCGCCGTCCCGCCGAGTACGTTCTGGTGAAGGATGTTCGTCTCCTCGGCGGTCACGGCTTCGCTGAGCACCTTCGTGCGATGCGGCTGGCCCCAGTTGGTGTCGGCGTGGCCGTCCGGAAAGACGACCTTGGTGATCGCGATTGGACTGTCGCGCGAGCCGCCGTTGGCCAGCGTCGCGTACACGTCGGCCATTTCCAGCGGCGTGACGCCCAGCGTCAGGCCACCGAGCGCTTCGGCGGGGAAGCTCGACAGGTGGGTTTTCACCCCCATCTCATAAGCCGTGTGGGTGATGGTTTCCTCGCCCAGATCAGCCGCGAGCTGGGCGTACACGGTGTTGTCGGATTTGAGCGTCGCCTGAACGAGGTTGATCGATCCGTTCTGCTCGCCGCCGAACGTTTTCACTTCGTAGGTCGGATACCCTGCCAGCCAGCCCGGCTCGAGCGTGTGGGAGTTATAGATCGTCGAGTTCGGGTCGACGCCGCGTGACAGCGCGTCAGCCAGGTCGATCGCCTTGAACGTCGAGCCGGGCTGGCGATGTCCGTCCGCGGCCAGGTTGTACTGCGACTTCTCATAGCTCTCCGACTCGGCCATCGCCTCGATGTCGCCGTTGTGGGGATCGATCGTGACAATCGCCGAAGCGGGGTCTTCGGGCTCGTTGAGCACTTCGGCGATCGCTTTGCGCGCGAGTCGCTGCATGTTCAGGTTGATCGTCGTGTACACCTTCAGCCCGCCTTGCTGCACGGTTTTCGCTCCGTAGCGGTGAACGAGCTGCTCGCGTACGTATTCGAAGAAAAAGTCCTCCCGCCGTTGCTGGTAGTAGGTGCCACGGTGAACCTCGAGCGGCGCTGCCTTCGCAGCCGCGGCGCGAGCCGCGCTGATGTAGTGCAGTTCGGCCATCTTCGAGAGCACCTCGTTGCGTCGTTCGCGCGCGGCCGACGGATCCAGGAACGGGTTGTACTGCGAAGGGGCTTGCGGCAGGCCGGCGAGCAGCGCCGACTGCTCGAGGTTCAGCTGCGAGGCCGGTTTGTTGAAGAAGATGCGCGCGGCTGCCTGGACTCCGAGTGCGGTCTGCCCGCCGAGCGTTCCGTAGGGAACGCTGTTGAGGTAGCTGGTGAGGATCGAGCGCTTGCTGTGGTCCTTCTCGTAGTCGATCGCCAGCTTTGCCTCGATGATCTTCTGCTTGATCGTGCGCTGGTCGCCGCCGAGATAGAGGTTGCGTATCAGCTGCATCGTGATCGTCGAGCCGCCCTGGAGTGCCGCGCCGTGTGATACGTCCTTGACCGCCGCGCGGAAGATCCCGGTCAAATCGACGCCGTCGTTTTTGTAGAAGCGCTGGTCCTCGATCGCCACCGTCGCGTTCTTCAGTCCTTCAGGGATTTCACTCCAGCCGACCGGGCTGCGCAGCTCATCCGACTGGATGAAACCCAGGCGCGTGCCGTCGGAGGCGTACACCTGGGAGGTGCCGCCGCTGAGGATCGGATGCAGCGTTGCTATCGCGGGCGCCGATTCGGCGACGTTCAACACGTAGCCGATCGCCGCGATCACACCGACCACGAGGCTGAGGGCGAGAACGCCACCGCAGACCACGAGGATACGGGCGCTCCCGCCCCGGCTGCGGCGGCGATGTCGTGCTTGTCGGGACATCTTCGAAGTTCCGAGATTACCGTGCTCGTTGTGATTTCCTGCCAGATGCATCGCGGCGGTCTCTACGCTTGCAGCCAAGCGCTATGAACCCCGACACCGCAGAACTGCTCGTCGAGAGCCCGGGCGAGCTGGCCGCGTCGCCGGTTCGATCGCCGATCCTCGACCTGGCCGCGCACAGTTCAGCGCGTGCTGGGCCGGGCTGGCTGTCGCGGCTGCGGGCAGATCCCGCGCGCATGCGGGCGCTCCGCGAGAGCTGGAGAGCGCTGTGGTGCTCGCGCCTACTCATCTGGACGGCCGCCGTGGGTACGCTCGTGGCGTTTGGCTTCGGGCCCGTGCGGACCGCGTTGAACCCGCCCGGGACGACCAGGGGCTTCGGCTGGCTCGGCGATCTGCTGGCGGCTCCGGCGGCGCGTTGGGACGCGGCCTGGTACCTGGTGATCGCGCACTACGGCTACCGGCCCGACCTGGGGGCGTTCACGTCGTCGCGTGCGGCGTTCTTTCCCCTGTACCCGCTCGGCCTGCGAACGATCTCGTGGTTCGGCGTCCCGGCCGTGCTCGCGGGCGTGCTGCTGTCGCTGACCGCGCTCGCGCTCGCGCTGTACGGCATTCATCGTCTGACGACGCTTGAGCTTTCGCGCGGCATGCATCCCTCGCTCGCAGGCGATCGCGTGCCAGACGCCGCCCGCCTGGCCGTGATGCTCACGGCGTTCGCGCCGATGGCGTTCTTCTTCTCGGCTGTGTACTCGGAGTCGCTCTATCTGGCGTTGTCGGTCGGCCTGTTCTGGAGCGCGCGTCAGGGACGCTGGATGTGGGTCGGCGTGCTCGGGGCGCTCGCGGGTGCGACCCGCAGCACCGGCCTGCTGCTCGCGCTGCCGGCCGTGATGATCTACCTGTACGGCCCACGCGAGGATCGCGCCCCGGACGCGATCCTGAATCGCGCCCTGCCGCCGGGCAGCCTCTCTCGATTGCGCCCCCGCTACCGGCTGCGCCGTGACGCGCTGTGGCTGGGCCTGCTGCCCGCGGGCGTCCTGGTGTACGGCGCCTACCTGTGGCTGGCCGGCGGAGACGTTCTGGCGCCATTCCAGGCCCAGGACGTATGGGGCAGGCACTTCGCGGGCCCGTATGTGGGTGCGTGGGACGGGGTGCGGGCGGGCTTCGACGGCGCCAGGCAGCTGCTGTCCCTCCAGCGCCAGCACGTGTACTTCGCCAGCGGTTCGGGCAGCCCGTTCGTCAGCGCCGAGCACAACCTGCTGCTGCTTGGGTTCCTGCTCGCTGCCGTCCCGGCCGTCGTAGGGGTGCTCGGCAGGCTGCCGCTCGCGTATGGCGCATACGTGATCGCGGCGCTGGCGCTGCCGTTGTCCGATCCCGTCAGCTCGCAGCCGCTGATGTCGCTGCCACGCTTCCTCGTGGTGCTGTTCCCGCTCAGCATCTGGGCCGCCGCATGGCTGTCCGAGCGTCCGCGCGCACGCCGCCCGACGCTGCTCGCCTCAGCAACGCTGATGGTGCTGTTCGTCGCTCAGTTCGCAACCTGGCACTGGGTGGCCTGATGGAGGAGTCCTCGTCGCCGGACGCGTGGGCGATAGCCGCGCCATCGCCGTCCAACGGGGCGTCGCTGGCGCCGTCCTCACAGCTGCCAGGCGAGCAGCAGCCGCTCGACGATCCCTCGCGCTCGCCGACCACGAACTGGCCGGCCTGGACAGCGCCGCTTGCGCTGATCGGTGGGCTGGTGCTCGCGGCGGTTGCGGGCCTCGTGGTGGACATCCCGGCACTCCTGCTCGGGGTGACGGTGTCAAGCACACACACACCTCCCGGGCTGTCGATCGCCGACACGATCGTCCAGGACCTCGCGTTCGTGCTCGCGGCCGTGTACTGCGCACGGCTCGGCGGGCGGGTCGTGCGCTCGTGGCAGTTCGGGCTGCGCCCGCCTGGGGTCGGCTGGCGCTCAGCCACGCGGCTGATCGTGCTGTTGCTGATCGCGTTCATCGCGCTCAGCGCGGCCTGGTCGCTGGTTTTTCACCCGAGCGAAGAGAAACTGCTCGAACAGCTCGGGTCCAACGAAGGCGCCGCGCTGCTTCTCTTGAGCGCCGCGCTCACCTGCGTCGTGGCTCCGATGGCTGAGGAGTTCCTGTTTCGCGGGTTCATCTTCACGGCGCTGCGCAACTGGCGGGGAACGCTCCCGGCGGCCGTGATCACGGGCCTGCTGTTCGGCGGCGTGCACGTAGGCTCGGCTCCGGCGCTCGATCTCGCACCGCTGGCCGGGCTGGGCTTCGGGCTGTGCCTGCTGTACCGCTATACGGGCTCGCTG
The DNA here is from genome assembly GCA_963734755.1 of uncultured Solirubrobacteraceae bacterium. GTDB lineage: Bacteria > Actinomycetota > Thermoleophilia > Solirubrobacterales > Solirubrobacteraceae > Palsa-744. Next base: position 203,388 of record CAVTIF010000002.1, on the reverse strand, counting down.
TACCCGTGCATGGTCGCCCACTCGCTGAACAACTCGATCGCGTTCTCCAGCCTCGAGGGCTGGGGCTGGCAGGCGCCACTGCTGATCGTGGCCGCGCTGGCCGGGATCGGCGGGGTGGTGATCGCGTGCAAGCGCGTCGGCCTGATCGTGGCGCAGGCGCAGCCGCCCGCTCCGGTGCATAGGATCGCGTGATGAGCCGAATCCGTCATGCCGCGATCGCCTGCGCGGCACTCCTTAGCGTCGCCGTCGCGCCCGCAGCGTCCGCAGCTGAAACGCCGCCGGCCACTCCGCCGGCCGCGACACCCGCTCCTGCTCCCGTGCCGGCACCCGTCCCGGTCGCCGGTCGGATCCAGTTGGTGCTGCAGAAGGTCGGCGGGACTCCGCCGTTCGCGATCGTCGGCGGGCGGATCGTGGTGCGTGGCATCGTCAACCCGTACGTGGCCGGGCAGAGCGTGAAGGTCAGCTTCTACCGCGAAGGTCGTAAGGTCGCGGTGAATGTCCTCGGGGTTCGTCCGGTGGGCAACGGCGCGGGGCAGTTCCACGTCAACTTCTCAAGCCACTACGGCGGCCTCGTGCAGGCGCGCGCGGCTCACTACGCGACCGCTCAGCAGGCTGCCTTCAGCGGTCACTCGCCGGGCGTCCGCTTCGTCAACACGAACCTTGGACCCGGCGCCCACGGCCAGTCGGTGCGCGTGCTGCAGTCCGAGTTGGACGTGCTGCACTACGCGGTGCCGCTGAGTGGCGTGTTCGATGAAGGGACCGGGCAGGCGCTCGTCGCCTATCGCAAGATGACCGGCCTCGAGCGCATCGCGTATGCGGGCCGGCAGGTCTTCAAGCGCCTCGCCCGAGGCGCTGGGAGCTTCCATGTGCGCTACCGCAGCGACGGGCGCCACGTCGAGGGCGATCTGACCAGGCAGGTGCTCGCCGAGATCGAACCGGGTGGGCGTGTGCACAGGCTCTACACGATGAGCTCAGGCAAGCCCTCGACGCCGACCGTGATCGGGCGCTTTCACGTGTACTCGAAGACGCCTGGCGTCAACAGCGAGGGCATGGTCGACTCCAACTACTTCATCCGCGGGTACGCGATCCACGGATACGCAGAAATCCCGACATATGCCGCGAGCCACGGCTGCCTGCGCGTGCCGATCCCGGATGCACCCACGATTTACTCGTGGGTGCAGGAGGGCACGCCGGTCGACGTGTACAACGAGGGCGGCGGCGGCAGCTCGCGGGTGCGAAGCAACGTCGGTCCCTAGCTGTCGGCTCCTGTCGGCTGGCTCCTGTCCTAGCTGCTCCTACAGGCGGACGCGCAGCGTGCGTGCCAGGAAACCGAGGCCGAAGCCGTACACGACGAGCGCCAACAGCAGCCGCACGCCACGGTTGGCCCATTCGCTGTTAGACCCGGATACCACACCGGCAAACGGCGAGGTGAGGTGAGCGGAGGTTTCATCGATCGCTTTGTGCAGGCTTCCCTCGTGGCTCGCGCCCGTGTTCTTCGAGCTTGAAGCAGCGGTCTGGCCGCTGATCGCTTCGGTCTGATGAGTGGAGGCGGTGCTCGTCCTGTCGAGCGCGAACACGGCGAACGACACGATCACGATCGCGCAGATCACAAACGAGGCCAACCGCAGCAATCGCACGATCCAGGAAGTCACATCGCTAGATTAGGTCCCCCCGTGGACGTGTCGGACGCATATACGACCCCGATCCCTCAGTCCGCTGCCCGTGAGCGGCTCGTCGAGGAACTTCGCCAGCACGCGCTCGTGATTGGGCGCGTCACCCTGACGAGCGGCGCCGTGGCCGAGTACTACGTGGACGCCAAGCGCGCGATCCTGCGTCCGGTTGGATTCGCGGCTCTTGCGGAGCTGCTGGCCGCCCAGGTTGCCGAGTGGGGTGCAACGGCGGTGGGAGGGATGACGATGGGCGCCGACCCGGTCGCGTGCGCGGCGCTCGCCGGGGGAGCCCGAGCGAAGGCGTTCTTCGTGCGCAAGGATGCCAAGGCCCATGGGCTGCAGCGGCGTATCGAGGGGCCGCCGCTGGAGCCTGAGGACCGTTGTGTGGTCGTCGAGGACGTCGTCACGACCGGCGGATCGACGCTCGCCGCGATCGCCGCCCTGCAGGAGGCCGGGCACGAGATCTGCGGCGTGCTCAGCGTGCTCGACCGGCTCGCCGGTGGGGCCGTCGCGATCGAGCGCGCGGCCGGCGCGCCGTATCGCGCGCTGACCAGCATCGACGACGTCTACCCCGAGCGACCCGACAGACCGGCCGGCTGAGCCGCGTGGCATCGGCAGAGAATCCGCAGCACCCAACCGTGCGTTCCGCCGAGCCTTCCGACGTGCCGCTGCTGCTGGAGCTGACGCGGGAGCTGGCCGAGTACGAGCATCTCGAGAGCGAGATGCACGCGACCGAGGAGCTGTTCGGCGAGGCGCTGTTCGGCGCGCGCCCGGCGGCCGCGGCGCTGATCGCCGAGCGAGGGTCCGAGACAGCCGGCTACGCCCTGTTCTACCCGACGTTCTCGACCTTCCTGGCGATCCAAGGAGTGTGGCTGGAGGACCTGTTCGTGCGTCCGGCGCACCGTCGTGCCGGCGTCGGCAAGGCGCTGCTTGCGGCCGTCGCCGCCGAGGTTCGCGAGCGCGGTGGCGAGCGCCTGGAATGGTCGGCGCTCGACTGGAACGAGCTTGCGCTCGGCTTCTACCGCGGAATCGGTGCGCACGCGATGGGCGAGTGGATCACGCACCGGCTGATCGGCGAGCCGTTGCGGCAGCTGGCGAGCGAAAACGGAGCCGGTGCCAGGGCTCGGCACGGGTAGCCTTCAGGCGAGCACGATCGGCGCGCCCTCGTAGTCCAATGGATAAGACGACCGCCTCCTAAGCGGTAGATCCAGGTTCGACTCCTGGCGGGGGCACTCAAAGGAAAGCCCTGTGTTCATGCGGGATTGAAGCTTCTGCTGCTGCTTGCCGGAAGCTCCGCCCAGGGCGGCCGAAACCTCGCTGCTGCCCATTGCTGCCCATTCAACCCCGATAAGTACGCACAGAGGCACTCGTCTCCGGCGACCCGGATGGGCCTATCCACAGGTGATGAACCAGCGACCGTAGGGCTTCGGTGGACGCTGTTCGCCCATCACCTCGCCACGGCGGAGCCGATTTCGTAGCGGCAGACCTCGGCGGTGCTCTGAATCAGCGAGAAGTCCTGCGTCGTCTAGCCAGCGCCGCTTCGACCGCTGGAACCTCGTCCAGTCGTCGGCGCTTGAGTTCGCGTTGGAGAAGAGTCGAGGACTACCTGACGAGATCAGCCGGACGGACAGCGCCTTGCCGCCGACACCGCGGTCTCCGTAACCCGTGCGCCTCTTTTGGCGCTTGAGCGTGGCCTTGCGCTTGCTCGCTGGCCGTCTGCTCTTGGAGCACTTCAGTGCTTGGTGCTGCCGACCGCATCTTCCGTCTCACTCCCCTTGCTTCGGTCGCTTCGTTCGCAGGAACATCCCCTGGCGCTTCCCCAACTACTTGATGCGCTGGCTTATTCTTGCTCCGATAAACGTTGAAGCGCACGCTAACACATCTTGGTGACAGATGCAAACTCGAACCGTCGCGATCCCCAAGCCGGGAGCTCATACCCCGCTCAAACACAAGATAAACACTGCTACGGCGCCAGCGCGACGCGGGTACGCGTAGGGTCACTGGACGGGCGAGTCGTTATCGGCGCGCGGGAATAAACGTCGCGTTGATCTTTGCGTCGAACCTCGAGCTCAGGGCTGCCGAGTTGGGGCACACCAATAGAGCGGTCCCTCACCACAGGGACATCAGGGCGCGCTGCGAGCGCCCTGATAAGTCATGACCTACAGAAATGCCCGATCGCCCCTCCGGGACACCCGGGGCCGAGGAAGGACCGCCGAATGCCCGGGGGCGGATCGACGCCCCTGGGTGGCTTAACCCAGCGTCCGTGCAGGTACCCACGTACGGCCCCGCACTCATGTCTCGGTCGATCGCCGACTTCCCCGAGCGAATTCGACGTGTCACCTAAGTGTCACTGCTGGCGCACGCCCGAGTGCGCCGGTCGAGAGGCCCTTGGCGTTGACGCCTGAGGCGATCATCAGGCTGGCGAAGGTATGCCGGCAGTCGTGCAGGCAGATCGGCCGAAGGCCTGCCGCCTTCCATGTCCTGCCGGCGCGCTGGGACACCGATGACGCGTAGAACGGCGACGCGTTGGTCCCGAAGACGAGGACGTCGGAGCTCGCGGGTGCCGCCAGCTGCGCGGGTGCGAGGACGCTCTGAGCACTCCGGCGATCGGCACACGTCTGCTGCCGGCCTCGGACTTCGGAGCGACCATCAGATGCTCCTTTGGTCCAGGCTTGGTGCACCTCGATCACGCCGCGGGCGAGGTCGATGTCGCACGAGCGCAGACCCATCAGCTCGCCGCGGCGAAGGCCTGCATACATCGCTGTCGCCCCACAGGAGTCGATCGGGCCTCATCCAGTGCCGTGAGAAGCTGCTCCACCGGAATGATCGCGTTGCGGATCGTTGAGCCAGGAGGTGCGCCGGCGCGTTGCAAGCGGGGTGGCCGTCCCATCATGGGGCCTCCCAAACGTCACCCGACTGTCACCGCGAGGCCAAACACCGCATCAGCACTCGGATTACAGGACCGTAGCGGTTACGGAGACCGCTCCGGTCAGCCTCGTCGAGCCTCGCGCTGGCCCCTGAGCCTCAGACCAAGCCCACCAGGCCAGCGTCAGCCAAGCAAGCCCGCAAGCTAGTAGCGCAAGCGCAAGCCGCAAGGAACTTCCCGTACGAGGGCCTCGCAAGCACCAGCGGCCACTCAGCCCTCAACCGCAACCAGCTGGAGGAGCACCTCCAAGCAACCCATGCCACCCAGCTCAAAGCCTTCGAGGCAGCGCTCCAGCTAGCGACCGAGAAGGCAAGCGCAGCCTTCAAGACCCAGCAAGGCTGGGTCGAGGGCGTCCGCGCGGGCCTGCTCGCGCTGCTTGAGTTCGGCGATGAGGAGCCAGCGCTAGCGCGATACCTGGTCCTCGGCTCAGCCCAAGCCGGCGAGGTGGTGCAGGCGCGTCGCCGTGAGGTGCTCGATCAACTCGCGCTGGTGCTCGACGACGAATGCGCACCGGCGCGCTCCTATCCGCCGCCGTTGACCGCGATGGCCGTGGCGAGCGGAGTGCTTGGTGTGGTGCACGCGCAGCTCTCTCAGCCGCAGGCGGGTTCGCTGGTGGAGCTCGCGGGCGCACTGATGAGCTTCACGGTTCAGCCGTTCTTGGGTGTGAAAGCGGCGCGCAGGGAGCTTACGCGCCCGGCCCACACCGACGTTGCTGCGCAGCTCGCCTCGAGCCCCGACCTCATCCGTGATGCGGCGGGCCGCCTGAACCCGCGGGCCGCGTCGGTGCTCCAGGCCATCGGTGCCGGCCCCGGTCTGAACAACCGGGGGATAGCTCGACGCGCGGAGGTGACCGACGAGGGACAGATCTCCAGGGTGCTTGCGCGTCTGCAGCGGCTCGGGCTGATTGAAGACTTCTCGCGTCGCGATGCTCCAGCGGGGAAGGCGTGGCAGCTCACGACATCGGGCGAGGTGGTCGAGGCGGCGATCGCCCGCGAGGCGGCCGCTCCCGAGCCGGTGTCGGCATTCGACCTGCCGCAGGAGTTCCTCGGCCGGCTGGAGGATCGCGCCGTGCTGACGTTGAGGGTCATCGGCGATCAGCCGTGGCTCAGGACTGCCGAGGTCGCCGAGCGTGCCGGCATCGACGACGGCCGCGAGCACGCCGCGCTGCTCCAGCAGCTCGTGGATCTGGGCCTCGCGGTCGGCGAGCGTGAGCGCCACCAGCGTGGTACCCCGAAGGCTTGGCGACTCACCCCCGCCGGCGAGCATCTGGACCATGCGATCGGGTGCGAAGCTCCTGTCCCGCCGCGCAGTGTGGCTCGCGATCTGATGTGGGAGTCAGGCGGGCGCTTGAGCGAGGACGCAACGTCGGCGCTCAGGGTCATCGGCTCCGAGCCTGCTCTCAGCAACAACGAGATCGCCACGCGGGTGGGGATAGACGACGAAAACAGCATGTCCCAGCTACTCGCGCGGCTGGCGAAGCGCGGACTCGTCGAGAACGTTCGCACTGGCGGCCGCGAGAACGCGTGGGTGCTCACCTCCGCCGGAGAGTGCCTCGAGCGAGCGATCTGGAACGAGATGCCGCCGGCGCTCCAGCGCAGCCTGGCTCTCGATTTGGTGCGGGACCGCGGCGGGCGCTTGAACCACAGGGTTGTTTCGGTGTTGCGGATCATCGCCGCGGAGCACGGGCTCAGCAACCTCGAGATCTCCGAGCGCGCGGGCATCGAGGCTAAGGGCCACACCTCGACATTCCTTGCGCGTCTGGCTCGGTTCGGGCTCATCGAGAACCTCGTGCTCGATCCGGCCCCATTTGAGGCGAACGCGTGGCAGCTCACCGGTCTCGGCAAAGAGCTGGAGACGGCCATCGCAGGCGAGGGGAATTCGCCCCTCGCCACGCCCGGGCGCCCTCGCCGCGGCCGCCTCCCCATTGCTGCTCTCGCGTCGTTGTGCATCTTCGCCGGCACCCTGGCAGCTACGGCGCCGGCGGCCCTGGCCGCCCCGGAATACCTCAACGCCTGCCCGACACTCGCGACCGCGTTCTGTGGCCCGGGCGAGTTCGCGTTCCTGCGTGGTATCGCCCTGGACAACACGGGTGTCACGCCCGGCGACGTGTACGCCATCGATGAGGGCACGCACGAACTGAAGCGCTTCAACGCAAATGGCGAAGAACTGCTGCCGTCGATCGGCCACCTGGGCGGAGTACCCAACTGGGACGCGGTCGATAACTCCACAGACGCCAGCAAAGGCGATATCTACGTCGCGTTCTTTGAAACTCCCGGCAGGGTCGTGAAGGTTGACCCGGCGGGCAGTCTCGTCGCGGGCTTCGGTACGGGCGGCGAACTGACGACACCGGGGGAAGCTACGGGTGTCGCGGTCGACCCGTCCACCGGCCATCTCCTCGTCGCCACGCGAGAAACCGGCGCCGTCAACGAATTCAGCTCCGCGGGCACACTGCTCGGATCGTTCACCGTCAGTGGCGGGGGCCCCCTGGACGGCATTGCCGTGGATCCCTACGGCGATGTTTTCGCTGTGCTCGAAGGCGCAGAAATCGTCGAGTATCCGGTGTCCAATCGTGCTGAACCGAAGGTGATCGACGGTGGCGGGGCGCCCCATGAAGTCACGGCGGATGTTCTCACGGGAGACCTGTACATCTTGGAGTCCGCGAGCGGCTCGGTCGCGGTTTATGAACCTGTCGGCGGGAAAGCGGGCGCCGAAAAAGGCGAATTCTCGCGTCTGGCGGTCCCGGGCCTGGAAGGTATCGCCTCGTTTTCCTATGGCCTGGCGGTGAACGCGTCGACGCACGCGGTGTATATCGCGGATGGGACGGGCGAAGGCGCGATCTTCCAGGAACCGTTCAGGGGCCCGCCGCCGCCGGCTCCGACGGTTCAGACGGCCACGGAAGTCAAGGGTCGCACGGCGATCCTGCATGGGACGTTGAACCCGGTAGGCCCGACGGAAAAGCTGAAATACCATTTCTCCTACAGCACTGGGACGACGTGCACGAGCGCTCCCAGCACCACCACCGCCGTCGGGGAACTGCCCGGCGAAGAAGAAGACGTCCCTGCCCAGGCGAGCGTCGCGGGCCTGTCCGGCAAGACCGTCTACAAGGTTTGCCTGTTCGCGACGAACGGCGGCGGCTCGACGCAGAGCTCGAACCAAGAATCCTTCGAAACCGAACCGGCACCACCGACAGTCACCGAAGAGTCCGTCTCGGAACTCACGACGACGACCGCGAAGGTGTCGGCCACCGTCAACCCGAGCGGCGCGAGCACCACCTGCGAACTGCAATACGGCAACGTCTCGCTCTCCGAACACAAACAGGCGTGCCCGGCCCTGGCCGAACCGGAAGCGGCGACCGCACAGCCGGTGACCGTCGAACTGTCGGGCCTGACCCCCGGTAACCGCTACCGCTACCGCCTGGTCGCGACGAACACGAGCGAAGGCGGCGTCCAGGCCGTCGAAGGCGCCGAACAGGAATTCGAAACGGTCCCAACCGTCGAAGTGGAAACGCTCCCGGCGGGCGAACTGACCGGCGAAAGCGCCCTGCTCGCGGGCGCCGTCAAAACCGGCCCCGAAGGCGGCAGCTACCAGTTCGAATACTCCACGAAACCGCTCTCGGAACCTGGCGCGTCGAAGACCAAACTGGAAGTGCTGAGCGGTGAAACCTCCGGTTTCCAGCCGGTCTCCGTGTCTGTCGCGGGTCTCGAGCCGAAGGCGGTCTACCACTTCCGTGTCGTCGGCTTCTCAATCGGCAACCCGACCACGGGACTGTTTGGCGCGGAAGGCACCCGTGAACTGGAACTCACGACGTCCGCGGCCAAGCCTGCGGTCGTCGTGGACCCGGTGAACCCTAAATCAATCGAGCGTACGTCCGCGATCCTGTCCGGGACGGTCGACGCGGAGAAGAGCGAAACCTTCTACCACTTTGAATACGAATACACCGACGCTGAAGACCACGCTCACGTCGCCCAGACACCGACCCGCAAACTGCCGTTTGAAGCCGAAAACGAACCGGGCCTCACGCCGATCCCGACCGGGCCGGCAGCCATCGAAGAACTGAAACCCGGCACCGCTTACCGCTACCGGATTATCGCCAGCAACGAAGCCGGCACCATCACCAGCCCGCAGCGCACGTTTACCTCCAGGCCACCACAGCCACCCGTGATCGAAACGCTCACGGGTGCCGCGACCTCACAGACGACCGCCACAATCAACGCCACGATCAGCGCGAACGGCCTGGCGACCAGCTACACGCTGGAAACCGGCCCGGACGCGTCCTACGGAACCCAGATCTTCGGCCACGTGCCCGAACACGGAACGGTCACCGCGAACGTGACGGGGCTGCTTCCGGGCTCAACGATCCACTTCCGTGTGCTGGCGCACAACCAAGACGGCGACGTGGCTAGCGCGGATGCCTCGTTCACGACCCCGGGGTTCCCGGAAACGCTCGCTCCGCCGCCGGCGCCGATGGCCACGCTGGCGTTCACGCCGTTGCCGGAAACGACGAATGTTGGCGGCCCGCCGAAAGCGAAACCTCCCACGCGCGCGCAGCTGCTCGCCAAAGCGGTGAAGAAGTGCGCCAAACAGCCCAAGCGCAAGCGCGCCAAGTGCGTCCGCGAAGCGCGCCGCAACTTCGGGCGTGTGAAGCACAAGGAACACAAGTGAACCTGCCCGCCACCACTACGCGGCGCTCGCGAGCGCACCTCCGGGGTCGGGCCCTCTGCCTTGCGGCCGGCCTCGCGACGCTCCGGCACCGCCCCAAAGCCGAGGCTTGGCTGAGTCTGGGCGTGCTTTTGGCCTCGCTCGTGGCGGTGGGCGGCTTGGACACTCCGCGCGCCCTCGCCGGGGATGCAAGCCAAGGCGCGTGTCCAAACGAATCGTCACCTGGGTTTCGCGCGTACCTCCCGGATTGCCGCGGTTACGAGCTCGTGACGCCCCCGTACACCGAGGGATACCAGGTGTTCGTTGTCGGGATCTCCGACGAAGCCACACGGCTGCGCGGGGAATCGTTCGGATCCTTCGCGGGAGCCAAACGCACGAGCGTGTTTGGCGAGTCGTATACGGCGGTGCGAACCGAATCCGAATGGAAGTGGTCCCCGTTCGATGTTCCGTTCGCGAGCTTCCCGACCTTCCGCGTGAAAGGGACCAGTGCGGACCTGGCCAGCAGCTTTGTCACCGCGAACCCGCCCGGTGGGTTTCTGGAGCAGGACCTCTACGTCGGCCCCTCGTCAGGCCTGACAAGCGTCGGGCCGGGCTCCCCGCCGGGTACCCGGCTGAGCGGCCTGAGGTACGAAGGGGCATCCGCCGACCTCAGTCGCATCGTGCTGGGGGATCACTCGCTCAGCGGCGGGGAGGCAGAAAATCAACTGTGGCCCGGGGACGAAACCTTCGCAGGCGGCGGCGACCCATCCCTCTACGAATACGCCGGAACGGGGAACACCGAACCGACGCTCGTCGGTGTCAGCAACGTCGGGCGCCCCCCAAGCGTAGCGGCGGGCTCATTGATCAGTAGGTGCGGAACCCTTCTCGGGAGCGACCCCGAAGGCGATGAGTACAACGCGGTGTCCGCGAGCGGAGGAGCGGTGTTCTTCACGGCCGAAGCCTGCGGCGGCTCGCCTGCCGTCAACGAAGTCTACGCGCGGATCGACGGTGAACGGACTGCTGCTCTCTCCGAGCCGCTCGCCCCGACGTCTGGAGCTGTTTGTACCGGGGCGTGCGCAACAGCGGAACCGCGCTCAGCCGTCTTCGTCGGTGCCTCAAGCGATGGCTCCAAGGCGTTCTTCCTGACCAGCCAGCCGCTCGTAAACGGCGACACCGATACTGGGACCGACCTCTATGAGGCCGAAATTGCCGGCGCTAAAGTCACCAGGCTGGTTCAGGTCTCGCGAGGCGGCGAAGGCGACCCGACGCCCGGAGCCGGGGCGAACGTGCTCGGCATGGCTCGCGTGTCCGAGGACGGCTCCCACGTGTACTTCGTCGCCGAAGGTGTTCTAACAGGCGCCGACCGAGAAGGCAACGCGCCCGTCGCTGGCGAGCCGAATCTGTACGCCTTCAGCAGTGAGTGTCCCGGTGGCGGCACGGTGTGCGCCTCACCGATCGAACACATCTCGTTTGTTGGAACGCTGTCAACCCAGGACGCCGAAGACTGGAGTCTGGCGGATTTCCGCGAAGTGCAGGCGAGCGTGCCGGACGGGCGCTTTCTTGTTTTCCACAGCACCGCAGACCTGACCGCCGACCAGGAAGGCCAGCCGGAGGCCGGCCAGGTATTCGAGTACGACGCGCGCACGGAATCGCTCGTCCGGGTCTCTCGCGGCCGTGACGGCTTCAATAACGACGGAAACTCAAGCTCCGAGGCCGCGACGATCCCGCGCCAGGTGTTCCTCGAAGCCAGGCCTGAACGAGAGCTCACAGGGCTGGCGGTGACCGCCGACGGCTCCCGCGTGTTCTTCACGAGCACCGACGCTCTGACACCAGAAGCCGCTCCTGGAACGACCAACGTCTACGAGTACCACGAAGGGATCGTCTACCTGATTTCCGACGGCCAGGACGCATTCGACCTCCAGGGGACTCCAGACACCGAACTCATCGGGACCGACCAATCGGGTCGCGACGCCTTCTTTACGACGGCTGACCCGCTCGTGCCGCAGGCAGCAGGCACACAGCGGGCTGTGTACGACGCTCGCACCGACGGCGGCTTTCCTGCCGCATCCGGCAGCGCGCCGTGCTCAGGCAGTTGTCGTGGTGCGCCCACTCCCCCTGTCGTCCTGCCCGAACCAGCGGCCCCGGCGGCTTCCTCGGAATCATCCACGCCGGCCCCCGCCGCTGCGCCTGTGGCGAAGCCGAAAGCAACGCCGGTGCCCAACACCAACGCCCATAAGCGCAAGCGCAAGAAGCACCGGCGCCGCGGGAAGCCGCGAGGGAGGTAATAGCGTGCGCGCGAGAGCTGCAGCCAGACTGCTCTGTGCAGTCATCAGCGTCGTGATCATCGGGGCGAACGTTGCCACCCCGGCGAGTGCGGCCCCTGGGCCCGGGTGGGAAATATCGTCGGTAGCGCGGCCCACTAACTTCTCGAGCACCGAGAACACGTCGTGCCCCAAAGGACTGCGCGAAACATGCGACCGATACCTCGTGACCCTCACTAACGTTGGCGCGAGCGCGTCCGACGGATCACCGATCGTGATAAAGGACGCGCTGCCGGCACAACTGCATCCGGCCTGGCTCGAAGGCTCCAACCTCGAACGAGAATTCCCTCACCAAAGCTGGAACTGCCGGGTCACGACAACGACCTGCACCTACTTTGGCACCGTCGCGGCCGGCGGGACACTCGTGTTCGAACTCGGCGTTGAAGTCGAAGGCGCCGCTGTTCCCAGAACGGCGCTGAACAAGGTCACTGTCACCGGCGGCGGCGCTCAGCCGACTGCCACGGCCCCGCCGCTCACCCTCGAAAACCCCATCGACGGACCGGAAAGCCCGTTTGGGATCTCTGCGTTCGGCGCGGCCGGACACGACATCGGCGGTGCTGTGGACGCGCAGGCAGGCAGCCACCCGGACTCGTTCACGACGACCATCAATCTGAACACGGCCTTCCAAGAAGAATTGAGCGGCCGTCGCATTTCGAACGCCGCCGTCCCTCCAAAGGACCTTGTCGTCGACCTGCCGCTCGGGCTTGTGGGGAACCCCAATGCCGCGGCCCAGTGCACGGAGCGCCAGCTGACGGGCAACCCCCGGCTGATCACCGAAACCGAATGTCCGGCGGCCAGCCGCGTGGGCACCATAATCCTGTTCGAGAACAACGTAGCGAGTGGCACGATTGCCCCAGAAGGAGGGGCGACGGCCGTCTACAACATGGTCCCCGACAAGGGCTACCCCGCTGAGTTCGGCTTCAAGACAAGCGGTGTACCGGTCGACATCTACGCGAGCGTCGTGCACCTTCCGGTCGGGTATGCGCTACGAGTCGGCACCCTAGGACTTCCGACTACGATCGACGTGGAAGGCGCGGCGATCACCTTCTTTGGTGATCCGCGCAGCGCCGATGGCGAACCGGGCGCGTCGCACGCGTTCTTCACCAACCCGACCGACTGCAGTTCGGGTCCGCTGACAGCGAGGGTGGAAGCGGACTCCTGGGCTGATCCCGGCCGCTGGGTTCACACTGAAGCGGACTCGTATCCGACGGTCACTGGCTGCGACCTGTTGCAGTTCGAACCCACGGTCGAATTGCTGCCCGAAGTGACTCAGGCCGAAGAGCCATCAGGTGAGCAAATTAGGATCACGCTGCCGCAGCGACCGGAAACGTCTCCGTTCCTGGCCACACCCGATTTGAAGAATGTGACGATGACGTTGCCGTCGGGGATGACCTTGTCCCCCGGTGGCGCAGACGGTCTCGCGGGATGCACGGTGGCGGGTTCAAGCGGAATCGATATGCCGACGGATCTGCCCGACGGTAGCTTCCGCACACCCACCGAAATCGGCGAAGGTGAAGCGATTGGGCCCGATGGGATGTCGCATCTGGTCGCGGGGCATTGTCCGGCGGCCTCGCAGATCGGCACCGTGAAGATCACGACGCCGGTGTTGGCCGCGCCTTTGGAAGGCCACGTCTACGTCGCTCAGCCGGAATGCGGGGGCGCCGCCCAGGCAGCATGCACACCAGCCGATGCCGCAAGCGGCCGCCTGTTCGGGATCTATCTGGAAGCGGAGGGTTCGGGGGTCGTTATCAAGCTGAAGGGGAGCGTCTCCGTAGACCCGACGACTGGTCAGCTGACGGCGCGGTTCACCGAAAACCCGCAGTTCCCGCTGAGCGAACTGACGCTGGACCTGGAAGGTGGCGCCACCGCGCCGCTCGTGAACCCACGCCAATGCGGCGATGCAACGACCAGCGCCGACCTGACGCCTTGGAGCTCTCCGATGACACCCGACGCAATACTGCAGACGGCGTTCCCCGTGAGCTCGGACCGTAAAGGGGCGCCGTGCCCGGCGAGCCTCCCGTTTGATCCCAGCATGGCGGCGGGTCCCAGAGGGACGGCGGCGGGCCAGTACAGTCCGTTGACCTTCACGATCTCGCGCGGCGATCATCAGCAGGACCTGTCGCGTATCCAGGTCCACCTGGCTCCGGGGCTGCTCGGAATGCTCTCGAGTGTCCCGTTGTGCGGCGAACCGCAGGCTGCACAGGGGAACTGCTCCGAAGCGAGCCAGGTCGGCACGACAAGCGTGGCGGTGGGCTCGGGGGCGCATCCGCTGTGGGAGCAGGGCCGCGCCTATCTGAGCGGTCCCTACCTGGGTGCGCCGTTTGGCCTTTCGATCGTGGTGCCGGCGGTGGCAGGGCCGTTCAACCTCGGCAACGTCGTCGTGCGGTCGAGGATCAACATCGATCCGTCAACGAGCGCCGTGATCATCACGTCGGATGCATTGCCACAAATGCTCGACGGGGTGCCGCTGCGAATCCAGAAGCTGAACGTGACCGTCGACCGAGCAGGATTCACGTTCAATCCGACCAGCTGCGCCCTCGAGCAAATCAACACGGACCTCGAATCCACGCAGGGCGCCTCAGTGGAGGTGTCGAGCCCGGTCGCGGCGTCGGGCTGCCGCGGTTTGACGTTCAAGCCATCCTTCAAGGTCTCCACGCGTGGCGATGCGTTGTACAACCGCCACGGTGCCTCGCTTGACGTTCAAATCGGCGCGGGCCAGGGTCCCTCGGGTGCCGGGGAAGCGAACATCCGCAAGGTCGAAGCACAGCTGCCGCGCCAGCTCGCCGCGCGCCTAAGCACTCTGCAGAAAGCCTGCACCGAAGAACAGTTCGCGGCCGACCCGGCGGGTTGCCCGGAAGGTTCGCTGGTAGGAAGCGCGGTCGCCCATACCCCGGTCCTGCCGGTCCCGTTGAGCGGGCCTGCGTATCTCGTCAGCCATGGCGGCCGTGCCTTCCCGGACCTCGACATCGTGCTGCAGGGCGACGGCGTCACGGTCGTCTTGACTGGGCACACCCAGATCAAGGCCGGGATTACCTACTCGAGGTTCGAAACGGTTCCCGACGCGCCCATCTCGAGCTTTGAGCTGAACCTCCCCGAGGGCTCACACTCCGTGCTGGCCGCCGCCGAACTCTGCAACGTCACCAGGACCGTGACCACAACCAAGCACGTCACTAGGCGTGTCCACGGCCACCTCGAGCACCACACCATCACGACCAAAAAGGTCCTCCGCGCGGCGCTCCGGATGCCGACGACGATCACCGCCCAGAATGGCGCCACCCTCAGCCAGGATACCGCCATCACCGTGACCGGCTGCCCCAAACCAAGGCACCAACCAAGCAAACAAGCGTCGCGTGCACAACACCGGCCGCGATCTGCGACGTAGGCGTTCGCGGAACTGCAAAGCAACGAAAGGAAAGCAACAGTGACACAACTCGACCCGGCCGCCAGGCGAGACCGGCCTACAAACGCGCGCCCGCAACGAGAGCGTGGCACGCTCGTCGTAGCGCTCGTCCTAGTGCTAGCGCTTGTGACACCAGGCATCGCCGCCGCAGAAACCTTGACGAGCGATGCGTTGAAGGGCGTGTCCTGCGTCCTGAACAGCAGCAAAACAGAATGCATTTCGGTCGGCCAGACGGAAAAACATTCACTCGCCGAGTACTTCAACGGCACAAAATGGTCGACGCAGGAAACACCGACTCCCGAAACCGGGCATTACAACGTGGTCGCGGTCTCGTGCTATCTGGCGAGCTCGCACCTTGAATGCGTGGCCGTCGGTAACTACGCTTACACCGAAACCAAAACGAAGACGTTGGTGGAGACCTGGAACGGCACATCCTGGAAAGTTGCCACATCCGCAAGTCCCGGAGAAAACAGCCAGCTGAACGGCGTGTCATGCTCTGGGACAAACAAATGCCACGCCGTCGGATCGAACTCGGCTGGCACGCTGATCGAGAATGAGAGCGAAGGAGCGTTTGCCCAAGAAACGAGCCCAAACCCGAAAGAAGCAAACACTATCACCCTGAGCTCCGTATCGTGCAACGGAACCGAAGGTTGTCAGGCCGTCGGCAGCTACGTCCGCGTGAAAGGGCTCGAAAAACGCAGTCGCATGCTCATCGAGGGCTGGAACGGTAAAGAATGGTCAATCGAGACCGCCCCGTTTGTATCGGAAGAACTCGAACTCTTCCTCAAGGGTGTGGCATGCACGGCAATCCACGCGTGTAAAGCGGTCGGTTACTCGCAACCGGGAAGTAAAAAAGAAGACGTAACAATCGCGTTCAGCTGGAACGGCACCGAATGGAAAAAAGTGACCTCAGAATCGCCAGGCGTGAGCTCACAGCTTCTTGGCGTGTCCTGCAACGCGTTTTCGGGGAAGTGCCTGACAGCGGGGCGAACAGATGCCGAAAGCGAAACAAAAACGCTTGCGGAGAGCGAAGTCGCTGGGAACTTCGTGAAAGAAGTGACACCGAATCCAACGGAATTCAGCCGACTGAGCGCGATATCGTGTGTGTCGGTGGTTTCGTCCTGTGAGGCCGTCGGCGTCTACGAAGGTGCTTCAGGCGCCAAGACGCTAGCCGAGGGCTGGAACGGTAAAGAATGGACGGTTCAGGAAACACCAAGCCCTTAACAGGCTAGCTGCGGGAGGTATGACGCCGCCGGCAGCCGTATTTGGGTGAAACCGAGCCAGCGAGGTCGTTCACGGCCTCGCTGGCTCCACTTTCGGTGGTTCAGCAGCTCGACCTGCATGCGGGCCCAGAGACGACCAGCGTAAACGGCGCTCACGGGTTCTCCGACTCAAGCGTGCTTGGCCTCAATACCCAGCGCGCGCCGCAGAGACCTGCGCACGAGCAGCCGATAGGCGAGGTCGGTCACGGCGATCGCCGTGATCACGCGCCTGATCAGGCGTTTCGCGTTCCCTCTCGGCTGCCCCATCTTCGTTCCTCCTTGAACGTCGAGCGTGGCTGAAACGACTGTCTGTGTTCCCACGCTCGAGCAACGCTAGGAGATCGAGCGTCCGTCGTCAATGTGCGCATCCTCACATGCACCCAGCGTCCCCCCGGACACTGGAGTAGCCTTGCCCGACTCGACGTCCGCCGCCTGCTCGACAGCCGTGTGGCGGCGTTTCTCAATCGAAGGGGGACCAATGATCAGAACGCGATCCCCGTTGTTCGTCGTCGCGCTGCTCTGCGGAGTGCTCGTCGCCGGGTGCGGTAGCAGCAGCAGCTCCACGACGAGCGGCTCAACATCCACGAGTGCGCCGGCAACGACGTCGAAATCGGCGACCACCACGCCGAACGCCGCGACTGCCGCCGGCGTCGCTCAGTACGTCGCGGCGTGCAAGGCGGTCATCGCGCACGAGCCCACGCTGTCAGCGGACGTGAAGTCGAAAGTGGAAGGCATCTGCAACAAAGCCGCCGATGGTGACCTCGAAGGCGCGCGCAAGGCAGCCAAAGAAGTGTGCGTCGAAGTCGTCAACGCCTCACCGATCCCCTCCGCGGCCAAGGCGCAGGCGGTAGCCGCCTGCAAGAAGGGCTGACGCGGCAGGCTTCGGAAAAGCCCGTTTCGGGAGACGGGACCGCGGTGGCCTACGCCGCGGTCCCTGTCCCCGCGTCCCCCGCCTCCGGCTCGTCGTCCTCGTCCCCTGCGTACAGCGACTCGCACGCCAGCTCGCGACCCTTGGTGTCGAACAATCTGATCTCCAGCAGATCCTCGCGGTAGTCGTCGGGTGCGATCAGCGTGAAGCGCTCGCCGATCAGCTCGCACTGGTCGACCGCCAGCTCCGCCAGCTCGGCGGTGGCGATCCGCCCTCCAGAGATCAGCGGCCGCCCCCACACCAGCGTCATTGCGGCCACCGCGCCCGACTCTCCCCGCCAGGCGCCGATGATCTCGTCGCACACGTCGAGCTTCCAATCCGGGTTGCGCGCGGCGGTCTCGTCGGTGAAGTCGACGTGTGCGGTGAAGTCGCTCGGCTCGCCCTGCTCGAGCGCCGGCAGGAAGCGCACGTAGCCAAACAGCTCGTAGCCGCCGGAGGTCTGCGCGGTGCCCGGTACGTACGTGCGCCCGTGCCATGTGCGGTCCGGATACCACGCGATCGGACCGGGCTCGCCGAGATCCTCCTGCTCGCCGTCGAGCGCCAGCGCTGCGGCCAGGAACTCCTGGCTCAGTCGCTCCTGCCAACGCCCGTACGGGGCCTCCTCCTGCGGCGGCTCGGCCGCGAAGCGGGGTACGAAGCGTTCCTCGGGAGGCATGGCTGTCCGGCAGCCTAGCTTTACGCGCGCGGGATCGGCGCCCCGCCGGTCGCGGCTCAGGCCTCGCGCAGCGCGGCCGCCGCGTCCTCGGGCGCGACGATGTTCAGGTTCAGGTCGGTCGACAGCTCGAGACCCGCCAGATGCGTCAGGCGCGGGAGCACGTCGATCCGCCAGCAGAAGTCCTCGGTGCCGCGCGGCGCGGTGCGCACCCACAGGTTCAGCGGCGGGCTCGATCCGAGGTGGCGTGCGAGCCGGCACAGGCCGTCGTGCAGCAGCGCCGCGCCCGAAGGACCTTCGTCCTCAAAGCGCGCGCGCGGTGTGCGCGGCGCGAGCATCAGCTGAAACGGCAGGCGAGAGGCGTACGGGGCGATCAGCACTGCCTCGTCGTCGATCGCGACGATCCGCTCGCGACGGCGCACCTCCTCGGCGACCAGGTCCCCGAGCAGGCTGTGGCCCATCGTGCGCGTCGTGTGCGCTCCGGCCCGCTCACGCTCGCGCGCGACCGCCGCTGGCACGAAGTCGAGCGCGTACAGCTGGGCGTGGGTGTGCGGCAGCGATGCCCCGGCCTCGCGTCGCTCGTTGACGATCAGCTGTACGTACGCGCTGGCCGCGTGCACGCGCATCCGCCGCCGCCAGACCTCTACCGCCTGGACCACCTGATCGACTGGCAGCTCGGCGAGCGAGAGCACTGGCTGCGGTCCGTTGACGATCACCTCGTGCGCCCCGCTGGCCGGCAGCGATACGAACAGATCCGGCTGGCCGCGGACTTCGACCGGGACGGACGTCTCCCCGGCGGCGGGCTCCGGCTTCGGCGGCGAAAGCGCTGGATACAGGTTTGGCACGACCCGCACGCTCCACCCGGGCCCGTCGGCCTCGCCGCCCCCAGGCCTCTCCGCGTCGAGCTCGGGCGGCGTGCGGTCCTCGTGGCCGCCCGCAAACGGGTCCTGCTCCGGGTCGATTGCCTCCGGCGGTGCGCAGCGGGGCTCGCCCCCGGGGCGGCGCGAGCGCTCGCCGGCGATGATCGTCCTGTGCCCGCTCAGCGGGTCGATTCGCAGCTCCGGCAACGCTCAAGCATCCAGCGCGTAGCGCTCGACGTCCTGTTCTAGCTTGGCCACGCTGGGATAGGGGCCCTGGTGGATGTACAGACTGCCGCGACGGTTGTAGAACACGGTCACTGGTGTGAACGTCGAGTCGGTGATCGCCGTCCCGACCTGGCCGCTGCGGTCGTAGTAGCTGGGATAGCTGACGGGGAAGGATCGCAGGAACGCCGATGCGTGGCCTGGGCTCGTGTCGCCGGAGTCGATCCCCACGAACGCCACCTGGCGCCCGCGCGAGACGGAGACATGCTGGAAGGCCCCGAACTCTTCACGACAGGGTTGACACCAGGAAGCCCACTTGTTGATCACCAGCGGCGTTCCGCGCAGCGAGGCCAGGCGCGCGCGCAGCGCGGGCAGGCCGCCGGGGAGGACCTCGTCGGCCTGCGCGTGCAGTGCGGCCAGCGCTGCCGGCGATCCGGCCAGCTGTGCTCGCATCTGCGCGCGCGTGAGCTTCGACGGCGCGGGCGGCGGCGAGGAGTCGCCGATCTGTGTGAGACCGACGAGGAGCAGTACGAGGACAGCCGTCGCGACGGCCGCGATCGACAGGTTCTTCAGGGACATCGTCGTAAGGGTGGCATAGCGCTCACTTCAATCGCGCCCCCGCGTGCTATATCCTGCTTGTACGTAAGAGTCGGGTCGCGTCCAGCGCCCGGCGAACGGCGCCAGTGGGGCGCCAACCCTTGCGAGCCGCGCCGAAGGCCACCTTCGACGGCGGCTCTGTCTCGAAGTCCAGAGCCTCAATGGCCGAGTCCACCTCAGTGGCCCTCGCGGCCGCGACCATTCCAAGTTCCGCCGAGATAGCTCGCGCGGAGAAGTTCGTGCGCGAGCGCTTCGTCCACGAGGGCGAGGATCCGCAGGTGGCGCTCGCTGCCGGTACACCGCGCCGGCGCGCGCTCGATCAGGCGCTGGCAGAGCTGGCCGAGGACCCGAAGACGAAAAGCCCCTCGACCGCATGGCGGCGCGAATTCTCGCTGCTGCTCGGCCTCGAGCGGCTGATGTCCGAGGAGGAGCCGACGCTCGTCGACGGCACCGTGCTCTCCGCGCACCAGGTCGACGCGCTGTCTGGCACGCTCACGGCGTTGCTCGCGGAGGCCCAGCAGCGCACTGCCCCGGGCGCCAACGGTCGCGCCGCTGACTCGGCATCGCCGGAGTTGCTCGCTTCGGCCGACATCCTCGGACCGGACGGCGCCGCACCAGCGAACGGCAACCCTGCGGCACCCGACGCTGCGTCCGAGCGAGATCGCGACGCGGGCGAGGACGACGACGAGGACGAGTACGACGCCGAGGAGGACGAGGACGAGGACGACGAGGACCTCGGACCGGTCCAGCGCGCTGCGCCTGACGAGGATGAGGACGAGGACGACGACCTCGACGAGGAGGAGCCCGACGAGGACGACGAGGATGACGAGCCCGAGCAGGAGACCGAGTCCGATGAGGAGCCGCGCGACTGGGTCGAAGAGGGCGACGAGGAGGATGAGTCGCTGGCCGAGCAGCCCGAGGATCCCAATGCCGCCAAGCGCTTCTGGTTCGAGCACGCGACCGGAGCGGGCAAGACGGTCGCGGCGCTCGGCTTCGTAGAGGCTTCGCAGACGGGCGGCGTGCTGATCCTGACCCACCGTCGCAACCTGGTCGACCAGTTCCTCGGCGAGCTGCGCGACCGCGGTTACTCCAAGCGCATCAGCCGTCCGCTGCTGCAGGGGGAGGACTCGGTCAAGGGGCCGGTGACGGTCGAGACCTACCAGTGGTTCGTGCGCAACGCGGGCAAGATCTCCAGCGCGTACACGATCGTGATCTGCGACGAGGCGCACACGGCGCTGGGCGAGAAGACGAGCGGGGCGATCCGCAACTGGACGGGGCCGATCTTCATCGGCATGACCGCGACGGGCGCGCTGATCGCGCGGCACGTGACGGACCTGTTCCCGACGCAGACCTCGCGCTTTGACCTGGCCCAGGCGGCGCGCCGTGGCGTGATCGCGCCGCTGCGCTGTGTGCGCATCTCACCGGGCGTGGGCGTGCGCACGATCGCCAAGGTGCCGCTGCGCCGCGGCGAGGTGGACACCGAGTTCGACCAGGACGAGCTGGCGAAACTGCTCGATCAGCAGCCGTTCAACCTGGCGGTCGCGAACCTGTACAAAACGCGCTTCAACGGCGTGCCGGGCGTGGTGTACGCGGCGGGGGTGCGCCATGCGTACAACCTCGCGGAAGCGTTCCGCGCGGAGGGGATCAAGGCGGAAGGCGTCTCCGGCGAGACGCCCAAGCGCGAGCTGGTTGAGATCCTCGCGCGCTACGAGCGCGGCGACATCGACGTGCTGATCAACGCGCAGCTGCTGGCGGAGGGCTGGAACAGCCCCCGGGCGACCGTCTGCGTGCACCTGGCGCCGACGGCGTCCAAGCGCATCTACCAGCAGCGCGTGGGACGCGTGACGCGCCGCCACCCGGGCAAGGAGGCGGGCCTGGTGGTGGACTTCGTGCATCCCGCGACGAAGCACGACGACCCGGTGGTGACGCTGCATTCACTGCTCGATAGAGATGTTTATAGGGGGGGAGCGATCGTGGTCGGCCCGGTGCGTCGTGGGCGCGGCCGGCGGATGCGGGTCGAGCGTCGCGTGTTGCCGGTTTGCGCGGAGGAGGAGCGGCGCTTCCAGGTCTTCGAGCGTGAGCTGTGGCGGATCGCTGTCGAGCACCTGGACTACGGTGAGCAGCATCTGTGGGCGGCGCTCGCCGGTGCGCGCGTGGCCCCGAATGGCTGGCGCCGGGCGCGCGCGATGCTGCACTTCGACCGCACGGGCGAGCTGAAGGGTCGCTTCTTGATCACGGCGGTCAAGCGCAACAAGAACTCGCAGCTGCGCTTGCGCGCGCTGACGGATATCGCCGCGCTGCGCGACCCGGACGCGTTCGACGAGGCGATCGACATCATCGGCGGCTGGCCGCGGGACGAGCGCAAGGAGGCAACGAAGATCATGCTGCGCGCGCTGGTCGAGCGCCGGATCGGCCGCCGCGATCAGGCCAACGCGTGGATCTGGCGTCTGGCTGAGTACACGCGCGACGTCCACGAGGAGTACGCCGTGCAGCGCTGGCCGGAGACCAAGCGACTGCTCGGGCTGCTCGTCAACTCGGCCGGTGGCGCGCACGCGCGCAACGCGCGTCGCCTGATCCACGCGGCGCGCAAGCAGGACCGTCGCCTGGCCGCGGCGCTGCTGGCGGCGGCGCTCGCGCACACGCCCGAGGCGGAGGAGGCGCTGCGTGGCGCGCGCACACGGATGGCGCGCAAGCCCCCCGCGCTGGCGCGCGAGCTGCTGCGCAACTTCCCCAAACGCAGAGCGCGCAACGCCAGGCGCAGGCGCAAGGGCTCCAAGGGCGCGAACAACGGAGCGGGCCCGACCGCGCAGCGCGCGGCGGCGAAGGCCAAGCAGGGACAGGACCCTGCCGCTGCGACGGCCTCGACGACGGCGCAGGACAATGAGCTACGCCGCGACGTTCGCGACGCGCTCGATCAGCGCCCGACCTAGGTTGTCCGGTCCTCGAGTTGGCCCGACGGGGAACGGGCTGACCGCATCGACGCTCATTCGCCGTCCAGTATCGCGTCGTCGACGCGCTCCAGGTGAACCTCCCCCGCCTGCAGGGTCTTCCTCCGCCCGTCCGCGAGCTCGACGATCAGGTGCCCGTCCGCGTCGATGCCCCGCGCGACACCGCGGCCGCCGTCGCCGGGTGGCGCTTCAGCGGCCGTTCCCCAGGCGATCGTCTGCCCCTGCAGCACATCGCGCGCGCGCCACGCCTCCAGGGCGGCGTCCGGCGGCTCGCCGAGCCGCCGTCGTAGAGCTTCCAGGACGCGCTGGAGCGCCGGCTCGATCGCCGCCGGGTCGTGCCCGAGCGTGGCGGCGCGTCCGCGCAGATCTGCTGGCATGCGGTCGAGGTCGACGGCGACGTTCACGCCGATCCCGAGCACCGCCCAGCCCTCCTGCGGGCGGCCCTCGACGAGGATCCCCGCGAGCTTCGCGGGGCGCCCGCCACGGCTCTGCACAACGATGTCGTTGGGCCACTTGATCCGGGCTTGCTCGCCGACCGCATCGCACACTGCCACAGCGGCGATCAGCGACAGCAGTGGCGGCGGCTGATCGGAGCTCGGCCAGCGCAGCAGCAGCGACATCAACAGCGAGCTGCCTGCGGGCGCAGACCATCGCCGGCCGTGACGCCCGCGTCCGGCGGTCTGCTCGGAGGCGGTCACGAGCGTCCCGTGCGGCGCTCCCTCCCGTGCGAGCCCCCGTGCGAGCTCGTTCGTCGAGCCGGTGCGGCGCAGGTGCACGCGCGGATGGCCGAGGTTCGCGGGGGTGTCAGTGGCTCGAGCGCGCGGAGGGTCGCTCACGCCGGGCGCACGGTCAGCTCGTCGTCCGCGCCGGCGCCGAGCAGCTCGGCGGCCGAGCCGCGGTTGACCGCCAACGCCACCATGCGCGTCGCGTCCTCGTAGATCAGCAGCTCGCCGGGTGTTACCTCGGCGAACGTCGCGGCGTACCGCGCCGAGCGAACCGCCCCGGCATGGCTGATCGTGAGCGTGTCGCCGAGCGTCGCGCCGAGCGACATCAGCTGCTCGTCGGCGGCATCGAGGATCAGGTTGCCGAACGTGTCGCTGCGCAGCACGTGAACGGTCAGCACGCCGTCCTCCACGTGGGCTGACGGTAGTCCGAAGCGGCGTAGCTGCTCGACGGGCAGAGGCTCGCCGACCGCGCTGAGCGGCTCGCCGGCAGCGAGCGCCGCGGCCACCGGCGCGAAGATGTCGCGGCCGTGGAACGTGCGCGACACCGGCTCCAGACGCTCGGGCGACTGGCCGATGTCCACCGCCTCGGCGACGCCCGCGAGCCGATCGGCGGCCGGCATCAGCAGCCCGTTGTCGGGGCCGACGAGGAAGTGGTCGCGCTCGGTGGTACGCACGGCGATGGCACGGCGCGCGTGCCGGCCGACCGCGCTGACCCCCGGGTCGACGATCGCCAGGCTGACCCCTGCCGGGAGGAATGGCAGCGCGGAGCGCAGCACGATCGCCCCCGCGCGTACGTCGTGGCGGGGGATCGCGTGGGTCAGGTCGATCACCCTGGAGCTCGGGCAGCGGCGCGCCATCACCCCGTGGCACACGCCGACGAACTCGTCGAGCACGCCGTAGTCGGAGAGGAACGTGATGACTGGTGGGTGCGCTCTATCGGTCATCGCTTGTTCGCAGCGCCACGTCGGCCAGAAGGGCGCCGATCATACCCTCGACGTCGTACGGATCAGCCTCGATGTCCGGCTCGACGCCGTGCTCGCGCAGCGTCTCGCTCGTGATCGGTCCGATCGACACGACGCGCGTACCCGCCGAGAGCCCGAGTGGCGCCGGCGAGAGCCCGAGCGGCGCCGGCGAGAGCCCGACGGGCGCCGGCGAGAGCCCGAGGCGCCCGCCCGACTCACCGCTCGTGGCCGCTGAGGGTGACGCGGCCGTCTCCCCGGCGTCGCCGCCGGTGGCCGCGTTGACGAAATGGCGCACCGTAGAGGAGGAGGTGAACGTGACGTAGTCGGCGCTTTGCGCCGTCTGCAGGGCGCGCGCTGAGAGTGGCTCGGCGACCGTCTCGTACACCTCGAGCACGTCGACCTCGACGCCGCGCGCGCGCAGCGCGTCGGGGAGCACCTCGCGCGTCTCGCGCGCCGTGGCGATCAGCGCGCGCTCAGCCGCCACGTCGGCGAGTGCCTCGAGTAGCGACTCGGCGACCGCTCGCTCGCTGACCAGATCCGCGATCACGCCGTGCTCGGCCAGGGCGCGCGCGCTCGCGGGGCCGATCGCCGCGAGCTTCGTCCCGGCCAGCGAGCGCGCGTCGAGACCTGCCTCGGCTAGGCGTTCGAACAGTCCCGCCACGCCGTTCGCGCTGGTGACGCAGATCAGGTCATAAGGCGCCGGATCCAGCGGCGTGCCGGCAGGATCGGATATCGGTTGGACGCGGATCACGGGTGTCTGCAGCACCCTCGCCCCCAGCGCCTGCAGGCGCCGTGCCAGCTCGCTCGCCTGGGCTCGCGCGCGCGTTACGGCAACCGTGACACCGGCGAGCGGCTGCGATCCTAGCCATGAGAGCTGATCCGCCAGCGCGGCCACCGCCCCGACGACCACGATCGATGGCGGGCGAACGTCCGCCGCGCGGACCTGCTCGACGATCGTCTCCAGCGTGCCGGTCACCGTTCGCTGCCCCGGCAGCGTTCCGGATTCGACGACCGCGGCCGGCTCGGAGCTGGACCGACCCGCCGTGATCAGCGCCGCCGCGATCTCGGGCAGCCGCCCGACGCCCATGTACAGCACGAGCGTGCCCGGGAACGCCGCCAGCGCCGCCCAGTCGACCCCAGCGTCCTCCTCGTCGCTGGATTCACCGCTCGGCTCGCGCGCGTGCCCCGTCACCAGCGCCACCGCGCCGGCCAGTCCCCGGTGGGTCACCGGGATCCCCGCGTAAGCACTCGCCGCGACGCCCGCCGTCACGCCCGGGACGACCTCGAAGGGGATCTCCGCGGCACGCAGCGCGAGCGCCTCCTCTCCGCCGCGACCGAACACGAACGGATCTCCGCCCTTCAGCCGAACGACCGTGTGGCCGGCCTGCGCGCGCTCGATCATCAGCGCCTCGGTCTGCTCCTGCGGCACGGACGGCCCGCCGCCCTCCTTGCCGACGAACAGCAGCTCCGCATCCGCGCACGCGCCGTCGAGCGCCGTCAGCGGGATCAGGCGGTCGTACAGGATGACCTCGGCCGTCGCGATCAGCTCGAGTGCCCGCGCGGTCAGCAGGCCGGGATCGCCTGGGCCGGCGCCGACGAGGTAGACGCGCCCGCTCACGATCCGACCGGCCAGTGCTCGACGTCGAGATCGGGCATCGGGAAGTGCTTGGGGTCGCCGGTCGCCAGTCGAGCGCCGACGCCCGCCGCGGCCGCCGCGATCAGGCAGTCCGCCTGGCTGAGCGTGACTCCCTCGCGGGCGTGAGCTCGACGCCAGCGCCCGGCGCATTCACCCTCAGCGCGCCCCAGCGGGGCTAGATGAAGTCCGTTCAAGAAGCGGATCACAAGCTCTTCTTCTTCGTCGTTCGTGCCGCGCAGCACCTCATCGACGTTGACCGCGCAGATCCATGGGACCTGGCTCGCCGCTCGCAAGTCGCGTATCCGCTGCGCCGCCGGGCGGTCACGCAGCGCGTCGATCAGAACGGTCGTATCGAGCAGCAGCGGCAAGCGTCAGCCGACACGACTCGGATCGCCGTAGCGCTGTGCTCGCACCCAGCCTGCAGGGTCGGAGTCCCACTCGTGCGTGCTTCCCGCGAGGGCACCGAGGCCGGCTTCGATGTCGTCCCAGCGGCGCTCATCGTCCAGCGCCCGACGCACGGTCTCGCTGATGAACGCGCTGCGCTGCCGTCGTCCCACCCGCGCGTCGAGTTGCTCGATGAGATCGTCATCCAGGCTTATGTGCAAACGCATGGCCATAGGCTAACACACAGATATCGGCTGACACGAGTCGAACCGCCTCCGACGGTGCGCTCGAGCGATCAGCCGATCTCGGCCATCTCATCCGCCTGCCTCAGCATCTCCCCAGCCCCGGTCGATCGCATCCGCTCGGCAACGCGCTGCCCCAGCTCTTGTGGGTCGTAAAAGCCGCCGAGCAGCTGATCGCCAATCCAGGCCGAGCCGTCGGGCAGCCCGACCCATGCGCTCAGCAGCAGGCAACCGCAGCTGGCAGGGGCGGCGTATGCCCCCAGCGGGGTGTTGCAGCTCGCTCCCAGCTCGCGCGCGAGCGCGCGCTCCGCCAGCAGGCACTTGAATGTCTCCTGATCGGTGATCGCCTGCACGGCCTCGCGCACGGCAGCGTCATCGCTTCGCCCCTGGAGCGCCAGGACGCCCTGCCCGGGCGCTGGCACGAAGCGCCCGGCGTCGAGCACGCCTCCGGCCTCGCCGGCGCGGCCGAGCCGCTCCAGGCCGGCGTGCGCGAGCACGATCGCCTGCAGGTCCTCGTCCGGGTCGCCCAGCTTCCTCAGGCGCGTGTCGACGTTGCCGCGGATCGCCACCACCTCGAGGTCCTCCCGTACGGCACGCAGCTGCGCCAGGCGGCGCAGGCTGCTCGTGCCGACGCGCGCGCCCGTGGGCAGCTGCTCCAATCCCGCGACGCCGCACAGTACGTCCTCGGCGGCGGCGCGCGCCGGAGCGCCGAGCAGCTCCAGTCCCTGTACCTGCTCGCCGGGCAGGTCCTTGGCCGAGTGGACTGCCAGGTCGATGTCGCCGCCAAGCAGCGCGGCCTCTAGCTCGGCTACCCAGCGGGACTTGTCGGTTGCGCCCGCCGGGCTGCCGGCACCGGCATCGGCGTCGCCGCTGGTGAGCATCGGGACGATCTCAACGTCCGCGACGCTGCCGTCCCCCAGCTGTCCGGCGATCAGCCCTGCCTGTGCCAACGCGAGCGCGCTGCGCCGCGTTCCGAGTCGCATCAGCCCGACGCACGGCCCCCAGGGCCGGTTCGGCGCTCGCGCACCCAGGAGGGCACGCCCCCGTCGGGCGCGCGGGCAGGCAGATCATGGACCTCCGCGAGCTCGCTTGAGTGCCCACCGCCCCGCTCGCTTCCCAGCCCGGCCGCCCCGGCGTCCTCGCGCAGGCCGAACAGCTCGCGCACGAGCTCGAGGCTCGCGTGGCCGCGGTCTTCGCCGAGGCTGCGCAAGCGGATCGTGGGCTCGTGCAGCAGGCGGCTCATCACCGCCCGCGCGATCGCCTCGACGCGCACGACATCGCGCGGCGACGCCGACTCCCAGCGGCCGGAGTTCTCGCTGAGCACCTGCTCGACGATGTCGTCGCCGTGCGTGCGCAGCGCGCTGACCGTTGGCAGCGCGTCGAGCTGCCCGAGCCAGCGCGCGAAGCGCCGGATCTCCTCCTCGACGATCTCCAGCGCCTGCGGCGTCTCGTCCGCGCGCGTGCTCAGGTTGCGCGCGACGACAGCCTGCAGGTCGTCGATGTCGTACAGGCTGACCCCCTCCAGCTGAGCGCACGCGGGGTCCACGTCGCGCGGCACCGCGATGTCGATCAGCACCAGCGGTCGTCCGCTGCGCTGGTCCATCACGAGCTCGAGCTCCTCGCGCCCGAGAATCGGATGCGGCGAGGAGGTGGAGGACAGGACGATATCCGCGTGCTCGAGTTGATCGGGCAGTTTGTCCAGCCCGACCACGGAGCCGCCGAAGCGCTGGGCGAGGCTGAGCGCCCGGTCGGCGTGGCGGTTGGCCACGAAGATCGTCCCGGCGCCCTGCTCGGAGAGCGCGCGCGCGGTCAGCTCGCTGGTCTCGCCGGCGCCGAGGATCACCACGTGGCGACTCTCCAATCCGCCGAGCACGCTCAGCGCCAGATCGACCGCCACCGACGGGACGCTCACGCGACTGGAGCCGATCCCCGTCTCCGTGCGCACGCGCTTGCCTGTCGTCAGCGCGGCCGCGAACAGGCGGTTGGACAGCGGGCCGGTGCAGCCGGCACGCATCGCCGACTCGTGCGCGCGTCTGACCTGCCCCTGGATCTCGGCCTCGCCGAGGATCATCGACTCGAGGCCCGCGGTCACCCGGTAGAGCTGGCGCGCGGCGTCGCAGTTGCGCGGCGAGTAGATCGCCTCGGCCAGCTCCGTCGGACGGATCTCCGCGCGCCCGGCCAGCAACCCGAGGACGTCTGACTCCGCCCGCACCGGGTCGCCGACCACGAGGTAGACCTCCGTGCGGTTGCACGTCGAGATCACGACCGCCTCGCGCACCTCCGCGGTCGCCGTCGCGGTGACCGCGAACTCGCTCGCCTCGTGCTCGCTGAACGCCAAGCGCTCGCGCAGCGCCACCGGCGCGGTCTTGTGCGAGATGCCGAGCGCGAGCAGCTCGCTCACGAGCGTCCCTTTATGGGGTATGCCGGCGATGCCGGCGCCGACCCTCGCGGCTGGTCGTGCTCAGCCGCGCCAGGTGCGTCAGCAGGGTTCTGCGCCGGGCGCTCGGACATGCTCAGCAGCTCGCCCAGCTCGCGATCGATCCGCCCGAGGCGGATCGCCATGATCGCCAGATAGATCAGCACGAGCGCAAACAGCACGACGTACGCCGCGGCGACGTACTTGCCCGCGGTATGCAGTGGCAGGGCCGGCGTCTCTGCGAGCACGCTCGCGAGCATCACAGCGCTCCTCGCCCGCCCGCCCGCGCGGCGACAGTCGCGGTCGGCTGCAGGCTGGGAGCCGCGCTGCGCGTACGCATCGGGGTCTGCTCGCTCTCCCCCGCCAGTCGCCTGCGCAGCACGCGCATCTGCATGCGCGCGTGCTTGGCCGTCAGCTCGTACTTGCACAGCGTCGCGTACAGCAGCGCGATCGCCAGCAGCGAGACGACGAACGTGAGCGCCATCGGCCCCGGGAGGTTTGACGTGCTGCCGAGCACGCGCGGATGTAGGTACGCGGTCGACAGGCGCACGGCGATGAAGTTCATCGGCACGAACGCTCCCGCGGTGACAGCGAACACCGACGCGTAGCGCGCCTGGCGCTCGGGGTCTTCGATCGCGAAGCGCAGCGGCTGATAGGTGGCGTACAGCAGGAACACGATCAGGAACGACACCAGCGTCGGCTCGCTCCACACCCACCAGTGCCCCCACGAGCCCTTCGCCCAGATCGAGCCGGTGATCAGCGTGCCGACGCCGAAGATCAGGCTCATGTGGATCGCCACGTAGGAGCGGATGTCCCAGCGCTGCTCGCGTGTGCGCAGGTGCTGGATCGCGAACAGCCCGCCGAGCACGAACCCGCTCAGCGCGACGATCGCCAGCGGCACGTGCACGTAGAAGATCTTCTGCAGGAACCCCTGTTCGGCTTCCAGCGGCGCGTAGAAGAAGACCATCCCGAGGGCGACCGTCATCGCGACGACGGTGGAGATGCTGAGCGTGCGCAGGCTCGAGCGTTTCACGTGGATGCCAGCCAGAGGTGCAGGATCGTGGAATCAACCATCTAGTCCTCCAGGAGGAAATCGAACAGGGCGTAGGCGATCAGCCCGAACAGCAGATCATAGAGGCCCAGCGTCGCCAGCCAGCGCGCCGCCGGTGCCGCCCGGTGGGCGTGAACGAGCAGCGGCGCGCTCGCCCGCGCCCCGCCGATCACGATCGGCACGAACAGCGGCAGCGCGAGCAGCGGTCCCAGCAGGTCGCGCGCCCGCGTGCGCACCGCCAGCGCGGCTACCAGCGTGCCGATCACCGCCACGCCGAAGTCTGCCAGCGCGAGCGTCGCCACCAGGCCGGGCAGCGCCGGCCCGAGCGGTGAGCCGAGCAGCAGCAACGCGAACGCCGGCACGGCCACCAGCTCGAGCACGACCAGATAGGCCAGCAGCGTCAGCGTCTTTGCGATCAGCATCGCGCTGCGATCGACCGGCGCGAGCAGGAACGCGTCGAAGCCGCCCTGATCGGCGTCCGCGACGAACAGCCGGTTGACCCCGAGGATCGCCGCGAACAGCAGCGTCACCCACAGGATCCCTGCCGCCAGGTCGCCTTCCACGACGTTGCGGTTCAGGGCGAAGTGGAAGACCACGAACGTCGTCACCGCGAACAGTGACATGCCGGGCACGGACTCCAGCGTGCGCAGCTCCACGAGCAGCTCCTTGCGCAGCAGCGCGCCGACCGTCCGCCACAGCCCGCCCGCCTGTGGCGCTCGCGTGGTCGAGGCGTTCCGTGCCGGCCGCTGCAGCTGCTCGAGCTCGCTCACCTGTACAGCTCCGCGATCTCTTCCGGGCCGACGTCGCCGGCCGCGCACAGCAGCGCGGGCTGCCCGGCCCGCAGCCCGAGCACGACGTCGGCCTCGGCCAGCCCGCCGCCCGGATCGTGGCTGCAGATCACCCGGGTACGGACACCGCCCGCACCATCCGCACCGCCGGTGTTGCCCGGGTTGGCTCTGGCGCCGATCAGCGGTGCGACCAGCTCGACGGCCGCGGGGTCGAGGTTGGCGTAGGGCTCGTCGAGCAGCAGCAGCTCCGGGTCGTGCAGGACCGCGCGCGCGACTGCCACCCGCTGGACCATCCCGCGCGACAGCGTCCGCAGCGGTTCGCCCGCCCGGGACGTGATCGCGACCGCCTCGAGCAGTTCCTGCACACGCTCGTCGTCCACGCCGTACAGGCGCGCGTGGAAGCGCAGGTTCTCGCGGGCGGTCAGCTCGCGGTACAGCAGCGGCTCGTGGCCGAGCAGGCCGACCCGCCCGCGCACCGCCCACGCCTCGTCGGGCAGCTGTGAGCCGAGCACGCGAACGCTGCCCGCGTGGGGTCGCAGCAGCGTCGCGAGCACGCGCAGCAGCGTCGTCTTGCCGGCGCCGTTGGGCCCGAACACGACGAGCGTCTGGCCCTCCTGCACCGACAGCGAGACGTCGCTGAGGGCCTCCCGTTCGCCGTAGTGCCGGGTGAGCCCCTCGAGCAGGAGCGCTGCCACTCTCCGGCTCTCTACACCTGCAGCGCGTGCGCGCTCTGCGCCCGCGCGATCAGCTCGCGCACGGCCTGCTCGCCGGGGTCGCCGTCCGCGTCGCGCAGTAGCGCGATCGGGTCGGGATCGCCGCCGACGATCCCCTCGAAGAACTCCTTGCGATCCTGGTAGGTGGGCAGTGTGCCCTTGGCCCAGCCGCGCACCTCGTTGAGCAGCACCGCCAGCCGTGCGTACGGCTCGCCGAACTGACCTTCGATCTCGCGCTTCATGCGCTTGGCCAGCGCAGGCGACGCGCCCGCGGTGGAGATCGCGATCGCCAGCGGTCCCGTGCGCACGATCGCCGGCAGGATGAAGTTGCACAGCGGCGGCACGTCGACGATGTTGACCAGCATCGCCCGGCGCTCCGCGTCGTCGAACACGGCGATGTTCACGTCGGTGTCGTTGGTTGCCGCGATCGCCATGAACGCGCCCTCGAGGTCCGCGCCGCCGGCGTACGCGCGCTGCTCCCAGTGGATCGAGCCCTCGCGCGCGTACTCCTGAAGTGCCGGCTCGGCCTCGGGAGCGATCAGCGTCACCTCGCCGTCGCACGCGAGCAGCCCCTCGACCTTCTCGAGGCCGATCTCGCCGCCGCCGATCACCAAGCAGCGGCGTCCCGTGAGCTTCAGGCAGGCGATGTAGAACGGCGTGTCGAGCATCCCCTGCACGCAGCTCTGGTCGCAGATTCCCCTGCGCAGCTGGCAGACGCACTCCTTGCCTGCATAGGCCTGGGCGGGCATCGCTCAAGGGTAGTGCAGGTGTCGCGCCGTCAACTGCCTGGCGCCTGTATATACATTGGCTACCGCTGCGCGAAAAAGAACACACAGACAACACCCCCGAACGCCCTCGATCCCCCGGAGCGGCTGTCTACCGCGGCAGCCCGCGCCCGAACACGCGTGCGCCAACGCGCGCCAGTGCCAACGCGCCCTCGCGCCAGGCGCGGTCGCGGTCGGACTCGCGACCGGAGCGGAACTTGGCAATCGAGCGCATCGCCTTCACGCTCGTGGCGTCGTAGGGCCCCCACCACAGGCCGCGGGTGCTCGGGGGATCCCAGGTGATCAGCTTCTCCTGCGCGCACGCCCGCAGGCCGGCCTGCCCGAGCGTCCGCCCGAGGCCGCCGCCCGCGGCTGCACCCCACGGCCCGCGCGAGACGGTCGGCCCAGGGAGGTGGTCATTGAGCCACACCATGCCCGCGTGCAGCTCACGCGCGATCCGCGTTCCCTGGTAGCGGTCGGCGGTCCACACGGACGCACCGAGGCAGTAGTCGCCGTCGTTGGCCAGCGCGATCGCCTCGTCGATCGAGTCGACCGCCACGACGACCAGCACCGGCCCGTCGATCGGCTCGCGCAGGACGCCCATCTCGAGTGTCGCCTCGGTGATCACGGCCGGCGCGTAGAACGCGCCGGCGTCGCACCCGGGCGGGCTGACAGGCCCGCCGCAGTGCAGGCGGGCGCCTGCGGCCACGGCCCCCTCGACCAAGGTGCTGACGTGCTCGGCGCGGCGGACGGACGCCAGCGGCCCGACCTGCACGCGCGGGTCTGCGGGGTCACCGACCGTCAGCGCCTGCGCTCCTCGCACGAGACCCGCCAGGAAGCGCTCGTAGACCTCACGGGCGACGTATACGCGCTCGATCGAACCGCGCGCCTGCCCGGCGCCGGCGCAGCCCGCCCACAGCGCGCCGGCGACCGCGCGCGGGAGGTTGGCATCGGCGAGCACCAGCATCGCGTCCTTGCCGCCCAGCTCGACCGTGACCTCCTTCTCGCGTGAGACGCACGCACGCGCGACGACGCGCCCGACCGCGGGGGAGCCGGTGAACAGGATCTTGGTGAGGTGCGACTGCGCCAACGCGACGCCGACGTCGGCGGCTCCGTGCACCACCCGCACGAGCCCCTCGGGCAGGCCCGCGCGCGCCAGCACCCGAGCGATCCGCTCGGCTGCCAGGCTGGCGCGCAGCGCGGGCTTGAAGATCACGCCGTTGCCGGCCAGCAGCGCTCCAGCGATCTGCCCTAGCGGCTGCGCGAACGGCGCGCTGCCGGCGCCGATCACGCCGAGCACCCCGTAGGGCTCGAACGCGATGCTCGCGCGCTTGGCGAGCGTCAGCGAGCGGTTGATCCCGACCCGCCGTCGGCCGAGCATGTCCGCTCCGTCGTCGGCGACCCATTTCAGCGCGTCGATCGCGGCCAGCAGCTCGAGCGCCGCGATCTCCCCCCGCGGCCGGCCCTGCTCGCGCGCGAGGGCCTCCTGGAGCTCGTCGAAGTCGTCGATCACCGCCTGCGCCATCCTGCCCATGTACCGCGCGCGGTCCTGCACGCGCAGCAGCGCCCACAGCGGCTGCACCTTTGCCACCTCCTCGACCACCTGCTCGACCTGCTCGGGTGGGGTCAGCGGCACGCTCCCGAGCGCCACCCCGGTGGCGGGGTCGCGCGCCGTGAGCTCCTCTTGCGAGTACGTCGAGGTCTCGCTTCCAGGCGCGCTCATCGTGAGCGATTATCGCGCCTGTGAGCTGCGTGCCTCGCGAATCCGCTCAAGACGCGCCGACAGCTCGGCCTCGGCCTCGTCGGGCTCGTAGAAGCGCGCCCCGACGACGCCCTCCGGGAGCAGCTCCTGCGAGCAGAGGTGCCCGGGGTGGTTGTGCGGGTTGTCATAGCCACCGCGGTCCTGCCCGCCGACGAGCGGCGCGGCCCCGAGCGCAGCCAGGCTGGAACTGCACCGGCCCCGTGCTCGCGCACGTGCTGTTGGGCCGCCGACAGCGAACGCCCGGCTGCGTCTGACTTCGGCGCCAGTGACAGGTAGATCGCCGCCTGCGCCAGCGCGTAGCGCGCCTCCGGCAGGCCGACGTGCTCGACCGCTGCGGCGGCGGCGGTCGCCACCGACAGCGCGCCGGGGTCGGCGTTGCCGACGTCCTCGGAGGCGAGGATGATCATCCGCCGCACGATGAACCGTGGGTCCTCGCCGCCCTCGAGCATCACCGCCAGGTAGTACAGCGACGCGTCCGGGTCGGAGCCGCGCGTGGCCTTGATCCACGCGGAGATGTAGTCGTAGTGGCGATCGCCGCCTTTGTCGTACAGCACCGCCCGACGCTGCAGCGCGTCCTCGACCCGCTCCAAGCCGACGCGATCCTCGCCCAGCTCGCGGGCCGTCTCGACAGCCAGCTCGAGCGCGTTCAGCGCGGTGCGAGCGTCGCCTTCGCCACGCGCGGCCAGGAACGCGAACGCGTCGTCATCGATCGCCATCCCGTCCAACGCGATCGCCGCGGCGACCGCGCGCCGCAGTACGGTCTCGACCTCCTGCGGCGTGAGCGCCTGCAGCGCGTACACGCGCACGCGCGACAGCAGCGCGTCGTTGACCTCGAACGCCGGGTTCTCGGTGGTGGCCCCAATCAGCGTGATCAGACCATCCTCGACGGCCGGCAGCAGCGCGTCCTGTTGAGCCTTGTTGAACCGGTGGATCTCGTCGAGGAACAGGATCGTCGGGGTCCCACCCGCCCCGCCCCCGGTGTCGCGGCGATGGGCCGCGCGCTCGATCACCGCACGCACCTCCGCGCGCCCGGCAGCGACCGCGCTCAGCTCCTCGAACGCTGCGTTCGAGTGTTCGGCGACGATCCGCGCGAGCGTCGTCTTGCCCGACCCCGGCGGCCCGTACAGCACCATCGAGTGCGGATGGCCCTGCTCGATCGCCGTCCGCAGCGCCGAGCCGCCGGCGAGCAGGTGCGACTGCCCGACGAACTCCTCGAGGCTGCGGGGCCTGGCGCGGACCGCCAGCGGGCGCTCCTGCCCACTCGATCCTGCTCCGCTGGCGCCGCCTGGGCCCTGATCGAAAAGCGTATCCACCCGCCTCAGTATCGCGGCTCTCCCAGAGGTCTCTCGCGTTTCGAGCAGGTCGCCCGCGGAGGCCCGTCGAACGTATACATCCGGTGCTTTCCGCAGCCAAGCCACAACCTCGCCCGGATCGGGGGCCGCCGCGATGAGCTTGGGCGGCGCCGAGGCCCTGTCGGGTCCGCGTGGAGGCCTCGAGATCTTCGACGTGGGCGGGGACGTGGCCGCGCGCACGCCCTGGCAGCTGTTCTGGCGTCGCCTGCGCCAGGATCGGGTCGCGCTGGTGTCACTCTCCTACATCGGCCTGCTGATCGTGATCGCGTTCGCGGCCCCGCTCGTGGTCAGCGTGCTCGGACTTCCCGGGCCGAGCGTGCAGAACCTCAACCTGACCGACTCCTTCGGATCGCCGCTGGGACCGACGGCGGCGCACCCGTTCGGCGTCGACCCGCTCGGCCACGATGTCGCCGCGCGAGTGATCTACGGCACTAGGGTCTCGCTCCAGGTCGGCCTGCTCGGCACCGCGATATCGACCGTAATTGGGGTCAGCGTCGGGATGCTCGCGGGCTTCTATCGCGGCTGGATCGACACGCTGCTGTCGCGCACGATGGACGTCTTCCTGTCGATCCCGATCCTGCTGCTGGGGCTGGGGATCGGCGCCGCGTGCGGCGTCAAGGGATGCGCGAAAGGCCTGATCCAGCCTGGCATCGGGGTGATCATCTTCCTGATCGCGCTGGCGACTTGGCCGTTCATCGGACGGATCGTCCGCGGCCTGGTGCTGTCGTTGCGCGAACGCGAGTTCGTCGAAGCGTCGGTCGCGCTCGGCGCGTCGGACGTGCGGATCATGTTCCGCGAGATCCTGCCGAACCTGGCGGCGCCGATCATCGTTTACGCCAGCCTGCAGATCCCGTTCAACATCCTGATCGAGGCGGGCCTGTCCTACCTGGGAGTGGGCGTTCGCCCGCCGACGGCCAGCTGGGGGCAGATGATCGCGGCCGCGACACCGATCTTCAACACCGCGTGGTGGTACATGGTCTTCCCGGGGGCAGCGCTGCTGTCGACCGTGCTGGCCTTCAACTTGCTGGGCGACGGGCTGAGAGATGCCCTCAACCCGAGGACCGCGCGATGAGCGCAGACCGCCGGATGAGGGCAACCGAGACACCAAACAGGAGGCGAGGAATGAAGTCGATCAGGACGGCCGTTGCCGTCGCGCTAACGGCTGTGCTGGCGCTCGCGCTGGCCGCCTGCGGCTCGAGCAGCTCAAACAGCTCGAGCAGCGCGGCGAGCGGGGCCGGCAGCGTCAGCACGGGCGGGTTCCAGAGTCCGACCACGGAGTCGCTGACCGCCGGCAAACGTGGCGGCACACTGCAAGTGCTCAACGAATCGGACTTCGAAAGCCTCGACCCGGGGATCGCTTACTACTCGATCGACTACGAGGTCGTGTTTGCGACCCAACGGCCGCTGTACTCGAACAAGCCGAACACGGCGACCGAACCGACCCCCGACATGGCCGACTCGCCGGCCGAAATCACGCCTGATAACAAGACGGTCACCGTGCACCTGAAGCAGGGCATCCACTTCAGTCCGCCGGTCAACAGGGAAGTGACATCCGCAGACGTCGCGTACGCGATCGAGCGCGGCGCTAATCCGAATGTCGCGAACCCGTACTTCCAGTCTTACTTCGAGGCGGTCGAAGGCGCGCCCAAGGCGACCGGTGGGCCGATCAAGGGGATCCAGACGCCGAACAGCCACACGATCGTCCTGCATCTGAGCGAACCGAAGGGTCAGCTGGTGGCGGATGCGCTGGTGCTGCCGCTGACGGCTGCAGTGCCGAAGTCCTACGCGGAAAAGTTCGACGCCAGCAAGCCGACGGACTACGCCAACTACCAGGTGGCGACCGGTCCGTACATGCTGAAGAACGACGCTCAAGGCAAGGTGCTCGGCATCGGCTACATCCCGGGCCAGTCGGCGACGCTCGTGCGCAACCCGAACTGGAACTCAAAGACGGATTTCCGTCCGGCCTACCTCGACCAGATCAACATCAAGATCGGCGGCACGAACACGGTGATCGGCCGCCAGGTGCTGGAAGGCACGAACGTCGTCGAGAACGAACCGCCGGCGCAGGCGAGCGTCCGGCTGGCGGCGGAAAAATTCAGGCAGCAGATCGAGATCTCACCGGGAGCGGGGAGCCACTACATCGCGGTCAACAACAAGCTTGGGCTGTTCTCGAACGTCAACCTGCGCAAGGCGGTGTGGGCGGCTCTCAACCGCACGGCGATGAACAAGGCGCGCGGTGGTGAGCTCGTCACGACGGTGGGTACGCATTTCATCTTCCCGACGATCCCCGGCTTCGAGCAGGCGGGTGGTCTGAAGGGCCCGCAGGTGGACTACAACGAACACTCGGAAGGCAGCGCGGCGGTGGCCGAGAAGTACATGAAGCTTGCCGGCTATCCGAGCGGCAAGTACACCGGTGGAAAGACGCTCGAGGTGGTCGGCTCGCGCGGCAGCCCGGCCGAACAGGATGCTGAAATCGTCAATCAGACGCTGAAGAACCTCGGCTTCCAGACCAAATTCACGCTCGTAGAATCGGCGACGATGTACGGGAAGTACTGCGGCGTTCCCGAGGAAGAGGTCGACGTCTGCCCGAGCGTCGGCTGGGCGGCCGACTTCGCCGACCCGCAGACGGTGCTGAACATCACGTTCAACGGGAAGTTCATCAGCTCGACGGGCAACGTCAACTGGAGCCAGACGAACGTGCCGCAGATCAACGCGGCGATGTCGGCTGCGGAAACCGTCCAGGGCCAGTCGGCACGCGCGAGCGCGTGGGCGAAGATCGACGAAGAACTGGTCAAGCAGGCGGCCGCGATCCCGTTCGACTGGGACAAGCAGCCGCAAATCGAGGGCAGCGAAGTTGCGGGCGTGGGCGACTTGTGGAACGTGGGCCAGTGGGACTACAACTGGACCTCGCTGAAGTAGACGCAGGCCGTGGCGCGGGGGCTCCCGTGTGGTGGAGCCCCCGCGCACGGCGTCGTCGCTGATGACGGCCTACATCATCCGCAGGATCCTGTGGGGGGTCGCGCTGCTGATCATCGTGTGCGCGCTGACGTTCGTCCTGTTCCGGATCTTCCCGACTGGAAACCCGGCGGTGCTGCGCGCTGGGCGCGACCCGCAGCCGAAGTTGATCCACGAAATCGAACGCGTGCTCGGCCTGGACAAGCCGCTGACGGTGCAATTCTGGGATTACCTGAAGGGCGTGTTCCTGCACTTCGACTTCGGCTACAGCTACTACAGCCGGGAGTCCGTCAGGAGCCTGATCGCCGAACGCCTGCCGGCCACGATCTCGCTGACGGTCGGTGCGGCGGTGCTGTGGGTGATCGGCGGGCTCGGGGTCGGGATCCTGTCGGCGCTGCGGCGGCACTCGTGGATGGATCGCGCGGCGATGGGCACGGCGCTGGTGCTCGTCTCGGCACCCGAATTCTGGCTCGGGCTGATCGCGCTGTTCCTGTTCGCGCAGGACATCGGCAAGTGGCAGATCTTCCCGGGCGCGGGCAGCTACACGCCGATCACGACCGACCCCTGGAAGTGGTTCAGCTCGTTGATCATGCCGTGGTTCGTGCTCGCCTCGGGGGCGGCTGCTGTTTTCGCGCGCCTGATGCGCGGCAGCCTGATCGAGGCGATGGACGAGGATTACATCCGCACCGCACGGGCGAAGGGCCTGAGCGAGCGCGCGGTCGTTCGCCAGGGCGTGCGCTCGTCGATCAACCCGCTGGTCACGCTCGTGGGGCTGGAAATCGGCACGCTGCTGGGAGGCGCGCTGCTGGTGGAAGTCGTGTTCAACATCCCCGGCGTGGGCAGGCTGGCCTATGGGGCGATCATCCAGTCGGACTTCTCGGTCGTGCAGGGCACGGTGCTGCTGGCGGCGATGTTCATCATCCTCGCGAACATTGTCGTGGACATCGCCTACGCGTATCTCGACCCAAGGGTGCGCTACTCGTGATCCGCACGCCAGGTGGCACACCACGTGGGTGTCCGCGGTGAGCGCGGCTGCGTCGTCATCGGAGGTGGAGCCGCTGCTGCGGGTGGAGGATCTGCGCGTCGAGTTCCCGGGTGAAGACGGCGTCGTGCACGCGGTCGACGGCATCAGCTATGAGGTCCACCGCGGGCGTACGCTGGGGATCGTCGGTGAGTCGGGGTCGGGCAAGACCGTCTCCTCGCTGACGACGCTCGGCCTGACGCGCCGGCAGGGCGCGCAGATCTCCGGTCGCATCCTGTTCGACGGTCAGGATCTCGTGACGCTCCCCGAAGCGCGGCTGCGCGCGATCCGTGGCAATGAGATCGCGATGATCTTCCAGGACCCGCTGTCGGCGCTGCACCCGCTGTACCGCGTCGGCGCGCAGCTGATCGAGGCTGTGCTCGCGCACCAGGACATCTCCAAGCGGCGAGCGCGCGAGCGCGCGATCGAGCTGCTGGGGCTTGTGGGGATCCCCGATCCGGCGAGGCGTGTCGACGAGTACCCGCACGAGTTCTCCGGCGGGATGCGTCAGCGGGCGATGATCGCGATGGCGCTCGTCAACGAGCCTAAGCTGCTGATCGCGGACGAGCCGACGACCGCGCTGGACGTGACCGTCCAGGCGCAGATCCTGGCGTTGCTGGAACGCCTGCAGCGCGAACTGCGGATGGCGATCGTGATCATCACCCACGACCTCGGGGTGGTCGCGGAGATGGCCGACGAGATCGCTGTGATGTACGCGGGCCGAATCGTCGAGATGGCGTCCGCGACGGCATTGTTCTCGGACCCGGAGCATCCGTACACATGGGGCCTGTTGAAGTCGATCCCGACAATCCACGGTTTGCGCGAGGAGGCCCTCACGCCGATCCCTGGAAACCCACCCAGCCTGATCACCCGGCCGTCCGGGTGTCATTTCCATACGCGCTGCCCTTATGCGCTGCCCGACCACGCCCGCATCGATCCCAGGCTCGAGCCGCTGCCGGGCGAGCCGGCCCACCGGGTCGCCTGTCTGCTCCAGGCGGACGCCCGCCGGCGCCTGTGGCAGGAGCTGCGCGCAGGGCGCACGCCGGCGCAGGCGCTGGCCGCGGTGGCGACCCCCGGGGAGTCGGACTCGGAATGACGAGGCAGGCGTGAGCTCCGAGCAGGCGCCGGCGCTGGCCGCGGTCAGAGCCACGGGAGACCCGGAATGAGTCGCCGCTCATGAGCTCCGAGCGGGCGCCCGTGCAAACGCGCGACACAGACGCGGACGCGCTGGTGCAGGTACGCGACCTGGTCAAGCACTTCCCGATCACGCGCGGGATCGTGATCCGCCGCAAGATCGGAGCGGTCAGAGCCGTCGACGGGATCAGCTTCGAGGTTCGCCGCGGCGAGACGCTGGGGATCGTGGGCGAGACGGGCTGCGGCAAGAGCACGACGGCCAAGCTGATGATGCGCCTGCTCGAGCCGAGCGCGGGCGAGATCGCGTTCGAGGGCCAGGACATCACCCGTGCTGGGGGAGCGCGGCTGAAGGCCGTCCGCCGCGCGGTGCAGATCATCTTCCAGGACCCGTACTCGTCGTTGAACCCGCGTAAGACGATCGGCTCGATCATCGGCGAGCCGTTCGCGATCCACGGCCTGGAGCGCGAGAAGGGCGCGCGCAAACGCGCGGTGAAGGAGCTGATGGAGACAGTTGGGCTGAACCCCGAGCACTACAACCGTTATCCGCACGAGTTCTCCGGCGGCCAGCGCCAGCGGATCGGGGTTGCGCGTGCGCTCGCGCTGAAGCCAACGCTGTTGATCGCCGACGAGCCCGTCTCGGCGCTGGACGTCTCGATCCAGGCCCAGGTGTTGAACCTGCTGCGTGACCTGCAGCGCCGGCTCGGCCTGACGCTCGTGTTCATCGCGCACGACCTGTCGGTCGTGCGCCACATGTGCGACCGGGTCGCTGTCATGTACCTCGGCAAGATCGTCGAGATCGGTCCCAACGAGCAGCTGTACGACTTCCCCCGGCATCCGTACACGGGCGCGCTGCTGGCCGCCGTGCCGGTGGCCGATCCGTCGCTGCACGGCAGCGAGCGCCGGCTGCTCGGCGGCGACGTTCCGAGCCCGGCGAACCCGCCGAGCGCGTGCCGCTTCCACACGCGCTGTCCGAAGGCACAGCCGCTGTGCTCGACGCAGGAGCCGGTGCTCGAGGACAAGGGCTCGGGGACGCGCGTGGCCTGTCACTACCCGCTGACGCGTGAGGAGGTCGCCGAGATCGGCGTACGATCTGGGAGATGAGCGGTGCGGGATGAGCGGTGAGGGACCAGTCAGCGGGGGCAGCGGCGCGGAGGCCGAGCAGCTGCTGTCGGCGCTGATCCGCTTCAACACGGTCAACCCGCCAGGCAACGAGCGTGCCGCGCAGCAGTTCCTGGCGGACCACCTCGCCAGCGCGGGATTCGAGTGCGAGCTGCTCGGCGCCGAGCCCGGCCGCCCGAACCTCGTCGCGCGGCTACGCCCGGCGCAGCGCGAGGGCGGCTCCGGCCCGACGCAGGCCGAAGGTGGCCCCGGCCCGACGCCCGGCGGCGGCCCTGGCCCGACGCTGTGCTACCTCGGCCATGTCGACACGGTGCTGGCGAACGCCGAGGAGTGGAGGCACGATCCGTGGTCGGGGGAGATCGCGGACGGCTTCCTGTGGGGGCGCGGAGCGCTCGACATGAAGTCGCAGGTTGCGGCGGAGATCGCGGCCGCGGCCTCGCTGGCGCGCTCGGGCTGGCGCCCGGCGCGCGGCGAGCTGCTGATCGTGGCGGTCGTCGATGAGGAGACGGGCGGCTCGCTGGGGGCGGAATGGATCACCAAGAAC
Source organism: uncultured Solirubrobacteraceae bacterium (assembly GCA_963734755.1). Classification (GTDB taxonomy): domain Bacteria; phylum Actinomycetota; class Thermoleophilia; order Solirubrobacterales; family Solirubrobacteraceae; genus Palsa-744. The sequence goes on along the minus strand of CAVTIF010000002.1, from coordinate 161,396 downwards.
CACCCGCAGAAGGTCCGCTGCGACATGCTGCTGAACGAGGGCGGCGGCGCGGTGTTCGACTACGCCGGCCGGCGCCGTTATGGCGTGTGCTGCGCCGAGAAGGGCGTGTTTCGTTTCATCGTCTGCACCAATGGGATCGCCGGCCACGCCTCGATGCCGGCGATGGGCGAAAACGCGCTGCTGAAGATGGGCCCGCTGCTCGAACGCTTCGCCGCCGGTCAGCCGTCCTACCGGCCGACAGAGGAGCCGCTGGCGTTCCTGCGGGGGATCGGCGAGGACCCCGACGACCCGGAGGCCTCGATCGCGCGCCTGCGAGCCGTCGACGCGCGCCTGGCGACGATGTTCGAGCCGATGCTCGGCGTGACGTTCACGCCGACCCGGATCGCCGCGTCGGAGAAGATCAACGTGATCCCCAGCCGCGCCGAGCTGAAGGTCGATTGCCGCGTCCCGCCGGGACTCGGCGAGCAGGAGGTGCGCGAGGGTATCGCCGAGGTGCTCGGCGAGGAAAACGCGGGCGGCTGGCGGATCGAGTTCACCGAGCGCGTGGTCGGCAACCGCTCGCCGGTGGCCTCGCAGTTGATGGACACGATCTCCGAGTGGATCGCCGAGCAGGACCCGGGTGCGCAGGCCGTTCCGGTCGTGCTTCCCGGCTTCACCGACTCGCGCCACTTCCGCCTCGCGTTCCCCGACTGCGTCGCGTACGGCTTCTTCCCGCAGCGTCATCAGTCGCTGCTGGAGAGCGCGCCGCTGATCCACGGAGCGGACGAGCGGATCGACGTTCGCGACCTGGCGTTCGCGACACAGCTGTTTCGAGATCTCGCCGTGCGCGTTCTCGGCTGAGAATTCGGCGGCTCGACATGTGCGCGGAAAACGCGCATAATGAAACGATGCCATGGAGGGTGGAGTTGGAGATGGTGGACGCTTGAGCACGGTTGTCTCGACGTCGCCGGAAGCGCCTGCTGCCGTAGCTCGCGCCGCTGCGGGAGTTCACGTCGCGCATCCCGCGCTTGCGCACGCGGCGGTCGGCCACGCTGTCGCCAAGCACGCTGCAACGCAGGCGGCGCTTGCAACGCAGGCGGCGCTCGTTCACGCGCACGTGGTGGCGAACACTCCCGCGGCCGCACCGCAGACGTCGTTTGCTCAGGAAGTCCAGAACTGGGCGCTCAACTGGGAGCCGGTGATCGCGATCGTGTTCTTCACGGCGCTGATTTTCATGATGTGGCGGATGATGAAGGTGATGCCGCGGGTCAAGCCGCAGCGCATCAAGCCGACGTCCGATCAGTCGGTCACGTTCGCGGACATCGCCGGTGTGGACGAGGCGAAGGCGGAGCTGCAAGAGCTGGTCGAGTTTCTGCGTGACCCGAAGTCGTTCCACGCGCTCGGGGCGAAGGTGCCGAAGGGGGTACTGCTGCATGGACCGCCGGGGACAGGCAAGACGTTGCTCGCGAAGGCGGTCGCGAACGAGTCCGGCGCGCAGTTCTTCGCCCAGTCGGCCGCGTCGTTTGTCGAGATGTTCGCCGGTCTCGGCGCCGCGCGCATCCGCCGGCTGTTCGCGATCGCGCGCAAGCACGAACCGGCGATCATTTTCATCGACGAGCTCGACGCGGTCGGCGGCCGTCGCGGCTCGGACATCTCCGGCGAGAAGGACCAGACGCTCAACCAGCTGCTCGTCGAGATGGACGGCTTCGCCTCGAGCGGCAGGGTCGTGGTGATCGCGGCGTCGAACCTGCTCGAGAAGCTCGACCCGGCGCTGCTGCGCCCGGGCCGCTTCGACCGCCAGGTGTTCGTCGTGCCGCCGGATGTCACGGGGCGCGTGGGCGTGCTCGAAGTGCACACGCGCGACAAGCCCCTGCAGGATGTCGACCTGTCGCTCGTCGCTCAGCAGACGAGCGGCCTGACGGGCGCCGACCTGGCGAACATCTGCAACGAGGCAGCGATCTTCGCGACCAGGCGCGGCGCGAAGACGATCTCGATGGTCGACTTCGACTCGGCGCTCGAGCGGGTGATCGCAGGGGTGCAGTCCAAGCGCGTGCTGAATGAGCACGAGAAGCGTGTGGTCGCCTACCACGAGGCTGGGCACGCGCTGTGCGGCGAGCTGCTGCCGTCGGTTGACCGAGTGCACAGGATCTCGATCGTCCCGCGCGGGCGCGCGCTCGGGTACACGCTGAACCTGCCCGCAGAGGACCGCTATCTGAAGACGCGCGAGGAGCTGCTCGACTATATGACGGTGCTGCTGGGCGGCCGCGTGGCCGAGCAGATCGTGTTCGGCGCGATCACCACGGGCGCCTCCGACGACCTCAAGCGCGTCGCCGACATATCCCACTCGATGGTCCACGACTACGCGATGGGCACGGCCGGCGTCGGGCGCTCGCCGGAGGGCGACGTGCGGCTGTCTGAGACGACGCTGCGGATTCGCGACGAGGAGCGCCAGGACTTGATTGAGGAAGCCAGGCGTGCCGCGCAGCGGATGATCGTCTCTCACCGCCGCCAGCTCGATGCGCTCGCCGCTGAGCTGCTCGAGCGCGAGGTGCTCGAGCGCGACTCGATCGAGCGGATCATGGACGGTGTGCCGCGCCTGGAGCGGGCGCCCGGGGTCGGCCTGCGTGTGGTGGCCGCGGCCGAGCCGCACGCGCCCCCGCCCGCGCCGTCGCCGATCCGGCTGCCTGAGGCTCCCGGCGATGAGGGGCCCGGTCGCATATAGACTGCGGCTCGTGTTCAGCCGCATCGACCACATCGGGGTTGCCGTCGAGGCGCTCGAGCCCGCGCTCGAGCTGTACCGCGACAGCTTCGAGATGGTGCTCGCGCACCGCGAGATCGTCAGCGAGCAGGGCGTCGAGGCCGTGCTGCTGGATGTCGGCGAGAACCACGTCGAGTTGCTCGCCCCGCTCGCCCCTGACACGCCCGTCGGCAAGTTCATCGCCAGGCAGGGGCCGGGACTGCACCACGTCGCATACCAGGTGGCCGACATCGACGCGACGCTCGAGCAGCTCAAGCTGGCTGGCCTGCAGCTGATCGACGAGCAGCCGCGGGCAGGCATCCGCGGCTCGCGCGTCGCGTTCATGCACCCGCGGGCGAGCGCCGGTGTGCTGACAGAGATCGTCGAGCCGGCGGCCGGAGCGGGGGCCCACTGATGCCTGCAGGCGGTCGACGGGTGAGCATCGGCTTCCACGGCGGGCAGGTGCTGGCGTTGCGCGTCAGCGACGAGCAGCTGAAGGCGCTCAACAGGGCGCTTGGCGACAGCGGCTGGCACGAGATCGAAAGCGAGGACGGGCCGATCCGCGTCTCGCTTGGGCAGATCGTGTACGTCAGCGCCGACAGCGACGAGCCGAAGGTGGGCTTCGGTTAGCACCCGAATCGGCATCGTCGGCATGCCCAACGCCGGCAAGTCCTCGCTGTTCAACGCGCTCACGAAAGCGGGTGCGGAGGCGGCCAACTACCCGTTCACGACGATCGAGCCGAACGTCGCGGTGGTGCCCGTGCGCGACGAGCGCATGGAGCAGGTGGCGGCCACGGTCGGCGCGTCGGAGATCGTGTGGGACACGATCGACTTCCACGACATCGCCGGGCTGGTGGCGGGCGCGCACGAGGGCGAGGGGCTGGGCAACCGCTTCCTGGCGAACATCCGCGAGACGGACGCGATCGTGCACGTGGTGCGCGCGCACGGCGACGAGAACGTGATCCACCCGGAGGGTCGCGTCGATCCGCTGGCGGACATCGAGACGATCGAGACCGAGCTCGTGCTCGCCGACCTCGAGACCGCGGAACGCCGCGTCGAGCGGGTCGGCAAACAGGCCCGCGGGGGCGATCGCGTGGCGATCGCCGAGGAGGCCTGGCTGCGCGCGGTGATCGAGGAGCTGCAGGCCGGCCGCCCCGCGCGGGGTGTGCCGGTCCCATTGGAGGCGCCGAACGCGGCGCGCGACCTGGGCTCGCTGACGAGCAAGCCGGTGCTGTTCGTGGCGAATGTCGATGAGGGCTCAGAGGTCGTCCCGGCGGCCGTCGCCGAGCACGCCGCCGCGCAGGGTGCGGGCGCGGTCGCGGTGTCCTCGCGGATCGAGGCGGAGCTGTCCGAGCTCGACGATCTCGAAGCTGCCGAGATGCGGGCCGAAATATTTGCCCACCCACCCGGCGAGTCGAGCCTGCAACGGGTCGTCGGCGGGGCGTTTTCGCTGCTCAGGCTGATCGCGTTCTTCACCGCCGGAGAAGCCAAGCCGGCGCAGACTTGGCATCTGCGCGACGGCCTGACCGCGTGGCACGCCGCCGGGCAGATCCATACCGACATCCAGAAGGGCTTCGTGCGCGCCGAAGTGATCGGCTGGCGCGAGCTGCTCGACGCGGGCGGGTACGCCGGCGCGCGCGACCACGGCACGTTGCGCCTCGAGGGCCGCGACTACCCGATGGTCGACGGGGACGTGATCACCGTCAAGTTCACGCCCTAGCGACCCAGCGGTCCGCTGGCGCGGCGCCAGGCGGCGTCCTCGGTCGCTCGCGTACGGAGCGCCGAGCGCTCAGGACGCTGCTGACGGGGCGTCGCAGCCGTACAGGTGCTCGCGCAGCTGGTCGCAGCTCTCGGCCGACCAGCGCTCGCTGGTCTCGAGCGACTCGATCAGGGTTTCCGCGGAGCGCAGCAGCTGCTCCTTCTCGGCCTCGCCGAACAGTAGGGCGTCCGCTGCCTCGAGCAGCTGTTCGCGCTCCTTCGCGTGCAGCTTGGTCGGGCCCTGGCGGTCCATCGCCTCGAGCAGCGCCGTGTAGTGGGCGCTGCGGGCGGTCATCGGCTCGGCTGTGCTCATCATCGTGCCCCTACGTTAGCGACGCAGCGGTCCTCGCCCGCCAGTCGTCACCGTGGCTGGCCTCCGGGCGCGCTCAGCGCGAGCTTCTCCAGGCGCTCGGCCAGCCGGCGCATCCCCAGCTCGCCTGCCGCGACCGCGCCGCCGGCGAAGTCGGTCGCGTGGTCGGCCGGCCGCTCGACCTCGATTCGCTGGAGCGTCGCGATCCGCTTGAACGTGCGCAGCAGCTCGGCGTTCTCGCGCAATGCCGCCGCCGTGCGTGGGCGCAGTGGCGTCCTGGCCTGCGCGCCGCTCTGCGTGCCGGCTGCACCCGCACCCGCACCCGCACCCGCGCTCCGCTCTGCGACGGCCAGCAGCTCCTCGAGCGAGCCGTGCTCGCGCAGCAACTGCGCGGCGGTCTTCGCGCCGATGCCCGGGGCGCCCGGCAGCCCGTCGGAGGGATCGCCGCGGAGCGCGATGAAGTCCGGCACCTGCTCCGGCTCAACGCCGTAGCGCTCGCGTACCTGCTCCTGCCCGACACCCGTGGCTGGGGAGTCCTTGCGCAGGTCGAGCACCGCAACGCGCTCGCCGACCGCTGCATACAGATCGCGATCGCCGGTCAGCAGCAGCGCCTTGCCGCCATGCTCCTGCTCGCTCAGCGCGAACGAGTACATCACGTCGTCGGCCTCCAGGTCCGCGCTCGTGGCGTACGTCCAGCCGAGGCCTTCCAGCAGGCGCGGGGCCTTTAGCCACTGCGCGGCGAGCTCCGGCGGCATCGTCTCGCGGTGGGCGTGGTAGGCGGGGTAGGCCTGCACGCGGTAGTCGGCTTGCTCGGCGCCCATACACGCCACCACGCCACGCGGGAGCCGAGAGTTGGGATTCCCCTCGATCAGCGACACAATCGCGTTCACGGTTCCCAGCAGCGCATTTACCGGTTGCCCGTCGGTGCCGACGATCGATTTGGGCAGCGCGAAGAACGATCGATACAGCAGCCATGGAACGTCGGTGATCAGCAGCGGGCCAGACACGGATGCGCTCACGCGCCCGAGCTCAGCTGGCCAGCATCCAGCAGTTTTCGCTCCACACGAAATGGTTGGAGCTACCCATCAACGGGCTGGGCAGCTCAATCGACGCGTCGTCGCCGTGGACCACCACGACCGCCGACGGGATCGCATGCGCCTGCTCCCGCAGCCTCGCTCGGCCTCCCGGTTCCCGCAGCAGCCGCGCGAGCTTGGCATTCCAGCGTTGCGCGCACGTGTGGTGGTTGTGGGTGGCCCGTAGCGGCGCGTTGAGGATCGCGCACGCGCTCGCACCGTTGCCGGCCAGCTCGGCGGACACGAAGTTGTTTGCCGCTCGGCGCACCCACGCGATCTGCCCGCGCGTGCCCACCGAGTGGTAGCTGAGCGCGCTCGCCGGCGCAAGCAGCGTCGCCGCGCACGCGACCAGCGCCACCGCGCGGCGCGGATTCAGATTCGACGTCCCAGCGTTCGAGCGAAGCTTCACGGGCACATCGTAGGCGTGTGTAAGGCGGACGGCGATCATGCGGCCGCCTTACCGCCGCTGGTCGCGGTCGTGACGGGTGCCGTGGCGCCGCCCTGCGGACTGTTGGCCGGCGCCGGCGCCGGCGGGGCGGGCGGCGGGCTCGCCGGCGCCACGGGCGTGAACGGCGCCGTGCCGCTGTGGTCGGGCTCGTGCTTGACGCTCGCGCCGCTCTTGACGCTGAAGTACGCCCACGTGCTGTCCAGGCCGAGCCGGCCCGCGAGTTCCGGGCCGCTGACCCGGGTGGCGCCGCGCGAGCCGAGCACCTCTGCGGCGACTACGCGCGGAGACACACCGCGCTTGAGCACTGCTACTCCCTTGAACGAGCCCTTGAACAGGCCCTGCAGGCGCGCGGCGGCCGCGCGGAAGCTCATGTTCAGCTTCCAGCTCGAGTGGGCTTCATAGGAATCGGGTACGCCCTTCAGCCACGGCTCCGGCTGGGAGCCGAGGAACGAGTCCTCGATGTTCTCCGTCATCCCGCCCGAGCTGGCGAAGAAGTACGTGATCGCGGGCTTGCCGGCGTACTCAACGATCTGCCCCGCGGTTGCCGTCACGGCCGCGTTCGTCTGTGCCGTTTCCGCCGCCACGCCGCGGTAGACCTGCGAGCGCGTGTCCGCGTACACGTCGAAGCGCGAGCCGCCCGCGTGGTCGGTCAGCGCGTAGGAGCGGCTGGCGATCGCCTGGGCCTCCAGCGCGGCGATCGGCCACGACGAGGGCATCTCCGCGGACACGACGCCGCGTACGTAGCGCTCCAGCGGCACCTTCACGACCCGCGAGCCCTCGAGTACCTTCACGACAGCGTGCGCCGGCGCCTGGCCGATTGTCGTGCCGCTGTAGTAGTGGGTCAAGATCGCCGTATCCGACCAGCCGTGCTGGGCATAGCCGAGCGCGCCGTCCTGGCTCATGCCGACGCCGTGTCCTTCGCCGGCGCCTTCGATCATCAGCGTCGACGCGCCCGCCGGAGCGCTGCCCAGGGCGAGCGCGACGAGCGGCGTGGCGAGCGCCGCGACCAGCCGCTTCGCGGGCCTCGTGTCGCCCGCCACCAGCCGCACGCCAGCGCGCGTCTGGCCGGGCCGGGCGCTGCGGAGGCGGTGATAGGTTGAGGCGATGACCGGTACCAGTGCCCACAGCAACACGGGCAGGCGTCCACGGTCGCGGTCGCGCTCGAGATCGGGGGATCCCATGGGTTCACGTTCGGGCTTGCGTCCCCGCCGCGTGAGGGCTGCACGATGACTGGCGCGACCGATCGGAGATCGGCCAGCGAGCGCGCGGTGCTCGCGCGGGTTCCGAACGAGCTGTACATCGCTGGGTCCTGGCGAGCAGCGGGCAGTGGCAAGACGCTCGCCGTCGAGGATCCCGCGACCGCCGAACCGCTGATCGAGGTCGCCGACGGCGACGTCGAGGACGCGCTCGCGGCGCTGGCCGCGGCGGCGGACGCGCAGGCCGAGTGGGCGGTTCACCCGCCGCGCGAGCGCGGTGAGATCCTGCGCCGAGCGTACGAGGCGATCGTCGAACAGACCGACGAGCTGGCGCTGCTGATGACGCTCGAGATGGGCAAGTCGGTCGCCGAGTCGCGCGCTGAGATCGGATACGCGGCCGAGTTCTTCCGCTGGTTCTCCGAGGAGGCCGTGCGCATACACGGGCGCTACATGGTCAACACGACCGGCAAGGGCCGCATCCTCACGATGCGCCAGCCGGTCGGTCCGTGCGTGTTTGTCACGCCGTGGAACTTCCCCACCGCGATGGGTACCAGGAAGATCGCCCCGGCGATCGCGGCCGGCTGCACGATGGTCGTCAAGCCGGCCAAGCAGACGCCGCTGTCGATGCTCGCGCTGGCGAAGATCCTCGAGCATGCGGGGCTGCCCGGGGGGGTGCTGAACGTGATCACTGCCAAGAGCGCCGGCGCGGTGATCGAGCCGCTGCTGAAGGACCCGCGCACGCGCAAGTTGTCGTTCACCGGTTCGACAGAGGTCGGGCGCTCGCTGATCGAACAGTCGGCCGAGCAGGTGCTGCGCGTGTCGATGGAGCTCGGCGGCAACGCACCGTTCCTGGTGTTCGACGACGCCGACCTCGACGCCGCCGTCGAGGGCGCGATGCTCGCCAAGATGCGTAACGTCGGCGAGGCCTGCACGGCGGCCAACCGCTTTCACGTACACGAGTCGATCGCTGAGGAATTCGCCGGCCGCATGGCTGCGCGGATGGGGGCGCTGAAGGTCGGGCGCGGCACCGAGCAGGGGGTCGACGTGGGACCGTTGATCGACGAAGCGCAGCGTGAGAAGGTCACCGAACTAGTCGGCGACGCCGTCGATCGCGGTGCACGCGTGCTGACCGGCGGCGGCCCGTTGTCGGGCCCCGCCCACCCCGGCTACTTCTTCGCCCCGACGGTCCTCGCCGGGGTGTCCAACGACGCGCGGCTGCTCAGCGAGGAGATCTTCGGCCCGGTTGCGCCGGTCGCCACGTTCACCTCAGACGAGCAGGCGCTGGATGCCGCTAACCGCACCGAGTTCGGGCTCGTCGCCTACGTCTACACGCGCGACCTGGAGCGGGCGTTTCGTGTGTGCGAGGGCCTTGAGTCGGGGATGGTCGGCCTGAACCAGGGTGTCGTGTCCAACCCGGCGGCGCCGTTCGGCGGTGTCAAGCAGTCCGGGTTCGGGCGCGAGGGCGGGTTCGAGGGGATTGGTGAGTATCTGGAGACTAAGTACGTGGCGATGGGGGTTTGAGGGGAGGCGAGGCGTTAGCCGAGCCAGCGCGGCCGGTCACCGTCCACGTAGGTGGTGGCGGCCGCCAAAGCAACGGACGGCCGTGCGGCGGGCATTACTTCTCGTGGGTGATCGAGACCCGTGACGTCGGGGTCGAATACCGGTACACAGAACCCGTCAGGAAGGGGCCAAGCGGCCGACGGCACGAGGATGGCCTGCCAGCCGAGCTTGTCGCCCAGCGCTGCTAGCTCTGGGCAGTCGCCATACGAGGGGGGAGCAGCTCTGAAGCTGTGTGTGTCAAATCCCGCCCGGGTCAGGAGCTCCAGCGCCCACGGGCTCGTTAGATCGGCGAGGCGATCGAACACAAGGTCGAGCGCGAATAGCGCTCTTGCTGCGACGCTGAGCTCGAGCGCCCCCAACCCCGCCAAACCAGCTTCGTCGAGCCCGACGCCGCCGGTCGGATCCGCACCGGCTATGTCGCGCGGATGGTTTCGGCAGTACTCCGCCCATGCCACGGCTGGCGTTGTCGCCGTGTAGAGCGTCCAGTCAGTCGGCCAGCGACCCTCGTTGGCCCTGATCATAAAAGGATCGGGCGGTGAGCCGTCCGGGGGAATCCACACCTGCCGGTAGTAAACGGTGACGTCTCGATGTACGACGGGAATCTGCACCAGCGGTGCCAGATTAACCATCTAGGTTGCGGGAGAGGTTTCGTACGCGCGTGCTTCGGCGACAACAGGCTCGATGTCGCCGGCAGCGAGACGTACCAGTCGGGTCGGAGCGCCCGTTGTCAGCCAGCGTTGAACGCCGGACGGTCCCAGGCCTCCTACGAGACCCAGGCCAATTGCGCGCAACTGCTTAAAGAACTCTTCACGGTGTCGTGGTATGGAACCGGCTCGCCAAGTTGCCACGGCCCTCTCGCTAACGCCGGTTGCCTGAGCAATCTGTCCTAGCGTCAGCCCGCTAACAGCGCGTACGTCTTCCAGTAGGTCCCCGGTTAGAGTTGGGACGACTGGTCGCCCAACCTCGACCGCAGGAGACTCTCGAGCGAGCGTTGCGGCCAACCCCTGCAACGACCGGTCGGCCTGGTCAGCCTCTCTCCCCATTGTTTGTGTGACGACTGCCACATCGTGAACATCGATGCCCCACATTCCCGCGAGGCTTACCTTTGCGAGGACAAACGCGCCGCCATACTCGTCCCCGGTGGCCAATTCGCCGAGCCAGTCGCCTATCACGAGGGCCTCGCTCTCGACGTAGCGGAGACAGCCCGTGACGGCAGGAGTGAGGTCTAGTGGCATGTCAGCCCTCCCTCGTGCGCTTCAGCTCAGCGAGGTATGTTTTTGTGAGTGTCCACACGAAGAATGGCTCAATCAGCTCATGAAACCCTTCGATCGTCGCTATCAGGTCCGTAGGTAGGAAGGCACGTTCGGTAACGGAGAAATAGTCGAAGTCGAGAAGATAAGAAGCGTCCTCCACCAAGCCGTGACGGATGACGAAGGTGCCGAGGGGCTCTTTGACACGGAGCTCTCCAAAGCTTCTGAGAAGGCCGTCCTGGACGGCCGTCCCGACAGGCAACACCAGCTTCGGATTGATGATTGTGCGGATGTCACCTCGGAGGCGGTCATCGTGGATTTCGTTGATGTAGCGCAGCCCGAGGCGCGTCTCGCGCTTGGGCTGAAAGACCTCTGCGCATGCTGTGACTGCCGTCCTGAACTCCTCGAGGAATTGAGGGAAGTCGAGATAGCTCGAGTCGGCCTCAACGGCCAGGCTTGCATGGCCAAGCGAGACGGCATAGCCGCGCTCGTCGTCCTTGAATGGCCAGACCGTGTCGGTTGCAGCGGCGGACGCAGCAGATGAGGGTCCGGGACCAGGGCCAATCTGGACGGTGAACGTCTGAGCAACTTCGGGAGTCCCCGGTATGTATCGCGGGTCGAGTTGCGACTCGAACGCGGACACCAAGTCCCTGTTGCCGATCGCGTGTACTGGGCTGTACCTCACCTGAGCCACCGCTACCTTGAGCGGTGCGAACTCCAAGTGGCTGAGGGTTGCTTTAGGGACTCGGATGGGCATGGGCTATCGAACGGGTATCGGCCTGGTTCATGAACATCTTCATGATAGTCGGTCTTGCGGTGGACGCCGCAGCTGCACGCGTGCGCCCGCTTCCGCGCCCGCGCGGAATACTCGTATCGATGCTGCGAACCCCAGATCTCGCCGGTCGCGCGCTGGACGAGCGCTACGAGCTGCACGCGGTGATTGGCGAGGGCGCGTTCGGACGCGTGTACAGAGGGCTGGACAGGCGCCTGGCGCGGGCGGTGGCGGTCAAGGTGATCAAGCCGTGGTGGGCTGAGGACAGCGCGTGGGTGGAGCGCTTCGAGCGCGAGGCGCAGCTGCTGGCGCGCGTCAGCGACCCGGGGATCGTGCAGATTTTCGACATCGGCCATGCGCAGGAGGGCCCGTACTACGTAGCCGAGCTGGTCGAGGGCGAGAGCCTTGCCGAGCGCTTGCAGCGTGGCCGTCTGCCGGTGGCTGAGGCGCGCTCGATCGCCGAGCAGCTGTGTCGTGCGCTGGCGAGCGCGCACGCGCAGGGGGTGGTGCACTGCGACGTGAAGCCGGCGAACGTGCTGTTGAGCAGCGACGGGATTGTGAAGGTCGGCGATTTCGGCGTGGCGAGGCTCGCCGAGGGGACCTCGCAGGCGCTGTCGGCGACGGTAGCGGGCACGCCGCGCTACATGTCGCCGGAGCAGGCGCGGGGGCGAGCGACGACGTCGGCGACGGACGTGTACAGCGCGGGGGTGGTGCTGTACGAGATGCTCGCGGGCAGGCCCCCGTTCCTCGACGGCTCCCCGGTCGAGCTGGGCCTGCGTCACGTTCAGGACGAGCCGCCGCCACTCCCGCCTGGCGTTCCGCCGGCGCTGCGCGAGGTGGTCGATCGCGCGCTGGCCAAGGATCCCGCTGAGCGCTTCCCGGACGGCGCGGCGATGGCTGTTGCCCTGCACGACGCCGACCCGGCATACGCGACCGATGCAGCCAACGCGACTGGGGCATCCGTGGCCGGTGTGCTCGCTGACGACGACCCCTCACAGCAGGCGGCCGAGCGACCGTCGTCGGGGACGCTCGTGATGCGGGAGCCGGAGACGATCGACCTGGCGGGAGCCGAGACGATCAACCTGGCAGCGACTCGCACGAGGGTGCAGCCGCGCGGGGATGATAGGTCCGTCCGGCCCTCCGAGCCGCCTCGCCCGCCCGGGTCGTCGCGACGGCGTCAAGCTGCTCGCGCGCCTCGTCCTCGCGGGAACCGCCGCCTGCTGGTCGGTGGGCTGGCCGCAGTGCTGATCGCGGCGGTCGTGCTGGCCGTGCTCGCGATCAGCGGCGGCAGCGCGAGAACGACGGTCCCGGATCTGCGCGGGCTGCCGCGCGGTGGCGTGGAGGCGCGCGCACAACGCCTGCACGTTAAGCCGGCGTTCTCGACGCGCCACTCGGACGCGACGGCGACGGGAATCGCGATCGCGCAGCAACCGTCCCCGGGGACGCGGACAGCCGCGGGAGCGACGGTGCGCGTGGTGCTGAGCGCGGGTCCGCGGCCGGTGAAGGTGCCGGGCGTGGTTGGCGAGCAGTCGTCTTCCGCGGGAACGGAGATCGCGGATGCGGGCTTGCGCTACGGGGTGACGCTGGTGGCGGCGCCTGGATCGAAGCCTGGCGTGGTGACGCACCAGTCACCGGGCGCGGCGACGAGCGTGCCGCACGGATCGACGGTCGCGCTGAGCGTGGCGGAGGCGCCGCGCTGGCGAGCGCTGACGAGCTTCTCGGGCGTCGACGACGGCCGCTCGGTGCCGTTTCGGATCCTGGGCAGCCGCTGGAGGGTGCGCTACAGCATGGACTACGAAGGCACGTGCACGCTGTTGCTCGTGTGTTTCGGGCCGAGCGCGGAAGCGGAGAACCTGCACGGCGACTCGAGCGGCGGCGGCTTTGAACTGGGCGAAGGGAGCTCGCAGACGCACACGTTCGACAGCGGCCCGGGCCTCTACCGTCTGGTGGTGTCCGCCGGCCATGACTCGGCACGCTGGTCGATGACAGTCGAGGACTACTACTGATAGGAGGGGTTGCGCGGCTGTCAGTAGCGGCGTGCCGTGAGGGTGTCGGGGCGCGGAGTAGGATCAGCGAATGCTCGCGCGTTGGGGGATTCGCTTCGGCACTTCGCTTGCGGCGGTCGCGGTGGGCATCCTCGTGTCGAGTGCTGTGCTGAGCAAGTTCTCGATCGACACGACGGCGCTGATCGAGGCCAGCCTGCTGTTCTGGCTGATTCACATCGTCGTGCAACTGTTGGCGCTGCGTGTGCTCGTTCGCCAGCCGTCGATCGCGCTCGCGGGGCTGCTCGCGCTCGCCTCGACGATCGTCTCGCTGATCATCGTCAACGCGATTGTCAGCGGGTTGAGCATCCACGGGATTCAGACGTACGTGCTGGCGACGCTGATCATCTGGCTTGCGACGGCGGCGGGCGACGTTGTCGGTCGGCGGATGTTGCGCGACCGCCGCGCTGCGCGGCGGTCGGACGCTGCGTGAGCGAGCTCGCCTCCTACTGAGCAGGACGTGTCGGGCCGGTGGGGTCCGAGGGTCCGGCCGAGCGGCCCGTCGCCGACGGCTTCGTCGTCGCGCCGGTGGGGTCCGAGGGATCGGCCGGCCGGGCAGCTGGCGTCGGGCCTGCCTTGGGAGCCGGAGCGGCCTTCGGAGCCGGAGCAGCCTTCGGAGCGGGCGCGGTCTTCGTTACCGGGGCCGTGGTCGGGGTCGCAGGGGCCATGGTCGGGGTCGCGCTTGCAGGGGTTGCGGGGTTGGCCGGTGCCTTCGGACTCGCGGGTGCCTTCGTGCTTGCCGGCGCCGCGGGGCGTGCGGGGCCCTTCGTGCCTGCCGGCGCGGCCGGGCTCGCGGGCGCAGCGGGACCTGCCGGGGCTGCCTGAACGGCCGTGGCGGTCGCGCCGACCGTTGCAGGGACGGGGGCCTGGGTGGGGGCGGCAGGGGCGGCCGGACGGGCCACGGGGAATCCTCCGCCGAGCAGGCTCTCGACGGCGTCGACGGGGATCGGCTTGCCGATGAACGGGCCCTGGGCGATGCTGCAGCCGAGCGCTTGCAGGCTGACGAGTTGATCTTGTGACTCGACGCCGGTGGCGATCACGCTGAGCGACAGGTCGTGGCCGACTACGAGGATTGCCTCCATCAGCCAGCTGCGGTAGTCCTCGTCGTCTGAGGCGGCGAGCGAGTTGCGGTCGACCTTGAGCGCGTCGAGTGGCATGCGCTGCAGGTCGGAGTGGCGCGCGTAGCCGCTGCCGCCGAAGTCGTCGATCGCGATCCGCACACCGAGCCGCTTGACCTGCTCGAGGCGATCGGCGGTTGCGGAGAGGTCGCGCATGACGGTCGTCTCGTCGATCTCGAGCGTCAGCAGCGACGGCTCGATCCCGGACTGCTGCAGCGCGCGTCGCACGTCGGTGGCGAAGCCGTCGCGAACCAGCTGGTACTCAGAGATCTTCACCGATACACCGACTCGTGGGCCGCCGACGTTCCAGGCGGCGCCGCGATTGCAGGCCTCTTCGAGCGCCCAGCGGCCGATCGGCACGATCAGCCCGGTGTCCTCGGCGAGCGGGATGAAGTCGTCGGGTGCGAGCACGCCCTGCTTCGGGTGGCTCCAGCGGATCTGCGCCTCGAGGCCGACGACCTTGTGGGTACTCAGATCGCAGATCGGCTGGTAGAGCAGGAAGAACTGTTTTTCCTGTAGTGCGGTGTTCAGCTCGGCCTCGAGCACGGCGCGGCTCTCGATGACTGAGCGCATGTTGGCGTTGAACAGCGTGTAGCGGTCCTTACCGGCGGCCTTGGCTGCGAACAGCGCGAGTTGCGCATCACGCAGCAGGTCTTCCGGGGTTTCGTAGCGGCCGAACGCCACGCCGATGCTGGCGGTGGCGAAGAAGCTCGGGCCGAAGTCATCGAGTTCGACGGGCTTGTGCAGCGACTCGATGATGCGCCTGGCGAGTGAGTCCAGCCGCACCCCGCGGGCTGCTGACTCGACGAGCACGACGAACTCGTCGCCGCCGAGTCGACCGACGGTGTCACCGCCGCGAACCACGTGCTCGAGCCTCTCGGCGACGATCGTCAGCAGCTGGTCGCCGGCGGCCTCGCCGAGCTTCAGGTTGACGTCCTTGAACCAGTCGATGTCGATGAACAGCGCGCCGGCGAGCATCCCGGACTGGCGCCCGGCACGTGCGACCATGCGCTCGGCGCGGTCGAGCGTGAGCGCTCGGTTGGGGAGCCCGGTGAGGCCGTCGTAGAGGTCCACGTTGGGCACCGTGCGGGTCTTGACCGCGGGCGCCGAGCGGCGCGGCGCGCCGAGCACGAAGATCAGCAGGCCGAGCAGTGCGCTCAGCAGGATGCCCCCGATCAGCACGGCGAGCGCCGTCCCGTTCGACAGCACGTCCACGCTCGCCGGTGCTGCGAAGCTCGTTACCGTCCACCCGTTGTGCAGGCTGACCGTGCTGCTCTGAGCGCCGCTCTGCGGAGCGCCGCTGGCGAAGATGACGTTCGAGTTGCGGTAGCGCAGGGCGACGGCGTTGCCGGGGTGCCCGTGTAGCACTTGCTGCAGCATGACCGCCGGGATCAGCACCTCGCGCAGCCATCCGACGGACGCGGCGGCGCGTCCGAACGCGGTGTGCGGGATCGCGTTGCCCCGGTACACGGGCATCTGGATCGCGAGCGCCTGGGCTTGTCCGAGTGAGACGGCCGTGTAGCTGCTGACGCCCTTGTCCCGCGCGAGCAGCAGCGCGGCCGAGGACGCGCAGTAGTCGAGGCCGGCCGGCAGCGGGCCGGCGTGCCTGCGTGCGAGTTCTGCGCTCGTGAGGCAGTAGTAGTGGTGGCTGCTCGCCGGGATGATCCGCAGGCTGGGCGGCGTCGGTTTTGGCGTTGGCGTTGGCGTCGCGGTGTTGGCAGCGCTCGCCGTGGCGGCGGCGGTGGATGTCGAGCCGGTGCTCGGCGGCTTCGATCCGCTGGCGGCCGATCCAGCGGCGGCGGGCGTTGCGGCGGCGACGGGCGTCTTCAGCGGGTGGCCGGAGATCTGTGCCTCGAACGCGGCGAGTTCGGGCGTTCGCACGAGCGTCACCAGGCCGAGGTTCTCGAGCTCGGGGAAGCGGTGGAGCGTGCGCGCCCATTTGACCCACCTGGCGAATTCGGCGGGCGTCGCCTTGGAGTTGCCGGCGAAGAAGGTGCTCGCGCTGACCGCCAGCTCTTCCTCGCGCTGGAGCGCCAGCTTGACGGCCGAGGCGATCCCCGCGGAGCTCTGCTGGAAGGCCTGCTGCGTTTCTTTGGAGTCGTTGCGCGCGACGGCGTGTGCGGCGAGCACGGAGCCGACGGTGCCGGCGGCGAAGCACAGGACGGCGACGGCACCCCAGACGGCCTTGCGGCTGCGGATCGCCGTTGCGAACCGACCCGCGGGCGCGCTTGGCGTCTGCTCGGGCGTGCCGTCGGCGGTGGCCGCGAGCGTCTGCGCTGCGACTGCTACTGGATCGATCGGCTGGGCCTCCGCACTGGCCGAGCTGGCCGGTTTTGCCGCAGAGGGCCCCTGGCTGTCGTGGCCGTCGGGAGTGTTTTGGGGAGTTTCGCTGTCTGACATTGCCACCTCATCGGCCGCGAGGCCCGCGCGCATGAGTCCCGGGGGAGATCGAGCGTGCAGGCCGATATCTGTCGCGCACGCTCGTGCATTTCGACAAATGGCCGACGGGGGCGTTCCACCGCGCCCCGACCGGACGTTCCGCCGCGCATAGACTGGCGCACTTGAGCGGGTCGGCGAACGAGGTGAGGGCGATACGCGCAGAGCTGCGGCTGCTGGCGTCCCTGCGTGTGCTGCCGACGCGCGTGGCGTGGTTCTTCCTGCGCGCGCGATGGCGGGCACGCCGCATCGGCGACCGGTTCAGCCTGGATTCGGCAGCCCGCCCGCACGAGCTGGCGGAGTTGCTTGCGCTCGCGCGCGGGCGCATGACGGTGGTGGAGCTCGGGACGGGCACGGCGTGGAGTGCGATCGCGCTGGCGCTCGATGATCCGGGGCGCCGCGTCGTCAGCTACGACCCGTGCGTGCGCCCGGAGCGTGAGGCCTATCTCGAGCTGGCCGGTATGGGCGTGCGCGAGCGGATCGAGCTTCGCGACGAGCCGGACAGCAGCGGGCCGCACGCCGGTGATCAGCCGGTGCAGTTGCTGTTCATCGACTCGGTGCACGAGCGCGACGCGGTGCTGGGCGCGTTTCGCGCGTGGCGTGCTGCGCTCGCGCCGGACGCGCTGACAGTGTTCCACGACTTCGGGCACCCCGATTACCCGGGCGTGCGCGAGGCGGTCGCCGAGCTCGAGCTGCCCGGACACGAGCGCGGCGGTCTGTTCGTATCGGAGCTCGCCGCGTAGCGTTATGGTCCGCTGATGGCAGACGACGTTCGCGTGGTGTGGATGCCCGGTGGCACGCGAACGGAGATCCACCTCGCTGCGCAGGACACGGGCGGCGCGTTCTGCCTGATCGTCGACTACCCGCCGGCGGGCTGGTCGCTGCCGCCGCATCGACACACGAACGAGGCGGAGACGATCCATGTCGTCGAGGGCGAGTTCGAGCTCGTGCTCGACGGGACGCCGATCCGCCTGTCAGCCGGGCAGACGGTTCACGTCCCGCGAGGCGTGCTGCACTCGGGTGTAAATGTCGGCGATCGGCCCGGCCGGCGCGTGCTGATCTTCAGCCCGGCTGGGATGGAGCACTTCTTCCTGGAGTCCGGCGCATCTACGCCGGACGGCGAGGTCGACCCGGCCGCTTTGCTCGCAGCGGCGGCTCGCTACGGCTGGGAGTTTGCCGCCCGCCCCTGATGCGCGCCCGGCGAGATCAGTGTGCGGCGACCGGAACTGCGGGCAGGTCACGCACCTGATCCTTGGACAGCGACAGGCGGACGCCGTTGGCGGTCACCTCGGTCACGGCGCCGATCGGGATCGCGACGTCCTTCTTGCCCCACAGGTGTCCCTCCTGCAACAGCACGTGCGTGACGTGGTGGTCTGCTGCGTCGATCACTAGCCCCTGGACTTTCCCGATGTTGCCGTCGCTGGCGTGCACGTGGTCGCCGCGACGCATGTCGACCTCTCCGACCGGGACACGGTCATAGACGACCACGGGTGGGACAGCGGGGTCCGGCCCGCCGAGGCCGCCGAAGCCTGACCCGAGCCCGTAGTAGGGCCACGCGAAGACCTCTCCGTTCGCGTAGCTCGACCCGTCGTAGCTGTCGAGCAGGAAGTGCGTCTCCTCGGCCTCTTCGAGTGCGTCGAACTCGGCGGCGCTGCACTGCAGCCTGATCCCGTTGGAGCTTGCGTCGGCGATCTGTACCGGAACCAGTCGTCCCGTGCGAGCGATGTCCCTGGGCTCGACGACGAGATGCGTGAGCGTGCGGGCGACAGGGTCGACGACCACGCGCCGCAGCTCGCCGCAGCTGCCGTCGTTGCACATCACCTGTGCCCCGATCGTGTACTCGTTTGCGTTTGCGTCGCTCATCGATCTCGATCCCCTTTGGCTCGGCGGATGGCAAGCTTAACCGAGCCCGGCGCATGGTTGGCGTGACTCCGGCGTCACTCGCTCGGGGCTGCGGGCGGCGCTGGGACTGCCCCGCGCGTGGGACTACAGTTCCTCGATCGATGCGCATTCCGCCTCGATCCCTTTCGCCGCCGGTGTTCGGGGCGCTGCTGGCGGTGCTGCTACTGGCGGCGCTACTGGCTGGCTGTGGGAGCTCTCCGCCTGCGGACAACGGCGTGGCGGCGAAAACGCCCGTGCAGATCGTGGCGGCGGCCGAATCGGCGGCCGCGGGCGCCGCGACTGTGCACGTTGCAGGCTCAATACTGAGCGATCACGAGCCGATATCTCTTGATATGGAGCTTGTCGCGGACAAGGGCGGTAAAGGACGGCTCGCGCTGGAAGGGCTCAGCATCGAGCTGATCGACCTCGACCGAGCGGTCTACATCAAAGGGAATAGCGCTTTTTACAGACGCTACGCGGGGCCGACCGCCGCGCGGCTGCTCCCGGGGCGCTGGCTGAAGGGGCTTGCCGCCAAAGGGCCGCTGGCGTCGCTCGCATCGCTGACCAACCTGAGCAAGCTGATCGACGGCACGCTCGCCGGCCACGGAGCCGTGTCGCGCGCGGGCGAGACGACGATCGACGGGCAGCGCGCGGTCGGCGTTCGCGATGCGTCTGGTGACGGGACGCTGTACGTCGCAACCACCGGCACGCCCTACCCGATCGAGATCCTGCGGCGCGCCACGGGCACGGACCGCGGCGGGCGGATCGTGTTCAACCGCTGGAACCAGCCGGTGTTGCTGGAGGCACCGGCCGACCCGATCAACATCAAGCAGCTGCACCGAACCCCGTGAGGCTTGTGGATCACTATATGTCTATGCTCGCCAACACCAAGTCAAGCCTGCGGCCGCGAACGTCGAACGGAGACCTGCCAGCAGAGTCATATCTGGGACCGGACAAGGACGCGAGTGTTCTCAGTGAGCGGTGCAATTCAAGCAAGTCTTCTTCGTGGACCAGCAGAGTCGGGGCTGCCTGCAGAGAGCCCGGAACAGGGACCCTCGCGGATCGAGGGCCTGATGCGTAAGCTCGCCGGCGCCGAGGGTCAGCCCGACCAGCCGGGCAAGCGTCCGCCTCGCCGGCGCACCAAACACCGCCACCCGGCGCTCGCGCTGTTCCCGTTCGTCGCGCTCGCCGTCGCGGCCGTCGTGGCGGCGATAGCGGCGGGTGCCTCGCTGTTCGTGACCTGCTGCCTGGTGGCCCTGGGCTGCGCGACGATCGCTCTCGGATGGCGCTTCGGCGAGAACGGACGCGCAGCACTGGAAGACGAGATCGAGAACCGCACGAGCGAGTTGAAACGCGCGCTGTCGGAGCTCGAGATCGCGCAGGCGGAGACCGTGCAGCGACTGTCGATGGCGGTCGAGTTCCGCGACGAGGACACCGGCGCACACATCGAGCGGATCGGACGTTTCTCCGTGCTGCTGGCCGAACACATCGGTATGGACTTTGAGTTCTGCGAGCGCCTGAAGCACTCGGCGCCACTGCACGACGTCGGCAAGGTCGCGATCCCGGACGCGATCCTGCTCAAGCCCGGCCCGCTCACGCCGGAGGAGCGCGCGATCGTGGAGACGCACGCCGAGGAGGGTCACCGCCTGGTGCGTGGCTCGTCCTCGTCGATCCTCGACATGGCCGCGACGATCGCGCTGAGCCACCAGGAGAAGTGGGACGGCACGGGTTACCCGCGCGGCCTGAAGGGCGAGGCGATCCCGATCGAGGGGCGGATCGTGGCCGTGGCGGATGTGTTCGACGCGCTGACCAGCGACCGTGTGTACCGCAAGGCGTTCTCGGTCGAGGACGCTGTGCAGATGATGCGCGAACAGCGAGGCCGCCACTTCGACCCTGTGCTGCTGGATGCGTTCATGGAAGTGCTCGGACGCTCGGGCCCGGACGCGCGCGAACAGCTTCGCTCGGACCCGGCTGCGCTCGTCGAGGGCACGCTCGAGACGTTCGCCACGGCGCTCGAACGCGGCGACGCGGAGATGGCCGAGGGTGCGATCGCGACGGCGATCGAGGATGGCGCGTCGCCGACGACCCTGCACGCCGAGGTAATCGGCCCAGCGCTGCGCCGCATCAACGTGCTCTCGGAAGCCGGCGAGATCGACTCCGAACGTGAGCACCGCGCGACCACGATCACGCGCCGCGTGCTGGCGACGCTGTACAGGTACATGACCGGCAGCACCGAGCCGACCCGCGAGCGCGTGCTGCTGGCGGGTGTCGAGGGCGACATGCACACGCTCGGCCTGCAGATGGTCCACGACCAGCTTGCGGCGGCAGGGTTCCACACGATCTTCGACACCGATCTGTCGGCAGAGCGCCTGCTCGAGATGGTCGACAGCCAGTCCCCCGACCTGGTGATCGTTGGTGCGACGGTGTCCGCGGAGTCCGATTCGGTCGAGCTGGCGTTGCGCGATCTGCGCTCCTCGCGACCGGACCTCCCGATCGTGCTTGGCGGCCCGGCGGTCGGCGGCAGCCTGCCGCTCGAGCGCCAGGGTATGCGCGTGCTCGAGCGCATCGATGAGTCGGTCGAAGCAGTCGAAGACCTGCTGGCGACGTCCGCCTCGACTGCCTCCGTATAGATTTCCCGCGCATGAGCTCAAGCGCGATCGTGACCGGCGGGGCCGGCTTCATCGGTTCGCATGTGGTCGACGCGCTGTTGGCGGATGGCTACTCGGTGACGGTGATCGATGACCTGTCCTCTGGCAGCGCCGATCAGGGTGCCGAGCAGCGCACGGCTGGTGCAGGCCGACATCGTCGATCTGGTGGCGCTCGAGCAGATCGTCGCGGAGGTCCAGCCGCGGGCGATCTTCCATCTGGCTGCGCAGGCGAGCGTGGTCGTGTCGGTCGAGGACCCTGCTCGCGACTGCGAGGTCAACGTCAGAGGAACGCTGAACGTGCTCGAGGCCGCAGGGCGCTGCCGCGCGCCGGTCGTGTTCACGTCGACCGGCGGGGCGCTGTATGGCGACGATGCGCCGATGCCGACGGGCGAGGAGCGGATCCCGGCGCCGCTGTCGCCGTACGGCGCGTCGAAGTGGGCGGCGGAGGCGTACGTGAACACGTGGTCGCTGTCGTCGGGCATCCCGCACGCGGTATGCCGGCTGGGCAACGTGTACGGCCCGCGCCAGAGCCCCCACGGTGAGGCTGGAGTGGTCGCGATCTTCACCAACCATCTGCACGAGGGGCGAGCGCCGAAGCTGTTCGGGCACGGGACGCCGACGCGCGACTACGTGTATGTGGGCGACGTCGTCAGCGCGCTGCTGTCGGCGTCGGGGCGGTCGGGCACGTACAACATCGCGACGGGCGTGGAGACGGACGTGATCAGCATCTGGCGCGAGCTGAGTGCGGCGGCGGGCAAGCAGATCGAGCCCGAGCTGGCCGACCTGCGCCCGGGCGAGCTGACGCACAGCCGCCTGAACATCGCGCGCGCCGAACGCGAGCTCGGCTGGCGCCCGGAGGTGGCGATCGCACAGGGCCTGCGGCTGACGTACGACGCGCTCGTCGAGGAATTCGGGCGCAATAGCTCAGCGATGCGCCGATAGCTCCGCGCCGTGCCGCAAACGCTCCCTCTGGCGGGCGGGCGTCGGGGCGGTCGGTCAGTCTGCAATTCGTGGCGCAGCTCTTCTGCGAGCAGCGATCCGGGCCGAGACTAGCCGCATGAGGTATCCCCGCCCGGCGGCCCCGCCCGGCCTCGCGACACTCGCCCTGCTGTTGCTGTGGGCGCCGGCGCCGGCGCAGGCGGTCAAAGGACTGCCGGGCGGCGTTGCGGCTCCGTCCGCGCCGAAGGCCGGTGGCAGCCAGTACGGCGTGCCGGTGCCCAGGCCCCAGCGGCGCCCGGTGGCGAGCAGCTTGAGCGTCCCGGCGACGGCGACGCCGGGTCGACCGCCTCGGGTCAGCTTTCGCATCGACCGAGGCCGGCGTCGGCACCGTGGACGTGCAGGTGGCGATCGGGTCGCTCTCCACCCGGCGTGAGGTTGTCGTGGCGCGCCTCGGCTGGGTTCACACGGGTCGTACGGTGATCGTGCGATGGCCGTCCGCGCGTAACGCTTACGCCGGGCAGCTATCACGTGAGCGTCAGCGCACACGACCACCATGGCGTGAGCCTGCTGCGTCGCGCCCACAGCTCAGGTGTAGCGAGCCTGGTCGTGAAGGCGCCGGGCTCTCGTCCCCGTTCCACCGACCGCCTCAGCACCGGAAGTCGGCGTTCCTACGCCTGCCGAAACGGTGGCTGACGGCGCGGTCTTCCCGGTTGCCGGTGCGCATAGCTTCGGCGGCCCGGAAAACCGCTATGGCGCGCCCCGCGCTGGTCACATCCATGAAGGCCAGGACGTGCTGACAGCCGAAGGCACTCCCGACGTAGCACCGCTCGCCGGGACGATCACGATGACCGGCTACCAGGCCGGCGGCGCCGGCTACTACGCGGTCGAGCACACTGGCGTAGGGCTCGATTTCATGTTCGCCCACTGCGAGGCCGCCTCGCTCCTCGTCGCCGAATCTCAGGCCGTGATCGCCGGGCAGCAACTGTGCAAGGCGGGCCAGACCGGCGATGCGACGGCTCCGCATCTGCACTTCGAGATCTGGGTCGGTGGCTGGCAGAGCGCCGCCGGCCGCTCGATCGACCCATTGCCGTATCTGCAGGCATGGGAACGCTAGGCGGCTGCACCCGCGAGCCGCTAGCATCGCTGGCCGATCTACGATCGATCTTGCGGCGAGATAGCTCAGTTGGTAGAGCACACGACTGAAAATCGTGGTGTCCCCGGTTCGAATCCGGGTCTCGCCATGCCGCTGCGACCGCGCGCAGC
The DNA here is from genome assembly GCA_963734755.1 of uncultured Solirubrobacteraceae bacterium. GTDB lineage: Bacteria > Actinomycetota > Thermoleophilia > Solirubrobacterales > Solirubrobacteraceae > Palsa-744. Next base: position 137,986 of record CAVTIF010000002.1, on the reverse strand, counting down.
GCTCAGCCTGGTGCGGCTTGCGATGTCTCGGGGTTGAGCTTGCTCTCGATGAATGCGGTCGCTGACGCCGGACCGAGAAACGGCGCGAGCGCGATGAAGGCAGCGTACGGCAACAGGCTGGTGAGTTCAGCGTCGTGGTGCAGCCGAGACTCCAGATAGGCGATCTCAAAGACCGTGTAGGCGATCGCGTCCAGTGCGACGCGGGAGGGATCGGGGCGGTTGCGGTGGTCAGGGTGCGCGAATCCGTCTTGGAGAAAGATGGTGAACGCTCTTACGAAGCCGTCCAGTTGCTTCGCGGTACGGGGCCCCACAGCGTAGGCCTCGACGAATCCGACAGGAGGTATCGTGGGATTCTTGTCGAGGAAGCCGGTGAAGGCTTGTCCGGCCGCCCACACGCGCTCAGGCCAGTCCGCGCGGGAGAAGAAGCCGCCGATGCTGACCGCTAGCGCGCGCCGGACGCCGAGGTCGTGGAAGGTCAGGAACGCGTCCTGCTTGTCGGCGAACATGCCGCTGAACCTCCGGTGGTCTACGCCGGCCCGCCGGGCTATGTCGGCGATCGTCGACGCGCTGAAGCCCTTCTCTCGTGCGACTTGGGCGGTGGCGAACAGCACGCGTTGGCGACGGTTCTCGATCGTCCGTAGCCGTGAGCGGCGGCGCCGCCCCGGCAGCGGCGGAGATCGAAACGGGATCTCAGGTACGAATGGCGTGGACGCGATTGGTCGCGGCTCAAGCGTGCTCCATCGCCGAGCATCAGCCGGCTGCGCGTAGCTCGCGATCCATGCCAGCAAATCCGCGAGCAGATCCTCGTCTACGGGCTTGCCGCGACGAATACGAGACCCAAGGAGGCGGTATGCGCCGCCCACGAGTACTACGCTCGGGACGCCTGGGATCATGGTGTTCCCAGGTAGTTTGCGATGGGCTTGTTCGATTACCTGAGCAATCGCGACGATGCTCTCGTCCCGCGCGTCGAGCGCCCGCGGTCCACCTACTAGGCTCCCGTTGATCAGCAAGCGAGCCATCGCGGGCTCGAGGTTGACGAACCCGACGAGCGCCTCGATCGCGGCGTATGTGGCGCGGGCTGGGTCGCTGCTCTCGACTGAGGTTTCGACATGGACCAGCAGCTGCTCGCGGACGGCCGCGATCGCGCCTACAAAGCACGCGTCCTTATCGCGGAAGTAGTCATAGAACGTCGGGCGCGATACCGCCGCATGGGCAATAATTTGGGCTACCGTGGTGTGCGCGTAGCCCTCGCGTTCGACTATCTCCATGACGCCCTCAAGGATCCGCTGTCGTTGCGTCCGCTTCTGCTCGCTTGCGCTGGCTGCGATGCGCTGGCCGATGCCGTCGCCCGTACCCTCGGTAGCGCGATCTGACATAGTTAGACATTAGCCAAACTAGATGATCAATGCGCCGCGATAAACCTGCTCATGAGGTTTTCTTCGGGCGTTTTGGGCGGCCCTTGGCGGACTGGCGTTCGTCGATGAACCGGTTCGTCTCGTCAGGCCCCAGGAAGGGCGTGAGCCACAGGTGCGCGATGTGTGGGAGGGCGCCGGGGATCTGTGCGGGCGGGCTCGCGCGGACCTGTCGGTAGATGATCTCGAAGATCGTCGTGACGATTGCCTCGAGTGCAATACGTGAGGGCGGATTTGGCGTCGAGGAGTACTGCAGGCCCTCCTGGAGGAATATCGTGAACGCGATGTGGCTGTCCTCGACCCGCTGGGCTGCGCCAGGGCCGACGGCGTAGGCCTCGACGAACCCGACGTTTGCGATCGTCGGATTCGACTCGAGGAACTGCGTGAACGCGCGGCCGGCCTCCCAGCTGCGCTCAGGCCAGGTGGCGCCGGAGAAGAAGGCCAACGCGGCGACCCCCATGACCTCCTGAAACCCAAGTTCGTGGACGGCCATAAACGCGTCCTGCTTCTCGGAGAACAGAGAGTAGAAAGTGCGCAGGTCGACGCGGGCACGCCTGGCTATCTCGATCACGGTTGTGGCCGCATAGCCTTTTTGCTCGGCCAACCTCGCGGCGGAGAACATGATCCGCCGACGCTGGTTCTCTGCAACCTCTGCCTCAGGCAGGCGGGGTCGTCCGCGCGGCAGGGCCTCGGGGGGGCGAAGCTTCGTTTTCGGCAGGAACGGAGAAGGCTCGAGCGGTGGCGATTTCTTCATCGAACCCCAGCGATGCTTGTGTCTCGGGGCCTTGTAACGTTCGACCCATTCGCCGATGTCGTCCAGCAGCGCGGTTGTGGCCGGCTCGCCACGGCGCAGCCTCGACGCGAGCAGCCGGTAGAGCCCACCGATGACGAACGAAAGCGAAATGTCCGGGGAGGGTGCGTCGGGCGGCGCGGTCTGCAGCGTCTCCTCGATCGCGGCCGCGAGCTCGGCGATCCCCTTGTCGCGAGTGTCGAGCGCAGAGCTCCCCCCGGCAAGCGGCTCATTCATCAAAAAGCGGGCAAGGCCCGGCTCTGCGCCGGCAAACGTGACGATGGTTGCTATAGCGACGCTCGTCGCATCCTGGGCCGGCTGCTCCGCAAGGGCCGCCCTGACCTTGCTGAGCAGACGCTCATGCACGTCAGTCCACGCCTCCAGGAAGCAATCGTCGCGATCTTGGAAGTACACGTAGAAGGTCGGCTTGGAGACCTTCGCCTCGGAGATGACGGCGGACACGCTTGCGCGGGAATGTCCGTCGCGGTTCGCGACCGCGACGATGCCGGCGATCAGGCGATCGCGCTGCGTGTGTTTGCGCCCGATCTGCATTCTGGTGTTTACGGACCGCCGGGGGGTCGAGCGCCTCGCCATCGCGGGCTAGACCGTAGCCGACAGGCCCGAAAAACGGGTTGAGAACTGGCATGTAAATGGGTGGGCCGCGCGCTCGCCAGGTGAGCTGTGTGCTCGAATAACGAAGAGTGGCCTATGCGCCGTACCAATATAAAGCTATAGTAGTCGTTTATTGCACGCCGTACACGAAAACGACGCCTGTCGGCAGCGAGCTTGCACGCCCGCCCTCGGTAGGGCATGACCAGCCGGGCTGGGCGCGGGAGTAGCGTGAGAGAAGCACGTTCTCTCTACGCAAACCATTTGATCAGCCGATTGCGCGTGACCATCCGCACTGACGGTCTCAGCGCCCTTGTAGGCTAGGAGCATGGCGGATAAAGCCGCTTTGTCCAACTGCGCGTCGGTCGCTCCTGAATTGCCATATGGCACGTTTTATGCTACAGGTAGCATGCCAGCGCACGGCGTTCTCCGTGCCTACCTCAAGCACCGCCGAGAGCGCTTGGGCGGCTGAGATCTGATACATCCGCGCGACGTTGTGCAGGCGTTTTATTCAGTCTGTGGCAAGGGCTCGTTGAGCTGTCCCTGCGCTGTTGGCTCATAAAAACTATAGCAAGCGTTTCCACTTAGCCGAAAGGCAGTCGTATCTGTCTATTTGACGCTCCTTTCGGAATCCGCTAGTGTAAAAGGGACCGTTTATCTGGCTTCCCAAAGGCGAGGTTGGGAAGTCGGGCACGAAAGAAGCAGAAGCAACCCCATCGCGATCACGATCAGAACGATGCCAAGAGCGCAAGAGAAAACGCCCGAGGAGCCTGAGGGAAGGCCCAGCCTGGAGACCGAACTGGGAGACGGGAACCACCGTGCTCAGCCTCGGCTCGACGCGCTTCTTGCTACGCCGGAGATCGCCGCGTCAAACCGAAGCCGGAGGCCATGCTACGTGTTTGGTGTCCGTCCGAGGCCGGGTCGCTCGTCACTCCGAGCGAGCGGGCTTTCATCGTGGCCGTTTGGCACGCCTCGCCGTCCCTCGGCCGATCCAACGTGTCCGGGTGCGTCTCCTTACCATGGCCCCGTTTGAGCTCGAGCGGGACACGATCCGTACCCGCGCCGCTCGTCGTGCCGATCCGAACATCGATTTCCCGGATGTCCTGAGCAGGAAGCGTACGGACTCTATGTACCCCCCACCGACGATGACCACGATCGCCCTACGTCCCGGTCGGCACAAGCAGGAACGTAGACAGGTCACGGAGATTCAGCGTGACAGGATGATCGCGGCTGCGATGGACGCAGTTGCCGAGCTTGGCTGCGCGAACCTGACTGTCGCGGCCGTGATCAGCCGGGCGCGGGTCTCGCGCAAGACGTTCTATGACGTCTTCGTCGACAGAGAAGACTGCTTGTTGGCCGCCTTCGAATACACGCTCGAGAACGCCACCGTCTCGGTGCGGGACGCATACCTCAATCAGCCTCACTGGCGCGAGGGGGTGCAAGCAGCCCTAGCCTACCTGCTCGAGATCATGGGCCAAGAGCCTGGCCTCGCACGGCTATGGATCATCGACACTCTCAGCGCCGGCCCGAGGGTGTTGGAGCATCGATCACAGGTGCTTGATGCGCTTGTGGCTGGCATCGACGAGGGCCGTCGCGCAACGAATGGCGATCGCCAGCCGCCCAGTGTCATGGGAGAAGGGATTGTCGGCGGCATCTTGGCTGTACTCCACACCCGCCTGCTCAGCGATTCCGATGAGCCGTTGACGGATCTGTTCGGACCTTTGATGTACATGATCGCTCTTCCATATCTCGGCGCTAGGAAGGCTGCGGACGAACTACGAAAGCCGGCACGCAGCGCGCCTCACAGAAAGGCAAACAGCCGGCCGATGAACGCTGACCCCCTTGACGATGTGCCGATGCGCCTGACCTACCGCACGATCAGGGTCTTGGACGTCATCGCAATGCGCCCTGGGGTAAGCAATCGAGAAGTCGCCGAGGGCGCGGACATCGTCGACCAGGGCCAGATATCAAAGCTCCTAAGCCGCCTCGCCCGTCTAGGCCTCTTGGAGAACCGCGGGGAGGGCCAAATAAAGGGAGCCGCGAACTCGTGGCATCTCACGCGGCGAGGCGCGGACCTCGTGCGGGGAACGCATCCGAGCAGTCGGATACCTACTTCGCTGCACGCTTCAGGCTAGACAGATGGGCGAACTCGTCGTAGAAAGCGCTCGGCAGTGCGGTTGCGTTGGGCTTGGCGCCGCGCTGACCGCGCCGGTCTCGAGGCGTCAAGTGTGCGGCGGCTGCTGACGCCAACAAGCCCGCTCGGCTATGGCATCAGCGATCGGCCGGCAAGATTGTGAACGCTCCGCCGCTGAGCGGCGTCACGGCGCGGAAGTGTCGCTCGTCGAAGCTGAGTATGCGGGTTGTGTCGTAGCGATCGGCGAGCGTAACGAGTGCGCAATCGGCAAGTCCTAGGTCTAGGTCGGAATACCGTCTATCGAGATCGATGATCGTCTCGTAGTCAGCGCGTTCGAGGCAAGCAACCTTGAAGCGGCCGCGGGCCAGGTCGCTCAGGAATCCGCGACGAGCGTTCTGACCGAAGTGTTGGCCGAGAAGGTAGTCGACCTCTGCGGTCGTCGGGGCCGGCATGACCAGATCACCCGGCTCGTCCCTGAGTGCGGTGAAGATCCGCTCTCGCTGAGGCTCGTTGACGTCGGCAAGCGCCACGATCGGCCCAGCGTCGATCAGCAGCGTCAACGGCCGAAGCCCTTGAGAAGCTCCTCGTCGGGAATCTGTGAGATCGGGCGCGGGTCGCCGTCGATCCGGGGAAAGCCGGCGGCAACCTCGAAGCAGCGATCACGCGAGGCCGGAGGCTCGTAGGTCGCGACGGCCTCGCGCAGGATCTCGGCCTGTGAGCGGCCCTCTTGGCGGGCGAGGCGCGCAAGGCGCTCGGCCTGTTGATCATCCAGATAGACGCTCGTCTTGCGCATGTGGGACAGTATAGGGCATAGCGTAGGGTAGGTTGTCCTGGCCGCGATGCTTCTTAGCCGTCGTCCTTCGTGTCCTTTGAAGATCGTGGTGTCCCCGGTTCTAATCCGGGTCTCGCCATCCTCACCTGCGCCGCCCGAATGACTACCTCGCACCATCCGGGCCGCGGGCGATGATTCGCACATGGCGACGGAGGTGGATGGCGGGCAAATCGCCGGAAGTCCGATGGTCTGGGCACTGCTTCCCGGCGAGGTGATCGAGCGCGGCATATTGCGCCAGCGGTATGGAGGTAGCCCGCAGGGCGGGATAGTGCCCTCGCGGACATCGCCGAACGTGATGGTCTTCTCGGAAGCCGTCTCAGGCGAGCAGCACGGGTATTTCGACGGCTGGCGCGACGACGGCTGCTTCCACTACACCGGAGAAGGACAGCGCGGCGACCAGCAGATGAAGGGCGGCAACGCGGCGATCCTGCGCCATGCGGCGGACGGCCGGGCGCTGAGACTGTTCGATGGTGCGCGCGGCCAGGTGACGTATCAAGGTGCGTTTGCTCTGGACGCGGAGCAGCCGACTTACACGACGGACGCCCCGGAATCGAAAACGGGCCGCGTAAGGACCGTGGTCGTGTTCCGGCTACGTCCGCTCGACACAGGGCTAAGGCCAAGCTCATCCCCGCTCGACCGCGTGACGCAGGACGGCGTGCAGCATGTTGCGGTCGAGCAGCAATGGACTGAGAAGGCATTCGTGGCGCCCAGCGGTAAGGAATATGAGGCGGATCGACGCGAGCAAAAGCTCGTGCTCGCATTTCAGGAGCATCTAGCGAAGCGGGGGCATGACTCGGATCGGCTAAAGATCGTCCCGCCGGGTGAGGCGAAGCCGCTGTTCTGCGACCTGATCGACAACCTGACGAACACGCTGTACGAGGCGAAGGGACCGTGGAGCGCGGCGCGATACGTATGGCGATCGGACAGTTGCTCGACTACGCAAGGTTCCTCGAGCCGCGGCCGCGGCTCGCAGTGCTCCTGCCGAGCGAGCCAAGAGCCGACCTCTTGGAGCTTCTGGCTAGCGCAGGCGTAGACGTGGTGTGGCAAGACCGGAAGAAGTTTGTCGGGCCGACCGGTTGAGCCACGCGACGCGCGCAGCGTCGCGTATCCAGCGGGAAGGCTCGGGCGAGCGCGCGTAAATCGACAGGCGTGAGGCGGCCTACCCGAGCCGGTAGCGTACGTAGACGACCCGAGAGCCAAACGTCCGCGTCTCGACCAGTTCCAGGTCGATCCGCCCCTCTAGTGTCGGGAAGTAGGGCGTACCACCGCCCAGCACGACCGGACTCACGAACAGCCAGTACTCATCGATGAGGTCGAGTTTCACCAGCGTTGAGGCCAGGCCCGCTCCACCGACGGCAAGGTCGTCTCCCGGTTGCTCCTTGAGTCGGACGACCTCAGTGGCGACGTCGTCGGCGGCCAGCCTGGCGTTACCCTCGACTTTCGTCAGAGTCCTCGAGAACACGATCTTCGGCATGTCCTTCCAGATACGAGCGAACTCGAGCTCGTATTTTGAGAGCTCCGGGTTCTCGCCGGCTGTCTCCCAGTAGGTCATCGTCTCGTACAGCCGCCGTCCGCACAGGTGTGTTCCAGTTTCCCGCGCCTGCTGGTTGTGGAACTGGTGCAGCTCCTCGTCCGGCGCCGACCAGTCGATCGCGCCACCGGGGCCGGCGATGTAGCCGTCCAGCGACACCCCCATCGAGTAGATCAGCTTGCGCACCACGTTCCTCCTCGGTTGGTAACCAGTTCTTCCCGGAGTGACGACCTCGCGCCGCGCCGATTCTCATCGGTCAGCGGCGGGCACCTCGGGCCCTGGGCAGGCGCGGTCGCGCATGCGACGATGTCCTCGATGTCCTCGATGTTCTCGTCGGTTATCGCTTCCAGCCCTGGGCGGACGTCCACTCGGCTGCTCGCTCCCCTGGGCGCCATCCTGTGGCTCATGCTAACCGCCGTGTCCGCCAGCGCGGGGGTCCATGTCACCCTGGCATCACACACACGACGATGCTTGCCGCCGCACGGAGATGTTCTTCGCCGAGAGGGCTCATCGGTGCTGTTCGTGCGCCAGACCGGCGGCTTTGACGGTAAGTACGGTGCGCCGCATTCGCTGTTCGGGTGCAGCAGTTCCTATCAGCCGCGTAAGGACCTGTTCGATTTCGAAGACGGTGACACGCCAAACCTCGCCGTAGCGGCGTTCGCACCCCCGTACGCGGCGTACTTCCTCGACTGGGAAGCCACCTCGTGCGTGTTCTACGAGAGCGCCGGCGCCGAACACTGCGGACAGACGCTGTTCGAGAGCGCCAACCTGCGCACCGGGAGGGTGCGGGTGACGGTGTACCAGCCTGAATCGACTCCTCCGCCTGAAGATCTCGTCGTGACCCGTGCTGGTTGGATCGCGTGGATCGCCGGCGGCCCGTCGGGCACCGCTGCGCTGATCGCACACGACTCCGCGGGCGAACGCACGCTCGACCCGGGCCCTGTTGATGCGAGATCGCTGAAGCTCAGCGGTGGGACGGTTCGCTGGTCAGATTCCGGCGCCGCGCACACGGCCGTTCTTCGCTGAGCGTCCCTCAGTCGCTGGCAGTGGCCGCGGTGCGCGCGCGAGCGGGCAGGTGTCCGGCCGGCGGGTGTTCGCTCATGGCTGTCGCCGGCTGAGCTGGCAAAAGCAGTGCGGCCATGATCGCGCCCGCGAGCGACACGCCGCCCGCGACCAGGCAGCCGGCGCTGAGACCGTCGACGAACGCGCCCGAGGCCGCTGCATGCAGATCGCCGGCCAGTTGCGCGTGGCCCGCCGCACCCAGCCGACTCGCGACCTCGAGTGCCGCGCCGACGGATTCGTGTGCGGCCGAGGCGATCGACGACGGCACTCGTGCGGGCAGCTTGGCTGTCAGCCGGCTCGCATAGACCGATGCGTAAACGCTGCCGATTATCGCCACGCCGAGCGTCCCGCCGAGTAGGCGTGTGGCGTCGTTGACGGCGGAGCCGACGCCGGCCTTGGCCTTCGGCACGACGCCCATGATCGCCTCGGTCGCCGGGGCGCTGGTGAAGCCCATGCCGACGCCGTACAGCACCATCTGAATCGCGATCGTGGAGTAGCGCGTGGTGGCAGATGCCGTTGCAACCCACGCGTAGAAGCCCGTGACCGCCAGCAGGCCGCTGGTGACTACGAGCTTGGTCCCGAAGCGCACGGCCAGCTTGGTCCCGAACACCGACGCGATCCCCACCGAGGTGGCCACTGGCAGCAGATGGACCCCAGTCGACAGCGGGCTATAGCCCTTGATGAACTGGAAGAACTGCGTCATCAGGAAGATGAACCCGAACAGCGAGAAGAAGGCGACGGTCACCGAGCCACTCGCGGCTGTGAAGCGCGGGTTTCCGAACAGGCTGAGGTCGAGCATCGGGTTGGGCGTGCGTCGCTCCCAGGCGATGAAGCCGACAACCAGCGCGGCGCAAGCGGCAAAGCCGGCGATGCTCCGCGCGCTGCTCCATCCGTGTTCGGGTGCCTCGATGATCGTGTAGATCAACAGCGCCATCCCCGCGGTCGACAGCACGAGCCCGGGCCGATCCACCCTCGGAGCGAGCGGGTCGCGAGACGTCGGCACGCTCCACGCGACCAGAGCCGCCCCCAGCGCAGCCACAGGTGCCATCGCGAAGAAGATGCTCGTCCACGAGAAATGCTCCAGTAGCCAGCCGCCGACGATCGGCCCGAGCGCGATCGCGATTCCCGCCGTGGCGCCCCATAGCCCGATCGCCCGAGCTCGTTCTGCGCGCTCGGTGAACACGTTAGAGATCAGCGACAGCGTGGCCGGGAAGACCATCGCCGCACCGAGGCCCATGAAGCAGCGAGCGAGGATCAGCTGCCCGGGGGTCGTAGTTAGCCCCCCAGCGACGCTCGCGAGGCCGAACACGCCGAGCCCGGCCAACAGCATTCCCTTGCGCCCCACGCGGTCCGACAGGCTGCCCGACGCAAGCAGCAGCGCGGCGAACACGAGGTTGTACGCGTCGACCACCCATTGCAGCTGACTGTTCGACGCGTGCAGGTCGCGCACCAGCGTCGGCAGCGCCACGTTGACGATCGTCGTGTCGAGGTTGATGACGAACGCCGCGAGCAGCAGCGAGACGAGGATCAGCGGACGGCTGCGCGCGGCCTGGGTCATGGTCAACCTCCATATTTAATAGGGATATACGTCTGGTATGTAGCACGCTATATATATCATGTATTACACGGCATCCAAACTGGTATCCTCAAGACATGTCCAAGCGCACCTACGGAGAGATCTGCCCGGTTGCTCGCTCGCTCGATGTGATCGGTGAGCGTTGGACGATCCTGGTTGTGCGTGAGCTGTTGCTCGGGCCGAAGCGGTTCAAGGATCTGCTCGCCCGGCTCCCCGCGATGGGGACCAATCGCCTCGCCGACCGCCTCAAGGGTCTGCAGGACGCGGGCGTCGTCGCAAAGCGGACGCTGCCGCCGCCCGCCGAGGTCCAGGTCTACGAGCTCACCGCATACGGCGAGCGGCTGCGGCCGGTCGTCCACGGCCTCGGAGCCTGGGGCGCCGAGCTCCCGCTCCCTGATGACATCGATCGGGCCGGCGCTCGCGCTGAGCTGATCGCACTCGGCCTTTCTGCCTCCAGCCCTCCCGAGCTGAGTGCCGAGCTCGAAGAGACATACGAGTTCCACGTCGCCGACGAGTGCTTCCATGTCAACGCCGCTGACGGCACGGTGACGGTGCGCTCAGGGCCGGCGCCGATGGCGGCTGATCTCGTCATGAAGTGTGATTTCCGCACGTTCCTGGACCTGGCCACCGGCGAGAGCACCATCTCACGAATGGCGCGGGAGGGACGCGTGAGCCTCACCGGTGAACGGGCCCTGGCGACGCGCGCGTTTCAGATTCTCAACTACAAGCATCGGACCAGGGAACTGCGCCTGATGCCCGTCTGAGCAAGGTCACCCGGAGCGCGTGCCGTCGAGCAGCGCGAGGTACTGGTGGATCAACCGCACCGCCATCGCACCCTCACCGACGGCCGATGCAACCCGCTTGATCGAGCCGGATCGCACGTCGCCGACCGCGAACACCCCGGGGCGGCTGGTCTCGAGTGGGAACGGCGCGCGCTGGCGCCCGTCGCCCGCGGGATCGATATGCGTCAGCTGGAGATCACCGCCGGTCAGGATGAAGCCGTCATCCTCGATCGCCAGCACGGCGCCCAGCCAGCCTGTGCACGGGCTGGCGCCGATGAACACGAACAGCGCGCCGGTATCGACGGTGCGGGTCCTCCCGGCGAGCGTGTCCTCGACGGTGATCGCATCGAGCGCGCCGTCGCCGTGCAGCTGGCGGACCTCGGTGTGCAGATGCACAGTGATCGAGGGTGTGGCCTGCACCTGATCGACCAGGTAGCGCGACATGCCGGCGGCCAGGTCTGCTCCACGTAGCAGCAGCTCGACGCGGCTGGCATGGCGTGCCAGGAACACGGCGGCCTGGCCTGCGGAGTTGGCTCCTCCGACGACCACGACGGGCTCATCGCTGCATCGCTGGGCCTCGATCTCGGTCGCCGCGTAGTAGACGCCGGCTCCCTCGAAGTCGCCCAGCCGAGGGACGCTCAGGCGGCGGTAGCTGGCGCCGGTGGCGAGCACGACCGTCCGCGCCCGCACGCAGTCGTCGTCCAGCTCGACGACGTGATAGCCGTCCTCGAACGACAGCGTGTTCGCGGTTTCGGGGACGGCGCTGCGCACGCCAAAGCGCGCAGCCTGTACCGACGCTCGCTCGGCGAGATCTGAGCCTGAGATCCCGGCCGGGAAGCCGAGATAGTTCTCGATCCGTGAGGACGTGCTCGCTTGGCCGCCGAGCGCGACCGAATCGACTAGCACCGTGCTCAGGCCCTCCGACGCCGCGTACACCGCAGCTCCAAGCCCGGCGGGCCCCGCGCCAATCACCACCGTGTCGCACACCTCCTCGGACGAGGTCGAGGTCCTGAGGTTCAGCGCCTCAGCGACCTCCCGGTTCGTCGGGTTTCGCAACGCGAGCGACCCGCGCAGAACCAGCGGTGTCTCCCGCGGGGCGATCGAGAGCTCCCGCAGCAGCAGATCCGCCTGTGCGTCGGTCTCGAGGTCTAGGAAGCTGTGCGGAATTCGATTACGTGTCAGGAACTCGCGCAGGCGGCGGCTGTCCGGCGACAGATGCGAACCGATCAGCCGCAGCCCCGACCCAAGCCCGATCAGCAGCGCACGCCGGGCGATAAACGCGTTGAGGATCACGTCTCCCAGTTGCTGGTTGGCCGAGATCGCCGCCCGCAGCTGATCGCGGCTGAGCACGATTGCCTCCCCGGCCTCCTGGACGACTGCCGTCAGAAAGGACGGCTGTCCGGTCATCAGGCTCAGCTCGCCGACGAAGCGCTGGTCTCCGTGCACGCCGATCACGTGCTCCGCCGCGGATCCGTAGCCGTCGATCACCGCAACGCGTCCACGCAAGACGACGAAGAACTCCGACGCCCGGTCGCCGGCGCTGAACAGGACCTCGCCGATCTTCAGAGCGCGTCGCTTGCCCGCGGCGTCGAGCAATGTGATCAGCTCCTCGCCCAGACGCGGGAACGCCCCGTCGCGGTCGAACGGATCCTCGGCCATGGAGTCCTACGGCTTGAGCGCCACTGCCGCCTCGGGAGTGGCGACGTGGAAGCTGAAGCTCTCCTCGATGTACAACCGCACGACCTCGCCGTCGTGTGAGTCATAGCCGAGCGACAGATCCTGGCCGGAGTCGAGCACGAAGTCGCCTCCACGCAGGCTGAGCACGATCGCGCCCTTGCACCCGGGCGCCCAGACGATCGGGCCCTCCACGATCTCGCGTAGGTGCTGCAGCAGGGGGTAGCCGCCGTGCTCGGCCGTCTCGATCACCTGCCGGTACTGCTCGCGTCCGAGCGCCAGGCCATAGGGACCGGTGATCCCGTTGCGAAGCAACCGCTCGACGGCGCCGGCGACGTGGCGCGGATACGCGTCTGCCATCTCGCCGAGCTTCACCTGCTCGTGCGGCGAGACCTCGGCGATACCCGCGATCGCGCCCTGCCAGCCGTGAAACACGGCGACGTTCTCGGCCATCGCGATCCGATGGGCGGCGATGTCGAGCTCCTGCAGATCCGCGTCGTCGGCACCGCGATCGGCGTCGCGCAGCTCGGCTCGCGTGAGCTCGAAGTCGGCACGCAGCTCGATCAGCGGGAGCACGCGTCGCTGCAATCCGGAGACCCCCTCCGACGGCGTCGAGGCCAACGGGCTGGTGCGCCCGAGGTTCGTCGCCGAGTGCTCCCAACCGTGCGGGCCGGAGAAGTCGATCAGCTTGCGGGCCGCCAGCGCGGGGCTGAGACGCTCACGCGCCTCGCTGTCGAGCAGCTTCCAGCCGGCGTCGCTGATCGGCGCGTGCGAGCGAAGCAGGTGGTTCATCACGAGGGCCCCCTCATGCTGCCGATCCCGAGCGAGCCGTCCTCATATCCACCCTCGGCTCCCGAGTCGCCGCCCGCGAAGGCCTGTGCCTCCGCCGCCTCGGCGTGCTCGACGATGTCGCCATCTTGGAACAGGATCCCCTGGGCGACCGCGCGCCAGGGCGGCGTGCGTCGCATCAGGAACTCGAGGTCCATGCTGAAGTGCTTGAACTCCTCGCCCATCGCGTCGCGCATCACGGCGATCGCCTCCGGGTCTGTCTCGACGGCGATCCGCTGCTCATACCAGCCGATCGCCTCGGCCTCCTCGGTCAGCGACGCGCACAGGCGCGCGAACGTGCGGGTCGCCGCCGGCAGCTCCTGTGGTGGCTCGTGGTACTGGTCGAAGCCCACAGCGCTAGGAAGCGTCGTCGACGAGCACGCGCCCGACGCTGTCGGCGACGCACACCGGCTTCTCGCCGCCCTCGACCTCGACGGTGAAGCGGGTGACGACTTGATACCAGCCTGCCCCGATCTCGTCGACCTCAGCGATCTGCGCGTAGCAACGCAGCTTTGCCCCCACGATCACCGGGGCGGGGAACCGGACCTTGTTCCAGCCGTAGTTGACGCCCAGCTTGAACCCGCTCCATTCGGTCAGATCCAGACGTAGGCCGTCGATCAGCGAGAGGGTCAGGTTGCCGTGGGCGATCGTGGTCCCGTACGGGCTCTCGACTTTCGCGCGCTCGACATCCACGTGGATCCACTGCTGATCGCCGGTCAGGTCGGCGAACCGGTTGACCATCTCCTGGGTGACCTCGCGCCACCCGCTAGGCCCGACGACCTCGTCCTTCAGCGCCCGGAGATCGTCGATCCCATGGGCGACGGACTTGGTCGTGCTCGCGCTCACAGCCATTGCGTCTCCTCCCGCTCTCTGAAAGAAGGGATGCTATCGCCGGAGCGCAAGCCGGCTAGTGTGGTCGCAGACGATGGCCGACCCCGCCGACAAGGCAGCACGGTTTCTCGAGCTCCACCGCCAGGAGCGCCCGCTGATTCTCGCCAACGCTTGGGATGTCGGCTCGGCCAAGCTGCTCGCCTCGCTCGGCATGCAGGCGCTCGCGACCACCAGCAGCGGCTACGCGGCGACGCTCGGCCGACTCGATTACTCGGTCAATCGCGAGCAGGCGCTCGTTCACGCAGCCGCGCTCGTCGCGGCCACCGACGTGCCCGTGTCGGCTGACTTCGAGGACGGCTTCGCTGACGATCCCGCCGGTGTCGCCGAGTCCGTGAGGCTGGCGCTCGGTGTCGGGCTGGCTGGCTGCTCGGTCGAGGACTGGAGCAGCTCTGGCGAGCGGCTGTACGACATCGAGATCGCCACCGAGCGTGTCGCCGCGGCAGCGCGGGCTGCACACGACGGACCGACCCGCCTCGTGCTGACAGCGCGGGCGGAGAACTATCTGCGCGGAGCACCTGACCTTGGCGACACGATCGCGCGTCTGCAGGCCTACCAAGAGGCGGGTGCTGACGTGCTGTACGCGCCGGGACTTCGCGACGCCGAGGACATCCGCGAGCTGGTGGCCTCAGTCGAGCGCCCGGTCAACGTGCTCGTGTTCCCAGGCGTCCCGCCGGTCGCAGAGCTCAGCGCGCTCGGCGTCAAGCGAGTGTCCGTTGGCGGCGGGTTCGCGTTCGCCGCACTCGGCGCGGTGATCGGGGCCGCCAATGAGCTGATGGGCGATGGAACGTACGGCTTCACTGAGCTGTCGGGAGCCGGCGCGAAGGCTGCCCGTTCGGCATTCGCCGAGCAGCGCTAGACTCGCGAACGATGGCTGGACCGGACGACGATCTCTTCGGTGACGAGCACGTCCGTATCTACCGCGAGACGGCCGGTCAGCGCGGCTATCACTGGCGCGGGACGACGATCCTGCTGTTGAGCACCAAGGGGCGGCGCAGCGGCGAGGTGCGCACGACGCCACTGATCCATCGCACTGACGGCGAGCGTTGGGTCGTGGTGGCCTCCAAGGGCGGAGCGCCGGCGAACCCGAGCTGGTTCGAGAACCTGCTCGCCAACCCGCAGGCGACGATCGAGGTCCAGGGCGAGGAGGTGCCGGTGCTCGCGACGACGGCCGAGGGTGAGGAGCATGCCCGCCTGTGGTCGCTGATGACCGAGGTGTGGCCGGCGTATGACGACTATCAGGCCAAGACCGACCGCGAGATCCCGGTCGTCGTGCTCACGCGCCGCTGAGCGATGACGAGCGCCGAGGCTCGCGGCGGAGGCTCGAGGAACCTCGTCCTGGCGGCGATGATCTTCGCCGTGTCGATGACGTTCATCGACCAGACGATCGTCTCGATCGCGGCGCCTGAAATCCAGAAGGAGCTCGGGCTGACGAACACGGGGATGCAGTGGGCGATCAACGCCTATCTGCTGTCGCTGGCGGCCCTGTTCGCGTTCGGCGGGCGGCTCGCCGACACGGTCGGACACCGCAAGATGGTCACGCTCGGCGTCGTCATGTTCGCCGGTGCCTCCGCGATGTGCGGGTTCACGCCGAAAGGCGACCTGGCGCAGGCGTGGATCGTGACGTTCCGGGTGATCCAGGGGGCCGGCGGGGCGCTCATGTTCCCGGCCGCGCTGGCGACCGTCGTGCAGACGTTCTCGCTGCACGAACGCGGACGGGCGCTCGCGCTGTTCTTCGGCATCGCCGGCGGGCTGACCGCGATCGGCCCGATCCTGGGCGGCTATCTTACGCAGTGGACTTGGCGGGCGATCTTCTGGGTGAACGTCCCCGTCGCGGTCATCGCCCTGATCCTGATCGTCGTCTCCAAACCGGAGACGGTGCACCGGCCGGCGCGCATGGACTACCGCGGCCTCGTGCTGATCGTCGGGGGCGTGGCGCTGAGCGTATTCGGCTTCCAGCAGGCGGCGATCTGGGGCTGGAGCAACCCGGTGACCGGGCTGTGCATCGCGCTCGGCGCAGCGCTGTTGGTCGTGTTCTACTTCGTCGAGCGGGGCATGCCCTCGCCGTTGATCGAGGTGGACATCTTCCGCATTCGCGCGTTCTTCGTCGAGAACATGGTGCTCGCGATCACGATGCTGGCGTTCGTCCCGGTGTTCTTCTTTGCCAGCGAGTACGCCCAGATCTCGTTGGCCAAGACGCCATCGGAAGCAGGCCTGTACATCCTGTACTTCTTCATCGGCTTCGTCGTTGCCGCGCAGATCGGCGGCCGGATGCTGGACCGTGGAGGGGCGAAGCGTCCGGTCGTGCTCGGCTGTGCCGCCTTTGCCTACGCGACGCGCTCCGTGTTGTACGTGATGGCTGGGATCATGGCGCTCGCAGCCGTCACCGCGATGGTCGCTTTGCGAGCGGGGCGTCAGGAGGAGACGGACCCGACCGTGGGCGACATCGAGAGCGAGGCGCTCGCCTAGGCAAGTGCTCGCCGCGGGCGCGGCCGGCGACGAGCAATACGATCTGCAGCGATGTCGTCCCACGAGCAGATCGGCGTCCGCTGCGGCGACCGCTTCACCACGTACGAGGAGCTGTTCGGCCGGGCGCTGCGGGCGACCCGCGGCCTGCACGACCTCGGCATCGGCGCGGGTGATCGCGTGGCGCTGCTGCTGCGCAACTCGCTCGAGTTCCTCGAGGCGTCGATCGCCACGGTGCCGCTGGGCGCCAGTGCCGTGCCGATCAACTGGCACTGGCGCGGCGATGAGATCGCCCACGTGCTCGGCGACAGCGGCGCGAAGGTGCTGATCGTGCACGCCGACATGTGGCCGGCGATCGCCGCCAGCGTGCCCGCGGGCGTCGCCGTTGTGGTCGTGCCGGCCGACGCCGACGGCGATCGGCGCCGAGCCGCGCGCCGAGCTGCCCGACGGCGCGCTGAGCTGGCCCGACTGGCTGGCGGCGCAACGAGCCGTGGGCGCAGGCGCCCGAGAGCGCTCCGGTCAGCATCATCTACACCTCCGGCACAACCGGTCGGCCGAAGGGGGTCGTGCGCACGCCGGCCACGGACGAGCAGCGCGAGGCGACGCAGGCGCTGCTCGGGGAGATCTTCCAGCTCGACGCCGGCGAGCGCACCGTGATCCCGGCGCCGATGTACCACACGGCGCCGAACGTGTACGCGCTCGTCGTCGGCGCTTCGCGGGATGGACATGACGATCATGGAGCAGCTTCGACGCCGAGGAGTTCCTGCGGATCGTCGCCGCGCAGCGAGTCACGGTCGTGCAGATGGTCCCGACGATGTTCGTGCGCCTGCTCGCGCTGCCCGAGGAGGTGCGCGCCCGCTACGACCTCTCCTCGCTGCGCTGGATCGTGCACGCCGCCGCGCCGTGCCCGCCGGACGTCAAGCGCGCGATGATCGAGTGGCTGGGGCCGATCGTCGTCGAGTACTACGGCGGCACCGAGACCGGCCCGGTCGTGTTCTGCACGAGCGAGGAGTGGCTCGCGCACCCTGGCACCGTCGGGCGGCGCGCTCGAGCGCGCTGTGATCAAGATCCTCGACGGCGACGGACGCGAGCTCCCGACGGGCGAGTCGGGCGAGGTCTACATGTGGCTCGACGTGTGGCCGGACTTCACCTACGCGGGCGACGAGGAGAAGCGCCGCGCGGTCGAACGCGACGGCCTGGTCAGCTGCGGCGACATCGGCTACCTCGACGCGGACGGCTACCTGTACCTCAACGATCGCCGCAGCGACATGGTGATCAGCGGCGGCGTGAACATCTACCCGGCCGAGATCGAGGCGTGCCTGCTGTCGCTCGAGGGCGTGCGCGACTGCGCCGTGTTCGGCATCCCCGACGACGAGTTCGGCGAGGCGCTCGCGGCGCACGTCGAACTCGACGACGGAGCTCGGCTTGAGCGCGGAGGACGTGCGCGAGCACGTGCGCGCGAAGCTCGCCGCCTACAAGACCCCGCGCGTGGTCGAGTTCAGCGACTCGCTGCCGCGCGAGGACTCCGGGCAAGATCTTCAAGCGCCGCCTGCGCGAGCCCTACTGGAGCGGTCGCGAGCGCGCGATCTAGCCTGAGAGTGCCTTCTAGAGGCTCGATGTGGTTCATCGCCTCCCACGACAGGGCAACCTCTTGGTTCCGCTCGAGCCAGCGATAGCCACCGTATCTACGGCGTATATACATTCGCTATCGCGAGGCGTAAAACAGAACACACACCCCACTCACAGAACACACACCCCACTCCACGCTGCCTTTGCGGGCTTTCAACGAACAGCCGCTCCAAAATCACCCCACCTGACAGGCCGCCACGATCTGCTCGAGCTCCGCGATTAGTGGTCCGCGTGTCTGACCCTTGACGACCGCGTAGGCCGGGAACGCCGCGAGCTCACACGCGCGCTCTGACGCTCTGCCTAGTAGCTCGTCTGGCTCGACGAGCTCGTCGATTACCCGCATGCTGAGCGCCTCGGCAGGCTCAACCGCCCGCCCGGTCAGACACAGATCGCGCACGACCGACGGGTCGAGATCGCCGCGCACGACGGCCAACGGCCCAGGAGGGAACGGCACGCCGGCGGCGACCTCGTTCAGCGCGAGCCGGTAGTCGCCGCGCGCCGCGACGCGCACGTCGCAGGCGAGCGCGATCACGAGCCCGCCGCCGAAGGCGTGGCCGTTGATCGCTGCGATCACGGGCAGCGGTGCGGAGCAGATCGTCGCGACCATCGCATCGATTGCCTCGCCGGCCGCGCGGCGCGTGTCGGCGTCGTAGCCGGGGAGGACCTTCGTGTCGATCCCGGCGCTGAAGCAGCGCCCGGCGCCGGTCAGCACCAGCGCCCGCGCTCTGGAGTCGACCGCGCCGGCGACGGCGCCGTCGATCTCCCGGACGAGCTCCAGGTCGAGCGCGTTGACCGGCGGGCGCGCGAGGCGCACGATCGTCACGCCGCCGTCTTGGTGCTCCAGCGCGACCACGGCAGCCCGGTCCTCGCCCTTTCCGGCTCGGCTCTCGCCCGCTACGGGGTGACGGTCGGCTGCGGGGGCGGTGCGTTATAGATCGACTGCAGCTGCAGGTAGGCGGTCAGGCCCTCGGGGCCGAGCTCGCGCCCGAGCCCGCTCTGCCTTGACGCCGCCGAACGGCGCGGCCGGGTCGGTCATGTAGTGGTTGATGCCGATGCTGCCTGTCTGCACGCGTTCGGCGATCGCCTGGCCGTGCTCGGCGTCGTTCGTCCAGACGCTGCCGCCGAGCCCGAATTCGGAGTCGTTGGCGATCGCGACGGCGTCGTCGACGCCGTCGTAGGGGATCACCGACAGCACCGGGCCGAAGATCTCCTCCCGGGCGATCGTGTGGTGGTTCTCGACGTCGGCGAAGATCGTCGGCTGCACGAACCAGCCGCGGTCCATGCTCGGCGGGCGACCGCCGCCGGCGACGACGCGCGCGCCCTCGGCGCGTCCCTTCTCGATGTAGCCCTCGACCCGCTCGCGCTGGCGGGCGCTCGCCATCGGCCCGATCTGCGTGGCCGGGTCGAGCGAGTCGCCGACCTGCAGTGCTCCGGCGAGGCCGGCGAAGACCTCGAGGATCTCGTCGTAGCGCGCGCGGGGGGCGAGCACCCGCGTGCCGAGGTAGCACGTCTGGCCGTTGTTCAGCAGCGTCGCGCCGAACAGCG
Organism: uncultured Solirubrobacteraceae bacterium; assembly: GCA_963734755.1. GTDB lineage: Bacteria > Actinomycetota > Thermoleophilia > Solirubrobacterales > Solirubrobacteraceae > Palsa-744. The sequence continues at coordinate 118,228 of CAVTIF010000002.1, read as the reverse complement.
CCTCGGTCGGCGTCTGACGAGGTCGGCGTCGTCGAGGACGATCGCGGCGGACTTGCCGCCGAGCTCGAGCGTGACCGGGCGCAGCAGCTCTCCGCAGCGCCGCGCGATCGTGCGTCCCGCGGCGGTCGAGCCGGTGAACGCGACCTTGTCGACTCCGGGATGTTCGACCAGGTAGGCACCGACCTCGCGTCCGGCGGGCACGATGTTGACGACGCCGGGCGGCAGGTCGGCCTCGATGATCGCCTCGGCCAGCAGCAGGCTGTCGAGCACGGTCTCCGGGCTCGGCTTGATCACGACCGTGCAGCCTGCCGCAAGCAGCGGCGCGAGCTTGAACATCGTCAGCGCCTGCGGGAAGTTCCACGGCACGATCGCGCCGACCACGCCGACGGGCTTGCTGAGCGACGTGGATCGTCCCGCCGAGCAGCCCCGGGCGGTCCTCCTCGCAGCGCGGTCTGGCGGATCACGCCGGCGTAGTAGCGCGCGAGCATCGGCCGGGAACACGGCCTCGATCGCGAGCGCGATCGAGATCGGCATGCCGTTCTGCAGCGACACGCGCTGGGCGGTCTCCTCGCCGCGGCTTTCCAGCGCCGCCGGCGAGACGCTCGAGCGCCTGCGCGCGATCCTCGGCCGACCACGACGACCATCCGCTCGGGTCGTCGAACGCGGCGCGCGCGGCGGCGACCGCGGCGTCGATGTCGGCGTTCGTACCCTCGGGCACCGATCCGACCGGCTCCTCGGTGCTCGCGGCGAGTCACGGATATGCGCTCCGTGCCCCGCGGCTTGACCCACTCACCGCCGATGAAGAACTCGCTGCTGTCGATCGTCGTTTGCGTGCTCATCGCAGTTACTCCTATCGGTCGGGAAGCTCAGCCTCGAACGCGGCTTGGCGTCTGTCTAGCGTACGCCCTGTGACTGGTCTCTGCACGGTCAGCTGCGCGGCGAGCGGTAGCGCAAGTAGTGCCACTGCAGCCATCGCCAGGAACGCAGCGAGCGGCTCGTGAACGAGCACCTGTACGAGCAGCGCGACGACCAGCCCGCCGAGGTTGCCGGCCATCCACACGATCGCGCCAGCGGTCCCGGCGGCTGCGCCGGCGAGCTGCTCGGCACTGGTGAGGATCACAGGCAGCGCCGGTAGTAGGACTGCCCCCATCGCGACGATCGCAGCTGCCTGCACGCCGATCCACGGCGCGATGCCGAGCACGACGCAGCCGGCGCATGCGACGAGCGCCGCGGCTCGCATGAAGCCGCGCTCGGCTCCCCGGCGCGCGACCAGCGCCGGGATCACGGCGCACCCGGCGATCCCGGCGATCACCATCCCGACGAGCAGGGCCCCGGCGGCGGCTTCCGAGACGCCGGCTGGCTGCAGCAGCGTCTGCAGCCAGGTCGCGATCGCGACGAAGATGCCAAAGCCGACGAACACCAGCCCGCAGAGCGTGCGCATCCGCGGCATCGACCACAGCGTGCGTGCGGCACTGCCTTCGATCGCAGCGTGCTCGTCGCTGGGTTGTCCCGGGCGGCGCAGCACGAACACCAGTGCGACGGCCGGGATCACGGCGAGCACGGCCTCGAGCACGAGCAGCCGCTCCAGCTGGCCGTGTGCGCCGACGGTAGGACCGAGCACGAGCGCGAGCAACATCCCGACGAAGCCGCCGGCGGAGCCCACCGAGATGCCCGCGGCGCGCTGGTCGGGGGGCAGGTACTCGCCGGCCAGCTTGCTGATCGCGCTCAGCACGACGGGCTGCGCGATTGCGACGAGGATCTGCCCGGCCATCGCCCACGCGAAGGTCATGCCGCCGAGGCGCACCAGCCCGCCGACCGCGACCAGCACCCCGCTGCCGGCGAGCGCGGGGCGAAACCAGCGATCGAGCATGATCCCGGCGGGGATCGCGAGCACCACGTACAGCAGCGGGAAGATCTCCGCCAGCCAACCAACGGCGCCGACAGACACCCCGTAGCGCCTGGCTGTTTCTGTCGTGATCGCGGCGTAGGTCAGCCACAGCACCTGCGTGGCCGCGCACACCAGCGCGTAGGCGACGATCACCGGCCAGCCGCTTACCTCGGTCGAGTGCTCGTCCCGCGCAGTCATCCGCCCCGCCCGTCAGCTCGAGAGAGTGGCGCCGACTCAGCGACCGCTGGGCGCGATGGACGGCTCGCGCTCAGACGCGGGCGCGGGCGCGGGCGCGGGCGCGCCGAACAGGTAGTCCCCCGGCTCGATCCGGGCGGTTCGCCGGCGATAGGCACTCCACATCCACGGCCACTGGCTGGGATCGTTCCCATCCTCGTCGACGTACCAGTTCGTGCAGCCGGTGTGCCAGACGGTGTCGGCGAGCGCGGCGCGCAGCTCGCGGTTGAACTGCTCGGCGCGCTCCGGCCGAACCTCGATCCGTCGCTCGCGTGTGCGCTCGAGCGCACCGAGGGCGGCGATCACGTGGTTGACGCCGGCCTCGATCGTGTAGATCACCGAGCCGCTGCCACCGTTGGTGTTCGGCCCGTACAGCAGGAACATGTTGGGGAAGCCGGGGACGCTGGTCCCGAGATACGCGTGCGGGACCGGGTCCCACTGCTCGGCGAGCGTGCGCCCGGCGGCTCCGAGGATCTCCATCGGCGCGACGAACCCGTGGCTCTGAAAGCCGGTCGCGAGCACGAGCACGTCGGCCGGGCGCTCGCTGCCGTCCGCGAGCCGGATGCCGCTCGGCGTGACCGAGGCGATCGCGTCGGTCACGAGTTCGACGTTGGGCTTGGTCAGCGTCGGGTACCACTCGTCGGTCAGCATCAGCCGCTTGCAGCCGATGTCGTCGCCTGGGGTCACTGCGGCGCGCAGCCGCTCGTCGGAGATCGCCTGCTCGATCTGCCGGCGGGCGATCGTGTGGAACGGCCGCAGCAGCCACTGCTGGCTGGTCATTGCGAGTGCTGCGAGCTCCATGAAGCCGAACACGGCGGCGCGGTCGGCGCGCTGCAGCGTGGGGAAGCGCTCGAATAGCCGCTTGGTGCGCTCGCTGTAGGCGAAATCCATCTTCGGGATCGTCCACCCGGGCGAGCGCTGGTAGACGTCCACGTGCTCGACGATCGGCTGGATCGTGGGGACGGTCTGGATCGCGCTGCAGCCTGAGCCGATGACCGCCACCCGCTTGCCGCTCAGCTCGACGTCGTGGCGCCACTCGGCGGTATGAAAGGCGGGCCCGTCGAAGGTCTCGAGTCCGGGTATCGCCGGCAGCTTGGGGACTGACAGCTGGCCGCATGCTGTGATCAGGATGTCTGCTTCGTGGGGGCCGGCGCTGGTCTCCATGGACCAGCGGCCGGTTTCGTCACTCCAGCGTGCTGCAGTGACTTCCGTTCGCGTGCGGATCTTCTCGAGCACGCCGTGGTTTCGGGCGACGTCCTCGACGTACTCCTGGATCTCGCTCTGTGGCGCGTAGCGGCGCGACCAGCGCGGGTTCGGCGCGAACGAGAACTCGTACAGGTGCGACGGGACGTCGCATGCGGCGCCGGGGTAGGTGTTGTGGTTCCAGACCCCGCCGGCGCGCTCGCCGCGCTCGAACACGGTGACGTCGTGGTAGCCGGCACGGGCGAGCATGACGGCGGCTCCGACGCCGCCGAACCCGGCGCCGACGATCGCTATCGATCTCGCCGAGGCGCGGTCTGGGCTGCGACCGTTGCTGTGAGGAACGCCGCTCACCTCACGAACACTACTCTCGCGCGGGCGGGCCGCGGTGGCCCCGCGCCTGCAACCTCAGGACTGCTCGCCGGCGAGCAGCTCCATCAGCAGAGCGTCGTGCCAGCCTTCTTTGTCGACGTCGCGCTCGTAGCAGCGCATCACGCCGACGGGCCGGAAGCCGACCTTTTCGTAGGCGCGGATCGCGGCCGTGTTGGCGGTGGCGGGGTCAATCGTGATGCGGTGATGCCCGCGTTGGTCGATCAACAGGCGGACGACTTGCCTGACGGCCTCTGTCCCCAGTCCGCGCCCGTGTAGCGCTGGATCGAGGAACAGGTCGATCTGGGCGTTCTTGTACTTGGGCTCGAGCTGCTCGGAGAACTGGATCATGCCGGCGACCGCGCCGTCCAGCTCGATCGTCAGGCGTGTCGAGTCTGGGTCGTCGCTGAAGGGAAAGCCCTCGGGCGGCGTGTCCCACCAGCGGACGACCTCCGGGGTGCAGTGGATGCGCTGCAGCTCCGGCGCGTCGGCGTCGGCAGGCGGGCGAAGGATCACGTATTCGATTCTGACGCGGCCGCCCGCCGGGCGCCGCCAGCGCTACGCTGCGATCGTGTCATCGAGCTGGCCGACGATGCCTACCTACGATCAGTGGAGCGCGACGTGCGACACATTGCACGCGCACACCCAGGTTCTGGGAAAGCTGGCGGTGGCGCTCGCGCCGCCGGAGCCGCAGCTGCAGCACGCGGCGCTGCGCCTGACGGCGCGCGGCTGGGAGACATTGCCGCTGCCGGCACCGGACGGCTCGGGTGCGTTCGTCGCGGCGCTCGACCTGCACAGCCACGAGGCGCTGATCGAGCACAGTGACGGGCAGGCACGTCGCGTGGCGCTCGGGCCAGACCGCGCCGTCGGCGAGGTCACGCGCGAGCTGCTCGAGGCGATCCGGACACTTGCCGGGGCGGTCACAATCAACCCGGCGCCGCAGGAGGTCTCGTGGAGCGTGCCGCTGGACGAGGACGAGCAGCACGCAACGTACAACCGCGAGCAGGTCGCGGCGTACTTCGCCGTGGCGAGCAGGGCGGCGCTCGTGTTGAGCGAGTTGCGGGCGCCGTACCGTGGCCGCTCGACGCCGGTGAACGCGTGGTGGGGCTCGTTCGACCTCGCGGTCAGCTTGTTCTCGGGCCGTCCGGCGGATCCGCCGTCGGAGGACTTCATCATGCGTAACGCGATGGACTCGCAGGAGGTCGCGGTCGGCTGGTGGCCGGGCGACGCGCGCTACGGCACGGCCGCGTTCTACGCGTATGCGCACCCGGCACCGGACGGGTTCGCGGGAGCGACGCTCTCGCCGGCGGCCGCGCGCTGGGACGGCGAGCTCGGTGAGTACGTGCTCGACTGGGAGGCGATTGGCTCCGATCCCGACCCGCACGCGAGCGCGCTCGAGTTCGCCCGCTCGGCGGTCGACCATGCGTGCGAGGTGTGCGGCTGGGATGAGATGCTCGCGGGCAGCGTCGAGAGCTCGCCGCCACCGGTGGTCGGACGTGGCTAGCGGCAGGGCCAAGCTCGACGAGTGCCCGGCGGGCGAGTTCGCGATCGGTCACATCAAGGGCATGTGGCGCGACCTTGGACGCGAAGCGGGCACGCGCACGGTCGGCGTGCGCCGCGTGCAGGTCGCCGACGGGCACTTCTCCACGCCGGCGCACGAGCACGGCGGCGATGAGGAGATCTTCTACGTGCTCGGCGGCGAGGGGCTGCTGTGGCAGGACGGTGAGACCTATGTGATCGACGCCGGCGACTGCATCGTGCACCGGCCAAAACGCGGCGTGCACACACTGCGCGCGGGTGTCGGAGGACTGGACGTGCTGGTGTTCGGTGTGCGCCGCGACTCGGGCCTCACGGCGCTCCCGCGCGCGGGCGTCGCGTGGTCGTTCCCGCGGTGGCTGGAGCTCGGCGACGGCGACTCGCCGTATGCACGCGAGGCGAACAGCGGCCCTCCGGAGTGCCCGCCGCCGAAGGCCGAGCGTCCACGCAACGTGGTCGCCTTGAGCGATGTCGAGTCGACGCTCGGCGGACGCGCGCGGCGCATCGGCAAAGCGGCGGGTGCGACGGCGAGCGGCCTCAACCACGTCGTGCTGCAGGCTGGCGGGCAGGGAGCGCCGGCGCACTGCCACTCCGAGGAGGAGGAGATCTTCGTCGTGCTCGATGGCTCGGGCGTGCTCGAGCTGCGGGGCCGCGGCGCGGAGCGCCCCGAGGAGCACGAGCTGGTCGTCGGTGACGTGGTCTCGCGTCCGCCCGGAACGGGCGTCGCGCACACACTGCGCCCGGGCCCGGACGGCATCACCTACCTCGCGTACGGGACTCGCGAGACGGGCGACATGTGCTTCTACCCGCAGTCTGGACGCGTATCGCTGCGCGGCTTGGGCATCGCGCTGCGCTCGCCGGAGATCGAGCACCTGCCAGACGTCTGAGCGCCAGATCGAGCTTTCTCATCATCTCGTGCCTGCGCTCGTGATCAAGGCCCCCGCCACGATCGTCACCGAATGAGCCCCGATACGATCGGCGTGCCATGCCCGAGTCGACCAAGTTCGCGCCGCTCTCCGGTTACAGTCGCAGCGCGGAAGAAGACCGTGATGGGGCTCAAGTCGATGGTGCGCAGCGAGTGTCCCGAGCTGAAGGAGCCGGGCGCTCGGGTGCCTGTCGCCCAGCGTTTGAAGCGTCGCGAGCAGATCATTAACAAGCTGGCACGGCTCGATTCAATGCGGCTTTGGACAATGGGAGACATTGGCGGCTGCAGAGCGGTGCTGCCAAACCGTCAGCAGGTCGACGGGGTCCTGCGGCGAATTCGTAAGAACTGAGAAGTTCACGGACGTGTCCGCGACTATCGAGACGAGCCGGCAGCTCTCGGGTATCGAGCCGTTCACGTGATGGTGATCCGTGATGGCAGACTGATCGAGGTCCAGCTTCGCGACCCGGCCGCCTCCCCTTATCTGGCCGGCGTCTGACGGAGAATCAGCCCGGCGCGGGCTTCCAGGCCATTCAGCGCGTGCGGCTCCACTCCGACTTGTGCTCCTTCTTCGCTGCCTGGTAGTCGAGCAGCGCCTGCGGCGAGTCGACGTCACCGAGCGTGGGGTGCGGTGGCACTAGAGGCTTGGCCGTCTTCAGCTTGTAGCGCTTGGCCAGCACGGCGCCCAGCGACTTGACCTTCATCTCACCGAAGCCCGGTAGCGCGGCGATGTTCCCGCGCAGTTCCGCGGCGTCGCCCGCCTGCTCCCACACTCGCTCGGCATGACCGTCGTAGTGCTCGCGCACGTGGGCCGCGAGCGCCTGGACACGTTCGGCCATTTTCATGGGGTAGCGGTGGATCGCTGGCTTCTCGCTGAAGATCGCGCCGAGGTCAGCATCGGCGATCGCCGCCGCATCGAGCGAGCCGAGGCGCTCCTGCAGCACGAGAGGGCCGGCGAATGCCTTCTGCACCGTGACCTGTTGGTCGAGCGGAAAACCCAACCAGGAGCGCCATCGGGTCGCGCGCGATCAGCTCGTTCGCCTCGTCGGAGTCGGTGAAGTAGAGGCGGTCAGGCATCTGCCTGCACGAAGCGTAGCCGCCGGCGTCGACTCACCCGCTGGCGCGCGGTCGCGGCTGCACGCGCGCGGCGGAGCGCGCGAGATACAGCAGCCTGCACGCGCGCGACGGCGCCGACCGCGCTGTCCGGGGGCAGCAGCTCGGGGTGGTGCAGCGGACGGGTGCTGAAGCCGTCTGCTCCGTCGAGTCCCACGAACGCCATCGCGAGCGGCGCGAGCGCGCCGAAGAACGCGAAGTCGTCGGATCCGCACGAGCGCCACTCCGATGCAGCGGTCAGGCCGGCCGCGGGCAGATACGCGCGCGCGAGGGCGACGATCTCGGGGTCGTTCTCGAGTGCCGGCTCACCGGGCACCAGCTCGACCGTCCCCGTGCATCCGTGGGCTGCGGCGGTGGCGCTGACGACCTGCTCGACCATCTGGCGTAGCTCCAGGCGCTCCTCTGGGCGGTGGGCGCGCAATGCGCCGCGCGCTCGCGCCTGCTCGGGGATCAGATTCTCAGCGCTGCCGCCCTCGAGCACGCCGATCGTCAGCGACGCCGGGCTCAGCGGGTCGATCCGTCTTCCGAGGAGGGCGTGCAGCGCCACGACCACCTGCGCGATCGCCAGGATCGGGTCACGTCCGCGATGCGGGTACGCGCCGTGCGTGGGCTCGCCCTCGACGATGATCTCGATCGCGTCGCAGGACGCGTTGACGGTGCCCGGATCGAGCCCCACGGTGCCCCACGGCAGCTCCGGGTGCACGTGTGCGGCCACGACCGCGGCCGGTGCGATCGCCGCCAGCTCTCCGACCGCGAGCTGCTCGGCGCCCGACGGATAGGCCTCCTCGCTCGGCTGGAACACCGCCAGCAGCGGCGCCGGCAGCTCTGTCGGCGAGCGCGTGCGCGGCGCGGGTCAGCGCGACCAGCGCGGCCATGTGTACGTCGTGGCCGCACGCGTGCATCGCATCGCCATCAGCTGCGAACGCCACGCCCGTGCGCTCGCGCAGCGGCAGGCCGTCGAGCTCCGCGCGCACTGCCACCGGCGCGATCGCGCCGTGTGTGCCAGCGCCGTGGGGACCCACACCTGCGACCAAGCCCGTCCCAGCGGCGTTCGCGGCGCTGACCGGCAGCTCGGCGGCTACCATCGCGGCGGTCTGCTGCTCGGCGTGCGCCAGCTCCGGTTGCGCGTGAAGGCGATGGCGCAGCTCGATCGCACGCGGCAACTCCCGCTCGAGCCCGTCCAGCAGCTGCTGCAGCAGCTGCTCAGTAGATCGCGGCATAGCGCCGGCAGAGCTCCTCGAGGTCCCAGCCGTCGGCCGCATCGAGCTCGGCTCGCTTGACGCTCGTGTACGCGTCGTACAACAGCGGCGAGAGCCATCCGCGAGCCACTTCGTCGTCAGCCAGCGCCTGCAACGCGTCATCCAGGCCGGACGGCAGCGCTCCGACGCCGAAGCGCTCGGCGTCCTCGGCGTCGAGCAGCGCCGGGTCACGATCGAGGATCGGCGGCGCCGGCAGCTGCGAGCGCACGCCGTCGAGGCCCGCCAGCATGAGCGCCCCGAGCGCGAGGTAGGGGTTGGCAGCCGCGTCCGCGCCGCGATACTCGATGTGCAGCTGGGTCGCAGGATCTGCGTCCGCGAGCGTCAGCACCGGCGGCAGGCGCAGCAGCGCCTCGCGGTTCTGCTGCGCCAGGCAGACTGCCCCGGCACTCCAGCGGTGCGGCTGCAGGCGCGCGCCGGAGACCGGGCTGGGGGCGGTGACAGCGCGCTGAGCGCGCTCGCGTGACGCAGGACCCCGGCCGCGAAGCGCCCCCCTAGCTCGCTCAGGCCGGCCGGCGCATCAGCGTCGTACAGCAGTGAGCGGCCGCTCGCGTCCAGCAGGTTGAAATGGATGTGCACCCCGTTGCCCGCCTGCGCCGGGTCCAGCAGCGGCGCGAAGCTCGCTCGCGTCCCTTCGCGCCGGGCGACCTCGCGCACGATCTCCCTGAGCAGCACCGCACGATCGGCGCCCGCCACCCCATCTGTCGGCGCGACGGGGATCTCGAACTGGTGCTCGGCGTACTCGGCGATGAAGCGCTCCGGCTCGAGATCCGCTTCCGCCAACGCCCCGATCGCGTTCGCCGCGAACGGCTCGGCGCGCCGCTGTGCCTCGAGCGAGAACGGCAGCGCTGCTGTCTGCCGATCCGAGCCCGGCGCAGGCAGCAGCTGGAACTCGTGCTCGAAGCTGGACCGCACGCGAGCCCCGAGCCCTGACTCGAGCTCGCTCGAGCGCGTCGTGCAGGAAGCTCCGCGGACAGCACTCCCACGGGGCTCCGTCAGTCCCGACGATGTCGCACAACACCAGCTCGAGCGTGCTCCCGCCGCTCGCGCCCCCATTCGCCTCCACGCGCACCCGCGTATCGATATCCGGCAGCAGGCGCAGGTCGCCGGTCGAGCCGAATGGGTTCGGTTCGGCGAGTGGGCCCAGCGGCGTCAGCGCGTGGTTCGCGGGGACCCAGCTGACGCCCGTCTGCAGATGCGCATCGAGATCGCCGCGGGGAAGCGAGCGCCCGCGGACGATCGAGCCGAGGTCGCAGCACACGAGCGCAACCAGCTCGGCTGGGCTCAACTGCTCGCCTCTCCGGGGATCGTGCCGTTGTCCCAGATGCGCTCTTCCAGCCCCAGCACGTCGGCACCCGCGCGGACGCTCGCGGCATCCTCGGCGAACACGACGACGATCATGCCGCCGGCGGGCATGTCGCGTCGCTCGAGTGCTGCCGCGAGCCGCTCCTGTGGCTGCAGGTGCACGCCGCCATCGCCGAGCGCCGGGTAGGTGTCGGCGATCGCGTACAGGCTGCCGGCCGGCCCGCTCACGCGGCCCACGACGCACGCGAAGTGCCCTACGTCCCAGTCCGGCGGCGGGCCGTCGGGATCGCCGTCGAGCAGGTAGCTGAGCAGTTGGCTTACGCTCGGCCGAGCGCCCCACAGGTGTCGCGTCGCGAAGTTCGCCACGAGCGTCGCCGGATGCGACAGCGCCGTCGTGAGCTCGAACAGGCCCGCGAGCGTGTCCGCAGTCCACGGCCCCACGTAGGGGATCACCTCGAGCGCTCCGTCGGACAGCCGTGCGAGCGCTTCGAGCAGCCCGGCCGCGGTCGTCCCCGACGAGTCCGGATCGTCGATCAGCGGGGGCGTGATCCGGTAGTCGCGCCGGCCGGTTTCGCCGTGTGGGAGCGTGCCCGCCTCGCGCGCGAAGGAGACCGTGCTGCCGGCCGCCAGCGCCACCGCGTCCTGGTCAACTGGTTCCTCGTTGCGCTTGTCGATCCCGGCCGCGCGCAGAGCCAGGGCGCCGCAGAACGCTCCGCACAGGTCATCCCGCTGCGGCAGCTCGCGGGCATGTTGCGCGAGCAGCTCCTGGGCCCCCGGGAGCAGGGTCATGCTCAGCTCTTGCGCCCCTGCCATCAGCGCAATATACGGGCGTCGCAGCCGTGCGTTCAGCCTTCGGGCGTTCGCGGCGCGTAGCGGTGGTGGAGCATCAGCGCGTTGCCGTCCGGGTCGGCGAAGAACGCCATGTGGCAGACGCCGGTGTCCATCGTGTCGGCGGCGAAGCTCACGCCGCGCGCTTCGAGCGTCGCGCGCGCCTGCGTCACGTCCTCGACGTGCAGTGCGATCGCGTTCCCGTTGACGCGGTGGCCGATGCCCATCGCGTCCGCGTCGATCACGCCAAGCGTCAGGTTGCCGGTCTCGAACTCCGCGAAGTGCCGCTCGGGGCGATGCACGGAGCAGGAAAGCCCCAGCGTCGTGCCGTAGAACTCGACAGCTGCCGCGAGATCATGGGTCGGGATCGGGACGAAGTCGACGCCTGTGACGAGCTGCGTGTCGGCGGTCATTGGCTGGCTCCTGACGGTCGGGGACGAGCGCCATGGGGCGCCCCTCGCTTGATAGCACGGACACGTCAGCCTGTCTTGCTGACGGGTGTCTGCGGGGGCCGCAGACGGCTGACGGTTGCCCCGCTCCTTCCGGGCGATTTCCAGTTGACAGAATGAAGTGGGTCTGTGATAGTGGCGAAAACGTGTCCGCAGAGCGGAATCTTCCTAGACTGTGGCAACGCCGTACGCGGGATGCTCAGCCAATAGGCCGAGCAGTAGGTCGTCGTCGGCTCATCAATCGACAAAGGAGCGGGGATACAGCATGCAGCGCATCACGATGTTGGGCCTGGCCCTACTGGCGGCGCTCGCGGTAGCGGCGATGGGCGCTGCTTCCGTGTCCGCGACCGGCCATGAATTCATCGCCAGCAAAACCGGCAAAACCAAAGGCAAACAGACAAATCTGCAGGTCCTCAAAACGCCCGTCGCGACTGTTGAATGCACGACGGTCTCAGGAGCCGGCGAAATCAGCGCACTGAAATCGACGACGCATAAAGAAATCTTGACTTACAGCGGCTGCACCAGCTCTGGCGGCGGTGTGAGCGTGACGCCGGCGCATTTCGAATTCAACGCCAACGGGTCCGCGAAACTCGAAAAAAAAGTCATCATCACACTTGAAGGGCTCGGCTGCGAAGTGCTGATCGAACCGCAGACAGTTGAAGGCATCGGCTACGCAAACGAATCTGGGAAGATCAAAGCAGAAGCCAACGCCTTCGGGATCGTTTCCAAAGGCTCCGGTGGAATGTGCGGAGGGAAAAACACGGAAGGCACGTACGCCGGTAATGTTTCGGCCGAACTCGAAGGTGGCACCGCCGAATGGAAATGATCTGATCTGATCGCAGGCGTGGATCAAGCGATTACGGAGGCAGGCGCCATGAGAAGGCTGCCCTCTGTAGTCGCGTTCAATCCGGGGGGGTTGGGTAGCTCGCGGCGAGGGACGAGGCTGTAGCGGAGAGGAGGGCGCAGCGCGTTGCAGTTGCGTGCAGCGAAGTATGAACATTAGGATGCGCGTATGCGTTGCGTCGGTGGCTGCGCTTGCAGGCGGCTTGATGGGCGTCTGCCCGACGGCACATGCCGTCGCGGACACCTGTCCCAATGCGGCCTTTCGCTCGGGCCCATCTGAACATCTGCCGGACTGCCGCGCCTACGAGCAGGTCTCGCCGGCGGAAAAGGCTGGGTTGGACGCTGTGACGCTTCAACCGCCGTTTCCCGCCCAGGCGTCGGCGTGCGACGGCGGCGAACAGTGCGGGATCGCCTATATGAACGTCGGTGCGGCCTTCGCCGGTTCGCAGGGGAATGAGGTGCCCAACGCATATCTCGCCAGACGCTCGGCGAGCGGGTGGCAGACCACCGCCCTGTCCCCGCCGACGCCTCAGGCGCCTGCGAACAGTCATCCAAAGATCGGCTACGCATTCTCAGACGACTTGTCCCAGGCGGTACTGCGCGTCCCGCTGCAGCAGCTCACCGAGAACGCTCCATCGGGTGTGTATAACCTGTTCGTCCGCGGCGTTGATGGGGGCTACTCAATCGTGACTGCGGACCGCCCGCTTTCGCCACCGCAGGCCGGGTGCGGTCGATGCTTCGAAGTTCAGGACGTTCCGGCGTTCGCCGGCGCCTCCAGCGACTTCGGGCACGTCCTCTTCGAGATGCGCGGCCTGCTCGAAGGCATACCCGAAGCAGGTGCCGAAGATCTCTACGAAACGGTGGCCGAACGTGTGCGCCAGGTGGGGATACTCCCTGACGGCACCATCCCGCCCGGTGGTGCGACGGCTGGTGGCGGCCTCGAAGTGGCAAGCGAACACTGGCACGAGCTCGAACATGCGGTCTCGCAGGACGGATCGCACGTCGTGTTCGAGGCCGCGGCGGATGGTGGCGCGCCGGACCCGCAACAGGTCGGCATGACCGAGCTCTACGACAGGATCGACGGCGTCTCGACGGTCGAGGTCTCGGCGCCAGCCCCGGGAGCACAGTCGTCGAACTGCGAAACCAAGGCAGGGCTGTGCTCCCCGCAGTCCGCGCAGTTCTGGGCGGCTTCTGCGGATGGCTCGCTCGTGTACTTTACGAGTCGTGCCGCGTTGACGAAAGACTCCTACACAGGCGCCGAAGAACCCGAAGAAGAATCGGAAGAAGAAGGCGCCGGAGGTCCCGAAGGGGATCTGTATCGCTATGACGTGACCACAGGCGCGCTGACGGACCTGACAGTCGACGCGAACAACCCGGCGGACCCGGATGGTGCAGGCGTGCTCGGCGTCGTCGGCAGCTCGGAGGATGGCTCCTATGTCTACTTCGTCGCCACCGGCGACCTCGCGAGCGGCGCTGTCAGTGGGCAGCCCAACCTGTACGTGTGGCATGGAGCCGGCTCTGGCGCGGGCAGCGTGAGCTTCATCGCGACGCTCGCCGCGCCCGAAGAAGAAGAACAGGAAGACGTCGAAGCGATGCGCGCCGGATCCGCGTTTCCGTACCACAGCGATTTGCTCGACTGGAGCGATCGCCCGACGCTGTCGCAGGCATACGTGACGCCGGACGGGACGCATCTGGCCTTCATGTCGGTCGAGCCGCTCAGCGGCTACGACAACGAAGACCAGGCAACGGGCGAACCCGATCACGAGGTGTTCGAGTACAGCACGGAATCGGGCCGGCTCGCGTGCGTATCATGCGACTCGAGCGGCGCTCGACCGCTGGGCAGCGCGTTCATCGGCGCCAGCCTGGCAGAACGAGTGAGCACCCCGTTCCATCAACCCCGGAGCATGAGCGACGATGGGAGTCGTCTGTTTTTCTCCTCCCCGGATCCGCTGGTGTCCGGGCTGACGGGTGGAAGCGTGAATGTGTTCGAGTATGAGAACGGTGTCGCGCGGCTGATCTCGGGCATCGGGTCCCACGAAGATGACTTGTTCCTCGACGCAAGCGCCAGTGGGAGCGACGTTTTCATCGCGACGAGGGAGCAGCTGGCGTCAGGTGACGGCGATGAACTCGCTGACGTTTACGACGCTCGGGTCGACGGTGGGCTGCCGGCTCACACTGCCGCCGCGCCATGCCAGGGTGCAGCTTGCCAGGAACCGTTCGCGCCACCGCCGGCGTTCCCCGCGCCGGCCTCGGCATCATTCGCGGGGCTCGGGAATCTCGCGCCGCCACGGCCTGTGAAGCTGACACAAGCGCAGCTCCTATCTCGGGCGTTGGCGAAGTGCAGGAAGCTGAAGCAACGGAAGAAGCGAGCGGCGTGCGTCGCCGCCGCGAAGCGACGGTATGCGCCGAAGGTCAAGGCGCCGCATGCCACCGGCGCACCGAATAGGCGCGCTCCGTAAGGTGGGTTGGGTGAGCTGGCTCGGTGACGGCGCCCTCCGGCTCGGCGCACAAGGCGTCGTGTCTCTACTCGGGGTACTGCTCGCTTTCGCCGGCATTGAGGTAGCACCGGCAATCGCGGTAGCGCCGAGCCCGCATTGGAGCATCGTGTCCCAGTCGCAGCCAACCTTCTTCAACACCGGGGACCCGTCGGATGCCTACACGCTGATCGTCCGAAACGACGGCGGCAAGGCGACGACCACGGGGAGCGATGTGACCGTTGCCGACACGCTGCCGACTGGGGTCACGGCGACGAAGATTACCGCTCGCGGCGAAGGTCCCAATGGAAACGGGTCGCCAAAATACGAAATGACCTGCCCGCAGGTACCCGCTACCGAAACGATCACATGTACCTATGAAGAAAGCGCCACGCATGGCTCGGTACTCGCGGGGGCGACGATCGTGGTGACGATTACGGTCTCGGTGCAGGGCGAACTCAACGGTTTGACGGCGAACTCGGCGACGGTGTCCGGTGGTGGCGCGTCGAGTGCCACCACCACCGAAACGACGCCGCTCAGCGCTGCCCCGGTCCCCTTCGATCTCTCCTACTTCGATATCGACAACGTCAACGAAGACGGCCGCACCGACACTCAGGCCGGCTCCCATCCGTTCGAGTTCTCCACCAGCCTCGCGTTCAACGTCAGCGCCCGTGAAACCCCATCCAAACTAAACGGTGGAAATGAATCGCCGCTGGCGAGCGCCGCGCCGAAGGATCTTGAAGTGGCGTTCCCGCCGGGGCTGCTCGGTGATCCGAACGCGGTTCCGCAGTGCAGCCAGCATGCATTCCTCGAACAGGAAACGCTCCGCTGTCCGCTCGACGCCCAGGTTGGGAGCATCAAGCCGTTCTTCTACGGCACGTTCGGATCGGCTGTCTTCCCCGTGTTCAACATCGTCCCGCCACCCGGTCAGCCCGCCGAGCTCGGCTTCACGGTCGGAGGGATCGGCCACGTGCCGATCTTCTTCCACGTTCGCAGCGACGGAGACTACGGCCTGAGCGTGCAGCTGAACGAAATCCTCGAGAGCGGGCCGATCCAGGGCGCGATCCTGACCCTGTGGGGTGTGCCGGCGGCTGCGAGCCACGACCTCGAACGCGAAGGCACGTTTGGGGAAGCGGCACCGGGCAAAGAAAAAATCTGCAAACCGAGGGTGACTATCGCGGCTGGCATCGAAGAACAGTCCGGCTGCCCGAGCGGTGTCGCCGCAAAGCCGTTTCTCACGATGCCGACCGAATGTCAGAGCTCTCCGCTCGAGGCGGGCGTGCTCACCGACTCTTGGCAGAACCCCGGCCCGCCCCTGTTGGAATTCCAGCCGGAACCGGTGATCGCCAACGAAGTCACCGGCTGTGAACGGTTGTCGTTCGACCCGTGGCTGGCGCTCACGCCCGAAAACACGCAGGCGGGCGCGCCGAGCGGCTACACGATCGGCCTGCACGTGCCGCAGAACGAAGAACCGGAAGGCCTGGCCACGCCCACGGTCCGCAAGGTGGTTGTGAGCCTGCCAGCCGGCACCGTGGTCTCTCCGTCCGCGACCGACGGGCTGCTCGGCTGCTCGCAGCAGCAGTTCGGGCTGCATACGAGCACCCTGGCCTCCTGCCCGAACGGGTCGAAAATCGGCACGGCGAAGGTCGACACGCCGCTGCTCTCCAGCCCACTCGAAGGCGATCTGTACCTGGCCCAGCCCGAATGCGAACCGTGCACGCCGCAGGACGCGCAGCAAGGCCGGATGATGCGTCTGCTGCTGCAGGCGCGCGGCTCGGGAGTCACGGTCAAGCTCGAAGGCTCGGTGTCGATCGACCAGGCAAGCGGGAGGCTGACCGCGACGTTCGAGCAAACCCCGCAGTGGCCGTTCGAAGACATCGAGCTGACGCTCAACGGGGGCGGGCGGGCGCCGCTGGCGAATCCCTCGGCCTGCGGCAGCCCGCTCAGCGGGACCGCTCAGCTGACGCCGTACAGCAGCGAAGTCGCGGCGGAATCGACCAGCGAACCGTTCGCCGTGGCCGGTTGCCCGCCGCCGCAGTTCGCCCCTTCGTTCCTCGCGGGCACCAGCAACAACCAGGCCGGCGCGTTCAGCCCGGCCAGCGTGACCGTCTCCCGCACCGACCAGGACAGTGCCCTGCAGGGGCTGAGCGTCCACCTGCCGCCGGGGCTGCTCGGGATGCTCTCGAGCGTCCAAGCCTGCCCGCAGTCGCAGGTGCAGGCGCAGCAATGTGGGCCGAGCAACCTGATCGGCAAGGCCACCGTCGGCGCGGGACCGGGCGCCAACCCTGTGTTCCTCGGCGGGAACGTGTACCTCACCGGCCCGTACGACGGGGCGCCGTTCGGCCTGTCGATCATCGTGCTCGCGAAGGCCGGCCCGTTCGACCTCGGCCCGATCGACGTGCGCGCGAAGATCGACGTCGATCCGCACAGCGCCGCGCTGTCGATCGTCAGCGATCCGCTGCCGCAGAGCGTGGATGGCATCCCGCTGGCGCTCAAGACGCTCAACCTGAACATCGACCGCGAAAGCTTCATCGTCAACCCGACCAACTGCCGGCCGTTCGCGATCGAAGGCGTGCTCCAGAGCACCACTGGCGCGACCGCCGCCGGCTCCTCGCACTTTCAGGCGGCCAACTGCGCGACGCTGCCCTTCAAGCCCAGGCTGACAGCGCTCACGCACGCCAAGACAAGCAAAGCGGGCGGTGCGTACCTGCACGTGAAGATCGTCTCCGCGCCTGGCCAGGCGAACATCGCGAAGGTCAAGGCCGACCTGCCCAAAGGCCTGTCCTCGCGACTGACCACGCTGCAGGGCGCGTGTGCAGACGCTGTCTTCCAAGCAGACCCGGCCAGCTGCCCGGCGGGAGCGGTCGTCGGCACGGCCACCGCCCTGACGCCCGTTCTCAGCCACCCGCTCACCGGACCCGCATATCTGGTCTCGCACGCCGCCGCGGCGCTGCCGGACCTCGAGCTGGTGCTGCAGGGCGAAGGTCTGCGGATCGTCCTCGCCGGTCAGACGAGCCTCAGTCAGGGGATCACCTCGAGCACGTTCCGCTCGCTGCCCGACGCGCCGCTGTCGTCCTTTGAGCTCGTGCTCGACAACGGCCCGCACTCGCTGCTCGCCGCCAACCTCCCGGCCGCAGCGCGCCGCAGCATGTGCGGACGCAGCCTCGCGATGCCAACCGCAATCACCGCCCAGAACGGCGCCGTGCGCAGACAGACCACGAAGATCGCCGTGTCAGGATGTCCGAGGCGCCGGGTCAAGCGCCAGTAGGCGTAGGCTTGACACGACGCGACGACGACCTGTTTCTCGGACCAAAGGACACGAACTGATGAGCTGGGACTTCTGCACCGACCCCGACTACCAGCAGCAGCTCGACTGGATGGCCGAGTTCGTCCGCCGCGAGATCTGGCCGCTGGAGGCGATCTGGCCGGAGCTCGGGCTCGACGGGCTGACGCGCGCGATCGCGCCGCTGCAGGAGCAGGTCAAGGAGCGCGGCCTGTGGGCGACGCACCTGCCACCGGAGCTCGGCGGGCAGGGGATGGGGCAGGTGAAGCTCGGGCTGATGCACGAGATCCTCGGCAGCTCGCCGATCGCGCCGCTGGCGTTCGGCAACGCGGCGCCCGACTCCGGCAACTCGGAGATCCTCGCGCTGGTTGGCACGCCCGAGCAGAAGGACCGCTGGCTGCATCCGCTGCTCGCCGGCGACCTGCGCAGCGCGTTCAGCATGACCGAGCCGGACACGCCCGGCTCGGACCCCACACAGCTGCGCACGCAGGCCGTACGCGACACCGCGGGCGGTGGTGATCACTGGGTGATCGACGGCCACAAGTGGTTTTCCTCAAACGGCTCGATCGCCGACTTCCTGATCGTGATGGCGGTCACCGACCCTGCCGCGCGCTCCGCCCAGCGGGCGTCGATGTTCATCGTCCCGACCGACACACCGGGTGTGGAGATCGTGCGCGACGTGCCCACGATGGAGCACCCGTGGGAGCACTACGGCGGCTACGGCGGGCACTCCGAAATCCTGTACAACAACGTGCGCGTTCCCGCCGACGCGCTGCTCGGCGGGGAAGGCGAGGGCTTCCTGATCGCCCAGCACCGGCTCGTGCCGGGCCGCATCCACCACTGCATGCGCTGGCTGGGCGTCGCGCGCAGGGCGTTCGACATGCTGTGCGAGCGGGTCACCTACCGCCACGCGCACGGCTCTTTGCTGGCCGACAAGCAGACCGTGCAGAACTGGATCGCCGACAGCGCCGCCGAGATGCAGGCCGCGCGCCTGCTGACGCTGCACGCGGCCTGGGTGATGGACACGCAGGGTGCGAGCGCCGCGCGCACGGACGTCTCGCTGATCAAGTTCTACGGCGCGAACGTGCTGCACGACGTAGTCGACCGGGCGCTGCAGGCGCACGGCTCGCTCGGCTACTCGACCGACCTGCCGCTCGAGCAGATGTACCGCTTCGCGCGCGCCGCGCGGATCTACGACGGGCCCGACGAGGTACACCGTCAGACGCTCGCCCGGCGCATCCTCAGCGGTTATCAGCCACCGGCCGACGGCGTCCCCAGCGAGCACCTGCCGACCCGCCGCGAGGACGCCCGCGAGCGCTTCCGCGACCTGCTCGAGACGGTCACCGCCAACGATTTGTAGTACTTGGTAGGTGCCGTCGGTTCTCCCCGGCGCCATGAGCTCTGCCCGATGTCGTCAGAGCTCGAGCAGGAAGCGCAGCGCGCGAGCGGCCTGGAACACCACGTCCTCACCGACGCTGCCGAGGCGAGCGATCAGGCGCTGCTCGGAGATGGACTTGACGTCCTCGCACTTTGCGTAGCTCACCTCGTCGAGCCCTGAGTCGCCTTGATCGATCTCTATATGAGACGGTAGGCCACGGTAGGTAGTTGTGATCGGGATCACGACAACGACGCCGGCGGGACTGTCGTTCAACGAATCAGCAGAGACGACGACGGCCGGTCGATTGCCCGACTGCTCGCGACCGACAGGGTCGCCGAAGTCGACTAGCCACACCTCGCCGCGGCGGGCGCTCACGACGAGCGGTCGTGCAGCGCGCCGCTCTCGACAGTGCGTTCGGCGTCGATCTCTTGCCAAGTGTCCCTGTCGGCGCGCAGGACCTGGTATCGGGCGGAGAGCTGATCGAAGAACAGACGCCGTTCGAGCGCATCGGCGGCCTCCTCAACGAGCTGGCTCATTGGACGACCGGTCGCTTGCGCCAGCTTGGCGAAGCGATCGCGGGTCGGCTCATTGACTCTGATGGTGGTGCTCATCGCGTAAGTCTACAATATAGGCGCTTGATCTGTCTACTGGCATCGTCGCCGTTTCCATCAGCTGCGACCACCCGCACCACAGCGCGGGGCCACCCGCAACGCAGCAGCCCAATTGGTCGCACGGATCGACTGCGTGTCTCCGACTGCCCAGGTAGTCCGCAGCGTCAATTGTCGTTGTTTCCAGGGACAAAGCGGGAAGCCGACTCGCTCGCGACGGGATGACTGACCGTCGCTTGACCGTTGCTTCGTGCGCCTGCATATTGGGGCGATGGCCGTGCCCAGCACAGACATCGAGCGCGAGCTCCTGCGCCCGACGTTCATCACGCTCGGGCCGTCCGGCACCTGTCACGAGGCCGCGCTGCTGCGCTACCTCGAGTTCCAGGGGATCGAGGGCGCGGAGATCGTGCTCGTCGAAGACCTGCTCGCCGCGATCGACCTCGTGCGCGACGGCCAGAACTGTTTCCTCGTGCAGTGCAGCGCGCACCTGCAAGTGCATCTGGTGACCGAGCGGTACTTCCGCGAGGTGTTCGTGCTCGACACGTTCATCTACCCGACCAGGGAGCTCGCGCTGCTCGTGCGCACCGACGTCGCCGAGCCGTCGAGCCTTGGGATCGTGTCCGCGACGCGCGGGTACACCGACCTCGACCGTTGGGCCACTATCATCGACGAGCCGTCCAAGCCGGTCGTCGCGCGGCACCTGCTCGCGGGTGACTACGACGCTGGCCTGACCCACCTGCACTACGCCGAGGAGAACCCCGATCTGCTGCGCGTCGAGGAGTGCTACGGCGCGGTCGACACGACCTGGGTCGTGTACGGCAGGCGCAAGCGCTTCCGCGGCCAGGTGATCGGCCAGCGGGCGCCGTGGCTGTTCACCGGGGAGCGCGAGCCAGGCGCACCGCCGGTGCCCGAGCCGGCCGGCGAACTGGTCGCCGAGCAGGTCGGCGAGCCGGTGGTCGAGCCGCAGTACGCCTGAGCGCGTTCTACGCTGGGCGCATGGCAGCCGATGCCAGGCAGTCGCCTGCGCTGTTTCACCCGACTTCCTTCCACGCGTTCCGCTTTCTCGAGCGCGAGCTCGACGCGCGCGGGCGTGTCACGCTGCGCTACGCACTCGACGAGGATGTCTCGTTCATCGAGCAGCTGCAGCTGCCGATCGAGCACCAGCTCAGCGACGCCCAACGTCAGCGTGTCGATCCGCTGCTCGCGCTGCTGCACTGGGTCGCCGGCGTCAGCTACTTCAAGACAGCGCTGCCGCCGACGATTCTCTGCGAGACGGGCGCGCCGCCCCCGGCGACCGCCGCTTTGCTCGAGGCGCTGTACTCGGAGGGACTCGGCGAGCTCGCCTACACCAACGGTCTCGACGCGCTGCCGCGGCCGAGCTTTCCCACGGCCGCCGCGCCCCACCCGGGACCCCGGCCCGCCCCTGCCGGTGCGCCCGCGCCAGCCAGTGCCCGCGAGGCGGCGCCTGCCGGTGCTTCCGCCTTCGCGAGCGCCCGCGATCGGTCGATCGGCCGGGTGCTCGTGCCGGTCGGCGGCGGCAAGGACTCGGCGGTCGCGCTCGAGATCGTCCGTCGCTCAGGCCTCGAGCTGGCGCTGTTCTCGATCGGCGACGCGCTGCCGATCGCACGCACGGTCGCCGCCGCCGGGCTGCCCCATCTGCTCGCCCGGCGCACGCTCGACCCTGGGCTGGCCGCGCTGAACGAGGCCGGCGCGATCAACGGCCACGTGCCCGTGACCGCGATCGTCTCGTGCGCCGCGCTGCTGAGCGCCGCGCTGAATGGCTTCGACGCGGTCGCGATGGCCAACGAGCGCTCCGCCTCGTCAGGCAACCTCGACTGGCAGGGCATCGACATCAACCACCAGTTCAGCAAGGGGCTGGCAGCCGAGCGGCTGCTCAGCGCCGCGGTCGCGGAGGCCGATCCCGGCGTGCGGATCTTCTCGATCCTGCGCCCCGCCTCCGAGCTTGGCATCGCGCGCGCGTTCGCGCGTATGGAGCGCTACCACGCGGCGTTCACCAGCTGCAATGCGATCTTCCGCATCGACCCCGTGCTGCGCGCGTCGTCCTGGTGCTGCGATTGCCCCAAGTGCCGCTTCGTGTTCCTAGCGCTCGCCCCGTTCAGCGAGCCCGCGCAGTTGCGGCAGATCTTCGGCCGCGACCTGCTCGACGAGCACGATCAGTTCGAGGGCTTCTCGCTGCTGACCGCCACCGGCGGTCACAAGCCGTTCGAGTGTGTCGGCGAGCAAGACGAGAGCGTCGCCGCGATCCGACTGCTCGCGCTCGATCGGCGCTGGCGGGGGCACGTGGTGCTGGAGCGGCTGATCGCCGAGGTGCTCCCGCGCTATCCGCCGTCCGTCGGCGACCCCGACCAGGTGCTCGCGCTCAGCGATCAGCACGATGTGCCCGCGGCGCTGCTGGCGGATGTCCGTGCGGTTCTCGGAGCTTGACGGCACCCGGATCGGCGTGTGGGGCGCCGGCCGGGAGATCGGCTCGTTCGCTGGGCAGCTCGCCCGCCGCCTGCCGTCCGCGCGGATCGTGGTGGCAGCATTCGATCAGCCGCCCGACGCCAGGGTGCTCCAGCGGTTGAAAGCTCCGGGCGCACGCGTCGTCACCGGCGAGGACGTGCTCGAAGCGCTCGGCGGCTGTGAGCTGGTCGTGCGCTCGCCCGGCGTGTCAATCCACCGGCCCGAGCTGCAGGCGCTGCTGGCGGCGGGCGTGCCGGTCACGACCGCGACCGCGCTGTGGCTGGCCGAGCACGGGCCCGCCGGCGTGATCGGCGTGACCGGGACTAAGGGCAAGAGCACGACCGCAGCGCTCGCCTGCCATCTCGCGCGCGCCAGCGGGCGCAGCGCGCAGCTGGCCGGCAACATCGGCGTCCCGGCGCTCGACCTGCTCGACCTGGAGCCCGCCGAGGTCACCGTGCTCGAGCTCTCAAGCTTCCAGATCGCCGACCTCGACACCGGGCCTGAGGTCGCGGCCGTGATCAACCTGTTTCGCGAGCACACCGACTGGCACGGCTCCGAGCAGACCTACCGCCGGGAGAAGCTGCGGCTGCTCGAGCTCTCCGGGGTGCGCGTCGGCGTGTTGAACGCGCGCGAACCGCAGCTCTCCTGCGCCGCTCCGGAGGGTCTGGAGATCAGGCGCTTCGGATCAGCTGACGGATGGGACGCGACGGCCGACGGGATCTCGTTGCGCGGAGCACCAGTGCTCGCGAGCGCCGAGCTGCCGCTGCGCGGAGCGCACAACGCGCTCAACCTGTGCGCTGCGCTCAGCGCCCTCGAAGCGCTCGGCATCGACGCGCCGCCGCTGCCCGCAGCGCTCACCGGCTTCACCGCGCTGGCCCACCGGCTCGAGCCTGTCGCCGAGCGCGACGGCGTGCTGTGGATCAACGACAGCATCTCCACCACGCCCGAGTCGACGCTCGCCGCGCTCGCCAGCTTCCCCGACCGCGACATCGTGTTGATCGGCGGCGGGCAGGACCGCGGGCAGGATTACGCGGAGCTGGGCCGTGCGGTGGCCGCTGCCGGAGCGGCGGTGATCGGCATGCCGTCCACCGGTGCGCGGCTGATCGCCGCCGCGCGGGCCGCTGGCGTGCCGCTGGACCGCGCGATCGAGGCGCGCGACATGCAGGATGCGGTTGCGCTCGCCGGAGCGCTGGCAGCGGCGGGCGCCGCGGTGCTGCTGTCCCCCGCGGCGCCCAGCTACGACCACTACCGCGACTTCGAGCAGCGCGGCGAGCGGTTTCGGGAACTGGCCGATGCGGCGCGCGTCCCACACTCCTCGTAGCGTCCGCGCGCACAGTGCGCTCGGACACGGCGCCGCTCAGCCGCCGTCCGGCGGGCCCTCCGCGGGAGCTTCGGCAGCCGGTGCAGCCGGCGCAGCGGGAGGAGCCTGAGGAGCTGCCTCGGCAGGCGTCTCGGGATGCGCCGGAGGAGCCTCGGGCGGTGCCGTGGGAATCGCGTCGGCGCTCGCCGCAGCTGCCGCGCGGTTCTCCTCCTTGACCGCGAGCCAGATCTCCTCGCGGTAGATCGGCACTCCCTGCGGCGCTGCGATACCGAGACGCACAGTGTGGCCGCTGACCCCCATGACCGTCACGAGGATCTCGTCGCCGATCACGACGCGCTCCCCGGGACGACGCGTCAGGATCAGCATTGAGCCCGATTATGAAGCAATCGAGCAGGCGGTGCGGGGGTGGCGGTGGGCAGCGCCGGCGCAGTGCCGAGTGCCGCTAGGCGGCGTCGGCCGAGTGGGCGTGCTCTGCTGGGCGCTCAGATGCTGCCTTGGCGGGCAGCGTGAACAGCGGCGCCTGCAGCGGGGCGTCCTCGCTGGTGTTCAGCACCTGGTAGCCGCGGCCATCCTGGATCATCAGCGGGGCGCGCAGGTTGGCGGTGATGTCCAGCGGGTCAGGTGTCGCGCGCACCGTGACGTACACCCGCGCAGTCGCCGGGTCCTCGATCCCCGTGCGCTCGCGGTCCTCCTCGGTGATCCCCAGCGAGAACGTCGCGAAGAACTGATCCGGGCTGACCACGGGCAGTGCGAGCGCCGGGTCCTCGACGGAGTGCAGCCACAGGAAGCCCGTGCCGGGGTTGCGGTCGAGCAGCGTGTAGCGCAGGCCGCCGAGGCCGATCAGGCCGAAGGGGAACTCGATTACGTCCTCGGGCTGAACCTCGACCTTGCCGAAGCGGATGCTCTCGAATGTCACGGACATGATCTGCGTCTCCTTGGCGTGGTCTAGTGCAGGAAGTTGAGCAGGGATTCCTGGACGATGCTCGCCCCGGCGCGCAGCGCGGCTTGATAGGCGGCCTGCTCGTTGGCGAAGGCGATCGACGCAGCGGCGATGTTCGTCGCGTCGGTGTTCGACAGGCTTTCGCTGATCGACCCCTGCAGGGCTTCGTTACGGCTGAGCGCGGTCTGCAGCTGGTTGACCGCCGAGCCGGCCGTCGCCTGTAGCTGGCTGAGCGTTTCGAGGTTCGCGTCGAGGGCTTTCAGGTCTGTCGAGTTGAGCGCGCTGCGGTCTTCGGGAGTGCCGCCGCGCAGGTGCTGGGCGATCGTCCGCAGCGTGTCGAGCAGCTTGCCGTCACCGGAGGCTTTGCCGTTGCCGAGCAGTTCGGAGATGTTCGTGCTGATCGTCACCGTCGCGCCGGGGCCAACCGCACGGCCGATCGTTTCGCCGTTGCCCTGATATTCGTCGTTCGCCCCCTGCTGGTAGGGGGCGGTCGTCGTCAGCGTGCCTGAGAACACGGACTGCCCGGCGTACTGCGCGTTTGCATCCTGCTTGACCGCTTCCGTGAGCTGTTCGACTTCCAGCGCGATCGTTTCGCGGTCGCTCTGGTTGATCGTCCCGTTGGACGCCTCGACCAGCAGTTCGCGTACCCGCTCCACGGCCTGGCTGACGCTCGCCATCGCGCTGCCCGCCGTGTTCTCCCAGGAGATCCCGTCCTGTGTGTTGCTCGCGTAGGAGTTCAGCCCTTCGAGCTGGCCCTGGAGGTCGATCACGCGGCTGGCGCCGTACGGGTTATCCGACGGTTCGAGGATCGTCCTGCCGGAGGACAGTTCCTCACTCGTGCGCTGCATGCTCGCGAGCGTCGAGTTGATGTTGTTCAGCGTCGAGCCCGTGATCATCGCGGGTGTGATCCGGCCACTCATCGCTACAGCCCAACCCGGCCGGTGTGGTCGATCAGCGTTTCGAGCATGTCGTCCATCGCGGTGAGCGTGCGCGCCGAGGCCTGGTAGCCGCGCTGGAAGCTGATCAGGTTGGTCATTTCTTCATCGAGCGACACGCCCGAGACGCTCTGGCGTTGGCTGCCGATCGCCGTGACGGTGGTCTGCAGGTTGGCCTCTTCGTCCTGGGCGCCCTTGACGCTCGAGCCGACCTGCTCGACGAGCGCCGAGTAGGCCTGGTCGGCTTCGCCGCCGCGCAGCGCGGCGATCGCCAGCGCGACGTCGTTGCCCCCGGCCGCAGCGGTCGATGAGGTCTGTACTTCGCTCGCTTCGACGGCCACCGCGAGCGTCGCCGCGGTCGTCCCGGAGAAGAACGGGGTCGCGGTGTGCAGTTCGTTGACCGTCGAGGCGAGCGCGGCGGCGACGCCGTCGAGGCCGCCCTGCAACGCCGTCAGCCCGCCGCCCGCGCTGGTCAGCCCGAGCAGCGCCCCGAGACGGCCGCCGGCGGCTTCCGTCAGCCCCTGCGGCCAGTTGACGGTCGTCCCTTCGACCAGCGGTTTGGCCGCGTCGCCGAACGTCACCGTGTCGGTGTGGTCGGGCTGTTCGGTGACCGTCACCTGGGCAAGCGAGGAGAGTTTGTCGAGCAGCAGGTCACGGCGGTCGAGCATGTCGTTCGGCTGCTGGCCCGCCTGTTCGGCCAGCCTGATCTGCCCGTTGAGCTGGGCCAGCTGGTTGGCGAAGTCCTGCACTTCGCCGGCCGGCCCCGCCAGCGAGGCGTACTGTTCTTCGGCCTGGCCCGCGATCGTCGAGAGCCTGGCGCTCAGTTCGTTGAACGAGCGCGCCAGCTGTTCGCCGGCGGCGACCACGTTCTGCTTGCCTCGTCGGCGAGTCGCTGACGCTGTTCCACGCGTTCCAGAACGTCGACAGCTGGCTGGCGATCGCCGAGTCGGACGGTTCGTTGAAGGCGCTCTGGGCCTGGCCCAGCACTTCCGCCTGCGTCGTCGATTTGCTTACAGCGCTGTTCTGGGTGCGAAATTGGGCGTCCAGGTAGCTGTTGCGGATGCGCGTGATCGTCTCGACGTTCACGCCGGTGCCGAGCTGCGCCCCCTCGCCGGTCCGCGTTGAGATCGCCGGGATCGACAGCGGCTGGTTCGGCTGCAGCACGACGGTCTGGCGCGAGTAGCCTTCGGTGTTGACGTTGGCGATGTTGTTGCCGGTGACGTCGAGCGCCTCCTGCTGCGCGATCAGCCCGCTGAGCGCGGTCTGCAGTCCTTGCAGGGTCGGGACCGGCATCGCCTAGGCCTGCAGGTCGAGGACGTGCAGCGTGCCTTGTGGGCGCGGCCGCGTGATGGACGTTGAAGAGCCCTGAGGGTCATAGCCGCTGACGCCGTCCAGCGACAGCATCCCCATCAGGTGGTCGAGGAAGCCGAGCTCGATCTGCATCAGCGTCCGGTTGCACGAGTGCTCGCGCTGGAGCTCGTGCAGAAGGCCCCTCAGCTCGGCGCTCTTGGCGCTCGCGCGCTCGGCCCCCGGTGGGTCCATCAGCGTTCCCAGCAGCGCCAGCGTGACCGCCTGCGCCGGGATCCCCAGGCGCTGGCCGCTGCGCGCCAAGAGCTGCGAGCGCTCGTCCTCCAACAGCTGCCTGCGGCCCATCTCGCCGCGCAGGATGCCCGCAAAGCGCACGACCCTGTGTACGTCGCGCTCGCGGATCGCAGCTCCCTGATCGAGGACCACCTCCAGCAAGCTGCGCGCCGAGCTGATCTGCGCGTCCAGGTGCGCCAGCACCTCGGCTGAGAACGCACGGTCCTCGCGCGAGGAGGCGTGCGCGAGCAGCGCCTGGGTGCTCATGCGCTCGTGCCTCCTGCGTCCGCGGCAGCGGCGCCTCCCGTGGCGCCCATCGCTGCCCCGGGGCTCGTCTGGCCGCCGGCGCCGCCAGCGGCGCTCGACTGGCCGGCGCCGGCGCTTGCTTGCTGGGGGGCGCCCTGCGCGCCCTGAAGACCCTTGGTCAGCTCAGCCGCCAGGCCGAGGCCGCCCGCGTTCATCACGCCGCTGGCCAGCGCCTGCGGCAGCATCGAGGACAGCTCGCCGCTGCCGGCCGTCGATGAGCCGCCGCCTTCGCCGCCTTCTTCGCCTTCCGCCGAGGATTCGCCGCCGAGGCCGCTCGTCGCGGTCAGCGAGTGTGCGAGCTGTTCGACGAGCGTCTGTTCGAACGACAGTGCCGCCTGGTAGGCCCGCTGCGTGGAGGCCGACCCGTTGCGCACCCATGTCGGCTCGAGCGCCTGGTTGACGACCGGCGTGTGGTTGACGAGCGGCGCGCCGGCCGTCGCGGGTGCGGCCGGGATGCTCATGCCGGCGTACGCAGCTGGTTGGCGATCGACATCATCTGGCTCTCGTTCTGGATCGCGGTGCTGGTCAGCTGGTAGTTGCGCTGTGTGGTGACCATCAGCGCCATGTCGGTCGCCATGTTCACGTTCGATGCCTCCAGCGCCCCTTGTTGGAGCTTGCCGGCGGTCGTCGCGTGCGGTGCGCCGCTGGCGGCCGTCGGTGTGAACTCGCCGCTGCCGTTGGACAGCATGTGTTCCGGCGAGGTGACGGTCACGAGCTTGATCTGCCCGAGCGTGCGGTTGCCGGCCGTGACGGTTCCATCGGAGGAGATGCTGACCTGGCTCGGCGACACTCCCGTGGGGAGTTTGATCGGCGGTACGAGCGGGTTGCCCTGAGAGTTGACGATCGTGCCGCTGGCGTCGACGCCGAAGGTGCCCTCGCGCGTGAGTGCGACCTTGCCGTTGGACGCGGTGACCTCGAAGTAGCCGTCGCCCTCGATCGCCAGGTCGAGCGGGTTGCCCGTTTCCTGGATCGATCCCTGAGCTTCGCTGCGCCCGATCACCTTCGCGCTGGCCCCGGCGCCGTCGGTCGAGGTGCTGCCCGCCATGTCGACCTTGTTGTAAAGCAGGTCGCTGAACGCTACGCGCTCGGACTTGTAGCCCGATGTCGACACGTTCGCCAGATCGTTGCTGATCGCGTTGAGCTGTTCCTGCTGCGCTGACATGCCTGCGGCTGCTGAGTAGAGACCTTCGAGCATCAGCCCGTCCCGTGGTCGTGGTGTTTGGCGAGCCGGGCTTTCCGCATGGCGGTCCAGCCGGGCGGCTCGGCGCCTTCTCACCCGAGTGATCGGCCGTCGAGCGGCGGACTTGAGCCCTGCGAGCCGCGCCCTGGGCGAGCCCGGAACGGGCCGTGGAAGCGGCCGTGGGAGCGGGCCGCGGCGAGAGCTAGCTGGAGCCGTTCAAGGAGCCGACCTGCGAGGCCGCCTCCTGCAGCGTCTGGCCGATTGCCTGGATCGACTGCTGGCCAGACTGGAAGCTGCGCAGCGAGGTGATCATTTCGACCATCAGCTTGGCCGCGTCCACGTTCGAGCCCTCGAGCGACCCCTGGCGGACCGCCGCCGTGGACTTGCCGGCCGCCGAGCCGGTGTATAGGTTTTCACCCTGCTTGACCGCGCCGGGGACTTCGAAGATGCCGAGCGCGCTCGGCGGCACGGTGCCGCCCGCGGCGACTTTGATCTGCGCGCCGCCCTGGCCGAGCACGGGGTTGCCGCTGGAGTCGGTCAGCACGCCCTGGTTGGAGGCCATGAACTGCCCGTCGCGCGTGTACTGAACGCCCTGCGCGGTCTTGACTGCGAAGTAGCCGGGCCCCTCGAGCGCGAAGTCGAGCGGTTCGTGCGTTTCCTGCAGCGAGCCCTGTGCGGAGTCGATGAACGTCTTGCCCAGCGCGACGCCCTGGTTGACCGATCCGATCGCGCTCCCGCCCTCGGTGTTCGCGAGCAGCACCTGTCCGAAGCTGTGCTGCGGCGACTCGTCCGGCTTGAAGCCCGGGGTCGACGCGTTCGACAGGTCGTTCGAGAGCTGGTCCTGGCGGACCTGCTCGGCGACCATCCCCGTGGCGGCGATGTAGAGGCCGAGATCCATCTCCCTCGTGGTTGTTCGACCCGAGTGCGCGATTCTTTAGAACGCGTGCGGTGTCAGCCTCAAGCGCTACAGCGGGGGGGCGATCGACGGAAGCTAGACCTTGGTGTACGCGATTTGGTACACTTCGGTCTCGTGACCAAGACAATCCCAGTACGCGAGTTTCGGAGCAACCTGGCTGAGCTACTCAGCGATGTAGCCGATCGCCGCGAGCACGTGGTCGTAACGCGCAACGGGCGGCCGGCAGCGGCACTCGTACCGATCGATGAGTACCAAGCGCTTGAGGAGACCGCGGAGATCCTCTCGGATGCGGCGACCTTGGAGGCACTGCAGGCGGGCCTCGATGAGCTCACGCGCGGTGAGACGATCGAGCTCAGCGACCTGCGCCGCGAGTTGGCGGAGAAACGAGCTGCGAGATAGCCGGTGGCGCGACTCGTGCTCGCGCGTCGCGCCCGTATGGAGCTGCTCGCACTCGACTGGCCATTGATCGACGCTGCCGAGGAAGCTCTTGCATTGCTTCAGCGCGAACCACGTGCTGGCTACCCGCTGCGTGGCAGGCTTCGCGGCCTGTGCTCACTGCGAGTGGGCTCCTACCGAATCATCTACCAGCTTTCAGACAACGACAAAACGGTCCGCGTCGCCACCATTCGCCACCGCTCAGTCGCCTACGGCAGCGACCCGCGCTAGCGATCCAGCGACCCGCGTGGCACGAGCTATCTTGGGGGCGGATAGACCCTGGCGCCCCGAACTCAGGTTTTAGGCCAGTGAGCTCAGCCGATGGCCGTAAACAGCGGCAGCTCGCTCGAGAGCTGTTCGTACAGGCGGCGGCGCAGCTGGGTGTGGATCTGGGAGATACGACTCTCGGAGACACCGAGCCGCTTGCCGATGTCACGCAGCGTCCAATCCTCGACGTACAGCAGGACTGCCACCTCGCGCTCCTGCTTGCTGAGCCGGGCGAACGCTCCGCGAAAGCGCTCCTTGGCTTCGCGGCGCTCGGCCTGCACGATTGGGTCGGCGCTCTCGTCGGCGCTCTCGAGCGTGTCGATCCGCTCGATCGTCGCGCTCTCGTCGGAGCGCACGATCCGGTTCAGCGAGCCGACCTCGGCGAGCGCGACCTGGTCGAGGCGGCCGGTCAGCTCAGCGGGGGTCATACCTACCTGGGCCGCGAGCTCCTCGCGGTCGGGCTGGCGTTCGTGCAGCGAGACGAAGCTCTCGCGGGCGCTGTTGATCGTGCGCTCGTCGCGGCGCAGCGAGCGTGGCGCCCAGTCGTGGCGGCGCAGCTCGTCGAGCACCGCGCCGTGGATCCGCGTCCACGCGTACTGCTCGAGCGTCGCGCCCTTGTCCGGGTCGTAGCGCTCGATCGACTGGATCAGCGCCTCCAGGCCGCAGGACAGGAAGTCCTCGACGTCGCATTGGGCCGGCACCTCGCGCACCTTGCGGTAGACGATGTAGCGCACCATCGGCATGAACATGAAGATCAGCCGGTCGCGCAGCTCGCGGTCCTCGGTACGCCGATACTCCCGCCAGATCGCGAGCACCTCTGCCGCCGGCGCCCGCGCCGCACGCTGTCCGATTATGTCCATTCTCCTGCTCTGTGATCGAGGGAACTGAGAGGGGCATGGCCCGCCTGCCTGAAACTCTGCTCGCGTCCGAGCTTGGGTTGCAGCGGTGTAACCGGCAGTAGATTCGAGGCCGCGACGATATCCCCTGCACCGGTCGTCAGGGCGCTCAGAAATCGTCAGGCGCGGCCGATTACCTGCGCGGAATGGCGCTTTCCATGTCAGGCATGGATCTCGAGCGGGCCGAGGACGCGGACGCCCGGGCGACAGGCGTCTCCAGCGAGCTGCCGCTGCGCGCGCGAGCGCTGCTCGACAGCGGCGATCTCGAGGGCTACCGCAGCCTGTTCGACCGCGCCGAGGCGATCGACAGCCCCCATCGTCGCTACTGGGCCAACCGCAGTCTGCTCGAGCAGGGGCTCGCAGTCGCCGGTGGCACGTCCCCCGCCGCGCTGCCGGCACTGCTCGCGACGGTCTCCTCGGGCGCGCTGCAGACGCTCGAGCGCGAGCCGCGCGAGCCACGGCTGCTGAACTACGCCGGCGTCGCGCTGTACGGGCTGGGAAGCCTCGACGCGGCCGGGTCGATGTTCGCCGCCGCCGGGCGCCTGGACCCGCAGTTCGAGGAAGTCGAGCGAAACCGCACCGCACTCGCCGCCCGCCGCGGGCTGCCGCACGGGCCTCGGCGTCGCAGGCTGCTCGCAGCACGCTCGGCGGAGTTGACTGACCTCTCCCGACGAGCCCTCGAGGTCGCCGCCCGCGCCCACCCCGCCGAGGGCCTGCGCCTGAGCCTGTGCATGATCGTGCGCGACGAGCAGGAGATGCTCCCCCGCTGCCTGGCAGCCGTCGCCGGGGCAGTCGATGAGATCGTGCTCGTCGACACGGGCTCGTCCGACGCGACGATCGAGATCGCCCGGTCGTTTGGAGCCAGGGTCCTCGAGCGCGAATGGGCTGGGTCGTTCGCCGAGGCGCGCAACGTGTCGTTCGACGCCGCAAGCGGCGACTGGCTGATCTATCTCGACGCCGACGAGCTGCTCGTGCAAGAGGATGTCGCACAGCTGCGCGCGCTGACCGGGCGCACGTGGCGCGAGGCGTTCTACCTGTCCGAGACCAACCACACGGGCGATCTCGACGGAGGCACGGCCGTCGCGCACAACGCACTGCGCATGCTGCGCAACCGCCCCGAGTACCGCTTCGAGGGACGTCTGCACGAGCAGATCGCGCACCGCCTGCCCGGGTATCTGCCCGAGCGGATCGAGGCGACGGATGTTCGCGTCGAGCACTACGGCTACCTCGGGGTCGTGCGTGACGGGCGCGAGAAGTCAAGGCGCAACATCGAGCTGCTGCGCCTGGCGCAGCGCGAGCGCCCGCCGACGCCGTTCCTGCTCTACAACCTCGGCTCCGAGTACGCGGCCGCTGGCGACCACGCGGCGGCAGCCGCCGAGCTCGAGCGGGCGCAGGAGCTGCTCGAGGCGCTCCCCGATCGCGACAGCTACCGGTTCGCCCCGGCTTTGACCAGCCGTCTGGTGAAATCTTTGCGGCTGTCAGGCCGCCCCCGGGACGCGCTCGAGCGCGCCGAGCGTGGGCTCGAGCGCTTCCCCGGGTTCACCGATCTCGTGCTCGAGCAGGCGCGCGCCGCAAGCGCGCTCGGTGAGCGCGAGCAGGCGATCGCGCTGTGCGAGCGCTGTATCGAGATGGGCGACGCCCCGGCGCGCTTCACCGCGAGCGTCGGCAGCGGCACCTACCTGCCGCGGGTGCTGCTGGCAGATCTGCGGCGCGCGCGGGGGGAACTCGGGGCGGCGATCGAGCAGCTCGAGCGCTGCCTGCGTGAGCATCCGCGGTTCGTCGGCTCGGTGCTCCCGTACGCGAGCGCGATGCTGGAAGACGGACGCGACGCGGACGAGGTAGTCGCGGGGCTCGAACGTCAGATGTCTGATCCGACGCCCGCGGCGCGTTTCATGCTCGGGACGGCCCTCTATGAGGGCGGCCATCCGGCCGCCGGGGAGGTGCAGTTCCGAGCGGTGCTGCGGCGCCAGCCGCATTCCGCGCGCGCCCGCGTGGCACTCGGCGAGGCGCTGCTGGCGCAGCGGCGCTACGCGCAGGCCGCGAGCGAGGCTGCCCTGCTGCCCGCCGACGATCCGCTCGCGGTGCTCGCGTGCCGTACGGAGCTGTTCGCGCGGATCGCCGGCGGCGACGCGATAGCTGCCAGCGACGATGCGACAGCTGTTGCAGGCGTGCTCGAGCGTGCGCGGGTTGCGGGCATGCCGGGCGAGGAGCTGCAGCTGTTCACCGCCTGGCAGCAGCTCGCCTGCCTCGGGGAGACGTCGCTGTCGCTCTCCAGCGAGGCGGTGCCGCTGCTGGAGCTGATGCTCGAAGCGCTCTTGCGGGTACAGGACTTCGAAGCGTTCGAGTTGCTGCTCGGCCTGCTCCCGCGCACCCCACTGCACGAGCGTGAGCGGCGCGAGCTGCTCGCGCAGATGTACCTGCGCCGCCGGCTTGCGGTCTCCGCCGCGGAACAGTGGATGGCCGTCTGCGAGCAGGAGCCGGATACGCGGGCGCTGCTCGGTCTGGCGCGTGTCGCCGCTGCGCGCGGGATGCCACGCGAGGCGCGCGACTTCGCGACCGCCGCGCTGTCGCGGGATCCCGAGAACGTCGAGGCCGCAGGCCTGCTCGCGCGGGTCGCGGCGACGCCGACCGGTGTATGAGCGTCGCATCGTCCTCGCCCCGCCACGGCCAAGAACCCCCGCCACGGCCAAGAACCCCCGCCACGGCCAAGAACCCCCGCCACGGCCAAGAACCTCGCCACGGCCAAGAACCTCGCCACGGCGCAAGAACCTCGCCAACAGGAGGAAATTCGCCAGAAGTCCTCAAGCTTTGGTGGAGAGCGTCGATCATCATGAGTGACATCAACCGCGAGGCGGCCCACGGACAGGACCGCGTCACACGTTTTCAGGGAGAAAACGCCATATGAACTCGCCGATCCTGCCTGTCGACGGTCCTTTGGACCTGTCTAGCCCCAGCCCCAGCCCGATCCCGCCCGCGGCCAAGCCCGCCGGCGACGTAGGCGCCTTCGTCGCCGAGCTGGCCGTCGGTGCGAACGCGCTGTCGATCACCGCGCACCGCGGCGCACCTCCGCAGGAGGTGCTCGACCAGATCGCCGCCGCGGCACGCATCGAGGAGACGCTACGCGCCGATGGACAGCGCCTGCGCTTCTGCACCGCTCCCGGACAGCCCACCACGATCGAGCTCGACGAGCGCGGCGGCGAGGTCTCCAGGACCCTGTCCGTGGGCGAGGCGCTCGACATCGCCACCGGCGCGGCGACGCGGTAGGAGAGGCGCCGAATGTCGAGCACCGGCCTTTCGATTGGCTCCTCGGCGGGGGCGCCCCTGACGATCTCAGGACTGGGCTCGGGCCTCGACACGGCCTCGATCATCTCCGCCCTGATGGCCGCCGAACGCGGGCCGGTCAACCACCTGACCAGCGCGCAGACGAAGGTGCAGGCTCAGCAGACAGCGCTGAAGGGGATCCAGACGAGCCTCCAGCAGCTCGCCTTCTCGGTCTCGGAATTCACGCTGCCCTCGCTGTTCGAAAGCTCGCAGGCGGTCACCTCCAGCGAACCGCTGCGGGTCAGCGCCGCGACGAGCGGCGGCGCGGGCATCGGCGGTTACGAGGTCGAAGTGACGCAGCTGGCCAACTCGGCGCAGCGGACGTTCACGTTCGCCAGCCCCGAAGCCGAAGACACGGTCACGGTCGACGGGCAGGAATTCACGCTCAAGGCGGGCGCCAGCGCGAAGGAACTCGCGAGCAAGATCAACGGCAGCAGCACCGCCACGGTGTACGCGGCGGCGCTTGAAAACGGCACCGTGGTGCTGTCCAGCCGCAGCACCGGGAACACCGGCGCGGAATTCATCCTCCTGAGCGACACGGGCGCCGCGCTGAGCGAAGTCGCGGGGACCGCCAAGGAAGGCAAGAACGCGGAATTCGTCGTCGACGGCGTGGCCGGCAGCTCCAGCTCGAACAACGTCACGACGGCGATCGCGGGGGTCACGCTGAGCCTCGAGGGCCTGACCCCGAACGGCCCGGTGACGATCGACGTCCAGGCTCCGGGCCCGAACGTCGCCAAGGTCGAAGCCCAGGTGCAGGCGTTCGTCAAGCAGTACAACGCGACCGTCGAAGAAATCGAGCAGCAGATCAACACCAAGCCGCTGTCCAAACCGCAGGTCGCCGGCGAATATGCCGTCGGGATTCTGTTCGGCAACCAGGAGCTGACGAACCTGCTCGGCACGATGCGTCGCACGATGTACGAACCGATCGCCGGCCTATCCGCAGAAATGGCCAGCCCGGCGAATGTCGGTATCAGCACCGGCGGGCCGACCGGCGGCACGGCCTCGCATTCCTCGGTCGAAGGGCTGCTGAAGCTCGATCCGGCGAAGCTCGCCGAAGCCGTCAACAGCGATCCCTCGGGCGCCTCGAAAATGCTGCAGCAGTGGTCGCAGGGCCTGCAGAGCCTGGTCGACGCGGCGGGCGCGCCCGGAGGCGCAATCGATGCAACGGTCACCGGGGATGCCTCGCAGATCACACGGCTGAGCCACCAGATCAGCAACATGAACGAAATGCTCGCCGTGCGCGAAAAAGCTCTGCAGGCCACGTTTGCCCAGCTCGAAGCGGTGATCTCGCAGAACACCGCGCAGGGCAACTTCCTGGCCAGCCAGATCGAAACGCTGACCGCCCAGAAACAGTAGCCGAGCTCCGGCGCTCAACTTTTCTCGCGTGCGGACGATCAGGAGGGTGAGATGAGCAACGTGACCGCATCGCACGCCGCCTATCGTCGGGGCGAGGTGCTGGCGGCGACGCGCGGACAGCTCGTCGTGCTCCTGTACGACGGCGCCCGGCGCTTCCTGCGCAAGGCCGCCGTCGCGATGCGCGAAGGCGAAGTCGAGAACGCGCACAACACGCTGCGCCGCGCGGAACGGATCATCGCCTACCTCGATGGCACGCTCGACTTCCAGCAGGGTCAGATCTCCCAG
Source organism: uncultured Solirubrobacteraceae bacterium (assembly GCA_963734755.1). Lineage (GTDB taxonomy): Bacteria > Actinomycetota > Thermoleophilia > Solirubrobacterales > Solirubrobacteraceae > Palsa-744. The sequence continues at coordinate 82,340 of CAVTIF010000002.1, read as the reverse complement.
CACCTGCACGCCGTCTACCAGTTCCACCTGCGCTACCTGAACACCGCGCGGATGAGCCAGGATGCGGCGAAGCTCGACGAGGTCAGCGAGCTGCTCGGCGAGCTGCGTGATGCCTGGGCCGAGGTCGCCGCGGAGGTCGAGAGCGGGTGAGCCAGGCGGCGTCTGTGAGTCCGGCCCCGCCCTCGCTGCGCCGCTACGAGGCGATCCACGAGCACGCCGAGCTCGAACTGGAGTTGGCCGGCAGGGCCGAGCTCGAGCGGCTCGCCGAACTGCGGACTCGCTGGGAGCAGCTGATCGACGGCCTACCCGCGCAGCCGCCCGCGGGGGCTGCCGACCTACTCGAGCGGGCACAGCTAATCCACGAGCGCACGAGCGTCGAGCTGACCCGGCTGCGCGACGCGCTGCTGTCGGAGCTCGAGACCACCACGCGCGCCAGGCGTACCGCCGACGGCTACGCCGGCCAGTTGCGCCGCGGTCCGCGCCTCGATCGCAGCGCCTGAAGACCGCACCCGGACATCCCGAGCATGGTTTTCGAGCGGGCTCTAAAGATCTGCGTCGATCAGCCGATCACGGGGGCGGCCCTCGACGGCCAAGACGGCCAAGAAGCAAGCGAGCTCAGGGAGAGCGTCGTTGCAGCCCAGGGAGGGCGGAAAGGAAGCGCTTCGACCCATGGTGCCCCTCGTCGACTCGACCCAGCAGCTCCTGGAGGCCGCGATGCGCGGCTCCTGGCAACGCCAGACGGCGCTGACGAACAACGTCTCCAACGCCGACACGCCCGGCTACCAGCCGCAGGAAGTCAACTTCGAGTCGGCGCTGCAGGGCGCGATGAGCAGCGGCGAATCGCCCACCCAGGTGCAGTTCCAGACCTTGACCAAGCCGGTCGAAGCCGGGCCCAACGGCGGCGCCGTCAGCGTCGATCAGGAATCCGCCAAGCTCGCCGAAAACGGCCTGGACTACCAGGCGCTGACCGAGGTGATCGGCGCGCGCAACAGCATCGTCCGCGCCGCGATCGGGCTCGCCTGATGGGCCTGTTCGACGCGATCGGCATCGCCGGCAGCGGCCTCAGCGCCCAGCGGATCAGGATGGACGTCACCGTCCGAGAACCTCGCCAACGCGGATACCACGAAAGCCGCCAACGGCCAGCCCTACCAGCGCCAGGAGGTCGAGCTCTCGCAGGTCGGGCCGAGCGGCTTCGGCGGCGCGCTGTCGAGCGCGATGCAGCAGACGAACCCCACGCACGCCCCCGGCGGTGTCGCCGTGACCGGGATCGTCAGCGACAACACCCCCGATCAGCAGGTCTATGACCCGGGCAACCCCGAAGCCGACGCCAAGGGCTACGTGAAGATGCCGAACATCAGCACGGTCACCGAAATGACCGACCTGATCTCCGAGCAGCAGTCCTACCAGTCAGATGTCACAGCGATGCAGACGTCCAAGTCGATGTTCGCCTCGACGCTGTCGATCCTCAAATGATCATCCCGCCGATCGGAGGACTCGGCGGCGGCCTGTCCGTCAGCGGCGCCGAAGCGCTCGCGCAGGGCTCACAGTCCGCCGGGGGCACCCCCGCCGCGACAGGGGAAGGCTTCGGCAGCGAGCTCACGGACGCGATCTCATCGCTGGAGAAGACCCAGGACAGCGCGGCCGGCGCCTCTCAGGCGCTCGCGACGGGCACGGTCGCCGACCCCGAGAGCGCGGTGGTGACGGTCGAGGACGCGCAGATGGCGATGAGCCTCGCCGCGCAGATCCGCACGAAGGCAACTGAAGCCGCTCAGAACATCTTCCAAACACAGGTCTGATCGATGCCCCCCGCATCCCAGCTCGCCTCCAGGCTCACCCCGCGCGGATGGCTGATCGCCGGCGCCGCCACGATCGGCGCGATCCTGTTCATCTACCTCTTCCTGCACACCGTCTCCAAGCCGAGCTACACGACCGTGGTCAGCGGCATCGACCCCTCCCAGACGGGCAAGATGACGAGCACGCTGAGCGAGCACGGGATCGGCTTTCAACTGCAGAGCAACGGCACCGCGATCGCCGTCCAGGCCAACCAGACCTCGCAGGCGCGCGTGGCGCTGGCCGGCGCGAACCTGCTCGGCAACAACCAGCCGGACTTCTCGCTGTTCGAAAAGCAGAACCTCGGCGAAAGCAACTTCCAGCAGCAGGTCACCTACCAGCGCGCCCTGCAAGGCCAGCTCGCCGAGACGATCGACAGTGTCCAGGGCGTCTCCGGCGCACAGGTCGAGCTCGTCGTGCCGAGCGCCCAGAACCAGATCTTCGGTGAAAACCAGAACGCCGCGTCGGCCGCAGTGCTGCTGTCCGGCACGCCCTCGCTCGATCCGAACTCCGTGCGCGGGATCGCACAGCTGGTCTCCTCGAGCGTACCCGGCCTGCAGCTGAGCAAAGTCACGATCACCAACGCCTCCGGCGGGCTGCTGTGGCCGCAGGCCGGCGGCAGCAGCGGCGGCTCGAGTGCCAGCGTGCAGGAAGCCGAGCAGCGCTACGACCAGAGCACCGCCGCGAGCATCGACGCGATGCTCGCCCAGACAGTCGGCGCGGGCAAGTCCCAGGTGCTCGTGTACGCGAACATGAACGTCGATCAGACGAGCAAGGAATCGCTCGAATACGGCAAGGCTGGCACCCCGCTGCAGCAGAGCAAGACACTCGAAACGCTCAACGGCACCGGGAGCGGCGCCGGTGGCGTCACAGGCACCGCGAACCTGACCACCGCGGCTGCAGGCGCGGCCGGCGGCAAGTCCAACTTCAAGCACGAAAGCACCACCTCCTCGCTCGGCGTCAACAAGACCGTCACGCACTCGAAAATCGCCCCCGGGACCGTCGAAAGCCAGCACGTCTCCGTGCTGCTCGACCACTCCGTCCCCGCCGCCTCGCTGCCGGCGATCCGCGAAGCGGTGACCAACGCCGCCGGGATCGAACCGAAGCGCGGCGACACGATCTCGATCGGCCAGGTCGCGTTCGCCAAGCAGGCCGAAGCCGGCGCCGCGGCGAGCAGCAGCCCGATCGGCTACGCCAAGTACGCGCTGCTCGGGATCGGCGCTGCGCTGTTCCTGTTCTTCACCACGCGCACACTGCGCAAGCGCGAAACGGAGACGATCGACGAGCCGGTATGGCTACGCGAGCTCGAGGCACCGATCAGGCTCTCGGAGCTCGAACGCGAGACCGCGGTCAGGCAGTCGGCGGTGATGGCGGGCGTCGCGCCAGGCGGCGCCGGCGCCGGTAGCACCAACGGGCACAGCGAGGACGGCGGCGAGAACATCCGCCGGCAGGTCGAGCAGCTCGTCGACAGCAACCCTGATCGCGTCGCCCAGCAGCTGCGTAGCTGGATGCAGGAGGACTAGCCTCGATGGCCGAGGAGTCCGTGTCCGACGCCCTGCCGGCGCTGTCTCCTCCTGGCTCGGACAACCTGCCCGCCACGACCGAGCACCTGTCCGGTGCGCGCAAGGCGGCAGTGCTGATGGCCGCGCTGGGGTCCGAGCGTGCCGCCCACCTGCTGCAGCTGCTGCCCGAGGATGAAATCGAGAACCTGTCGATGGAGATGGCCCGCCTGAGCTCGGTCGGCGCCGACACGACGGACTCGATCTTCGCCGAGCTGGCCGTGCTGAGCATCGGGGACTCCGACGTTGCCGGAGGCGTCGACTTCGCCCGCGGCGTGATCGAGCGCGCGCTCGGGCCCGAGCGCGCGGCCGAGGTGCTCGGCCGCCTGTCCGCCCGCACCGAGCGCCCGCCGTTCGAATTCCTGCAGCGGGTCCCCCCCGAGCGCACCGCCGCGCTGCTGCGCAGCGAGTCGCCGCAGACGATCGCGCTGATCCTCGCGACGCTCGACACGCCGCTCGCGGCCCAGGTGCTCGCGCGCCTGCCCGAGCGCCAGCAGCCGGACATCGCGTTGCGGATCGCGCGCATGGGCGAGACGAGCGCCCAGGTCGTGCAGCAGATCGAGGAGGTGATCCGCCACAAGCTGACGGCGGTCGCCGAGCGCGAGTACTCCGCGGCCGGCGGCACGAAGACGCTCGCCGAGATCCTCAACCACTCCGACCGCACGACCGAGCGCAACGTGCTCGAGACGCTCGCGGACGCCGACAAGGACCTGGCGGAGGAGGTCCGGGGCATGCTGTTCGTGTTCGAGGACATCGTCAAGCTCGAAGAGCGCGCCGTCCAGCAGGTGCTGCGCGAGGCCGACCAGAAGGACCTCGTGCTCGCGCTGCGCGGGGCGCCTGAGAACGTCAAGGAGATCGTGCTGACGAACATGTCCGAGCGCGGCGCCGAGATGCTCAAGGAAGAGATGGAGGTCCAGTCGCCGCAACGCAAACGCGACATCGACGCCGCCCAGAGCCGGATCGTGGCGGTCGTGCGCAAGCTCGAGGAGGCCGGCGCGATCGTGATCGCCGGCGGGGACGACGAGGAGGAGAGCGAAGCGGTTGTCTGACGCGGCCGTCAGCTACGCCTTCGAGCAGCTCGAGCCGTCCGACCCGCCGCCTCGCGACGCGGCCGCGCGCCTGCTCGCCGCCGCTGAGGCCGAAGCGCAGCAGATTCGCGACGCCGCTCGTGTTTCCGGCCACGAGCAGGGCCGCGCGGCAGGACGCGAGCAGGGAGCGGCGGAGGCCAGCGCCGCGGCCAGCGCGCTCGCGGCCGCGGTCGCGGGCATCGAGTCGTTGCGCGTCGAGGTCGTCGAGGCCGTCGAAGAAGATGCGATCGAGCTCGGCCTGTCGCTCGCGAGCAAGATCCTCGCGGGGGCGCAGCAGGCGCGCCCGGAGCTCGTCGTCGAGGTCGTGCAGGGTGCGCTACGGCGCATCAGCGACCGACGCAGAATCACCGTGCTCGTCAATCCCGCCGACCTCGACGTCGTACGGGCGGCGCTCGGCGAGATCGCCGCGCAGGGGTCCGGCATCGAGCTGTGCGAGGTGCTCTCCGACGAGCGTGTCGTCGCCGGCAGCGCGATCGTGCGCACCGCCGAGGGCGAGGTCGACGCCAGCGTGCAAACGCAGCTCGAGCGGGCGAGCGAGGTCGTCAGCACGACGCTGCAGAGTGGCGAGGGCGCCGGGTGAGCGCGCCGCCGCCGTCCGAGGCACCCGAGATGTCCGAGGCCGGGCCGCCTGGAGCGCTGCTCGCTCAGGCCGGCGAGGCGATCCGCGAAGCTGACCTCGCCCGGCGGCACGGCTTCGTCAGCAACCTGATCGGGCTGATCATCGAGGCCACCGGCCTGCAGGCGGAGGTCGGCGAGGTGTGTCTCGTCGGCACCGATCGCAACCGTGCCGCGGTCGCCGCCGAGGTCGTCGGCTTCAGGGACGGACGTACGCTCTTGATGCCGCTGGGAGAGCTGCACGGGATCGGCCCTGGCACGCGTGTGTTGGCCACCGGCGCGCCGTTTCGGATCGCCGTCGGCGACGAGCTGCTCGGCCGGGTGGTCAACGGCCTGGGCGTCCCCGAGGACGAGCGGCCGGTCCCGCGCGGTCGCGCTCGCTCGACGATTGCCGCGCCTCCGAACGCGCTCGCCAGGCCCCGCATCAGCGAGCGCGTCGGGCTGGGGGTGCGGGCGCTCGACGGCCTCGTGCCGTGCGGGCGCGGTCAGCGGCTCGGGATCTTCGCCGGCTCAGGCGTCGGCAAGTCCTCGCTGCTGGGGATGATCGCCCGCTCGACCAGCGCGTCGATCAACGTGATCGCGCTCGTCGGCGAGCGTGGGCGCGAGGTGCGGGAGTTCATCGAGCGCGACCTCGGCGACGCGCTCGAGCGCTCGGTCGTCGTCGTCGCCACCTCCGATCAGCCGGCGCTCGTGCGGATCAAGGCCGCGTTCACGGCCACCACGATCGCCGAGTACTTCCGCGACCAGGGCCACGACGTGATGCTGATGATGGACTCGGTCACGCGCTTTGCGATGGCGCAGCGGGAGGTCGGCCTGGCGATTGGCGAGCCGCCCGCCACGCGCGGCTACACGCCGAGCGTGTTCGCGCTGCTGCCGCGTCTGCTCGAGCGTGCCGGCACGAGCAGCGCCGGGTCGATCACCGGCCTGTACACGGTCCTGGTCGACGGCGACGACATGAACGAGCCGATCGCCGACGCCGTGCGCGCGATCCTCGACGGGCACGTCGTCCTCAGCCGCTCGCTCGCGCACGCCGGGCATTACCCGGCGATCGACATCCTGCACAGCGTCTCGCGGCTGGTCGGTGAGATCGTCTCCCCCGATGTCGAGCGCGCCGGGCAGCAGCTGCGCGCGGCGCTCGCCGTGCTGCGCGAGAAGGAAGACCTGGTCGCGATCGGCGCCTACCACGCGGGCACCGATCCGACGCTCGACACCGCGCTCTCCCACCGCGCGCAGATCGAGCGCTTCCTGCGCCAGCCCGTGTCCGAGCGCAGCGACCCGCTGCTCACCGACGCGAACCTGCTCGAGATCGCGGCCTCGCTGGCGGCCGAGCTCGAGCGCTCGGCCGGCGAAATCCCGGACGCCGAAGAGGTGCTGCCGCAGGAGCTCGGCACCGTCGCCGCGCCCGGTGGAGCGATCGCCGGGAGCTCGGAGCTGCCGGCGATCCCGGCACTCGGCCTGAGCATCTGAGACCGGCGCGGGCGCGCAGGAGCGCTGCGGGCGCGCCGGACCGGCGCGGGCGCGCAGGAGCGCTGCGTCCCCGAACTTTTCGAGGAGCGCTCAAGAACGCGACCGGTCGTCCGATAAACAAGACGTGTCCGGAACCGTGTTCCGCTTCCGCCTCGAGCGCGTGCGCGCCGTGCGGGAGCGCAAAGAGAAGCTCGCCAAGCAGGAGCTCGCAGCGGCGATCTCACGTCGCTCGAGCACACAGGCCGACCTGCGCTTGTCGGACGCCGACCTGGAGCACGCGCGCGCCGAACAGCGAACCGCAGCTGCCGGGACGGCGATGGTCAGCGCCACCGAGCTGATGGCCCGGCAAGCGTTCGTCGAGCGCATCGAGGTGCAGCGCGGCCTGCACGCGCACGCGCTCGAGCAGCGCGAGGCCGAGGTCGCCGATCGCGACGCCAAGCTCGCCGCCGCGGCCAGCGAGCACGAGATGCTCAACCGCCTTCGTGAGCGCCACCGCGGCGAGCACGATCGCGAGGCGGCGCGCCGCGAGAGCAACGTGCTCGACGAGATCACCGCTTCGCGCTTCGGCAGGAGCTCCGCGTGAGCGCCCAGGCGATCACCGGCGCCGCGACCGCCGTAGGTGGTGGAGCAGCCGCAGCCGCCCAGCGGGTCGCGCAGATCCAGGCGCTGATCGAAGCGACCGGGCGGGTCGCCGCCGGCGGGATCACCGGAGGCACCGCGGCACCCGCGATCGCCCAGACGCCGGGAACAGACTTCGCCTCCGCGCTGCAGACGGCTACGAGTGCGGGCACCGCCGGCGTCGGCGAGCAGCCCACGATCCCGGCCGCAGGCGCCGGCAGCGAAGGCTCCCAGTACGACTCGCTGATCGAACAGGCAGCCGCGCGCAACGGCGTCGACCCCGCCGTGCTGCACGGCCTGATCCAGCAGGAGTCGGCGTTCGACCCGAACTCGACCAGCAGCGCCGGCGCCGCCGGCCTGACCCAGCTGATGCCCGGTACGGCGTCCTCGCTCGGCGTCGCCAACCCGCTCAACCCGGCCGAATCAATCGAAGGCGGCGCTCGCTACCTGAGCCAGATGATGAGCAAGTTCGGTGGCAACACGACAGACGCGTTGGCCGCCTACAACGCTGGGCCTGGCGCCGTGCAGAAGTACGGCGGCGTCCCACCGTATGCCGAAACGCAGAGCTACGTCTCCAAAGTGCTCGGCTACGCCGAAGCGTTCCGCCAGACCCACCCGTCCACGAGTACTGCGGGGGTGCCCGCATGACCTTCGCCCCCGCGCTGATCGCGCTGCCATCGGCCTCGCCGCCAACCTCAGGCGCGGCCCCACCGGGGTCGCATGCGCCACCGGGTGCGCCGCCCTTCGACAGCGCGCTCGCCGACCACTGGGCCCGGACCGCAAACGCGGAAGGCCAAAAGCAGAACAGCCCCCACGGGGACTCGACCGGATCCTCCAGCCACCGCAGGTTGCGTGCGGGCGTCGGGGATGCGGATGCCGCCGGCGGACAGGCGGCCGCTGTCACCACGGCGCAGGAATCGTCGCAAGCGCCGCCGCAGGGAGCGCTCAGCCAGGTCGCCGCCGCTGCGCCAGCGGGCACGACGACGCCGGCCAGCGCCACGACGCTTGCCGCCACGATGCCTGCGAGCGCCGATGCCTCGGCAGCCGAACCGGGAGCGACGACGGGCGAATTGCTCGCCGCATCCCCGGCAAGCGCGTCGAGCGCCGTCTCGATTGCAGGCTTGGGCGAAGCCCTCAGCGCGCAGCCGGCCGTGCCGGCCCCCGCCGCGTCTGGGTCGGCGCTCGTCGAAGCGGAACACGTCGCCGGGGCACCGATACCGCAGGCATCTGCATCTGTCGCAGCATCGACCCAGGGCGCATCGACCCAGGGCGCATCGACCGAGGGCGCATCGACCCGGGGCGCATCGACCCAGGCCGCAGCAGAAGCACAGAGCGCCGAGCCTGTGAGTGCGCCAGCTACAAACGCAGCCGCCGCCGCGCCCCTGGTCGAAGCCGGCTCGCCGTCGACCACCACGCCGCTCTCGCAAGGCCCGCCCGAGAATCTGGCGAGCACGACGCTGCAGGGAGCGACAGCAGGGCAGACTTCGGTCGCCGAAGGTCCCGCGCTCGCGGGCGCCAGCTCGACGGTCGGGCAGCCGCCCAACGTTGCAAATGCTGCCGAAGCGACCGCGGCAGTGCCCACTGGCGGCCAGACGCCGCCTGCCGCGGCGCGAACCAGCGAGGCGATCGCGCAGGCATCCACGGCCGCGGCTGCTCCTGCGTCCCAATCTCCCGCGAACACATCCGCAGCGACCTCCGCACCCGCTCAGGGGGAAGGGGGTCCCGCGGCGGGCTCGGGCGCCGTCCTCGCGGCAGCGGCTGAAGCCAGCGGCACGACGGCCCGCGAAAGCGCTCGCGACGGGCAAGCGGAAGGCGAAACGCCCCGCGAAGAAGCGAGCCTCTCGTCGGCGAAGTCGCTCGCCGGCCCAATCCACCCGGCTGCAGCGAGTGGGGGGGCCGTCGCTCCCTCCGGCACAATCGCCGACGTGCTCGCGCCGCCCCACGCCGCGCCTGCCGTCGCGGCGTCCACGGCGGGCCTCGCCGCCGGCTCGGGCATCGACCTCCAGCAGACGATCGAGGCGGTCCGTGCGACGATCGCGCTGGCGGCCCGCCAGGGTGTCTCGCAGGCGCGGATCGCGCTGCAGCCACAGGAGCTGGGCGACATCCGCATCCACCTCACGCAGACCTCCGACGGCCTGCTCGCGCGTCTCACCGCGGACACGCCGGCCGGCGCGCAGGCGCTCGCGGGCGGGCGCGCGGAGCTGCACCAGTCGCTCAGCTCGCTCGGCGTCTCGCTGCTGCGCCTGGACATCGGCTCCGGCCAGTACGAAGCCGGTGATCGACAGGGCCGCTTCGGCGCCAACCCCAATGGGTCGAGCGACGGGTCGAGCGCGTCGAGCGCGCGCCTGTCGAGTGCTGAAGAACTCGACAGCGCCGAGGCCGCGCTGGAGCCGGATGGTGCTCCTCTCTCATCGGCGCTTCAGAGCGGCGGGCTCGTGGACGTGCTCGCATGAAAACCGCGCGAAAGGAACGACAGTCATGACCGTGAACCCGGCGGCGCAAGCCGCCTCCGCGACGGGCACGGCCGGCAGCGGCCCGGCCGGTTCCGCCCCGGCGAATCCGAACGGCGTGCTCGGCCAGAACGACTTCCTCAAGCTGATGGTTGCCCAGCTGCAGGCGCAGAACCCGCTGGAACCGGGCAACAGCAACGAATACATCAACGAGATCGCGCAGTTCACCCAGGTCGAGCAGGTAACCAACCTGGCAAACGCCAACGAGCTGTCGAGCGCGGTGCAGCTGATCGGGCACAAGGTCTCCTACAACGACGTGTCCGGGGAAGCCAAGACGGGGACCGTGCAGAGCGTGCAGTCCGGCGCCTCTGGCACGACGGTCACCGTTGAAGGCGTGCCCGGGGTGAAGTTGGCGAGCATCACGGAAGTCGTATGAGCCCGGTATCCGTATGAGCCCGATATCCAACCCAGCGCTCGTCCCGCCCGGAGGCCTGACTGCCCCCAGCTCGTCTGCCGGCGGCGTCGGCCGCGGCGACGGCGCGGCGCGCAAGTCGCCCGCGGGCGCCGAGCCGGGGAAGTCGTTCGCCGAGGAGCTCAACCAGGCGAGTGCCTCCGAGCCACTGCAGTTCTCCCGCCACGCGCTCGCGCGCGTGGAGCGGCGGGGGATCGAGCTCGACAAGAGCACGCTCGGAAGGCTTTCGCAGGGAGTCGATCGCGCCGCGAGCAAGGGCTCGCGCGACTCCCTCGTACTTGTCGACGGTACCGCGTTCGTGGTGTCCGTCAGCAACCGCACGGTCATAACGGCCGTGGGATCAGAACACATGAAGGACAACGTGTTCACCAACATCGACAGCGCCGTGATCGCATGAGTACCGCGGCAATCGACAACCACGGCTGGACCTCATCGAGGAGGCCGCGAAAGGAAGGGCAGTCACGATGATGGCCGGAATGTATGCCGCGATCAGCGGCCTTGACGCAAACCAGACGATGCTCAACGAGACGGCGAACGATCTGGCGAATGTGAACACCGTCGGCTACAAGGCCGCGAGCGTCACGTTCGCCGACTCGCTCACCCAGGTGCTGCGCGGGGCCTGCCGGCCCGACGAGCACTAACGGCGGCTCGAACCCGGAGCAGGTGGGGCTCGGCGTGCAGGTCAACGCGACGATCAACGAAATGTCGGAGGGCTCCTTCCAGACAACCAACAACCCGCTCGACGTCGCGATCGAGGGTCCCGGCTTCCTGCGCGTCGGTCCCGGGGCTCCCAAAGAACCGTTCACCAGCAACCTCCCGGCGAACCTCAATTACACCCGCGCCGGCGACCTGACGAGCAACACGGCCGGACTGCTGACCACGCAGGCCGGCGACTACGTGATCGGCCGCAACGCCGTCGTGACGAGCGAATCCGAAACGGGCAACACCTACGAACCGGGCAAAGAAGACACCTACCTGATGATCCCTCCCGGCTCGAGTGACGTGTCGATCGGCCAGGACGGCTCGGTCAGCTACACAGACGAGAACAAAGAATCGAAAACGTTTCTGCAGCGGGTCACGGCGGGCTATCTGTCGCTCGCGACCTTCCCCAACGAAACCGGCCTGGAACGTCTCGGCGGCTCGCTGTGGGGCAGGACGGCCAACTCGGGCGCCCCGATCGTCGGCACGCCCGGGACGCCGGGCTTCGGCGCGACGATCGGTGGAGAGCTCGAGATGTCGAACGTCGATCTCGCGACCGAGATGACCAACATGATCACCGCCGAGCGCGGCTACCAGGCCAACTCGCGTGTGATCTCCACAGCGGACGAAATGTTGGCAACGTTGGTGACGATGACCCACTAGCGCAACAGCCACAGCGCAACAGCCGGTGCGATCCGCACGGGCATCCGAACTGCATGAGCCGTGAAAGGACGGCAGCAGGCAGCAGCACCAGCAGGACAGCTCCGAGGAGCCTTTGGTGGGACGGCGCACAAAAACGCCGTCCCACCATCAGGCTAATTTGTTTCGCAAAGGCGGTGTTTGCATGATCACGCTCAACAGGCTCGGCCACAGCGACGAGCCGTTCCATCTGAATCCCGACATGATCGTGACGGTCGAGTCGACGCCCGACACGGTCATCACGCTTGCGACCGGCGCAAAGGTCGTCGTCGCAGAGACGCCGCAGGAGGTCGCCGCCGAGGTCCACTCCTATCGCGCCGCAGTGCTCGGCGACGCGTTCAGGCGCAGGCGCGTGCCCCCGCACCAGGCGCCGCCGCCGCAGATCCATCGCGGCGAGCCGCCACGGCTCTCCGCGGTCGACGACGACCCGTTGTAGCGCCCCCGACGCCGCTGCGGGGCGGCATTCCGCCATGACGTCCGGCCATCGCCCATCTGACGGCAGGAAACTCCGTCGATTCGGTCGTTCGTGCAAGCCGATCCCCCAGGATTGAAGGATTTTCGGGGGCAGCCGATGAGGCAGCAATGAAGGCTGCAACGGCCATTGGAATAGGCGTGGCCTTCGGGTCACTGCTCATGAGCTCGATGATGGACGGGACGAGTCCCGCTTCCTTCATCAACATCCCCGCGCTGATGATCATCCTCGGCGGTACTGGGGGCGTGACGCTCGCGAGCGTCGGCATGCCCTCGATGAAGCGCGTCCCGAGCCTGTACAAGCTTGTCTTCTCGGCTGAACCGCCCGACATGCGCGGTCAGCTCGACCAGCTCGTGTCGTTCGCCGACAAGGCCCGCCGCGAAGGGCTGCTCGCGCTCGACCGCCTGCTCGGCGACATCGAGGACAAGTTCACCCGCAACGCGCTGCAGCTGGTGGTCGACGGGACCGACCCGGAGATGGTGCACACGATCCTCGAGGCCGAGGTTGACGGGATGGCCGCGCGCCACGAGGCATCGGCCGCTCCGTTCGAGAAGGCCGGCGGCTTCGCGCCGACGATGGGGATCATCGGCACCGTGCTGGGGCTCGTCCACGTGCTGCAGAACCTGGCCGCGCCCTCCACGCTCGGGCCGTCGATCTCGGCCGCGTTCATTGCCACGCTGATGGGCGTCGGCGCCGCCAACGTGATCTTCTTGCCGATCGCCAACCGTCTGAAGGCGATCTCGGCCGAAGAGGTCGAGCTGCGGATGATGACCGTAGAGGGGATCCTCTCGATCCAGGCCGGCGATAACCCGCGGCTGGTAGCCGAAAAGCTGATGTCCTACCTGCCGCCCGCCGAACGCGAGGCCGAGCAGGACGCGGGCGTGGCGCAGCTCGACGTCGAGGCGAAGGCGGCCTGATCATGGCCCGCGGACGCAGCCGCGGCCGCCGGCACGGGGGCGCCGAGCACGAGGACGGCGGCGAGCGCTGGCTGTTGACCTACGCCGACATGATCACGCTGCTGATGGCGCTGTTCATGGTCCTGTTCTCGATCTCCTCGGTCAACGTCTCCAAGTACCAGGTCCTGCAGCACTCGCTGAAGGCGGCGTTCTCGGGGAACATTCTCCCGGGCGGGAAGTCGATCGCCCAGCAGGGAGCAACCGAGAACGACAGCCACGCGCCGAGCGCCTCGCAAGCGGCGGCGCTCGTGCCGTTGACAGCGATCGGCAGCGGCCTGGAAACGTCGAGCGCCGCCCACGCGACGCAGGCGGTCCAGAGTGCCGCCCAGAGTGCCGCCTCGAGCGCCTCGCAAACGGCAGCCGCGCACGAGTCCGAAGTGTTCGCGCACATCAAGCACGAGCTCGACGCCTACGCCTCCTCGCACGGCTTCAGCAAGAGCGTCCAGACCTCGATCGAAAAACGCGGCCTGGTCATCAGGGTGCTCACCGACGACCTGCTGTTCGCCTCTGCTCAGGCGTCGCTCGACAGCCGCGCCGACTCGCTGCTGAGCGAGATCGGGGCGCTGCTGAACGTCGATGAGACTCATCCGATCGACGTCGAAGGCAACACCGACGACGTGCCGATCCACAGCGTGCTGTTCCCCAGCAACTGGGAGCTCTCGACGGCACGCGCGAGCACCGTCGTGCGCTTCCTGATCGCCAATGGCGTCAGCCCGCGCAGGCTGACCGCCACCGGCAACGCCGACCAGCGTCCGGTCGCCAGCGACGCGACCACAACGGGACGCGCGCGCAACCGCCGCGTGGAGATCGTCCTGCGCCGCATCCACGGATCTGAAAGCGAAAGCGAACCCTAAGTCAAGGAAGACGGCAAGGAACAATGCTCAAGAACAAGAAGATAATGCTCGCGCTCGCCCTCCCCGTGCTCATCCTCGGGATCGGGTACAAGATGACCAAGCCCAAGCCCGTCAACAAGGACAAGATCAAGGGGACCATCTACGTGCTGCCCCAGACGTTCCTGCTGAACCTCAGCGACGGCCGCTACGCGAAGCTCGCGCTCGCGCTCGAGCTCGCGCCCGGGCAGAGTGACGGCGCCTCCGCCGAGGCCGCCTCCTCGGGCGGCGAAGGGGGACCCGGGACGCTCCCCGAGGAACCGCTCGTTCGAGAAATTGTGACCAACGACATCACCAACCAGAATGGCGACACGCTCGTCAGCGCACAGGGGCGAACCGCCGTCAAGCGCCAGATCCTGCATGCGATCGCGGCGCAGACAGACATCAAAGTCGAAGCCGTGCTGTTCCCTGACCTCACCGTCCAATAGGAGAGAGCGTGACCGAGACGATCGAGTACGAGCAGTTCGATCAGACGCCGCAGTCGGGCGTGAGCGACGGCACGGAGGCGGACCTCAGCCGTCTCAGCGAGATCCCAATGGAGCTGAGCGTGGAGATCGGCCGGACGCACATGACCGTCGGCGAGACGCTCGATCTGAGCGTCGGCTCGGTCGTCACGCTCGAGCGCCTGGCCGGTGAGGCTGCCGATCTGCTCGTCAACGGCAGCGCGATCGCCCGCGGCGAGGTTGTCGTCATCGACGAGCAGTACGGTCTGCGTATCACCGAGATCCTCGACGGCCAGTCCGACCAGGAGCCGATCGCGCCTCCCGCGCGCGGGATCGCAGGCGGCGAGGCCACGACAGACGGCGAGGCCGCTGCGCAGTCCGCTCCCGAGCAGGACGCGCCCGCGGGAGAGCAGGCCGCGCCCGCTGGGGAGCCCGGCGCCGGCGGAGGTTGAGCAGAGCGTGAGCGTGAGCCAGGGCGAGGAGCACAGCGAGGCCCCGGCGGTCGCACAGCCTGACGGCGAGGGGGTGTCGGGCGAGGGAGTGTCGGACGGCGGGGCTTCGAGCGAGGGGGCCTCGAGCCAGGCGGGCGGGCCGGTGCGGACGCTCGACTTCTCCCAGCCGACGAAGTTCACCACCGAGCTCAGGCGCCGGATCGGCCGCGCGCTCGAGCTGTTCTGCGACGGGCTTGGCGCGTGGATGGCGGTCGAGCTGAAAGCCGAGGTCGAGGTCGCGCTGATCGACGTCAGCCAGCACACATGGGCGGCCGCGAAGGCGCAGCTCCCCGCGGACGCAGTGGCCGTGGCTGTCGAGGCCGAGTCGATCGAGCGGAACATGCTGCTCAGCGTCCAGCTGCCGTTGGTGCTGCAGTCGCTCGAATGCCTGCTCGGCGGCGAGGCCGCCCAGGCGCCCGCCGAGCGCCACCTGACCGAGATCGATTGGGTGCTCACGCGCGGTGTGCTCGACGCGATGGTCAACCAGCTGTCCGTCGCCTGGGATGAGCTCGGCGGCACGGAGCTGACGCGCGGAGAGGTGGACATCGAGGGCGACGCGGGCGTGCTCACGCCGATCGGCGAACCGACCCTGTCGGTCACGCTCGAGGCCAAGATCGACGGTCTCGCATCGACGGTCTCGCTGCTGATCCCCTGGGGGGCGATCGAGCCGATCACAAACAGCATCCGCGGCGCCGGCAGCGAGCAGCGCAGCAGCGATCCGCTGGCCGCCGAGGCACTGCGCCGTGGCGTCGCCGGGGCGCAGGTGCTGCTACGCGCCGAGGTCGGCTCGGTGCAGATGCCGATCGAGCGGATGCTCGACCTGACACCCGGCGCGCTGCTCGAGCTCGAGGACGGCGCCGAGGATGGCGTTCTGCTGTTCGCCGAGGGCGTCTCGCTGGGCCGCGGGCGCCCCGGGCGCAGCGGCTCGCGACGCGCCGTTCAAGCTGATCTCCACGAGCGAGCCCGCGGTGCGCGCCGACACCTACGCAAAGCTCGGCCGCAGCGAGCTCGAGCGGGCGCGCGCGCATCTCGCGGAAGCGCGCGAGAACCCCGAGGGGCGCGAGATCCTACGCAGCATCTTCGTCCGCGTGTGGGTCGAGCTGGGCAGGACGCACCTGCCGCTCGGCGGCGCGCTCGAGCTGGCGCAAGGAGCTGTCGTGGAGCTCGATCAGGCGGCAGACGCGCCGGTCGAGCTGTTCGCCAACGGGCTGTGCTTCGCCAACGGCGGCCTGGTCGTGACCGGCGACGGCGCCTGGGGCGTGCAGCTGGGCGAGCTGCTCCAGTAGCGCTTGCGCTCCCGCTTGGGCGCGCGCTCGGCTTGCGCTAGGGCCCGCGCCCGCTCCCACTCAAGACCTTCGCCGCAGGGCCGATAACCCGGGCGACTCTTCCTCGGAGTCGTCCCTCGATGACTAAGCCGATCCTGCTCTTCCGTGCGGTCGCGACGGCGACTGCGGTGCTTGGCGCCTGCCTGCTCGCCTCTGCCTGCCCGGCGGAGGCGTTCACCGCACCCTCCAAGACTAGCGGCGAAAACGCGCCGCTGAACCTCAACGCCGCCTCCGGCGCGACGCACACGAGCTCCGGCGGGGCCAGCCTGGTGCGCACGATCGTCGGCCTGGCGATCGTGATCGCCGTGATCTGGGGGCTCACCTGGATCATGCGCCAGGTCAAGTCGGGTCGCGAGGGTCGGGGGGATTCTCATTCAACCGCCGGCCTCGCGAGCGTCGCGGCGCTCACGCTCGGCTCGGGTCGCACCGTGCACCTCGTGCGGGCGGGCAGCGACTACGTCCTGCTGGGCAGTGCCGAGCACGGCGTCGTGCCGATCCATCGCTACACCGAGGCGCAGGCGCGCGAGGCGGGTCTGCTGGTCGATACGGCGCTCGGCACCGAGATCGTCCCCGCGCGTTCGCGCGCGATCTCCCGCCGCCAGATCACCGCGGGGTCCGCGCAGAAGGGTCGCGGACCCGATGCGCATGGGACTCGCCGTCCTCCGGCCTGGTCGAGCGCCTGCGCGAATGGACGGTCCGTCGTTGAACCTGAACTCCAGCAACGCAGTCCAGATCCTGCTGCTGATCGGCGGGCTGACGCTCGTGCCCGCCGTGCTGTTCACCGTCACCGGCTTCAGCCGCATCCTGATCGTGCTCGGCTTCATCCGCACTGCCGTCGGCACGACCAACGCGCCGCCCAACCAGGTGCTCGTCGGCATCGCCCTGTTCCTGACGATCTTCGTGATGTCGCCGACGATCGGCGCGATCAAGAAGGATCGCGGTCGAACCGCTCCAGGCTCACAAGATCAGCACGACCACCGCGCTGCAGCGAGCCGAGCATCCGATGCGTCGAGTTCATGTTCCGCCAGACGCGCACGCAGGACATCCAGCTGTTCGTCGGCCTCGCCCACGACAAGCAGCCGCACACCCGCGCGGAAGTGCCGACCGAGGTGCTGATCCCGGCGTTCATCGTCTCCGAGCTGAACGTCGCGTTCCAGATCGGCTTCCTGATCTTCCTGCCGTTCCTGATCATCGACCTGATCGTCTCCGCGACGCTGATGAGCATGGGCATGATCATGCTGCCGCCGACGTTCATCTCGCTGCCGTTCAAGATCCTGCTGTTCGTGCTGGTCGACGGCTGGGACCTCGTCATCAAGGCGCTCGTACAGAGCTTCCACTAATGGCGATACACCCGTGAACCAGGACACCGTCGTCAACCTCGCCTCCCAGGCGATGAGCCTGGGGCTCAAGGTCGCCGGGCCGATGCTGATCGCCGCGCTCGCGATCGGGCTCGCTCGTCAGCATCTTCCAGGCCGTCACGCAGATCCAGGAGCAGAGCCTGTCGCTGATCCCGAAGATCGCCGGGATCGCCGTCGTGATCATCGTGCTCGGCCCGTGGATGCTCGGCCAGCTCGTCTCCTACACCGCCGCGCTGTACGCGTCGATCCCCGTCGATGGTGGGCTCGTGAACAAGCTGCTCAGCGAGCTCGCGGGCAACGAGCTCGCCGGCTTCATCCTCGTGCTCGCGCGCGTCACGCCGCTGTTCTTCATCGCGCCCGTGTTCTCCTCCGCGATGATCCCCGCCGCACGTCCGCGGGATCATCGCCGTGGCGATCTCGATCGGGCTCGCGCCGATCGCGCTGCACGGTCAGCACGTCCCCTCGGACGTGCTCACGCTCGCCGGCCTCGTGGTCGAGGGGATGCTCGTCGGCCTCGCGTTCGCGTTCACGCTGTCGATCCTGATGGCCGCCGTCGAATCGGCGGGCGCCGTGGTCGACGTCGTCTCCGGCTTCTCCTACGGCGCCCTGATCAACCCGATGAACGGCGACAGCGCCGCCGTCATGTCGCGCTTCTACTCGCTCGTCGGCACGCTGATCTTCCTCGTGATCGGCGGCGACGCGTGGACGCTGCGCGGGCTCGCGCGCACGTTCCAGCTCGTCCCGCTGACGACCGGCGCCGCAGCTGTCCTCGGTGGTCGGCGGAGCCGTGCAGGTGTTCAGCACCGTGTTCACCGGTCGCGCTGGAGATCGCCGCCCCCGTGCTGATCGCGCTGCTGATCACCGACGTCGCCTTCGGCGTCGTCTCGCGTGTGGTGCCGCAGCTGAACGTGTTCGCCGTCGGCTTCCCGACGAAGGTCGCCGTCGCGATGCTCGTCGTCGGTGCGTCGCGTGCCGTTCACCGCCAACTGGATCTCCGACCAGCTCTCCGTGAGCGTGGGGGCAGCGCTCGGCGCGCTGCACGTGGCCTGAGCGATGGCCAAGGACGACCGCACCGAGAAGCCGACACCGAAGCACCGCAAACGCGCGCGCGAGAAGGGGCAGGTGGCGCGCAGCGCCGACCTCGGTGGCGCGCTCGTCGTGATCGCCGGCCTGTTCGCGATCAGCCTGATGGGAGCCCGGATTGTGCTCGCCGGCGCCGCCTCGTTCCGTTCGATCTTCGCCGAGATCGCCAATCCCGGCCAGGCGACCTCGGCCGCCGGGCTGAGTGACCTGATGCACTCGGCGCTGTCGACGATCATGCTGACCGTCGGGCCGATCGCGCTGGCGTGCATGCTCAGCGGGGCGCTCGCCGGGGTCGCACAGGTCGGCTTCAGGGTTACCCCGCAGGCCCTCAAACCGGACTTCCGCCGGATCAACCCGATATCCGGCACGAAGAACCTGCTGGGACCGAACCTGATCTTCGAAACGCTGAAGACGATCGCCAAGGTCGCCGTCGTCGGCGCCGTCGCGGCGCTCGCGATCATGCCCGAGATGACCGTGCTGGCCTCGAAGGTCGGCATCTCCCCGGCCGCGCTCGGGGCATTGTCGAAGGGCAAGGCGATGGGCGTCGCCGAGCACGCCGCGCTCGCCTACCTGGCGATCGGCGTGATCGACTACGGCTGGAGGCGCTATCGCCACGAGCAGGAGCTGAAGATGACCAAGCAGCAGGTGCGCGACGAGATGCGCCAGTACGGGGTCTCAGCCGAGGTCAAAGCGGCGCTCCGTCGCCGCCAGATGCAGGCCGCGCGAGCGCGCATGATGGCCGCCGTCCCCGACGCCGACGTGGTCGTCGTCAACCCCACGCACTTCGCCGTCGCGCTGAAGTACGACGGCTCGCGCACCGCACCGGAGGTCGTCGCCAAGGGCCAGGACCTGATCGCCGCGCAGATCCGGCGGATCGCCGAGGAGCACGACGTGCCGGTGATCAGCGACCCGCCGCTCGCGCGGGCGCTTCACTCCTCGACTGAGATCGGCCAGGTGATTCCCGAGGAGATGTACGCCGCGGTCGCGCGCGTGCTCGCGTTCGTCTACCGCCTCGCCGGGCGCAGGAGGCTTGCATCGTGAGCGCCGCGCGCAAGGCCGACGTCGTGAGTGCCATGCGCGAAAGGCTGGCGTCGTGAGCGCCGTGCACAGGAGGCCGGCGTCGTGAACGCCGTCGCTAACAGTCCCGGCCTGCGGCGGATGCTGCGCCACACTGACCTGCTCGCCGCGGTGTCGGTCGTGATGATCGTGACGATGCTCGTCGTGCCGCTGCCGGCACCGCTGCTGGACCTGCTGATCACGGTCAACATCTCCGCCGCGCTGACGATCGTGGTCGCGACCATGTACCTCAACAAGGCGCTCGACTTCGCCTCGTTCCCGAGCCTGCTGCTGCTGACGACCATGTTCCGCCTGGCGATCAACGTGTCGGTCACGCGCCTGATCCTCACGACCGGCGACGCCGGCAACGTCGTCAAGGCGTTCGGCGCGTTCGTCGTCGGCGGCAACGTCGTCGTCGGCCTCGTGATCTTCCTGATCCTCGTCGTGATCCAGTTCGTCGTCGTCACCAACGGCGCCGGGCGCGTCGCCGAGGTCGGCGCGCGCTTCACGCTCGACGCGATGCCCGGCAAGCAGATGGCGATCGACGCCGACCTCAACGCCGGCCTGATCACCGACGACCAGGCGCGCGGGCGGCGCGCGGAGATCGCCCAGCGAGGCCGACTTCTACGGCGCGATGGACGGCGCGTCGAAGTTCGTCAAAGGCGACGCGATGGCCGCCGTGATCATCGTCGTCATCAACCTCGTCGGCGGGATCGTCGTCGGCATGCTCCAGCACGGGCTGAGCTTCAGCGAAGCCACCCACACCTACTCGCTGCTGACCGTCGGCGACGGCCTCGCCGCGCAGATCCCGGCGCTGCTGATCTCGGTCGCCACCGGGATCATCGTCACCCGCGCCGCGTCCAGCCGCGATCTCGGCTCGGACATCGCCAACCAGGTCCTCGGCCAGCGCAAGGCGCCGCTCGTGGCCGCCGGCGCGATCGGCCTGTTCGCGCTGATCCCCGGCCTGCCGAAGCTGCCGTTCCTGTTCATCGCCGCGATCTTCGGAGCGATCGCGTGGGCCGTGCGCGACGGAATGCCGGACGCCAAGGACGCCGAGGCGGCAGCCGGCGAAGCCGCAGCGCGCGCCGCGCTGCCCACGGGCGGTGAGGAGCCGATGTCGGAGGTCGGCGTCGACGCGCTCGAGCTCGCGATCGGCTTCGGCCTCGTGCCGCTTGTTGGGGACCCCACCCACCCCGGTCCTGGCGCCTCGCTGCTGCGCCGTGTCAGCATGATCCGCCGCCAGCTCGCCGTAGACCTGGGGATCGTGATCCCGCCCGTGCGGATCCACGACGAGCTGGGCATGGAATCGCACGAGTACGTCGTCAAGGTGCGCGGCTCGGAGGTCACGCGCGGGCGCACGATGCCCGGGCACCTGCTCGCGATGGACCCCGGCGATGCGGTCGGCAAGCTGCAGGGCATCCCCACACGCGAGCCCGCGTTCGGGCTGGAGGCCGTATGGGTGCACGAGTCCGCGCGCGCCGAGGCCGAGTCGCTCGGCTACACGGTCGTCGACGCCGAGTCGGTGATCGTCACCCACCTAACCGAGACGATCCGCGGCCACGCCTCCGAGCTGCTCACGCGCCAGGACGTACGCACGCTGCTCGACAGGCTCAAGGAGAGCAACGCCGCCGTCGTCGAAGAGGTCGTGCCCGAGGCGCTGTCGCTCGGCGAGATCCAGCGCGTGCTGCAATCGCTGCTCGCCGAGGGCGTGCCGATCCGCGACCTCGGCACGATCGTGGAGGCGATCGGCGACAAGGCGCGAACAACACGAGACACAAGCCTCCTATCGGAGTACGCTCGCCAGGCGCTCGGCCGGGCGATCACCGCTCCCCACCTGGACGACCAGTTGCGCCTGCAAGCGATAACCCTGGACCCCGCGATCGAGCAGGAGGTCTCCACCTCGATCACCCAGACCACCGACGGGGAGTACCTGGCGATGGACCCGCCGCGCGCGCAGGCGATCGTCAACGCGCTGCGCACCCAGGTCGAGCACGCCACCGCCCGCGGGTCACGGCCAGTGCTGCTGTGCTCCGCGCGCATCCGCCGCCACCTGCGCAGGCTGATCGCCCAGGCGCAGCCACACCTCGCCGTGTGCTCGTATAACGAGATCGCCCCCGGCATCGACGTCGAAACGATCGGCGTGATCCACGCATGAGCAACCCCCGCGAAAACGATCGGGGCGATCGACGCGTGAGCGCCTACCTCGAGACGAACAGGGTGATCCTCCGATGAGCACCCCCGGCGAACTGCTCGGGGCACTCGGGCGAGAGGCTCGTGCGCGGCTCGGCAACGGCCGCGACGCCGGAACCCGCACCTACCGTGGGCGCTCGGTCGATGAGCTCGTGCCCAAGATCCAGCGCGAGCTCGGCGCCGACGCGATCATCGTGCGCCGCCGCGACGGGCTGACCGGCGGCGTGCTCGGCTTCTTCCAGCACGCGTTCGTCGAGATCGAGGCGATGCCCGGCGCGCCGAGCGTCGACCTGTACGACGAGGCCGACAGCGCTCCGCCCCCGACTCCCGCGGCGCCGCCCGCCGGGTACATGCCGCAGCCCGCGGGGTCCATGGTGCCGCCCGCCGGGTCCATGCCGCAGCCCGCGGGGTCCATGGTGCCGCCCGCCGGGTCCATGCCGCAGCCCGCAGGGTCCATGGTGCCGCCCGCCGCGCCCCTGCTGCCGCCAGGCGTCCAGGACCCCGTCGCCGCCTATCGCCAGCCGCCGTCCGTGCCCCAGGCCCCACCCGTGCCCTTCCCTCCCGCTGCGCCACCGCCACCGACCTACCCCTCCCCGGCCACACCCGCAGCTGCGTCGCCGTACAGCTCGCCGTACCCGCCTCCAGCTACCCCTCCTCAGCCGGTCCCCGCGATGTCCGCAACACCACCGCCGGCCGTGCAGACGCCGTTCTACTCACGCACGCCCAGCGAGGCCGCGCTCGGTGAAGGCAGTGCCTATGTGACCGCGCATCTGGCCGCGTTGGCGCGCGCCGATCGCTCGCGCGTCGCGCGACGCGAGCCCACCGCTCGCACGCCGCCCGCCGGGCGCCCGGATGCCCCGCTGCGCTGGAGCGCCGACTTCGAGGAGCTGATCCCGCGCGAGGACCCCGAACCGCTCACACCCGCAGCCGTCCCCGCCGCGCCGCGAGCACCCGAGCGGCGCGTCGTCGCACCCGGGTCCAACGCGCGCGCGCGCACAGGAGTCGCCAAGGGCCTGCAGCGCTTCGGGATCGGCGCCGAGCTAGCCGAGGAGCTGATCGACAATGCCAGCGCGCACGCGCTGGCGCTCGCACCGCGCGCCGGGCTCGCCCAGGCGGTGCGCTCGACGCTTGCCAAGCGGATCCCCGTCGCACCCGCGCTGCCCGCAAAGGGCGCCGCGATCGTCCTCGTCGGCGCGGGCGGCGCCGGCAAGACCACCTGCTGCGCAGCCCTGCTCGGCGCGTATCGCAAGAACAGCCCGCTGCCCGCCAGCTGCGCCACCGTGACCCGCGATGAGCAGCGTGGCGAGCTGCGGATGATCCTCAGCCCGCAGATCATGAAACCGACCCCCGCGCGCTCGCCGCGCGCGCTACGCGCGCTGCGCCGCGCGCGCGTCGACGGTGTCGCCGTGCTCGACACGCCCACGCTGTCCCCCGCCGACCGAGCAGGCGTACGCGAGCTCGCACGCCTGCTCGCCGAGCTCGAGCCCGAGCGCGTCGTCGTCGCGCTTCCCGCGACGCTCGGCGCAGCCGCAGCCGCGCAGCTGCTCGAGGCGCTGCGGCCGCTCGGCGCCAACGCGCTCGCCATCACGCACGCCGATGAGACCGACCAGATCGGCGTCGCAGTCGAGGCCGCCTGCCGCTTCGGCCTCGCCCCCGAGTACATGCTCGAACGCGGGCGCGGCGGCGGCTGGCGGCTCGGGCAGATCGATCCGACCGGCCTGGCCGAGAGGCTTCTGCAATGAAGTTCGGCCGCGGTTCAAGCGCCAAGTCCGATCCCGTCGAGCTGCCCGAGCACGGTGCCACCGTCACGCTGATCCCGTCCTCCGGCGAGAAGCTCCCCGCGCGCGTACTCGAGTCCGGCCCCGAGCGACTGTCGCTGGCGCTGATGGTCCCCGCCGACACGCTCACCCGTGGGCAGCTCGACGGCGCCGTGCTCGAGTTCAATACCCCCAGGGGCCGCATCCGCCTGAGCGGGACGGCCTCGCTCGATCCCTCCGACCGCGAAGTCGTGCGCATCGATCGCCCGAGCGCCGTCGAGGTCGCTCAGGAGCGCCAGGCGTTTCGCATCAGGGCCGCCCGTCCGGTGCTCGTGTACGTCGGCCCCAGCCGCATGGAGGTCCAGAGCTTCACCGTCGACATCAGCGGCGGCGGCTTCCTGCTCGCCGGGCCGGACTGGCTGAAGGTCGGCGAACAGATCCAGTTCCTGCTCACGCTCACCCCCGGCGCACTCGTGATCAGCGGCACCGGCAAGGTCGTGCGGATCGACGCCCAGGGACATCGCGCGGTCGTGTTCGACGAGGTCTCAGACCTCGACCGACGGCGCACCGTGCGCTTCATCTTCGAGACCCAACGCGAAGAACTCGCGCGCGGTGTCAGATCCGAGGACAGCTATGGCAGCTGACACCGCCACCGCGCCGCCACCCACCGCCGAGGCGCCCGCAGCTGCGGCCGAGCCGGCCACGCTCGAGCAGCCGGCCGCCAGTCCCACGAAGGCCAACGGCGCCAAGAAGCCCGCCAAGCCGGACAAGTCAGCGAAGTCCTCCAAGGGTAAGAAGAAGGGCGCGGAGGGCGCGGAGGGCGCGGAGGACGCCGGGGACGGCCCGAACATCGCCGCGCATCCGCGCGCCGCGCGCGGGATCGCGCGCGCCAAGAGCTGGGGTGGCCTCGCCGGCTTCGTGCTCGGTGGATACCTGTCGCTGCCCACCAACACGCTCGCCGGGGCCTGCCTACGCGCGCTGATCGCGGGGGTCGTCTGCTACGTCGCCGTGTGGGCCGCAGCCGTGTTCGTGTGGCGCCGGCTGGTGATGCTCGAGATCAAGGGGCGCGAACAGGAGCTGATCGCGGCCGTGCAGGCCGCGCGTGCCCGCGCCGAGCTGCCCGCGCCGAGCGGCGAGCGCCAAACCGCGAAGGCGAGTACCTAGGGTCGGGGGTAGACGGTGGATCCGATCCATCCAATCGCACCCGGGCCGCCCGCGATCCCGCGCGCCGGCACGCCGCCCGTGCAGCGGCTCGAGCGCGTATCGCGCGACCGCGACCGCCCGTCCGCCGATCAGCAGCAGCGCAAGCGCCGCCGCCCGCCCGAGCAGGAGCCCGAGCGCGAGCGCCACGGCGACGACGACGAGCACCGACACATCGACGTGCGCGCCTGAGCGCCCGCTGAGCGCCCGTACCGGTGCAGGAATCCGTGCTTGCAGCGGGAATCCCGCCGAGGAGAGGAAAGACACCTCAAGTTTCCCTGCGCGCTGACGATAGTTTGTGCGTGAGTCGACACGGAGTCGGCTACGGGACCTAACACCACACCGTCATCAAGGAGATGAACGCATGGGCCTAACAATCAACACCAACCTGGAGGCGATGGACGCCTCGAGGAACCTGAACAAAACCGAGAGCATGATCGCTACGTCGATGCAGCGCCTGTCCTCGGGTCTGCGCATCAACTCGGCCGCCGACGACGTCGCCGGCTACGCCATCAGCCAGAGCCTCCAGAGCCAGGTCAACGGGCTCAACCAGGCCGCTCAGAACAGCCAGGACGCGGTCGCGCTCACGCAGACCGCTCAGGGTGCGCTGAACGACGTTAACCAGATGCTCCAGCGCGTTCGCGAGCTGGGCGTCGAGTTCGCCAACGGCACCACCTCCGAAGAAGACAAGGAAGCGATCGAAGGAGAGGTCGAACAGCTCGTCTCCGAGATCGAACGAGTCGGTGAACACACCGAATTCAACGGTGTCAACCTGCTCAACAGCACCGAAGAAATCAAGTTCCAGATCGGTGCCAACGACGAAGAAACGATCGGCATCACCGCGATCGAACTCTTCAAGGAAATCGAAGCCAACATCGAACCGAGCAAGCTCGGCGAAGCGGAATCGCTCAAAAAGATCGATGAAGCGATCGCTACCACGTCGCACCTCGCAGGTGAATTCGGTGCGGTCCAGGACCGGATCCAGTTCACCCAGACGAACCTGGAAGTCTACAGCCAGAACCTCGCAGCGGCGGTCAGCGCGATCACCGACGTGAACATGGCCACGGAAATGACCGCGTTCACCAAGGAGCAGGTCCTGCAGCAGGCCGGTGTGTCGATTCTCGCGCACGCCAACCAGCTGCCCGACGCGGCCCTGAAGCTGCTCGAATAAGCCACAGGCTCGAACAAGCCAAGGCCTCGAATAAGCCAAACCTTCCTCAGCGGTGGCGTCTAACAGCGCCACCGCTGCAGCGAAGCCCACCTGACCGCTGACCGATCTTGAGGACCGGTCGCCTGCGGCAGGCGGGTCATAACGCTTCGGCGGCCAGGCAACCGGCCGGCGCAGCCACATACCGCCGCTTCATCGAGGGAACGGTGGTGAGACGGGCGGCGACGGCCGCCCGTCTCTTTTTAAAGGGCCCCGCGTCGATGACCTCGCGCAATTTGCGGCACTGCTTTGGAGAGAAGATAACCACAGCGGTTCCGTAGTCACCGAAGTGGACTAGTGGTCGCAACCAAACTTCGTACAGAGCGGCCTATGTGACGCGCCCAGATAGCCAGGCGACGATTTCCTCATAACTCGCCTGGCCAGCGGCGATACGCTCGACCATCGGCACATCGATATCCGGTAGGGCACCAGGCCGACGTTTGGGAGAGACGCGATCCGCTCAGGCGTAGTACCAAGGATCTCCGCGGGCCATATCGCAGAAATCGCCGAACTCCGGATATTTGACCGTCACGGGCTACTTGCCCAGACGTCGCAGCGTCTCGCGATGCTCCTCGGCGAACCTGTGGCGGTGTTCCGCGCGTTCACGATCGGTTCCTGGTAGCCCGCGTGCAAGATCCTCCCGCTTGGCTGGAGGCGGACTCGCCTTGGGTGTAGGCGTGCTCTCGGGTCTCGTGGTACTCATGCTGGTTATTCTAGCCCGCCGAAGTCGGGTCTCGGGGTCTCTGCAACCGCGCACCCCGAGCGCGCCGTACGTGGAGCGGATCTCCTCAGGGTAGTCCCGAAAAGCGCCCTCAACCCCCAGCCCGCCCTGCCGATTACCCGGGGCGATGTCGATCGAAGCGACGCTGGAGCACGTCTCCGCGATCAGGCGGGCGATGGCCGACCCGTCGATCCTGATCGGCGCGGACGGCCCGCCGACGGGCGGCACCGAGGCTCCCCCTTCAACCACCTCCGCGACGGGCGACTCGTCTTTCGCCAGGGCGCTGCAGCTGGCCAGCACCGGCGAGGCAACGCCGGGCTCGAGCGCTACCGGGGTGCTCGACGGCTCCGGTGCTGCCGCCCCCGGCCTCGCCGAGGCGTCGAACCCCGGCTACTCCTATGGCCTGCAGGGCGTCTCGAGCACAATGCCGCCCTCATCCAACGGCGGCGGCCCCGGCGGTGAGATCGTGGCGATCGCCGAAAGCCAGATCGGCCAGGCCGAGCAGCCGCCCGGATCGAACGAATCGCCGGCGATCGCGCAGTACCGCAGCGCCACCGCGGGGGCAGCCCCGGGCGAGCCGTGGTGCGCGTACTTCGCCTCGTGGGCTGCGCAGCAGGCGGGCGAGCCGATCGGTGCGCAGGGCCAGGGCCTCGGCTCGGTGTCCGCGATCTGGTCGTGGGCGCAGAGCGCCGGTCGCGCGGTGGCGAACGGACCGGGCGTCGTCCCGAAGCCGGGCGATCTGATCGTGTTCGGCGGCGAGCACGTGGGGATCGTCAAGGGCGTGCTCGCGAACGGCCAGATCCAGACGATCGAGGGCAACTACGAAAACAAGGTTGCCGCCAATGTTCGCAGTGCCGGCGAAGCGACCGGGTACGTGAGCATGAGCTGAAAGCCGGGTACGATCACCGCTTGACGCCGACACAGACATTGCAGGCGCGCGTCCCGGAGCGCCCGACGTTGGAGGGCTTGGAGGCGAAGTGGAGCGCGGTGTGGGAGCGTGATGGCGTCTACCGCTTCGACCGTGATGCCCCGCGCGAGCGGGTGTTCGCGATCGACACGCCGCCACCGACCGTCAGCGGCTCGCTGCACGTCGGCCACGTCTTCTCCTACACGCACACCGACGCTGTTGCCCGCTTCAGGCGGATGCGCGGCCGCGAGGTCTTCTACCCGATGGGCTGGGACGACAACGGGCTGCCGACAGAGCGGCGCGTGCAGAACCACTTCGGCGTGCGCTGCGACCCGTCGGTCGCCTACGACCCCGATTTCAAGCCACCGGCAGAGCCGTCGGAGAAGCAGCCGGTATCGATCTCGCGGCCGAACTTCGTCGAGTTGTGCTTGCAGCTGACAGAGACCGACGAGCAGGCCTTCGAGGCGTTGTGGCGCAC
Organism: uncultured Solirubrobacteraceae bacterium; assembly: GCA_963734755.1. Lineage (GTDB taxonomy): Bacteria > Actinomycetota > Thermoleophilia > Solirubrobacterales > Solirubrobacteraceae > Palsa-744. The sequence goes on along the minus strand of CAVTIF010000002.1, from coordinate 54,309 downwards.
GCTCGGGCTGTCGGTCGACTGGTCGATGACCTACACCACGATCGGCAGGCTCGCCCAGCGCATCTCCCAGCGCTCGTTCCTCGGCCTGCTCGAACGCGGTGAGGCCTACCAGCTCGAGGCGCCGACGCTGTGGGACGTCGACTTCCAGACCGCCGTCGCCCAAGCAGAGCTCGAGGACCGCGAGCGCCCGGGAGCGATGCACCGAGTCCGTTTCGCAGGAGCCACCGGCGGCGGAGAGGCGCTGATCGAGACGACCCGGCCGGAGCTGATCCCGGCGTGTGTGGCGCTGCTCGCGCACCCGGACGACGAGCGTCACCGCGAGCTCGTCGGCGGTGAGGCGCTGACGCCGCTGTTCGGGACGCGTGTGCCAGTGATGACCCATCCGCAGGTCGAGATGGACAAGGGGACGGGACTGGTGATGGTGTGCACGTTCGGAGACCTGACGGACGTGATGTGGTGGCGTGAGCTCGGTCTTCCGGTGCGCTCCGTGCTCGGCCCCGACGGACGCCTAGCGGAGGTTCCGTGGGGTGCTCCGGGATGGGAGTCCGAGGATGAGCAGCGTGCGCGCACGGACTACGCCGAGCTGCAGGGCCGCACGATCAACCAGGCGCGCAGGCGGATCGTCGAGCTGCTCGAGGCCTCAGGGGATCTCGTCGGCGAGCCCGAGCCGGTGACGCGGGCGGTCAAGTTCTTCGAGAAGGGCGATCGGCCGGTGGAGATCGTCACCAGCCGCCAGTGGTTCCTGCGCACGATTGAGCATCGCGATCAGCTGATCGCCCGCGGGCGCGAGCTCGAGTGGCACCCCCCGTACATGCGCGCGCGCTTCGAGGACTGGGTGAACGGGCTGAACGGCGACTGGTGCGTCAGCCGCCAGCGCTTCTTCGGCGTGCCGTTCCCGGTCTGGTATCCGCTCGACGACAGCGGGACGATCCTGCACGAGCGGCCGATCGCCGCGAGCGAGCAGCAGCTCCCGGTCGACCCCTCGACCGACGTGCCTACTGGATATGAGGCCTCGCAGCGCGGCCAGCCGGGCGGGTTCGCCGGCGACCCGGACGTGATGGACACGTGGGCGACGTCGTCATTGACGCCGCAGATCGCCGGGCAGGCCGGAGAGGATCGGGAGCTGTTCGCGAAGGTCTTCCCGATGGACGTGCGCCCGCAGGCACACGACATCATCAGGACGTGGCTGTTCACGACGGTCCTGCGCTCGCAGCTGGACGAGAACGCGCTGCCGTGGCAGAGCGCCGCGATCTCCGGCTGGGTGCTCGACCCGGACCGCAAGAAGATGTCCAAGTCCAAGGGCAACGTCGTCACGCCGATGCACCTGTTGCAGGAGTACGGCGCCGATGCCGTGCGCTACTGGGCGGCCAACGGCCGTCCTGGTACTGACACGGCGTTCGAGCCCAAGCAGATGAAGACCGGACGACGGCTGGCCGTCAAGCTGCTGAACGCGTCCAAGTTCGCGCTCGCCGAGTTGCCGGCGCCGGGGCTCGAGCTCACGCATCCGCTCGACCGCGCACTGATTGCGCGCTTGGCAACCGTCGCCAGCGAGGCTACCGACAGCTTCGAGTCCTACGACTATGCACGCGCGCTGGAGCGCGCCGAGAGCTTCTTCTGGTGGTACTGCGACTTCTACCTCGAGCTCGTCAAGGGACGCCGCTACGACCAGCACCCCGAGGTAAGCGCGTCGGTGAGCCTGGCGCTGCGCCAGTCACTGTCTGTCTTCCAGCGCCTGTTCGCACCGTTCCTCCCGTTCGTCTGCGAGGAGGTCTGGTCGTGGTGGCAGGAGGGCTCGGTGCACCGCGCAGCGTGGCCCGACGCGCAGGCGCTGGCGGCAGAAGGGGGCGCAGGCGCGGGCGACTATGAGGACGTGGCGCTGGAGGTCACGGCGGACGTCCTACGCGAGGTGCGCAAGGCCAAGTCCCAGGCCAAGCGACCGATGCGCGCACCGGTGCAGCGCGTGATCGTCCGCGACACGGCCGAGCGCACGCGCGCGCTCGAGCTGGGCAAGGGCGACCTGCTGCAGGCCGGCTCGATCGAGCTGCTCGAGACGGGCGAGGCCGAGGAGCTCGAGGTCGAGGTGGAGCTGGCCGAGGAGGTTGCGCAGTCGGAGTAGCGCGTTAGGACGGCGGTGGGAGCGAGACCTGAACGACGTCCAAGCCGAGCACGCGATCGAAGCCCCGGTCGCGGGTCGCGAGCGCAAAGCCGTGCTCCTTGCACAGGGCGGCGATCCAGATGTCGTTCTGCTGGATCATCGGGCCGGCCTGTCGCAGCAGCGTGGCGATCTCGCCGAACAGGCGGGCGGTCTGCTCGCCGAGCTGCAGAACGCGCACCCGCGGGGTGGCGAGAAAACGTTCGAGGGTCTCGCTGTTCTCGCGCAGCCTCGATCCGTTCATGAACCCGAACCACAGCTCGCCGAGAACGACGATCGGCAGGCCGACGGTCTCCGCACGTCGCATGTCCTGCGTGAGCCGCGGGTCGCCTTCGCCGAGCGCCCTGTAGGCGTTGGTGTCGAGTGCGAGCTTCACGTGGGCTCGGCCGGCAGCGAGTGGAGCCATGCCTGCGCGGCATCGGCATCGTCGCGCTCGGTTGGCCCCCTGCCGACGAACCAGTCGAGGTCGTCGTGAGCGGCCGTCGAGGAAGGGAGCTTTGCCTGTTGCAACGTCTCAACGACCAGTGCGTTGATCGACTTCCCGGTGCTGTGCGCCTCTCTGCGCAACTCTGCGTCCAGACGCGGCGGTACGCCCCGGACCGTGTATTGAATGCCATCCATGCCTGCAGTATAGGCAATTAGTATAGGCAGTCTGTCCGCCGTGCTGCAACGCGGCCAATGCGTGCTGCAACGCGGCCAATAGTTGGCGTCAGATAGGGTCCCCTGCCGTGGAGCGGACACTGATCGAGGGACTGCGCGAGAAGGTCGGAGGGCCGGCAACCGTCCGCGGCTGGGCGCACGCGATCCGCGACCAGAAGAAGGTGCAGTTCGTGATCGTGCGCGACGAAACCGGGATGGCCCAGGTGGTGTTGGGAAAGGGGGATCCGCCGAGCGCGCTGAACGAGGCGGTGTCTGCGCTGACCGCGGAGTCGGCGGTAACGGTCACCGGGACGGTCGTGGCCGACGAGCGGGTCAAGCTCGGCGGTCTGGAGCTGAGGCTCGATGACCTGCAGGTCGACTCGCTCGCCGAGCCCGAGGTGCCGATCGCGCCCGATTCGGCGCTCGACAAGCGCATCGACTGGCGCTACCTGGATCTACGCCGCCCTGATCGGCGCCTGATCTTCGAGGTGCAGACGGCGATCGAGCGGGCGATGCGCGAGTTCTGGCGCGACGAGGGTTTCATCGAGCTGCACTCGCCGAAGCTGATGGGCTCGGCCAGCGAGTCCGGCGCCGAGCTGTTCCACGTCGACTACTTCGAGGGCGACGCCTACCTCGCGCAGTCGCCGCAGTTCTACAAGCAGATGGCGATGTCGGCGGGTTTCGGCAAGGTCTTCGAGGTCGGGCCGGTATTCCGGGCGAACCCGTCGTTCACCTCGCGTCACGACACCGAGTTCACAAGCGTCGACATGGAGCTCTCTTGGATCGACTCACACGAGGACGTGATGGCGGTCGAGGAGCGCTGGCTCGCGCACGTGCTGGCGAGCGTCGCCGAGAGCCACGGCGCGGTCATCGGCGAGACCTTCGGCACCGAGCTCGTCGTGCCGTCGCTGCCGTTCCCGCGCGTGACGCTGGCCGACGCCAAGGAGATGCTGGCAGAGCGCGGCCACGACGTGCCCGGCGCTGGACACGACCTCGACCCACCGAGCGAGCGAGCGCTGTCAGCCCTGATTGCCGAGCGCCATGGGCACGAGTTCTGCTTCGTCACCGACTACCCGGCGTCGGTGCGCGCCTTCTACCACATGCGCCACGACGACGACCCGGCTCTGACCAAGAGCTTCGACCTGCTGTGGCGGGGAATCGAGCTGACGACCGGGGCACAGCGCGAGCATCGCTACGAGCGTCTGATCGCGCAGGCGCACGAGCGCGGCGTGGAGGTCGACGCGATCCAGTACTACCTGAACTTCTTCCGCTACGGCGCCCCTCCGCACGGCGGCTTCGGCTTCGGGCTGACGCGCCTGTTGATGCAGATGCTCGCGCAGGAGAACGTCCGCGAGGTGACGTTCCTGTACCGCGGGCCGCACCGGCTCGAGCCTTAAGACGGCGCGTCAGCCGATGCTGCCACGCGGCGCTGCCCAGACATTGGCAAACGACAGAGCGGTGTGCTGTTCGATCGTGTCGTAGTCATGGTCGTAGTGCAAAACGCCGAGTTCATGCTCGGCGGCGATCGCAGCGATCAGCAGGTCAACTGGCTTGACGCGGTGGGAGATGCTTGCGACGGCGGCCAGTTCGGCCTGAGCCGTGACAGCCGCCGCGCCGGCTTTGTCACTCAACTGGGCGTGGGGAAGTGCGTCGAGTTCATCTGCGATGAGCGCAAAGTCCTGGCCGTCGCGGGCGCTGTAGAGCATCTCCAGCAGCGTTGGTGGACATGTCCACAGCTCGCCGGCGGCGAGCGCCTCCTCGAAGGTCTCGCGAAGGACGCCAGTGAGGCGTCTATCCAGCAATCGCGCCCACACGGAGTTGTCGAAAAGGAGTGGTCCGCTGTAGCCGCTCAATGTGTCCAGCCGCGCTCGCGGACCTCATACGCGGCGTCCACGTCAAGCCCCTCGCCCGTACGCAACCGCTCGACAAGATCGCGTCGAAGTTTGGCCTTGCGACCTTGCTCGTCTCGCACGGCTTCCATCTCTCGCAACCGCTCATGAGCTCCGCGAATGACGAGCTCGTCGAGCCGCACACGCTCCCCACGGCGTCGAAGCGCATCCAAAGCCTCCCGAACGGGAGGCGTCTCGGTGATCGAATGGCGAGGGTGGCGGGTGGGCATCGGATCAGTGTAGCACCGAGTGCAGCACCGCGAGGCTGCCGGCTAATCCTCGCGCGTGTGCTCGAGGAAGTGCTTGCTGAGCATCGTCAGCTGGCCCTGGTAGTTGGAGCCGATGTCCTTGCCGTAGAGGACGTCCGGCTGCTCGGCCATCCGCTCGAACGCGAGCTTGCACACGGGCTGGCGGTGCTCGACCATGAACGACACGTCGCGTGCGCGCACCTCCAGCGCGGCGCGGCTGCCGTGCGCGCTGTGATCGCTCGAGTAGCCGAAGCCGGGATCGAAGAAGCCCGCGTAGTGGGTGCGCAGCTCGCCGGCAGTCGGGTCGTAGGCGAGCATCTCGGCGGCGTATGACGGCGGGATGCTGACCCCCTCGGCCGACAGCAGCAGGTAGAAGATCTCCGGCTCGAGCACGATTCGCCCGCCGCTCTCGGGGTGGACCGGCTCCCAGTAGTCGCGCCAGCGCAGCGCCCCGACCTTCGTCAGGTCGATCGGCAGGCTGTTCTTCTTGGCGCGGTAGCCGACGATGCTCTCGCGCCGAGCCGGACACGTCGAGGCTGAGGAACAGGCCGTCGGCGAGCGACAGCTCGGACTCGGCGCAGCGGACGCGGAGTCGAGGTACAGCAGCGGCGAGCGGCCGTGCAGCGCGAGCAGCTGCTCGTCGCTCAGGCGCGCGTTCGGCGGACATCAGCCGCACCTGGTTGAGTGCGAGGCCGGTCTTGACGCGGATCGCGAACGTGCGCGGGACGACCTCCAGGTAGAGCTTGCCGTGGTAGCCGGCGGCGATCTCGTCGAAGCGGTGGTTGCGGTCGGTGAGCACGCGCGTGAACACGTCCAGGCGCCCGGTCGAGCTCTTCGGGTTGGCCTTCGCGCGGATCTCGCTCGGGCAGGCGCAGCTCCTCGATCAGCGGCACGAGGTAGGGGCGGTCGCGCTCGAGCGTGGCGCCGTCGCGCAGGTCGATCCGTTCGAACGCCAGGTCCTCGATCTTCTCCTCGACCGTCGAGTCGCTGTCGGGCAGGAAGCTGCAGCGCAGCGCCCAGGCGTGCTCGCCGAGCCGCAGGTCGACGCTCGCGGGCTGCACCGACTCCGGCGGGATGCGCCACGGGTCGGCGTGCAGCCATTCGTGCGCGATCGCCTCGCGCAGCAGCTGCGCCGGCAGCACGCCGCGGCGCGCGTGGCCGCCGACGGCCCGCGGCGCCGGCGTGGCGCCGGCAGGCTGCTCGACACGCGGGTGCCCTCGCTCACGGCCTATGCTCGTCTCGCTCGTCGGGCCAGGGAGTCTAGGCGCGCGCCGCACCCGCGTGGCGCGAGCCCGGCGAGTGCTGTCCGCGCCCGTCTTTACCTTCAGGCCATGCTCCTGAACGAGCTCACCGACGGCATGGAGATCGACCAGGTGCTCCTGGTCCGCGAGGCCGAGCGCCGCGCAGCGCCGCGACGGCGGCGACTACCTGCGCCTGCAGCTCGGCGACCGCACCGGCGCGGTCGCGTGCATGGTGTGGGAGGAGCTCGGCCGAGGTCGAGCAGCTTGCCGCGCACGGCGCGCCCGTGCGGGTCCGCGGCCGCTACACGGTGCACCCACGCTTCGGCGCCGCAGATCAACCTGCGCGGGCTCGAGGCGGCCGAGCCCGGCAGCTTCGACCCGCGCGAGCTGCTCGACGGACCCGCGCGCGGGGTCGAGCAGATGGAGCGCGAGATGCGCGAGCTGCTCGACACGATCCAGGAGCCGCACCTGCGCGTGCTGCTCGAGCGTGTGTTCGGCGAGGGCTCCGAGCTGTGGGCCGGGCTATCGACGCGCGCCGGCGGCGAAGTACTACCACCAGGCCTACCGCCACGGGCTGCTCGAGCACTGCCTCGGCGTCGCCCAGGCGGTCAGCGCGATCAGCGCGACGTTCGGAGGCATCGACCGCGACGTCGCGGTCACCGGCGCGCTGCTGCACGACATCGGCAAGCTCGAGGCCTACACCGACGAGCCGCGCAACATCGATCTCACCGACGCCGGCCGGCTGCAGGGCGAGATCGCGCTCGGCTACTACCGCATCCGGCGCGCGATCGAGGACATCGACGGCTTCCCGGCGGAGCTCGCGCAGGCGGTCGGCCACATCATCCTCTCCCACCACGGCTCGCTCGAGCACGGCAGCCCGGTCGTGCCGTGCACGCGCGAGGCGACGCTCGTGCACATGATCGACAACCTCGGCGGGCGCCTCGGCAGCTTCGACCGGCTCGAGAAGGAGCTCGCGCCCGGTCGGCGCTGGTCGTCGTTCGACCGCGCGATCGGCGGCGGCGCGTTCTTCGCCGAGCGCGGCGGCGAGCCGCCGGAGGCCGAGCGAGCCGCGGCCGCCTGAGCGCGAAGCCGCCTGAAACGCCGCAAATAGCGGGGCGCCGGGTGCGCCCGCGCGCATCCGTCTCGCCGTCGGCTTCTATCTTTGGTGGCCGATGGCAAAGGACACCGAGAAGCTGATCCGCCAGCTGTCGCTGATCTCATACCTGATGGCCGAGCGTCGCCCGGTCACGGCGCTTGAGATCCGGCGCGACGTCGAGGGCTACAGCGGCATGAACGAGGACGCGTTCGCGCGGCGCTTCTACGCCGACCGCTCCGAGCTCGAATCGCTGCGCATCCAGCTGACCGTCGAGCGTCCCGCGGACGGCGCGGCCGAGCAGGAGAACTACTCGCTGCGTCCGGAGAACTTCCACCTGCCGGCGATCGCGTTCACCGACAAGGAGCTCGCGGCGCTGCAGACGGCGCTCAGCCTGCTCGACGGCGAATTCGCCTACGCCGAGCCGCTGCGCCTGGCGCTGCAGCAGATCACGTGGGGGCGTCCGAGCCCGCTGCGCGCGCCCGAGCAGCGCTCCGTCGCGCTCGGCATCACCGCCTCGGCCGGCGGCCACGAGCTCTCGGCGCGCCTGGCGAAGGTCGAGACGGCGATCTTCCGCAACAAGACGATCGTGTTCGACTACTACACGATGGAGCGCGACGAGGTCGGCGCCCGGCGCGTCGACCCCTACCACCTGCTGTTCCAGGGCGGGCAGTTCTACCTGCTCGGCTACGCGCACGAGCGCAAGGCGATCCGCGTCTTCCGGCTCTCGCGGATCCGCGGCAAGGTCTCCTACGCGACGAAGGCCGAGCACGACTTCCACCGGCCCGCCGACTTCGACCCGCGCGCGTACGCCAACCGCGCCGACTGGCAGCTCGGGGACGAGCAGCGGCATCGCGCGAGATCCTGATCTGCGAGCGGATCGCGTGGCAGGTCGAACGCCACTTCGGGCGCTACGGCGAGATCCGCGCAGCGTCCCCGGAGGGGGAGGAGGACGGCGAGACGGTCTTCGAGACCGGCTACTCGAACCCGCGCGGGCTCGATCTCGTGGGTGCTCGGGCTGGGCGCGAACGCGCGGCTGCTCGGGCCAGAGGAGCTCGAGGGCGAGCTGCAGCGTCGCCTCGAGCTGCTCGAGGAGCGCCACGGCGATGCTCCGCCGGTCCCACCCAGCGGCCGCGGCGCGGTATCGCCGGCGGCCGGAGCACAGCTGGCGGGCGGCCGAATAACGGCTCCGTCACGTTCGCGAAGCGCGCGCGATATCGCCAACGCAGACGGAGACGGCGCCGCCGGCCGGCCCGAGGCGGCGATCCGCCCGGAGCGCTTCGCGCGCCTGGTGACGCTCGCGAGCATCCTGATCAAGGCCGGGCGCGCGGGCGAGCGCGTCGGCATCGAGCGAGGTCTGCGAGCGCCTGCAGATCAGCGAGGAGGAGCTGCGCGAGGACGTCAACGTCCTCAACGTCGTCAACTTCGGCGGCGGCTCCTACGTGCTGTACGCGGAGATCAAGGAGGAGGACCGGCGAGATCGAGGTCGACCCCGAGCCCTACAGCGACAACTTCGACCGGCCCGCGCGCCTGCTGCCGGTCGAGGCGAAGGCGCTGGTCGCGGCGATCGACCTGATCGGCGAGCACATCCCCGAGGGCTCGCTCACCTCCGCGCGCAAGAAGATCGTCGCCGCGCTCGGCGAGGACCCGATGGAGCAGGGCCTGCAGGTCGCGCCGACCGCGGGCGACGACTCCGACGTCGCGCGCGTGGTCTCCAAGGCGATCGTCGCAGCGCAAGCTGATCGAGCTCGAGTACTACAAGGAGAACGAGGACGAGCTCTCGCCGCGCACGGTCGAGCCATACGCGCTGACCAACGGCCGCGAGGGCTGGTACGTCGCGTCGTTCGACCCCGAGCGCGACGGCGTGCGCCACTTCCGCCTGGACCGCATCAAGCGCGTGCACGGTCACCGACCAGCAAGTTCGAGCCGCGGCCCGAGGTCGACCCGGCGGCGGAGGTCGACGGCTGGCTGCGCACCGGCGAGGTGCCGGCGTCGCGCAGCGCGCGCGTGTGGGTCTCGCCCGAGCGCGCGCGCTGGGCGCGCGAGGCGCGGCGGGTGGTCGAGGAGTGGAGCGACGGCGCGGTCGTCGTCGAGCTGAGCTTCGCCGGCGTCGACTGGCTCGTGCGCGAGATCCTCAAGGAAGCCGGCGACGCGGCCGTGCTCGAGCCGCAGGACGCGCGCGAGGCCGTGCGCGCGCGGTCGCGCGGCTGCGCGAGACGAACGGGGCACCGGCCGGCGTCTCGAGTGAGCGCACCGCGACGAGCTGGAGCGACGGCGTGCCGCACCAGTTCGCCGCGAGCCGCTACGGTCCCACGGTGAGCCGGCGCGAGCAGATCAAGATGAGCGAGGCTGAGGCGGCGGCGTTCCTCGCCGAAGAGCGGACCGTCACCTGTGCCACAGCCGGCCCGCGCGGCTGGCCGCACCTGATGCCGCTGTGGTACGTGCTGCGCGAGCCGCCAGAGGACGAGCCCGGGCCGCGCCTGTGGTCGTGGACGTACGAGGCCTCGCAGAAGGTGCGCAACCTCGAGCGCGACCCGCGCGCCACGCTGCAGGTCGAGGCGCGGCGAGCCCTACCAGGAGCTGCGCGGCGTGATGCTCGAGTGCGAGGTCGCTCGTGCACCGACGACCTCGAGATCGTCGAGCGCTCGGGCACGAGATCTTCGCGCGCTACGCCTCCCCGCGTGGCGAGCCGCCCGTCGAGGAGCTCCACCCGGAGGTCGGCGAGATGGTCGACAAGCAGGCGGCCAAGCGCGTCGCGCTCGAGTTCGTCGAGCTGCGCCGCGCCAGCTGGGATCACCGCAAGCTCGGCGGGGTCTACTGACGCTCGGCCCTATCAGGCTCCCTGCCGCGATGGAGCCGCTCAAGGGACTGATCCTCTCCGGAGGCAAGGGCACGCGCCTGCGCCCGATCACGCACACGAGCGCCAAGCAGCTCGTGCCGGTGGCCAACAAGCCGGTGCTGTTCTACGGCATCGAAGCGATGGCCGAGGCGGGGATCGAGGAGGTCGGGATCATCATCGCCCCCGAGACCGGGCCGGAGATCGAAGCCGCCGCCGGCGACGGCTCGCGCTTCGGGGTGCGCATCTCCTACATCGCCCAGGACGAGCCGCTCGGCCTCGCGCACGCAGTGCTGACCGCCGAGCCGTTCCTGGGCGGCAGCCCGTTCGTGATGTATCTCGGCGACAACCTGCTGCAGGGCGGGATCTCCGACCTCGTCGCGGCCTTCCGCGAGCACGCACCCGACGCGCTGATCCTGCTCACGCCCGTGCCCGACCCCGAGAACTACGGCGTCGCCGAGCTCGCCCCGGCGGCACCAGGCGAGGTCGGGCGCGTCGTGCGGCTCGTCGAGAAGCCGGCCGAGCCCGCCACCGACCTGGCGCTCGTCGGCGTGTACATGTTCACCGCCGCCGTCCACGACGCCGCGCGCGCGATCGAGCCCTCGCCGCGCGGCGAGCTCGAGATCACCGACGCGATCCAGCACCTCGTCGACGCCGGAATGCGCGTCGAGCCGCACGTCGTGCGCGGCTGGTGGAAGGACACCGGGCGCCTGGAGGACATGCTCGAGGCCAACCGTCTGATCCTCGACAACCTGCGCGAGCGGATCGAGGGTGAGCTGATCGACTCGCAGGTCGACGGGCGCGTCGTGATCGAGCCAGGCGCGCGCCTGGAGCGCACCACCGTGCGCGGCCCCGCGATCGTCGGAGCGGACGCGCGGCTGAGCGACTGCTACATCGGCCCCTACACCGCGATCGGCGAACGCTGCACGATCTCCAACTCGGAGGTCGAGCACTCGATCCTGCTCGCCGGCTGCACCGTCTCCGACCTCGACGGACGGATGGAGTCCTCGCTGCTCGGACGCAACGTCACCGTCCGCCGTGGCGAGCGCCAGCCGCGGGCCTACCGGTTCATGGTCGGAGACAACTCCGACATCTCGATCCTGTGAGGCTGATCCTGTGAGGCTACCCCTGTGAGTCTGAGCCTGTGAGGATGCTCGTGACAGGCGCGCTGGGGATGCTCGGCCACGACGTGATGCGCGCAGGCGAGCGCGCCGGGCACGAGCTCGTGCTCGTCGACCTGCCCGAGCTGGACATCACCGACACCGCAGCGACCGATCGGCTGCTCGAGCGGCTGCACGGCGAGCCCGGATCGCTCGACGCGGTCATCAACTGCGCCGCCTGGACCGACGTCGACGGCGCGGAGTCAAAGCGCGAGGCGGCGCACGCCGTCAACGCCGACGGCGCCGGCACTGTGGCGCGCTCGGCGACGCGCATCGGCGTGCCGCTGCTACACATCTCGACCGACTACGTGTTCGACGGCATCGCTCCGCTCAACGGCGACGGACGGCCACGTGCATATGTCGAGTCCGATCCCACCGGCCCACGCTCGGTGTACGGCTCGACCAAGCTCGACGGCGAGCGCCAGGTGCTCGCGGCCTCACCCAACAACGTCGTGGTGCGCACAGCGTGGCTGTATGGCCTCGACGGCCCCAACTTCGTCGAGACGATGCTGCGCCTGGCCGGCGAGCGCGACGCGGTGCAGGTCGTGAGCGATCAGGTCGGCTCGCCCACATGGTCGGGGCACCTGGCGCCGGCACTGATCGGGCTGATCGAACGGGGCCTCAGCGGCCTCGTGCACCTGACCGGCGGTGGCGATGTGTCCTGGAACGGCTTCACCAAGGAGATCTTCCGCCAAGCCGAGATCGACTGTCGCGTCGAGGACGCCACCAGCGAGCAGATGGCCCGCCCCGCGCCACGCCCCGCGTGGTCGGTGCTCGAGTCACAGCGCGATGACGTGCTGCCGCTGCCGCCGTGGCAGGACGGGCTCGCCGGTTACCTCGCCGCGCGGGCTGGGCTGCTCAGAACCTGAACGCTTGCCCTACGTCGAACGCGAACCCATCCAGGAGCTCGCTCTCAAGCGCCGTTCCCTCGCCGAGCACCTCGTCGGCCAGTGCGCCTGGACGCGCCCGGGTGATTGTGCGGGCATCCGTGTCCACAAGCCACAGCTCGCGCACCCCCGAGCTCATGTACAAGTCGCGCTTGATGCCAAGATCGTTCGCACGCGTGCTCGGCGAGAGCACCTCGACGACGAGGTCCGGGATGCGCTGCATCATTCCCGGCGAGACGGGTGGGCGGCGCTCGGCGTTCCACCAGGCGATGTCCGGCGCCAGGCGACTGCCGTCGGTGAGCGCGACGAGCACGTCCTGCAGGAGCAGGCCCTCGTCGGCGCTGTCCTCCTGCCAGCTGTGCAGTGCAACATACAGCTCTCCCTGCGCCGCCGATGCCTGACCCCCTATCGGCGGCACCAGCACCGCCTCTCCGGCGATGAGCTCGACGTCCATGCTCCAGCCAACGTTGAATTGCAGCGCGTCGAATTCCCAGGTCTCGACGTGAGGATGAACGACGCTCGCCACGAGTTCATGCTAGCCGACGATCGGCCGCGTCGGGTGGGTTGCAAGGGAGCATCGCCTCCATGCAATCGCGCGCTTGGGATGGAACGCTCGGCCGACCCGCCTCCCGCACGCTGCGGATCGCTGGCATGATGCGCGCATGAAACTGCTCGTCTGCGGTGGCGCCGGCTTCATCGGCTCGACCTTCGCGCGCCAGCGCGTCACCGAGCACGGCGACGAGGTGACCGTGCTCGACAAGCTGACCTACGCCGGGCGGGAGGAGAACCTCCATGACCTCATTGACCAGCCCAACTTCCGCTTCATACGCGGCGCGATCGAGGACCCGGCGGCAGTGACGGCGGCGATCGAGGCCGGATCACCTGAGGCGATCGTCAACTTCGCCGCCGAGACGCACGTCGACCGCTCGATCGCCGAGCCCGACGCGTTCGTCTCCACCCACGCGCTCGGCACCTACGTGCTGCTCGAGGCCGCCCGCGAGCACGCGCTGCGCTACGTGCAGGTCTCGACCGACGAGGTGTACGGCTCGATCGAGGAAGGCACGTTCACCGAGGACAGCCCGCTCGCGCCGTCCTCGCCGTACTCCGCCACGAAGGCCGGCGCCGACCTGCTCGTGCTGAGCTACTTCCACACCTACGGCCTGCCCGCGCTGATCTGCCGCGGCTCGAACAACTACGGCCCCTACCAGTACCCCGAGAAGCTGATCCCGCTGATGATCCTCAACGCGCTGCACGGCGACCCGCTGCCGGTGTACGGCGACGGCATGCAGGTGCGCAACTGGATCCACTCCGAGCGACTTCGCCGCCGCGATCGGGCACGTGCTCGTGCACGGGCGCGACGGGCGAGGTGTACAACGCCGGCGGCCCCGACGAGGAGGCCAACATGACCGTCGTGGAGCGCATCCTCCAGCTGACCGGTGCGGAGCAGTCGCAGATCGAGCACGTCACCGACCGTCCCGGCCACGATCGGCGCTACTCGCTGTCCTCCGCAGAAGGTCCGCGCGCTCGGCTGGGAGCCGCGCGTGCGCTTCGATCAGGGGCTCGAGCAGACCGTCGCCTGGTATCGCGAGAACGCCTGGTGGTGGGAGCCGATCCGCTCGGGCGATTATCGCGCCTACTACGAGCGCCAGTACGGCCGTTCGCTCAGCTGAACGCTGTCAATACCTCGTCGCAGACAATTGTCAGTAGACAGCTGTCTGCTTTTGCTTCAAGGTGTGGCTATGGACGAGATACGCAAGCAGCTCTCACTCAACCTGCGCACCCTCCGCGAGCGGGCCGGGCTGTCTCAGGAAAAGCTCGCGGAGCGATGCGACCTGGACCGCACGGAGATCAGCCTGCTCGAGTGTGGCAAGCGCCTTCCGCGCCTGGACACGCTCGTGCTGCTCGCCCGCGGGCTCGAGCTGGACTCGCCAGCCGAGCTGCTCGACGGGATCAGCTGAGCTCCCACGTCGGTCGGGGTCGGTCGGGGTCGGGCGCAGGTCAGCCAGGTCAGCTGACGCTCGCGACCTTCCACTTCCCGCCTTCCTTAACCAGTGAGACGGTGCTCGCGCGGGACTTGCCTTCGTGGACGCTCTTCACGCTCGCCGTCGCGGTCGTCCCTGTCGGCGCGAGCTTGATCGACTGAACCGTCAGTTCGAGGCTGTCGACCTCCGTCAGCTGGCTTTTGACCGCCGCTTCGCAGCCCTTCGTGCCGCCCAGCCGTGTCACGACCGACGCGGCCACATCGTTCGCGCAGATCTTCTTCTGTTCGGAGGCGGTCGCGTCCGCCTGCAGGTTCTTGATCGTCTCGGCGACTTCCTGCTCGGCGCCTTTGAAGCCGGCCGTCGACACCGTCTTCGCGCACGCCGTCAGCGCGAGCGCGGACGCGCAGGTGCACAGCAGGGCGAGCGGGCGGCGCATGGCCGCGAAGGCTATTTGTTTTGCTCGTCGTCGCGTCGGTAGCCGAGGCGCGCGGAGATCCGGTCGGCTGTCGAGATGAGATGCGGGCCGAGCGCGTCGACCAGCTCCTCCAGCGAGATCATCGAGCTGTGCGCGACCAGGTTGACCGCCGCGACCACCTCGCGCGCCTCGTTGCGCACCGGAGCGGCAACCGCGTACAGCTCCGCCGCGAGCTCTTCGTCATCGACCGCGAACCCAGCCGCCGCGATGTCCTGGAGCTCCTCGCGCAGCGCCTTCTTGCTCGCGATCGTGTTCGGGCCACGCTTGCCCAGCTTCATCTCGCCGATCAGCTCACGCTGCTCTGACTCCGGCAGGTTCGCCAGCAGCAGCTTGCCCATCGCCGTGCAGTACGCCGGCAGACGCGAACCAGTGTGCAGGTCGAGGTCGATCTGGCTCTGCCCACGGCGAAAACTGCGCACGCGGTCGACGTACAGCACCTCGCCACCATCCAGCACGCCCAGATTCGTCGTGTAGGACGTGCGCTGGCGCAACTCCTCCAGATACGGGTGCGCATGCTCACGCAGACCCGTCGAGTTCAACGCCGACATCCCCAGGTCGGTCACGCGCAACCCCAAGCGGTACTTGCGCGACGCGCCCTGCTCGAGATACCCCAACGCGACCAGCGTGATCACGTAGCGGTGGGTCGTCGAGCGGCTCATACCCAGCTCATCCGCGATGTCCGCGATACCGAGCACTGGACGCTTCGGCGTGAAGCAGCCGAGGATCGCAAGGCCGCGCTCCAGCGACTGCGAGTAGCGCGGCTCACGCAAACTCGGGATCGACCAGGCCGGCTCCTGTCCGTTCGCGGAGGCCTTCTGGGTTGCTGAAGTTTTGGGCATCGGCACCTGGTTCCTGTCTGGTCCTGGTCTACCTCCCGGGCGGGAAGTTCAATTGGCTTACCTATGACCCTAGTTCGGTATCCGGGCCTGGGCAACCAGAAACACTGGAGTTTCGAGTCGGGCGGAGATACACACGCCGCCGGGAATATGCACCCGCGCGTGCCGGCACATACCTGACTGCAGGGCCTGTGCTACTGGTCGCCGGCCGGACGGTCGGAGCGGCTCCGCATGCCCGGGACCCACAGGCGCTTGAGTCAGCCGTGTCGCGCTGCGTCGCCGGCCTCGGTCGAGGATTCTGCGGCGATCAGCTCGTCCTCCATCCTGCAGGTCGCAGCGATCAGCAGCTCGAACAGCGCCGCGCTGAAATCCGCGGGCAGATCGACCTCCGCGCCTCGCGCCAGATAGCGACCGCGAACCTCGGCCACGCGGTTTGGCTGCATCATCGGGATCCCGGTCTCGCGCTTGTAGTGCGCAATATCCCGGCAGACCTCGAACCGCTCGCCGAGCAGCCGCGAGATCTGGTCATCTAGCTCGTCCAGCCGCACCCGGAACCGGTCGAGGTCGCTCACCGGAGGGCCCGTCGCATGCGCGAGCCGAGCGGCAAAAAGTCGTTGGCGCGGTAGAACGCCTCCGTCGAGCGCAGGCCGGCGAAGCGCTCCCGCGGCAGTCCGACCTCGACACACGTGACGCTCTGTTCGCGCGCGAGCTCGAGCAGGGCCGCAAGCAGATCGCGACCGATCGTCCGGCTACGCCACGAGGAATCGACCCACAGGTCCTGGATCAACGCGTAGCGTCCAGGTTGGTGTATCGCCGTCTGCCAGCTCGCGGCGAGCACCCCCACCAGCGCACCCCCGGCTTCCGCCACGATGATCGCGCCGGCCGCACGATCCTCGAGCAGCATGCGCGTGGTCGCCTGCATCTCCGGTGCCGTTGGCGGGTCGGCCCCCAGCTCTGCCAGCAGCTCCCGCACGCCTGCCACGATCCCCGCAACATCCTCCGGACGTCCGCTGCGAATACGCCAGCTCCGGACTGCGGAGTCGGCCTCAGGTGCCGGCTCGATCGGCTCTATCGGCTCGATCGGTGCGGCCGCGCTCATCGCGTCCCTGCCGCCATGGCTGTGGGCTCCAGGTCCACCGTCCATCCCTCCGCGGCGTCGCTACCGGTGAACGCCTCAGCGATGCTCGACATCGGCGCGCGTGCCTTCAGCAGCAGCTCGTCGAACTCCTCCTCGGGATCCGATTGCATCACGATCGCCCCGCCCGCGCCGATCGTGGTCGCGCCGGGACGCATCACGATCGTGCGGATCACGATGCTCAGATCCACGCTGCCGTCCACGCCGAAGTAGCCGATCGCGCCCGAATACACCCCCCGCGCCTCTCGCTCAATGTCGTCGATGATGCCCATCGTGCGCAGCTTCGGCGCCCCCGTCATCGAGCCGCCCGGGAAGCATGCGCGTACGCATTCCACCGGCGTGCGCTTGCGCTCGAGCACGCCGGTGATCGTCGAGATCAGCTGGTGCACCGTCGTGTACGGCTCGACGACCATGAACTGAGGTACGCGCACCGTGTCGACCTCGCACACGCGCCCGAGGTCGTTGCGCAGCAGATCGACGATCATCAGGTGCTCTGCGAACGTCTTCTCGTCGCTCAGCAGCTGCTCGCGCAGCTGCTCGTCGCGCGCCGGGTTCTCTGAGCGCGGCGCCGTCCCCTTGATCGGGCGCGCCTGCACCTGCCGATCGCGGTCGACGGACAGGAATCGCTCCGGTGATGAGCTGAGCACGGCGAGCTCGCCGAGCTTGAGGTACGCGGCAAACGGCGCCGGGTTTCGCCGGCGCAGCAGGCGGTAGAGCTCGAACGGTTCCGGGCTTGTGTCTGTGTGTATCTGATCGGTCAAGCAGACCTCGTAGGACTCGCCGGCGCTCAGAGCGGCTTGGCAGCGGGCGATGTCTGCCAGGTACTGCTCGCGCCCGCGCCCCGTATGGAACCTCACCGGCTCGAGCGGGCGCTGATCGCTCGCCGCGTGCCGTGTCGGTGGCTCCGGGGCCGGGTGTTCGAGGGTCTCGCGTGCGACCGATTCGACCTCCGCCAGCCACTGCTCGGCGTCTGGCTCATCGCCGTGGCAGAGCGCCAGCAGATGGGTGCGGTGAGTGAGGTGGTCGACCGCGACAACACGGTTGGCGAATATCAGCACAGCGTCCGGGACGTCGGAGCTGTGCACCCCAGGCGAGCCGCAGTCGGCCTTGCACTCGTAGCCGACGTAGCCGACGAAGCCACCGAGTAGCCCGCGTGGGACCCCCGGTGGGGGGTCGATCTCGAGCGCTGCCAGCTCGCGGTCGAGCACCGCGAAGATCGAATCGGACTCCACGCTCGTCTCGTGCGCGCGGTGGATCTCCACGCGCTGCTGCTCGACGTCGTACTCGATCACGCAGCTGTGCTGCCCCATCGTCGTGCCGAGGAACGAGCGCTGGGCGAGGGCGCTCGGCGCGTCGACGCTGTCCAGCCAGAACGCGTGCTCAGCCTCGCCGAACAAACGCTCGAACAGCAGCTCCGTCGATGGTTCCCCCTCCACCGTGCGGATCAGCAGCCGCAAGTGCCGCTCGCCGGCGTCTCGTGCAGATCGGGATGCCGGAGCTCGGGGTGTCGTCCGGGGCCTGTCGGCGCGCCGCGGGCGTGAGGCGTTGTGGCGATCCGCGAGCGCATAGAAGTTCTCGAACAGTCTGCGGCCGTGCTCGGTGGCGATCGACTCGGGATGGAACTGCACACCCCACATCGGGCGGCGGCGGTGTTCGAGGCCCATCACCACGCCCTCATCGGTCCATGCGGTAACGCGGCCCTGCGCGCCGAGCTCGCCGACGACCGCGAGCGAGTGGTAGCGCACGACCGAGAAGCCCTGCGGGATGCCCTCGAACAGGCCATCGCCGTCGTGGCGGATGCCGCTCAGGCGCCCATGCATGACCATCGGCGCGCTCGTCACGATCCCGTCCAGCAGGTGCCCGAGACCCTGGTGACCGAGGCACACACCGAGCACGGGGATCTCGCTCGAGCGCAGGATGTCCGAGCACACGCCGAAGTCATGCCAGCGCTCGGGGCGTCCCGGTCCGGGTGACAGCACGATCGCGTCGAAGTCCCAGCGCGAGAGCGCTCTCCAGGAAACTACGTCGTTGCGGATCACGATCGGCTCCTCGCCCGAGACGGCCGCGAGCAGATGGAACACGTTGTATGTGTAGGAGTCGTAGTTGTCGATCAGTAGTGTGCTCAAGGCGCGGCCTCTAGCCCGAGGCCGCGCGCGCTGCGGTCCAGCAGCGTGTGCACGACGCGCTCCACCGATTCGTCGCGGTTGCGCTCTAGGTACCAGATCGACAGGTGCTTGAGGTAGTGCGCGAGCGGCCTGACGTCGAGCCGCTCCACCGCCAGACGCAGATAGCGGCGGTAGAGCTCGGACTGGAGCACCGCGAAGCGGTAGTCCCGGTTCTCCGCAGGGTGACCGTTGCCCAGCGCGCCATCGCTGCGGTGTGCGCGTGCGCGCGCCAGATCCCAGCCCAGGCTCTCCTGATCGGTTAGCAGTCTGGTCGTGTCGAAGTCGATATCCGGCGTGGCCGGGTGTGGCAGGAAATACCCGAGCGCTACTTGTGCCGCGACGCGTTCGGGGTAGGGATGCGAGCGACGCACCTCCCGTCGCCCACGGTCGCCATCGATCTCCCCGTCCAGCCATTCGGTCAGCTCGTCGATCAGCAGCGCACCGGCGCTCGAGGTCAGCGCGCGCTTCTGGCTTGAGACCATGCCGTGGAAGATGCTGCGGCTGGGGTGAAAGCCGCCGTTCAGATCCGGTCGCAGCTCCCCGGCGAGCTTGCGAATGCTCGTCACGTGTGACACCCACTCCGAGCCCGTGACCTGCAGCGAGGTCATATCTTCGAGTTCCGGCGCCGTCATCGCGTAGGTCAGCGAACGCATATGTTGCGTGGACAGCCCGTCGGCGCGCACGAGTGGGACTTCCTCGAGCTCCTCGAGGCCGGTGACATAAACGACCACGCCGTCCTCGCGTCGTTTGAGCGTGCCGCTGCTCAGGCCCTCCTGGGTCAGCTGTGCCGTCTCGGCCAGGAAATCCGACTCGAAGAAGACGCGGTCGAAGGCGATCCCGAGCCGCGCGAGTGTCTTTCGCTGCCCCGCGATCACCCACGCGCGTGTCTTGTACCAGAGCTCGAGCGCCTCGCGGTCGCCGCACAGCACGCGCTTGATCAGATCGTCTGCCACGTCGTTCTGTACCTGCACCTCGCGAGACAGCGAGTCCTCAGCCTGCTCGATCTCACCGGCCGTGGCGAGGCCACCTGCGGCCACATAGTCGGCGTAACACATGCCCACGAAGTGGTCGCTCTTCTCATCACCGTCAGACCACCTCTGCGAACGCCGTCCGCTCTGCATCACGCCTGCCATCGCCTCGCCCATCGAGCGGCCCATATCGGAGATCCGACTGCGACGCTCGACCTGCCCGCCCGCTTGCGCCAGCGCCGCCGCGAGCGCATTGCCGATCGCGAGATTGCGAAGGTGCCCGATATGCAGGGCCTTCGTCGCGTTCGGGTCCCAAAACTGAACAGAGAAGCGCCGACCGTCGGCGAGGTCGGCCAGCGGCGCCTCTGCGCTACCACCAGCCTCGAGCGCAGCGCCGGCCATCTCGACCCAGCTATCAGCGAGGCTCAGGCGCACAGCGTCGCGCTTTTCGATCACAGCCCCTACCCACGGCTCCGCGCAAATCCGCTCGAGCGCCTCGACCGACGCCGAATCCTGTTTCCAGGCTGGCGCTCGCGGTGTGAGCTTCAGGTCGTAGTCCGGCTGCGGGCGTCGCGGCGCGCGAGCCGCCCACGGCGCAGGGGCCCCGTCCCGCGTTGGCAGAGTCTCGAAATAGTCAAAAACATTTGTAGTCATGAGCGGGTCGGTTGTGTGACAAATGTGTATGCACCAGCCGGGGCTCGAACCCGGATCACCGGTGTTTAAGACCGGTCCTTTCACCGATTAAGGTACTGGTGCCCGTGGAGCCGGACGCCTCCTGTTTGAAAACCGCCACGCCTTCCCAGCAATCCCATTGGACAAACTGGGTCCATACCTTCAGACCGTGGCGGTTATCCTAAGCCTTGCCAATTGCGATCGCAAGCAATCTGAGAGCGCAAAGGACGCCCACGTCTCACAAAGCCGGGTTGAAAACGGCTCGGGTAAACAGAAGTGGAGGAGAGAAACATGCGCGGCGAATGGGCCAGACGGAGACAAGCGAAGCGAAATGGAGAGCTCCAAGCATGGGTAACCTGAAAAGCACCGTTCCGCGTTTGCGCGCAGGCAGGAAGCTGCCACCCGGACCCGCCATGCCGAGTCCCCTTCAAGCGGCAGGCTGGGCCTTGCGCCCGCTGGCGTTCATGGATCAATGTCAGAGACGTTACGGCGAGATATTCACACTGCGCGTCCGTCGCGGACGGCCGTGGGTGTTTCTGACAAACCCCGAGCACGTCAAGCAGGTGTTCACTACTCCTCCCGAGCTGATGCGCGCCGGCGCCGGCGAAGCCAACCAGCTGCTGGAGCCGTTGCTCGGCTCGAGCTCGGTGATGCTGCTCGACGAGCCGCATCACATGAGCGACCGCAAGCGCCTGCTTCCATCTTTCCACGGCAAGCGCATGCACGGCTACGGCGAGATGATGGCCGACGTCGCACGCCGAGAGATCGAGCGCTGGCCGCTCGGTGAGCCGTTCGCGTTGTGGCCGCGCATGCAGGCGATCAGCCTCGAGGTCGTAATGCGTGCCGTGTTCGGTGGCGTCGAGAGCGAGCGGCTCGAGCGTCTGCGCGCGCGGCTGGTGGAGCTGACCGAGTGGGTCAACGATCCTCGCCGCCTGGCGCTGCTGGCGGCCGTGGGCCAGCGCTCGCTGACATCGAGCCCGAAGTTCCGCGCCAAGATGGAGCCGGTGGAGTCGCTCGTGCTGGAGGAGGTCCACCGCCGCCGTGCTGCGCCGGACGCGGACGAGGAGGAGACGATTCTGTCGATGCTCGAGCGCGCCTACGGCGAGAACGGCTCGCCGATGAGCGAGGAGAAGCTGCGCGACGAACTCGTCACGATGCTGTCCGACGGCCCCACCGCGACCTCGCTGGCGTGGGTGTTCGAGCGGCTGCTGCGCCACCCGGACAAGCTGGCGCGCCTGCGCGCGGAGGTACTCGAGGACGAGCGAGAGGAATACCTCGACGCCGTCGTCAAAGAGACCTTGCGCCTGTGCCCGACCGTGCCCGTCGTGATGCGACTGCTCACCGAGCCGACCAGGCTGGGCGGCTACACGATCCCAGCCGACACGATCGTGGCGCCGTGCGTCTATCTGATGCACCGCCGCCCCGACATCTATCCGCAGCCGCGCGCGTTTCGCCCCGAGCGCTTCCTCGACGGCTCGGCCGGCACCTACACGTGGATCCCGTTCGGCGGCGGCGCGCGCCGTTGCGTCGCCGCGAGCTTCGCACCGCTGGAGATGAGGCGGGTGATGAAGGTGGTGCTCAGCGAGGTCGACCTGCATCCCGCGGCCACGCGCGCGGAAGCGGCCACCAGGAGCTCGGTCTCATTCGCCCCTGACGGAGGAGCCGTCGTCGTGGCCACGCGCCGGGCGCAGGCGGTGCCGACCGTGTCGGCGGTTGCCTGAAGCCGAAGCGCCCGATCGAGAGGTCAGGGCCATATACTTTTATATATCGAGTCACCAGGCCAGCTCATCGAGCAACATCGCCGTCGGCTTGGTCTTAGCCAGCGGTCGCTAGCGCGGCGGGCGGGCACGACGCAGGCCGCCGTCAGTCGGATCGAGCGCGGCCTGACCGCACCGACGTGGGACACGGTTCGCGCGCTGCTGCTCGCGATGGGTCACGAGCCAGATCTGCGAGCGCGCCGGCTGCGCGGCCGCTGGGACCCCGTCCATCTGGCAGCACTGCGCGAGCGCACGCCGGCGGAGCGGCTCGAGCTTGCGATCTCCGCGAACCGGCTGGCCGGGAGACTGCGGGCAGCGGGACGCGAGGCGCACGGTGGATCCTGAAGCGCCGCTGGACGCCGAGCGTATTCTCGAGGCGCTCGCCAGGCACTCGGTTGACTACGTGCTCGTCGGTGGGCTCGCGGTCCAAACCCACGGGCACGTTCGCACCACGGTCGACGTCGACATTTTTCCCCGGCCCGAGCCATCAAATCTCGCAAGGCTCGCCGCCGCGCTGGCAGCGCTCGATGCTCGCGTCCTCAACCCCGGCCATCAGGGCGTGGCGATAGACGCGGCGATGCTCCCGCGTGCCACGCTGTGGCAGTTTGCAACCCGAGATGGGGCAATCGACGTGCTCCACGACGCGCCGGGCGCGCCGCCCTACGATGAGCTCCGTAGCCGCGCACTGGAGATTCAGCTCGGTGGCATGAAGATCGCAGTCGCCGGGCGCGACGACCTGATCAACATGAAGCGCGCGAGCGGGCGCCCTGTCGACCTTGACGACGTTGCAGCGCTCACCGAGCCCGAGGGTAGGCCAGCGCGGGGACGGTAGGCATGGCTCGTTTTACGGACTACGGTAGCGATCGTATATACGCTGTAACTACTATGGCTATCGCGCGTAGTTTGCGTACACACACCAACCCCCCTGCGTAACTACGATGGCTATCGCCGGCCGCCCAAAGCGCCGCAGGCAGAACGAGTCGCCAGCGGCGCGCGAGAGGGGCGCGGTAGCCTCCGAAGCGTGCCTCTCTCCAGCTTCAGCCCAGGCGTTCGTCGTTGGTTCGAGCAGGCATTCGACGCACCCACGCCGGCGCAGGCACAGGCGTGGCCGGCGATCGCTCGTGGTGAGCACGTGCTCGTCTCCGCGCCCACCGGGTCGGGCAAGACGCTCGCGGCGTTCCTATGGGCGCTGGATCGCCTGAGCGGCGATGTGTCGGACGGCGCAGACGGCGCGGCAGGTCTCGCGAGCGCCCCTCACAGCGACAGCGAGGCCGGTGTGAACAGCACCCCTCGACGCGGCACGCGCGTCGTCTACATCAGCCCGCTGAAGGCTCTCGCCTACGACATCGAGCGAAACCTCCGTGCCCCGCTCCGCGGGATCGACGCCGAGGACGTGCGCGTTGCGATCCGCACCGGGGACACGCCCCAGAAGGAGCGCGCAGCGATGGTCCGCAACCCACCGGACATCCTCGTCACGACGCCCGAGTCGCTGTATCTGATCCTGACCTCCCAGGCGCGCAGCATGCTGAGCGGCGTGGAGGCGGTGATCGTCGATGAGATCCACGCGGTCGCGCACTCCAAGCGCGGCTCGCACCTGGCGCTGACGCTCGAGCGCCTGGAGGCGCACGCGGGAAGCCCGATTCAGAGGATCGGCCTCAGCGCCACCCAGAACCCGCTCGAGGAGATCGGGCGCTTCCTCGTCGGGCCGCAGCGGCAGGTGACGATCGTCGACGCGGGCGCGCGTAAGCAGCTCGACCTGCGGATCGAGGTGCCCGTCGAGTCGATGACCGAACCGAGCGGGCCGCTCGATCCGGCCCAGGATCCGCTCGCATCGTCCCCGAAGGTGGAGCCGCTCGCCGGGGGCGAGTCGACGCGCGCGTCGATCTGGCCGGCGATCTACCCGGAGCTGCTCGAGCTGGTCAGAACACACAACTCGACGATCGTGTTCGTCAACAACCGTCGTTCTGCCGAGCGCGTGGCGCTGCGGCTGAACGAGCTGGCGGCCGCACGGCAGGAAGGACAGGATGAAGGGGCCGCCTCCGGCGGCCCGGATGGGTCGCGCGTGGATTGCCAGGCGCCGGCGGGCGACGGCCCGGCCGCGCACCGAGAGATCGCGCGCGCGCATCACGGCTCGCTCGCGCGTGAGGAGCGCACGAAGGTCGAGGAGCTGCTGAAGGGCGGCGAGCTGCCGTGCCTGGTCGCGACTAGCTCGCTCGAGCTCGGGATCGACATGGGCGCGGTCGACCTCGTCGTGCAGATCGAGTCGCCGAAGTCTGTCGCCCGCGGCCTGCAGCGCATCGGCCGTGCTGGTCACGGCGTGGATGAGGTCAGCGTCGGGCGGATCTTCCCCAAGTTCCGTGGTGACCTGCTCGAGTGCGCGGTGCTCGCCCGGCGCATGCACGAAGGCCTGATCGAGCCGACCGTCGTGCCGCGCAACGCGCTCGACGTGCTCGCCCAGCAGATCGTCGCGATCGCCGTCTCGGCCGAGGGTGGGCAGGACGCTGATTCAGTATCGGTCGACGAGCTGCACGCGCTCGTCCGGCGCAGCTACTCCTACGCGGAGCTGTCGCGCGAGCTGCTCGAGAACGTGCTCGACATGCTCGACGGGCGCTATCCCTCGAAGGAGTTCGGCGAGCTGCGCGCGCGCGATCGTGTGGGACCGTCTCGCCGGCACCGTGCGCGCGCGCAAGGGCTCACGACAGCTGGCGATCGCCAACGCCGGGACGATCCCCGACCGTGGCCTGTATGCGGTCGTCCTGCCGGACGGGCGCCGCGTCGGCGAGCTCGACGAGGAGATGGTCTATGAGGCGCGCGCCGGCCAGGCGTTCCTGCTCGGCGCCTCCACCTGGCGGATCGAGGAGATCGGCCGCGACCGCGTGATCGTCACCCCCGCGCCCGGCGCTCCCGGCGCGGTCCCCTTCTGGAAGGGCGACACCGTCGGGCGCCCCAAGGAGCTCGGCCAGGCGATCGGCGCGTTCTCCCGCTGGGCGGTCGAGCAGGATGCCGAGACGCTGCAGCGCGACTACGACCTCGACGAGCGCGCCGCGCGCAACCTGCTCGCCTACTTGCGCGAGCAGCAGGCAGCGACGCGCGTGTTGCCCAGCGAGCGCACGATCGTGCTCGAGCGCTTTCGCGATGAGATCGGCGACTGGCGCCTGTGTGTTCTCTCTCCCTATGGCGGGCGCGTCCACGCCGCCTGGGGGCTCGCGTTGTCCGCACGGATTCGCGAGCGTCTCGGGTTGGAAGCCGACGCGATCTGGTCAGACGATGGGATCGTGCTGCACCTCCCCGACCTCGACGCCGACGAAGCCGAGTCCCTGGGTGGGCGGGGATTCGATCCGGCCGAGCTCGTGCTGCTCGAGCCGGAGGAGGTCGAGGCCGCCGTCACCGCCGAGCTCGGCGGCTCCGCGCTGTTCGGCGCGCGCTTTCGCGAGAACGCCTCGCGCGCGCTGCTGATCCCGCGTGCCTACCCTGGGCGGCGCACGCCGCTGTGGCAGCAGCGCCTGAAGGCCCAGAACCTGCTCGAGGTCGCCCGCCGCTACGACGACTTCCCGATCGTCCTGGAGACCTACCGCGAGTGCCTGCGCGACGTGCTCGACGTCCCCGGCCTACAGGAGCTGCTGCGCGGGCTGCACACGCGCGAGATCTCGCTCGTCGAGGTCGAGACGCAGACCGCCTCGCCGTTCGCGTCCTCGTTGCTATTCGACTACGTCGCCACGTACATGTACGAGGGTGACACGCCGAGCGCCGAGCGGCGAGCCGCCGCGCTGTCGCTCGACCGCGACCTGCTGCGCGAGCTGCTCGGGCAGGAGGAGCTGCGCGAGCTGATCGACGCCGACGCGCTGGCGCGAATCGAAGGCGACCTCCAGCACCGCTCGGAGATCACCCGCGCGACCGACCGCGACGTGCTGCACGACGTGCTGCGCCGCGTCGGCGATCTGACCAAGGAGGAGATCGCCGAGCGCGTGTTCGAGGGCATCGACGCCGACGCGCTGATCGGCGAACTCGAGCGCGAACGACGGGCCGTGCGCCTGCACTTGGGCGGGGAAGCGCGCTACGTGGCCGCCGACGAGGCCGGCCTGTACCGCGACGCGCTCGGGGCGATGCCGCCGGGCGGGCTGCCCGAGGCGTTCCTCGCCGAGGTCCCCGACGCACTGCG
This sequence comes from uncultured Solirubrobacteraceae bacterium, assembly GCA_963734755.1. Taxonomy (GTDB): domain Bacteria; phylum Actinomycetota; class Thermoleophilia; order Solirubrobacterales; family Solirubrobacteraceae; genus Palsa-744. The sequence goes on along the minus strand of CAVTIF010000002.1, from coordinate 28,015 downwards.
CGAGCTCGTCGCGCGTTACGCCCGCACGCATGGACCGTTCGGCGCCGATCAGCTGCACGAGCGCTACGGCGTCGACGCCGGCGCCGTGCTGCGCGAGCTCGAGCGCGATGGTGAGCTCGTGCGCGGCGAGCTGCGCCCCGGCGGCACCGAGCGCGAGTGGTGCGACGTTGAGGTCCTCAGGCGCCTCAGACGCGCCTCGCTGGCCGCCCTGCGCAAGGAGATCGAGCCGGCCGATCAAAGGCGCCTGGCGGCCTTCCTGCCCTCCTGGCAGGGCGTTGACCGCCATTCCGGCGCTGGGGCAGGCGTTGACCGGCTGCGCGAGGTTCTCGTGCCGCTACAGGGGCTCGCGCTGCCCGTCGAGACGTGGGAGCGCGACGTGCTGCCGCGGCGCACCGGCGCCTACTCGCAGACCTGGCTCGACGGCCTGTGCGCGAGCGGCGAGGTCGTGTGGGTCGGCGCCGGCGCGCTCGGGCGCTCCGGGCGCGTAGCGCTGTACTTCCGCGAGGACGCCCCCGCGATCGGCCCGCCGCCCGGTGGTGCGTCCGCGCGTGCCGGCGCCTCACCGCCGAGTGGACCCGAGCACGAGCTGCTGCGCGCGCGTCTGGCCGCAGGGCCGTCCTTCTTCGCCGACCTGCTCGCCGAACTCGCATCGTCCCAGCAGGGGGACGTCCCTGCCGAGGCGCTGCGCGAGGCACTGTGGGATCTCGTGTGGGCCGGCGAGGTGACCAACGACGCCTGGGCGCCGCTGCGCGCGCCGCGCCTTACGCTCGCCCGCGGAGAACGCTCTGACGGTGCACATAGCGCGCTCTCCGGCAGGCGCGTCGGCCTTTCGGGCGTCGGGCGCTCGCGCTTTTCCGCGCGCCGCCGGACGGGCGGGCGGGCGGGCGGCGATCAGGTCCAGGGCCGCTGGTCGCTGACCGAGCGCGTCTTTCGTGGCGGCCCAGAAGGGGTGTCCGGCGCCGCTGAGCAGCGACGAGCGCTGGCTGAGCTACTGCTCGAGCGCTACGGGATTGTCACGCGCGAGCAGGTACTCGCCGAGGGCATCCGCGGCGGCTTCGCGGGGTTGTATGACACGTTCGCCAGGCTGGAGACGCTCGGCGTGTGCCGCCGTGGCTACTTCATCGAGGGCATGGGCGGCGCCCAGTTCGCGCTCCCCGGCGCCGTCGAGCGCCTGCGCGGCGGGGGCTGCTCGCTCGAGCGCGGGCGCACGCTCGTGATCGCCGCCGCCGACCCCGCCCAGCCCTACGGCGCCGCGCTGCCGTGGCCGAAACGCGAGGGCACCCAGTCGCGCCCGGCGCGCGTCGCCGGCGCGCACGTCGTACTGGTGGCCGACGAGCCGGCGCTATACGTCGAGCGCGGCGGGCGCAGCCTGGTCACGCTCGCTGAGCAAGATCGGGTCGCCGAGGCCCTCACGGCGCTCGCCGAGGCCGTCCGTTCAGGGCGCCTCGGGAAGCTCGCGCTCGAGCGAATCGACGGCGAATCGGCGATCGCCTCACCCCTCGCAGGGGCACTTTTGGAGCTCGGGTTTCATCCCGGCCCGCGCCGGCTCACGCTCACTGCCTGAGTCGCGGGCTCGTTTCGGCCGATTTTGCGGCGTGCCGAAATAGCCCGAAACCGCAATGTCCGAGCGAAATTCGACGGTGGCCCGAATCGCATTGTCTGTCGGACGATTGAGCATGATGGAGACACGGGTGGAATCGTTCCAACTGTCTTGTTATTAAAAGTCGAGACAAACTTGCGCAGCCCTCAGAAAGTGTCTACCTTTTGGAACAGTGGGGATGAGCAGAACAGGGAGCCAAATCGCACCGCTGTATCACCGTCTGCCTCATGGGCCGAATGGCATGGACCGTGAGGACGTAGCCCGCCATCAGCGGGCGCGTCTCTACGGGGCGATGATCGAGGCTGTGGCCGCTCGCGGCTATCAGTCCACGACCGTCGCGCACGTGATCGCTCTGGCGGGTGTCTCGCGCAGAGCCTTCTATGAGCAGTTCAACAACAAGGAAGAGTGCTTCCTCGCCACCTACGACATCGTCGTAGCGCGGGCGCGCAAGCGCGTGCTCGACGCCTGGGGAGCGGAGCGGGGGTGGGCCAACCGCCTGCACGCCAGCTGCAAGGCGCTGCTCGACGAAGCCGCCGAATCGCCCAAGGGGCCGCGGCTGGTGCTCGTCGATGCGCTGGGGATCGGGCCGAAGGCCCGCGAACGGATGCAGCTCGCGGGCCTGACGTTCGAGCGACTCGTCGGGAGTGCCTTCCAGGTAGCGCCCGACGGTGTCGGCCTCCCGCGGCTGACCTCACGCGGGATCGTCGGCGGCATCCGCCACGTCGTGTTCGTGCGGATGGCCGAACAGCGCGAACGCGAGCTGTACACGCTGACCGACGAAGTGCTCGACTGGATCGAGGCCTACCGCACCCCGGCCGTCGTCCGCCTTGGCGTGCTCGCGCCGCCGAAACCGACGCACGCGCCGCCCAACCCGGCGGTCTTCCTCGCGCGCGATGACAAGCGTGCACGGGTGCTCGGCTCGGTCGTGCACCTGACGCTCGACGAGGGCTACTCGACGCTGACCGACCCGCAGATCGCGCAGTTCGCCGGCGTCTCCACCGAGGCCTTCCACAAGCAGTTCCCGAGCAAGGAGGCGTGCTACCTGGCCGTGCTCGACGAGTTCGTGCAGGAAGCGCTCGACTCGGTCACGCCGACCTACGAGCAGGCTGACTCCTGGCCGGTCGGCGTCTACCGGGCGGTCAGGGCGTTCGTCGACTACCTCGTCGACCATCAGGCGCTGCTGCGGATCGCGTTCATCGACGTGTTCGAGGTCGGCCCCGCGATGGTCGGGCGGATGACCAAGTCGATCGAGGCCTTCACGAAGCTGATGACGGAGACCGCCCCGCCGCCTCGTCGTGGGCCTGCTGTGGCCGTCGAGGCGATCACCGGCGCGCTGTGGGCGATGATCTCCGGCTACGTCGCCCACAACCGCATCGCGCGGCTTCCGTGCATGGTCGACCACCTCACGTTCACCGTGCTCGCTCCGTACCTCGGTCCGAAGGCCGCGGTCGAAGAGATCGAAGCCGCGCGCAAACCGCTGCGCTCCGTCTGAGCCGACTCTGCAATCGTCCCGGCGATGATCCTGTCATCGCCAAGGCGCCCGCGGCGCGTCGGACACAAGGGCGCCGCACACATCGAGCCGGGCAACACGCTCGCGAGCTTCGACGCCGCGCTGCACCACGACGTCGACATGATCGAGCTGGACGTGATCAGCGAGCACTCCGACGGCAGCGGTGCGCTGCTCGTCGCCCACGACCACGAGGCCGCGCACTCAGACGCTCCGCTGAGCTTCGAGCGGGCGCTCGAGCACCTGTCCAGTCCAAGCTTTGCCGGCCTCGAGCTTGACGTCGACGTCAAGCTACCGGGCTATGAGCTGCGCGTCCTCGACGCGCTGCGCGAGTTCGAGCTCGTCCCGCGCACGCTGATCAGCGGCATGTACACCGACAGCCTCGCGCAGATCCGCGCAGCCGAGCCGGCTCTGCGGCTCGGCTGGTCGGTGCCGCGCGTGCGCCGTGACTACACGACGGACATGCTCACCGCGATCCCCGCGCTGGCAATGCTGACCGGCTATCGCGCGATGCTGCCGCGCCGTGCCCGTACAGCGCTGAAGCAGGGCCGCTACGACGCGATCATGGCGCATTGGCGCGTCGTCACGGACGCGCTCGTGCGGGCGGTCGCCGAAGGCGGCGGCGAGCTGTACGTGTGGACGGTCGATGACCGGCGCAAGATCGAGCGGCTGACCGCGATGGGCGTCGACGGGATCATCACCAACGACCCGCGGCTGTTCGACACTGCTCCCTAGACGGCCGTCTGGACGTCGGGCGGGGACGACGTCGAGGATTCAGCGGCGCACCAAGTTGGAGCTTGCCTCTTAGTATGCGGCAGCGTGGCCGGTCGCCAATTGTCCTTTCTTTCGCGTGGGCCACTGTTCGACCCGAGGGTGCACAGCCAGTACGTGACCGAGATGCGCGGTAAGGGCGTGCCGCAGGAAGCGGTACGTGCCAAGGCATTGAAGGAGTGGGTCGACGCGCTCGCAACCGCCGGCGAGGCCAAGGAGTCGAGCCTCGAGCAGCTGTTCAACCAAAAGGTGCTTGGGCAGGTGCTGGGCTACGAGCTTTATCCCGGGTCCGCCGCGAGCGCTTGGCCGAAGGCACCTTCGGGCGTGACTGGCATCAGTGGCGAGCCGGACGTACTACTCGGTTCGTTCGTCCCCGGCGATCAACCCGAGTTCGTCGGCGTCGTAGAGCTGAAGTCGCCGAGAACCTTGCTCGATGAGCCACAAGCCCGCGCGCGGGCGCTCACTCCAGTACAGCAAGCCTTCGAGTACGGCGAGCAAGTGCTCGGTGTTCGCTGGGTCGTCGTGTCCGACATGCGCGTGCTGCGGCTCTACTCCGTTGAGGGGCCTTACGAGTACATGAGCTTCGACTTGACGCAGTGCATCCGCGGGGAAACCCCCATGCCGGAGTTCCGTGAGCTCTACTGGTTCCTCTCCCGCGAGTGTCTCGTCGACGGCGGCCATGAAGCGCCCGTATCCCTGCTCCTGAGGAAGTCGGTGTCGCGCCAGCTTGCAGTGCGCGACGGCTTCTATGACGCCTACTACCGCATACGAGCCGACATGCTCGCCGAGATCGAACTGGCCGCCCAGGCATTGCCAAGGACACCGTCTCGCGCCGAAGTGCTCCGATCGACCCAGCGGCTGCTGGACAGGATGCTCTTCCTCTACTACTGCGAAGACAACCCAGAACGCCTGATCCCCACAAACACCGTGCCCAACGTGACAGAGGCAGCGAGACGGCTTCCGGGGCCTGGCGCGAGCAAGGTCTACCACTACCTCAAGCTCCTCTTCCGCGAAATCGACGAGGGCAGCCCGCCAACCGCGGCGGTCCGCCTGTCGGCCTTCAACGGAGAGCTCTTCAAGCTCGACCCGATCATCGACTTCATAGACCTACCTGACGCGCTGCACGACACGCGATATCCGCTCAAGATCGGCGATCAGATTCGACACGTCAACGGCGTATGGGGGCTTCACGAGTTCGACTTCTGGAGCGAGCTCAACGAGCACCTGCTGGGTCACATCTTCGAGCAGTCGTTGTCCGACATGGCTGCGCTGGCCAAAGGGCAGTCCCCGAGCCCTGATCGGTTGCGCGAGCGACGTCAACACGGCATCTACTACACATCCGAGTTGCTCTCGGACTATCTCGCCGAGAGCGCTCTGAGCGGGCTGCTGCACGAGTCCGAGCCAGCTCGGACTAAAGCCAGGGACGTTGACGCTCTTTTGGAGGCTCGCGAGGAGCGCCTCGGTGAGCTCCGGATCGCTGACATCGCGTGTGGCTCAGGTGCGTTCTTGGTGTCGAGCTATCAAGCCCTCCTGGAGGAGTTCCTGCGCATCCGGGATGGCCTGGATGCGTTGAGGTCCAGAGGCTCGCAGGGCGACCTGCTCAGCTTGAGGCAGACCCTCACGCAGGCAAAGCTCCTGGGAAATGCGCTCTACGGTGCGGACCTGCTGCCGCAGGCAACCGAGATCGCCAAGCTCGCCCTCTGGCTACGCTCCGCGCGCAAGGACGAGAAGGTCGCTGACCTGTCCTCCAACATCGTCGTCGCTGACAGCCTCGACGTGCCCAGATTGCTCAGCGCCATGCAAGCACAGCTGGGAACCTTTGACCTGGTAGTCGGCAACCCGCCGTGGGGAGCGCAGGTGGCACCCCAGATCTATGCGACGTGCTGCGAGCAGCTGGGGCTCGATCCAGATCTAGCATGGGATAGCTGGGAGCTATTCGTGCATCTCGGTTTGGCGCTGCTGCGAGATGGTGGACGGCTGGCGTTCGTGCTCCCGGATACGATCTTCTCGCCTGACAGGCAGCGGATTCGCCGGCTAATCCTCACGTCGGGTGCGATCGAGTATTTCCACAACATCGGCACTGACTGGTTCGAGAACGTGCGCATGGGGAGCGTGCTCGTCCAGGTTCGCCGCGGGACCGTTCCGATCGGGCACACGTTCAAGTCTGTCGTGCTCGCAGGCGATCGCCGCAAGGAAGCGATTGCAGGGCAGGTGCCCCTTACGCAGCTCGTCGCTCGCTTCGCTCGGGACATCCCGCAGGACCGTTGCGCGGCATCTCCGACAGCCGAGATCGAGGTCTTTCGCTCAGTTGCCGATGACGCGCTCATCGACATGATGCAGAGCAACGGCGTTTCGCTTGCCGCGCTAACGAGTCATGGGCGGGGTGAGGAGATGGCCAAGTCCGGGGTACTTTGGATCTGTTTGAGCTGTCGCACAGCGACGGTGCCGGGGAAAAAGAAGAAGCGCGACCCAGATAACCTCGACGGGCCGCGATATGAGCCTAAGACGTGCCCAGGATGCGGATTGGTTCTCCGTGAGGACAACGTAGAACTCGACCATCTGGTGAAGCTCGTCGGGCAGTTCGAAGGCGGCGCCGTGCTTGCTCCCTACATCGATGGCGATGACATCTCGCGTCGCTACTCGCGGTCGTCGCCCACGAAGGAGCTACGCCTTGACTTCAAGGGCTTCTCATTCAAGCCCGCCTCCAACTACGCGGCCGACAAGCTGCTCATCCGGCAGGCAGGGGTCGGCCTGCTCGCGACGCTCGACGACACCGGCGCACGAGTCCCTCAATCTGTCTACTGGTACCGACTGACACCACAAGCCGCCGAAGAGGGCTACAAGCTTGAGTTCCTACTCGGCGTTCTGCTCTCACGGACGATGGCTTACTACATCTTCAAGCGGTTCAGTGAGGTCGATCCCGCACGAGCACATGCCAAGGTCACGCACGAGCGGCTAAAGGATCTCCCGATACCCAAAATCGATTTCGCAGTCCGCGACCAACACAAACTGCACGACGAAGTCGTAGACGCGGTAGGTAAACTTCTGCGAGGAGAGGCAGAAACCGGCGGACCAGAGGACATGAAAATAGAGGTCGCGCTACGCAAGCTCTGGGGGCTGACCCCGGAGGACGGCCTCTACATCGTGCTGCAGCTCGCAGAACTGCCCGAAGGCCAAGTAATCCGCGACCTGTTTCCCCACGGCCTGCCTAAGCAAATCCTCAAGTCGACCTCCGACTCTACACCTGATGGTCTTGAGGTATCGACACCCGTCACGTAAGTCGGGCGCGAGCCCTCAGGCGCAAACCTCAGGCGGCGTGTCGTGCTCCAGGAGCACGCGACCCGCCCAGCTTAGATCTAGCCGATATCGCAGGTCGCGGCGCTGAAGTTCGCCGGGTCGGCGCCGACGACAGCCTTGTGTCCCGCTGAGGTCGGCTGTGAAGTCGACATCAGGATCGTCTTGCCGTGGCGCCACTGAAAGGCAACGACGCCGCGCAGCGTGACCGCCGGCTTGCCGGTCATCGGTTTGAGCTCGAAGCTGCTGCCGCCTTGGCGAGCCGAGCCGCCGCCGCCGACGGCCACGAAGCTCGGCGTCGCGCTGCTCGCCAGGTCGACCCAGCGCTTGTTCGCGTTCATGTACTGCAGGCGGAAGCTCATGTACATCCTGTCGCCGGCCGTGCCGTCGCCGGGCATCGAGCCGCGGATGCCGACCGTGTTGGCCTTCCCTGGGGCGTTGCAGATGTCGATCGTCGCCCACAGTTCGCGCGAGGCCAAAAGCGCACGTCCGCTCTTGGTACCGACCTTCTTCGGCACTGCCGTTGACAGCGCCGATGCCGGAGCGGGTGCGAGCACGGCTGCAAGCGTCAGGCCGGCGAGCAGGAACCTAGGCGAAACCATTGATCTGAAGATACCGCCGGGCGAGGTGTGGTGACCCCGGTTGTGGTATTCCGTGGACGATGGGGGCGACGCGCTCAGGGGACGTGGTCGAGCTGCTCGGGCAGGTGCCCGCGTTCTCCACGCTCGAGCACGTCGATCTGGAGCGGATCGCGCAGCTGGCCGTTCCCAGGCACTTCGCTCCCGGCCAGGCCGTGTTCCGCGAGGGCGACGCGAGCGACACCTGCTACGTCGTGCAGGAGGGCCAGGCGCGCGCGATCCGCACCCACGGCGACGGCCGCACGATCACGCTGGCCACGTTCGGCCCCGGTGACATCTTCGGCGAGCTGGCGATGTTCGAGGACGAGCTGCGCTCGGCTACTGTCGAAGCGATCGAGCCGACCAGCGTCGTCGGCGTGCTCGGTCCAGATATGCGCAGGCTGATGGGCGAGCACCCGCAGATCGCCACGCGCCTCGTGATCGCCTTGGGCCGGCGCCTGCGCGAGATGAACGAGCGGCTCTCGCGCCAGTCCTTCCAGACCGTCCAGAGCCGCGTCGCGGTAGTGCTCAGCGACATGGTCGAACATGAGATCGCCGGCGGCAAGGGCGACTCGGACGTGCTCGTCACCGCCACCCAGGCCGATCTCGCGCAGCTCGCCGGCTCCTCGCGCGAGTCGGCCAGCCGCTTCCTCGCCGTGCTCGAGCGCGCCGGCGTGATCTCCCAGGGGCGCGGTCGGCTCGTCGTCCACGACCCTACGGCGCTAGCCCAGTATGTCTTCTAGGTCCTCCAAGTCCTCCAGGAAACGGCGTCGCGGCTCGCGCGGGCAGAACAGCGAGTTCTCCGCCGGTGGTGTCGTCGTGCGCGGCGATCAGGTGGTCGTGATCGTGCCGACGCGCCGTGCTGCCGACGGCTCGCGGGTGCTCGCGCTGCCGAAGGGTCACATCGATCCGGGAGAGACACCCGTCGAGGCGGCACAGCGCGAGGTGCGCGAGGAGACGGGGATCGTCGCCGAGCCGGTGTGCCGGCTGGGCGAGTCGCGCTACTGGTACCGGCGCGACGGGCGCACGATCGGCAAGTCGGTCGCGTTCTTCCTGTTCAACCATCTCGGTGGCGACACCGCCGACCACGACGACGAGGTCGAGGAGGTCCACTGGATCGGCGTCGAGCAGGCCCAGAAGGAGCTCAGCCACTCCGCGGAGCGGAAAATGGTCGCGCTCGCGCTGGCCTACCGCGAGCAAGACCGGTAGCCTGCCCCGCTGATGCAGGTGCTCAACTTCTACTCGACGATCTTCGCCGACGAGCTCAAGCGGGGCCGCAAGACGGCCACGATCCGGCTCGGCGACAAGTCGGGCAAGTACCGCAAGAACCAGGCGGTGCTGGTCACGATCGGCTACCAGTACTCGCCGCGGGAACGGATCTTCGAAGCGGTCATCGACCAGGTCGAGGTGCTGAAGCTCGCCGACCTCTCGCCGCGCGACATCAAGCACGACAACCCCGAGTTCCGCCGCCACGAGGAGCTGATCAAGTTCCTCGAGCAGATCTACGGCCGGGCGGTCTCGACCGAGGACACCGTCACCGTCGTGCGCTTCTCGCAGATCCTCGAGAACCCGACCGGGATGACCGAGGCGATAAAGGGCTTCGGCGGCGCGCAGAACTGAGGTAAGGCGAGGGCGCGGTGTTCAGCCGCTGGGAGACACGACAATGAGATTGAGTGGCTCGCTGAAATCGATCTCCAAGCCGCCCATATTCGCGAGTGCGGCGCGCACCTCCTCGGTCGTCTTCGCGCCCGAGGTTCCCGGCAGCGACACCTGGCAGCAGACCGTGAACCCAGTCGGTGGTCCGCCATCTCGCAGGCTCTCGTCTGGCGCGCCGAGATCGATCTGAACCCCGGAAGGAAGTGCGTTACGTAGCCGATTCGCGACGTGCTCCGCCCACTCCCGTTCAGGTGCAGCGAGCACGACGTCGGCGTATTCGCGCCGCGGCGGAGGGTCGGTCGGCCATGTTTGCGCGAGCCTATCGAGCACTGCGCCGGTGGCGGCAGTCTTCGCTTGCAGCGTCGGCAGCTTCTCAAGCCATTCAGCCGTCTCACGCCCGTACTCATCAAGCAGAGCGGTCAACTGCTCAAACGGGGACGGTTGCGCTTGCGTAGTCATCTGTCCGAGTGTAGTCATTGGTCCCGTTTCGACTCAAGCGTGGTGAGGCGACGGTCGAGGTCAGCGAGGTCTCTTCGGATCAACGTAAGCGCTTGATAGCCCGCTCGCCTGCCTTGCTCCAGTGGCCTGAGGCGACTTTCGATTGTCGATGCAGATGCCTGGGATCAAAACGAGCCAGCCGCGCCATCGCGTGAGTAGCGAACCGGTTGGTGGTGCTGAGTACGAAGAGTTCATCGAACGTATGTTCGCATCTATAGGGGATGGAACCCGGGCGGCGTACCTTCTCCGGCAGTCACAGCGGCTGACTGCCAAATCTTTACTTGATCGCGGCTGGATCTTCTATATATTGAGGGTGCTGGCACTCTCATGCCGAGAGTGCCAAAAGAGGCGGCTCGACCGAAGCGAGGGCGTGAGCCGCCGGACGCATTCTCAAAGACGGAGGTTGTTCGAATGAAGCTAAAGCCCCTGGGCGATCGTCTGATCGTGCGGGCGATCGAGGAGGAGATGACCACGGCCAGTGGCATCGTGCTCCCCGAGACAGCCAAGGAGAAGCCACAGCAGGGCAAGGTTCTCGCAGCCGGAGACGGCAAGCTCGACGAGAACGGCAAGCGCATCCCGATGGATGTGAAAAAAGGCGACACCGTCCTGTACAGCAAGTACGGCGGGACCGAGACCAAAGACCCCGACACGGGAGACGATCTGCTCGTTCTACGCGAGTCCGACGTCCTCGCCCTGATCGAGTCCTAAGGAGATCTGAGGAAACATGGCTCACAAGGAAATCAAGTACAACTCCGAAGCGCGTTCGGCGCTCGAGGCGGGTGTCGACGCGGTCGCGAACGCGGTCAAGGTGACGCTCGGCCCGAAGGGTCGCTACGTCGTGCTCGACAAGAAGTTCGGCGCGCCGACGATCACCAACGACGGTGTCACGATCGCTCGTGAGATCGAGGTCGAGGACGTGTTCGAGAACCAGGGCGCCCAGCTCGTGCGTGAGGTGGCGACCGCCACCAACGACGTCGCGGGCGACGGCACCACGACGGCGACCGTGCTCGCCCAGGCGATCGTTCGCCAGGGTCTGAAGAACGTCGCAGCCGGTGCCAACCCGCTGGCGCTGAAGCGCGGCATCGAGCAGGCCGTCGACCAGGTGGTCGGAAACATCGCCTCGCAGTCCAAGGAGGTCTCCGGCAAGGACCAGATCGCCCGCGTGGCGACGATCTCGGCCGGCGACGAGGAGATCGGCGACGTGATCGCCGACGCGATCGACAAGGTCGGCAAGGACGGCGTGGTCAACGTCGAGGAGGGTCAGACGTTCGGCATGGACCTGGAGTTCACCGAGGGCATGCAGTTCGACAAGGGCTACATCTCGCCGTACATGGTCACCGACCAGGACCGCATGGAGGCGACCCTGGAGGACCCCTACATCCTGATCGCCAACTCGAAGATCGGCTCGGTTCGCGACGTGCTGCCGGTGCTCGAGGCAGTGATTCAGTCGGGCAAGCCGATCCTGATCATCGCCGAGGACGTCGAGGGCGAGTCGCTGGCGACGCTGGTCGTGAACAAGCTCCGTGGCACGTTCACGGGCGTGGCCGTCAAGGCCCCTGGCTTCGGCGACCGTCGCAAGCGGATGCTCGAGGACATCGCGATCCTGACGAACGGTGAGGTGATCACGGAGGAGATGGGGCTGAAGCTGGAGAACACCCAGCTCTCCCAGCTCGGTCGTGCGCGCCGCGTGGTCGTCTCGAAGGACACGACGACCGTCGTCGACGGCGCCGGTGAGGCCTCCGCGATCAAAGGCCGAATCAACCAGATCAAAGCCGAAATCGAGAACACCGACTCGGACTTCGACCGCGAGAAGCTGCAGGAGCGCCTGGCAAAGCTCTCCGGCGGCGTCGCCGTGGTCAAGGTCGGCGCTGCGACCGAGACGGAGATGAAGGAGAAGAAGCACCGCGTCGAGGACGCGCTGCAGGCCACGCGGGCCGCCCTGGAGGAGGGCATCGTCCCCGGCGGCGGAGTCGCATTGCTGCAGGCCTCATCGGCCGTCACGATCAGCGACAACGGCGCGTCGGTCGACGGCTCAGACGACGAGCGCACGGGTGCGCGGATCGTGCTGCGGGCGCTCGAGGAGCCGCTGCGTCAGCTGGCCGAGAACGCCGGCCTCGAGGGCTCGGTCGTCGTCAACGACGTGCGCAAGGCGAAGAAAGGTCACGGCCTGAACGCCGCGACCAACGAGGTCGTCGACCTCGTCGCCGCGGGCGTCATCGACCCCGCGATGGTCACCCGCTCGGCGCTGCAGAACGCCGCGTCGATCGCCAAGAACATCCTCACCACCGAGGCGATCGTCGCCGAGGTGCCGGAAAAGGAAGGCGCGGGAATGCCCGGTGGCGGCGGGATGCCGGACATGTCGGGGATGATGTAGGGAGAGCTGGTCCGCGAAGTGTCAGCCCGACTCTGCGCCCGTTCACTGGGCGAGTGAAAGTCGATAGGTAGTAAAAAAGAGGACCCGGCCAACGCCGGGTCCTCTTTTGGTGGTGCGCCGGGCAGAGGCAGCGCCCGCCGAGCGATCAAGGCTGCGTGCTGACTCTTCTGAGCGCGGAGATCTTCAAGCCGAGAGGCTGGGCGCGTTCCCCGGGTGAGCGAGCAGCAGTCTCGGGAGCTATTCGACCTCCGCGACCGCACGCGGCCCGTGCCCGACGTACTTCGCCGTCGGGCGGATCAGCTTCCCCTCGCGCTTCTGCTCGAGGATGTGCGCTGACCAGCCGGCGACCCGCGCGCATGTGAACATAGGCGTGAACAGATCCGGTGGGACTTCGGCGAGGTCGAGGATGACAGCCGACCAGAACTCGACGTTGGTCGCGAGCACGCGGTCGGGCCGGCGCGCATGGAGCTCGGCGAGGGCGGCTTTCTCGAGCGCCTCTGCGGCCTCGAAGCGCGATGAGCCGAGTTCGGAGGCAGTCCGGCGCAGCACCCGCGCGCGCGGGTCTTCGGCGCGATAGATGCGGTGCCCGAAGCCCATCAGCCGCTCGCCGCGGTCGAGCGCGTCCGACACCCATTTCTCGGCGTTGCCGCTCTGTTCGACTTCGTCGAGCATCTTCAGCACGCGCGAGGGGGCGCCGCCGTGCAGCGGGCCGGAGAGCGCGCCGACGGCGCCCGATAGCGCGGCGGCGATGTCGGCGCCGGTCGACGCGATCACGCGGGCGGTGAACGTCGAGGCGTTCATGCCGTGCTCGGCGGCGGAGACCCAGTAGGCGTCGATTGCCTTGACGTGGTCGGGATTGGCCTCGCCGCGCCAACGGATCAGGAAGCGTTCCGGGATCGTCTTGCCCTCGTCGATCTCCGACTGTGGCACCGGCGGCTGGCCGGCTTCGCGTGCGGACTGGGCGACGAACGACAGCGCCATCACCGACGCGCGCGCGAGGTTGTCGCGGGCCTCCTCGTCGGTGATGTCGATCAGCTGCCCAAATCCCCACTCCGGGGCGAGCATCGCCAGCGCCGACTGCACGTCCACGCGGTGGTCGCCCGAGCGCACCGTCAGCGCGTGCGGTTCGGCCGGCGGCAGGCCGGGCTTGAAACGACCGTCCACCAGCAGACCCCAAACCTGCTCGTACGGAACCTGGCCTACGAGTTCCTCGATGTTGACGCCGCGATAGCGCAGCGCGCCACCCTCTTTGTCGGGCTCCGCGATCTCGGTCGCGAAGGCAACGACTCCTTCGAGGCCCGACTGGACCTCGCCTGCTGACTGAACCGCGCTCATGGCACTCGCTTTCTGGGCTTGATGCTTGACCGGTTGCCGCCTTATGGGCAGACACATATCTTCGCAGTGCTCGCGCGAGCACGCTGCAACCCGTGCCCGACGGCGATCTCATGGTCCGCTCCGCTCTCTGGTGGTCAGCCGTAGTAGCGGGCGATGACCTGCAGCTGGCTGAAGACGTCGTGCGCTAGGAACAGGACCACGAGCAGCGCGCCGACGCATGGTCCCCAACGCCTTCCCGCGCCGCGCGCGGCGAGCGCGACGACCAGGCCCCACAGCGCGATCATGGGCAGCAGGTAGCGCGGCGCCCAGTAGGGTTCGGTCCCGCCGACGATGTCGCTGACATACGACTGCGCCCCGACCAGAATCAGCGTGCCGGCGCCCGTCACGCCGTAGCTCGCTAGCTCGGCGGCGCGCCCGCGCAGGGCCCCGCGCCTGCGGACCAGCTCGCGGATGCAGAGCGCGGCAATGAGCGCGGCGGGGATCAGCGCGATGTCGTCGACCCAACTCGGGAAGAGCGTTTCCGACCATCCGTAATCGCCGACGAGCCCGTCGAACCAGAGTTGGCGGGTGGTGAAAACCGCGGGGAAGTAGCTGGTCATGCTCGGCAGTCGTGGAAGGTAGAACTGCCAGACGTAGCTGATCCCGTCGAGCAACGATCCACCCGCGGCGTTGAGTGTGCCCGACGCGGCCCCCAGCGCGGGATGGTTGGAGGCGAGGTTGATCAGCGCGTACAGCGCGACGGGACCGAGCGCGATCGTGAGCGCCAGCGGGCCGTAGCTGGCGAGCGCGCGTTCGCCGCGTGCGTGTCGTCTCGCCGTGCGCAGCGTGAGGAGCGTCAATGCGAGGATCACGCCCGGAGCGAATCCGACGAAGTTCAGCTTCGTCAGAAAGCCGATTGCCGTGAGTGCGCCCGTGGCGATCGCGAGTCGTGGCGTGAGGCCGCGGCGGAACGCTCGGGCGAGGCAGTAGTAGAGCGCGCCGCAGACCGCGAACAGCATCGCATCGGGGTTCACGCCGCCGGACATGAAGCCGAGCAGCGGGAACAGCGCGACGGCGAGCCCGCCGACGGTCCATGCGGGGCGAGATCCGGGAAGCGCCTCGCGCACGAACAGGTAGGCGAACAGGGCGCTCACCCCGGCCATCAATGCCGACAGCAGCCGCATCAGCTCCAGGCGCACGAGCAGCGACTCGGCGGACCCCAGCTCATAGGGGATTGTCTCCAGCGCGTAGTAAAGCGGCGGCTCGGGGTTCGCGCTGCCGGCTCCGCCCGGTCCGCGACGTGATGGACGCGAGGCCAGATCGCGTTCGAGCTTGCGCTGCTGCGCCTCACCGGCGAGCGAGAGGACTTCCGGGCTGAAGCGGACTTCGTCGGTGTGCAGGTCGCGCAGGGCGCGCAGCTCCTCAGCCGAGCCATATCCGCGTGAGGCCACAGGCAGCGCCCGGCTCTCGGCGAGCTGCTCGACGTAGGCGAAGTGGCTTGGCTCGTCGGGCACCTGAAACGGCGGTGTGATGAGAGACCAGCACGCCGCGTTTAGGCATGCCACGAGGGCGCATGCCCATGCCGCGGCCGGGACGCGAGAGAGGATCCCGATGCGGGAGTTTGCCCGAGCGCGCTCTCTCCTCGCCTGCCCACCAGAGCGCGTCTCGCGGACGATCAGCCGCAAGGCGACGAGTGTGAGCATCAGCATCAGCAGCAGCACGAGCAGCGAGATCCATGTCCCGGCGAACGCGCGTCCGAGGCCCATGCGCCGGGCGACCGACAGGGCCGTCGACCACCACGACGTAGCTCCTTCTTGCAGGTATTCGACGCGGATCCGGCCCGGCAGCCGGATCCCAGCTCCCGACCTTGCGGCCAGCTTCGGGCCTGTCACTCCTCCGAGCACGGCGACTGGGGTGCGCGACCGCGCGATCAGGACGCAGATCGTCGCCGCCGAGACGGCGCGATCGAGGCGTCTCACGGGAACCGTCACGGATCTGGCGCTCCACCCGGAGCCGCGTGTGCCGCTGGTAAGCAGCCGTTCGCTGGAAAGCACGTCGAGTGTGAGTTGGGGGCCGACGACCGTCTCCAGCGACAGGCGCACCGCCGATGTAGCGCGGGGCAGCGATTCGCCGGCCTGGCAGATCTCGGCTGGGCCCGTGGTCACGGCGAGCCCCTGGGCGGTGGCGCCGTTGTGGCCGACAGGCCGCGCTGGGGCGATCGGAACTCCATTCGTCCCGGCCACCGTGCTTGGAGCGCCGGACAGCGTTATCGCCACAGCTAGGGCCGCGAGCACCAGCCCCACGATGAGCGCCGTCCGGACGTGCATCAGGCCGATCGTGATCCGCACGCGTCCAATGTGACCTCCACCATGCGAGCGAGGGCGTCCAAGCCGCGGAATGATGTCATCGGCCAGGCTGTCCACCGAAGGCAGCGCGAGCCGCCGCGGATTGGAACAGCGGCTACCGACGCCTGTAGATCGCTAGGAAGGCGCCGTGGGCGCCGGTATCGTTGCTGCCGCGGCCCGTAAGCGACGCGAGAATTGGCAGGCCTGCGAAATCGCGGGACACGCTCGTCGAGGCCGGTAGGCCATACAGTTCGAACTGATATTGCACGCTCGTTCCCTTCTTGGGGCAGATGGAGTAACGGCGCTTGCCGTCGCTGGCGAGTCCAACGTACGCACCACGTGGCAGGTGGCCGGCGGCAAGCCTGTGCAACGCGGGATTCAGTCCCGCCACGGCCCACGCGACCGAGATCGCGACCTTCTGGCTGGCGGGCTCTGGCGTATACCCGACGACAAACAGGACAAGATTCCCGACATCAGCCGGCACGGCGCCCCATTCCAACGGCGGAGATACGTTTCGCCCGTCACATGTGTATCGCGCGGGTAGCGTGCTCCCGAGGATCCCGGCGCTTTTGACGGTGATCTTCGGGACTGTCGTCGAGGCACCGGAGCCACACCCTGCTGGCGCAAGCGCCGATAGGAGCACGGCACTCAACACCATCGTCCGTCGTCCCAGCATCAGAGTTCCCCTTCTCAGCCGGTCAGTGTGCGATCTAGGAGGGCACCAAAGTACTTTCTCTGGTGTGGAACACCAAGCGATTCCCGGAAATGTTTCTAGTAGACGAGGTTGATTGTGGGTTGACGGTCGACCTCGTGGTGATCGGGTGGGAGACAAAGGGCGCAAACTGGCTTTCGGTCAACGCATAAGATCCATGCGATCCGGACCCCCCGCGAGCCTCCGAAGCCCCCGCAGCACGGGCGGGGTGTGCCAATCACGCGGTGAGTAGGTACACAGGCGTCAGCCGGCCGTCGACGTCGTCCTTGACACCCCCCCTGTCGGCGCAGCATCGTACGCTCGATGTTCGTGCTGTCGGGTGCGTGTGAGGCCATGCTCGGTTGGCGTCGTGCTTGACACGCGTCTCAAGATTGTCGTTGCGATCGGGTTCCTCCTCGGCGCTGCGGCGATCGGCCTCACGTTTTCGCAGTCTCCCATCGCCGTCGCTCGAATCAACACCGCCCAGGACGCGCCCCTCGGGCAAGCTCAGCCGGGGAGGAGCTACTGCCAGTCGGATGAAGTGCTCCCGCGGGAGACATCGGCGATTCGACTGCGGGCCTACGCCTTCCTGGGCCCGAGGACCACGGTCACCGTCTCGGCGCGCGGGCGCGTCATCGTCCACGGCGAACGGGGGTCTGGATGGACCGGAGGCGTCGTCACGATACCCGTGAACCGTCTGTCGACGGCGAGATCGGGGGTAGATCTTTGCTTTGCGCTATCGGCGACCGAAGATGAATCCGTCGGGTACGTAGGAGAACCGACGACGGGAGCGCGCGCGGCGCGCGGTCCGGGTGGGTCGTTGCCAGGCCGCGTTCGCGTGGAATACCTGCGGCCCAGCCGGTCGTCGTGGTGGTCACTTGCGCCCGAAGTAGCGCGCCGCATGGGCCTCGGTCATGCGCCGAGCGGCACCTGGAGCGTGCTTCTCGCTGTTGCCCTGATGGGGGGCGTGGTCGCTCTGTGCGGACGGGTGATACTCCGGGAGCTGGGATGAGTCGTGCCAGAACCAAGCCCAGCTCATCGCCTCGGCGGCGGATGGGCAAGGGAGAAAAGGTGGGAACACGAGCCATCGACAGGCGGGCCATGCGGTTCAGACCGCGAAAGGTGCGCAAGCCTCCAGCGGCCCGTCGGCGGCTCATCCGGGCATCGCCTCGTGACGCCTTGCGCCGGATTCCCACGGTCGCGTGGCTTTGCGCCGCCGTCGCATGCCTCAACGCGGCAAGCTGGTCGATCATCACGCCTCCATTTCAGGTACCGGATGAGCCCGAGCACATAGCGTACGTCCAAGAGTTCGCTGAAACCGGTCGGTTACCCATGAAAAACGACGACTTCTCATATGAAGAGGACGTTGCGCTGCAAGACCTCCATCTGCAAACGGTGGCCGAGGAGCCGGAGTATCAGACTATCTCCTCGCGAGCACAGGAGGAGAAGCTCCAGCGTGATCTCAAACGGGCCGAGAGCTCGACCGAAAAAGGCGGCGGCGCAGGCGTAGCCGCGGCGCAGCCCCCGCTCTACTACGCGCTAGAGGCGATCCCCTACAGCCTGGGCGCTGGCGGCACGCTGCTCGACCGCATTGAGCTGATGAGGCTGCTGTCCGCGCTTATGGCAGGACTGACGGCGCTGTTCACCTTCCTGTTCGTGCGCGAGACGCTTCCGCGCGCTCCGTGGGCGTGGGCGGTGGGAGGGCTGGGAGTGGCGCTTGTGCCGCTGCTCGGCTTCATGTCGGGAGCCGTCAACCCCGATTCGATGATGTATGCCGTGACCGCAGCGCTGTTCTATGGATTGGCGCGGGCCTTTCGCCGCGGCCTCACACGAGCGCAGGCGATTGTGCTCGGCACACTGACGGCGACCGGTCTTCTCACGAAGCTCAACTTCGTGGGAATCGCGCCAGGGGTGCTCGTTGGCCTGGTCGTGCTGGGCGTCCGTGCGGCGCGGACGCAGGGACGTGCCGCGTACGTCTCGATCGCGATCGCGTTTGCGATCGCGATCGGCCCTGTGGCGTTGTACGTGGCAAAGAACGTCGCGTCGGGTGAAACGGCGCTTGGTCTGGTGTCGGGCGCGATCGCTACCGTCCATGCCCCGCTCGCTGAGATGAGCTACATCTGGCAACTCTACTTGCCGAGGCTGCCGGGGACGCACAACGATTTCGCTGGCCTCCTGACGACGCGTCAGATCTGGTTCAACTGGTACGTCGGACTGTATGGCTGGCTCGACACGACGTTCCCCGGCTGGGTTTACGAGGTCGCGTTGGTCCCGGCCGGCTTGATCGCGGGCTTGTGCGTTCGTGAGCTGGTCGTGAGCGCGGGTGCATTGAGGGCCCGAGGCGTCGAGCTGGCTGTGTACTGCGTGATCTGTCTTGGGTTGTTGGTGCTCATCGGTGGTGATTCGTACGTGAGGTTCCCGGTTGTTGGGGCGGAATTCGGGCAGGTGCGCTATTTGTTGCCGTTGCTTCCGCTTCTTGGGGTTGTGCTTGCGCTTGCGGCTAGAGGAGCAGGTCGGCGTTGGGGCCCGATCGTGGGTGCGGTTATTGTGATGCTGTTCTTGACTCATGATGTCTTTAGCCAGCTTCAGGTCATTGCGCGTTTTTATGGTTGAGGTTGGTGAGTGGGAGACGTTTTGGTGTGTTTTGGGTTTGTGTGGTGGGTGTTGTTGGGGTAGTGTTTGTGGGGGTTTTGTGTGTGGGTGGGTTTTTGGGGTGGTGTGTGGTGGGTTGTGTGGTGTTGGTTTTGGGATGATGTGGGTGTGATGGTTGGGTTTGTTTATCGCGGCGCGGTGTTTGGTGTGTGTGTGCTTGTGGTGCTGGTTTTGGCTGGGTGTGGTGGTTCGGGTGGTGTTGGGGGGCGTTCTGGTTCTGTTGGCGGGGTGGCTGATCCGAATGGTGTTGTGGTGCGGGTTGGGCGGGATGTGATCACCAGGGCGATGTTCGCGCATGCGTTGTTTGCCGAGGGGAGGACGACGGAAGGTCCCGATCCGATGATTCCGGTGCCGCCTGGGTTCGGTGGTTGTGTCGCGCGTTTGAAAGCGGTTGATGCGCGCTCGTCGGCGGGTGGCTCGAAGGGTCTGGGTGTGGCGGCGCTTAGGGGTGTGTGCGGTGAGCGGTATAGGGTGCTTGAGACTAAAGCGCTGGGCAAGTTGATTGCTCGTGATTGGGTGGTTGGGGGTGCGGCTGAAGCGGGTGTGAGCGTGAGCGAGCAGGAGGTGCAGCGGGAACTGAAGAAGGCAGAGAGGGAACGGGTGCGCCTTGAGAAGAACCTCGTGGCGACGGGGCGGACGGTGGCGGATCTTGCGCTTGAAACAAGGGTGCAGTTGCTTGCGGAAGGGATGCGGCAGGCGATCGGGAAGAGGACCGGGCAGGTCAGCCGAGCGCAGGTCGTTGGCTACTTTCACGCGCATAGGCAGCTGTTTGGTGTTCCTCGGCGGCGTGATCTGGAGATCGCTCGCGTCGCGAGCAGGTCGGCGGGCGAGAGGGTGAAGCGGGAAATAGCGTCGGGGAAGAGTTTTGCGAGTGTCGTCAAGCGGCTTCCGTTGCAGCAGCCGATCTATAGCGAGCAGGGTTTAGTGATGGGGTATCAGTCGGGGGTGTATCGTGAGCGTCCTTTGAACCAGGCTATCTTTGCCGCGAGGCCAAATGTTCTTAGTGGGCCGGTGTCGATCAACCTGGGCTACTATGTGTTTGAGGTCACGCGGGTCTATCCGGCTCGCCCGCAAACACTGGCGCAGGCACAGGCGACGATCAGGCGCCAGCTCCCTGGCGAGCTCTACGAACCGGCGCTCGCCGCGTTCATCAGTCGCTGGCGCGCGAGATGGACGGCCAGAACCAACTGCCAGCCCGGCTATGTCGTCGCGAAATGCAGACAGGCCGGGCCTGCCCCGGAAGCAGAAGACCCCTACAACTTCACCTGAGAACCCGTCACGCCCGCGCAGCCGCCCCCCGGGGGTCGGGGGTCGGGGGTCGGGGGTCGGTGGGTGAAGACGTCTCGTCGTGCGGGGGCCGGGCTGCTCTCTAGTGGGAGACAATCGGTGGGTTTGCTTGACGGGGGGGTTCTGGGGGTGGCACACTTGGTTGTGCAGTTATACTAACTATACGAATATAGGGAGTTGGACATGAAGCGACTTAAGCTATTGGGTGTGATGCTGGTAGCGATGTGCGCCATGGGCCTCATGGCAACATCAGCATTCGCGTTACCCGAAGTGTCACTCACATTATCTGGAAGCAGTGGCCCGCTGCACCTGAACTACACAAGCCCAACCGTCGAAACCACACTCGAAGAAGCTGCCGGCGGACGGCTCGGAGGTGTAGGCTTGACGCTGTTACTGTTAACCAGTGGCGCAGTAACTTCGTTAGGCACGTTCCGTGCAGACTTCACCAACGTCGGAGAAGTGAAAAGCCTTAAAAAATGCAACACTCTCAATGACGCGACGGGGGTCGTGTTAACGGAAGGGTCGTTCCACCTCGTTTACACTAACTTAAGCCCGTTATTGATGGGTGTGCTCTACTTACCTAAAGAAGTCGAACTCAAATGCGAAGGTTTCAATTTCAACGTGAGGGGTTCGGTGCTGTCGTCGCTCAACGCCGCAGGGACTAACGCGACGGAGCTTACTAACGTAAGCGGCGCGCTCTTAAAAGGCGCAACGGCGGGCTCGCAGCAAGTCCCAGAATTCTACAACGATGCGGGCACCAAACTAGTCGCTAAACTCGAATCTAATGCGAGTACCACTTTCCTGAAAGCTAATGAGCAAGTCATCGGCACAGAACCTTTGTTGACGGCGTTATCGCCGAATATGTTCTTGATCACCAGTAGGTGATTGTGGTTGCGTTTGCTATGGATGGTGGGCGTTAGGTCGCGGGCTGAGTGCTCGTGTAAGTGATGGTGATGGTGGTGCGCGGGATCGATGGTGGTCTCGCGCACCATCATGTTTTGGGGGGTGGCTTGTTGGGGGGTTGGTTGGTGATGTTGGGTGGGCCGGGGGTGCCTGGGGTGGGCGGTGCTGGGAGTAGGAGACATCAATTGACGGGTTGAGCGTGGGCGTGCGATCCTCTAGATCGTTACCCCGGATGTTTCCCAGGAGAGGTGTGGTCTATGGTTTGTCGGGAGCGCTCGTCGAGGATGTCGCGTACACGTACGGCGACGGGTTTGTTTGTGGCGCTCCGTGTTCTCTTCGGCGTCGGAGGGAGTGGTGCGCGTTCTGTGCGTGCTAGGAGTGTGGTCTGTTCTCGTCGTGCTGTTGCCGTGCTGGGGTCTTTTGCGATGGTGCTTGGGGTGTTGGCGTTGGCTGCTGGTCCGGCTGTGGCGTTTGCTCCCGAAGCTCCGGAAACCCTCACATCGACTGGGGTTAGCGCTACCACGGCGACGTTGAATGGTGTGCTGTATCCGAGTTCGGAACCGGAAGTCGGGAGCACGTATGAATTTCTGTATGTGGCGACGAGCAAAGCGACGAAAGCGGAATGCGAAAGTGGTGGCGCTTTGAGGGCGCCCGCGTCGCCGGGGCTGGTTCTAGGAGAAGCTCAAGCTGTCTCAGAACAGGTGTCAGGTCTCGCCCAGGACACCGAGTATGTGGTCTGCTTGGCGGCGACGAATGCGGAAGCGATACCGGTGAGGACTGTGGGGCCGGCTGTGGCGTTCAAGACTGCCGTCCCGCCGGAACAGCCGGAAACGAGTGCCGCGACTTCGGTTACGGCGAGCAGCGCGACGTTGAACGGTGTTGTGAACCCAAAAGCCAAAGCCGACACCGCGGTCGAATATGACTTCATGTATAGGGTGGCCTCGACTGAATGCGAACCGGGAGGGATCGTAGAACCGGTGGAACCGGTCAAAGTGGTGGGCAAACCGAAAGAACCGGTGTCGGTGGAAGTTAGCGGTCTTCAGCCGAACGTGACGTACGCGTTCTGTGTGTTCGCTCGCAATTCCGTGGAAGCGGGAGAAACCGCCGTTGGGACGCCGCTCACCGTCAAAACGCTCGCCGCGCCGGCGACGATCGACCGTGAGTCTGTCTCGAACGTGAAGTCCACCGAAGCGACTCTGGAAGGGGCCGTCAACCCGAACAACCAGTTCACGGAATGTCACTTCCAGTACGGCACGCTGGCGGTCTCCGAAAACGAAGTTCCGTGCAGCCCGGAACTTTTGAAGGACACCTTCGGCGAACAGACCGTCAGCCCGACGACGGTCAACGAAAAAGGCGAAACTGTCCCGGCGCCGATCAGCGTGAGCCCGGGTTCGACCTACAAATACCGGGTTCTCACGAAGAACGCGAAAGGCGAAGAAGAAGCAGGCAAAGAAGAAGCATTCAATACCTTCGAAGCACCGACAGACGAAAAAGCGACTGCGCTCACCGCGACGACGGCGACGCTTCACGGTGTGCTGAACCCGAGCCACGCGGGCGAACCGGGCACGTATGAATTCGTGTACAAGCGCTCCGCGACTGAATGCGAGCTCAGCGAAGCCGAACGCGGACAGCTCAAACAGGAAGAAGAAGAAGTCCAAAAAGGAAAGAAACAGCAGGTGGCGATAGTGCAGAGAAGAGCACCGGAACCCGCGGGTGCGGCCGCGGGATCACAAGCAGAAGCGGTGTCCGCCGAAGCGACGGGGCTGCACCCGGGCGCCACCTACACCTTCTGTCTGCTGGCCCGCAACGCCTCCGGGGAAGAAGCTGCGCCGCTCGGCGTGCCGGAACAGCTCACCGCGGGCGCGGCGGTACCCGCGATCGAAAGCGCGGGCTCCTCGCACGAAACGGCCAGCTCCGCGGAGCTGGAAGCCGTGATCAACCCCGACGGCGCCGAGACCGAATACCACTTTGAATACGACACGCGCGCGTATGCCGAAGGCGAAGCGCCGCACGGCACGAGCGTCCCCGTCCCGGTCGGGGTGATCCCCGCCGGTCCCTCGGGCGTCTCGCTCGCGCCCCAGCCGATCGGCCCGCTGAGCGAAAACACGACCTATCACTGGCGTGTCGTGGCGGAAAACACCGCCGGCAAAACGGCGAGCGCCGAGCATACCTTCGTCTATGACACGTTGGGCGCCGGCTCCACCAACTGCCCCGAGGAAGCCGCCCGCCAGGCACGAGGCTCCCTGAACCTCCCCGACTGCCGCGCCTATGAGATGGCCACCCCCCCGGACAAGAACGGCACGCTGATCGGCAACCGGTTCCTCGGTGGCGGGCTCGCTCAGATCTCCGAGGATGGTGGGCGCGTGATCGCCAGGGCGATCGGCTGCTTCCAAGGTGCACAGTCGTGTATCCCTAGCCGCGAAGAAGAGGGTACGCCGTTTGAATTCACGCGTACCCCTGATGGCTGGGTGACGCACCCGCTCGCGCCACCGGCCAGCGAGTTCGAACGCTATAGCACGTGGAGTTTGAACGCGAACGCCGATACTGTCCTGTTCAGCGCCCCGACCCCGACCGGCCAGAAGACTTCTACGCCCGCAAGCCAAACGGAGAGATCACCCCGGTCGGACCATTCGAAGAACAAGGCCTCGGCGGCGAGGTCGGCTACCGCGGACTTGCAATAGCCGAAGGCGTGACCGCGACGGCCGACCTCTCACACGTCCTATACCTAGCCAAGCACTCCTTCTGGGCGTTCGATCACACCGAAGGCCAAGCGCTGTATGAGTATGTCGGGACGGGCAACGCCGCGCCTTTGATGGTCGGCGTGAAGGGCGGGCGCGGACAGTCACGAACTGATCAGCACGTGCGCCACCAAACGCGACACTGGGTCTCGCGTACGCGCGAGATTCATCGGGCCGATCTCCGCGGATCGCCGCGCGGTCTACTTCACCGCGGAAGGCCGCAGCGAAGGCCGGTGCTCAAGCGTGACGGCGCCGGCGGCCGACGAGCTGTGGGCTCGTGTCGATGGTGAATCGCCCGATGCGCATTCGGTGCTCGTTTCGGGGCCGACCCCGGCGACGTGCAACGAAGCCGAATGCGAAACCAACGCCACCAGTACACAGGACAGCGCTGAAGGGGGCCAGGCGCGTGATGCCAGCTTCGAAGGCGCCTCGGTCGACGGTGCGAGGGCGTTCTTCTCAAGCGCCCAGCAGTTGACGAACAACGCGGGCCAGGATGAAGGAGAAAACCTGTATGAGTCGGTGTGCGCGGAGCCGTGCGGGAAACCCGGCGAAGAACCCGACGCTTCTGAACGTGAGCTGGTCGATGTCTCTGAAACCGCCGCACATGGAAAGGTCGCGGTGGTCCGCGGGTGGGGGGCGTCGAGGCGATCTCAGGGGACGGCTCGCATATTCGTGGCGCAGGGCGTCCTGACGGGCGAACAGGAAAACCAGAATCACGAACAGGCCAAGGACGGCGAAGAGAACCTGTACGTGTATCAGCGCGATGAAAGCCACCCCGAAGGCCAGCTCGCGTTCATCACGAGGCTCGCCCCCGCCGACGGCACCGCGAATCGGACCCCCGGAGTGGGGACATTGCGAATGTGACGCCTGATGGGCGGTTCCTTGTGTTCACGAGTCATCGGGCGTTGACGGTCGATGACACGCGTGCAGAAGGGCCCTCCCAGGTGTATGAGTATGACGCGGGGACGGGGGTGCTGGTGCGGGTCTCGATCGGGCAGGACGGCTTCAACGACAACGGCAACGACGGGACCGGCGAAGCGAGCATCGTTGAAGCGGGTACACAGGGGCCCGCTGCGGATAGTGTGCCGGTGCGCTCAGATCCGACGATGTCAGATGATGGGGCGTTCGTGTTCTTCCGCAGTCCCGTCGCGCTGGCGCCCGGGGCGCTGGATGATGTCGTGACCGGCCACGAAGGAAGCAAGACGTTTTATGCCCAGAATTTCTATGAGTATCGCGGGGGCCGGGTGTTCTTGGTCTCTGATGGTAAAGACACGACGGCGACGGGTAACGTGTCGGAAATAGTCAAAGTTCGGGTGCTTATTCGACGGTGAATTTGCTTGGTCGTAATGTTTCGGGGGCGAATGTGTTCTTTTCGACGTTCGACCGGCTGACATCGGAAGATATTGATACGCAGCTTGATTACTACGATGCTCATATTTGTAGTGAAGGTGAACTGTGTACTGTGCCGGTGCTGGAACCGTCGCTGTGCGGGGAAGCTAGCTGCCAGAGCTCTTCGGGGGCGCCGCAGGGCTATGGTGTGCCCGCGAGCCAGACGTTCTCGGGTGAGGGTAACCTCACTCCTACACCATCACCGCCGCCGCCGAGAGTGGAAGCGGCGGCTGAGAAGAGAGCGAAGAAGCTCGCGAAGGCGTTGAAGGTGTGCCGCAAGAAGCACGCTAAGCACAAGCGCAGGTGTGTGAACTGAAGGCCGAGGCGTTCGGTGCGAAGAGGGCCAGCCGGTCCAACAGCGCAAACAGAGCCAGCAACGACCGGGGGGCAGGCCGATGAGGATTCCTATAGGTTTCAAGCTGGCTCTCGTGTCTGGTGTCTGCGCTGTGGTGTTTGGTGCTGCCTCGCCTGCCCCTCGCGGTGGGGGCGTCTCCTCACCTTGCGCTGCATGTGCAACAGCTCCCCACGAAGTTCTCCGCGGCTGACAATGCGGCATGCGAATTCGACGAAAACTGAAGAAGTACCGTTCCCGCCGTGTCGATGTCTATGAGTTGACGGTCAGCAACCTGGGTGCTGCGCCGGCGTCCGGTCCGATCGTGGTCAGTGACACGCTGCCGGCGGGGGTCAACGCGTTCGAACCGGTTCGGTTCTATTGGGCTAAGGAACTTGTGTACCGGCCATCTTCGGAATCGGGGTCGGGCTTGCCGCTTGAAGGGTTGTGTAGGGCCGAAGGCTCGCCGGTGACCGTGACCTGCGAATTGCCGGCCGAACGCGGGCAGCTGAGTCCCCAGCCAGGCTCACATGTTCATCCATGTGAGTGTCGAACCGGGTGCGCTCAGCGCGGAAAATCGGGCGAGTGTCTCTGAAGCTGGTGTGCCGGTCGCGAGCGTCAGCGAAGATGACGTGGTCAACTCGCTGGCGGTGATGGAGTACGGCGCGAGCGGGTTCCTGGCCGACATCACGGCGCCCGATGGCGCGCCCGATACGCAGGCGGGGGATCATCCGTCTGGGCTTACGACGCGGATCAATGTGAATACGATCATGCAGCTGAACCCGGAATCGGTCCAGGTTGAACCGACGAGCGTTGCTGGGGTCAGGGATGTCGTGGTCGATCTGCCGGCGGGGTTCCTCGGCAGCGCGACCGCGACGCCGAGGTGCACGTTGGGCAGCTGCAGTCCGCCCCGGAAAGCTGTCCGCGTGACACGATGGTTGGGCATATCGCGACCCAGCCCGCTGGCGTCACTCAGACCTATGGCGCTGTGTATAACATGGTGCCCGAGCACGGGGTGGCGGCCGAGTTCGGCTTCAGGGACCTGCTCTTTCACACGCATGTGATCGACGCGAACCTCGCGCCGACACCGGCGGGCTATGTGGTGCGGGCGCGCGCACGCGAAGTGCCCGACATCGGGTTGACGAACGTGATCACCCCGTTCTATGGAGATCCCGCGGCCAAGCAGCAGGAACTGGCGGGGCTGGAAGGTAAGGAAGTGGGTGCGATCACGCCCCTGGCGCAGTTCACGACCCCATCTGATTGCTCGGGTCGGCCGCTCGTCTCGAGCGTCTACCTGGATTCCTGGGTGCACCCGGGCGCGTTTTTCGCAGATGGCACCCCGAACGTCGAAGGAGCAGGCTGGCGCGAAGGCGAGCAGCGAATCCCCGCCGGTGAGGGGCTGTAACGCGCTGCGCTTTAACGCCTCGATGTCCGCGCAGCCCGACACGACCGCTGCGGACAGCCCGACGGGCCTGACCTTCGAGTTGAAGGTTCCGCAGAACGAGGAACCGGGGAAGCTCGCGACCCCGCCGCTGCGTGACGCGACGGTCGCGATGCCGCCGAGATGACGGTCGACCCGTCCTCCGCGAACGGCCTTGCGGCGTGCTCGGAGTCCCAGGTCGGCTTCCTCGGCTGGGGTGGTCCCGGTAGCCCCGGCGAAGTCGGGCACTCCGCCCCGGACTTCACCGAGGCGGCCCCGGCCTGCCCGGAGGCCTCGAAGGTCGGCGAAGTCCAAGTCACGACGCCGTTGCTCGAGAAGCCCGTCGTTGGCGCTGTGTACCTTGCGGCCCAGGACGAAAACCCGTTCGGTGCGCTGCTGGCGGCCTACATCGTGATCGACGACCCGGTGACGGGCACGATCGTAAAGGTCCCCGGAAAGCTCGAAACGAACCCGGCCACAGGCCAGATCACCGGGGTGTTCGACGAAAACCCCCAGCTCCCGTTCAACGAGTTCAAACTGCGGTTCTTCGGCGGTAGCCGCGGCGAGCTCGCGACGCCCCAGTCATGCGGCACGTTCACGACGAACAGCGATCTGATGCCGTGGTCGG
>CAVTIF010000001.1:0-2594274 GCA_963734755.1 uncultured Solirubrobacteraceae bacterium | reverse complement strand
CAGCAGCCGATCTATAGCGAGCGGGGTTTAGTGATGGGGTATCAGTCGGGGATGTATCGTGAGCGTCCTTTGAACCAGGCTATCTTTGCCGCGAGGCCGAATGTTCTTAGTGGGCCGGTGTCGATCAACTTGGGTTATTATGTGTTTGAGGTCACGCGGGTCTATCCGGCTCGCCCGCAGACGCTGGCGCAGGCGCAGGCGACGATTAGGCGCCAGCTCCCTGGCGAACTTTATGAGCCGGCGCTCGCCGCGTTCATCAGTCGCTGGCGCGCGAGATGGACGGCCAGAGCCAACTGCCAGCCCGGGTATGTCGTCACGAAATGCAGACAGGCCGGGCCTGCCGCGGAAGCAGAAGACCCCTATAACTTTACCTGAGAACCCGTCACGCCCGCGCAGCGCCCTCCGGGGGGTCGGGGGTCGGTGGGTGAAGACGTCTCGCCGTGCAGGGGCCGGGCTGCTCTTTAGTGGGAGACAATCGGTGGGTTTACTTGACGGGGGGGTTCTGGGGGTGCGACACTTGGTTGTGCAGTTGCACTAACTATACAGTTGTACTAACTATACGAATATAGGGAGTTGGACATGAAGCGACTCAAGCTATTGGGCGTGATGCTGGTAGCGATGTGCGCCATGGGCCTCATGGCAACGTCAGCATTCGCGTTACCCGAAGTGTCACTCACATTATCTGGAAGCAGTGGCCCGCTGCACCTGAACTACACAAGCCCAACCGTCGAAACCACACTCGAAGAAGCTGCCGGCGGCGTGCTCGAAGGCGTAGGCTTGACGCTGTTACTGTTAACTAGTGGCGCAGTAACTTCGTTAGGCACGTTCCGCGCAGACTTCACTAACGTCAAAGAAGTGAAAAGCCTTAAAAAATGCAATACTCTCAATGACGCGACGGGGGTCGTGTTAACGGAAGGGTCGTTCCACCTCGTTTACACTAACTTAAGCCCGTTATTGATGGGTGTGCTCTACTTACCTAAAGAAGTCGAACTCTTATGCACAGGTTTCAATTTCAACGTGAGGGGTTCGGTGCTGTCGTCCCTCAACGCCGCAGGAACTAGCGCGACGGAGCTTACTAACGTTAGTGGCGCGCTCTTAAAAGGCGCAACGGCGGGTTCGCAGCAAGTCGCAGAATTCTACAATGATGCGGGTACTAAAGTGGTCGCTAAACTTGAATCTAATGCGAGTACCAGTTTCCTGAAAGCTAATGAGCAGGTCCTTAACACAGAACCTTTGTTGACGGCGTTATCGCCGAACATGTTCTTGATCACCAGTAGGTGATGGTGATTGTGGTTGCGTTTGCTATGGATGGTGGGCGTTAGGTCGCGGGCTGAGTGCTCGTGTAAGTGATGGTGATGGTGGTGCGCGGGATCGATGGTGGTCTCGCGCACCATCATGTTTTGGGGGGTGGCTTGTTGGGGGGTTGGTTGGTGATGTTGGGTGGGCCGGGGGTGCCTGGGGTGGGCGGTGCTGGGAGTAGGAGACATCAATTGACGGGTTGAGCGTGGGCGTGCGATCCTCTAGATCGTTACCCCGGATGTTTCCCAGGAGAGGTGTGGTCTATGGTTTGTCGGGAGCGCTCGTCGAGGATGTCGCGTACACGTACGGCGACGGGTTTGTTTGTGGCGCTCCGTGTTCTCTTCGGCGTCGGAGGGAGTGGTGCGCGTTCTGTGCGTGCTAGGAGTGTGGTCTGTTCTCGTCGTGCTGTTGCCGTGCTGGGGTCTTTTGCGATGGTGCTTGGGGTGTTGGCGTTGGCTGCTGGTCCGGCTGTGGCGTTTGCTCCCGAAGCTCCGGAAACCCTCACATCGACTGGGGTTACCGCTGCTGCGGCGACGTTGAATGGTGTGCTGTATCCGAGTTCGGAACCGGAAGTCGGGAGCACGTATGAATTTCTGTATGTGGCGACGAGCAAAGCGACGAAAGCGGAATGCGAAAGTGGTGGCGCTTTGAGGGCGCCCGCGTCGCCGGGGCTGGTTCTAGGAGAAGCTCAAGCTGTCTCAGAACAGGTGTCAGGTCTCGCCCAGGACACCGAATATGTGGTCTGCTTGGCGGCGACGAATGCGGAAGCGATACCGGTAAGGACTGTGGGGCCGGCTGTGGCGTTCAAGACTGCCGTCCCGCCGGAACAGCCGGAAACGAGTGCCGCGACTTCAGTTACGGCGAGCAGCGCGACGTTGAACGGTGTTGTGAACCCAAAAGCCAAAGCCGACACCGCGGTCGAATATGACTTCATGTATAGGGTGGCCTCGACTGAATGCGAACCGGGAGGGACCGTAGAACCGGTGGAACCGGTCAAAGTGGTGGGCAAACCGAAAGAACCGGTGTCGGTGGAAGTTAGCGGTCTTCAGCCGAACGTGACGTACGCGTTCTGTGTGTTCGCTCGCAATTCCGCGGAAGCGGGAGAAACCGCCGTTGGGACGCCGCTCACCGTCAAAACGCTCGCCGCGCCGGCGACGATCGACCGTGAGTCTGTCTCGAACGTGAAGTCCACCGAAGCGACGCTGGAAGGGGCCGTCAACCCGAACAACCAGTTCACGGAATGTCACTTCCAGTACGGCACGCTGGCGGTCTCCGAAAACGAAGTTCCGTGCAGCCCGGAACTTTTGAAGGACACCTTCGGCGAACAGACCGTCAGCCCGACGACGGTCAACGAAAAAGGCGAAACTGTCCCGGCGCCGATCAGCGTGAGCCCGGGTTCGACCTACAAATACCGGGTTCTCACGAAGAACGCGAAAGGCGAAGAAGAAGCAGGCAAAGAAGAAGCATTCAATACCTTCGAAGCACCGACAGACGAAAAAGCGACTGCGCTCACCGCGACGACGGCGACGCTTCACGGTGTGCTGAACCCGAGCCACCCGGGCGAACCGGGCACGTATGAATTCGTGTACAAGCGCTCAGCGACTGAATGCGAGCTCAGCGAAGCCGAACGCGGACAGCTCAAACAGGAAGAAGAAGAAGTCCAAAAAGGAAAGAAACAGCAGGTGGCGATAGTGCAGAGAAGAGCACCGGAACCCGCGGGTGCGGCCGCGGGATCACAAGCAGAAGCGGTGTCCGGCGAAGCGACGGGGCTGCACCCGGGCGCCACCTACACCTTCTGTCTGCTGGCCCGCAACGCCTCCGGGGAAGAAGCTGCGCCGCTCGGCGTGCCGGAACAGCTCACCGCGGGCGCGGCGGTACCCGCGATCGAAAGCGCGGGCTCCTCGCACGAAACGGCCAGCTCCGCGGAGCTGGAAGCCGTGATCAACCCCGACGGCGCCGAGACCGAATACCACTTTGAATACGACACGCGCGCGTATGCCGAAGGCGAAGCGCCGCACGGCACGAGCGTCCCCGTCCCGGTCGGGGTGATCCCCGCCGGTGCCTCGGGCGTCTCGGTACCCCCCCAGCCGATCGGCCCGCTGAGCCAGAACACGACCTATCACTGGCGTGTCGTGGCAGAGAACACCGCCGGCAAAACGGCGAGCGCCGAGCATACCTTCGTCTATGACACGTTGGGCGCCGGCTCCAGCAACTGCCCCGAGGAAGCCGCCCGCCAAGCACGAGGCTCCCTGAACCTCCCCGACTGCCGCGCCTATGAAATGGCCACCCCCCCGGACAAGAACGGCACACTGATCGGCAACCCGTTCCTCGGTGGGGGCGTTGCTCAGATCTCCGAAGATGGCGGGCGCGTGATCGCCAGGGCCATCGGCTGCTTCCAAGGAGCACAGTCGTGTAACCCTAACCGCGAGGAGGAGGGCACGCCGTTCGAATTCACGCGCACCCCTGATGGCTGGGTGACGCACCCACTCGCGCCACCAGCCAGCGAGTTCGAACGCTACAGCACGTGGAGCCTGAACGCGAACGCCGACACCGTGCTGTTCAGCGCCCCCACCCCAACCGGCCAAGAAGCCTTCTACGCCCGCAAGCCAAACGGAGAAATCACCCCCGTCGGACCATTCGAAGAACAAGGCCAAGAACACGACGGCTACCGGGAACTTAAGATAGCCCAAGGCGTGACCGCGACAGCCGATCTCTCACACATCCTATACGCAACCAAGAGACCCTTCTGGACGTTTGATCACAGCCAACGCGAAGCGCTGTATGAGTATGTCGGGACGGGCAACGCCGCGCCTTTGATGGTCGGCGTGAAGGGCGGGCGCGAAAGCCACGAACTAGTCAGCACGTGCGCCACCAAACGCGACACTGGATCTCGCGCACGCGCGAGATTCATCGGGCCGATCTCCGCGGATGGCCGCACCGTGTACTTCACCGCGGAAGGCCGCAACGAAGGCCGATGTTCAAGCGTGACGGCGCCGGCGGCCAACGAGTTGTGGGCTCGTGTCGATGGTGAATTGCCCGATGCGCATTCGGTGCTCGTTTCGGGGCCGACCCCGGCGACGTGCAACCAAGCCGAATGCGAAACCAACGCCACCAGCACACAGGACAGCGCTGAAGGGGGCCAGGCGCGTGATGCGAGCTTCGAAGGCGCCTCGACGGATGGCGCGAGGGCGTTCTTCTCAAGCGCCCAGCAGTTGACGAACAACGCCGGCCAGGATGAAGGCGAAAACCTGTATGAGTCGGTGTGCACGGAGCCGTGCGGGAAACCCGGCGAAGAACCCGACGCTTCTGAACGTGAGCTGGTCGATGTCTCTGAAACCGCCGCACACGAAAAGGTCGCGGGTGGCCCGCGGGTGGGGGGCGTCGAGGCGATCTCAGGGGACGGCTCGCACGTGTACTTCGTGGCGCAGGGCGTCCTGACAGGCGAACAGGAAAACCAGGATCACGAACAGGCCAAGGACGGCGAAGAGAACCTGTACGTGTATCAGCGCGATGAAGGCCACCCCGAAGGTCAGCTTGCGTTCATCGCAAGGCTCGCCGCTGCCGACAGCGAACGGAATTGGGACCCGCTTAATGGGGACATTGCGAATGTGACGCCTGATGGGCGGTTCCTCGTGTTCACGAGTCATCGGGCGTTGACGGTGGATGACACGCGTGCAGAAGGGCCCTCCCAGGTGTATGAGTATGACGCGGGGACGGGGGTGCTGGTGCGGGTCTCGATCGGGCAGGACGGCTTCAACGACAACGGCAACGACGGGACCGGCGAAGCGAGCATCGTTGAAGCGGGTACACAGGGGCCCGAGGCGGATAGTGTGCCGGTGCGCTCAGATCCGACGATGTCTGATGATGGGGCGTTCGTGTTCTTCCGCAGTCCCGTCGCGCTGGCGCCCGGGGCGCTGGATGATGTCGTGGTCGGCCAGGAAAATGGCACGACGTTCTATGCCCAGAATTTCTATGAGTATCACGCGGGCCGGGTGTTCTTGATCTCTGATGGTAAAGACACGACGGCGACGGGTAACGTGTCGGAAAACCTCCCAGAAACGGGCGCTGATTCGACGGTGAATTTGCTTGGTAGTGATGTTTCGGGGGCGAATGTGTTCTTCTCGACGTTTGACCGGCTGACGCTGGAAGATACTGATACGCAGCTTGATTACTACGATGCTCATATTTGTAGTGAAGGTGAGCTGTGTACTGTGCCGGTGCTGGAACCCTCGTTGTGCGGGGAAGCTAGCTGCCAGGGCTCTTCGGGGGCGCCGCAGGGCTACGGTGCGCCCGCGAGCCAGACGTTCTCGGGTGAGGGTAACCTCACTCCTACACCATCACCGCCGCCGCCGAGAGTGGAAGCGGCGGCTGAGAAGCGAGCGAAGAAGCTCGCTGCGGCGTTGAAGGTGTGCCGCAAGAAGCACGCTAAGCACAAGCGCAAGGTGTGTGAACTGAAGGCCCGTAAGGCGTTCGGTGCGAAGAGGGCCAGCCGGTCCAACAGCGCAAACAGAGCCAGCAACGACCGGGGGGCAGGCCGATGAGGATTCCTATAGGTTTCAAGCTGGCTCTCGTGTCTGGTGTCTGCGCTGTGGTGTTTGGTGCTGCCTCGCCTGCCCTCGCGGTGGGGGCGTCTCCTCACCTTGCGCTGCATGTGCAACAGCTCCCCACGAAGTTCTCCGCGGCTGACAATGCGGCATGCGAATTCAACCGAGAATTTGAAGAAGTACCGTTCCCGCCGTGTGATGCCTATGAGTTGACGGTCAGCAACCTCGGTGCCCGGGCGGCGTCCGGTCCGATCGTGATCAGTGACACGCTGCCGGCGGGGGTCAACGCGTTCGAACCGGTCCGTTTTTATTGGGCTAAGGAACTTGTGTACCGGCCATCTTCGGAATCGGGGTCGGGCTTGCCGCTTGAAGGGTTGTGTAGGGCCGAAGGCTCGCCGGTGACCGTGACCTGCGAATTGCCGGCCGAACGCGGGCAGCTGAGTCCCGGCCAGAGGCTCCACATGTTCATCCATGTGAGTGTCGAACCGGGTGCGCTCAGCGCGGAAAATCGGGCGAGTGTCTCTGAAGCTGGTGTGCCGGTCGCGAGCGTCAGCGAAGATGACGTGGTCAACTCGCTGGCGGTGGTGCCGTTCGGCGCGAGCGGGTTCCTGGCCGACATCACGGCGCCCGATGGCGCGCCCGATACGCAGGCGGGGGATCATCCGTCTGGGCTTACGACGCGGATCGATGTGAATACGATCATGCAGCTGAACCCGGAATCGGTCCAGGTTGAACCGACGAGTGTTGCTGGGGTCAGGGATGTCGTGGTCGATCTGCCGTTGGGGTTCCTCGGCAGCGCGACCGCGACGCCGAGGTGCACGTTCGGGCAGTTGCAGTCCGCCCCGGAAAGCTGTCCGCGTGACACGATGGTTGGGCATATCGCGACCCAGCCCGCTGGCGTCACTCAGACCTATGGCGCTGTGTATAACATGGTGCCCGAGCACGGGGTGGCGGCCGAGTTCGGCTTCAGGGACTTGCTCTTTCACACGCATGTGATCGACGCGAACCTCGCGCCGACACCGGCGGGCTATGTGGTGCGGGCGCGCGCACGCGAAATACCGGACATCGGGTTGACGAACGTGATCACCCCGTTCTATGGAGATCCCGCGGCCAAGCAGCAGGAACTGGCGGGGCTGGAAGGTAAGGAAGTGGGTGCGATCACGCCCCTGGCGCAGTTCACGACCCCATCTGATTGCTCGGGTCGGCCGCTCGTCTCGAGCGTCTACCTGGATTCCTGGGTGCACCCGGGCGCGTTTTTCGCGGATGGCACCCCGAACGTCGAAGGAGCAGGCTGGGCGAAGGCGAGCAGCGAATCCCCGCCGGTGAGGGGCTGTAACGCGCTGCGCTTTAACGCCTCGATGTCCGCGCAGCCCGACACGACCGCTGCGGACAGCCCGACGGGCCTGACCTTCGAGTTGAAGGTTCCGCAGAACGAGGAACCGGGGAAGCTCGCGACCCCGCCGCTGCGTGACGCGACGGTCGCGATGCCGCCCGGAATGACGGTCGACCCGTCCTCCGCGAACGGCCTTGCGGCGTGCTCGGAGTCCCAGGTCGGCTTCCTCGGCTGGGGTGGTCCCGGTAGCCCCGGCGAAGTCGGGCACTCCGCCCCGGACTTCACCGAGGCGCCCCCGACCTGCCCGGAAGCCTCGAAGGTCGGCGAAGTCCAAGTCACGACGCCGTTGCTCGAGAAGCCCGTCGTCGGCGCTGTGTACCTTGCGGCCCAGGACGAAAACCCGTTCGGTGCGCTGCTGGCGGCCTACATCGTGATCGACGACCCGGTGACGGGCACGATCGTAAAGGTCCCCGGAAAGCTCGAAACGAACCCGGCCACAGGCCAGATCACCGGGGTGTTCGACGAAAACCCCCAGCTCCCGTTCAACGAGTTCAAACTGCGGTTCTTCGGCGGTAGCCGCGGCGAGCTCGCGACGCCCCAGTCATGCGGCACGTTCACGACGAACAGCGATCTGATGCCGTGGTCGGCACCAGAATCGGGCCCCGACGCGACACCGTCGGATAGCTTCAACATCACCTCGAACTGCAGCTTCGGCTTCAGCCCGTCTTTCTCGGCGGGGACGACGAACAATCAAGCGGCAGCGTTCACGCCGTTCACGTTGACAATCGCCCGCCAGGACGGCGAACAGCACCTCACGGGCCTGACGGTCACGACCCCGCCAGGCCTGCTCGGGGTACTGAAGAGCGTCGTGCAATGCGGAGAACCACAGGCCGCGCAAGGCAAGTGCGGCCCGGAAAGCCAGATCGGGGAAACGACCATCAGCTCAGGTGTAGGCCCAGAACCGTTCGTCGTCAAAGGCGGCCGCGTCTACCTCACCGGCCCCTACAACAACGGCCCGTTCGGTCTCTCGATCGTCGTCCCTGCGGTCGCGGGCCCGTTCAACCTCGGGAACGTAGTAGTTCGCAGCTCGATCCGTATCAACCCGGTGACCGCGCAGGTCACGGTCGTCTCAGACCCGCTGCCGCTGATGGTCAACAGCATCGAAGGCCTGAAATCCGGGATACCGGCCGACACGCGCATAGTCAACGTCACGATCAACCGGCCCGGCTTCGAGTTCAACCCGACCAACTGCTCGCCGATGTCGGTGACGGGCACCCTCACGGGCGCCCAAGGAACAACCGTCCCCGTATCGAACAGCTTCCAGGCCGCGAACTGCGCGACGCTGCCATTCCACCCCTCCTTCGAAGCCTCCACCGAGGGCAAAGCCAGCAAAACCAACGGCGCCGCGTTCATCGTCAAAGTGACCGCGAAACCAGGCGAAGCGAACATCGCCAAGACCGACCTAACCCTCCCCCTACAGCTACCCTCCAGGCTGACAACGATCCAGAAAGCCTGCATCGACGCCATCTTCGAGGCCAACCCGGCGGCCTGCGACGAAGGCTCCGTGATCGGCACGGCCACCGTCCACAGCCCGGACCTGAAGAGCCCCCTCACCGGGCCGGCCTACCTCGTCAGCCACGGTGGCGCAGCATTCCCCGACGTCGAGTTCGTACTCCAAGGCGAAGGGATCACGCTGATCCTCGACGGCAAAACCGACATCAAAAAAGGCATCACCTACAGCAAATTCGAAACAGTCCCCGACGCCCCCATCGAATCCTTCGAAACGATACTCCCCACAGGCCCACACTCAGCGCTAGGCACGAACCTCCCCCACGGAAGCTACAACCTCTGCGGACAAAAACTCCTACTACCCACCACGCTCGTCGGCCAAAACGGCACAACCATCAACGAGACCACCCACATCACCATCAAAAACTGCAAACCAGCCAAACCCCTCACCCGAGCACAGAAACTCGCCGCCGCACTAAAAGCATGCCACAAGAAACCCAAAGCCAAGCGCGCCGCCTGCATACGCACCGCACACAAACAATACGGCCCACCCGCGAAAAAGACAGCCAACAAAAGAAACAGGAAAAACGGCTAACCACCCCGAAAAGAACCCGGGCGCCAAGAGCTCGTCACGCACAACCAACAACGGCCACCGGCCAGGCGTCACCCAGATCCGCGAACTCCCCGCCCTAACGGAAGCCCGCAGCGCAAACAGCCACCACCGGGACCGCCGGTGAACTTCGCGCCCGCACCCTCGCCTCATCAAGGGAGCACTTCAAACGTCGAACCCGGGGCCACTGCAAGCGGCGACACTCGGGCGAGCGTCGTGATGGCGCTGGACCGGTCCTGCGCGCGTTCGGTGGTGCACCGACGTACCCGTTGACGACAAACGAGAAGACGGTGTCAGTGGATCACGTCTGCGGGATCGCGGTCCGTAACCTGCAGATCGTTGCGCACTATGGCCTGTCGATCGCGACGTGCGTGCCCTCAGATCCTCAGAGCAAAGGTGGCTCGGAGGCGACAGTCAGGATCGCGACGGCGGACCTGGTCCCGACCACAACCTCCGAAGGGAGTATGAGCCTTTCGCGGAGCTCGAGTGCGCGTGCGAGGCATTCTGCGAGCGGATCAACACACGCGTGAGCATCGCGTGACGCGTCGGGCGCCGGTGGTGATGCTCGCCCAGGAGCAAGGGCGGCTGCACCCGTTGCCCGCGGTCGCTCACACGCTGTGTTTCGGGGAGACGCGCAGGGTCTCAAGGCAGGCGACGGTCTCTGTCGGTGGTGCGCTCTATTCTGTTCCGAGCGGTTGGGTGGACGAGCGTGTCTGGGCGCGGGTGGATGGTTCGCAGCCACAAACCTACACAGCGCCCACTTCAAGCGTCGAGCAGCGGGGCCACACACATGAAGCGTCCATACGTATCGCTTGACGTGGAGGCGGCAATCTGGTACTACAGATTGTGTTCTACCGGCAGTGAGCCACTGGTAGTGATACATCTGGGCCGGCGGGGGAGGATGCCGATGCGTACCGTTTACTCCCGAGCTGGTCCGACAACGCAAGGAGGAACGATGACCAAACACAATACCATCGCAGCTGCGGCGCTCATCGCCGTGCTAGCGCTCATTGGAATCGCAATGCCGTCAACATCAGCGTTCGCCTTACCCGACGTGTCAATCACATTAGCTGGAAGTGCCTACCCGCTGCACCTAAACTACACAAGCCCGACCGTCGAAACGGTATTCGAAGAAGCTTCCGGAGGCCACCTCAAAACTGTAGGCTTGACACTGTTACTGTTAACCGGAGAATTAACTGCGTTAGGCACATTCCGGGCAGACTTCACTAATTTCACATTTTGGACAAGCCTCCACAAATGTAACTCCCCCAGTGACGCGACGGGAGTCGTGTTAATGCAAGGTTCGTTCCACGTCGTTTACACTAACTTAAGCCCGTTATTGATGGGGGTCCTCTACTTACCTAAAGAAGTCGAAGTCAGCTGCGAAGGTTTCAATTTCAACCTACGGGGTTCGGTGATCACATCGCTTAACGCCGAAGGAACAGACACGACGGAGCTTACTAACGTAAGCGGCGCGCTCTTAAAGGGCGCAACGGCAGGCTCGCAGCAAATCTCAGAATACTACAACGACGCGGGCACTAAACTAGTCGCTAAACTCGAATCTAATGCCAGCGCCACCTTCCTAAAAACCAATTTGCAAATCCTCAACACAGTACCTCTACTGACGGCATTATCGCCTAACATGTTCGTGATCACCAGCAGATGATCGTGGGCGCGTTTGCTATAGACGGCGGGTGTCAAGTCACGGACTGAGTGTTCGTGCAGTGGTGGTGCGCGGAATTGACGGCGGTTTCGCGCACCACGAACTCCTCCTCGGGCCCGATCAGCTCCATCTGCACCTGGGGGGGGGGGGGGGGGGGGTCCTGACAGGGGGAGCCCAGCATTGATGAGGCAAGGGCGGCCCGGAGTTCACTGGCGTTTCGGTGCGGCTGTTTGCGCTGCGGGGCTTTCGTGAGGGCGGGGAACTCGCGGATGCGGGTGAGCGCGTCGATGAAGTCGGTCTGCCGGGGGCCATCGGGCAGGCATTCGGAGTGTTCATTGTCGCTCGGTGCGGGTCAGGCGTTTGTCCTGGGATCCTTCGGCCGCGGTCTCGCTGGAGGGGAAATGCGCGGGTGGCGTGACCCCTGTGTGGTGGTCCGGGTGCTTTGAGAGTCTGATCGCCCTATGGTGGGCGGAAGGAGACTCGTATGAAGCGTCGTCGTCATACCCCGGAGCAGATCGTTCGCAAGCTGCGTGAGGCTGATCGGCTGCTGGGTGAGGGCAAGGACATCGCTGAGGTGCTGCGTCATTTGGAGGTGTCTGAGCCGACTTTGCATCGCTGGCGCAATCAGTACGGCGGGATGAAGGCCGAAGGCGCCAAGCGGCTGCGTGAGCTGGAGCGCGAGAACGGACGGCTGAAGCAGGTCGTGGCTGAGCAGGCGCTCGATATCCAGGCGTTGAAGGAGGTCGGCCGGGGAAACTTCTGAGCCCGCAGCGCCGCCGTCGCGCGGTGGCGATGTGCATGCAGCGTTTCGGGCTTTCAGAGAGAAGGGCGTGCCAGCTGGTTGGCCAGCATCGCTCGACGCAGCGGCTGCGGGCGCCCGTTGCGCGGCCGGTGGAGGAGCACTTGCGCGCGAGGCTGCGCGTGATCGCTCGCGAGCATGCTCGCTGGGGGTACAGGCGTGCGGCCGTGCAACTGCGCCGC
This sequence comes from uncultured Solirubrobacteraceae bacterium, assembly GCA_963734755.1. Taxonomy (GTDB): domain Bacteria; phylum Actinomycetota; class Thermoleophilia; order Solirubrobacterales; family Solirubrobacteraceae; genus Palsa-744. The sequence goes on along the minus strand of CAVTIF010000001.1, from coordinate 2,582,335 downwards.
GAGGGTCACGTGGTGAACCGTAAGCGGGTGCAGCGCTTGTGGCGCGAGGAGGGGCTGAGAGTGCCCCAGAAGGCGCGCAAGCGCCGCCGCGGGACGAGCACTGACCCTGATGGTGCTCGCCGGCGGGCTGTGCGTCCTGGGGAGGTCTGGGCGATCGACTTCCAGTTCGACGCGACGAACGATGCCCGCCAGCTCAAGAGCCTGAACATCCTCGACGAGTTCACCCGCCAAGCGCTCGCTACCCATGTCGCGCGCTCCTGTGACGCTGACGGCGTGCTCACGGTCCTTGACCGCCTCCAACGCGAGCTCGGAGCCCCCGAGTTCCTGCGGATGGACAACGGGCCAGAGATGATCGCCGCGGCGCTGAAAGACTGGTGTCGCTTCAACACGGCGAGCACGATCTACATCGAGCCGGGCTCACCGTGGCAGAACCCCTACGTCGAGTCGTTCAACTCCAGGATGCGCGATGAGCACTGGAACGTCGAGGAGTTCACCACACTCACCGAAGCGCAGATCCTGACCGAGCAGTGGAGAATCGAGTACAACACGACCAGGCCACACTCAGCGCTCGACGGGCTCCCACCCGACGAATACGCCGAGAAATGGAAGACCAACCACAAGCAACCCACACCAATACTCTCATAACACCTGGACCAGCCAACGGGGGCCGGTCACGGGCGCTTGGTCAGCTCTCGTGACTCCTGGCCGGTGGCCATTATTGGTTGTGCGTTGCGAGCTTTCGGCGCTCGGGTTCTTTTCGGGGTGGTCAGCCGTTTTTCCTGTTTCTTTTGTTGGCTGTCTTTTTCGCGGGTGGGCCGTATTGTTTGTGTGCGGTGCGTATGCAGGCGGCGCGCTTGGCTTTGGGTTTCTTGTGGCATGCTTTTAGTGCGGCGGCGAGTTTCTGTGCTCGGGTGAGGGGTTTGGCTGGTTTGCAGTTTTTGATGGTGATGTGGGTGGTCTCGTTGATGGTTGTGCCGTTTTGGCCGACGAGCGTGGTGGGTAGTAGGAGTTTTTGTCCGCAGAGGTTGTAGCTTCCGTGGGGGAGGTTCGTGCCTAGCGCTGAGTGTGGGCCTGTGGGGAGTATCGTTTCGAAGGATTCGATGGGGGCGTCGGGGACTGTTTCGAATTTGCTGTAGGTGATGCCTTTTTTGATGTCGGTTTTGCCGTCGAGGATCAGCGTGATCCCTTCGCCTTGGAGTACGAACTCGACGTCGGGGAATGCTGCGCCACCGTGGCTGACGAGGTAGGCCGGCCCGGTGAGGGGGCTCTTCAGGTCCGGGCTGTGGACGGTGGCCGTGCCGATCACGGAGCCTTCGTCGCAGGCCGCCGGGTTGGCCTCGAAGATGGCGTCGATGCAGGCTTTCTGGATCGTTGTCAGCCTGGAGGGTAGCTGTAGGGGGAGGGTTAGGTCGGTCTTGGCGATGTTCGCTTCGCCTGGTTTCGCGGTCACTTTGACGATGAACGCGGCGCCGTTGGTTTTGCTGGCTTTGCCCTCGGTGGAGGCTTCGAAGGAGGGGTGGAATGGCAGCGTCGCGCAGTTCGCGGCCTGGAAGCTGTTCGATACGGGGACGGTTGTTCCTTGGGCGCCCGTGAGGGTGCCCGTCACCGACATCGGCGAGCAGTTGGTCGGGTTGAACTCGAAGCCGGGCCGGTTGATCGTGACGTTGACTATGCGCGTGTCGGCCGGTATCCCGGATTTCAGGCCTTCGATGCTGTTGACCATCAGCGGTAGCGGGTCTGAGACGACCGTGACCTGCGCGGTCACGGGGTTGATACGGATCGAGCTGCGAACTACTACGTTCCCGAGGTTGAACGGGCCCGCGACCGCAGGGACGACGATCGAGAGACCGAACGGGCCGTTGTTGTAGGGGCCGGTGAGGTAGACGCGGCCGCCTTTGACGACGAACGGTTCTGGGCCTACACCTGAGCTGATGGTCGTTTCCCCGATCTGGCTTTCCGGGCCGCACTTGCCTTGCGCGGCCTGTGGTTCTCCGCATTGCACGACGCTCTTCAGTACCCCGAGCAGGCCTGGCGGGGTCGTGACCGTCAGGCCCGTGAGGTGCTGTTCGCCGTCCTGGCGGGCGATTGTCAACGTGAACGGCGTGAACGCTGCCGCTTGATTGTTCGTCGTCCCCGCCGAGAAAGACGGGCTGAAGCCGAAGCTGCAGTTCGAGGTGATGTTGAAGCTATCCGACGGTGTCGCGTCGGGGCCCGATTCTGGTGCCGACCACGGCATCAGATCGCTGTTCGTCGTGAACGTGCCGCATGACTGGGGGGTCGCGAGCTCGCCGCGGCTACCGCCGAAGAACCGCAGTTTGAACTCGTTGAACGGGAGCTGGGGGTTTTCGTCGAACACCCCGGTGATCTGGCCTGTGGCCGGGTTCGTTTCGAGCTTTCCGGGGACCTTTACGATCGTGCCCGTCACCGGGTCGTCGATCACGATGTAGGCCGCCAGCAGCGCACCGAACGGGTTTTCGTCCTGGGCCGCAAGGTACACAGCGCCGACGACGGGCTTCTCGAGCAACGGCGTCGTGACTTGGACTTCGCCGACCTTCGAGGCTTCCGGGCAGGTCGGGGGCGCCTCGGTGAAGTCCGGGGCGGAGTGCCCGACTTCGCCGGGGCTACCGGGACCACCCCAGCCGAGGAAGCCGACCTGGGACTCCGAGCACGCCGCAAGGCCGTTCGCGGAGGACGGGTCGACCGTCATTCCGGGCGGCATCGCGACCGTCGCGTCACGCAGCGGCGGGGTCGCGAGCTTCCCCGGTTCCTCGTTCTGCGGAACCTTCAACTCGAAGGTCAGGCCCGTCGGGCTGTCCGCAGCGGTCGTGTCGGGCTGCGCGGACATCGAGGCGTTAAAGCGCAGCGCGTTACAGCCCCTCACCGGCGGGGATTCGCTGCTCGCCTTCGCCCAGCCTGCTCCTTCGACGTTCGGGGTGCCATCCGCGAAAAACGCGCCCGGGTGCACCCAGGAATCCAGGTAGACGCTCGAGACGAGCGGCCGACCCGAGCAATCAGATGGGGTCGTGAACTGCGCCAGGGGCGTGATCGCACCCACTTCCTTACCTTCCAGCCCCGCCAGTTCCTGCTGCTTGGCCGCGGGATCTCCATAGAACGGGGTGATCACGTTCGTCAACCCGATGTCGGGCACTTCGCGTGCGCGCGCCCGCACCACATAGCCCGCCGGTGTCGGCGCGAGGTTCGCGTCGATCACATGCGTGTGAAAGAGCAGGTCCCTGAAGCCGAACTCGGCCGCCACCCCGTGCTCGGGCACCATGTTATACACAGCGCCATAGGTCTGAGTGACGCCAGCGGGCTGGGTCGCGATATGCCCAACCATCGTGTCACGCGGACAGCTTTCCGGGGCGGACTGCAGCTGCCCGAACGTGCACCTCGGCGTCGCGGTCGCGCTGCCGAGGAACCCCGCCGGCAGATCGACCACGACATCCCTGACCCCAGCAACGCTCGTCGGTTCAACCTGGACCGATTCCGGGTTCAGCTGCATGATCGTATTCACATCGATCCGCGTCGTAAGCCCAGACGGATGATCCCCCGCCTGCGTATCGGGCGCGCCATCGGGCGCCGTGATGTCGGCCAGGAACCCGCTCGCGCCGAACGGCACCACCGCCAGCGAGTTGACCACGTCATCTTCGCTGACGCTCGCGACCGGCACACCAGCTTCAGAGACACTCGCCCGATTTTCCGCGCTGAGCGCACCCGGTTCGACACTCACATGGATGAACATGTGGAGCCTCTGGCCGGGACTCAGCTGCCCGCGTTCGGCCGGCAATTCGCAGGTCACGGTCACCGGCGAGCCTTCGGCCCTACACAACCCTTCAAGCGGCAAGCCCGACCCCGATTCCGAAGATGGCCGGTACACAAGTTCCTTAGCCCAATAAAAACGGACCGGTTCGAACGCGTTGACCCCCGCCGGCAGCGTGTCACTGATCACGATCGGACCGGACGCCGCCCGGGCACCGAGGTTGCTGACCGTCAACTCATAGGCATCACACGGCGGGAACGGTACTTCTTCAAAGCCCCTTTCGAATTCGCATCCCCCATTATCAGCCGCAGAGAACTCCGTCGGCAGCTGCTGCACATGCACAGCAAGATGAGGAGACGCTCCCACCGCGAGAGCGGGCGAAGCAGCACCAAACACCACAGCGCAGACACCAGGCACCAGAGCCAGCTTGAAACCTATAGGGATCCTCATCGGCCTGCCCTCCAGTCGTTGCTGGCTCTCTTTGCGCTGCTGGACTTGCTGGGCTTCTTGGCAGCGTAGGCCTTGCGGGCCTTGCGTTCACACACCTTGCGCTTCTGCTTAGCGTGTTTCTTGCGGCACACCTTCAACGCCTTCGCGAGCTTCTTCGCTCGCTTCTCAGCCGCCGTTTCCACTCTCGGCGGTGGTGGTGGTGGTGTAGGAGTGAGGTTACCCTCACCCGAGAACGTCTGGCTCGCGGGCGCACCGTAGCCCTGCGGCGCCCCCGAAGAGCCCTGGCAGCTAGCTTCCCCGCACAACGAGGGTTCCAGCACCGGCACAGTACACAGCTCACCTTCACTACAAATATGAGCATCGTAGTAATCAAGCTGCGTATCAGTATCTTCCAGCGTCAGCCGGTCAAACGTCGAGAAGAACACATTCGCCCCCGAAACATCACTACCAAGCAGATTCGTCGTCGAGTAAGCACCGGAACCTTGACTATTTTCTGACACGTTACCCGTCGCCGTCGTGTCTTTACCATCAGAGATCAAGAACACCCGGCCACCACGATACTCATAGAAATTCTGGGCGTAGAACGTCTTGCTTTCTTCGTGGCCGGTCACGACATCATCCAGCGCCCCGGGCGCCAGCGCGACGGGACTGCGGAAGAACACGAACGCCCCATCATCAGACATCGTCGGATCTGAGCGCACCGGCACACTATTCGCAGCGGGCCCCTGTGTACCCGCTTCCACGATGCTCGCTTCGCCGGTCCCGTCGTTGCCGTTGTCGTTGAAGCCGTCCTGCCCGATCGAGACCCGCACCAGCACCCCCGTCCCCGCGTCATACTCATACACCTGGGAGGGCCCTTCCGCGCGCGTGTCATCCACCGTCAACGCCCGATGACTCGTGAACACAAGAAACCGCCCATCAGGCGTCACATTCGCAACGTCCGCATGTGCCCAATTCTGTTCGTTGTCGGCAGGGGCGAGCCTCGCGATGAACGCGAGCTGGCCTTCGGGGTGGCCTTCATCGCGCTCATACACATACAGGTTCTCTTCCCCGTCCTTGGCCTGTTCGTGATCCTGGTTTTCCTGTTCGCCCGTCAGGACGCCCTGCGCCACGAAATACACGTGCGAGCCGTCCCCTGAGATCGCCTCGACCCCCGCCACCCGCGGACCACCCGCGACCTTTTTGTGTGCGGTGGTTTCAGAGACATCGACCAGCTCACGTTCAGAAGCGTCGGGTTCTTCGCCGGGTTTCCCGCACGGCTCCGCGCACACCGACTCATACAGGTTTTTGCCTTCATCCTGGCCGGCGTTGTTCGTCAACTGCTGGGCGCTTGCGAAGAACGCCCTCGCACCATCGACCGAGGCGCCTTCGAAGCTGGCATCACGCGCCTGGGCTCCTGTACTGGTGGCGTTGGTTTCGCATTGCGCTTCGTTGCACGTCGCCGGGGTCGGCCCCGAAACGAGCACCGAATGCGCATCGGGGGATTCACCATCGACACGAGCCCAGAGCTCGTCGGCCGTCACGCTCGCACATGGGCCTTCCGCGGTGAAGTACACGGTGCGGCCATCCGCGGAGATCGGCCCGATGAACCTCGCGCGACCGTGAGATCCAGTGGCGCGTTTGGTAGCGCACGAGCTGACCAGTTCGTGACTGTCGAAGCCGCCCTTCACGCCGACCAGCAAAGGCGCGGCGTTGCCCGTCCCGACATACTCATACAGCGCTCCGCCGACGCCTACGCTTTCGGTGTGATCGAACGCCCAGAAGGACCGCTTCGCCACGTAAAGGACGTGTGAGAGATCGGCCGTCGCGGTCACACCTTCGGCTATTTCAAGCTCCCGGTAGCCGTCGTGTTCTTGGCCCTGTTCTTCGAAAGGTCCGACCACGGCGATTTCCCCGTTTGGCTCGCGGGCGTAGAAGTCTTCTTGGCCGGTCGCGGTCGGGGCGCTGAACAGGACAGTATCGGCGTTCGCGTTCAAACTCCACGTGCTGTAGCGTTCGAACTCGCTGGCCGGCGGCGCGAGCGGATGCGTCACCCAGCCACCAGGGGTACGCGTGAATTCAAACGGCGTACCCTCTTCTTCGCGGCTAGGGATACACGACTGTGCACCTTGGAAGCAGCCGATCGCCCTGGCGATCACGCGCCCACCATCTTCGGAGATCTGAGCGAGCCCGCCACCGAGGAACCGGTCGCCGATCAGCGTGCCGTTCTTATCCGGGGGGGTGGCCATCTCATAGGCGCGGCAGTCGGGGAGGTTCAGGGAGCCTCGTGCCTGGCGGGCGGCTTCCTCGGGGCAGTTGGTGGAGCCGGACAAGGTTCGAGAACTACAACGAACGCTTTACCGGGCGGCCAAGGCCGACCCCGGACGAAGGTTCCACGCGCTCTATGACAAGGTCCTCCGCAGGGACGTCTTGGAGCGGGCGTGGGAGTCGGTGCGCGCCAATCGCGGCGCGGCTGGCATTGACCATGTGGCTATCGCTGATGTTGAGCAGTATGGGGTTGCCCGGCTGCTTGACGAGCTGGCCGCGGAATTGAAGGACGGGCGCTGGTGTCCGCTCCCAGCGCGCCGGGTGTTCATACCGAAGCCCGGCCGCTCTGAGCGTCGCCCGCTCTCGATTCCTGCTGTCCGTGACCGCGTCGTGCAAGCGGCATTGAAGACGGTTATCGAGCCGATCTTCGAGGCCGATATGCTTGAGTGCTCTTTTGGGTTTCGCCCTGGGCGCTCGGCACACGATGCGCTCCAGGTGCTGATTGATGAGTCCTGGAGCGGCGCTCGGTGGGTCGCAGAATCGGATGTCGCTGACTGTTTTGAGGCGATTCCGCATTCGGGGTTGATGACGGCGATTGAGGAGCGGATCTCAGACCGTCACGTTCTCAAGCTCTTGCGCGCGATGCTGCGCGCCGGGGTGATGCAGGACGGGTCGGTCAAGCGCAGCGACACCGGTAGCCCGCAGGGCGGTGTGATTTCGCCTGTCCTTTGCAACGTCTATCTGCACCGGCTTGACCGGCAGTGGGCGCAGCGCGGACACGGGGTACTGGCGCGCTACGCGGATGATCTCCTGGCGATATGCAAGACCAAACGAGAAGCCGAGAGCGCTCTTGAGGCGTTCACCATGATCCTGGACGAGTTGGGCCTGGAGCTCAAGCCGGCCAAGACACGGATCGTGCATCTGCGAGAGGGAGGCGAGGGACTCGATTTCCTCGGCTTCCATCACCGCTATGTGCGCGGCAACACCAGCCGGTCGAAGCATCTCACCTTCCTCGTCCGCTGGCCCTCGCGTCAGGCAATGGGGCACGCCCGCCAGCGAATCCGAGAAATTACGGCGCGCTCGCGGCTACGGGTCCCGGTCGAGATCATCGTGGGAGACCTGAACCGGTTCTTGCGCGGCTGGGCGGGCTACTTCCGTTATGGAAACTCTGCTCAGTTCTTCGACAAGATCATGCGACACGCGCTGACACGCTTGGCGGGATTCATTGCCAAGCATCACAAGCGCACCACGCGGTACGGCTGGTGGGTTGCTGCCTACCAATCACCGAACCGCGTGGGCCTGATCGACCTCAACGGAACCATCATCGCGCCACGACCCAGCCGGTCACGGCGCCGGGGAAGCTGAATGCCGGCGATGAAGAACGTCGGAGAGCCGTGTGCGGGAGAACCGCATGCACGGTTCGATGTGGCGGCGGGAGGAAACCAGACCAGTCGGCTACAGCCGTGCGGCCCAGGCGCCCCCCGCCGACCCTACCGCTCTCCCTTGATGACGAATCGAGGCTAGCGTCTGGTCATGGCATCCTGTCCTCTCGTGAAAGGGACACTGATACCGAGGCATAGCCGTATTGGATCGAGCTAGTGATGGGGAGCGCGCGGTGCTGGAGTCGTTGGCGCGCTCGTATACGTTGCGATATTGGCAGGTGATGAGGGCTCAGATGGTGCTCATGGCCGCGGATGGGCTGCGCAACGATCAGATCGCCGCGCGGCTGCGCTGTGGGCGTGATGTCGTCTCGCAGTGGCGAAAGCGGTTCTTTGAGCAGCGTCTGGCTGGCCTGGAGGACCGGCCTGGGCGAGGCGGACCGCCGGTCTTGCCCCCTCAGGTGCTGGCACATGCTGAGCACCGGAGAACTCTCCAACGACTGGCGACGACTACTTCCGCAAACGCGACCCCCAGCGCACCACCAAACGCCTCATCGCCCAACTCGGAGCCCTCAGACACACCGTCACGCTGCAGGAAGCGGAGACAGCCCAGCCTAATCGCTATTTTCCTGTCAGCATCCTCGGCGTGAGCGAAGACAGTCACACGACGGCGACCGTCGCCGAGGAGGAGTACCTGCAGATCCTGTTCTGGTTGCAGGAGGCCGGTCTGCCGATGACCGGCGCCAACGTCGCGCGCGCGATGCAGCTCTCGCCGCCGACCGTCCACGAGATGATCGGTCGGCTCGAGCGCGACGGGTACATCACGCGTGGCAGCGATCGCGCGATCGCGTTCACCGACAGCGGCGCCGAGCACGCCGAGGGGATCGTGCGGCGCCACCGGCTGATCGAGCGCTTCCTGACAGATGTCCTCGGCGTGCCCTGGGACGAGGTCCACGAGGAGGCCGAGCGGCTCGAGCACGCGATGTCGCCCGTCCTAGAGGAGCGGATGCTCGCCGCGATCGGCGACGCGAAAACCTGTCCGCACGGCCACCCGATCGTCGCCGGTGCGCGCCTGGCCGGCGTTCCGCTCGCCGACGTCGAGGTCGGCGCCTCCGTGCGCGTACTGCGCTTCGAGAACGAGGCCGAGGATCTGCTGCACTACCTCAAGGCATCCGGCCTGGAGCCCGGCCTCGAGGCGACGCTCGCCGAGCGTGGAGCCGAGCACGTCGAGCTACAGACCGTCGACGGCCAGCGTCTCGGGCTGACCGCCAGCGTCGCCGAGACCGTCTCCGTGATCGCCGACCCCTCGCCGCCGGTGCGGACCGCGCTGCCCGAGCAGCTGGTCTTGGGGCAACGCTACGGGCGCTGACGGGTGGTGTGTCCGTTTTTGTTCAGCGATAGCAAATGTATATACGCCGTAGATACTATGGCTATCGCTGGCCGGGCGCAGCCATACGGGAGGCCCTGTCGTCGGCGGGCGATCAAACCCGCATCAAGCTTTTCTAGAGCGAGCGGTAGGCCTCGGCGAGCCGCGCGACGCCCGTGTCGATCTGCTCGGGCGTGACGCCCGAGTAGGCGAGACGCAGCGTGTTCTCGCCGCCGTCTAGCAGGAAGTCCGTGCCCTTCACAAACGCCACACCCCGCTCGGCCGCGGCGCGGAAGAGGGCGCCGACGTCGGTGCCTTCGGGCAGCGTCACCCACATGAAATAGCCGCCCTGCGGAGTTACGAAGTCGGCCTCCGGCAGATCGCGGCGCAGCGCAGTGGCGAGCGTCTCGACACGCTCGGCCAGTGCGGCCTTGACGGTTTCGATCGAGCGGTCGATCGCGCCTGACGCGCAGAACTCGTACACGATCGACTGGGCGACCATGTTCGGCGAGATGTACGTGTTGGTCGCCAGCTGAGCCACAGCGGCGATCAGGTCGCTCGGGCCGACGAGATAGCCGACGCGAATCCCGGGGCAGACGGTCTTCGAGAAGGAGGACGCGTACACGACCCGCTCCGGGTCCATCGAGAGCATCGTCGGCAGCGTCTCGCCGCTGAAGCGCAGCTCCACGTACGGGTCGTCCTCGAAGATCATGAAGCCGTGGTCGGCGGCCAGCTCCAGCAGGCGTCGACGCTTCTCGAACGAGAGCGTGTAGCCGGCCGGGTTCTGGAAGTTGGGGATGATGTGCGCGAGCGTCGGTTGCGCTCCCGTCCTGCCGCTCAGCAGGTTGGACAGCGCCTCGGTGTCGATGCCGTCCGGCTCGAGCTCGACCGCGTGCACGCGAGCGCCGCGCTGGCGCAACGACAGCAGCGTTCGGTCGTACGTGGGGCGCTCCACGATCACCTCGTCGTCAGGACGCACGAGCTGCTCGAACAGGAAAGCGTCCGCCTGCATCGAGCCGTTCGTCACGAGCACCCGCTCGGGCTCTACCCCGTGACGGTCGGCGATCCAGCTGCGCAGGCGCGGATAGCCGATCGAGGTGCCATACGCGGTCGTGCCCGCAGGGTCACTCTCGAACGCGCGCACTGCGGCGTCGCGCAGCCCGTCCACGTCGACGATGTCAAGCGACGGCGCGCCGCGCGCGAAGGAGATGGTCGGCTGTGTCGTGGTCGCCACAGCGGAGTAGCTTAGGCGTCCGAGCAGCTCGTCGTAGTCATCAGTCAGATCTCGCGCCGCGCGCTCCAGCCTGTCGCGGAAGCGGAGCAGCTCCGTGGTACTCGGCGGCTGTACCGGCGCGGGCGGCGTCGGTCGGCGCGAGGGCTGCGGGGTGCGGGCCGGCTGTGGCGCACAGGGTGGGGTGGCTTCGAGCGGCTGACTCGCGTCGGGCACAGGCGGAGCGGTGGGCGCTCCGAGTGCAGGGCGTGCCTCGGGCGCTGGGCGTGCCTTGGGTGCTGGCGGGGCGGCGGCTCGCGGCGGCATCTGCTGGGGCTGGCCGACCCGTGGTGGCCGTGCGAGCTCGATCGACTCGTCCACGATTCGACTCCAGCTGCTGCCGTGGGGAAGCTCAGCCCCGCCCTCGAGTGGAGTCGTTGGGCTTCCGGCGGGCGCTTCGCGCGCGGCCGTAACGGCGCCCAGATCGGGCGCCCGCTTCTCGGCGGCGATCGCGTGCAGGGTGTGCTCGAGCTGTTGGAGCTTCTGCTCGAGTTCGCTGAGCGTCCTTGCGACCTCTTTGTTCACGACGCCTAGCGTATCGCCGGTGCCAGGCGCGGTAGTCCGCCGGCGGATCGATCATGGGAGACACCGAAGCCGATGTTGAGAGGCCTAGCCGTCGGCCGTGGGCCGAGCCAGCCGAGCATCTCACATGGCGAACACGAGCGCCTGAGCGAGATCCGACGGATCTGGACGCAAATACCCTCTCGTTCGTGCTCGGCGTAGCGCATCTGACGCCAGGCGGGAATTGATTCAGCGAGTGTGAATCCGTATGGTCGTTCGCAGGTGCTCTACCTAGGATCGACCGTATCCGCAGGCCAGCAGCCCAGCGTCGAAGCCCGCATGGTCGTGGGCGGGGCGGGCGAGCGCGTACGTCGGATGCTGACTCCCGAGGCCGGCCTGCTCGGGCAGGGAGTGCGCTTCGTCGTGGGCGGCTGCACGTCTGCGGCCGTGTATCTGCTCAGCACTACATTCCTCGCACTCGTTGTCGGGTTGCCCTTCGAGGTGGCGCTCGCGATCGGCTTCTGCCTGGCAGTCACGGTCAACTTCACACTGCATCGAATGTTCGTGTGGGTGCACCACGAGGGCTTCGCGCTGCCCTTCCACCGGCAGTTCGGCCGCTACATCTCGTTCGCCGGCGCCCAGTACGGGCTGACGGCAGCCAGCATCGCGGTTCTCCCGCGCGCGCTTGGACTGTCCACAGAGCTGGTCTACATAGCCACTGCTCTCACGCTCGCCGTTGTCAACTTCGCGACGTTCCGCCATGGGGTTTTCCACGCCAAGGAGTCGGTTGGGTCCGATCACGCCGGCTCCGAACGCCTGGCTCGATAGCCGCTCACCGAGCCGCGCGTCGCGGTACTTAGGAAGCGGTCAGCGACGCGCGGCCGAGCACCTCGACGGCAATCGCTGCTGCCTCAGTCGGGGTGCGTCCGACACGCACGCCCTTGCCTTCCAGGGCCTCGGCCTTTGCGGCCGCGGTTCCTGCGCTTCCTGACACGATCGCTCCCGCGTGACCCATCTGCTTGCCGGCCGGGGCGGTGAAGCCGGCGATGTAGGCGACCACAGGCTTGCTCATGTGCGCGGCGATGTACTCCGCTGCCTCCTCCTCGGCCGAGCCGCCGATCTCGCCCGACAGCACAACCAGCTCCGTCTCGGTGTCGGCCTCGAACAGCTCGAGCACATCGACGAACGACGAGCCCGGTACCGGGTCGCCGCCGATGCCGACGATCGAGCTGCAGCCGAAGCCGGCCTGGGCGATCTCGTTGCCGATCTGGTAGGTCAGCGTGCCTGAGCGTGACACCACGCCGACGTTGCCGGCCTTGAAGAACGACGCCGGGATGATCCCCACGTTTGCCTTGCCCGGCGAGAGGATGCCCGGACAGTTCGGGCCGATCAGGCGCGTCCCCGGATAGTCGCGCTTGAGCGTGTTGTACACACGCAGCTCGTCGTGCGCGGGGATGCCCTCGGTGATCGTGATCACCAGCTCGACGCCCGCCGCCGCGGCCTCGAGGATCGAATCGGCCGCGAAGCGCGGTGGCACGAAGATCATCGCCGTGTTCGGCTGCGACTCGGACATCGCCTCGGTCCAACTGTCGAACACCGGGATGCCCTGGACGTCGTGACCGCCCTTGCCCGGTGTGACACCGCCGACGACGTTCGTGCCGTAGTTGCGGTTGTTGAGCGTGTGGAAGCTGCCCTCGCGGCCGGTGATGCCCGCAACCGCCAGACGCGTGCGCTCATCGATCAGAACCGACATCAGGCGGGCACTCCCACGCTCTGCCCGGCCGCCAGCGCGACGACTTTCTCCGCCGCCTCGTTCATCGTCTTCGCCGGGTACACGTTCGCCAGCGCCGCCTCGGCCAGCAGGCGCCGGCCCTCGACGTCGTTGGTTCCGTCAAGGCGCACCACGAACGGGACGGTCGGTTTGATCTCGCCGAACGCGGCGATCAGCCCCATGGCGACCTCGTCGCAGCGGGTGATGCCGCCGAAGATGTTGAACAGGACCGCCTTGACAGCATCGTTGGCCAGCAGCAGGTCGACCGCCTGCTTGATCTTCTCCGCGTTCGAGCCCCCGCCCGCGTCGAGGAAGTTCGCCGGCGAGCCACCCGCCTGGGCGACCACGTCGAGCGTCGACATCACAAGGCCGGCGCCGTTGCCGAGGATGCCGATGTCGCCATCCAGCTTGACGTACTGGACACCCTCTTCCTTGGCACGCCGCTCGATCGGGTCTTCGTTCTCGCTGTCCGACAGGCCCTGGTTCTCCGGGTGGCGATACAGCGCGTTGCCGTCCAGCGAGACCTTCGAGTCGAGCGCCTTGACTTCCCTGTCGGGCGTGACGATCAGCGGGTTGATCTCGGCGAGCGTCGCGTCTTCCTGCAGCCACACCTCATAAAGCGCGACGAGCGCGTCGGCGACGCCCTCGATCACGTCCGCGTCAGCCTTGCCGTCGGTCGCGATCTGGACCGCCTGCTCGCGCGAGAGGCCGTGCAGCGGGTCGACGTGGTGGCGGATCAGCTTCTCTGGCGTCTGCTCGGCGACCTCTTCGATATCGACACCGCCCTCGACGCTGAACATCACCAGCGGCTTCTTCGCCGAGCGATCCAGCAGCACCGACGCGTAGTACTCGGTCGCGATGTCCGACGCGTGCTCGATCCACAGCGTGCGCACGGTGTGCCCGTGGATGTCCATCCCCAGGATGTTGCCTGCGTGCTCGCGCGCCTCGCTCTCGTCTGCCGCGAGCTTCACACCGCCGGCCTTGCCGCGCCCGCCGATCAGCACCTGAGCCTTGACGACCACCGGGTAGCCGACTTCGTTGGCCGCCGCGACTGCGTCCTCGACGCTCGTGACGGGCTTTCCGGAGGAGACTCGCAGTCCGTGGCGGGCAAACAGCTGCTTGCCTTGGTACTCCAACAGGTCCATTGCGGCGCGGGACTCTAACGCAAGAGGCCGGAGGCGTGTACACGGGCCTTGCGCCGATCGCGCCGCCGCGTGCTCCGTAGAGGCGCCCGGTGGCGAGATGCGGGGAGCCGGCGACGAGGGCAGAGCGCGCCGAAGCGGCTCCGCAGGGCATAATGCCGCGCGATGCCCATCCCGAAAAACGTCACCTTCGTCACTTTCGACGTGTACGGCACGCTGATCGACTGGGAGACGGGTATCTACGACGCGTTCGCCAAGGAGGCCGCACGCGACGGCGTCGAGATCGACCGCGCGGTGCTGATGTCGATGTTCCACGAGATCTCGCGCGAAATCGAGGGCGGCTCGTACGAGCTGTACGCCGAGGTCCTGCGCCGCACGGTCATCGAGATCGCCAGCCGCCTGGAATGGAAGCTCGAGCCCTCGCGCTCGGGCTTCCTGCCCGACTCGGTCCAGCGCTGGGCGCCGTTCAAGGAGACCAACCCCCAGCTACAGAAGCTGGCCAAGAAATACAAGCTGGGCCTGCTATCGAACATCGACGACAAGCTCCTTGGTCAGACCCGCCGCCACATCCCGATCGACTTCGACCTGGTCGTCACCGCTCAGCAGGTGCGCTCCTACAAGCCCGAACTGCCGCATTTCACCGAGTGTGCCAGGCGCATGGGCGGCAAGCGCGGCTGGGTGCACGTGGCCGCCAGCCACTATCACGACGTGGTGCCCTGCATCAAACAGCGAGTGCCGGTCGTGTGGGTCAACCGCAGCAAGGAGACACTCGACTCATCTCAGAAGAAACCCACCGCCGAAGTGAGCAGCCTCAAAGAGGCCGCCAAACTCCTCGGCGTCTCCTAGACGTCCGGGCGGCGCGTGCGGGCCGTCTCGCTGCACCGCGACGTGATCGTCGTCACGAGCGCGTTGCTGCAGCTCAACTGCGTGATTGTCCGCGGCGGCGACGAGACATTCGTGATCGACTCGCCGGTGCTCCCGGACGAGCTGGATGCGTTGCCGGGGCTGCTGGAGCAGGCGCAGTTCCCCGCGCCAAGCGGGCTCCTGGCCACGCACGGCGACTGGGATCATCTGCTCGGACGCTTGGCGTATCCTGACGTCGCACTGGGTTGTGCCGAGAGCACCGTCGAGCGGCTGCGGCTCTCGCCCGGCGAGGCTCAGCGAGAGTTGCGCGCCTTCGATGAAGAACTGCTGATAGAGCGTCGTCGCCCGCTCACGCTCGGCTCGCTCCAGGAGCTGCCTGTTCCCGGTCGCTGCGGCATCGGTGAGCTCGAGCTCGAGCTGCATCCCGCGGGTGGACACACTTGGGACGGGATGGCCGTCTGGATCCCCTGGGCGTGCGTGCTTGTGGCTGGCGATTATATCTCCCCGTGCGAGATTGCAACGCTGAACGACGGGGGTGATGTCGACTCGTATCTGGCCACGCTCGAGCGTCTACGTACGCTCGTCGCCGGCGCCGAGCACGTCGTCCCCGGCCATGGACCGGTGATGGGTAGCATTCGCGCGCTGGAGGTCATCGACGAGGACGTCGACTACCTGCGTGCGCTCGCACAGAGTGGCGTCGACGCCAAGTTGCCGGCCGGCCGCCGCGGAGCCGCGCAGCGAAAGCTGCACGGCGAAAACGCGGCTGCGCTGTAGCCGGCAGCGCGCTCGCCTCGCAGGCGGCCATCGTGGCTGGTCTCGCTCCGTGACCCTCGACTCAGAAACATAAGCCCCCAAAAGTTCGAGGTGAATTCGTGCGTATTGCTGCCCAAAGCCGCAAGCGCGACGACGCCGATCGATCCGTTTGCGTTGATCCGCTAAACACTCGTCTGAGACAAGCATGGCCCTCGCGAATTCACACTCGAGATCGAGCCCCGGTCTGGACCCGTCGCTCAGCGAGCGCGGCTACGCCATCGTGCGGCGGCTGTTCAACGCGGAAGAGATACAGAGCCTGCGCGCGAGCGCCCAGGAGGCGGTCGCCGAGGGCGAGCACGCAGGGCTGGTCACGTCCCGTCCTGGGATCGAGGGCACGATGCGCCACGATACTCGAGACCTGCTGAGCATCCCCCAACTACGCCATGTACTGCTGGATCAGCGTGTGGTCGAGGTTGTATGTGAGCTGCTTGGAGGGGAGCCGGTGTACTTTGGCGACAGCAGCGTACGCATCGGCAAAAACGGTGAGCGCGGCTGGCATCGCGACAACGTTAATCGCAGACGTTGGCGCGGCGGGCCAGACTGGCGCGATCCCTATCCGGTGCTTGGCTGTGGTTTGTACCTGCAAGATCAGGCGCACCACAGCGGCGGGCTGGCCGTGCGTCCTCGCTCGCACAGACTCGGGATCTTCCGTCCCACATGGCCCATGCTCGTCGACGCACATGTGGGCGACTTCATCGCGTGGACGCTACGCACCGTCCATGCGGGCGAGACCGTGCGCCTGCGCGGGCTGCCGAGCGTGCCTCTGAACCCACGTGTGCAGACCTGGCTACCGCAGAGCATGCGCGTGCCAGAAGACGGCGAGCGGATCGTGCTGTTCATGACCTTTGCTCGCTCGGGAGAGCATTTGGACAATTACATCACTTTCCTGAAGACCCGTGACTACATGCAGTCCACATGGTCCAGATCGCAGTTCGGTCCGGACGTATGGCGGGAGGCAGAGCAGGCAGGGCTTAGAGTCATCCAGCCTGTCCCCGAGTACGGGGCTTCGCAGCCGCGCCCTCCCGCGCACGTGTAGCGGTCGCGCACTGACAGTTCTTGTGCTGGTGGTCGGCGGGTGTGCGCTCGTTTGCATTCACCGGCGATGGTTAGACGCTCACGCCAGAGCGCGCACGGCTGCGATCACCTGCTCGTGCTCCTCGTCGGTAAGCCCGGGGAAGCAAGGTAGCGACAACGCGCCTTCATAGTAAGTCTCAGCAGCCGGGCACATCCCATCGTGATACCCGTATGTCCGCCGATACCACGGATGGCGATAGACGGGCAGATAGTGAACCTGAGCCATGATCCCTCGCTCGCGCAGGTCGTTGTAGAGGCGCCGTCGCGCCGTCGCGCCGTCGCGGTGGCGCACGACGAACAGGTGATAACCATGACGCCGCCCCGCGGGAGCCGCGGGAGGAAGTTCGAGCTGTGCCACGGCCGCGAGCTGACATCGGTATCGGTCAGCCAGATCGTTGCGGCGTGTCACGAAGCGCTCGACCTTCGTCAATTGCGAGCGCCCCAGAGCAGCTTGGATATCAGTAAGGCGGTAGTTGAAGCCGAGATCCTGCTGCTCATGATACCACGAGCCGTCGTGTCGCTCCATCCGCGCAGGATCTCTAACCATTCCGTGTGTCCGGAACTCCCGTAGCTGCTCGGCGAGGTCCTCTCGGCGTGTTGTCACCATGCCGCCCTCGCCTGAGGTGATCGTCTTGACTGGATGAAAGGAGAAAGCGGCCATGTCCGAGTACTGACATGAACCGACTGGTCCATCGGACGTGTATGCGCCGAGCGCGTGAGCCGCGTCCTCAATGATCGTTGCGCTGTCTCCAACTACGGCCCGAATTTCCCGAACGGGGGCCGGAAGGCCTGAGAAGTGCACAGGGACAATCGCACGGGTGTGGGGTGTCAGGGCTGAGCGCACCGTGTCGGCCGAGACATTCCACGTATGCGGGTCGATGTCGGCGAACGTTGGCTTCGCACCGACATACGCACCGCAATTGGCGCTTGCGGCAAATGTAATGGCGCTCGTCAGCAGCTCGTCGCCAGTCCTCAGATTCGCGACATGGGCAGCCGCATGGAGTGCTGAGGTGCCTGAGGAAAAGGCTACAGCAAAGGGCGCATCGCAGGCGGATGCGAAAGCATCCTCGAAGCTCGCCACGTTCGGTCCCTGTGTGAGCCATTCCCCGTGCAAGACCTCCACGACGGCGGCGATGTCATCTTCCTCGATTGTCTGGCGACCGTATGGGATGTGCATGGTGCGAGGCGTAGCTGCTCTCTGCATGTCGGAAACATTGCTGGCTGATTGCTGGACTCTCGCAAATGCGTATGGGATGCTCCGCCAATCGCCCATGAGTGTTTCACACGATCCATATCTGCATGGCAAAGTCCTGCTCGTTACCGGCGGCACGGGATCGTTCGGCACCGCGTTTGCGACAACCCTGCCCGCCGAGCACGAACCGGCAGCGGTCCGAGTCTACAGCCGCGACGAGCTCATGCAAACGACGTGCCGCGGACGCTCGCGCTTTCAACTGGAGCCGATCGTCGCACTCGTGTGATAGGCAAACGTCCGATGCAGGTCGCCGGCAGGCTGATCGTGGTGTGTCGTGCCGATTTGACCGGCCGCTACAACTGGATCCCACCGCTTCGGCCCGGCGATGTGACGATCGTGTTGGACAGCATCGCATACAAGGATCTGGCCAGCCGGCGGCCGCTCTTGTTCGACAAGATGGAGAGCTGGGAGGAACGCAGCGCAGCCCAGCGGCGCTTCACCGAGTTGCTGCCCGCGATCACAGGGCACTCGGCGGTGGCCGCGATTGAACATGGTGGCCACCGTCTAGTTGACTTTGCTGACCTGCGTTTGCATGACGAGATTGCGCGCCTGCTGTGCGGATGGAGGCTCGCAAAAGCTTGGAGGGGTGCAAGTGAGCTGATCTGCGACCCTGCGGCGCCGCCGGCACTGACGATGGGCGTGCGCGCTGGCCTCGGCATCGACCCATCGCCGGTCTCCTACGCCATTCCGTCGGCGCTACCGGGCTCGCGGGCAAAGCGTGCCTTGGTGCGCCCGCTGATGCGCGTCCTCGGAGCCTGCTCGAGGCCCGAGCGTGTTCGCATCGGCGCCGTCGTGGCGGGCAAGCTCTCGTTGGCGCTTGTCTCTCTCTCGGCCGAGGAGTTGCGCGCTGCAGGCGTCGGTGTGGTGCCGTTCCCTGGCCTTGACCATGGCAACGGCGCCCTGCTCGCAATGCGCCGACGGCTCCCGCTTCTAGCCACCTACGGCGTCGTGCGTGTCGGTCTCGGTCCTACGGTGAGTGTGCCCGCGTCGCTCGACATCGCTGACCCCGCGGAGCTCGATCGCGCCTTGGCGCTGCTGGTGCACCGGCTACTGACCGAGGCGGCGTCAGAGTTCGACCACGCCGTATCGACCCTCGCAGGCCTGGAGAGGGCGAGATCACTGCGTGCGCTCCTGTTGCCGAGCGCCGCGTACGGCGCCTCCCGACTGCTCATCGGATGGGCGCACCAGCGTGGTCTGCAAGTCGCCTCGATGCAGCACGGCATCTACTCACTTCGTGACGACTATTCAGAACACATGACAGACGTCCTGTTTGGTTGGGGGGCGGGTACGACGGAGCAGACCTCCAGCTGGCCGGACCCTCAGCCTCGAGTATCGCCTGTGGGGCTTCCCGGAGTGGCTGCGACGCGGGCGCGTCGAGCGGAGCATCCCCCGGTCGCCAACGCGAGCCGCGTACTAATCGCCACCACCGGGCTGAGCGGCGTTCCGATTGTGCCGGCCACGCACTGCGACGCCTTCATCGACGTCATTGGCGCCGGTCTCGCACGACTGGCCGCAGCCGGCGTGGATTTGGAGTTGCGTCCACATCCCAGTGAGGATGCTGCGCGCTATCGGCGACTGCTCGACGCACGCCAGCTCACCGTCAGGATCGTGTCGAAAGGTTCGTTCTCGGGCAACGCCAGCAGGGCTGACATCGTGATCGCATCGACCTCCTCCGCCGCGTTCGAGGCTGCCGCACTCGGACTTCCACTGCTGCTGTGGATGGGAACCGCTCCACAGTGGATCCGCACAGAGCATCTGCTCCCGCCTTGGACCGAGCAGGTACCAGGCACGTTCCAATCGTCCGACGATTTCGGCACGCTGGTCGACGATCTCTTGATGCGTCCCGATCGGGCGTTCGACCTGGCATACGGGCTGGGCTGTCATTTGACTCGCTATGCCGAACCGTTCCGACCAGATCGCTTCGCCGCTGACCTCCTCGAGATCTCTGCTCCAGCAGGTCGTTGGAGTCGCAACCGAGAGACAGCTTGACGATGCCCGCATGTGATCTCCCACGTAACACTTCGCGCCCGCACGATGAGATGGATGGCGAGAGATGCGCAGCTGTGTGAAGATGTCCGGTAAGACCGCGCTGGTGACCGCCGGTTCACGGGGCTTGGGGGCGGAGATCGCCCGCGACTTGGCGCACGGGGGTGTGAACGTCGCGGTGACGTATATAAGTGACGATCACGCAGCCAGGGCTTTGGTTGGGGAGCTCGAGTCGCAGGGATGCAGTGCGGTGGCGATTAGAGCAGACGCGCGCGAGCACGCGCAGGCACAGCAGGTCGTGAGCGAGGTTGGCAGGCAACTCGGCGACCTAGATGTGCTGGTGTGCAACGCGGGCGCCGCCCGTTCCGCGCCACTCATAAGAATGACCGAGGAGGAATGGGACGATGCCGTGGACATCTCACTCAAGAGCGCTTTTAACTATATTCGCGCGGCGGGTCCTGGTTTCGTCGACAGGAAATATGGCAAGATAGTGTGCATTGGCTCGATAAACGGACTAAGGGGAAGAATTGGAACAGCAGGTTACAACGCCGCGAAGGCGGGACTGTTGGGACTCGTCAAGACCGCGGCAGCAGAGCTGGGGCCCTCCGGCGTCAATGTGAACCTCGTTGCGCCAGGCTACATAGAGACCCCCTCCCAGGAGGGCACGCCGATGCTCATACGGGACCTGGTCGTGAAGGAAACAGCGCTGCGGCGACTTGGGTCCCCCAGGGATATCGCGCCTCTTGTTACCTTTCTGTGTAGCGATGCAGCACGTCATATCACCGGGCAGACGATCCGTGTCGATGCCGGACAGTATCTCTAATGTGCTCGTGGTGAGGCTCCTGGCGCTCACGACCGATCGCGGTGTAACACGGTAGATGGCGGCCAGCGCGACGGATTCACCAGGATCGGATCATCGCTTGGCCATTCGCTATCCCATTCGTCATACGCTCGAGTCTCACCCTGGCCCTTCGCGACCAGGTCGCAGTTATCTCTCACCTGGGGAACGGTCTCGGCGCCGATCACCAGCAACGCGCTTCGGGCTCGGTGGCGAACGTATCCGATAGCGAACTCTCGAGGATCAATGTGGCGGCGCCCACAAAAGGCAGCGAGGCATCCCACCGCATTGGCAGCCAGCGGCAGCCGGCGGGCGGCCTCGTCGGGCTCGAGGGTGATTAGACCCTGCAAGAACACGCTCCTCACGAACAGTTTCTTGCCAGCGGCTTCCGCAGCCGCGACCAGCCCCGCGCGCTCCATGCGCCGGTCCAGGGGACTCAGGGGCGCTTGTATGATCTCGATGTCAGAGGTTTCGACCGCCTGCGCCATGTGCTCCTCGGAGTACACCGACACGCCGACGTGCCGGATGCGTCCTCGTGCTCGCCACTCCTGCAAGATCTCACCGAGCGGCCCACCCAGGTGTCGCAGCTGCTCCTCGCGGTGCAACAGCACGCCCCATATCTGCTTGCGCCCGAGTCGTGCCCAACTGCTCTCGAGCGACCGCTGGACATCATTCACACGCACAAGGTTCAGTTCGGGGTGCAGCTTGGTGATGATCTGCGCGCCGGGTGCCATTGGGGCGCGCGGGCCACAGAGATAGCGGCCGATGACGGCCTCGCTTGCACCGTACGCCTGTGCGGTGTCGAGAACGCGAATCCCCATCCGCCAGGCTGCGTCGAGGATGGCGTGGGCTGCGTTCTCGTCGAGCCCTCCGACACGGTTGGCAATACCGTAGGGCATCCCCAGTTGAGCCGTTCCCAACGCCAGCGCGTCGGCGACTGGGCCGTTGACGCGGCGAGTGTACCTATGAAGAGATCCGGAGGATGCAGTCACGATAACGAGATAGCTCAGGCTCACGCTTGCGGCCGTGGGGCTGCCGAGCCCTCATCGGTCGATCCAATGCTCCGCCAACTCGCACGCAATATCGGTATGTAGACCAGCCCCAGCAACATGAGCGCGGTGGCGCAGAACGCGCCAATACCGATTAGACCACTTGGATGTAGCGCTCGAGCTCCCACGACGACCGGGATCGTCCACAGTGCGACCGGGGCATAGCCTGGTATCAGTACCTCACGTGCAAAGCTCGCCTTCGAGATGCCGATATGACGCAGGTAGTACGGGATGGCCAGTGGGGTGCTGATGCATGCGGGAATAACCGTACCTAGGATCACGCCGATCGTGCCCAACGCTACAGCCAGTCCGATGGACAGCCCCAGCGTGAGGATGGCAATGATCGCCGTAATCCACACAAGGACGCGGATTCGTCCGATACCAACGATGGCGCTGTTGAACAGCGCTCCGCTGGCGGTAACGAGCCAGTACGAGACGAAGATCTGAACGTCGATCGCATATTGACCATATGAAGGGCCCACCCATGCTTCGAGGATCGGTCGCGCCAAGACGATTGTGAGCACAGCGAACGGGATGGTAAGGACCACTGCGTATAGCGATCCCGCGAGCACGAGTCTGCGGAGCCGCTCGGGCCGATCTTCCGCCACAAGCCGTGAGCACGTTGCAGTCATGGCCGCCGCGGTCAACCCGTTTATCTGGCGCACGCCGCTATGGGGCCGAAGCGCAACCTCATAGGTGACAACCGCCGCGGCTCCCGCAACCGCTGTCACCACTATGCGATCGCTCTCGTAGATGAGGGTGCTGGAGAAGCCGATTATGAACAGACCTGTGCCAAAGCCAAGCGATGGACGCAAATGATCTCCCCGCCAGCGCCCCAGACCGCGACGCAGGCCGAGATTCGGCCACGCCAAAGCCCCGGCGCACAAGCCTTCGAACACAAGCATCGTGCAGAATATCCCCGTGAGGACCGGGACGGAGTGGGTCCACCCACTCGCCACGTAAATAAGCGCCAACGTCAGTATCGAAGACACGCTCTGGACAACTGCGTTGACGTCATAGCGCTCGAGACCTTCGAGCGCCGCAGTACCGAGGCGCGACGGCCAGTAAAAAAGTGCTATGCCCGCAGTCACGAGTAGCGTGGGCTCCGCCGCCGAGTCAACCGAGGAGGCTCCAAAGAGAGCGGGGCCCCCGATCAGGCCGAACAGAGCGATGATGACGGCAATCAGAACGCCCAAGCCCATCATCAACAGCAGGGAGGAGCGCAGGACCGACCCCAGCTGCTCGGCGTCCCCGGTCGCCCGATGCTCGGCCACGTACTTCGTCACGCTTGTGCCCAATCCGTATTCTACTGAATTGAAGTAGCCCGTCAACGTTGTGGCTATTATGAACAGCCCCGTGGCGTCGGCGCCGATGCGAGTGATGAGCAAGGGCAGCATGGCGAGCGAAGTAAGTGCGCGTATGAGTGTGCGCGTAGCCGTGAGGGTCGTGTTGACCGGTATGCCGCCAGTGCGCCACATCTTGGCCTGATGCAACTCCGGTGACACGCCCATGCGCCCCGCCTCAGCAGCGTCAGAAACGTCAGCATGTTTCTCATCTACAGCCAGATCGGCACCGCTTCGCATCAGCTGCCCGCTGGCGGCATCGCTATTTTTGCGGGCCGAGGCTTGGCCGCTGCAGAAGATGAGCTTGTCTGGCGGCTGCGGTATCCGCGTGCAGCCCAACAACACTGAGTTCGCATGCGAGCTATTCTGGCCAAAAGCGAGATCGTCAGCGCGGGTATCATCGTCCCGTAGGTATTTGCTTAGCTATGAACTCAGAGCCGCGTCCAGTCTACGCCGTCGTTACCGGTCGCATGGGTTCATCGCGAATGCCCGGCAAGACGATGGCGGAACTCGCCGGCGTGCCTGCCCTGACTCACATCATCAGCCGCTTGCAGCGCGTACCGAGCCTAGATGGGATCGTGGTTGCGACAACAGTCGATCCGGAAGACGATGTGATTTGCGAGTGCGCTCAGGCGCTGGCCGTACCAGCGTATCGCGGCAGTGTCACGGATGTGCTCGGGCGTGTGCTGAACGCAGCAGTCTCAGTTGGCGCAGCCACGATCGTACGAATCACCGGCGACGCCCCTCTCACTGACCCCGCCATCGTCGAGGCAGTGATCGCCGCATTCCTGCGCGATCGGCCTGACTTTGCGTCGAACTGCCTCGGCGGCTCTCAGTATCCGATAGGGCTCGCCGTTGAGATCTTCCCCACGGCTCAGCTTGAACTAGCTGAGCGGTGCACGGTCGCAGCACGTGATCGCGAGCACGTCACACTGTTCTTCGAGGAGCACCCCGAGCGGCTTCGTCTCCTGAGCGTGGCACCGACGAACGCAAGACATCGACGCCCGAACCTTCGCCTGACCCTGGATACACCCAAGGACTACGAGGTGATCGCGACACTGTACGACGCGTTGTACGACACTGACGCGTGCTTCGGGCTGGACGCCGTGCTCGCGTATCTCGAGCGCCACCCGGAGGTCGCGCTGCTCAACGTTGATGTGCCTCAAGTCGTGCCGTGATGGGCAATCTGGACATCGTCGAGCCAAATGGCTGCCTCCTGGCGAGCAGGAGAGCGCACGGCACCTTCCCTCGGCCTCACCTCGCCAGTCGCGCGGCGGCTTTGGGCCCAAGGTTGAACAGCGCGTCGATCGCGCTTAGCCCTGGAACGAAGTCTGGATAGGACTGCTGGTAGCTGGGCGGGTGGTGTTGGTGGTACTCGATGTCGATGTGCGCGTCGTCGAATGCTTGCTGGTCGAGGTAGCCGCGGCCCAGTGGTCCTGAGATGTAGCGCGTGGCGCCGAGGCGCCGACAGATCTCTAGAACAAGTGCGCTCTTGTGCGCTTCGAGATCCATCGTGGAGCTGTAGAGAAGCGGCGTAGAGACCTGAAGAGCGTCGAGCAGGAGGCGGAGCGTGTGGTCCAAGAGCTCGCCCAGCGTATGCCACTCACGGGCGTATACATCCGCCCATGCGTCTGCCTGTGCCGAGAAGTGCGGCGCCTTGCGGTAGCTTTGCTCGAGGGTCGACCAGTGCTTGTGTTGCCAGCGCTGGTCGCTTGCGATCTCGACGTCTACGATCGAGAGCTCGCCGAAGCGCCCAGCGGTCCTCACCGGCACAGTAAGCCACTGCGCCCCGTTGGGGCCGCGGACGCGATTGCGGTTCGTCAAGCTGTTCTTCTCGAACTGAACGTGGTCGAGGACAACGTGGACATCGCTGCGTGAGATGCGCTGGAAGTACGCAAGCCACGGAAGATAGGCCGGCTGATTGATTGAAACGATCAAGGCCGGTCCGTGTACATATACACCGAGAAGTCCTGCGGGAGGTAATCGTGCCGCAGCACGAGCTCGGATGTGAACGTGCGGCAGAACGCGATCATGCGTAGCGGATCCGCATGCAGCTCGCTCATCTCTTGGCTGGGGGCCCAGGTGCTGAGGCTGTTGAACGCGACGGCTCGCCGTGAGTGCCGGTACATCGCACCCACCACCTCCTGCATGAGATCAAATCGGTCAGGCGGGAGCAGCGCAAAGATCCCGCTGGCAACTACCACGTCGAATGAGCCGAGATCGCCGTCGAGTATATTGCAGTGCCTGATATCCAGCGTCGGGTCGCGGTGGCGCGCGCGCGTGACCATCTCCTTGGAGATGTCGATGCCCGTGTAACACGGCGGTGCATCGAAACTGCACGATGTGCGTAGGAACCGCGCCAGATCGCCTAGTCCGCAGCCGACATCGAGAAGTGAGCAGCCTGATAGATCGGTGACAGCCGCAAGCACTTCGAAGCGCGACCCCTGGGAGCGAAGGCTACCCCAGTCGCACGAACGGTGACTGTCACCGAACGTATCGACCAGCCTATCGTAGCGGGCCGCCATTGTGTTGAACGGACTGATCATCGAGCAGCTCTCGTGCTGGGACGCGAGCGCACTAGCCGCGCATGATCAGGCGGGCAATCCGCGGGTGCATCGAGGCGCTCAAAGCCGGAGCGCGCGAAGGCTCTCAAGGCACGCTCGTTGTCCAGGCGCACGCACGCGAGAATGCTCTCGATCGGCCACTCTCTGAACGCATGGTCACAAGCACGAGTCATGAATGGCACGCCGAGACCTCTACTCTCCAGGCCTGGCGCCAGGTAGATGGAGATCGTAGCCGTCGTGCCAGAACGGTCAAAGCGCGCTTGGCCAATGGGGATGCCTCCGCTTTCTCCGATCAGAATGGAGGAGTCGGTCGATGTCATCTGGCGCTCAAACCACGCACAGTGCTCTTGCATGGTTACGCTTCGCTGTTGACTTCCGAGTCCTACGATGACGGGGTCGTTGCGCCAGCGGAAAAGCAGGTTCTGATCTCCTGGCGCGGCGTGGCGTAGCAGCAGACGCGCCTGTACGCGGTCGCTGGCAACATGCCGGAGCAGAATGAATGGCTCGGCTGCGTGCAGGCCGACGGTCATACCCCACCGGCGCGCCGCAAGCTCGATGCCGGTGATCGATCGTGGATGGGGAAACTCACGCAACTCCATTGAGTACGCGGCCATCGCGTCCATCTTGCGTTGCAGCCCGGGCTGTGCATCCTCAAACCAGTTCGGCACAAAACTCGAGGCGTGCGACGCGACATTCCATTCTGTGGACGACAGGGTCTCGAAGCCCAGAACAGTCACCCGGTGCTCTTCCGGCAGCGGACGGAAGGCCGTCAGAACGGCGCGAGCTGTGATGTTGTGGTCGACGTTCAGGTCCCCCGCGTGATGGGTGAGCACCACATCTGGCTGAACCGCTCGCTTGATCTCTTCGACCATATGAACGATGTCGAGCAGGTCAACTTGGTCGAAGCGATTGTCCGGCAGGCTCTCGTGGTGAGGGACTACACCCATGAGCTCTGCGGCTCGCTCGAGCTGGGAGTGCAGGGCCGCGATCTTCGCTCGATCTGGCTGCTCGTCGCGGTAGCGCGCACCGATGCCCTCGCCGAGGACGAACGAATGCACGGTCGCACCTTCGTCGACGAGGCGCGACATGGTCGCGCCCGCCCCTAGCACCTCGTCGTCGGGGTGGGCCGCTACGCATAGGACCCGCGAGTCGCAAGGGTGACGTTTCACGATAAGGCGACCAACGCCCGCGGCTCGAGATGGTCAGATCGCAACACCGTGCCGAGAGGCAGGGCGACACGGACACGACGTCCAATGATCTCGTCGAGACGCCCGGGAGGAATCCCCCCACCCGGGCGATGAAAAGCGATGTCACGGTCAGACAGGATTGTGCCGCGCCCGAGATCGCGGGCGGCCACGCACGACAGGCGGAAGTCTCGACGCCCCTCGAGCTCGGAGCGTACAGGGCCAATCTCGGCCGCCCCCAGTGCCTGCTCGAGACTACGGACACCGTTCACGAGCGCGCGCATTTGCTGCGGATCGGCAGAGAACAGGTGATCAGGTCCTGGCAGGCTCCTGTCGAGGGTGAAGTGCTTCTCGATCAAGCAGCTTCCGACTGCAACGGCACCGATGGCGGCCAGGATGCCATCAGAGTGATCGCTGAAGCCAGCCGGGCACTCGAAGTGATTTGCGAGCGTGGCGATCTTCCGGAGGTGGATGTCCTGGGGAGCGGTCGGATACGAGGATGTGCAGTGCAGCAGCACCAGCTCGCGCCCACCTTCCTGCCTGAAAGCCGCGACTGCGTCCTCGATCTCGGAGAGTGTTGCCATGCCGGTCGAGAGGATGGTGGGTACTCCTGTGCGTGCCATCGCTTGGATTAGAGGCAGATGCAGGAGGAAGTCAGACCCGTTCTTCAGGAGGGGGACGTCAAGTCCGACAAGACGCTCGAGCGTGTCGAACCCAGTGGGTGTGCTGAAGAACACAACGCCGCGATCGCGGCAATGAGCGCGCAGATCAGTCCATGCGCTGCTAGGTAGCTCGCAACGCGTGAACAGCTCGTACTGCGTCTCCACAACTGTCCCAGCAGCGGACACGTACTCATATGTCAACGAGCGGTCGGAGACGAAGTCGTCCGTGCGGTAGGTCTGGAACTTCACGCCGTCGACGCCGGCGTCAGCGGCGGCGTCGATCATGCGGTGCGCGAGCGAGACATCGCCGTTGTGGCTTAGGCCCATCTCGGCTGCGATGAAGCACGGCGCGCCTGGGCCGATCTGCCGTCCGCCGACGTCAACCGGGCGCATGGATCTTCGCTCCTACCGTGTATGAACAGCCAAGCAGCGCCTCTGCTACCCGGTGCGCTCCGAGGCCATCTACGAGCTGCATTCCTCTGCTCGACATCTTCAGCATCCTGACAGGGTGACTGAGCAGCATCGCCAGGGCATCCTGGGCCCCGTCGATGGTCTCGGCGCTGACCGCTACCTGAGCCCTCTCGAGCGCCGGGGCGTTGAGGCGCTGGTCGTAGGAGAGCGCGAGCACGACCATCGGCACCCCCAGGCAAAGCAACTCCCAGCAGGTCGTGCCGCCGCCGTTGATGGAGACGTCCGCCCACATCATCTGCCCAACCATGTTGTCCACCGCACTGAGAACCTCGACGGTGTGCCGCGACTGATCCGCTGCGCGCCTGAGCCGCGCGTTCGCATCTGTCGCGACGCAGCGGATGCTGAGCGACGGTTCAACGTGGTCCAGCATCGCCAGCAGCGAAGAGCAGAGGTCTGCCGTCGCACCGCCGCCGAGCGTGATCAGCAAGTGCGCCTCGCCGGCAGCGAGCGGAGAGGCCGGCTGCGTTCGTGCCTCTGCGAACTCAGGGCGCAGCAGCGCATAGCGCAGCCCGCGGAGCACGAGCGCGTCCGCGCGAGCCCGATATCTGACGGCGTGTGCTCCTATGTTCTGGTTGAGTATCCAGTCGGCGGCAGAAAGATCGCGGTCCGCCAGATCGTCTATGACCCCGACTCGCAGGCCCGCTTCCTTCAGCGCCTCGAAGTCGGTGGCGCCGGCTCCATAATGGTCGACGATGACTGTCTCGAAGTCTCCGCGAGCTGCGATCTCGATGGTTCGCTCGAGATCGTGTGACGAGAGCGAAGTGTCGTCGCCGTCAGGGGCACGGAATGTCTCAAAGCCATCAACCGTGTAGCTCCCGCGCATGAGGAACGCTACGTCTACCGAGTGCGCTCGAAGCGCAAGCGCAAGCGCACGACAGCGCATGACATGTCCAACACCAATGGAAGGTGAAGCGTCGCAGCGGAACAGGACCGCGGATGGTGCGACCTCGTAGGATGTCCGCTGCTCAGTCGTATCTGAGCGGTGATCCCGATGATCCATCGAACTGGCGGCACACTACTGCCAGCTGGATCTCGCGGCTGCAAAACGGGCCGCCCAGTCACCCCAAGCTGTCTCCTGATCGCTATCGGCTGCGGCCTTGGACTCCAGGATCCGCGCCACCACGCGGGGCTATGCGACACGTCTGAGCAGGTAGCTTGAAATGGGGGCGCACGTTCACGCCGCGCGAGCGAACCGAGAGACGTGTTTCTAGCTCTTGCCGTTTCGTCGTCCGTCCAGCAGCGCTCACGGCTGAGCGCTCGCGATCGTCGCGATCGGCGCGCCCGCCTGGATTGGCGCGCCCTCGGTGATCGGCAGTTCGACGATCTTGCCGGCCTTGTGGGCGGTGATCTCGTTCTCCATCTTCATCGCCTCGATGATGCACAGCAGCTGGCCCTCCTGCACCTCGTCTCCCTGCTTGACCAGCACCTTCCACATGTTGCCCTGCAGCGGAGATGGGAGCGTGTCCGGTCCTCCCCCGCTGGAGGACTTGCGCTCGCCGCGCTTGGGCGCCTTGCGCGCGCCCGCCGCGGGGCCGCCGCCGTTCATCGCCGGGCCGGCGCCGCCGCCGGCGAACGGGGGTCCGATGACGCGGACGTCGAAGCGCTTGCCGGAGACCTCGACGGCGTAGGTCTGCTCGACCTTCTCCGCCTGCTTCGCGCCGTCCTCGGCGGGCGGCGCGGGGGCAGGGAACGCGAGCGTCTTCAGCCACTGCTTGTCCTCGAGCAGGTCGCGACAGGTCTCCCCGCGCGCCCACTGCTCGGTGGCGAGCAGCGCCTGGTGGAAGGGGATCAGCGTCTTGAGCTCCCCGATCTCGTATTCGCCGAGCGCGCGCAGCATGCGGGCGGTGGCCTGCTCGCGGTCGGCGTCCCAGACGATCAGCTTGGCGACCATCGGGTCATACATCGGCGAGACTTCACCGCCTTCCTCGACGCCCGAGTCGACGCGCACGCCGGGGCCGCGAGGCTCACGGTAGACACCGATCCTGCCGGGCGCGGGCGCGAAGTTCTTGGAGGCGTCCTCGGCGTTGATGCGGCACTCGATCGCGTGCCCGCGCAGCTCGATGTCCTCCTGCGCGTATGACAGGGGCTCGCCGGCGGCGGCGCGAATGCCCTCCTTGACGATGTCGACGCCGGTGGTCATCTCGGTGACGCAGTGCTCGACCTGAACGCGCGTGTTCATCTCCAGGAAGAAATACTCGGCGCCGTCGGCGCCGTCGGCGGCGGAGAACAGCCCCTCGATCGTGCCGGCGCCGACATAGTTGACGGCCTTGGCGGCGTCGACGCCGATCTTGCCGATGCGCTCGCGGATCTCGGGCGTGACGACCCACTCGGGGGCGGGGGACTCCTCGATCACCTTCTGGTGGCGGCGCTGGATCGAGCAGTCACGCTCGCCGAGGTGGATCACGTTGCCGTGGCGGTCGGCCAGCACCTGCACCTCGACGTGGCGCGGATCGTGCAGGTAGCGCTCGAGGTAGACGGTGGGGTCGGAGAAGAACTTCTCGCCTTCGCGGCTTGAGCCCTCGAACGCGTCCTGCATCTCGTCCTCTGTGAGCGCCACGCGAAAGCCCTTGCCGCCGCCGCCGCCGGCCGCCTTGACCGCGACTGGGAAGCCGATCTGATCCCTGGCGATCCGCAGCGCGTCGGCGACTGTGGCCACCGGCTCGGTCGTGCCCGGCACGATCGGCACGCCCGCCGCTTGCATCAGCTCACGGGCGCGGGTCTTCGAGCCCATCGCCTCGATCGCGCTGGCCGGTGGGCCGATGAACACGATCCCCGCGTCCTCGCAAGCCTGCGCGAACGGCGCGTTCTCGGCGAGGAAGCCGTACCCCGGGTGGATCGCCTCGGCACCCGCGCGCTTGGCGGCGTCGAGGATCTTCTCGACGCTCAGGTAGTTCTCCGCCGCGGGGCCGTCACCGAGGTTGTAAGACTCGCCGGCGCGCGCCACGTGCGGCGCGTCGCGGTCGAGCTCGGAGTACACGGCGACGCTCGCGACGCCGAGCTCGTCGAGCGCGCGGATGATGCGGACGGCGATCTCGCCGCGGTTGGCTATGAGGACCTTGGAGAACATTGGCTGGACAGCTTATTTAGTAGGCGGCCCGGAGGGCCGCCCCGCGGGGTCGCGGGTGGGGTCTGCCGGTGGCATTCAGATCGTCCCGGCCGGTGCGATCCAGACGCTTTCAAAGCCCAACGGGCCCGCGAGCGTGTCGTAGTGATGGTCGTAGTGCAGCACGCCGAAGCCGCGCTCGGCGGCAGCCGCGGCGATCAGATA
This sequence comes from uncultured Solirubrobacteraceae bacterium, assembly GCA_963734755.1. Lineage (GTDB taxonomy): Bacteria > Actinomycetota > Thermoleophilia > Solirubrobacterales > Solirubrobacteraceae > Palsa-744. Next base: position 2,551,081 of record CAVTIF010000001.1, on the reverse strand, counting down.
GTCCGTCGCGGGCACGCGTGGCTGGTTCGCGCTCGCCAGTTCGCTCGAGGCGCTCAGGGCCGCTGCGCAGACGCCTTCGTTGATGGGGGCCTGGCGCAGCATGCTCAAGCGCTTGGCGAGCACGTCGCGTTCGGTCGCGTCTTCTGCGGTCGTGAGGAGCTCGAGCGCGACCACCGGGCAACCAGCCAGCAGACCCGCCTCTGCGGTGTCCCGGAAGTGTGTGGCGACCTTGGGATGGTGCTGACGCGCCCACGCCGAGGTATCGACGACGAGCGCGACGCCCGTGCCGTATCTCACGTGAGCTGCGACGGGGACGGTAGCTTGTCCGGCAGGTCCGACTCGCGTTTCGCGACGATGTCGCCCAACTGCGAGAAGTCGTAGGCGAGCAGCTCCTCGATTGCCTGCGCTCGAGCCTGCGTCTCGTGCTCGGCCTGGCGGGAGATCTCCTCGGCACCGCGCAATGCCAGCGTGCGGATCAAACCGGCACGCCCGTGCGGGCTCTCGAGATGCGCTTCGGCGTGCTCGACTGCTCTGGCAAGCTCCGGGTCGAGCGTCACCTGGACGCGGGGGTGGGAAGTCGGCACAAAGGCAGTGTACCACCTGGATCACCACCTCAATCGAGGTCCACCGCGCGTGATGGCACTGATCGGCAGCTCGTCCCCGTGCGAAGCTCGGCGATGTGGGCGGCCGCGTGCAGCGCCGCCGTGCCAGAGGAGAAAGCGATCGCGTGCGGCACCTCGCAGGCCTGCGCAAACGCTCCCCGAAGCCTGCGACGTTTGGTCCCGGTGAACCAGTCGCAGCGCATCACCTCCACGACGCGGCCCGTCGTCGTCGATTGTCTGACGTCCGTAAGGGATGGTCATGTCGCGAGCGTAGACCGCGGGGCTCGACGCGCTGCACGCGATCGGGCCGCAAGCCGACTCAAATAGCCAGCTGTGATCAGCGGCGAGCGGGCGCGCCGACTCACATCTGGGGAGGTCTCACGACGCGAATGTCAGAAACATGTTGACTTAACTAAGCCGAAATACTGGAACTCGTGGTGGTGGATATGTGATACTCGGCGACCTGCTCATGAGCTCCTTAGCCAGTCCATATCTCCAGGGCAAGGTCGTGCTGATCACCGGTGGCACCGGGTCGTTCGGCACGACGTTCGTGAAAGCCATACTGGCCGAGCACGACCCTGCGGCCGTGCGCATCTACAGTCGCGACGAGCTCAAGCAGTACAACCTCCAGCGGGCGCTCGAGTCGGACGAACGCCTGCGCTGCCTGATCGGCGACGTCCGCGATGCCGAGCGGCTGCGACTGGCTCTGCATGGAGTCGACGTTGCGATCCACGCCGCGGCGCTCAAGCAGGTGCCTGTGTGCGAGTACAACCCGTTCGAGGCGGTGAAGACCAACATCAACGGCGCGGAGAACGTCGTGGCTGCGGCGATTGCCAACGACGTGCCCCAAACTCTCGCGCTGTCGACGGACAAGGCCGTCAATCCGGTGAATCTATACGGCGCGACCAAGCTCGCAGCCGAGAAGATCATCACCCAGGGGAACGCCTACGCCGGCGGCTCGCCGGCGCGCTTCTCGACGATGCGCTACGGCAACGTCGTCGGAAGCCGGGGCAGCGTGATCCCGCTATTCAAGGCGCAGGCTCGCGACGGGGTGCTGACGATCACCGACGAAGCGATGACCCGCTTTTGGATCACGCTCGAGCAGGCCGTCGAGTTTGCAATCAGCTGTCTGGCGCTGATGGAGGGCGGCGAGGTGTTCGTTCCACGCATACCGAGCATGCGCGTATGCGACATCGCCGATGCGCTCGCGCCCGACGCCGAGCGCCGGATCATCGGCATCCGACCTGGGGAGAAGGTGCACGAGGTGCTCGTCACCGAGGACGAGTCGCGCCGCGCGCGGGCGCTCGCGGACCGGTACGTCATCTATCCGCCGCTTCCGTCGTGGGCGAACGCGAGCGAGCCGCTCGGCGAGGAGCTGCTACCGGGCTTTCGCTACTCGAGCGACAGCAACGACACGTGGCTTGAAGCCGACGCCATCCGCAGCATGGCGGAGCCGATCGCGGCAGTCGCCTGAACGCAGCGTGCTCAGAGACATTCCCCGCTGAATATTTCGAGTTAATTTACTGACAATGCTGCCCAAGGCGAGAAGCCGGAGGGCGGACCCGCCCCCCTTGGACTGATCCGGTAAACAACCTGGTCGAGACAGCGCATGGCCCTCACAGAGTCACACTCGAGATCACTCTCCCGCCTGGACCCAGCGGCTTTCCGCGAGCGCGGCCACGCCGTCGTGAGGCAGCTGTTCGACGTCCAGGAGATACAGCGTCTGCGGGCGGTCGCCCGGGAGGCGCTCGCCGAGGGCACGATCCGCCACCATGCGGGCGACCTGCTCAGCATCCCGTCGTTGTGCCATGTGCTGCGATCGCGAACAACACGAACATGAGTGACTTAGCGCGGATCGGAGTCCTGATCGTCGCATACAATGCGGTATCGACGCTCGCTGAGGTTCTCGACAGGATCCCGAAGTCGATTCGATCGCGTGTCGCGCACATCTTCGTGTGCGATGACGCCAGTCAGGACGCAACGTATCTCGTCGGGTTGGGCTACAAGCAGATCGCCGATGACCTTCCACTGACGATCGTCCGTCACTCGACCAACCTCGGCTACGGCGGAAATCAGAAGGCTGGTTATCACCTCGCGATCGAGCACGATCTCGACATCATTGTGCTCCTGCACGGAGACGGCCAGTATGCCCCCGAGTGCCTGGAGGATCTGGTTGCGCCGTTGGAGCGCGGAGAATGCGATGCCGTGTTCGGCTCGAGGATGATGATCAAGGGCGCGGCACGCAAAGGCGGCATGCCCCTTTATAAGTATGTCGGAAACAAGATTCTGACCCGCTTCGAGAATGAGATGCTGGGCACCGATCTGAGCGAGTTCCATTCCGGATACCGCGCCTACAGCGTGCAGGCGCTGTCTCGCATACCCTTCGACCGCAACTCCGACGGATTCGACTTCGACACGCAGATCATCATCCAGCTGATAGATGCGGGCATGCGCATGGTCGAGGTTCCGATTCCAACCTACTACGGGGACGAGATTTGCTATGTGGACGGCGTGAAATATGCCCGGGACATCTCGGCAGCCGTTCTTCGTTACCGCTTGGCAAAGCTCGGGTTCGCCGCGGGTGAGATCGGAGGTGTCGGCGACGAATATATGGTGAAGGACGGTGAGGAGAGCTCACATGCCGTCATCCTGCGGTGGCTGGCGCAGATGCCACCGGCGAAGATCCTCGACCTTGGTTGCTCCGGTGGCCTTCTGTCTGATCGCATACGAGCCCTTGGCCACACGGTAGCTGGCGTAGACATTGTCGAGCTCCCCACTGTTGGCGATCGTGTCGACCGCTTCATCCAGGGAGACCTCGACAAGGGGCTTCCACTAGAGATCGATGGGGAGGGCCCGTTCGACGTGGTGCTCGCGGCGGACGTGCTCGAGCACGTCCGCTCCCCGGAGTTGGTGCTCGACCAGTGCCGCGAAGTGCTGGCGCCGCGTGGGGTCCTGGTCGCGTCGGTGCCGAACTTTGGCCACTGGTATGCACGTGCACGCACGGCTCTTGGCCGCTTCGACTACGACCAGCGAGGGATCTTCGACAACGGCCATGTCCGATTCTTCACTCGCAGCGGCTTCCTGCGCCGGCTACGAGCCGCGGGTTTTCGGGTCGTGCGCAACGAGGCCACATGCCTACCGCTCGATGCTTTGACTCGTAGCGATGGGATGTTGGTAAGGGTGGTACGCGCGCTGGATCGCGTAGCGGTGAACGTTCGTCCCACGCTGTTTGGGTACCAAATTGTCTGTCAATGCGAGGCGCGACCGGCGACCACCAGCACCCCGCTGCGCAGCGGCGCAAGCACGACCGTCTCGGGATCTGAGCGGCGGGTCCCTGCGTCTAGTTTCGGGCGTGAGCCCTGGAAGGTGCCCTTGTCGCCGCGATGAGCGCCCTAATGTCACGACGACGCCTTGCATTGCTCTTGATCGTTGTCATCGCTGCCGGTGTGCGATTGGCATACATACCGGCGCATCGCCCGCAACGAGAAGCGGAAGCGTCGGTCAACGCGGGAGAGATTGCCCGCGCCATTCTGGCCCACGGACGCTGGCTTGAAGTCAACGGTCGGGCCCTGGCGCTGGTAGAGGGGCTGGGCAAAAGTAAACACTGGCTGATCAATCCCGGTGAAGTGAACTTCACAGCGGTAGATGCGAGCCCGCAATGGCAGCCAGTCGCGCAAGAAGAGGTGGGGACCGGAATAACGCTTGCGGGCGTGTGGGAGTTGACCGGGAGCGAGCGCTTCCTCTATGGTGAGATATTGCAGATCGCCGTCGACTCGCTGATGGTCCTGCTCATATATCGAATCGTGGCGTTGCTCTTCAGGAGGCGTCGTGCGGCGCTGGTCGCCGCCGCCGTGTATGCGGTCTTCCCGCCAATAGCTCAGCACACGGTGCTCTTCACCCCGGATATCTGGGCTGTTGACTTCACCATTGCGACCTTCGCCACCTATCTGGAGGCGATGCGCTCCAGCGAGCACCGCCTGCGCTGGCTGTTGGTGTGCGGGGTGATCCTCGGCGTGGGTATGTACTTCCGCCCCAACCTGTTGGTGCTCCCAGCCGCGCTTGCACTCGCCAGCGCCAGCGGACACGATTGGCGGCGGCACCTGCGCTATGCCGCGGCGGTCAGTGCCGTCGCGGTGGTCGTGGTCGTTCCGTGGACGGCCATCAACTACGGCCACTTCCATCGGTTCATCCCGACGCGCACCGGCCTCGGGGTGACGCTGTGGATTGGTCTATCGGAAATCCACAACGGCTACGGCGTGAACGGGAACGAGGACGTGATTCGGGAAGAAGCTCACAGGGCGCGGCCCGATCTCGTCTACAACACGCCAGAATATGATGACTACCTGCGCGAAAAAGCGCTCCATCTGATCGAGCACCACCCGCTCTACTACGCCGAGCTGGTCGCGCGTCGCGTGCTGCTCTCCACAGTGGGTGAGTACGAATCGGGCTGGATGCACGCAAATGGCGAATCGCCGTTCCTCTACCGCACGCGAACCGGGCACGGACTCGCCTCCTACGTGCTGAACCGTCCGTTCGACCTCCTCGAGGATGCTCTCCAGCCGCTCCTTTTCGTGCTCGCGATGCTCGCGCTGATCCTCACCTGGAGAGGACGCCGACGCGAGCACGCCGTCTTGATCGCCATCGTGCTCGCGACGCTCGTGCCCTACTGGCTCATCCACTCCGAGACGCGTTACGTGCTGCCGGCGTCGCTGGCGTACATCATCTGGATCGCGGTTGGCGCGGACGTGCTCGCTGAACGTGTCTCAGCGCGTGTCCGCAGCCGCTCCGTGCGCGTGTCCACGATCGGATGGCGTTCGAGCACACAGCCGTAAGGCTCGCCCGCTTCGGGGGCGCGTACCAGCAACAGGCCGGCTGAGCGCGAGGTCCGGTGCGCTCAGGAGCTGGGCGAGGCGATCATGCCGGCGCCGACGGTGCCGTTGCTGGACTCGTCGATCAGGATGAAGCTGCCGGTGCGACGGTTGCTGGCGTAGGCGTCGAACACCAGGGGTGCGCTGGTGCGTAGGCGCACGCGGCCGATGTCGTTCAGACCGAGCTCCTGCGGCGCCTGCACACGCTCCAGCGTGTGCACGTCGACGAGGTCGTCGATCGCGTCGATCACCGCGGTCGCGCTGCGCGAGGTCTGCTTCAGCGTGTAGCGGGAGCCCGGCCGTAGTAGCTCGTCGTGCATCCAGCAGATGTCCGCCTCGAGCTCGCGTGCGACCGATGGCGCCTCGTCTGGATGGCAGATCAGCTCGCCGCGCGAGATGTCCAGCTCGTCCTCCAGGCGCAGCGTCAGCGACATCGGCGCCATCGCCTCGTCGAGCTCGCCGTCGTAGGTGTCGATCGCCGCGATACGCGTGCGCTTGCCACCCGGCAGAACGGTGATCTCATCGCCGCGCCTGAGCGCGCCGCTCGCCAGCTGACCCGCGTAGCCGCGGTAGTCGTGGAGTTCCTCGGCGCCGTTGGCCGGGCGGATCACCCACTGCACAGGAAATCGCGCCGGCCGGTCGTTCGGATGGTCGTAGGCGACCTCGACCTGCTCCAGCAGGTCGAGCAGCACCGGCCCGTCGTACCAGGGCATCCGCTCGGAGCGCTCGACGACGTTGTCGCCGTTCAGCGCTGACATCGGGATGAACGACGTGGCGATCTGTCGGGGGTTCTTGCCGCCGCGCAGCTTGCGTGCAAAGCCTTCGAACTCCTCCACGAGCTGCTCGTAGCGCTCGCGCGAATAGTCCACCAGGTCCATCTTGTTGATCGCCACGACCATCTGCGGGATCCCCAGCAGCGCGCTGATGAACGCGTGGCGCTTGGACTGCTCGAGCACGCCCCTGCGCGCGTCGATCAGCACCACCGACACATCCGCCGTCGACGCGCCCGTGACCATGTTGCGCGTGTACTGGCGGTGTCCCGGGCAGTCCGCGATGATGAACCGCCGCTTCGCCGTCGCGAAATAGCGGTACGCGACGTCGATCGTGATTCCCTGCTCGCGCTCCGCGCGCAGCCCGTCCGTCAGCAGCGCCAGATCCAGCGTGCCGCTGCCACCGCGGCGCTCGCTCGCCTGCGCCACGTGCGCCAGCTGGTCCTCGAACACCTGCTTTGAGTCGTACAGCAGTCGCCCGATCAGCGTGCTCTTGCCGTCATCCACCGAGCCCGCTGTCGTGAAGCGCAGGAGATCGAGCGTCATGTCGCCCTCTCGACCCCCGGTACGCCGCCGCGCGCGCACCCCAGCGCGCGAAGCGCGCCCCGAAAAAGGGTCGTTCCTCGCACTAGAAGTAGCCGGCCTTCTTACGGTCCTCCATCGCTGCCTCGGACACGCGGTCATCGGCGCGGGTCTCACCGCGCTCGGTGATCCTCGTGGCGGCGATCTCCAGCACGACCTCCTCCAGGGTGCCCGCCAGCGAGCGCACGCCGCCGGTGCAGCTCATGTCGCCGACCGTGCGGTAGCGCACGGTCTCGCTGAAGATCTGCTCGCCGTCAATCAGCTCGGTCCCCTCGCGCCACGCGTACAGCATGTCGTCGCGCTCGAACACCTTGCGCTCGTGCGCGAAGTAGATCGACGGGACCTCCAGCTGCTCCTGATCGATGTACTCCCACACGTCCAGCTCCGTCCAGTTGGACAGCGGGAACACGCGCACGTTCTCACCCTTCTTGATGCGCCCGTTGTACAGGTTCCACAGCTCCGGTCGCTGGTTCTTCGGGTCCCACTGGCCGAAGTCGTCGCGGAACGAGAACACGCGCTCCTTCGCCCGCGCACGCTCCTCGTCGCGCCGCGCGCCGCCAAACGCCGCGTCAAACTCGTGCTCGGCGATCGCGTCCAGCAGCGTGACCGTCTGCAGCTTGTTGCGCGACGCCCGCGGCCCCGTCTCCTCGACCGCGCGCCCGCTGTCGATCGAGTCCTGCACGCTCGCCACGATCAGGCGCTCGCCCAACTCCGCCACGCGGCGGTCGCGGTACTCGATCACCTCGGGGAAGTTGTGCTCGGTGTCCACGTGCATCAGCGGGAACGGGAACGGCGCCGGGCGGAACGCCTTCTCCGCCAGCCGCAGCAGCACGATCGAGTCCTTACCGCCACTGAACAGCAGCACCGGTTTCTCGAATTCGGCGGCCACCTCACGCATCACGTGGATCGCCTCGGACTCCAGCGCCCGCAGGTGGCTGAGCTGCGGGCGGGCCGCGACGCTCATCGTCGGTCCTCCGATAGCCGTCCTGGACACGCGGTGTTCAGGCTCACTATGGCTCGACGATCTCCACGTGGATGCCGCACTCCGTCTTGCTCCTGCCCGCCCAGCGGCCCTCGCGGCCGCTGCCCGGCTGGGTGCACGGCGCGCAGCCGATCGACTCATAGCCCTGGTCGTGCAGCGGGTTGTACGGGAGGTCGCGCTCCTGGATTCGCCGCCACAAGTCCTTGTCCGTCCAGTGCGCCAGCGGGTTGTACTTCCACAGGCCGCGCTGCTCGTCGCGTTCGATCAGCTGCGTCTGCGCCCGCGTCGGTCCCTGCTCGCGGCGGATGCCCGTGATCCAGCCCTCCGCGCCCGCCAACGAGTTCTCCAGCGCGGCGACCTTCGCGACCGAGCAGCAATGATCCGGTCCGCTCCACGGGGTATCGGCCCCGCCCGCCCTGCTGCTCGCGTCCTGCACCTCGATCTTCACGCCAAAGCGCTGCTCGAAGGCCTTCCACGTCGCCAGCGTCTCCGGGAAAAGTACACCGGTGTCGATCGTCACGATCCGCACCGCGTCGGAAGTGCCCTGGTTCAGGCGCAGCAGCTCGTCGATCAGGACCGACTCCTCCTTCTGGAACGAGCACAGCAGCACAGCCCGATCGCCGTGGCGAGCCGCCTCGCGCAGCGTGTGGGTCAGGCTGAGTGCAGCGTCCGACACGGTGCTCGCCTCCCGTATTTGGCTGTCTAGTGGTCGCATCGCGTCTTGCCTCGTCTCGTCATCGCATCTTGATCTATAGCGCGCGGTCCGTCTGCTCGCGCTATACCGCGCACTCGCCCTCGCCGCGAATCACTTCGAACGGCACGTTCCGATTCCAGTCGATGAATTCGTTCATTGACTCCAGACCAAAATCGACAGGCAGCGACAGGTCCTTTACCAATGTCTCCAGCTCACCGGTTCCGACGCGCTCGACGAAGCCATTCCACTCCTCGCCGTCGGTGCGGTTGGCTTCGTAGTGGCCGATCCAGCGCTCGATCGCGTCGGGGATCCGCTTCGACGGCAGACGCAGCTTCAGACGCGTGCCGAAGTTGACCTCGCCGCCTTCAAAAACGCCCCCGACGTGGGGGATGTACGCGGGGATCGTGTGCTCGCCGACTTTGATCGACGCTCCCGTGAAGCCGATGCTGGCGACGTGGTGCTGGCCGCACCCGTTCGGGCAGCCGCTGATCTTCACGTTCAGCTTGCGCGTCAGCTCGTCCGTGATCTCCAGCGCCTCGATCCGCTCCTGCACCGCCTCGTTCAGCCCCATCGAGCTCGTGATCCCGAGCTTGCACGAGTCGGTCCCCGGGCACGACACCACGTCGGTGATCTCCCGTGATCCGGCGTCGCCGAGGCCGAGCTCCGAGAGCGCCCGCCAGACGTCGTACACGCACTCCTCGCGCACCCACCGAAGCACGAAGTTCTGCTGCACCGTCGTGCGCGCGTAGCCACCCGCGTAGCTGCGCATGATCTTCGCCAGACCCCTGAACTGCTCCGGTGTGAGATCGCCACGCGTGATCTTCGCCTCGACCGTCACGAAGCCCTCCTGCTTCTGCTCGGCGACGTTCGCCGCGCGGAAGCGCTCGAACTGCTGCAGATCGCCGTTCGGGCTGCCATAGCCCTGTGCCGGAGCCGGAGCCGACTCGCGCTCGTCGTCGACGAACAGGCGCCGCTCGACCGAGAAGTCGCGTTCGCCGACCCAGTCGCCCTTCAGCTCATCCTCGACCTGCCTGCGCAGCTCGTCGATTCCGTACTTGTCCACGAACACCTTGATCCGCGCGCGGGCTCGGTTCACACGCAGCCACTCCTGGCGGTCGAAGATCCTGAACACGGCCTCCGCGATGCGCAGGTAGTCGCCGTTGTCCAGCTCCACGAACTCGTACAGCACCGGTGCCACGCGCGGCATGATCGAGGTGCCGCCGCCGACCATGATCTCCACGCCGCGGACCTCGCCGCTGGGGTGGGCGGGATCATCAGTCTGCTTGACGCGCGCGCGAAACGCGATGTCGTGGATGCCGCTGATCGCGCGGTCGCGCGGGCTGCCGTCGAACGATGTCTTGATCTTGCGCGGCATCGCCTGAGTCGTCGGATGGCGGACGAAGTAGCGCACGTACGCGCCCGCGTACGGGGTCAGGTCGAACAGCTCGTCCTTCGCCACTCCCGCCCACGGGTCGCCCGTCACGTTCCTGACCGTGTTGCCGCAGCCCTCGCGGCTGGACAGCCCCGACTCGCTCAGCTCGCGGATCGCCTTCTCCGCCTCCGGCAGCGGAATGTGGTGCATCTGCACGTTCTGGCGCGTCGTGATGTGACCCTTGTTCAGCGGGACGTACTTCTCGATCACGTCCGCAAACGACTCCATCTGCTCCGGGGTGATGCCGCCGAACGGCAGCTTCACGCGGATCATCTGCACGTCCGGCTGGCGCTGGCCGTACACGCCCTGCTTGAGCCTGAACTTGATGAACTCGTCCTCCGGCGTGTCGCCCGCGAGGAATTTCGTCGACTCCGTCTTGAAGTCGTCGAACTCGCGCTCGAGGATCGGGATCACGTGCCCGGGCACGTTCTGAAGGACCTCCGGGTCCTCGAGCGTGCCACGCTGGGCGGGGATGGAACCTGGCTCCATGTTGCGGAAACCTCCTGATCCGGACGCTCGGCCCGGGCTGCGTTCGACTACACCGGTCAGTGGGATGCTGCTATTGCGCTAAAGCCTAGCGGCTTTCAGGTATTTATCCAGGGGTCGGGAACATCGGCCCACGGATCGCCCGAGACGCCCTCGAGGATCGCCGCGCGGCGCCAGCCGTCCTCGTGTTCGCGCGCTCGTGCGGATGTTGGCGGCGGTGCGCTCGCGCGCATGAACTGCGCGAGCGCAACCACGATCGCCGCGGCCTCCTGGGGGGATGGCGACGGCGTTGGCGCGATCCCCGGGTGCGCTCTGCCAGCGGCGACCATCGGCATATTGTGGCGCACAGGCGCTTTTACAGGCGTTTCGCGGTCGCTCTACCCCACCCGCCCGCGGACGCGGCCGATCTCGGGGCTCCGGGAGATGCGTCTGCGGGGCAGACGCCGACTCGGCGCGGAGCGCGTGGTGTCCATCCAGGAGATGGTGCGACGCAGTCCCTCGCCGACCTCGGTCGTCGCCGACCACCCCAGGTCGCGGGCGATGCGCTCCGTGCAGGCGCACCAGACGTTGGTGTCCCATGTCCGCTGCGGATGCGAGCCCCAGTCAGGCTCAACCGGAATCGAGAGCAGCTCACGTACGTGGCCGACCAGCTCGCGCAGGGTGGTTTGGCGACCGCTGCCCACGTTGTAGATCTCCCCGGCCGTGACATCGGCGCGCTCGGCGGCTCGCACGAGCGCGTCGCATACGTCCTCGACATAGACGAAGTCGCGCGCCGTCTCAGGCGCGACCAGCGGCGGTAGGCCTCCCTCCAAGCCCCGCTTCAAGAGCGCGAACACGAGGCGACGCGGGTCTTCCAGGGCTCCGTAGACCGAATAGAGCCTCAGCGTTACCGCCGGCAGGCCACCGGCGCTGGCACGGTGGCTGCAGTACATGGTCGCAGCGGCCTTGGCGACCGCATAGGTGCTGTTTGGCTCCGGTCGCTCATGCTCGTCGGGAGGATGATCCTTAAAGCCGTACTCGGAGGATGATCCGGCATGGACGAACGCCTGCACGGGCTCTCGCTCGGCCGTGTCGACCAGCTCGATCGTGGCCAACAGGTTGGCCTGACAGATCTGCCGGGCGTTTGTCTGCCAGGAGTACGCTCCGTGGGCAGCGAGATGGAAGATCCACTCGGGGCTGACGTCCCTGACCAGCGTTGTGGCGGCTCCTGGGATGCCCAGCTCGACTTCATGCACGAACAGTCCATCCAGCCCGATAAGACGTCTGCGATCGCTGCGAGGGCGACAGGTGGCGTGCACCTCGTGACCATCCCGCTGCAAGCGTCGCACCAGGTTCGCCCCGACAAACCCGCCCGCACCGGTCACAAGCGCTCGCATACGCTCAGACCGTCGCGCTCGCCATGAACTCGGCGTAGGAGAACTCCTCAAGATACTGCCACGCGAGCCCGCCGATCGCCGCGATCTCCTCGTCCGTCAACTCCGCTGCCGTCGCCCGGTTGGCCGCGGGGGTCACCGCTCGCAGGGTGCCCCAGGGATAGACCTCATTCAGCGGTTGGCCGTTCCAACTCGGTCTAGCCAGCGTTTCAGAGCCACCCAACCCGAGAGATGCGAGCAGCTCCCCTAGGACAGCGGCTGGGTCCTCCATCACATCCTCGACGCGCACGACGTGTACTCGATCTGGGTTCTCGGCGCGACTCGTTAGCGCGAAGTGCTGATGCAGGTTCCAACGCAGCATATAGTCGATCAGCGAAAGCGGTAGCGGGCGCTTCTTCGTGTCCGCGTAGGCGGACCACGGATTGCGCACCACGTGCAGCACGTGGGCGCCCGGCAGGTCGGCGAGGATCTTCGCGGTGTCGACGGCGATCACCGGGCTGTAGCCGACATGCATCGTCTCCTCTCCGCTGCGCCGCTCGTTCTTCCAGGCCAGATGAGTCGCGCGGAAGAACGCCTCCACGTTCGCGGCTCGCGAGCGTGCTGTCCGCTCGACGAGCGCGCAGTAGATTTCGCGTCGCTCGTCGTCGTCCATCTCGAAGCGCTCGTCGCGGAACTTGCTCACGTGGGGGGTGCGGCTGCGGATCTTTGCCTCCTCGTCGATGATCGCGTGGTAATCCATCGCGGGAGTTGCGTCCAGCAGAAACTCCGGCCAGCGATACTTCAGAGGGAACATCGAGCTCAGACCGTCGCGGACGTGCGCCGTGCCGATCTGCGACTCGAACGGATAGACGTGAAGCTCGGGGTGTCCATCCAGGAAGCGATGAGTGGTGTTGCCGCCGTTCTCGTACATAGCACTGAGCATCAGCAGGCGAAAGTCCTCGGTCATGGTGCTCCTGCGGGGTGGGGAACGTTGTATGAGTAGAAGAACGAGCTGAGCGCGTGGCGGCTCTGTCTGCGGCCAGCCAGCGCGGGAAAGCCCAGCGTCGTGGCTCGCGGCAGCACCGCGACGTCGAATATCTGGTTGCCGGCCGGCCAGCGGATGCTCCCCAGCACTTTGCCGGTACAGATATCGAGGGCGTGCAATGCGCAGATGCTGCTCTCGGCGTCCAGGCCCGGCGCGTAGTGTGAGAAGCGGGGGATGACCCGCGAGGTGCCCACGAGCGCGACGCCATCGGCAAACGCCAGTCCGCGGGTCCAGCCGGGAAGCCGCGCCACGGTCACCGCTTGGCCGTCGCGAATTGCGGCCACGCGCCCGTGGCCGCTGTCGTTGACCCAGAGCTCGTCGCGGTACAGACGTGCCGAATGGGGCCGCGTCAATCCTCGGACAACCGGCTCGCGAGTGGCCCCCGAGAAGATCACGCCGCGCCGATCGACCGGGAAGTTGCGGTGGCCTGGGCGGCGCCTCGACGGCACATCCGTCGAGGCGGAGAAGAAGGACGAGGACAGGTCTCCGCCGGCCGCGATCGAGTTGAGCTGGAGGTAGTTGCGCGACAGGTCGGGGCGTCCATCGCGCTCGATCGCACGAGGCCACCAGACCGCCTCGCATTCCCCCGATCGTGCCAGGCGCACGATCGCGTTTAGTCCCGCCGCGTTGCCATGGAGGACCCCGCCGATCATGGCCAGGTCGTGTAGGTACAGTCTTCCGGGCAGGAAGCCTGACGACAGCGGCACCAGCGGCCGGTCCTCCCGGGTGGCGCGCGGTCCGCTCACGCCGTCGGCGGTCCCGGTGGGCGCCAGCACAAAGAGCTGGTTGGGGTTGCGGGTACTGGCGACGTGCAGCCGCTGGGCGCGTGAATCGAAGGCCAGACCCGATGGGTGCGGGAGCGACATGAAGCTTTGGCGGGGACCATCCGGTGCGACGGTCAGAGCCAGTAGCAGGTGCTCGTACTCGCGCGACACGACCACACATGCCTCGAGTCGCTCAAGCACGCCCCACCAGTCGCCGCTCACTCTGGTTTCGAGGGACCTGCGACCGACCGGGTCGACTCGCATGCACCCAGCTACCACCTCGTCCGGATCGCGCCATGCGGCGTCGTCCTCGGCCCAGCGAGCCTCTGAAGGTGTCTGGACGCCGGTGCTCACCGGCTTGCCTCTTGTAGTTGGGGCGTCATCGCGTCCGGGTGCCGCTCGCCGGAGACCGACGCGAGCACAGCTCTCGTATTGACGGGACCGAGCTGGAGCGCATTGCTGTGCTCGATGACCAGCGGCGAGAGCTCAAACAGCGTGTGATATGCAGCCAGCGACCGCATGTGGTCACCGCGGTCGTGTTCGATGATCCAGCGCCCGAGACGATTGCGCTGCTCAGTAACCGGCTCGAGTGAAATCACATAACGTCGGGACAAGCGTGCGGCCGTCACCAGCAGGCTCTCGCACGCCGCATCGTCGAGGTGGTGTAGAAAGTCGACCATCAGCACGATGTCGAAGACTTGCCGCTCAGCCGCGAGGGTTGTCACGTTCGCTGCCCGGAATTCCCGCTGGGGGAGGTGACGGCAACGGCGTCGGGCATGCTCGACATAGCGCTCGGTTATGTCCACTCCGAGATACGGGCCGCTGGTCACCATCGCGTACTGTCCAGTTCCACAGCCAACATCGAGCAGCGAGGGCGCTCCATCCAAAACGCCCCATTGTCTGAGAGTCGCGATTCTCTTGCGATAGAGACCAAACGCTGCGTCTAGAGTCCGGCGCAGAGCCTCCCAGGCGAAGGGGCTGTCCAAGAGCCGCCAGGCGCGTGCGCGCGAGAGACGGGCTTGACCGGCGGTATTCACCGGCTTGCCTCCCGGAGGCGGAGTGCCACAGCGCCCCGGTACATCCGTCCTGCTGAGCTGTAGTTGGTAGTCGATCGCCCGCCAAGGCGCGTGGTTGCCAGCAGCGGAACCTCGATGATCGGATAGCTCTCCTGCCGACAAGTGAGCATGAACTCGGCATCGATCAGGTCACCGGTGCTGCGCAGCTCAAGCAGCTTGTGGAATGCGCGGGGAAAGAGCTTGGGGGTGCCGTTGACGTCCCAACTGGGCAGGTTGAACAACGCCCTGCACTCCAGGTTGTAGAGCAGCGAGCCCGCTCGCCTGACGGCACCGTCGCGAATCCTGCGGTTCGCCTTCAGCACGACCTCGGGGTAGGCGCGAGCGTACGAGACCATCAGAGCGAGGATCTCGGGTGAGGTGCGGGCAGAGTTGGTGTAGCAGAGGAGATCCCCGTGCGCCCCAGCCAGACCGGTCCGCACCGCGCGGCCCCACCCACCCGCGCCCTGCTCGAACGTCCGCACGTCCTGGTGGCGCTTGGCCAGACGCTGACATACATCGGGCGAGCCATCGGAGCACCCGTTCGCGACCAGTACGAAGTCGACCTCGAATCGCAGGCGCCGCATGACGCTCAGATAGCTCTCCACGACACCGTCGATGTGATCGGCTTGGTTGTGAACCGGTAGGACTACCGAGATCGTCCGTCCGTCATCTACCCGCTCAGCCATATGCACGGCTCAGCTCGGTGGCTATCGACTCCACGAGCGCCCGCGTAGATAGGCCGTGGACATCGTTGAGGAAGGGAAGCGTTCCAGTCATTCCACGCGGCATCCTCTCGACAGCGCGCCGCACGAGCCGGCATCGTAGGCCGTGCTCGGCGATCACCTCTGCCACAAGCGATCCAAGTCCGCCCGTGCGGTAATGAGCCTCCACCGTCACGACATTCGGAACGTCTGCCAGCAGCTCCACGAGATCCTTGAGCGGAGCGGGCTGCACGCTGGCCACGACGGCCACGGATGCGCTGATGTCCTGCCGGGCCAGCATTTCGGCTGCCTCGACCGCCTCTGCGGCCATGCTGCCGAGCGCGATGATTGCCACATCCTCGCCCTCGCTGAGGCAGTCCAGGCGGCCAAGCTCGAAACGGCCATCGAGGTTTGGCACAGGTGCGCTGGCCTTGCCAATGCGGAAGTAGATCGGACCGGCGACATCCGCGGAGCTGCGGAGCGCTGTCACTGCCTGCGCCGGGTCGGCGGGAGCAACGATCGTCATGTCAGGCTGTGCCCGCATGATCGCCACGTCCTCCAACGCGTAGTGGGTGACCCCGTTGTGTCCGTAGTCGAGACCCGCTCCCACACCTACGATGCGTACTGGCAGTAAGTGAAGCAGGGGCCCGTTGCGAATGAACTCATAAGGGCGCATCGAGGCGAACGTCGCGATTGAGTAGACGAACGGGATCAGCCCGGCGTCGGCGAGGCCCGTCGCGACGCCGACCATGTTCTGCTCCGCGACACCCATGTTGACGAAGCGCTCCGGCATCCGCTCGGCGAAAGGCTCGAGGACCATGAAGCCGAGGTCACCAGTGAGAAACACGATCCGCGAGTCCTCCTCCGCGAGCTCCATGAGCGCGCCTATGAATGCGTTCCTCACGGCCCCTCTCCCAGCTCCGCAAGTGCCGTCGAGTATTGCTCGTCGGACATGGGAAGGTAATGCCAGGCGATAGTGTTTTCCATGTAGGAGACACCCCTACCGAAAGTCGTGCGCGCCAGCAATACATGTGGCCTTCGGTCATCCGCCAGAAAGCCCTCGATGGTGCCGGTGAGGGCATCGACGTCATGTCCGTCGACGTCGTGAACGTCCCAACCAAAGGCATCCCAGCGAGCCGACAGGGGAGTGAGGTCGAGAACGTCGCGCGTGTAGCCGAGGGCCTGCTGGCCGTTGACGTCTACAAGCGCGGTCATGTTACCCAGTTGATGATGGGCGGCGAACATCACGGCCTCCCACACCGATCCCTCGTCGCACTCCGCATCGCTCAGGAGCACAAACGCGCGACGAGCCGACCCCTGCAGGCGTGCGCCGAACGCGGCGCCGACTGCGTATGAGAGCCCCTGTCCCAGCGACCCCGTAGAGAAGTCGACGCCGTGTACCACGTGCTCGGGGTGTGTCGCGAGCGGACTGCCATCTACACAAAAGCGCATCAGGGACTCATGGCTCAGCCGGCCGGTCGCGTGAAGGGCCACGTACAGGGCCAGGGCGGCGTGACCCTTGGAAAGGATAAATCTGTCGCGCTCCGGATCTGTACCCGATCCATCCTCGAGCACGCCACCGAAGATCGCCGCCAGCAGATCAGCCACCGAGAGCGCCGACCCGATATGGCCCACGTTGGCGCGCTTGGACTGTTCCAGGATGCCACGCCGAATCTGCCTGCTGAGAGGATGCTCACAGAAACTCATTTTCGCGATTGGGGAAGGGAGGGCAGGGTGGTCAGAAACATATGCAGTATGCGAGTGGGCGAGCAGAACCAGCAAGTGTGCGAAGTCTCACCCAATGCGGTTCGAGGCAAAGCGTCGATTTGGAGGCACGAGCACGATCCAATATGTTGGACTTGCCGATTGTTCCAGGTCGCTCCGGTTTCTCAAGCGTTTTCGAGGATTGTTTCCATTTGATCTACCGATTAAGCATCCCGCCCAGTGCTCAGCACGCAGCCGATCTCCCTGCGGTGGCTGACAATCCGCGCCGGAGCGACGGCTTCTGCTGCAGTGCGCGTTGCCGACACTCACTGCCCTGGCGGTGGCGGTGAGTATCGCTCTCACCGTACTGGCCGTCTTGGGAGACCGGCCTGACAGCCATCTCAGGATCCGACTGGGGTGGCTGTTTCCAGCGATCCTCGGTCTTGGGGCCGTGGAGCTGACGCACGCCGAGCTGTGGCGCCGCTTGCTGAGAGCTCTCGGAGGCAGGCTAGGCTCGCGTCAAGCCTTGGCCGTCTGGTGCGTATCGGCTGTCGCCCGATATGTGCCTACGAGTATGTTCATGCCCATTGTCAGGGTGAGAATCAGCCAGACTCGCCAGGTGCAGGGAGATGTCTGCCTGGCGTCTGTTGTCTACGATGGCGCACTGGTCAACTGCGGAGCCGCTTGCGTGGCGGCGTATTTCGTGATCGCGCTCCCGGCCCTACGCGGCGACCTCTTGCGTTGGGTGGTTCTCGCGCTTCCCCTGGTGGCAGTCAGCGCCCTCCATCCGCGCGTGTTCGCCACCCTGAGCAGGAGTCTGCTTCGCCGCGCCGGCCGGCTCCCGCTTAGCGCGCATCTCACATTAAAGCAGCTGCTGAGTTTCACCATCGGCTATATCGCCACTTTCGCGCGGGCAGGCTTCGGTCTGATCGCCGTCGTATTGATGCTGCATCCACTGACATGGCACGGGATACCCGCGGTCACCGGAGCAATGTCGATCGGCTCTATCGCCTCGGCCTTTGCCTTCGTCCTACCCGGCGGCCTTGGCGCACGTGAGGCGGCATTGGTCATCGCACTGTCGCCGGTCCTGCCGACGTTTGCCGCCACCACCGCCGCCGCCGTGATGATACCCCTGATCCAGCTCGGGGTCGAGGTAATTCTCGCTCTGCTTCTTCCCTGGGTGGCTCGTCGTTATGACATTCGACGGAGAGCGGCGACGGGCTGAGTCGTGGGGCCCGCAAATATGTATTTGACGAAGACGAGACAGAAGATGTCGCGCACCCTTCTAGCTCTTCTCCTCATTTTCCTTGTGGCCCTCGGGTTTCGCTTGGCGTACCTGGAGTCCAATCTGCATACAAACTTCTGGCGGTGGGAATGGGCCGGAATGGCGCACAACATAGTCGATCACGGACGCTGGTTCCAGCTCAACGAGCGAGGATACACGTTCAAGAAAGGACCGTCAATCAGCCACCCCGTTGACTCCAGCGGACGATTTGATAAGGACCTCAGGTACGCGGGTACTCAACTGCCGTGGAAACCGGAGATCATCGAGCCGGTCGGCGAAGCAGTCGTGCTCGTGGGCTTGTGGGAGATCACCGGTAGCGAGAGCTTTCTGCCCGATCAGTTGCTGAGGATTGTGCTTGATTCGTTCACTGCGCTGCTCATCTACTGGATTGTCATGCAGTTGTTCAGACGCTCTCGTGCGGCCCTGTTGGCAGCTGCGCTCTACGCAATCTATCCGCCGATCGCGTGGCACACGGTCAGCCCGTACATGGACTTCTGGGCCGTTGATCTGACGATCGCGATTCTCGCCCTGCAGATCCAGATCGCGCGCTCGCCCCATCGTTGGCGCTGGCTGATCGCCTGCGGGCTACTGGTCGGCGTCGGTACCTATTTTCGCCCATTCGTGCTGGTCGTCTCGCTGATCCTTGCGATTGTTCTCAACGTCAGTGCAGGCTGGCGTACCGCGCTCTTCCGAGGGGCTGCGACCACCGCAATCGCCCTGGTTCTTGTAGCCCCGTGGACGATTCGTAACTACAACGACTTTCATAGGTTGATTCTGTTTCGCTCTGGCTTCGGCCAGACGCTGTGGGAAGGTCTCGGAGAATTGCACAACAACTTCGGCGCGACCTTAGGAGTAGGGGGCACGGAAGCTCTCGTGCGTCGTGAACGCCCCAACCTGGTGGTCGAATCGCCTGCCTGGGACAGCTTTCTCGAGCACAGGGCGATACAGATGATCGAGCGACATCCGCTGTTCTATGGCAAGCTGCTCTTGTACCGCGCGGCTCAGGCGACGGTATGGGCTGACGAGCCGGGCTGGATGCATCGGGGTGTGGTTCAGCTCCTGTCCTATAAGGCAGGCCCACTCGCGTTTGCAATCAATCGGCCATTCAACTTGCTCGAGGATGCCTTCGAGCCGATGATCTTCGTGCTGGGGATGGTGGGCCTCGGGCTCACCTGGCGGCGCTGGCGGAAGGGCGACATTGTTCTCATCGCTGTGGTTCTCGCAACGATTTGCCCCTACATGCTGCTGCTCGTCCAGCGGCGGTATGTGCTGCCTGCCGCGTTTGCCTACCTCATCTGGATTGCGCTGGCGGCCGACCTGTTGGCCGAACGCCTCGCGTACAGACTGAGCACCAAGCGCAACCGGGCGCGCAGCCCCGCTGAATAGGCTACAGCGGGATGTTGCCGTGCTTGCGCTTGGGCCCCGGTTCGCGCTTGCCTTGCAGGGTGTGCAACGCCGTGATCAGCCGCGGCCGCGTCTCGTGCGGCACGATCACGTCGTCGATATAGCCGCGCTCGGCCGCCGTGTAGGGGTTGGCGAAGCGCGCCTTGTAGTCTTCCATCAGCTTCTTGCGACGCTCCTCCGGGGTCGGGCTGGCGGCGATGTCGCGACGGTAGATGATGTTCACGGCGCCCTCGGGTCCCATCACCGCGACCTCGGAGGTCGGCCACGCGAAGTTGAAGTCAGCGAGCATGTGCTTGGAGGCCATCACGTCGTAGGCGCCGCCGTAGGCCTTGCGCGTGATCACTGTCAGCTTCGGCACGGTAGCCTCGGTGAACGCGTACAGCAGCTTGGCCCCGTGGCGGATGATCCCGCCCCACTCCTGGCTGGTGCCCGGCAGGAAACCGGGGACGTCCACGAACGTCAGCAGCGGGATGTTGAACGCGTCGCACGTTCGCACGAACCGCGCGGCCTTGGCCGACGCGTCGATGTCGAGCACGCCGGCCAGCTGGGCCGGCTGGTTGCCGACGACGCCGATCGCGAAGCCGTCCAGCCGGGCGAAGCCGCAGATGATGTTCTTGGCGTGGTGTTCGTGGACCTCGAAGAACTCCTCATCGTCGACGATCAGCTTGACGACGTTGCGCATGTCGTATGGCTTGTTGGGGTTGTCCGGCACGACCGTGTCGAGCTCGACGTCCATCCGAGCGGGGTCGTCCGCCGGCTGCACTCGCGGCGTCGTCTGCAGGTTGTTCTGCGGCAGGAAGCTCATCAGGTAGCGGCAGTCCTCCAGGCACGCGTCCTCGTCCTCTGAGGCGAAGTGCGCCACTCCGGACTTGGTGTTGTGCGACATCGCTCCGCCTAGCTCCTCGAAGCCGACCTCCTCGCCGGTGACCGTCTTGATCACGTCGGGCCCGGTGATGAACATGTGCGAGGTCTCCTTGACCATGAAGATGAAGTCTGTGATCGCCGGCGAGTACACCGCGCCGCCAGCGCACGGTCCCATGATCAGGCTGACCTGGGGGATCACGCCCGAGCACCTGACGTTGCGCACGAACACGTCGCCGTAGGCGCCCAGCGACACCACGCCCTCCTGGATGCGTGCGCCGCCCGAGTCGTTGATGCCGATTACCGGACAGCCGATCTTGGCCGCCAGATCCATGATCTTGCACATCTTTTCGCCCATCACCTCGCCCAGCGAGCCACCGAACACGGTGAAGTCCTGGCTGAACACGCACACCGTGCGCCCCTCGATCGTGCCGTGGCCGGTCACGACCGCGTCGCCCCAGGGCCTGTTGCTCTGCATGTCGAAGTCATACGTTCGGTGACGCACGAACGTGTCCAGCTCCTGAAAAGAGCCTGGATCGAGCAGCTTTTCGACACGCTCGCGGGCCGTGTACTTGCCGCGCGCGTGCTGCTTCTCCTCGGCCTCCGGAGATGAGTGGATCGCCGCCTCGCGCAGCTCGTGCAACTGCGCCAGCTTCTCCTCGTAGGTCTCCGGCGCACGCTGGCGCGGCGGTTTGCGATGCCCGCTGCGGGACGTCGCCAGGAGCGCCGCATCGGTCTGTCTGTCGTGGGGGGTGCTTGCCATCCGGCGCGGGATGTTATCCGCGCATCGTATTTCTAGGCCCGCGAGAACGGCCGATGGTGTGCTGCACCCAGCCGATCGAGCGCCGCGGTCAGCACAGCCGTGACCTGCTCGCAGGCCATCTCCTCGGCCGCCATCAGCTCCGCTGAGATGTCCACCCCGTGCGTCTGGGCCGGTGGCGAGTCATCGGTTGCCTGAGGCTCCGGCGACTGTGGGGCATCGGCTGTCTGCGCGGACGGGGCTTGCAGCACAGCTGTCTTCGGCGACGGTCGCGGCCTGCGTTCTGGCCGTGTCGCGAAAAGCTGTGACGCCGCGAAGGTCTCCGGCGCGAGCGCCCGGCGAACGGCCGCGAACGCGTCTCCCAGCTCGCTCGGATTGACAGGCTCAGCCTTCCGTTCGTCGGCAGGCTCGGCGTTCGTTTCGTCAGCCGGCCGAGCGAGGTCGGTCACGACGCGCTGCTCGCTCCGCTGCACACGCGCACGGCGACGACCGAACAGGCGCGCGAAGAAGCCGCGCCGCGGCTCGGGCGCGATCTGAGGTTCGTCACGCGCGCTTGAGGTCTTGGGCACAGCCGCGCCTCGCGGCTCCAGGTCGGCTGCCGATAGGGGGGGTTGATCGACTTCAACGACATCCGTCGAACCACTGGGCACGGCCTCCGCAGCCGTTGGAGCCGTGTCGCTCGCCGTGGGTAGCTCGGCGTGCGCTGCCTCGGGCTCTGCCGCTAAATCAGCGTCGGTTTCGGGCTCGGCGGTGGATGCGGCCTCGGCGGCGGTGGCATGCGGGTCGAGCTCGCGGGTGACGCTCAGCTTGACCTTCGTGCCCCAGCCGGATGGCTTGAGCGAGACGGTGCCGGTGGTGTTCTCTGCCGTCCACTCGACCGTGCTTTCGGGCTCGGTGCGGGTGATGCGGATCTCTCCGAGCTCGCCGAGGTGACGCGACAGCGCGGTCGGGTCGCTCAGCTCCGCCCACAGCTCGGGCGGCGACTTGACCAGCGTGCGCTCCACCTCCGATGAGATCATCGCTCATCAGTTTCGAGCGATCGGTGGCTACTCCTTCCGCGGAAAGACGCTGTGCGCCCGACGCGGGACGCTATGCGGCCGACGGGGCTCCGTGCGCTCGCACGAGGCCGCGCTCGTGTAGCAGCTCGGCCAGCTGGACGGCGTTCGTGGCCGCGCCCTTGCGCAAGTTGTCGGCGACGATCCACAAGTCGATCGCGCGATCGTTGCCCGGGTCGCGTCGGATGCGCCCGACGAACACCTCGTCGCGTCCGGCCGCGTCGATCGCCATCGGGTACAGGGCCGCGTGCGGGTCGTCGATGACGATCACGCCCGGGGCAGCCGCCAGCAGCTCGCGCGCACGCTCGGGGCTGAGCTGGTCGCGCGTCTGCACGTTGACCGCCTCGGAATGCCCCGTCACGACGGGCACGCGCACGCACGTCGCGCTGATCCGGATCGCGGGGTCCTCGAGGATCTTGCGCGTCTCGTTCATCAGCTTGCGCTCCTCGTCGGTGTGGTCCTCACCGGCCGCGAAAACGCCGGCGTGCGGCAGCGCGTTGAACGCGATCTGGTGCGCGTACTGCTCGGGCGGGGCGATGTTGCGTTCGGCCGAATCGGGAAACGCTTGCTCCGCTCCCATCCCCGAACCGGCCAGCAGCGCTCGCGACTGGTCGAGCAGCTCGTCGACCGCGCCCTTGCCCGTCCCGGAGACCGCCTGGTAGGTGCTGATCACCAGGCGCTCGAGCCCGGCCGCTTCCTGCAGCGGCTTCAGCGCGACCACCATCTGCATCGTCGAGCAGTTCGGGTTGGCGACGATGCCGCGGTGGCGCTCGAGCGCGTCCGCGTTGACCTCGCTGACGACCAGCGGAACGTCGTCCTGCATGCGCCAGCGCGAGGAGTTATCGATCACCGTCGCGCCGGCCGCCGCGAACCGCGGCGCCCACTCCCCCGACGTGGCCCCGCCGGCCGAGAACAGCGCTACGTCAAAGCCCTGGATCGACTGCTCGTCCAGCCCGCGCACCACCAGCCCCCCCTCGAGCTCTCGCCCGACCGAGCGCTCAGACGCGAACGGCACGATCTCGCTCGCCGGGAACTCGCGCTCGCGCAGTAGCCGCAGCATCAGCGTGCCGACCTGTCCGGTTGCGCCGACCACGGCTGTCCGATAGCGCTCGCTCATGCTCCCGTGAGGGTATCGCGGCGACGATCGGGCGTGATTGGGCGTGATTGGGCGTTGTGGGAGTCACTGCGCACGCGGAGCGATAGCAATGGTAGTTACGCGTATATACGATCGCTATCCGTGAACGAAAGACGACACAAACCGCCAACGCCGCGGCTGCCACCCGGCCGGGTTGCGGCTGACGCCAAGGCCGCGGGTTGCGGCTGACGCCAGGACCAGGTCGCGGCGCGGAGCGCTCAGGCGCCGGTGTGCGTGGCCATGAAGTAGATCGTCACCAGCACGAGCACGCTCGACAGCGCGCCCACGGTGGCAAGCCGTTTGCTCTGCGCCTGGTACTCGGCGCTGAGGGCCACCTCGGCGTCCGCGGCCGCCGCGACATCGCGCGCGGAGATCTCGACCAGGCGACGCTCGATCGGCGTGAAGAACATGCCCGCGAGCGCGCCGAGGACGACCGTCGCTGCGAGGCCCCACTGGACGTAGAAGGCGCTCCACTCGTGCAGCTTGCTCGCCAGGTAGATCCCGGCGAGCAGCACGACCCCGAGGCCGGGCTGGATCAGGCGCTGGCCGACGATCAGCTCGGCGCGATGCAACGCCGGGAGCGCACGCGGGTCGGCTTTTTCGACGACCGCGAAGATGATCGGGTACGCGAACGTCACGCCGAACGCAACAACCGCGGCCATGATGTGGACCGCCAGCACGACTTCGTACAGCGCGACGGCCGGAGCGATCATGCGCAAGATCCTATGTCCACGCGCGGCCGGCTCAGAACGTCGGCGCGTAGGAGCCGAACACGTCCTGCATCGCGCCGCACACCTCGCCGATCGAGCAGCGGTCCTTCAGCGCCTGGCGGATTGGCGGCAGCAGGTTCTGCTCGCCGCGCGCCACCTCGCGCAGCTCGTCCAGGCGTCGAGCGATGAGGTCGGTGTCGCGGTCGGCCTTGAACTTGGCCAGGCGCGCGAGCTGTTCGCGCTCGGACTCGGGATCGACGCGCAGCAGGTCCGGGACCTCGGCCGCGTCTTCGACGTACTTGTTCACGCCCACCACGATGTCCTGACCGATCCGGTAGCGCTCCTGATAGCCCCACGCGGACTCGTCGATCTCGCCGGTGATGAACTGGATCGCGTTGACCGAACCGCCCAGCGCGTCGACCTTCGCGATCAGCTCATTCGCGCGCGCTTCGATCTCGTCGGTCAGCGACTCCACGAAGTACGAACCCGCGAACGGGTCGACGGTGTCCGCCGCGCCCGACTCGTGGGCCAGCACCTGCTGGGTGCGCAGCGCGATTTTCGCGGCCCGCTCGGTCGGCAGCGCGAGCGCCTCGTCGAAGCCGTTCGTGTGCAGCGACTGCGTGCCACCGCACACCGCCGCGAACCCCTGCAGCGCCACGCGCACGATGTTGTTCTCCGGCTGCTGCGCCGTCAGCGTCACGCCGCCCGTCTGCGTGTGGAAGCGCAGCATCGTCGCCTTCGGGTTCGTCGCGCCGAAGCGATCGCGCATCACGTTCGCCCACATGCGCCGCGCCGCGCGGAACTTCGCGACCTCCTGGAACACGTTGTTGTGGCCGTTGAAGAAGAACGCCAGCCGCGGTGCGAAGTCGTCCACGTCGAGGCCCGTCTCGATCGCCGCCTGCACGTACGCGATTCCCGACGACAGCGTGAACGCGACCTCCTGCACCGCCGAGCAGCCCTTCTCGCGGAAGTGGTAGCCGGAGATCGAGATCGTGTTCCATCTCGGCACGTTCTCGTGGCAGTACTGGAACAGGTCGGTCGTCAGGCGCATCGTCGGCTGCGGCGGGTAGATGTAGTTGCCGCGCGCGATGTACTCCTTCAGCACGTCGTTCTGCGTTGTGCCGCGCAGCTGCTCTGACGGCACACCCTGCTCCTCGCCGACCAGCTCGTACAGCAGCAAAAGGCACGCCGCCGGCGCGTTGATCGTCATCGACGTCGACACCCGATCGAGCGGGATGCCGTCGAACGCCGTGCGCATGTCGTCGATCGAGTCGATCGCCACGCCCGTGCGGCCGACCTCGCCGAGACAGCGCGGGTTGTCCGAATCGAGGCCCAGCTGCGTCGGCAGGTCGAACGCCATCGACAGCCCCGTCGAGCCCTTCGACAGGAGGTAGCGGTAGCGAACGTTTGACTCCTTCGCCGACGCGTACCCCGCGTACTGGCGCATCGTCCACGTCTGCTTGCGGTACATCTCGCGGTGCACGCCGCGCGTGTACGGGAACTCTCCCGGCTCGCCCACTTCGAGCTGCTCCGGCAGGTCCGACTCGCTGTACAGCTCATCGATCTCGATGCCCGAGTCGGTGAACCGGCGCGGATCGTCCGGACCGACGATCGGCGCGACCGTCAGGTGCTCTTCGTCGTGCTCTTTGTCCGCTGCGCCCGCAATTGCCATGCTCGGGATGATATGTCCCCGCATGGTACCCCGCGAGCGCGCTTGCACGACCGCGCCTACCGCGGACCCTCGGGTATCCTGCCGACCGTGGCAACCTGCCTGGTCACCGGCGGCGCCGGGTTCCTTGGCTCGCACCTGTGCGACGAGCTGATCGCGCGGGGCAACCGCGTGATCTGCGTCGATAACCTCGAGACCGGATCGCTGGCCAACATCGAGCACATCCGCGACCCCGAGCGCTTCGTGCACATCGGCGCCGACATCATCGAGCCGTACTCCGTCGAGGAGCCCGTCGACTTCGTCTACCACCTCGCCTCGCCCGCCTCACCGATCGACTACCTGCGGCTGCCGCTGCACACGCTCAAGGTCGGCTCCTACGGGACGCACCACACGCTCGGGCTCGCCAAGGCCAAGCGCGCCCGCTTCCTGATCGCCTCCACCAGCGAGGTGTACGGCGATCCGCTCGAACACCCACAGTCGGAGAGCTACTGGGGGCACGTCAACCCGATCGGCCCGCGCGGCGTGTACGACGAGGCCAAGCGCTACGCAGAGGCGCTGACCATGGCCTACCACCGCCAGCAGGGGGTCGACACCGCGATCATGCGGATCTTCAACACATACGGGTCGCGGATGCGCCCGCACGACGGTCGCGCGATCCCCACGTTCCTCCGCCAGGCGCTCGCCAACCGCCCGATCACCGTGTTCGGCGACGGCAGCCAGACGCGCTCGTTCTGCTACGTCAGCGACCTGATCCGCGGCATGATCGCGCTCGCCGAGTCCGGCTACCACGACCCGGTGAACATCGGCAATCCGGACGAGTTCACGCTGCTCGAACTCGCCGAGACGCTCAAGCAGCTGACCGGGTCGACCTCCGAGATCGTCTACGAGGCGCTGCCGGTCGACGATCCCAAGCAGCGCAAGCCCGACATCAGCCGCGCCCAGCGAACTGCTCGGCTGGTCGCCCGAGGTCGCGCTGCGAGACGGGCTCGCGCGCACGATCGAGCAGTCCGGTGTCGAGCTGCTGATCGGTGGCGGCGCCAGTTGAGGTGCTCGATCCCAGGTGCCTGACGGCTTGAACGTTCCCGAGATCCGGCTGGAACACCGCTCCATGTGACGAGGTTCGCGGTGTTGTGAGCAGCGAGATGGGACCACGCCTGTCGGGTACCTCGACTCCGCCCACTCCCGCCGCCCGGCGCGCGCGCACTCCCTCGACGGCCGAGCCCGGGCCGTCTGCGCGTCCTGGGGCGTCACGATCGGCGCCGACCGTGCTCACGCCGCGATTCGCGCATTCCGAGCGCGACATCCGCCGCAAGCGCCCACCCGCGCTGTCGTTCCTGCTGCGTATGTCGACGCTCAGTCGGCTCGCCCGGGTCGCGTCGCTGCTGCTGGTCGACTTCGCCGGCGTCGCGCTCGCGATCTTCACCGCGCTCGTGCTCAAGGAAGCCGTGCACGGCGACGTGCACCTCGTACGCGCACGCGAAACGACCGAACACTTCCTGCCGTTCGCCTACCTGCTGACCGCGCTGCTGTTCGCGCGCTCCGGACTGTACGCCGAGCGCGCGCTGCGCCCCGGGCTCTCGCGGATCGTCGGATCGCTGTTCCAGGTCGCGTTCGTCGCGATCATCTTCGCCGTCGTCAGCGGCGAACACTTCTCCAGCTACTACCTGTTCTGGAGCTCGCTCGCCTTCTCGATCTTCTACATCGCCACCGCGCGAGCCGCGTACGAGCGGATCACCGCGGTGCTCCTGCACGCCGCCGGCTACCAGCGCCGCGCGCTGATCGTCGGCAGCGGCAGCCAGGTCGGCGACGTCGCCCATGCGCTGAAAGACGTGCAGCACTCGCCGATCGAGGTCGTCGGGTTCCTCGCGCCCGGACCGCTTCCCGCAAACGGCCTGCGAGCACTGGGCGCGCTCGCGGATCTGCAGAACGTGCTCGGCGACGGAGCGCGTCGACGAGGTGATCATCGCCGACCCGGACTTCCCACAGGACGACGCCGTCGAGCTCGTCGACCAGTGCCACCAGCGCGGCGTGCGCGTGCGCCTGGCGCCCTCGACGATGGAGATACTGATCCACCGCGCCGAGTTCGTCCCGGGGCAGTCCGTGCCGTTGTTCGAACTCGGACCGCCCGTGTTCGAGGGGATCGACTTCGCGCTCAAGCGGACGTTCGACATCGTCGGCGCGAGCCTGCTGCTCGTCGTGCTCAGCCCGCTGCTGCTCGCGATCACGCTCGCCGTGCGGCTCAGCTCGCGCGGGCCGGTCGTGTTCCGCTCGACCCGCCGCGGGATCGGCCAGCGTCCGTTCCCGTGCCTGAAGTTCCGCACCATGCACACCAACGCCGAGGAGCGCCAGGCCGACCTCGAAGAGCTGAACGAGGCCTCCGGGGCGCTGTTCAAGATCCGCGAGGACCCGCGGCTGACGGCCGTCGGACGCCTGCTGCGGCGCTTCTCGCTCGACGAGCTGCCGCAGCTGGTGAACGTGCTGCGCGGCGACATGTCGCTAGTCGGTCCGCGTCCGCTGCCCGAGCGCGACTACGCGATGCTCGAGGACTGGCATCGCAAGCGCTACCTGGTGCTCCCGGGGATCACCGGGCTGTGGCAGGTCTCAGGACGCTCTGAGCTCGACTTCGACGACCTCGTCCACCTCGACTTCATCTACCTCGAGCGCTGGTCGCTCGCGCTCGATCTGACGATCCTGCTGAAGACCATCCCGGCCGTGCTGCATGCGCCGCGGCGCCTACTGAGCTGGGCTCCTACTGACTGGGGCGCCTACTGACTGGGGCGCCTACCGACTGGGGCGCCTACCGAGCTACTGAGACTCGAGACCGTCGATCGGCACGGTCCTCGGCGGATGGAGGCGAGTCGAACGCGCGGCTGTGCCGGAGGCTCCGGCGGCCAGTCCAGCGCCCGCGTACACACCCCACGTCGCGCGCGCCGCCTCCCGCCAACTCCACGGCGGCGGTGGCGGGGCCGGCCTGCTCGCCGCCTGGGCGGCCTGCGATCAGGCCAGCCATGTCGCCCGGGCGCCACGAACGTCGCACGCTCGCCCAGCACCTCGCGCAGCGCGGGCGCGTCGCACGCCACCACCGGCGTGCCGCACGCGAGCGCCTCGACCGCCGGACAGGCCGAAGCCCTCGTCCTCGGATGACAGCACGAGCGCGTGCGCGCCGGTGTAGATCGCCGCCAGCTGCTCGTCGCCGACCTGGCCGGTGAGGATCACGTTCGGCAGCTCGTGCGCCCACGGGCGGGTTGAGCCGACGAGCACCAGCGGCAGCTCGCGCTGGGCCGCCGCCAGCTTGGCGATGTGCTTGGCCGGGTCGGGGTGGCGCAGCCCGCCGACCCACACCAGGTAGCGCTCGGGAGCCCGAAGCGCGCTCGCACCGCGGCCACGTCCTTCCCGGTCGCGCGGATACATCGCCTCGTCGGCCGCCTCTGCGATCACGACCACCCGCTCGCGTTCGAGGCCGAGATGCGTGACCGCGTCGCGCGGCGACCGCCTCGGTCGGGACGATCACGCTCGCAGCGCGCTGCACGGCGAGGTGGCGCAGGCGCATCCGCAGCCCGCTGCGCAGATGCTCGCTGCGGCGCTTGAGCGCCGCGAGGTCGTGGATCGTGACGACCATCGGACACGGGCTGTGCAGCATCGCGCCGTCGATCCACGGCGAATGGAAGACGTCCGCGCTGCGCGAGCGCAGCGAGCGCCGAGGGTCGGTTGCGCCTCGACGATCTCGTCGTTCGCCGACAGCCGTCTCGCGCAGCGCCGCCAGCAGGCAGCGCGAGTAGCGTCCGACGCCGTCCAGGTCCGACACCGGACGGCTGTCGAACGCGACCCTCACTCCTCACCCACCTTCACGCGAGCCCCCAATCGTGCATCGCGCCAACATAGTCGCTTTGCCCACGGATGGGTAGATATGAGAGCCAGGCTGCAGAGCTCCAGCCTTGCCAGCTGCCAAGCGTGAGCGTTGCAAGGCTGCAGCGCTCTAGCCTTGCCCGCGAGTGCCATCGCGTGAGTACCACGAAGCAGCTCTGGCAGGCGCTGCCCGCAAGGGCTCGAACCGGCCGACTTCGCCTGCGCACGCGCTTCCTGCTGGCGGGCGTGGTCGCGGGCGAGCGCGTGCTCGACGTCGGCTGCGGCGAGGGACCGTTCGCCAGCGAGCTGATGCGCGCGGGCGCGCACGTGGTCGGCGTCGACGTCGCCGAGGAGCCGCTGCGCCGCGCGCGGTCGCGTGACCGCGCGCTGGACGTGCGCCTGATCGCCCTCGGCGGGGCGTGGGAGCTCGCCGACGCGAGCTTCGACGTCGTGTGGGCGGGCGAGGTGATCGAGCACGTCGCCGACACCGCCGCCTGGCTGTCGGAGGTGCGGCGCGTGCTGCGCTCCGCGCGGAGCGCTGCTGCTCAGCACGCCCGCCACACGGGGCGCTCGCGCTCGCGCACGCGCGCTGTCCAAGCGCGCGTTCGCGCACCACTTCGACCCGCGCGGCGATCACCTGCGCTTCTACACGCCGCGCCACGCTCACGGCCTGCTCGAGGACTTCGGCTTCGAGCGGGTCAGCGTGCGGGCCGCCGGCGGTGTCCCCGGCGCGCGGCGCGCTGCTGCTCGCTCGCGCGGCGCGGTCGCGCTTCTGACGCTGCGCCGCCGTCGCGCGCAGCGCCTCGATGTAGTCGTTGTGGATTTCGATCGCTTCGCTGCTGCGCCCTCGGCGAGCGCTTCCGGCGAGATCGACTCCGGGTTCAGGTAGATCGCCGCCTGCAGCTCTTTGAGCGCTGCCGCGGGGTTGCTCGTGCAGGTCGTAGCGGCCGAGCACGAGCCATGTCTGCGGGTTCGACGGCTGTAGGCGCACCGCTCGCTCGAGCGTCGCGCGCGCCAGCGTCGGATGACCGGTCGACCTGCTGGACGTTCGCCGAGCGTGAACAGCGCTTCGACCGACAGCGGGTCGCGCGAGACCGCCGTGTGCGCCGCCGCGCTGCGCGCCACGCGGGTTGCCTGGCGAGCAGCGCCAGCGCCTGCTGGCGCGCGCGTCTTCCGAGCGCTGCGGCTGCCACTGCGACCACGCCGCCAGCAGCGCACCCGCGATCACCGTCCCGGCGATCGCCATGCGCGCCCGGCCGGGGCGATGCCTGAGCCGAGCGCGGGCCGAGGTCGAACCGCGCTCCGCGTGGGTTTGGTCGGTGCCGCGTTGGCCGCGTTGGCGGCGTCGGTGCCGTCGGTGCCGCGGTGCCGTCGGCGTTGGCGGCGTTGGCGGCCAGCGCCGCCGCCCGGACGGCGCTCAGCGGCCCGCGGCCCGCGAGCCAGCCGGCGCACAGCAGCGCCACGCGGCGTTGCCGGGCACGTACCAGGTCCAGTCGACGAGCGAGTGCGCGCCGAACACGACGACCACGCACAGCATGCTCAGCATGCCGATCGCGCTCGGGCGTGTAGGCGGTGAGCTCGCGCCCGTGCAGCCGTCGCCAGCCAGGGCCGGCGCGCTTGCCGATGCTCAGCCATGCCCGCCAGCCCGTCCAGCGCCGGTTGAACGGGTGCGTCGCGCGTCCTGCGGCGGCCATCCATGTGAGCAGCAGCGCGAGCGCGAGCAGCGCGCCGACGAGACCGAGGTCGGCGAGCGTCTGCACGACGAAGCCGTGCGCGTGCGCGACTTCGAGCGTCTCCTCGCGGTAGCGCAGGCGCGCGGTCGCGTACCCGTCCGGCGCCTGCGCCGAGCGCCGGGTGGGCGTCGAAGACCTCGAAGCGCCTCCTTCCAGTAGCGCGCGCGCACGCTCGCCACCGCTGTCAGGCGGCCGGGGGTGTTGGGTGGCGGCTTGGCGTTGGGGTTGGTCAGCGCGTCGACGGCGTGCGAGACGCTGCCCGTGAGCCCGCGGTGGCTGTGTGCGAGCGCGCCGACGAACGCGATCACGACAATCGCGATCGCGACCCCCAGCGCAGCGCCGGCGCGGCGGCGCGCCAGCAGCGACGGCGCCTCGCGCGCGGTGAGGAAGCCGATCGCGATCCCGACGACGCGTCAGCACGAGGAGCATCGCCACGACCAGCGCGCCGAGCCGGTGGCCGGCGGAGCGTCCGCTCGGCGAGCGCCACGCTGTCGGAGCTGAGCGCGTGCGTCGAGAAGTCCCACGCGCCGACCGCGCCCGCCGCGAGAGCGGCGACGATCAGCAGCACCGCGGCGCCGCGCAGGCGCAGCGGCACGATGCAGAACCACAGCAGCAGGCCGACCGCCAGCGCGACCAGCGCGCCGCGCGAGTACGCGAGCACGAGCGTCAGCAGCAGCACGCCCATCGCCGGGTAGGCCAGCGCGCTCAGCAGCGCGTGGCCGCTGCGTCGCGCGCCCAGCCACAGGCAGCCGATCGCGCCCATCGCCGCCGTCAGCCCGATCGCGTTCCAGTAGCCGTACGGCTCCTGCAGGCGAGCGTAGGTGTCGCTGGTCGCGAGGCTGCCCGGGAAGATCTTCGTCAGCAGCGCGTAGCCGCACACGACCACCGCAGCGAGCGTCGAGGCCGCCGAGCACCGCCGGCCAGCGGCGCGGCGCGATCCGCACGAGCGCGACGCCGCCGCGAACACGCCGCTGTAGGCGAGCATCCGTCCCGACGTCCTGCCAGCTCGTCATCGGGCTGCGACCGACCACACGATCGACAGCGTCGTGAGCGCGGTGAACGCGAGCAGCAGCCCGAGCGACCAAGCTCCGTAGTACGGTGCGCCGGAGCGAGCGCGAGCACGGCCGCGGCCACGATCGCGCCCGCCACCGAGCGTCAGCACGATCTCGGTCGTCGTCATCGCTTCGAGGTTCAGCCCGCCCTTGGCGTAGAACGTGACCAGGCAGAAGGCCCCGGCGATCAGCAGCGTCGGCCAGCCATAGCCCGCGCACGGCTGCCAGCGGAGCTGCCGTCCGCGGCGAGCGCCCGGCGGGCCGCGCCGCGTGGGTGGCGGTGCCGTCGCGGCGCCAACCGGCGCCGCGGGCTCAGCCGGAGCGGCCGGCACGGACACGGTTGCGAATTGCGCCGCCGACGATCAGCAGCAGGCAGGCGAGCAGGAACGCGAGCGTCGCCAGCAGCGGGGTCGGCAGCGAGCTGAACGCGGAGGCGACGTCGGCGTGCACGACGCCCGGATGGATCACCTGGCCGCCCAGGCTGACCGGGCCGGAGCCCGTTCCCGGGCGTGGGCGATCGAGCGCTGCTCGGCCGCCGTCGGCGCGATCGCCGCCGTCGGCGCCGCGGTGCTCGCGGCTGGCCCGCCGCCACGGCCGCCGCCGGCCGCCGCCGCCTCCTGGGCTCGGCGGATCAGCGACGAGCAGTGCGCTGTACTCTTCCGCGTCGGCGCTCAGCTCTTTCAGCGCTTTGCGGTAGGCGCTCTGGCTGAAGCCGCTCAGCGACTGGCCGTGCGTGCAGCGCAGGATGATCGTTTCGCCGATGTCCGCGCGTGCGGGCTGCGCGAGCACCAGGACAGCCGCGAGCGCCAGCATCGCCAAGCTGGCCGAGCGGACCGGCCAGGACCCGGCTCGTACGGCCTGTTCGGGCTTCCTGGCCCCGATCTGTCGGCTCTCGAGACGGGCGATTCTCATAGCGCGAACGCGCAACGCTACCAACGCGTGCGGGAGACGCCGAGCGTGCAAAGGGCACGCGAGAACCCTTCGGCCCAGGCGTCGTGGCTGTACGCGCGAACGTCCCGCGCGCCTGCTGCGCCGAAGCTTGCGCGCAGCGATGCATCGCCGGCCAGCCTGGCGATCGCGCCGGCCAGCGCCGCGGTATCGCGCTCGGCACGATCAGGCCGTTTTCGCTCGTCGCGCACGAGGCCGCCGGCGGCGGCTCCGACGGCGTCTGTCGCGATCACGGCAAGCCCCCGGTTCATTGCCTCGTTGACAACCAACCCCCACGGCTCGCGAAAGGTGCGCGTCGCGATCGACGGGACGATCAGCACGTCGCACGCCGCGTACACGTCGCGCAGCGCCTCGGGCCCGAGGCGGTCGAGCGAGACGATCGGCAGGCGCCGCCGATCGCCCGTGGTGCCTGCGCCGGCTGACCCCGGGTCGACCCCGGCCAGCACCAGCGCCGCCGACGGCAGCGACGAGGACCCGGAGGACGAGGAGACTCCGGCGGAGAGTCCGGGGAGAGCGCAGCGCAGGGCGCTCCAGGCGGCGACGAGCGCGACCAGGCCCTTCTCCGGGGCCGGACGACCGACGAACAGGAAGCGAACCTCGGCGTCGGTCGGCCAGCGCGGATCGCTTGGCGGCGATATGTCAGGCGATGCACCAGAACTCGTTGTCGACCGACTGCGGCGCCACGTGGACGTTGCGCGCGCCGCGGGCGCTGACGTAGGCGCTGACGTGCGGGCCGTACGTCACGACCGCGTCGGCCGCGCGGTACAGGCGGCGCAGCGGCAGGTAGCTGAGCGCGTGCGCGGCGCTGCGCGGGTGCGCCCACAGCGAAGCCCACAGGATCAGCGGCACACGGGCGCGACGCGCGCCCGCCCACGTCGCGAGCAGCGCGAGCCTGCCGCCCGTCGGGACAGACGACCGCGCGGTAGCGCCCGCTCGCGGCCAGCGCCTCGAGCTCGCGCTGGCGCACGCGCCGGTGCGGGAACGGCAGCTCCCCCGAGCAGTCAGCGCCGCCGTGCTGGGAGCGCCCGCCGAACAGCGCCAGCTCGATCTGCTCGCGCTCGTGCAGCGCGCGCGAACGCGCCGACCCGGTAGGCGGGCGCGTGGCCGGTGACGAACAGCAGCGGCTTCACCGCGCGAGCACGTGCTCGTACGCGGCCAGCGTCTGCGCGCCGCAGCGCTCCCAGGTGAAGTTCGCGGCCACCGTCGCCCGCGCGCGCTGTCCGGCCTCGCGCAGGCGGTGCGGGTCGGACAGCAGCTCGTCGATCCGCTGCGTCAGCCGCTCGATGTCGCCCGGCGGGACGAGCATGAAGCCGTCGCCGGCCGCCGCGATCTCCTCCGGCCCCGGCTCGCCGCGGCAGCCGATCGCCGGGATCCCCGCGGCCATCGCCTCGACGTAGGCGACGCCGAACGCCTCCTCGGTCGAGGGCATCACGAACAGCGTGCAGCGGCGCGCCCGTTCGACGCGCCTCCTGCGGCGGCAGCTGGCCGAGGAAGTCGACCCGCTCGGCCACCCCGAGGCGCGTCGCGAGCCCTTCGAGCGCGATCCGCTCGGGCCCGTCGCCGATGATCGCGTAGCGGAGCGTCGGGTGGCGCGGCCCGAGCACCGCCAGCGCGCGCAGGACATCGGCGTGGCGCTTGCGCGCGACGAGGTGCGCGACAGTCACGAGTGACGGATGTGCAGCCCCGGCGCCATCGCGCGCTGGCGCCCCCGCGCCGCTGCCCGCGTTCGCTCGCGCTGGGCGCTGGGCGCTCGGGAGCTCGGATCCGAGGTGGACCACGCGCGTCTCGCCCGCGCCGTGGGCACGGGCGAGCTCGGCGATTCCGTGGCTGTTGGCGAGCACGAGCTGCGCGGCGCCGAGGCCGCGCGCGACCGCCTCGGCACCGGCCGCGTCGCGTCTGGCGGTGTACAGCACGTCGCCGCCGTGCACCGAGACGACCAGCGGCGCGTGCACACGTGCACGGCGCACGGCGTCGGCGGCCGGTACCGCGTTGTGGGCGTGGACGAGTCGAACGCGAACGAGCGATGCAGGCGGCGCAGCGCGAGCGCCAGCGCCGGCGCGGCCCACGCTCCCCAGGACTGCGTAGGAGCGCTCGCGCGGCGGGGGAGACGAACGGGACATAGGCGATCTGCAGCCCGTCGCGCGTCTGTGCGCGCGGCTCGCGCAAGCGCTCGGCGAGCGCGGCGGAGACACCCCGCGGGTCCGGCCGCGAGCGAGGACCGCGGCGGGACGAGGCGATGCAGCACGAGCACGCGCACCTCCGCGCCGGCAGCGCGCGCGGCGAGCGCCTGGCGGTGCGCCCAGATGCCGAGCACCGGGTCGCGCCGGCTCGGGTAGAACTCGGCGACGACCGCGACGCGCGGCCCGGTGCTTCGCGAGCCGCTCACCAGCTGCGATGCGTGGTCACGGTGCGTTGTGCCTCGCCGGCGGTCACGTATGGGCGCTCAGCGAGAAACGAGCGCGCCTCGGCGAGCGCGTCTGCACGCGCGTAGCCGGCCGCCGCCGGGGCGGCAAGGTGGCGGATCGAGACCGCGTCGACGACGCCGCAGCGCCAGCCGTGCTCGCGCGCGAGCGCCGCCCAGTGGAGGTCCAGTCCCCAGCCCATGCGCAGCTCCGGGAACGGCAGCAGCACCGGGAAGCGTGGGCGCGCGCGAACGCGGTCACCGGCCCGATCTCGACGAAGCGCGTCTCGCGCACGACGCTGCGCGGCACGGCGCCGGGTGACCTGCCAGGCGGCGTGGGAGTTCAGCCGGTGGGCGGGCTGGGCGAGCGTCAGCGAGAAGCGCTCGCACAGGAACAGGAAGCGGTCGAGGAAGCCGCGCGGCAGCTCGACGTCGTCGTCGATCACGAGCAGCCAGTCGTGGTCCTCGGCCGGAGTGGCCGCGAGCAGCAGGTTGAGGTTCTCGAACTTGCCGCGTCCGTCCGCCGGGCGCGTGTGCAGCTCGACATCGTGGCGCGAGCGCAGCAGCTCGGCGCGCATCGCCGACGCCAGCGTCGCGTCGCTCCGGGCGCTCGACTCCGAGCACCAGCACGCGTCGCAGCGGCGGGGCATGCAGTGCGGCCAAGGTCAGGCGCGCGCGCCTGGTGCTCGCGAGCTCCCACGCGTTCACCGCCCGGTCGCTCAGCTCGCGGCGCACCGCGTCGACGCCCCCGACGGTGCCGCTCGCGCCCGACAGGAAGTCCTCGGCGCCCACAGACGAGCTTTCGGCGTCCGCGGACGAGTCCCCGGCGCCCGCGGACGTCTCGTCCGGAACTCGATTCTCCGCGATGGGTCGATCCCTCGTGACCACGCGTTCGCGCAACCCCTCACGCAGGCGCCCGGCGCTGTGCGCGACCATCGTCAGCCCGACCGGGCAGCGGCGGCGGACGACGTGAGCGGCGCACCCGGCGAGCGTCAACAGCTCACGCGCGAGCGACGGCTCGCTCCCCCGCCGGACGTCGAAGCGACGAGCGGCTCGCCCGCGCGCATAGGCGGCGCGAGAGAGATTGCGCAGACGCGCGTCCTTGCCGACGCGGCGGTGCTCGACCGCGGCGCCGGCCACGTACAGGACCCGTGCGTCAGGGCTCAGCGCGCGCAGCCGTTCCTGCCACTCCTGCTCGTCGCCGCCGTGCTCGAGCGACACGTCGAACGGCCCCACGCGTTCGAGCGCGCTGCGGCGGATCGCCATGTTCGCGCCCCACGCGAAGCGCGCGTCGGTGTCCTGGTCGCCCAGCTCGAGCGTCGTGATCGGCGGGTCCTCGCGCCCGCAGCCGTGCGGTGCGTGGCCGTCCAGGCGCGCCCGGATCGGCCCCGCGAACACGTCCACGTCCGGGTTCTTCCCCGCGGCATCCAGCAGCGCGTCCAGCCAGCCATCGCCGGCGCGCACGTCGTCGTCGACGAACACCACGAGCTCGCCGTCCGTGTGCTCCACGCCGCTGTTGCGGGCGACGTTCAGGCCGAGTCGGCCCGTGTGCGGGAGGTAGCCGGCACCGAAGCGCGCCGCCAGCTGCTCCACGGCCGGCGAGCGACCGTCGTCGTCGACGACCAGCACCTCGGCTGCGCGGCGTGCAGCGGCCGGTGCGATCGAGCACAAGGCCACCTCCAGGTAGGGCAGGCGTGCGCGCGTCGGGATCACTATCGAGGCAGTTGGAGCCATGACTGCCAGAGAGTCTAGGTTTGACGCCAGGATGGTCCTCTTCCTGCACAACCGCTACCGCACGACCGGCGGGGAGGAGCGCGCCGTGGAGGACCTGATGTGGCTCGTGCGCGAGCACCTCGGAGAGCCCGCGGAGTTGCTCGCGCGGGACTCCGCTGGTCTCGGTCGAGCACGCGCCGCGGCGGGGCTGTTGCGCGGCGGGCTCGCACCGGAGCAGGTCGCCGCAGCCGTGCGCTCGAGCGGGGCGCGCGTCGTGCACGCACACAACCTCCAGCCCGCGCTCGGTTGGCGGGCGCTGGCCGCTGCGCGCGCTGCCGGCGCGAGGATCGTGCTGCAGCTGCACCAGTATCGACTCGTGTGCGCCGTCGGCGTGTGCTTCACGCGCGGCGCCGAGTGCACCCGCTGCCACGGCCGCGACACGCGCCCTGGCGTGCGCCTGAACTGCCGCGGCAACCTGCCCGAGGCGCTCACCTACGGCGCCTCGCTGGCGCTGTGGCAGCGCCGCCTGGTGGAGCAGGCCGACGCCGTGATCGTCCCCAGCCGCTTCGCGCGCGAGCGGCTGCGGGAGCTCGGCGCGCCGTTGCGCTGGGAGACTGTGCACGTGCTCGCGCCGCCGCTGCGCCCGACGGTGCGCGCGGTGGAGAACGCGGCAGAGTGGCCCGCGGCCGGCACGGCAGGGTGGCCGGCGGCCGGGACGGCAGGTGCGCTCGCGGCCGGGTCCGACCGCGGGTATGCGCTGGTCGTCGCGCGGCTGTCGCCCGAGAAGGGAGTGGACGTCGCGATCGATGCCTGCCGGATCGCCGGCATCCCCCTGGTGATCGCCGGTGACGGGCCCGAGCGCGCAACGCTGGGCGCGCGCGCCGGGGCGGGCGCGGTCCGATTCGTTGGACACGTCGAGGAGGACGAGCTCGCGAGGCTGCGCGCCGGGGCGGCCGTCGCGCTCGCTCCGTCGCGTTCGGGCGAGACGTTCGGGCTGGCACTCGCGGAGGCGATGGCCGCGGGGCTGCCGGTGATCGCCAGCCGCGTCGGGGCGTTCCCCGAGCTGCTCGATCCCGAGGCGCTCGTGCCCGCCGGAGACGCTGCTGCGCTGGCGGAGGCGATCGCGCGCCTGGCCGGTGACCGCAGCGCCGGCGAGCGTGCGCGCGAGCGGGTGGGCGCGCTGTGCGCCCCCGACGTCGTGGCGAGGCAGCTCGCGCGGCTGTACGACGGAGCGGACCCGATTGGCCGAGCGGACCCGATTGGCGGAGCGGACCCGATTGGCGGAGCGGACCCGATTGGCCCGACGGCATAAGCTGCGGCGGTGCCCGCACCGCGCACCGCACTGATAACCGGCCTGACGGGGCAAGACGGCTCGTTCCTGGCGGAGCTCCTGCTGGAGAAGGGATACAGCGTCACCGGCGTGATCCGGGGCGATCCCGAGCAGCCGCTCGGCTACTCCGAGCACCTGCGCGGACAGGTCGACGTGCTGCCGGGAGAGCTGCTCGATCGGGAGGCTCTGCGAAGCGCGATCCAGCGGGTGCGCCCAGCTGAGATCTACCATCTGGCCGCGCCTGCGTTCGTGCCCGACTCGTGGGAGCGCCCGGGTGAGAACCTGCAGGCGATCGCGGGCTCGACGGCGACGATCCTCGAAACCGTGCGTGATGTCGACCCGGGGACGCGGGTGTTCCTTGCGGGCTCGGCGTCGATGTACGGCGAGGCACGTGAGCACCCGCAGAACGAGGACACGCCTTGCCGGCCGACGGCCCCGTACGGCCTGTCAAAGCTGGCCGCGCACAACCTGGTGGGTGCGATGCGAGCCCACGACGGGCTGTACGCATGCTCGGGCATCCTCTTCAACCACGACTCCGAGCGCCGCCCCGAGTGGTTCGTGATGCACAAGATCACACGCGCGGCCGCAGCAATCAAGCTGGGGCTCCAGCAGGAGGTGCTGCTGGGCGACCTGCACGCCGTGCGCGACTGGTCGTTTGCCGGCGACATCATGTACGGGGCGTGGCTGATGCTGCAGCAGGACCAGCCGGACGACTACGTTTTGGCCAGCGGGGTCGGGCACACGGTCACCGAGCTGGTGCAGATGGCGTTCGCTTACGTCGGGCTCGAGCCCGATAGTCACGTGCGCGTCAACGAGGAGTTGGTCCGCCCGCCCGAGGGAACCCCGAGCGTCGGCGATCCCACCAAGGCTCGCAGGCTGCTGGGGTGGGAGCCGCGGGTTCCCTTCGAGGAGCTCGTCGCGCAGATGGTGGAGGCAGACATGAGCTCGCTGCAAGCGGTCCCATCCGGCTCCTGACGCCGACACCGCCGGGACTTCCTGCGAGCGTCCAAGGTAGGCCCTACACTGGCGCCCTGAATGCCCACCGTCGGCGTCATCGGACTTGGATACGTCGGGCTGCCGCTCGCCGTGGCGTTCGCGCGCGAAGGCTGCGACGTGGTGGCGGTCGACGTGGACGCGCGCAAGATCGAGGCGATCAAGGCAGGCGACTCCTACATCGAGGACGTCCCCTCGGGGGTGCTGGCCGAAGTATCAGGGCAGATCCACGCGACGACGCGCTACGCGCGCCTGGCCAAGGCCGATGCGGTGCTCGTGTGTGTGCCCACCCCGCTCACCCGGAACCGCGAGCCCGACCTCGGTCCGCTGATCGACGCGACGCGCGCGCTCGCCGAGGTGCTGCAGAGCGATCAGCTCGTCGTGCTCGAGTCCACCACCTATCCGGGCACCACGCGTGAGCGTGTCGCACCGCTGCTCGAGGAGTCCGGGCTGGCAGCCGGCAGAGACTTCCACTTGGCGTTCTCGCCCGAGCGCGTCGACCCGGGTCGCACGGACTACACGCTGCGCAACACGCCGAAGGTCCTGGGCGGGCTGACCCAGCCGTGTGCTGAGCGCGCCGAGGAACTGTACGGCCTCGTGTGCGACAGCATCGTGCGCGTGTCCAGCCCGGAGGCCGCCGAGCTGACGAAGCTGTTGGAGAACGTCTTTCGCTCGGTCAACATCGCGCTCGTCAACGAGCTCGCGATGCTGACCGACCGTATGGGGATCGACATCTGGGAGGTAGTCGAGGCGGCCTCCACCAAGCCGTACGGGTTCATGCCATTCCAGCCCGGGCCGGGTATGGGCGGCCACTGCCTGCCCGTCGACCCCTTCTACCTGAGCTGGCGCGCACGCGAGTTCGACATGGCCACCGAGTTCATCGAGCTGGCCGGCAAGGTCAACCAGCAGATGCCCTACCACTGCGTGGCGAAGGTCCAGCGGGTTCTCAACGACGCTGGGCTGTCGGTGAAAGGGGCGCGCATCGCGCTGTTGGGCGTCAGCTACAAGCCCGGAGTCGGCGACACGCGTGAGTCGCCTGCACTGAAGATCATCACGCTGCTGGGAGATCTCGGAGCCGACGTCAGCTATCACGATCCTCATGTGCCGTCGCTGAGCGACTTCGGCCTCACGAGCACCCCGCTGGAGGACATACTCGGGGACGCTGATCTGGCTCTGATTGTGACTGCGCATCCGAGCGTCGACCACGACCTTGTCGCCAGGCGCGCACGGATGGTCGTGGATCTCCGCGGCGTGACGCGCGCCTCGCACGCCGCCAGCGTCGTGCGCCTGTGAGGCTCGTCCGCCCGGCCCGGCGGATTGGCATGATCGCCCGCTCGGCCCGGCGGACTGGCTCGATATCCGTCCCGGCGGGAGGCCACGCGTGGCGCTGACCGCCGGCTCACAGGGAGACGGGCTGCTGCTGGGGGAGGGGGTGCAGATCGGAGACGGGGTGTCGTTCGGCGCGTACGTGGTCGTTCACGACGGCTCGAGGATCGGCGACGGCGCCACGATCGAAGACCACGTCGTGCTGGGCAAGCGCCCGCGGCTGGCGGCCGGCTCGGGTGCGCTGGGAGACGTCGCTGCGCTGGAGCTCGGAGAGCGTGTGACGGTGTGTGCCGGGGCGGTCGTGTTCGCCGGCGCGAGCGTCGGCACGGGGACGATCCTGGGTGACCAGTCATTCGTCCGCGAGCGCTCCTCGATCGGCGCTGGGTCTGTGATCGGGCGGGGGAGCGTGGTCGACAACGACGTTCAGGTGGGCGCTCGGGTGCGCGTTCAGACGAGCGTGTACCTGGCGGCGTTTACGGTCATCGAGGACGACGTGTTCGTCGGCCCGGGGGTGACGAGCACCAACGACGACACAATGTCCCGTCACGACTCGGCGATGCCGTTGCGGGGAGCGCTGCTGCGGCGCGCGTGCAGGGTCGGCGGCGGCGTGGTACTGACGCCGGGGGTCGAGATCGGCGAGGAGGCGTTCGTCGCCGCCGGCGCCGTCGTGACGCGTGACGTGCCGCCGCGCGCTGTCGTGATGGGTGTGCCCGCGCGCGTCGTGCGCGAGGTACCGGAGGAGGATCTGCTGGAGCGTTGGCGCCAGTAGATGAGGCGGGCTCGCGCGCTGATCATTTCGATCGCGGCCATCGGTCCACTGCCGGACCGTTGCCGGCGGCCGCTGCTACGGCTGGTCGGGTTCCGTGTCGCCCCCGATTGCGGGATTCGGGCGGGTCTGCGCGTGAGCGGCGAAGGCCAGGTCGAGATCGGTTCGGGCGTCTTCATCAACCACGACGTGTCGATCCAGGCCGACGCGCCGGTCTCGATCGGGCGCAACGTGCAGCTGGCGCCCGGGGTCCGGCTGGTGACGGCCGACCACGAGCTCGGCGGACCGGACGCGCGCGCCGGCACCGACACCTCCGCCGCGATCGCGATCGGCGACGGCACGTGGATCGC
Source organism: uncultured Solirubrobacteraceae bacterium (assembly GCA_963734755.1). Taxonomy (GTDB): domain Bacteria; phylum Actinomycetota; class Thermoleophilia; order Solirubrobacterales; family Solirubrobacteraceae; genus Palsa-744. Next base: position 2,508,707 of record CAVTIF010000001.1, on the reverse strand, counting down.
GGTTGGCGCGATCGTGCTGGCAGGTGTGACGATCGGTCCCGGGTGCGTGATCGCGGCGGGTGCGGTCGTGCGCGAGGACTGCGCCGCCAACACGCTCTACGCGGGCGTGCCCGCGCGCGCCGTGCGCGAGCTTGCGCTTTAGCCGGACTTCCGCTTCAGCCTCCCGGCTGAGCAGCCTGGGCGAGCGCCGAGACGACCTGCTCGACCTGCTCGCGCGTCAGCACCGGGCTGATCGGGATCGCCAAGTGCGTGCGCGCGGCCTCGTCGGTCGCAGGCAGCTCGACGTCGGCGCCCCACTCGCGCATCGGGGGTTGGCGGTGCACCGGGGTGCGGTAGTAGGGCTTGTGCCCAATGTCGGCGGCCGCGAGCGCGGCTTCCACGCGCTCGACCTTGGGGGCGCTGACGACGTACAGGTGCCAGGCCGGTGAGGCGTCCTTGGTCGGTTGCGGCAGCCCGACCAGCTCGCCCAGCCCGGCCTTCCGGTAGTGATCGCCCGTCCGTCGCCGGCCGTCGGCCCAGTCGTCCAGGTGTGGCAGCTGGACGCGCAGGATCGCCGCCTGTAGCTCGTCCAGGCGCGAGTTGTAGCCAACCTGCTCATAGCTGACCTTGTCGTGAGAGCCGTGGAAACGCAGCGTGCGCGCGCGTTCGGCCACCTGCGCCTCGCCCGTCGTGATCATGCCGCCGTCGCCGAAGCAACCGAGGTTCTTCGAGGGAAAGAACGAGAACGTGGCGGCCGTGCCGAGGGCGCCCGGGCGCCGCCCGCCCTGCGTGGAGCCAGCCGCCTGGGCCGCATCCTCGAGTACCGGCACACCCAGAGCCTCGATCTCGGCGATCGGAGCCACGTTGCCGAACAGGTGCACGGCGATCACAGCCTTCGTGCGCGGGGTCAGCGCGGCACGGACCGTCTCGGCTGTCACGCAGTACGTGTTCGGATCGATGTCACAGAACACAGGGGTTGCCCCGGTTGGCGGGATTGCCTCGGCGGAGGCGTAGAACGTGAACGAGGGCACCACGACCTCGTCTCCCGGGCCAACGCCCATTGCGCGTAGCGCGATCGTGATCGCCTCCGTGCCGTTGGCGACTCCGACCGCGTGCTCGACGCCGCAGTAGGTCGCGAACTCGGTCTCGAACGCACTGACCTCCGGGCCGAGGATGTAGCGCTCGGAGTCGAGCACCCGCTCGACCGCCGCGCGCAGCTCCTCACGCAGCCCGCGTACCGGCGTCGAGGTGTCGAACAGCGGTACGCCCATCGCGCTCAGCGTGGCGAGAGCAGCTCGAGGTCGGCGCGCGTCATCAGTCGGATCAGCTGCTCGAAGCTCGTCTGTGGCTTCCAGCCCAGGTCGCGGTCGGCCTTTCCCGGGTCGCCGATCAGGTGGTCGACCTCGGCTGGGCGCACGAACGCCGGGTCGATCGTCACGTATTGCTCGAAGTCGCCCAGCCCGGCCTCGTCGAACGCCACCTCGCAGCACTCGCGCACCGAGTTGGCTTTCCCGGTCGCGATCACGTAGTCCTCGGGTATGTCCCGTTGCAGCATCAGCCACATCGCCTCGACGTAGTCCTTCGCGTAACCCCAGTCGCGTTCCGCGTCCAGATTTCCGAGACGTAGCTCCTTCACCAGCCCGTACTTGATCGCCGCCGCGTGCCACGTGATCTTGCGCGTCACGAACTCCAGCCCACGGCGAGGGGAATTGGAGATCACGATGCGACCTACGCCCGCGCAGAAGATCCCACTCTCGGTCTCCAAGTCGAACGTCCATTCGTCATCCGGCACGCTCGCCGCGGCGACTCGCCGAACCTCGGCCGGGTTCTTGCGCAGGTGTTGACCTTTGGCGCCAACTCTGACCGGCGAGGCGAGATTCAGCTGGTAATAGGTCTTATCGCCACGCTGCTCCACGTACACCGACGCCGGCTGATCGTTGACGTGGTACATCCAGCACACGCCTTGAGCCAGAACAGCGCTGTTCGTCTTGATCGACGCGCCGTTGCCCCGCTCGAGACCGTCGCCGTCGTAGTAGCCCCGTAGGAATGCCTGCTGTGTCTCCTGATCGGCGTTGAGGATGATCGGTGGAACCTGCTTGTGGCCGGTCTTCGTGTACAGCTGTTCCCGCAACCACGGGGTGACGGTGCGTCTTCCGCTGAGCTCGACATGCTCGACCTGGGCATCGGCGTCCCATCCAGAGGTTCCGGTTCGTTCCCTCGAGCTGCCGAGGAACAGCTGCGACCACAGCGAGGCGGCACGCGCACGAAGCAACGGGTCGTTGTTCGTAAAGCGACAGCCCAAACCGTCGTGGTGCACGTAGCCGTCCGCCGCCATCAGGCCGAGGAACTGCGCCATCTCGGTAGTGGCGACGCTCCAGTCGGGCGGGATAGGCATCTCGGCCGCGAGCGCGAGCTCGTCCCCTGCTTCGACTTCGCCCGCCGCGACCTTCTCGAAATCCGGATTCAGCATGCTGTGGTGGGCAGTCACCTCCACGACACCTCCACGAGCTTGGATCGAGAGGAGCTCGTGATCGGGATCTGTAGCCCGCCTGCGCGTCGCGGTGATCGTGGTTATCGGCGTCCAATCGTCGCCGTCCCAGATCTCGAGGAACGACTTGGGGAGGAAGTTCTGAACCGATCCCCCCTTCCTTGCGAGCGGCACGAGATCCACCGGTGTCTTGACCGCGATGATGCCGTCCTCTCGCAGGAGAAGGGGGGTTGACTCACATAGACACTCATGATTAAAAAGTATCCCGCTGGTCGCATGCAGGTCGTAGGACTCGCGATAGTTGACCGTGATGAAGTGCCCGTAGGCCTTCGCCACCCCGTACGGGGAGCGGGGGTAGAAGGGCGTCGTCTCGGTCTGCGGAACCTCGAGCACCTTGCCGAACATCTCGCTCGAGGACGCCTGGTAGAAGCGCGCCTCGGGGCACACTTCGCGCATCGCCTCGAGCATCCGCGTGACGCCGACGCCGGTGAACTCGGCCGTCAGCGTCGGCTGGATCCATGAGACCGCGACGAACGACATCGCAGCCAGGTTGTAGATCTCGGCCGGTTTCGACGCGCGCAGGGCATCAACGAGCGAGCGCTGGTCGAGCAGGTCGCCTTGGTGTAGCGTGACGCGGTCGCGTATGTGCTCGATCCGGTCGAACTTCTCGGTCGACGCACGGCGAACCATGCCGTGGACCTCGTAGCCCTTCTCGAGCAGCAGCTCGGCCAAATACGAGCCGTCCTGGCCGGTGACACCGGTTATCAGCGCTGAGCGTCCGTCGGTCATGCAGCGCGGGAGCCTATCGCGCCCCGGTTGCGTAGCCACTCCGTGGTTGCGGCGATCCCGTCCTCGACCTCGATCCGCGCCTGCCAGCCCAGCAGCGTCTGCGCCTTCTCGACCGACGGCCAGCGGCGCTGAACGTCGGGGACGAGCGCAGGCAGGTGCTCCAGCTCAAAGGTCGCCGGATCCTCGCCACATGCCTGCCACACGATGCGCGCGGTCTCTGCCACAGTCAGCTCGCGTGAGGCCGAGATGTTGAAGTCCTCGTTGACTGCGGCCGGCGAGCTCATCGCCATGACCACGCCCTCCGCGACGTCCTCGACGTGCGTCAGCGTTCTCGTCTGCTCCCCCGAGCCGTAAATCTGAAGCGGTCGCCGCCCGGCGAGCACGTTGGCGATCAGGCTCGCGACGGTGTCGGCGTCCGCCACGGTGTTGAGGTCCGCGACGGTGTTGGTGCCCGTCCCGGGGTCGGGGCTCGCGACGGTGTCAGGGTCCGCCACGGGGTCGGCGATCCCGGGCTCCGGGGCGGGTATTTCGCCGGGACCGTACGTGCCGAACGGGCGGCAGATCGTGTACGGCAGGCCGTGCTCGTCGTGCGCCGCGCGACAGTACACCTCGCCGGTCAGCTTCGAGAAGCCGTATGCCGACAGTGGCACGGGGCAGCTCGGGAGGTAGTCCTCCGGCGTGGGGAACAGCTCCGCCCGCTCGAACACGGTCGAGGAGGACACGTACACGAAGCGCTCCACGTCGAGGTCGAGCGCCGCGCGGATCACGGCGTTATGGAGCGCGTTGTTGAACTCCGTCAGCGTGTGCGGCAGGTGGCGCTGGCTCGCGATCCCGCCGGCGAGCGCCGCGAGATGGATCACGTGACCGCAGCCCCTGGCCGCCGCCCGCGCCTGCTCGGGCTTGCGTAGGTCGCCGGTATGGATCTCGCAGCCCTCGCGCATCCACTGTGGCGCCTCGCGCTGGTCGGACACGCGCACCTCGAACGACGGGTCCGCGAGCAGCCGTCCGACGATCGCGGTGCCGATCGCTCCCACGCCGCCCGTGACGAGGACTCTGCTCATGCCCACGCACTCAGGGCTACGAGCCCAGGGCTGGCAGTGCTTTGCCAGGCTGTCATCGAGGCTCCGAGGTTAGCGGCCGAGCTCGCGCCGATGGCGCACGTACTGACGCGCGAAGCCCGCGACGAACAGCGGGTTGTAGCGGGCGTAGCGCCGCCACAGCCTGCGTGGCTCGCGCGACAGGCGGTAGGTCCACTCGAGGCCGTTGCGCTGCATCCACGCGGGCGCCTGTGACACCAGGCCGGCGTGGAAGTCGAACGCCGCGCCGACCCCGACCAGCAGAGGAGGGGAGATGAGAGGTCGCATCCTGTGCATCCACTGCTCCTGGCGAGGTTGACCCGTGCCGACCCATACCACGGCGGCTCCGGAGTCGTTGATCATCGCGATCTCGTGCTCGTCCTCGGCGGCCGTGAGCACGCGGAACGGCGGCGAGGAGCCACCCGCGATCCGCAGGCCAGGGAATCGCTCGAGCAGGCGTCTTTCCAGCAGCGCGCGGGCTTGCTCATCGCGACCCCCATAAAGATAGATCGAAGTACCCGTAGTGGCGGCGCGCGCACAGAAGTTGGCCATCAGGTCGGGGCCATACACGCGGGTGGCGCGTGCGTGCCCGAGCGCGTGCAGCGCCCACACGAGCGGCTGGCCGTCGGGCACGGCGAGCGTCGCCGCGAGCACCGCCGCGAGCGTTTCCGGTTCCTCCTGCGCCAACATGATCAGGTTGACCGCCGCGGCCGTAAGGTATCCGCGCTCGCCTGCCGCGATCATCGCGTCCATCCAGTCGAGCACCTGCTCGTAGTCGGAGATCGCCAGCGGGATGCCGAGGATCTCCGCGCGAGCGGGCAGAGTTGAAACGGCCGTCGGCGGCGGGGTGGAGGCGGGTGGAGTGGAGATTGCGTGAAGATACCCGCCCCGTGAAGACCGACCCCGATTTCTGGACGCGCCGGCGGGTGCTCGTGAGCGGCCACACCGGCTTCAAGGGAGCGTGGCTGTCGCTGTGGCTGCAGTCGCTCGGCGCCGAGGTCAGCGGGCTGTCTCGCGGCGTGCCGACCAGCCCGTCGCTGTATGAGTTGGCGGGTGTCGGGTCCGGCGTGAGTGAGCACGCGGTCGACGTGCGCGACGCGGGCGCCGTGCGCGACGCGGTGCTCCAGGCGCGCCCCGAGATTGTGTTTCATCTGGCCGCCCAGCCGATGGTCCGCCGCTCGCTGCGTGAGCCGGAGTCGACCTACGCAGTCAACGTAACCGGCACCGTCAACATGCTGGAGGCCGTGCGCCAAGCCGGATCGGGGGTGCTCGCCGTCGTGGTCGTCACCTCCGACAAGTGCTATGAGAATCCAGGTACCGGCGCGCGGCGCTTCGTCGAGTCCGATCCGCTCGGCGGCTCCGATCCCTACTCGAGCTCCAAGGCGTGCGCCGAGCTCGTCGCCGGCGCCTACCGGCGCTCCTTCTTCTCCGGCGATCGCTCGCCGCGGCTCGCCACAGCACGCGCGGGCAACGTGATCGGAGGCGGAGACTGGGGCGAGGACCGGCTCGTGCCAGATGCGATCCGGGCGATCGAGGCCAGTGAGCCGCTTCTGGTTCGCAACCCCCAGTCAGTGCGTCCGTGGCAGCACGTGCTCAGCCCGCTCAGTGGCTACCTGCGCCTCGCCGAGGCGCTAGCCCAGCGCGATGGCGCGGGTGGGACGGATGGCAACCCAGGCACGGACGGAGAGGGCGGCGCGGCTGGTACGGCTGGCGCGCACGCCGCGCGGGCCTGGAACTTTGGTCCGGCCAGCGACGACGCGCGACCGGTGAGCTGGATCCTCGAGCGCCTGGCCGAGCTGTGGGACGGCAAGCTTGAATGGCAGCTCGACGAGCGCGAGAACCCGCCGGAGGCAGATCAGCTGACGCTCGACTCTCACGACGCCGAACGGCTGCTCGGATGGCGAGCGGCGTGCGGGCTGGCGGATGCGCTCGAGCTCGTCGTCGAGTGGCATCGGGCGCATCGCGCGGGGTTGGACATGCGCGATGTGAGCCTCGGGCAGATATCGAGTCTGCGCTGAGCGGGCTACCGCCATTGGCTCATATCTGGACATAGCGCCCCACGGCACCTTGAAAGCTCGGTCGACGACCCGCGTCACCGTCAGGGTCGCTGGTACAGTTCGCATTTCTGGATACATGCAGGAGGGAATGAGGGTCCTTGTGCGTGTTTGGGGTGCTCTGATCAACAAGCCACGGGAGACGCAAACCCATGAAAGGCATCAAGTCGCTTTGGCTGGTCGTCCTGACGGTGTCTGCGATCACAGTTAGCGTCGCGGCGTCGGCGTCGGCGCACGAATTCGTGGCGAGCAAAACCGGCAAACTGTCCACGGCGGCACTCAACATCCAGACCTTCAGGCTACAGGCGTTTCCCTCCGTGATCGAATGCCCGAAAGTGTTCTGAAACGTGTGTAGAACATATCAGCCCGCTCGGATAATGGCCCAGGATCATGACGCTCTAGGTGCTGCCTTCTTGCTCGTGATGTTCGCCTCCTCCGACACATTCGCCTGAGATTGCGCCTGGGCTGTGGGCACTCGATTGCTTGAGCTTGGACGCGACGATACGATCGAGCCGGGGGGTTCGCGGTGCAAGTCACGAACACCTGCTTGCGCTAGGTATTAAGCTTCGCCGCGTGGCCCCCCAAGTTCATGCCGTGCGGATCGACCAAAATCAACGAGCTCGGCTTGAACCCCTGTCGCCCTCGCAGCGCTCGACAAACCCGTCGAGCAGGCCCGCGCACGGCGACTGTCCGCGTCGTCGTCTTCAGGCTGATATCCGTGTGCGCCCGCGAAGGGGCGCCGCGCTGCAGCGCGACCGACTCGGGCTTCATACTCGCGGTTAGTAGCCACCGGGGAGACACTGGGCAACCCGGCCGGGTTGCCCAGTGTCTTACCTACTCTGGAAATCCACAGCCATCACGGAACTGGGCAGTCCAGACTAGGCAACACATTCCAATACGCGTTCGGCTTGGGTGACTTTTTCGCCGGCGGGGGCTTTTATTATCAGCGAGCCATTTTTTTCTTTGTCTTTTTGTTTGGGACACTTTACAGCTACTTCGCACGTCCCGGTGTTTTTCAGTTGGGCGTTTAGGCAGGGGTTTTTTACGCCGGCTTCTTCTTCGAACCCGGCCGGGTATGAAACTTCCAGTTTACCTGTTAATTTGGGCCCTGTAATATGTTCGAGATATTCGATCGTAGTCGTTAGGCCGCCGGTTAATTTGACCTTCAGTGGTTTTTCCGCGTTTTGGAACACCAACGCCCCTTGCACGGGAAATTCTTCACCTTCACCTTCACAACCAGCTGCAACGGCTGGCAATATCGAGCCGAGAACAAGACACAAGCTTACGCATAGTGCGAGAATACGTCTAGTGGGTCTAGGGTGTGTTACCATCGACATGTTGATTTACCTCCTGTTGTTGATTTAACTAACGTTGCTGTAGCGCGGTCCTTGGCGTGAAGATTCAGATGTCTGGTTTCTACCTCCCCTTTAGACGATCTACTCGTCCAACGAGAGAAACTGGGTGTGCGTGGCCTATTGGGCGCCCGGGCGATGAGTTCTCGGCGGGAGCCCGGTTGGGTCGTCTTAATGGAGATGTTCGATCTCCAGCTTTAGCGTTTTGCTCGTGATGAAAGAGACAGGATGGGCTGGTCGTTTGATGAAACCTGGCTTAAGCCCGGGCTCTTCATACAGTCGATAACCTGGCCACGGGATTAGCTTGCCACCGGTCCGGCCGATCAGAAACGCGGGGGCGCCAGGGAATCCTGTGGCTCTGGCGGTGTAGTCGTCTTCATCCACCCGCTTGGTTAGCTGACTGTTTTCGCGATCGTCTTCCCAATCGGAGAGTTCTAGGCCAGGAACCTGCCTGGCGATACTTTCGAGGTAGGCCTCGGTTACATAGCGCGTGTGTTCTTGGCCCTGCTCGTGGTAGAAAGTCTCGATAAAATTCCACAATTGCCCCTGTACGCCAGCAGCCAACGCCGCAGTCTGCTGATTCACAAATACACTTGGGTAACGTGAAGAGGTAGTCATAAATGAGCGATACTGAATCTTGACGATATTGGTCCGTACCCATTCGCGGATAATATCTGGCAGTAGCCACACGACAAACGTGCGGACATCGGCGCTCTCCAAATCGCCAAAAACCTGGAGCGTGATCGGTGCCGAAGGCTGTCCGAGGGTATCCCCGCTCTGAGGTATGCCGCTGAGGAGCGCAGAGACTTCCTTCTCCACGAGGGCAGATGACGGCTGAGCGGATGAGCCTGCAACGTCTCTGACGCCTGTAGCGACCAGAACACCAGCTAGCGCGACTGCGACCGCTGCCAGGCCGCCCCGGCTTATCCGCACGGCAGACCTCCGTCTCGACGTTCGTGCTCGCTCGACGGCTTGCTCTGTCAGTTCGCGCCCCTTCTTCGTCTGTTTGCGTCTCGCCTGGCGTGCTCGTGACACGGGAAGTCTTCTCTTATTAGTGGATTTCGCGGATAGCCTTGGCGATGTCTTCCGCTCTGGCGTAGGTGGTGGGATGTATTTGGCCGGGATAGATAATCGACCCGCTGCCTTCAATGTTCTTAAGTGCTCCGCCCGTGCGACCTATCCGGTACGCCGGGGTGACGTGGATTCCCTCGCGCCTGCCTTGTTGATCTTCTTCGACCACCTGTTCGATGCGCGGGTCAGCGTCGCGGTCTATGTTCCAGTGCTGGATGTTTAGGGCGGGAACTTGACGGGCTATGTTGGCGAGGTAGCTTTCAGTTGCGTACGGCGTGCGCTCCTTGCCCTGCTCGAAGTAGAAGGTGTAGGCGTAGTTCCACAGCTTGTCTTGTGCGCCGGCGGCGAGGGCCGCAGCTTGTTGCTTGACAAACATTTCAGAGCCGATCGTGTTCGTCTTGAAGGCTCGGTATTCGATCCTGAGCCGGTCGGTGCGCACGAACTCGCGAATGATCGCGGGGAGTTCCCGAAGGAACTCGCCATCGCTGCTGTAGTCCTCCAGTTCTGCGAACAGCTGCAGGGTCACTGGCGCGGTACGTGCGCCTAGTGTTTGTCCTTCCTGAGGTATCCCGGCCAGCAGCGCCCCGACCTCGCGATCTATGCGCCCGTCATGACTACTGCTCGCACCCGCGACCATGACAGTGCCAAGTACAGCTACGGCGACTAGGACGCCCGTGAACGCGGCAAGAATCCACACCGCGTTGCCTTTCGCACACCCAGAGCGCTTCGCGGCGTGCGCTGCTCGGGGATCAGCCAATGCCCTGGGCATGGAACGGTGGCGCGTTGCCACGCTAGACTCCCTCGAATCCCCCACCGCGAGCTTGAACAAAGCTCAGCGAGTTGGCACACCGCACGAAAGCGGCAGCACGGTTACACATAGCTCCCCCAGACTGTAAATCGGCCCAATGTTGGGCGCAGGCTGATTGATCCTCCCGCCGGTGTTTGGCAAATAACGCTACTCCGCCATCCGCTGATCGCAACCAGTCGAGCACGCGCGATCCTTCGCTGGCCCGCCAAACCCATAGCAGGCCGAGATCTGTAGCCATAGGCGACCACCAGTAGTCAGCGGACCATGTTTCTGGATCGCTACTGGGAACGCGACGCGGACAACGCATGCCGGTGATCGGGGCTTGAATCTGGCCGCCCTGCTGCAGCGGTTTAGCTGCTACGCCGGGCCGCTTCGACCGCTCGCGCTAGGTCTAGCAGCGACAGGTCCATTGCGTCGATGAGCTGCATGACCGTCGCCCAGGCCGGGGCGCTCTTGGCTGACTCCAGGCGGCTGACGGTCCCGAAGGTCATCCCGGCTCGGCTGGCGAGTTCTTCCTGCGTGAGGTCGCGGGCCTCGCGCAGCTCCTTGATCGCGAGGCCGAGTGCTGGGTCGGGTGGGAGTGGGGGAGGCATAGGTCGAGCCTTGCAGGCGTAACCGCTTGAGTCCATGCGCTTACACCCATGCGCGTAAGCGTTATGATCTGGGGCGCAATAACCAAAGTGCCCCCGCGCTGCGTCAACAGCCGGGGGCGTGGCAAAGGAGCGTGAACTCCAATGCAGCCGGAGGATATCCCGCGAGCTGCGCCCCCGGTCGTAGTGATCTACGGCCAGGAGAGCGAAAACGAAGTGCTGGCCGACGAGCTGGCGCTTGACGGCTTCGACACACGGTTGGTCAGCGATCCCGCGTCGGTCGGCGAGGTCGATCTGATCGTCTTTGGCCGTGCGTCGAGGCGTGGCGCAGGGCTCGGCGCTCTACGCGCCCTGCGAAGGGGCGAACTCGCGGGTTCCGGTGCTCGCGTCCTTTGGATCAGCACCTCCGCCGATGCCACGGACACGCTGAGAGCGTTCGAGGCCGGAGCTGACGATGTGATCCGCGCGCCGTTCATCTATACCGAGCTGCTCGCGCGAGTGCGAGCGCTTCTGCGCCGGCCCACCGGCGAGGCGCCGCCGGTGATCCGCTGCGGGGCGCTGACGATCCACACGGCGACGCGAACGGTGATCTATGGATCGACGCCCGTGGACCTGCGCAGACGCGAGTACGCGCTGCTGCTCTACCTGGCGCGTGAACCGGCGCGCGTGGTCGCCAAGGCCGAGCTGCTGCGCCAGGTGTGGGGCTACCCGTCGCACGACGCGACGCGGACGGTCGAGTCCCACGCCTCGCGGCTGCGCCGCAAGCTCGCCGAGGCCGGCGCGGCCGGCTGGGTGTCCTCGACCTGGGGCGTCGGCTACTGCCTCGCGCCCCGAGCACAACTACCACCAGGAGGAAGACATGGAAAACCGAACAGAGCTGATTCGCCTCGGCGAACAGCTCAGACGGGTGCGCGAGCAACAGCGGCTTACCGTCGTTGACCTGGCCGACCGATGCGGCATCAGCCCGACTCGAGTAGCCAAGCTAGAGGCTGGCCTGACTGACCCGAGATTCGACGTGCTGGTTGCCTTGTCCGACGGCCTGAGCGTTGGACTGTCCGCGTTGATCCCCGACGACGAGGAAGGTCAGGCGAGCTAGCGGGGTCCGGGCATCGTCAAAGCAGCCGGTTGAACTCCTCGCGGCTGATCCCGGCCGTGCGCAGGGTGCTGCCAAGCGTGCCCCTCTTGATCGGCTGATTGCCGTGGACCGGCACCGGGATTGCATCTGGCACGGTGGGGTGGCGCAGGATGTGGTGGCTGCCACGGACGCGCTTGACGTACCAGCCTTGCCCTTCGAGGATCTTGACGAGTTGCTTGCCTGAGACGGCAGGCGTCTGGCTCACGCGGCCTGAACCGCTACACGGTCGCGGTGAACCGTGGGGATGGGGAGGCCGTCGTCGTGCATGACTTCGAGGTATCCCTCGATCGCCTCTTGGGCGTTCGCGCGGGCTTCCTCGATCGTCTCGCCCTGCGTGGCGACACTCGGCAGCTCTGGCACGAACACGCTGTAGCCGCCTTCCGGCTCGGCCACGATCACCACATCGAACTCGCGCTGTGTGCTCATCCCCACCAACGATACCGCTCCGCCGAGTCCCACAAGCGCCCAGCACCCTCGAACCCACGCGGTCCCGCTTTGCTTCTGCACAGACTACGGGTATGAAATACCGTCGAGGCTGTTGTCCGGTCGTGTTCGTAGGGTTGTTTGACCGGGACAGGGGCCTTGTGGGAAGACGCAATGGTGGGGCAGGCCGTCGTGCATTTGGGCTGCGAGCCCGTCAATGACTATATGGCCGCCCCTGCGACTCACCTGGTTGGGCTGAGAGCCCGAATCCGTATTTGTCGCTTGCCCGCCGCGCCTTCCAGTCATCGGTTCGATGTTGTGGAAGGGAGCAGAAATTGCGGTATTTCGGTGTTGACGTTCACTTGGAGTTCTGCGAGATCGCGGTCGCCGAGGACGGCCGTGTCTCGCAGGTCGGGCGGATCGCGAGCATCCCAGAGGCAATCAGGGAGTTCGCGGCGGGTCTCGGCGGCGAGGACCACGTCGTGCTGGACGCGAGCGGCAGCGTGATGGCGATAGCGCGGATCTTGCGGGAAAGCAACGCTGGGCGTGTCGTTGTCTCGGATGCGGCGCAGACGCGTGCGATCTCTCACGCGCGGGTGAAGTCCGATCGTTTCGACGCGGCGATGCTCGCGCGGCTGCTCTCCTCGGGGATGCTCAGCGAGGTGTGGGTGCCGGACGAGGCGACGCTCGCGTTGCGCCGGCGTGTCGCTCGCCGTGCGGCGCTGGTGCGGGCGCGCACCCGGATCAAGAACCAGGTGCATGGTGTCGTGATGCGCTGTCTACTCGGCCGCCCGCCGGTGAGCGACCTGTTCGGCCGCAAGGGACGCGTCTGGCTCGCCGAGCAACAGCTGCCCGAGGAGGAGACCGAGACGGTGCAGGGTTGCCTGCGTCAGATCGACTTCCTCAACGGTGAGATTGCCCAGCTCGACCAGAAAATCGCCGAGCAAGCCCTCGCGTGGCCCGGGTTGTGCAGGCTGTTGACGATCCCGGGTGTAGACATCGGGACCGCGGCGGCGGTGATCGCGGCCGTCGGGGACATCTCCCGCTTTCAGAGCGCTGGCCAGCTCGTCGCCTACCTCGGGTTGGACCCGAAGGTCCGCCAGTCCGGGTCTGAGCCTGCTCGCTATGGGCACATCTCAAAGCGCGGCAACGCGCAGGCCCGCTCGATGCTGGTCGAGGCGGCATGGATCGCGATCCGCAGCCCCGGCCCGCTCAGGGCGTTCGGTGAGCGCGTCCGTGCCCGCCGCGGCGCCCAGGTCGCCGTCGTCGCCGTCGCGCGCAAGCTCGTCGTGCTGTGCTGGCAGCTACTCACCAAGGACGAGGACTACGCGTTCGCGCGCCCATCGCTGACCAGGCAGAAGACACGGCGGCTGGAACTGGCCGCCGGCGCGTCACGCCGCCCACGCCGCCACGACGGGCTGACCGTTTCCCCGACAGCCGCTCAGCGCGCTGCGGAGCGCGAGCTGCAATCCCAGGCCGAGCAGGCATACCGGCGGCTGGTCGCCGACTGGCAAGCGGCAGCACCGAAGGGTGGTGCGGGTGCGACACCGGGGCGCGCATCTTCTAATAGGCCCTCGAAGGGCAAAGCCGCGCGGCAGGCCACAAGCCCCTGACGCCTGCGCTTCGCTACGTCAGTCACCCGCACCACCACAGATCATCCCACCACAAAGCGCCAGACGCGACCCCGCCGGTCGACTCTGCCGCCTGCGCCACAACGCGCCCGCGGCACGACAAAAAGCCCGTATAGACCAGATGCACGGCCCTCCGGGCGCTGAGCGATCGCTGTGCCCTCGGAGCGCACCTCGAGCGTGGATCAGCGCCTCAGCAACCTCGAAGAAAAAGCCCGCGCGAACCCTTGACTTTTCATCCGTAGATGCACCTTCCGTGCGGACCCCAAAGTGGGACCTCAATTCGTTGGCCGCTTTCGCCGGCTGAGGGTCATTAACCGGTAGAGGGGGGCCAGAACGGCCCTCGACATCGATACCGGAGGTTCCACAATGAGCAGTCGAATCAAGATCACGCTTCCCGAGGAAGTCGCCGCCCGCTTGGACGAGATGGCGGCAGCATCCGGGGAGCCCGTGGCGCGTGTCGCTGGCCAGATGGTCCGCGACGCGCTCACGAAGATCACCGCCGCGGCCCGCGCGAACGGGACCACTCCGCTTGACGAGCTGCCGGTCGCGCGGGCACCCTGGCTGGAGCCCTATGGCGGGGATCGGGAATGGCGGCAGCTGACGTGGGGCGCGATCATTGCCCTGTACGGACGTTATCCCGATCACCTGAAAGGGCTCAAACTCGGTTGGTGGGAGGACGACTCGACGGTCGAGCTACTGTGCGCCTTCGCCCACTGGCGTCAAATGCTCGACGACGGCGCCAGCGACCCGCGCCAAGAGCTGGACTTCCAGTTCAGCCTCATCGAGTTCGGACGACGGCTCAAGGAAATGGGCGGCGGTATCGCCAAGGAGTGGCAACCGGGCGCGGCCCCGGACGAGTGGCACTAACGCCCGTCAAGGGTCGAGCGGGCACCGAGGGGCACGCCCGTATCGCCTGCGGAGGGTGCGCAGGGGCATAGAGGCGACGCCGGCGTCGGGAGCGGTTGCGGCCGGGTGGCCGCCGCTACGTGCACCGGAGGCGTCGGCTTCGCCTCCTTATACATGCGCGCGGCCGTCCGTCCGGGTGCTCCTGCAACTCGTTGGCCGCTTTGCCGCGCTCAGGGTCATTAACGGGTGTGAGGACCCTTACGCCCGCACACCCACCCGACCCGGCGACTAGGCGCTCGCTGCCGCTTGCCGACGCGGCCAAGGGTCGGCCCATGCCCCAAGAGGCCCGCGAACGATTGGAGCGGGCGCTATGTGGCGTTCTCGAGCGACGCTACCCCGGACGACGGTTCGCCATGAAAGACCAGCTCGACACGCTCAGCCATCGGGCCGCGGCCGCGCGCACGACCGCGGCTAACACGGACGGACTGAAAGACGCTGCGTAGCACCGTCCTCAGCTCGTCGGGCGCGAGGCTGTCAAGCAGCTCGATCGGCGGTATGACGATCTCGGACGCGCGCATCGTGTCAACGTGCTCGCGGTACTCGACCCGCGCAGCTTCGGCGCGTTCGGTTCGTGTGCGTAGAGCCGCCGTCCATGCGGCCTGTCCAAGCAGCTCCGCCGCAGTCGGGTCGGCGGCAAACCGCTCCAGCTCGCGCTCCGCCGCCTCCAGCTCGCCCTGAACGTCCTCGAAGGTGCTCCCCGTGTCCGCGACGCTGGCTGCGACCCCGGAGGTGCCCGTCTGTTCGTATGCCTGCTTGAGCTGTTCCACGACGTAGCTCTCCAGGCGGTCGGCCATGACGTTCGTAGGCGAGTCGCAGCGCTCGCCCTTCCAGCTCGCCAGCGACGCGCGGCAGCGGTACGTGCGCAGACCGCGCCCTCCGTTTCCGCCTGCTCGTGCGCCGATCAAGAACTCGCCGCAGTTGGCGCAGGTGGCGAACCCGCTCAATGGGAACACGGCAGCGGGGCGGCGCTGCGGCTTCTCATCGCCAGGGTGAGCGCGCTCGAACGTCACGCGATCTACGAGGGGCCGGTGCGAGTCCCGCACAAGACGATCGCCGTAGCGCGTCTCGCCCAGGTAGCTGCGGTTGCGCAACAGTCGTCGCACGGTGAAGGCGCTCCAGGTTCGATGATCGGCGCTGCGTTTGCGACGAACACCGGGCTGACCATCCGAGGGGTACGCCGGTACTTGCTTGCGCAGGTACGCGAGCGCCGCGTCGACGTCCTGGTCGGCGGCGAGCTTGAACGCTCGTGTCACGACACGCGCCCACTTCGGATGCGGGACGAGCAAGCCGTCGTCGTCGCGCGTGTAGCCGAACGGCGTCGCGCCCATCCGAGCGCCACGATCGAGCGCCCGAGTCTTGGCGTGCTCCCACGCCTCGCTCATGCGTCGCCGTTCCATGCGCGCCAGCGCGAGCATGATCGTCATGCCGAACTCGCCGAACGGAGTTGTCGGATCGAGGCCGAGGTCGAGCGCCGCGATCGAGCCACCGGCCTCCGTGATCTGTTCGACCAGGCGTAGGGCGTCCGCCACCCCGAGACGGCTCAGGCGATCGAGTTTCGAGACGATCACGCCGTCCGTTTCGCCTGCTCTGATGCGCGCCATGAGCGCATCCAGGCCGGGACGCTCCAGCTTGCCGCCCGACTGGTCGAGGTCTTCGTGGACGACCGCGACCTCGACCCCACGCGACGACGCCCACGCAGATCCCTGCTCGCGTTGCAGGTCGGGCGAGATGAAACTCTCTCCCGAGCGGCCCGCAACGCGGCTGACCCGCACGTACTGATCCATGCGGCTAGGCTTCTTGGCTGTAGTGGTCACGCTAACCAAGGGTAAGCTGAATACGTGCTAGGCACAAATCAATCGAGTACCGGTGAAATCACTTCGCTCAAATCAGAAGCATTCAAAGAGGTGTTCCAGCTCAGCGAATGCGTCGGAGGGGGCCTGGACATTACCTGGAATCCGATGCACGTCGAACTCAAATCAAACGGCACTCTTCGGGTCGAAAAAGCCGTGTGGATCACCCCGATCGGCGCAGGTTGCGAAATCGAGGTCCCGCCGCAGACTATCGCCGTCGAATACAGCAATCTTGCAGGAGGCAAGCTGCAGATATCGATTAACGTGTTCAACCTCACCTTCCTGGGTGCTGGCGGGCTCTGCGGGGCGGAACAAAAAGAAGATGACTGGAATGGGCGGTTGAGCACGACGCTCGCAGGCGGGACGCTCAAATGGGAATAACTGAGCGCATCTGCTGACCGAGACCGCGTTGCTGCCGCGGTCCCGGTTCCTTGAAAAGGGGCGCGAACCAGGGCGCGCTGGAAACACGGGGGATAAGTATGCGTCCGCGGAGCTGCAGTTAGGCGGGTCCTGAACGGCGCCTGGGCCTATCGAATTCCCCCACCAGGCCGAATTTCATAGTCTTGCGCACGTGAGTCCCCTCAGCCTGCGTCGTTACCGCGCCGAACGCCTGCTGCGACGGGACTTCGAGGCGCTGCGGGCGAGCGTCCTCGCGAACGTGCGACGGCGCCTGTCGGCGAGCGGCGTGAGCCTCGATCGGGGTGATCTCGACGCCTGCTATGCGCAGGCGTGGCAGGGGCTCTACGCGGCGATGCTGGAGGGCCAGGAGATCGTGAACCCAGCCGGCTGGCTGGCGCTGGTGAGCTTCCGCCGCGCGATCGAGGAGCACCGGGCCCGCGTTCGCGCACATCGTGGCGGCGCGTCACGCGCGAGTGCCCGCCACGGCGCGCCCGGCGGCACCGAGCCTGAGATGGAGACGCTCGGCGGCGAGCACGATCTCGCCGCCGAGCTGGACGACCGCACGCGCATACGCGAGCTGTTCGAGGGGATGCGCGGCCGCCTCGATCGGCGCGAGCGAGAAGCAGCTGCGCTGTGCTACCTGCAGGGGCTGTCGCGCTCGGAGGCCGCCGCGCGGCTCGGCGTCAGCGAGTCGCGGATGCGCAAGCTGATGGAGGGCACTGGTCACGGGCGCCCGGGAGTGGCCGGCAAGGTCGGGGCGCTCGTGGAGACGATTCGCGATGGCGGCTGGTGTGATGAGCAGGGTTCGCTGATGCGCGCGCTCGCCTACGGCATCCTCGACCCTGACGGCGAGCGCTACCGGCTCGCGCTGATGCACCACGCCGGGTGTCCGTCGTGTCGCGCCTACGTCGTCTCGCTGCGCGGCCTCGCCGCCACGCTGCCGCCGGTTCTCCTGCCCGGCGGGCTGGGCGCCGCGATCCTGGCCCGCAGTGGAGTGCTGCATTCGGGTGGCGGGGCCGCCGCGAGTGCCGGTGGTGCCGGCCACGGTCTGGGGGCCGATGTCGGCCGGGGGATCGGAGGCGCAGCGCCGGCCGCGGGCGCCGCCGGTGCTGGCGGATCCGCGGCGGGCGGCGGCTGGCTGCTGACGGGCGGGCCGCTGGGCGCGAAGCTCGCCGCCGGATGTGTGCTCGCGATGGGCTTTGGGGCGGGCTGCGTCGCGCTTAGCGAGCACAGCGGGCGCACGCGCTCGCCCGCCGTCCGGCATTCTTCAGCGCGCGCGGGCAGACACGCCGGCGAAGTGGGCACTCATCTGTCATCCACGGGCCCTCGCACCCCGGTCCTGGCGAGCGCCGACGGACAACTCTCGCCTCCCTCGCTCCCGCCAGCCGGCAGGGCTAACCGCGAGTTCGGACCCGAGAGCGCGCTGGCAGGCGAGGCATCCGGTCCGTCAACCGCCGCCGGCGCACGTGCGGCGAGCGCCCGATCCGTGTCCTCGCACGCGGCAGCGAACGTGTCCGAAGACTCCACAGGCTCCTCGGCTCGCGGTTCTGACGCCGGCGTGACGCACAGCCCGTCCGCGCCGCCCGCAGCGAGCGACGTGTCCGCTGCTGCACGCGAGTTCTCCCCGGGTTAGCACCCGGGGTTTAGCTCAGCCGCGCGGGAAGACCTTCCTCAGGCTCGCGAGCGCGCGTGGGTTACCGCGCGGGCGCAGCCTGCCGGTCGCGATCGCACGCAGCGGGTCGAGTCGCTCGCCGACGATGTCCACCCAGTCCTGGTAAGACAGGCGCAGGCGCAGGTCGGCCTTACGCGCCTCGCCCTGCTCGACGGTGCTCGAACCGTTGTTGACCGTCAGGTGCCACGTGGGGACGTCCGGGTCCGTGAACTCCCACTGGTAGGTCGTCGGGCGTGAGAGCCCGTGGTACGGGTTGACCTGACGGCGGATCGTGTCGAACAACATCGCGACCGTCTCCGGGTCGCGTGCCGAGGGGCCTTCGCGCACGCCCACCACTCCAGCTTTCGCGAGCGCCCGCCCGCGCTGGGAGATCTCCAGCGGAGACAGACCCGGCGGCAGCAGCGGCGGGCCCGGCAGGCTCTCGATCGGCAGGCCGGCAGAGCGCAGCTTGGTGGTCATCGAGATCAGGCCCTCGACGCCGACCGTGTCGAAGCTGTAATTGAAGACGGTCAGATAGCGCTCGTCCCAGCCCGGGGGCATCAGTACCTGGGAGGTGTAGCGGGTCACCTGACGGAGGATGCGGGCGACCGCCTTCGGGACCCCAACCGGGTCTTCGCGGTTGAGGTCGGACAGCAGCTTGACGCCGAAGCCGATGTGGCGCTGCTCGTCGGCGGCGATGTTGGCCATGCCCTCGCGGAATGCCGGCAGCTGGTTGCGCTCTTCGAGATAGCTGCAGATGAAGTGCTGCCCGGGCTGGGCGAGCGCAGCCTCGATCACGACGTGGTACAGCGTGACGGCGGCCGCAAGCTGCGCGGGGGAGCGGTCGGCGCGCAGCTCGTCGGCCATGCTGTCGAGGCGATCGAAGATCTTGCGAAAGCCGGAAGTTAGCTGCGGCTTGATCGCCTGCAGCCCGCTCGACATCGTCCCGTCGCCGATGTCGCAGACCTCGCGCATGAAGCGCTTGAAGAAGACCGCGTGCCGCGCCTCGTCGACCTGCTGGGTCGTCAGGAAGTACTTCTGCTCCTCCAGCGGCGCCGCGTCGATGTACGGCGAGAGGTTGTCCGCGACCGCGTCCTCGCCCCAGAAGAACAGGCAGTAGTTCCACAGCGCCGCCTGGCGCTCGAACTCGGTGAAGTCCTCGCGCCACTGGCGAGCGTCCTCGGTGAAGTCCAGCTCGGTGGCAGACCAGTTGCCGCGCTCCCAGCGCGCGTACAGGTCCTCATAGGAGATCGCGTCGGTGGGCAGGTTGGCCACGTTGGCGTCCTGATGCATGGTGCTGCTCGTCGTGGTCGCCATCGTTGTCGCTCCTATCGGTTGCCGGCTGTTCGAGTCGCCGATAATGGACGCTATCGAAATAATGGACGTTCTGTCAAGTAAGATGGGTGGCATGGAGGCAGCGCACAGCGCGCCCGGCGCGCACGGAGAGGCCGGCCCGGCGGGAAGCCGGATGAGTCGCGAGCAGAGCCGGGCGAACACCCGGGACCGTCTGCTCGCGGCGGCGCGCAGCGTATTCGCGCGCAGCGGCTTCCACGGCGCATCGGTCGATGAGATCGCCTCCGAAGCGGGCTTCTCGACCGGGGCGCTGTACTCGAACTTCGACGGCAAGGAGGATCTGTTCCTCGGGCTGATGGAGCGCGAGATCGACGAGCACGCTCGCGAGATTGCCGACGCGGTGCGCGCTCAGGCGTCCGTCGCCGAGCGCGCGACCGGAGGCGCGCGGCGCTGGATGACGATGATCGAGCGCGAGCCCGAGCTGCTGCTGCTGTTCATGGAGTTCTGGGCCTACGGCGTGCGCGACCCGCAGGTCAGGCCGAAGGTCGCCGCGCGGTTCGCCCAGATGCGTGCCACGCTGACTCGGCTGATCGCCGACGGCGTCCGCGAGTTCGACCTCGAGCTGGCGCTGCCGGCCGAGCAGCTCGCCGTCGCGATCGACGCGCTGGCCGACGGCATCGCCCGTCAGAAGCTCGCCGACCCGGACGCCGTCCCGGACGAGCTTATGGGCAGGGTGCTCTCGCTGCTGTTCTCCGCCGCTACGCGCCCGGCGGCAGGCACAGGCACGCATAATGGACCGTGAACGATCGTCGCGCTAGCGGTGGCGCGACGCGATGCAGCGCAGCCCGCACGCCCCACTTCGCTGTTGCGCTCGCGCGCTGACGCGCGTTGGAGGCGAAGAAGCGGTGCACCTCCAGCGGGAGTGGATCGTCGAGCTCGGCGGCGACCGACAGCCCGGCGCGCGTGACGATCTCCCGCATCGCCTCGCGGTCCAGGCGCTGCAGGTGCCCGACCTCCGCGGCGTGCTCGCGCTTGACCGCGCGCCTGGCCGACCAGTTGGCCTCGAGCGGTACCTCGACCAGCGTCGCTCGGCAAGCGCGCGCGACCTCCGCGAGCAGCGCTGCCGGGTCGGGAACGTGCTCGAGCACGTGCGAGACGATGCCGAGGTCATACGTGCCGTCGGCGGCGGGCAGCCGGGCGCCGTCATACAGCTCGACCGACTCGATCTCCGCGCGTGCGCCGGCGATCTCGACCGCCGCCTGCGTGATCTCCACGCCTGCCAGGCTGCCGCCGAAACCGCGGCGGTGCAGCTCGCTGAGCAGTGCGCCGTCGCCGCAGCCCACCTCAAGCGTGCTCGTCGGCGCGACGCCCGCAAGTGCGCACAGCCGCATGACGTGGTCGGCCTTGCCGACGGCGCTCAGCGCGCGCCAGCGGGCATAGACGGCCGCCTCGCGCGGCTCGCGTGAGTAGGCGTCGTCGTAGAAGCGGACGAGGGCGGCGGAGTCCTCCACACCGAGGATTATTGTGGCTGCAATGACGAGCAGGCTCACGGCGCCGCTACGCGAGGCGCCGGCTACGCTCCCGGCGTTGGCCGCACTGGTCCTGTTCGTCGTGTGGGCGACCAGCCAGGCCGGTTATCCCGTGACCCACTGGGCGCCCGGCGCGCTGATCGTGCTCGCGCTGTTCGGGATCGCGTTGGCGACAGTCGGGCTGCGCGTCTCGCAGATCCCGATGCCGGTGCTCGTCTCCCTGGGCGCCCTCACCGCGTACACGGCGCTCAGCTACCTGTCGATCCTGTGGGCGGCCGTGCCGGGGGATGCCTGGGAAGGGGCCAACAGGACGCTGCTGTACCTGGTCGTGTTCGCGCTGTTCGCCTGCTGGCGCCAGCGCGGCGCCAGCGCGGCTCTGCTCTTGTGCGCGTGGACACTCGCGTTGATCGCTCTGGCTGCGTTCGCTGTATTGCATGTCAATGCCGCCGGCGCGGCCGGCCTGCAGGCGCTGCTCCCCGGCGCTCGGCTTGCTTACCCGACCGGCTACCCCAACGCCAACGCGGCCCAGTGGCTGATGGCCTTCTGGCCCGCCGTCCTGCTGGCGCGCAGCGAGCGCCTGCCGTGGGGCGTCCGTGGTCTGCTCGCCGGTGGGGCGGTTCTGCTCGCGGAGGTGGCGCTGCTCAGCCAGAGCCGCGGCTCGCTGTACGCCGCGCCGGTGATGGTGGTGCTCGTGTTCGCGTTCATCCCCGGGCGCACACGCACGTTCGCGCTGCTCGTGCCCGTCGGCGCGGCGATCGGCGTGGCTGCTCCGGCCGTGCTCGGGGTGGGAAACCACCTCCACCACGAAGCCGTCACAACCGCGGCCGTCCACAGCGCCACGGTCGCGATCTTCGCCACATCGGTTGCGGCCGGCTTGGTGGTTGCTCTCGCGGCGGCGCTCGAGTCGCGGCGCGTGCTGTCGGTGCCGTCGCTCGCGCGAATTCGGATCGGGGTGCGCGCGCTGGCGATCCTTACGCTCGTAGCGGTGCTCGTCGGCGGGCTCGCCGCCGCGGGCAACCCGATCAACCGCATCCGCCAAGGCTGGGACAGCTTCAAGGGCGGCTACGGCAACGCCAGCAGCAGCGATCGGCTAGTCAGCGGTCTCGGCAGCAACCGCTACGACTTTTATCGGGTGGCGCTCGACGAATTCCGCGCGCATCCGCTGATCGGGATCGGAGCGGACAACTACCAGCAGCAGTACCTCGCCCTAGGGCACAGCGACGAGACCCCCCACTATCCTCACAGCGTCGAGTTGCGGACGCTGACACAGACCGGCGTCATCGGCGGGCTGCTCGCTCTCCTCGGCCTCGGTGGCGCGCTGCTGGCGGCGTCACGGGCGCTGCGAAGTCCGGATCCGCTCGTGCGTTCGGTTGCCGGGGCCGCGCTCGCCGGATTCGCCTACTGGCTGGTCCATGGCTCGTTCGACTGGTTCTGGGAGTTCGCCGGGCTAGGGGCCCC
The DNA here is from genome assembly GCA_963734755.1 of uncultured Solirubrobacteraceae bacterium. Taxonomy (GTDB): domain Bacteria; phylum Actinomycetota; class Thermoleophilia; order Solirubrobacterales; family Solirubrobacteraceae; genus Palsa-744. The sequence continues at coordinate 2,486,225 of CAVTIF010000001.1, read as the reverse complement.
TGCGTTCGCCCTGCTTGGGATCGCCTGCGGGCTTGCGCCGGAGCGCATCGCTGAGACCGGGCGAGCGCCTGACGCCGCAGCAGCAGGAGTCGCTCGTCGCCGGGACGCGACTCTGCGCCGCGGCCTCGCGGTCGCCGGCTGCGTGCTCGTGGCGTTGCTGGCCGCCGTCTCACTCGGTGCTCCCTGGCTGAGCCAGCTCGAGATCCAGAGCGCGGCGCGCATCTGGGCGACGGCGCCGAACAGCGCCTACGCGCGCCTGCGCAACGCATCCCGCCTGAACCCGCTCAGCGACCAGTCGTACCTGGTGGGGGGCAGCATCGCGCTGCGCTACGGCGATTACACCCGTGCCGATCGCGAATTCACGCACGCGCTCGAGCGAACGCCCGGCGACGCGTACGCCACGCTCGAGCGGGGAGCGATCGCATCGATGAACGGCCAGCGAGCGACTGCGCTCGTGCTGCTCGGGCGCGCCGTCCGCTTGAACCCGCGCGACCAGCTGACCAGGCAGGCCTTCGACCTGGTACGCAGCGGTCGTCGCGTGAGCGTCCAGGCACTCAACCGCCTGATCCTGCTAAAAGCTCAACAACTTGCCTGAATATTCGAATTCATGCTCGTAGAAGGCCCCAAATTCCTCGACAGCGCCGTCATCGTCCGATACCCTCTACGCGAATACTCGTCGATTCGTCGATCTCCGTGTCTGCGCGCTCAAGTGACCCGGCCATCGCGAGTCGGACGTTCGTAAACACCTGGCACGGAGAGGAGCAGACGTTGCTCGCGCCAGCAGGGACTTCACAGCACGGACGCATGACACACCAGCGCTCGATTCGCGCGACGGTCGCCCTCACCCTGCTGTTGCTGCTCGCGTCTGCCGTTGGACCGCTGGCCGCCGGTGCCAACTCACTGCTCAGTGGGTATGGCGGTCCTGGCCAGGGCAACCAGGCGATCCTCGGTGCTGCGCTCGTCGGCGGCCGCTCCGGCGGCTCGACAGGCGGCGGCTCCGGTAACGCCGGTTCCGGCGGCGAACCATCGCTCAGCCTTGGCAGCGGCGCACACGAAGCGGGCAAGTCCGATTCGAGCCCAGCTCGCGCCAGGGCAGGCGGCGGCGGCCGGGCCGCGGGCGCCTCGGTCACGGCACGCCGGCACAGTAATGGGACATCCGCAGGCGGATCTTCGCCGTATCCAGATCGATTGCGCGCGGGCGCGGCACCCGCCGGATCGGGCTCCTCGTCCGCGCTTGGGCTCTCGGGCGCGGACGCTCTGTACATCTTGCTGGCGCTCGGGGTATTGATTCTGACGGCCGTTCTCACCCGGCGGCTGGCACGCCAGCCCGGATAAGAAAGACGCCGATTAAAGCGATGCGACGCAGGACCCGAGTAAGCAAGTAAGGGACATGCAAGGCCCCGCGCCAATGGATCAAACGAGAGTCACCCAGCAGACGTCGGCAACGCTCCCGCTTCGCGGCGAGCTGTCGCACGACGCTCCTGAGCCGAGGGCGCTGGCGAATGGAACATTCATCGGCCCGCTGCAATGGGCGCTCGAGGGTCCGGGCTGGGGCCTGCTGCGTCCGGCGACCGACTTCATCCTGCTGTGCGCCGCCGTCGTGCTCGCGCTCGGTGGCGTGAGCGCCACGCTCCACGTCTCATCGATGCGCGCCCCGCTGCTGGCGCTGCCACCGCTGGTGATGCTGCTGTTCTACCTGCGCGGCCTGTACCGCACCCGGCTGCGCGCGCTGGTCCTCGACGGGGTCGTTCCCGTGCTGAGTGGCGTGTCGGTGGGGGCGATGGCGGTCGCGACGATCGGGATACTGCTCAACGGACATCTGCCGAGCCAAACCGCCTGGCTGCACGCCTGGCTGTTTGCGGTGATCGGCGTCGGGCTCGGGCGCATCGCGCTGTCAGGCGCACAGCGCTGGGCGCGTTCGCGGCATCTCGTCGGCAAGCCGGTCCTGATCATGGGTGCCGGCGTGGTCGGTGCCCAGGTTGCGCGGCGTCTAGAGGCGCATCCTGAGTACGGGCTCGTGCCGATCGGCTTCCTCGATGAGGACCCCCGCTCGGTGGCCGAGGTCGGCGGACGAGACGTGCCCGTGCTCGGCACGATCGAGGACCTCGACGACACCGTCATACGTACCGGCGTCAGGCACCTGATCGTGGCGTTCTCGTCAGTCGCCGACGCGCGCGTCAGCCGCCTGATCCAGCGCTGCCAAGAGCTCAGCATCGAGGTATCGGTGGTGCCGCGGATGTTCGACACGATCAACGATCGCGTCGGCTACGACACCGTTGGCGGGCTGCCCCTGATGTCGTTCTCGGCGGTCGATCCCAAGGGCTTGCAGTTCGCAGCCAAGCACGCCGTCGACCGTGTGCTCGCGCTCGCACTGCTGATTGTCCTCTCGCCGCTGATCGTCTGCGCGGCGGTCGCCGTGCGGCTCAGCTCGCCCGGATCGGCCTTCTTCAGCCAGCGCCGCGTCGGGCGCGACGGCAAGGTCTTCGACTTCTACAAGTTTCGCTCGATGCGCGCCGCTCCAGAGCCCGCCGAGGACGACGAGGAGGGCACGAGCGCGCTCGACTTCCTGCTCGCCGGAGACATCGCCCCAGGCGGCGTCGAGGGCGAGGACCGGCGTACAACGGTCGGGATGTTCCTGCGCCGAACGTCGCTTGACGAGCTGCCGCAGCTGTTCAACGTCCTGCGCGGCGACATGAGCCTCGTCGGCCCGCGCCCCGAGCGCCCCGAGTTCGTGGAGCTGTTCCGGCAGGACATCATCCGCTACGGCGACCGTCATCGCGTGAAGTCGGGGATCACCGGATGGGCCCAGGTGCACGGCCTACGAGGCCAGACGTCGCTGGCCGAGCGGGTCGAGTGGGACAACTACTACATCGCCCACTGGTCACTCGGGCTGGACCTGAAGATCCTCGCTCTGACGCTGGTCGCGCTGTTCCGAAACGCCGAGTGATCAGATCGTCTTGCGCGTCGCTCTGCCGACCCCGCCGGCGAACTGAAAAACGCGCACGCGCAGGCCATGGGTGCCGAGCACCGCGGGCAGCGCGATCGAGTAGCGGTTGAAGCGGTCGAGCGTGAAGATGCTGTGGTAGCGAAGCGTCGTGCCCTGGAAGGCTTCGAGCTGCATGAAATCCGCGACCGGGCCTGACCCGCTCGCGACCACGCGCCCGCGCTTGCGCTGCAGCTTCAGCGACACGGCGCTGGCGCGAGGAAGCGGTGAGCTCAGGGCGTTGGCGAACGCGGCGTATGCCGGCTTGCGCGCCCCGCTCGTGGCGAGCAGGCCAAAATCTTCCCCGGAGGAGTCGCGCAGCTTGTAGGAGACCGCGGCGGCGACGTACGGGGTGCGCGCGAGCGTGCGCAGCGTGTTCGTGAAGTTGGCAGCCTGCACCTGCTTCGTCACACAGCCCTGTTCCTGCTCGATCCGCTCGGGCCAGCAGCTGGTCCAGCCGAACTCGTCCAGCCACAGCGGCGTGGTGTCATGGTTGGCCAGCTGCACGGCGTGGATCGAGCGCAGCGAGGCGAGCGTGAGGGTGTAGAAGTGGACCGCCAGCCCGTCGTAGAAGCCCTTGATCCCTTCCGCGTACAGCGCGCGCAGGAACGCTCCGTTCGAGCCGACGAGCGAGCCGCCGAGGACGGTCACACCCGGGTTGGCAGCCTTGATCGCCGGGTAGGCGGCACGCAGCAGGGCGGCGTCGTTCCTGGCTTTGTTCGGGCCTGCAAGATACGCTTCGTTGGACTGATCCGGCTCGTTCCAGACTTCGATCGCGGCCAGTCGCGTGCCGTAGCGGCCGGCCAGGAACGCGACGTATGCAGCGTAGTCGGCTAGGTTCCGCGGTGGCCAAGCGTTGGCATCGCTTTCCGACTGCGGCCTGCACGCGGCCAGGGTCTGGCTCGGGGCGGCCGCGGCCCAGCACGGCGTGCTATCGGCCGTCGCGATCACGCGAATGCCCGCCGCGGCCGCGTCGTTCACGAGCCGGTCGAGGAAGGCCAGAGCGCCAGGATCGACCGCGCCCGGTCCTGTCGGCTCGAGCACCGACCACGGCACAGCCGTGCGCACGACCGTCGCGCGGAGCGTCTTCGCCTGTGCGATCTCGCTGTCGGCTTCGGCCGGCAGCGCGCCCGGGCGCACCGCGGAGATGTTCACGCCCCGGAGCAGGGTGGGCGCGACGCGCGCGCTCGCGGTCTGCCCGGCGTTGACTGCCTGGGCGAGCAGCCCCAGCATGCAAAGCGAGAGCGCGAGCCCTATCGCCAGCCTTGGCACGCGCCTGTCCATGCTTACCACGATAGTGGCGAGCGGGGCGGAGCAGCGTAGGTTGCGCGGCGTGAAGATCGAGCTAGGCTGTCCGACGCGATGTCGCCCACCTGGATTTGGATGCAGATTGCGATCGTCGTGTTCGTCGTGATTGGCATGATCGTGGCGATCACGAAGCTGGCCTGAGCGTCAACGGCGCGGACGCCACAGGCGGCGGGGACGACGGGCGAACTCGAACGCTCCGGGTGGCCGCGCCGGGATTTCCTCGTCGCTCAGGATTGCGGCCGGGACCGCCCGTGTGAGCCAGTCGGTGAGCGGCTCGAGCCCCGCCTGGCCCAGCTCGCCGGCCATCCCGGGCGGTCGGTTGACGCTGTCGTGTGCGTCCGAGGTCACGTTGTGGATCAGGCTCTCGCGCGCCAGCTCGAGCGCATAGCTGCGGACCTCGCGGCCGAAGCGCCCGACGAGCGACCCCGCTGTGATCGACATCAGCACGCCGGCGCTCGCAAGCGAGCGCACGATCTGCCGGTCGTGCTGCAGCGCCGGGCAGCGCTCCGGGTGGGCGAGCACGACCCGATGTCCCTCATCCAGTAGACCCAGCACCAGCCGCTCGAGCCCGACCGCGACCAGTGCGAACGGAGGCTCGACCAACAGCCACGGCCCGCCGCCGAGCCCGAGCCGCGGAAGCTGCGCGGGCTCGATCTCATCGAGACGGCTGAGCGCGATCTCGGCCCCGGGCAGGACGGTCAGTGCGATCTGCTCTGTCGTCAGGCGCTCGTTCACGACGTCGACCAGAAAGGCAATCGTGTCGGGGTCGTTGGGGGTTCGCGCGTTCACGTGCGGGGTCGCTACGAGCGTGGTGATGCCGGCCGCGAGCGCCGCGCGGGCGAGCTCGACAGAGCCCTCGATTGTGGCGGGGCCGTCGTCGATGCCGGGGAGCACGTGGCAGTGGAGGTCGATCATCGGCGAGCCGAACAGTACGCCCCCGCGGGCGCGCTGATCGATCGTGCCACGCCCGGCGGATATGATCGCGGGCCGACCGTGTTGGCGATGCCCTGGCAACCAGGCAAGGGAGAATGATGTTCACATCGATCGTGGTTGGAACCGACGGCTCGGACACCGCCAATCAGGCTGTGAAACAAGCCGTCGATCTCGCTCGCTCAGTCGGCGCGAAGCTGGAGCTCGTCTGCGCCTACGAGCCGGTGCCGGCGCAGCGCCTGGGCGAGGAACGCCGGCAGGCGCCCGAGGATCTCCAGTGGGCGATCAACCCCCGGGAGGATGTCGACGCGACGCTCGATGCCGCTGCGCAGGTCGGTCGTGCGGCCGGCGTGACCGTCAACGTCTATCCCCGTCAGGGAGATCCGGCGGACGCGATCCTCGACGTCGCCGAGGAGCGCGAGGCCGATCTGATCGTCGTCGGCAACAAGGGCATGACCGGCGCCAAGCGCTTCCTGCTGGGCTCCGTGCCGAACAAGGTCTCCCACCACGCCCCCTGCTCGGTGCTGATCATCCGCACCACCTAGCTCCGCACAACCTGCTCAGGTTCTACGCCTAGCGCGCCAGCGCCGAGCGAATCGCGCTGTGCACGCGCTGGCTGGCGATCCAGCCGTCGTCCTGCACCCGGCGCAGCAGCCCCGTCCCGGCGACGTTGAAGCGCCGCGCCGCCCGTACCGGCTCGGCGAGATCCCTGCGCAGGTGCTCGGTGCGTCCGCTCTCGATCGCGCGGGCGGCCCGGCGCAGGCTGAGACCCTTCTCGCCGGGCAGATGCCAGAGCCCGATCGACAGCGGATCCTCGACCACCGCGGCTTTCGTGCGCGGGCCGGTGGTCATCCGTCTGGCCACCTTCGACAGGTCGCGAAACCGGACCCGGCCGGTCGCTCCCGCAAGCGTCAGGACCTGCTCCTCGGTCGGCAGCGCCTCACCCGCGTCAGCCAGCGCCACGTCGAGCTCCTCGCACGCGCTCACCAGCGCCCGCAGGGCCTCAGGGGTTCCGCACAACAGCTCCCCGCCGACCCACGGCGGCAGCTCCTCGGTGCCCCCCATCCCGGCCGCGATCTCGCCCAGTCCCCGACGCGTGACGCCGCGGGTGCCGAAGCCGACAGCGTCCCAGTCCGGCGGGTAGTCGATGTAGATGCAGCCGATCTCCGGCGCCTGCGGTGCGCAGGCGAACACCGGCTCGGGGTCGGCCCACACGCAATCCAAGTCGGTCAGCCACAGCCGGCGCTCGGCGGGCTGATCCTCGCTGGCCGCGAGGATCGCATCGAGCACGTAGCGCGATGACACATAGTCCTCGGTATCGGCGCTCGGCCTGTGGCGATACTCGGTGGGCAGGATGCGCACGCCCAGCCGCTCGAGGCTGCTCATGAGCTTCGATGCCCGAGGCCCGAGCGCCCCCGGGTCGCTGGCATTGATCACCAGCACCTGCTCGCATGGCGTCGTTCGCAGTCGCAGCGATCCAGCCTGGGTGAGGGCGCACTCCAGGTAGCGCTCGGCGACCCGGCTGGCCGAGGAGTCCGCGCGTGCGGTCGGATAGAAGAACGCCTCACCCGGCTCGTGCACGTACAGGTACTGAACCACCAACGGGCTGGGAGGGCTTGCCATCGGCAGATCTTATTCAGCGCCTTCGGCGTCAGCCAAAGCGTCCGCTCGCTCGCCTCTGCCGTCCATCGGTGCAGGGGGCACCATCCTCGACGCCAGAGATAATGCCTCCGTGAAGATCGTGAGCGTGATGACGACCGACTCGAGCGGCGGCGCGGAGTTCGCTGCCGTGGAGATGCTCGAGGCGCTGCGCCTGCGCGGCCACGAGACCGTGATGCTCACCGACATGCCGGGGATCGGGCGCGACACCGAGATCGAGATCCGCCCGATCGCGCTCGGGCCGAAGCTGTCCCTCGGCAGCTGGATCGGGCTGGCGACGCGCTGGCCGTTGCTGCTCAGCCGCCTGCGGGCCGCGCTGCTCGAGCAGGCGCCTTATGACGTGCTGCTCGTCCACTACAAGAAGGAGCAGCTGCTCGTGCCGATGCTGGCGCCGAGCCTGCGCCGGACGGTCGTGTGGGACGAGTGGGGCCCCGTCCCATTCCCGCTGCGCAAGGGGCTCCCGCGGATCGCCTATCTGGGCGCCGCGCGCGGCGTTCCGCTGGTGATGGCCGTCTCGGAGGGGACCAGAAGCTCGGTCGTCGAGGTCGGCGTCCCGCCCTCGAAGGTCGTGATGGTCCCGAACGTGCTGCGCACAGAGGAGATCAAGTACACCGAGCAGGGCCGCGCGCGGGTGCGCGGCGAGCTGGGCATTCCGGAGCAAGCATTCGTCGTCGGCTGCATCTCCCGTTTTCACCTGAAGAAGCGCAACGACGTCGTCGTCGAGGCGGTCGTCGAGCTCGACGACCCGCGCGTGCACCTGATCCTCGCCGGTGACGGCGAGACCGAGCTGCAGCTACGTGCGCTGGCGGCGCCGCTGGGCGAGCGCGCGCATTTCATCGCCACCCCCGGCCCCGAGGTGCCGGACGTGCTGTCCGCGTTCGACGTGTCGGTCTTCTGCCCCAGCCCGACCGAGGGCGCGCCCCGCGCGGTGATCCTCGGGATGCTCGCCGAACGTCCCTGCCTGTCGACCGGCGCCGAGGGCGTCGCGGACATGATCACGCCGGAGATCGGCGGCATCGCGAATCCCGAGAACGACCCGGCGTCGTTGCGCGCGCTGCTCGTGCGCTACCTCGAGGAACCGCAGCGCGCGGCGCGCGAGGGCGCGGCGGCGCGCAAGCACGCCGAGCGCACGTACGCCGCTCCGGTCGTGGCCGAGACGATCGAGCGCCTGCTGGACGCGGCGATCGCATCGCGGGGCTCGCGCTCGCGCTCGCCTTCATGACGAGCGGGCCCCCGCGCAGGCGCCTGCTGATGATCGAGCAGGGCGGACGCGGAGGCGTGGCCGACTACACCGCGGCGCTCGTCCGCGCGCTCGCGGATCAGGGGTGGGCGGTGACGCTGGCCACCGCCACGGACCACCGGTACCAGCCGATGCCCGGCGTGGTCGTGCATCCCGTATTCCACTACCTGCGCGACGCCAACGCGATCGGGCGGTCGCTGCGCCGGTACAAGCTCGGGCCCGTGGTCAACGGCGTGCGTTTCCTGCTCTCGCTGCCGCGCGTGATCAGCCTGGCCAGGGGCGCCGACATCGTCCACACGCAGGGTTGGGAGATACCCGAGATCGGGCTCGTGGCGACCGCCTGCATGCGGCTGGTCGGCGCGACGGTCGTGCAGACGCTGCACGGGATCGTCGAGCGATCGGGCCGGGCACTGCGCCTGCGGCGGCTGATCACGCGCGCGCTAGGGGGGCTGACGGCGAGGACGATCGTGCACACGCAGGCCGATCTGGCGCTGCTCCCGCGCGCGATACGCGAGCGGACGGTCGTGATCGCGCACGGCGAGTACGGGGGCCTCGCGCGCTCCGGCGGCAGCGCCGATCGAGACGCCTCGCGCGCCGCGCTGGGGATCGCGGCGGACGCGCCCGTCACGCTGATGTTCGGTCAGTTGCGCGCCGACAAGGGCCTCGGTGACCTCGTCGCGGCGCTGCAGCGGCTGCCGACGCTGCACCTACTGATCGGCGGCCAGGACCTGGGGGCACTGGCCGCGGTCTCCCAGCAGCTCGCGAGCCCCGAGCTTGCGGGCCGCGTGATCGTGCGCGAGGGGTTCCTCGAGATGGCCGAGGCCGCCGAGCTGTTCGCAGCCGCCGACACCGTCGCGCTTCCGTATCCGAGCGCCAGCCAGAGCGGTGTGCTGCTGCTGGCCTATGGCTTCAGCCGCCCGGTGATCGCGTATCCAGTCGGCGGCCTCCTCGAGGCGGTGATCGACGGTGAGACAGGCTGGATCTGCTCGAGCGCCGACGTCGACGCGCTCGTCGACGCGCTGTCACAGAGCATCGATGCCGGTTCGGCGGAGTGCTTGCGCCGCGGCCGGGAGGGCGCGCGCCTCGCCGAGGCGCGATTCAGCTGGCCGGCGATCGCCCGGCGCACCGGGGAGCTGTATCAGCAGGCGCTCGCGAATGGATGAGCGGGCGCGAGCGCAGGCGGCTCGCAGCGCTCGGCTGCTGCTCGGTCCCGAGCTGCCGGCGGGCGCCCCTGGGGAGGACGCCCTGCGCGAGGACGCCTTGCGCGAGGACGCCCTGCGCGCTCCCGCCGTCCGCTCTGCAGTGCGCCCCCGACCGTTCGCCTCGCCGCCGAGGCGCTTCGTTCAGCGCGTCGAGCGCAAGCTCGGTCGGCTGGACTACGAGCGGGCTGTGGCCGAGCCGTTTGAGATCGCTCGGCGTGCCGCACTGGGAGCAGATGCCGTTGCCGCGCCGCGCTTCCTCGTGCGGGTCGATGAGTATCCCCACTATCTCGCCTGGGACGAGCCCGAGCGCTACGGCACTGAGCGCTTCCGCCGCTTTCACACGACGATGCTCGCCGCCGGGGTGCCGTATCTGATCGCCGCGCTGCCGCGCGTCAGTCACGCACCGCTGGATCCGCAGGAGAGCCGCTGGCGGGCGTTGGAAGAGGACGAGCGCGCGCTCCTGCGTCAACTGCCGGCCGAGGGCGTGTCGTTTGGGCTGCACGGGCTCGACCACCGCACGCGCTTCTCATCGCCCCGCCGCCACAGCGAGCTTTGCGGCCTGAGCCCGGCCGCAACAGATTCCCTGATCGATCAGGCGCTCGCCGAGCTCGCGCCACTGGGGATCGTGCCCGAGGTGTTCGTGGCCCCGTACAACCGCTTCGAGGCTCGGCAGTACGACGTGCTCGCACGTCGCTTCGCCGTCGTCTGCGGTGGCCCCGAGTCGATTGGCCTGCTCGGCTTTCAGCGCACGCCCGTGTGGCTTGGCGAGGCCGTCTATCTGCCGTCCTATCACCCCGTGTACGGTCACGCGCGCGAGGTTCTGCCGGTGGCGCAGAGGCTGATCGAGCGGCGCGTGGGCCTGTGGGTGCCGATCGTGCTGCACTGGGGCTGGGAGGCCGACGAGGATTGGACCGCTCTGGAGCGGCTGCTGGAGACGATCGCTTCGTACACATCCCACTGGGACGAGTTCCTGGCCGCAGTCCACACGAGCGCCACCGTGGCCGCGTGATCTGATCTGGCCTGGCCTGGCCTGGCCTGGCCCTTGAGGGATCGTCCATGCGTCTGCGTATCCTCAGCGGCGTGATCGGCCCGTCGATGCCAGTGGTTGACCCCACGTGAAGCGCGCGGTGATCCTCGCCGGAGGCGAGGGCACAAGGCTGCGTCCTTACACGACCGTGCTGCCGAAGCCGCTGATGCCGATCGGCGATCGGCCGGTGCTCGACATCGTGGTCCGCCAGCTGAAGGCGCACGGGTTCGAGCGCATCACGATGGCCACCGGCTATCTCGCCGAGCTGATCGAGGCGTTCTTTCGCGACGGCGAGGCCTACGGGATCCCGATCGACTACTACCGCGAGCGCGAGCCGCTCGGCACCGTCGGCGCGCTAGCGCTGATCGAGGGGCTCGCGCAGGACGACGTGCTGGTGATGAACGGCGACGTGCTCACCGACATCGACTACGGCGGCCTGCTGCAGCGTCACGCCGCCAGCGACGCCGCAGCGACGATCGCCACGAAGGCCCGCCAGATCCAGGTGTCGCTGGGGGTGCTGCGCTTCGGCGACGGCGGCGACCCGACCCGGCTGACCGGCTATGACGAGAAGCCCGCGATCGACTACATCGCCAGCATGGGCGTCTACTGCTTCGCTCCGCGAGCCCTGTCGTTCATCGAGCCCGGAGAGCGGCTCGACTTCCCGGATCTGATCCTGCGGCTGATCGCCGCCGGCGAAGTGGTGCGCTCGTGGCCGAGCGATGACTACTGGCTGGACATCGGGCGCCACGACGACTACGAGCAAGCGCAAGAGGAGTTCGAGTCGGTGCGCAGCCGGCTGATCCCACCCGAGCCGGCGCCCGAGCGATAGCGGCATGCCGCACCGGGCGATCCTCGCGCCGAGGCTCGCGCCGACTCGGGGCGATAGCACCGCGCCGCGCTAGGCGAGAGCGGCGCGCACGGCCTCGACGACGATCTCGACTTCCGCCTCGTCCATCGTCGAGCTGAGCGGCAGCGCGCAGTGGCGGTCGGCCACCTCCAGGGCTCTCGGCAGCCCACCCGGCGGCGCGAACCGGCGGTACTCGGTGAAGCTGTGCAGCGCCGGGTACCACGTGGTCTGGACGCCGTTGTCTTTAAGGTCCGCGCGGAAGCGGTCGCGCGTCTCGCGATCGGCGAGCAGCACGGGGAATGCGAAGTGCGAGGAGCGCTCGACCGCCTGCTCGCCGAACGCCAGCTCGATGCCGGGGATCTCCGCGAGGCGCTGCCGATAGCCGCGCACGATCGTGCGGCGGGCCGCGATGCTGTCATCCAGTCGTGGCAGACGGCTCAGCCCGAGCGCCGCGCGCGGCTCGTCGAGCCGGTAGTTGAAGCCGATGTCGACCACGTCGTAGTCGGGCGCGTGGCCGTGGTGGCGGTCCCAGGTGGTGCTCGTGAGCGCGTGCGAGCGCAGCAGGCGCACACGCTCGGCGAGGCCCTCGTCGGCCGTCGTGACCATGCCTCCCTCGCCCACGCACAGCTGCTTCTTGGAGAAGAAGCTGAACGCGCCCAGCTCTCCGACCGTCCCGACCTGGCGGCCGGCGTCATCCAGCCGGGCGCCGATCGCCTGGGCGCAGTCCTCGATCAGGATCAACCCGTGCTCGTCACACAGCGCGCGCAGCGCGTCCACGTCGGCCGGGTAGCCGCAGAAGTGGACAGCCACGACCGCGCGCGTGCGCGGCGTGATGCGACGGGCCACGTCCTGCGGGTCGATGTTGAAGTCATGCGGGCTGCGCACGTCGCACAGAACCGGATCGGCGCCCACATAGCGCGCGGCGCTGGCGCTCGCCACGAACGTGAACGCCGGCACGATCACCTCATCGCCGGGGCCGATCCCCGCCGCCAGGCACGACAGGTGCAGGGCCGCCGTGCCGCTCGAGACGGTCACCGCGTTGGGCGTCTGCACATACCCGGCCAACGCATCCTCGAACGCCTGCGTGCGCGGTCCCATCGTCAGCCAGCCCGACTCCAGGCAGGCGAGCACCGCCTGCACGTCCTGCTCGGGTATCTCGATTTCCGTCAGCGGCACGCGCCAGTCGTTCATCCCGTCACCGCCTCGGCCAGCGCCAGTCGTTCATCGCGCCACCGCCTCGGCCAGCGCCGTGACGACGCGATCCTGGTCGTCGTGCGTCATGTGCGGATAGAACGGGAGCGTCAGCTCCGTCCGCGAGGCCAGCTCGGTGATCGGCAGCGAGATGCCCGGGAAGCGCTCCCGGTAGGCGCTGAAACGGTGGATCGAGGGGTAGAAGATGCTCGTCTGGATGCCGCGCTCGCGCATCCGCCTGGAGACCTCCGCCTGGCGTGTGTCCTGCTCCGCCTGGCGTGTGTGCTGCTCGATCATGATCGGGATCACGTAGCAGGAGGAGTCGGGAACTTCCGCGTCCTCGAACGGCACGATGATCCCGTCGACCTCAGACAACAGGGAGCGATAGCGAACGGTCAGCTCGCGCCGACAGACGATTTCCTCATCCAGTCGCCCCAGGCGCGAGAGCAGCAGTGCCGAGCGCGGCTCGTCGAGGCGGTAGTTGAAGCCGAGCCCGACCACGTCATAGGTGTCGGTGCGTCCGCTGTGACGGTCCCACGTGCCGCTCGTCATCGCGTGCGAGCGGCGTGAGCGTACGAGCGCGGCGACCTCGTCGCTGTCGGTGCAGAGCAGCCCGCCCTCGCCGACCGAGAGGACCTTGTTGGAGAAGAAGCTGAACGCGCCCGCGAGGCCCCAGGTGCCGAGTTTGCGCCCGGCCAGCGTCGCGCTCGGCGCATGTGCGACGTCCTCGATCAGCGCGATCCCGTGCGCGTCGCACAGCTCCGCAGCGTGTCCACCGGTGCGGCATAGCCCGCGTAGTGCATCGACGCAGACCGCCTTCGTGCGCGGCGTGATCCGCCGCTCGACGTCGCCGGGATCGAGGATCGGGTTCGGGCACGCGAGACGATCTCCGCGAACACCGGCGTCGCGCCGCAGTAGCAGCGCCGCCGCCGCCGTCGCCGCGAACGTGAACGACGGCACGATCACCTCATCCCCCGGACCGCCCCCGCGGCGAGATACGCGAGGTGCAGCGCCGCGGTGCAGCTCGACAGCGCGATCGCGTGACGGGCGCCCAGGTGCGCGGCGAACGCCTGCTCGAACTCGGCCGTCCGCGGCCCGAGCGTCAACCAGCCGGAGCGCAGCGTCGCCGCGACCGCCTCGAGATCCTGCGGCTGGAGCTGCAGGTCGAACAGCGGGAGCTCGGGGAAGGTGCTCGGTCGTGGCCATCTATTCAGGGCGGTTATCGGTCCCTGGCGTGCTCAGGGAATGTTCTTGTAGCGCGCGTCGAACGGATCGCCGAACGCGTTCGCGTCGAGCGCCGCGATGATCTCGCCGATTCCGTCGGGCACCGTCATCAGCGTCTCGAAGCCGAGCTCCGCGCGGATCTTGTCGAAGCTCACCTTGTAGTCGCGCGGATCCTCGTCGCGCTTGACGTAGGAGACCTTGCCGCGGTCGATCTGCTTGCCGATCTCCTCGCACCAGATCGAGCTTGCGGTAGTTCTCGCCCGAGCGCCCCGCGTTGAAGACGTTGCCGTCGACCTTCTCCGCGGGCGCCTCGAGCACCGTGCGGACCGCCCGCCCAGCGTCGCGCACGTGGATGTATGGGCGCCAGAACTGCTCGCCGAACACTTCCAGCTCGCGGTCGGCCCACAGTTCGCGCGTGAACTCGTTGACCGTCAGGTCGAAGCGCATGCGCCGCCCGACGCCGTACACGGTCGCGAAGCGCAGGCACGTCGGTTTCACGCTGCCCGCTCCGCCGCCGAGGATCAGCTTCTCCATGCTGACCTTCTGTTCGGCGTACAGCGACACTGGGCTGAGCTGGCCCTCCTCGGTGATCGGCACCGTCGGGTCGGCCATGCGACCGTAGTTGGAGCACGTCGACGCGAACACCAGCCGTTCGACGCCCGCCTCGCCCGCGTCCGCCACCAGGCCGCGTGTGGCCTGCACGTTGACCTCGTCGGACAGCTCGGGGTCGCGCCCGCACGCCGGGTCGCCGACGATCGCCGCGAGGTGCACGACCGCGTCCGCGCCCGCCGAGCGCGCGCTTGCGCGCCTCGCCGTCGCGGATATCCGCGCGGATCACCTGCACGCCCGCCTGCTCCTGCTCGGCCGCGATGTCCTCCTGGCCGTGCAGCAGCGAGTCGAGCACGCGGACCTCGTGCTGCGCCTCGCGCAGCTCCTTGACGAGCAGCGCGCCGATGTAACCGCTGCCGCCCGTGACTAGCGTCGTCTTACCCACGTGATGGTCCTCTCTGTCGTTCCATGGACTGCTGCTGGGTCCCGCCGACCCGACGAAATGCTCGGGCGGGCCGTTCGACCCATCGCGATGCGGAACCTCGCCATCGTACAGGCGCCATCGGCAGGGTCAGGGGTCCGCTTGAGCGCCGGCGGCGTGCAGGGTCAGGGGTCCGCTTGAGCGCCGGCGGCGTGCAGGGTTTCTGTCACTCTGGCCGGAACGGGCAGAACGTCCGAAAACCTCCAAGTGCCGACTCTAGCCCACGAAACCTCCCGGCAGCGTGCCGGCCGCGACATCGCGATGCAGGTCGCCGTGCGCATCGGCAACCTCGCGCTCGGCGCGTTCGTCACCGCGCTCGTCGTGCGCACGCTCGGGCAGATCGCCTACGGGGAATGGTCGACGACCTTCGTCGCGCTCGTCCTCGTCGGTTACCTCGCCAACTTCGGCATGCAGGGCATCGCGATGCGCGAAGCGGCGCGCTACCCCGAGCAGGAGCACGAGTGGATCGGCGCGGTCATGTTTCTGCGCCTGGTCGTGCTGGCGCCGATGATGCTGATCTCGCTCGCCACGATCGTGCTGCTGCATCGCAGCCAGGCAATGCTCCTCGCCGGCGTGATCCTGACCGTCACGATGCCGTTCGAGGGTGTCGGCGCGCTCGGCCTGCTGTTCCAGCTGCGCGTCGATAACCGCGTGCCGATGCTCGTGCTGACGCTCAGGAGCGTGCTCTGGGGTATCGCCGTCGTGATCATCCACGTCAACGACGGCGGCATGGTCGCGCTCGCGATCGCGATGGCCGCGACGAACGCGGTCGGCTCGATCGTGCAGGCCGTCGCGGCGCTGAAACTGGACGTGCGCTGGCCGCGGCCCTCGCGCAAGCGCGTGCGCACCGTCGTGCGAGCCGGGCTGCCGATCGGTATCGCCGGCGTGCTCGTCATCTCCTACGCGCGGATCGATCAGATCATCGTGTTCGCGATCGCCGGCAGTGGCGCCGCCGGGCTGTACGGCGCCGTCTACACGCTGCTCGAGCAGGCGCACTTCGTGCCGATCTCCGTCCTGACGACACTCGCACCCGTGATGGCCGCGTCCTGGCCGGCCGATCGCGAGCGTCTGCTGCGCGCGTCGCGGATGACCGCCGAGCTGCTCGCGATCACCTCGCTCGGCGGCCTGGCGTTCGCGATCGTCGCCTCCGAACCCGTCATCCGGCTGATCTTCGGCTCGGAGTTCGTCTCCGCGGCGCCGGCGCTGCCCGTCCTCGCAGCGGCGTTCATCTTCATCTCCTTCGGCTATCTCAACGGCAACCTGCTCGTCACGCTCGGCCTGCAGGGCCGCATGCTGCGGATCACCCTGATCGCGCTGATCGCGAACCTGTGCGGCAACCTGATCCTGGTGCCGCTCGTCGGCTTCATGGGAGCGGCCTGGATGACGCTCGCAACCGAGGTGATCGTCTGCGTCAGCAGCCTCTCGCTGATCCTGCGGACGCTCGAGATGCCTCTGCCGAAGCCCGGACGGATCGGGCGAACGCTGCTCGCGGCAGTCGTGCTCGGCCTACTGCTGGAGGCGTTGAGCCTGGCGGATGCGTCGCTGGTGGTGCTCGTCGTCACGACCTGCCTTGCCTACCCCGCGCTGCTGTTTGGGCTGCGCGCGCTCGGGCGTGAAGAGGTCGAGTTGCTGTTGCGGCGTACCGTGCCGGCCTGATCGGTGCCGGCCTGAACTGTGGCGGCCAGGCGGTGCCGGGCCAGACGGTGGAGGCCTGAACGCGCTACCCGATGATCTCGCGGAACAGCTCGATCATCCGCGGCAGCTGCAGGCGGGCGTCGTAGCGCTGCTCGCATCGCTCGCGCGCGCGAGCTGCGAGCGACTCTCGTGCCTGCGCGTCGCCCAGCAACCGCATCACACCCTCCCGCAGTGACCGCGGATCGCCGGCCTCGACAAGCAGGCCCGCGCGCCCGTCGTCCAGTAGGTCTGGGATTCCGCCGATCGGAGTGGAGAGGACCGGCGTTCCGCACGCCATCGCCTCGAGCACCGCCCACGGAACCGCATCCGCCAGCGTCGGCAGGCACATCACGTCGGCCTGCTGCTGAAGCTCGAGCAGCAGCGAGTCCGACGGGCCGAGATGATGGACGCGCACCCCCGGACGCTCTGGCACCGGCTCGGGCGTGACCAGATCCAGATCGACCTGCGAGCCGAGCTGTCCGTCGAGCGCCGTCAGCAGATCGTCACCGCCCTTCGCGGCAAAGCGACCGCCGACGAACAGCACGCGCGGGCGATCGCGCGGACTCCTCGTGGCCGGGCGATAGTGGTCGAGGTCGATCCCCGGATGGTGCTCGACCACGTGTGCGCCCGGCGCCAGACGTTCGACCGAGCGCTGCGTCCAGCCCGTCCACGCGAGCGTCAGCGCGGCGCGCTCGAAGGCGCGACGCTCGAGCGCGGTGCTGGGGACGATCGTGATCGCGCGATGGTCGCGCTGCTGCTCCGCCCAGGCCGGCATCGACCACCAGTCGCGCGCCGTCGTGTCGACCGACAGCGCGACCGGCACCGCGCGCATCGTCGAGGCCATCGCCAGCGCCACAGAGTGGCTGTGGACGTGCACAAAATCCGCCGGCCATGCGCGCAGCTCTCCTCGCAGTGCGCTGCGCGCGCGCAGCGCCTGCACGAGATGCCAGCGCAGCGTGCGGAAGTCCAGCCCGGTGCGCGCCAGCCGCTCGATCGGGCGCGTCGCCGCGGCGCGCGCGAGCTTGCCCATCGGCTCGAGGCCGGCGAAGCGCGCTTGCAGCTCAGGTGCGAATGGGAGCCCGACGCGTAGCGCCTGCTCGAGCTGCCCCTGTCCCATCACGCGGGTGCCGAGGTTGCCCTCGTTGAAAAACAGGACGCGCACTCAGCGTGTGCCGAGCGCCGTCGACTCGTTGCCGGGCGCAGACGCCGGCGCTGTAGGCGACCCTCGGCCCGGTCGCGCCCATTCCCGCTCGCTCGCCCCCTGCTCCCAGGCACCCGCACGGTTGGGGTCCTCAAGCGTGTGCGGGAGTTCCAGCACCCAGCGCTCGTGCACCCTCGCCAGCGCCTCGTGGAGCTCCGCCGCGCCGGCGAACCCATGCGGGTCGAGCGGTGCAGAGAAGTCTGTCCATACCCGGTCGCCGGCACGGCGTGCCCGCAGCGGCAGGATCAGTGCATCGGTCTCGAAGGCGAGTCGCGCGCTGCCACCGGTCAGCATCACCGGCTTGCCGAGGAACCGGATTCGACTGCTCCCGGGCATGTCGAAGTAGTTGAGGACCATCTCTCCCTGCTCGAGCAGCGCCCTGATGACCGGGAATGCGTCGGCCGAGCACACGAGCCGCTGGCCTCGGTCGCTCAGGCCCTGGCGCCAGCGTGCGAGCCGCCGACCCCAGTAGTCCGGCGACGGGCTTGCGAAGAACCAGGGCGCCGAGACTGCGATTGGGCTGAGCCCCACCGAGGAGAATGCCGACATGCTCAGGAAGTACGGACCGAGATGACATGTGCTGAGCAGCACGCGGCGCTTCGATGACAGCGCCAGCTGCCGGTTGGCGCACGAAGCCCCGTCGACGCTCACCGTTTGCCAGGGCTGCCAGAAGAGGGCGTCTTCGACAGACTGCTCGATCAGGCGGCGGCGTGCGAGTTGTTCGAGCTCATCGGCACGCGAGGTGCCGCCGAGGATTGCGCGCATCGTGCGCAGGGCATGCTCGCGCTCGTCGGTACGCTTCCACGCCGTTCGCCCGTTGGCGGTCGCTCGGCGGATGGCCAGCCGCCTTGGCAGCACGCGGCGCAGCCCTGTCGAGGTCCGCAGACGCAGGCGCAGGTCGACGGCCGGCATCGGTGGTGCCGCCGGCGAGCGCCTTGCCGCCGCGACCTCCGCTGCCACCTCGCGTGTCTCGGCTGCTGGCACCTTGAGCCCAATGTATACGGTCTAGTGCGTGCGAATCCTGATCGTCTCCACGCTGTATCCGCCGGTGGCGGTCGGCGGCTACGAGGTCGAGTGCTCGGGCGTCGTCGAGCGGCTGCGCGAGCACCACGACGTGCTGGTGCTGACCAGCGACCAGGACAGCGCGAGCGTCACCGGGCGTGCGGAGGTCCGACGCGAACTTCGCCGTCTGACACCCGACGCCCGCGGAGCGCTCCGCGCGCCCGCCGCATCCGTTCAGGCGGTCGGGGTCGCACAACGGGCGCTGTCGTGGGGCCCGGACCTCGTGTACTCGTGGAACGGCTCCTCGATCTCCCAGGCCGCGCTGCGGGTGCTCGCCGACAGTGGCGTGCCGCTCGCGTTTCGCGTGTGCGAGCACTGGTTCGGGCGCATCTTCGTCGAGGACCAGTTCATGCGTGAACTGTTGCCGGCACGCCGTTCACCGGCGCGAGCGGTGTGGGCGCTCAGCTGCCGTGCCGTCAACCGACTGCCGTCGCTGCAGCTGGATCCGCGTGCGCCGATGCGCGCTGCGATCTCCTGGAACTCGGAGGCGATCCGGCGCATGGTGGCGCTGCAACCGTTCATCGAGCCCGTGCTCGAGCGCATCGGGCATTCGGTGCCACGCCACGGAGACGTGTACGCCGCCGTCGTGCGCGACCCGGCGCCGGAGCCGGAGATCGTGTTCCTCGGACGCGTGACGCCGTACAAGGGGCTCGACGTGGCGATCGAGGCGCTCGCGCTGCTTCGCTCGGAGCACGGAATCCCGGCGCGGCTGGTCGTGCTCGGCCCCGAGGACGTCGACCACGGCATTGATCTGCGGCGCCTGGCCGAGCGCCGGGGCGTCGCCGAGCAGATCGACTGGCGCGGAGCGGTGGCTCCCGAGCAGATCGCCGCGGTGCTCGCCCGGGCGCACGGCTTGATCGTGCCATCCGTCTGGGCCGAGCCGTTTCCGCTGGTCACGATCGAGGCGGCGCTGGCGCGCGTGCCGATCGTCGCCTCGGACGTCGGCGGAATCAGCGAGGGGATGCACGATGAGCAGCACGCGCTGCTGTTCGGAAGGGCCGACGCCCGCGGGGCGGCCGATGCGCTGGCGCGCACGCTGCGCGAAAAGGAGCAGACGGAGGCGCGCGTCGCACGTGCGTATGAGCGTGCGCAGACGTTTCGCCTGGAGCCCTATCTCGACGAGCAGGAACGCTTCGTCGCCGACGCATACGAGGCGCTTACAGGAAGTCCGCGAGCCCGCTGACGTCGACGTCGGTCAGGCCGATCGCGCGGATCAGCCGCTCGGCCACCTTGCGCCACGTGAACAGCGTCGAATGGTGGTACGCGAGCTCGCCCAAACGCTGGGCGGTCTGCGGGTCTGCCAGCGCGAGCATCGCCGTGAGGATCTGATCGGGAGCCAGCGGGTCGACGAGCATGCCGCCCGGCCCGATCATCGTCGCGGCGCCACCGTTGGTCGTGCCGATCGACGCGACCCCGGCGCCGCCGGCCTCGACGTAGACGAGCCCCGCCGGTTCATGTAGGGAGGGCATCACGAACGCCGTCGCCCTGCTGTACAGCCCCTCGATCCGCTCGCGATCGGCCGCGCGCGCGAGCGACAGCAGGCCATGGGTGACGACCCCCGGCTGCTCGATTCGCGGGTGTCCGCCGACGATGTCCAGCTGGGCCTCTTGATGTCGCTCGCGGACCTCGGCGAACGCCGCCAGCACGGCGGCGCCGTTCTTGCGCTGCCAGTCGACGCCGACGAACAGGTAGCGCGGGCTGCCCCAGTCGCGCGGCGCCGGCTCGGCGCCCTCGTGGTTCTTGCCCATCCCCACCGTGAACACCCGCTCGGCCGGAATCCCGTAGTCGCCGACGATGCTCTCCGCGACCCAGTGCGTGGCGCAGCAGCACGCGACGGCCGACGCATACACCTTGCGCTGGCGATCGACATAGCGCCGCATGTCGCCGTCTGTCAGGCCCTGCAGGTGCGCCCACGGGTAGCTGGCACGCGCCTGCAGCACCGTCGAGTCCTCGAGCGTGACGACCTTGCAGTTGCTTCCCAGCAGCATGTCGCTGGCGCGCTGCACGACCGCGTCGAGCGGACCCGCCGCTGCGAGCCGCCGGCGCATCAGCAGCGAGCGCGCGGCGGCGGTCGGGCGGGCCAGCAGCGCCGGTGCGTGCTCGCGCCTAATCGCGCCGCGCAGGTCGCCGAGATCGCTCGGCCTCAGCCGTGTGGCGACGCTGCTCAGGTGAGCTGCTCGCGCAACGGCGGGGGGCAGCTCGCCGCTGATTGGGACGACCCGGGCGACCACCTCGCCCATCGCCTGCACGAGCGAAGCCGAGGCTCCCGAGCCGGCCACCGTGTCCGCCGGGTCGATCCGATCGGCGATGGCGACCGTCAGCGAGCCGGGCGAGCGCATGGGTTGCAAGAGTAGTAGCGTCGCTGGAGTTGGATGCACCCGCGGCCGACCGATCCGTGATGAGGGCTCTGCTCTGGCAAGTGCGCGGCGTGCTGATCCTGCCGCTGTACGCGGTCGCGCGAGCGTGTCCAGCGTCCGCTGCGGTCGAACGGGACATCGGCCGCTTCGTTCAGCCGCGCATGGACCTGCCGCTGCCGACCGCGCTCGACTGGCCGAACACGGTGCGGGCGCTGCGCCACCCGCCGTTGCGCTCGATCCTGTACGCGCGTCTGGGCCAGGGTCGGCTCGCGTGGGCGCTCGCGGCGAGGGTGCTCGCGCTCGTCTACCGCGGCGCGGTGGCGTTGGAGATCAACTGCGACGACATCGGGCCCGGGATGTGCTCCTACCACGGCTTCGCCACGATCATCATCGCCGAGCGGATCGGCGCGGACTGCCTGTTCGCACAGCAGGTGACCGTCGGCTATGACGACCGCGGCGGCTGCCCAAGCATCGGCGAGCGGGTGCGCATCGGCGCGGGCGCGATCGTCATCGGGCCGATCACGATCGGCGACGACGTGGTGATCGGCGCGGGCGCGGTGGTCGTCAAGGACGTGCCGCCCGCGACGGTCGTCGGCGGCGTTCCCGCGCGCGCGATCGAGCACGCCGCCGATCGCTTCCGTGCGCAGCGCTAGATGCCCGCAGCGCTAGGTGCTCTCAGCGGCCCGATGATGTCGGGCTGAGCGACGATGCCCGCTGTCAGCTGGCCAGGAATTCCTCCGCTGCCATGGTGTAGGCGCCCTTCGCGTTCCGGTTGCGCTGAAGCAGCCCGAAGTACGCCTCGCGTTCGTTGCTGCGGCCTGTTTCGCCCTGATCGCATACCTGGTAGATGATGAACAGGCCCTGACGGCCACCGAGCGACTGGCGGATTTCGGCCACATTTTTGCGCAGCGTTTCTGCAGCTTGCAGGTAGGTCATGCATGGGTTCAGACCGTAGTCTTCGCCGAGGCAGCGGCCGTTGTCGGTGGAGATGCCCCACTCGGTCACGTCGATCGGCAGCGATGACGGCGCGCCGTGGGCGGCGGCCTGTTTGATGATGTCTTCGATCTTTGTGCGCCAGCCGCTTCCGTACGGATGGCTGATCCAGCCGGCGATGTAGCTGCCGAGGTTGGGCACCGCTTCGAACATGCCGTTCATCCAGTCGCCGGTCCAGTCTTCGGAGACCGCCAGCAGACCGACGTCCCCTCCGCTTGCGGAGATCGCTTCGGAGGCTTCCTTCAGGCGCAGCGCGTATGTCTTGGCTCGAGCCTGGAAGGACGGCGCCCCGGCGTTATCGCCGTACTGGTAGCCGCCCGAGGTCTCGTTGCCGAACTCGATCGTCTGGATCGCCAGCTGCCCGTTGCCGTGTTGCGCCCAGAAGGTCCCTCCGGGGCCGAACGTCGTCGCCCATTTGGCCAGGCCCCGCGCTTCGGCGGTCGTCGGCAGCCTGCCGTAGAAGCCGGCCAGCGGCGCGACGCGGATTCCTTTGGCGGCGTACGCGGCGATGACGGGTTCGATCACCGACGTAGGCGTGTTGATTTCGAACTCGACGCGCACGATCTTGGCGCCGAGCTGCGCGGAGGCGCCGACGCCGAGGGTCGGATCCCAGTTGGAGTCGACCCCCGGCTGGAATCCACTGCTCCTGGCGACGGGGGCGGGCGATTCGACCGGTGGCGGTGGCGGGGGCGTGGCGAGCGGATAGGTGATCGTGACTTCACCGGACCAGGCGCTGCCATCGACTGCCGTGCGCACGCTGTAGTGCACGGTGCTGCCGGGCACGGCCGGCGGCGTCGTCGAGGTCGCGTTGACTGCGGTGAAGGCTTCGGCGTGGTGGGCGATCCTGGTGGCCAGCACGTAGCTGCTCACGCCGGGGATCGCGTTCCAGCTCAGTTTCGTCCCGGACACGCTCAGCACCGGCGCGGCCTGGGGCACCGTATGTTCGGGCGCCGGCGGAGGCGTTGGGGCCGGGGCCGGCCCCGAGGGCGGCGTAGGAGCGGGCGATGAGGGCGGCGGCGCCGCGGGCGGCGCCGGGTAGGTGATTGTGCGCCAGCTCGACCACGAGGAGCCGCTTACGTCGGTCCTGGCCGCGTAGCCGACGGTCGCGCCGAGTACCGGCGGCGGTTTGGTAGAGGTGCCATGGACGAGCGAGTACTGGGCGGCCTGGCCGGGCGCCTTGCGCTCCAGCACGTAGGTCGCGACGCGGGCTACCCGGTTCCAGGACAGCTGCTGTCCGTCAACCGTCAGCTGTGGAGCGTGCTGAGCCCACCAGTAGTAGGAGGCGCGGCGAGCTCTCGCGGACCTGCGAGCGAACTGCGCGAGGCGACGCTCCGAGCGTGCGAACTGGTTGCCGGTCCGCTGTACCGCGCCACGAGCCGAGGCGCAGCGGGCTGTGTGGGAGTTCGTCCGGTGCAAGCAGGCTCCCAGTGTCCTGGCAGCGATGACGAGGTCGCGGTCGGCGCGGACGCTCACGCGTGCTGCGGTGTTCAACATATGGGATGCCCGTGCTGCCTGGGCCGCTGAGGATGCCGGTGCTGCCTGGGCCGTTGCCGCGCTCAGAAGCAGGGCGGTGTAGCACGCGGCGAGGATCGCCAACCGCGACAACCGCGCCTTTCGGCGCGCGCTGACTGTGAACATTCTGTCATCTCCTTCGGTGGCTGGGCTGTCTCCGGTGGGAGACCCCTGGCTTTGCGGACTCGTCTCGCGACGGGGGTGCCTTTGTCGGGGTATGTGTCGAGAATGTGTTCTTGGGTCGCTATCCCAAGTTCTCGCGCGCTTATGGCAGGGCTTTAGATCTGCAAGCGTTCTTTCGGGACATGATGCCCCACTGGTGAGCGCCCGAGCAATCCTCTGGACAGATGTCAGCTGACGCGATCCGGGCGCGATCGTCTCCCGCCCGCGCCTTAAAGTGCGTGCGCGTGCGCGACGATGCAGTTACGTGAGAACCCGCCAGCTAGAGTGTCCGAAGATGCTTGGATCGGATCCGCCCGAGGCGATGGAATGAGCTCGCGCGACCAAGCGCAGACGGCCGGAAGGGATGCGCTGACGGGTGCGATGAGCGTGATCCGTCGACGCTGGGTGCTGATCGCCGGCGTGATGATCGTGTGCGTTGGCGTCAGCGTCTACAAGCACGTCAAGGCCGAAAAGCACTACGAAGCGACCGCCAGCGTCAGCTTCCAGGCCGGGACGCTGTCAGACGCAGCGCTGCAGATCTCCGCGTCAGGCGCCGGCGAACCGCAGCGGGAAGCAGACACGGAAGTGCTGGTCGCGCACTCGCCGGAAGTCGCTCAAGGCGTACGCCAGCAGTTGCAGCACTCTGTCTCGGCGGGCGAACTGCTCGGTCAGGTAAAGGTCGAAGCCGCCCAGAACGCGAACATCCTGAACATCATCGCGACGACCGGATCGGCGCGCTACTCGGCGCTGCTGGCGAATGCGTTCGCCCAGCAGTACATCGCCTTCAGGACGCGCTCGCAGCTGTCGGGGATCGACACGGCTCTGAGCAAGCTGCAGCGACAGCTGGCGACGCTGCCGGCAGGCTCGGCCGAACACGCGGCGTTGCAGGAATCGATCCAGCGCCTGAACGCCCTGCGAGCGGTCGCCGGTGGAGGAGCGAACGTCATCGGCCTGGCGACGCCGCCCGACGCGCCGTCGGGCTCCGGTCTGACGACGGCGATCGTGATCGGCCTGCTGGTAGGCGGCGCGGTCTCGTTCTCGCTGGTGTTCCTGCTCGAGTCGCTGGACCGGCGGATCAAATCGATCGAGGACTTCGAGCGCGAGTACCGCCTTTCGGCGCTGACCGCCGTACCGCGCTCGGCGCTGGGCTTTCGCCCTGCCGCGGACCGTGATGACGAGCTCGAGCCGTATCGCATCCTGCGCAGCGCACTCGACTTCGCCGCCGTCAACCACCAGCTCGACACGCTGCTCGTCACGAGCGCGATCTCAGGCGAGGGAAAGACGACCGTCGCGGTCGACCTCGCTCATGCGATCGCGCTGACCGGGCGGCACACGGTCTTGATCGAGCTCGACCTTCGCCGTCCGACGTTCGCCAGGCATTTTGACCTCGACGCGAGCCGCGGCATCACGACGGCACTGATCGGGGCGGCATCGATCGAGGAGGTGCTCGTCGAGCCGCTCCCCGAGCTGCCCAACCTGTCGGTGCTGGCGTCGGGACGGCTGCCGCAGAACCCGTCCGAGCTGCTCGGCTCACCGCGGATCGCGGAGATCGTCTCCGAGCTCTCGACCGAGGACGGCATCGTGATCGTCGATGCTCCGCCGCTGAACCCCGTGGCGGACACGCAGGCGCTGCTCGACAACCCGGCGATCCACGCGACGCTGATCGTCGGTCGCGTCGATCTGACGACCCGCGATGAGGCTCAGCGCGCTCGCGCGATCCTCGATCTGCACATGGTCCAGCCGATCGGGATCGCGATCACAGGGCTGCGCGACGCCAACTACTACGGATACAACACCTACGTTGGCGATGAGCCGACGCTGAACGTCGATCTGGGCGACCGGTCTTCGCCGGCTCGAGCGAGGCCCAAGCGGCTGCGACTCTGAGCGCAGGAGCGATGCTTTCGCGACGGCTGGGATTGATCGGGCTTCCGCGACGGGAGCTGCTGCTGTGCGTGGCGGCGTCAGGTGCGACCGCGCTGATCGCGCTGGCCGGCGTCCACAAGGCGGGGACCGCCGGGCTGCTGACCCCGCTGGCGCTGGTCGTCGTGGTGATCCTGCTGATGCGGCCGCTGCTCGCGGTAACGCTGGTGGTCGCGCTGATGATCCTCTGCGAGGGCCCGTCCTTCGGCATCTTCACCTTCGCCTCGCAGCTGTACGTGGCCGGCGTCAGAGACCTGTCGGCGGTGGATGTGTTGGTCGCGATCGCCGTCGCGTCCGTTTGCCTGGATCTGATCCGCACAGGCCGGGGCCTGTATGTACCGCGACCGCTGCTCGTCCCGCTCGTGACGTTGGCGTTGGCGATGCTCGCCGGCGTGATCGTCGGGCACGCCGCCGGCGCCAGCCTGCACTACGCGGCCACCTCTGAGCATGTGCTGTGGTACCTGCTGCTGATGCCACTGGCGGTCGTCAACCTCGACATCGATCGCCGCCAGGTCAGCCGGCTGCTCGGCTGCGCGCTCGCGCTCGCAGGCTTCAAGGCGGCTCTTGGCCTAGTCGAGGTCGCGGGGCATCTGGGCAGCTCGATCGAAGGCGCGACGACGCTCACCTATTACGAACCGACAGCTAACTGGGTGATCATGATCGCCGGCCTGACCGTGTTCGCTGCAGTCCTCGCCCGCGCGAAGCCGCCACTGTGGATGCTCGTCCTGATGCCCGTCCTGTTCGGCTCGCTGCTGCTGTCCTATCGCCGCTCGTTTTGGATCGGCGCGGCGCTTGCGATCCTGCTCGTGTTGATGCTCGGGACGACGCCGGTGGGCCGCCGTCTGCTCGTGCCGGCGGCGCTCGCGGTGCTCGTGGCGGTTTGGCTGCTCGGTTCGATCCACTTCCAGGACCAGGTTCCGCTGGTCAAACGCGCGGCGACGCTGACACCGTCGAAGCTCGAAGCGAGCGCCGAGGACCGATACCGCCTGAATGAGCGCGCAAACGTGATCGCCGAAATCCGTGCCCATCCGATCACGGGGCTGGGGGTGACGATCCCATGGAAAGCGACCACCCAGACGCTCTCGCTGGAATCCGGAGAAGGGGAAGGCCGCCAGTACGTCCACTTCGCGGCGCTGTGGTTCTGGCTCAAGCTCGGGATCCTCGGGCTGTGGGCGTATCTGGGCATGATGCTCGCCAGCATGTGGATCGCCTGGCAGGTGTGGCGCTCCGACAGTCCGCCGCTACTGCGGGCATTCGGGCTGGCGTCGCTGTGCGGAACCGTCGGCCTGCTGGTGATCGACACGACGGCCAGCTTCACCGGCGTGGACCCACGTCTGACGGTGGTGTTCGCCGCGCAGGTGGGGCTGCTGGCGCGGCTCGTGATGCTCGCCGAGCGTTCCTCGGGCGAACCTCCGTCTTCCTCGGAGCTCGCGCTCGGGGAGTCGCTGGCGTGAGCTACGGAGCGATCAGCTCGGCGAGCGCCTCGATCGAATAGCGCTCCACCACCACCTGACGGCCGCGGCGGGCAAGCTCGGGGGCGCCGTCGCGCAGCACGGCGACTAGCGCGTCGGCGAAATCGGCGGCGGTCTCTGCGACTAGGCAGTCCTCACCCGTGCGCAGCTCGAGTCCGGCGACGGCGCGCGGAGTGGCGATCACCGGCAGCCCATATGCCAGCGCCTCGATCAGCTTCAGCGGCGTGCCGCCGCCCTCCAGCAGCGGGACGACCGCGCAGGAGGCTTGTCGGTAAGCGTCGGCGAGCTCGGAGACGAAGCCGAGATGCTCGACGCGTGGATCGGTGGCGGGCAGCCGCTCGAGCCCACCGCCGACCAGTGCCAGCCGGGCGTCCGGCAGTCGCTCCCAGACTCGGGGGAAGACCTCGTCGAGCAGGAAGCGCAACCCGTTGCGGTTGGGCTCGTAGGTGAAGCTCGCGACGAACGTCGCGCGCTGCTCGCCGACGTCGGGCGTCACGGCTTCGATCGCCTCGACGTCGACGACGTTGGGCGCGTAGCGCAACTCCGCTGCAGGACACAGCGCGCGCGCTCCCGCGAGGTCCGGCCGGCTGACCATCCACGACTCGGCCGCGCGTTCGAGCAGCCCTTGCTCGAACGCGCGCAGTGTCCGCAGCTCACGCTCCGAGAGGCTGCGCACCTCGCCGCGGAACCCGGACTCGAGGTTGTGGGCGTTGTAGATGACCGGGCGCCGGCGCGCCAGGCCGCTGAGCGCGGCGGCGGCGATCGGCCCGTCGGCGATCACGCGCCCACGTTCGCTCTCCTGCGCGAGCGCGGCCGCGCTGCTCGCCAGCTCGCGCGAGATGCCGCGCGCAAAGCCGTCGGGGATACCGGCGCGACGGGCCGCGGCGTAGCTGAGCAGCCGTCGCAGTCCGCGTGAGGGCACGGCCTCGTGCAGCTCGACCCCGGGGATCGCGCGGAACGCTGCGTCAGGCTCGGCCGCTCCGAAGCGGGCGTACAGCACATCGATACCGCGGTGCATCGCCAGCGCCCGCGCGACGCCGTAGGTGCGCACCGCCTGGCCGCTGCCGAGCACGGGCGTGTGCGTGCATACGAGCAGGTCTCTCACAGGTCTCTCAGAGCGCCTCGACCGCCAAGGAGATCTCCTGCAGGCGTTGGACCCACGAGTGGGCGGCAGCGGCGCGTGAGCGCTCGGCGCGTCGCTCGGGACTGTCCTCGGCGAGCGCTTCGTCGAGCAGCCGCGCGATTCCGGTCGCGTCGGTGGCCGTCTGCACCTCCGCAACATCCGCCAATGCCGGCAACGGCGTCGCGACGACCGGCAGGCCGGCCGCTAGGTACTCATAGACCTTCATCGGGAAGATGCTGTCGGTGAGGGAGTTGCGCGCATACGGGATCAGGCCGGCGTCGGCGGCCCGCAGCACGCTCGGCAGCTGCCCGTAGGAGCGCAGTCCCAGCAGGTGGACGTTCGGCTCGGCGGCAAGTGCTGAGACGTTGGTGTGCGGATCGCCTGGCCCGACCGGGCCGACGAGCGCGAACGACCACGAGCGCCGCAGCCGCGCCAGCTCGGCGAGCAGCTGCAGGTCGAGCTTGGCGGCGACGATCGCTCCGGTAAACACGATCCTGGGCGCGGGCAGCGCGGCCATCCCAGCGTCGAGCGGCCCGTCCTGCAGCGCTTGGGCGAACAGCTCAGTGTCGGCCACGTTGGGTGCGTCGAGGACGTTGTCGGAGACCTGCCGCAGCCGCTTCGCCAACGCCGGCGCGCTCGCGAGCACCAGGTCCGCACGTGCGGCGAATCGCTGCTCGGCCGCGCGGAAGCTGGCGGTGTCGATCCTGCCGTGGGCGGCGATGTCATCGACACAGTGGTAGACGATCAGCGACGGTTCGAGCGCGTCGATCAGCACCTCCGCCTGCGGCACGTAGGCCCACAGGATCGGCCGTCGCAGGCCGAGGCGACTGGCTGCCCTGCGCACGAGCCACGGCAGCAGCCGGCTGTTGAGCGCTCGCACGAGCCGGCTGCGATGCAGCGGGATGACCAGCGGTGAAAGCACGTGCAGCCCGTCTACGGCACGCGGCGGCGCCACGCCGCGGCGCAGGCGGCGGGCGATGCGCGCGAGGTCGCGCCCGGCGAGCTGGGGGCGCCGCAGGCCGAGCGACTCGACGAACAGGACCCGATTGTCGCGTGCCAGGCGCGACATCAGATGGTGCTGGTTGGTCCACAGCTCGGTGTCCCAGTCGGCGAATCCGACGCACACGATGTCGCGCCCGCGCAGGGTCGGGGAGTCGGGCATCGGCGGCATGATCCCAGGCGTCGGGGCGGTCGCGGCGTGTAGTCTCGCGTCGGTGCCGCCAGGAGGTCAAACGGTCGTGCCGGAGTTGCTGGGGGAGCTGCGCGCGCGCTTCGCCCGCGTAGCCGTCGTCCACGACTGGCTGACGATCCCCGGAGGCTCCGAGCAGGTCGTGCTGGAGCTGCTCGAGATGTTCCCGCAGGCTGAGCTGTTCACGTCGGTCTATGACCCAGCGCCATGGCCGACGCAGATCACCGAGCGAACCGTGCACAGCTCATTTCTGAGCCGCATCCCGGGGTCCGCCCGCCACTACCCGAAGCTGCTGCCGCTGATGAATCGCGCGTTTCGCTCGTTCGATTTGTCGGGCTTTGACCTGGTGCTGTCGAGCAGCCACGCGTGCGCCAAGAACGTGCAGGCGCCGCCCTCAGCGCTGCACGTCTGCTACTGCCACACGCCGATGCGCTACGCCTGGGATGAGGGCTTTCTCGAGGGCGAGCAAGTCGGGCGAGCGCTGCGCCTCGTGCTGCCGCCGCTGCTGGCGCGCCTGCGCCGCGAAGACCTCGCGGGTGCCGCCGGCCCGGACGTGTTCGTGGCCAACTCCGGCTACGTCGCTGAGCGGATTGAGCGCTACTACGGGCGCTCGGCGGAGATCGTGCACCCGCCGGTGGACGTCGAGCACTACCTCGAGCTGGAACGCGAGCAGCCGGGCGACTTCTATCTCGCGTTCGGGCGCGTCGTCCCGTACAAGCGCGTCGATCTCGCGGTCGCGGCGTGCGCCCGGCTCGGGCGTGAGCTGAGGGTGGCTGGGGACGGGCGCGCGCTGGAAGCCGTACGAGCCGTGGCCGGCGAGCGCACGCGGTTCCTCGGCAAGGTCACTGAGGGCGAGCGCGATCGGCTGCTGAGCGGCGCGCGGGCGCTGCTGTTCGGGGCCGAGGAGGACTTCGGGATCGTGCCCGTGGAGGCACAGGCAGCGGGGCTGGCTGTGATCGCTTATGGCGTCGGTGGCGCGGTCGAGTCAGTACTCGACGGACGTACCGGGGTGCTGTTCTCCGAGCAGAGCGTCGACGGGATGGTCGCCGCGATCGAGCGCTTCGAGGCGCTGGATCTCGATCCGCAAGACGCGCGCGAGAACGCCCGCGGCTTCGGTCGCGAGCGCTTCCGCGCGGAGATGGCGGCGGTGATCGATCAGGCCGCGCGTGCGCGCGGCTGACGCTCGGCGCAGTCGACCGCCGGTAGGCTCGATCGCGAATGCGCACGCTCGTCACAGGCGCCAGTGGCTTCATCGGAGGTGTGGTTTGCCGCCGGCTGCTCGAGCAGGGACACGAGGTCGCGGCGCTCGTGCGTCGGGCCGGGTCGCAGCCGCCGGGGACGCGCGCGCTGCAGGCAGACCTCGGCGACGGCGATGCGCTTGCCGTCGCGCTGGCCGATGCGCGGCCGGACTGCGTGATCCACCTTGCCGCCGAGATTGCCTCCCAGCGTGACGAGCGCAAGGTCCGCGAGGTGAACGTCGAGGGGATGCGCAGATTGCTGCAGGCATGCGTAGCTGCCTCCGGAGGGGAGCCGGCGAGTGGCCCGCGAATCGTGTTCTCCTCGACGGTCGTGACGGGCGACGCGCACGGCAGGCTGCTCGAGGAGCAGCAGCCGCTGCCGGTGCAGACGCCGTACGGGCGCTCGAAGCAGGACGGTGAGCGCCTGCTGATGGAGTCGGGCCTGCCAGCGGTGATCGTCCGTCCCTCGCACGTGTACGGCCCCGGTGGCTGGTACGCCGAGGAGCTCGTTCCCCGGCTGCGTCAGCCGGGCCGTTTCGCGGTGATCGGGCGCGGAGCGAACCTGTGGGACGTGGTTCACGTGGACGACGTCGCCGCTGCGCTGTGCCTGGCGGCCGACAGCGCTGCCCCGGGATCGATCTACCACGTGGTCGACGATCAGCCGATCACCTACAGAGACTTCATGGCGCTCACGGCTGAGGCGCTTGGGGTTGGTGCGCCGAGGAGCATTCCGGCGGCGATCGCGCGCCTGGTCGCGGGGTCGAACGCGGTCGATGCGGTCGTGCGCTCGGCGCGCTCGTCGAACGCGAAGATCAAGCGCGAGCTCGGTTGGGAGCTGAGGTTCCCGACGGCCCGGGAAGGCGTGCCGGACGCGATCGCGCGGATCGCGGCTCCCTAGCGTCGTCTGTTCGTCGAAAGCCCGCAGAGGCAGCGTGAAGTGAACGTGAAGTGAAAGTGAAGTGTGGTGTGTGTTCTGTTTACGCGCGGCGATAGCAAATGTATATACGCTGTAGATACGATGGCTATCGCTGGGCGAGCGCAGACATACGGCGTGCTGTCATTGGGGGGGCGATGAACTACATCGAGCCTCCTAGACCCTATGTCGTGGGTTGCCCGTTGGGTTGACCGTCGGAGGTTGGCCGGACACTCCTCGCGGGGGTTTGTCTGGTCGGAGATTGGCTGCGGCTGGCCCCAGTTCAGTGAGGAGGTCCGGCCATGACCGGAATGGTGACTTATGTGGGGCTTGATGTCCATGCCCGCTCGACGCATGCTGCAGCGAGGCCTGGCTCAGCAGGCCACCGAGCGCGAGCTCAGGAACGCAGGCCGAACGCTCGCTCTGCCTCGTCGGACACGTGGCGGGCGATCGCCAGCGAGGAGGTCGCGGCGGGTGAGGGGGCGTTGCGCACGTGAAGCGCGCGCTCGGTCCGCGAGAAGACGAAATCGTCGACCAGCTTGCCGTCGCGCCCGAGTGCTTGGGCGCGCACGCCGGCGAACGCGGGCTCGACATCGCTGACCTCGAGCTCCGGCACATAGCGCGCGGCCGCGCGCACGAAGGCCGAGCGCAGCGCCGCGTGGCGTAGCTCGGTGACGCCGGTGCGCCACCAGTTGGCGAGCATCTTCCACGTGCCCGGCCAGGCGAGCGTGTCCAGCAGGTCCTGGCGGTGCACCGTCGCGAGCTTGTAGGCGTCACGCGCCCCGGCCATCAGCGCGGTCGGACCGATCAGCACGTCGCCATCGATGTGCTTCGTCAGATGTACGCCGAGGAACGGAAGCGAGGGGTCGGGCACGGGGTAGATCAGCGAGCGCACGAGCTCGCGACGCGCGGCCGCGAGCCGCAGGTAGGCGCCGCGAAACGGCACGATCCGCGGGTCCGGGTCGGCGCCGGCGGCGACGGCCAGTCGGTCCGCCCAGGCGCCCGCACAGAACACCGCGTGCGTGGCCTCGGTCGCGCCGTGCGAATGCGTCAGCCGCAGCGAACGTCCGTTCACGTTGACGGCCTGGACGTCGCAGCCGGTGGCCACGATGCCGTCGGCGTCG
Organism: uncultured Solirubrobacteraceae bacterium; assembly: GCA_963734755.1. Lineage (GTDB taxonomy): Bacteria > Actinomycetota > Thermoleophilia > Solirubrobacterales > Solirubrobacteraceae > Palsa-744. Next base: position 2,453,644 of record CAVTIF010000001.1, on the reverse strand, counting down.
CGCACGTCGGTGGCGTAGGAGCGCGCGACGGCGGGGAAGTCGGCGATGCCGGTATCCGGCGAATGCAGGCCCGCGATCCCGCGCGCGTGGGGCTCGATCTCCTCGATCCCTGCGGCGTCGATCCGGCGCAGGCCGGGGACCCCATTGGCCTTGCCGCGGCGTTCGAGCTCCTGCAGGCGGTCGAGCTCGGAGGAGTCGGTGGCGATGATCACCTTGCCGCAGCGTTCGGTGGCGATCCCGCGCTGTTCGCAGTACTCGTAGAGCTCGCGCGCGCCCTCCACGCACAGTTGCGCCTTGAGCGAGCCGGGGACGTAGTAGACGCCGGCGTGGATCACGCCCGAGTTGTGGCCGGTCTGGTGCGTGCCGATGTCGCTCTCGCGCTCGAGCACGCAGACGGACGCATTCGGGTCGCGCCCGATCAGCTCGCGCGCGACCGCCAGGCCGACGATCCCGCCCCCGACGATCGCCAGGTCGCAGCGCTCGGGCGCGGGCCGGGCGGGGGCGCTCGACACGGCTAGTGCGCCACCGCGCCGGGGCCGCCGGGAGCGGTCGCGGCGGCCGCGTCGATGAGGCCGGCTCCGTACAAGCGTTCGTCGCCGCCGCCGCCGAGTTTGCGCGCGGTCGCGCGCAGCCGCGCGACGATCTGAGCGGGGGTCGGGTGGCGGCCGAGCACGCCGCTGGCAATCACCAGGGCAGCCGTGGCGGCGATGTGGGGGGTGGCCATTGAGGTGCCTTCGTAGCCGGAGGGCATGCCGAAGCGGCGGACGGAGCTGCCGCTGAACGTCACCTGGTAGATGTCGCGTCCGTCGGGCATTTCGGGGTGGCAGTTGGGGTCGCCCGGCAGGTTGGCATCAGATCCACCCCCTGGGGCGACGAGCGTGAGGCCGCTTCCGTCGTTGGAGTAGTCGGCCAGGCAGCCGTGTTCGGTCGTCGCACCGACCGACACGACGTCCGGCGCACGCGCCGGATAGGCGATCGCGCTGTGGCCCTCATTGCCGGCGGCTGCGACCACCAGCACGCCGCGGCGGTGCGCGAGGCGCAGCGCTCCGATCAGCTCGGGGATGTCGGATGCGGTCACGCCGGGGGAGAACTCGAGGCTCAGGTTGATCACCTGGGCGCCGTGCTTGACGGCGAACACGACGCCTTCGGCGATCGTCGACGCTTCGCCTTCACCCTCCGTATCGAGCACGCGGACAGGCATGATGTGAGCGGCGAACGCCAGGCCGGTCAGGCCGTAGCGGTTGCCGGTCGCCTCGGCGATCGTCGAGGCAACGAACGTCCCGTGCCCGTTGCGGTCGTTGGGGTATGGATTGCGTGCGACGAAGTCGTAGCCGCGAACGAACGTGTGGCGGCTGAAGTCGGGCGAGCGGCGGAACGGGCCGCGGTTGGCGTAAGCGACTCCGGTGTCGAGTACGGCGACCGTCACACCGCTACCGCCGGGCGCGCCGTCCGCGGCGACGTTGGTCCATGCTTCGGGCGCGTCGACACCAAACGGGCCGTCGAAGTTCCACTGCAGCTGCTGCCAGTCTCCGGGCGCGGTGCCAGAGCCCGGGTCATTGGGGATCAGGCCGCCGGTGGCGTGCGCGCGGTAGTCGGGCACCGCCCATGCCACGTTGCCTAGCCTGCGCACGCGCTGCAGTGCCGAGGCGATGCTTTCGCCGCGCGCCAGGCGCAGCACCCGTTGCCGCACGGAGGTGGGTTCCGCCTGCGCGGTCCCGGCGGCTCGGGCGCGGGCGGCGCGAGCGAGCGGCCTGCTCGCGTATCCGACGACGATCTGATCGGGCGAGTAGCCGCCGCTCGCCGCCAGCGCCGTCCCAGTGGCCGCGAAGCCGAGCACCAACGCGGCGCATGAGCCGAGCAGGATCGAGATCCGGCGGGCGGAGCGGGGACGGGGTGTTGGGCGGCCGTCGCGGGGAGTCATGTGGTTTGAGTAATGATGATGTGCTGGAGTCGAAAGCGACGAGGCACTGTCGCAGACACCGCGGGCGAGACCTATGAGCGAGCGCTTCTTCCCACGCGATGACTACTTCATGCGCCTGGCCTTGCGTGAGGCCGAGCGTGCGTTGGAACACGAGGACGTGCCGATTGGCGCGGTGCTCGTGCGAGAAGGCGAGATCGTGGCGGCTGCCCACAACGAACGCGAGCTGCGTCAGGACCCCACCGCGCACGCCGAGGTGATCGCTCTGCGCGAGGCCGCCAGGGCGTTGGGGAGTTGGCGGGTGCTCGACACGGTCGTGTACGTGACGCTCGAGCCGTGCGCCATGTGCGCCGGGGCGATCGTGCTCGCGCGCGTGCCACGGGTTGTGTTCGGCGCCAGCGACCCGAAGGCCGGCGCGTGCGGCAGCGTCCTCGACATCCTCGCCGAGCCTCGTCTGAACCATCGCCCGGACGTGGCAGGCGGCCTGCTCGCGGACGAGTGCGGGGAGCTGCTGAGCGGGTTCTTCGCGTCGCGACGCTAGCCGCAGCGATCGCTCCGTAGGCGGGCGCGCAGATGCGTGTGCGACGCCGAGTCTTCCGCGCGCGGCGCGGCGTGAGCAGCTAGCCTTGGGGCCGTCGCCCTGGAGGGGTGGCAGAGCGGTTGAATGCGGCGGTCTCGAAAACCGTTGTGCGTCTTATTGGCGTACCGGGAGTTCGAATCTCCCCCCCTCCGTTTTTGGTCGGTAGGAGGTTGTTGCTCGAACTTGGCGCTGGGATGTCCCAAGCGTCGATCATGCTTAGCGGGTGTCCGACGCCGTCAATCAGTTGCTCGCTACGGAGGCCGCTCTGGACAAGCTTGGGCTCGTGGTATCGCCGTAGCCGAGACCGAGCAGACGATCTGGAACCTCATGTGATCGTCAGGAACCGGCGCGGTAGCCCGGAGCGGCCCCAGCCCGACACGCGCAGGCTCGTGATCGGCCGCAGCGATGCCAATCGAGTCCTTACGCTCGTGATCGAGGAGACGGTCGAGCCGACTACGTGGCTCCTCATTACGGGTTGGGATTCCACGCCTGCCGAGCGTAAGATGTTGGGGAGATCGTGACGCCGTCCAACCTAGACCCGTTGCCTGGGGACTTCGATGAGGAGTTCAGCGCTTTGGAGTCCGCTGACGTGCAGGTGGCCCAGCCTTCTCGTGATCGCCATCTGATCGTGCAGTTCACGCTTGAGGGAGACGATGCGGTGGCGCTGCAACGGATCGCCGCAGACGAGGGCGAGAGACCGGGCGAGGTGGTCAGGTCGCTGATCCGAGCGGCTTCGACCAAAGCTGCCTGACCGCAATTGCGGCGCCGAGCCGTCTCGACGCGCCTAATCGATTTTCGGTCCAAACCGCTACACCGTTGAGGCGTGTGTCGAGTAGTACGGGGCGCTGACGTCCGAGGGGCCACCATCTGTATGCGGCCTGCTCGTTCTCGTCATAGTCAAGCGATGCCAAAAGCGTGTCTACCGCTTCTGGCCAGACAACTTGGCCGCTTCGTGTCGCGCTTAGCAACTCAGCCCCGTACCTCACGAACAGATCATGTCCGTGTAGCTTGAAGTCCAGATCCAGCAACGGACGGTCAGCCTCGAGCTGTTCGGCGGCGAAATCGAGCGCCTCTCGTATAGCGGGCAGCGTGATGCTACGTCTCCAAGATGCCAGGAACCGCAGCTCGATCAAGTTGAGGAAGGACAGGGGCGGGGTATCTTCGTCCGTTGCGCTGCCATCGATGCGGATGAGAGGCCGATCGTGTCTTGGCTGGTCGCGGTAGACCCGGTCATGGCCGAGAGCCCACCGGCGAAGCGTTCCCGCTTCGCGTCCGTTGATCCGTGCAGCCTCTGCGAACGTGTACCGAGGCTGAACCGCTCGCTCAGCGCAGTAGCCCCCGAGCGTGGCTCGCGGCGTCAGGCACGCGGCACGATGCCCTGGTCGAGCACCCGATCGACGTCTGCGTGGAAGCGCTCAGAGTCGAGAGGGGCGGCGCTTGCGAATGCGTTCAGCGTCGCAGCGGGACCGGGATCGGATCACACGGATGCGCTTGTCCCCAAAGGGTGTGCCGGTGTGCCCAGGGGCGAAACGTGGGGATGTCCACCCCTGGGCGAGCGGGAACCTAACAAGGCTTGCAGTCCTAGGACTTGACACCCTGGACTTTGACCCTAGGACTCCGCCATGTTTACGACATGGCGGAGCAAGCAGATCCAGCGTTGGCGGCGTTGCTGAAACGACTGCGCGAGGAGCGGGGTATCACCCAGGAACAGCTTGCGTTCGACGCCGGGATCACGACGTCTGCGCTTTCGCGAATCGAACGTGGCCTGAACAGCCCGGGCTGGATGACGGTCAAACGGATCGCGGACGCGCTCGGGCTGAGCCTCGTGGAGCTAGTCACGGATCTGGAGCGCGTACCGTAGGGGATCAAGTGGCTCGGGCGCCAGCGCAACTCGTTGGCACCCGACGATCGTCTGTAGTGAACGATTGTGTCACTCTTTTGACACCTATTTGACGGTCTACGAGAGCTGCATTTAGCCGGGAAAAATCCCGTAAATTGCGCCCGGTATTTGCCACACAACCAGTTCCCCGATACAGTCGCCGGTGGCAGTAGCGCTGCAAGTGGGGCGCCCGGACTGAATCCCCAGTCCCGGGTGGTATCCAGGGAGCTTTCCGGGCGCCTCGCGTCTCGACTCACCTAGGGTTGACTCTCTTTTCAGAAGAGTCAATTCGAGCGCTAGCGTACTCGAAATTCCGAATAGTTTGGCATTAGTTCCCCAATTTGCGGGAGATCTTAAGGAAAGACCTGTCTGCCGGTGTTTCTGTCTCGGCGATTTCTCACAGCAGCTAGGGACGTTTCGGTAAGCGCAAGAAGGAGACCTCCTGCAACCTCCCGGTAAGTGTAAGAGCCGACGGTGAAATGATGTCTGGCCTAGCTGATTCGACTACGCAGGCAGCAGCTCGCCGGTCTCGAGCAGCGTCTTCAGGTTCGAGAGGGCCTGCACGCGCGCTTGGTCGTAGTGGTTGATCCAGCGATCGGATCGTCGCACAGCTCGCGCAGGCTGCGGGCTCTACGGCCTGAAGTCGTCCATCGGGTGCTGCTCGCCGGGGCGGCTCGGCGGTTCGGGGCCGAGCGTCATGGTCATGCCGATCACGAGCATCAGCACGAGCAGGCCCAGCAGCATCGCCAGGATCACGACAAGACTCGAGAAGATACTTAGGGCACCGGCGATCACCGCGAGGCCGATCATCGCGGGCAGCCCGAGCACCTGCGAGCCGAACGCGTGGTAGAGGCCCCAGCCGACGAGGCCGATTACGACTACGTCGGCGGCCACCAGAGGGAGTCCGCTCATACCGTGGATGGTACGCGGATCGGCGCCGCCTGGCCGTGTCGGGCGCGTGCCGGCGCTTCTACGTTGAGCGTTCACACGCCGACGCGGCGCGCCGGTTCATCAGATCGCCGCCTCGGCCGCGCCGATCCGTCAGTGCCCCACTTCGGCCGCGGCGAGCTTGTCGAGCGCCATCCCCCAGCCGATGCCGACGCTCTCGGCCACGTGTGGCAGCGCCGCGTGCAGCGCGTCGAGCTGCTCGTGCAGCAGGGTCAGCATGGTCCCGCCACCGGTGGCCTCCTCGAGCGTGATCGTCAGCAGCGAGTCATACGTAGGCCCGGCGTCCCTGTCGGGCCCGACGAAGCCCCAGCGAAACACCAGGCGCTCGCCGGGAACAAGCTCGAGGATCTGACACTCGAAGCCGCCTCCGACCTGACCGTCGGCGTTCGCCTGCCAGATCCGGTAGCGACCGCCGACACGCTCGTCGACCTCGGCTCGCGTCACCTCCAGACCCGCCGGTGCGAGCCACCGTTGCAGCAGATCGGGCTCGAGCCAGGCCCGGTAGACCTGCTCGGGTGGGGCCGGGATGGTGCGTTGCAGCTGCACTGCCGCGCGGGGTTGGGCGGTGGGTGTCAACGCTGCTCCTGTTCGCTTGTGGGGTGGGTGGGGAACAGGTCCTCGAGGGCGTCGAGACGCTGCTCCCAGTTGGTTCAGGATTGTGGGCTGCCGGCTCAGCCGCTCGGGCGAACGCCGCCCTCGAGGACGCCGCCCTCTCGAGTGAACGTCGCGCGCGAGAACGCTGCCCGCGGCACGGACCCGCGAGATAGGCTCAGCGCGGAGGTCCGTGCCGATGTCGCCAGTGAGCCCATGATCAGTAGAGATGCCGTCATCTGTCAGCCGCTGCGCACGCCGGTCGGGCGGTTCGGCGGCGTGTTTCGTGACCTCTCGGCGGCCGACCTGGCGGCGACGGTGATCCGCGAGCTCGTCCAGCGCACGGGCCTGCGCGGGTCGGACGTCGACGACGTGATCATGGGCCAGTGCTACGCCAGCGGCGAGGCGCCGGCGATCGGCCGCGTCGCGGCGCTCGACGCGGGGCTGGGAGTCAGCGTCCCGGGTGTGCAGGTCGACCGACGATGTGGCTCGGCGCTGCAGGCGATCCTCGACGGCTGCATGCGGGTGCAAACGGGCGCTGCGGAGGTCGTTCTGGCGGGTGGCGTCGACAGCATGAGCCGGGCTGAGCTGTACTCCACGGAGCTGCGCTGGGGCCTGCACAGCGGCAGCGCGAAGCTGGAGGACCGGCTGGCCCGCGCCCGCGTTACAGCCGGCGGCGTCAACCATCCGGTCCCCGGCGGGATGCTGGAGACCGCCGAGAACGTGCGACGCGAGTACGGGATCACGCGGGAGGCACAGGATGAGCTGGCGTTGCGATCGCACGAGCGTGCGATCGCCGCTCAGCGCAGCGGGAGATTCGCCGAGGAGATCGTCCCGGTGCTCGTTGGCGAGACCGTCGTGGACGTGGACGAGCATCCGCGTGCTGACACCACGCTCGAGGCGCTCGCCACGCTGCGGCCGGTGATGGCGGCGGTGGACGCAGATGCGACGGTCACGGCGGGCAACAGCAGCGGTCAGAACGACGGCGCGGCGATCTGCATCGTCACCCACCCGGACAGGGCCGATGAGCTTGACCTGCAGCCGATCGCGCGGCTCGTCTCCTGGGCGGTCGCCGGCGTGCCGCCGGAGACGATGGGTGTCGGTCCGCTGCCCGCGACTGCGCGAGCGCTGGAGCGCGCTGGGTTCACGCTCGAGGAGATCGACCTGATCGAGCTCAATGAGGCCTTTGCGGCGCAGGTCCTGGCGGTGTTGGGCGAGTGGGGTCTGCGCGACGGCCTGGAGCGCGTGAACGTGAACGGCTCGGGCATCTCGCTTGGCCATCCGGTGGGCGCGACCGGCGCGCGGATCCTGGCGACGCTGCTCTATGAGATGCGTCGTCGGGGGCTGCGTTACGGTCTGGAGACGATGTGCATAGGCGGTGGACAGGGCCTCGCGGCGGTTTTCGAGAATGTCGGCGCATAGCCGGATTCAGGAGGCCACACCGAGGTCGGGCACAGCGCTGTGCTCCGCGCGTTCCGCGCTGTGCTCAGGGCAGTACACGCCACGGACACTTCCATCCTGCAAACCGAACCCCAGCCACACGCCGCCACGCCAGGCGAAGCGAAAGAACCGATCGTGGCGCTCGTTTCCCCCGTCCAGCACCTGCGCCCATGCGCCCGTGACGACGCTCGAAGGGATCGCGCTGGGGCACGAGCAGCCGTCGGACAGATAGCCGGAGGACACACACCGCAATAGTCGGTCGACCTCTCTCGTCGCGTCGGTGTCGGATTGGCGTTCCATGCTCGATGTGCTCTGCAGGCCCCAGGTCTGCCCCTTTCGGGCAGTTCTTGTCGTCCTTTTAGGGCCATTCGCCGAGTTCGGAGGCCTACTTGGCAGATCTCCAGACATCTGGACGCCTGTTGTACAGCGATCGGTCAAACTGATTGGGCGGTCGCCGAGCAAGGAGACGGGCTTGCAAAGGGAGACGTTCGATGTCGTTGTCGTGGGCGCTCGTCTAGCGGGATGCGCGGTCGCGGCGCCCCTGGCGCGCGCTGGGCGTCGAGTGCTCGTGTTGGACCGTATGCGCTTCCCTTCCGATCAGCTCTCCACGCACGTGCTGATGCCCGCTGGTACAAGCGAGTTGGCCAAGCTGGGCGCGCTGCCGCGGATCCTCGCCCGTGCGCTGGCAGCGTCGACGCAGAAACCTATGTCCAATGGCGTGAGGGCAACTCATTCGCCTTCGCCTTCCCGACCACGCCCGCCGGTCGACTCCTGATCCTGATAATGGGCCATCGTGACGAGGCGAGTGAGGCCCGCAGCGACCCGGAGTCCTATTGGCAGCGCAAGTTGCACGAGCACCCAGGGCTCGCCGTCCGGGTCGCGGGTGCGCCCGCCGGCTCGAAGCTTCGCTCCACGGGGGACACCCCCGCGTTCTTCCGTGCATCCTCCGGCCCTGGATGGGCGCTCGCGGGCGATGCCGGCCATTTCAAGGACCCGGTCACCGGCCAGGGGATGCGAGACGCGATGTTCGCCGGGCGCACGCTGGCCGAGCAAGTGCTGCCGTTGCTAGACGACCCGGCGGCGGTCGATCGCGCCACCCGCCGCTGGGAGGCTGCGCGCGACCGCGAGTGCCTGCCGGCTTATCACTTCGCCAACGTGGACACCCGCGTGGAGTCCCCATCGCCGCTGCTACGCGAGCTGGTGCGCGACGCCGGCCGAACAGAAAGCCCCGACCTGTCCGACGTGTTTGGCCGGGCTCGCACGCCACAACAGGTTGCGCCGCCGCCGCGCCTGGCGCGCGCCCTGTTCTCGGCCCTCTGGCGCGGGGAGCGATCTCGCTGGGAGACGTTGACACGGGCGCGCAACGAAGGGCGCACGGCAGTCGCTGCCGAACTCGAGGCCCGCGCCGCGCGCTTTCGCTCAAGCCGACCGATCATCGGTTCTGATCATCCCGGCGCCATCTGGCCAGCCGCGCCAGCCTTGCGATGACGAGGATCGCGGTCGTCCAGCCAGCGCTGGCTCTCGGTGAGGTCGAGCGCAACCTCGCCCGCGTCGAGGACCTGATTCGGGATGCCCATCGCGAGCACGCCCCCGAGGTGGTCGTTGTGCCCGAGGCGTTCACCTCTCCGAATGTCTACGCATCGGTATTGCGCGACGTCCCGCGTCCGGTCGACGGCCAGCCGCTGCAGATGCTCACGCGACTGGCACGCGAGCTCGACTGCGTGCTTGCAGGCGGGTTTCTGGCGATTCGGGGTAGGCATGCGTTTGGCACGTTTGTGCTGGCCGAGCCGGACGGGGCTCTGCATCTGCACGACAAGGACATCCCCACGGCATGGGAGCAGCACTACTACCTCGGCGGCGACGACGCGGGAGTCGTGAGCTGTGAGACGCTCGGATGCACCGTGGGCCTGATGTCGGGCTGGGAGTGGGCGCGCTCGCGCACTTCAGCGCGGGTGCGCGCCGGCGGTGCTCGACTCGTGCTCGGCGGCATGTGCTGGCCGTCGATGCCGCTCAACTGGCCGGGGCCGCTGCGCTGGTGGGCGGGACGCGAGCACGCGATCTGGCGGCGCCAGGCGCACGAGCTTCCGGGTCAGGTCGCACGCCTGACCGGCACGCCGGTCGCGCACGCCTCACATGTGGGGCCGGTCGAGGGCCAAACCCCGCTCGCGCCGGGGATCCCATGGCGCACGCAGCTGCTGGGCGAGTCCCAGGTATGCGATCGGGACGGAACGATCCTCGCTCGGCTGAGCCTCGAGGACGGGGAGGGGCACGTCACCGCTGATGTCGAGCTGGCGCCACCGGCGCCGCTCGACGCGATCGAGGATCGTTACTGGATCCCGGAGATGACGCTCACCACGCATGCGGCGTGGCATGCAATGAACGCTCACGGAGCCCTCAGCTACAGGATTCGCCACGCTCGCAGGGCCTTCGGCTGGCAAGACTGGCCGGCGACCGATCTGGCTGACGAGCTTGCGCCCTGCGCGGCTGCCGAGGCACTATCCACCGGGAGCGCCTGGCCTTCCTAGCTCCAGCGGCGGTTGCATGGAGTGACGGCTCGGCGGGGAGCGTCAGGCTTCGACGGGGGCGTCAGCGTGCTCGAGCGAGCAGGCGTCAGCCGCGTCGTCTGGAGCCGCCCCAGCGCATACGGTGCATGCGACGGAGCTCCTCGACGGCTTCGTCGAAGCCGCCGAGCGCCGCGCGGGGGCCCTCGCCGAGCAGCTCGACCTCGACGCGCTTACGCACGAGCTCTCCTTCGATCGCATCGACGCGCTGTGCGTCCGCGCCGGGGCGCGAGCTGACGGCCCGCTCGAAACGCTCGCCGCGGAACAGCAGCCCAACGCCGTCGTCGAGCGCCCATCCGCCTGGGACCGAGCCGTCGCGCACGCTCGCCAGCCACACGGGCAGGCGCTCGGGCTCGCCGTCGGCATGGACGGTCAGCGACCCGTCGAGCACGCCGAGGCCGGGGAACGGCTCGGGCGGCCCGCTCGAGCGGGTGATTCCCGCCTGGAACCAGCACATCGCACCGGCGCTCAACCCGGCGAGCACCGTGCCGCGCTCCCACGCGCGCATGAGCAGCCGGTCGAGGCCGTGGGCATGCCACAGGGCGAGCAGGTTGCGCATCGACCCGCCGCCGACGTACACGATGTCCTGGCTGAGCACGACCTCCTCGAGCGAGCGGGTTGCCTCGCGCAGATGAAACAGCGACAGCTCTTCGTGGGTGCAGGCGCGCTCGGCGAAGCGGGCCTTGAACGCGTTGATCTGCGTTGTCGTGTCGCCGGATGCGGTCGGCAGGAACAGGATCCGCGGTTCCTTGACGTCCGCAAGCGACAGCACGAAGTCGTCGAGCAACGGGTTGGCGGGCTCCATCGTGAAGCCCCCGCCGCCCATCGCGAAGATCAGCCGCTCGTCCATGCTGGGGTCGGGCGGCGCAGTCATGCGGCCACCGGCTGCGGCGTCGATCCGCTCGCAGCCGGCTCGCACGCTTGCGTCGATGACGTTGGAGCCGCGTACGGCGAGTGCATCGAGCCGCCGGTGCCAAGGCATGAGACCTCGAGTCGGGTCTCGCGCACGCGCTTGCCGGTCGGCTCGACGAGGAAGGCGGCGCCGTCGGCGCGCGAGCTGACGACGCGCTCCAGGTTCCTCGCGCGGAAGTGCAGCGCGACACCGTCCTCGACGGCGAACCCCGGGCGCATCCCGTCGGCGACGAAGCGGTGGTACTCGCGGCGGCGGGCGGGCTCCGCGTCGTAGTGGACGCAGTTGGAGTACGGCAGCATCCCCAAGCCGCGGACCATCCGCGGTGCGCCGTGGAACGCGCTGAGCGCTTGCTCGAACCAGCAAAGGGATCCGGCAGACGGACCGCACAGGACGATGCCGCGGCGCCACGCCCGGCGCAGGATCGTGTCCAGCCCGTGCGCGCGCCACGCGCCGAGCATGCTGACGACGTTGCCGCCGCCGACGTAGATCAGATCCTGCGACAGCAGGTGGCTCGCGAGGTCGTCCTCGACGCCGCCCGTGCCCTGGTCACGGCGAAACAGCGACACGTGGCTGGCCTCGCAGTCCGCGGAGAAGCGGCGATAGAACCGCACGACATAATGGTCGGCGTCGCCCGATGCGGTCGGCAGGAAGCAGACACGCGGCTTGGGCGTCCCGGTGAGCGACAGGACGTAGTCGTCGAGCACCGATCCGTCCCGCTCCATCGAGAAGCCGCCGCCTCCGAGTGCCACGATTTGGGGAGTCCTACCTGGCATGCCTCACTCCGCTCGGCTCGGTGGGATTGTGCTTCGGGAGCCTGCTAAAGCGTCGCGCAGGCACCGGCGAGCCGATATGGACGACCGTCCCACATTCCCCGACCGGGCAATCGACATCCGCCCAACGACAGTTGGGCGCTTATCCAAAATTGAGGTTTCTCACACGCTCGTCCTACACGGGTCGGCGATCTTGCGTGCATGAGCTTCAGATGGCAGACGACCTCAGCGGCCGCCCCGGCGGCGGCTGCGCGGCCGGGGTCTTTGGATCGCGAGCGGGTATGGCAGCTCGGCCCGCGCGCCAGGGCGCTCGCGGCACGCGCTCCGCGGCCGGAGCTGCTGGTGCTGCTGGCGCTCGCGGGCGCGCTCAACCTGGTGTCGCTCGCGCGCAACGGCTGGGCCAACGAATACTACGCCGCGGCCGTGCGCTCGATGAGCACGAGCTGGCACGACTTCCTGTTCGCGTCGCTCGACCACAACGGCGTGATGACGGTCGACAAGCCGCCGCTGGCACCCTGTACGACTGCCAGGGGCACGCGGCGGGGCTCGCGAGCGCTCTCACGAAGGCCGGCGCGCAAGAATCCAGCTCGTGAGGATCCTCGTCGTCGACGATGACCGCGCGGTGCGCGAAGCGCTGCGCCGCGCGTTGACGCTCGCGAGCTACGAGGTTCAGCTCGCGGACGACGGCGAGCAGGCGTTGGAGGGCATCGTGCAGGCGGTACCCGACGCGGTCGTGCTCGACGTGGGCCTGCCGGGGATCGACGGCCTGGAGGTCTGCCGTCGCGTGCGCCTGCTCGGCAACCGGGTGCCGATCCTGATCCTTACCGCGCGAGACTCCGTGGCGGACCGGATCGACGGCCTCGACGTGGGCGCTGATGACTACATGGTCAAGCCGTTCGACGTGGGTGAGCTGAAGGCGCGCCTGCGTGCGCTGCTGCGCCGCGCGAACCCGGACGGTGACGGCGGCGAGGGTCTCGCCTTCGCCGAGCTGCGTCTCGATCCGATGCGCCACGGCGCGCAGGTGGGCGAGAGCTTCGTGGAGCTGACGCGAACCGAGTACCAGCTGCTCGAGCTGCTGATGCTGAACCCGCGCAGGGTGCTGTCGCACAGCCTGATCTACGACCGCGTGTGGGGCTATGACTTCGGTCCCACGTCGAACGCTCTGCGCGTATACGTCGGCTATCTGCGCCGCAAGCTCGAAGAGGCCGGCGCGCGCGATCTGATCCACACGGTTCGCGGGGTCGGCTACGCGCTGCGCGAGCCGTGATCGGTAGGCGCCGCGGATGACGCTGCGAACCAGGATCGCGGCCGTCGCCGGCGTCTCGGTGGCGGTTGCCGTACTGGCCGCGGCGATCGGCCTGTACGCCGCGGTGCGCTCGGATCTGCGCGGCGAAATCGACAGCGCGCTTCGCGCACGCGCACATGAGCTCGTCGCCAGGCCTGCGCCGGCGACGGGTGGGGTCACCGGGCCTGCGCCAGCGACGGGCGGGGTCGGCACAGGCGGGCCGGCCGGAGTACGCCCCGCCGGTGCGCCGTCGGGCGGATATCGTGCGGCGCCGGCCGCCCCTCGCACACCCGGAGCGGGCGGAGCCGGCCGTTTCCCGGGTGAGGTCGAGCCGGCGCCGTTCGGCGCGGCTTCAGGGTACGTGCAGTTCGTTTCTCCTGCCGGCGAAGTCGTCGTGCCAGGTGGGCAGGGGTCATCGCCGACGAGGGTCCCGTTGACGGCGTCGGACCGGGCGATCGCCGAGCGCGGAAGCGGCAGCGCGCTGAGTGACAGGACGGTCGCGGGCACGAAGCTGCGCGTGCTGAGCGTCGGCACAGGCGCGAGCGGCGCGGTGCTGATCGCCCGGCCGCTCGGCGAGGTCGAACACGAGCTCAGCCGGCTGCTGCTGATCCTCGCGCTGATCGGCGCGGGCGGCGTCGTGCTCGCGGCGCTGCTCGGCGCGCTGGTCGCGCGCACGGCGTTGGCGCCGATCGCGCGGTTCACCCGCCGCACGGAGACCCTGACGGGCAATCTCGACCTGTCGCGCAGGCTCGAGGTCGAGGGCCGCGACGAGCTCGCCCGTCTGGCCGAGAGCTTCAACGGCACGCTGGACGCGCTCGAGCGATCGGTTCAGGCGCAGCGCCATCTGATCGCGGACGCCGGCCACGAGCTGCGCACGCCGATCTCCTCGCTGCGGGCGAACATCCAGGTCCTTGGCGACGCCGAGCGTCTGCCGCGGGGCGATCAGGAGGCCCTGCGCCGCGACATCGTGGCCGAGCTCGACGAGCTGACAGCGCTTGTCGGCGACGTCGTCGAGCTTGCCCGCGGCGCCACGCCCGACGGCTCGGCCGAAGACGTGCGCCTGGACGAGGTCGTGCGCGCCGCGATTGACGTCGCCCGCCGGCGCGCCGATCTCGCGTTCGAGATGACACTCGAGCCGACGGTCGTGCGCGGGCAGGGCGAGCGGATCGGCCGGGCGGTGTCCAACCTGATGGACAACGCGCGCAAGTGGAGCCCCTCAGGGACGACGGTCCAGGTCACGCTGAGCGGCGGGGTGCTCGCAGTTCGCGACCACGGCCCAGGCTTCCAGGAGGGCGACCTGCCGTTCGTGTTCGACCGCTTCTACCGTGCTGACGAGGCACGGGGCCTTCCCGGCTCCGGCCTCGGACTGGCGATCGTGCGCCAGGCGGCGGAGGCGTGCGGTGGCTTCGCCGAGGCGCAGAACGCTCAGGGAGGCGGGGCGCTGCTGCGTGTGAGCTTCGGTCCGGCCGTCGAGTTCCGCGCTGGCGAGGGCGTCGAGACCTGAGCCAGGCGGACTCCCGCAGGCGCCGTTCCTGTCCGCTCGCCGGCCTAGCTTTTGCAGGGAATTCCGATGGCTTGTGTAATAGAGGCTGTCTAAGGCTCCCAGGCCCCCCGAAACTTTTGGGGTCTAACGGGGTCAAAGAGGGGTAGAAGACAGTTGCTCGGTTCTATAGGGGAGGTTCGCATGAGGTCGTACGCTCGGGTTTCGTTCTTGGCGCTGCTGACAAGCGCGCTTGTCGCTGTGCTCGCGCCCGCCGCGGCACAGGCGGCGTTCGGCATCCAAAAGTTCACCGCGACCAACTGCAAGTTCGGCTTCGAAGGGTGCGCGGGGGAAGAAATCGCGAGCGTCCTGCCCGAAACCGGGCCATATTGGATTCCGAAGAAGCCCTCAGAAGGCGAAGCCAAAACGCAAGGCTTCACGCAGGCGGGCGGGCGTGTTCCCTACGGCGTAACCGACTTCAAGGTCAACACCGAAGGCGAAGTCCCGAACGCGAAGCCTGAAGGGGCCCCGGTGAGTCACGTCAGGGTTGACGTCGCCACAGGCCTGGCGACCGCCCCGGTGGCCGTTCCGATGTGTTCGCTCGAAGAATTCGGCGACAAAGAAGCGGTCGAACACTCGGGTCTGTACCTGGCGCCCAACTGCAAAGGCGAAACCGAAATCGGCGTCGAAAAGGTCACGCTGTGGCTCGGGCAAGAAATTGCGCCGGGGATCTCCGATCTGCCCGTGGAAGGCAAGGTCTACAACCTCGTGCAGCCCGAAGGCCTGGCGTCGTACTACGGCGCCGCAGTAGCGCTTCCGAAATTCATCACCGAAGGCAAAGGCCTCGGCAAAACGCAGTTCTACGTGCACTCCTTCGTCAAAGGGAACGTCGAATGGGGCAAGCAGGCAAAGGGAACCAACAAGGGCGACTACCACGACTACTTCGAAGTCGAAGTCTCCACGGCAATCCCGCTCGTCAGCTCGCGGCAGATCCTGTACGGCACGAGCGGCAACGGTGCCTTCATCACCAACGCCACTAACTGCCCGGGCGACAACACCACCTTCGTGACGCTCGAAAACGAAGCAAAAGAAGTCAAGCGGGAAGAATTCACAACCCCGATCGGGCTGAACGAATGCGACAAACTGCCGTTCCTACCCACCTTCGCGCTGTCGCCGGCCAGCTTCGCTAACGACACGCCGGTCGGGTTCACGACCGAAGTCAAGCTGCCCAATGACCCCACTACGGTCGCGAGCTCGCAGCTGAAGAAGGCGACGATCACGTTGCCGGAAGGCATGACGTTGAACCCGTCAGCGGCAGCAGAACTCGAAGCCTGCACGCCGGAACAGGCGAGGATCGAAAGCAGCACGCCCGGGACGTCCTGTCCGCAAGGCTCGAAACTCGGGACGGTCGAACTCGAAGTCCCGACGCTGCCGGCCGGCTCGCTGAAGGGCAACGTTTACCTCGGCGGGCCCGCAACCGGGCCGATCACCGGGCCGCCGTACGTCCTCTACCTCGACGCCGAGTCCCAGCGATACGGCGTGTCGGTTCGGGTCGCGGGCGAAACCGAACCCAATCTGACGACCGGCCGCGTGAAGACCGTATTCCAGAACACCATTGAACATCCGAACAACACCCCCGAACAGCCATTCACGAACGCGATCCTGCACTTCAAGGAAGGTGCGCTGGCGCCGATCGCCAGCCCGCTCAGTTGCGGCACATCGGTGGCGACGGCCGGCTTTGAACCCGTCTCGCCGGAAACGGCGTCAAAGAGCTCGGAAAGCTCGTTCTCCGTGGCGGGCTGCCTATCACCGCTGCCGTTCGCGCCGATCCAGAGCACGGTGAACCAGACAGCCGCGCCCGGCGCGGATACCTCGTTCACGTTCAACCTCGAACGGCCGGACGGTCAGCCGTACCTCTCGAAGGTCTCAACGACGCTGCCCGAGGGCCTGGCGGGCAAGATCCCGGCTGCGGAACAGTGCTCTGAAACGCTGGCCAACTCCGAAACCGCCGAATGTCCGGCGGGCAGCAAAATCGGCGTCGTGCAGGTCGCTGCAGGCGCTGGCGCCACGCCGTTTACGTTCGGTGGCAACGTCTACCTGACAGGACCCTACAACGGCGCGCCGTTCGGCATCTCGATCGAGGTGCCCGCGGTAGCCGGTCCGTTCAACCTCGGCACGGAGGTGACCCGGGCGACGATCAACGTCGACCCGATCACCGGACGCGTGACCGTCGCTAGCGTGCTGCCGACGATTCGCAGGCGGAATCCCGTTCCGCACCAAGCGGATCACGGTCGCGATCAACAAGCAGGGCTTCCTGATCAACCCGACAAACTGCGGCGTGCTGCAGACCGAATCGACGATCAGCGGCTTCACGCCGGAAACCGGTGCCACGTCGAGCTCCTTGCCGAAGACCCCGTTCCAGGTCGACGGCTGCGGCTCGCTCGGCTTCAAGCCGTCGTTCATCGCCAAGACAAGCGGCGAAACCGTCGAAAGCCAACGGCGCGAGCCTCGAAACGACGCTCAACTACCCGCCGGGCCAGGCGAACATCAAGTCGGTGCTCGTGCAGCTGCCCAAACAGCTGCCCTCGCGCCTGACCACGCTGCAGAAAGCGTGCCTGGCGGCGACGTTCGAAGCGAACCCGTTCAACTGCCCCTCCGGCTCGTTCGTCGGCGGAGCGAGGGCGAACACGCCGCTGCTGCCGGGCAAACTGACCGGGCCGGCGATCCTCGTCTCGCACGGCGGAGCGGCCTTCCCGGACCTCGACCTGGTCCTGGAAGCCAACGGCGTGCGCGTGATCCTCGTCGGAAACACCAACATCAAGAAAGGCATCACGACGACGAACTTCGCGACGACACCCGACGTGCCGGTGTCGAGCGTCACCGTGAACCTGCCGCTCGGGTCGCACTCGGCGCTGGCGACGGAACGGACGACGACCAACCTGTGCACCGCGAAGCTCGTGATGCCGACCACGATCACCGCCCAGAACGGCAAGCAGTTCAAACAGAACACGATCATCCAGCCGCAGAACTGTGGTGTGCAGATCGTCGGTCACAAGGTCTCGGCAACACGGCGATCCTGACAGTCAAGACGTTCGCCGCCGGACGCATCAGCGGCAGCGGCTCGGGCTTGAAGACGGTCTATCGCCACCTCAAGGGTGCCAACGGCGCGGCCACGCTGAAGGTGCCGCTCACCAGTGGCGGACGTAACAGGCGGCCGTTCAAGACGAAGATCCGGGTCGGCTTCCTGCCGAAGAAGCCAGGTCGCGCACTCGACCTCGAGCGTGACGGTCAGCTTCGGCTGACAGCCTCCCAGGCGGGGCGGCGGGGCGAGCATTCGGTGCCTCCGCCGCCGCTCGATGCCGTACATTGTCGGGTATGGATGTCGTTGTCGGTACGGATACCCTCGAGTCCTCTGCTGGCGTAGAGCAGCTGCTCGCCGGCATCCGCCAGCTGACCGCGCTGGCCGACAGCGCGAGCGACGCAGAGACGATCTTTCGCGCGCTCGCCGCCGAGCTGCTGTCGGTTCCGGGCGCCGAGGAGGTGCACATCCACCACCTCGCTACCGCCGGCCGGGAAGACGATCTCGTCAGCGTGTACATGTTCGACGGCGACGGGCGCCTGCAGCTACCTGCTGCCGCGCTCCGAGCGCCCGCCGGGGGTCAGCTGGGTTGCGAGCTCGCAGCGCAGCTTCCTCGCCGCACGCTCGGAGGAGTTCGCGGCCAGCGTCCCGCGGCTGACCGCCACTGGGGTGATGAGCTGCGCGCTGCTGCTGCCGCTCGCCGAGCGCGGCGAGGTCGAGGCAGTCGTGATGCTCGTGCGCCGGGAGTCCGCGGTCCTCGCGCCCGCCGCCGTCGACGTCGCCACCACGCTGGTCGACCAGGCGGCGACGGCGCTGGCGCTGGTGCGCGCTCGCGCCGAGGCCGGCACCGATGCCGTCACCGGCTGCATGAACCACCGCGCGATGCGTCGCCGCCTGGACGAGGAGATCGGGCGCGCGACGCGCACCGGCGGCCCGCTGTCGTGCCTGCTGATCGACCTCGACGACTTCAAGCTCGTCAACGACCGCGACGGCCACCCGGCGGGCGACGCGATGCTGCGTCACGTCGTGCAGGCGCTCGTCGGCGAGTTCCGCGCGTTCGACCGCGTCGCGCGCTACGGCGGCGACGAGTTCGTCGTGATCCTGCCCAACGCCGATCTCGACAGCGCCGCCGCGGCTGCCGGGCGGGCGCTCGAGCGCCTGCGCTGCCTCCTCTGGCCAGGAGGGAGTCCGCGCGGGCATCTCGGCCTCGATCGGCGTCGCGCAGTGGCGGGCGCCGATGGGCACCGACGAGCTGCTGGCAGCCTGTGACGAGGCCCTGCTGCGCTCCAAGCGCCAGGGCAAGGGGCGCGTGACCCGCGCCTCCGAGCTGCCGCGGTAGACCGCAGCCGACCGCTCGCGTGCACAGGTAAGACCGCAGCGGGCTGCCCGCGGCCTTCGCGCGCCGTCCCGGATCCGAAGCGCGACTCTGCGAGACTGCCGGAGGTCCCTGTAGAACCGCAGATCGTCCGGGAGATGCCCATGTCGGAGAACAGCTTTGGCGCCAAGGACACGCTCGACGTCGGCGGGCGCAAGCACGAGATCTTCCGCCTCGACGCGCTCCAGCAGCGCTTCGACGTGGCGCGGCTGCCGTTCTCGCTGAAGGTGCTGCTCGAGAACCTGCTGCGCACCGAGGGCAACGGCTCGGTGGGTGCCGGCGACATCGAGGCGCTCGCCGGCTGGGACGCCTCGGCGCAGCCGAGCAAGGAGATCGCGTTCAGCCCCGCGCGCGTGCTGATGCAGGACTTCACCGGCGTTCCCGCCGTCGTGGATCTCGCCGCGATGCGCGACGCGATGGCCGAGATGGGCGGCGACCCTGCGAAGATCAACCCGCTCGCGCCCGGCCGAGCTCGTGATCGACCACTCGGTCCAGGTCGACGCGTTCGGCACGCGCGACTCGTTCCGCTTCAACGCCGAGCGCGAGTTCGAGCGAAACCAGGAGCGCTACGCGTTCCTGCGCTGGGGGCAGGGCGCATTCGACGACTTCGCCGTCGTGCCACCCGACACCGGCATCGTGCATCAGGTCAACCTCGAGTACCTCGCACGGGTCGTGTTCGACAACGAGAAGACCGGCCAGGCCTATCCGGACACGCTCGTCGGCACCGACTCGCACACGACGATGGTCAACGGGCTCGGCGTGCTCGGCTGGGGCGTCGGCGGAATCGAGGCCGAGGCCGCGATGCTCGGCCAGCCGATGTCGATGCTGATCCCGCGCGTGCTCGGCGTCCAGCTGCACGGCGAGCTGCCCGAGGGCACGACCGCGACCGATCTCGTGCTGACCGTCACGCAGATGCTGCGCGAGCGCGGCGTGGTCGGGATGTTCGTCGAGTTCTACGGCGCCGGCCTCGCCGCCCTGCCGATCGCCGACCGGGCCACGATCGGCAACATGTCGCCCGAGTTCGGCTCGACCTGCGCGATCTTCCCGATCGACGCAGAGACGCTCGCCTACCTCGAGCTCTCCGGTCGCTCGCGCGAGCGGATCGCGCTCGTCGAGGCCTACGCCAAGGAGCAGGGCCTGTGGCACGACGAGAACGCCGAACAGCCCACGTTCTCGGAGCAGATCGAGCTCGACCTCGCGACCGTCGAGCCGAGCCTCGCCGGTCCCAAGCGCCCGCAGGACCGCGTCTCGCTCAGCGGCGCCCAGGACGCGTTCAGGAGCGCGCTCGTCGACTACGTCCCCAGCGACGGCGAGCAGGCCGACGCCCAGGACGAGGCGGTCGCCGAGTCCTACCCGGCGTCCGACCCGCCGGCCAACGGCTCGCCCGGCCATGCGCCGCTGTCGACCATCTCCCAGGCGCAGCCGTCGCACGGCGCCACGACCACGCTGCCGCACAACGGCACAGCCACCACGGTGACGCTCGACGGCGAGCACTTCGAGCTCGACCACGGCCACGTAGTGATCGCCGCGATCACCAGCTGCACCAACACGTCGAACCCGTCGGTGATGATCGGTGCCGGCATCCTCGCGCGCAACGCGCTCGCGCGCGGCCTGCGCTCGAAGCCGTGGGTGAAGACCTCGCTGGCCCCGGGCTCGAAGGTCGTCACCGAATACCTCGACCGCGCCGGGCTGACCGAGCCGCTCGAGCAGCTCGGCTTCAACCTCGTCGGCTACGGCTGCACCACCTGCATCGGCAACTCCGGGCCGCTGCCCGAGGAGATCTCCGCAGCGGTCAACGAGGCCGACCTCGCGGTCGTCTCGGTGCTGTCCGGCAACCGCAACTTCGAGGGGCGGATCAACCCGGACGTGAAGATGAACTACCTCGCCTCGCCGCCGCTGTGCGTCGCCTACGCGCTCGCCGGCACGATGGACATCGACATCCTCACCGATCCGCTGGGCCAGGACGAGAACGGCGAGGACGTCCATCTGCGAGACATCTGGCCGTCCGAGCACGAGGTCGCACAGACGATCGGGGAGGCCGTGCGCGCGGACATGTTCCGCCACAGCTACGGCGAGGTGTTCGCCGGCGACGAGCGCTGGAACGGCCTGCAGGTCCCCGAGGGCGAGCGCTTCGCCTGGGACGCCGAGTCGACGTACGTGCGCCTGCCGCCGTACTTCCAGGGCATGCCCGCCGAGCCCGATCCGGTCGCGCGACATCGTCGACGCGCGCGTGCTCGCGCTGCTCGGCGACAGCGTCACCACCGACCACATCTCTCCGGCCGGCGCGATCAAGCGCGACGGTCCTGCCGGCTCCTACCTGCAGGAGCAGGGCGTCGAGCCGCGAGACTTCAACTCCTACGGCTCACGCCGCGGCAACCACGAGGTGATGATGCGCGGCACCTTCGCCAACATCCGCCTGCGCAACCTGATCGGCGGCGGGCCCGCGCTGCCGGAAGGCGGCTTCACCCGCTACCTGTCCGGCGCCAGCGCCGAGCAGATGTCGATCTACGACGCCGCCATGCGCTACATCCAGCAGGACATCGACCTGGTCGTGCTCGCCGGCAAGGAGTACGGCTCGGGCTCCTCGCGAGACTGGGCGGCCAAGGGCACGAGGCTGCTCGGCGTGAGGGCCGTGATCGCCGAGAGCTTCGAGCGCATCCACCGCTCGAACCTGATCGGGATGGGCGTGCTGCCGCTGCAGTTCCCAGACGGGCAGAGCGCTCAGTCGCTGGGGCTCACCGGCGAGGAGAGATTCTCGATCACCGGCCTCGCCGACGCGATGCGCGATGGTGGCTCCACGCCGCGGGAGGTGCACGTGCAGGCCGACCGTACCTCCGGCGCAGCGAATTCTGGGGAGGGAGATGATTCCGACCGCTGGATCGAGTTTGATACCCGCGTGCGCATCGACACACCACGCGAGGCGGACTACTTTCGTCACGGAGGGATCCTCCAGTACGTGCTGCGAGCGCTGCTCGCCGCATGAGCCCAGCAGCACGCCGATCCCCCGGTAAGCGCAAACGCGCCGCCGGCCTCCCGCAGGTGCTGCGTGACCTGCTCGCCGCGTGTGGGCCATCGGGTTATGAGACCGCACCGGCGGGCGTGTGGCGTGAGGCAGCCGGCAAGTTCGCGCAGGTGAGCACCGACGTAGTCGGCACGACGCTGGCGCTCGTCGCGCCCGCACACGGATACGAGAAGCAGCCGCGGCGGCTTCTCGTAATCGGGCACATCGACGAGATCGGGCTGATCGTCACGCACATCGACGACGATGGCTACCTGTGGTTCCGCGAAGTCGGTGGCTGGGACGCCCAGATCCTCGTCGGCCAGCGGATCGTGATCGACACGAGCGCCGGGCCGGTACCCGGGGTCGTCGGCAAGAAGCCGATCCACCTACTGCGAAACGAGGACCGCAAGAAGGTCGCGGAGATCCGCGAGATGCACATCGACATCGGCGCACGCGACGGCGAGCAGGCCCGCGGCCTCGTGCGGATCGGCGATGTAGCCGTGATCGACGCGCAGCCGACCGAGCTGCCCAACGGGCGGCTGACCGCGCGGGCGCTCGACAATCGGCTCGGGGCGTTCGTCGCGCTGGAGGCCGCGCGTCTGATCGCCGAGGCGGGCGGCGCGCAGTGGGAGACAGCGGCCGTCGCGGCCGTGCAGGAGGAGATCACCTTCGGCGGCTCGCGCACCAGCGCCTTCTCGCTCCAGCCCGACGCGGCGATCGTCGTCGACGTCACGCACGCGACCGACGCGCCCGGGATCGACGTCAAGGAGGCCGGCAAGCACGAGCTCGGCTCGGGGCCCGTGATCACGCGCGGCTCCACGCTCAACCACGCCGTCTTCGAGCTGCTGGTCAAGGCCGGCGAAGCAGGAGAAGATCCCCTTCACCGTCGAGGCCTCCGCCCGCGCCACCGGCACCGACGCCGACGCCGTCCACATCAGCCGCGGCGGCGTCCCCACCGGTCTCGTGTCGATCCCGATCCGCTACATGCACTCGCCGGTCGAGCTCGTCCAGCTCGAGGACGTCCACGCGACCGCTCGTCTGATCGCCGCCGCCGCCCTGCGGCTGGCGAGCGACGCGTCGTTCGCGCGCTGAGCGGACGCTAGGAGGCGGTTAGCTCGGTCATCTCGTGGACCTTGTAGGCCTCGCCCGGGCAGCCGCCGATGACCATCATCCGCAGGCCTTCCGGCCCCGAGTGGACCTTGCGCTTCGGCTCCGCTGCCACGCGCACCAAAGTCTCGCCGTCGAGCTCGACGCGCTCGCCTTCGATGTCCATCCATCCGGAGCCGCCGATCGCCAGGAAGACCTCCTCCTGGCCGCTCTCCGCGTGATCGTGCTCGGGGTAGTCCGCGAAGTCCGGGGGCAGCTGGATCACCTGGAAGCCGAACGCGGTCACGCCCAGCTCGGCCCTCGCCTTGACGAACCCTCCGCCGAAGCCTGTCTCCATCTCGCTGATTTTCTTCGCTGTGTAGTCGGGCATCGGTTGCTCCTATGTCAAGCAGGGCACGGAAATTGTGGAGCTCAGCCTACTCGATTGGCATCGGCATCAGGATCGCGAGCTGACGCGACTGCGCCAGCAGCGTGCCGTCTGCTGCCCAGATCCAGCCGTCCTCCTCGAAGAAGCCTTCGTGGATCGAGTTCGTACGGGTTCTGACGAGCGCCATCTCCCTCGGGTCGGGATGCCTCGTTCGCGGCATCGCCACGCGGAAGTGCACCGTCAGGTCGATCGTCGGCGCTGCAACCGGCTCGGCGGTGCGCATGAACGGAGCAGGTATCAGCGCGTCGCTCAGGAACGCGAGCATCGGAGCGTCGAGTGGGCGCTCCTCCGCCAGTCCGATCCAGCCGGTTATCTCCATCTGCTGCTCCGTGCCGGCGAACGGCACCCCTCCCAGCCGCGGTTGGATCACGATGTGCTCGGTGAACGGCGGCGCGCCGTGCTCGATGAACGCGCCGGAGCTGTCCTCGGGGTCTGCAGGCGCTACGTCCGGCATCTCGATCGTCGAGATCTCAGGACCGTCCCACGCGACCGAGAACGCGGCCAGCGCGAGCGCGATCAGCTTTCCGTCCTGCTCCATCCGCGCCGAGACAGTGCTCAGCGAGCGTCCCCGGCGCTCGATCACAGTCGCGATCTGCACTCGCCCGGCTGCCGGAGCGCGAGCGTAGTGGATCGTCAACGAGCGGGGCGCACGGGCCGGTTCGGCCACGGCCGCGATCAACGCACGCGTCAGCATCGCCGCCAGGTAGCCGCCGTGCGGCCCCCTGCCCGCCCGCCAGTCGGGCGAGACCTCTGCGCCAAACACGATTGGTGCGCCGTCCTCGCGCCAGACCGCCGTGTCTCGCTCGAAGCGGCCGAGCGACGCCGCCCGTGCCTGTGCGACAGGCGAGTCCTCTGGCGATAGGTCAGCCACGCTCTGGGGGCGGGTCAGCCACGCACCAGGCGCTTGTACGTGATGCGGTGAGGCCGGTCGGCGGCGGCGCCGAGAACTGAGCGGCGGTGCTCCTCGTAGGCCTCGAAGTTGCCCTCGAACCACGTCACCTGGGAGTCACCCTCGAACGCCAGCACGTGGGTCGCTACGCGATCAAGGAACCAGCGGTCGTGGGAGATCACCATCGCGCAGCCCGGGAACGCCAGCAGCGCGTTCTCCAGCGCGCGCAAAGTGTCCACGTCGAGATCGTTCGTCGGCTCGTCCAGCAGCAGCAGGTTGCCGCCAGAGCGCAGCAGCTTCGCCAGGTGCACGCGGTTGCGCTCGCCGCCCGACAGCTTGCCGATGCGCGCCTGCTGATCGGAGCCCTTGAAGTTGAAGCCCGCCGTGTACTGGCGCGAGTTGACCTCGCGATCGCCGACCTTGATGTGGTCATAGCCTTCCGAGATCTCCTCCCACACCGTCTTCTCCGGGTCGAGCGAGTCACGCGACTGGTCGACGTACGCGAGCTTGACCGTGTCGCCCAGGACCAGCGTGCCGCTGTCCGGGGATTCCTCGCCCGTCACCATCCTGAACAGCGTCGTCTTGCCCGCGCCGTTCGCGCCGATCACGCCGACGATGCCAGCGCGCGGCAACTCGAACGACAGCGACTCGATCAGCAGCCGCTCGCCGAAGCCCTTCGACACGTCGCTCGCGCTCACAACCGTCTCGCCAAGTCGCGGGCCCGGCGGGATGTGGATCTGCACCTCGTCCAGCTTCACGTTGCGCTCCTCCGCCACCAGCTCCTCGTAGCGCGCCAGGCGGGCCTTGGACTTCGTGCGTTTGCCCTTCGGGTTCGTGCGCACCCATTCGAGCTCCGCCGCGATCGTCCGCTCGCGGCCCTTTTCCGAGCGCTCTTCCTGTGCCATCCGCACCTGCTTCTGCTCGAGCCAGCTCGAGTAGTTGCCCTCGTACGGGATGCCCTTGCCGCGGTCGAGCTCCAGGATCCAGCCGGCCACGTTGTCGAGGAAGTAGCGGTCGTGCGTGACCGCCACGATCGCTCCCCTGTACTCCGACAGGTGCTGCTCCAGCCACGCCACCGACTCCGCGTCCAGGTGGTTCGTCGGCTCGTCCAGCAGCAGCAGATCCGGTGCGCGCAGCAACAGTCGGCACAGCGCCACGCGCCGCCGCTCGCCGCCCGACAGGTTCGCCACCTCGGCATCCGGCGGCGGCAGGCGCAGCGCATCCATCGCGTATTCCAGCTGCGTGTCCAGGTTCCACGCGTCCGCCGCGTCGATCTTCGCCTGGATCTTGCCGAACTCCTCGGCCGTCTCCTCCGAATAGTTCGCCGCCAGCTCGTTGAAGCGGTCCAGCAGCGCCTTCGTCTCCGCCACGCCCTGCTCGACGTTGCCCTTCACGTCCTTCGTCTCGTCCAGCTGCGGCTCCTGCTCGAGCATCCCGACCGTCGCCCCCGGCGCGAGCGCCGCCTCGCCGCGGTACTCCTGGTCGACCCCCGCCATGATCCGCAGCAGCGTCGACTTGCCCGCGCCGTTGTAGCCGAGCACGCCGATCTTCGCGCCCGGGTAGAACGCCAGCGTGATGTTCTCCAGCACCGTCTTGTCCGGAGGGTGGATCTTCGACAGGCGGTGCATCGTGAAGACGTACTGAGAGGACATTCGCACGCAGGATAGAGAGGATCAGAAACCCGCCCGCCCCCGCTAACGTTGTCGGGTCATGCCCGTCACCGTCCTCGACATCGAGCAGCACCTGCTCCTGCTGGAGCTCGAGGCGCCGTTCAACAAGCGCGACGTGCAGCTCGCGCGGCGCAAGATGGCCAAGCGCTGGCACCCCGACGTAGCGCCGCAGGGCCGGCAGTTCGAGCACGAGCGCCATCTCAAGGCGATCAACGAGGCCGCCGATCAGCTCGAGCGCCTCGCCGAGGGCTCGCGCGGCGGGAAGGTCTCGCAAAACGCCGTCAAGGTCAGCGCCGCCGCCGCCCGCCGCGAGCGCGAGGAGGCCGGCCGGCGCGCCTACGAGGCCGAGCAGCGGGCGCGCGCCCACGCCAAAGACCGCGCCGAAAACGACCCGTTCGGCAGCCGCGTGCCCGACCACTCGGTCGTGCACCGCTACGCGCGCTGCAACTCATACCCCGAGTGGGGCGTCGGCACCGTCGCCGGGATCTACTTCACCGACGGGGTGGGCGGGCCCGACTCAGACGGTGACGAGGTCCAGCAGTGGGCGCGCGTCAAGTTCAGCCACGGCATTCGCACCGTTCCCGCCGGCAGCATGAGCTTCGTCGACTTCTCAAAACCCGACCCCGCCGAGGAGCGCGTCGAGCGCTTCCTGATCGCCGCCCAGCGCGCGATGGCCGAAGGCGAGTACCTGCTCGCCGCTCAGCGGCTGATCTACGCGCGCGACGCCCAGCCGCGCAACGTCGCCGTGCTGCGGCTGATGACGCTCGCCTTCTGGAACGCCGGCAAGCTCGATGAGGCCGGCCGCGCCGTGCGCGACTGGGCGCGCGTCGACGGCACCCGCCCCGCCGCCCACCGCTTCGCCGCCAGGATCTACGAAGACATGGGCGCGATCGACCTCGCCGAGGAGGCCGCTCAGCGCGCCGCCCTGCGCGGCCCATCCGACGCCGAGCGCCTGGGAGCGCCTCGGGCGCCTGCGCCTACAGCTCATGGACCGCGAGGGAGCGCTCGACGCGCTGCGCCGCGCGCTCGCGCTCGGCGCCGACGGGGAGGTGCGCGACCTGGTCATCAAGGCGCTAGCCATAGAGCCCAGCCTGGCCGGCGGTTAGGTCAGCCGGCCGGCGTGGGCCGGCGGAAGGGGAGTGTGACTTGCGTTGCGCACTCCGTATAACCATGGTCATACAGCTTTTGTCCGGGCTGAGGGGGCTGAGGGGGGGTGTGTGTCTTGCGTTGCGCACTCCGTATAACCATGGTCATACAGCTGCCGTCGACACCATGGCGGTAGGCGCTACCCACCACGCGCGAACCCTCTCTTAAAGGATGTTCACCGCGCGCGAGACGATCAGGCCGACCGTCACCAGCGACACGACCGACTGCAACCCCATCACGCTCTTCGCCACCGGCGTCAGCGGCATTGTGTCGGTTGGCGAGAACGCCGTCGCGTTCGTCAGCGACACGTACAGGTAGTCGATGAAGCGCGGGCGCCAGTCGATCGGCTCGATCCGATCGTCCGACATCTGCGGGAACAGCAGATCCGGCGCGCTGTCATGTCCGGCCGCGCGCAAGCCCGGGCCGCCACGGTCCATCTCCCAGTACCACAGCGCGAAGATCAGGAAGTTGGTCAGCCAGATCAGCACGCCCGCGCCGATCAGCTCGCGGCCGTTCTTCACGTTGTGGTGCAGCAGGAAATGCGTCAGCGCGACCAGCGAGAACACGTTCGCCGCGCTCACCAGCGCCGTGATCCCCAGCGCGATCCGGCGGCGCCCCGTGTGCTCGTGCACCAGCTTGCGCGGCGTGATCACCGACAGGCCTAGCAGCAGCACCGTCTCGATCGCCGGGATCACCCAGATCGGGCCCACCGCCAGACGTTGAGGCAGCGACAGCTGCAAGACGATCGTCGCCGCCACCGTCATCTGCGCCGGCCAGAACGATTCCGGCGCCGCCTGCGGCGGGTACGTGCGGCCTGGCTGGCTCGAGGATGCCGTCGCCACGATTTCCTCAGCGTATGGGGCCGATCGGAGGTTGCGCCGAGGCTGCGCCTGTCGTTGCGCCGGCGGTGCACCTGTGGCGCTAGCCTGGGAATAGATGGGCATCGAGAATCCCGTTCACCTGCTGTTCATCGCCGCCGTCGCACTCGTCGTCCTCGGCCCCAAACGACTGCCCGAACTCGCGCGCGCGCTCGGTCACGGGATCCGTGAGTTCCGCGACGCGATCGCCGCCGGATCCGAGCACGACGCCAGCCGGCCTGGCGAGGAGCACCAGCGCGAGGATCAGTAGGCACTCGCGGTTCGGCGGCCACGACGTTCTGCGACTGGAGAGTTCACTCGGCCGCTCCACGAGTCCCGCGCGTGGTACCGTCGGCGCCCATGTTGCCCGCTCTCGCTGCCAGGCGCCTGGCCTCCTCGATCGCCGCGCTCGGCCTGATCGGTCTCATCGGGCTCCTCGGGTCAGCTCCAGCGAGCGCCGCCAAGGCGCCAAAGCGGTCCAGCTCCTGTCCGCCTTCCGAGGTGGTGAGTCTCGGATCTGGATTTGAATCCGAACCCAAGGAACTTTCAGGGTCGCCCGCCGCGTCTGTCCTCGGCAGCTTCGGCGTGTTTCGCAGGGCTGCGCTGCCAGGCGACCAGCTTCCCGCGCTTAGCCAGGCTGGGAATCAGCTCGACGAGCAGCTCGCGAGCTACTATCCCGGTTCCGTCCGCCACCTGCTCACGCTTTCCGACGGCAGTCGCTTCTTCGTCGTACCCGGGTTCGAGCAGGCTGAGAGTGTGCCTCCGGCTCGGTGTCTGCCCAAGTCGTTGCGATCGCTGCGAGCAAAACTCGTGGAAGAGCAGCGCAAGCGCGCGGCCGAACCGGTCTATTGCATCGTCCGGCTCGGCAGCCATCGGAGCGTCGGCGGCTTCGGCTGTCAGCCGTTCGCCGAAATCGACAAGAGCCCGAGGATCTTCCTGTCCGGCTTCAATGGAGCGCCGACCGTCGACCTCGTGCCCGACGGCGTCGCCTCCGTGCGGATCGCATATCGCACCGTCGCACCGATCGTTGCCAGTGTCAGCGAAAACGCTTTCGTGTTCACCCCGCCAAAGGCGCTCACGCTCCGCCTCGATCAGACCCTGAAGAAGGTCATCGGCTCCGCGGTCTCCTCATTTACCGGCAACGCCAAGCACCTCACCAAGGCACAGAAGCGCCGCGTCCAGCGAGTCGAGGAAAAAGCGCTCGAGCGGGCGCTGCTGCAAGCCGAGCCCACCCGGGTCGAATGGCTCGACGGCAGTGGAGCGCTCGTGCGCAGCATCGGCCCTCCGCCCAACCCGTTCGACGACAGCCGTGCCCTGATCGACGGGTGAGCAGGAGTCGCCAAGCCGGCGATCGTGTGCCTGAGGTCCGCTCGGCCCGATAGGTTCGCCCGATGCGCCTGATCGTCGCCCGCTGTGAGGTCTCATACGCCGGCCGTCTGAGCACCGTCCTGCCCGAGGCCGTGCGGCTACTGATGATCAAGGCCGACGGAACGTTCATGGTGTGGGCCGACGGGGGAGGGCCGAACGTCAAGCCGCTCAACTGGATGATCCCGCCGACCGTGATCGAGGAGCAGCTGGGCGACGACGGCCGGCTGCAAGGTCTGCTCGTGCGTAAGCAGCGACAGGACGAGCGCCTGGAGATCTCAATCTCAGAGGTGCTCTCCGAGGTCGAGCACGAGCTCGACCTCGAGGCCGCGCTCGAGAAGGAGGGACTCGAGCGCGAGCTGCAGGAGCTGCTCGCCGACGCGCCCCAGTGGTGCGGCGAAGGGTTCAGGCTCGTGCGGCGTGAGTGGCCGACCGACATCGGGCCGGTCGATCTGATGTGCAAGGACGGAGATGATGAGTGGATAGCTGTCGAGATCAAGCGGATCGCCACGATCGACGCCGTCGAGCAGCTCACGCGCTACCTCGAGCGAATTCGCCACGACCCCGCGCTCGGGTCCTGCCGCGGTGTGCTCGTCGCCCAGGTGATCAAGCCGCAAGCGCGAGTGCTCGCCGGCTCGCGCGGGATCGACTGCGTGGAGGTCGATCCCGAGGTGCTACGCGGCGAGCGCGAGCCCGAGCTGCGCCTGTTCGCCGCCTGAGTCGGCCGTGGACGCTCGCGGACGCCCGTGGGCGCTCGTGCACGGCGCCACGGAGATAGGCTGCTGTGCTTCCGCCAGCGACCGTCTTCCCGAGCAAGGAGCCCGCAATGACCCCCGATCAAGCCACCGCCGAGGAGCCCGTGCTCACAGAGCGACGCGACAACGTCCTGCTGATCACGCTCAACCGGCCAGAGGTGCGTAACGCCGTCAACGCCGCACTCGCCGCCGGGGTCGCCGGGGCGCTAGACGAGCTCGACGGCGACGACAGCCTGTCCGTCGGCGTGCTCACCGGCACCGGCGGCTTCTTCTGCGCGGGCATGGACCTCGGGGCGTTCGTCAGAGGCGAGTCACCGTGGTTCGGCGACCGCGGCTTCGCCGGCATCGCTCAACGCGCCTCGCGCAAGCCGCTGATCGCCGCGATCGAGGGCTTCGCCGTCGCCGGCGGGATGGAGATCGCGCTCGCCTGCGACCTGATCGTCGCCGCAGAAGGCGCCAAGATGGGCATCCCCGAGGCCAAGCGCTCGCTCGTCGCCGCCGGCGGCGCGCTCCTGCGCCTGCCGCGCCGGATCCCCTACCACGTCGTCATGGAGCTCGCGCTCACCGGCGATCCGCTGCCCGCCGAGCGCTTCCACGAGCTCGGCCTCGTCAACCGTATCGCCGAGCCCGGCTCGGCCGTCGACGTCGCGCTCGAGCTGGCCGGCGCGCTCGCCAAGAACGGCCCGCTCGCGCTCGCCGCCTCCAAGCAGATCCTGCAGGAGCAGTTCGACTGGTCCAGCGCTGAGATGTGGGACAAGCAGGGCACCATCTCCGGTCCCGTGTTCGCCTCCGAGGACGCCAACGAGGGGGCCAGCTCTTTCAAGGAGAAGCGCCAGCCGGTCTGGCAGGGACGCTAGCTCGATGTGTTCTGTCGCAGGGGCACGTGGAGGTGTGTGTTCCGTTTCAGACTGCGATAGCAATCGTATATACGACGTAAATACTATGGCTATCGAAGACCATTTCCACACACACCGAGTCCGCACTTCGTAACTACCATCGCTATCGTCGGCGCTCGAGCGCCGCAGGCGGTCCGCTATGCGCAGGCGATCAAACCCGCATCACGAGCCTCCAGCTCGGCGTTTTCTACTGCCCGCGGCGCTTACGCTTGCGCTGCGCCATGATCTGGCGGAAGCGTCGCCACAGCGCCGCCATCAGCGCTCGCCCGGGGTCTTGCGCGGGTACTGGGAGATCGGCTGGCGCAGGTCGATCGCGGTCGTCACGATCCGGTTCTGTTCGTCGATGTGTGCGGCCGGATAGCCCTCTCCGGGGCTCGCGCGCTCGGGGCGCCCGATGTAGCCGAAGTGCATCTCCTGGGGCATGATCTGCATCAGGCGCGGGAACATGTGCGCACGCGCGCCCATGTTGCGCGGCTCCTCCTGCACCCACAGCACCTCGCTCAGGTTCGGGTAGCGGCCCATCAACTCGAGGATCTGACGTTCTGGGAATGGGTACAAGAGCTCGACGCGTGCCACCGCCAGGCCGTGGTGGGTCTCGCGTTCGGGGTGCCCGACCAGGTCGTAGTAGATCTTGCCCGTGCACAGCACCAGCCGCGTGACCTGCTCGTCGCTGACCCCCGGCTCCGGCAGCACAGGCTGAAAGCGCGTGTCCTCGGCCATGTCCGCGATCGAGCTGGCCGCCTGCGGCAGCCGCAGCAGCGACTTCGGGGTCATCACCACAAGCGGGCGCTGCTTCGCGATCCGCGCCTGGCGGCGCAGCAGATGGAAGTACTGGGCCGGGGTCGTCGGGCTCGCCACGCGGATGTTGCCCTCGGCGGCCGCGCGCAGGAAGCGCTCCAGGCGCGCGGAGGAGTGCTCGGGCCCGGAGCCCTCGTAGCCGTGCGGCAGCAGCAGTGTCAGGCGGGAGGTCTGGCCCCACTTGGCCAGGCCGGACACGATGAACTGGTCGATGATCACCTGCGCTGAGTTGACGAAGTCGCCGAACTGCGCCTCCCACAGCACGAGCGTCTCCGGCGCCTCCTGGCTATAGCCGTACTCGAAGCCCATACACGCGAGCTCCGACAGCGGGCTGTTGTGCAGCTCTAGCGGAGCCAGCGCGTCCGGCAGGCTCTGGATTGGGCAGACCGTCTGGCCGGTCTTCGCGTCGTGCAGAACCATGTGGCGCTGGCTGAACGTGCCGCGCTCGGTGTCCTGGCCGGTCAGGCGCAGCGGTGTGCCCTCGGTCAGCAGCGAAGCGAACGCGAGCGCCTCGCTGTGCGCCCAGTCGATGCCCGGCACGCTTCGAGTCTTCGAGCGCCTCGCGCCGGCGCTCGAGCTGTTTGACGAGCTTCGGGTGCACGGTGAAGCCGTCCGGCACGCGCAGCAGCTCCTCGCCGAGCTCGCGCAGACGTGCCGCCGGCACCGCCGTCTCCACGTCCGGGCTCGGCGAGCGGTCGAGCTGGTACTCGCCCGTGATCGGCTCGTCCTCGTGCTCGGCCGCCGCCGCGATCTTCGCCTTCAGTCGCTGGTGCAGGAGCGTCAGGTTGTCCCACACCTGCTGCGCCTGGCGTTCGACCTCCTCCTTGGAGACGACGCCCTCGGCCACCAGGCGGTCAGCCCACAGCTCTGAGACGCGTTTCTTGGACTTGATCTTCGCGTACATCTCTGGCTGGGTATACGCGGGCTCGTCCGACTCGTTGTGGCCGAAGCGGCGGTAGCCGATCAGGTCGATCAGCACATCGTGGCCGAACTCCTGGCGGAAGGCGAACGCCAGGCGGACCGCGCTGATGCACGCGGGAACGTCGTCGGCGTTGACGTGGATGATCGGCACGTCGAAGCCCTTCGCCAGGTCGGACGCCCAGCGGGTCGAGCGCGCGTCGTCCGGGTCGGTCGTAAAGCCGACCTGGTTGTTGGTGATG
The DNA here is from genome assembly GCA_963734755.1 of uncultured Solirubrobacteraceae bacterium. Classification (GTDB taxonomy): domain Bacteria; phylum Actinomycetota; class Thermoleophilia; order Solirubrobacterales; family Solirubrobacteraceae; genus Palsa-744. The sequence goes on along the minus strand of CAVTIF010000001.1, from coordinate 2,420,754 downwards.
ATGTGCACCGTGCCGCCGACCTTGTAGCCGTCCAGCGCCTGCAGGTTGAACGTCTCCGAGACGACCCCCTGGGCGGGGAACGACGCGTCGCCGTGGATCACGATCGGCACCGCCGCGTTCGTGTCCTGGTGGGCGTGCGGGCCCTTGCGCGAGGTCTGTGCGGCGCGCGTGGCACCCTCGACGACCGGTGAGACGTACTCCAGATGGCTCGGGTTGGACTCCAGGTTGACGCGGATCGTGCCGCCGTCCGGGAGCTGGTAGGTGCCCTGCGTGCCGTGGTGGTACTTGACGTCGCCCGTGCCGCCCTGCGGGATCGTCGTCACCGCCTCGAGCGTCGAGGCGCCCTCGAACTCGGCGAAGATCGTGTCGTAGGAGCGGCCGAGGTTGTGGGCGAGCACGTTCAGCCGCCCGCGGTGGGCCATGCCGACGACGACCTCCTGTCCGCCGTGAGCGGCCGACAGCTGGATCAGCTCGTCGAGCATCGGCACCGTCATGTCCAGTCCCTCGATCGAGAACTGGTGCTGGCCGAGGTATGCCTTGTGCATGAACCGCTCGAGCGCGTCGACCTCGACCAGCCGTTTGAGCAGCGTCCTGCGTTCGTCGTTCGTCAGCTCGTGGCGGAACGCACCGGACTCGATGTGCTCGCGCAGCCACACGCGCTGGCGGTGCGAGGCGATGTGCTCGATCTCGTACGCGATCGTGCCGCAGTAGGTCTCGCGTAGGTGCGGCAGCGCGTCTGCCAGTGTCGCCCCCGGCACGTACATCTGGAAGATCTTCGCCGGCAGCCTCGCCTGGATCTCCGGCGTCAGGCCCAGCGCCTCCGGATCGAGCCCCGGATCTCCCTCGGGCTCTGACCCCAGCGGATCGAGGCGCGCCGCCAGGTGGCCGTGGCTGCGCACGCGGCTGACCAGCGTGCTCGCCCCGTGCACCGCCTGCAGCAGTTCCTCGCCGACCGCGTGCGGGACTCCGCCGTCCTTCGGTGCGACCGCTTCCGCGGCCGCCGATGCTGCCGCAGCGGGCGCCGGCAGGGGCGGCGGGGGACCGAGCTCGACGCCCAGGGAGGCGAACAGCTGCTCGTAGAAGCCGCCCTCGCCCTGCAGGTATTGCTCGATCTGCGCGAGGAAGCGTCCGGACTCGGCTCCCTGGATGATCCGGTGGTCGTACGTCGAGGTCATCGTCATGACCTTCTCCGCGCCGATCATCGCGCCGATGTTGCCCAGCCCGTCCGGGTAGGCGATCGAGCCGGTCGCCACGATCGTTCCCCCGCCCGGCATCAACCGCGGCACCGAGGCCACCGTCCCGATCCCACCCGGGTTGGTCAGCGTGATGTTCGCTCCCACCAGGTCGTCGGCCGTGAGCGTGTTCGTGCGCGCCTTCTCCACGAGCGCGTCGTACGCCGCCAGGAAGTCCTCGAACGACAGACGTCCGGCGTCGCGGATCACCGGCACCATCAACGTGCGTGAGCCGTCCTTCTTCTCCACGTCCACCGCCAGGCCGAGGTTGACCTGCCCGTCGAGGAAACGGTGCGGCTTGCCGTCCACCTCCGCGAAGTGGTTTGCCATCACCGGCATGTCCTCGCCCGCACGTGCGATCGCGTACGCGATCAGGTGGGTGAACGAGACCTTGCGCCCGGCCGCCTTCAGCTCGCGCCTGCGGGCGTCCAGGATCGTCACCGTCAGCGTCCGGAAGCTGGTCGCCGTGGGTATCGAGCGCGACTCGTCCATGTAACGCGCGAGCGCCGCCGCGCCGCCCTTCAAGAGCTGTGAGCTCGTCGTGCCCGTGCCGGTCGCGCTGCCGTTCGTCTTCGCGCCGTTGGCCTTGGCGTTCGCTCCGGTCGCTGCCGGCGCGCTGCCGGCCGCCGGGGTGCTGCCGGCTGCCGGCGTGGCGCCGCTCGACGCGCTGGCCAGCACGTCCGACTTGGTGATCCGACCGGCTGGGCCGCTGCCCGCGACCGCCGCCAGGTCCACGCCCTCGACCGCGGCCGCGCGCGCGGCCACAGGAGAGACCTTCGTGCCCTCCGGGGTGGATGCCGGCTGGGCATTTCCAGCAGAGCCGTTTCCGCCCGGTGTCTCCTGCTTGGCCGGCGCGTCCCCCGTGTGCCCCTCGCCTCCGGCCGGGGCGCCCGCGGCGCCGTCCGCGTCGCCCACGGATATGCGCGCGATCACCTGCCCGACCGTGACCGTATCGCCCTCCTGCATCAGGATCTCGCTCACCGTGCCGCTGGCCGGCGAGGGAAGCTCGAGATCGACCTTGTCGGTCGAGATCTCCACGATCGTGTCGTCGCGCTTGATCCAGTCGCCGAGCTTCACCCGCCATTCCAGGATCGTTCCCTCGGTCACCGACTCTCCCGCCGCGGGGGTCAAGACGTCGACGACGGACGCTGAGCCGACGGACGCCGAGCCGACGGACGCCGAGCTGACGGACGCCGAGCCGCCGGACGCCGAGCCGACGGACGCCGAGCCGTTGCCCTCGCCGGGCGCCTGGCTGTCGGGGTCGGGCTCGTGTGCGCCCGCGCTGGTGCGGTCGTCCTGGGTGGCGCCGTCAGGCTCGGGCGGTGGGTCGAACGCGGGCGGTGGGGCGGGCGTCGCGCCGTTGACCGAGATCCGCGCGATCACCTGTCCGACGGTGACGGTCTCGCCCTCCTCGGCGAGGATCTCGCTGACCGTGCCGCTGGCCGGTGACGGCAGCTCGACGTCGACCTTGTCGGTCGAGATCTCGACGATCGTCTCATCGAGCTTGATCGCGTCGCCGACCTTCACCCGCCATTCGAGGATTGTTCCCTCGGTGACTGACTCTCCCGCGGCAGGGGTTACGACGTCTATTGTCTGCACTGCCGTGGTGCCAATTGCCATCAGTCTCTCACTCTAGCGCGGTAGGGCGGCGGATCGCTTCACCCGTCCGGCGAGGGTGGACGGGTGTTGCGCCGGCCTTCCTCGCGGACGAACTCGTAGCTGCCGATGAACGGGCCGAGCCCGCCCAGCACCGCCACCGCAACCCCCACGCGCAACGGAATCACGCGTTGGCGCACGGCCGCGATACAAGCCAGCGACATCACGATCCAGAGGACTCCGTGGGTCCAGCCGAGCACGAGCGTTGGGCCGGCGAACCCGGCAAGCGCGCACGCGATCAGGCTCACATACACGAGCGAGTGAAAGAACGAGGTCCACTTCAGGCGCGTGAACGTCAATAGTCCCGCGCCGGGGCGGGCCGAGATGTTCACCTCTTTGGGGGATGTGTTCACTGCGACAGCCATCGTGCCATTCGTGCCAGGGGCTCCTCCGCCTCTGCCGGCCACGCATCGATGTCGCGCGGCCACCACGCGAACTCGTCGTGCTCGTGGTCCGGCGTGACGCTCTCGGCCACGCCATCGGCGAGCCACGCCTGTCCGACGAACATCACGAGCCTGTGGGGTAGGCGCACCAGCGCCTCGCCCTGTACGCGCTCCGGCGAGACGTCCCACTCCTCCCTCAGCTCGCGCAGCAGCGTGTCGGCCGGACCCTCTCCCAGGTCGACCGCGCCTCCCGCCCCGAGCGCCCAGCGCCCGGACCAGGATGCGACCCATGGGGCTCGTCGGCCGGCGAGCCAGCGCCCGTCGGCCGAGCGGGTCAGGCACAGCGCCGCGATGCTCTCCGAGGCGTCGCCGTCGAGCAGCCTCAGCGCCCAGCGCAGCGGCTGCAGCTCGATCGCGATCCCACGCTCGTCCTGGCGGTAGTCGACCAGGCGGGCCGCCACGCCGTCGTGGCTCGGAGAGCCCCGTTCGTGCAGCGCCTTGATCGCGGCGTCCGCTGCCGCGGTCTGCTCGGGCGTCGGCTCGAAGCTGTCCTCGCGCCAGCTGGTCGTCACCTGCTCCAGCGCCCACGGCCCGCGGGCGAGGATCTCAGGCGCTTGGGTTGCGGGCTCGGCTCGGTCGGACACTCAGCGAAGGCTAGTGAATCGAGGTAAGGCGCCTGTGAAGCTCGGGTGAGGGTGCTGCGCATAGACTCGCTGCGGTGAGCAGCCGGCGGCGCAAGCATTGGGGATGGGGATTCGAGGACCAGCAGCCGACGCGTGAGCAGATCCGCGAATCGGCTGCCTTGTTCGCGACTCGCCTGGGGATGAAGCTGGACCGGGTCGAGGAGCCAGTCGCGCTCGAGGCGCTCGCGCTGGCGCCGCCACGCGTGCAGCCGCCGCGATCGCTGTCGGACATCTGCACCTACGACGTTCACACGCGCGCGTCGCACGCGCTCGGCAAGTCATACGTCGATGTCGTGTGCGGCTTCCGCGGCCGCTTCGAGCATCCGCCCGACCTCGTCTTGCGACCGCGCGATGAGACGGATATCGAACGGGCGCTCGAGTGGTGCGCGAGCGAGGGCGTCGCGGCGATCCCGTACGGCGGCGGGACCTCGGTGGTCGGCGGCGTCACGCCGCGGGTCCCTCCTTCGTACAACGGCACCGCCTCGATCGACCTCGGCGCGTTGAACCGCGTGCTGGAGATCGACGAGGTCTCGCGCGCGGCGTGCATCGAGACGGGCGCGCTCGGACCGCAGCTCGAGGCGCAGCTCGGCGAGCGGGGGATGACGTTGCGTCACTTCCCGCAGTCGTTCGAGTACTCGACGCTCGGCGGCTGGATTGCGACGCGTGCGGCCGGGCACTTCGCGACGCTGTGGACGCACATCGAGGACCTGGTCGAGTCGCTGCGCGCGATCACCCCGGCGGGCGAGTGGGAGTCGCGGCGGCTGCCCGGGTCGGGCGCCGGCGTGAGCCCCGACAGGATGCTCGCCGGCTCGGAGGGGACGCTCGGGGTGATCACGCGCGCGTGGGTCCGCGTGCAGCCGCGGCCCGCTCACCGCAGCTCGGCGGGCGTGCTGTTTGCGAGCTTCCTTGCCGCTGCGGAGTGCGTGCGTGAGATCTCCCAGGCGGGTCTGCACCCCTCGAACTGCCGTCTGCTCGACGCCGGCGAGGCCGAGCTGACGCTCGCAGGCGACGGCCGCCACGCGCTGCTGGTGCTCGGCTTCGAGTCGACCGGGCAGCCGACGCAGGAGGCGATGTCGGTCGCGCTGGCGCTGTGCGCGGCTCACGGCGGCGTCGTGCCACAGGCGCGCGATCGAGGCGGCGAGGACGCGGTCGGCTCGTGGCGCGAGGCGTTCCTGGGCGCGCCGTACGTGCGCGACTCGCTCGTCGCGATCGGCGTGCTGGCAGAGACGTTCGAGACGGCGATCACGTGGGAGCGCTTCCCGGCGTTCCACGAGCGCGTCAAAGCGGCCACCGAGGAGGCGGTGCGCGAGGCGTGCGGTGCGGAGGGAAGGGTCTTCTGCCGCTTCACTCACGTCTACCCGGACGGTCCCGCTCCGTACTTCACCGTTCTCGCCCGCGCGCGCCCGGGCGAGGAGATCGAGCAGTGGGCCCAGATCAAGCGCGCTGCCGCCGATGCGATCATCGCCGGCGGCGGCACGATCACCCACCATCACGCCGTCGGGCGCGATCACCGGCCGTGGTATGACCGCCAGCGCCCGGAGCCGTTCGCGGCGGCGCTGCGCGGCGCCAAGGCGGCGCTCGACCCGACCGCGATCATGAACCCGGGCGTGCTGATCGATCCGCTGCCATGAAGGTCGCAGTGCTCGGCCCCGGCGGGGTGGGCGGGCTGGTGGCGGGCGCGCTCGCGCGGGCGGACGGAGGTCGTTGTGGTGGCGCAGGAGTCGACCGCCGCGCTGATCGCGGAGCGCGGGATCGACGTGCGCAGCGCGACGCTCGGTGACTTCGTCGCTCACCCGCGCGCCGTCGCGAGCCTGCGCGAGCCGGTCGACGCGCTGATCGTGGCCACGAAGGCGGCGGGGCTGCGGGCGGCGCTGGACCGCGTTGATGTGCAGCCGACGGTCGTCTTGCCGCTGCTCAACGGGCTCGACCACATGGCGGTGCTGCGCGAGCGCTTCTCGCCGAGCTCCGTGCTGGCGGGCTCGATCCGCGTCGAGGCCGACAGGCCGCAGCCGGGCGTCATCGTGCACACGAGTCAGTTCCTGCTCGTCAACATGGCAGCCCCCGATCCGTCGGTCGCGCGGCCGATGCGGGCGCTCGCGGACACGCTGTCACAGGCGGGAGTACCGACGGCGGTGCTGGAGTCCGAGGCGCAGGTGATGTGGTCGAAGCTCGTGCGGTTGAACGCGCTCGCGTGTACTACCAGCGCCTACGACAAGCTGCTGGGTGAGATCCGCTCCACGCCGCAGCTGCTGGCCGATCTGGTGGGCGTGATCGAGGAGAGCTGCGCGGTCGGGCAGGCCGAGGGCGCGGACGTCGAGCCGCAGACCGCGCTCGCGGAGCTGCAGCGCGCGCACGACACGCTCGGCAGCTCGATGCAGCGCGACATCGCTGCTGGTCGGCCGCCGGAGTTGGACGCGATCCCGGGCTCGGTGCTGCGGGCTGGGGCGCGTCACGGCATCGAGTGCCCGACGATCGAGAGGTTGGTCGCGCTGATCGCTGCGCGCGCCGGCGTGGCGCTGCCGAGTGCTCGTTAGGCGGGCTCGCCGGAGGGTGCGCGTCCAGGCTGACGGGCGCTACTGCGCCTCGAAGGGCGAGCGACCGGGAGCGTAGGCCGGGACCGCCTCGGTGGCGATCGCCTCGACGGCCTGCTCCTCGGCCGCGCTCAGCTCCTCCTCGTGCTCGCCGTCGCACAGCACGCGGAAGTTGCCGCTGACGCCACTGTCGGCGTGGATCATGATGCCGGGGAGGATCTCCTCGCCCTCGTCCAGGCCGAGCCGTTCGAGGTCGAAGTGCGCGAGCCCGATGCCGTACGCGGTGTGCGTGGGGTTCTCGCGGTCGTGTGCGGCGACCGCCTGCGCGAAGCGCTCGAGGTTCTTGGCGATCTTGCTCGTGTCGACCATCGCTCCCGGGGAGGGTAGCGCGAGCGCTGTAGATTGGGGTCGATGACAGCCGCCGCGCCGCTCGAGCAAGCGCCGGGCTCCCCTGGGGGAGACCACGAGGCCGAACGCGACCAGGAGGCCGAACGCGCTGGCGAGGCTGAACGCGCCCGCGAGGTGATTCGCACGGTGGATCTGACGAAGGTGTACGACGGAACGGACTTCGCTGCTGTGGACGCGCTGAACCTGAGCGTCCGCTCGGGTGAGATCTTCGGGCTGCTCGGGCCGAATGGCGCGGGCAAGACGACGACCGCGGGGATGCTGACGACGCGCGTGATACCGACGTCGGGATCGGCGTTCGTGGGCGCGATCGACGTGGTTGCGCAGCCGGCGCTGGCGAAGCAGCTGATCGGGATCGTCTCGCAGACGAACACGCTGGACCGTCAGCTGACGGTGTGGGAGAACCTGTACTTCCATGGGCGCCTGTTCGGCATCCCTGCGGCCCGCTCGCGGCGGATCGCGGACGAGCTGCTGGAGCGGCTGCAGCTCTCGAAATGGGCGAAGGCGTCGGTGTACGCGCTGTCAGGTGGGATGGCGCAGCGCCTGATGGTCGCTCGGGCGATCTTCCATCGCCCGGCGGTGCTGTTCCTCGATGAGCCGACCGCGGGCCTTGACCCGCAGAGTCGGCTCGCGCTGTGGGACATTCTGCGAGAGCTGAACGGTGACGGGCAGACGATCCTGCTGACCACGCACTACATGGAGGAGGCGGACCTGCTGTGCGGTCGGGTGGCGATCATGGATCACGGAAAGATCCTCGCGCTTGATACGCCGGAGGCGCTCAAGCAGACGGTGGGCGCCGACACGATCGTCACGGTCAAGGCGGCCGGCGACGGGCAGGCGCTCGCCGCTCGGCTTGCTGCGGAGATCCCTGAAGTGACGCGCACGCGGGTGATCGATGGCGGCGTCGAGCTTCACGTGAAGGGCGCCGAGCGGCTGGTCCCACGCGTGGTGAACGCGGCGGAGAGCGGCGGCTTCGAGCTTGCCGACCTGTCGGTGTCGGAGACAAGCCTGGAGACGGTGTTCATCAGCCTGACCGGCAAGGAGCTGCGCGACTGATGGCGGTCAGCGCAGCGACATCGCCCGGCCGGACGGCCACCGAGCGGGAGTCGATCACGATCGAGCCGACGCGCTCGACGGCGGCAGCGAGCCGCACGGCGTTGCAGGCGCTAGTGCTACGCGATCTGGTCGTGCTGAGGAAGAACTTCGCCGAGTTCGTGATCCGCACGCTCGTGCAGCCGTTCCTGCTGGTGTTCGTGTTCCTGTACGTGTTCCCGACGATTGGCCAGGGTGTGGGCGGCCGTGGACCGGTTGCAGAGTCGGCGTTCGCGACGGTGCTGGTGCCCGGCGTGGTGGGTATCACGATCATGTTCCAGGGCATCCAGGCCGTGGCGATGGTGCTCGCGCAGGAGTTCGGCTTCACGCGCGAGATCGAGGACCGCGTGCAGGCGCCGTGTCCGATCTGGCTGGTGGCCGTCTCGAAGGTTCTCTCCGGCGCGGCCCAGGGCCTGATCGCCGCGCTGATCGTGTTCCCGATCGCGTCGGTCGTCCACGCATCCGGAGTGCATGCCCACCTGTCGGTTACCTGGTGGGTGGTGATCACGCTGATCCCGCTCGCGTGCGTCACGATGACCTCACTGGGGCTGTTGCTGGGGACCGTGTTCGAAGCGCGCAACCTCGGTCTGATGTTCGGGTTCGTCGTGCTGCCGCTGACGTTCCTAGGCGGCACTTACTACCAGTGGACGAAGCTCTCGCCGGTGCAGCTACACGGCGTTCACTGGCTGCAGATCGCCGTGCTGATCAATCCCCTTATTTATGTTAATGAGGGGTTGCGCGCTGGATTGACACATGCCGACCACATGCCTCTGTACGTCGTGTATCCGGTGCTGCTCGGGTTCTGCGCGGTGTTCCTCGCGCTCGGCCTGCGCAACTTCCGGCGGCGGGTTCTGTCTTAAGCGCGACCGAGGCCGAGGCTGCAGATCATCATCGCTCGGCCTCAGCTCATCGGCCGTCTCGATGCGGGACGCTGCGCGCAGGCCACAGGCGTGCGCTGAGGGGCAGGGTCAGCCGCAGCAACTGCACCCACCTGCCGCGGCGCACCGGTGGGGCCGGGAGCCCGAGTTCCCTCTGGGCCTTGACGAGACTGTCGAGCGTTGCGGCATCGTGCAGCGGGCGAAGCGCGACCGGCCAGATGATCCGCACCATCCCGCGGTGGCGCGCCGCATACGTATGGGTGATCCGAGCTCCGTGTTCGGTCGGGTCGACCGTGTACTCGTGCCAGCCCCGTATCCCGCGCGGCCGCAGGAACCGGTAGCGCACCCGGCACCCCGGCTGATAGAGGTCAACGACGTAGCGGACCGGGCCGTGCCCACCTCTCGCGCCGACTCCGATCCGGCGGTCGAGCCATTGCGCGGGCCAGCTTTCGCTGGGCCAGAGCCGGTCCTCAGTCGACCCCAACGAGTCCAGCAGCGCACCGGCTCGTGCGGGCTCGACAGGGAGCAGCAGCGCGTGGCGGATGATGACTTCGTCGCTCAGCACGCGGCGGCGAGTGGTTGCACTCCGCAGATGACGCGGTGGACGTTGCCTTGGCTGAGCGAGAGATCGGGACACGCTTGGAGACCACCATGAACGTTGGCGGTGAGGCTGGAGAAATATTAGCTATGCCGTTTATGTCAGGACGATGACTGCCCAGCCGAGCTAGTCTCCTCCTGTCACTGCTATGGCACATAAAAACACGGCGTTGCACCCAGATCGCAAAAGCACTCAACGGGAACGGATTCTCGTCGCGATGATCGGCGTGGTCGCACACGAGGGGTATGCCGCAGCGACGGTCTCTCAGGTGATCGCCGTTGCTGGCGTGTCGCGACCCACCTTCTACGAGTACTTTCGCGACAAGGACGCGTGCTTCCTGGCCTGCTTGGCGGATATCCAGGCGCAGCTACGGGCCGACGCTCGTCAAGCCGTCGAAGGCGGGCCGCCCGAGCAGGCCGTGGCGGCGATGATTCGCTCGTTGGTCGGGTTCGCAGACTCACGGCCGGAGCTGGCGCACGTCGCGATGAACGAGGCGATGGCCGGCGGCCCTCGGGCGCTCGATCTGCGTGACCAGGGGATCGTCGAGGCCGCAGGGATCCTCGCGCAGGCACATGAGCGGGTGGCTGCCAAGAAAGTCACGCCGGACATCTCGCCGCTGCTGTTGATCGGCACGATCCACAGGCTGCTGGCAGCACGTCTGAGACACGGAGAGCGCGACCTCGCTTGGATGGTCGAGGAGCTGCTCCAGTGGGTGCGGCGCTATGACGAGCCCGCCGGCAAGCACCGCTGGCGCGCGCTTTCGCCGGTGGCCGATCCGGCGCCCTGGCCGTTGCTCCCGGAGAGCATGCTGCGTGCGCCAGCGCCACTGCCGACCAAGCAGGTACGCCGCGTCGAGCTGCGCGAAAATCGCCGCGAGCGAATCTTGTTCGCTACCGCCGAAGTCGGCAAGCAGAAGGGCTACACGGCGGTTACGGTCGCCGACATCATCAAGCGCGCGGGAGTAGACCGCCGTACGTTCAACGCGCTGTTCGCCGACAAGCAGGCGGCGTTTGAGGCCGTGCACGAACTCGGTTTCCAGCGCACGATCGCGGTGACCGCTGGTGCGTTCGTCGCAGGGGCGACTTGGCCGGAACGCATCTGGGAAGCGGGGCGTGGATTCACGCAGTACTTTCAAGGCAACCTCACGATCGCGCATGTCGGGTTCGTCGAATCCACGGCCGTCGGACCAGCCGCCGTCAAGCGTCTGGAGGACAGCGTCAACGCCTTCACGATCTTCTTCCAGGACGGCAACGAGTACCTATCTCCGGGCTCGCCGGCACCCAAGCCCCTGGCCCTCGAGGCGGTCGCCACCGCGGTCATGGAGATGGGCTACCGCGAGTGCCGCCGCGAGAGCGACCACCACATGGAAAACCTCCTACCGCACGTCAGCTTCCTTTGCCTGGCGCCGTTCATGGGTGTGGGGCAGGCGAACACCTTCATAGATGAACGGCTCGATGCCAAGGGCGAGACTTCGCCTTGAGCTGCTCTATCTTCGCTTGCTGCTTTTCAGCTTCCCCTCGATGAACTCGCTGGCCTCGGCCGCTCCGATGAACGGCGCGAGCCACAGGAACATCATGCGGGGGAGCAGACCCGTCATCGTTGGCTTCGCGCTTTTGCGGCTCTGCTCGTAGATCATCTCGAAGATCGTTGCGATGATTGCTTCGAGCGCGGCGGGCGACGGGGGCTCGCTCTGGCGCCGGTACTGGTAGCCCTCCCGCAGGAAGATCGTGAACGCGACGTGGCTGTCCTCCACCCGCTGTACTGCGCCGGGCCCGACGGCGTACGCCTCGACGAAGCCCAGATGAGCCATGATCGGATAGCTCTCCAGGAAATAGGTGAACGCGCGTGCGGCCTCCCAGCTGCGCTCAGGCCACGTCGAGCCCGCGAAGAATGCGCCCGCCGTCACGGCCATCACTTGCTGGAAGCCGAGCTCGTGGATCGTCATGAAAGTCTCCTGCTTGTCGGCGAACAAGCCGTAGAAAGCTCGGGCGTCCACCCGGGCGAGCTTCGTGATGTCCGCGACCGTCGTGGTCGTGTAGCCCTGGGTCTCGGCCAGACGCGCCGCGGCGAGCAGGATCCGCTCGCGGTGATTTTTCGCCACTTCCTCCGTCGACACGCGAGGGCGCCCCGGCGGGAGCGGCCTGGGCGCCCGCAGTGGGGGATCGGCTATCACCGGCGCGGACCCTTTCAGACGGGTCAGGCGGAGCGTGCGCCAGCGCTGCTCGCCGACGGGCCGGTCATAGCTCTTGATCCACAGCAGCAGATCCTGACGAAGCTCGGATAGCCCGAGATCTCCACGGCGCAGGCGTGACCCGAGCAGCCGACACACCCCACCGACGAGCACGCGGCTCGGAAGATCGGGCATGGCCACGCCTTGCGACGCCCGGTTTCCAGCCTCCTCGAGCGTCGTCGCGATCTCGGAGATCGCCAGGTCGCGGGCGTCGAGCGCGTCGGGCCCGCCCGCCAGTGACTCGGCCATCAGGAACCGCGCGATCGCGGGCTCAGCGATCGCGAAGTCGATCAGCGCGCCGATCGTCGCAATAGCTGCCTCCTCGGCCGCCTCGTCCTCGACGGCGCCGCCGACATAGGCCGTCAAACGCTCACGAACGTCGGCCAGCGTCGCGAGAAAGCAGGCATCCTTATCGGCGAAGTAGTCGTAGAACGTGCCGCGCGAGACCTTCGCAGCGGCGATCACCTCGGAGACGTTCGCGCGCGCGTAGCCACCGCGGTTCGCGGCGGCGACCATTCCCGCCAGCAGACGCTCCCGCTGCGTGCTCCTACCCCGTTTCTGTGACTCGGTGTTTATTGCTCGGGGAGAGGCGCGGCGCTGGGCCATTGCGCGCTAGACCGTAGCCGACCGGGCGGCCAAACGCCCGCAAACTCGCGGATCTCCGGGGGCTGAGGGCCAGCTGGAACGCGCCGCGCGACGCGGCGACCTTACCGGGCTTTGGTCTGTGCGAGCGCATGCCATGCATAAACCACCATACGCGCGTTCATGCACTGTCCGTAGCTGAACGGCGGACGTTTACGTAAGTGGCCACTGCAGTCGCATCGGGCCTAAAAACCGGCTGTATCGGCTGGCTCTTGACAGGTGTGATCAGGATGTAGTAGCGTCACCTAAAAGACAGCGGCGCCGTACAACACGGCGTACACCAAGGACAAGCCGACGGCGCGTCGGCTGGATCGCCGGAGAGGGACCGAGGGGACAGACAATGGGTTTGAGGACGAGCGATGGGCGACAGGTTGGGCATCAGCGGCTCGTTGTGAGGACGTCGCTGCTCTCGACCGCTGGCGTCATTCTCGGCGTCTTCGCGTTGGCCTGGTCGGCGGCCCCGGCATCCGCGGCCGCACCGGAAGCACCCGTCACCGAACCCGCGACGGGGGTGACGGCGACGACCGCGACTCTCAACGGCGAGCTGAACCCGAGCGCGTCCGCGACCGTGGGTTACCTGTTCGACTACAACACGAACGGCATCTGCACCGAAGGCCCCACCACCCAGCAGGAACCGGAAGCTACGGGCGAAGCGATCAGCGTCTCCACGCCGCTGACGGGCCTCGAACCCTCACGCGAATACACGTTCTGCGTCGTCGCGACCCATCTGGAAGGCGAAACGACCGAAGCGACGTCCGGGGAACCGGTCAGCTTCACGACACTCGCCGCGCCGCCCGCGGTCGACGGCGAGAGCAGCTCGGTGCTCGCGCCGCTTGCGGCTCGCCTGGAAGCGCAGGTGAACCCGAACAACCAGGCCACGAGCTGCGAAATCCAGTATGGGAGCACGGTCTCCTACGGCTCCAGGGTGCCGTGTGAACCGTCCCACCTTGAAGGCTTCGGCGAACAGCCGGTTGCGGCGGCCGTGTCCAACCTCGAACCGGGCACCGAATACCACTTCCGGGTGTTGCTGGTGAACGCCTCGCACGAAGCGACGGCGGGGTCTGACAGCACGTTCACGACGCCTGCGTTCCGGAGCCCGGTCATCGACGAACAGAGCGTCGGCTCGCTCACCCCGTTTGAAGTGACGCTGCAGGCGCAGGTTAACCCGTTCGATGAGGAAACGACCTACAGCTCTGAATACGCCACCGAAGAAGCCCAGCTCGGCACACCCTCGGCAACGACGCTCGCAGGCGCCTCACCGCTGTTGGGCTTCGGTGACCAGCCCGCGAGCGCGCCGACGGGCGCGGTGCTCCAGCCCGCGACCACCTACTTCTACCGCGTGCTCGCCACCAACGCGACTGGCACGTCCACCGGCGCGAGCGAACACTTCACAACACCGGCCACGCAGCCGCCTGTCGTGGAAGGGGAGAGCGTCTTCGCTGTTCTGGCCCTAAGCGCGACCGTGCAGGGCCAGGTGAACCCAGAGTTCCAGGAAACGACCTGTCAGTTCCTGTACGGCACGGATCCCACGCTTGCGGGGGCGACGAGCGTGCCGTGTAGCCCCGAAGCACTCGGCGCCGCCGGCAGCCCCGTCGAAGCAACGGCCGCGCTGACCGGCCTTCAGCCCGGCACGACCTACTACTACCGGGTGCTCGCGACGAACGCGACCGGGCCGACGGAAGGCCCGATCGAACAGTTCGCCACCCACGTCGCCCCAGCGATCGCCGCGAGCGAAGTCGGGAGCATCACCCGCACCACCGCCGTCATCACCGGCGAAGTCGACCCGCACGAACTCCCCACCGAATACTTCATCGAATACGGCCCGCATGAACCCCACGGAGCGGTCGGCTCGCCGACACGCGTCGTGAAGCTTCCCGCCGAACCCTCCGGCCCGCAGCCGATCGCAGCACAAACCCTCGAAGAACTCACGGCCGCCACTACCTACCACTACCGGCTCACAGCCGTCAACGAAGCCGGCACCACACGCAGCCCGGAAGGCACCTTCACGACGGCATCAGCCCAGCCTCCGTCCGCCACAACCGGCGAAGCGAACGAAGTGACCCAGACTTCTGCAACGATCACCGGCACGGTCAGCCCGAACGGCCTGCCGACCGACTACGCCTTTGAGATCGGCACCGACGGCACCGACAATACCTACGACACCCGGATCTTCGGCGAAACCGCCCCGGGAGTCACCGGCCAGCCCGTCCGCCAGGCCTTGACGAGCCTTCTCCCCGGCACGACCTACCACTACCGGCTCGTGGCGACCAACCCGGACGCCGCGAGCAGCGGAGCGGACCACACGTTCACGACCCCTGGTTTCTCGACTCAGATCGCCTCGGCCGCCCCGGCTTTTGCCCTGCTGTCGTTCATCCTTCCCCAGGAAACGAAGGAACCGCCGGCCGTCAACCGGCCGCTCACCCGCGCGCAGCAGCTCGCAAAAGCGCTCAGGGCATGCCGGCGCCTCCACGGACGGCGACGCGCCGCCTGTGTCAAGCGCGCCTACCACCTCCACGGCCCAGTCAAAACCGCCAAAGCGCGAGGCGCCCACTGATGAAAACTCACTGTCTCATTACCGTCCTCCTTGTCGTGCTCCTTGCATCTGTGGCACCGGCCGCGGTCGGTGCCACCACGCTCCCTGATGGGCGCGTGTATGAGCTCGTTTCTCCCATGGAAAAGAGTGGCGGGGTGGGAAGCGTCCTCCCGTTGGGCTCGCTGGTGTCCTCGCTGGAACAGTTCGGGCTACCCCTTCAGAGTGCCCCTAGCGGTAACGGAATTGCCTACGAGGGCGAAGACTTTTACGAACCACTGCTGGGTAGCCCGCTCGATATATATCGATCACTACGCGGCACCGTCGGCTGGACAACCCGGAACCTCACGCCGGCCGTCCCCGCCGAAAGTGACACGACCAGCGAAACCAATCTGGATGTCGGCTTTTCTCCCGATCTCTCCACAGGGATCATCAGCAGCCAGACCCAGTTGACCGGCTCGGCGCCCAAGGGCTATGCGAACCTGTATATTGTCAGCGGCACCGGCATCACGCCGTTGATCACCGCACCTCCGCCGAACCGGTCTGTCGCGACGTTCGGACACGCCGGCGGTATCGGACCGCGAGTACGCTCGCTCCAAACGCTGCTGTTTGCTGGCATGAACAGCGGCGCGGCGACCACTCCAGCTGCCAGCCATGTCCTGTTTGCCGCGAACGACGCGCTCACCCAGGCAACGGAAACGGCGCCTGCCGCCGTCGACGGTGGAGAACTCGAAAATAATCTCTACGAGTGGACCGGCGGTCGGTTGCGTCTCGTCAACGTACTCCCCAACGGGCAAACCGCACCCGGTGCCTCGTTTGGCGTCGATCTCGGCGACGAGTACCAGAGCAAACCTACCCCCAGCCTCAGCCATGTGATCTCTGCAGACGGCTCGCGAATTTTCTGGACCCAGCAAAGCAACCTGTACGTCCGCGAAGACGGCGAGCGGACAAGCCTTATAGCAACGGACGCGACCTTCCAAACCGCCAGCGCCGATGGCGGCGTGATTCTGTTTACGAAGGAAGGAAGTCTCTACCGATACAACCTCGCTGGCGGGACTACGGCCGACCTTGCCAGCAGCGGAGTCCAAGGTGTGGTCGGCGCGAGCGCCGACGGCCTGTCCGTCTACTTCGTATCCGACAGCATCGTCGCCCCGGGAGAAGCGCAGGAAGGACAGCCAAACCTCTATCTCTCCCACACGGTCGATCCGGGAGGGAACGTCGTGCGCTACATCACGACTCTGCTGCCGAGAGACAACGAACTAAGCG
The DNA here is from genome assembly GCA_963734755.1 of uncultured Solirubrobacteraceae bacterium. GTDB lineage: Bacteria > Actinomycetota > Thermoleophilia > Solirubrobacterales > Solirubrobacteraceae > Palsa-744. The sequence continues at coordinate 2,404,628 of CAVTIF010000001.1, read as the reverse complement.
GAATCAATGGAAGCGGCGGAACGCCTGAGGGCGACTGGTATCAAACCTTGGCCGGGCGGACGGCCGAGGCGTCCCCGAATGGCCGCTATCTCGCGTTCGTGTCACGCAAGACCCTCACCGGATTCGATAACACGGATGCCGTCCGGGGAGTTCCTGATCTCGAGGTGTTTCTCTACGACTCCGCGACCTCCGAGCTAGCGTGCCCATCGTGCAACACGGACGGGTCACGCCCAACGAGTAACACGTCCCTACCGGCTCCTGTGAACGGAATCTACCAACAGCGATATCTCGACGATGCCGGGCACCTCTTCTATAGCACGCGTGATTCAGTCGTGCCGCAGGATTCCAACGGGCGATCTGACGTGTATGAGTACGAGGGCGGCCACGACTACCTGATCTCTCCTGGCAACGGCGAAGCCGAAGCCGTATTCGCAGACGCGAGCGAAAGCGGCAACGACGTGTTCTTCACGACTGATCAGCAGCTCCTGACTGCCGATGGCGATCAGAATGTCGATCTCTACGACGCGAGGGTCGGTGGAACGCTTGAAGAATCCGCGCCCCCGTCGTGTTCCGGCGAAGGCTGTCGCGAACCACCCGAATCGTCTGTCTTCCAGGCGCCGGTGAGTGCCTCCTACGCCAGCCCGGACAATCATCCTCTCCCGCGGACCATGCCACCTGCGGCCAAGCCGCTGACGCGGGCACAGAGCTATGCGAAGGCGCTCAGGACGTGCCGCGCCAAGCGGAGCAGGCGCGCGCGGAGAGCATGTGAAGCGCGTGCGAGACGACGATACGGATACGCACAACGGAAGAGGATGCGATGAGGCTTTCAGACATAGGGCTACGCACCGTCGTGCCCGCGAGACGTCTGCCGTGGTCCGATGTCCGCGCACACTGTCGGACGGGCCGACATGCCACGAGTCTCGCCGCGTTGATTGTGGTTGCGACCTTCGCGCACGCGGCTCCTGCTCTCGCGGCGGACGCGCCGGCCTGGGAGGTCGCCGCAGAAAGCTTCCCGACGCGCTTTCACGCGGGTGGCACCGGAGCATATGTCCTGCACGTCAGGAATATCGGCACGCTAACCAGCGACGGATCTACGGTCACGGTCGTCGACCGGTTGCCACCAGGCGTCACTGCCACGTCAGTCGACGGTGAGTTTGTAGAAACCGAACCGACGGGGGAAGAATACTGGCGCTGCTCAGGGACCACCATTGTGACATGCACGGACAATCCGGCCAACCTTCCCGTGATTCCCCCAGGACCCGAGAGTCAGGGAGGCACGGCGCCTTACATCGTTATCAAGGTGGCAATCGAACCGGGTCATACCCCTGGCGCTGTAACGAGCAGCCTGAGCGTCAATGGTGGCGGTGCGAGCGAAGCTCGCAACATCGTCCAGACGATCATAGGTTCCTCGGCCGCCGGGTTTGGCCTCGCGAGCTTTGAACAGCTGTTTGTCAATCGCGACGGCTCGCCCGATGTGCAGGCGGGCTCGCATCCGTACGAGGCGATAACGAACTTCGTTCTCAACAGTCACGGCCAGTTCGGCGAACCGCGGGTACTGCCGGAAGAAGTGAAGGACCTGGAAATCGGCCTCCCGCCTGGGGTTGTCGGTAATCCGGCGGCGACCCCGCGCTGTCCACGCACCCTATTTGATGGGGGGAGACACGGGTCCGGAGGCTTCCCTGCGTGTCCCGCTGATACCCGCGTGGGTACGGACGTTCTGGTCCTCGGCCTAGGCGGTGAAGGAAACTTTCCGCTGGTGTTGGCGGTTTACAATTTGGAACCGCCGCGGGACGTGGTGGCCCAGTTCGGCTTTGCATTTCAGGACAGGGTCGGGTTCATTGATTTCGGTATCCGCACGGGCGAAGACTACGCAGTCAAGGCGGTCCTTCGGAATATTGTTCAGGCACATGTTCTGCGAAACGCTCTCGTTCTTTGGGGCCAGCCGACCGACGCGTCACATGACACTGAACGGGGCGGATCAGTCCCGCCATCGTCCGTGCCGTTGCTGACCGTTCCGACGTCCTGTGGGTCTCCGTTGAACGACCTCACCAGCATGGATTCGTGGGAGCTGCCAGCGCCGGCTGTGACGACCCCGTTCTCTCTTCCCGTCACAACGTCCTATCCCGTTACAAACAACAGGGGCGACCAGATCACGATGCAGGGCTGCTCCAAGCTCGAATTCGACCCGTCGTTCGAAGTCGCTCCGGAAAAGACCGCGACGAGCACTCCCACGGGTCTAAGCGTGAAGTTGAACGTGCCGCAGAATCGTGATCAGGAAGGCCTCGCGACGGCGCACCTCAAGGATGCCGTGGTCACGCTTCCCGCGGGTCTGACCGTCTCCCCGTCCGTGGCGAACGGCCTGCAGGCGTGCTCGCCCGAACAGATCGGGCTCACGGACGGCCACGAGCCGTCGTGCCCGGACGCGTCGCGGATCGGGACGGTCACCGCCCACACACCCCTGCTCTCAGATCCCCTCACCGGTTCGGTGTACGTCGCTGAGCAGACAAACAACCCGTTCGGGTCGCTGCTCGCGATCTACCTGACCGCCCAGTCCGACGGCGCGCTCGTGAAGTTCGCCGGTCACGTTCAGGCGAACCCCGCCACCGGCCAGCTGACCGTGAGCTTCGATGAAAACCCCCAGCTGCCGTTCAGCGACCTGACCGTCAACGTCACCGGCGGTCCCCGCGCCGCGCTGATGACCCCCGCCAGCTGCGGCGTATACAGCACGACCACGCAGCTGACCGGCTACAACGGCGCCCTCTCGACCCCCGCGATCAGCCCGTTCCGCATCAGCACCGGCTGCGTGCAGGGCTTCTCGCCGTCCTTCACCGCCGGTACCAGCGGCAACGTTGCCGGCGCGTTCGGCTCGTTCTCGACCACGATCTCCAGAGCCGACACAGACCAGCCGTTGGATGCAATCTCCGTAACCACCCCGCCGGGCATGCTCGGCATGCTCTCCCACATCCCACTGTGCCCCGACGCCGAGGCATCTACCGATGCCTGCCCCGCCGCCAGCCTGATCGGCCACACCACAGAGACCGCCGGTCCCGGACCCGACTCGGTAACGGTTACCGGCGGGCGGGTGTTCCTCACCGGGCCATACGAGGGCGCCCCCTTCGGTCTTAGCATCGTCGTCCCGGCCGTCGCGGGCCCGTTCAATCTCGGTGACGTCCGCATCCGCGCCACCATCCACGTCGACCCCGCCACCGGCCAGCTAACGATCCTCAGCGACCCGCTGCCAACCATCCTGGATGGCATCCCGTTGGATGTCCGCGCGATCAACGTCAACATCGACCGGCCCGAATTCACGTTCAACCCCACCAACTGCGCCCCCCTCGCCTCCACCGCCACGATCACCAGCAGCCACGGCGCGACCGCTATGGTCTCGAGCCGCTTCCAGGTCGCCGACTGCGCTTCACTCCCGTTCAAGCCAAGGTTCACGGCGTTCACCACCGCGAAGACGAGCAAACTGAGCGGGGCAAGCTTGACCGTCCAGGTGGCCCAGGCCCCGGGGCAGGCGAACATCGCCCAGGTCCACCTGCAGCTCCCGAAGGTCCTGCCCTCACGCCTCACCACGTTGCAGAAAGCCTGCACCGAATCGCAGTTCGATAGCAACCCCGCTGGCTGCCCGGCTGGCGCCATGATCGGCTACGCCAAGGCCGTCACCCCTGTCCTGAACGTTCCCCTCGTCGGTCCCGCGATCCTGGTCTCACACGGCGGAGCCGCGTTCCCCGACGTCGAGTTCATCCTGCAAGGCCAGGGCGTCACCGTCATCCTCGACGGCAAGACCCAGATCAAGAAGGGCATCACCTACAGCCACTTCGACACAGTCCCCGACGCCCCCATCACGAGCTTCGAAACGGTCCTGCCGCAAGGCCCCCATTCCATCCTCGCCGCATTTCTGCCCGCCAAGGCGAACGGCAGCCTCTGCACTAGCAAGCTCGTGATGCCGACCACCATCACCGCGCAGAACGGCGCCGTCATCAAACAGAACACGAGGATCACCGTCACGGGCTGTCCTAGGGCAAAAAAAGCACACGGGAGGGCTGGTAAACGAGCCCGCTAGCTTGCGCCATCGCATGGCGTGATGAAGCGCATCGAGCATCGGTCCTGGATAGCCGTTGACCGAGTAGCGAAGCGCGTGGAAGACAAACGCAGCTGCGGCGTGTGCGTACGGTGGCGCCGTGGCGACGAACGAGACGAAAGGAATGTAACGATGAAGTCGATGTCTACAAGGACTGCAATGCTCTGCTTGTCGGTCGCGGTCTTGTCGGTTGTCCCGGCCTCGGCAGCGATGGCCGTGAAAATCAGCCCTGCAGGTGCCACCATACAGCTGAAGGCGACCAACATGACGCTCCAGGTCTGGGGCACCGAAAAAGAAGCATTCAAATGTGAACTGTGGCAAACCTCTGGCAAAATCAACGCATTGGGCACCTTGCCAGTGAATTTGGAAGCACCCTCGTTTGGGAAAGGCACCGGCGAATGCACATTTGGCTATGGCGGTGGTCCAAAACAAAAAGCACGTGTAGTAGAAGATGAAGCAGAGACCCTGGAAGCGAGCGCCAAAACGGCGGCCAGCATCGGCAAAGGAAGGATAGTCCTCCAATGGGAAGAATTCGGTAAACTACGCGAACGCTGTAAGGTCGAAATCGGCCTGGAACCGTATAAAGGGATATGGGCCAACGGCACAACCAAAGAAGGCAAAGTGGTGACACCGTCGACGCTGACACTCTCTAAACTTGCTGTCGATGCTGTATCGGCCGAAAACTGTATTCTGTGGGGGGCATTCAGTCAGGAAGCAAGTCTCTCGGCTACGTTCAGCGTGACCGACACGACGAACCCCAACCAACTGGTAGTTCTTGAATAGTCACAGAGGAACCAGGTCGCCCCTCCTGGGTGCCGGCTGAGATTGGGGGCGTCCCGTTTACCATGGGACGCCCCCACGTTTGTCGCTCTCGCTGAGACCCGCGTTCGCGTGTTGCCTCGATCTAGCACCACATCTTCGCATCGGCTGGCGCTTACCAATAGTTCCCAATCGGCGCTGGGCCGACTCGCTGGGCCGACTAAAGACGTGAGGGGTCGGCGCGATCACTGGTCGGCGTGGAGCTCACGTAGGGATGTTGCGATCCAGCTACGCGGTGGCGGCCTGGGATGCCGCGCGAGGTACGCGATCTCCGTCGCGCGGCCCGGGCCACACGCGTGACGCTTGGCCCCCGACGGAGACCCCACGGTTCCGGCCCCAATCACCGAGTTGCCTGAGCCGAGCGGAGGCCGCCGTCGGGCGGACGAGAAGCACGGCAACGCGGGCGGGCCTCAGCCGCTCAGCCGCTTCCCGCCTGCGACCCGCTGCAGTCCGACCCAGCAGAACTCGAGCATCCGCTCCACGATTACCTCGCGCGAGACCTCCTTGTGCTCATACCACCACGCGGCCAGCCCGTTCTGGGACATCCTCACTAGCTGCGCGAACATCTCCGCCGCCTGCGCGGGGTCCGGGTAGTCCGCCAGCGCCCCCCCGGCGCCCGCGGTGATGAACGCGGCGATCCCTTCGGTGGCCTGCCCGCTGAGGCGCCGGTAGGCGGCGGCTACCTCGGGGTCGCTTGGCGGATCGCGGAACAGCATCCGCCAGGCGAAGCTGTGCTCCTCAACGAAGCGAAAGAACGCGTCGACGCCCGCCCGCAGCTGCTCGTATGCACCCTCCGGTGCGGATGCGAGCGCGGCGGCGACGAACGCAAGCAGCTCCGCCGTCTGGCGCTCGAGCAGCTCGACCTGCAGCGCGGCCTTGGATGGGAAGTGGTCATAGATCACCGCGGCGGTGATCCCCGCCGTCCGCGCGATCTCCACCATCGAGGCCTCCTGATAGCCGCGCTCGGCGAACACCCGCATCCCGGCGAGCAGGATCCGCTCGCGGCGCTGCTCGCCGCTCAGGCGCCGGCGCGGGGACTTGACGGGCTTCGCTGGCATCGCAGGGAAGGTGTAGCAAACGTTCATTTGGAAACGTGGTACCGTAACCAAATGATCATTTGGCTACGGGAAGCAAGGTGCTTCGGATGACGATGGTCGACCTCACTGACCCGGCGGCAGCGACGACGCGCGGTCTCGGCTTTCGCTCGATGGAGGAGGAGCTCGCGCTCGACGACCTGCACGTGGACGGCACGATCCCGCGCTGGCTGACCGGCTCGCTGGTTCGCGCCACGCCGGCCCTGTATGAGATCGGCGGCAAGGCCACCCGGCACTTCTTCGACGGGCTTGCGATGCTCAACATGTTCGCCTTCGCCGACGGCGCTGTCTGCTATCGCAGCCGCTTTCTCGACACCAACAGCTACCGCAAGGCGCGCCAGGGCCGCGTCGACTACGTCGGCCTCGGCAACGACCCCTGCCGCGCGTTCTTCAAGCGCGTCTCGGCGCTGTTCGACTCGAGCACGATCAACGACAACGCGAACGTCAACGTCTCCCGCCTCGGGGAGCGCTACCTCGCCCTGACCGAGGCGCCGTTCCCCGTCGAGTTCGACCCATCGACCCTCGACACCGAAGGACTCATGAAGTGGGACGACCGCGTCGGCGGGCACTTGTTCTCCGCCCACCCCCACTACGACCACGCTCGCGACGAGCTCGTCAGTTATGTCGTGCACATGGGTCTGCGCAGCAGCTACCGGGTCTTCGCGCTGCCAGCCGGCTCGCAGACCCGCCGCCTGATCGGCACGATCCCGGTGGCGAGGCCGTGCTACATCCACAGCATCGGCATGACCGAGCGCTACGTCGTGCTCGCCGAGTTCCCGCTGTCGGTCGACCCTCGCCGGCTGCTGCTGAGACCGTCGCGTCCTTTGATCGACCAGCTGTCGTGGGAGCCCGAGCGCGGCACGCGCTTTTTCGTGCTCGACCGCACCAGCGGTGAGCTGCGCTCGACGTATGAGACGGACGGATTCTTCGCCTTCCATCACGTCAACGCGTTCGAGCGCGCGGGCGAGCTCGTCGTCGACCTCGTGGTGCACGAGAACGGTCCCCAGGCGATCCACTGGCTCGAGCTCGAGCGCCTTCGCCGGCCGGCGCCGTTCTCCGAGTGGCAGCCGCGGCTGCATCGCTTCCGCCTGCCGCTCGCCGGCGGCCCGGTGGTGGACGAGCGCCTCAGCGACGAGCGCCTCGAGCTGCCGCGCATCAACTACCGCCGCCAGTCCACTCGCCCGTACCGTTTCGTCTACGGGGTTGGCTTCCAGAGCGTCGACAGCGACTACTACGACCAGCTGACAAAGCTCGACCTCGGCGGCGACGCCGCCGCTCGCTGGAGCGAGTCGGGCTGCTATCCGAGCGAGCCGGTGTTCGTCGCCTGCCCCGACGCGGCGAAGGAGGATGACGGCGTGATCCTGTCGGTCGTGCTCGACGCGCGGGCCGAACGCTCGTTCCTGCTCGTCCTGGACGCCCGCACGCTGCAGGAGTGCGGAAGGGCAGCGGTGCCGCATCACATTCCCTTCGGCTTCCACGGTGACTACTTCGATATGCGCCGAGACGCCCTCCAACAACCGGAAGGAAGCACGCATGCCTGAGAACCAGCGCTGGGACGCGATCGTGATCGGCGGCGGCATCGGCGGCACGACCGCGGCCGCCTACCTCGCGGCGGCCGGGCGGCGCACGCTGCTGCTCGAGCAGTACGACGTGGTCGGAGGCTCCTCGCACGTGTTCCGGCGCAAGGGGCAGTGGGAGTTCGACGTCGGCATCCACTACCTCGGCGACTGCGGCCCCGGCGGCCAGATTCCAACGCTGCTGCGCGGCCTCGCGCTCGATGACCGGATCGAGTTCACGCCGATGAGCCGCGACGGCTTCGACACGATCATCCGTCCCGATATGGAGCTGCGCGTGCCCGTCGGCTGGGAGCGCTATCTCGAAGCGCTGATCGCGGCGTTCCCGGCCGATGAGCGCGGCCTGCGGCGCGCCTTCGCCGTGCTGGGCAGGCTCGGCCGGTCGATCGACCGCAGCACGACGCCCGCCAGCAACCGCGGCGGGCTGCGCATGGCACTCGACGCCGGCGCGGCGGTGCGCTGGGCGATGCGCCCGCTCAGCTCGCTGCTTGACGCCTGCGGCCTCAGTGCGCAGGCGACCGCGGCCCTGACGGCGCACAGCGGCGCCTACTGCTGCCCGCCGCAACGGGCGCCAGTCGCCGTGCACGCGAGCTTCCTCGAGTGCTACGTCGGCAAGGGCGCCTGGTTCCCGCGCGGCGGCGGGCAGGTGCTCGCGGCGCACCTGATCGACGTGATCCGCGGGCACGGCGGCACCGTCAGGACGCGGGCGAGAGTCGAGCGGATCCTGATCGAGTCAGGCCGCGCCGTCGGGGTGCGCCTGCAGGACGGTGAGAGCATCCGCGCCGGCGCGGTCGTCTCCGGCGCGGACATCAAGCGCACGTATCTGGAGATGGTCGGCCGCGAGCACCTGCGCCGCTCGACCGTCAGGCGCGTCGGGCGCTGGAAGATGGCGTCGCCGTTCGTGAACCTGTACCTCGGCGTCGAGGTTGACCTGCGCGAGCGGATGCCAAACACCAACTACTACTACGGGCCGACCGTGAAGGACACGAACTGGCTGTTCGACGAGATCGTCGACGGTGGCTCGCGGCCACGTGCACAGTGGCTGGCCGACATGACGCAGCACATGCCGGCGTTTGTGCACTGCTCGACCGTCAAGGACCCCGAGAACCCGCACGTCGCTCCCGCCGGATGCTCCGCGCTCGAGGTGATGACCGCCGTGCCGTCTGCCGGCGAGCTGTGGTCGAGCCGCCGCGACGGAGCCGGCTACCGGCGCGATCCCGAGTACCTCGAGCTGAAGGAGCAGCTCGAAACGACGCTCCTGCAGCGAGCTGAGGCGGCGATCCCCGCCATCAAGGGCCGGGTCGCCTGGCAGGAGCTCTCCACGCCGCTGACACACGAGCGTTACACCCGCAGCAGCGGTGGCGCGACCTACGGCCTCGAGCCCAACATCCGCCAGTTCGGGCCATTCCGCCCGGGCTGCCGCACCGAGATCGGCGGTCTCTACCTCGCCGGCGCCGCGCTCGCCTGGGGGCCGGGAATCGAGGGATCGATGCTCAGTGGCATGCACTCTGCCGGCGCGCTCCTCGGCCGCGAGCTGGCGCGCGAAGTCCGAGCCGGGCGCGTGATCGCCGACCGCTCGCGCCTCAGCCAGCCGGACCCCGACTGGGACCCGCTGCTGGCCTCAAAGCGCCTCGCAGTCAAACGCACCGCCGCCGTGCCGGCATGACCCGCGCCGAGGCCAGCAGCGCCACGGAGAGCGCCAGCGATCGGGATCCGGCCACCGCACGCGCGGCTGCGACGACGGCGCGCTGGCGCCTCGCGGCGGAGAGCGGCGACCTCGAGCATCTGATGGCGACGCTCTCGCCGCAGGTCGTATTCCACTCGCCGATCACGACGCTGACGAGCTTCACGGGTCATCAGGAGGTCCGCTCGCTGATGGAGCGCGTGTTCGCGACGGTTGAGAACATCCAGTACACGATCGACATCGGCGATGCGCGCGTGCGGGCGCTGGTCTACCACGGCGAGATCTCAGGCCAGGCGGTTCACGAGGCGACGATCATCCGCTTGGACGAGCGCGCGGAGATCGTCGAGGTGACGTTCTGGGTCAGACCGCTCCCCGGTCTGACGGCCCTGGTCGCGTCGCTCGGCCCGAAGCTTGCGCGACGCAACAGCCGCATCCGCAGCCTCCTGCTGAAGGCCATGTCCAGGCCGCTCTACTGGGTCACCCGGTCCGGTGACCGGATCGGCGTGTGGCTCGCGAGATGAGCCGTAGGGAGCGGCGGTGTTTATGGGCTGCTCCCCGAGACACGCCACCAACAGTGGGCAGTCGCCACGTACGCGTTCACACGCGGCCTCCTATCTCGCTGAAAACAGCAGCGCAGACGTACATTAAGGGTTGTATTGGGCCCATATCTCCATAATTGACAGGAATCTACACGATCCTGTAGCGTGCACTATCAGCGTTTTTTATTAGCGATAGTGAGGAGGAGGCGATGGGGAACAGGAGGCCGGCGTTTGCTCGAGCGTCGCCGTTCCTCCTTGCGGCCCACTTGAAGAGCCACGGGTCCGTTGTCCCTCTCAGCGCAGCCCACCGGCGCTGCGGCCTCGTACCCGGGCCGCGGCGCTCCGCGAGTGCGTGAACAACGGACTCCGCGAAGCCGCGACCGCTCGGCGGACCCACCGCGGATTGAGCTGCAGCACGCCCGGAATCTGGTCACCGCGGCGGAAGCGATCCGCCAGTTTCCTTTTGCGGGACTCTCCGCCGCACTCCTGAACGGTGACTCGGACGTCTCATGCGGGACGCTCGATGATTATCTTGAGGGGCGCGAAGCCTGTCTGCTCGCGGCGTTCGAGCAGGTGCTGGCCCGTGCTGCCGAGCGCGCGAGCGCTGCGTTTGATGCCCAGGAGGGCTGGCTGGATCGTGTGCGGGCGGCGCTGATGGCGCTGCTTGAGTTCTTCGATGAGCAGCCGGCACTCGCACGGTATTGCCTCGTGCATTCCGCACAGGCTGGACCAGCGGTCCTGGCTGCTCGCTGTGAGGTGCTCGACCGTCTCGCCCGGGTGCTTGATGATGAACGTGCACCTGCGCGGGGCTACCCGCCGCCGCTTACCGCGCACGCCGTAGTCAGCGGAGCGCTCGGGGTGCTCCAATGGCGGCTCTTGCAACCCGACCCGGGGGCGTTTGTCGAGCTGACGGGTCCCCTGATGAGCTTCATCGTGCTGCCGTTCCTTGGCGTCAATGCGGCACGCAGAGAGCTCTCGCGTCAGCTCGACGCGGCCTCCGGGGTGGCCCTTGGCTACCTACAAGAACCCGGTGGGCGCCCAAACCACAGCACCGTTTCGGTGCTGACGATCATTGCGGCCGAGCCTGGCCTCAGCAACCGGGAGATGGCGGTACGGGCGGGCGTCACAAACGAGGGCCACATGTCAAGGATCCTGACGCGTATGGCGCAGCTCGGGCTGATCAGGAACACGCGGGATGCCCGCAGCCCTGTTCGCGCAAACGCCTGGCAGCTCACCGCCTCAGGCGAGGAGCTCGAGAGTGCGCTCAGGCACCAGGAAAGCGTGGCTATCGATGTGCCAGAGGAGTTCGGTGGGCGCATGGACCGCCGCGCCGTTTCGGTGCTGAGGGTGATCGGCGACCAGCCTTGGCTCTACAGCAGAGAGGTGGCACTGCGCGCAGGAATCAAAGATCCGGCCCAAACCGCAAGGCTGCTCGCGCGCCTCACGCGGCTTGGGCTGGTGGAGGGCGCGCGAGATGCTCACCGCAAGGGCACTCCGAACGCATGGCGGCTCACCGCCTCGGGCGAACAGCTCGACCAGGCGATCGGGTGCGAGACCCCCGCGCCGCCGCACAGCCTGGCTCTCGATCTGATGTGGCACTCCGGCGGGCGCCTGAGCGAGGATGCCGTTGCTGTGTTGAGGGTCAGCGCAGCTGAGCCCGGGCTCAGCAACAACGAGATCGCCCTACGGGTGGGGATCGACGACAAAAACAGTATCTCCCAACTGCTCGCACGTCTGGCCCGGCGGGGGCTGATCGAGAACACTCGTACCAGGGGTCGCTACAACGTCTGGCAGCTCACCGCCTCAGGCATTGAGCTCGAGACGGCGATCCGGCAGGAGACTCCCGCGCTGGTGGCGCGCAGGATAGCTCTCGATCTGTTGCGTGATCGTGGTGGGCGCCTGAACAACCGCATCGTCTCTGTGCTGAGGCTGATCGGCGCCGAGCCCGGTCTCAGCAACAACGAGATCGCCCGACGCGTCGCCATCAAAGGTAAGGGCGACGCCTCCACGCTGCTCGCGCGCCTGGCCCGCCACGGGCTGATCGAGAACACCCGGACCGAGGGCCGCGAGAACGCGTGGCAGCTCACCGGCTCGGGCGTTGAGCTCGACAAGGCGATCGGCCGCGAGACTCCTACGCAAGAGCGCGGTTCACCCCCGAGGCCCTGGATCGATCAGATGGCTCTCTATGACCCGTCTCGGTAGTGGTCGGTTTGCAACTCACATGGGCCGATTCGAGTGTTGGCTGCGGCGCCTACTCGGAAACACCTGCCACCCGCAGTCCTTCGGCGCGATCGAGATAGACCCGGTAACGCCAGATCCTGTGGCCGCGAAAATCGAAGATGCCCGCGTAGGGCTGGTCGACCGGGGCGCCGCTCGTCTTGCCGCGCCCCTTGAGCCTTCCCAGCAGGAGGACCCGATCGCCGAGATCGCGAAGCTCCTCCGTGACGTTTTGCAGGTCCTCCCAGTTCTCGCTAGTGTCGGCGGCGAACCGTTCGGCACCCTCGCGTCCACGGTAGCTGCCGCCATCGAGGCCCCTGGTGAGACCTGGGTACCACTCGAAGTCGGGGGTCAGGAGCTCGGCGAACGGGCCGTCGATGTCGCGGCGGTTGTAAGCGTCAACCAATCGCCTGACCACCTCCAGTCTGTCCTCAAACATCCTCGCTGGAGTATCGCGCACGTCTGCTCCCGCGCGGGCCAAGCGGGCATGGTTGGCTGCTGCCAGGGAGGCGGGTAAAGCAAGTCCCTGAGCCGCGCTACCGTCCGGCTATCTACGCGCGCTAGCGGCTTTCGTGGGTGGCCTGCTGCGGCTCCACCGTGGGCTGCTCGATTATCTCGATCCGGTATCCATCGAAGTGGTGGTCGCTTTGCAACCAGATCCTCGATACATCAAGCGTCTCTACATCTCCAATGTCTCACGCGATAGCCATCGAGCTGGTTGACGCTATGCAACTCACGTCGCATAGTGCACTGGGGCTGGGGTCAACCGGCGTCGGTGACGGTCATTTGCCCCTGCCGCCCAGCCAACCGCCGCGCTTCTCAGGGATGGCAAAACCGGGGGGGGCGGTGACCGGGAGTTGTGCCGGTGGCCGGGGCTTGAGCGGGCCTTGGGGCGTAGTGTTCTCTGGAGGCTTTTCCGCCATGAGATCAGGTTAGCCTATGAGGCTGAGTGTCCATAGGATGACCTCGGCGGCGAGAAGCGTGCAACTCGCGGCGAGCCAGTTCGAGAGGTCGGCGATCTTGCTGCGGTTGACCTCGAGGTGTGGTTCGATCCAAATGCCCGCGGTGCGGTAGGCCTCCGCCACGTTGGAGACGCCTCGGTGGTCGCTTTCGGCCAGCAGCGTCTCTCCGCGGAAGGCAAACACAAACGCATGGGGCAGGAGCACCCAGATGGCACTCCCCACGGACAGGGCGAAGGCGATCATGCCGACTATGCCCCAGACGTCAAGGGAGCCGTGGCTGGCCTTGGCGCCAAAGAACGAGCCTGCGATGGAAGCTGCCGCGAGAACCGTCCCAGCACGGGCTCGCAGTCCTGTGAGGGCGCGCTCCTGCTCCGCCAGCGCGCTGGCAGTCAATTCGAAGCCGAACTGCTCGATCGATTCAGCCAACCCCCCGGTTCTACCGCTCAACGGGGACGGTACTCGTGACTGTGTGGGTGTGATCCTCGATCTCAGAGCTCCCGTTGGCACGAGCTGGCCGTCGGCTCGTCGTGAGACTCCCATCCCAAGTGGGGATTACGTTGCTATGTGCGGACGAGCGGAAGCTCAGGCAGGGCGGGGATCGAGCGCGGGATCTCGCCAGTCAAGTCTATGGTACAATATTCGGTACCAATGAAGGGAGATGGCAGTGGCGATCACAGCTAGTGAGGCGCGACGGGCGCTGTTCCCGTTGATCGAGCAGGTAAACGACGATCGCGCGCCTATCGAGATCACGTCCAAGCGCGGCAACGCCGTGCTCATGTCGGCCGACGATTACGCCGCCTGGCAGGAGACGGCCTATCTGTTCCGCTCGCCGGCGAACGCGCGCCGTCTGCTTGATGCCGCCGAGGCCGCAGAGCGCGGCGAGACGGCTGAGCATCAACTCGACCGGGCGTGAGGCTCGTCTTCGCCCCCCAGGGCTGGGAGGACTACACCTACTGGCAGCGGACAGACCGCGCGCTCGTCAAGCGCATCAACCGGCTGCTCGATGACGCGCTGCGCAACCCAACGGGCGGGATCGGCAAGCCGGAGGCGCTCAAGTACGGGATTGCCGGCGCCTGGTCGCGACGCATCACCGAGGAGCACCGGCTCGTCTACCAGGTGCTCAATAACGATCTCGTGGTGCTACAGGCTCGCTATCACTACTAGAAGTGATTGGCTATCGATGAGCTCGGTTGCACCAAGATCAGATCTTCGATACATCGATCGTTTCTACATCTCCAATATCTCGACCCTGTAGCCATCGAGGTAGTGGACGGTTTGCAACTCATCGCCGACGCGCCTGATGGCGTTTAGGCGTACACGAGTTCGGCGCTTGCGGTCGTCGCGACCGGCTCCGGGTGCAGGGGCGCCAGCGTCACGGTTGGTGGCGCCTCCCCTGGGCCGGCGAGGGCAAGTGCGATTCCTTCCTGGAGGCTCTCCCGCAGCTCGTCCAAGTTGTCGCCCGTGGCGAACACGCCAGGGTGCTCATCCACAGTGGCCCATAGCGACCCATCCTCGAGTCGTACGTTGACGTGCAGTTGCTGAGGCTCAGGCATCGTGCTCTCCTTTAGAGGATATCGGCTCAACCGCGCTTGTCCTCAAGACCTGCCTCGCGCCGCAGCTGTGCCTCGAAGCCCTTCGAGTATGCGCGCCGCTTGTTCTCGGGAAGCGTAATCGGCCTGTATCCGGGCTTCGTCATCTTGGCCTGGTGCTTGCCGCCACGGTCGAGAGTCCAGCCCTCCCGCTGGAGGCGCTTGATCCATTCCTTCTGAGTCGCCGGCATGACCGCACGATCGTGGCAGTCGGTCCGGCGTTTTCCCTACATCTCCAATATCTCGACCCTGTAGCCATCCGGGTCCCTCACAAAGCACAGCCGCGAACCGCCCTCGCGCACCGAGTACGGCGGCTTCTCGGGCTCGATGCCCTGCATTGAGCAGCTTCGCAAGGCTGCCGTCGAGGTCGTCGCTCGTGATCGCGATGTGACCGTAGCCGGTCCCGATCTCGTAGTCGTCGACGCCAAAGTTGTACGTCAGCTCCAGGCGCGGCATATCCCCGTCGCCGGGCTGGTTCATGAACACGTTGATCGCCTCGTCGCGGATCGGGATGCGCCCTACCTCCTCGAAGCCGAGCGCCTCGTAGAAGGCGACCGAGCGGTCGATGTCGGTGATTCGATAGCAGGTGTGGATTAGAGCCATGGGCGCAAGTCTAGGTATGACCTTGGCCGGACCCGTGCCGCGCGCGTCTCTAGACTGGCGGCGATGCGAACCCTGATCGTCGGTCACGGTGGGCGCGAGAGCGCGCTGGCGGTGCGAATGGCAGAGCACAGCGAGCTGCACGCGCTCGTCGGCCACGAGAACCCCTCGATCGTGCGCCATGCGGTCGCGTCCGGAGGCAGCCACCGCGTCGGTGACGTGTGCGATCCGCAGCTCGTCGCCGCGTTGGCCCGTGACCTGGAGATCGACATCGCGATGGTCAGCGCCGACGAGCCGCTCGCGGCCGGGGTGATCGACGCGCTGCTGGCGCAGGGCACGCGCGCCGTCGGCCCGACCGCGGCGGGCGCGGAGATCGAGTGGAACAAGACGTTCGCGCGGACGCTGCTCGCGGAGGTGGCCCCCGAGGCCGCGCCGGCTGGCGGGTGGTACGCGATCCCGCAGAGCGTGGCTGGAGGCGATCGCGTCGTTCGGCTCGACGCCCGTCGCCGTCAAGCCGTCCGGTCTGACCGGAGGCAAGGGGGTGAAGGTAATGGGGCCGCACCTGGCCGACCACCGCGCGGCGGGGGAGTACGCGCGCAGTCTGCTCGCCGGCGGTGGGGCCGGCGAGGCGGTCGTGATCGAGGAGAAGATTCTCGGCGCGGAGTTCACGATCCAGGCGATCAGCGACGGTCGGGCCGTCATCTTTCCCCCATCCACCTACGACTACCCGTTCCGTTTCGACGGCGACGAGGGCCCCGGGACAGGCGGGATGGGCTCACTTTCGATGGCCGGCGAGACACTCCCGTTCATGACGCCCGCTCACTACCAGCAGGCCTGCTCGATCGTCGAGCGTGTGATCGAGCGTCTCGCGCAGGAAGGGCGGCATTTCACAGGCGTGATGAACAGCGGCTTCTTCGCCACCGCCGACGGCGTCAAGGTGATCGAGTTCAACGCGCGCTTCGGCGATCCGGAGTGCATGAACATCATGAGCCTGCTCGACGGCAGCTGGCCCGCGGTGATGGAGCGCATCTCAAGCGCCACGCTCACCGCCGACGATGTCGCGTTGCGCGACGAGGCCTCGCTCGTGCTGTACCTCGTCTCGCCCGACTACGCGCTGCGCCCCGGCCCGGCTTACGAGTTCACACTCGACCGTGAGGCGATCGAGGCGGACGGCTGCCAGGTCTTCTTCTCCTCGGCCGTCGAGGTCTCAGAGGGCACCTACAGGACGGTCGGAACCTCGCGTGCGGTCGCGCTTGCGAGCACCGCGCCGACGCTCGAGCAGGCGCGCGTGCGAGTCGTCGCCTGCGCCCGATCTGTGCCAGTGCTGGAGTGGCGCACCGACGTGGGCGACGAACGCTACCTCGACGGTCTCAGCCGGCTGCTCGTCCCACAGGCCATTGGCGCCGATGGTCCGCTGCTCTCAAACGCCGGCTGACCGATTCGTGTAAGGATGGGCGCGATGATCGTGGAGCGCTCCATGCATCCGCAGTTCCTGTCGAACACGTTCCTCGTGGCAGACGGGGAAGGGGGGCCGGCGTTCTTCATCGACGCCGGCGGTCCTGTCGGGCCGCTGATCGACGCCGCCGAGCGTCTGGGGCTTTCGCCGACCCATGTTCTGCTCACCCATCACCACTTCGATCACGTGAGCGACGTCGGCGAGCTGCGCGCGCGGTGGCCCGAGCTGGAGGTGGTGATCAGCGACAGCGAGCGCGAGCTGCTGCAGGCCGCCGTCGCGGACGGCGCCGAGGCGCCCGCGATGGGCTCGATCGAGGCCGGTCAAACGCTGAGCTTCGGAGCGCTCGACGTGCGCCCGCTGCGCACTCCCGGGCACACGCGGGGGATGCTCTCGTTCCTGGTCGGCATTCGGCCCGAGGTGCCCGCCGGCGCTGGCACCGGCGCACGCACGCCGCGCAGCTCGGTGCCAGGCGGCCTTTCCGCTGAGGGGCTTGCAGTGTTCACCGGCGACACGCTGTTCAAGGACTCGGTCGGCGGCGTCAAAGCGCCCGGTCACACCACATACACAGATCTGCGGGACTCGATCATGGGGACGCTGATGGAGCTGCCGCCGGAGACGATCATCTACCCGGGCCACTGCGATCAGACGTCCGTGGCGCGCGAGTGGGACTCCAACTCGTTCATCCGCGTCTGGCGGGGGCTGGATCCCGAGGGCTCGCAGCGCTGCACCGCGCTCGGTCAGCCGGCCACACTGGTACTGCTCGGCGCCGACTACGACGGTGGCCACAAGGCGTGGGTGAGATGGGAGGACGGCTCCGATGACATCGTGCCCGGGTCGCGGGTCGAGCGCATCGCCTGAGCGGCAACACCCGCTGCGCGTGGCCGTCATGTAGCTCCTAGCATGCAGGGCATGGCGCGCGAGAACGAGAAGATCCCGACCTCGCGCGTGCGGCGCACGGCGACGGTCGCCACGCTCGCGGCCAGCGAGGCGGTCAAGCAGTTCGGCACGCGTGCTGCCAACGTCACCCGCGGCGATGAGGCCTCCGAGGAGGCGATGGCGCGCCGTCAGCTCGAGACCGCCAAGCAGATCGTGGCGGCGCTCGGGACGATGAAGGGCGCCGCGATGAAGCTCGGCCAGGTGATGTCGTTCCTGGACGTCGGCCTCGTCGCCGAGGAGCATCGCGACGAGTTCCAGCGCGAGCTGGCGAAGCTGCGCGACGCGGCCCCCACGGTTTCGTTCAAGCAGATGCGGCGCGTGATCGAGGAGGATCTCGACGAGCCAATCTCCGACGTGTTCTCGTCGTTCGACGAGGAGCCGATCGCCGCGGCCTCGATCGGCCAGGTGTACCGTGCGACGCTGGGCAAGGACGGACGCGAGGTGGCCGTTAAGGTCCAGTATCCGGGCGTCGCCAGCGCGGTGCGCGCGGACCTGCAGAATCTCGACATGATCCTGCGGCTGCTCAAGCGGATGACCCCGGGACTCGATGTCAAGGCGATCGCCGAGGAGATCAACGAGCGGATCGTCGAGGAGCTCGACTACGAGCTTGAGGCCCAGAACCAGCGCGCGCTGGCACGGATCTTCGCCGGCCATCCCTTCATCGTCGTCCCCGACGTCGTCAGCTCGCTCTCGCGCGAGCGTGTGCTCGTGAGCGAGTTCGTCAGGGGTGTCGGCTTCGAGGAGCTGAAGGGTCGCCCGCAGGCCGAGCGGGACCGGATTGGCGAGATCGTCTTCCGCTTCTTCCTCGGCTGCCTGTATCGCCATCGCCAGTTCTCCGGCGACCCGCATCCCGGGAACTTCCTGCTGCTCGATGACGGCCGTATGGCGTTCCTGGACTTCGGCCTGTTCAAGCGGATGCCCGCCGAGCCCGTGGACCTCGAGCTCGCATGCCAACGCGCGGTCTCCGAGGGCGACGCCGCGGCGTTGCACGAGCTGCTCGGCTCCTCTGGCTTCCTACCCGAACCCGAGCGGGTCGACGCCGATCACCTGCTTGCGTTCATCAGGGACGCGATTTGGTGGTACACGACCGACGAGACCGTCACGCTAACCCCGGAGATAGCCACCCAGGTGATGATCGAGAGTTCCGACCCGCGCTCGAGCCACTTCAAGGAGATGCGCCATCAGCACATGCCGCCCGAGCATCTGTTCGGCCGGCGGATGGAGATGCTGACGCTGGCCGTGCTCTCGCAGCTTCAGGCCAGCGTCAACTGGCACCGGATCGCCCGCGAGTGGATGTACGGCGACGATCCGGTCACCGACCTGGGTCGCGAAGAAGCCGCCTTCTACGGGCGTAGCGGCGTCGGCACCGCCAGCTGACGCCGCCCGGGCACCGGAGCTGACACCGCCAGGTACTGATCTTGGGGGTGCGGTCTTGCCGGTGAGGCGCCCGGCTCCGACGCCCCGGCCGGAAGCCGGGGGCGGAGCGGGAGTCGTGGTCTGTCAGCTGGCGGCTAGCGCCTTCTGCTTCAGCTGGTCGAACTCGGCCTGTGTGAGCGTGCCGTTGTCCAGCAGCTCCTTGGCGCTTGCGATCTGCGCTGCCGGGTCGCCCTTGGCCGCGACCGACTGCACGTACTGGTCGACTTCCGCCTGGGCGGCTTTCTGGGCATTGATCGCGCGTTCGGTCATCCCCTTGTGCTCGGCGATCAGATACACGAACACGCCCAGATATGGGAGCACGATGATGAAGATGATCCACAGGACCTTCATCCCTCCTGAGGTGTCGTGACGACGGAACAGGTCGGCGATCACCGTGAACAGGATCCACAGCCAGACGACGAATCCGAAGAAGATGAGCATCGTCCAGAACACTTCGAGAAACGGGTAGCTGCTCGCGATGACCATGTGCCGTCCTATCGATAGAGGAAGAGTGGGCAGTCTGCTCGCCCGGGCGGGGCGGCAAAAGCGGGGTTAGCCTAATGCATTTCCAGAGTGCGGAACCGTTGCTCGGCGCCGCGGGGCGCGTCCCGGCGGGCGCGCGTCGCATGTGTTTCATCACGCACACGCGCGTCAGCGGCCGGCGCGTAGACTCGGCCGTGCAAGCCCCAAAGCGATAGCTAGGAGATCTTGATGAGCGACAGACCAGTTTTTATCTACGCGGCCACATACGGCGACCGCGCCGATGCCATTGCCGACTACGACAGCCTGCTCGAGCTGCACGCTGCGAAGCTCGTCGGCACGTACGACGTCGCGCTGATCGTCAGAGACGCCGACGGCAAGGTCCACGTCCACAAGCACGAGAAGCCAACGCAGCACGGAGCCTGGGGAGGGATCGCCGTCGGGGCGGTCGTCGGGATACTGTTCCCGCCGTCGATCATCGCGTCGGCGGCTGTCGGAGGGATCGTCGGCGGCGTCGGCGGCCACCTGCGCAAGGGCATCTCGCGCGGCGATGCAAAGGAGCTCGGCGAGCTGCTCGAGGGCGGCGAAGCGGCGCTGATCGTGATCGGCGAGTCGCGCCTGGAAGAGCAGCTCGACAAGCTGCTCACGCGCGCTGAAAAGTCGATCGAAAAGGAAATCGACGCGGACAACGAGGAGTTCAAACGCGAGCTCGAGGAGGCCGAGAAGCAGGCGGCCGCCAGCTGACGACCCAGGTCGGCGGCGGCCTCCCGGCCGCCGCCTGTGCAGCACGGTAAATCCAGCTGCTCCTGGCACGGCAAATCCCGAGCTACCCCTGATAGGCTCGCCGTCGGTGGCCGAGGACTCTGCAGAGGTGGGCAAGGACGGCCCCAAGATCACAGCGAGCTCACCCGCCGGTGGATCTGCCGCCGCGGGTGACGTAGGGACGGGCGCCGCCGGCGCCGCAAACGCGGCCGCGGGCAGTCGTCCGCATCGCATTTGGGTACGCGTGATCCTGGTGCTCGCCACGCTGCTCGCGGTGCTCGCAATCTTCGCGATCTGGGCAAACCGCCAGCTGCTGAACCCGGACAACTGGGCGCGGACGAGCACCGCTCTGCTGCAGAAGTCGACGATTCGCAGCGCGATGTCCGGCTACCTGATCGACCAGCTGTACGCCAACGTCGACGTCCCCGGAGAACTGAAGTCGGGTCTGCCCAAGCAGTTGCAGCCGCTCGCCGGCCCGGTGTCGGGAGCGCTGCACAGCGTCGCCGAACAGGGGGCCGAACGGGCGCTCGAAACGCCGCAGGTGCAGGGTGTGTGGCGGAACGCCAACCGTGCGGCCGACCAGGCGCTCGTCACGATCGTCAACGGCGGCGGACGCCACGTGGAAATCGAAGGCGGCACGGTCTCGCTGAACCTGCGCCAGATCGTGGCCGATCTCGCCGACCGCCTCGGGCTGCCCGCCGGCATCGCCGAAAAACTACCGGCGTCGGTGGCGAACCTGAAGGTCGTCACCTCGGATCAGCTTGGCCTCGTGCGCAACGGGGCCAAAGCACTGCACGCGCTGGCCGTGTGGCTGACGATCATCGTGATCCTGCTGTACGCGCTGGCGCTGTATCTCGCGCGCGGATATCGCCGGCGCACGCTCATGTGGGTCGGCCTGAGCTTCGCGTTCGCCGGGTTGCTCGTGATCCTCGCTCGCAAGATCGGGCAGGGACAGCTGGTCTCCGCGATCACCAAGGACGCCTCGATCGAACCGGCGGCAAACGATGCCTACTCGGTGGCGACCTCATTGCTCGTGCAGGTCTCCAGCGCCGCGATCATCATCGGCATTCCGGTCATCTTCGCCGCCTGGCTCGCCGGCCCGGCGCGCTGGGCGGTTTCCGTGCGCCGCTTCCTCGCGCCTCACTTCAAAGAGCGTCCGGCGCTGATCTATTGGATCACGGCTGGGCTGCTCGCGCTCGTCTTCATCTGGGGTCCGATTCCGGCAACGCGCAACATCTGGACGATGCTGCTGTTCACGATCCTCGCGTTCATCGGTGCCTACGTGTTCCGCGGGCAGATCGAGGAGGAGTTCCCCGATGCGCATGCCGTCTCGCTGCGCGCGTCTTTCGGCGAGTATGCGCACACGATGGGCGAGAAGATCAGCCACGCACGCGCTGCCACCGCCCCGGCCCCGGCCGCTGCCGGAGGTGCTTCCAAGGCCGGCGAGCTGGAGCGCTTGGTCGCTCTGCACGACCGGGGTGCGCTGACCGACGAGGAGTACGCGTCGGCCAAGCGCGATCTGCTGTCCGGCAGCTGAGCCCGGCAGCTGAGCTGCGAGTCGCAGCCGGGCCCTGAGCCGCTGCGTCAGAGGCCGGTCTCGGCGGTGATCCGTCCGGCCTTCACCGCGTCGGCCAGCGCGTTGTAGTCGCGCTCGTTCTGCTCGGCGTACGCGCGCGAGAACTCGACGAGCGCGCGATCGAAGCGCGAGCTCTTCCCGAGATAGGCGGCGATCGCGATCCGGTCCCCACTGCGGGCGTGCGCGCGGGCGAGCGTCCACCCACACAGCTTGCCGTAGGCGGCAAGGCCCTTGGGGACCATCCGCTCGATTTCCGCCGAACCCTTCCAGTCCTTCAGCTGACGACCATAGAAGTCGCGCTGCTGACCGTCGAGCCCGGACTCGACATGCAGCCAGCCAAGAAAGATGTCGCTGCTGGCCTGCATCAGCCGTTGCCCCGCGACGACCCGCTCGCCGTGGTTGTCGAACTCGCTCGAGCCGAGGAACTCCTCGAGCACCGACGCCTCGGCCTCCTTCATCTGCAGGAACAGCGGGTCCTCGCCGTCGCGACCGAGCATCAGCGCGATCCACGCGCGGGTGCCGACGCTCCCGACGCCGACGACCTTGCGTGCGAAGTCGGTAAGGCGGAACTCCTCGAGCAGCACGCGCCGGTCGTGCTCGAGCGTCTGGCGGTAGGAGCGGACCAGTTCATGCAGGCTCTCGAACATCTCCGTGCGTTCGCTGCCCTGGGCGAGGTCGGAGATCGGCACGATCAGCGGCGGTTCGGCGACGATGCGCGGCTCGCCGTCCACCACGTGGGTCAGTTTCGAGAACGCCGCCATGCTGTCCTTGGTGCGTGCCTTGGCGAGCGCCTTCTCGGTTCGCTTGACCGCGCTGGGTTCGAGCTGCGAGCCCAGTTCCCCGAGCACGGCTTCGATGTCCAGGTGGGCATACCAGACCTCGAGGTTCGTCTGCGCCGCGAAGTCCGCCATCGCGGTGCGGTACTGCTCGACCGTGTCCAGCACGACCTGGTCCTGTTGCTTGACCGTGAAATCGTTGGCGCGCGCGGCGATCAGCATGCTCGCCGAAAGGCGCTTCACGTCCCACTCCCACGGCCCGGGAAGCGTCTCGTCGAAGTCGTTGACGTCGAACATCAGCTGTCGCTCGGGCGATGCGAACACGCCGAAGTTCGACAGGTGCGCGTCGCCGCAGCACTGCACCGTCAGTCCCGAGCGCGGCGTTGCCGCGAGGTCGCTGGCCATGATCAATGCTGCGCCTCGGTAGAACGTGAACGGCGAGACGAGCATTCGGCCGTAGCGGATCGGTACGAGCTCGGGCACGCGCGTCTCGGCCTGGCGTTCGAGCAGTGCGACCGGGTCGCTGCGGTGCGAGGAGGGCTCGAAGCTGCCGTGGCTGGAGCGGGGCACCTCGGCCCTTGCAGCCTTCCCGCGGGCGACCCGCTCTGCGACGGTCAGGTGGGGCACTTCCGGGATCTTCTCGGTCACCGTCGCCATCGTCTAGACCATACTCCCGCGCCTTGTGTGCATGCGCGGCGAGTCTGCGCCGGCTGGGTAGAGTCCCGCCCGGTGAAAGCCGCGAGTTCGCGCAGATTGATGAACGTCGGAGCTATTTGGCTGATCCTGGCGCTGTGGTTGCTCGCGTGCGGCGGCTGCTCCACGAACGGGGCGGCGGGCGCGTTCACCCCGCGCACACCGGGAACGCTGACCGTCGCAACGGCGCAGATCCCGGAGCCGGGCCTCTGGTCCGGTACGCCGCAACACCCCAGCGGGGGGTTCGAGTACGGGCTCGCACGCGCGCTCGCCGCACGCTTCGGGCTCGCTCGGGTCAAGGTGATCATCGTGCCGTTCACGCACCTCGTCGCAGGAGATCTGGGAGGCGCCGACCTGGCGCTGTCGGACATCACGATTACCGAAAAGCGCGAGGAACACGTCGACTTCTCCTCCTCCTACCTGGCGGCGCCTCCCGCGATACTCGTTCGCCCGGGCACCGAAGTGGCTGACGTCGATGCCGCCCAGACATTGCATTGGGCGGTCGAGCGAGGGACCACGCTGCTGGACGCGCTCAACGAATCGATCGAACCCAACAGTGCCCCGCTGATCCTCCCCCACCAGCTCGAAGCGCTTGCCGCGTTGCGCGACGGACGGGCCAGCGCGGTGATGCTCGACCTGCCGGTCGCGCTCGCGTACGCACGCCAGTCACCGCACGAGTACGCCGTCGCGGCGCAGCTGCCGAGCGAAGACGTGCTGGGCGCCGCACTGCCCCAGGGCTCGGGCAACGTCGAAGCGGTCAACTCCGCGATGCGAGCTTTCAACGCGGATGGCACGATCGAACGGCTCGGCCACGAATGGCTGGCGACCGACCTGCAGGAAGGTCAGGCCGAAAGCGTGCCAGAGC
Organism: uncultured Solirubrobacteraceae bacterium; assembly: GCA_963734755.1. GTDB lineage: Bacteria > Actinomycetota > Thermoleophilia > Solirubrobacterales > Solirubrobacteraceae > Palsa-744. Next base: position 2,380,506 of record CAVTIF010000001.1, on the reverse strand, counting down.
TGAGGACCGAAGGATGATTCCCTCATTCATGACCGGGTCGCTCGGCACCGGGTCGCTCGCCACGATCGTCGACATCTCCTCGCCGAAAGGGGCTCCATGGGAGTTCCTCGTGATCTTCGCGACGCTGCTGCTCGGCCCGGTGATCCTGCGCCGCGCGCGCGTCCCCGGGATCATCGGGCTGCTGCTCGGCGGCTATGTGATCGGACCGCACGGGCTGAGCCTGATCGGCTCGGGCAACAGCACGCTGCCTGACCTCGGCCAGCTCGGTCTGCTGTATCTGATGTTCGTCGCCGGGGTCGAGCTCGATCTCAATCTGTTGCGTCGATACCGTCGCTCGACAGTCGTGTTCGGGCTGCTCACGTTCGTTTTCCCGATGGTGTCAGGGACGACCGTTGGCGTGGTGCTCGGATGGGAAACCGCGGCCGCGATCCTGCTTGGCTCGCTGCTCGCCTCGCACACTCTGATCACCTACCCGACCGTGCGCGATGCCGGCCTCGCCTCCGATCCGGCTGTCGCGACGGTGGTCGGCTCGACGGTGCTGACCGACACGCTCACGCTGGTCGTGCTGGCCGCGGTCGCAGGATCGGTGGGCGGTGGTCGCTCGACCGCCGAAGTCGCGCTGCAGGTCGGCGTCGGCCTCGCGGTGCTGATCGGCTTCAGCCTGTTCGTGCTGCCGCTGCTCGCCGGATGGGCATTTCGCTGGCTCGGCGCTGAGCGATCGGTGCGCTACGTCGTGGCGATCACGGCGTTCCTGTCCGCCGCCACGGTCGCCGAGCTGTTCGGCATCGAGGGCATCGTCGGCGCGTTCTTCGCCGGACTGGCCCTGAATCGCCTCGTGCCCAACGAGGGCGAGCTGATGGATCGCATCTCCTTCTTCGGCGGTGCCGTGTTCATCCCCGTGTTCCTCGTATCGGTCGGGTTGATCCTCAACCCGGCCGTGATGGTGCACGCCGAAACCCTCAAACTCGCCGCCCTGTTCATCGCGGCCTGCCTCGGCGGCAAGCTCCTGGCCGCAGCGGTCTCCGCTCGGCTGCTCGGCTTCTCGCGCCCGCAGGCGGGGCTGCTGTTCTCGTTGAGCGCAGCGCAGGCCGCGGCCACGCTCGCGGCGACCGTCGTCGGCTTCCAGCTCGGCCTGTTCGACAGTGCCGTCGTCAACGCCGTGCTGGTCCTGATCTTCGTCAGCGTGCTCGCTTCGACGCTCGTCGGCGCGCGCGCGAGCAGCCGCATGCATGCGGGCGAGCACGGCCCCGAGCCGCTGGGCACGCGAGTGCTCGTCGCGGTCGGCGATCCCGAGCTGGCTCGCGGGGCGTTCGCGATCGCCGTGCGGATCGCTCGGGCGGACGGCGGCGTCGTGCATCCGGTGCTGGTCGTGCCCGAGTCGGCGCCGATCGCGCCGAAGGCCGCACGTGCCCGATTGGCGAGCGTGATCGCGGCCGCGGGTGTCGACGGGCTGTCATCGACGATCGTCGATGACTCGTTGCTCGACGGAGCTGTGCGCGCGGGCGTGGCCTCCGAAGCGACGCTCGTGCTCGTCGCGGAGCCGCCACCGCGCGACCCGGCCGAGAATGAAGACGCCGCAGCGCCAGCCGTTGGCAGGCACATGCCGCCCGTCGCGCTCGTGCGCGGGAACGCCGAGCGGCTCGGGGCGGTGCGCATGCTGCTAGACGGCGACGAGCGCGACCCGCACGCCGTGGTCGCGGAGATGGCCCGGAGGGTCGCCGGCGGGCAGGCCGATCGCCTGGCGGACGACGACCCGCACTGGTCAGCGCGGCTCGCGCCCGGCGACGTGACATTCGTGTCCGGCAGCACCACCGAGGGCCTCGCGGCACGTGCAGAGAATGCGCCCGGGTTGCTCGTCACGACGCTGCCCGCGAACGTCGTGCACGAGCACGAGGCGGAGGATGACTAGCCCGTGCTAGGCGGAGATCCCCGAGCGGGTCGGCCAGCCGGTCGAGGCCCTAGTCACGCGTACGATCCTCGATCGCCGCGTCGTCCGGCTGCGACCGCGAGATCCAATCGCGCAGAACCCTGTGCATCGCTTCGACGCCGACGATTGCCTCACGCGGCTCGCTCCACTCGCTCGGCACGACCGCGAACGGGTGCGTCTGCGGTCCGCCGAGGCCGCCGTGGGAGCCCATGAACTCCTCGAACGGCGCGACCTCGTCTGCGTCGGGGTCATACATGCCGTTGACGAGGATGTCCGGGCAGTGCTCGAAGCGATCGTGGCGACGCAGGTGCTCCGCGGCTGTCGGGTCGAAGTCCGCCAGCGGGTCCTCGCCCTCGACGGTGTCGTCCTCGAGGCGGCGATATCCGCCGGCGCCCAGTACGAGCGCCCCCTGTGCCTGCGAGCGCACCATCACGAACCCGATCCCGGGATGCGCGGCCAGCGTGCTCAACAGCTGCGGATGTGCCTCGGTGATCTGCTCCGCGGTCAGCCGTTGCTTGCTCAGCGGCAGGTACACGAGCCCGAGACAGCCGGAGGCGAGCACGATCGCTTCCTCCTGTTGCGAGGAATCGGACGCGATGCGCTGTGCCAGGGCGTCTCGGTTGGGACCGAGCGCAACCGTGCCCTTGACCGAGCGGCTGCGCGTCGCACGCGCCAGCACGCGCCCGCCGAGGCTCGGCTCCTGGCTCGCGTCGGCCAGCACCGCGCCGAGATCGCCCCAGGCCTCGTCGATCGCTGCCGGGGCGTACACGTCGCCCTGTGCAAGCGCGCTGCTGACCACCTGCTCGAGCGTCTCGCCGTAGCGCTGGCGGAACGGGCGACCCTGAGTCTGGCCATGATCGGAGAGGACCACCAGATGGTATGGACGCGGCGCCTCGGCGGTCGCGCGCTCGAGGCGCGCGAGCTGGCGATCGTGGCGCCGAAGCACCGTCAGCGCATCGGGCTCGCGGATTCCCGAATGGTGGGCGACCTCGTCGTAGCCGACGAACGTGGCGTAGCTCACGGACACGCCCTCGACGATGTCGGCCAGCAGCAGCGCTGTCACGAGGTCGCGCATGATCACGGCGATCGTCGCGCGGATCAACGGATATACGCCGCCGCGAGCGACGTGCTCAGCTCCGCTGCGGCGCTGGCGGCGGGCCGCTCGGCGCTCGTTGACGATGTCACCCAGCGACAGCGCGATCGTGCGCAGGAACCCGTACGGGTCGGAGAAGTAGGCGAACAGGTCCGCGGACTTCGAGCGGGAGCGATCACGGATCACGCTCATCGTCGCAGTGCAGCGCGGCGCACCACCGGAGAACATGTTTCCGCGGCTCGTTCCGGCACCGACGAGCAGCCCCTCGTCAGTCGATCGCCGCCGCTCGATCTCGGCCGCGTCGGCCGGGTGGTTGGAAACGAGCGTGCGGCCCGACTCCTTCTCATGCCAGCGGAATGCCGGCATGTCCCAGTTGCTCCCCAGCAGCAGTCCCGCCTGGCTGGCGCCGGTCTGGGAGGACAGGTCGCACTCCCAGCCGAGCATTCGATGCGACCCATCCGACAGCCAGCGGGCGATCGTTGGCGCATACCCATCACGCAGCGCCTCCTGCAGGACTCTCTCGCCGAGCCCATCGATCTCGAACAGGATCACGCCCGGGACATCAGTCGGCTGGCCACGGCGCCTGCCGCCGACGCGGCGGCGAACGACGCGAAGGTGCATCGGGTTGCCGTCGACGTCCAGCAGCGGCGCCACCAGCATCGAGACGAGAGCCAGCCCGAACGCGATCGCCAGGTCCACCCAGAAGGACGGCGTCTTCCCGTCGACCGCGTAGAACGCGAGTGCTACCGTGCCCGCGCTGAGCACCAGCGATCCTAGGCCGAACGTGATGATCGTCAGCGGCAGCGCCAGGCGCATGATCACCGGCCACAGGATCGCGTTGATCAGTGCCATCACCACCGCGACGAGCAGCGCGGCGCGCACGGAAAGCGCGTCGGTGGCAGACAGCAGCGTGGTCATCGCGACCAGCGCGAGGGCGTCGACCACGAGCAGGATCAGCGCGCGGATCACCGCCCCGAGCAGCCGGCGCACACGGCTTTCGCGCTGCTGAGTCGCGCGCTGATCGATTGCGGAGCTCATCTCGTTGCTAGGTTCTCGAGCATGGTCGATGGCGCGGTTACGCCGTCTCGTGCAGTTGGCGCCGCGGACCGTATCGTGTTCCTGGGCCACGCAACCGTGCTGATCGAACTGGACGGTGTACGCCTGCTCACCGACCCGCTGCTGCGCTCCCGCATCGCCCACCTGAGTCGTCAGGTCCCGCCGGTCGACCAGAGCGCTACGGCCGACCTCGACGCGGTGCTGATCTCACACCTGCACCACGACCATCTCGACCTGGCCTCGCTGCGGCGTCTCGGCTATGACACGCGGCTGCTGGTGCCAGCGGGTGCCGGCGAGTGGCTGCGTCGACGTCGCTTCGAGAACGTGCGCGAGCTCGCGGTGGGGGAGACGGCGCAGTTGGGCGCGCTCACGGTCGCGGCCGTCGAGGCTCGACATGACGGTCGCCGGGTGGGCGGCCCTCGCGCGCAGACGCTGGGGTACCTCATCAGCGGCGCTCAGCGCACGGTCTACTTCGCCGGAGACACGGAGTTGTTCACGGGGATGGCTGACTTCTCGCAACGGCTCGACCTCGCACTGCTGCCAGTCGGCGGATGGGGGCCGACGCTCGGTCCCGGCCACATGGACCCGCTGGATGGCGCACATGCGCTCGGCCTGCTGCAGCCGCGCGTTGCGATCCCGATTCACTGGGGAACCTTTCTGCCGCTCGGCCTCGCCGCGCGGCACAGGAGGCGGCTGGGAGATCCACCGCGACGCTTCGCCGAGCACGCAGCGCGTCTCGCGCCGGGCGTCGAGGTCCGAATCATCGAGCCTGGAGGTGAAACGAGCTTCTGACCCCGGCACGCAGAGCGCCTGAAGTTCTGACCCCGCGCGCAGGAGCGCCTGTACACTGCCGGTCACGATCCACGATCGAGGTCGCACCCGCGGCCGATCGCCCCACCCGAGCCCTTGCTGCCCACCGCCCTCATCAAGCCCGCTTCGATCCTCGTGCTGGTGCTCAGCGCGCTGGCATTCGCGGCGTGCGGCGAATCGTCTGAGGAAAAGGCCAAGGCGCAGGTCTGCAGCGCGCGCGCCGACATCTCCAAACAGGTCGACACGTTGACTGGGCTGACGATCACGACCGGATCGGTCAACCAGGTGAAAACGAGCATCGAAGCGATCGTCGGCGATGTCGGCAAGATCAAAGACGCGCAGGGCAAGCTCTCGCCGCAGCGCAAGGAACAGGTGCAGAGCGCCAACCAGACGTTCGAGACCGAAATCACGAAGATCGTCAGTGGCCTGGCTTCCAACCTGTCGCTCACCAACGCCGAAGCGCACCTGAAGAGCGCCGTCAGCGAGCTCGCCGCCAGCTACAAGAAGACCCTCGCCCCGATCGACTGCTCCTAGCGCCCCAGGAGAGGTGGCGTGGCCGAGGGTCTGTCAGCTGCCGAGGTCGGCAAGGAGATCGGTGAGCACGGAGAGCACGCCGCGCACGCCGGCTCGGGTGATCGTCGCGACAGGCTGCTGTCGATCACGGAGGCGCTGCTGCTGTCATTCGTCGCCGTGCTGGCCGCGTACTCGGGTTACGCCGCCGCCAAGTGGAGTACCGAGGCCTCGGTCTCGCTGGCGAAGGCGTCGGCCGCGCGCACGAAGGCCAACCGCGCCGATCTCGAGGGTCTGCAGCTGCGCACGCTCGACTCGGTCTCGTTCAATGCCTGGTTTGCGGCATTCAGCGCCGGCAACGCGAGCGCCGAACGCCTCGCCGAAAAGCGTCTACGGCCCGGGTATCGCCCGGCGTTCCATGCCTGGCTGGCAACCGATCCGGCGCACAATCCGAAGGCGCCCCCCGGGCCCTCCTACATGCCGCAGTACGTGATTCCGCAGGAAGTCGCGGCGGATGCGTACGACAAGCAGGCCGACGCCGAGTTCGCGAAGGGTTCGCACGCGGGCTCGACTGGAGACAAGTACGTCCGCGACACTGTGTTCCTGGCGACCGTGCTGTTCCTCGTCGGGATCAGCAGCCACTTCCCCGTTCGCCAGGCACGCTACGGGCTGATCGGGGTCGGCGCGCTGATCCTGGTGTTCGCCGTCATCCAGGTACTCGGGCTGCCCGGGCCGCCGGCAGGCTGACCGCACGATTAGACTCGCGGACGTGGGGGCACAGGCCGAATGGTCACAGCTGTTCTCAACGGCGTTCACGCAGTCGCGCAACGCGATGGTGCTGCTCGACGACCACCGCCGCCACGTCGATATCAACGGCGCCTACCTAAAGCTCGTCGGCTATCGCCGCGACGAGCTGATCGACCAGCCGATGTACCGGTTCGTCGTCGGCGGGCCGCTCGCCTCATCGACCGAATGGAAGGCCGCTCTGCACAAGCACCAGTTCAACGGCGAGGTGGAGCTGATGTCGGCCAACGGCGACCGCGTCGCCGTCCAGTGGGCAGCGACCACCGAGGTCATCACCGGCCGCCGGCTGGTCCTGTTCGTGGCCCTCAACACCTCGCGCTGGGGCCCCCGCTTTCGACGCGTCGTTGCCGCCGAGCGTGAGCCGGAGGCGCTGTCCGCGCGCGAGCGCGAGGTCGTGCGCCTGGTGGCGATGGGCAACACCGGCCCCGAGATCGCCGACGAACTCTCGATCGCGCACGACACCGTCCGCACGCATGTGCGCAACGCGATGGAGAAGTCGGGCGCGCGCTCGCGCGCGCACCTCGTCGCGAAGGCGCTCGGCGAGGGCATGGCGTTGAACTGACGTCCGCAAGATCGCGCATCCGCGGTATCGACCCTCGGGCACCCAGCGGCGAGGATTCAATGCGTGAGCACACCGAATGTTCAGCCCCACACAGCGACCGTAGAGCAGGAGCGCGTACGTCTGAGCTTGTCGGTTCAGGCATCGTGTCTCCGTCACGCGGCGAGTCTCGCCGCTGAGCTGCGGTCGATCGGCGCGGACGTGGTGCGGGTGCACCCGTCACAGCCGCGGCTGCCGGGCCGGCGGGACTGGACAGTGACGCTCACGACACCGCCAGTGCCGCTGACGGTGGCCGTCATCCAGCTGTGGGAGGGCGAGATGCTCGCGGTGGAGCATCGGTGGCCCGGCTGCCACTTTCTCGGCTGGAGGACGTGCCAGACGCCGAACGCGTCGATTGGGTCTTTGGAGAGGGAGCCCGATCGCGATGACGCAGGCGCTCGTCAGCAGCTCTCGCAGCGCGAGCTGGTGCTTGCCTCGCTGCTGCGCCGCCCGGCCGGAGAACACGAGGGGACCGTTCACGGTCGGGGTGTGCCCCGATGACCCGCCCCACGTCTTAGCCCCGGGGCGGGTCATCGCGCGGAGGCGATCTGCGCGAACGGGTTGACGCGCTGAGCGCCATGTAAGGTTTTGCGTCGTGGGAGGGGCGAACAAGGGCCAGGCGAGCGCGGCCGGGGTCGTTCTGCTGACGCTCGCCGCGGGCCAGTTCCTGATGACGCTCGACAGCTCGGTGATGAACGTGTCGATCGCGACCGTCGCCAAGGACGTCGGCACGACCGTGACCGGGATCCAGACGGCGATCACGCTGTACACGCTCGTGATGGCGTCGCTGATGATCACCGGCGGGAAGATCGGCCAGATCATCGGGCGCAAGCGCGCGTTCGCGATCGGCTGCGTGATCTACGGCTGTGGATCGTTCGTCACAGCAATCTCCCCAAATCTCGGGGTGCTGATGGTCGGCTGGTCGGGTCTCGAGGGCATCGGGGCGGCTCTGATCCTACCCGCGATCGTCGCGCTGGTCGCTTCCAACTTCGACCGTGCCGGCCGACCGCGCGCATACGGGCTCGTCGCTTCCGCGGGAGCGATTGCGGTCGCGGCGGGCCCGCTGATCGGCGGGCTGTTCACGACCTACCTCTCCTGGCGCTGGGTGTTCGCCGGTGAGGTCGTGGTGGTGTTCGCGATCCTCGCTCTCACGAGGCGGATGGAGGATTCGACGCCTGAGACCGGGGTGCGCCTCGACCTGGTGGGGACCGCTCTGTCGGCGCTCGGGCTCGGGCTGATCGTGTTCGCCATCCTGCGCTCCGGTGCGTGGGGCCTCGTCCAGCCGAAGCCCGGCGCTCCCGACTGGATCGGGCTGTCGCCCTCGATCTGGCTACTGCTCGCCGGCGGCGTCGTCGTGTGGCTGTTCATGCTGTGGGAGAACCGCCGCCTCGCTCGCGGCGAGGAGCCGCTCGTCAACCCCGCGATCCTGCGCAACAAGGTGCTGCGCGGCGGGCTCATCTCGTTCTTCTTCCAGTATCTGTTGCAGGCCGGGCTGTTCTTCGCGGTGCCGCTGTTCCTGTCGGTGGCGCTCGGGCTCTCGGCGATCGAAACCGGTGTGCGGCTGCTGCCGCTGTCGATCACATTGCTGCTCGCGGCGGCGGGCATCCCCAAGCTGTTCCCGCGGGCTTCACCGCGCAGAGTCGTCCGGCTGGGCTTCCTCGCGCTGTTCGCCGGGACCGCGGTCATGGTCGGTGCGCTCGACGCCGGGGCTGGAGCCGAGATCGTCACCTGGCCGATGCTGCTCGCCGGTCTCGGCGTGGGCGCGCTGGCATCGCAGCTTGGCAGCGTCACCGTGTCCTCGGTGTCGGACGAGCAGAGCGGCGAGGTGGGTGGCCTGCAGAACACCGTCACGAACCTGGGTGCGTCGATCGGCACCGCGGTCGCCGGAGCGGCGCTGATCGCGATCCTCAGCACGTCCTTCCTGAACGGTGTGCAGCAGAACCCGGCCGTTCCCGCCGCGGTCAAATCCGAGACCTCCGTCAAGCTCGCCGGCGGCGTCCCGTTCATCTCCGACGCGCAACTGCGCACGGCGCTCGACGAAGCGGGCGTCGACTCGGCGACGACGGACGCGGTCGTGGATGAGAACGAGACCGCGCGCTTGAACGCGCTGCGCGCGTCGCTGTCGGTGCTTGCCGTCATCGCTCTGATCGCCCTGCTGTTCAGCCGCGGGATACCGGTCGATCAGCCGAGTCTGGCTGGCGAGGCGCAGGTCGCAGAGGCAGCCGAGCGGGGGAGCGCCACGGGATCGGCGGGTTGACCCGACATCCGCGCCTGCTGGCATGCTGCGGGCGTGGATCGGACGGCGGAGCAGGGCGTGAGATCGCAGGCAAGCGGGGCGCGCGAGTGGCCGTGAGCATCCAGAGCCCGACGACCAGCCGTCGTGCCCGCGAGCGCTACGGAGTGCTGCTTGGCGCGCTGATCGTCGCGTTCACGATCCAGGGCGTCGCCGAACCCGGCACGTGGCAGCAGATCGTCACGAGCACGCTGCTAGGGATCACGCTGCTGCTCGCCTTCTGGGCCGCCGACATGAAGCCCGCCTTTTTGCGCTCGGCGGCGGTGGTCGTGACGGGTCTCGTGATCCTCAGCATCGTGGAAGCGATCAACGGCAACATCGACAGCGGCGCCACACGGATCACCAACGCGCTGCTCGTGATGCTCGCGCCGCCGGCGATCATCCTCGGCGTGGTGCGCAGCCTGCGCGCGCGCCAGGCGGTCACGCTCGAGGCGGTCTTCGGCGTGCTGTGCGTCTACATCCTCCTGGGCATGTTCTACGCATACCTGTACGGATCGATCAACCAACTCGGCGGCGCGCCGTTCTTCGCCGGCGCGCAGCCGGCGACGGTCTCACACTGCCTGTACTTCAGCTTCACGACCCTCACGACGGTCGGCTACGGGGACCTGACGGCGCGCACCAACCTCGGCCACACGCTGTCAGTTTCCGAGGCGCTCGTCGGACAGATCTATCTCGTCACGGTCGTGTCCCTGATTGTCGCGAACCTCGGTCGCGAACGGACGACGGCGCGCTCGCCGCAGGGCGTCACCCCGCCGTCGCCACCATCCGAGGGGTGACCGCTTCGGTGGCCGGCTGGCGCTAGCATGGCGCTGGTCAGACCCTGACTCGACGCTGGTCAGACCCTGACTCGATCCTGACACGCGATGGCCGCTGATCTGCGCACCGCACGCGGCGGCTGAAAGGAACTCCATGGCTGACGCTGTATCGGACACACACCAGACGCTGCTGGGAATCTCCGCCGGTGACGTCGACATGCTCGAGGTCGGCATCGGTCTGCGTGAGCTGAGCCGCGAGAGCACCGGCCTCGATGCGCGCACGTTCGCGCTCGTGAAAATCGCCGCGTTGATCGCGCTCGACGCCCCGCCGGCGTCCTACGCGTGGCAGATTGGCAATGCGCTCGAGGATGGAGCGAGTCCCGAGGACATCCTCGGCGTGCTGCGCGCTGTCGCGCCTCAGGTCGGTGGCCCGAAGGTCATCGCCGCGGCTCCCGAGATCATCCTCGGCCTCGGTCTCGCCCTACCCGAAGACGAATAGGAGATCACGATGCCAATTGGACGACGTCGTCCCCTGCTTCGCGCCGCGGCAGTCGGAGGGGGCGCCTACGCGATGGGCAAGCACAACGCCCGTCGGCAGGAAGAACAACAGGATCAGGCCTTCGAACAGGGCCAGCAGTCGGCAGCACCGGCCTACGCACCGGCGCCGCCCGCAGCTTCCACCGCACCGTCGGCGCCGGCGATGAGCGCCGACGTGACCGCTCGTCTGGGGGAACTCGGCCAGCTGCACGAGCAGGGGGTTCTGACGGACGTCGAGTTCGCGCAGGCGAAGGCCAAGCTGCTCGGCCTATAAGGCGGGCCATGCCTCGTCGGGCGAGCGTCCGTCGCGGGTCGGGCGAGCGTCCGTCGCGGGTCGGGCGAGCGTCCGCTAGCTGGTCAGCCCGGCGACACCGTGGCTGAGCAGCGACGCGGCGAGTAGAACGAGGATTGCTGCTGCGACCATTCGTGCGTTGCGCTCGAGCCAGCCGCGGGCGGCCGTGAGCCTGCGCTGAGTGGGCTCGGGTGCGACGGCCAGCATCACGAGCGCGACGGACAGCGGCAGCAGCGCCACGAGCGTGAACAGGACCCACAGCACCACGTACTGAGCGGCGCTCGGGTTCGTCTCGGAGATGTCCTTTAGCGCGAGCGGGATGAACCCGCCCGGGTTGGCAAGCGTCGCACCCGCGGCGACAATCGCGATCGCGGGTGATGAGGCGACCTTGCTCATCTGCTCGATCATGCCGGCAGCCCGTTTCGGGTTTGGTGGTCGTCGCAGAAGGCGTAGGACGAACACCAGCAGCAGCGCGCCCGCGATGACATCCACGACCGCCACCCAGGTCTTCGGGGTACTCGGCTTCGGAGAGGCTGCGGCGTTCCCGAGAACGAATGCAGCGAGAACGCCGATCAAGAGCGTCACCGTGAGTGCGCCAAGGTAGAACCAGAAGCCCGTCCGCAGCGGATGCTCGCCAAGGACGAGCGCGAGGATCGAGAACGACAGCGTCGTCGGCGACAGCATCGCCCCCAGCGCCACCAGCACGAGCTCGGCGTAGATCGAGGTCACGGCATCGGTGGCCCTCTATCCACGGGTGCGTCCGGGGAGCCGCGGTTGCGACCGGGCTCCCCGGACGAGAGTCAAGCCTGCTCCGGCTCGCCTAGGACCACCAGCCCGTGGATGCAGATCACGCAGATGGCGAACACGCCGAGTGCCCACCAGGGGTGATCCCCGCCGATGTCCAGCAGCGCTCCGATCGCGCCCAGCGTTGCCGCGACGAGGCCGACGACGCGACCGTAAGCACCACCGCCGAACAGTGAGAGCGAGGCGGTCGCCTGGATGACGCCGAGGAAAATCGTGATCCAACCCCACGTGTGCAGGCTGGAGAAGACGAACCGCGTTTCACCGACCCAGAAATGGGCATCCGAGACAGCGGCTATCCCGTAGATGATGTTGAGGACTCCCGCAACCATCAGCAGGATCCCGACGAACAACGCGCTACCGACACCTCGCATTTAGGCCCCCTTGTCAGCGGCGCCTTATGACGCCTAGTTACTAAATTCTATCCGCTGGGTAGGACCCCTTTGGTGTGGTTGCGATCGTGCAGGCGTCTAAGACGGCCCCGTTCATGGCCCCGCAGAAGTGCTCGGGGCGGAGCCTCCGGAGCTCGCGATACCTTGCTCGAATGTCGAGCGAGCCCGAGCCCGAGCCCGAGCCCGAGCCCGAGCCCGAGCCCGAGCCCGAGCCCGAGCGCGCCGCCGATGCCGAGTTCGGCGACGCTTCACGCAGGACTTGGCTGGCGGCCGAGCGCACGTGGCTGGCGTGGTGGCGAACCGGCCTGGGGGCGACCGCTGTGGCAGTCGGAGTCGGTCGCATCCTGCCCGGCTTCGCCGACGGCGAACGCTGGCCGCTGAAACTGCTGGGGCTTGGCTACGGCGTGCTCGCCGTCGCGATCCTGCTGATCGGCGGGGTGCGCCAGGTCCGTGTCGCTGAGGCGCTGCGCCGCGGCGGCTATGACCAACTGTCGAGCCCGTTGGTGATGTGGCTGACGGCCGCCGCGATCCTGCTCGCGATCGCGACGATCCTCGTGGTCGCGGTCGCGTTCTAGCAGCGCCGCCGCGGCGCGGGGCCTCAGAAGCCGGTGTTCGTCTTAACGCGTTTGCGGTCGTTCTCGTGCAGGCTGGCACCCTTGGCCTCGAGCGTGGCGCACGCCTGTGCGATGTCCTGCCCGAGGGTGGTCGTCAGCGTGTGGCTGAGCGTCTGCTTGACGAGCACGCGCATGATCTTGACGTGTTCGGCGTTCGGCGGAAGCGTGTACGCGGGCACCATCCAACCCCGCTCGGCGGCCAGCTGTGCCGCCACGTCGAACTCGTCATACGGGTGCTCGCCTGCCAGTTTGAATGCCACTAGCGGCAATTGCTCATCCTGTTCGCTGCCGATGATTTCGAAGTCGCAAGCGGCGATCTCTTTGGCCAGCGCGCGCGCGTTGTACTTCATCGTCTCCATCGCGTAGCGGTAGCCGGAGTGCCCGAGGCGCACGAAGTTGTAGTACTGCGCGAGCACCATCGCCGAGCCCGTGGAGAAGTTGAGCGTGAACGTGGCGTCGCGCTTGCCCAGGTAGTTCTCGTAGAACACGAGTTCCTCAGCAAGATCGCTCTTCTCGCGGAACACCAGCCAGCCGATGCCCGGATACACGAGCCCGAACTTGTGACCCGAGACGTTGATCGAACGCACCTGCTCGAGGCGGAAGTCCCACTCCGAGCCTGGGTACAGAAACGGCCACACGAAGCCACCGCTGGCCGCGTCGACGTGTATCGGCACGTCCAGGCCCTTGTCCCGCTTGAGCCCCACGAGCAGGTCGTTGATCCCGCGGATGTCGTCCGCGTGCCCCGTGAAGGTGGTGCCCAGCACGGCGGCGACCGCGATCGTGTTCTCGTCGATGTGGGGCTCCACATCTTCGGGGCCGATCGTGTACTTGTCCTTCTTCAGCGGCACGATCCGCGGCTCGACGTCGAAGTAGCGGCAGAACTTCTCCCACACCACGTGCACGTCACCGCCGAAGACGAGGTTCGGGCGATCGGTCGCCTTGCCCGCCGCCTCTCTGCGCTCGCGCCACTTCCACTTCAGCGAAAGCGCGCCGAGCATGATCGCCTCGGATGAACCTTGCGTTCGCGCGCCTGTCGTCTCTCCCGGCGCGTGGAACAGGTCGGCGAGCATCCTGATGCAGCGCTGCTCGATCTCGGCCGACTGGGGATACTCGGCGTGATCGATGAAGTTCACCTTCAGTGCCTGGTCGATAACAGCGTGCGCCTCCGGCTCCATCCAGGTCGTCACGAACGTCGCCAGGTTGCGCATCGGCAGGCCGTCGAGCACCATTTCCTCGCTGATCAGGCGCATCGCTTCCTGGGCGGACATTCCGATCTTGGGAAGTTTGTTGTCCGGCGCCGGCTCAAGCAGAAACCGGTTGCCGTACTTGCCCTCCAGTTTCTCGACCTGCTCGAGCGTGAGCGGCGGCGGGCTGGTGTCGGGCCGGTCCTCGGTGGACGGGGGCTGGGGTGTCATCGGATTACCTCCTGGAGGCTGTGGGCGGCCGCGACGGAGCTGGTCATCGGCCGAGGTGCGCCGAGACGCGGGCGCGGCCGGCGATTATATGGTGCGTTCGGCTCGCTCGTTGGTCGCGGCCTCTGGCATCAGCGCAAGCGCGGCGATTAGGAAGCACAGGCCGCCGAGCGCCGTACCGGCGTTGGCGATCCGCGCGCTGATCGGCTCACCGCTTGAGGGCTCGAGCAGCGATGCGATTGCCGCGGCGCCGAAGGCGATCGAGCCGAGCAGGTTGAATGCGACGATCCACCACGACAACGAGCGCCAGCGCAGGCCGATCCAGCTGTGGCATACCTCGGCGAAGGCGAGCTCGCTCGAGACCAGGAAGCAGACCGAGCCGAACGCGTCGGGGCCCCACACGCGCCGGTTGGCCTGGCCCGTGCTCAGCCCGTGTTTCATCGCGGCGAACGTGCTGATGTTGAAGAACACCGTTCCGGCCAGCTGGATCACAGCCGCCAGCCAGTCGATTCGCCCCGGCTCCCATGAGACCGGCCGCCAGCGCCGGCGTTGCGTGCCGAGCTCGGGGCCGTGCTCGACGTTGACCGTCTCGGAGTACTGCAAGTAGGAGGCGCACGTGAAGAAGATCGAGCCGACGAAGAACGTCACGTCGATCGCCGGACGGGGGCTCGAAGCCCACTGCGAGGCGACCGCGGCAACCGTGAAGCACAGCGCTCCTACGGCGAACAGGATGCTCATCCACCAGCTGCGCCGGTGAGGGCGCCAGCACATCGGTTCTGCTCCGCTCGCCGGCTCTGAGTCGGGGGAGGCGCGGTCGCTCTTGCGGTGCGTGCGCGAGTGCCAGCGCACCTCCGAGCCATCTGGACGGCGCAGCAGCGTGCTGGTCACAAACGGGCCCGGCCCGTCTTCGGAGAGCACCTCCCAGCCCGCTGGAAGCTCGAGATAGCTGCTCATCGACGCGTGCGGCGGCGGGCGTGGCAATGTGGCTGCATCTGCTCGATCATGGTCATGGGGCGGCGGCCAGTCTAAGCTGCGGCGAGCAATCGAAAGGGGACAGGATGTGTCGCTGGATGGCGTGGCACGGGCAGCCGGTGCTGCTCGAGGAGCTTCTGTTCAAGCCCAAGCACGGGCTGATCGACCAGAGCCTGCATTCGCGGATGGGCGCGGAGACGACCAACGGGGACGGGTTCGGGGTTGGCTGGTACGGCACCGGCAACGGTCCCGGCCTCTACCACAGCGTCGCTCCGGCCTGGGGAGACGCCAACCTGCGCCAGCTCGCCGGGCACATCGAATCGCCGCTGTTCTTGGCCCACGTACGCGCGACCTCCGGGACGGCGATCCAGGAGTCCAACTGCCATCCATATCAACACGATCGCTGGCTGTTCGTGCACAACGGTCTGGTCAATGACTTCCACGCCGTTCGGCGGGAGCTGGCGTTTGCGGTCGACCCAGAGCTGTTCCCCGGCATCCAAGGGTCGACAGACTCTGAGCTCCTGTTCCATCTGGCACTCACGCATGGCCTTGAAGACGATCCGCTCGCGGCGCTGGAGCGCGCGATCGGCCTCGTTGAGGCGACGGCCGCCCGCCGCGGTATCGAGCACGCGATCCAGGCGAGTATCGGCGTCAGCGATGGCGAGCGCTTGTGGGCGGTCAGGTACTCCACCGAGGGGTCCTCGCGCACGCTGTTCATGTCCGCCGACGCTCATACGGTCAAGCAGCTGTATCCCGAGAATGCCAACCTTCAGCGCATGCGCGACACAGATCGGCTCGTGGTCTCCGAGCCGTTTGCGGACCTGCCCGGCGCGTGGCATGAGATCCCCGAGTCGACTGCGCTGACGGTGCTGCCCGGCGGCGCTCACGAGCTACGGCCATTTCACCCGGCCGCGGCAGTAGTCTGAACTCACGGTTTACGCGAGCTCGTCACACGAAAGGGGCCGAGGATGAACGAGGGTCAAGACCAGCCCGGCTATCCGCCGCCTCCCAGCGGCACTCCTTCGGCGGGCGGCGGCTATCTGCCCCCTCCTGGCGATACTCCGCCCTACGGCGGGGGCGGGGCCGGGAGTGGGGGCCCCGGCGATCCCTATCAGGGTGGCGGAGCTCCGCCTCCGTCGGATGGCAGCAGTGGCTGGGCGATCGCGATCGGCGCTGCGATCGTGATCGCGCTGATCGTGATTGTGATCGTGCTGGTGTCCAACAACGGCTCCAAACACACGCCCACTGTCACCAGCCAGTCGCTCAGTATCGGCCACTCTACGACGACGACCGTCACCCCGGCCGTCACGCAGAAAACCACGGTCACGACACCGACGACGACCGTGACGGCGCCCGCGAAGACGACGACCGTCACCACGCCCACCCCGACCACCACCAGCACGACGTCCACCGCGCCGACGAAAACGTCGACCGCGACCAACGGCGCGACCCCCGCAGCGCCATAGCCGCCGGGCGCGAGCAGGTCCGCCGGGGGCACGTGAGGCGTTCGGTGGCAACGTGAGGTGTGTTCGGTTCTGCAGACTGCGATAGCAATCGTATATACGGCGTAAATACTATGGCTATCGAACTTCATTTGTGCACACACCAATCCCACACTGCGTAACTACGATGGCTATCGCCGGTCGGTCGCACAAGCACCGCAGGCAAACAAACGCTCTGCGCGGGCGATCAAACGCGCGTCAATCTCCTCTAGCTCGACAGCGCCGGCCGGGGCTCGGCTGACGGTGAGTCCTGCGCCGCGGCGTCCTGCGCGTCCTGCGCCGCGGCGTCCTGCGCCGTGTATTCGCGCAGCAGTCGCTGCTCGTCCTGCTTACCAGGGAACAGGAAGTAGATCAGTACGGCACCGAGTGCGACTGCGATCGCGCCGGCGGCGTAGGCCCAGTTGGAACCCGACACGAACGATGACCTCGCGGCTGCCGTGATGGCGCTCGAGTAGTGGGGGTACTGGTGGGCGACTGATTCGGCGCTGGCGAAGGACTTGGTGAGGGCGTTTTCGATGTTGTCTGTGATCAGTGCTTTGTCTGGCGCGGCGGCGATCGCCTGGGAGAGGGATGTCGCGAAGCCCGCCGTGAGCAGCGCGCCCATAATCGACTGCATGATCGCGCCGCCGAGGTCGCGCTGCAGGTCGGCGGTGCCCGACGCCATTCCCGCCCGCTTGACCGGAACGGAACCTGTCAGCGAGTGTGAGGCTGGTGTGCCGGCGAAGCCGACGCCGGCGCCGACGAACGCATAGGCGAGCCCGACCTTCCAGTAGGGGATCCCGTCCCGCCACAGAGCCAACATCGTGACAAAGCCGAGCAGGCAGAAGAAGTAGCCGACGAGCAGCGTGAAGCGCGCCCCGCGCGTCTCGACAAGCTTCGCCGAACGAGGAGCGATCGCGACCATCAGCAAGGCCGCGGGCAGGATCGAGGCGCCTGCGCCGAGCGTCGAGTAGCCGAGCACGTTCTGGAGGAACTGCTGGCCGACGAAGATCGCGCCCATCAGGCTGCCGAACACGACGACTCCGCCGACCGCCGCGACCCAGAACACGCGTCGGGCGGCCACCTCTAGGTCATACAACGGGAACTTCGTCTGCTTCTGACGCATGTAGAAGCCGAGCAGCGCGAGCAGCGCCACTCCCCCGAGCGCGAGCGCGAGCGTGCCCTTGTTCGGGACTGGAGCGAAGTTGATCGCCAGCACGATCGCTGCGACCAGCACGATCGACAGCACTCCACCGATGTTGTCGACCGGGTCAGAGGTCTCGTTGACGTGGCTTGGCACCAGCAGGATCGCCATTACGAGCGCCACCACCGCCAGTGGTAGCGTGAGCAGGAACACCGAGCCCCACGCGTGGTGCTCGAGCAGCGCACCGGACAGCAGCGGGCCGAGCGCCGACATCGACGCACCCAGGCCCGACCACAGCGCGATCGCTCGCGTCCGCCCAGGTCCCGACCACAGCGCAGTGATCAGCGCAAGCGTCGTCGGATAGGCCATGCCGGCCGCCAACCCGCCGAACACGCGCGCGCCGATCAGTACCCCGACGCTGGACGCGGTCGCCGCGAGGATCGAGGCCGGGATCGACAGCGCAGTGCCCAGCACGAGCATCAGCTTGCGCCCGTAGCGATCGCCGAGGGCGCCGAGATAAAGAACCGACGCCGCGAGGCCGAGCGAGAATCCGACGGCGACGAGGTCGAGCGCGGTCTGCGATGCGTCGAACGCCTTGCCGATGTCCGGAAGCGCCGTGTTGGCGACGGCGAGGTTGAGGTTCGCGACCGCCGCGACGAGGATCAGCGCGGTCAGGATCAGGCCCTGGCGGTTTGGCGCGCTCGAAGCGGGCTCGGGCTCGTTCACGGGCGGCACGCTAACGGTTTCGCGCTGTGCGCGGCGGATCGCCCATAAGATCCGCCGATGTCAACTCAGCAGGCAGTCGCGTCGGCCCCCGGCTACGTGCACGCGAGGCGGATCCTGATCATCGCGCTCATCATCGTGATGATCGGTGCGACCGCGACCCTGTTTGGCTGGGACCTGAGCGGCTGGGTCAAACACGTCTGGGACACGATCACGAGCATCTCGCTCGGCTACCTGCTCGCGGCTGTGGTGCTGATCACGATCCAGACGACGACGACGGCCTACGCCTGGTACTCGATCCTGCGCTTTGCCTACCCGGCGTCGCAGGTCGTCTGGATCCAGATACTCGCCTGCTACGGCGCTGCAGTCGGGCTCAACACGATCCTCCCGGCGAACCTCGGCACGCTGGCGATGCTGCTGATGTTCACGACGATCATCACGGCGGCCAGCTTCGCCGGCGTGCTCGCCGCCTACTTCGTGCAGAAAGTCTTCTACACGGTAATCGGCACCGCCGGCTACGTCTACCTGTTCCTCACGGTCGGCGGCTCGTTCGACCTTCAGTTCGGCTTCGTCAGCGCGCATCCCGCGGCCACCGTGATCCTGTTCGTGGCCGGCGGAACGCTGATCGTTCTGGTCGGACGAGTGCTCAAGCTGCGTGTGCTCGAATGGTGGCAGGAGGCGAAGGAGGGCGGAGGCATCATCGTCCATCCGAAGCAGTACCTCGGCCGCGTGCTGCTCCCCGAGGCAATCAGCTGGGTGGCGATGCTCGGGATCATCGCTGTGTTCCTGGCTGCGTACGACATACCAGTGAGCTTTCACACGCTGATGCGCGTCGTCGGCGGGAACTCGATTGCCAACATGACCTCGGTCACCCCGGGCGGGGCCGGCGTGCAACAGGGCTTCAACGTGCTCTCGCTGAAGGGCATCACCAGCTCGGCGAACGCGACTGCGTACTCGATCGCCCAGCAGCTGGTAACGACAGTCTGGAGCCTGTTGCTGGCGGTCGTTCTGCTGGTGCGGGCCTTCGGCTGGAGCGGCGGGAGCACGCTCGTCAGGCAGTCCTACGGCGAGGCCCGCGAGAAGAGCGCCGAACAGTCCGCTGCGCGCAAAGCCAAGCGGCAGGCACGGCGCCATCGGACCCCCGCCGGTGACGCCGAGGCTTAGCGTGGTTAGCGGTTAGTAGCCGTGCTCGACGACGTTCGCGAGCGGTTCGTCGTTGAGATAACGGCGTACCTGTTCGCCGACGAGCGTGAAGGCGCGACGCTCTGAGGCCGGCGTATCGCCCGCGCAGTGAGGCGTGATCAGCACGCCGGGTGCGTCCCACAGGGGGTGATCGGCCGGCAGCGGCTCTGGATTGGTGACGTCGAGCACGGCGCTTACGCGTTCGGCGTGCAGCAGCTCGAGCAGCGCGTCGGTCTCGAGGACTGGTCCGCGAGCGGCGTTGACGAGCAGCGCACCCGGTCGCAGACGCGCGAGCGCGTCGCCGTCGAGCAGCCCGGTCGTCGCCGCTGTGAGCGGCAGCAGCACGACGACCACGTCGGCCTGCCCGAGCAGCGACCCGAGCGCCTCGACGGGGTGCACGCCCTCGCGGGCGCGCCTGGCGACGCGGATCAGCTTGACGTCGAACGGGGCCAGGCGGGCCTCGACGGCGGCGCCGATCGCTCCGTATCCGAGGATCATTACCGTGCTTCCCGCGAGCTCGTTCGACTGGCCCCACGCCCACTCGTGCGCGCGCTGGCGATCGCGCAGCTGCGGCAGGCGCTTGTTCGCGGCGAGGATCGCAGCGAGCACCCATTCGGCGACCGCGATGTCGCGGCTCCCGCCCGCGTCGCACACGATCACGCCGGGCGGGACCAGCGGCAGGAGCCAGTCGACGCCGGCTGACAGCGTCTGGATCACGCGCAGGCTCGGCATCTGCGCCAGCAGCTCCAGCACACGGCGATACCCCGCGCGGGGCACGAGGAACTCGGCGTCGAGGATCGCCGCGGGCGCCTCGCCGTGGCTTGCGATCAAGCCGAGCGCGACGGTCTCCGGCAACTCTCCGATCGCCTCGCGACCCGTCACATCCGGGATCCACAGGTTCACGCGCCGGGGAGTGTACGGCAAGCTGACCGCGCGAACCCGGGCCCGGGCGAGCCGCCCCGGCCCCGGCCCCGGCGGACCACTCCCGAGCCGGATCGGATGCTCGTCTGTCCGTCCGGGCGCTGCCCGAATGTTCGACCATCTGATGTTGCTGCTGCGCGTGTTCGGAGATTCTTCGGTGGTCGGCGATGTCGCCCGGCGCCTGGGGTCCTCGCCGGGCACGAGCCACGTGAGCATCACGGACGGCGGGCCCGACGGGAGTGCGCTCGTGACGGCCGACGTTCATGCCTCGGCCGCCGACGGTGCGTTGGCGATGGTTCGTGGACTGGGGGTTCCCGCCGAGGACATCTCGTTGCTGCGGCTCGACGCGATCGGCCCCGCGGCGGCTTTCGACGAGACGGTCGCGATCGTCTGGGCGGACCTGCTCGGCCAGGCGCGGATCAACGCGCGAACCGCCGTGCGGTATCTCGTGTTCATGGCTGTCGCTGGTGTGATCGCGGCGTTCGGCGTGATCGACGAGGACGAGATCCTGATCGTTGGAGCGATGGCGGTCGCCCCCGATCTGCTGCCGATCACGGCGGCTTGCACCGGCCTCGTCCTGCGCCGGCCGCGCCTGATCGGCCAAGGTCTGGTCTCGCTTGTGGTCGGGCTTGGCATGGCCTGTCTACTGGCTGCGGCGGTCACGGCGTTCCTCAACCTGCTCGATCTGCTGCCGAATGGGTTCGCGGTCCACACGGTCGGGCTTGCCTCCCAGCAGAACGTCGAAGCGGAGACGATCTTCGTCGCGGTCGCGGCTGGTGTGGCGGGGATGCTCGCGGTCGAGACGCGCGCCAGCATGGGGGTGGGCGTGGCAATCTCGGTGACGACGATCCCGGCGGCAGCTTTCCTGGGCGTCGCGGCGGGCGTGGGCGAGCTGTCCAAGTCACTCGGTGCGCTGAGCGTGCTCGCTGTGAACATCGCGATGATGCTGCTCGGCGGCTCGATCGCGCTGGTCGTCCAGCGCAGGCTGGCGCCGCCGCCCGACTGACGTCTGCTAGAACCCGGCGCGTGGAGGAGCGCGAGGCCCGGACACGCGCCGCTGTGACGGCCGCTGAGTTCGCGGCGCTGTTCGACTCCGTGCGCAGCTGGGGGCGCTGGGGAGATGACGATGAGCTGGGGGCGTTGAACCTGCTTACGGCCGACCGGGTGGCTGCCGCCACGCGGCTGGTGCGCAGCGGCGTCGTCGTGAGCCTCAGCCTGCCGTTGAGCACGACGACTGCTCCCGACTGCCCTGTCCCGGCGGAAGTCCGGATGACGCAGAACGCCGCCGATGACGTCGGCCTGGGCGCGATCGGCTTCGCGAAGGACTTCGTCGGCGTCGACTATCACAGCGACGGTCACACGCACATCGACGCGCTGTGCCACGTCGCCTACGACGGCCGCCTGTACAACGGCGTGGCGGCAGGCTCGATCACGGCCGGCGGCGCGGCCGCTGGGGCGATCGACGCAGCGAGCGACGGCCTGGTCGGGCGCGGCGTGCTGTTGGACATCCCGCGGTTGCGCGGGGTGCCATGGCTGGAGCCAGGCGAGCACGTGTTCGCCGAGGATCTCGATGGTGCCGCGCGCGAGCAGGGGCTGGAGATCGAGGAAGGTGACATCGTGCTCGTGCGCACTGGGCACGCAGGTCGTCTCGCCGAGCTCGGCCCATGGGAGACGGCCGACAGCAAGGCCGGCCTGCATCCGACCGCGATGTCGCTGTTGGCCGAGCGGGGTGTCGCGGCGCTTGGCTGCGACGGCAACAGCGACACGGCTCCAAGCTCCACCGAGGGGGTTGCGTTCCCGATCCACGTACTCGCTTTGAACGCGATGGGCGTCCTGCTGCTCGACTACCTGCAGCTGGAGGACCTGCGCGCCGCGTGCCAGTCGGCCAGGCGCTGGGAGTTCCTGTGCGTGACCGCGCCGCTGCGGATCGCCGGTGGAACCGGCTCGCCCGTCAACCCGCTGGCGATCCTCTAGCGATGGCCGATCCTTCGCTCGCGACCGTGCTGCTGTCGGACCCGGATGCCGAGCTCGAGGCCGAGTTCGTGCCGGGTGCGGGGATGCTCTGCTGCTCGTTGCGCCACCGCAGTGAGGAGCTGCTGGCTCAGAACGCCGGCCTGGCCGCCTACGCCGAGCGCGGCAAGACGATGGGGATACCGCTGCTGTATCCGTGGGCGAACCGGCTTGCCGCGTTCGACTACAGCGTTGGCGGCCGGACGGTTGAGGTCCCGGACGACCGCACTTGCGTCTCGCAGGACAGCAACGGCCTTCCGATTCACGGCGTAATCGGATCGCGGATCCCGTGGGAGCTCGAGGTGGGGTCCGGTCAAGTTGGGTCCGGGCAAGTGGGCTCCAGTAGCGATGCGCACTCGCTCGCTGCACACGTCAGCTGGAGCGACTCGCACCCACAGCTGTTCGAGGTGTTCCAGGTGTTCCCATTCCGCCACGAGCTCGACTACGAGGCGCGGCTGCTCGACGGCCGTCTGGAGATCGACGTGACGGTGCACGCGTGCGGCGAGGACAGCGTGCCGGTGGCGTTCGGCTTCCACCCGTACTTCGCGCCCCCTGGTGCGCCACGCGAGAGTTGGCTGATCGAGCTGGCGGCGATGCGCCACCTGACGCTCGATGAGCAGCAGATACCCACGGGGTTCGAGCCGGCGCAGCCAGCTAGGCGCTTCGAGCTCGACGGTCACGAGTTCGACGACGGCTTCGACTCGGTGGCGCAGTCCGCCAGGTTCGCCGTGCAGGACGCTGCCAGACGAATCGAGGTTGAGCTGCTCGAGGGATATCCGTGTGCCCAGGTGTTTGCTCCGCCGGGCGGGCAGTTCATCTGCTTCGAGCCGATGACCGCACCCGCCAACGCTCTGCGCAGTGGCGACGGGCTGCGCCTGCTCGCAGCGGGCGAGCGCCATCGCGCGCGCTTTTCGGTCAGCGTTCGCGGCCTCTCGTCCGGGTGACCATCGAAGTAGACTCAGCGGCGGGATGACCAACGATCTCGCACGCTGGCAGTTCGCCACGACGAGCATCTACCACTTCCTGTTCGTGCCCGTGACGATCGGGCTGGCGTTCCTGGTCGCGCTGCTGCAGACGGCGTACTACCGCAACGAAAAGCCCGAGTACAAGCGCTTGACGCGCTTCTTCGGCACGCTGCTGCTGATCAACGTGGCCGTCGGCGTGGTCACGGGACTCGTTCAGGAGTTCGAGTTCGGCATGAACTGGTCGGCGTACTCACGTTTCGTCGGGGACGTGTTCGGCGGACCGCTGGCGATGGAGGGGCTGGCGGCGTTCTTTTTGGAGTCGACGTTCCTCGGACTGTGGATCTTCGGCTGGGACAAGCTCCCCAAGCGCATCCACCTGGCCTGCATCTGGCTGGTCGCGTTCGGATCGATGCTCTCGGCGATGTTCATCCTCGCGGCCAACTCGTGGATGCAGCATCCCGTCGGCTACACCCTCAACAGCCACGGTCAGCCCGAACTGAGCAACGTCTGGGCGTTGTTCACGAACCCGACCTTCCTGTGGGCCTACGTGCACGTGATCCTCGCCTCGCTGATCACCGGCTCGCTGGTGATGCTCGCGGTGTCCGCCTGGCACCTGCGCAAGCAGCGCGAGGTCGCGGCCTTCGGCCACGCAGCGAGGCTGTCGGTGATGGTGCTGCTGCCGGTGATCCTGCTGCAGATGGTGGTCGGCAACAGGCTCGGGGAAATCGAGGCGAAATACCAGCCGGCGAAGATCGCAGCTGCCGAGGCGCAGTGGGAAAACTGCCAGCCGTGCTCGTTTTCGGCGTTCCAGGTCGGAGGCGGCAAGAACGACCAGACGCCGACCCAGCTGATCGCGATACCGCACCTGCTGTCGGTGCTGGCGACCGGCACCTTCAACGGGGCCGTCGAGGGCCTCAACCAGCTGCAGCGCGAAGACGTCAGGAAATACGGCCCAGGGAACTACATCCCGAACGTCTTCATCCAGTACTGGTCGATGCGCGTGATGGCCTACGTGGGCTCGCTGATCGCGCTGTTGGCTCTGTGGGGAGGCTGGCTCATACACACCGGGACGCTCGCGCGCTCAAAGTGGTTCCTGCGTGTCTCGCTGTGGGCGGTCGTGGCTCCGTTTGTGATGAACACCGCCGGCTGGATGCTGACCGAGAACGGTCGCCAGCCGTGGATCGTGCAGGGGCTGATGAAGACGATCAACGCCAACTCGCCGTCGGTCAGCTCGACCGACATCTGGATCAGCCTGATCGCGTTCGTGCTGATCTACATCGCCTTGGGGGCCGCCGACCTCGTCCTGATGCTGCGCTACTCGCGCAAGGAGCTCGGTGAGGAGCATGATGACGACGCCGGCGAGTCGGGTGCCTCCGGTGCCGGCGCAACCACGATCCCGGCGCTGACCTACTAGGAGTGTTGTGGAGCTGCACACAATCTGGTTCGTGATCGTCGCGATCTTCTGGGTCGGCTTCTTCGTGCTGGAGGGCTTTGACTTCGGCGTCGGCGTGCTGCACACGATCGTTGGCAGGACCGACACCGAGCGACGCGTTGCGCTGAACACGATTGGCCCATGGTGGGACGGAAACGAGGTCTGGCTGATCGTCGCGGGCGCCAGCATGTTCGCCGCGTTCCCGGACTGGTACGGCTCGATGTTCTCGGCGCTGTATCTCCCTTTGCTGCTCGTGCTCGCCGCGCTGATGGCGCGCGGGGTCGCGTTCGAGTTCAAAGGCAAAGGCGACGGCACGCGCTGGCGCTCGACGTGGATGTGGTGCACGACGATCGGCAGCCTGCTGGTCCCGCTGCTGCTCGGCGTCGGGCTGGGCGACCTGTTGGTCGGCCTGCCGATCGACTCCAGCCACGATTTCACGGGCGACTTCTTCGACCTGCTGACGCCGTACGGGCTGTGGACGGGCGTGACGCTGCTCGGGCTGTGCCTGCTGCACGGCACGACGTTCCTGAAAATGCGCACGACCGACCTGCTGCGCGAGCGCGCACGCGCTCTGGCCGGGCCGCTCGGCTGGGCGGCGATCGCGCTGGTCGTCGGCTGGGTGGTCTGGACGCGGAAAGTCGCCGGCGGTGCCGACGTGCCCGGACCGGTGGAGCTGATGGCCGTGATCGCAGTGGTTTTTGCGGCGCGGCTGGCGATCAGCGACTCGGACGGCTCGGCGTTCACTGCCTCGGCGATCGCGATCGCCGCGACGGTCGGCTCGATCTTCATCGACCTGTATCCGAACGTGATGGTCTCGAGCACCAGCTCCGCCTATGACCTGACGGTGAACAACGCCGCTTCCGGTCATTACGCGCTGAGTGTGATGACGGTCGTGGCCGCGATCTTCCTGCCGCTCGTGCTGATCTACCAGGGCTGGTCCTTCCACGTGTTCCGCGGTCGGATCAAGGCGCCGCCGGCGGCAGGCGGTTCCCCGCCCAAACCTGGCGGCGGGGGGCCCGAGCCATCGGCCGCGGCGATGCCCGCCGCCCCCCGGATCTAGGTGCGATGAGCAGTCCGTCCCCTCATCGGGTGGTGATCGTCGGCGGTGGCTTCGGCGGCCTGTTCGCGGCGAAGTTCCTGCGCCGCGCGCCGATGTCGAGGTCACGCTGATCGACCGCGCCAACCACCACACCTTCCAGCCGCTGCTGTACCAGCTGGCGACCGGGATCCTGTCCGAGGGTGCGGTCGCACCGCCGCTGCGCGAGGTGTTGCGCAAGCATCGCAACGTAAGCGTCGAGCTCGCCGACGTGACGGGCTTTGACCTGCAGGCGAAGACGGTGACCGCGGCACGGCTGATCGGCGAGCCGCTGACGCTTCCTTACGACTCGCTGATCGTGGCCGCCGGCGCGACGGGGTCCTACTTCGGTCACGACGAGTTCGCACGCTTCGCGCCCGGGATGAAGACCGTGGACGATGCCCTGGAGCTGCGCGCGCGCATCTTCGGCGCCTTCGAGATGGCCGAGCTGGAGGAGGACCCGGAGGCCCGGCGTGCGTGGCTGACGTTCGCGGTGATCGGCGCCGGGCCGACCGGCGTCGAGATGGCCGGGCAGATCGCGGAGCTGGCGCGGCGATCGCTGAAGCAGAACTTCCGCCGCATCGATCCGGCCAGCGCGCAGGTGCTGCTGTTCGACGGCGGCGAGAAGGCGCTGGCTACATTCGGCGACAAGCTCTCGGCGAAGGGCACCGCGGAGCTGGAACGGGCGGGCGTCGAGCTGCGCATGAACAGTCGCGTGACCGACGTCAAATACGACTCGATCGTCGTCCAGGGGCCCGATGGCGAGCAGCGCGTGGCGTGCCACACGAAGGTTTGGTCGGCGGGCGTCCAGGCCTCGCCGCTCGGCGCGATGCTGGCGCAGGCAGACGGGCGCCGGCACCGACCGCGCCGGTCACGTCGAAGTGCTCCCCGACTGCACGCTCCCCGGCCACCCGGAGGTGTTCGTGGTCGGCGACATGATGGCGCTGAACGGTCTACCAGGGGTCGCCGAGGTGGCGATGCAGTCCGGGCATCTACGCTGCTCGCACGATCAAACGGCGCGTGCACGGCGACCGCGGCGACCGCGGCGAGAAGCCGTTTGTGTATCGCGATCTCGGCAGCATGGCGACGATCTCGCGCTTCCGCGCGATCGTCAGCTTCAAGGGCATCAAGGTTGGCGGCTTCATCGGCTGGCTGATGTGGGCGTTCGTACACCTGACGTTCCTGACGGGCTTCAAGAACCGCTGGATCGCGTTGTTCAAGTGGCTGAGCGCGTTCGTCGGGAGCTCTCGCGACGAGCGCACGATCACGATGCAGCAGGTGTCCGCTCGGATCGTCGCGATGCGTGCGGGGATCAGGCCAGGAGAGGAAGAGCTATCCCGGTTTCTGGAGCAGGGGCGAGCTGCCGAGTAGTCCGAATTCAGGCGCTCTCACGCTGCCACAGGCCCGCGTAGCGCGCCGCCGTGAGCGAGCAGCTCGGCGTGCGTTCCGCGCTCCTGGACGCGGCCGCGATCGAGCAGGAGGATCTCGTCGAGATCTTGCAGCCCCGCCAGGCGGTGGGTGATCAGCAGCGTGGCCGTCTCGCTCGTGGCGGCCAGCAGGTCGGCGAGGATCGCGTCGGCCGTCTGCGTGTCGAGATGCTCACCCGGCTCGTCGAGCACGAGCAGCGGAAAACCCGCGAGCAGCGCTCTGGCGATCGCCAGGCGCTGGCGCTGCCCACCGGACATGCGCGCGCCGCGCTCGCCAAGCTGGGTGCTCAGGCCTGCGGGCAGCTGGTCGGTCCAGTCGAGCAGCCTGGCTGCGGCCAGCGCCGCGCGCAGCTGACCCTCGCTCGCCTCGCGGCTGGCCAGCCGCAGGTTCTCCTCGAGCGTGTTGTCGAACACGTGGGCATCCTGGGAGACCAGGCCGATCACAGCCCGGCACTGCTCGCCGTCCAGGTCCGCGATCTCGACGCCGTCGAGCGCGACAGACCCCTGCTCGTAGGCGAGGAAGCGCAGCAGCACGCCCGCGAGCGTCGACTTGCCGGCGCCGCTCGGCCCGACTACCGCTACGCGTCTGCCCGGGCTCAGATCGAGCTCGACGCGATCGAGCGCCGGCCGGCTCGCGCCCGGGTAGCTGAAGCGCAGATCCCGGACTCGCAGCGAATGCGGAGGGGGCCCGAGCACGGCCGGGCGCAGGGGCTCGGTCACGGGGGCCGGCGTGTCGAGCACCTCGAACACGCGCGCGGCCGAGCGGCGCACGCGCTGCAGCGTCTGGGTCGCCGCCGGCAGCCCAGTGACCAGCTCGAACGCCACCAGTGGGATCAGCGCGAGGCCCGCCAGCAGCACACCGTCGAGGCGCCCGTCGTGCACTGCCGAAACTCCGACCGCCAGCGCGCCCCACATCGCAAGCCCGCAGCACAGGCTCGCTCAGACCCTGTCCGACGCCCGCGGTGCGTGCGCTCGCGGCGGCGATCCGCGTGAGTTGCGAGTCGGCGTCGAGCGCACGTCCGCAGCTGCTCGGGGACGGCGCCGTAGACGGCGAGCTCGGGTGCGCCCTCGATCAGGTCGACCACGTTCACCGTCAGCTCGGCGCGGGCGCCCGCCTGACGTGACTCGCTGCGAGCGGCGAGCCTGCCGGTCAGCCACGGCACGTCAGCGTGGCGGCGAGTAGCGAGCGCCGCGAGCAGGATCGCACCGGCCGCCGGAAGCATCCACCACATCACGGCGACCGTCGCGCGCACCGACGCCGATCGCGATCGCGAACGGCGGCACGCACGCGCAGCAACAGATCCTGCAGTGCCTCGACATCGTGAATCAGACGGGCGAGCAGGTCGCCGCTGCGGAACGCCGGCAGCCCGAGCGGGGCCAGCCGCTCGAGGCGCTCGTACACACGAACCCTGATCCGGGCGAGCACGCGGAAGGCTGCGTCATGGCCGACGAGCCGCTCGCCGTAGCGGCACAGCCCTCGCGCGAGCGCAAAGAACTGCACGCCGGCGATCGCGATCGCGACGGCCGACTCCTGCGGATGCTGGGCCGAGCGCGAGATCAGCCAGGCGGAGGTGGCGATCAGGCCGATCGACGCGGCGACGGCGCCCGCACCCGAGCAGCGTCGCGAGCGCCAGGCGCCGCGACGGCCGGGCGAGCGATCGCGAGCGTGCGCAGCAGCGGCGCCTGCGGCCCGTGCTCGTCGTCGACCGACCGTGCCTCGTCGGGTGAAGCGGGAGCGCTTATGGCGAGAGCCTCTCACGCGGCGACCTCGCTCGCCGCGAGCGGGAGCACCCGGTCGGCGATCGCTATCAGCGCCGGGCGATGCGCGACGAGCACCACCGTGCGCCCGCGAGACGAGCCTGCGGATCGACTGCACGACATCGCGCTCGGTCTCGCCCGTCGAGGCTCGCGGTCGGCTCATCGAGCAGCAGCAATGGGGCATCGCGCAGGAACGCGCGCGCGAGCGCGACCCGCTGGCGCTCGCCCGCGGACAGGCCGGCGCCGCGCTCGCCGAGGATCGTGTCGAGCTCCTGCCGGGCAGGTTTGACGACCGTCTCAGCGAGACCGGCGGCGCGGATCGCCTCCGAGACCTGCTCGCTCGAGGCCTCGCGGCGGGAGAGGCGCACGTTCTCCGCGATCGACGCGCTGAACAGGTGCGGCCGTTGGGGCACCCACGCGAGCTGCGCCCGCCACGCCTCGAGGTCGAGATCGGCGAGCTCGACGTCGCCGACTCGGACCGCGCCGCGAGTCCGGTGTGAGCAGGCCGAGCAGCACGCTCAGCAGCGTGGACTTGCCGCATCCGCTTGGGCCCGACGAGCGCCAGCAGCTCGCCGGCTTCGACGCTCAGCGAGACACCGTCGAGCGCTGGCTGCGAGCGCCCCGGGTAGGTGACCCGCAGTCCGTCGACCGCGAGCTCGGCGACGGCCGGGTCGGGGAAATTGGTACGGGTGCCTCGCCGGGGCCGGGCGCTTCGCAGCACCTCGAACACCTGCTCGGCGGCGGCGACTGCCCTCGGCGCTGGCGTGGTAGTTGGCGCCGAGCTGGCGCAGCGGCAGGAACGCCTCGGGGGCGAGCACGAGCGCGAACAGCGCGGTGCGCAGGTCGAGCGCTCCGTTCATCAGGCGCAGCCCGATCGCGACGGCGACGAGCGCGACCGCGACCGTCGCGACGAGCTCGAGGATCAGCGACGACAGGAAGGTGACACGCAGCGTCGACATCGCGGTCGAGCGGTAGCGCTCGGTGATCTCGCGGATCGCCTGCGTCTGCGCCTTCGCGCGGCCGAACACCTTCAGCGTGGGCAGCCCGGCGACCACGTCGAGGAAGTGGCCGGCCAGTCGCTCGAGCGTGCGTAGCTGGCGGTCCATGCGCTCCTTGGTGGCGGCGCCCACGAGCGCCATGAAGATCGGGATCAGCGGGATCGTGCAGGGCGATGATCGCCGCCGAGATCCAGTCGCTCGACAGCGACCGCCGCGATCACGACGAGGGGCACGATCACGGCGAGGAACAGCTGCGGCAGGTACAGCGAGAAGTAGCCGTCCAGGGCGTCGATCCCGCGTGTCGCGAGGACGCGAGCTCGCCCGGTTCGCTGCTCGCGCGAGCTGTCCAGCGCGAGCGCGGGGATGCGCGCGAGCAGCGCCGCGCGCAGCTGCGACTTCGCGCGCGCGCGAGGAGCGGCTCGCAGCGAGCTCGGCGCACCACGCGACGCACGGCGCGAGCGAGCACCACCACGAGCAGCGCGAACAGCGGGGCTCGGCAGCTGGGCGAGGCTCCAGCCGTTGATGAACGCGCGCGAGACGACGTCGGCCAGCAGCCACGCCTGCGCGACGATCAGCAGCGCGCCGAGGGAGCCGAGCGAGACCGAGACGAACAGGAACGCTGCGGGTCGCGCGCGCGTAGCTGAGCAGTCTCGGGTCGAGCGCTCTCACAGCGCAATCATGACGCAGTCGAGTGGGCGCGCCGGTGCTCGGTGGAGGGCTGTTCGCAGCGTGCGCTCAGGCCACGCGGCGCCAGGCGGCGCTCAGGCCACGCATGCGCTCAGGCGACACGCGCTCAGGCCAGGCGTCCGAGCAGATGCTCGCCGACGCGAACGGCGTTGGCCATCGCCGTGAGCGCCGGGTTGACCGCCGAGATGCTCGGGAAGAAGCTCGTGTCGACGACGTACAGGTTGTCGAGCTCGTGGGCGCGGCAGTCGGTGTTCAAGCACCGATGAGGCGGGATCGCTCGCCGAAGCGGCAGGTGCCGGCCTGATGCGCGACGCCCGCGACGGGGATCTTGTTCTCGAGGTAGGCCCAGCGCGGGATCAGGTGGTGCTCGTGCATGCCGAGATGACCGAGCAGCGAGCGCAGCTGCTCGAACAGCCGGTCGCGGGCGGTGTCGTTGGAGGACTTGTAGCTCAGCGTGATGTTGCCCGTCGGGGTCCAGCGTGACGCGGTTCTCGGCCTGCGGCAGATCCTCGGTCGAGAGCCAGAAGTCGATCGCGTGGGTGGCGACCTCGGCGAGCGAGAACGTCGGCGCCAGCTTGGTCATCAGCGGCTTCTCGCCGCGGTACATCTCGGCGACGGACTTGCCGACCATCTGGATGTTGCCCATCGGGAACTCCCAGGCGTCGCCCGCGAAGTAGTAGTCGTTGACGCCCAGCGTCTTCTGGAAGACGGTCGGGTTGGGCTCCTTGGAGATCGCCAGCACCGCCTGGCTGTTGTGGAACATGTAGTTGCGCCCGACCTGGTCGGAGCCGTTGGCGAGGCCGTTGGGGTGCTTGTCGCTGGCTGAGGCGAGCAGCAGCTTGGCCGTGTTGGCGGCGCCGGCGGAGACGACGACGATGTCGGCGGCGTAGGTCTCGCGCGCGCCGTCGCGCTCGACAACGACCTCGCGTGACGGCCGTCCCGGCCGGATTGGTGGTAAGGGCCACCGCGGTCGCGTTCGTCAGCAGCGTGACGTTGTCGTGCTCCAGCGCGGGCCGCACGCCGAGCACCTCGGCGTCGGACTTGGCGTGCACGAGGCACGGGAAGCCGTCGCAGGTCGAGCAGCGCACGCAATTGCTGTAGGGCATGTCGCTGCTCGTTGAGCATCACGCCGCAGGGCGCGTGGAACGGGTGCAGGCCCGCGGCGGCGAAGTCCTCGGCGAGCTGCGCGATGCGCGGCTCGTGCGAGACGGCCGGGAAGGGATACGGCGCGCTGGCCGGCGGTTCGGTCGGGTCCTCGCCGCGCGCTCCGTGCACCTGGTAGAGCTGCTCGGCCTGGGTGTAGTAGGGCTCCATCTCCTCGTAGGAGATCGGCCACGCGGGCGAGATCCCGCCGTGGTGGCGCAGCTCGCCGAAGTCCTCTTTGCGGAAGCGGTACAGCGCGGCGCCGTAGAGCTTGGTGGCGCCGCCGACGCAGTAGTGCACCTGCGGCTGGAAGGGCTTGCCGTCACCGTCGTACCAGGTGTCGGGTGAGACGTAGCGGTTCTCGACGAACACTTCGCCGGCGGACCAGTTCTGCGGCTCGCGCGCCAGCCAGTCGCCGCGCTCGAGCAGCAGGATGCGCTTGCCGGAGGGGGCGAGATGGCGTGCGAGCGTTCCTCCGCCGGCGCCGCTGCCGATGATGATCACGTCGTAGGCGCTCATGAGGTCAGTTCGCTCGTGTACTCCGCGATGATGATACGCCCGGCGGCCTCGATCAGGGCGAGATGCGAGAACGCCTGGGGGAAGTTCCCGAGGTGGTGGGCGGTGCTGGTGTCGAACTCCTCCGCGTACAGGCCGAGCGGCGAGCCGACCCGCAGCAGCTTTTCCATCAGGTCGGTGGCGCGCTGCAGCTCGCCGACGATCGCCAAGCCCTGAGACCAGCCAGAAGGAGCAGATCAGGAAGCTTCCCTCCTTGCCGGACAGGCCGTCGTCGGTCTCCTCGGTGCGGTAGCGCAGCACGAATCCGTCCTCGGTGAGGTCTTCGGCGATCGCCAGGACGCTGGCGCGCAGGCGCTCGTCATCGCCCGGCAGGAAGCCGAAAATGCCGGCCAGCAGGTTGGAGGCGTCGAGCGCGTCGGTCTCGTAGTGCTGGCGCATCACGCCGCTGTCGCTGAAGCCGTGGATGAGGATGTCCTCTCTGATCTCCTCGGCGGTCGTCTGCCACGTGCTCTGCAGCTTCATGTCGCCGCGTATCGCCGCGAGCTTCGCCGCGCGGTCCATCGCCACCCAGCACATGAGCTTGGAGGAGACGTAGTGCTTGGGCTTGCCGCGCGCCTCCCAGATGCCCTGGTCGGGCTTGCGCCAGACCTTGGTCGCGCATTCGGCCTGCGCCTGCACGAGCGGCCACAGCCGCCGCGGCAGCCGCTGGCTGCGCTGGGTGTGCAGCAGGATCGAGTCCAGCGCCGCGCCGAAAACGTCGTTCTGGCGCTGGTCGAACGCGCCGTTGCCGATCCGTACCGGGCTCGCTCCCGCATAGCCGGAGAGATCGTCGCGTGTGGACTCGGTCAGGTCGCGTCGCCCGTCGATCCCGTACATGATCTGCAGGGCGCCGTCCGGGTTGGGCTCGAGGTCGGCGACGAACTGCATGAACTCCTCTGCCTCCCAGTCGAGGTTCAGGTAGTGCAGCGCCTGCAGCGTGAAGGTCGAGTCGCGCAACCATGTGTAGCGGTAGTCCCAGTTTCGCTCACCGCCGGGCGTCTCCGGGAGGGATGTCGTCAACGCGGCGACGGTCGCACCGGTGGGCATGTACGTGAGCCCCTTGATCGCCAGCGCCGAGCGCTGCAGTGGCTCGCGCCAGCGATGGTCGGGGATGCGCGCGCGCCCCAGCCAGTTACGCCAGAAGCCGGCTGTCGTAGCCAGCTGCGCCGTCGCCTCGTCGACCGTCTCTGGAGCCGCCAGCTCCTCAGCCCACGAGAGCGCGGAGAAGATCTGCTCGCCTGCCTGCAGCACATGCCTGGCGCGCACGCGGTCGCCCTCGATCCCGACTGCCATGTCGGTCTGCAGCCTGATCGTCTGCTCCGCGGCGCAGGCGTCTGCACGGTGGCCGTCGTCGGACACCGACCATGTGGCCGGGACCCGTCCGTAGTCGAATACGGGTTCGCAGGTGAGTTCCAGCTCGACGTGGCCCTCCAGGCACAGCGCCGTGCGCACGAGCATGTGGTTGGCGTCTTCATCGGTCGGCGGTCGCGTGTGCGGGGTGACCGTGTCGATGCCCCGGCGCGGGCCGAGCGTGAGCGCGTCGCGCACGATCACCCAGCCGGTCGGCGTCTTCCACGTCGTCAGCAGCGTGTTCGTCCCGGGCTCGTAGACACGCGCGGCGGGAACGTTGATGCCGAACGGCCCGAAGCGGAACGCCCCCGCCTGGCGGTCGAGCAGCGTGCCGAACACGCTCGGCGCGTCGAATCGCGGGACACAAAGCCAGTCCACGGTCCCGTCGGGGGCGACGAGCGCCCCGGTGTGGCAGTCCGACAGGAACGCGTAGTCGGCGATCGGCGTGAACGGAGAGGGCATCGCCGCGCTCTGCAGCGCGGGGCGCTCCTCGCCCATGCGGGCGGCGGCCTTCGCGGCGGAGCTCGCCTTGGCTTTGCGCGGCTTGGTCGAGGCCTTGCGCGCCTTGGCGGCGGCTTTGCTCGGTTTGGCTACGGCCTTGCTCGGGTTGGTGGCCGCTTTACGCGGTTTGCCGGGACTCATGACTGCACCCACGGGCCGTGCCAGGTGCCGAAGCCGGACACCAGCTCATCTGCCGCCTTCGGACCCCAGGAGCCGGGGGCGTAGGCATGCACCGGCGGCGGTTGCTGCAGCAGCGGTTCGAAGATCCGCCAGGTCTCTTCGACGCCGTCCTGACGGGTGAAGCGGGTGCTGTCACCGCGCATCGCGTCGAGCAGCAGCACCTCGTAGGGGGTGGGGGCCTCGCCGCCCTGCTCGGCGAACTCGACGTCGAGCGTGATCGCCTCCGGCCCGGACAGGTCGGCGCGGTGGGCGTCGAGGATCAGTCGGGTTCCCGTCGATGGATCGAGCTTGACCACGAACTGGTTCGGTTCGGGCCGGCGGTGGCCGCGCTCCATGAAGCCGAGGCGCGGCGGGTCGCGGAACACGGCCCGCAGCTCGGTCTGCGTGGTCGGCAGCTTCTTTCCCGTGCGGATGAACCACGGCACGCCCGACCAGCGCCAGTTGTCGATGTCAAGGCGCATGGCCGCGTAGGTCTCGGTGCTCGAGTCCTTGGCGACGCCGTCGATGTCCAGGTAGCCGTCGTACTGACCGCGCACGTAGTGAGCCGGATCGGCGTCGTGTATGGAGCGGAACAGCGAGAACTTGGCGTCCTTGAGCGCGTCGGCGTCGTTGCCTGAGGGCGCCTCCATCGCGGCCAGCGCGACGACCTGCATCAGGTGGTTGACGACGACGTCGCGCACCGCGCCGACGGGGTCGTAGAAGTGGCCGCGGTCCTCGACGCCGAAGCTCTCGGCCATCGTGATCTCCACGCAGGCGATGTGGTTGCGGTTCCAGATCGGCTCGATCATCGTGTTGGCGAAGCGCAGGTAGAGGAACTCGTCGGTGCCCATCTTCCCGAGGAAGTGGTCGATCCGGTAGAGCTGGGACTCCTCGATGTGCTGGTGGATCTCGGCGGCGAGCTCGCGCGCGGAGCGCAGATCGTGGCCGAAGGGCTTCTCTACAACGACGCGCGCCGTCTTGGTGAGGCCGGCGTCCCTGAGCTGCCCGATCACCGCACCGAACAGAAACGGGGGGATCTCGAGGTAGAAGACCGGCGCGTGCGCGTCGCCGACGGCCGCTGCCAGGCGCTCATAGGTAGCGGCGTCGGTGAAGTCGCCACTGACATAGGAGAGCCGCGCGGCGAAGCGGTCGAACACCTTCTCATCGACCGGCTCTCCGGTCCCTTCGATGCATTCGCGAGCGTGCTTGCGCAGGTGATCCAGCGTCCAGTCATCGCCGGCCACGCCGACGATCGGACACTGCAAAAGGCCACGCCGCTCCAGCCGATAGAGCGAGCGGAAGGTCATCACCTTCGCCAGATCCCCGGTGATTCCGAACACGACCAGCACGTCGGCTTGCACGGGCTCGTGGGAGTCGCTTGTGGTGGCGGCGCTCTGCACATCGGCTCCTGCGGCTGCGGCCATTGCTTCCCCGTCCTCTCAGGTCGTCGGGTGGCGATGCTCCGCCGTGGACGCGTCTCCAGGCGGGGCGGATGATTCCACATGCGCTGCTCCACGTGGGCGCTCCTCGCGACTGCTCGCGACTGCCCCCGGCCGCTCGCGGCTGCTCGCGCCTGCCGACCGTCGGCGGGCGGCGGCTACAGCACCTGAATCTGAAACAGGCTAGTCGTACCCGGGCGCCCGGAGGGCAGCCCCGCGGTGATCCCGACTCGTTGGCCAGTCTCACACCAGCCGAGCTCCACGACCCGGCGGGCGGCGTCGGCGATCAGCGCCTCGGTGGTCTCGTGCCGCGGCATCGAGGCCGCCTGCACGCCCCACATCAGACCGCAGCGCCTGACCGTCTCTTTACCCGGAGAGAGGGCGTAGATCGGCACCGTCGGACGGTGCGCGGAGACCAGCCGTGCAGAGCGCCCGGAAAGCGTTGGGATGACCAGTGCATCGAGGGCCAGCTCGCTCGCGGCGTCGCACAGGTTGTGCGCGATCGTGTACGCCGGGTCTGAATGGGTTCGACGCACGCGCGAGTGGTTCCAGCGCTCATACGGGGCGATCGACTCGGCCTGGACGGCCACCGCGGCCATCATCGCGACGGCCTCCACGGGGTAGGAGCCGACGGCCGTCTCTTGCGAGAGCATCACCGCGTCGGTCCCGTCGAGGATCGCGTTCGCCACGTCGGCCACCTCAGCGCGGGTCGGGCGTGAGGAGTTGACCATCGAGTCGAGCATCTGGGTCGCGGTGATCGACGGGCGCGCCATCCAGCCGGCCAGCTCGAGCAGCTGCTTCTGCACGATCGGCACCTGCGCGATCGGCAACTCGATCCCCAGGTCTCCGCGGGCCACCATCACGCAGTCGGCGGCCGCGACGATCTCGGCGGCGCGCTCCACGGCCTGTGGCTTCTCCATCTTGGCGATCAGCGGCAGACGGGTGTGGTCGCGCACGAATTCGACGTCCTCGGGGGATTGGACGAACGACAGCGCGACCATGTCCACACCGATCGACTCGCCGTGGCGCAGCAGGTGCAGATCCTCCTCGGGGACGGCGGGCAGCGAGGCGACCGGTCCAGGGATGTTCAGGCCCTGGCGGGAGGCGACGGCCCCGCCGATCTGGATCTCGACGTCGACCTCGTGGGCCTCGGCGCGCACCTCGACGACGCTCAGGCGCACCGAGCCGTCCGCCAGGTAGAGGGTCGAGCCGGGCTCGACTGCGTCGGACAGGCCGGCCCACGAGATGCTCATCTCGTGGGCGTCGCCGGGCCGCTCGCCGTCGCCACAGGAGAACGTCAGGCGCTCGCCGGGCGTCAGCTCGACGACGTCTTCGCGCAGCGGGCCGATCCGCAACTTGGGGCCGGGGAGATCCTGCAGGATCGCGATCGGGCGACCGACCCGGCCGGCGGCGTCGCGCACGCGGCGCACGGTCTCGGCGTGCTCGTCGAGCGTTCCATGCGAGTAGTTCAGCCGGGCCACATCCATCCCAGCCTCGACCATCCGCCTGAGTATCTCCGGCTCGCGCGAGGCCGGACCGATGGTGGCAACTATCTTGGTGCGGCGCATAGCCCGCAAGGTATCGATCGCCGAAGCGGTGTGCGTTGGCTGGTTGCCTACCATCGAGGCGTGCTCAGTCCCTCGCGACCATTGCCCCGCGTCGGCGCCCGGGCGCGGATCTTGCACTTCGGCGGCGCCAGCGAACACGGCATTGTGCTGGCGGTGCACGAGGACGGTCGGCGTCTGGAGGTGCGCGACGAGGCCGGGGCGGCGATCGAGTTCGTGCTCAACGCGGCGACCGCGCGGTTCGTGTCCGCCGGCAGCGCCCACGGACCCCGCCTGGAGCTGCTCGCGGATTGACCGGTCAGGGCGCCACGACGTCCGGGAAATGCTCTGCGCAGTGCTCTCGCAGCACCTCGCGCACCCATGCCCGCTCCTGCGGCGAGGCAACGCGCAGGCGCGCCAACAGCTCCCGCTGGCGCTCGATCGGCGCATCGGCGATCACCCAGCGGACGGCCAGTCGCTCGAACAGCAACTCGACCGCTCGCTGCCAGAAGTCCTCGCGGGTCGCAGCGGCGCGTGCCCCGGCGCCCTCGAGCGCCTGTGCGTACTCGCGCCTGGAGCCCGGGCTGAGCGCGCCGCGCAGCGTGAGCACGTTGCCGTCCGCGTCGGTGTAGTCGCTGTTCGGTGCCTTCAGCCGCTCTTGCCGGCGGGAGCGCTTGGCCACGCTCAGGTTGTGTCGGCGGCCTGTTCGAGCTGGCCGCGCACGTCGCCGGTGAGCGGCTTGGCGTGGCCTGGCCACGCGGCCGCCGGCTCGAGCGCGGCCAGCTTGCGCATGCTCGCGCGCGCCTGCTCGGTGTCGTAGTTGTACATCGCGTCCGGCAGTCGAGGCGCGGCATCGCGACCCCACATGTCGATCGTGTAGAAGCAGTCGCTGCTCAACGCCAGACGGTCTGACTCGCGCCACAGGCCGATCTGCCCCGGGGCGTGGCCGGGGAGGTCGATTACGCTGAATCCGGCGATCTCGTCTCCCTCGCTGATCGTCTCGGTGATCTTCACGGGCCCGCCGTCCCACGCGTAGCGGTGTAGAACACGATGGAACTGGCGCATCGGCGTTGGTAGGCCGCTAAGGCCCTGCGGCCAGTAGCGAAAGCCACCGCTGCCCTCCGCGTCCTGCACTTCGTTCGGGTGGCAGAGTACGGGTACGCCGAGCCCGGGCGCCGCACCGCGATGGTCGGTGTGCCCGTGTCCGAGCACCACCCGACGGATACCGCCGAGCTTGGCTCCGGCGGTGGCGATCGCGCGTGTCATCGTGCGCGCGCCCGCGTCGAACAGCGTCACGCCGCCGTCGTCCTCGATCAGGTACACGTTGCAGCGGCCGGGCTGGCCCTCGACTACCCACACGCCCTGGGCCACGAGCTCGGCCTCGCCGCCGGCGAGCCGCGCTGTGAGCCGGTTCTTCGCGTTGAACGCGCTCGCCATGCGTCGTTCGGCGCCCGAGCCCTGCTCCGGCAGCAACCCGATCTGCCGGGCGAAGGTCATCGAGTTGCTGAACGCGTCGTTGCTCTGGATCAGGCCGTCGCGGACCGTAAGCAGGTCGATTCCTTCGAGCTCGATCGGATCGCCTGTGGGAGAGAGCTCGCCGAAGCCGCCGGGCCCGGCGAAGGTGCCGGTCATGCGCCAATGCACCGCGGCGCGGTCTCCCTCGGTGGTGACCGAGAGGACGTCCATGCTCAGATCGGGCACTGCACCGAGCAGTTCGCCGATGAACTCGCGGACGCCGTCCGGCGCGAGCACGTCAACCTGGCCGCGGACGTGCTCGCGCCCCCCCTCGGCCCACAGCGAGACGGCCTGCTCGAGGTCGCGTGCGTCGATCGCCGCGAAGTAATGCCGTGCAACGGCCTCCGCCTTGCTCCCCGAGATCCGTTTGCGCGTCTCGGCCGCCTGCTGCATGTTGGCGGCGACCTCCTGCACCTTGGTGCTCGCCTCGCTTGCGCTCTCACGATCGGTCATGTCCGCCTCCTTTGTGCTGCTGGAGAGTCGTAGTCTAGTCTCAGCTCGATGCCCGATGTGACGCGAAGGCGCGAGCTCGGACGCGGCGAGCGCGTGCTCCCGGGTCTATACCGGCTGCGCCTGCCACTTCCGTGGCCAGGCGTCCCCCACTGCAACGCGTGGGCGGTGTCAGCGGGCGATGGGTTCGTCCTGTTCGACACGGGGATGCACGACGCTGACTCGCTCGCGCACCTCGAGCGCGCGCTCGACATGTGCGACCTGCGTCTGCAGGACGCGCGCCTGGTCGTCTGCACGCACGCCCACACCGACCACTGCGGGCAGGCGGCGACGGTCGTCGAACAGGCCGGCTGTGAGCTGTGGATGCACCCGCGGCACGAGGGTCTCAGCCTGATGGCCGCGGATCCCGACGCGGGGGTGCAGCGCCGTCAGGAGATCGCCCGCCAGAGCGGCGTCCCGGAGGAGACCGTGCGCCGCTACACGGCCGAGCGTGGCACCGGTGGATCGGGCATCGCCGGTCCGATAGAGCCCGACCGGGATCTGCTGAGCGGCGTCACGGTCATCACGGAGCT
The DNA here is from genome assembly GCA_963734755.1 of uncultured Solirubrobacteraceae bacterium. Classification (GTDB taxonomy): domain Bacteria; phylum Actinomycetota; class Thermoleophilia; order Solirubrobacterales; family Solirubrobacteraceae; genus Palsa-744. Next base: position 2,340,609 of record CAVTIF010000001.1, on the reverse strand, counting down.
GGGCGAGTGGGTCGCGTATGAGACGCCCGGGCATGCCCCGTCGCACGTGTGCCTCTTCCAGCCCGAGCGGCGTCTGCTGATCTCCGGTGACCATCTGCTCGGACGGATCTCGCTGTACTTCGACTACGGCTACACCCCCGACCCGGTGGGCGAGTTCCTCAACTCGCTCGACGTCGTCCAGGGGCTCGGCGCGCGACTGTGCCTCGCGGGGCACGGACGCACGTTCAGCGACGTGGTTGCCCACATCGAAGGCAACCGCGCGCTGATCGCCGAACGCCTCGCGCTCGTGCGCGCGGCCGTCGCCGAGCGGCCCCTGAGCGTGTTCGAGCTGGTTCCCCACGTCTACCCGGATTCCCCCGCGCCGCAGAGCTCCCACTGGCTGCTGTCGAAGATCCTGTGCTTTCTCACCCACCTGCAGGCTCGCGGCGAGGTTCACCCGGTTGCCGGCGAGCCCGAGCGATGGTCTGCATAATCTGAGGATGCGCATCGATCAGATCCTCACGGATTCGGACCCGCCGACCCCGGTGTTCTCGTTCGAGTTCTTGCCGCCGAAGACCGAGGAGGGCGAACGCAACCTGTTCGGGGCGCTCGCCGAGCTGAAGACACTGGAGCCGTCGTTCGTGTCGGTCACCTACGGCGCCGGCGGTTCGACCCGCGAGAAGACGATCGAGATCGTCAAGCGGATCAGGGAGGAGTACGGCCTTGAGGCGATGGCCCACTTCACCTGCGTCGGCGCGACCGTCGAGCAGCTGCGGGAGACGCTCGACGAGATGCACGCCGCGGGGATCGACAACGTGCTCGCGCTTCGCGGCGACCCGCCGGCCGGGCAGGAGGCGTGGACGAAGACGGAGGGTGGCCTTGAGTACTCACGCGAGCTGGTCGAGCTGATCTCCGGCGACTACCCGTTCGCGATCGGCGCCGCGTGCTTCCCCGAGACGCACATCCACGCGGCGAGCCCCGAGGCCGACGTCGAGTACCTGCTGGAGAAGGTCCGCGCGGGCGTGGACTTCCTGATCACCCAGATGTTCTTCGACAACAGCGTGTACTTCGACTTCGTAAAACGCGCCCGTGCCGCCGGGATCGAGGCGCCGATCATCCCCGGGGTGATGCCGATCACCAGGGTCGGCCAGGTCGAGCGGATGGCCGACATGTGCGGCGCGTCGATCCCGGACGGGCTGCGCCGCGAGCTGCACGCGCGCGGAGAGCATCCCGAGGCGGTACTCGACTTCGGCGTCGCCTACGCGACGCTCCAATGCTCGGAGCTGCTCGCCGCGGGCGCGCCCGGGATCCATTTCTACACGCTCAACCGCTCACCGGCGACGCGCGCGATCCTGAGCGCGCTGAAGCTCGCCAAGCCGTGGGAGAAGGCCGTCTACCCCGGCTCGATCTCGAGCCCCTCGGCGACCCGCGGAGAGCCGTCGGCGGCCTCGTAGCGGACGTCGACCGAGTCATTCTGGCGGTAGGTGCCGACGCCCCATGCACCCAGCAGCCAGCGCCATCCGCTGATCTTGTCCTTGCGTAGATCCCGCTCGAACACGAGCGCTCCTTCGCGGATGCTGTAGTCGACGCCGAGCTGTTGCCGGACGCCGTTGATGTAGACCTCGTATGGCTCGCGCAGCTCGCGCGGCAGCTTGACCTTGGACGTGCTCATCCGGGGCGCATTATGACCCGCCGCGCCGGCACGCCCGCGGCGGCGCGTACCCTCAGCGGCGATGGCTGGACCGACACGCGAGAGCGAGATCCCCTACACGGTGCGGCGTTCCGCTCGCGCCCGGCGCGTGCGGGTCAACGTCCAACCGTATGCCGAGTTGGGATCGGTGGGCGTGGAGGTCGTGCTCCCCCAACGTGCCCCGGAGCGCGCCGCTGCCGCGGCCGTCAGCGAGCTGCGCCCGTGGATCGAACGCCGTCTCGAGGAGGCCCATGTCGTGCTCGCGCGGATCGCCGAGCGGGTAGGGACTGTCCCGTATCTGGACGCGACGCTCGAGCTGGTGGCGCAGGAGTCCCGCACGCGGGTTCACCGCGATGGCGCACGGCTGCTGGTGCCGGCGGGCGACGCCCGCCCGGCGCTCGAGCGCTTCTACCGACGCGCAGCCCGCGCCGAGATCGCGCCGCGCCTGGATCGTGCGAGCGAGATCGTGGGGAGCAGCTACAGCGCCCTGGACATACGTGGGCAGCGCACCCGTTGGGCGTCGTGCTCGGCGAGCGGGCGCATGAGCTTCAACTGGCGGCTGCTGCTGGCGCCCGAGCGGGTGCTCGACTACGTCGTCTGGCATGAGGTCTGCCATCTGCAGGTGCTCGACCACTCGCCGCGCTTCTGGGCACTGGTGGAGCGCCATTGGCCCAGCTACCGGGCCGAGCGCGACTGGCTGCGCCGCCATGGCGCCACCTTGGTGCTCTAGCCTCTGTCCGCAATCGGCACGTAGTCGCGGTCGCGCTCGCCGGTGTAGATCTGGCGCGGGCGCGCGATCTTCTGCTCTGGGTCCTGCACCATCTCGAGCCATTGTGCGATCCAGCCGCTGGTGCGTCCGATGGCGAACATGACGGGGAACATCGCGACCGGCAGCCCGAGGGCCTCGTAGATCAGGCCGGAGTAGAAGTCGACGTTTGGATAGAGCTTGCGCTGAGTGAAGTAGTCGTCGTCGAGCGCGCGCTTCTCGAGCTCGGTGGCGACGTCGAGCAGCGGGCTCTTGCCGCGCACCTCGAACACGTCGTCGAGATATTTTTTGATGATCCGCGCGCGCGGATCGTAGTTCTTGTAGACGCGGTGACCGAAGCCCATCAGACGCTCGTTGCCGGCCTTTACGCCCTCGAGGAAGTCAGGGATGTTCTCGACCTTCTCGATCCGCTCGAGCATCCGCAACGCGGCCTCGTTGGCGCCGCCGTGCAGCGGTCCGTAGAGTGCCGCGACCCCGCCGGCAACCGCCGAGTAGGGATCGACCTGGGTCGAGCCGACAGATCGCACGGCACTCGTGGAGGCGTTCTGTTCGTGGTCGGCGTGGAGGATGAACAGCACGTCCAGCGCCCGCGCCAGACGGGGATCGGGCTCGTACTTGAGCTCGGTCATTTTGTACATCATGCCGAGGAAGTTGGCGGCATAGTCGAGGTCGTTGTCGGGGTAGACGTAGGGCTGACCCATGTTGTGCCTGAAGGCGAACGCGGCGAGCGTCGGCATCTTCGCGAGCAGCCTGATGATCTGGATCGCTCGCACGCGCTCCTCGTGGATCTTGTTCGCGTCTGGGTAGAACGTCGACAGCGCACCGACGGACGCGACGAGCATCCCCATCGGGTTGGCGTCGTAGCGGAAGCCCTGCATGAAGTCCTTGACGTTCTCGTGCACGAACGTGTGGATCGTGATCTCATCGACCCACCCCTTGAGCTCGAGCTCCGTGGGCAGCCGCCCGTTGATCAGCAGATAGGCCACCTCGAGATACGTCGAGTGCTCGCACAACTGCTCGATCGGGTATCCACGATGCTGGAGGATCCCGGCGTCGCCGTCGATGTAGGTGATCGAGCTGCGGCAGGAGGCCGTGTTCATGAACGCGGGGTCGTAGACCATCAGGCCGAAGTCCTGATCATCGGTCTTGACCTGGCGCAGGTCCATCCCCCTGACCGTCCCGTCCTCGATCGGCAGCTCGTAGGTGTTGCCGGTGCGGTTATCGGTGACCGTGAGCGTTCCCTGCAGGCCCGTCGATGAGTCGCCGTTGGACTGACTGCCGCCGATCGTCGTCGATTGCTGGGTACTCATGGGCGTCTCCTATCCGGGGGTTCGCAAGCGCTAGCTCCGATTATGAGCGACCGCGGCCGGCGGTCCGCCGCTCGGAGCGCGATCCGGCTCAACCCTGGCGCAGCCGCTGGCGTGAGGCGACCGTGCGCATCCGCGCGGGAGCGCTCGGCGAGAGGTCTCCGTGAGGGCCTCGCCGCGGACGCCGGGGCAGCCTCGAGCGCGGGTGGTGGGGGTGCAGCGGGGCCGGCCGCGGACCGATGCCGCCGTCCTGTCCGGTCGCGTCCTCGGGCGTCTGGGCGACGGCCCAGCGCACGATCAAGAACAGCGCCACGATCGGGATCTTCAGCAGCACCATCAACCAGATGAACGTCCAGGTGGTCACTCACCTCGATCGTATACCCGGTATGCGATCCGTACAAGCCCCTGTGGCCCGCTTCACAAGTCCTGTGAGGTGCTTCAGCCTCTGAGCTGCAGCGCTTCAACCTCTGAGCTGTAGCGGCGCGCCGCTGAACTGCGTGATCGCGTGCAGTTCGTCGATCCGGGCGACGATCTCCTCGCTCCTCAGGCGCTGTAGGCGCTCGGTGCCGAACTGCTCGACGTTGAACGACGCCAGCACGGTCGCGTGCGCCATCGCCCTGCGTAGCAGCTCGTCGGAGAGCTGCTCGTCGGGGTGCGCGGCGATGAAGCCGACGAAGCCACCGGCGAACGTGTCGCCGGCGCCGGTCGGGTCGATGACCGTCTCCAGCGGGTAGGCGGGCAGCGCAAAGAAGCTCTCGCGCGTGACGAGCGCCGCGCCGTACTCGCCCTGCTTGGCGACGATCACGCTCGGCCCGCGCCGAGCGCCGCCAGCAGCGCCGCCAGCGCCCGCGTCAGCGCCCCAGGCGAGGATCTCGCGCGCCGCCGAGACGAGGTTCGGCTTGCCTGTGAGCTGGCGCAGCTCGGCGTCGTTGAGGATCACGCAGTCGACGCTCTCGATCGCTGAGACGAGCGAGTCGCGCGCGATGTCGATCCACAGGTTCATCGAGTCGAGTGCGACGAAGCTGGCGCCGGGGAGCTGCGAACGCACGTCGCGCTGCAGATCGGGCTGGATGTTCGCCAGGAACAGCACGTCGCTGGAGCGCGACTGCTCGGACAGCTTTGGCTGGAAGCCCTCGAACACCCCCAGCTGTGTATCGAGCGTCTCGCGCGAGTTGAGATCCCAGCCGTACTCGCCGTGCCAGAAGAACGTTTTCCCGCCGGCGACACGCTCGATGTCCGTGACGTCGATGTCGCGCGCGCGCAGGACGGCGAGCTGCTGCTCGCCGAAGTCATCGCCGACCGGCCCGACGACGCGCACGTCGTCAAAGAACGACGCCGCGAGGGCGAAGTGCACGGCTGCGCCTCCGAGCATGCGCTCGCGCTCCCCGAAGGGCGTCTTGACGGTGTCATAGGCGATCGAGCCGACCACGGTGATTGACATCGGCGCGCACCTTAGAGCACCCGTGACGGGCGCGGCTGTCCGCTAGCCTCGCTGCGGTGCGGGCGATCCAGATGACCGAGTTCGGTGGCCCCGAGGTCCTCAAGCTCGCGGAGCTCGCCAAGCCGCAGCCGGGTCCGGGTGAGCTGCTGATCAAGGTCGCGCGCGCTGGGCTGAACTTCGCTGACACCCACCAGCGCACCAACTCCTATGTGCGCCAGGCGACGCTCCCGCTTGTGCCGGGCGCCGAGGTTGCGGGGGTGCGGGAGGACACGGGCGAGCGGGTCGTCGCGCTGCTCGACAGCGGCGGCTATGCCGAGTACGCGCTCGCTCGCAGCGACCGCGTGTTCGGAATCCCGGACGGTCTCGATGACGGCGCGGCGCTGGCGATGGTCATCCAGGGCACGACCGCGTGGCACCTGTATCGCACGGCCGGGCGCGTGAGCAGGGGGGAGAGCGTGGTCGTTCACAGCGCCGCCGGCGGGGTCGGCTCGCTCGCCGTGCAGCTCGGCCGTTCGATGGGCGCGGGCAGGGTGATCGCGACTGCCTCGAGCGATGAGCGGCGCGCGTTGGCGATTGAGCTGGGCGCGGAGGTGGCTGTCGATCCAGCGCCTGAGGGTCTGACCGAGCGTCTCCGTGAGGCTAATGATGGGAGGGATGTCGACGTGGTGTTCGACATGGCCGGTGGTGAGGTGTTCGACGCGTCCTACGCGGCGCTCGCGCCGTTCGGGCGGATCGTCGTGTGCGGTATCTCCACCAGCCGGCCCAACCAGATCTCCACTGGATCTCTGCTGCGCCACTCGCGCGCGGTGGTCGGCTTCTATCTGTTTCACTGTCTGGCAGTGCCCGGCGGGGTAGAACGCCCCAGCATGTTCGCGCGGGCGCTCGACGAGCTGTTCACGCGTGCGGTGACGGGCGAGTTGCGGGCGATCGTCGGGCATACGTATAAGTTGGAGCAGGCCGCTCAGGCGCAGATCGATCTGCGCGCCAGGCGAACGACCGGCAAGCTGCTGCTCGACCCGTCCGCCTAAGCTCCACCTCCATAGTCATGCCCAAGTCATTTTCCGAACTCGGACTGTCCGAGTCCACACTCCAGGCGCTGAGCGACGTCGGCTACGAGTCGCCGAGCCCAATCCAGGAGCAGGCGATCCCCGCGCTGCTGGAGGGCCGCGACGTGATCGGCCAGGCCCAGACGGGGACCGGCAAGACGGCGGCGTTCGGCCTGCCGATCATGGAGTACATCGACCCCGCCGAGCAGGTCGTGCAGGCGCTCGTGCTGACGCCGACGCGCGAGCTGTGCATCCAGGTGACGCAGGCGCTGCGCACATACGGCGCGCACAGCGGGATCGACGTGGTGGCCGTGTTCGGCGGCGCGCCGATCCGTACGCAACAGGCCCAGTTGCGCGCCGGCGGCCACGTGGTCGTGGGCACGGTCGGGCGGGTGCTCGACCTGATCTCGCGCCATTCGCTGGTGCTGCACGACTGCCGCTTCATGGTGCTGGACGAGGCCGACGAGATGCTCGATCTGGGCTTCTTGGAGGACGTCGAGAAGATCCTCTCGCTGACACCCTCGAGCCGCCAGACGGCGCTGTTCAGTGCGACGATGCCGCCGCCGATCCGCACGCTCGCTGATCGCTATATGTACGACCCGACGATCATCCAGGTCGAGGCGGAGACGCTGACGATCGACACGGTCGCCCAGTTCCAGCTGCCGGTCGCAGCGAAGGACAAGCCCGCCAAGCTCGTTGAGGTGTTGCGCGCGGAGGCGGGTGGGGGAGGGGGTTCCAGTCAAACGATCGTGTTCGTGCGCACGAAGATTCGCTGCGAGCAGCTCTACAGGACGCTGCGCGACGGTGGGATGAACGTGCGAGCGCTGCACGGCGACATGTCGCAGGGCTCGCGCGATGGCGTGATGCTGGCGTTCAAGGGCGGGCGCGTGCCGATTCTGGTGGCGACCGACGTGGCGGCTCGCGGCCTTGACATCTCGACGGTCACCCACGTGGTCAACTACGACGTGCCGACGAGCCCAGATACTTATGTTCACCGCATCGGGCGCACCGGGCGTGTGGGGCGCTCGGGTCGCGCGATCACGTTCGTGGAGGACCGCCAGAAGCGCGAGCTCGAGGCGATCGAACGCCACATCGGCACGCATGTAGCGCAATGGGAGCGGGGCGCGGTGGCCGCGCCGACGCCAGTGCGTGAGCGCCCGCGCAGGCACTCCAAGCCGCGAATCTCGCGTCGCGACGAGCAGGAGCCGTACACGAAGCTGGTGCTCGGCGGCGGCCGCGCAGCCGGCCTGAGCGTTGCGGACATCGTCGCGTCGGTGACCTCCTCGGCAGGGCTCGACGGAGAGGCCGTGCGCGACGTGCTGGTGCTGGACCGCTTCTCGTTTCTGTCGGTCCCCACGGCCGAGGCGGACCGCGTGATCGAGGCGCTCGACGGGCGCGTTGGGCAGGGTGGGACAGACCAGGCGCTCAGCCTGGAGCGCGTGAAGGTGAGGTAGGAGCATGTCGAGCGTGAGGTAGGCATGCCGAGCGCCGCGATGCCGAGCGCCGCGCGTCAGGGGGTCGACCGCCACGCGGCGCACGCGCGTCCGCCACGATACACGGGCACCGCGATTCGCGTGGTCGGACTTTCCGTCCGACGGGCGTGGTGATCTGCCCTCGGTGTTGATCCCGGCGCTGATCTTTCTCGCATGCCTGAGCGTCGGCGTGGTGGCCAGTGCGCGCTGGCTTCCGGACTTGGCCGCCGGACAAATCGGAGGACTGGCGTTCTTTCTTGTTTGCGGCATTTTGGGTGCCGCCCTTGGTCTGGTCGGCGTGCATGTCTACTTGATCGTCGAGGAGCTGGATCACATCCGCGAAGGGGCTGCCGTACATGGGGAAATCGTCGCCCAAGGAATACGGGACATCGTCTTCGAGGTTGGATCACTGCTCGGATTCGCGGCCGTCATCTATCTTCTCGCGCCACCTCTGGACGTAGACGAGAACCTCGAAGGTCTCTCCCCAGGGTCTTGACGAGCTCATGTGTTACATGTAACACCGAGGACGAAGAAGCTTCGTCCTCGGTGACGCGCGGCGAGATCTACACGGCTGCAGCGCGAGGAGCCTACACCGGCAAGCCCCGGCCCGTCGTCGTTCTTCAGGACGATCGCTTCGACGCCACCGCGTCGGTCACGGTCTGCCCGTTTGCCACGAATCCCGTTGAGGCTCCGCTCCTAAGACTTCCGGTCGATTCATCCGAGGACAACGGCCTCGAACAGCCAAGTCAGCTGATGGTCGACAAGGTCACCACCGTGCCGAGGTCCAGCCTCGGCGAACGTCTCGGCAAACTACGCGACGAGGAGCTCGTAGCCCTGAACCGGTCGCTGATCGTGTTCCTCGGGCTCGCCTCCGCCCCACGGGCCTGAACCCATCGCGGCCCGGTACAGTAGGCCGATGTCAACGAAAGCAACCATGCAGACCAGCGAGGGGCCAATCGCCTTCGAGCTGTTCGACGAGGACGCACCGAAGACGGTCGAGAACTTCCGCAAGCTCGCCGATGAGGGCTTCTACGACGGGCTGACGTTCCACCGTGTGATCAAAGACTTCATGATTCAGGGCGGCTGTCCGCAGGGCACCGGCACGGGTGGACCCGGCTACTCCTTCGAGGACGAGTTCAACTCGCACAAGATCGTGCGCGGCGCGTTGGCGATGGCGAACGCCGGTCCGAACACGAACGGCTCGCAGTTCTTCATCGTCACGACCGACGCCGCGCCGTGGCTCGACGGCAAGCACACGGTGTTCGGCCAGGTGACCGACGGGATGGACGTGGTCGACAAGCTCGAGGCGACCCCCACGGACGGCGGCGACCGCCCGTCGGAGCCGATCGGCATCGCCTCCATAGAGCTCTCCGAGTAACGCTCCCCGAGCTGCAGAAGCGGTCGTAGTCAGCGACTCCGGCGCGCGCGCCGATCGGAGTAACCTCCTTGTAATCGTGGTTTCGAGTCGGGAGGTTTCAGAGATGGCGAGCGTCGATCAGCACGTCGAGCAGGAGATTCTCAAGGACGCGGACGGGGCCGACGGGGCCGAGGGGTCACCGCAGGAGGCTGAGTCTGGACAGGCAACCGTCGCGCAGCCGGTGGCCGGAGCAGCCGCTGTCGCCGAGCATGCCGCTGCTGAGCCTGCGGCCGCCGAGCCCGCTACTGCCGAGCCGGCCGCCGCGGAGAGCGCAGCCGGCATTCCGGTGGAGAACCCGGCGACGGGCGAGATCGTCGCTACGGTCCCGGACCTGGGCGCCGACGCGGTCGCGGAAATGGCCGCGCGCGGACGCGCGGCGCAGCCGGAGTGGGAGGCGTACGGCTTCGACGGGCGCGCGCGCGTGCTGTCGCGCGCGCAGAAGTGGCTGATGGACAACGCCCAGCGGGTGACCGAAACGATCGTCTCGGAGACCGGCAAGACGTGGGAGGATGCGAGCCTCGCCGAGATCGGCTACGCGGGCAACGCGTTCGGCTTCTGGGCGAAGCAAGGGCCGCACTACCTGGCCGACGAGTCAGTCAAGTCAAGCCAGGTGCTGGTCAAGGGCAAGAAGCTGATCCAGCGCTATCGCCCGCTCGGGCTGATCGGCGTGATCGGGCCGTGGAACTACCCGCTGACGAACTCCTTCGGCGACTGCATCCCGGCGCTGATGGCCGGCAACAGCGTGATCCTCAAGCCCTCCGAGGTCACCCCGCTGACCTCGCTGCTGATGGCCGAAGGGCTGCGCGAGTGTGGTCTGCCCGAGCACGTGCTGCAGATCGCCACCGGCCGCGGCGGCACCGGCGCGGCGCTCGTCGAGCACGTCGACATGATCATGTTCACTGGTTCCACGCGCACCGGCAAGAAGGTCGCCGAGGCGGCCGCGCAACGCCTGATCCCTGCGTCGCTGGAGCTCGGCGGCAAGGACCCGATGCTCGTGCTGGCCGACGCTGACCTCGAGCGCGCGGCGAACTTCGCCACCTACTACTCGATGCAGAACGCCGGCCAGACGTGCATCTCGATCGAGCGCGTATACGTCGAGGAGCCGGTGTACGACGAGTTTGTGGCCAAGGTGTCCGAGAAAGTACGCGCGCTGCGTGTCGGCAAGCCAGAAGGCTTCGGCTCGGTGGAGGTCGGCGCGATCACCTTCCCACCCCAGCTGGACACGATCTCAGACCACGTCGACGACGCTGTGCAGCGGGGCGCGCGTGTACTCACGGGCGGTCGTCAAGCACCGGGCCCTGGGCGCTTCTACGAGCCGACCGTGCTCGTGGACGTCGACCACACGATGAAGATCATGACCGAGGAGACGTTCGGGCCCACGCTGCCGATCATGCGGGTCGCGGACGCCGAGGAGGCCGTGCGACTCGCCAACGACTCGCCCTACGGCCTTGGCGCGTCGGTGTTCACGCGCGACGCCGCGCGCGGCGAGGCGATCGCCAAGCGCCTGGAAACAGGCGCGGCGAACGTCAACGACGCGATGATCAACTACACCGTGCTCGAGCTGCCGATGGGCGGCGCCAAGGCCTCCGGCCTGGGCTCGCGCCACGGCGCGGGCGGGATCCGCAAGTACTGCTCGCAGCAGGCGATCGTCGTCACGAAGCTGGCGATGAAGAAGGAACTGTTCATGTACCCGTACAAGCCGCGCACATCGCGCCTGCTGGCCGGGCTGTTCAAGTTCCTGTACGGGAGAGGGAAGCGGGACTAGGCTACGCCGCGAGCGGCACCCCGAGCAGCCGTTCGAGCTCGGGGATGGTGGTCTCGGCGGCCGTGTGGTGCACGGTCGCCATGCCCAGCTCTCGTGCGGGCGTCAGGTTGAAGTCGAGATCGTCCACGTAGACGCAGTCGGCGGGCGTGACGCCGGCGCGCTCGGCGCCCAGCTCGTACATGCGCCGGGACGGCTTGCGTGTGCCCTCAACGCCTGAGATCACGACGCCGTCGAACAGCTCGTCCATCAGGTCGTGGGGGTAGCGGTGCACGCCCCACGAGTTGGACACGAGCGCTGTACGCACCCCCGCCTGCCGCGCCATGCGCACGGCGTTCAGCATCGCCTGATCCGCATGCACGCCGGCGAACAGCCCGTCGATCAGCCCGTCCGGCTCGACCTCGAGCAGGCCGGCGAGCTGCTGCTCGAACGCGCGCTCTTCGATCTGGCCCTTCTCCAGCGCGATCAACAGCTCGCGCGCCTCAGGGTCGCTGCGAAAACGCCCAAGCAGCTCCTTCGGCTCGATGCCGACGCTGACGCAGTAGGCGCGGAACGACGCGATCAGATCGGTCGTGAGCACACCTCCCCAGTCAATCAGCAGCGCTGTGCGTGCGTCGGGCTCGGCGGCGTGGTCTGCGTGGTCTTGCTCAGGCGCCATGCGCGACCGCCTCCGCTTGGCCGGCGAGCATCAGCACACCCTCGCCGAACTGCCGCAGGTAGGGGTCGTCGGTCGTGCCGGCGATCGCCCGCTTGTAGTTGCCCTCCATGAACACGACGCTCTTCCACAGCGCGAGCGTCGTGTACCAGCGGATGTCGCTCATCGAGCGGCCCGACCCCTCTTCGTAGCGTGCGATCAGCTCGGCGCGCGTCGGGAAGCCCTCGGCGCGTGTGACGTTCCCGAGCGACGCGCGCAGTCCCTCGTCTGGGTCGCCGGCCTCTGTCCACATCATGCACAGGTAGCCGACGTCGGCGAGTGGGTCGCCGATCGTCGCCATCTCCCAATCGAGTACCGCGGCGAGCCTGGCCGGCGCGCCCGACTCGTAGATCGTGTTGCCGAGGCGATAGTCGCCGTGGACGATCGTCGCTGGGGTCGCCGCGCTGGAGTCGGGCAGGTTCTCGGCCAGCCATGCGCCGACGCTCTCGACGGCCGGAATCTCACGCGTCTTGTTCAGCTCCCACAGGCCGGTGAAGCGCCGCAGTTGGCGCTCCAGATAACCGGTCGGCTTGCCGAAGCCCTCGAGCCCGGCCGCGCGCCAGTCGACGCCGTGGATCTCGATCAACGAGTCGACCAGCTGCTCCGCGATCCGGCGACGCTCGGCTGGATTGTCGAGCGCTCCGGGGATGCTCGAGACGATCACCTCGCCCTGAATGCGCTCCATCACGTAGAACGGCGATCCGATTGTCTGCTCGTCCGAGCACACAGCGAGTACCTTCGGGACCCGGGCGGACGTGCTCTGCAGCGCGCCCAGCAGACGGGCCTCGCGCAGCACGTCGTGGGCGCTCGGCGGCAGCGGCGGGCGCGGCGGGCGGCGCAGCACCGCCTCGGTACCGCCGCGCTCGATCAGGTAGGTGACGTTGGAGTGGCCCTCGCCGATCGGGGTCGCGCGGATCGCTCCCTCGCCGATGCCGTGGGCGTCCAGGAACGCTTGCAGCGGCTCCAGCACGAGTAGGGGGGGACGGCTGTTACCCTCCGCCTCCGCAGGGGTCAGGACGATGTCGTCCGGCGCAATCGGGGCACTCATCGACCCGAACGCTACAAAGACCGCAACCTTCTCTGCACTGAGGTGTCTCAAGCGACCATGCCCAGAATCCGAAACCTTCTCCTGACGCTCTTCGCTGGGGCTCTCTTGGCGAGCGCTGCGAGCGCCAACACGGCCCTCGCCTCGCACGGCCAGATCACCTACTTCGAGGCCTCGAACGAACTGCTCCAAGCGCGAACCGTCCACACGCGTTCGAACAGATGCAGGCCCTGGGCGTGCACGCGCTGCGCGTCGAGCTGTACTGGTACGACGTCGCGCCCAGCCCGACGAGCGCCACCCGTCCTGCCTTCGACGCGACCAATCCGGCCAGCTACAACTGGGGCCAGTACGACCCAGTGCTCGCGGAAGCCGCCAAGCTGCACTGGCCGGTGCTGCTGACCGTCACCTCGCCCGTGCCGCGATGGGCGACCTCGAACGGCAAAGCTCCGTACGTGACCCGCCCCGACGACAAGGACTTCCAGGAATTCATGACGGCCGTAGCCCGCCACTATGGCTCCGAGGTGTCGATGTACTCGATCTGGAACGAGCCCAACCACCCGGCCTTCCTGATGCCGCAGTGGAACTCCAACGGCACGCCGGCCGCAGGACGCGTCTACCGTGGCCTCTACCAGTCTGGCTACGTCGGGCTCCAGGCGGCCGGGATCGCGCGCCCGCGGGTGCTGTTCGGCGAGACCGCACCGGTCGGCTACAGCTCGGTCAAGCGTCTCCTGCGCAGCGAAAAATCACGCGCGCTGCTGCATCCCGTGTCGCCGCTGGCGTTCATGCGCGAAGCGTTGTGCCTGAACGCGAAGTACAAGAAATCGGGCTCATGCAGCGAGCTGCAGATGTCTGGCTTCGCCCACCACGCCTACACGCTCCCGGCGGGTCCGTATTACAAGCCACCGGAACGCGACAACGTGACGATCGGGGTGCTTGCGCGACTGTCGAGCGCGTTGAACCTGGCAGCACGGGCGCACGCGATCCCGGCGAACGTGCCGATTGACCTGACCGAGTTCGGCGTGCAGAGCAAGCCGAACAAGCAGCTCGGGGTTTCGGTTGCCCAGCAGGCCGAATTCGACGCGATCGCTGAACGAATCGCCTGGTCCAACCCCCGTGTGGCCGCGTTCTCTCAGTACCTGCTCAAGGACGACCCGATCGGCGGCGCGCCCGGAGCGAGCGTTCAGGGCGGCACGGTCGGCTTCCAGACCGGGTTGGAGTACGCCAACGGGCAGCGCAAGCCGCTGTACGCGGCCTGGTCGGTGCCGCTGACCGTCACCAAGCTCCACCACGGCGTCTCGCTGTGGGGACTCGTGCGCCCGACGATCGGATCGACGAAGGTGACCGTGCTCGTGCGGCGCAAGGGCTCCAAGAGCTATCGCACGCTGAAGACGATCGCAACCAACAGCCTCGGCTACTGGGCCTTCAACTCCTCGACCGCAGGGCAGTACTGGCGTGTGCGCTGGGTCAGCCCGCAGGGCGTGAAGTACGAAGGTCCGCCGATTCGAGCCTTCTAGGTACTCGGTGCTTCGGCACGGCGCTTGGGCATGCTCCTAGCATTGGGGAGCGATGCCCGAGCTGCCCGAGGTGGAGATCACAGCACGTCTGCTTGACGCGGCTCTGAGTGGGTCGCAGATCGAGTCGGTGAGCGCGCCGGGGATCAACGCGCTGAAGACGTTCGACCCGCCGCTGCAGGCACTCGAGGGCGAGCGGATCCTCGCGGTCGGCAGACGCGGCAAGCACCTGACCATCCACAGCACGGGCGAGCTGGTGCTGCTGATGCACTTGATGTCCGCCGGTCGCCTGCAGCTGTATGACAAGCCGGCTGGGCCGCGCGATCGCACCTCGCGGCTGCTCGTGAGGGTCGAGGGCGGGCGCGAGCTGCGCCTGCGCGAGTTCGGCTCCAAGCAGGCGGCCTGGGTGAAGCTGCTGCGTGCCGAGCAGCTCGACGACGACGCGGCGCTGGCCACGCTGGGGCCGGAGGCCTGGCCGCAGCCGGGCGAGGCGGATCGGCTGAAAGCTCGGCTTGATGCCCCGCGCCCGCTGCACGCAGTCCTGCGCGACCAGCACGTGATCGCCGGCATCGGACGCTCGTGGGTCGATGAGATCCTGTGGCAGGCGCGGCTGTCGCCGTACAAGCGAGGGGCTGATCTCGACGACGCGGAGGCCGAGCGGCTGCGAGACGCGATCGTCGAGACCCTTGGCGGCGCGATCGCCCACTACGAGCACGCGATCGAGCTGCCGGTCCCGGACAAGCTGCCGATGCCGCTGCGCGTCCACCGGCACCAGGGCGAGTCATGCCCGCGCTGTGGCGCGACGCTCCAGGCGGTCCACTTCGAGGACTACGTGATCGCCTACTGTCCGGCCTGCCAGACGGACGGCCGCGTGCTCAAGGACCGGCGCCTGTCGCGGCTGCTCAGGTGAGCGTAGGAAGCGACCAGCTAGCCTTCGTGCGATGAGCAATCGTGGCCAGCTGCGGATGATCGTGGCGGTCCTCGTGATCATGGTGATCGCCGCGTCGCTGATCCTCGAAACGCCTGGCACTGTCGAGACCGTGGGCTTGGCTGTCGTCGCTGCGGCGATGCTGCTGATCATCGTTCAGGAGCGCGGGAAACTGCGCTAGCGCGAGATCCGGGGAGGATGTCGCGGGGCGGCTTGCCGCGATCTGTCTGGGACCTCAGAAGTTGGATCGCGCCGTTGTCGGACCGGCTTGATGGAGACGATCGTGATGCGTCCTGGAGCGCTGGGTGTGCATAAGGCGCAGGTGACCGCGTGTGTACGCGTCCCGGGCGATCTTTGGCCAGAAACGGGGCGCAGGTCAAGCAGAACACGAAATCGCGGTGACCGGGCTGCCCCAAGGCCAAGAAGGCGAAGGCGAAGAAGGAGGTCAAGCACAACCGCGAAAGGAGATAGACCGCGGGAGGCGGCCGCCGACCTGTGCGCACGTGTCGAACCGACGCGGGCCAGAGCACCTAGCTCGACGCCCGCTCGGTGTGAGCTACTCCGAGGCGCCGGCCCATCGGTCGGGCCAGAGGGGATCGCCGCCGGCTAGCCTGCCGCGAATCTCCGATCAACGCGCGCTTTCTCCGACAGGCTGTCGACGTCTGGAGATTATGGGAAAGACTCGCCAAGTCGCCACCGGCGCGGAAGTTATGGCGGGGCCAGTCTGTAGGGCAGACGCGCAGGGGTCTCCTAACCGCGACTGTTACATTTCAGCTGGTACGCTAGATCACGGCGTGACCTCGTGCGACGGTCGCCAACCAAACACGCACACAAGGCTTGCGCTCCGTCGCGCGAACATGTAGGTTAGAAGCACGTCGCCGTTCAAAGGCGGCTCTGAGTCATGTCTAAGGAGAGGTTTGAGTGCGTGCTAGCAAGCTGCTGTTCCTGACGGCTTCACCGTTACGTGCAGGCGTGCTGCGCAGCAAGACCGAGTCTGGGCCGCGTATCTCTGTTTTGGGGAATGAGACCCTGGCGCTGAATCAGACAACGAGAAAGGTAGTTGCTCTATGAGATCTAGGTTCGGAAGTGTGTTGGTCGCGTTGGTGGCCGTCCTCGCGCTGGGCGCGGGTGCGGCGATGTCGGCTTCAGCGCACGAATTCTATGTCGAAGGCAAATCGATGACGGAATCGGGGTTGACAGAAGAAACGGTCACTTCTACAGTAGGCCACGCAATCTTGGCCGGCCCTGGTTTTGCAATAGAATGTCTGAGCAATTCGGGGACGGGCACGATCAAGCAGGGCGGCACCGGGGGCATGGCATTTAAACTGGGCACCTGTATCGTGAGCAAACCGGAATTTTGTAAAGTAAAACCGATTATCGTGGAAAAAACGGTCGATCAACTTGTTGAAGTGGAAGGAAAATTGGCAGATAGGTTCGCCCCCGCAAAAGCCGGCGGATATCTCTTTACGATGCAATTTGAAAACAATGGAGGAGAATGTTCGCTGTTCCCCACCGAATTGCCGGTAGAAGGGCAGATGACGGGCCTCGTGGAATCGGAAGCTGAAAGCGAAGCCGCAGCGCTGAACTTCACCACTAAATCTGGGAGCCATCTCGTGCTCCCGGGCGCGTTGATGACAGCGACTTTCAAAGACACCGTGAAGCTGAGTGGTGTCAACAAAGGCAAGAAATGGTCGGCGAAAAAATAGTCTGGTGTTTGTGAGCAATATGTGATTACGTGACGTGGGATCGCGCATCGGCGCGGTCCCACGTCAGAGGAAACAAGGGAGAGGGAGCGAGAGTGGTGGTCTTGACGGCAAACGTCCTAATAGAAAAAACCAGTGGGTCTGCCAACGGCCGTTGCGGGCGTCGTGGGTGGCGTTCGTCCGTCCGGGGCGCGTGGAGGCTCGTCGCCGTGGTGGCGCCCATGGTTTTGACTGGGGCGTTGGGCGTAGGCGCCGTCCCGGCTCTTGCGGGGGAAGCCTCCTGTGCAATGGTGGAAGAACCGCTGCGCAAGCACGAGGAACAGCTCCGCTTGGAAGACCACTCGACTCAGCTCCCCGACTGCCGCTCATACGAGCTGATCACCGCGCCCTACAAAGACGGCTACCAAGCGTTTTTTGACGCTATGTCCCCGGACGGTAACCGTATTCTCCTCAACGCCCTGGGCACATTCGGGGGAGCGCAGGGTAACCACTCCGTCGAAGGGACGATGTACGTGTCGCAGCGCACATCATCAGGATGGCAGCAAACACCCGTCACGCTCCCGGCGTCGACGTATCCCTATGCCCAATGGATTGATGCGAGCACCGACTTGAATCGAACGCTGTTTACCGCCCGGACGGCGACACAGTCTGGAGACGCGGAAGACTTCTACATCCGTGAAGCAGATGGATCGGCCGTACTCGTCGGCCCAAAGCTGCCGCCGGAGAAAGACGAAGCTCCTCCATCGTCCTATCAGAGCCGCTATGCGACCCTCATGAAATATGCGGGCGCCTCCCGAGATCTGTCTAGGATTTACATGGAAATGGAAGGCGGCGTATATTGGCCGGGTGATGACACGTTTACCGGCCTATCACTTTATGAATTCACTGGGGTTGGAAACTCGGAACCGAAACTAGTCGCGGTAAACAACAAAGGAACATTTGCTCACAACAGTGAAGCCGACCTGATCTCGCAATGCGGCGTGGCGCTAGGGGGAGAGTTCGGCGGTTCCAGGTTCAACGCGATCTCATCGTCGGGCGTCTCCGTCTTTTTCACCGCCAACGCTGCAACCTGCGGAGGATCGGGCCCTGTGGCTAACGAAGTGTATGCGCGCGTAGACAAAGCAGAAACGGTGCATATCTCCGAGCCGTCAGCTGAAGACTGCGCCACATGTAACACGAGCAGCCCCGAAGGAGCCGCTTTTGCGGGGGCGTCAGAAGATGGAACGAAGGCGTTCTTTTTGAGCGAACAGTCCGAACTGCTGCCTGGAGCTAAAGGCATGAACATTTACGAGTACGCCGTCAATGGGCCTGCTCACAATAAGCTCGTTCGCGTAGCCGAATCAGTGGCGGAACCTGGAGTGCTGGGCGTGGCGAGGATTTCCGCGGATGGATCGCATGTGTATTTCGTCGCCACCGGCATCCTTGCAGCGAACGAAAGCAGTAACAATGAAAAAGCGGCGGAAGGCGCGAACAACATGTACGTGTTTGACTCGGTCACTGGCACGACAGCGTTTGTCGCGATTCTCTCGAGCGAAGACGCACCCGTTTGGGCCGCGAGCGACGACGGCCGTCCGGTGCAGACAACGCCCGATGGTAAGTTCGCGATCTTTGCCAGTCGTGCGCATCTGACTCCGGACGACGTGAGCGGGGAAGGTATCGCACAGATCTTTGAGTATGACGCGGAAACGGGAGAACTGGCCCGAATCTCCGTCGGCCAGAAAGGCAACTACTTCTGCGGCGGCACCGGTGAAAGCGACCCAGGGTATAACTGTGACGGAAATGTCAACAACAGCTCATATCAGGTGGAAGTCGGGTCTATCCAACTGTCTTTCTTTAACGTCCGCGCGGTTGGCGCTGCCAAGACAGCCATCTCTCCCGATGGTTCTACGATCACCTTTACCACCAACGACGCGTTGACGCCCCAAGCCGAAAACAGTTTGTCGAGCAGACTGTGCGCAAATGGGTATGAGTATCGCTGGAGGGGCAAAATAGCCGATGGAGACGTGTCCTTGCTATCGGATGGACAGGACTTGAACGTCGCCAGAAATTGTGGCTCGGGCGTTATCGGCAGGGACCCATCTGGCGCCAATGTGATTGTGGGGTCTATCGACCGACTCGTGTCGCAGGACACGGATACGCAGCGCGACTACTATGACGCGCGGGAAACCGGTGGCTTTCCGGCGACTGTACCGCCGGTGGACTGCGGTGAAGCGTGTCAGAGCGGTCTGGCCCTAGCGCCCTCGTTGCTGAGCCCGAATAGCACTATGCCGCCGGGAGCAGGCAATCTGGCGCCGCCGGCCGTCAAACCGGCTATGCAGAAAGCGACTGGGTCATTGTCGAGAAGGCAGAAGCTTGCAAAAGCGCTGGCGCGATGCAGAAAAGCGCCGCGACAGAAGCGAGCTCGTTGCGAGGTCCGTGCCAAGAAGAAGTACGGGGCGCGAGCCGCCAGACGTAGTCCAGGCAACACGCGTGTCAAGATTGCGACAGGGAGGGCAAAGTGATGTTGCCGCAACTTATAGACGCGACTAACGTCCGAGACGCGACTAATGTCCGCAGGACCGCGATTGCCACTGTCACGCTCTGCGTGCTCGTGCTGTTGGCGTTCACATCGGTGGCAGATGCCGTCTCGCAAAATGCGGGATGGACGGTGAGCTCGACGGCACGGCCGACACGGTTCCAGGAAAGCAACAGCGGAGACGAATACACTCTCACCGTAGGAAATGTCGGCGGTGTAGCGTCCAGTGGGCCAGTCACCTTGACGGACAAACTGCCGCCCGGCGTAACGACGTCCGCGTCGCCCGCGCCAGAAGAAGGGCAAGAAGGGCCATCGTGGGAATGCTCCGAAGGCGCCGGCCAGAGCGTCGTCACGTGCACGCTCTCGGAACCGATCGCGGCGCAGGAATTCGCCACCGAGATTGCGGTTCCGGTTCAGGTGGGAAGTGGCGCATCGAGTCCGCTGGAGAATGATGTAACGGTGGAAGGCGGCGGCGTAACGGGCACGCCGACGGCCTCGGTCACCGAGCGCACGGAAATCAGCGCGATCGACCCCGCGTTTGGCTTTGACAGCTTTCACTTCGGCGCGTACGACGCAGCAGGCGAACCCGATGTCCAGGCGGGCGATCACCCCGGTGCAGTGAGCGTGTCGACCAACGTGGTCAATCGAAGCCTACCCCCCGGTGTCGGAGGAGAACCGGGAAACTACATCCCGATAGAACTAGTAAAGGACCTTCTCGTTGACCTCCCAACAGGGCTTATCGGCAATCCGCTGGCGACAGGTAAGGAACGCTGCCCCGTCTCGGCCGTGACCGCCAGTAGCGTCTTTAAGTCACTCTGCCCGCCGAACACCCAGGTCGGTGTCGGAGCGATCGTTTTGACCGGGTTTCCCTTTCAGCACAAAGTCAAAGTCTATAACCTGCAGCCGGAAGTGGGGTATCCTGCGGAGTTCGGGTTCAACGTGCAAGCACGCGCGGTCGTGATGCGCGCGACCGTCGGACCGGCCCCAGACTACAAGCTGCAGATCGCGATACCGGGACTGCCGACGATCGTGCCGCTGACAGAAGCGTCATTCGTCTTCTTTGGCGAGCCGGCTGAAAAGAATGGTGTAGTAACTGCCGGCTCGGCCGCGTTCTTCACCAATCCGATGCACTGCTCAACTGAACCTGAGACGGCGAGCATCACCGCCGACTCCTGGGAACACCCAGGCCAATGGACACCTCCTCTCGAGTCGACGACATATCCGGAAATCGCGGGCTGCAACCTACTTCAGTTCCAGCCGACGCTCCAAATACAGCCACAGGAAACGCAGGCCGATACGCCTGCAGGATACGAAGTCGACCTGAAGATCCCGCAGGCGCCCAGCCAGTTCCCGGACAACGCGACACCCGAGCTGCGGTCCGCTACTGTCACGCTGCCAGCGGGAGTCTCGATATCCCCGTCTGTAGCCGATGGTCTCGCGGGCTGCGACGCCACGGGCCCGCAGGGCTTGAATCCCGGCAGCGGTAACCTCGGTCCCGAAGGGAAAGACAACGGAGATCTCGAAGCGACCGAACTCGGCGCTGGGCACCCCGGCGGGAACGGTAGCCCGTACGACGATGGGCTGTATCACACCGCGCATGGGCATTGTCCGTCGGCGTCGCAGGTCGGTAGCGTGGAGCTAGAGACGCCTTTGCTGCCGGAACACTCGTTGAAAGGACGCGCGTATATTGCACAACCGACTTGCGGCGGCGACGGCCAGCAGGAATGCACTGAAGCGCTTGCTGAAGAAGGCAAGATGTTCGGCCTTTACCTCGAAATCGAAGGCGACGGCGTGATCGTCAAGCTCAAAGGCAAGGTCGAAGCGGGTGGAAGCGGGGCGCGTAGCAAAGCGGCCGGACTGCAGCCCGGTCAGCTGCGTACGACCTTCGAAGACAACCCGCAGCTGCCGTTCAGCGAGCTGAAGCTGCACCTGAACAAGGGTCCTCGGGCGCCGTTGGCGAACCCGCAGTCGTGTGGGACGTTTACGACGGAAAGCAGTCTTACGTCGTGGGCGTCAGATTCTCCTGTGCCGTTGAGCTCGTCGTTTGCGATCGACGGGTGTACCAATGGCTTCGCTCCCGCGTTCAGCGCTGGCACGGTCGTGCCGCTCGCGGGCGCGTTCAGCCCGTTCACGCTGACGTTCTCTCGCCACGATGGCGAACAGGATCTCTCGGGGCTGACGGTCAACACACCCCCCGGCCTGCTCGGTGTCCTCAAAAGCGTGGTGCAATGCCCCGAACCGCAGGCGTCGGCGGGTACGTGCGGCGAAGAGAGCTTGATCGGGCATACGCAGGTCGCCGCGGGTGCGGGTTCGCATCCGTTCTGGGTGGCGGGCCGTGTGTATTTGACCGGTCCCTATCATGGCGCCCCGTTTGGCTTGTCGATCGTGACGCCGGCGAAGGCGGGCCCGTTCAATCTGGGCAATGTGATTGTGCGCGCGAAGATCGAAGTGGATCCCAACACGACCGCGCTGCGGGTCACGAGCGATCCGCTGCCGCAGATCCTCGATGGTGTGCCGTTGCGCATCCAGACCGTGAATGCGACGATCGACAGATCAGGGTTCATGTTCAACCCCACGAACTGTGCTCAGCAGGCGATCGTGGGCACGATCACGAGCGCTCAGAACACCAGTGCGGGCGTCTCGAGCCCATTCGCCGCGGCGGGGTGCGCGAACTTGCCGTTCAAACCGTCGTTCGCGGTGTCCACGGCGGGGAACACCAGCAAAGCGAATGGAGCCTCGTTCATCGTGAAGGTCAGTGCGAAGCCTGGTGAAGCAAACATTCACAAGGTGAACCTCACGCTCCCGCTGGCCCTACCGGCTCGCTTGACGACCTTGCAGAAAGCCTGCACCCAGGCACAGTTCAACGCCAACCCGGCCGGATGCCCTGAGGGGTCGAATATCGGTACCGGCACGGCCATAACGCCGCTGCTGAACGTACCGCTGACGGGTCCCGCCTACCTGGTGTCTCATGGCGGCGCAGCCTTCCCTGACGTGGAGTTCGTGCTGCAGGGAGAGGGCGTGACGATTGTCCTGGACGGAGCGACGGACATCAAAAAAGGCATCACACACTCCAAGTTCGAAGCCATTCCCGACGCTCCCATCAGCTCGTTCGAAGCGAACCTGCCGCAGGGCCCGCACTCGGCGCTGGCGGCGTACGGGAGCCTGTGCGCGCCGACCAAGACCGTGAGCGTGCGCAAGCGCGTCACGGTGCGCCGTCACGGTCACACCTTGCATGTGCTGCGCTCGGTCAAGCAGCAGGTGCCAGAACAGCTCGTGGCTCCGACGATTATTACCGGACAGAACGGCGCCGTGCTCACGCAGACGACGAAGGTCGCGGTCACCGGCTGCACCAAGGCGAAGCCCAAGAAGGCAAAGAAGCACAAGCACAAGAACAAGCACTAGCCACGGCAAACGACCCTCCTAACCCCTGCTAGGCGTGCTGCCACACGCCTAGCAGTGAGCTCGCGCACTGGCGCGTCGGCGGATCCCCAATCCCCAGGCTGCGCCAGGCCGCGAGCGAGGCTCTCGCCAAGCGGGGAGGATCGAGGGGCCCGCACTGTTCGCGACGCTCCGTAGCCCTGGAGGATTCGGCTCAGTCACGCGTCGAGGTCGCGTAGCTTTGCGTCGATGAACTCGCTTGCGCCCTGCACGCCTGTAAATGGGGCGAGGCAGAGGTAGGTGATGAGGGGGAGCAGCCCCGGGAGTTCCTGCTCACGATCGTCGCGCACGAAAGCGGCGGTGGTCTCCATCACGGTGGTGGCGATCGCTTCTGAGGCGACCCGGGGAACCAGAGCGCTCTCGGGTCGGTGACGGTAGCCCTCCTCGAGGAACACGGTGTACCCCAGCATGCCGGCGTCGATCATCTGGACGCCGTCGGGACCCAGGGCGTATGCCTGCACGAAAGCGCAGTGCGCGAGGCTTGGCGCGGCGGCGATGAACTCGGCGTTCGCTCGTCCGAAGGCCCAAACGCGGTCGGGCCACGCTCCCGCGGCCGTGTAGAACGCAGGCGCGCCCTTGGCTGACATCTGTTCCCCCACTAGCATGAGGGTCTGTAGGCATGCTTGGCGCTTGTCGGGAAAATGCGCGTAGAAGACCTCGCGCGAGAGCCCGGCGCTGGCGACGATGTCGCTTACCGTGGTATTGACGTAACCCTTGCGGCGCATGACATCCGCGACGGCGTACAGGATGCGTTCGCGCTGAATTCGCTTCACCACGGCCCTGGGCTGGCGGTGGCGGCCCCGCGGCAACGGCGCGGGCGACATCGCTTCCGAGACATCGTTGTCGTGGTGGTCAAGCACCGCCGTGTTGGGGGTGAAGCTCGTCCATCGCTGCGCCTCGCGCGGGGCATCGTAGGATGCGGCCCATGCGAGCAGGCCGGCGAGCAGGTCTCGTGGCTGCTCCTGACCCCGGCGCATGCGCACGCCGAGCGTTCGGATGAGCCCTCCGATGAGCATCTCCGCAGGCAGGTCCGGGGAGGCCGTCCCGGTGGGCAGTGCGCCGCGGGCGTCGTCGATCTGGCCGGCCAGTGCAGTGATGAGCCGGTCGCGCCCGGCCACCGCGCGCGAGCCTGCGAGCATTGCCTCGTGCGTCAGGAAAGCGAACGCAGCTGGCTCGGATTGTGCGAACTGGACGATCGCGGCGATGCTCGCCTGCACGGAGCCGGTCTCCTCACTGGTGGCGCTCGTGCGGGAGACGGCGCCGCGAAGGAGCTCCGCGAGCGGGCGCTGGGCAGCAAGAAAGCACTCTTCCTTGTTCTCGAACTGCTCATAGAAAGTCGCGCGTGAGACGCCCGCACGTGCGGCGATCTCGCCGATCTTTGCTTTGGGGTAGCCCTCGCTGGCGACAACCGCCACGATCGCTTCGAGCAGGCGCGAGCGCTGGTCGGGTCGAGGCTGGGCGTCCGTCGCGTCTGGGTCGCTGGCGATCCTCACTGGACCGTCGTCCTAGGTAGGTTTCTCATCGCCTTGGCCCATGGCTCACCGCGGTGCGCGGCCAGAAAGCACTCTTCCTTGTTCTCGGACTGCTCATAGAAAAGTCGCGCGCGTCGCCTGGTGCGAGCAGAGCTGGCGGCACGGTTTCGCTCGAGGTCGCGCGGCCGGTGCGGCAAGCCGGGCGGGTTGGCCTCCTGATCCTGTCCTCGGGTGCTCATCTGCCGCTCGCGACGAGAATACAGGCTTTGCTCAGAGCAGACAACTGATGAGCAATTGTCAATGTCGTGGATTGGGGGGATCGTTAGGCGGCGGCCTTCTCGTCCGCTGGATTCCGTCTTTGAATGTTGCTCCGTCGAGTAGTTCTTTGACTAGCTCGGCGCCGTGGAAGGCGCGCCAGGTGCGCGGGAACACGTCGCCCAGGAATCCGTCGACTCGCGGTAGCTGTCCTCGACTGCCAGGAGCTCCTTGCGCCCGTCCTCACGGACACCGATGATCACCAGCAGGCACAGGCGCTTGTCCTCGCCCAAGCGCACCGAGACGTGCACCGCATCCGCGAACAGGTCGCGTAGCGCGGCAGGATCTTCGAGCTGAACTGCTAGCGCTCGCCGGTCTCCTGCTCGACGCGCTTGTCATTCACCCGCGGCTCGCGGATCGCAAGCGTCCCCGAACTGGACCATTTCGAATCCTGCTTTCTGATGCGTTCGATGAGCGCCACCGCCTCCTCGGCGCCCGTGAACGGGGCGATCGCGATGTACACGAGGCGGGGCAGCTCGAGCAGCAGGCCCTCGGTGTCGGCCTCGGCGACGTGCCGCTGGACCACCTCGAAGATCGCGCCGGTGATCGCCTGCGAGCACAGGCGTGGTAGATCACGTGCCTGCGGGCGGTAGCTGTAGCCTTCCTCGAGGAGGATCGCACACGCCCTTGTGATCTCGTCGGCGCGGCGGATCGCCTCTGGTCCCGCCGCGTAGCACTCGACCAAGCGCAGGTGGGCGAGCGCCGGGTGTGAGCCAATCACGCCAAGCAGCGTCTCGAGACCCCTCCAGACGCGCTCCGGCCACGCCTTCGCGCTGAAGTACGCGACGACACACGCATCGAGAATGTCCTGGATCGCGTGCTGCTGGGCTTCGAGGAACGCGTGCTGCTTGTCGGTGAAATGCTCATAGAAGACATCTCTGGCGACACCGGCGGCCGCGACGATGTCGGCGACGGTCGCGTCCTCATAGCTCTTGACGAACGTCACCTCGGCGGTCGCGTAAACGAGCCGCGTACGGCGACTGTGTGCGACGATGCCCGGTGGCAGCCGGTGACGGCCGCGAGGCAGCCGTGCGGGTACGGGCGCGGCGGGTACCCTTGGCGGGCCGAGATTTGTGCTCAGCGTTGCGCGACGGCCGGTGCTCCACCGCGCTCTGCGGCCTGGCCTGGCGTAGGACTGCAGCCAGGCGACGATGTCGGCAGAGAGCGCTGGCAGCTCATGCTCGGCGTGGGTGCGCAGGTGCCTGGAGACAATGCTTCGCACTGCTCCGAGCAACGCGACGAGAGGGAGGTCGACGGTGCCGACAAGCGCTGGTGCGCTGTCGATCAAGCCTTGAGCGCGCGCCTCGAAAACGGCGAGAATGCGCGGGCGCTCAGCGTCCACGCGGGGCCCTGCGGCCCAGGCCTCGATGACGAGCACACGCCCGGCGTTCGGTTCTCGCTCCAGGGCCTGCAGCAGCCTGCCGAGCGCTTGACTGGCAGCCTCTACCCATTCGGCCTCGGAGGCGCACCTGCTCGGCTGCACTGGCTGCATCTGGTCGAGAACACGTGCCGCGGCAGCCTGGTAGGCGGTCAGTAGGCACTCTTCCTTGCTCTCGAACTGCTCATAGAACGTGGCGCTCGACACGCCCGCGGCCGAGCTGACCTGCGCGATGCTGACTGCCTGGTATCCCTGCTGAGCGCAGAGCGCCAGCATGGCGGTCATCAGCCGCTCGCGCTGGCTCGGCTTGGGCGAGCCGGGCGACGCGCTGTCGCTGGCGGATTTGTGCCGGCGTTTGCGGCGCGATGAGCCGGCAGGGTCGGCAGCGGGAGACATTTGGACCGGCGGGAGGCTATATGACTTCTCCCAACTGCAACCGTTTGGTTTCACAGCTCATCTCCTCGATGAGCCAGCCTGCCGGTCGTCGAGGCGCGTCGAGTCGTCGTCCACAGGGCGTCGCTGTCGCCAGCCGGGGTATATCGTCCTGCTCATGGACATGAGTGCTAACGAGAACTCAGACGCGCAGGACTGGCGGCTGCAGGCCGAACTCAACGTCGGCGACGCTGCCGGTGCTCTGCACGGTCTGCTCGGGCGTCTGCGCGGCGGCCCCGACGTGGTCAAGGAGGTTGAGGCGACCGTCCCGCACGACGTCGTTGTGACCCACGACGGTGCGCTGTTGTTCGCTTATGCCGCCGACGAAGCCACGATCATCGCCGCCCGCAAGGCGATCGAAGACGTGCTTCAGCGCGACGGGATCGCTGCGAGCGTGCGGGTGAGCCTGTGGGATGACGAGCGGGATCGCTGGCAGCAGACCGATCCGCTGCCAACGGCCGCTGAGCAGGCTGTCGAGGATGCCGCCGATCGCGCCGCGGACGCGATCGAAACGCGCACGCTGGTCGTCAGCTCCGGAAAGATGATCCGCGCGGAATTCGAGCAGAGCCTGCGCGAATGGGCCGTCCGCCTCGATCTGGAGTGCGAGATCATCGAGCATCCGCACCTGCTGACGACGCAGCTGGCGTTCACGCTCACCGGTCCCAGACACAAGATCGACGAGTTCTCGCAGGGTCTCGCCGCCGAGGAGCGGGCGACGATCCGGACGGAGACCGCGGTCATGATCAGCCCGCTGTAGCGCTGGTCAGGCGCCCGCGGCGGCGTCCGGCTCGCGCGCCGGCGAAGGCCGCGCCAGGTTAGGCGCCTGCGGCGTCAGGCTCAAATGCCGGCGAGGTGATCCCGCCGACGAGCACGCCTGATCCGAGATGCGCGCCGAGGACCGGGCCGACCTCGGTGCAGAACAGCGGCTCGCGCCCGAACAGCGCGCTGCCCTCGGCCACGAGCATCTCGGCGTCGCCGGCCGCTTGTGCGTGCTGGACGATCCACCCGTTGGCGCCGCGGTCGTGTAGCTCGTGCAGGTAGGAGACCATCCGCTCGAGCGCCCGCCGGTGCGTGCGCACACGGTCGACCGGCGCTATCTCGGTGCCGAATGTGAGGATCGGCTTGACTTTCAGCGCCGTTCCGACGACCGCCTGCGCTGCCCCGATGCGCCCACCGCGACGCAGGTACTCGAGCGTGTCTAGGCAGAACCAGATGTCGAGGCTCTGCCTGCCGCGAACGACGCTCTCGACGGCGTCGGCGAGCGTTCCGCCGCGCGCGGCGACGCTCGCCGCTGCCAGCACCAGGCAGCCGAGCCCGCCCGCGCCGGTCTCGCTGTCGAGCACCTCGACCGTGCCCGGCTGCTCCTCGGCGAGTATGCGGGCGGCTTCCCGTGCGCTCTCGCACGTCCCCGACAGGCCGCCGGCGATGTGCACTGACAGGACGTCCAGGCCCGCGCTCACGAGCGGCCGGTAGCACTCCAGGAAGTCCCCCACAGACGGCTGCGAGGTCGTCGGCAGCTGCGGCGACTGCTGAAGCTTTGCGTAGAACGCATCGAGGTCGACGTACTCGTGCTCGGGCTGCAGGTCGCCGTCCCAGCCGACGTACAGGCTGACCTGATGGATCCCCCAGTGCGCGACCGTCGAGTGGGGCAGGTATGCGGTGCTGTCGGTGACGACCGCCACGCGGCGTCCATGCTCGGTGCTCTCAGTATCTGTGTCGCTGCTCACGAGCTGGTTAGCCTATGGCGCGGAGCGCTCGCCCGCTTGGCCGAGAGCCGTCCGCCTGGCGATCCGACGGCGCTGTCGCATCCATGGCGGGCGGTGCGCGAACCGCTGAAGGGGCCGTACGCTTGGTGGCGTGCTCGCGCCCCTTGCGTCCACCTCCGTCGGCCAGAGCATCAGCTCGTTCCTGAACGCCGCCGGGCAGTTCTTCTCCGACCTCGCGGCCGTTCACTGGCCCGCGCTGTTGCTCGGCCTGCTGTTCTTCGGACTGAACCTCGCCCTGCGCTCGCGCGCGTTCTTCAACAGCCTGCGCGCCGCCTATCCCGCGGTGTCCTTCCAGTGGCGACGGATCTTCGGCGCTTACGTCGCGGCCGTCGGCTTCAACAACATCGTCCCCGCTCGCGGCGGCGACATCATCAAGCTGTTCTTGACCAAGTCCTCGATCCCCGGCTCGCGCTATCCGACCGTCGCCTCGGCGTTCTTCGTCGAGTCGATCTTCGACGTTTGCGTCGGCGTGCTCGTGCTGATCTTCGCGTTCACCCAGGGCGTCTTCCCGAAGCCGCCCGACTTCTCGAAACTGAGCTCGTTCGACATCTCCTACCTGGCCGAGCACTTCCGCCTGACCCTGTTCCTGATCACAGTGCTGGCGATCGTCGGCCTCGTCGCGTTCGCGCTGCTGTCCGTGCGGGCGAAGGCCTTCTGGGATCGGGTGCGCCAGGGCCTGACGATCCTCGGCGATCGGCCGCGCTACCTACGCGAGGTGGCCGCGCTGCAAGCGCTCGGTTGGGGCGCCCGCTTCGCCGCCTTCTGGTTCCTGCTCGACGCCTTCCGGGTCGGCGGCTCGGTGACCAACGTGCTGCTCGTGTTCGCCATCAACCAGGTAGCAGGCGCCGTGCCGTTCACGCCCGGTGGCGCCGGGGTGCAGCAGGCGCTGCTCGTCAAGGTGTTCTCGGCGAGCGCACCTGCGGCGGTCGTCGCCGCCTACTCGGTCGGCCAGCAGATCGCGATCGCCGCGTTCACCGCGCTACTGGGGCTTGGCGCGATCGTGTTCGTGTTCCGCTTCCGTTCCTTCAAAGAAGTCATCCATGCCGGGCGCGCGTCACGCGAGGCCGAGCGCGAGGCGGAGCGAGCCGGCGTGCTGCTCGACGATGATCCTCCGCACGCGCACGAGCACCACCGACCGATCAACGATCAAGATCTGACCGACGACGGGCTGACCGACGACGACGAGCCGCCGCGGCGCTCGCGCGGCGCTCGCGCTCGCTACTGAAGGCCCTCGCGCGCCTCGCGCACGAGGGCAACCGCCTCCGGGAACACCCGGGCGATCACCGTGCGGATCTGCTCGGCCTGCGCCTCAGCGTTGCCCTGCACGTTGACTCTCGTGACCGCAGCGACCGTCATGTCGACCGCCAGCTTGATCGCGTTGTCGGCCCAGGCGAGACGCTGGTTGCCCTGCATCTGTTCCGCGAACTCGGCCAGGCGCCGCTGCAGCTCCTCCGGGTCGCCGAACAGGTCTCCGAGGCCACCGCTCTCCATGCCAGCATCATAGACTGCCCTGCTTATGCCCACCGCAAACGAGATCCGCCAACAACTCGCCAGCGAGTCCGAGCGCCGCAACAAGCTGGCCGTGCCGGCCTTCGCCGGCGGCTTCCTGTATCTGCTGAGCGCGATCATCATCTCGCAGACGCTCAAGGGCGCGCCGACCGTCGGGCTGCTGCAGGGCCTCGCGCCCGCGCTGTCGGGGCAGGCGAACCCAACCGTCAGTCCGCGCGCGGCCGAGGTCCGCTTCATCAGCCATCATGCGTTCGCGCTGATCGCCGGCAGCGCGTTCGCGGCGATCGCCGTCGCGGCCCTGACGCTGATCTTGCTGCTGGTGCTCGACGCCACCCGCTTCCGCCGGCCGCAGACCTGGTCGATGGCACGTCCGCTCGTGCTGTACGGGGGGATCGCCGTGGTGATCGTCAGCATCGGCCATCAGGTCGTGAGCGCGGTCGAGACGCACAACTTCGTCGCCGGCCACGACTACTCCAACCACGCGGTCGACCAGGCGCTCACGAAAGGCACCGCAAACGAGATCGTCGACTACGTCGACCTCCTCGCGGGGCTCGCGTTGGCGGCAGGGATGATCGCGACGATGGTCAACTCGCTGCGCGTGGGGCTGCTGCCACGCTGGATGGGCGTGCTCGGGATCTTCACGGGGCTGCTGATCTTCCTGCCGATCGGGGGCGCGGAGCTGCAGGTGGTCCCCGCGCTGTGGATGGTGATGATGGGCATCCTGCTGATCGGACGCTGGCCCAAGGGAGACCCGCCGGCGTGGGCTGCCGGGGAGGCCAGGCCGTGGCCGTCTCAGGCGCAGCTGCGCGCTGCCAAGCAGACCACCAACGGAGCCGTCCCCTCGTCCGGGGCCGCCGCCGCAGTACCCGAGCCGATGCAGCCGGCGCCCAAAGCCTCCTCACGCAAGCGCAGGCGCAAGGGCAGCGCGCGCGGCTGATGTCTGGTGAACCGGAAACAACTGCCGGCGATGAGCTCGACGGAGAGCTCGCTGCGCTACTGGACGTCGAGAGGTTCGCCCCTCCGCAGGAGTTTCGCCAGGACGCGCTGCTGAACGACGGCGACGTGTACGCGCAGGCGGCGAGCGACCCGCTGGCCTGGTGGGAGGCGCAGGCCGCGCAGTTGGACTGGTTCCAGCGCTGGACGCGGGTACTCGACGACGACGATCCGCCGTTCTATCGGTGGTTCACCGGCGGGACGCTCAACGTGTCCTACAACTGCCTCGACAGGCACGTGATCGCCGGACGAGGCGAGCGGATCGCGTTCCACTGGCGCGGCGAGGACGGGCAAGCGCGTGACATCACCTACGCCGAGCTGCTCACGCAGGTGGAAGCGCTCGCCAGCGCGCTCAAGGATCTCGGGGTCGGCAAGGGCGACGTCGTCGGCATCTACCTGCCGATGATTCCCGAGGTCGTCGTCTCGATGCTCGCCTGCGCGCGGATCGGCGCGCCGCACAACGTCGTGTTCGGCGGGTTCTCCGCCGAGGCTGTGCGCGAGCGGATGGAGTTCTCCGAGGCGAAGGTCCTGATCACGGTCGACGGCGCCGCGCGCAAGGGCAAGACGGCCCCCGTGAAGGACCGTGTCGATGAGGTGATGGGCGACCTCGAGTCGCTGCAGAAGATCGTCGTCGTCCAGAGCAAGGGCACCACCTGCCAGATGCGCGAGGGGCGTGACGTGTTCTACGAGGACATCGTCGCCGCTGCCGATCCGAGGTGCCCGGCTGAGCCGCTGGACGCGGAGCACCCGCTGTTCATCCTCTACACGTCCGGCTCGACCGCCAAGCCGAAGGGGATCCTGCACACGACCGGCGGCTACCTGACCGGGGTCTCCGCGACCCACCGCTACGTGTTCGACCTCAAGGGGGATGAGGGGGGGTCTTCATCAGACGTCTACTGGTGCGCGGCTGACGTCGGCTGGGTCACCGGGCACTCCTACATCGTCTACGGGCCGCTGTGCAACGGCGCCACCTCGGTGATGTGGGAGGGCGCCCCCGACTACCCCAGCAAGGACATCTGGTGGGAGATCATCGAGCGCTACGGCGTCACCATCCTGTACTGCGCGCCGACCGCGATCCGCGCCTGCATCAAGTGGGGCGCCGAGTGGCCGGGTAAGCATGATCTGAGCAGCCTCCGGCTGCTTGGGTCGGTCGGCGAGCCGATCAACCCGAAGGCGTGGCTCTGGTACCACAAGGTGATCGGCGCGGAACGCTGTCCGATCGTCGACACGTGGTGGCAGACGGAGACCGGAGCGATCATGATCACGCCGCTGCCCGGGATCACCTCGACCAAGCCCGGATCGGCCACGCGGCCCTTCCCGGGCGTGTTCGCCGAGGTGCTCGACGAGTCGACCGGCGAGCCGATCCAGGAGGGCCAGGGGCTGCTCGTGCTGACTCGCCCGTGGCCGTCGATGCTGCGCACCCTGTACAAGGAGCCGGAGCGCTTCATCGAGACCTACTTCAAGCGCTTCGGGCGCGAGACCTACCTCGTGGGCGACGCCGCGCGACGCGACCGCGACGGCTACCTCTGGGTGATCGGACGGATCGACGACGTGGTCAACGTCTCCGGGCACCGCCTGTCCACGGCCGAGGTCGAGTCGGCGATCGTCGCGCACGTCGACGTCGCGGAGGCCGCGGTGATTGGCCAGCACGACGAGGACACCGGCCAGGCGATCGTCGCGTTCGTCACGCTGCAGGGCGACCTGGCCGGCGACGAGCAGACGGTCGAGGGCATCCGCGCGACTGTCGCCGAGCGGATCGGCAAGTTCGCCCGCCCGAAGCGGATCATCTGGACCGACGACCTACCGAAGACGCGCTCCGGCAAGATCATGCGTCGCCTGCTGCGTGATATCGCCGAGGGGCGCGCGCTGGGGGACGTCACCACGCTGCGCGACCCCGCGGTGATGGAGCAGCTGCAGGGCCGCGTGGCGGAGTTGCAGGCGCAGGAGGACTGACGACACCGCGCACGCGTGTCGCACGCTGACGCCATCGGGGGCGGTAGAAGCGCGGCTGCGCCTGGGTGGCCGATGCTATGAAACTGGCGCACCAGCGCTCAAGACGATGAGCGCCTAATCCTCACGGCCGCTCATCTGTTCGAGAACATGCCTGACGGTGCTCAAGTCAGGTGCGCTCCCCCGGGACCTGAGCCTTCTAGCACCGACGGCCTGCCATGCGGGACGATCCGCCGACGGGTACCCCTCAGCCATCTTCCGACCATCGGGGTCGATGCGGCGGTTATCAAGCCCGACCTAGACTTCAAGTGTGGCAACGAGATGGCCTGCGGGTCACCCTCTGGCGCGCGGGACCTATGGGTTGTCGAGAACCAGTCCCAAACTGTCGACGTGCAAAAGCATGGAGCGCAGACGCGCATGACGCGCGGACAGCTTTTGCCGATGATGATGCGGCTGCGTTTGTACACGGCATCAAGCAGGTCTTCACGGCCCTCCAAATCGAATTGCCGTAGGCCCCATCCGCTGAGCGCGATGTGCTCAGACCTTGCGGTGCTCGGGGACCCACGACCCGTCGTCCTGACGGGCGAAGTCCTGGAATAGGCCCGGCGCCTCCGCCTGCATCATACGGGCGATTTTGTCGAACACGATCCGCAGCTCCTCCTCGGCGCCCTCCGCCGTGCGCATCTCGATCACGTGGCGCAGCGTGCGCGCGTTGGCCGTCCACACGATGTCCGTGCTCAGGCCGATCGGCGCGAGCCGGCGCAGCGCCGAGGTGACCTCCTTCTTGACGTGGAACGGCACGCCCTCCGCGTCGATCCCGAGCTCGTTCGCCGCGTTGATCTGGAACTCCTCGAGCTGCTCGACGATCGACAGCACCTGCTCGCGGACCGGCTCGAGCGCGGGAGGGACGCGGAAGCCGATGTCCGTCAGGCGCACGTAGCGCAGGCTCTCCTGACTGAACGCCGAGCCCGCCCGATGCCTAACAATCTCATGGGTGAAAACTCTCGAGCAGTTCCTCAGCGCAAACGAGTAGTTCGCGTGCTCGAGCACGCTGCCGTGCGCCGAGCGCAGGATGTTGGCGAAGTATTCGCGCTGGTCGGTCCGCACCCGCGTCACGTTCGGGTTCAGGCCGGGCTCCCAGCTGCGGTAGCACGCGCGGCCGCCGAACTCGACGATCAGCTCGCCCCCGTTGGGAGCGTCCTCGGACTCCTCCAGGCGCCGCTGCAGCCACGACTCGCCGCCGACGTCCGCGAGATAGCCGCGCAGGCCGTCGAGGTCGACGGAGGGGCGGGCGATCAAGAACACCGCTGGGTTCGTCTCGTGCATCGGGCGGACGATGCTAGGGCGTCTTCCGGACGGCGCCCGCACGCTGTGTGCAGTGTCCACCGGGCAGCCTTTGCACGCTGCCGGCAGTGTCTTCCGGGCGGCCCCTGCACGCCCCATGAAGTGTTTCCGGACGGCCCTTGCGGTCGCCGAGCATTCTCATACACTGAGCGCCAGTGGATTTTTCAGCCGCCGAAAACGGCTCGCAGACGATCGTCGAGGCCCAGGATCTGAGCCGCCGCTACGGCGAGGGTGAGGCCGCCGTGGACGCCCTCGTAGACGTCACCGTCGGGTTTCCCGCCGGGCGCTTCACCGCGATCATGGGCCCCTCCGGATCAGGCAAGTCGACGCTCATGCACGTACTCGCCGGCCTCGATCGACCGACCTCCGGGACTGTCAGCCTGGGCGGTGTCGAGCTGACAGGGCTCGGCGACCGTGAGCTCACGCAGCTGCGGCGCGAGAAGATCGGTTTCATCTTCCAGACCTTCAACCTGCTGCCCGTCCTCAGCGCCGAAGAGAACATCCTGCTGCCGCTGTCGATCGCCGGGCGTCAGCCCGACGCCGAGTGGCTCGAACGTCTGATCGACACCGTCGGCATCCGCGACCGGCTCACGCATCGCCCCGCCGAGCTGTCCGGCGGTCAGCAGCAGCGCGTCGCCGTCGCGCGCGCCCTCGTCTCGCGTCCGAGCGTCGTGTTCGCCGACGAGCCCTCAGGCAACCTCGACTCGAAATCCTCTAACGATGTGCTCGACCTGCTGCGCCACGCCGTCGATGACTTCGGCCAGACCGTCGTCATGGTCACCCATGATGCCCACGCCGCATCGTTCGCCGACCGCCTGCTGGTGCTCGCCGACGGGCGGATCGTCCACGACGGAGATGCGGTCACGAGCGAGCAGGCGCTCGACCTGATGAAGTCCGTCGGCTGATGATCAAGCTGGTGCTGAGAGGCTTCCTGCAGCGCAAGCTGCGGGTGCTGCTCACCGGCATCGCGATCGCCCTCGGCGTCGCGCTGATGGCCGGCACCTACATCCTCACCGACACGATCAACCACTCCTTCGCCGGCATCTTCCAGACCGCCAACCAGGGCAACGACGTCGTCGTCAGCCCTACCGAAACGCTCGGCAGCGAAATCGTCTCCGAAGTCTCGCCCGTCACCGAAACGATGCTCGCGCGCGTGCGCGCGACGCCCGGTGTCGCAGCGGCGGCCGGTGCGATCTTCTCGCAGGCGACGTTCCTCGACTCCCACCACAAACGGCTGACCACTGGCGGCGCCCCCGCGTTCGTCGCCTCGCTCGTCCCCCCGCGGTTCGACTCGTTCAAGCCCGTCGAAGGACGCTATCCAAGTGGCCCCAGTGAAGTCGCGATCGACAAGTTCACCGCAAAACGCTCGCACCTGAAGATCGGCGAGCGCATGATCGTCGCTGGGCAGAGCATCGCCAGGAGCTACACGATCACCGGCATCGTCGAGTTCGGCGGCGGCGAATCCTTCGGCGGAGCCGGCGCTGCGCTGCTGATCCCGACCGAGGCGCAGCGGATTGTCGACAAAGTCGGCAGTTTTGACCAGATCGACGTCGCAGCCAAGGCAGGCGTGCAGCCGGAGCAACTGCGCGATCGTCTGCGCGCGATCCTGCCGCGCACCGTCGACGTACGCACCGGTGGCGAAAAGGCGAGCAAGGAATCGGCCAACCTCGAAGAAAACCTCAGCTTCATCCGCACCTTCCTACTCGTCTTCGCCTACGTCTCGCTGTTCGTCGGCGCGTTCATCATCTTCAACACCTTCTCGATCACCGTCGCCCAGCGCACGCGCGAGTTCGGCCTGCTGCGCACGCTCGGCGGCTCGCGCAGCCAGGTGCTGCGCTCGGTGCTGTTCGAAGGCCTGCTGCTCGGGGTGCTCGGCTCGCTGCTCGGCCTGCTCGGCGGCCTGCTGCTCGCACCCGCGCTCGACGCCCTGTTCAAGTCCTTCGGCGCCGACCTGCCCGACAGCGGCACCGTGCTCGAGACACGCACGATCGTCGTCTCGCTGCTCGTCGGCATCGTCGTCACGCTGCTCTCAGGGCTGATCCCCGCGCTGCGCGCCACGCGCGTGCCACCGCTCGCCGCGATGCGCGAGGGGGTCAGCATTCCTCCCCGGCTGCTGACCCGCACAGGCGTCGCCGTGCGTCTGCTCGCCGGGCTCGTCATCGCGCTCGCCCTCGGCGCGACGGTCGGGATCCTCGTGCTGTTCGGAGTGCTCTATGTCGTCTACGCGATCGCCGTCCTCGTGCGCTTCCGCCGCGGCTCGGAGCCGCGCCATTACCGCGTTGTGCCCGCGCTCGCACGCGCGATCGGCGTGCTCGTCGTGTGGCGCGGGATCACCGGCCGGCTCGCGCGCGAGAACTCGATGCGCCAGCCCGGACGCACGATGATCACCGCCGCCGCGCTGACGATCGGGATCGCGCTCGTCGCGTTCGTGTCCGTGCTCGCCGCCGGCACGAAGGCGACGATCGACAGCGCCGTCAGCCGGTCGTTCGCCGGCAACCTGATCATCGAGAACCAGCAGGCCGGCAACGAACAGGGGATTCCCGCGCTCGTTGCGCCAGCCGTCGCGCGCGTGCACGGGGTCGGCACGGTCACGCCGATCGCGTTCACCGTCGGACGCCCGCGCGGAAGCTCAGACAACGCGTCGATCACCGCGATCGAACCACGCTCGTTCGTCGGCGTCTACCGCGTCGAATGGGAACACGGCAGTGACGCCACGCTGCTCGCGCTCGGCTCCAGCGGAACCGTCGCCACCAAGGGCTATGCCAAATCGCACCACCTGACGGTCGGCAAGACGATCTCGCTGCTGACCCCCAGCGGCCGCCACGTGCTGCTCACCGTGCGCGGCATCGCCAAAGACAACGCGCGGCTGCTCGGCAACCTCACGATCACGCGCGAACTCGCGCAGAGCGCCTTCGGGCAGCGCGAAGACGCGCTCAACTTCGTCACCTACGCCCCCGGCTTCACCGACGCGCAGGTGCAGCCAGCCGTCGACCGGCTGCTCGCCGCCGACTTCCCGCAAACGCGCTCCCGCACCGCCGCGCAGTTCAAGCAAGACCAGTCAAACCAGATCAACACGCTGCTCACGCTGATCTACGTGCTGCTCGCGCTGTCGGTGATCGTGTCGCTGTTCGGGATCGTCAACACGCTGATCCTGTCGATCTACGAGCGCACGCGCGAGCTCGGCATGATGCGCGCGATCGGCACCTCGCGCCGCCAAATCCGCCAGATGATCCGCTACGAGTCAGTGATCACCGCCCTCATCGGAGGCGTCTTCGGCCTCGTCATCGGCGTCGTCGGCGCGATTCTCGTCACGTCGCTCACGCTGTCCGGCTCCGGCTACGTGCAGTCGATCCCCGTCGGCACGCTGCTCGTCCTGCTTCTCGTCGCCGCCGTCGCCGGGCTGCTCGCCGCGCAGCTGCCCGCCCGACGAGCCGCCCGTCTCGACGTCCTCGGCGCGCTCGCCGGGGAGTAGTCGCATGCTTGCCAAGGGGTCGCGCCACGCTCGCCGGGGAGTAGCGCCACGCTCGCCGGGGAGTAGCGCCACGCTCGCCGGGGAGTAGCGCCACGCTCGCCGGGGAGTAGCGCCACGCTCGCCAAGGAGTAGCGCTCACCGACCCCGGAGCGCGTCGAATCGCAGCTAAGCTGCGGGTCCATGGCGTCGCCCGCTACATCTCAGCCGACCGATCCCGAGCTCGAAGCAGCCGCCTGGGAGCTCGACACGCTCGTCGAAGGCGAGGGGCCGGAGGGAGTCAACAAGCGGCTCAGCGACGCGCTGGAGCGTGCCAAGCAGTTCGCCTCGCGCCACGCCGGCCAGCTCGCCCAGCTCGACGGCGCAGGGCTGCAGGAGGCGATGGAAGAGCTCGGCGCGATCCAGGAGCTCGTCGGTCGCGGCGGCTACTACGCCGCGCTGCGCTTCTCCACCGACACCGCCGATCCCGCCAACGGTGCACTGCTGCAGCACGTCCAGGAGCAGGAGACCGCGATCCAGACGACGCTGCTGTTCTTCGAGCTCGAGTGGGCCGCGCTCCCCGACGAGCGCGCCGAGCAGCTGCTCGCCGGCGACCGGCTCGACTTCTGCCGCCACCACCTGCGCAACGTGCGCCGCTACCGCGAGCACCTGCTCTCAGAGCCCGAGGAGAAGATCCTCACCGAGAAGTCGCTCACCGGAGCCGGCGCCTGGACGCGGCTGTTCGAGGAGCTCACCTCCGCGATCGAGGTCACCCTTCCCGGTGGCGGTGACGGCGGCGAGGGGGGCGCATCCGAGACGGTCGCGCTCGACGTCGCGCTCAGCCGGCTCGCGCTCGCCGACCCCGACGTGCGCCGCACCACTGCCGAGGCCGTCACCGCCGCGCTCGCGCCCGGGCTACGCACGCGCGCCTATCTGTTCAACACACTGCTCGCCGACAAGGCCACCGACGACCGCCTACGTCACTACCCGCACTGGCTCGCCGCGCGCAACCTCGCCAACGAGGCCAGCGACGAGTCCGTCGCCGCGCTGATCGAGGCCGTGCGCGGGCGCTATGAGATCCCCCGGCGCTGGTACCGGCTGAAGGCAAGGCTGCTCGGTGTTCAGCGGCTCGCCGACTACGACCGCATGGCCTCCGTCACCGAGGACGAGGTCACGTTCCCGTTCGCCCAGGCGCGCGAGGTCGTCGTCGACTGCTACTCCTCGTTCTCACCCGAGCTCGGCGCGCTCGCCGCACGCTTCTTCGACGAGCGTCACATCGACGCGCCGATCCGCCCCGCCAAGCGCGGTGGCGCCTTCTGCGCCGGCGCCGTCCCGTCCGTCTTCCCCTACGTGCTGCTCAACTACACCTCCCGCCGTCGCGACGTGCTCACGCTCGCGCACGAGCTCGGCCACGGCGTGCACTTCGCGCTCGCCGCCCGCCAGGGGATCTTCCACCAGCACACGCCGCTCACGCTCGCCGAGACCGCATCCGTGTTCGGCGAGACGATCGTCTTCGGACGGCTGCTCGAGCAGGACTCCTCGCCCGCCTCACGGCTCGCGCTGCTCGCCGAGAACCTCGAGGACACGATCGCCACCGTCTTCCGCCAGGTCGCCATGAACCGCTTCGAGGAGCTTGTGCACACCACTCGGCGCGAGCAAGGCGAGCTGTCCGTCGAGCGGATCGGCGAGCTGTGGGCCGAGAGCCAGAGCGAGATGTTCGGCGACTCGATCGAGCTCACCGACGGCTACCGCACCTGGTGGTCCTACATCCCGCACTTCATCGGCAGCCCCGGCTACGTCTACGCCTACGCCTACGGGCAGTTGCTCGCGCTGTCCGTCTACGAGCGCTATCAGCAGATCGGCCCCGAGCTCGTGCCGCGCTACCTCGAGATGCTCGCCGCCGGCGGCTCGCGTAGCCCCGAGGAGCTCGGCCAGATCGTCGGCGTCGACCTCACCGACCCCGGCTTCTGGGAGGCCGGGCTCGACCTCGTCGAGCGCCAGCTGCTGCAAGCCGAAGCCGCCGCCGAGGCCTCCGGGCGGCTCCGGCGATAGCCATGGTAGTTACGCAGGGGATAGCCATGGTGTTACGCAGGGGGGTGAGGGTGGTGTGTGTGCAAAAATAGCGCGCGATAGCCATGGTAGTTACATCGTATATACGATTGCTATCGCAGCGTGAAAAACAAGCACATCTCACCGTCGCCACGTTCAGCGGTAAGCGCTACCGCCAAGTTTTGGCGTCACTTGGAGATAGCTTGGTGGTTGGCTCAGAACAGCCCAGGCAGCGCGCCGGCCACGTGATTGACGAGGTTGAACAGTGGCTGCGGGATGATGCCGAAGAAGACGATCGCCGCGCCCGCCAGGACCGCCACGGTCACGACCTCCGGCTGGCTTGCGTCTGAGGCCTCGTCGTCTAGCTCCGGGGAGCCTCCCGCCAGCGCCGGCAGCGGGCCGCCGGGCGCTACCGGGGCGCCGCCCGGCGGCAACTCCAGATCGACCTCGGACGCGCCCGCGGGCGCTTCGCGCATCCACATCGCAGCGATCACCGGCAGGTAGTAGCCGAGCGAGATCATCGAGCCGACCACGATCACCACGCCGAGCCACGCGTATCCGCCCGACACCGCGGCGTCGATCAAATAGAACTTGCCGATGAACCCTGCCGTCGCCGGGATGCCAGCCAGCGCCAGCATCGAGACCGTCATCGGAACCGCCAGCAGCGGCCGCTCGCGCCCGAGCCCGGCCAGGCCCGCGATCGAGTCCCCGAGGCCCGTTTCGCGCTCGCGCGCGACGATCACCGCGAACGCCGCCATGTTCATGAACAGGTACACCGCCAGGTAGAACACCGTCGCCTGCGCGCCGAGCTTCGTCGCGACGACCACCCCTGCGAGCATGTAGCCGGCCTGCGCGACCGACGAGTACGCGAGCATCCGCTTCAGCGAGGACTGCCCGAGCGCGCCGACGTTACCGACGATGATCGTGATCGTCGCCAGCGCCGCCACCGCCGGGGCCCAGCTCGGCTGTGCGCTGATCAGCGCAACGTCGAACAGGCGCAGGAACACACCCAGCGCGGCGACCTTCGTGGTCACGGCCATGAACGCCGTCACCGGCGTCGGCGCGCCCTCGTACACGTCCGGCGTCCACTGGTGAAACGGTGCCACCGAGGCCTTGAACGACAGGCCGACCACACACAGCGTGATCCCCGTCAGCGTCAGCGGGTCGCTCGCCAGGCTGCCTTCCGAAAGTGCGGACGCAATCGCCGAGAAGTCCGTCGAGCCGGTCGCGCCGTAGATCAGCGCCAGCCCGTACAGCAACGTCGCCGAGCCGACCGAGCCGATGATCAGGTACTTCAGCCCAGCCTCCAGCGACTGCTCGCGCTTCAGCTCAGTCGCGCACAGCACGTACAGCGGGATCGACAGCAGCTCCAGGCCGATGAACAGCGCGACCGTGTTCTGCGCGCTTGCCAGCAGCGTCATACCGCTGACCGACGTCAAAAGCAGCGCATGGAACTCGCCGTGGGCCGATTCGCGCGCCGCCAGCGAGCGCCACGCCAGCAGCACCGTGCACGCGCCGCCCGTGATCAGGATCAGGTTCAGCGCCAGCGACAGGTCATCGATCCGCAACGCACCAGCGACGATCGACTTTTCCGCATTCCACTGCCAGATCGTCAGGCCCAGCGCCGCGCCCAGTGCGACCAGCGCCAGCGCCGGCACCAACTGCGCGCGCACCCAACGCGAGCCGAGCAGACCGACCAGCAGCACCACCACCGCGCCGCCCAGCAGAGCGATCAGCGGCGACAGGCCCGCGAAGTCGATGTGTGGGCCTTTCAGGTGGGCGGTCGCGAGGACCGTGGCGGCGCCCGCGCTCATCTGCTGTTCACCGGTGAGCTCGCCTGCAGGCTGGGGCCGAGGGCCGATAGCTGCGCCGGCGCCACCGCCGCCTTGACCGACGCTTCGCTGCGGTGCAGCGCCAGCTGCGGGTACAGCGCCAGGAACACGATCACCGCGAGGATCGGCACGAGCACGGCGCCGTCGCGAATCGAGATCTCGCGCGTCTGCACCTGCGCGCCGACGCGGTTGTGCATCGAGCGGATGTACAGCCGCAGCGCGTACACGCTCGCCATCACCACGCCGCTGAACGCGATGATCGCGATCGCGAGCTTGGCTTTGAACACGCCCAGCAGGATCAGGAACTCGCCGACGAAGTTCGACGAGCCGGGCATCGCCAGCGTGGCCAGCGACACGACGAGGAAAACCGTCGCCAGTACCGGCGCGCGGAACGCGATCCCGCCCATGTCGCGGATGTCCTCCGAGCCGCCCGCCCGCTGCGCCAGCAGCGCGACGATGAACAGGACCGGCGCGACCACCAGGCCGTGGTTGACCATCTGCAGCAGCGCGCCCTGGGCGCCCTGTGGGTTCAGCGCGAAGATCCCCAGCGTGATGAACCCGAGCTGGGCCACCGAGGAGTAGCCGGCGATCAGGCGCGCGTCGGTCTGGCTGAACGCCTGCAGCGAGCCGTACAGGATCGAGGCGAGCGCGATCAGCAGCAGCAGCGTCTGGAAGTGCGCTGCCGCGTGCGGGAACAGCGGCAGGACGATCGCCAGGAAGCCGTACGCGCCGACCTTCGACAGCACACCCGAGAACACCATCAGCACCTCGATCGGCATCGCCCTGTAGCCGTCCGGCATCCAGCCGTGCAACGGGAACGCCGGCATCTTCACCAGGAACGCAGCCGCGAAGCACAGGAAGATCCAGTCCTGCGAGCCGCCGCTCAGCGGGAGCGCGTGCAGCGAGGACAGCACGAACGTGATGTGCCCGCCGCCCTGCTGGGAGGCCAGCACGCCCGTGGCGACCGCGCCCGCGAGCATTAGCAGCGAGCCCACCAACGTGTAGATCACCAGCTTGATCGTCGCCTTGATCCGGTTGGGCCGCGGGTGGGTGGGGTTCCAATCGATTCCGATCAGGAAGTAGAACGGGATCAGCATCAGGTCGAAGAACACCACGAACAGCGCCAGGTCCTGGGCCAGGAACGCGCCGATCACGGCTGACTCGGCGAGCATGAAGTTGAAGTAGAAGAGACCTGGGCGATCGGGGGCCGGCGATCCCGAGCGGAGGTTCGTCGCCAGCGTCGCCGCCGCGAACAGCAGCGTCGTCAGCCCGATCAGGAACACGTTCAGGCCGTCAATCGCCAGCTTGTAGTGGATCCCCAGCGTGGAGATCCACACGACGTCCGTCACGTGCTGCAGGCTCGCGCCGGCACTCTTGTAGTCGGCGATATAGCCGATCGCCAGGCCCAGAGCCGCCAGCGATCCGACGAACGCCGCCGCGCCGGGCACAGTCCACGAGCCGGCGCTGTGGCGGCCCTGCTCCACGCTGGCGGCCTCCCCGTTGCCGGCCTCTGGATTGCCGGCCGGCGCGTTGCCGGCCTCCACATTGCTGGCCTCCGTGCTCGGGCCGCGCGAGGCGATGGTCGCTGCAATCGCGCCGAGCAGGCCGAACACCGCGGGGAGCCAGAGCATGATCGAGACGGGGGGCATCGCGCGATCCAGCTCAGCTCTGCAACAGGAAGTAGAAGCCGACGCCAGTGACGCCGAGGACGAGCAGGGCGGCGTAGTAGCGCACGAAGCCGCTCTGGGCAGCGCGCACTGCAGCCGATCCGGCGCGCACCAGGCCGGTAGTGCCGCCGATCAGCGTCTCGTCGACGAAGCGGCGCTCGAACGTGTCGCGAGCGAAGCGCCCGGTGGCCGCGACCGGCCTCACGATCAGCGCGTCGATCAGCTCGTCGA
Source organism: uncultured Solirubrobacteraceae bacterium (assembly GCA_963734755.1). GTDB lineage: Bacteria > Actinomycetota > Thermoleophilia > Solirubrobacterales > Solirubrobacteraceae > Palsa-744. The sequence continues at coordinate 2,297,509 of CAVTIF010000001.1, read as the reverse complement.
AGTACCACTTGTGCGCCAGCAGGGTGTAGACCGGCTCCATGCGCGCGCGGATCGCCGCTGCTGTACTAGGAGCCCGCCCGCCGGTGACCCAGATGCGGTACGCGAGCGCGATCCCCGACAGGCCGAGGACTGTGCCGAGCGCCAGGCCGAACCACAGCAGCCCGTCGCGCGTGTGCGGTTCATACAGCGCCGAGGTGGCAAACGTCGGACGCAGGAAGTCATCGATCACGAAGTCGACGTTCGGGATCTGCACGAGCCCCGCCCCGACCGCGCCGATCGCCAGCACGATCATCGCGATCCGCATCGGCAGCGCGCGTTCGGCGATCGCGTGCGTCGGGCCGGGGAAGCCGACGTCGGTGTCCTCCTCTTCGCCGGTCGCCGGGTTGCGCGGCAGATCGGCGTGGTGCAGGTGGCCGCCTTCCAGCTCACGCGCCTCGGGCACCGGCTCGCCGTAGAACGCTCGGAAGATCATCCGGAACGTGTACACGGCGGTCATGAACGCGCCCACGTAGCCGGCGACGTACAGCGCCCAGTGCCAGCCGCCGAGCTCGCCCGTCACCAGCAGGATCTCGTCCTTGGAGAAGAAGCCCGAGAACGGTGGGATTCCCGACAGCGCCAGGCCGCCGATCAGGAAGCAGGCGAACGTGAACGGCATCGCCTTGCGAAAGCCACCCATCCGCTCGAGCGACTGCTCGCCGGCCATCGCGCCGATGATCGAGCCGGCACCCATGAACAGCAGCGCCTTGAAGAACGCGTGGGTCATCAGGTGGAACAGGCCCGCCGCGTACGCGCCCACCGACACGCCCATGATCATGTAGCCGATCTGGGACATGGTCGAGTAGGCGATCACGCGCTTGATGTCGGTCTGCACGAGCGCGATCGAGCCCGCCACCAGCAGCGTGAGCGCGCCGATGACCGCGCCGACGTCCTGGGCGGCGGGCGCGAGTTCGAACAGCGTGTGCATGCGCGCGATCAGGTACACGCCGGCGGTGACCATCGTGGCGGCATGGATCAGCGCGCTGACCGGCGTCGGACCCTCCATCGCGTCCGGCAGCCAGGTGTGCAGGGGTATCTGCGCCGACTTCGCGAACGCCCCCACCAGCAGCAGCAGGCAGCCGGCCAGCAGGTCGCCCTCGTTCTTGCCATGGCCGAACGCGCCGGCTTCGGCCGCGTGGAAGCTCTTCAGGAATTCGAGCGAGTGGGTGTGCTTGAAGATGAAGTACGTGCCGAGCACGAGGCCTACGTCGCCGACGACGTTGATCACGAACGCCTTGATCCCCGCCTTCGTCGCGGTCGTGCGCCGGTACCAGAACGAGATCAGCAGGTAGGAGGCCGCACCGACGAACGCCCAGCCGACGATCAGCAGCAGGAAGTTGCTCGCCAGCACCAGCAGCAGCATCGAGAAGACGAAGAAGTTCAGGTACGCGAAGAAGCGCACGAAACCGCGGTCCCGGTCCATGTAGGAGACCGAGTACAGATGGATCATCGCCGACACGCCGCTGACGATCAGGATCATGAACACCGACAGCGGGTCCACCAGGATCGACAGTCGCGCGTCGATGCCGACCGTCGAGGCATACGTCCACAGCGAGGACACCAGCTGGCGGTGGTCGGCGGAATGGCCCTGCAGCGAGATCAGCGCGCCCAGCGCCGCCAGGAACGACAGCCCGATCGCCGCCGTGCCGATCGTCCCAGCCGCGCGATCGGACAGCGAGCGGAACCCCAGTCCGAGCACGATCGTCCCCAGCAGCGGGAACAGCAGCACCAGCCAGCCGTACGTCGTCGTGCTCATGCGCGGCCTCGCTGCATCATCCCTGCAGCTCCCGCAGCTCGTCCACGTCGATCGGCAGCTTGCGCCGGTGGATCGCGACGATCATGCCGAGCCCGATGCACACCTCGCAGGCGGCGACCGTCATCACGACGAGCGCAAGGATCTGCCCGTCGCCGTTGCCCCACATGCGCGAGAACGCGATCAACGACAGGTTCGCGCCGTTCAGCATCAGCTCCAGGCACAGCAGCACCACGAGCGGGTTGCGGCGCGTGATCACGCCGACGACGCCCAGCGAGAAGACGATCGCGGAGACCGACAGGTACCAGGCGATGCTCATGCCGAGGGCAACCCCGAGCCCGCCTCGACACGGCTCTGCAGAGGCTGATCGGCGTCCTGAGGCTGATCCGCGCCGTGAGGTTGATCGGTGCCGTTGACATGTCCGCGAGCGGGCCCGGCGGCCATCCCGACGCCCTCCGCGGTCGTGCCCGTGCCGCGCGGGCGCAGCAGGTCGAGCGGTGTCAGCACGTCGCGGTGGTCCTCCTCGCCCAGGCCGCCACGTCGACGCGCGAGCACGACCCCGCCGACGGCCGCGATCAGCAGTAGGAAGGAGGCCATCTCGAACGCCAGCAGGAAGCGGGTCAGCAGCAGCTGGCCGATATAGGCCGGCGTGCCGAACGTCGCGGCTTCGGACGTGCCCGCCGCGTAGCCGGCGCCGTATCCGCGTGTGGCCTCCAGGCCTGTCCCGAGCAGCGCGATCAGCAGCTCGATCAGCAGCGCGCCGGCGAGCACCGCTCCGCCGAGGCGCAGCCCCGAGCCGACTGGGCCAGCACCGCCCAGGCGCTCGCCGAGCTGGCCGATCTCCGATCGGTCGCCCTCGCCGCCGACGTAGGCGACGACGAACACGTACAGCACCATCACCGCACCGGCGTAGACCACTACCTGCACGGCCGCGACGAACTCCGCCCGCAGCAGCAGGAACAGCGCGGCGAGGAACACGAGGTGGGTGACCAGCGCGAGCACGCAGTAGAACGGGTTGCGCAGCATCACCACGCCGATCGCGCCCGCGATCACGCCGGCAGCGGCGATGAAGAACAGAATCGAGCTCATCGTCCGGGCCCGCCGATCACTCGCCCTCGTTCCTCAGCGGGGTGCGCTCGAGCGGCTCGGCCAGCAGCATCTCCTTGGTGAAGATCAGATCCGAGCGGTCGTAGTCGGAGAGCTCGTAGTCATGGCCCATCGTGATCGCGTCGAATGGACACGCGACCTCGCAGTAGCCACAGAAGATGCAGCGCGACAGGTTGATCTCATACACCGCCGCATAGCGCTCACCCGCCGAGACGCGGTGCTCAGGCGTGTTCTCGGCGGCCACCACGCGGATGCAGTCCGACGGGCAGGCCGCCGCGCACAGTGAGCAGCCGACGCACTTCTCCAGGCTGGGGTGGGTGGGGTCCGAATCATCGAAGCGGTGCAGCTTGTGGCGCCCGCGAAAGCGCGGGTACACGGGCGTCTTCTCCTCCGGGTACTGGACCGTGACGGGCTTTTCGGTGAACCGGCCGAAGGTCGTCAGCAGGCCGCGCACGGTCTCGCGGAACGTGCGCCAGGTGCCGCGCGCCGGCCCGGGCGCGGGCGTGCGCGTGACCTCGATCACGTCCTCGCCGGGGCTCCACGCGGTGACGTTCACGCCCGTCGTGAAGGTCACGTCCGCGAGCGGGGGGGCGCCTGCGGCCTCGTCCGCCATCAGTGGGTTACCACCACGAGCACCGCGGTCACCAGCGCGTTGAGCGTCGCCAGCGGCAGCAGGACCTTCCAGCCGAAGCTCATGAGCTGGTCGTAGCGCAGGCGCGGCAGCGTCGCGCGCACCCAGATGAACAGGAACGTGATCAGACCCATCTTGAACAGCACCACGAACGGGTCGACCCATCCGGGCGGGTGGATGCCGAACGGCAGCAGCCAGCCGCCGAGGAACACAGTCGTGACGATCCCGGAGACGACGAGCACGTTGAGGTACTCGGCGAAGTAGTAGGAGGCGAAGCGCCCGCCGCCGTACTCGGTGTTGTAGCCGCCGACCAGCTCGGCGTCTGCCTCGGTCAGGTCGAACGGCGCGCGGTTGGTCTCGGCGAAGCTGGCGGTGAGGAAGATCAAGAAGCCGAAGAACTGCGGCACGATGTACCACATGCCTTTCTGCGCGGTGACGATGCCGGTCATCGACAGGGTCTGCGCGGTGAAGATCACGCCGACCAGCGCCAGTCCCTGGGAGACCTCGTAGGAGATCAGCTGCGCGGCGCCGCGCATCGCGCCGAGGAACGAGTACTTGGAGCCCGAGGACCAGCCGCCGAGCATGATGCCGTAGAAGGCAATCGCGCTGAACGCGAACAGGTACAGCGGCCCGATCGACACGTCCACGCCGTACAGCCCGACGGGCGTGCCGAAGATGTCCTGGACGTTGCCGAACGGGATGATCGCGAACGCCGCTACGGCCGTGAGGATCGAGATGATCGGCGCGAGCGCGAACAGGAAGCCGATCGAGCTCGTCGGGCGGAACTGCTCCTTGGTGAGCAGCTTGAGGATGTCCGCGAGCGGCTGCATCGCGCCGTACGGGCCGACGCGGTTGGGGCCGTAACGTGACTGAAAGCGGCCCAGCAGCTTGCGCTCGGCCAGCAGCACGACGGGCACCAGCTGCAGCCCGACCGCGAAGATCACGATCGCCTTCAGGATCTGGATCCACCACGGTTCGTAGTAGCCGACGGTGGCCAGCACCGGCTCAGCGACACTCATACGAGCTGTCCCCGCGTGGGATACGCGTCCGCGGCGTCGCGCTCTTGCCAGCGCACGCCCTTGCCACCGATCTCTTCGAGCGTCAGACCCTCGTAGAACGCCACCGCGTCGAACAGCTGCTCGGAGGCCATCGTGCCGGTGAGCACGCCGAGGTCGAGGCCGATCGCCGCTGCCAGCTCGGCGATCACCTGCCACTGCGCGCGGGTCTCGCCGATCCGCGCGATGGCCGGACGCAGTCGCTGCAGGCGCCCGTCCGGATGGACGATCGTGCCCTCCTTCTCGGCGTAGGACTGCGCCGGGAACACGACGTTGGCGTGCTCGCGCAGCGAGTCCGTAAGGAAGGCGGCGCAGGCGACGACGGTCGAGGCGCGTTCGAGCGCCTGCTCCCACAGCTCGGCGTCGGCAGGGTCCCCGGCGCCACCGTTGGTCTGGCCGCTCTCGCCCAGGCCCCGCGGGCCGGTCTCGCCCAGGCCCCGCGGGCCGCTCTCTCCCAGGCCCCGCGGGCCGGTCTCGCCTGCACCCCGGGGGCCGGACTCGCTCAGCGGGTCGGCCTGCAGCAGCAGCAACGCGCTCAGCTCGCCGTCAGCCAGCCCGCGCGCGATGCCGAGTGCGTCGAGCGCATCGACGTCGGCAGGCTCGCCGAGTCCGGGGCTCGCATTCGGCAGCACCCCCGCCTCGCGCAGCCCGCGGCCGTTGCTCCCGGCGGGCACTTCGAGTAGCCCTGCGCCATCGATGCCTGCCAGCGACAGCGTGTCCGCGAGCGCGAGCAACGCCTGCGCTGTTGCAGCGCCGTCGGGGCCGCAGGTGAGGCGTTCGCCCCACAGGATCACGACGTCCTCGCCGGCGTCGCGCAGCTGGGCCTCGAGCTCGCCGGCGCGGGTGCTGTCGAGCAGGTCGGCGGCGCCCGCCTGGATCAGCCGCATGCCGTGGCGGCGCACGCCCTTGCGCAGCCGCAGGTCGAGGATCGGCGCGTCCGCGATCGGGTCGAGCTCGAGCACGAGCACGGCGTGGGCGAACTCGAGATCGCTGACCCGCGCCTGCAGCGACGGCTCGTTCAGCGCGCGATGCAGCTCCAGCGCTAGCGTCCCCGCGCGGCGCGAGTCGAGGTGCGGGGATCCCAGCCCCTCGCGCATCAGCCGCGCGAGCAGGAACCCCTCCTCGCTACTCGCTTCGCCGCCGACCAGCGCGCCGCTGCGCGCACCCGCGCGGGCCAGGCCTGCGGCGGCCTCCTGCAGGGCGCGCCCCCACGATGCCGGGCGCAGCTCGCCGCTGTCGCGGATCAGCGGCTCGGTCACGCGCTCCGGACCGCCGAGCGCGGGGTAGGCGAAGCGGCCGCGGTCGCACAGCCAGCCGTCGTCTACCTCGAGGTTCTCGCGCGCGCGCACGCGCAGCACGCGCTCGTCGCGGACTGTCAGCGAGACGTTGCACTGCGCCGGGCACAGCGTGCACACCGAGCCCGAGTCCTCGATGTCCCACGGCCGCGCCCTGAAACGATACGGGCGCGAGGTCAGCGCGCCGACGGGGCACAGTTCGACGATGTTGCCGCTGAACGGGGCGACGTACGGATGGCCGTCGAACGTCGAGACATACGAGTGCGCGCCTCGCTCGAGCAGCACCAGCTGGTGGTCTTCGGAGATCTCCTGACTGAAGCGCACGCAGCGGTAGCAGAGGATGCAACGCTCGCGGTCGATCGCGATTGTCGGGGAGAGCTCCAGCGGCTTGACGAAATGGCGCTTGGGCTCGACGAAGCGCGAGATCCCCGGACCCCAGCCGAAGGTGATGTCCTGCAGCGGGCACTCGCCGCCCTTGTCGCACACCGGGCAGTCGAGCGGGTGGTTGATCAGCAGGAACTCGACGACCGACCGCTGCGCCTCCTTCACGCGCTCTGACTGCGTGTTGACGACCATGCCGTCCTTGACCGGTGTCGAGCAGCCGGTCTGCAGCTTGGGGATGCCCTCGACCTCGACCAGGCACATGCGGCACGCGCCAACCGGCTGGCCCAGTTTCGGCTCGTAGCAGAACACCGGGATCTCGACGTCGCCGTGTTTGGCGGCGTCCACGAGCATCGCGTTCTCTGGGGCCTGGACCTCCAGGCCGTCGATCGTGAAGGTGATCGTTTTTCGCTCTGGCCTCGGCATCAGGCTGGCACCAGGCGCCGATCCTCCATGTGCGCTTCCAGCTCGTCGCGGAACTTGGCGATCATCGAGCCGATCGGCATCGCCATCGCGTCGCCGAGGACGCACAGGCAGTGGCCGATGATGTGCTCCTGGACCGAGGCCATGATCTCCAGGTCCATCGGGGTCGCCTCGCCGCGCTCGATCCGCTCGAGCATCTTCACCGTCCAGTTCGTGCCCTCGCGGCACGGGGTGCACTTGCCGCAGGACTCGTGGCGGTAGAACTTCGCGACCTTCAGCGCCACGTCGAGGATCGGCGTCGAGTCATCGACGACGATGATCGCGCCCGATCCGAGCATCGAGCCGGCTTTGGCAAGCGAGTCGAAGTCGTACGGGACGTCCAGGTCATCGCCCGTCAGCACCGGAGCAGATGATCCGCCGGGGAACCAGCACTTGACGCTGCGCCCCTCCGGCGGCCCGCCGGCCAGGTCGTAGATGATCTCGCGCGAGGGGATGCCCAGCTCGATCTCAAAGTTGCCCGGTTTGCGCACGTGCCCGGACACCGACACGAGCTTCGTACCGGTCGAGGTCGCGGTGCCGAGCTTCGCGTACTGCTCGCCGCCCATCCCCACGATCGCCGGGACGGTCGCCAGCGTCTCGACGTTGTTGATCAGCGTCGGCCCTTGATAGAGGCCCTGGTTCGCCGGGAACGGCGGCTTCAGGCGCGGGTTGCCGCGCTTGCCTTCCAGCGAGTCGAGTAGCCCGGTCTCCTCGCCGCAGATGTACGCACCGGCGCCGCGGTGCACGACCAGCGACAGCGAGTGCTCGGAGCCGAGGATGTTCTCGCCCAGGTACCCCGCCTCGCGGGCTTCGACGAGCGCCGCGTCGAGCACGTCCGCCTGCTGGACGTACTCACCGCGTATGTAGATGAACGAGCAGCTGGTGCCGGCGGCGTAGGAGGCGACGATCAGGCCCTCGATCAGTAGGTGGGGGTTCTTCTGCATCAGTTCGCGGTCCTTGAACGTCCCCGGCTCTGACTCGTCGGCGTTGCACACGAGGTACTTCTCGATCGAGCCTTTCGGCAGGAACGAGACCTTCTTGCCCATCTGGAAGCCGGCGCCGCCACGCCCGCGCAGGCCGGAGGCTTCCAGCTGGGTGAGCACGTCCTCGGGCGCCATCTTCAACGCCTTGCGCAGCGAGTCATAGCCGCCGCGCTGTTCATACACAGGAAGCGTGTTCAGTCCGGGCTCGTCGATGCGATCGAACAGCAGCTTCACGCGCCGGTCCCCGGGTCCGCGCAGATCCGTCGCACCAGCTGCTTGTCCGCCAGCACCTCGCGCCCGGCGCGCGCGTCGTCCAACAGCTGCGGCACGTCCGCGATTGTCAGCGGTCCGACGTACACGCCGTCCACGGAGGCCATCGGCGCGATGTCACAAGCGCCGAGGCACTCGAACGAGCGCACGTTGAACGCCGGGTCTCCATCGGCCGCTGTGGCGATCGCCGCGTGCAGCTCGTCTGCCCCGCGCAGCGAGCAGGAGATGTTCGTGCACACGTACACGCTGTGCTCGCCCACCGGCTCGACCTCGAGCATGTCGTAGAACGTCGCCACCGCGTCCAGCGACGCGGGCGTCACGCGCATCACACATGCGACCTCCTCGAGCGCCTGTGGCGAGCACCATCCGTACACACGCTGCGCCGCCTCGAGTGCCGGCAGGGCTGCCGAACGGGAGTCCGGGTACAGCGCCATGTGCGCCTCGATCTCCCTGCGCAGCTCCGGCGGAACCGGCGTCGTGGCAGGGTCCGGAATCCTCGCTGGGTCCTTCTCCAAGTCGGCGGGCGTGTCCCAGCCGGGCGCACGCGGGTCGTGCTCGAGACGGGGCGTCGGGTTCATCGGTCGATCCCGCCGAGGATCGGATCGAGCATCGCGGTCGTGGCGATCATGTCGGCGATGTAGCTGCCGCGGGCCATCGGCGCGAGCGCCTGCAGGTTGACGAAGCTCGGGTCGCGCATGTGCACGCGCGCGGGCTTGGACGAGCCGTCCGAGCGTACGTAGCAGGCGAGCTCGCCGCGGGGCGACTCGATCGGGTTGTAGACCTCGCCGGGCGGCACCCTGAAGCCCTCTGTGACGAGCTTGAAGTGGTGGATCAGCGCCTCCATCGAGGTCGCCAGCTCGTGCCGCGGCGGCAGCGCGACCTTGCGGTCCTCGGTGATGTGCGGTCCTTCTGGCAGGCCGTCGAGCGCCTGCTCGACGATCTTCACCGACTCGTATATCTCGGCTAGCCGCACGGCGAAGCGGTCGTAGTTGTCGCCGACCGTGCCGACCGGGATCTTGAAGTCGAAGTCCTCGTAGGAGCTGTACGGATCGGCCTTGCGCAAGTCCCAGGGGTTGCCCGCCGCCCGCAGCAGCGGGCCGGTCACGCCGAGCCCGAGCAGCGTCTCGGCGTCCAGCGCGCACGTGCCGCGCAGGCGCTGCAGCACGATCTCGTTGGAGTTCAGGATCGCGCCGTACTCGTCGGCACGCTCGGGCATCACCTTCAGGAACTCGCGCAGCTTCTGCTCGAACCCGGGGGGGATGTCCTCGATCACGCCGCCGACCTGGAAGTAGCGGGTGTGCATCCGCGCGCCGGAGGACATCTCGAACAGGTCGAGGATCAGTTCGCGCTCGCGCAGGCAGTACAGGAAGATCGAAACCGCGCCGAGGTCCAGGGCGCTCGTGCCGAGCCAGATCAGATGCGAGGCGATGCGGTTCAGCTCCAGGTGGATCACGCGCAGGTACTGGGCGCGCTTGGGCACGTCCACCTCGACCAGCGTCTCCACCGCGCCGCAGTAGGCCATCGCGTTGAAGTAGTAGGCGAGGTAGTCCATCCGCTCGACGATCGGGATGACCTTCCAGTAGGCCTTGTCCTCGGCCGTCTTCTCGATCCCGGTGTGCACGTAGCCGACGATCGGTTTGATGTCACGGACGATCTCGCCCTGCAGCGTGACCAGCAGCCGCAGCACGCCGTGCGTGGCGGGGTGGTGGGGGCCGAAGTTCAGCGTCAGCAGCTCGTCGGTCGTGTCGGCGCCGCCGTCCACGTCGTGCAGCTGCTCATCCAGCGGCGAGAGCGTCACGCTCTGCTCGCGGCGGCGGTACTCCGACAGCGTCGGGTTCTCGGTCGGGCTCACTCGCCTGCCTGCCTGTGCCCTCTGGGGTGCCCCCCGCCATCGGGAGTGCCCACGACGGTAGGCGCCTCCAGCCATCCGGCCTCGTCGCGGGTGAAGATCACCGGTTCGCCGCCGATCGGAAAGTCGCGCCGTTGGGGGTGGCCCTCGTAGTCCTCCGGCATCAGGATCCGGCGCAGGTCGGGATGCCCCTCGAACACGACGCCGAACATGTCGTACACCTCGCGCTCCTGGTGGCTGGCGGTCGGCCAGCCCGGGCTGTCGGGGGTGTCGCTCGTCACCGACTCGACGCTCGGCTGCTCGCTCGACACGCGCAGCTTGACCGTGATCCGATCGACCCTGGCCATGTCCAGCAGCTCGTATACGACGCCGAGGCGCGGCTCCTCGGGGTAGTGGTCGACGCCGTGCACGCTCGCGAGGAACGCGTACCCCTTGGCTCGCAGCATCGCCAGCACCTCGCGGACGCGCGCCGGATCGATTTCGAGCGTCGCGCGGTTGCGGAAGTACACGGTCCCCAGCGCCGCGTCGCCCAGCTCCCCGGCAAGCAGCTCCAAGCCCGTGGCATCAGGCATCTAGGGACTCTCCTCGGTGCCGACGGCCCCGTAGCGCTCGCGCCAGCCCACATCCGGGTCGTCCTGCACCAGCTTGCGCAGCTTGAGCACGCCGTGCATCAGCGCCTCAGGACGCGGGGGGCAGCCAGGGACGTGGACGTCGATCGGCATGAACTTGTCGGCCGGGACGAGCGCATAGTTGTTGAACACGCCCATCGAACTGCAGCATGCGCCCATCGAGATCGCCCACTTGGGCTCGAGCATCTGGTCGTACAGCCTGCGAATGATTGGCGCCATCTTGATCGACACGCGCCCTGCGAGGATGATCAGGTCTGCCTGTCGCGGAGAGGCGCGAAACGCCTCGAAGCCGAAGCGCGCGATGTCCATGCGTGGGCCGGCCGCGTGGAACTGCTCCATCGCGCAGCACGCCAGCCCGAACGAGAGTGGGAAGAACGAGTTCGAGCGCGCCCACGCGACCGCTCCGTCGAGCGTCGTAGTCAACACGCGTTCTTCGACGTAGCGCTCCAGCTCGGAGCCCTCGAGCGTCGCCGGCTGGTTCGCGCCCTCCAGTGCCTGACCGCGCAGCATCTGGCGCGCGTTCAGGTTCTGCACGCGCAGGCCACCGCCGGCCCCGGGGGTGAGCGGCTCGCGTTTTACCTCCACTCGAGCGCTCCCCGCCGCCACACGTACACGAACGCCACGAACAGCAGCAGGATGAACACGATCGTCTCGACCAACGCGAAGCTTCCGTACGCGCGCAGCTCGACCGCGATCGGGTACAGGAAGATCACCTCGATGTCGAACAGGATGAACAGCATCGCGATCAGATAGAAGCTGATCCCGAAGCGCATTCCCCGTTTGACCTCGGACGGCAGGCCGCACTCGTAGGGGTCCTGCTTCTGCGGCGTGACGCGGTGTGGCCCGATCACCGAGTTCAGGACGGCGAAGGCTCCGCCCACGGCGCCACCGAGAATGAGAAAGACGATCGCCGGGAGATAACTGCGCAGCACCGAGCGCTGTTATATCACTGCTTGTGGCAGGGTGTTACTAGTGGCAATCGGCTCGAAAGCGACGCCGTGACAGACGCCGTCGTGGCCGGTGCGCTGGCGGTCGCGGCACTGAACGCGGTGTCGGGTGTGCTGGGCACCGTGCTCTGGTATCGCGGCGCTCCTGCGGGCGACGGCGGACCCGCCGGTGGGTACCCGGGTGCCGGTGCTTTTTGGGTGCTGCTGCGCGTCGGTCAGGTCGCCGCGCTGGTGCTCGCGATCGCCGTCGGAGTACTCGCCGTAGCAGGGAAGCGCTCGAGCGAACAGCTCTTCTACCTGTATGTGCTGTTGCCGCTGGCGATCGCGTTCGTGGCCGAGCAGCTGCGTGCTGCCTCGGCGCAGACGATCCTCGATCAGCAGGGCCTGGAGAGCGCAGCGACGGTGGGCTCCCTGCCCGATTCCGAGCAGGCGGCCCTGGTCGCGGCGATCGTGCGTCGCGAGATCGGCGTGATGGCCGCGTCCGCGCTCGTGGTGGTCTTCCTGGCGCTGCGCGCGGCGGGCACGGCCCACGGGTTCTAGGAACGATGATTCGGCCGGCGCTCCGTGCTGGCCTCGTGCCTATATATTCCCGGCGCATGAAGCTCGCAGTCACGTCGATGGCCCTGCTCGTCTGCGCCGTGGTGCTGGGCGCATGCGGATCGCAGGAAATACAGGTCGCCAAGACCAGCCCGTACTACCGAGGCGCGGTCCTGTTTCGCGACCACTGCTCGGGCTGCCACACGCTTGCCGTGGTCGGCGCCGAGGGGTCGGCTACGAGCATCTCCAACCGCGTGAAGACGAACGGCCCGAACTTCAACATCCGCAAGGAGAACATGGAACAGGCGCTGTACGCGATCCGCAACGGCGGCTTCTCCGGGGCGATCATGCCTGAGAACATCGTCGTCGGCCCGAACGCGCAGGCGGTGGCGGCCTTCCTGGCTAAGTACTCCGGGCGCCAGGCCCAGACGGTGCCGTCCACGAACATCACGCTCTCCACCAAATAGCGCGGCTCGTGACCTCGTCCCGACCGCGACTTCGCGGCGGTCGTGCCGAAGTCACGACCTGCTTGGCTGGGCGATGTCTTGTGGACGGCAGACGCGGCGCGACTGGCGGGTAGGCTCCTGGCGTGCTCGACCTCAAGCGCATTCGCGAGGACCCGGACGGCGTTCGCGCCGCGCTATCTCGGCGCGGCGCCGACACGGCTGACGAGCTTGACCGCGTAGTCGAGCTCGACGAGCGCCGTCGCGCGCTGCTCCCCGAGCTGGAGGGGTTGCGGGCGCAGCAGAATGAGGCCAACGCTCGCATCAAGTCGGCGGCCGACGCGTCCGAGCGTGAGCGCGAGATCGAGGCGATGCGTGCGGTGGCCGCGCGCGCAAAGGAGCTCGACAGGGAGCTGGTCACGGTCGAGCCGCAGCTGCAGGCGGCGCTGGCGACGCTGCCCAACCTCCCAGACTCCTCCGCCGCACCGGGTCCCGAGGACGAGCTGGTACGCGAGGTCGGCGCTGTGCCGCAGCTCGACTTCGAGCCGCGCGATCACCTCGAGCTGGCTGGCGCGATGATCGACATGGATCGCGCCGCCAACCTGTCGGGAGCCCGCTTCGCTTACCTTAAAGGCGACCTCGTGATGCTCGAGCTGGCGCTCGTCAGGTGGGCGCTGGAGAAGCTGCGCGGAGCGGGATTCGAGCCGGTCATCCCGCCGGTACTCGTGCGTGAGCGGGCGCTATACGGGACGGGCTTTCTGCCCGACACCGAGCAGCAGATCTACTGCCTGCCCGAGGATGAGCTGTTCCTGGTTGGTACCTCCGAGGTGGCCCTGGCATCGCTGCACGACGGCGAGATCATCGAGGGCGAGCGGCTGCCGCTGCGCTACGCGGGCTTCTCGCCGTGCTTCCGGCGCGAGGCGGGAGCGGCCGGTCGGGACACGAGGGGCATCATCCGCGTGCATCAGTTCGACAAGGTCGAGATGTTTAGCTTCGTCGCGCCCGAGGACTCGCCCCAGGAGCACGAGCGGATCCTGGCGATCGAGGAGCAGATCCTCGGCGAGCTCGAGCTGCCCTACCGTGTCGTGAACATCGCGGTCGGCGATCTGGGCAACTCGGCCGCGAAGAAGTACGACTGCGAGGCATGGATCCCGAGCCAGGGCCGCTATCGGGAGCTGACCTCGTGCTCGAACACCACCGACTACCAGGCCCGACGCCTGAACATCCGCGCCCGCCGCGCCGGTGATTCGCCGGGGCCGCGCACGCAGACGCCGCACACGCTCAACGGCACCGCGGTCGCGGTTGGGCGCACGATCGTAGCTCTGCTCGAGAATGGCCAGCGCGCGGATGGAAGCGTGCAGCTGCCGGTCTGCCTGGCGCCCTACGGCGCGCCTGCGGAGCTCCGCTCGGCGGGCCTGTAACCGCCGGCCACAGCGATCTTCGCGCCGGGGCACGATCTTCGGCCTACTCGAATCGCGCAGGCGGGACGCCCCAGAGGCCCCGTCTTGACTGGTCTGGAGCACCAAACGTCATTCGGATAACGAGAAGATAGTCTGCGCGAGCATTGTCAAGCTGGTGTGGGGACTGCGCGATGGAGGAATCTCAGCGAACGAGGATTCTGGAGGCCATGGCCGAGGCGATGGTCGAGCTGCGCTCTGGCGAGGTTGGGTCGGGCCTGCCCGACATGATCGCGCGATCGGGCGTATCCAGCGCGACCTTTCACGAGGCCTTCCCTGACCGAGAAAGCTGCCTGCTGGCGACGTTCGACCTCGGCGTCGAGCGGGCGCGCAGGCGGATGCTCGCGGCATATGACCTCGAGCGGCGCTGGCTGGACGCGGTCAGGGCAGGGGTCGCGGCCTTGTTACGGTTTCTCGAAGAGGAGCCGGCATTGGGACGGGTCGTTGTCGTGTACTCGCTGAACGCAGGCGAGCCGGTCCTGCGGCGACGAGTGCAGGTCATGGCAGCTCTAGCAGCGATCGTCGATCGCGGGCGCCTGGAGGGCAGCGCGCGCAGGCAGCAGCCTCCTGCGGTGATCGCCGATGGCGTGGTCGGCGCCGTGCTGGCGATCATTCAAAACCGCCTCCTGGCCGAGGAGTCAGGGGACGTGGTCGAGCTGTTCGGATCGCTGGTCAGCATCATCGTGCTTCCGTATCTCGGCGCGGGAGCAGCGCGTCGCGAGCTGACACGTCCGATGCCTCCCCTGGAGCCCGTTCTCGCGACCGGCTCGACCTCAGAGCAGTCCGGGGGTGTCAGGCTCACGTACCGCACGGCGCGCGTTCTCAGCGCGATCGCCAAGAGCCCTGGAGCGAGCAACCGCGAGGTCGCCGAGCGCGCAGGCGTGATCGACCAGGGCCAGATCTCGAAGCTGCTCGGTCGCCTCGCGGAGCGTCGCCTGATCGAGAAGACCGGCGAGGGACGAACCCGTGGAGCGCCGAACGCGTGGAGGCTGACCGACGACGGCGAGCGCGTGCTGAAGGGACAGGCGCTAGTCAGCCGATCGTGAACACGATCGATCGCGCCGCGCCGCGCACGGGGGCGAGTGTCAGGCGATATATCCCGGGGCTCAGCGGCGTGCGCCCGGTCAGCCGTGAGGTGTTGCGCCCACTGGCGGCGGCGATCGTGCGCGAGCCCTGCAGGACCCTCCAGCGGGCGTGTCTGTGGGTCCGTAGTCTTCTCGCGAGCGTCGCGCGCACGCGAGAGACGATGTTGATCATGAACGTGAACCCGAGCTGGCGCATGCTCGGGTGGCTCCTGTTCAGGGAGATCAGAGCGCCAAGGGTCAGCGCGAGGCGTGTCACGCGGGCCGACTGAAAGCTCGGGGCGTTCCGGGGTGCGAGGCCGGTCGTAGTCGCAAT
The DNA here is from genome assembly GCA_963734755.1 of uncultured Solirubrobacteraceae bacterium. Lineage (GTDB taxonomy): Bacteria > Actinomycetota > Thermoleophilia > Solirubrobacterales > Solirubrobacteraceae > Palsa-744. The sequence goes on along the minus strand of CAVTIF010000001.1, from coordinate 2,282,276 downwards.
CGGGGGGACCGGGCTCGGCGGGCCGGCGCTCGTCACGGGCGCTCCTGTGCCGGGTTCCGCGGACGGGCCTTTGCTCCCGGGCGGCGGCTGGAAGGCGGCGATGCCGTTCGGCGTTCCGACGCCGGTGGGGCCGTCATAGCCGCTTCGTGCCAGGCAGATAGCCTGGGAGGAGCAACTCGCCGCCCCCTCTTCGGCTTCCGTGCACCCGGACTGGCCGGGTGCTGTTTTTTCGTCGTACGGCCGGCGGCATTCGCCGTTCGAGCCTTCGGTCACGTCGTGCAATGAGCTCGCAGATACGACCTCGTTTTCGTACAGCGTCCGCGCCGGATATTCGACGCCGTGAGCGCCCCCGGCGAGCGCGAAGACGGACGCGATCAATGGTGAGGCGAGGCTCGTGCCGCCGATCATGCACCAGTGAACTTCGAATTCTTCTTCGCAGGCGGCTGAGGAGTCGTGAACGGCGAAGCCGGTGTAGGGGTCGGCGTCCGCGGAGACGTCGCTGATCGCGCGCCGGCCTTCACAGCCCACAGGCCAATCGGCGACGTTCTGCTGCCACGGCTGGGCGGTGAACTGCACACTGCAGCCGCCCCCGCCGGCACCGAAGCCGTCCCTCACGCCTTCGCTTTCGCCGCCGTCGTTCCACACCGTCTCTTCAGACCACGCGCCGTCGTGTTTGAGGCTCAGCCGGGTACCGCCGACGGCGATCACGCGCGGCGAGGACGCGGGGAACTCGGCGAAGCCTGTCTGCGGGCTGTCCCAGCTGAGATAGCCGTCGTCGCCGGCGGACGCCGTGATCACCACGCCGGAGTGCTTGAACGCGGCGCTGTCTTCGATGCATTCGAGGCCGGAGCTGCCCTCGCCGCATTCTGGCCCACCCCAGGAGTTCGAGATCTCGTCGGCGCCGAGCGAGACCGCCGCCTGCTCGGCCGGAAAGAGATCTTCATCGCTTGGGGAGTCCGACTCGACGAGCACGATCTTGCAGCTCTGGCAGGTCGCACGAACGGTCTCGATGTCGAGCGAGATCTCCACGCCCCAGCCTTCTGCTTCTTCTGCTTCTTCCTGTTGTTCGGTGTTTCCTTCGCGGGCTTCCTGCAGTTCCTGCGGGCTCGTCGGGAACGGCGGGCTACCCGCTTCCCCCTGTTGGTTGACCTGCGTGAAGCAGCCGTTCGCGGCCGTGCACTGCGGCAGGCCGAATTCTTTGTCGTAGGCGTTCAGATCGGCTTCAGCTGTTGGGTCGTTGTAGGCGTCGACAACCGCCACCGTCTGCGCCGCCTGCGATTCGCTCGGGAGCTCGTAGGCGCGGTGTAGGTCCTGCGGTCGCAGGCCGAAGTCGCCGGCAGCCGGTGACGGGGCGGCTGACGGCGTGCTGCGGCCGGCCACGAGTGGGTGCTTCTGCGCGCGAGCCTGCACGGTGCGGGGCACGAGCTTCAACGCCAGGCACGAGGACTGTCCGAGCGCCGGCGCTGGGCACAGCGCGCGGACCGTGTAGTTCGAGGGCGACCGCGGCGCGGACGTTTCCAGCGGCGCGGACGTCTCGGCGGCGAGCGCCGGGGCGCAGAGCAGCGCGAACGCGACCGCGAATGCGGCCGGGCCCAGCGCGGCTGTGGGTCGCGTGCGGGTCCGCATGGCTTCGCTGCGTCTTCCCGATAAACGTCGGCGCCGGACGCGGCGGGCTTTAGCCAAGTGCATCAGAATCTAAGCGCACGCGTTACGGGATCGTCACAGGCTGGTCACGCGAGCGTCACCTGGCGGCGGCGACGGCAGGGCATCATCACGATGGGACGGTGAGACGCGAGAAGCGGCGGGGCATGGCCGACGGATAGCCGTACCGCGCGCACCGAACCGCGCAGGGCGCACCGAACGGGGCGGGAGGCGAGACCCGCCCCGTTCGCCTTACGCTGATGGCGGTGCCGTCTCCGTTTGGCTTTCTACTTACCGCAGAGCCGCCTGCTCGGCGCGTTGGGGCGATCGTCGCTCTGCTCGCGGTGGCGCTGTCCACGTTGATCGTCTACCCGCTGGCGCACGTCGCGCCAGTCGTCTCGCTGAGCGTCGTATATCTCCCTGCGGTGCTGGTCGTGTCGGTCACGTGGGGCGCGGGGCTCGGTGCCGCGACGGGCCTGCTCAGCGCGGCGGCGTTCAACTTCTTTCACCTGCGGCCCATCGGCAGGTTCACGATCCACGACTCGAGCAACTGGGTCGCCCTCGGCGCGTTCCTCGTGGTGGCCTTTCTTGCCAGCTCAGTCGCTGAGGTGACGCGCGCGCGGACGCGTGACGCCGAGGAGCGCAGGCGCGAGGCCGACCTGGCCGCGGAGATGGCCACGCTCTTGCTGCGCGGCGGCAGCCTCGTCGAGGATCTGCCGACGGCTGCCGCGCGGTTGGCACATGCGCTCGAGCTGGGCTCCGCGGCGATCGAGATGGAGGCCGTCGAGGGGGACGAGCGCACCGTCGCGTTTCCGCTGCGTGAGGGTACGCGGCGACTTGGCACGTTGCTGGTGGGGGCAGACACATCGGAGGCCAAGCTACGCAGACTGCAGGAGCGGATCGTGCCGTCTTTGGAGGCTCTCATGAGCGCGGCGCTCGAGCGCGAGACGCTGCTTGGCGGGGTCGTTGAGACGGCCTCGCTGCGTCGCGCGGACACGGTGAAGACGGCGCTGCTGCGGGCTGTCTCGCACGATCTGCGCTCGCCGCTGACGGCGATCTCCGCTGCCGGCGAGGCCGTCGGCTCCCCGTCGCTGTCGCCCGAGGAGCGTCAGGAGATGGCTGCTGTCATCCAGGAGGAGTCCAAGCGGCTGTCGGGCCTGGTCGACAACCTGCTCGACCTCTCCCGGCTGGAAGCCGGCGCTGCGGAGCCGCGCCGGGAGTGGACCTCGATCGAGGAGCTGATCGGCTCGGCGGTTGCCGAGGTGGGCGCTGACGCGGATGCGTTCAGCTTGTCGATCGACCGCGAGTTGCCGCTGGTGAGCGTCGACCCGGTGCAGATCGAGCGCGCGTTCGTGAACGTGCTGGAGAACGCACGGCGCCACTCCGGCGGGCATCCCGTGTCCGTGCGTGCGCGTGCGGTGCGTCGCTTGGCGGGCGCACGGCGGGCGGCCGTTGCGGCAGGTGGCGGCGACGACGCAGGCGCTGTCGGCGTTGGCCATCGAGTCGAGCAGACCTCGCAGGTGAGCTCGCCGGGGGACCGCGTGATCGTGCGCATTGTTGACCGCGGCCCGGGGATCCCGCCGGCGCAGCTGGAGCGTGTGTTCGAGCCGTTCTACCGCTCCGGGACTGCCGGCAGCGGGCACCGCGGATCGGGCCTCGGGCTGGCGATCGCCCGCGGCTTTACCGAGGCGAACGCCGGGACGCTGCACGTCGAGTCGCTCCCGGGTCAGGGAGCTACATTCGTCTTTGAGATGCCGCTGGGGGAGCCGGCCGCGTGAACGGCGGGCAGCCCGCCGAGCGAGCCAGGCCAACGCGCGTGCTCGTGGTCGACGACGAGCCACAGATCGTGCGCGCGCTGAAGGTCGTGCTGCGCGAGGCCGGGTTCGAAGCGCAGCCCGCTGAAACGGGCTCTGAGGCGCTGGACCTTGCCGCGGTGCGCCCTCCGCAGGCGGCGATCGTCGACCTCGTGCTGCCGGACATCGACGGCATCGTCGTCACACGCACGCTGCGCGAATGGAGCGACATGCCGATCCTCGTGCTGTCCGCCGTCGGGGATGAGGAGCAGAAGGTCAGAGCGCTCGAGGCCGGTGCCGATGACTACATCACCAAGCCATTCGGGACGCGTGAGCTCATCGCCAGGCTGAACGCTGCGCTGCGCAGGGCAGCCAGCGGGGAGGATGAGCCGCGGATCGTGCTTGACGGGCTCGAGATCGACCTCGCGGCGCGGATCGTCGTGCGCGACGGCGAGGCAGTCCATCTGACCCCGATCGAGTTCGACCTGCTGCGTGCGCTCGTGCACAACCGCGGGCGGCTGATGACACATCGCAAGCTGCTCGCCGAGGTGTGGGGGGCGGAGTACGTCGATGACATCCAGCCGTTGCGCACTCACATCGCACGGCTGCGCGCGAAGATCGAGCCGGACGATGTCGCGGGACCGCGCTTTATCGTCACCGACCCAGGTGTCGGCTACCGCTTCGCCGCCTGACGGGCCGCTGACTCGGCCTGTCACGAAATCGTTATGCGTGTGGTGGGATTCGTTACGCGCCCGTGATGTCCGGGCGCCCATAGTGGTCGCATGGACGTCGTTGCAATAGCTCTCGGGATCGCAGCGTTCGCGATCCTGCTGCTTTTGATCGAGGGAATCGACCGGGTATGAACGCGTCACCGGTCCTGGGTTTGTTCGTCGCGCATATACCCGGAGGGCACGCGTGAGCGCAGCAGACTTCTTCGGCCTCGTCGTCTGCGTGCTGGTAATTGCGTATCTGTTCTACGCCCTGATTCGCGGGGAGAACTTGTAGTGACGATCGCCGGCTGGCTGACGATCGTCCTGTTCGCGGTGCTTCTCACCGCCCTTGCGATGCCGCTCGGCGGCTACATGGCGAAGGTGTACAGCGGCGAGCGCGTGTGGCTGACGCCGATCCTCTCGTGGCCGGAGCGATTGCTGTACCGCGTGCTGCTAGTCGATCCGAAGCGTGAGCAGAACTGGAAGCAGTACGCGAAAAGCCTGTTGATCTTCTCGCTCGCGGGCTGGCTGGTGCTGTACCTGATCCTGCGTACCCAGAATGCGTTCTTCGTTCCCCACGGGCTCAACCCGTTGGGGTACCACTCGGCGCCGTGGAACGTCACCTTTAACACGGTCTCGTCGTTCGTCACGAACACCAACTGGCAGTTCTACAGCGGCGAGACGACGATGAGCTACTTCAGCCAGATGGTCGGGCTGACGGTGCAGAACTGGCTGTCGGCCGGGATCGGCATCGTCGTCGCGGTCGCGCTGATCCGCGGCATCGTTGGGCGCAGCGGCAAGAGCCTCGGCAACTTCTGGCAGGACCTCGTGCGCACGATCCTGTATGTGCTGGGCCCGATCTCCGTGCTCGCGGCGCTGGTGCTCGTATCCCAGGGCGTGATCCAGAACTTCACCAGCTACCTGACCGCGCACACGATCACCGGGCTCACCCAGTCGATTGCGATGGGGCCGGTCGCCTCGCAGGAGGCGATCAAGCTGCTCGGTACCAACGGCGGCGGCTTCTTCAACGTCAACTCCGCACACCCGTTCGAGAATCCGACCGCGTTCACCAACTTCTTCGAGATGCTTCTGGTGCTGATGATCCCGGCGGCGCTCGTGTTCACCTACGGGCGGCTGACGTCGAACCGTCGTCAGGGCTACGCGATCTACGGAGCGATGATGCTGATGTTCCTCGGTGCCGCTGCGGTCGCCTACATCGCCGAGGCGCACGGTTCGCCAGCGCAACACGCGGCTGGCCTGCACACGCACGTGATCTCAGGCTCGACCGGCGGCAACCTCGAAGGCAAGGAGCAGCGCTTCGGGATCGCCGGCTCGGCGCTGTTCGACGTCGTCACCACCGTGACCTCGTGCGGCGCCGTCAACAGTGCGATCGAGTCGTTCACCGGCATCGGCGGAGCCGTTCCGTTCGCCAACCTGTCAGCCAGCGAGGTGATCTTCGGCGGCGTCGGTACGGGCCTGTACTCGATCCTGCTGTACGTGCTGCTGGCTGTGTTCATCGGCGGGCTGATGGTCGGGCGCACGCCGGAGTGGCTGGGCAAGAAGCTCGAGGCGAAGGAGATAAAGCTCGCCGGGCTGGGAATCCTGATCACACCGCTGGCGGCGCTGTTCTGCACGGCGCTCGCGACCGCCAGCCACGCCGGCCGCGTGTCGATCTCCGAAAACGCGCTCTCGAAAGCTGGCGCCAATACGCCGCAGGGATTCTCGGAGACCTTCTACGCCTACCTCTCCCAGGCGAACAACAACGGCTCGGCGTTCGCCGGCTACACCGGCTTTATCCAGCCGAGTGCCGGCAACCTCGGCGCTCACGGGATCACGTTCGCCAACCTGCTCGGTGGCTTCGACATGCTGTTCGCGCGCTTCGCACCGATCCTGTTCGCGTTGGCGGTGGCGGGGTCGCTGGCCGGCAAGCGCGTGACCCCGGCGGGCCTCGGCACGATGCGCACCGATAATCCCACGTTCGTCGTGCTGCTGATCGGCGTGATCATCCTTGTCGGCGCGCTGACGTTTTTCCCCGCCCTGCTGCTCGGGCCGATCGTGCAAGGCCTGACGGGACACCTCTACTGAGATGAGGCGCGACATCGTCACCTCTGTGATCGGCGTGATCGTGTTCGCCGTCCTGCTCGGGCTCGTCTACCCGCTGCTCATCACCGGCGTGAGCCAGGTCGCATTTCCAGGCGACGCCAACGGCCAGAAGGTGTATGTGGACGGCAAGCTGATCGGCTCGAAGATCATCGGCCAGAGTTTCTCCCGCCCGGTCATTGCCAAGAACGGCAAGCCGGAGGAATCCGAAGAAGAACTGGTGACCGATGCGGACCCCCGCTACTTCCAGAGCCGTCCGTCGGCAACTGAAGGCGGCGAATATAACGCTGCGGCGAGCACGTTCTCCAACCTCGGCCCAAACAGCACGATCACCGAGGAAAAGGTTGCCGAACGGATCAAGGCCTACCTCGAACTCAACCGACCGTATGACTCTGGGCTGACTGCTTCGCGCGTGCCCGTGGACGCCGCCAGCACCTCGGGCTCGAATCTCGACCCGGAAATCTCACAGGCGAACGCGCGCATCCAGGCTCACCGTGTGGCGGCCGTACGTCACCTTCCGCTGGCGACGGTGGACACGCTCGTGTCCAGGTACACCGACGCACGCGGGCTCGGCTTCTCCGGTGAGCAGGGAGTAAACGTGCTCGAGCTGAACCTCGCGCTCGACAGATTCTCAGGAGGGCAGCGCTGATGTCCGACCAGATTCCGGCCGCGCACGAACGCCAGGCTGTGTCGCTGTTCCAGCGCGAGATCGTGGTGCGCGCGCTGATCGACAGCCTGAAGAAGCTCGACCCGCGCGTGCAGGTCCGCAACCCGGTGATGTTCGTGGTCGAGATCGGCTCGGTGATAACGACGATCACATGGCTGATCCAGGCCTTCGGCGGCAAGCCGCTCGGCGGCGGTGATGAGCCGAGCTGGTACACGTTTACGATCGCGATCTGGCTGTGGCTGACGGTCGTGTTCGCGAACATGGCCGAGGCGTTCGCCGAGGGTCGCGGTCGCGCCCAGGCAAACACGCTGCGCTCGATGCGCAAGGAGACGGTCGCCAAGCTGCGCGACGGCTCCACCAAGGCCGCGTCGGAGCTGACGCGCGGTGACGTCGTGGTTGTGACTGCCGGCGAGCTGATCCCCGGCGACGGGACCGTCATCGAGGGCATCGCGACTGTCGATGAGTCGGCGATCACGGGCGAGTCCGCGCCGGTAATCCGCGAGTCGGGCGGCGACCGCAGCGCTGTCACCGGCGGCACGCGCGTGACCTCGGATGAGATCGTTGTGGAAATCACCCAGGAGCCGGGGCACTCGTTCCTCGACCGAATGATCGCGCTTGTAGAGGGGGCAGAGCGGCGCAAGACACCCAACGAGATCGCGCTGAACATCCTGCTCGCGGCGCTGACCCTAATCTTCATGATCGTCGTCGCCACGCTGCGGCCGTTCGGCCTGTTCGCCGGCACGTCGGTATCGGAGACCACGCTGATCGCGCTGCTGGTCGCGCTGATCCCGACGACGATCGGAGCGCTGCTGTCGGCGATCGGGATCGCCGGCATGGATCGCCTGGTGCGCCGCAACGTGCTCGCGCTGTCCGGGCGCGCGGTCGAGGCCTCCGGCGACGTGGACGTGCTGCTGCTCGACAAGACCGGCACGATCACGATCGGCAACAGGCTCGCGTCGGAGTTCGTGCCGATGCCCGGCGTAGCCGAGTCCGAGCTGGCGGAGGTCGCGCAGATGGCATCGCTCGCCGACGAGACACCCGAGGGGCGCTCGATCGTCGTGCTGGCCAAGCAGTACGGCATCCGTACCCCATTTCGGGGCACACGTGAGCACGACATGGGGACGCTGAACGCCGAGTTCGTGCCGTTCACCGCGCAGACGCGGATGAGTGGCGTGGACGTCGACGGCAGGCGGCTGCGCAAGGGCGCCGGCGACGCGATCATCGAGCTCGTGCGCGGCGAAGGCGGATCGCCGCCGCCCGAGCTGCAGGTGCAGCTCGACCGGATCGGCAACGAGGGCGGCACACCGCTGGCTGTCGCCCGCGACAGCCAGGTGCTGGGCGTCGTCTACCTCAAGGACACGATCAAGGAGGGTATGAAGGCGCGCTTTGACCAGCTGCGGGCGATGGGCATCAAAACCGTGATGGTCACCGGCGACAACCGCCTGACGGCGGCGAAGATCGCCGAGGAGTCCGGCGTCGATGACTTCCTCGCCGAAGCCACGCCCGAGCGTAAGCTCGCGCTGATCCGCGAGCAGCAGGACGACGGGCGCTTGGTCGCGATGACCGGTGACGGCACCAACGACGCGCCCGCGCTCGCGCAGGCCGACGTGGGCGTGGCGATGAACACCGGCACCCAGGCGGCACGTGAGGCCGGCAACATGGTCGACCTCGACTCCAACCCGACGAAGCTGATCGAGATCGTCGAGGTCGGCAAGCAGCTGCTGATCACCCGCGGCGCGCTGACGACGTTCTCGATCGCCAACGACATCGCCAAGTATTTCGCGATCCTGCCGGCGGTGTTCATCGCCACGTACGCAACAGGCGGGGTGGGTGGTGGACACGAATCAAAGGGACCGCTGCACGTGCTCAACATCATGGACCTCGGCACGCCGCAGTCGGCGATCGTCTCGGCGATCATCTTCAACGCGCTCGTGATCCCGCTGCTGATCCCGCTGTCGCTGCGGGGAGTGCGCTACCGGCCGATCGGTGCCAGCGCGCTGCTGCGGCGCAACCTGTGGATCTACGGGCTCGGCGGCATCGTCGCGCCGTTCATCGGCATCAAGCTGATCGACCTGATCGTGCACAACCTGCTCGGCGGCTGAGGGCTTGGGTCGCCACGTGCGTCGCATCCATCGTGCCGACGAGAATCGATTCCCATCGGGCTATGCGCGCAGACTCTCTCGCTAGTAGGTCACCCGTCCAAATAGTGAGGCCTGACTGGCGCGGTCTCCGCGCCGCAGGAGGAAGTCTCTGAACTTCGGTGCGGTGTATTCGTATTGCCCCTTTCGGACCCGGTAGAGCACGCCACTCTCGACGAGGCGTCCGAGTAGCACGTTGACGTTGCCCGGGGTCTTGCTGATCGCGGCGTTCAGATCGGCGACCACGAGCGGCGGATACTCGCAATCAGCGCTCGCGAACAGCACGTCTTGCTCGGCCGGCGTAAGGGTCGCCACGCGGGGATCGTAGAAGTCGAGGTCGAGACGACGGTAGATCTCGGGACGCGCTGCGTCGAGGAGTCGCTCACTCAAGCGCGTGACGCCTGCGACCTCGGCGGCATCCCATAGCTCAGCGCCCCAAAGCTGCAAGAAATATGGATAGCCCTCGACCTCCTCGACAACGCGCTCCGCAAGTTCGGGGGAGAGTGTGACGGGAGACTCGGCGAGCGGTCTCACAAGGGCGTCCCGGGCATCGTCCGGCTCCAAGGACCCGATCTCCTCGCCGCGGAACATACGCTCGGTGTAGGAGCGAGCACGGAGGAGGTTGCCCGTGAGCGTCGGCAGTCCGCAAAGCACCATCCCGACTGGCAGTTCGGCCTTCTGCAGCGATGAAATCGCCGCGACGAGCAGAGAGAGGGGGTGCTGCCCGGTCGCGCGCGTCTCGTCGCGGATCACCTGGGCCTCATCGAGCAGGAGCATCAGGCCTTCCGCGCCGTGCGAGATGACGCTCTCGACGCTCTCAAATAGTGCACGAGACAGGTCTTCCTGGGTTGGATTGGTGCCAGGCTCGTAGGTCATTCGAAACTCGCCCCACTCGATGCCGAGCGTGCCCACCTTGCGAACTGCTCCCCCGACCGCGTTCTTGAGCCGTTCGACTCGAGACAGCTCGTCGCGGGTCGCCTTCAGCGTCGCTGCCAGGGCGCTCGATACGGCGTCGTCGGTTTTGTGGCCGGGCTGAAGCTCAAGGAAAGCGGTGGCCCAGTTCAGCTCCTTGGCGAGCACACTGAACTCTCCGAGAAGGACCGTCTTTCCGACGCCGCGGAGCCCTATCAGACGCATGTTCGCCGGCTGCTCGGGCGCCGCGCGAATCACGGACCTGAATCGTCTGAGCGACTGGTCTCGTCCTGCCAGGTAGAGGGGCTTGGTCCCTACGCCGGGACGGAAGGGGTTCTTCCCGAGAGACGCAGACATTACAGCGAGTATGATAACAAATAGCAATTTAAAGACATATGCTTTAGGAGTGCTACTTCGAGGTGCCTCTGCCTCATGGCTGCTCGTCGCCAACGGATACGGGCCTTGGTGCTTGGTCACGCTCCCGCTCGTGACGCGCGATCCACTCGGTGCCGGGAGTGTCCGTCAGCCCATGCAGCAGGATCGAGGTGAACACGGCGAGCGCGGTGATGTCGAAGATCTGATGCGCGGCTGAGATCTCGCGCGAGAGAATCAGTAGCGAGAAGGCCATCGTCGCGATCCCCTTCGGCCCGAACCAGGCCATGAATGCCTTCGCCGCCGGGTTCAGGCGGGTGCCGGCGAGCGCCACCCAGATTGCGACCGGCCGCGCGAGCAGGAACGTGCCGGCGACGACGGCGGCCGCAGGCCAGCCGCCGGACATCAGTTCGGCGCCGCTCAGCAGCGAGCCGAACAGGGCGAATACGCCGAGCTTGACGATCTCGACCAGCTCCTCGCCGTGCTCGGCGAAATGGTCGCGCAGGTCGGGACGGCGAACGCCGATCACGATCGCCGCCACGAACACGCCTATGAAGCCGTTGCCGTGCGGCGGCAGAACCGTTAGGCCGTAGGTAGCGAAGGCCAGTCCCAGGCCGTAGAGCGCCTTCTGGTGGCCAGAGATGCGCCCCACGGGGCTGTGCTCATCGCGTGGCATCAGCAGCGAGCCGATCAGCCCGCAGACGAGGCCGAAGGCGAACCCGAAGCCGATGTCCTGCAGGACGAAACGCCACCAGACGAAATGGCTGGTGTTCGGGTCGAGCGCGGCAGCAAACGCGAGCACCGCGGGCAGCGCGAGACCGTCGTTGAGCCCGGACTCGAGGTTCAGCGAATGGCGTACGACGCGCGGCACGCGCGGGTCGGTGACGACGCCGGAGGAGAGCACCGGGTCGGTCGGCGAGAGCAGCGCGCCGAGCAGCAGCGCCTCGGTCCAGTCCAGGCCAGTGAACAGGCGCGCGAGCAGTGCCACGATCGCGGCGGTGATCGGCATCCCGACGACGAGCTTGCGCGCTGGAAGGTGCCAGTGGCTCTGCAGCAGCTCGCCGTCGACCTCGAGACCGTCGCGGAACAGGATCACGATCAGGGCAACCGAGGCGACATCGCGAACCAGGCCCGAGTCGGCCTGGAACTTGAGTAGGTCGAGACCGCCGTGGCCGAGCAGGAAGCCCGCGAGTACCGCGATCGCGGCGAGCGACAGCGCGCTGCGGCGAGCCAGGCCCGAGAGCAGCGCTCCGAGCATCAGCAACCCGCCGAGAGCAACCGCGACGGTCTCGAACGAGGTCACGTCGGTAGCGTGTCATATGGTCGAGCGATGGCAGTGGGCAAGGCTCAGGCGCAACATCCCGATCGCGCGGCCGAGACGGGCTTCGGCTTTGCCGTGCCGTGCTTCTCATCGATCGATCAGGGAGCGATCAAGGACCAGCTCGCGAACGACCATTTCTTCTGGCTGGACCTGACGGCGCCTACTGCCGAGCAGCTCGAGCAGCTGCACGAGCTATTCGGCTTCCACCCGCTGGCGCTGGAGGACGCGCGGCACTTCGGGCAACGCCCGAAGCTCGACCGCTACGAGGGCTACGCGTTCCTCGTGTTCTACGGCGCGCGCGATGCGCAGCCCGACACGCACGAGCAGCTGCGAGAGGTGCAGATGTTCATCTCCGGTCAGTACCTGGTGACGCTTCACGCCGACGCGCTGCCGGCGCTCGACGAGCAGCTCTCGCGGCTGGATGGGCTCGTGCTGCACAGCGAGCAGTTCCTGCTGTATCGCGTGTTCGACGCGCTCACCGACAGCTTCTTCCCGCCGCTCGCGCGGATGGATGAAGAGATCGACGAGCTTGAGTCGGCCGTGCTCGCCGGCCCGACCGACGAGCAGCTGCAACGCCTGTTCGCGATGAAGCGCACGCTGGTGGCGATGCGCAAGGTGCTCACCCCGCAGCGCGACCTGTTCGCGCGCTCGATCGACCAGCTCGCCGATCTGCCGGGTCTACAGCTCGACGAGCGCGACTACTTCCGCGACGTGTACGACCACCTGATCCGCATCTCCGATCTGATCGACTCCTACCGCGACCTGTTGAGCAGCACCACCGACCTGTACCTGTCGACCGTCAGCAACCGTCAGAACGAGGTGATGAAGCAGCTCGCGATCGTCGGCACGATCTTCCTGCCGTTGTCGTTCATCACCGGGTTCTTCGGCATGAACTTCGCGTGGCTGGTGACCAAAGGCATCAACTCGGCATGGTCGTTCTTCGTGCTGGGCATCGGCAGCCTGCTGGTCACGTGCGCGTTGCTCGTGCGCTTCTTCAAGCGCAAGGGCTGGATGTAGCGTGCCCGCAGCGGGGCGGCGAGCGTCCGGAGGCTGGAAGGTGAGACTGACTGCTCCGCTGCCGTCGGCGTGGCGCAGAGAGTCGCTGCGGACGAACCTGTGGCTGGTGCCGACGGTCGAGATCGTGCTCGCGGTCGCGCTGTTCGCCGGCACCCACGCGCTCGACCGCGCGGCCTACAACGGCTCTCTGGATCTGCCCTCATGGGTGATCAGCGGCACCGCCGACGCTGCGCGTCAGATCCTCACGGCGATCGCCGCGGCGGTGATCACGGTCGTGACGCTGGTGTTCTCGATCACGATCGTCACGCTGACGCTCGCCTCGACGCAGTTCGGGCCGCGGATGCTACGCAACTTCATCCGCGACTGGATCACGCAGGTGACGCTCGGGAGCTTCGTCGCGACGTTCGTGTTCGCGATCCTCGCGCTCGTCTCGATCGGCCCTGGCGTCCATGGCGAATTCGTGCCGCACCTGTCGATCACCGTGACGATGGCGCTGGTGATCGCCGACGTCGTGGTGCTCGTCGTGTTCATCGACCACATCGCCAAGTCGATCCAGCTGCCGCAGGTGATCGCCGGCATCGCGGGCGACCTGTCGCGGGCGATCGACGCCGAGGCCGGATCATCGGACGCGGACGCAGGCGCGCTCGAGACGAGGCCGTCGGTGGCGGAGATCGTCGTGCGGCTGGACGAGGACAGCGGCTTCGTGCGGGCGCCCAAGAGCGGCTACCTGCAGTACGTGAGCATGTACAAGCTGATCGACATCGCCTCGCGCAACGACGCGGTGATCCGCCTCATGCATCGCCCCGGCCACTTCGTCGTCGAAGGCGAGCCGCTGGCGAACGTGTGGCCCGCGGCGGCGGCACCGGACGTCGCCCGGGCGCTCGGCGGCGCGCACGCGACCGGCCCGCACAGGACGCTGACGCAGGATCCTTCGTTTGCCGTCGACCAGCTCGTCGAGATCGCGATCCGCGGGCTGTCATCGGCGATCAACGACACCTTCACGGCGCTCGCGTGCATCGACTGGCTGGGGGATGCGCTGGGCAAGATCGCCGCCCGCTGGAAGCCGCTGGCCGTGCATCGTGACGCGGCCGGCAACGTGCGCGTGATCACCGTTCCGGTCACGTTCCGCCGTCTGCTCGAGCGCGCGCACGAGAAGATTCGCCAGTCGAGCGTCGGCATTCCGGCCGTGATGATCCGCCAGCTCGACGGCCTGGCGAAGATCATGACGCGCACCAGGACCGACGAGCAGCGCGAGCTGCTGCTCGAGCAGGCGGCGATGATCCTGCGCCTGTGCGACGAGTCGGTCGCCGAGAAGAGCGATCGCGCTGACGTACGCCGCCGCTACGACGCGGTGCTGCAGGCCGTCCCTTCGGGGACAATGCTCGAGTGGTCGAACAGCGAGGACGCCTGAAGGTCTTCATCGGGATGGCGCCCGGGGTGGGCAAGACGTATCGCATGCTCCAGGAGGGCGCCGCCGAAGCCGACAACGGTCGCGACGTGGCGATCGGCTACATCGAGCCGCATGGGCGCGCCGAGACGATCGCGCAGGCCGAGGGGCTCGAGCTGATCCCGCGTCGAGAGCTGAGCTACCGCGACAGGCCACTGGCGGAGATGGATCTGCCGGGGGTGCTCGCGCGTAGGCCCGAGCTGTGCCTGATCGACGAGCTCGCGCACACCAACGCGCCGGGCGCCGAGCATGAGAAGCGCTACGAGGACGTCCGCGACGTGCTCGACGCCGGCATCGACGTGTTCTCGACGGTCAACGTCCAGCACCTGGAGAGCCTCAACGACCAGGTCACCCAGCTGACCGGTGCGCGCGTGCGCGAGACGATCCCCGACGAGGTCCTGTCCTCGGCCGACGAGGTGGTGCTGATCGACCTGACCCCAGAGGCGTTGATCGCGCGTCTGCGCGCCGGCAAGGTATACGCCCGCGAGCGCGTCCCGGCGGCGCTGAACAACTTCTTCAAGATCGAGAACCTGGCGGCGCTGCGCGAGACCGCGCTGCGGCAGGTCGCCGAGGACGTGGAGGTCAAGCGCCTTGTGCGTGACACGACGCAGCTCGCCGCGCCGTGATGAGCAGGGCCTGCCCAGCCTGCCCGAGGCTGGGCCGCAGTCGATCGCCGAGCGCCTGCTCGCACTGGCGACGCTCGCGCCCCACTCCGAGCGGGTCGTGCGGCGCGCGTGGCGCTCGGCGCAGCGCCTGGATGCGGAGCTCGACGTGCTCGTCGTGCGCCCGGCCGGTCGCCCGCCGAGCCCAGAGGATCGCCGGCGCCTGGAGGAGCTCAGACGGCTGACGGCGATGCTCGGCGCACGGCTGCGCGTCGAGCAGGGAGAGGACGTGGCGGCCGTCGCGGTCAGGATCGCCCGCTCGCTTGGCAGTACGTACGTGCTGCTGGGGACGCCGACGCCGCCGCGGGGCCTGGCCCGTCTGGGGGCCGGCGCGGATCGTTCGCTGTTGATGCGCCTGCTGCGTGAGCTCCCGGGCGTCGACGTGCGGATCGTCGCCGATCCCACGCTGCGCGGGCACACGAGCGGGGAGGACCGTCCAGCGGCGCCAGAAGGAGTCGAGGGGGCGGACGCCGAAGGTGTCGGTGGCTAGGGCTGCGCTTTATAAGAGTTCACTAGCATCGCGCAACCTAGCTGCTCGAAGCCTGTTCCACCGACTACATGAAGATCTTGCGTTCACACGTCCGGACGATCCCGCTGGCCCTCGCCACGGTGCTGCTGGCCTGCCTGTTCGCCGTGCCAAGCGCGATCGGCGGCGCTTCCAAGCCTCGGGCGCGTGTGGCGAGCTCCTACCTGACGGGCGTCGGCGACGAGCACGCGCGGATGTTCGCCAACCCGCTGTTCCAGCAGCTGCACACGAAGATCGTCCGCTACATCGCGCCCTACGACGCGGTCGTGCACTCCTACTCGCTCGACCAGGCGATCACGTTCATCCGCGGCGCCGAAGCCCAGCACCAGCAGGTGCTGGTCGCGTTCTACCACTCCGAGTACAGCCCGACGAAGCTGCCGAGCGTGGCGAGCTACCAGCACGACGTGGAGAAATTCATCAAGCGCTTCCCCAAGGTCAGGCAGTACCAGTCCTGGGATGAGGCCAACCGCGGCAACATCCCTCACGTCCTGGCGAGCCCGTCGGCGGTGGCCGCGGCCAAGTACTACCAGGCGATGATTCGCGTGTGCAAAGGCTGCACCGCGATCGGCCTCGACGTGCTCGACGCGAACAACATCTCGCCGACGCTGGCCTACATCTCAGAATTCAAGCGTGAGATCAGCCGCCTGGAGACGGTCATGCCGAAGATCTGGGGGCTGCACAACTACTCCGATATCAACCGGCTGGAAAGCTGGCGTACGCGGGAACTGGTGCGCGCGCTCGGCGGTCAGGTGTGGCTGACCGAGACCGGCGGCCTCGTGCAGTTTGGGGGCGCCTTCCCCAACCGCAACGGCTCGGGTCTGACGCGCGCGTCCAAGGTGCTCAGGTACATGTTCGCCGTCGCCGCCTCGCGTCCGCAGATCAAGCGCCTGTACATCTACGACTGGACCGGTGGCAACAGCTCGACCCGCTTCGACGCCGGGCTGATGAACACCCGCGAACAGCCACGCGCCGGCTACGTCGTCGTGTGCCGGCAGCTGCGTGCCGCCAAGTGCGGCGTGAAGACCGCCCGCAACTGATCTGAGCGCTAGCTCGTCAGAGCCGGCTGCGTCTGCGCTTCGGTGCCGGCGCTGCTGCTGCGCTGCTCGGATGGCCGGTCCGGCTGGTTGCGCCACAGCCGCATCGCGCCCAACCCGAGCAGCCCGGCGGCGACGGCGATCGGGGCGAGCTCGCGCAGCGGATATCTGGTGCCGTTGTGCAGCTTCAGGTTGAGCGCGGTGTGGTCGCCGGCGCCGACGATGCTCAGCAGGCCCTGATGGTCGATGCCCAGCACGGTCGGCGCGAGCAGCGCGAACAGGCCCCACGCGAGCGCCGCGAGTACACCGGCGCCGAGCGTGGCGCCTGATAGCCGCATGCGCGGCGTCGCCCACGCCGCGAGCAGCAGACCGCCGCCGGCCGCCAGCAAGAACGGCCAGATGCCGCCCCAGCCGCGGCCGAGGCCGTACGCGGTGGCGATCGTCGGCTGGAAGAAGCCCTCGCCCAGGTAGCGCGCCCACACGACAGTCTCGTTCTCATAGCCGACGAGCGGATGCGTGATCGTCGCGATCACGGTCGTCGCGAGCGAGATGCCGGCGAGTGCGATCGTCGGGCCCGGGTAGCGCTTGAGCGCGAGCGCGATCGGGAACGCGACAAACGGCAGCATCGTCGTCAGGAAGCGCGGGCCCATGAAGCCGCCGCCGAACGGCAGGTAGTAGCCCGAGTTGTAGCCCAGGTAGCAGAGGCAGACGCCGCCGATCGTCAGCGCCTCGGCGCGCTTGCCCCGCTTGTACAGCAGCACCGTCCCGATCGCGCCCATCAGCAGCACAGGTGAGATTGTCAGCAGCCCGCGCGAGTCGAACAGCAGCGTGGACAGGACCTTGAGGCTCGGCGCGCCGATCCCGAAGAAGCCCTTCTGCTGGCGCGGTACGTCGGAGTAAGCGAGGTGCGTCCACGAGTTGAAGGCGTAGTGGTTGTAGAGCGCCAGCGGGACGATCCCGACGAGGCCGCCGAGGATGTAGGCACCCGCTCGACGCGCGATCAGCAGCGGCGTCAGCGCGTCGCGTCGCGAGAGCAGATACAGACCGAGCACGGCGGCGACGAAGAACAGCGGGTACTCGGCGGTGACCGAGTAGCCCATCGCGAGGCCGGCGAGCGCCAGCAGCAGCGGACGCGGCGGGCCGTCACGCTCGCGCAGCATCAGCGCGAACGCAGCGAATCCGAGGAACGCGGTGAACACGTGTGAGAACAGCAGCGTGGACAGCGGCAGCACCATCGTCCCCAGCCCGAGCACGACGGCCGCGGCGACGCCGTAGCCCGGCTCGAAGCGGTCGGCCACGCGCCATACGAGCAACAGCAAGAGGATGCCCGGCAGCACGTTGGCCCACAGGCCGATCAGGTAGACCAGCTCGTCGTCGTTGCGCAGCGCTTGCGATTTCTGCGCCCAGGAGTCCGCGCCGACGAAGTTGAGCGTGTCGTAGAACGGCAGCGCGAAGATCGCCAGTCCGGGCGCGCGCGCGGAGAAGTAGTGCCCCTTGTAGAAGACCTTGTCGCCCGTGTTTTCCTGGTAGGGGTCGATGTCGGTGTGGCCGTGGTCGAGCGAGCGGATCAGGTCGTAGTGCGAGGCCTGGTTCCAGGAGAAGGACTGGATCATCGTGGCGTACGCCAGGCCGACCAGCAGGATCGCCGCGAGCGCTAGACGTGTGCGCGTCATCAGTCGGATCCGTGCAGCGCCGCTGGGCCAGGGCCGATTTCATAGATCACGAGCGAGCCGACCCGCCGGCGGGTGACGCCGAGACCGGCGATCGGCTTTTCTGCCGCGGCAGGAGCGTTCGGCGGCTCGGGCACGACCCAGCCCTGCTCAGGCGGGAGTCCCTTCGGCATCTGGGTATGCAGGACGACGGTGTGGATCCCGTAGTAGCGGAGCTTCTCGATGCTGGCCCGATCGGGGAAGCCGTACATGCCGCCGCGTAGGTCGTCGAGCGCCGGTATGTCGAAGGTGCTCTCACCGACCGGGATCTTGTAGAAACCGTCGGTCGAGAAGTACTGCCACAGGCGATCGAGCGCCCCGTCGGTCGGCAGGTCGAGCACCGGCCCGCGCAGCCCGACCTCCGCTCGCGCTGGCTGCGGAACAACCGGATGAGCGAGGTGTCCCGCTCCTTCGCCGAGAATGCCGATCAGCAGCACCGCTCCGGCGAGTGCCGGCACCAGGCTCCAGCGATGGCGCTTGCTCCACGGTCCAAGGCGGCTTACCAGCAGCTGCACGCCGGCGCCTGCAAGCAGCGCGTAGAACAGTGTCGCCAGCGTGAAGATCCTGCCGGGCACGCGCACGCCGTTCCATCCGGGGGCATAGTCGAACAGCAGCCGATAGGGATACCCGGCGCCGGTCAGCCCGAGTCCCATCGCGAGGATCGAGCAGGTGGCGATTCCGATGGCCAGGCCGACGCGCAGTCTTCGCGTGTACACCGCGCTCGCGAGCCCGATCAGCGCCAGCACGAGGATCGCGCCGCCAGGGAAGAAGACGTCCTCGTTCTTTGAGTGGACGTGGGCGCGCGCCCCGGAGGTGACGCTCCCCCAGACGCGGTTCTCCGTGGAGGCGGACAGCAGCGCGGCAGGGCCGGACGAGTAGGTTTTGACTTCCTTGAGCGTGCGTCTGGCCGTCGGGTAGTGGCTTGCGACCTGCAGATAGGGCCTTGCCTGGTAGATCGCCACGACGCCCAGCACGGCGATCCCGATCAACGTCACCGCGAGCAGCCGGCGAGGAACCAGCGGGCCGCGCGCGCCGGGCCCGGACGGGTTCCCGTCGCGTTTCCCGTCGCGGTCGTCCCCGTCGCTGTCCCAGGCGGCACCGGGCGTCAGGCGACCGCGCCACCAGAAGACGAGCACGAGCACGCCCAGCAGGGCGATCAGGTAGGTGTACTGCAGACCGAGCGTGAAGCCGAGGCTGACCTGCCAGGCGGAGACGAGCCAGCCGGCGAGCACGAGCTTGCGCGAGCTGCGCCGGTACCCTCGTATGAGTAGGAACAGCGCGAGCGCGATCCCCCCCGAGGAGATCACGTGCAAATGTCCCGCCTCGGTCACGCGGTATGGCGCGTACGCGAACGCGACGCCGGCGGCCGCCCCCCCGAGGCGCCCGAGGCCCAGCTCGCGCGCCAGCAGATAGGCGCCAAAGAAGCACAGCGACCAGGCGAACAGGAACAGCAGGTTGTAGCGGACGAGCGTGTCGACGGTGCCGGAGCCGAAGAACGCCGCGGGGCCGTAGCCGAGCAGCGAATCCGAGAAGGCGAGGCTGAACGGATGCGGGTAGAAGGTGTTCGAGTCGAACAGGTGCAGCGGGTCGTGCAACATCGCGTGGCCGACCCACGCGATCTGCCACGCGGTGCGGACGGGGTCTCCGAGATCCGGCGAGATCCGGCTGGACAGGTGCAGCACCAGTGGCCAGGTGGTGATCAGCGCGAGCAGCACGCCGGCGAGCGCGACGAGCGCCAGTTCGATCGCTGTGAACGAGGGTGAGGGTGCCCAGCGGCCGGACCGTCCGGTCGTCTGCTGCGTGTCTGCGGGCGCCTGCGCCTGCTCGCGCGGCACGCTGTCGGCGCCCGTGGGCTCGGGCGATCCGGGAGGCGTGCGCGGTGGGCTGGGGAGGCCGGTGCTCATGGCCTGCTGGTGTTCGGAACCACGCGGATCGGCGCAGCATACGTGAGCCGCCTGCGACGTTGCGTCGCACGGCCGGGCAGCGCTTGTGACGTTACGAGCTAGCGCTTTGCGTCAGACTGGCGTGGATGAAGGTTCTAGTCGTCGGAGCCGGAGGGGTTGGGTCGGCATTCGCCGCGATCGCGCAGCGCCGCGCGGCCTTCGCGCACGTGGTTATGGCGGATGTCGCGCTCGAGCGTGCGCGGGCCGCAGCCGAGCGGCTCGGCGAGCCGGATCGTTTCTCAGCCGAGCAGGTCGATGCCTCCAGTCGTGAGGATCTGCTCGAGCTGATCGAGCGGGTGCGTCCCGACGCGGTGCTCAACGCGTGCGATCCGCGCTTCAACGAGCCGATCTTCGCGGCGGCGTTTGACGCGAAGGTGACCTACCTGGATATGGCGATGACGCTGTCGCACCCGCATCCCGAGCGCCCGTACGAGCTCCCGGGGGAGATGCTCGGCGACAAGCAGCTGGCCGAGCACGAGCGCTGGGAGCAGGCCGGCGTGCTGGCGCTCGTCGGGATCGGGGTCGAGCCGGGCCTGTCGGACATCTTCGCCCGTCACGCCGCCGATGAGTTGTTCGCGAAGATCGAGGAAGTCGGCGTGCGCGACGGCGCGGACCTGATCGTCGAGGGCTATGACTTCGCGCCGACGTTCTCGATCTGGACGACGATCGAGGAGTGCCTGAACCCGCCGCTGATCTGGGAGCGTGCGCGCGGCTTCTACACCACGGCGCCGTTCTCCGAGCCGGAGGTGTTCGAGTTCCCCGAGGGCATCGGGCCGGTCGAATGCGTGAACGTCGAGCACGAGGAGGTCGTGCTGATCCCCCGCTGGGTGCCGTGCGAGCGCGTGACGTTCAAGTACGGGCTCGGGCAGGAGTTCATCGACGTGCTCGCGACGCTGCACAAGCTCGGGCTCGACTCGACCGAGCCGGTGTCCGTGCGCGGCATGCCGGTGGCGCCGCGCGACGTCGTCGCCGCGGCGCTGCCCGACCCGGCGACGCTCGGCGAGCGGATGAGCGGGCGCACCTGCGCGGGCACCTGGGTGACGGGCACAGGGATGGACGGGCAGCCGCGATCGACCTACCTGTACCACCTGGTGGACAACGAGACGACGATGCGCGAGTACGGCAATCAGGCGGTCGTGTGGCAGACGGCGATCAACCCGGTCGTCGCGCTGGAGCTGCTCGAGCGCGGGGATTGGAAGGGCGTCGGCGTGCTCGGCCCCGAGGCGTTCCCGCCCGCGCCGTTCCTGGAGCTGTTGGCCGAGTACGGCTCACCGCACGGGCAGATGGAGCTCGACGCCGGGAGCTGAGGTAGCTGAGGTACCTGAGTGTCACGCCGCGAGTGCTGTATAGCCATGGTTATACAGCGTTCGTAAGCGGACATACTCCAACCCCTTCGGTATAGCCATGGTAATACAGCGTTCGTCGTAGGGCACATACTCCTACCCTCCCCAAGGTCAACGGTCAGAAGTCGACGCGTGCAGGAACCGGCTCGGTGGGCGGTGGCTGGTCGAGGATGCCGGGCGGCGCGGTTTCGGTCTTGCGCGAGAAGAACTCTTTGAAATAGGGGCGGGAGATCAGCATGATGATCGCGCCGAGAAGCATGCCGCCGATGCCCATCCACAGCGGCAGCGTGATGCCGAGGATCGGCTTGGATTCCACGTTTGCGGTGTGTCCGTAGTAGATCGCAGCCTTGATCCCCACGCCGAACAGCATCAGCCCGCCGAGGACCGGTCCGACGCCCAGGAGCAGGAGGTTGCGCGTGCTCTTACCGAGCTCGCGACGGAAGTACCAGGCGCAAGCGACGCCGGTGAAGCCGTAGTAGAAGCAGATGGGGAAGCCGATCGAGGTAAGCGAGTCCACGAGCACGCTTTCGGAGAGCAGCAGAAGCGCGATTGTGATCGCGATCGCTAGCACGCCGAAGCCGAGCGTTGAGACGGTTGGGGTGAGATAGCGTTTGTGGACGCGGGAGAGCAGGTTGGTGACGGCTTTCCAATGCGCCATCGACAGCGTGGTGCGGGCCGTGGGAAGGATCGTGGTCTGCGTGGAGGCCGAGGCCGAGGTGAGCACGGCGATGATCAAAAGCTTGTTCAGGGGTTCGCCGAGCACGCCCGTTCCGAGCGCGCTGAGGATGTCTTCCTGGTTGGCTTCATTGGAGAGGAAGCCGACCCCGTGGAAGGCCTGGGCGGCCGCCGAGACGACCACGTAGATCACGACGAGCAGGATTGTCGAGACGACGGCGGCCTTGCCTGGGCCCTCGGCTGGATCCTCTGACTCCTCGTTGACCGCGACCCCGGAATCCCAGCCCCAGTAGATGAACACGGCGAGCAGCAGCGCGACCACCAGGTCGCCGAAGCTCATCGCGAACGGGTTGATCCAGGACAGCGACGGCTTGATCGAGTCCGCGGGCGGGCTGCTGCCGTAGACCTTGATGAAGGCGACGACTGCGAACAGCCCGAGGATAAAAACCTCCATGCCGAGGAGCACCTGCTGGATGCGCGCCGAGAGCTCGATGCCGCGGTAGCAGATCCAGGTCATGATCGCGATCCACAAGACCGAGGCGATGATGATCGCGGCTTTGGATTCGCCGAGTTCTGTGAAGCCGAACAGCTGGAAGGTGTAGATCGCCGCGATGTCGGCCAGCGAGGCCATCACGATCACGTCGGAGAGGAAGATCGCCCAGCCGTTCATCCAGCCGGTGGACGGGCCGAAGGTGCGTGTTGTCCAGGCGAACGAGGTGCCGGCGTCGGGGTCGGCGCGGTTGAAATATTTGTAGGCGGAGGCGACGAGCAGCATCGGCAGGAACGCCACGAGCAGCACCGCTGGGGCATGCACACCGACGCCCTTGACGACGACGATGAAGCCGAGCGTCGTGGCGAGGGAGTAGGCGGGCGCGGTGGAGGCGACGCCGATGACGATGTTGGAGACGTATCCGATGGCGCCTTTTTTCAGACCCTTGTCCATGACCCCTGATGAAGTGGCCGATGCGGCGGAACTTTCGGTGGCCATCGGTGGCTCCTCTCGTGGCTGCTGCGGATATCGCGCGATCTTGTGAGAAACGATACGCAGTTGATCGGCGGAGGCCAATGGGCGCGAGGCCCAAAAGAGTTCACTCTGATTGGACGAGATGTACAGTCCAGGCTGCGCTTGTTGACCAGGCGGCGCATTGAGTAGCATATTGGGAGCGGCTAGCGTTGTCCTGAGTGTCTAGTCGGCTACGAGAAGAAAGCGTGTGTTGAATGTCGGGTGATCTCCAAGAGCAGGCCAAGCGACACCTGTGGATGCACTTCACGCGGATGGGCTCGTACGCGGAGGCGGCGGAGGTGCCGGTGATCGTGAGGGGCGAGGGGTGCTACGTGTTTGACGAGCACGGCAATCGCTACCTGGACGGCCTGTCGGCGCTGTACTGCGTGAACGTCGGCCACGGCCGCGCCGAGCTGGGCGCGGCGGCGGCGAGGCAGGCCGAGGAGCTGGGCTTCTACACGAACTGGAGCTACGCGCATCCGCGCTCGATCGAGCTGGCGACGCGGATCGCGGGGCTGGCGCCGGGCACGCTGAACCGCGTGTTTTTCACGTCGGGTGGCTCGGAGGCGGTGGAGTCGGCGTGGAAGCTGGCGAAGGCCTACCACAACGTGCGCGGTGAACCGAGAAGGCACAAGCTGATCTCACGCAAGCTGGCCTATCACGGGACGTCGATGGGGGCGCTGACGGCGACCGGCCTGACGCCGCTGCGCGAGCCGTTCGAACCGCTGACCCCCGGGGGAATCCATGTCCCGAACACGAACTCCTACCGCTGGTCGGAGGACCGCGATCCGCTGTGGGCGGCGGACGCGATCGAGGAGGCGATCGAGTTCGAGGGTCCGGACACGGTGGCGGCGGTGATCCTCGAGCCGGTGCAGAACGGGGGTGGCTGCTTCGTCCCTCAGGATGGCTACTTCCAGCGCGTGCGCGAGATCTGCGACCGCCACGGCGTGCTGCTGATTTCGGACGAGGTGATCTGCTCGTGGGGGCGGATCGGCGAGTGGTTCGGGTGCAACCGCTACGGCTACCTGCCGGACATGATCACGACGGCGAAGGGCATCAGCTCGGCGTATGTGCCGCTGGGGGCTGTGATCACTGCGGAGCACGTGGCGGAGCCGTTCTTGCACGGCAAGGAGATCTTCAACCACGGCTTCACGTTCGGCGGGCACCCGGTTGCGTGTGCGGTCGGCCTTGAGAACATCGAGATCATCGAGCGCGAGGATCTGTGTGGGCATGTGCGCGAGAACGAGGGGCGCCTGCGCGAGGTGCTCGACAGCCTGCGCGATCTGCCGATCGTCGGCGACGTGCGCGGCGCGGGCTACTTCCAGGCGATCGAGCTGGTGAAGGACAAAGACACGAAGGAGACGTTCGACCACGAGGAGTCCGAGCAGCTGCTGCGCGGCTTTTTGTCGGGCGAGCTGTACCGGCGCGGCCTGATCTGCAGGACGGACGATCGCGGCGACCCGATCGTGCAGCTGTCGCCGCCGCTGATAGCGGGAGAGGAGCAGTTCGAGGAAATCGAGGCGATCCTGCGCCTGGTGCTGAGCGAGGCGTCGGAGCGGATGGACTCATCACGTGGGCCTCGGCGAGCACCGGCTCTGAGGCGTTGATTTGGGGCGATGGAGCTCACTGTCGAGAGCCTGGTCGGCGAGCTTGGACTGGAGCTTGTGTGCGGAGGCGAGTCGGCGCGGACGCATGTCCGCTGGGTGCATAGCACGGAGTTGCCCGACCCGACGCCGTGGTTGAAAGGCGGCGAGCTGCTGCTGAGCACGGGCCTGCAGCTGAGCGGCCCGAAGTCACAGCGCGAGCTGATTGGGCGGCTGGCGGACCACGAGATCGCCGGCTTGGGTTTCGGCACTGGCTTCACCCACAAACGGCTGCCGGCGGCGCTGGTGACGGCTGCGCGAAGCCGCGACTTCCCGCTGTTCGAGGTGCCGTACGCGCTGCCGTTCATCGCGATCACCGAGCGCGCGTTCACGCACCTGCTGGATGAGCGCTACGAAATCCTGCAGCGCAACATGGTCGGCGACGTGCTGGCGGAGGCGCTGTCGGGGCACCTGTACCCGGAAGACCTGCAGGCGCGGCTGCGCCCGTTCGGAATCGGCGAGCACGTGGCGGTGCTGGCGTTCAAGCTGCCGGACCCGAGCGCGGCGGCGGCGGTCGTGGAAAGGATCCTGCAGCGCGAGCGGATCTCGAACCTGGTCGCGATCCGCGCGGGCTTGCTGTGCGCGGTGATCGATCCGGACGGCGCGAGCGGGTTGGCGCCGCTCGTGCCGATCGAGCTCGCGCGGATGATTCGCGGCGAGCTCGCAGCTCGCTTCGGTGAGGTGCGCGCTGCGGCGAGCCGGCCCGCTGTGAGCCATTCGCTGCGGATGGCGTTCCATGAGGCGCGCTGCGCGCTGGAGGCGGTGCGCCTGCGCAACGGCGACGCGCCGGAGGTCGGCTCGTACGCGGATCTGGGCGCGTTCCAGCTGCTGCTGTCACTGCAGGACGACGACGCGCTGAACTCATACTGCCGCAGCGTGCTCGACCCGATCGAGCAGGGCGAGGGCGACTATGGCGAAGAGCTGGTTCGCTCGCTGGACGTGTTCATCGAGCACAACGGCCACTGGGAGAAGGCGGCGAGCGCGCTGTTCTGCCACCGCCATACGCTGCGTTACCGGATCCGCCGCATCGAGCAGCTGACGGGGCGCGACTTCTCCAACGCGCGCGATCGGATCGAGTTCTGGCTGGCGTTGCGAGGACGGGAGCTGGCGCGATGATCGTAGGCGTGTTGATCGGTTTCTATGGAGACCCCCTCCGGGGGTCGGGAGGGGTGGGCGTGCGTGAGGATGAAGGAGAGGGGCGGGTATGAGGATTGGAGTTCCGAGCGAGATCAAGAGTGATGAGTACCGCGTTGCGATCACGCCGGCGGGGGTGCGCGAGCTGAGCAGGCGTGGCCACGAGGTGCTGGTGCAGGCGGGCGCGGGCGAGGGCAGCGCGATGAGCGACGAGCAGTTTGGCGCCCAGGGGGCACGGATCGTGCGGGACGCGGACGCGGTGTTCGCGGAGGCGGAGCTGGTGCTGAAGGTGAAGGAGCCCCAGCGGGTGGAGGTGGCGAGGTTGCGCGAGGGCCAGACGCTATTCACCTACCTGCATCTGGCTGCCGAGCCGGATTTGGCACGCGGGCTGATGGCTTCGGGGGCGAGGTGCATCGCGTATGAGACGGTCGAGGACGCTGAGGGGCGCCTGCCGCTGCTGGCGCCGATGAGCGAGGTGGCGGGCAAGATCGCGACGCAGGCGGGCGCGTTCATGCTGGAGAAGCCGCTCGGCGGGCGCGGGATCCTGCTTGGTGGCGTGCCGGGCGTGGCGGCGGCGACGGTGTTGGTGATCGGCGGCGGCGTGGTGGGGATGAATGCGGCGTTCATCGCGATTGGCATGCAGGCGGATGTGTTCGTGTTCGACCGCTCGATCGACCGTCTGCGCGAGCTGGAAGTGGCGTTTGCGGGGCGCGCGTCGACGGTGTACTCCTCGATGCTCGCGATCGAGGAGATGTTGGGAGCAGCGGACCTGGTGATCGGCGCGGTGCTGGTGCACGGGGGGCGCGCGCCTCACGTGATCACGCGCGAGCAATTGAAGCTGATGAAGCCGCACGCGGTGCTGGTGGATGTGTCGATCGATCAGGGCGGCTGTTTTGAGACCTCGCGCCCGACGACGCACTCGGACCCGACGTATGAGGTTGACGGGATCACCCACTACTGCGTGACGAACATGCCGGGGGCGGTGCCGATCACCTCGACGTACGCGCTGACGAACGCGACGCTGCCGTACGTGCTCGAGCTCGCAGACCTGGGCGTCGGTGACGCGCTCGAGCGAAACCTGGGCCTGGGCCTGGGCCTGAACGTCGAGCACGGCCAGATCACCCACCCGGCGGTCGCGGAGGCGCTGGGGATGACTCCGATCACAGACCCCGTATAGCCATGGTTATACGCGCGCGCAAACACGACACCAGACCCCCGGACTAGGAGACCCAAGATGGCGAGCACGACGGACATCCTGAGCAACTTCATTGATGGTGAGCGTGCGCCGTTTGAGGGCGAGAGCGAACCCGTACTGAACCCTGCGACGGGCGAGGAGATCGCGCGCGCGCCGATCTCGAGCGCGGAGGAGGTCGACCGCGCGGTGCGCGCGGCACGGCGGGCGTTTGACGGCTGGTCGAGCACGACGCCGGCTCAGCGCGCGCAGGCGCTGCTGGCGCTGGCGGATCTGGTGGAGGGCCACGGCGAGGAGATTGCGCGCATGGAGGCGCTGAACGCGGGCAAGCCGATCGAGAACGTGATCAACGATGAGGTGCCGGTGATGGCGGACAACCTGCGCTTCTTCGCCGGCGCGGCGCGCTGCTTGGAGGGTCGGGCGGCGGGCGAGTACATGGAGGGCTACACCTCGTTCACGCGCCGCGAGGCGGTCGGGGTGATCGGGCAGGTGACGCCGTGGAACTACCCGCTGATGATGGCGATCTGGAAATTTGGACCGGCGATCGCGGCTGGGAACACGGTCGTGCTGAAGCCGGCGGAGACGACGCCGATCACGACGGTGTGGCTGGCGGAGCTGGCTTCGGAGGTGCTGCCGAACGGCGTGTTGAACGTGGTGACGGGCCCGGGCAGGCCGACGGGTGAGGCGCTGATCAACCACCCGGACGTCGACATGCTCGCGCTGACCGGATCGGTGGACACGGGCAAGCACTTCGCGCGCACGGCGGCGGACACGCTCAAGCGGGTGCACCTGGAGCTCGGAGGCAAGGCGCCGGTGGTGGTGTTCGACGACGTGAGCCTGGAGAGCGCGATGGAAACGATCGCGGGCACCGGCTACTACAACGCCGGGCAGGACTGCACGGCGGCGACCCGCGTGCTGGCCGGCAGCGACGTGTACGACGACGTCGTGTCCGGCCTCGCCGCCCAGGCGCAGGGTCTGGTGATCGGCGACACGCTGGCGCCGGAGACGACGCTCGGCCCGGTTAACTCGGCGCGCCAGCGCGAACGTGTGGAGGGCTTCCTCGAGCGCCGGCCTGAGCACGCCGAGATCGTGACCGGCGGCAGCGAGCCGGACAGGCCCGGCTTCTACCTCGAGCCGACGGTCGTCGCGGGGCTGCGCCAGGACGACGAGATGATCCAGCACGAGATTTTCGGCCCGGTGATCACCGTGCAGCAGTTCTCCGATGAGGCCGAGGCGATCGCATGGGCGAACGCCACCCGCTACGGGCTTGCCTCGTCGGTGTGGACACGCGACGTCGGCCGCGCGCTGCGCGTGTCGAAGGCGCTGCGCTTCGGCTGCGTGTGGATCAACGACCACATCCCGCTCGTCTCAGAGATGCCCCACGGCGGCTTCAAGGAGTCCGGCTACGGCAAGGACCTGAGCATGTACGGGGTGGAGGACTACACGGTGGTCAAGCACGTGATGGCGAACATTCAGTGATGGCAGATATCGCAGTGATGTCCCACATCCAGTAAGCGGGTGTGTCAGTCGGCGTCTGGTTGCGGACGCTAGAACATACGTTGAGGATCATCGCCGGGATCTCATCGGATCGCGACTCGCGGCCGAGGTCCCGCGCATGGGATGCAAGGCGCACGCGACGAGGTGGGGTGTGGACTCAAACCCCGGGCTCGCGGCGAGCCGATGACGCCCGGGCCGGCGGCGAGCCGATGACGCCCGGGCCGGCGGCGAGCCGATGACGGCGGCTGCTCGTGCCACCCCGCCACGGGCGGGCTCGCCTGGTGGGCACACTGCCCACGGCAAGCCGAGCACCCACCACGGGCCACCGGGAAAGCGCTTCAAGCATCGCAAGCGCCGCAAGCATGCCCAACACAAGAAGCCGATCGCACCGTTGCCACACGTCTCGGCGCCGCCGGGCATCGCCGCCGCGCCGCACGTCTCCGGATTGTCGGGAGCGCCACTCCCGGCCCCGATCTCGGTCAGCCCACCGCCTCCTTCGCGCAAGCCGGTGTCCGAGCTGCGCGCGGCGATCACGGTCGCCCAGGCGCGCAGGCTGCTGTGGCGAGCTGGGTTCGGGCCGACTCCCGGACAGGCGGAGGCGTTGGCGGGAGCTCCGACCGAACAGGTAGTGCAGGCGCTCACCCGTCCCACCGGCCAGGCGATTCTTCGCGGCCCTGAGCCGACTGACGACGAAGGCAACGCACTGGCGCCGGCGGACGCTTGGGGCGAGGATCACTGCTGGTGGCTCGATCGCATGGTCCGCTCCGATCAGCAGCTGGTTGAGCGAATGACGTTCATCTGGCACGACTGGTTTGCCAACTCCAACGAGAAGGTCAACAGCCAGCAGCGGATGCTCGATCAGAACAACCTGTTCCGCGAAAACGCGCTGGGTGGCTTTGACGAGCTGTTTCACGCTGTGACGAGCAACCCGGCGATGCTCGTGTTCCTCGATGGGATCTACAACGACAAGAACGAACCCAATGAGAACTACGCGCGCGAGATGATGGAGCTGTTCTCACTGGGGGCCGATCGTGGGGCTTACACAGAGGACGACGTCAAGGAAATGGCCCGAGCGTTGACGGGCTGGACGGCTGACTGGAACGCGAGTACCGGCCTGCAGAACTTTCGCTTCGATCCTTCGCGTCACGACAATCGCAACAAGACGGTGTTCGGGCAGACCGGCAACTGGAACTACGAAGACGCTGTGCGCCTGTGTATCAGCCACTCGCTGCACGCGTCGTTCTTCGTCGGCAAGCTGTGGAGCTACTTCGTCCCCCAGCCGCCCTCCGAGGACACACTGTCCTCGCTTCAAGGGCTCTACACAAGCTCCGAATACAGCATCAGGGCAGTGGTCGAGGCGATCCTGCAGCACCCCGATTTCCTCACGGGCCCTGAGATGGTGACCCCACCGGTCGTCTACAACGCTGGGCTGCTGCGCGCGATCGGCCGGCCGATCGACACGACGGCATGGGCCTGGCTGTCGGCCGGCGCCGGGCAGCAGTTGTTCTACCCTCCTAACGTCTCCGGCTGGGACTTCACCCACTGGCTGGACACCTCGACCGCCAAGGCACGCTGGGAAATCGCGACGTATGTGACCGCGAACACCTACCCAGATCCGTGGCCCGCGGAAGGTCAGCCCGAGTACAGTGAAACTGAGGACGCGACGGCGGCGCTGCAGAGCGCCTTTGCATACTGGGGCAACCCGCGGCTGTCGATCGAATCCAGAGAATGCGTTGTGGCGTTCGCGCAGTCATGTCTGGTGGGAGTCGCGAATGCCGATTGGGAGCAGAGCCCGTATCGGGCGATGCGCCAGAACGCACTGCGCATGCTGATAGCCACGTCTCCGGATATGCAGGTGAGCTGACGATGGCGCGAAGCTGCTCATGCGAGGACTTCACGCGGTCGCAGTTCCTGCGCGCCGGGATCGCCCAGGCGGGGCGGGGGCTGCCGAGGATCGAGCCGGGGATGCCGCTGCCGGCCGGCAGCGGTATGGACAGGCGCTCGTTCCTGCTGCGCTCAGCCGGGGCGGTGCTCTCGGTGTACGGCGCCTCGGCGCTCTCGCCGCGGCATTTTGAAGAGGGCATTGCGCAGGCGGCCGCGGCGGCGCCGCCCAACCAGCCTGTGCTGGTCTCGATCTTCATGGAAGGCGGTTGGGATGCCCTGTCGGTACTGGCACCTGTCAAGGAAGCCAAGTACCACGAACTTCGACCGCAGCTCGGACTCGCCGAAGGCACCGAAGGTGGCCAGCCGTTCACGGAGGATGAAACGCTGATGTGGCATCCGCAGGCTGCGGGGCTCGCCGAGCTGCATTCGGAGGGCAAGGTCAGCGTGTTCCCGGCGATCGGATACGACCCTCCGGATGAGAGTCATTTCACGAGCCGCCACTACTGGGAGGTGGGCGAGCTGGACGCCCAGACGCGCTCGGGCTGGATGGGTCGCTATCTCGACATCGCGGGTGACCCGGGAAACCCGTTGCAGGGCCTGTCGCTCGACTACTCTCTCGCGCCCGCGCTGGCGACGACGAAGGTGCCGGTGGCGGCCGTGTCCTCGCCCACTGACTACAGCTTCTGGGCGCACGGACTCGATGATCCTTTGCTGTCGCCGGCGCTCGACGTGTTCGGTCAGCTGGGTGCGCTCGGAGCACCGTCGCCCGCACTCGCACAGGCGCGCAACGCATCGCTCGACACGAGCATAATTCGCAACCAGCTCGCGCCGTTCGGTGAACACGAAGGCAAGGCGGGCTTCACCTCACCGGTCGCCTATCCCACGAGCGGTGGTGATTTTCCGCTGCGCCTGGCTGCTCTTGCGGCGATGCTCGACGACGAAGCGCTGCCGATCAAATGTGCCTCGCTGACCGCCGTCGGCTCTTACGACACCCACTCCGATGAGCGCGAAACCCTGAGCACGAATCTCGGCGAGACGATCGAATCGGTGCTCTCGTTCCAGCGTGATCTCGAAGCCCGCAAACTCGACGGACGCGTGGTGATCCAGCTGTGGTCGGAGTTCGGGCGCCGCCCGCAGGAAAATGGCTCGGGCACCGACCACGGTGCTGCTGGGCTTGCGTTCCTGATTGGCAGCCGCGTAACGGGCAAGATGGTCGGGGAGTTCCCGGGTCTGAGCAAACTTGACAGCAACGAAAACCTGCTCAACACGTCGGACTTTCGTGCTATGTACGCAGGGCTTTTGGGGCAGTGGTTCCAGACCGAAGCCGGCCTCGTGATCCCCGGAGCGGGCACTGGTCAGCCGGGTTCAAGCGCATATGGGGAAATCCCCCAGCTGATCAGCTGATGAGGCGCTCGGGTTCGATGCATGTGATGAGGCGCTCGGCTCGGCGCATATCGGTTCTGCTGGCCTGCGGGCTGGCCGCCCTGGGGCTGACGAGCGCAATCGCGCTCGCCGGCTCGGCGCCCGCGCGGCCCACTCGAGGTAGGGCTCCAAGCGTGCACAGATCGCACAGATGCAAGAAGCGCGCGCATGTGCACGATCGCCGCACTCGGCACAAAGCTCGCTGTCGCTCCGTGGTGTTTGGCCCCGCCCATCACCGCCCGAGCCCCGTGGCGAGCACGCCTGCATCGGCCGGCCCTCCTGCGGCGGGGAGCAGCACGCCAACGCCGACTGCCGGGGCCGGGGCCGGGGCCGGGCCCACCGTCCCGCCGGGCGTCACGCCCGCGCCGCCGATGGAATCGCCAGAAACGGCGCCGCCGCCGACATCGCCGCCGTCGGTTCCTCACGTGGGGGTGATCGCCTTCGAGTACGGCTTCACGCTCTCGCGTGCGACTGTGCCCGCTGGCAAGGTGGTCTTCGATTTCGTGAATCACGGCCAGGACGCGCACAACCTCAACGTGCAGTCAGGGGAAGAACCGGTGCTCGGCTCCTTCGCCAACACGCCTTCAGAGGGTGTCGGCGAGCAGCAGCTGATCATGCGGCCCGGCAGCTACACGCTGTTCTGCTCGCTGCCCGAGCACGAGCAGAGAGGCATGAAGGCGACGCTGATCGTCGAATGAGCCCCTGGGCGCGGTGCGCAGCGCTGCCGAGGCGATCTGCGCTCTGCGAGCAGG
The DNA here is from genome assembly GCA_963734755.1 of uncultured Solirubrobacteraceae bacterium. GTDB lineage: Bacteria > Actinomycetota > Thermoleophilia > Solirubrobacterales > Solirubrobacteraceae > Palsa-744. The sequence continues at coordinate 2,249,739 of CAVTIF010000001.1, read as the reverse complement.
TGAGCGATGCCTTGCACCACGAAGCGTGATCGCAAAAGGCTGCTACGGTCGTCCTACGGGCGGCGACGTCGTCCGTGAGGTTCTTTGTCTTTGTTGGCGCTCGAAGCGCGGATGGGGTCAGTCGAATCTCCATCTGCAGCGGCGACCGGACGGTCGCCAGAAGGAGCATCAACACATGAAGCATGCAACTTTCGCCGATCTCGGCGTATCCGAGGTCGTCGTGAATGAGCTCGCCCAGCGCGAGATCACCGCGCCGTTCGCCGTCCAGGGGATGGTCATCCCGGACGCGCTCGCCGGCCACGACGTGCTCGCCCAGTCACCGACCGGCTCGGGCAAGACGCTCGCGTTCGGCGTGCCTGTGGTCGAGCTGCTGAAGGACTCCGACGCTCGGCCGTCGGCGCTGATCCTCGCACCGACCCGCGAGCTGGCGATCCAGATCGTCGATGACATGCGCCCGCTGGCACATGCTCGGGCGCTGTCGATCGCGGCGGTGTACGGCGGCGCAGGGATCGTCAAGCAGGCGCGCCTGGCGGCTCGCGCGCACATCCTCGTCGCCACCCCAGGCCGGCTGCTCGATCTGATCGAGCGACGCGAGGTGTCGCTCGACCGCGTGCGGCTGCTGGTGCTGGACGAGGCCGACAGGATGCTCGACATGGGCTTCCGCCCGGTCGTCGAGAGGATCGTGAAGATGACCGCGCGGGAGCGCCAGACGATGCTGTTCTCGGCGACGCTGGAGGGCGAGGTCGGGCGGATCGCGAAGGCCTACACGTCCAACCCCCGCCGCCACGAGCACGCGCACTCGGCGGAGCGCAAGGGCGACGTCGAGCATCGTTTCGTGACGGTCAGCCACGACGGCAAGGTCGCGCGCCTGGTCTCCGAGCTGAGCGGCGCCGAGCGTGGTCTGACGCTCGTGTTCGTGCGCACCAAGCGCGGTGCGGACCGGCTGGTCAAGCGGCTGGCCTCGAGCAGCGTGCGCGCGGTGGCGATGCACGGCGACAAGTCACAGGGACAGCGCGAGCGCGCGCTGGCCAACTTCGAGGCGGGCGTCGTGGACACCCTGGTTGCGACCGATGTCGCGGCTCGCGGGATCGACGTGGCGGGTATAACGCACGTGATCAATTACGACATCCCGGCGACGCGCGAGGACTACGTCCACCGCATCGGGCGGACCGCTCGCGCCGGCGCGAGCGGCGTGGGGGTTACGCTCGTGGCGCACGATCAGGCTCGCGAGCTGGCGGGCATGGTCCGCGAGCTCGGTCTCGATCGAGAGCTCGGGCTGGCGGGGATCGCCACGGGGGCGCCTCAGCGCGACTCCTCTGGCGGCCGCAGGGACCGTTCGAATGGTGGCAATCGCCGCGCCGGTTCGGCGGTCGGGAGCTCCCAGCGCGTAGGTTCCGCGGCGCGCAACGGCGCGCGACGGCGCGCGCGCGCGTCTGGTCGCTCGCACTAGCCGGGCGAGGAATCATGCCGTTCGCGCCGTCAGCTAACGTCGCGAGCATGAGCGAGTCGCATCCGTCGAACCCGGAAGCCGAGGCGGGCGCAAACGGCGATACAGCGGAGGCCGGATCGGACGCCGACCTGCTTGCCCGTTACGACATTCTGCGTGTGCGTGCCCCCAACCCGGGGCCGCTCACGCTGTCGGGGACGAACAGCTGGATCGTGGGGCGCAGCCCGGCGTGGGTCGTCGATCCGGGTCCGGCGCTCGATCAGCACCTTGAGCGCCTGTCGGGCGCGATCGAAGCCCGCGGTGGGCTGGGCGGCATCGCGCTGACCCACGACCACGGTGACCACTCCGAAGCCGTCGGTCCACTGCGCGAGCGCCATCCGGCGCCGCTGGCCGGCGGACGGGGAGCTGTCGACGTGCTGCTCGGCGAGCATTCGCGCTTCGGACCGTTCGAGGCGGTCGCTACCCCCGGACATGCCGCCGACCACGTCGCGCTGATCGCGGATGGGGCGTGCTTCACCGGCGATGCGGTGCTCGGCCAGGGCAGCGTGTTCATCAGCCCCTACCCGGGGGCGATGACGGGGTATCTGCTGGCGCTGACCCGCTTGCACCTGCGCCAGGACTTCAACGTGCTGTGCCCCGGGCATGGGCCGCTCGTATGGGACGCGCACGCGAAGCTCGAAGAGTATCTCGCCCACCGAATCGATCGTGAACACAGCCTGATCCTCGCCCTCGGTGAAGGGCGACGGACGATCGACGAGCTGCTCGACGCGGTCTGGCCTGAGGTGCCGGCGGAGCTGCGCCCGCTGGCCACTGCGACGTTGGCTGCGCACCTGGACAAGCTCGAAGACGAGCTGATCCTGCCGGCGGGTGTCGAGCGACCGCGCTTCGAACGGACGGAATGGTGACCCAGCCCGATCCTCTCCACGCGGCGAGCGCCGGCCAGGCCGCGGCCGAGCTGATCGGTTCGGAGGCCACATCCAACGACTCACCGTTCCCGGCGATCGCCGACTACGGCTTCCTGTCGGACTGCCACACCGGTGCGCTGGTCGCTTCGGACGGCTCGATCGAGTGGATGTGCCTGCCGCACTTCGACTCACCGTCGGTGTTCGGCGCGATCCTCGACCGCGGTGCCGGCAGCTGGCGGGTCGGCCCGTACGGCGTGTACGTCCCGGCGGGCCGGCGCTACATCCCGGGCACGAACGTGATCGAGACCACGTGGATGACGCCGCAGGGCTGGCTGCGCGTGGTCGAGGCGCTGACGATCGGCCCGTGGCACGACAACAAGCACGGCTCGAGCCACACGCGCCCGCCGACTGACTACGACGCCGACCACCTGCTGGTGCGGATCGTCGAATGCATCCAGGGCAAGGTCCAGGTCGAGATCGTGTGCGAGCCGATGCTGGACTACGGCTCGACGCCGGCGAGCTGGTCGGTCGTGCAGAGCGGCGAGGACGGCGCGTGCATGATGGACGCGACCGACGACACGACCGCGTTCCGGCTGTTCAGCGACATCCGCATGGGCATCGAGGGCAACCGCGCACACGGCCGCCACACGATGTCTGAAGGCGAGAAGCGCTTCTGCGCGATCTCCTGGACTGAGGAGCGCGGCGGGCCGCACACGGTGGAGCAGGCTGAAGAACACATGGAGCGCACGAGCCACTTCTGGCGCACGTGGCTGGCCGAAGGCAGCTATCCCGATCATCCGTGGCGGCTGCATCTCGCAGCGCTCGGCGCTGGCGCTGAAGGGCCTGACGTTCATGCCGACGGGCGCGCTGGTCGCCGCTGCGACGACATCGCTGCCGGAGACTCCGCAGGGGGAACGCAACTGGGACTACCGCTTCTGCTGGATGCGCGACGCATCGTTCACGCTGTGGGGGCTGCACGCGCTCGGGTTGAACTGGGAGGCCGACGACTTCGTCCAGTACGTCGCCGATATGGAGCGCAACGAGGATGGCTCGCTGCAGATCATGTACGGGATCAAGGGCGACAAGCAGCTCGAGGAGTCCACGCTTGAGCACCTCAAGGGCTACGAGGGTGCGCGCCCGGTGCGTGTCGGCAACGGCGCGTACAACCAGCGCCAGAACGACGTGTTCGGCGCGGTGCTCGACTCGGTGTACCTGCACTCGAAGAAGCGCGACCACATCCCCGAGCGGCTGTGGCCGGTGCTGATCGACCAGGTCAACTGCGCGGCAGCTGTCTGGAAGGAACCCGACCAGGGGATCTGGGAGGCGCGCGGCGAGCCCCGCCACTACGTCTCCTCGAAGCTGATGTGCTGGGTGGCGATGGACCGCGGCGCGCGTCTGGCTGAACGCCGCGGGCACGTCGACCACGCTGAGGACTGGCAGGTGCTGGCTGATGAGATCCGCGAGGACATCCTCACGCGGGGCGTCGATCAGCGCGGCGTGTTCCGCCAGCACTACGACACCGACGCGCTCGACGCCTCGACGCTGCTGGTGCCGTTGATGCGCTTCCTTGCGCCCGGAGGACGAACGCGTGCGGGCGACCGTGATGGCGATCCGCGACGAGCTGACCGAGGGCGGGCTGGTGATGCGCTACCGCACGGAGGAGACCGACGACGGCCTGGACGGCGACGAGGGAACGTTCTTGATCTGCTCGTTCTGGCTGGTCTCAGCGCTGTCGGAGATCGGCGAGCATCGCGAGGCCGAGCACCTGTGCGAGCGCCTACTCTCCTACGCCTCGATGCTTGGGCTGTACGCGGAGGAGCTCGAGGCCTCATCGGGCCGGCATCTGGGCAACTACCCGCAGGCGTTCACGCACCTGGCGCTGATCAATGCCGTCACGCACGTGATCGCCGCCCAGCAGCAGCGCTCGTGACGGCGGGCGGACGCCAGCCGGTCCGGACGTCAGTCGGTCAGTAGCCGGGCTCGCCCGGCAGCAGGATGCGGGCGACCTCGCCTTCGAGCACGACCCGCGGCTGCACCGGCAGCACCTCGCGTCCGCGGGCGTAGGTGAGCAGGGCCTCGACCGAGCGGAAGTCGCTGAGCTGCTCGAGGTGCTTGATCGTCGGGAACACGAGCACGATCTCGCTGGCGGTGTGGGCCTCAAGCGCGGCGCGGGGCGTGAACCAGCCGAGGTCCACACACTCCTCGCCGTCGACCTTCGGCTCCTGGCCGGGTGGCAGCGCTGCGAGGAAAAAATGGGTGTCGAAGCGGATCTGCACCTCCGCCGGCGTGATCCAGCGCGAGAACTTGTCCAGTGCGTCGGGGTCCTCGAGCACGATCGACGCCTCCTCGCGCAGCTCGCGGATTGCGGCGGCGCGGTGTGCGCAGTCGCCGTCGCCCTCTTGCGCATCCACGGCGCCGCCCGGAAACACCCACACGCCGCCCATGAAGCGCGCGTGTGGAGTGCGCCTCACCAGCAGCACCTCGAGCGCCTCTGCGCCGCCTCGCAGCAGGATCACGCTGGCCGCTTGGCGGGGGAGCGTGGCGGCGCCCTGGTTGAGCACCTCTCCAGGGCCGGGACGCTCGCTGTCCTCGGGCGTGCGCATCGGTTGACCCTACCTGCCCGGTAGTCTTTGGGCATGAGCAACACGAACGAGACTCCCGGAACATGAGCACCGCGACCGAGACCCTCCAGCGCTGGATCTGCGAGTCCTGCGGCTACATCTACGATCCCGACGACGGCGATCCGGACGGCGGGATTCCGGCGGGTACGGCGTTCGAGGACATTCCCGACACCTGGTTCTGCCCGGTCTGCGGCGCGCGCAAGCGCGACTTCGTCCTCTACGAGTAGGGCCGGCCTGAGCGACTGGGACCGACTGCTCGCGCTCGACTCCGAGCGCGTGTGGCATCCCTACGGCGCGCTGCCGGCGGGAATCGCTCCGCTGCCGGTGGTCTCGGCACAGGGCGTGCGGTTGCGCCTCGCGGACGGCCGCGAGCTGATCGACGGGATGGCTTCGTGGTGGTGTGCGATCCATGGCTACCGCAATCCGGTGCTCGATCGCGCGGCGCACGAGCAGCTCGAGCGGATGGCGCACGTGATGTTCGGCGGGCTGACGCACGAGCCGGCGATCAGACTCGCCGAGCGGCTGACCGAGCTGGCCCCGCCGGGCCTGGAGCGCGTGTTCCTCGCGGATTCCGGGTCGGTGTCAGTCGAGGTGGCGATCAAGCTGTGCCTGCAGTACCAGCGGGCGCTCGGGCGCCACGGACGAACCAAGCTGTTGACGGTGCGGGGTGGCTACCACGGCGACACGGCCGGGGCGATGGCCGTGTGTGACCCGATCTCCGGGATGCACGGCCTGTTCGCAGGGGTGCTGGGAGAGCACGTGTTCGCCGAGCGCCCGCCTGATGGCTTCCAGGCGGGGCTGGACGAGCAGTGGGCGCGGGGCGTCAGCGAGCTGGCGGCGTCGCACGCGAACGAGCTGGCGGCGGTGATCGTCGAGCCGGTCGTGCAGGGGGCCGGCGGCATGCGCTTTCACGCGCCCGAGTGCGTCGCGCTGTTGCGCTCGGTGTGCGACGAGCACGGCCTGCTGCTCGTGTTGGATGAGATCGCCACTGGCTTCGGCCGCACGGGCGCGATGTTCGCGTGCGAGCACGCCCACGTGGTCCCGGATGTGATGTGCGTCGGCAAGGCCCTGACTGGGGGATACATGACGCTCGCCGCCACCCTATGCACGCCGGCTGTCGCCGACGCCGTCTCGGGGGGAGAGGGCGGTGGGCTGATGCACGGGCCGACGTTCATGGGCAACCCGCTGGCGTGCGCCGTGGCGCTCGCCTCGCTGCGCCTGCTCGACGAAGGCGATTGGCGTGCGGATGTCGGCGCGATCGAGCGCAGCCTGCGCGCGGGCCTCGAGCCGGCGCGCACGATGCCCGGCGTCAGAGATGTGCGCGTCCTGGGAGCGATCGGCGTGGTCGAGCTCGACCGCGAGGTCGACGTAACCGCTGCGACGGCTGCCGCTGTCAGCCACGGGGTGTGGCTGCGCCCGTTCCGTGAGCTGATCTACGCGATGCCGCCGTATGTCATCGAGCAGCCCGACCTGGAAGCCGTAACCACGGCGATGCTCGCCGCCACGAGCGCGTCTCTGGCTACTCTGTGATGATCTCCGGCATCCGATCTCTCGTGCGCGCGCCGGCGGTGGCCGCGCTTTGCGGTGTCCTGGCCCTGGCATCCGCCGGCTCGGCGCTCGCGGCGGCGCCGACGGTCCTTGCAGTCAGCCCCAACAATGGCCCGCTGGCGGGCGGCACGCCGGCGACGGTCACGGGCAGCGGGTTCCTGGCTGCCGGCGCCACGACGGTGCGCTTCGGCGGCGTCGCTGCGACCGTCCAGGCGATCGGCCAGTCGGAAATCAGAGTCACGGTCCCACCGGGCAGTCGCAGCGAACTGGTGAACGTGACCGTTACCAATTTGAGCGGCACGTCGGCTTCGGTTGCGAAGGATCAGTTTGCCTACGACCCACCGCCGGCGGCCCAGTGGCTCGGGCTCGATGGCAACAGCGCCGGGATTCGCCCGGAACGGCTCAATGACTTCGTCACACACGGCATCGTGTACGACCGTGGTGGCGCGCCCGGGATCGACTGGATGGCCGGCAATCTCCTCACCAGCGGTGGGAAGGCGACAGCGGCCGGCACGGCGCTCGCCACGTCGGTGCAGGCCGGAATGGTCCCGGACGTGGTGATCGAGTACCGGGGATACAGGGGCAACTACGCATCCGATCCCAACTTCCCGCGGGAACGCACGAAGAAGGAAGAAGAAGAAGGCAAGCCGACGATCAAGGAATACGTCGCCGCGTTTGTAAAGTCCGCGAAGGCGATCCACGAAAGGTACCCGAGCGTCATCTTCGAACCGATGAACGAGCCGTGGGGTTACACGACCCCCCAGTACAACGGCGCCGCGTATGCCAACGTGATCGCGAGTCTGCTCCCGGAAGCCCAGGCGGCGGGGATCCCACTGAGCAGCATCTACGTCGGCGCGACCGGCGAGGGCTGCGCGAGACCGGGCGAATGCTCGAGCAACGGGTGGGTACCCGCCATGTACCGCGCCCAGCCAAGCCTGCAGGCGCAGATTCAGGGCTGGTACCTCCACCCTTACGGACCGCCGAACGGCGTCGGCGAATATGCCGGCGTGGGCATCCAATCCGTGCCCGTGGTGCAGACCGCCATGACCTCCGGCCAGAACAACATCATCATCTCAGAGGTCGGTTACTGCGTCTCCCGCGTGAACAACGGTAAGGGGTGCGGCCGGGGAGAAAAGCCGGTCAAGGCCGCGCGGAATATCACCGCAATGCTCCGCAACGCGCTCCCATATCACGACGCGGGATGGCTGAGGGCGCTGATCGTCTACGCGCGCAACGACGGCGGCTGGGCGATGCAGCTCTACAACTCGGCCACCCTGACGCGGTCTGGCGAAGCACTCGACGCGTTTGCTGATGCTCATCGACCGCCATCGTCGAGCAGTCGCGGGGGGCGGCGCAAGGTCGCGAAAGCCGCCGGCCTGGACGTCGGTGTGTCGTGTGGGTCCTACCTGACCTGTGCCGCCATCGGTGATCTCGAGCGTACGAGAGCCTATCTGCCGTAGCTGTGTGCGAGGCACGCGCCGGCGCTCCGCAGAGCTACAGCCAGCGTCTGAACGGCAGCGCCGAGCCGGCGTGTGCTAGGGCATCGACGGCAGGGCCGTCGAGCTGCTCGAGCGAATGCACCTCCACGTCCCCCGAGCGGGCGATCGTCTCGCGATTGGACAGCGCGACGGCATCTGCGTTCGGCGGCCACGGTGTGAGCACGACGGCTGCGACGTGCAGGCCGACCGCGCGAGCCGCCTCGAGCGTCAGCAGCGTGTGGTTGATCGTGCCGAGCCCCGGGCGGGCCGCGACGATCAGCGGCATGTCCAGATCGACGGCCAGGTTGCGCACGCTGTAGTCCTCGGCGAGCGGGACGAGCAGTCCACCGACGCCCTCCACAACGACGGTCCTACGGTCAGCCGGTGCTCCGGCGATCTGCCGGGCGTGCGCGATCATCTGGGCCGGATCGATCGGCGCGCCGGCGAGGGTTGCGGCGAGGTGCGGCGAGGCTGCCGGCCCGTAGCGCAGCGGTGAGACCTCCTCGGGCGCCATCCCGGCGACGCTCGCGAGCAGCTCGTGGTCCGCCGGCCAGACGCCCCGGGCGGCGATCTCGTTCTCGTCCTGCAGGCCGGTCACCGCCGGCTTGTACGCCCGCACGCGCTCCCCGTCGGCCGCCATCGCCGCCAGCAGCGACGCGCACACGATCGTCTTGCCGACGCCCGTGTCGGTTGCGGTGATGAACAGCCCGCGCATGCCCGACGCCCGCGTCGGGCGCTATGCCGCGCGCGCGCTCCGGGTCTCGCGCTCGAGGTCGAACGGCGCGTGGGACCCAGCCGCCGTCGGGACCGGGGCCTGCCGTTCGCCGGTCTCGCGCTCGAGGTCGAACGGCGCGCCCGACGGCGCGGTACCTTCGTATGCGCGCTCGAACGCGACCAGCTCGGCCTCCTCAAGCGCGTATTCGTCGGCCGTGAGGAGGCGCTCGGGAAGCGCCGGAGTCATCGACTCTGGGTCGAGCCCTAGATCACGCGCTGCCTTGCCGAACACGCCCGCTGCCATCTGCAGCTCGGATGCTGTGTGCGAGGCCATCGCCGTCAGGCGCAGACGTGAGCTACCGGCCGCCACCGTCGGCGGCCTGATCGCCTGCGCGAACACGCCGCGCTCGATCGCCGCCTGGCACAGACGCATCGCCGCGCGCTCGTCGCCGACGATCAGCGGGACGATGTGCATCTCTAGGTCGGACGCCACGGGGAAGCCCTCAGCGGCCAGGGCACCGCGCAGCGCGCGCGCGTTGGAGCGCAGCCGCTGCACACGGTGGGGGCGCTCCTGCAGTAGATCGAGCGCGGCGAGCGCGCCGGCCACGGCCGGGGGCGACGGTGCGGTCGAGAAGATCAGCGAGCGCGCGGTGTTGATCAGGTAGCGGACCATCTGCGAACGCGCGCACGCGTAGGCCCCGTAGGAGCCGAGCGCCTTGCCGAGCGTCCCGACGACCACGTCTACCTCGTTCTCCAGGCCTGCCTCTGCGACTGCGCCGCGGCCACCGGGCCCGAGGCTGCCGGTGGCGTGTGCCTCGTCGACCACCAGGCGCGCGCCGTGTATATCGGCCAGCTCGACGATCGCGGTGAGTGGGGCGACGTCGCCGTCCATCGAGAATACGGAGTCCGTCACGATCAGCCGCCGCTCGCCTCCGTCGCGGCGCCCGTGCCGGCGCATGCTCCAGTCGAGGTGCTCGACGTCACGGTGGCGGTACACGACGACCTGCGCCCGCGAGAGTCGACAACCATCCACGATCGAGGCGTGGTTGAGCTCGTCCGAGAAGATCGTGTCGCCGCTGCCGGCCAGCGCGCCGATCACGCCGAGGTTGGCCAGATAGCCCGAGCCGAACAGCAGGCAGGCCTCGCTGCCCTTGAAGTCGGCCAGCCGCTCCTCCAGGCGCCCGTGAATCGTCATCGTTCCGGACACCAGGCGAGACGCTCCTGCGCCCACGCCCCAGCGCATCGCCGCGTCGGCCGCTGCCTCGCGCACGCGAGGGTGGTCGGCCAGCCCGAGGTAGTTGTTCGAGCACAGCAGCAGCACGGGACGACCGTCGAGCAGTACGGTCGGCCCCTGCGGCCCGCTGACGAGGCGCAGGCGGCGTCCGAGACCGAGCCGCTCCAACTCCTCCAGGCGCGCTTCGATCTCGCTCATGCGCTCGCGCTGCCTAGCCGACCGGCACTCTGTTGGGCGCGCCGTCCGGGCGCGGAGGGACCGAGTGCTTGGCCCTGAAGCGCAGCTGCGTCGACGGATCCCACAGCCGCACCTCGAGCTCCACCGGCGCGGCCGGTGCGGCGGCGTCACGCAGCTCCTGAACGACGTCCGGCGTCTCGCCCGCGAGCCAGCCAGAGCGGTTGTCCGGGCGCGGGTTGGCGGCGTTGTCATCCTGGCGTGCGACGTTCAGCCCGAGCTCCTCGAACATCGCCCGGTCGGTCTCCGGCTCATTGCCGAGCGTGGTCAGGAAGTTGCCCATCATCACGCCGTTGATCCCCGCCTTGACCGCCAGCTGCTGTAGCTCGGCGAGGTTCTCGACCCGCCCGCCGCACAGCCGGAACAGCGCCTCCGGCAGGATCAGGCGGAAGATCGCGATCCACTTGACCGCCTCCCACGGGTCCATGTACTCGCGGTCGCCGAACTTGGTGCCGGGTCGCGGGTTGAGCATGTTGATCGGCACGCTCGTCGGGTCGAGCTCGGCGAGCTCGAAGGCCATCTCGACCCGCTGCGCGCGGCTCTCACCGAGGTTGAGGATGCCTCCCACGCATGTCTCCAGGCCGGCCTCGCGGACGGCCTGGATGGTGCGCAACCGACCCTCGTAGCGGACAGTGCTCGTCACCTCTTGGTAGTAGCTCTCGGCCGTCTCAACGTTGTGGTGAACGCGTTGGATTCCCGCCTCGCGCAGTGCCTCGGCGCGCGCCGCCGAGATGTGGCCGACCGACGCGCAGCGCTTGAGGTTCGTGTGCTCGGAGACCATGCGCACGCCCTCCAGGTACTTCTCGAAGTCGCGCTTCGACAGTCCCTGGCCCTGGGTAACCATGCAGAAGCGGTGTGCGCCCGCAGCCTCAGCCGCCCGCGCGTGCTCGAGGATCTGCTGCGGCTCCATCATCGCGTGCATCGGCGTCTCCGCGTCGGCGAAGCGCGACTGGGCGCAGAAGCCGCAGTCCTCCGCGCAGCCACCCGACTTGGCGTTGACCAGCGAGCACATGTCGGTCGAGTCCGCGAATCGCTCCACGCGCGCTTCCCAGGCACGTTGGATCAGCGCTTCGATCTGCTGGTGGTCCTCGATCTCGCCGAGCTCGAGAGCCTCCTCGCGTGTGATCAACGGTGCCATGCGCAACACCGTACGAGGTGTGGCGGACGGCTATTCCCGAGCGCGCGCGAGCAGCGGCGGGCGGCTACTGCCCGCGCCAGCGGGGGATCCGCCGCTCGGCGAACGCGCGCATCCCCTCGCGCAGATCCTGCGATGCGAACGACGCGCGGCGCAGCTCGATCAGCTCCTGCTCGACGTCATCCGAGAGGCGGCCCTCGGCGCGCAGCAGCGCCGCGATCACGCGCTTGTTCCCGGTCTGCGCCAGCGGGGCGTTGCCCGCGAGCTGAGCGGCCAGCTCGAGCGACAGCGCGTCCAGCTCCTCGGCCGGCGCGACGCGGTTCACGAGCCCCCAGGCGAGCGCGGTCTCGACGTCGATGTAGCTGCCGAGCAGGAACAGCTCGCGTGTCCTTGGGACGCCGATCGCGTCGATGAAGCGGCGCAGCCCCGTATGCGAGTAGACCAGGCCGAGCTTCGCGGGAGGCATGCCCAGTTTGATGCCGCCCTGGGCCACGCGCAGATCGCAGGACAACGCCAGCTCGAGGCCGCCGCCGATCGTGTGCCCGGGCAGCGCGGCGAGCGTGGGGTAGGGGAACGCTTCGAGCGCTTCGATCGCCTGCGTGAACGGATGCGCGACCAGGCGCTCGGCGCGCTCTTCGAAGTCCTCGTCGGGGATCTCGCCGATGTCGTAGCCGGCCGAGAACATCCCGTGCGCGCCGGTCAACAGAACGCAGCGCGTGTTCGCATCCGACTGCGGCGCCGAGAGCTCCTCGAGTGTCGCCGTGATCGCGTCGAGGATCGGATGGTCGAGCGCGTTGCGCTTCGCCGGGTTGGAGATCGTCAGCCGCAGGACCCCGGCAGCCGGCTCATCGATCAGGAGCTTGCCGCCGGCGAGTTCGCGTGGGGGAGCGCTGGAGGACACCGGGCCGACAGGCTAGCGCCCGCGGGCCACAGGCATCGACGGCCGTAGACCGATGCGGTGTGCCGGACGCCGGCGCCGGACGCCGGGCGCGCTACTCGAGCACGACCAGCGTGTCGCCCTCGTTGACCGCCTGGCCCTCCTCGCAGCGGATCTCCGAGACGGTGCCCGCGTCCTCGGCCTCGACGGGCATCTCCATCTTCATCGACTCGAGGATCGCAACCGTGTCGCCCTCCTCGACGGTGTCACCCACGGCGCACTCGATTTTCCATACCGTGCCGGTGATATGAGCCTCAATCTCAGTCATCTGCTCCTCCATACGCCGATCGCCACCACTGGACCGGGACAATAGATACCGCCGCCGACCGATCCGCACGCCCGGTGGCTGTGGTCGTCGCGGCTTACGACGAGGCCGAGCGAATCGACGCGACGCTACGGGCGCTGGAGGTGGCATTTCCCGGGGCGCCCGTGTGGGTCGCCGATGACGGGTCGCGCGATGCGACGGCCGAGCTCGCGCGGCGCGCCGGCGCGCACGTGGTGCGCAGCGACCGCGTGATCGGCAAGGGCGGGGCGGTGACCGCGGCTGCCGAGCAGGCCGCGGCAGCGCTCGCGGGGACGGCGCAGTCTCACGCTCAGGGCGGGGCGGACGCCGATTCGCCGATCTTCGTGCTCTGCGACGGAGATCTCGCCGACTCGGCACGCGAGCTTGGTGCGCTTGCCGACGCGGTCGCCGGCGGCGCCGCGGATGTCGCGGTCGCCGTGTTCGCCAGGCGCGTTGGTGGCGGCGCCGGGATCGCGCTCGGGTTTGCCCGCTGGGCGATCCGTCGACGTTGCGGCCTGCAGACGATCGCGCCGATCTCCGGACAGCGGGCGCTGAGTGCCCACGCGCTGCGCGACTTGCTGCCCTTCGCGGACGGCTTCGGGATGGAGATCGGGATGACGATCGACGCCGTACGCGCGGGACATCGCGTGATCGAGGTCGAGCTCGACCTGGCACATCGCGCGACCGGCCGTACTCTGTCCGGCTTCCTCCATCGCGGACGACAGCTCGTGGACTTCATGCGCGTGTATGCGTCACGGCGATGAGCGGCGCGTAACCTTGCGCCGCTGCGGACGTAGACCCGTTGCATGAGCGATCTCGCCCCGATGCGCGATCAGGTGTACACCGACCCGCGTCCGAAGGAGTACTTCGACCGTTTCCACGCACGCGCGCGCGCGCGTGAACCGGACTGGGTCTATGAGCTCGTGCGCGTGTTCACGTCGATCTACGCGTACACGCTGCTGCGCACGCGCGCGATCTCCACGAACAACGTTCCCGGCAGCGGCGCGGTGATCCTCGCCCCCAACCACTTCTCGTTCATGGACCATTTCCTGATGGGCTGCTATATCCGCCGCAAGGTGCGCTTCATGGCGAAGTCGCAGCTGTTCAAACCGCCGATGCAGTTCATCTACACGCACGGCGGGGTCTTCCCGGTGCGCCGTGGCGCGCGTGACGAGGACATGTTCATCACCGCGGAGGCGATCATCAAGCGGGGTGGCGCGATAACGATGTACTGCGAGGGCGGTCGCTCACGCACCGGGAAAGTCGCTGAGCAGGCCAAGCGCGGGATTGGGCGCCTGGCGCTCGAGACCGGGGCGCCGATCGTCCCGATCGCGATCCACGGATCCTCGCGCGTGCGCAACTGGAAGCGGCTGCAATTCCCCAAGGTCACCGTCCAGTACGGAGAGGCGATGCGGTGGGAGCCGGTCGAGGGCGCAACGCGCGAGCAGCAGCAGGCTGTCGCGGACCAAGTGCTCGTCGAGATCCGCCGGCTGTACGCCGGCCTCGAGGAGCACGGTCGCAAGGGCATCCTGCGGGAGCAGCGCCGCGCTGAACGGCGGGCTCCCGAGGGCGCGGCCGTCGCATGAGCCGCGGCGTCGAGCACGGCGCCGTGGGACCGAGGATTCGCTCGCGCTGAAGTTTGAGTCGTCGGGCTCGTCGCCTAAGGTCATGCTCCGATGAACTGCTGGCGAGGGTTTGGGGGTAGCGATGCAAGCTCGACTTGACGTGGGCGGCGTGATCGGTCGCGTGTGGGCGATCTACGTCGACCAGGCGCCCGTGCTGATGCCTGCCGCGGCTGCCGTGTTCGTGGTCACCGGGGTGATCTCCGCCGTGCTCGTTCTGGCGAGCCCGGTACTGGCGCTCGTCGCGGTGGCGCTCGATCTGGTCGCCGGTACGCTGTTCACCGGGATGGTCGTCGAGCTGGTGTCCGACGTCCAGGACGGTCGGCGCGATGCGAGCGTCGGCCAACTGCTGAACGCTGTCACACCGGTGCTCGGGCAGCTGATCCTCGTTGGCATCGTCGCCGGTATCGGGATCGTGGTCGGCTTCATCCTGATCATCGTCCCCGGCCTGATCCTGCTCACGATCTGGTCGGTCGCCGCGCCGGTCGTCGTGCTGGAGAAGCCCGGAGTGCTCGCGGCGCTCGGGCGCAGCCGCGAGCTCGTGCGTGGCAACGGCTGGCAGGTGTTCGGCGTGATCGTGGTGCTGTATCTGCTGGTCGGCATCGTCACGTTCATCATCGACGGGGTTGCCCAATCGGCCGGCTCGGGCGTCGGCATCGTCGTTCGAGTGATCGTCGGCGTGCTGACCGCGCCGCTCGCCGCACTGGCCGCGTCGGTCCTGTACTTCGAGCTCCGTGGTGCTGCTGCGACCGACGCTCCGGATCCGGGGCCGAGCGAGGGGCCGAGCGCGACCGACGGCCCGGGCCCGGGGCCGACCGATACGGACGCTGAGCGCGCGTTCGGCGCCTGAGCCCCGTCCGACGGCGCCGCGCGAGAGAACCCCGCCGGGTCGCGCTCGCGCAGGCTAGGCTGGCGGCGGTCCGATGTCCGCGATAGATGCATCGCAGCTGCTGCGCCCGGGCGTCCTGGAGGGGGCCTCGATAGTCGTGGCCGGCCCAAACGGAGCCGTCCCATCCGCCCGCGTGGGCTCGGTGGGCGATGAGCTGGGTGCCGCGTGCCGGGCGCTCGGCGCGCGCGTATGGGAGTGTCCGCTTGCCCCGGATGAGTCGCCGGAGCTCGAGCAGGCGCGCGTCGAGCAGGCGGTCGGCGACCTGCTCGAGACTGCGCCCGGCGTGGATCTGCTGGCGGTCGACGGCGCGAGGCTGTTCGGCATGGCGTCAGGCGGCGAGCCCGACGGTGGCCGGGCCGCGCTGCGGAGGTGCCTGGACGCGAGCTGGAACGTGACGCGCGCGATCGCGCAGCGCGCGTTCTTCCCGGACAGTCGCGGCGGCCGGGTTGTCTACATCGCGCCTGCGCCGGACGCGGGCGAGCACGCGGACGCCGCGCGCGCAGGGCTCGAGAACCTCGCCCGCACGCTGTCGATCGAGTGGGCCCGCTTCGGCGTCACGGTCGTCACGATCGCGCTCGCTGGTGCCTCCAACCGAGCTTCACCGGCGAGCGAGGCCGCTGCGCTGACCGCGTATCTGGCCTCGCCCGCGGGCGCTTACTTCTCTGGGTGTCTGCTGGACCTGCGGGGCCCCGGGACCTGCTAGCGGCTTGATGTGGGTTCATCGCCTGCCCACGACAGCGCCCACGACAGCGCGCCGTATGTCTGCGCTCGGCCAGCGATAGCCATCGTATCTACGGCGTATATACATTTGCTATCGCAGTGCGTAGAACGGAACGCACACAGAACACACTTCACGCTTCCGCTGCCTCAAGCGGCTCAGCCGGTCATCCCGCCGAAGATGCCGCCGGTCACGTGGAGCGTCTGGCCGTGCACGTAGTTGGACCACGGCGAGCACAGGAAGAACACGCCACCGGCGGCCTCCTCGGGCGTGGCCGCCCGTCCGAGCGGGATGATCGCGGAGGCCAGCTGGCGCATCTGCTCGGGGATGCCGAGCTGGATCTGCTCGCCGTCCTTCTCCATCGTGTTCTCGTCGACCTTCGCCTGCGTCAGGCGGGTGTCGATGAAGCCGAACGCGACCGCGTTGACGTTGACCTTGAACTGGCCCCACTCCTTGGCGACGGTTTTCGTCAGCCCGACCACGGCTGCCTTGCCGGAGGAGTAGTTGGCCTGGCCGGCGTTGCCGAACGTCCCCGAAGTGGAGGAGATGTTGACGATCTTGCGGAACACCTCCTTGCCTTCCTCGCGCTCCTTCTTGGCGGGCTCGCGCAGGTGCGGCGCGGCGGCGCGGATCACGCGGAACGGCACGATCGTGTGGATGTCCAGCATCGCCTGGAAGTGCTCGTCGGACATCTTGTGGACCGGCCCGTCGATCGTGTAGCCGGCGTTGTTGACGATGATGTCGATCTTGCCGAACGAGTCGATCGCCTTCTGCACGAGCTGATCGGCTGTCCCCGGCTTGGTCAAATCGCCGCTGAACACGGCCGTTTCGCCCTGGATCTCGCCGGCCGCCTGCTCGGCGACGTCGCCGTCGAGGTCGTTGATCAGGACCTGGGCGCCCTGCTCCGCGAGCAGCTCCGCGGTGGCCCGTCCGATTCCGCGTGCCGAGCCAGTGACGATCGCCGACTTGCCGTCGAGTACTCCCATAGTTTCGAGGTCTCCTTCTCGTGGTCTGGAAGCGGAAGTTATATACGGCCGGGGCGGCCGGTCCGGCACGGGCCGGGTAGGCAGGTCCGCTGTGGGCCGGGGCGGCCGGTCCGCTACGGGCCGGAGAGGCCGGTCCGCTCAGCCGCGGATGATGCGGCCGAAGTCCTGCGTGTACACGGCGCCTGCCTGGCCGTGCGTGAGCGAGCTGGGCGCGTGTGGGGAGATGCCGATGCCGGTGTCGCGATAGCGGCGGTCAAGGATGTTCGCCCGGTGGCCGGGCGAGCGCATCCACGCGGAGACGATCGCGCGCGGCGTGGCCATCCACAGCGTTCCCCACGCGATGTTCTCGCCGACTTCATAGCCGACGTGCGAGCTTGAGATGTAGCCGGCCGCACGGATCCGCGCCGCCGGCGTTTGACCGCGGGGGCCGAAATGTTCGAAGTAGTTCTTCGAGGCCATGCTCGCGGTGTGCGTCTGGGCGGCCCGGTTGAGGTGCATGTTCAGGCGCAGGGGTCGCTCATGGTGGGCGGCGCGCGCGCGGTCGACGAGGCAAAGGGTCGCGGCCCTGATCAGCTTGAGGTTGGATTCGGTGGGTCTCAACCCGGCGTTCGGGCAGGCGCGCCGGTGCCCGCCACGGCGTACCTGGAGGCGGTGGCCCTGTGAGGCCAGGGCCGCGGAGCTCCCAGCGCACAGCGCAACCGCCAGGATGGCGGCGAGGACCATGCGAAAGACGCGTGGGGGAGGGGCCACGGAGGCCGTATCGGCCGCTCACGCCGCCGACCTGAGGCCTGCAAGATTGACCTGGACATCTGTTCGAGCGCGGGCGGTTGCGGTTGAGCGAGGGGGTGGTCGGGCGCTGTTCTACAGGCTGAGGATGCGACCGAGGATCTCGCGCATTATCTCGTCGCTGCCGCCACCGATGGGGCCGAGCCGGGCATCACGGGCGGCGCGCTCGATGAAGTACTCGCGCATGTAGCCGGCGCCGCCGTGGATCTGTAGACAGTCGTCCATCAGCTCGAAGCACGCGCGCTGGGTCAGCAGCTTGGCCATCGTCACCTCGCGCATCGGCTCCTCGCCGGCGACGAAGCGGCGCAGCGCGTCGTAGGTGACGCAGCGGCACGTGTACACCGACGTGGCCAGGTCGGCGAGCTTGTGGCGGATCGCCTGGTGGCCGGAAAGCGGGCGTCCGAACGTGCTGCGCTCGCGGGCGAACTCGGCGGTGCGCTCCCATGCGAGCGACATCGCGCCGACCGCGCCGAGCGCCATCGCCAGGCGCTCCCACTGGAAGTTGGCCATGATCAGCTTGAAGCCCTCGTTCAGTGGCCCGAGCAGGTTCTCTTCGGGGACGAACACGTCCTGGAAGCTGATCGTGGCGGTGTCCGAGGCGTGCCAGCCGAGCTTCTCGAGCTTCGACGCGGAGACCCCCTCGCCGCGGTCGACGATCAGGAACGAGATCCCGTGATGGCCGCCCTCGGCGCTGGTCTTCACGGCGGTCACGATGAAGTGTGCGCGCACGCCGTTGGTGATGTAGGTCTTCTCGCCGTTCAGCACCCAGCCGCCGTCGACACGCTCGGCGCGACTGGACAGCGCGGCGACGTCCGAGCCGGCGCCCGGCTCGGTGATCCCGAGCGCGCCGATCGACTCACCGCGGATCGCGGGCACGAGATAACGCTGCTTCTGCTCCTCCGTGCCGAACTTCCAGATCGGAGGCGTGGCGATGTTGATGTGTGCGCCGATCCCCGCTGCGGTCCCGCCGGAGCCGACCCGCGCCAGCTCCTCGCACAGGACGGCCTCGTGCAGGTAGTCGCCGCCCTGGCCGCCATAGGACTCGGGGTACTTCAGGCCGAGCAGGCCCTGGGCGGCAAGCTTCCCGAACACCTCGTCCGGGAACCAGCGCTCGTCCTCCCACTGCTGGGCGTGGGGCGCGAGCTCGCGCTCGATGAAGCCGCGAATCGACTGTCTCAGCTCTTCGTGCTCGTCGGAGAAGGGAGGAGTGACCGTGCTCAAAGCGTTCTCTCGATCAATTGGTAATTGCAGCTCTAGACGGCTCCTGCCCCAGCTCACGATCGAGTGGTATCGCCCTACAGCCCGTACGAGCGGCCGATCACGTCGAGCATGATCTCGTCGGTGCCCGCGCCGATCCGGTTCAGGCGCGCGTCTCGCCACACGCGCTCGACGCCGTACTCGCGCATGTAGCCCGCGCCGCCGTGGATCTGGATGCATTCGTCGGCCACTTCGCAGAGCACTCGCGAGGCGTGCAGCTTCGCCATCGAGATCTCGCGCACGGGATACTCGCCGTTGTTGAAGCGCCAGGCCGTTATGTAGGTCATCTGCCGCGCGGACTCGATTTTGGTGGCCATCTCGGCGAACTTGTGGCGGATCACCTGGAACTTGCCGATTTCGCGGCCGAACGCCTTGCGCTCGTGCGCGTACTGCAGCGTCCGTTCGAAGCACTTCTGCGCGCCCGCCACCATGCCGGCCGCGCCGATCAGGCGCTCGCCCTGCAGCTCCCACATGATGTGGTAGAAGCCCTTGCCGACCTGCCCGAGTACCGCCGTAGACGGGACGCGCACGTCCTGGAAGGCCAGCAGCGCGGTGTCCGAGGCGTGCATGCCGAGCTTCTCGAGCTTCTTCTCGCGGATCACGCCCGACGCGTCCATCGGCACGAGGAACAGCGTGAAGCCGTCATAGCCGGCGTCAGTGTCGGTCTTCGTCACCAGCACGATCACGTCCGCCCGGTGGCCGTTCGTGATGTAGGTCTTCGAGCCGTTGATGATGTAGTCATCGCCGTCTTCTACGGCTCTCGTCTTGATGCCTTTCACATCCGAGCCGGCGTCCGGCTCGGTGATGCCGAGACAGAGGATCTTCTCGCCCTTGATCGCCGGCACGACCCACTCCTGCTTCTGCTCCTCTGAGCCGAACGCGAGGATCGGCGGCATCGCCATGTCGGTGTGCACCGCGATGCCCATCGCCAGGCCACCAGAGTTGCCGTTCGTGATCTCCTCTGCGAGCACCAGCGCCGTGTAGTAGTCCCCGCCCTGTCCGCCGTAGGCCTCCGGCTTGTCCAGGCCGAGGAAGCCCAGCTCGCCCATGCGCGCGAACACCGAGTCCGGGAACGTCGTCTCCTCCCACTCCTCCGCGTGTGGCGCCAGCTCTTTGATCGCGAAGTTGTGGATCGACTCGCGCAGCTGTTCGTGCTCGTCGGTGAATATGAAGTGCTTGCGCTGCGTCTTGAAGTCAGGCTTCACGACGCTCTCAGCGGTGGCGGCCATGGCGGGACGGTCTCCTTGTCTCGGTGTCGAGTCTCGTTCGTGGTGTCGAGTCTGGCTCGGGTGTCGAAACTCGTTCGGTCGGTCGATCCGGTTTGGTCGGTCGGTCGGGCCGGTCGACGGTGCGCCGCCGAGGCTAACGCAGCGCGACCCGAAAGTAAACAGTAGGACTGCTCACTTCCAACCGGTGCGGGTTCAGGCTAGGATGCGCTCGATGGCCACCGAGAAGGTTCTGTACGAGGCCGCCGACAGCGGCGTAGCGACGATCACGCTCAACGATCCGGACACCCGCAACGCGCTCTCGCCGGAGCTGCTCGGTGGTCTGATCGAGGCGTTCGAGCGCGCCCGCGACGCGGAGCACGTGCGCTGTGTGGTGCTGTGCTCATCGCACGAGAAGACGTTCTCCTCGGGTGCCAACCTCAGCGGCTTCGCCGGCGGCGACTCGCTCGTGCACCGGCACTTCGGCTCCGATCGCTTCGTCGGCCTGTTCAAGCTGATCGGCGAGCTCGGCAAGCCGACCGTCTGCGCCGCGCGCGGCCATGTCCTCGCCGGCGCGCTCGGGATCGCGTTGGCGTGCGATCTGATCGTCGCCTCCGAGGGGGCGAGCTTCGGCACCCCCGAGATCAACGTGGGCACGTTCCCGTTCATGATCATGGCGCTGATCTACCGCAACGTACCGCGTAAGAAGGCCAACGAGCTGCTGCTGTTGGGCGAGCGTTGGAGCGCGCACGAGGCGCTCGCCGCCGGGATCGTCAACCGCGTCGTCGCCGAGGACGAGCTCGACGCGGCCGTCGCCGACTGGGCGGGCAGGCTGGCCGGCAAGTCGCCCGTGATCATGCGCCTGGGCAAGGAAGCGATGCGCCGTCAGCTCGATATGCCGCTGGATAACGCGCTCGACTACCTGCGCGCGCAGCTCACGCTCGCGATGTCCACCGATGACATCGTCGAGGGCGTCAGCGCGTTCTTCGACAAGCGCGAGCCGCAGTGGAAGGGTCGCTGATGGGCGCTCGCAAGGTTCCCGTCGCTCCCGAGGTTCCCGTCGCTCCCGAGGCCCCGGCCGCTGCGCCTGCCAGCTCGCTGCTGCGCCCGCTGGTCGAGGACCTTCAGGCGCGCCGCGCCAGGATCCGCCTCGGCGGTGGCGATGAGAAGATCGCCGCGCAGCACGCGCGCGAGAAGCTCACCGCGCGCGAGCGGATCGCGCTGCTGATCGACGACGGCACGTTCGTCGAGCTCGGCATTCACGGCAGGCCCCACTTCTCCCAGCGCGCGATGGACGGCGTCGACGCTCCGGCCGACGGCGTGGTCACCGGCTACGGCAAGGTCGACGGGCGCCTGACCGCCGTGTGCGCATACGACTTCACGGTGATGGCCGGCTCGATGGGCATGACCGGCGAGCTCAAGGTCGGGCGCCTGCGCGAGCTGGCGCTGACCAAGCGGATCCCGTTCGTGTGGCTGCTCGACTCCGCCGGCGCGCGCGTGCAGGAGGCCGCCGGCGCGCTGTTCGCCGGCTCCGGGCACCTGTTCCGCGAGGAGGTCGTGATGAGCGGCGTGATTCCCCAGGTCGCCGCACTGATGGGACCGTGCGCCGCCGGAACCGCCTACATCCCCGGGCTCGCCGACTTCGTGCCGATGGTCAAGGGGCGCGGCTCGATGGCGCTGGCCGGACCGCATCTCGTGCGCGCGGCGATCGGCGAGGACGTCACGCAGGAGGAACTAGGGGGCTCGCGCGTGCACTGCCGCAAGTCCGGCGTCGGCGACATGGAGGTCGCCAGCGACGAGGAGTGCATCGATCAGATCAAGCAGTACCTCTCCTACATGCCGCAGAACTGCGAATCCAAGCCGCCCGTGCGCGCGGTCTCCGACCCGATCGACCGGCGCGAGGAGGATCTGCTGGACGTACTGCCGGAGTCCAACCGCAAGCCGTATGACATGTACGAGGTGATCTCGCGGATCGTCGACGACGGCGACTACCTGGACATCAAGCGCCAGTGGGCCAAGACGATCATCACCTGCTTCGCCCGCTTCGGCGGCCTGCCCGTGGGGATCGTCGCCAACCAGCCCAAGCAGCTCGGCGGAATCCTCGACAACGATTCCGCCGACAAGGCCGCGCGCTTCGTCAACCTGTGCAATGCGTTCGCGATCCCGCTCGTGTTCATCCAGGACGTGCCCGGCTTCATGGTCGGCACGAAGGTCGAGGCCGAAGGCATCATCCGCCACGGCGCCAAGATGTTGCACGCGGTCGCCAACGCGACCGTGCCGAAGATCACCGTCATCACACGCAAGGCCTACGGCGCTGGCTACTACGTAATGAACGGGCGCGCCTACGAACCGGACCTGATCGTCGCCTGGCCGAGCGCCGAGATCAGCGTGATGGGCGCCGAGGGCGTGGTCGAGATCGCGTTTCGCAAACAGGTCGAGGCGGCCGAGGACCCGGCCGCGAAGAAGGCCGAGCTGATCGAGGGCTTTCGCAAGGTGTTCGACGTGTACGTCGCCGCCGGCAACGACGTGATCGACGACGTGATCGACCCGCGCGAGACGCGCGAGACGATCTGCCGGGCGCTGGAGATGTCGGCCGACAAGAAGATCGAGCGACCGTGGAAGCGGCAGGGGGTGGTCCCCGTATGAGCCTCGACCATCCAGTCGTGATCACCTGCTCGATCTCGGGGGCGATCGCCAACCGCGAGCAGTGCCCGGCGATCCCGTACACGCCGGCGGAGTACGCAGCGGAGGCGCGCCGGATCGTGGACGAGGGCGGCGTGCACATCCACATCCACGCGCGCAAACCCGACGGGACTCCGTCGTATGAGATCGAGGACTTCCAGGCGATCACCGACGCGATCCGCGGCGAGGTGGGCGACGCGGCGATCATCAACTTCTCCACTGGCACGATCGGCGTGCCGGTGTCCAAGCGCATCGAATACCTGCGCGCGTGTCGCCCCGAAGTCGCCGCGCTGAACATGGGCTCGATGAACTACGCGAAGTACTCCAAGTCGCGCAAACAGTTCGTTTTCTCGATGGTCTTCGAGAACCCGTTCAACGAGATCATCGAGCTGCTCGAGGCGATGAACGAGCTGAACATCAAACCTGAGCACGAGTGCTTCGACATCGGCCACGTCGGCAGCCTCGCGCCGCTGATCGACATGGGCGTCCTCAAAATCCCGCTCCACGTGGACTGCGTGATGGGCGTCGTGGGGGGCATCCCGCCGACCTCACGCAATCTCGCTGCGATGGTCGACAACATTCCGGCGGGTTCGCACTGGGGCGTGATCGGCATCTCGCGCGACCAGTGGATGCTCGTCTCCGCCGCGCTCACACTCGGCGGCTCGATCCGGGTCGGCCTCGAGGACAACCTGTACCTGCCGAACGGCGAGATGGCGAAATCGAACGGCGAGCTGATCGCGAAGGCCAGGCATATGACCGAAGACATGGGCCGCAGGCCGGCGACGGTGCAAGAGGCGCGCGCGATGCTCTCGATCTCCCAGCCCGCTGGGAGTCCGGCGTGAGCCTCCCGCTGGAGGGCGTCCGCGTGCTCGACCTCTCGCGCCTGCTGCCGGGCGGGTTCTGCTCGCTGCTGCTGGCGGACTTCGGCGCGGACGTGCTGAAGGTCGAGGACACGGGCATGGGCGACTACATCCGCTGGTCGCCGCCGTTTTATGAGATCCACCCACCCGGCCACGAGAGCGCCAAGTCGGCGCTGTTCCTGTCGCTGAACCGCAACAAGCGCTCGATCCGTCTCGATCTCAAGAGCGACGGCGGACGCGACGCGCTGCTGGCGCTGGTGAAGGAACACGACGTGGTGCTCGAATCGTTCCGGCCCGGTGTGCTCGACCGCCTCGGCGTCGGCTACGAGCGCATGCGCGAGGCGAACCCGGGGATCGTGTTCTGCGCGATCTCCGGCTATGGCCAGAACGGCCCCAAGCGCGATGCGTCCGGTCACGACATGAACTACCTGGGGCTGATCGGCCTGCTCGGCCTGACCGGCGAGCGCGGGGGTGGGGCGGGTGGGGGTCCAGTTCAATCGGCCGGGCAGATCGCCGATCTCGGCGGCGGCGCGCTGATGGCAGCGTTCGGGATCATGGCCGCGCTGCGCGAGCGCGACGGCTCGCCGGGGCATGCCGGCTCGGGTGAGGGCCAGATGGTCGATGTATCGATGTCCGATGGCGCGCTGTCGTGGCTGGCGATGGTCGCCGCGGCCCACTTCGCCGACGGGACGGTGCCGCACCGCGGCGATCTACCGCTTGCGGGATCACTCGTCTGCTACCGGCCGTACGAGTGTGCCGACGGCTGGGTCACGCTGGGCGCGCTCGAGCCGAAGTTCTGGCAGGCGTGGTGCCGCGGCGTGGGCCGCGAGGAGCTGGTCGCCAAGCAGTTCGAGCGGCCCGGCTCCGAGGCCCATGCGCAGGTGCAGGAGATCTTCAAGCGCCGCACGCGCGCGGAGTGGGAGGCGTTCGCGCAGCAGCACGACTGCTGCCTTGAGCCGGTGCTCGAGCTCGACGAGGCGCTGTCCTCGCAGCTCGTGCGCGAGCGAGGGATGGTGGTCGAGCTCGAGCAGCCCGGCGCCGAGCGCCCGGTCCGCCAGCTGGGCGTGCCGGTCAAGCTGGCGCGCACGCCCGGCGACCACGCGCGCCTGCCCGGACCGGCTCTGGGAGAGCACACCGAGGAGGTGCTGCTCGCCGCCGGGTACTCCGCTGCAGAGGTCGCCGAGCTGCTCGGCTCGGGGGCGGCGGCCGGGCCGGCGGACTCCGCCCCGGCCACGACGCTGAGAGTGTGACGCGGTGAGCGCGGCAGCTGTCGCGGAGCACGCCGACGACGGCGGGCGGGCGCTGCTGAAGATGAGCGAGCTGGCCGAGCGCTCGGGCGTGAGCGCGGGCACGATCCGCTACTACCTGCGTGAGGGGCTGCTCGGCGGCGGCGAGGACGTGCTGCGAACGTCCCGCAACATGGCCTACTACCCGCCCGAGTACGTCGAGCGGATCGGGCTGATCAAGCGCCTGCAGGAGGAGCGGTTCATGCCGCTGCGCGTGATCCGCGGCGCACTCGAGGAGGACCCCGAGCGCGTGCGCGCGCTGATCGAGCTCGAGGACCGGATCCTCGAGCGGGCGCTCGTCAGCGCCGAGGACGGCAGCCGCGTCTCGCGCCGTGCCGTGCAGGAGCGCTACGGCGTACCGCGCAACGTGCTCGAGCGCCTTGCGGACATCGGCGTGCTGACGCCCACGCGGCGGGGATACGACCGCGACGACGTGAACATCATCGAGGCGATCGCCAACTTCCGCGCTGGCGGTTATGAGGAGGCGCTGGGTTTTACCGTGTACGACACCCTGCGATACCGCAAGGCGCTGGAGCCGCTCGTCGAGGACGAGGTGCGGGCGCTGCTGGAGCGCCTGGCCGGCGAGGTCGAGGTCGAGCGCGCGATGGAGATCGTCGCGGCGGGGGTCGAGCCGCTGCGCGAGCTGATCGGGGCGATGCACTCGAAGCTGCTGCTCGCGGCGCTTCGTCGTCAGCGTGCGCACGCCGGAGACTGACCGCGCCGCCGTCGGGCGTTATGCTTCAACGCATTGACTGACCAGTCAATCTATTTCTCGGGGAAGGTCATGGCAGCGCCTGCGGGCGCCAGGTCCGGCAGAGGGGTGCGCTCTTGAGGGTTGCTGCAGTCCAGATGAGCTCAGGCGCCGATCGGCGCGCCAATACGGCTGTCGCGGAGCGTCTCACGCGCGCGGCGGCCGCCGACGGCGCAGAGCTGATCGTGCTCCCGGAGAAGTGGACCGCGATGGGCTCGCAGGAGCAGTTGCGCGCGGCGGCCGAGCCGCTGGACGGATCGGCGATCGAATGGGCTCGCGGGCTGGCCCGCGAGCTGCAGGTCGAGCTGATCGCCGGATCGGTGCTCGAGCTCCTGCCCGGCGAGCAGAAGCTCGCGAACACCTCCGTGCACATCGACGCGCACGGCGAGATCAGGGCCGTGTACCGCAAGGTTCACATGTTCGACGTCGAGGTCGGCGGGCGCTCCTACCGCGAGTCCGAGCTCGAGCAGCCGGGGGATGAGCTGGTGCTCTCGCATACCGCTGAGGGCATCGGTCTGGCGATGTCCGTCTGCTACGACCTGCGCTTCCCCGAGCTCTACCGGATCCTCGCTGTTGCCGGGGCGCAGGTGATCTCGATACCGGCGGCGTTCACGCTGGCGACCACGCGCGATCACTGGGAGACACTCCTGCGCGCGCGTGCGATCGAGAACCAGGCGTTCGTGATTGCCGCCAACCAGTTCGGCGAGCACCCCGGCTCTCAGCAGTCGGGCGGGCGCTCGATGATCGTCGACCCGTGGGGGGTCGTGCTCGCGCAGGCGTCCGACGGCGAGTGTCGCATTGTTGCCGACCTCGACTTCGAGCACCAGCGCGAGATCCGCGCTCGCCTGCCCTCGCTGGCCAACCGGCGGCCGGATGCCTACAAGCTGTCCGCGGAGGCAACCGCGTGAGCGCCTCGCGTCCCTCGAGCGCCCGCGCCAAGGCAGCCAGCGACAAGCGTCGGCTGATCCTGGACGCGGCCGTGCGCGTGTTCGCGCGTCAGGGCTTTCACACCTGTCGCGTGTCGGACATCGCCGACGAGGCGGGCGTGGCATACGGCCTCGTGTATCACTACTTCGCCTCCAAGGATGAGGTCCTGGACACGCTGTTCCTCGAGCGCTGGGAGGTGATGCTGGAGCTGATTAGGGAAGTCGATGGCGAATCGATCCCGGTGCGCGAGAAGCTGCAGGCGATCGCGTCGTTCATCGTCGACAGCTACCAGCACAATCCCGATCTGATGAAGGTGATCATCGTCGAGGTCACGCGCGCCGCGAACTCGTTCGGCGACACCCACATCGGCACGATCCGCGATGCCTACGACCTGATCGGTGGGATGATCGCCAAGGCGCAAGCAGATGGGGTGTTCCGGGGCGAGATCGACGCGCGGTTCGCTGCGATGGCATTCTACGGCGCGATCGAGCAGCTGTTGACGGGGTGGATCTTCGACCTGCTGCCGCAGGGCGAGGAGTACTTTGAGCGCGCCAAGTGGCTCGTCGTGGAGACCGTCTGCGGCGGCCTGGAAGCCAACGTCGCCGACGAGGCGGGCGTCGGGTGAGCTGGCGCCGCGCGAGCGCACTGCCCCTGACACCGGCCGCGCGGCTGGGCGACGACCCCCGCGAGCAATAGACTGGCGCGAGATGGAGAACGAGATCGTCAAGCGACTGATGTGGTCGGGGCTGCTCACGGGCGTGACCGCGGGGGTGAGCTTCCTCGCTCACCGCCTGGCCGCCACCGTGTGGAGGCGCGTCTTCGACGAGGAGCCTCCCGAGTGAGCGGCAGCTACCCACCGGCTCCGGGAGAGCCGATCAGCGAGGAAACGAGGAACATCGCGAAAGCGCTCGGAGAGATCTCCGACCGCGCGACGCTACTCGTCCGCGAGGAGATCGAGCTGGCCAAGGCGGAGATGACGCAGAAGGCGACGAAGCTCGCCCAGGGCGCCGTCGTGGGCCTGGTCGCGGGGGTCTTCTTCTTCACGGCGCTGATGTTCGTGCTGGTCGGGTGCGCGTACCTTCTTTACTACTACCTGCCGATCGGCAACGAATACACGTTCTTCTACGGCTTCTTCGCGATGGCCGTGATCCTCGTGGTGCTCGGCGCGATCGCCGGGCTGATCGCCTACCGCGCGGTCAAAAAAGGTTCGCCTCCGGTGCCGAACATGGCGATTGACGAGGCGCGCAAAATCCGCGAGAGCGTCGTCAGCCCATCCCCGGGGGTCAGAGCGGTCGCGAGCACGACTGGCGAGCCGAGCGTTGCGGCGCCAGCCGCGGGCGTGAGCTCCGGGGGTGAGAGTTGATGCCCCAGCCGCGCTCGCCTGCCGAGATCCGCAACTCGATCGAGACCAACCGCATGGAGCTGGCGGCGTCGGTGCAGCAGCTGCGCGGCGATGTAGCGCGCCTGACCGACTGGCGTGGGCAGATCGAGCGCCATCGCGACGAGCTGATGGTCGGTGCGGCTGCGGTCGGCTTCATGCTCGGTACGCGCATGTTGATGCGCCGGCGCAAACGCCGGCGCGCCGGATAGCCGGCGCGCCCGCAGCACTCGCTCAGGACAAGCTCAGGACAGCAGCGAGCGGGGAATCGCACCGACTCCGATCAGGCCGGGGCCGGTGTAGGTCCCGATCACCGGCCCGACCTCCGACGTGAACAGCGGGTCGGAGTCGAATATCGCACGGCAGCGGTCGATCAGGCGCTGGGCTTGGTCGGGTGCCTGGATGTGCTGCACCACCCAGCCGTCGCAGCCGCTGTCGTGCAGCTCCTGCGCGTAGGCGACCATGCGCTCGAACGCGCGCCCGGCGGTGCGCACGCGCTCGACCGGCACGATCTCATACTCGAGCGACAGGATCGGCTTGATTCGCAGCGTGCCACCGAGCCAGGCTTGGGCCTTGCCGACGCGCCCGCCGCGTCTCAGATACTCGAGCGTGTCCAGGCAGAACCAGATCCGCAGCGCCTTGCGCGCCTCGCGCACACGCGCGCTGACCGCAGCTTTGTCGCCCCCTGCGCGCGCGGCGGCGCATGCGGCGAGCAGCAGCATGCCCATGCCGCCGCACGCGGTTTCGCCGTCGATCACCTCGACGCGCTCGCCGAGCCCGCGCTCGGCGAGCAGCTGATGCGCCTGGCGGGCGGCCTCGCACGTCCCCGAGATGCCTCCCGCGAGGTGGATCGAGACGATGTCATGCCCGTCCTGCAGCAGCGGCTCCCAGACGGTCAGGAAGTCGCCGATCGACGGCTGTGAGGTGCTCGGCAGTTCCGGGTCGCGAGCGAGCCGTGCGTAGAACTCGTCGAAACCCTGCATTTCAAGCTCACGCTCAGGTTGACCCTTCCAGCCGACGTACAGGCTGACCTGGTGGATCGATTCGGCGTCCGCGAGCGCTCGCGGTAGGTAGTGGGTGCTGTCGGTTGCGATCGCTACTTCAGGCATGCGGCGCGGGACGCTACAGCAACGCCTGCGCCAACTCCCCTGACTCGTACATCTCGGTGACGATGTCGCAGCCGCCGAGCAGCTCGCCGTCGACGAACAGCTGCGGGATGGTCGGCCAGTCGGAGATCGCCGACAGCTCCTGGCGGATGCGCGGGTCGGGCAGGATGTCGACCGCCGCGAACGGCGCCTCGAGCGACTGCAGCATCGCCACTGTGCGCGCCGAGAACCCGCAGGCGGGGGCGTCGGGCGTCCCCTTCATGAACAGGATCACCTTGTGCTCGTTGATCGCCTCCGCGATCGCCTCGCGGATCGGGTTGCTCTGTGGCTCGGCGGGCGCGGCCGTGGGGCTTGGCTGGCCGGCGGACATCGGTAGCGGCTCGAACTGGCTGGGCATGGCTGCTCCTGGCTCTCAGGGGATTTGGATCTTCGTCGGGGTCTCGGTCTTCAGCGCGAGGGCGTGGATCGCACCGCCGATCTCCCCGCCGAACACGTCGTACACGAGACGGTGCTGCTGGATGCGGGTGAGGCCGTCGAACGCCGTCGCGGTGACCGTCGCACGGAAGTGATCCCCGCCGCCGGTGTAGTCCTCTACATCGGCGTGAGCTCCCGGGATGGCGGCCTCGATGCGCTGCTTTATGTCCTCGGGGGAGGGCACTGTGCCCCTAGCGTAGAGGATCGCGAGGAGGTTGCTGGCGCGCTGGAGCGACCGCTATACTTTGGAAAGTCTTGGAGTCAGTACACAGGAGCTGAACGATGATCGAGATCACCGACAAGGGCGCCGAGAAGGTTCACGAGTTCCTCGCCTCCCAGCAGGCCGATGTGAGCATGGCGGGCCTGCGCGTCGGTGTGCGCGGCGGCGGCTGCTCGGGCTTCCAGTATCAGTTGGCGTTCGATGAGCAGCGCGACAGTGACGTCGTGTTCGAGAGCCACGGTCTGAAGCTGCTGGTGGACAACGAGAGCCTCGAGTTCGTGCGCGGCTCGACGATCGACTACGAGGAGAGCCTGCAGGGCGCCGGGTTCAAGGTCAACAACCCGAACGTCGTCGCGGCATGCGGCTGCGGCTCGTCCTTCAGGGTGGCCGAGGAGGAGCAGGTCTCGGCGGTCTGAGCTCGCGGGCCGGCTGCCGCCGCGCTCGGTGCGCAGCGCGCATAGGCTCCCCGCGTGGCGCTTCTGCCCCAAGGGCTTCGCCGGCTGACGCCGGTTGGTGTTCGCGACGACGTGCGCTTGCGCGCAGCGGCGCTCGGGCTGGGCCTGATACCGCCGCGCACGATGCACTCGAACGAGGACGCGCGCGTGCTGCTCGACGCCGCTCGCGGCGCTCGGCGGGTGGTGGAGATCGGCGTCTACGAGGGCGCCTCGGCGGTTGCCCTGCTCGAGGTGCTGGGGCCGGACGCGGAGTTGCACCTGGTCGACCCGTTCGGCGCGCACCCCGACGCGCTGCCGGGCGGCTGGGGCGCCAGCGAGTGGGCCACGCGCCGAACACTGGTACGCGCGACCCGTCGCCGCGGCGCGCAGGCCGCGCGCCTGCAGTGGCACGTAGCGATGTCGCACGAGGTCGCCGCCCGCTGGCGGGGAATGGTGGACCTGGTGTTCATCGACGGTGATCACTCGCAGGCCGGCTGCGAGCTCGACTGGGGCAGCTGGCACGACTTTGTTGCGGTTGGGGGACATGTCGTGTTCCACGATGCGCGCGCCGGGGAGCCCGGTGGGCGTGGGCTCCCCGGCCCGAGCGCGGTCGTGGCCGGCCGTTTCCGCGGTGAGGGCACGCCAGGCTGGGCGATCTGCGCTGAGTCTGACCGTACGGTCGCGGTCCGGCACTTGTCCTGAGCAGCCTATGGGGTTGACTACAACATCGCGGCTGTGGTACGGTCGCTGTGACATGATGTCAAGCGCTGCAAGGGGTGCGGACTGCCCAGTTCTTTGGCAGGACACGAGCCTCCGTCTGGAAGCTTTTAAGGCGGGGCTCTAAATTCTGCCTTGGCTTGACCTTGACGCAGGGGATGGTTTCTGCCAAGGTCAAGTGCGTACAACGCTGTTGGCTGAAGTCCAGCCTATGGCTGTGACTGGCTTCGGGGCATTTGTGTCCTGAAGAGGGGACTCTCGGGGGCCGGTCGTCTATTCCAGAGGGAAAAGGAGCAGTGGAGATGAGAAAGACAAGGGTTCTGGGGATGTGCCTTGTTGCCGCCTTTGCCGTGAGCGCCATGATCGGCGTATCGGGCGCATCGGCGACAGTCGGGTACTACAAATGTATCGCGCAGAAGAAAGGCGAATACACGACGTCCACCTGCGCGACGAAATCAGTTAAGGCGAAAAAAGGTAAATTCGAATTGGCCCCGCTGTCGACGTGCGTTGCACAGAAGAAAGGCGAATACACGAACGCCACGTGCACGACTAAATCGGTCAAGGCTAAAAAGGGTAAATTCGAAAAAGCACCGGCCGTGAGCCTGACGGCGACGACCGGAACGGCGACGCTCGCGACGCCGGCCTTCGGCCCGAACAACGTCGTCTGCTCAGCCAGCACCACAACGGGGGAACTCACTGGACCGAAAACGGCGATTGAGAAAGCTGTCTTCACCGGCTGTGAAGTTCTGGGCCTCAAATGCAAAAGCGCGGGCCCGAACAGCGTTCCCTCCAGCAAAGAAGGGGAGATCGACGTAGCCACGCTCGCCGGCAAGTTGCTCGAAACAGGCGAAGCTGGCAGCGGATTCAAAAAAGAAACACCACCGGCTGGGCAGGCTTGGAACCAGCTGATCACCACCGGTGAACACGGTGTCTACTCGTCCGAATTCGAATGCGGTGGTGGAGCCGTTGCGATCCGGACCACGCAGAACCCGTCCGTTGGTTCCGCGCTGAGCGGTCTGACCCTCCCGGTCAACAAAGCGCCCAGCACGTCCGGCGAAGTCGTATTCAACGCGGCATCGGCCGAACAGGCGCTGCTCACGCAGACGCTCTCCGGTGGGGAATGGGTGCCTCCGACGGGCGCCGAATCCACAGAGACGACGACGGCGACAGTGACGTTCTCAGCACCGATCGAGGTCAAAGCGTAAATCGACGGATCGATCGCTTGATCGATGCTCCTTCTGAGGGGCATAGGTCGGGAGTGAAAGCGGGCGCGGGGAATTGTCCCCGCGCCCGTTTTTTGTAAGCGGGGTGGCCCGCATTTCTGGCTGCGTGGCCAGTCGGTGTGGGGGTGGACCGGTGTACGGTTCTGGCTTGACAGGGTTAGTCGAGCGGCTAGACTTCACGTCAAGACCAGTAGGGGAGAGCACCCATGGACGGGCAGCCGAGTGAGGGAGCAGCAGTGTCAGGAGGGATCGCGAATGGGGACGGTCGGTCGCGCGATGGCGCGACCGGAGAGCGCAACGGTGGCCGATTTAGCTGGGCGGTGTCAAGCGCCGTGTCAAGCCCTTGCTGTCATACCCGAGCTCGGTCGGGTGTGGCGCTTTGCCTCGCGCTCGGAGTCGCGCTACTTGCCAGCGTCCCGGCGTTCGCCGCAGGCCAGCGCGAACACGTCTTTAGCTTTGCGTTCGGGGAAGCAGGGACCGGAAGCGGTCAGTTCGCCCACCCATCTGGGGTCGCGGTCAGCGATGCGACGGGGGACGTTTACGTCGGCGACCGCGAAAACGGTCGTGTCGAGCAATTCGAACCCGAACTGAACTCGGCCGGCGAACTGGTTGGGGAGAAGTTCGTCACACAGTTCGCGGTCCCGTCTCCAAGGCAGATCGCGGTTGACAACTGCACAACCGCGCAGGCGAAACCATGCTCCGCGGCTGAAGACCCATCGGTTGGCGACGTCTACGTCATCGGCACAAAGCCTGGCCAGGGCAAAAACAAAGGCGAACTGGCCCCGAGTCTCGTGATCTACAAGTTCAACCCCACCGGCGGATCGCTCGGGACGATCAAACTCAAAAGCGCGGCCATGGGAATCGCGGTCGATCCGACGGGTGCGCTGTTCGTGTACCAGGAAAACCGTGCGATTGTCCCCTATGGCAGTGCTCAGCCGAATGTGTCCGGCTCGAGCGTGGGGTCCCGCGCTCATCAACCGCAGCCGGTGTTCGCGGTGCAAGCCAACGGCGCGGAAGACACCTTTTACGTCGGTCACCACTACGTGACTACTGGAGAAGCCGAAGGACCGGAAGAAAGCCCCGCCCTGAAGCCCGTGCTGGCCGAACTCGAACAGTCTGAAACGACTCTGATCGGAAAGGTCCAGGGCGCCAGCGGCGAACTGCTGGTGCGCGCGCTTAACTACGAAAGCGCCGCCGCCGCCGCGTTCGATCCGGCCGAAAAAGAGGTCTTTGCGGTGGACGTCGCAACGGTCGCCGGAGAACCGTTCACGAGCGTGTCCGTCTTCAGTCCCGCCCTGAACAAAGGCCCGGAAGCCGAAGCAGAAGGCGAAGGCACGCTCGTCGAACGCCTGGGCGCGCCTGGCCTAAAGGAAGGCGACGGCGTGGCGGTGGCCGCGGGCGCGAGCACTTCGCACGGCGCCGTATTCGTATCCGACGGAGCATCCAACCGCGTCGACGTGTTCGAGCTTGAACCCGCGGCAAAGCCCAGGATCAGCAGCATCTCCTCGCAGTCGCTGCAATCGCTCGACGCCCCCTCGGGCG
This sequence comes from uncultured Solirubrobacteraceae bacterium, assembly GCA_963734755.1. Lineage (GTDB taxonomy): Bacteria > Actinomycetota > Thermoleophilia > Solirubrobacterales > Solirubrobacteraceae > Palsa-744. The sequence continues at coordinate 2,216,140 of CAVTIF010000001.1, read as the reverse complement.
TAACCGAACTCGTGGGGCAGGTCAGCCCTGCCGGAGCAGCGACCGAGGCCTACTTCGAATACGGGACCGCGAACTGCGAAGCGTCGCCGTGCTCGAAGACGACCCCCGGCGAAGTCGGAGCGGGCTTTGGTGCCAGCAGGGTTGGTGCGGACGTGAGCGGCCTCGCGCCGGGCGCCTATCACTACCGACTCGTCGCGGAAAACAAAAACGGGACCACCACGAGCAGCGAACAAACCTTCCTTGTGTTCGCCCCTGCCGACGGGTTGCCCGACGGACGGGCGTGGGAAATGGTCTCCCCGCCGAGCAAGCACGGCGCCGAACCGGAAGCCCCGACGAAAGAAGGCGGCCTGATCCAGGCCGCCGCGAACGGGCAGGGCATCACCTACGTCGCGAGCGGTCCGATGCCCTACGAACCGGAACCCGAAGGAAACCGCGGTCCGAACCCAAGCCAGATTCTTTCCCACCGCGATACGGGCGCCCAGGAGTGGGTTTCGCAGGACATAACTACGTCCAACGAAACCGCCCCTGGCGTCGAGCCTGGCCTTCCAGGTGAGTATCAGATCTTCTCCACGAATCTCGCGCTGTCGCTCGTGGCTCCGCTGCTCCCGACGTCGGGCCCGTACGCGAAGCCGCCACTCTCGCCGTTGCTCGAAGGCGAAGAACCGGGCAAGCAGCAGAACACCTTCTACCTGCGCGACGACGCGCCGTTCCAGCCAGAGCCGGCCGAAGCATCGATCTATGCCGAAGCGCACGCAAACGGATCGACGATCGGCAACCCCGGCTATGTAGCTGTCGTCAACAAGACGAACACGGGCGGGGAAAACGAGCCGGGCGCCGAATTCGGCGGGCAGATCCAGGAAGAAAACCCCCAGGGCGTTGCACCATCGGCCGCCACGCCCGACCTGAGCCACGTCGTCTTCAGGGCAGAACGGGGCCCGACCGAAGTGGCCCCAGGGAAAATCATCTCGGGCAAACGGGGCCTGTACGAGTGGAGTGCCGGCAAGATCGAACTGGTGAACGTGCTCCCGGGTGGGCAGCGTCCTGAAACGACCTCCGCCAACTCTGTGGCACTTCCCCACGCCTATCTGGGCGGCTCACCCAACTCGCATGGGTTGAGCCTGAATACCAGGCACGCGATCTCCGACAACGGCCAGCGCGTGATCTGGACATACGTTCCGGCCCAGAAAGTGCTGCATCTCGAGCTGCGCGAGAGCGAAACTCCCGCGCCGGAAACGATCCAGCTCGATGCCGTGCAGGGCGGCAGCGGAGAAGGCGCGGAAAACGCGGTCTACCAGACGGCGAGTCGCGACGGATCGAAGATCTTCTTCACCGACGAACAGCGCTTGACGGCAGATTCGGGAGCGACTGCCGGCTCCCCCGATCTATATGTCGCCGAAGTGGAAGTCGCCGGCGGGGTCGCGACCAGCAAACTGGAGGACCTCACCGCACAGCACAGCGAAGGCGCTGACGTCCTCGTGACGGCGCACGTCGCTGACGGCGTCGTCGGCGCGAGCGAAGATGGCTCGAGTGTGTACTTCGTCGCGAATGGCGCGCTCGCGCCGGGCGCCAGCCGGGGACACTGCTCCAACGTTGCGGGAGGTGCGGAACGGCCTGTCGGGACGACGTGCAACTTGTTCGTGCGTCAGTTCAGCAATGGGGAATGGCAGCCGACTAGGTTCATCGCTGCGCTCTCGACCGAAGACTCACCCGACTGGGGAGATGCTCAGGAACCCGGGAACCATGCGTACCTGACCTCGCGCGTCTCGCCAAACGGCAACTACCTTGCCTTCATGTCCGATCGCAGTCTCACGGGCTACGACAACGAAGACGTGAGCAGCAAGAAAAAAGGCGAACGGCTTGACGAGGAGGTGTTCCTCTACGACGCTGGGAGGCATCGTCTCGTGTGCGCCTCGTGTAACCCCAACGGGACACGGCCGCATGGAGTGTTCGACAACGTCCAGGGCATCGGCGACGGTGAACCGAGCTTTGGGCTGGCCGTGGACAAGCTCGAAATCTGGACGGCGAACAACTCCCAGCACATCGACCATTGGCTCGCCGGCAGCATCCCCGGATGGAACGCGCTCGGACGCCTCGATTCGCAGTACCAGCCCCGCTACCTGTCTGACAGTGGGCGGCTGTTCTTCAACAGCGCCGACGCGCTGGTGGCAGTGGCGCAGCCGCTCAGGACCGAGCAGATCTTCAGATCCGAAGGAGCGGGGGGGATCTTCGAAGAAGAACGGCAGGTCGGCGTGGAGAACGTGTACGAGTACGAGCCGGAAGTGCAAGGCGGTGCCTGCCACAGCTCGGGAGGGTGCCTCGGGCTGATCTCCTCGGGCACCTCCGAACACGAATCGGCGTTTCTCGACGCGAGCGACACCGGAGATGACGTCTTCTTCCTCACCGCGAAGCCGCTGACAGCGCAGGACCGCGACGGCAGCTTCGACATCTACGACGCTCATGTCTGCCAAGCGGCTTCGGAGTGCCTTACGCCGCCGGTTGAAACGCCCGCAGAACCCTGCGAAAGCGACGAATGCCAGGGTCCGTTCTCGCCCGGCCAGACTCCCGCAGCATCAGGCACCGCAGTGTTCTCGGGTCCGGGAAACCAGATTGCTCCGAAAACGGAAGTGCTCGGCAAAACCGAAACCAAACCGTCTACGAAACCAAAACCGCTCACGCGCGCCCAGAAGCTCACGAAAGCCCTGAGATCCTGCCGGACGAAATACAGGTCCAAGAGTAAGGCGGCGAAACGGCTCACGTGCGAAAAGCAGGCGCGCAAGAAATACGGTCCGATCAAATCTACGGCCAAGAAGACCTCCTCGACGCGAGCGGGTGCTCGATGAGCTCCCCGACCCTGCGCAAGATCACGCTTGCCACCATCGTGAGTTGTGGCGCGCTGTTTGGTGTGGTCGCGCCGGCGCTTGGTCTGGAAACCCGCACTGCCCCCCGCTGGGGTCTGCAGACGCGCGTTGCGCCCGCGTCGCTGCACATCAAACAAGAAGGCTTGATAACCGTTTCGGCGACGAATATCGGCGACGCGCCGATCAACGGCGGGATCGCCAAAAGCACGGTCATGCTGACGGACACGCTTCCGACCGGCGTGAAGCCTCTCAGCGCCGTCGTCAACTCCAATCACAGCCCGCTCAAAGCGGCCCGCAACGGCGCGAGCAAATGCCAGATCTCGGGTGCACACATCGAATGCACGACCCCCGCGATCTTCCCCCTGAAACCGTACGAACTGCTGGTGATGGAAATCCGGGTGGAAGCCGAAGTGGCTCTGCCTGCTCCGTCTGAGAACCACGCTGCGGTCGAAGGCGGCGAAGCGGAAACAGTGGCGCTCGAAACGAGCATCAAGACCAGCGAAGCGAACCCCTCGTTCGGAGTGGAAGCGCTGGAATTCGGCCCAGAAGGCGAACCGGCAAGCGAAGAAGCCGCGGGCGTGGCGCAAGCGGGTGCACACCCCTTCCAGCTCACGACCACGTTCGACTTCAATCAGGGCTTCGAACCTTATGTGACCGACCAAGGCGTCCGACTGCCATCCGCACCTGCACTCCCCAAGAACCTGGGCTTCCGGCTGCCGCCGGGTCTGATCGGCAACGTGAATGCCGTCAAGCAATGCTTGGACGCCTCGTTCGGAGCACAGGGACAAGAATTCGCGAACGCCTGTCCGAACGACACGGCGATCGGGGTAGCGACAGTTGAGATCGCCAACCCGACCGCCTCGGGTGAATTCCACGCCTACTTCGTGGTGCCGGTGTTCAATCTCGTCCCGGCTCCAGGGGAGCCGGCGCGTTTCGGCTTCTCCATCACCCACGTCCCGGTCGTGCTCGACACGACCGTTCGAACAGGGGAAGACTACGGCGTCGACGTGAGCGTCCACTACGCCTCGCAATCCGTGCAGGTGCTCGGCAGCAAAGTAAGCTTCTGGGGGATCCCGAGCGACAGACGTCACGACGCATCGCGTGGTTGGGCCTGCCTTGGACTCGGAAAGGTCGGCGAAGTGGAAGCGTGCGAAGCCCCGCACGAAGCGGAAGCACCTGAACCGTTTCTGATGCTGCCGACGAGCTGCAAGGAAAGCTTGAACACAGCCGTGAGCGGGGAAGCATGGAACGGTGACATCCTCAGGGGCCCGGAAGAACGAGCCGGGCTCGGGCAGCCACTGCCGGAAATCCCGAACATCGGTCCGACGCAGCTCAGTGGCTGCGACAGTCTCCCGTTCGACCCGTCGGTCGAAGTCAAACCCAGCACGCACGAAGCGAGCACCCCCACGGGCATGGACGTGTCGGTCAAAGTGCCGCAGGCGAGCACGATGGAACTGAGCTACGACAACAAGTCGCAGGCCGCCGTCAGCTCGACCGTGCTGGAACTGCCTGAAGGCATCCAGACGAGCGCCGGCGCAGCCAACGGCCTGACCACGTGCACGGCCGCCGGCGTCGGCTTCAACGGGTTCGAAGCCGGCCTTGGCGAAGCGGCGCAGCTCGAGAACGACCACTTCGACGCGACCACGGCAAGCTGCCCGAACTCGGCGAAGATCGGGACGGTCAGCATCAAGACGCCGGTCCTCGAACGGGAACTCGTCGGCGGCGTGTACCTCGCACAGCAGAACACGAACCCGTTCGCCTCGCCGTTGGTCCTGTACATCATCGCCGAAGACAAAGCGCCCGACGAAGTCAACACCTCGAAGGTGCTGGTTAAGCTCGCCGGCGAAGTCAGCATCAGCCCGACGACCGGCCAACTCATATCGGACTTTAAGAACACGCCGCAGTCGCCGTTTGAAGAACTCAAGCTGCATCTCTGGGACGGCGGGCGCGCCTCGCAGGCCTCGCCGGCGCACTGCGGCATCTACAGCCCGAAGGCGAAGTTCACGAACTCCTCCAACGAACTGACGCCGGAACCGAAAGACGAATTCAGCATCACCTCCGGTCCCGGCGGCACGCCGTGCCCGGGCGCGACACTTCCGTTCCAGCCGACCCAGCAGGCGGAAAGCACGAACCCGCAGGCGGGCGCGTTCAGCCCCTTCAGGCTGGTGATCGAACGCCCGGACGGCAACGGCGCCCTGAAGTCGATAGTCACGCAGCTTCCACCGGGTCTCGCGGCACTGATCGGCTCGGTGACGCCGTGCCCCGAACCACAGGCTGCGCAGGGCACGTGCGGGCCGGAAAGCCTGATCGGCCACTCGCTGGCGAGCTCCGGCCTGGGGAGCTCGCCATACAAGCTCCCGGGCGAAGTCTTCCTTACGGGTCCGTATAACGGGGCGCCATTCGGGCTGTCCGCCGTTACGGAAGCCACAGCCGGGCCATTCCATCTCGGCAAGGTTGTCGTCCGTTCGAGCATCTCTGTCGACGAGTTCACCGCTGCGGCGACGATCGACACGGCTGCGGCCCAGTTCTTCCCGCTGTCAGGCGAAGCTCAGCAGTTCGCAGGGCTCCCCGAAATCCTCAAGGGGGCCCCCGCTCAGATCAAACGGCTCGAAGTGAACGTCGATCGCCCGAACTTCGAGTTCAACCCGACGAACTGTACGCCAAGCGCGATCACCGGACAGCTGGCAGGCTACGAAGGTGTCGCCCCGGTGAGCGTGTCGACGCCCTTCCAGGTAGCGAACTGCGGGAGCCTGCCGTTCGCACCGAAGCTGACCGCCACCGTCTACGGCCACGCGAGCAAAGCCAACGGAACGACGTTCATCGTGACCGTGCAATCGCCCGGCGTCGGGGAGGCGAATATCCACAAGGTCGACCTGACGCTCCCCGAAGCGCTTCCTTCGCGTCTGACGACGATTCAGAAAGCCTGCCTGGAAGCTATCTTCAACGCCAACCCCGCGGCCTGTGACGACGGTTCGGTGATCGGCGAAGGGGTCGTCCACACGCCGGTGTTCAAGAACCCGCTCAGGGGTCCCGCGTATCTCGTCTCGCACGGCGGCGCTTCGTTCCCGGACGTCGAGTTCGTCCTCCAGGGCGAAAACATCACGTTGATCCTCGACGGCAAGACGGACATCAAAAAAGGCATCACCTACTCGCGCTTCGAAACTGCGCCGGACGCGCCGTTCACGACGTTCGAATCGATCTTCCCCGCCGGGCCGCATTCCGCGCTGACGGCGAACGTGCCCGCGAGCGAAGAATTCAACCTCTGCAAACACACCCTGACGATGCCCACCGAAATCACTGCTCAGAACGGCGCATTCATCCCACAGACCACGAAAATCGAACTCCTCGGCTGTGGCGGGGTCGCGGGCTTCACGACGGCTGCAGTGAAGATCAGAAAGCACTCGGTCAAGGGCTCGACGCTGACGCTCGTGGTGGCGGTGCCGGGCAGCGGACACCTCACGGTCAAGGGATCGGGCCTGCACACGCTGAAGAAGTCCGTCTCGAAGGCAGGCAACTACACGTTGAAGATCAAGCTCGGCGCGAAGGGCAAGGCCGCCGTCGCCCACAAGCACCTACTGAAGGTGCGGGTGCACCTCAGCTTCGCGCCGACGCGCGGCAAAGCCTCTGCGGCTGCCGTGACCGCCAAGTTCCACTGAGCTACGGCTCGTTGGCCAGCGAGCGCCACAGGTAGCGGCACGCAAGCGTCCGCTGCGGTCGCCACGGCTCGGCGATCTTCTCCATCGTTGCTGGGTCTGGGAGTCCGCCGAGGCCGTAGGCGATTTCGATCGCGCGGCGGATGCCGAGGTCGCCTGTGGGGAGCACGTCAGGACGATCGAGGTGGAACATCAGGAACATGTGGGCGGTCCACAGGCCGATCCCCTTGACCGCTATGAGCTCGGCGATCGCGTCCTCGTCGCTGAGGTCGTCGAGGCGCTCGAGCTCCAGTTCTCCGGACAGCACGTGCTCGGCCAGCGAGCGTAGGTAGCTGACCTTCGCGCGCGAGAACCCGGCGGCGGCGCGCAGCTCATCGGGATCGTCGTCGACGATCTCCTGTGGCGTGGGTGGGCGCCCGTCGAAACGCGCGGTCAGGCGGCCGTAGATCGCGCGTGCGGCGAGCACCGACAGCTGCTGTCCGGCGATCGCCCGTACCAGCGCTCCGTAGTGGTCATCGCGTTCCGGGCGCCCCTCGCGAGCGTTGCCGAGTGGGCCGACGGTGGCGATCAGCTGGGCGAGGATCGGGTCGGCGGAGCGCAGGTGGGCGAGCGCGCGCTTAGACAGCGGGGAGCGCCTCGAGCGAGACTGGCTCGCCGTCGAGCGCGTTCAGCGCCCGCTCGAGCGACATCTTGATGCACGTGAAGCTGGGCGTGTCGCGGACCGTGTAGCGCGAGGCCTCGGTCGTGCGCAGGCGCTGGACGAGGTCGAGGAACGTGCCGACGTCATCGGTGTCGAAGGCGACGACGAACTCCTGGTCGTCCAGCCCGAACGAGTAGGTCGTGTGGTTGTCCACGCCAGGGTATTCGCGGCCGACCTCGATGTGGCCCTGCATGATCCGCCAGCGCTCATCGGCTGCCAGCGCGTACCACTCACGCGACTTGACGAACGGATACACGAACACGTAGCGGCCGCGAAAGCCTCGCGCGACGAGACGCTCATCGTCTGAGTACTCCGAGCTTTTGCGCATCCCCAGGAACGAGTGCGGGATCTGCGCCCACTGCATCAGGCCGCTCTGCGCCAGCACCACATGGAACTCGTGGATCCGGTCGAGGTTCTCGGCCTCGGAGATCAGCAGCAGCTCGGCGTCGCCGCGCGTCCCCACGAGCGAGAAGCTCTGCAGCAGATGGCCGTCGGCGAAGTCCTCGCACGCGGCCGCGAACTCGCGCTTGTCCTGCGCGCGCGACTCGCTGTCGCGCCGTCGCCACGCCGGGTCGAGCTTGAGGAACGTGTACTTGACGAAGCGGCGCGCACTCATGCGCATCGATTATCGCACCCGCCGGTTCGCACCTGCCGGTACGCGCCCGGGATCGACGAGCCGTCCCGCTCCCGACGGCTGCGGCGGATAAAGTACGAGACCGTGCGCATCGCGCTGCTGTCGCCGTATTCGTGGACGTACCCGGGTGGTGTCACGCGCCACATCGAGGCGCTCGCCTCTGAGCTCGCCGCGAGCGGGCACGAGCCGCGCATCCTCGCACCGTTTGACCCCGACGACGCGTTCTCCCGCCGGCTGCACCGTGGGGCGCGCCCGCAGGCGCGCCCGTTGCCTGAAGGCTTCGTCTCGCTCGGCCGTACGGTCGGCCTGCCGGCCAACGGAGCCGTGTCGAACATGGCGCTCACGCCGCAGGCAGTGCTCGCGATGCGCCGCGAGCTGAGCGACGGCGGCTACGACGTGCTGCACATCCACGAGCCGGTCGTCCCGCTGCTCTCCTGGGACGCGCTGTGCAGCACCCACGAGCTGCCGATCGTGGGCACCTTTCACACCTACTCCGAGAACCGGCTGACGAACGGGCTCGCGGCGGGCCCGCTCGGTGGCCGCCGACGAATGAACCGACTTCACGCGCGAATCGCCGTGTCGGAGGCGGCGGCGTGGACTGCGCGCCGCTTCTACGGCGGGCGCTACCGGATCGTCCCCAACGGGGTCCACCTGCTCGACGGCGTCGCCGCCTGCGATGAACACCCCGCGGAGGCCCCCGGCGAGCGGCCGTTGCGGATCCTGTTCATCGGCCAGGCCGTCGAACGCAAGGGCCTGCCGCTGCTGTTGCGTGCGTTCGAGGCGCTGCGCGAGGAGATCCCGGCGACGCTCACGCTCGTCGGCGCCTCCAGCGAGGAGGTCGCGCACATGATGCTCGACGATCGTGGCGTCCACGCGCTGGGCAAGGTCTCAGAGGAGCACAAGCGCGAGGAGCTCGCGCGCGCCGAGGTGCTGTGTGCGCCCTCGCTGCACGGCGAGAGCTTCGGCATGGTCTTGACTGAGGCGTTCGCTGCCTCTACGCCCGTGCTCGCATCCGACATCGCCGGCTACCGCGATGTCGTGCGTGACAGGCGCGATGGCCTGCTCGTGCCACCGGGCGACGCGCTCGCGCTGGCGGAGGCACTACGCACACTCGCGCTGGACGCAGGGCTGCGCGCGCGGATGGCCGTCTCGGCGCACGAGCGGGCCGAGCGCTTCGCCTGGCCCCACGTTGCCGCCGAGGTGATCGACTGCTACGAGCAGGCACGCGCTGTCGGATCCCCCTCGACGCGGTTGGGACGCGCGGCGGTGAGACACGGCTTCGTCCCTGCCGACCTGCTCCCGCGCATCCCGGCAGAACGACTGCCGAGCCTGGAGGCCAACAGCGCGAGCCCAACGCCTTCCGTGATCCGACGCGGCCGGCGGGCTTTGCGCCGCGGCGCGCTGGCGTTGTCGGGTATCGCGGGCCTCGTGCTGGGCATGCTGGCTCTGCAGCGAATCGGCGTCGGTCGGGTGGTGGCGAGCTTGGTCGCGTCGCAGCCCGGCCTCGTCGCGGCGAGTCTCGGCCTGATGTGCGCGTCGATGTTCGCCAGGGCACTCGCATGGCATGCGATCCTCGCGGCCGCCCCGACGTGGCGCAGGGCCAAACGCAGAGATGCGATGCAGGGCACGTTCATTGGCGTGCTGATGTCCGCGACGCTCCCGGCACGGCTGGGTGAGCCCTCGCGTGCGCTGATCGTTGCGCGCCGTCTGGGGCGCGCGCGAGAGACGCTGCCGGTGGTGCTCGGCACGATGATCTCCCAGACCCTGCTGAACCTGCTTGCGCTGATGCTGCTCGGGGTCGCGATGTTCTCCAGCGTGTATCCGCTCGACGGTCACCACGGGGCCCTGATCGCCGCGGCGCTCGCGCCGCTCGCCGCGCTGCTGGCCGCGCTGGTAGCACCGTTGCTCGTCCCACAGGCGGCGGTCTCGCGCTCGGCGCGCCTGCAGACGCTGATGGCCGCGCTGCGTCGTGCGCTGGTGCGCATGCGTGACGGGCTACGCGTGTTCGGCCACCCGCGCGAGGCGGTGAGCGCTACGGCGATCCAGCTCGGCGCATGGGGCCTGCAGCTGGCGAGCTGCTGGCTACTGCTGATGGCCTTCGGCCTCGACTCTCAAGCCGGGCTCGGCGGTGCCGCGGCCGTGCTGTTCGCGGTCAACGTCACCGCCGTCGTGCCCGCGACGCCAGCCAACATCGGCGTGTTCCAGGCGGCGTGTGTCGCGGTGCTTGCAGGCGCCTACCACGTCTCCACAGCAGACGCGCTCGCGTATGGGATCGTGCTGCAGGCCGTCGAGATCGCCACCGCGCTGATTATGGGCATGCCCGCGCTCGTCAATGAGGGCCTGTCCTGGAGGGACGTGCGCCTACGCACGATGCACGCCACGCCGGTGAAGCTGGCGCCGCTGCCCGAGCGCGGCTTGGGCGTATCGAACGGCGATGCCTGACGCCTGGGTCTACATGCTGCGCTGCGCTGACGGCTCGCTGTACACGGGCTGGAGTACAGACGTGCGGCGGCGCGTCGAGCGCCACCGCGCGGGCAAGGCGAGTCGCTACACGGCCAGCCGTCTCCCGGTGGAGCTCGCGCTCGAGCTGCCGATGGCCGATCGGAGGGCCGCGATGCGCGAGGAGGCTCGCATCAAGCGGCTCGATCGTGCGGGCAAGCTCGCGCTGATCGTCTCCTGCGGGGCTCGCCCGAGCTAAGCCCGCAACGGGGTGGCCGGTACGGGCGCCGGTTTAGGGCATGATGGGTGCATGGCCGCACGACCTCCAGGGCGCAGCGTCAAGATCTCATCCGATGAGCGGACGGGCTGGTCCTCGGATCGCCCGCGACGCGACGGCGCGCCTCCACGCCCTGCCGACCTGACGGTCCACTGCCGGGTGCTCGCGCCGGCGGATCGGCTTCGCTACTCCCCGGGGAGCCTGCTCGTCGTTGCCTCCGCGTCGGCGGCCGAGCGCGACAGCTTCCTCGACCGTCTGATCGACGACCGTGCCAGCCTGCTGTCGCTGGGCAAGGTTCGCGCGCTGCTGGCCGGCCGCGTCAGCGAGGAAGAGCTGCCGGCGCGCGCCGAGGAGCTACTCGCGGCGGCCGTATCCAAGCGCCTGGAGAACCGCGAGACCGTGGTGCTGGCGATCGACTCGCTCGAACCCGACACGCGCGAGCCGTTCGTGCGCATCGCGGCGGCACTCAAGCGCCCGCGGCACATGATCCTGCTCGAGACCGCGCGCGACCAGGTTCAGGAGGAGGACCTCGCGGCGCTGAACGAGCTGCGCAGGGCGCTCGATGCGGGCGAGCTCGGGAATGAGGGTTTCCAGACGGCGCTGCGACTGGGCGGCGGCACGGCCGGCGAGGTCAAGCGGATCCTGTTCCGTCCGCCGCCGCGCGAGGAGACTTAGATGTAGAACATCTAGGTGGAGGCCTCGCCGGCCATCGCCGGCTCGCCTGCCCCCCCTTGTGGAGGGTCCTCCGCTTCGACCGCGCCGTCGGGCGGGTCGCCGTCGTCGAGCTCGCCGAACAGCGAGGGGTCGCGCGCCGAGCCGCGGATCAGATCGTCGGGCGAGCCGTCGGGCAGCAGCCGACCCTGGCGGGTGCCGAAGTAGATCGCCTGCGGGTGGTGGGCGACGAGCGCGAGCGTCGACTGCTCGGGCTCGGGCGCGTAGCCGTCGGTGATCGTCATCCCGATCTGCTCCAGGTGAAGCAGCTGCTCGACCTTCAGGTGCTCTGACTGCTCGGGTACGGCCGGGTAGCCCCAGGAGTAGCGCCTGCCCTGCGTGTCGGGGATGGCGAGCATCCTGCGGACGCGGAAATGAAGCCACTCGGCCAGGCCCTCGGCGGTCTGCACGCCGAGGCCGTGCACGAACAGCTGCTCGGCGAACTCGCCTTCGGCCTCGAGCTTGGCCATCAGCTCGGTGACCTCGGAGCCGACGGTCACGGCCTGTACTGCGATCACATCGAGCTCGGCCGGTGCGCTTGCCCTGCGATCCGGACCCGCCCGCCTCCCCGGGGCGGAAGAAGTCGGCCAGGCAGATGCGATCGCCCTTCGGCTGGCGCGGGCAGACGAAGCGCGTCAGCTCGGCCTCGGGGTCGGCGGCGTCGCGGGTGGCGTCGGGACCGGCGACGGAGGGGTCGAGCACGACGATGTCGTTGCCGAGCGAGTAGCAAGGGAAGAAGCCGAGCAGCGCGCGCGGGTGCAGATAGGTCTGCTCTCGCCACATGCGCTCCAGGCGCGGGCGGAAGTCATCGCGCAGCAGCGTCTGCCAGGCCTCGCCCTTGACGCCCCTGCCGCCCCAGTGCAGCTTGAACAGCACGTGCGTGTCGAGGTGGCGGTAGACCTCGTCGAGATCGACGTCGATCTCCTGCACGCCCCAGAACGGCGGCGTGGGGATCGGCACGTCGGTGCGCGCGGGGGAGCGCACCGAGTCATCGGCGAGGTTGAGCACCTCGACCGGCGCGTCGCCCTTGGCGCGAAACTCGGTGGCTCCCGCGAGCAGCTTCTCGACGAGCGCGCCGCGAGCGTCCGCGTCGACGAGCTGGTCCATCACGGACAGGCCCTCGAACGCGTCCTTGCAGTAGAAGACGCCCGGCTCATAGACCTCCTCGGAGTCTTTGCCGCCGGGGTACAGCGTGCGGTAGCTGAACGCCCGGTTGATCGCGGCGCCGCCGATCAGCACCGGATAGGAGAGACCCTTGGCGTGCAGCTCCTGGACACATGCGGGCATCTGCTTGGAGGTCGAGACGAGCAGCGCGGACAGGCCGATCGCGGTCGCGTCGTGCTCCTGGGCGGCGTCGAGGATCGTCTGGATCGGCACCTGCTTGCCGAGGTCGACGACCGTGTAGCCGTTGTTCGTGAGGATCGTGTTGACGAGCGACTTGCCGATGTCGTGCACGTCGCCGAACACGGTCGCGAGCACGACAGTGCCCTTCGTGTAGCCCTCGATCTTGTCGAGGTACTTCTCCAGCTGGGCGACCGCGCGCTTCATCACCTCGGCCGACTGCAGCACGAACGGCAGGATCAGTTCGCCGGCGCCGAACTTGTCGCCGACCTCTTTCATCGCCGGCAGCAGCACCTCGTTGAGCGTGGGCACCGCGCCGATCTTCTCGACGCTGCGGTCGATCTGCTGCTCGACGCCGTCGCGACGCCGGCGCAGGATGTGGAAGTGGAGCGCCTCCTCCGGCTCCATGCCGTCGGTCGGGTCGGCCGCGCCCTGAGCTTCGTCCTGCTCGCCCTTGGACTCGAAGTGGGCGATGAAGCGCTCGAGCGCGTCCTCGCGGCGGTCGAACACGAGGTCGTCGGCCAGCTCGCGCTCGGTGTCTGGGATCTCGGAGTAGGGGGTGATGTGGTTGGGGTTGACCATCGCCAGGTCCAGGCCGGCGTGCGACGCAGTGGTGCAGGAACACCGAGTTGAGCACCGCACGGGCGCCGGGGGAGACCCCGAAGGAGACGTTCGAGACCCCGAGCGAGGTCTTCACGTCCGGGATCCCCTCCTTGATCGCTTTTATTCCTGCGATCGTCTCGACGGCCGAGGGCCGCCACTCCTCGTCGCCGGTCGTCAGCGTGAACGTCAGGCAGTCGAAGATCAACAGCTGCGGGTCGAGGCCGTGCTCCTCGCAGCACAGATCGCGGATCCGCTTGGCGATCTCGAGCTTGCGCTCGGCGGTCTTGGCCATTCCGACCTCGTCGATCGTCAGCGCGATCAGCGCGGCGCCGTGCGCGAGCGCGAGCGGGACGACGCGGTCGAGCTTCGCGCGGCCGGCCTCTAGGTTGACCGAGTTGACGATCGCGCGCCCTGGGATCTGCTCGAGCGCGCGTTCGATCACCTCCGGCTCGGTCGAGTCGATCTGGATCGGCGCGGGCTGGGTGAGCGAGACCTTCTTGGCGACGAGGCGCATCTGTTCGTCCTCGTCGGTGCGCTCGGTCAGCGCGACGCACAGGTCGAGCACGTGCGCGCCGCCGGTGACCTGGTCCTCGGCGATCTGCACGAGCCCGTCGTAGTCCTCGGCCAGCAACAGCTCCTTGGCCTTGCGCGAGCCCTGCGAGTTGACGCGCTCGCCGACCATCGTCGGCGCCGGCTCCTGTTGCAGCGGCGTGGCGGCGATCATCGAAGACAGGTGGGGGGGACGTGGGGCGGGACGAGGCTCGACCGTGATTCGATTCCCGCCCAGGGCGGGCGGGCGTCCAATCTTTTCGACGATCGCGGCGATGTGCGCGGGCGTCGTGCCACAGCAGCCGCCGACGATCCCGACGCCGTAGCGCTCGACGAACTCCTTCAGCGCCTCGGCCAGCGGCTCGGGCTGCTCGGGGAAGATCGTCTCGCCGTCCGGGCCCTGCAGCGGCAGCCCGGCGTTCGGGATACACGCCACAGGCACCGAGCAGAACTCGCCGAGGAAACGGATCGCATCACGCATGTCCTCGGGGCCGGTCGAGCAGTTGAGCCCGATCACATCGACGCGCAGCGCTTCGAGCGTGGTCAGCAGCGAGGAGATGTCGGTGCCGAGCAGCATCTTGCCACCGTTCGGCAGTAGCGAGACCGATGTGTGGATCGGCAGCGTACGCCCGCTGCTTCTAAATGCGGATCGCGCACCGAAGACCGCCGCCTTGACCTCCAGGATGTCTTGCGCGGTCTCGATGATCAGCAGGTCGGCGCCGCCGTCGATCAGGCCGCCGGCCTGCTCGGTGAAGATCTCGACCAGCTCACCGAAGCGGATCTGCCCGAGCGTGGGGTCCTCGGAGGCGGGCAGGAACCCGGTGGGCCCGATCGACCCGGCGACGAAGCGATGCTCGCCGGCGGCCTTGCGCGCGATTTCCGCGGCCTTGGTGTTGATCTCGACGGTGTAGTCCGCGAGGCCCCACTCCTCGAGCTTCAGCCGCGACGCCTGGAAGGTGTCGGTCTCGAGCACTTCCGCGCCGGCGTCGAGCATCGAGCTGTGGACGCCCTCGATCACGTCGGGGCGGTTGAGCACGAGCGCCTCGTGGCACTTGCCGGCCAGCCCGCCGTAGTCCTCGGCGGTGAGCTCGAACTGCTCGAGCGTCGCGCCCATCCCGCCGTCGTAGACGACGACGCGCTCGGAGATCGTCTTCAGGTAATCGCGCTCTGCCATCGATCGCAATGCTATCGGCGATCAGAGGCGCCCTCGGATCGCCGTCGGCACCTTTCGGGCAGCCCTCAGCCCGAAGCGCCCGACACGCTTGTAGCCCGGACAGGACGCCGGCATCGATCAACCGTCGAACATCTTTGTGCGCCGAGCGGGAGGGGGTGCACACTGCACGCACACGCACAGGATCGGCAAGGGGGATTCACCCATGACACCGGAGTTTCCACTGCACACGCTGTTCAACGACTCACCGCACACGACCGCGCTGTTGGGGCCGGACGAGGCGCCACCCGTCGAGGCGGACGCGGCGGACACGCTGCTTGAGGCGGACGCGGCGGACACGCTGCTTGAGGCGGACGAGCCGAGCGAGCTGCACAGGCCCTCAGACGCGACGCTGTTGATGCGCGAACCGCCGTTGAAGACGAGATCCAGTGGTGCGCGGATCACGCGCGACGCGGGTCCGGCCCAGCCGCTGATAGCTGTAGTGGGGCTCGCCCACGCGGGACTGCCGAGCGCGATCGCGCTGCACCGCGCCGGCTTTCGCGTCGTCGGCATCGAGACGTCCGTAGGCAGGCTGAACGACATCCGCAATGGGCGCGTGGAGCTCTCGTCGGTGGACCGGGAGGAGTTGCGCGAGCAGCTTGACGGCGAGCGGCTCACGCTGAGCGACGGCATCGAAGCGGTGCGCTCGGCCGACGCGGTCCTGATCTGCGTTCCCACGATGGTCGATCCGCAGCGGCGCCCGAGCCCGGAGATGCTCAGGCGTACGTGTGCGTCGGTCGTGCAACACGCGCGGCCCGGGCAGACGCTCGTGTTGATGTCGACCGGGTTCGTGGGCAGCACGCGCGAGCTGCTCGTGAGACCACTGGCCGAGCGCGGACTGTGTGTCGGTGAGGACGTGTTCGTGGCTTACTCGGCTGACCGCATGGATCCCGGAGTCCCCGACCACGAGCAGCTGACGAGCGCACGCGTGCTCGGTGCGGTCACGGAGACGTGCTTCAGGCATGCGTCGGAGCTGCTCGTGCACACCTGCCGGACGATCCACCGCGTGTCCTCGCCGGAGGCCGCTGAGATGGTCAAGTTGTACGAGAGCACGTTCCGGGCCGTCAACATCGCGCTCGCGTTCGAGGTGGCGGACGCGTGTCGAAGCCACGGCCTTGACCCGATCGAGGTGACAGACGCGGCGGCCACCAAGCCGTTCGGGTTCGTTGCGCACTATCCCTCCGCGGGCGTCGGCGGCCACGGCGTGGGCGTAGATCCGCACTACCTGCTGGCGCCGCTGCGCGACCAGGGCCGCCCGGCGAAGCTCGCCGAGGAGGCGTTGCGGGGCATCGCGGCTCGCCCGACGCGCGTGGCGATGCGCGCGCACGAGCTGCTGCAGCGCTCCGGGCGTGCGCTACGCGATGTCCGCGTGCTGGTCGTCGGCGTCTCCTACAAGCCCGGCGTGGCCGACAGCTTCGAGTCGCCGGCCGTCGGCATCATCTCGTGGCTCGCGGAGGAGGGTGTGAGCGTCGACTTCCACGACCCGCTCGTGCCGGTCCTGCGCGTCGACGGCGAAGCGATGCACAGCGTCGACCCGGATCCCCGACGCGACGCTGCGGGCTTCGGTCCCGAGGACTACGACCTGGCGATCGTGCTCGCGACCCAGCCCGGCCACGACTACGGGTGGCTCAAGCGCTGCCCCGAGGTGCTCGACTGCACCTACCGCGAGCACGCCGGCCGCCGGCGCTTCGTGCTCTAGCTCGTGCGACCGTGATAGCCATGGTAGTGACGCAGGGTGAGCTTGGCGTGTGGCGTATGTGCGCAAACTGTGTCCGATAGCAATCGTATTTACACCGTATATACGATTGCTATCAAAGCCATCGTATTTACACCGTATATACGATTGCTATCAAAGCCGCAAAACGAAACACACCTAACACGCCCGTGCGGGCCTGCTCGCACGAACAGGCCGGAGAGGCGGCCGCTCAGTTACTTGATGAACAGCATCTCCGAGTACTTCGGCAGCGGCCACAGGTCGTCGGCGACGAGCTTCTCGAGGCGGTCGGCGACGTCGCGGACGTCGTTCATCGCCCCGATCACCGTGTCGCGCATGTAGATCGCCTCCTTCATCGGTGAGCTGTCGGGGTGGTTCTCGGCGAGGTTGGCGTCCTCGAGCTTGAGCAGCGCGAAATGGAACTCTTTGATCAGCGGCTCGACCTCGCCGACGAGGTCCTCGAGGCCGGTGAGCTTGAGCTCGTTGACGTACCTGACGGCGGCCGGCATGAGCATCGTGCGGGCGATCGAGGCGGCGGTCTCGGCCTCGATGTTGATGTTCATCACGTATTGCTCGGTGAACACCTCGTAGCGGGACTCAAGCTCGCGCTTCGACAGGACTTTGTATTTTTTGAATGCGGCGACGGTCGATTTCTCGACGATCCACGGCAGCGCGTCGGGTGTCGTTTTGAGGTTCGCCAGGCCACGCTTCTCGGCCTCCTTGTGCCACGCCTCGGAGTAGCCGTCGCCGTCGAAGACGATCTGCTTGTTGGCGGCCCATACGTCCTTGACGACCGAGGTGACAGCCTTCTCGAGCGTCGCCCCCGACGGTTTAATTGCGACCTTGAGCTTGTCAGTAAGCTCGTCGACGGCCTCGGCGACGATCGTGTTGAGCACGGTGTTCGGGAAAGCCGGCGAGGAGTTCGAGCCGAGCGCGCGGAACTCGAACTTGTTGCCGGTGAACGCAAACGGGCTGGTGCGGTTGCGGTCGCCGCCGTGCAGCGGCAGCGCCGGTAGCACCGGCGTGCCGAGCCCGAGGAACGAGCCGGGCTTCGAGGGCTGCACTTTGCCGGCGGCGATCGCCGTGAAGACCTTCTCGAGCTCGGCGCCCATGAAGATCGAGATGATCGCCGGCGGCGCCTCGTTGGCTCCAAGGCGGTGATCCTGTCCGGCGCTTGCGATCGAAGCGCGCAGCAGCTGCTGGTGCTCGTTGACCGCCTGGATCACGGCGGCGCAGAAGAACAGGAACTGGAGGTTCTCGGCGGGCGTATCGCCCGGGTCGAGCAGGTTCAACCCCGTGTCGGTGCCCATCGACCAGTTGTTGTGCTTGCCCGAGCCATTGACGCCGGCGAAAGGCTTCTCGTGCAGCAGGCAGATCAGGCCGTAGCGGCGCGCGGTGTTCTGCAGGATCTGCATCGTGATCATCTGATGGTCGGAGCCGACGTTCGAGTTCTCGAAGATCGGCGCGACCTCGAACTGGTTGGGGGCGACCTCGTTGTGGCGCGTCTTGATCGGCACGCCGAGCTTCGCCAGCTCGAGCTCGACGTCGAGCATGTACGCGAGGATCCGCTCAGGGATCGAGCCGAAGTAGTGATCGTCGAGCTCGTGGCCCTTCGGTGGCTTCGCTCCGAACAGCGTGCGCCCGGTGGTCAGCAGGTCGGGGCGCTCAAAGAAGTACTGCTCGTCGATCAGGAAGTACTCCTGCTCGCAGCCAGTGGTCGTGAACACGCGCTCGGCGTTCTCGACCCCGAGCAGGTCGAGCGCGCGCACTGCGGCGCCGGAGAGCGCATCCATCGAGCGCAGCAGCGGGATCTTGTTGTCGAGCGCCTCGCCGGTCCACGAGGTGAACGCGGTCGGGATGCATAGCAGCGCCCCGTTCGGGTTCTCCAGGATGAATGCCGGGCTCGTCGGGTCCCAGGCCGTGTAGCCGCGCGCCTCGAACGTGGCGCGGATGCCGCCAGTGGGAAACGATGAGGCGTCTGGCTCGCCCTGGATCAGCTCCTTGCCGGAGAACTCCGCGATCGCGGTGCCGTCACCGGTTGGGCCGTAAAACGAGTCGTGCTTCTCGGCGGTCGAGCCGGTCAGCGGCTGGAACCAGTGGGTGTAGTGGGTGGCGCCTTTCTCCATTGCCCATTCCTTCATCGCCTGCGCGACGGCGTCCGCGAGCGACGTGTCGAGCGCCTCGCCACGGGCGAGCGTGCGCTGCAGCGCCTTGTAGACGTGCTTCGGCAGGCGGTGGCGCTGGAGCGACGGGGAGAAGACGTTGGCGCCGAACACCTGGTTGTCGGGGAGGGTCAGGTCGGGCGACCCGAGCGCGGAGCCGTTGGCGCTCCACTGCGCGGCGGTGACGTTCTGCTGGCGAGTCCTGGGCATGAGCTGAGTCGTTTCCTCCTGAGAAGGGGTGGCGTGCGCGGGCTCTGGCGCGGGCGCAGAGAAAGGCAATCGTAGTGCCAAGCCAGTTGCAGTGGATCACCGAATGGCGAAACCGCGGCGTCGATCTTTCGACAGTGGGCCAAACACGTGTGACGAGCGCGGCGTCTGGCTGGGGAGGCCATGGAGGCCGCGTTGCGCGGCCGGCCCGACGCGGCCGGCCCGACCTACTTCCCGAGGCCGACCTACTTCCCGACCTACGGAGTGGCCGGGAAGTTGCCCACTTCGACCCTGCCGGTGTTCGGGTTCACGTGGCTCGGCGGCGGAGCCTTGGTGACGAGGACCGCGAAGTGTCCCGCGACCGGGGCGCCGGAGGAGGTTTGGGCTTTCGACTTGCCGGAGAGCCCGGCGGCGACGCTGAAGTGCACGACGTGCGCTCCGGCCTTCACGGGCACCACCTGCCAGATGAACGTGCGCACGTGTCCGGGCGCCAGCGGCCCGAGCGCCCACGTATTGACGTAGGCGGTCTGTCCGCTGCCGGGCGTGCTGACCTCCTGGCTCTCGACCGGAGGCGAGGCGATCGCGCCCGGTCCGTGTTCGATCACCCACACGGGACGTTTGTTGGCCGCGAGTTCGGCGTAGTTGGAGGTGTAGTCGAACGAGTCGATCGTGACCGCCACGTTCGGCACAGTGCTCGCGCCGGTGTTACGTACGAGCAGGGTAAGGCGCGTCGGTCGGGCGATCGGCTGGATCGCCGGGAAGCTCGCGTGCAGCAGCTTCATTTCGAACGTGACGGCCGGTTCGTGAGCATCCTGGCGGCTGCCGCCGCCGCAGCCGGCGAGCAGCAGCGCACCTGCTGCGAGTCCGAGCAGCCCGAGCGCGAGCCCACGCGACGCTCGCGACGACGCGCTGGCAGCGCGTCGTCGAACAGCATGCAGGACTCTCCGCCTCCCCCTCACGATCGCGCCACGATACCAGCGGCGGGTGCGGGCGAGCGACGGCAGTGGCGCGGATGCGACGTCGGTGGCGGTGGCATGGGGGCTGCCCATGTCGTACAGTGGGACGACCGTAATTGTGACCCGAGGAGGGGTAGGCAGAGATGGTTCGTGGCGCCACCGAACGGGTGTACACCCCGGCGCGGAACGTGCTGGAGGAAATCGGGGACATGATGATCCTCACTGGCAGGACGATCTGGTCTGCCATGAGGCCGCCGTATCCGTACGGCGGGGAGTTCGTCTCGCAGTTCCTGTTTGCGCTACGCCTGTGCTGGTTTCCGCTGCTGATCTCGACGGTCTGCATCTGTTATGCCGCGCCCGGGCTGCAGGCGGCGAACTTCCTGACGATCTTCGGCGCGCTCGACCGTCTCGGTGGGTTCTTCGTGCTCGGCGCTGTGCGTGAGATCGGGCCGAGCGTGACCGCGATCGTGGTGGCCGGTGTGGCCGGCACCGCGATCACCGCCGACCTCGGCGCGCGCAAGGTGCGCGAGGAGCTCGACGCGCTGCAGGTGCTGGGCGTCGACCCGGTCAAGAACCTCGTGGTACCGCGCTTCCTGGCGCTGATGATCGTGACCGGCCTGTTCGACATCTACGCGCTGCTGTTCGGGATCTTCGGCGGAATTATCGCCGAGCTCGTCAACAGCCAGCCGCTGGGCCCGTTCTGGGCGACGCTGTTCGCCAACGCGTCGACCACCGATCTGTGGGGGTCGGTGCTGAAGACGACGATCTACGGGGCGATCATCGCGATCGTCTGCTGCTACAAGGGCATGGCGGCCTCCGGCGGCGCCGAGGGCGTCGGGCGCGCGGTCAACGAGGCGGTCGTGCTGTCGTTTACGGCGATCTTCTCGTTCGATTACGTGTTCACGCAGACGCTGCTCGCGACCCACCCGCAGATCCTGGTGATCAAGTAATGAACGAATGGCTCGCACTACCCCGCGAATGGCTCGGGGCCTCGGGGGAGATCGGCAAATTTACGGGCGACATCGTCCGCGACGTGTGGGGCCTACGCGTCTTCAGGTTCTTCGGCGAGGCGCTGCGCCAGGCGGGGATCCTGATCGTCGGCTCGACCGCGATCATCTGGACGTTGATGTTCATCCTCGGCCTGCAGTGTGGGATCGAGGGCGCGTACTTCACCGCAGCACAGGGCGCGCCGGCGTACTCGGGCGTGTTCACCGCGTGGTGCGACCTGCGCGAGATCACGCCGTATGCGTTCGGCTACATGATGGCCGCGAAGGTCGGCACGGGGATCGTGGCGGAGCTCGGGGCGATGCGGATCTCCGATGAGATCGACGCACTCGAGGTGATGGGCATCAACTCGGTGACTTTCCTGTGCGCGACACGTCTGCTGGCAGCATGGATGGTGCTGCCGTTCATGTATCTCGCAGGTATCGGCGCGGCGTTCCTCGCGTCATACATCGCGGTCGTTCAGCAGATCGGGTATGTGTCCTCGGGTGGCTACTTCCTGATCTTCTGGCAGTTCCAGAATCCGCCAGATTTCTTGTATAGCTTGATCAAGGCAATGTTCATGGCCACCGCGATCGTGCTCGTCGCGTGCTACTACGGCTACAACGCGAGCGGAGGGCCGGTCGGCGTGGGTAAGGCGACGGCGAAGTCGATGGTGCTCAACCTCGTGCTCGTGCACGTGATCGGCGCGCTCGGCACGCAAATATTCTGGGGCGCGAACCCTCGAGCCCCGATCGGGGGCTGAGCATGGCGGTCGAGGAGCCAGGCCAGCGCTCGCGCGAGCGCGAGAACGAGGCCGACGAGTTCGAGTTCCACACGGGCACGATCCGTCCGTCACGAGGGCCGGACGCGATCGAGTTCGTGGACGTGCACAAGTCGTTCGGGCGCAACCACGTGCTGCGCGGCCTGAACATGTCGCTGCCGGAAGACAAGATCTCGATGATCATCGGCCCGTCGGGCACCGGCAAGTCGGTGTGCATCAAGCACATCGTCGGCCTCCTGTATCCGGACGAGGGCGACGTGATCGTGCACGGGCAGTCGATTCCCAGCCTGCGCGACGCGGACCTATTCGAGCTGCGCAAGAAGTTCGGCGTGCTGTTCCAGGATGGCGCCCTGTTCGGCTCGCTGAATCTCTATGACAACGTCGCCTTCCCGTTGCGCCAGCACACCGAGAAGGGCGAGGATGAGGTCGAAGAGATCGTCAACCGCCGCCTGCGCGAGGTCGGGCTGACGGACGCCGGCGAGAAGATGCCGAACGAGCTGTCGGGCGGCATGCGCAAGCGTGCTGGCTTCGCGCGAGCGCTGGTGCTCGAACCGGACATCGTGCTGTTCGACGAGCCCGACTCCGGACTGGATCCCGTGCGCACGGCGCTGCTGTGCGAGCTGAT
Organism: uncultured Solirubrobacteraceae bacterium; assembly: GCA_963734755.1. Lineage (GTDB taxonomy): Bacteria > Actinomycetota > Thermoleophilia > Solirubrobacterales > Solirubrobacteraceae > Palsa-744. The sequence goes on along the minus strand of CAVTIF010000001.1, from coordinate 2,193,736 downwards.
CAAGGAAGTCCACGCGGAGAACGGCGGCTGCTACGTGGTGATCACGCACGACATCATGAGCGCCAGGCGCGTCGCCGAGCACATCTCGGTGCTGTGGAAGGGCCGCATCGTCGAGTCCGGCCCCGCGCAGGAGCTGTTCGCGTCCGAGAACCCGTTCGTCCGCCAGTTCCTCTCGGGAGAGTCGGCCGGACCCCTCGGCATGGAGTAGCCGTAGGTGGGGTCTCGTTTATGTGGCGAGACTAGCCTTCAGACGTGAGCTCACGACGACTTTTCGCCGCCGTTGCAGGCGCGTGCGCCGGGAGGCCACGAACCGTGATCGCGATCGCGATTGTGCTCGCGCTGGCAGGGGCGGCGCTCGCGTTGCGCCTTCACCCGACGGCAGCGACGAGCACGTTCGTGTCGAGCTCGAGTCCGCAGTACAGGGCGACCCAGCGCTTCTATCGGAACTTCGGCGAAGAGCCGATCGCGGTGCTCGTCAAGGGAAACCTGCAGCAGCTCGTGCTGGGGTCGGACATCGACAGGCTCATCGGCCTGGAGGGATGCCTATCGGGCAACGTCCCGGCTAGCGCGCTCGCTTCCGAGGGCGGCGCCGACGGGCCGTGCGGGCAGCTCGCGCGCGCGAAGACGGTGAAGGTCGTGTTCGGACCGGGAACGTTCATCAACGAGGCAGCCGACCAGATCGACGAACAGCTCACGACGCAGACGAAGCAGGCCCAGACGCAGGCCAAGCAGGCACAGCAGGTCGTGACCCGCGCAGCGTTGGCGCGCGGCCTGTCGGCGTCGCAGGCGAGCGCGCTCGGGCACGAGGCCAGCAAGGTCACGCTTGGACGATTCCAGGAGAGCCTCGTCAAGCTCGCGTTGCAATACGGCCTGACGTCCAGACCGAGCGTCGACGATGCCGACTTCGTCGACAAGCTCGTGTTCGACTCGAGCAAGCCGGCAGGCACGCCAAAGGCGCGCTTTGACTACCTGTTCCCGAGCCGCGACGCGGCGCTCGTGTCGGTGCGAATGAAGGCGGGGCTCTCCGAAGCGGCGAGGACGCGGACGATCGGCCTGATCCGCCAGGCGGTGCAGATGCCGCAGTGGCAGCTGACGCACGGAGAGACCTACCTGGTCACCGGCCAGCCGGTGATCGTCGCGGACCTGAGCAGCTCGATCAGCCACGCGATCGAGCTGCTGCTGGTTGCCGTACTGCTGGTGATGGCGGCGACCCTGGGGCTCGTGTTCACCGGGCGCCCGAGGCTGCTGCCGCTCGCGCTGGCACTGCTGGCGGCGGCGCTCACGTTCGGTGCGCTGTCGGCGGTCGGGGCATCGCTGACGATGGCCTCGATCGCTGTTCTGCCCGTGCTGGTCGGCTTGGCGGTCGACTACGCGATCCAGTTTCAGGCACGTGCGGGCGAGGAGTTCGAGTCATCGCCTCTCGGAGGAGAGGCGCCGCTCGCCGGAGCGGGCGGCTCGCCGGAGGATGTTGCGTCGATCGTGCAGCGCGCGGCGGCGCTCGGTGGCCCGACGATCGCGACTGCAGCGGCGGCGAGCGCGGCCGCGATGCTCGTGCTGGTGCTCTCGCCGGTGCCGATGGTCAGGGGCTTCGGCGTGCTGCTGATCGTCGGCGTCGCGATCGCCCTGCTGTGTGCGATGACCGCGGGCGCTGCCGCGATCTCGCTGGCGGCGCGCAGGAGGCCAACGGTCATCGGTGGCGCACTCGTCGGCGGGCGCCTGGCAGCGGGGTGGAGGGGCGCCCGCGAGCTGCTCGCGGACAATCCGCTCACGCGCCTGATCGCGCGTGCGGCGCTCGTCGGGTCTGTGCGCCACCCGGGGCGGGTGCTGTGCATCGGGCTGGCGCTGGCGGCGCTCGGCTGGGGGCTCGACACGCAGACCAGGGTCGAGACCGACATCACCAAGCTCGTCCCCCAAAATCTGAGCTCGCTGCAGGCCCTGAACACGCTCGAGCAGACCACTGGCGTGGGCGGCGAAATCGACATGCTGGTCGAGGGCAAGGACCTGACGAAGCCGTCGACGATCGAATGGATGGTCGCGTATCAGAAGTCGGTGCTCGCACGTTTCGGCTACACGTCGGCCCGCGGGTGCAAGCACGCGCGGCTGTGCCCCGCCTTCTCGCTACCCGACCTGTTCCAGGGGCAGGCCCCGAGCACTGCGGCGGCGGGCTCTGCTCAGCCGACGACCACGGCGCCCCCGACGACCACGGCGCCCAGCACGAAGCTGTCCCAGGCCGAGGTGGGCGGCCTGCTGCAGGCGATCCCGCGCGTACTTCTCCCAGGACGTGATCACGCCCGACAGGCGCGTGGCGACGCTGGCGTTCGGCATTCGCGTGATGAGCCTCGACCGCCAGCAGCAGCTGATCGAACGAATGCGCGCGAGCCTACATCCCCCGGCCGGGGTCAGCGCGAGCCTCGTCGGTCTGCCGGTGCTGGCGGCGCAGTCGGGCTCGCAGGTCGCCGACCCGTGGCGGCGTCTGGAGACGCTGCTGGCTGGGCTGGCGGCGGTCGCGCTGGTGCTGCTGGCGACTTTCCGAGGCGACCGCCGCCGAGCGCTCGTGCCGCTGGTGCCGATCGTGCTCGCGACCGGCTGGTCGGCGCTGATTCTGTTCGCGGTGAGGGTGCCGTTGAACCCGATGTCCGTGACCCTCGGCGCGCTGGTGATCGCGATGTCGACCGAGTTCAGCGTGCTGCTCTCCGAGCGCCACCGGCAGGAGAAGCTGGCCGGCTACGACACGATCGAGGCGTTGCGCCGTAGCTACCGGCGCACCGGTGCGGCGGTAGCCGCGTCGGGGGTCACGGCGATCGCCGGCTTCGGCGTGCTCGTGCTGTCGGACATCAGCGATGCTTCGCGACTTCGGGCTGGTGACGCTGATCGACCTCAGCGTTTCGCTGGTGGGCGTGCTCGTGGCGCTCCCCGCGACACTCGTGATCGCCGACACGGCCGCCGAAGGCGGTGGCCACGAGCAGCGGGCCGCCGTGGCGCGTGGCGTGCGCGACGCACCCGGGCGCCTGCTGGCGGGGCTGCGCTCGGTCACCGTCCGTCGCCGTCGTCGACGCGAGGTCTCAGGAGTCGTGTCGCGCTGGCGTGGGTCTCGTCGTGCCAGGTCCGGACATGAGCCGGTCTGATCCCACGCCAGCTGTGGCCGAGCCTGCCGGCGGCGAGGTCCCGCCGGCGCGCTCTCCGCTGCAGAGCCCACGCTACGGGCGCTATGCGGGCCTGTTGGGGCTGCTGATCCTCGCGCTGATAACGCTGAACACAATTAACACCAAACCAAACGGGGACACCGGTATCGCTCCCGGTCAGCCGCTGGCGCCGTTCGCGGTACCGCTCGTGCAGGGCGATCTGAGCGGCGATGCGAACGTCGCGACGAAAGCCGACGAGGGCGCCGCCGGCAACGTGCCGGCGTGCTCGGTGCGCAAACCGCAGGTCCTGAACGTCTGTGAGCTCTACGAAAAGGGGCCCGGTGGTGCTCGCGCTGTTCGTCAACGGGGGCTCCTGTCCGGCGGTTCTCAATGACATGCAGACGCTCGCGCCGTCGTTCCCCGGCGTGCGCTTTGCGGCGGTGTCGATCAAGGGCGATCGCGAGCAGCTGCGGGGCATGGTGCGCTCCTCGCGCCTGAGGTTTCCCGTGGGGATCGACAGCGACGGAGCGCTGGCTTCCCTGTACAAGGTCGCGAGCTGTCCGCAGGTGAGCTTCGCATATCCCGGCGGAGTGGTCCAGAGCAAGGCGCTGCTGCGCGCGCCGACGCTCGCCACGCTGCGCGCGCGGGTCGGCGAGCTCGTGGCAGCGTCGCGAGCGCGCGGATGGCGAGCGCCCGCATGACGAGCAGTGCGCCGTCGATCGGCTGGCGCGCGCGCGAGGTCGAGGAGGAGCTGCCCGGGCTACGACTGCTCGTCGGAGAGGCTCTGCCGACTCGCGGGCAGCCGCTCACCGGCGACTCACCGGCGGACATCCAGGGGCGGCTGCGTGAACTGTCCAACGGCTTCAGGGGGGCTCGCGCGGTCGCTATCCGTCGCGAGCCGGTGCCGGCGGCCTACCGCATCTTCTTCCGGCACATCGGCCTCGACCCGGACGTCGTGCGCACGCCGATCGAGGCTGCCGTGCTCGAGCGCATGCTGCACGGCGGCTTTCTGACGGGTGGCCTGATCGAGGACGTTCTGTTGATCGCGCTGCTCGACACGGGCGTTCCCGTGTGGGCGCTGGAGGCGGACGGGATCGATGGCCGGCTCGGCATTCGTGCGAGCCTGGAGGGCGAGTCGCTGGGCCGGACGGCAGATGCTCCGCTGCTGCCGTCCGGACGGCTTGTGATCGCCGATCAGGAGGCGGCGGTCGCGGTTCTGTTCGGCGATGTCGCGCCCGGAGAGCGCCCGAGTTCCAGCACCCGACGCGTGGCGCTGTTCGCGGTCCAGGTCGCCGGCGTGCCGACGATCTACGCCGAAGAGGCTCTGTGGTCGTGTCGCGCCGCGCTCGAGCTGCCATGAAGGCGGCAGAGCCTCGACACGGCCCGCGCATCCGCTGGTAGAATCGTCGCTCGGCTGGAGAGGAGGCGAGTGTGACCTACGAGCAGTCAGTCATCGATCGGAGCGATCCTGCAGGTGCGGTTGCAACCGCTACGGATTGCTCGCCGATCGACGGGCAGCTTGCCTCGCTCACGCGCGAGGACCGCAGACAGGCCGAGCGCGCCGCTCGCGCCTCGCTTCGTGCGCAGATCTCGCGGCTCGAGCGAGAGCTGTCCGGGATCGTCGCCGAGCGGTTTCCGTTCATCGCCGCTCCCGTCACGCCGATCGCCGCCGCGCGCGGCCCGTCGCTACTTGACATGGGTGAGCTCGAGCGCGCACGCGACCGGCTGGCCGCCCGCGTGCACGAGATGCGAGGGCTGCTCGGCGAGCGCGTCGAGCACGAGCGCCGTGCGCGCGAGCAACTGCAACGGATGAAACTGGAACCCGGCCGCTACAAGTTCGTCAGGCTGCCGGTCAGCGATCTCGGGGAGGGTGGATGTGGCGTCTGGGAAGTGCGCCCCCGCCTCGGGCTGATCGGCATGCTGGCCGGCTGGTGGCAGCTCACGCTCTCGTCAGGCTGTCCGTTATCCAAGGGGTCGCGCTCCACGCGCGACCCCGACCCGCCGAGGTAAGCATCGCAGCCAGCGTCTGGCGCTGACGATCGGTCATCGAGCCGACGGTCTTCTTCTCCGACATCGGGACCTGTGCGAGGAACTTGCGACAGCGGGTCTGCCCCCAGCGGCGCTGGCTCATCAGCAGATCGGCGACCGCCATGCTCTCGGCTTCCCACGGGCACTCGAGGATCACCTCGGCCACGGCGATCTCACCGACCGCCACGCGGCGCTTGAGCTCGGCGCGGGCTAGCCGAACCTGGTTGGCGCGTTCGAGGGCGCGCATGTACTGAGGACCGGCAGGGGCAATCGTCGCTGTCGCGTTCATTGGGCACTCTCCCCGCTGTCGCCGCCAGTCTCGCGCGGCGCAACGTGCTCGCTTGTTTTTTTCCGTTACGCGCCCGCAGGGCCGTGCAAGGACATCTGCGAGCAGTCGCAGTCGTCCTGCCACGTCATCCCTCTCCCGACGGCCTGTGTGGGGCGAGCCCCAAAACGGTCTTGCAGAGCGCATCTGGAAGCTACGTCAGGACGGGGTCGTCGGTCAACTGCTTGAGCGGTGCTTCGTACGCTAGAAGCGATCTTTTTCGATCTCGCCGCGACTTGTGAAAAACCGGACAAGTGCTCGTCGACTCAGCCGTGCTCGGGGCTCGGGCAGCGGGCCGTGCTCGGACTCGAACTCGCGCTTGACGCGAGCGAAGATCTCCAGCGCGCGCTCGAGCGTCGGTGCGTCGTGGGTCGCCATCACGCTCGTGCGCAGCAGCGCGCCACCAGGCGGGACCGCGGGATGCAGCGCCGTGTTGACGAACACCCCGGCGTCGTACAGCGCCCGCCACAGCAGCGCTGTCTTCCAGTCGTCGCCGACCAACAGCGGGACGATCGGGGTGACGATCGTCTGCCGGGCGTCGCTGCCGGCCGCCGCCAGCACGCCCGGTGCGTCCGTCTGTGCACGTCGCGTCGGCGGGCAGCGTCTGCGGCGCGACGACCGCGAAGCCGAGCTCGTGCAGGCCATCGCGGAAGAAGCGCGCGTTGTCGAGCACGCGCTGCAGCAGCGGCGTACCGTCGTCCGAGCGCAGAACGCGCAGCGCAGCGAGCGCCGCCCCGACCGCCGCCGGCACAGCCGAGGCGGTGAACAGGAACGCGCGCGAGGACGACGCGCAGGTAGTCGATCACATCTGCCGGGCCGGCGAGGAAGCCGCCGCACGAGGCGAGCGACTTCGAGAACGTGCCCATCGCGCAGGTCGACCCGGTCGGCGACGCCGAGCAATTCGGCCGCGCCCGCTCCGCGCCTCCCCGAGCACACCCGCACCGTGGGCCTCGTCGACCATCACGCGAGCCCCGTATCGCTCACACAGATCGCAGATCTCGCCCAACGGGGCGATGTCGCCCTCCATCGAGAAGACGCCGTCGACGCACCACCAGCACGCCGCCGCCGTCGCTCTGCGCGCGATCGAGCATCTTCTCGAGTTTGTCCAGGCGGTTGTGGCGGAACGGCCGCAGCTTCGCGCGCGAGAGCAGGCAGCCGTCGAGGATCGACGCGTGATCGCCCGCGTCGACGATCACCGTGTCGGCGGGGCCGAGCAACGTGCCGAGCGTGCCGACGTTCGCCTGGTGGCCGGTGCTGAAGACGAGCGCGTCCTCGGTCTCCATCCACTCGGCGATCTCGCGCTCGAGCTCGAGGTGCAGCGGGATCGTCCCGTTGAGCAGGCGCGAGCCGGTCAGCCCGGTGCCGTAGCGGTGCAGCGCATCCTCGGCACCGTCGAGCACGCGCTCGTCGCCGGTCAGCCCGAGGTAGTTGTTCGAGCCGAGCATGATCCGCTCAGCGCCCTCCATCTCGACGACCGGCATCGCCGGCGAGGTGAGCACGTGGAAGTAGGGCAGCACATCGGCCTCGCGCGCGGCGGCCAGCACCTCGGAGCGATCGTGGCTGCGCGCCTTGGCGAACACGTCGATGGAGGTGTGCATATAGGGTGCCTCCGCAGTGAGCGTCGAAGTGAGAGCGGTGTCCGGGCGACGGGACCTCAAAGAGTTCATCGATGTCCCGTTTCGTGTGCATGCTAACCACCCGCCGTGGGTGCCCTCGCTGAAGCTCGAGCGCTGGCTGTTCCTGACGCGGCGCCTGAACGCGTTCTTCACGCACGGCGAAGCCGAGTACTTCCTCGCCTACCGCGACGGGCGGATCGTCGGGCGGATCACCGCCCAGGTCAACCACGCGTTCAACGACTACCAGCAGAAGAAGTGGGGATGGTTCGGCTTCCTCGAGTTCGAGGACGACCAGCAGGTCGTCGATGCGCTGCTCGCGCAGGCCGAGAGCTGGCTGCGCGCACGTGACATGCAGCGGATGGTCGGCCCCGCGGACTTCGCGTTGAACAACGAGAGCGGCGTGCTTGATCGAGGGCTTCGAGCTGCGCCCGATGATCGTCCAGCCATGGCACCCGCCTTACTACCAGCAGTTGATGGAGCGGGCGGGAATGACCAAGGCGATGGACCTGCTGATGTGGAACCTCGAGGTCGCCGATCGCGAGAAGGTGCTGCCGGTGATCTTCGAGCTGGCAGACAAGGTCGAGTCCGAGCACGGCATCAGGGTCCGCCCGATGCGGCGCATGCAGCTGCGCAAAGATCTCGACGCGTTCGCCGAGATCTACAACTCGGCGTGGTCCGAGAACTGGGACTTCGTTCCATACTCGAAGAAGGATCTCGATGCCTTCGCCCAGGAGATCCACCTGGTGTTCGACAAGCACTGGTGCTTCATCGCCGAGCGTGTCGACACCGGCGAGGTCGTGGCCATGGCGATGACCTTCCCTGACATCAACCAGGTGCTCGAACGGATGAACGGCAGGCTGCTGCCGCTCGGCTGGTGGCAGCTCGCGCGCAAGGGACGCATCGTGGACCGCGTGCGCGTGGGCTTCCTCGGCGTCAAGCCCGAGTACCAGCACACGGGTGTCGCGGCGAAGCTGTACGTCGAACACTTCAACGCTGCCGCCGTGCGCCCGCAGAAGGGTGGCGAGATGGGCTGGATCCTCGAGACGAACACTGCGATGAACCGCGGCATGGAAGCGATGGGCGGGCGGGTCGTCAAGCGCTACCGGGTCTACGAGCGCGACCTGCAGTAGCGGTCTGGGACTCGGTCTGGGACTCCCTCTACACTTCGCATCGTGAGCGAGCCCCAGCAGCCAGCCCCGCCACGTGAGCTGGGCGTGAGCGAGGCTGGCGAGGTCGAGGAGGTGGACGCGCTCCCCGTGCTGAGCGGTCCACCGCAGCTCGTGGGCACGCCTGGCGGGCAGCGTGCGCTTCCGGTGCAGCGCTCGAGCGCCGGGACGGTGCTTCCGGCCGTGCAGGCCGCCGCCGTTGCCGCGGGCGGCTTCGTCGCGGGGGCGGCGGTCGTCGGGCTGGTTCATCGCCGGCAGAAGCGCTCGACGGCGTTGTCCAGGGGTCGCCGCCGCGCTGCCGATCGAGGCCGCCGCGACGGTCGCGTCGCCGGAGCGGGCGAGCTGCTGCAGATCGTGGGCAGCCGCTCGCTGCTGTTGGACGTGCATCTGCTCGGCGGCTCTGGCGATCGCTGAGTCGGCCACGCTGGATACCCCGGCCGAGCTGCGCGTTCAGGTCGCGCCGGCCGGCCCGTTTCGCCTGCCGCAGCGAACCGGCGCCGACGGCATGCTGCGCCGCCGTGGCGGCGTCCTCGAACGCCTGCTCCACCACCACGACGCCCCGATCGTCATACGCGTCGCCCAGTGCTCCGGCGGCGAGGTCGTGTTCGGTGCCCGCGCGGCGAACGAGCGTGCGGCGGCTTACGGCATCGAGCGGATGCGCTTTGCGCTGGGCGTTGATGAGGACCTGAGGCCGTTCGCGCGCCGCTTTGCGCGCGACCCGTTGATCGGCCGCTCGGTGCGCAGGCGACCGTGGCTGCGCTCAGGGCGTCGCCCGGAGCCCTTCGAGGCGCTCGCGTGGGCGATCTGCGAGCAGTTGATCGAGTACGAGCGCGCGGCCGCGATCGAGCGGCGTATGGTCGCGGCGCTCGGGCGTCGGTGGGTCGACGGCGGCTGGGGTCACAGCGGCCTGCGCGATCTGCCGCCGGTCGAGCTGCTCGCGGGGACCGCGCCCGCCCGCCTGCAGGCCTTCGACCTGGCTGGGAGCCGGGCGCTGGCGCTCGTGCGAGCGGCGCGCGAGGTCGCGCGCGGCCGCGTTGATCTGTACGGCGCCGAGCACGAGCGCGGATGGCGCAGGCTGCGCATGATCCCGGGCATCGGGTCGTGGACGGTGGAGATGCTCGCGCTGCACGGGCAGGGCCGCCACGACCAGGTCCCTGCGGGTGACCTCGGGCTGCTCAAGCTGGCCGGCAGGCTGCTGAGCGGCGGCGATCCGCGCGCGATCGCGCAGGAGCAGCAGGTGCGCGAGCTGTTTGCTCCCTACGGCGAGTGGGCAGGTCTCGCCGCGACCCACCTGCTCACGTCGTGACCGGCACGCGGTAGCGTCGCGAGCGTGGGTCCTGCTCGAGCAGGCCAACCGCCAAGAGCGTCGTCATGTAGCGATGGGTCGTGCTGGGGCTCAGCCCCAGGCGCACGGCCACGTCGGTCACGGCCAAGGCGTCTCCGTCGGTCGGGAAGGCTGCAAACACCGTCAGACCGAGCAACAGGGAGCGCGACAGGCGCGGGCTCTCCGCGAGTGCCTCGTAGCGCGAGGCGAGCTCACGGTCTGCCAGGCCGCGCAGCACATCAGGCACGCCGACTCCGTCGGTGCTGCGGCGGATCACCTTCTCCACCTGCGTGCGGGTCAGCTCTATCGTGATTGTGTCGTCGGTCATGGGAGGTCCGCTCTGGAGGGGTCACTTGCGGGCCGAGCGCTAGATCGCACCCGGCCCGCTTACTGGCGAGACGAAAGCGGGATCCGGGCCTCGCGCGCGCCATGCTTGGCTTGCGCTCGACTCGGTGTCACGCAGCTGTGATCATCGCCGAGTCGCTCCCCGCCAAAAAGGGGAAAGTCCAATACTTGAGAGTCAAGCAATTTGTGGGCGATGCGGCGAGCGCGCAACACTGCCATCGTGGGCGTGGCCAGCGCGCCCATTGCCTCGAGCACCTGCTGCGCGGCCGGGAATGCCGCAGGGGTCGCAGTCGTTGGCGCGGACAGGTAAAAGCTGGACATCGCGGCGAGGATCGCCGCGTGCTGGATGTCGTTTGGGAGACGTTCGGTGGCGCTCATGGCGTGCGCAGCGATCGCGCCCAGGCGGCTGGCCGTCTCCTCGGCGGATGGGTAGTGGGCAACCAGGCTGTGATGGCCGGCCTGAATGTCATCCGAGCGGTCGACCAAGCTATCGAGTAACACGTGCAGGGCGCCGATCCAGGGGAAGTACGCACTCTCCGTGGCGGCAGCCTCGTCAGCTCCGAGAACTGGCTGCGCGGCAGCGGCGACCAGCGCGAAGACCGTCAGCGAGGATGCCGCACCGGCGGCTGTCTCCCACCACTGCAGGCCGGTGCCGGTCGGGGTCAGGCCGGCGGCCCAGCGCGCGAGCGGGCCCGGAGTGTCCCGGCCCGTCCCGTGGTTGAGGCTCTGGTAGGTGGCCATGCGCTTTGCGGCGCGTAGCGCCGGCTCGGCCACCGAGGCATGCCAGGGCAGCGCGCCGAACGCGAACCGACACGTATCGACGAGGCTGCGCATGTAGCCGTTGTCTCCGCCTTTGGAGCAGTGCTCGTAGTAGTCGGCGTGATCGCCATCCGGATCTAGCGCGGTGAGCAGCGCGAGATGCAACTGGTGACCGTTTGCAACCGGGTCGGCGTTCGGCTGCTCGGCGAGCGTGTCGATGTAGTCGTAGATGGTCTGAAAGGAGACCAGCGCGCGCACGACACGCTCGCGTTGGGCGCGTGGCACAAGGATCGCGAACGCCGCCGCGCCCTCGAGGTTGCCCCGCTCGGTTTGTTGCGTGATCAGTGCCAGTCGTCGCAGTACCGGGTCTGGTATCGCGCGTGCCCGATCGCGCCAGTGGCGCAGCTCACGCCCGACGAGCGGAAAAACGCCGAGCCAGTATCGGGAAGCGGCTCCAGCGAACCCGCCGGCGAAGGCGAGCCGATTGCGGATCGGAGCAGCCATCCGAACAGTTTTGTCTGCCTGAGCAGCGATACATAGTCACTCCTGAAAGCTTGTTCGAGCCGGTGCGCGCGCTGCGGCCAGGCCGGGTAGCGCGATCACCGCGAGGGCGATAAGTGCGAGCAGTGCCAGCGTCAGGAGCACTCGACCGAGACCGACCTCGAATGGCGCCGGGAAGCCCGTTCCCAGCCGCAGCCAGCGGCTGGCGAGCGCGTGGCCATAGATCCCGGCAGCGGCGCCGACGGCGCAGCCGACGCCGAGCACGATCGCGCTTTCGAGCAGCAGCGCCCGCCACAGCTGTGCGGTGTCGTATCCCTGGATCTTCAGCGACGCGAGCCGCGCACGCCGCTGCCACACCGCAGCACTCAGGGCCGAGGCGACCGCGAGCGCCGCCGCGATCAGCAGCAGCGCCTCGATCTCACTCAGCGCGTAAAGCCCCTGGCGCGAGTCCTCCGCGTACTGCGCCTGGCGTTCACGGAACGTCTGGATACCGAGGCCGGGTCGCCCCGCGATCGCCGTCGCAACAGCGCGCCGGCCTGCTGCTTCGCTCACGCCCGGGCGAAAGTTGACCTCCAGCGCCGAGGGTTGCGGAGTCTGCCAGTAGCGCCTGTAGTCGACCGCGTTGACGATCACCGCGCCCGGCGACCATCCCAGGTTGGTCGTGATCGCGGCGACGCCGAAGCGCTTGGCGCCGGACGGCGTCGGCAGTGCGAATGTCTGGCCCACCTCGAGGTGGCGTTCTTCAGCGAAGCCCATCGAGACGGTCACCCACCCGCCTGCTCGCACGAGCCGCGTGGCGCCGATCAGGTTGCCGCGCAGCAACTGGCTCGAGGGGATCAGCGGGTCGTCGGTCGGTGGGCGGGCGATGATCCACATGCGCCGAGGCCCGACATCCAAGAACCCGCCCTGGTAGGCCCGGACGGATGCGACCCCGGGAGCTCGGGCGATCGTCGCGGCGCTCCCGCGGTCGTCGAACGCGTTGGTCGTGAGGTCGTTGCCGCCTGTCGTCACCCACACCTGGGCGGTGCGCAGATACTGCGTGAAGTTCGCGTCCAGGCCGTGGAGCAGATCCGCGCGCGCTCCACCGATCGCGACGCTGCCGTACACGGCCAACGCGGCGATGCCGGCGAGCGCGACCGACCGCGTGGTGATTGCGCGCAGCTCGGAGACGACGATGATCAACGAGCTGCTGGGCACGCGTTCACCGGTCCACTGCAGCGCTCGCGCGACCGCCACGAACAGGCTCGGGATCGCGCACAGGGCGCTCAGCGCGAGCACGACGCCGCCGAGCACCGTCAGGCTGGGAGCGAGGAGCACGAGCACCGTGACCGCCGCCAGCGACGCCAGCGCGATGATCAACAGCCTGCGCGGGGTCCCCGGCGCGAGCACCTCGCTGCCGCCGGAGCGATCGCGGAAGATCGCGTCTGTCGGTCGGCTCGGGCGAAGGTCGAGCGCCGGAGAGAGCGACGCGAGCATCGTCGCGAGCACACCGCAGCCGACCGCTAGCAGGCTCGTGCCGAGATGCAGGCTCTGCTGGGTGCCGATCGGGAAGGCGGTCGTCAGGTAGGTCGGTATGCGATGCAGGAAGGCCCGCGAGAGGAGCGTCCCGAGCAGCACGCCGACGGCAGATGCCGCCACTCCGAGCACGACGGCTTGGAAGCCGAGCAGGGCGACGATCTGACGCCAGTCATAGCCCTGCATGCGCAGATCCGCCACGAAGCGCCGCCGCTCGGGCACCGTGAGCAGCATCGCGTTCAGCGCCAGCAGGAAGCCGACCATCACGCTGATCGCCGCGAACAGCGACGTCGACTGGTCGTTCGGCTTGACCGCCTCGTCGAGCAGCGCCAGCTCGTTGTCGGCTGCCACGACGTTCAGACGGCCCGCCGCGAGCGTCCGCAGCTCGCCCGCGACGAGTCGGCTCGTGCCGCGTTCAGGCTCCACGAGCACCTGCGTCACTCGTCCGTGCAGGCCGGTCAGGCGCTGGGCGTTGATCAGCCGGGTTACGCCCACGGGACTCGACGCGAGTGGGCCGAACGGCGAGCTAGTGAGCACGGCGCCGACCTTGATCGTATGCGCCCTGCCGAATGCGAGAACGGTCACGCGATCGCCAGGTTCGGCGCCGATCTGGTGGACGACGCTGTCGGACAGGAGCAGGCCGTTGACGAAATGGAAGCCCGACAGGCTGACTCCCTTGGTGCCGAGGCTACCGAGGCGAACGACCGAGTTGGTCACCCCGAGCAGCTGGATCGACTGCCGCCCGTGCGGGCCAAGTACCTCGGCGTTCGCTCGCAGCACCGGTGCTGCCACGCGCACGCCCTGCAGGTGGCTCGCGGTGTTCGCCAAGCGCTCGTCGAAGCCCTCCTGCGACCGCGCGGCCAGCTGCAGTCGCGCCGAGCCGACCACCTGGTTGACGAGTTCAGCGGCCGAGCTGGTGAGGCTCGCGTGGGCGATCAGCACCCCCAAGACAAGCGCCACACCCACCGCTATCCCGCTGCCCGCGAGCAGCTCCTGGACGGCGTGTGAGCGCAGGCGCACCCGATACAGGTGGACGAGCATGCTCAGACGGACCCCCGCGATCGGGGGGTTCAGCGGGCTTCTCACGACGAGGTCGCTGTCAGCTCTCGGTCGATTCCCTCGGTCAGGTGACCGTCGCGGAGCGTGTAAGCGCGGTCCACGAAATGCATCGCGTCAAGGTCGTGCGTCGCCAGCAGCCCCGGGATTCCCCGCTCGTGGCAGATGTCGCGCATCAGCGCGAGGATCTCATGGCTGCGCTTGGAGTCGAGATTGCCGGTCGGCTCGTCGGCGAGCAGCAGGCGCGGCTCGTTGGCGAGCGCGCGGGCGATCGCCACCCGTTGGCGCTCTCCCATCGACAGCTGCTCGGGCGTGTGCTCGACGCGATCGCCCAGGCCAACGCGCTCGAGCCACGGCCGCGCCCTGCGGCGGCCCTCGCGAAGCGTGTAGCCGCCGCCGGTCAGCTTGACCGTGGCGTTGTCGAGCGCCGAGGTGTGTGGCATCAGGTGAAAGGCCTGCAAGACGAAGCCGAGGTCGGTGCGGCGGTAGCGCGCAGCGTCGCGCTTTGACAGCTCGTTCAGCACGTGGCCGTCGAATGTGACGCTCCCGCTGTCGGGGGTGCTGAGCGCGGCCGCCAGCAGCAGCAGGGTTGTCTTGCCCGAGCCACTCGGCCCGTACAGGGCGACGAACTCACCGCCGTGCACCGTCAGCGACACTCCGTCGACCGCCTTGACCGTCTCGATGCCCGTCGAATAGTGCTTGACGACGTCGCGCAGCTCGAGCGCACTCACTGGTTGGAACGCTCCGCCGTGGGCGGTGGCCTGCGAGCGGGCAGTCGCACCACGTTGTCTCGCTCTCCGGTCGAGACGAGCTCACCGTCGGCTATCGACATCAGCACGTCCACGCCCTGCAGCGCGGACATCTCCTCGGAGGCCACCAGCAGCGCCATCTCGCGCTCGCGCGCTGCGGTCCGCACGAGCGCATAGAAAGCGTCTCGGTCTTTCAGGTTCGGCATCAACGCCGGTTCGTCGAGCACCAGCAGGCGGGGCTCACGGGCGAGCGCCCGTGCGAGCATCACGCGGGTGCGCTCGGTCAGCGACAGCGACGCGGTCGCCTCGCCACCGCCCGCGGCGCCCACGCCGACGCTGTCCAGTGCCTGCAGGGCTCTGCCTCTGGCTTCACGCATCGTCACGCCCTCGCTGCCCAGCGACGTCGCCACGTGGTCGACCACCGACTCACCCGGGTTCGCGCGCCAGTCCTTGGCCGACATGTAGGCGATCTCGCCGCGCAGCAGGCGACCGCGCTCACTGACGCTCATCGTCGCAATGTCACGGCCTTCGAAGCGGATCGTCCCCGAGTCCGGCGAGGCGATCCCGGCCGCTAGCCGCAGAAGCGTCGACTTGCCCGCACGCCTAGCTCCGTACACGCCGATCGAGATCCCGGCTCCGAGCTGCAGCGAGACACGATCGAGCACGAGGACCTCGCGGCCGCCGTCAGGGTAGCTCTTGCTGACGTCGAGAAGGGAGAGGAGCGACGTCATCGCAGCGGATGAGGCTAGTAGCTGCGGTCCCGGAACTCGTTGATCCGCTGCCGTGTGCGAGCCGCCCAGTCGACGTCCGCCTGCAGCTGTCCGTAGACGGCGTCGCGCGTGCACTCCATGCACAGAGCCGTCCACGAGCGGGCTTGGCCGTCTGTCGGCGAAACGAGGTGCGCGAGTGTCAGGCACTCGCGCTCGTAGGCTTTCAGCGCCTCGAGCAGGCGGGGTGCGTCCTGCTCCCGCGCGACCGACAGCTTCGCCTGCAGCCCCAGGCGGACGGGCTCTCTGGGCAGCAGCGTTTCCATCCACAGCGTGAGTGCGCCGGAGGTCTCGTCGGTCGGGTGGTAGACGAGATGAGTGCGCCGGCGGTTGTTGCGCTTCGGTTCGGCGCGGGAGGCGGCCAAGCCAGTCTTCTCGAGCTGCTCGAGCAGCCGGTACACATCGTTCGTGTCGACCCGCCAAGTCTCACCCAGCCGGGCGGCGAGACGGTTGGCCAGATCGCCACCATGGCCGGGTCGCTCCAGCAGCAGACCGAGGAGCGCCCCGCGCAACGGCGTGGAAGGGCCTCTCATCCACCGTGTCTTCTCCGGGCTCGCGCTCGCCATCGCTCCTCGTCTCAGCCTGTTTGGCCGGCTGGACAATACATCACGGCCGGACCTGATGTCGAATTGTTCCGACATCCTGTCCTGCGATAAGCATGGTCCGTGCATGCCGATAACCAGACAGAATCGGAATGTCGGGCTCAATCGCTCTACGGCACGATCACGGCAGCGCCCGTGAAGGCCCCCGCACGGAGGTCCTCCAGCGCCCGGTTGGCGTCCTGCAGCGGATAAGCCGTGACGCGCGTACGCACCGGGACGCGCGGCGCGAGCGCGAGCATCTCCTCGGCGTCGCTGCGCGTGAGGTTGGCGACCGAGCGTATGACCCGCTCATCCCACAGCAGGTTGTAGGGGAAGGACGGGATGTCGCTCATGAAAATCCCGCCGCACACGACGGTCCCGCCGGGTGCGAGCGCGCGGAGCGCGAGCGGCACGAGCCCTCCGATCGGCGCGAACACGATCGCCGCGTCGAGTTGCTCCGGCGGCGAGGAATCGGAATCGCCCGCCCACTCCGCCCCGAGCTCGAGCGCGAACGCCTGCGCCGCCGCGTCTTCCGTGCGTGTGAAGGCGAACACGCGCCGCCCTTCGGAGCGCATCACCTGCGTGAGGATGTGCGCCGCGGCGCCGAACCCGTACAGGCCGACCCGCGGCGCGTCTGCGCACATGCGCAGCGCCCGGTAGCCGATCAGCCCGGCGCACAGTAGCGGTGCCGCCTGCTCGCTCGCGTAGCTCGCCGGGATCGGAAAGCAGTAGCGCTCGTCGGCCACCGCATACTCGGCCATGCCGCCGTCGATGTCCCTGCCGGTGAAGCGCGCCCTCTCGCACAGGTTCTCGCGATCGCTGAGGCAGTAAGCGCATTCGCCGCACGTCCAACCGAGCCACGGCACGCCGACACGACGGCCTCGCTCGGTCGCCAATTTTTTCCCGGTGCCGGCGTCGGCCGCGGCCGCGGTGCCGGCCTCGATCTGCACTGTCCCGACGATCTGGTGTCCGAGGATGCGGGGGCGAGCGGGCACTTCGACCTCGCCGTCGAGCAGGTGTAGATCCGTGCGGCAGACCCCGCAGGCCTCGACGCGCAGCAGCAGCTGACCGGGCGCGGGGCGCGGAATCGGACGCTCCGCGGCACGCAGCGGGAGCCCCACCTCGTCGAAGA
Organism: uncultured Solirubrobacteraceae bacterium; assembly: GCA_963734755.1. GTDB lineage: Bacteria > Actinomycetota > Thermoleophilia > Solirubrobacterales > Solirubrobacteraceae > Palsa-744. The sequence goes on along the minus strand of CAVTIF010000001.1, from coordinate 2,176,750 downwards.
CCATCGCCCGCATAGTGCCTGGCGTTGCGTCCGCCATAGTTAGAGCAGTGAACCACGAGCACGCGCTGGGCGCATGACGGGCGCTCTGTACTTCAGCCATCCTGCCTGCCTCGAGCACGATCCCCGAGTCCACTCGCCGGCGCACCCCGATACCCCGGAGCGCCTGCTGACCCTAGAGAGCGCGCTCCGTGCGCGCGACTGGCTGGGGTGGGGGCGCAGGGAGGCCCCGGCCGCCGAGGGGGCGCAGCTCGAGCTCGTCCATTCGCGCCACTACGTGCGCTCGATCGCCGAGCAGTGCGCTTCCGGCGGCGGCGCGATCGACGCCGACACGTTCGTGGTAGCGCAGTCCTTCCGCGCGGCGCTGCATGCCGCCGGCGGCGCCCGTGAGATGACCCGCGCGCTGCTCGCCGGCGAGGCACGCGCGGGTTTCTGCGGCGTGCGCCCCTCCGGACATCACGCCAAGGCCGGGCGCGCGATGGGCTTCTGCCTGTTCAACAACGTCGCCGTCGCAGCGGCTACGGCGATCGCCGAGCTCGGGCTGCGGCGCGTGTTCATCCTCGATTGGGACGTCCACCACGGCAACGGCACCGCCGAGATCTTTCACGATCGAGCCGACGTGCTGTTCGCGAGCATCCACCAGATGCCCCTGTACCCGGGCACCGGCCTGCTCGAGGATGCGGGGTCGGGCGCCGGCGAGGGCTACACGATCAACCTCCCCGTGCCACCGGGATCGGGCGAGTCGTTGTGGCTGGCGTTGCTCGAGCAGGTCGTGCTGCCCGCCGCCGTCGCGTTCGAGCCCGAACTCGTGCTCGTATCGGCGGGGTTTGACGCTCACGCACAGGACCCGCTCGCGGACTGCCGCTTGCAGACCCGCTCGTTCGTCGAGCTGGCTGCACGCGTACGCGGCCTGGCCGACGACGCCGGCATTCCGCTCGGCGTCGTGCTCGAGGGCGGGTACAACCGCGAGGTGCTTGCCGAGTGCGTGTGCGCGACGCTGCCCGCGTTCGCTGGTGAGGCGCCGGCTTGTGTTGCTCCCGAGCCGCCCGCCCAGGCCCACGAGGCGGTTACACGCGCAGCTACCTTCCACAGGATCTACTGGCCCGTCTGACTGGCCCGTCTGAGCTCGGCCGCGGCTGTCAGCCGAAGAACAGTGCCGCCGTCTCGTACAGGCCGGGGTCCAGCAGCTTGGGCTCTCGCAGCGCGTCCTCGAGCGCCACCTCGACGATCTCGCTGCCGCGTAGCGCGACCATCGTGCCGAAGCGTCCGCCGGCCACCGCGTCCATCGCCGCCACGCCGAAGCGCGTTGCCAGCACGCGATCGAACGCCACCGGCGTGCCGCCGCGCTGGACGTGGCCGAGGATCGTCACGCGCGTCTCGAAACCTGTGCGACGCTCGATCTCGCCCTCGAGCATCACGCCGATCCCGCCGAGCCGGGCGTGGCCGAAGGCGTCGGCCTCCGCGCCCTGCTGCTGTGTTTGAAGTGTCCCCTCCCGCGGCAGCGCGCCCTCCGCGACGACCACGATCGAGAAGCTGCGGCCACGCTCGTGGCGGCGACGCAGGTGTGCGACAACCTCCTCGATGTCGAATGGCCGCTCGGGCACGAGGATCGCGTCGGCGCCGCCCGCGATCCCGGCGTGTGCGGCGATCCATCCGGCGTGTCGACCCATCACCTCGACCACCATCACGCGGTTGTGGGACTCGGCGGTCGTATGCAGACGATCGATCGCGTCGGTCACGATCTGCACCGCAGTCTGGAAGCCGAACGTCACGTCGGTCGCGCCGATGTCGTTGTCGATCGTCTTCGGTACCCCCACGATCGGCACACCGGCGCCGTGCAGGCGCAGCGCGACGCCGAGCGTGTCCTCTCCGCCGATCGGGATCAGGACCTCGACCCCGCTGTCCTGTAGCGAGCGGCGCACGAGCGCCGTCCCGTCCTGGCCCTCGGCGTAGGGGTTCGTCCGCGAGGTGCCGAGGATCGTCCCGCCGCGCGGCAGGATTCCCGCGGTGCTCGCGAGCGTCAGCTCGATCGCCTGGCCCTCCAGCACCCCCGCCCAGCCGTGGCGGAAGCCGAGGAAGCTGTGACCGTCCTCCGCCAGCCCGCGGCGGACGACCGCGCGGATCACGGCGTTCAGACCCGGGCAGTCGCCGCCTCCGGTGAGCAGCCCGATGCGCGCCATCGGCTCAGATGCCCTGGCCGGGAAGGAACTCGTTGGTGAACGGCGGCAGGCCCCCATTCGGGTTGCGCTGCAGCAGCCCGTGCGTGAGCATCCAGCTACCGAACGCCGCCCACGCCGGCGGGCTCTGCCAGCCGAACGGCTTGCTCGAGTTGGCCGGCAGGGCCGCCGGGAGCGTCTTGCGGATCGATTCGAGCTGGAGCTTGCCTTCGAGTGACGGGCTCGCCTTGACGAGCAGCGCCGCCGCCGCAACCGGATTCGCGCGCACCGCCTGCTCGCCGCGCGTCAGCGCCTGCAGGAAGGCGCGCAGGTCCTGACCGCGCGTGCGCGCCTCGTCTTCGCGTACGACCAGCACGAGCTCGTCGTACGTCGGTACGCCGGCCTGATCGACGGGGATCACCACCGGATGCTTGTGCATCAGCTCCAGCTGGATCGCCTCGTAGTTCCAGAGTCCCCCCAGCGTCGCGTCGACCTTGCCGGAGAGCATCGCCGGGATGAGGTTGAAGCCGACGTTCGTTTCGCGCACCGTGCTCGGCTCGACCTTCGCATGCTCCAGGGCCGTGCGCAGCTCGGCCGCCTGGTAGGAGATGCCGGCCGTGCCCACGCGCTTGCCGGCGAGATCGGCGACACTCTCGATGTGCTTTCCCGGCAGCGCAATGATCGACGTCAGCGGGCGCTGCACGAGCGCGCCGATCGAAACCACCTTCAGCCCCTGGTCGCGCGCCAGCAGGACCTCGGGCTCATAAGAAATCGCCATGTCGACCTTGCCGGCGGCCAGCAGCTTCAGCGGTTCGGCCGTTTCGGCCGGGGTCACCGGTTCGACGTCCAGGCCGCCCGAGCGGAAGTCGCCGTGGGCGATCGCCGAGTACAGCGCCGCGTGGTCGGCGTTGGGGAACCAGTCGAGCATGACCGTGAAGCGCTTGGCCGCGGGCGTCGAGAGGACGTCCTGCTTGGTCCCGCACGCCCCGAGCGCGATGGCGCACGCGAGGCATGCGGCGGCGAGGAATCGGAGATCGCCCAACGCGGTCGACAGGCGGGTCTGCGGCGATTTCGTCAACTGATCTCTCCTCGGGGTCGGATGCTCCAGGGGGCGAGTCTGCGCTCGGCGAGCGCTAGAGCGTAAAAGCAAGCGACCGCGAACGCGAACAGCACGGCGGTACCGGCGTACGCTCGCGAGGTCTGAAAGTTGACGTCCGTGATGATCTCCCGCCCAAGGCCCGGATAGGCGCCGGAAGTCGGTGTGGTGGTCTCGGCGATAAACGCCCCGATCACGCCCACGGCGAGCGCGATACGTGCGCCGCTGAGCGCCGCCGGAAGCGCCGCCGGGAGCTCGGCGAAGCGGAACGCCTGCCAGCGCGATGCGTCGAGCGTCCGCAGCAGCTTCGGCTGGTCAGGGTCGACGGATGCGAGGCCATCGACGGTTGTGACCAGCACGGGGAAGAAGCAGATCAGCGCGATCACCACCAGCTTGGGAAAGATGCCGAAGCCCCACCAGAAAACCAGCAGCACCCCGATCACCGGGATCGGCACGGCCTGTGAGCCGACCGCCAATGGATACGCAGCCCGGCGCAGCAGCGGCGATAGGTGCAGCGCGACCGCCAGCGTAAATCCGGCTGCCAGCGCCATGCCCAGGCCGAGGACTACCTCCTCGGCCGTGACCGTGAAGTTCCTCCACACGAGGCCGCCGTTGTCCCACAGCGCGGTCGCGACAGCATGTGGCGCGGGCAGCAAATCGTCTTCCACGCCCGCGACGTCGACATACAGCTCCCAGGCCCCGAGCAGCATCGCCGCCAGCACGATCGCCGGGAGCACACGTGCGGCCGAGGACCTCATCGAAGCCCGCCCGTCATCGAAGCCCGCCCGCCCCGAGCGCGTTCAAGGCCTGCTCGCGTAGCGCGATCACCTCGGGGTCGGTGCGCATGCGCGGGCGCCCGAGCTCGATCTCCAGCTGGGCGACCACGCGCCCGGGTCTCGAAGAGAGCACCGCTACGCGATCGGCCAGCACGACCGCCTCCTCGACGTCATGCGTCACCAGTACGACGGTGCGCGGCTCGCGTGACAGCGTGCCCGCCAGCCATCCCTGCATCTCGCTGCGGGTGATCGCGTCGAGCGCGCCGAACGGCTCATCGAGACACAGGACGGGCTTGCCTGCCAGCAACGTTCTCAGGAACGCGACCCGCTGGCGCATGCCGCCGGAGAGCTCGTGCGGTCGCGCCCGCTCGAACCCCTCAAGGCCGAGCTCGACGAACAGCAGCGCAGCCCGCTCTCTCGCGCGAGCGCGCGACAGGCCGGCTATCCGCAGCGCGAGCGCCGCGTTGTCGAGGGCGCTCAGCCAGGGCAGCAGCAGGTCACGCTGGGGCATCAGGACGGCCGGCGCGCACACGAGCGAGCCGCCGTCGGGGGCCTGCAGCCCGCACAGCAGCTCAAGTAGCGTGCTCTTGCCACAGCCGCTCGGCCCGACCACCGCGAGCAGCTCGCCTGAAGACGCGCGTAGGGACACCCGCTCGAGTGCCCGCACGTCCGCGCCATCCCGCGCTCTATAGCTGCGGCTGACATCCTCGAGCAGGATCTCCCCGCCGCCTGCCAGCTGCCTGGGGCGGCGGTCCAGCGGGGACTGCAGTTCGGTCGGCACGTCGCTCCCTCCGCGGGCATTACCCCACAGGTTCAAAGGGTCGGCGCCGGGGGAATCGCTTCCCGTGCGCCATCTCAGCCGGCCTTCCCGCCAGCCCCCCTGGTGTCTGCGCTGTCGCTGCGCTGATGCTAGCGCGCCGCGGCGATCACGGGCCGGGTCAGGGCGCGGACGAAATCCTCCAGCTGGCCTGTCGTCCAGCACTCGAACGCCGTGCAGAACTCCTCGTAGGCGGCGATCACCGAGTCGCCGTAGTTCCAGTACAGGCGCGGCTCGGGGTTCAGCCAGAACGTGCGCCCCGCCCGCGCGGCGATCTGCGCGAACACGTCTGCCCGCGGGTCGCGCCCATTGGTGCGTGCGTCGCCCAGCACGATCACCGTCGCCCGTGGATGCAGATCGTCCTCGACCTGGACGAGGAACTCCGACCACACGCGCCCGTAGTCGGTGTAGCCGGATATGTCAGCGACGCCCGCATCGCTGGAGATCCGCTCGCTGACGGCTTTGAAGTTGCGCTCGTGCTCGAAGACGTCCGTCACCTCCGAGATCCGCTCGATGAACACGAACGAGCGCATCTTGCGAAACGTGTCGTGCAGCGCGTGCAGCACCGAGAGGAAGAACACGGACGCCGATGTGACGCTCGTCGAGACGTCACACAGCACGTAGATCTCCGGGCGTTTGGGGCGCCGCGGCCGGTACTTCAAGACGACCGGGACGCCGCCGGTCTGAAGCGACGCGCGCATCGTGCGGCGCACGTCGACGTGGGCGTGGCGGCGGTGTCCGCGGTTCTGCATCCCCTGGGTGGCCAGCCTGCGGCGCAGCTGGGTCACGACGCGGTGCACGGCTGCCAGGTCGGCCAGCGGACCGGACGGCAGCGCCCGGTCGAGCTCGCCGAGCGGTCGGGCCGCCGGCAGGTTGCCCGTGCGCTCGATCTGGGAGCGCTCGAGCTCGCGCCGCAGCAGCGCCTCGAAGCGGCGTAGGGCATCGCGCGGCACGCCCTCGCGACGGGGATCGTCCTCGGGCAGGTCCGGCTGGGGCTCTGCCCGCAGTCCCAGCGCGCGGCGGATGCGCTGCACGTCGACGCCGATCACGCCGGAGCCCTCCTGCCTGCGGGCGAACGCCGCGATCGCCATCCGCGCCAGATCGCGCATCGCGCCCTCCGACCCGTCCCGCAGCGCGGCCGCGATCTGCGTGCGCAGCTTCTCGAGCTCGTCCTCGCTGAGCTCCCCGAGCGCCGCCCGGTCGTCCTCGCGGATGCCCTGCTGTGAGGCCGCGATCTCGACCGCACGGAAGAAGAAGCGGTCGAACACCAGCTCGAACACGCGCCGATCCTCCTGGCTCTTGGCGAGTGTCGCCGCGAGCGCCTCGCGGAAGTCATCCTGCGAGGTCCAGCTGATCTCGCGCAGCACCTCGAACGCGTCGAGCATCTCCGAGGTGCCGACGGCGACGCCTTCGCGGCGCAGCTCCTCGCCGAGCTCCAGGATGCGCGCGGGCAGGCCCTCAGGTGTCGCTCCTGGCGCCTGCTGGCCGCGCTCAGGCGACATCGGCGGGCGATCGCAGCTTCAGTCCCACCCGGTCGGCCACGACGTCCATGTCGGTGCGGTGCTTGACGATCACCGACATCGTTTCCATGAACGTATCGGCGTCGATGTCCTGCACTCCGAGCAGCAGCAGCGCGCGCGCCCAGTCGATCGACTCGGCGATCGAAGGCGGCTTCTTCAGATCGAGCGCCCGCACCATGCCGATCACCTCGACGAGGCGCCGAGCTACCGTCTCTGAGAGCTCCGGCGTGTGCATGCGTACGATTTCCAGCTCGTGCTCGAGCGCCGGGTAGTCGAGCCACAGATACAGGCAGCGGCGCTTCAGCGCCTCGGTCAGCTCACGCGAGTTGTTCGACGTCAGCAGCACGACCGGGTGCGTGCGCGACTCGACGCGCCCGAGCTCCGGTATCGAGATCTGGAAGTCGGACAGGACCTCCAGCAGCATCGCCTCGAACTCCTGGTCGGTCTTGTCGATCTCGTCGATCAGCAGCACGACCGGCTGCTCGGAGGCGATCGCGGTCATCAGCGGACGCGCCAGCAGGAACTCCTCGCCGAAGATGTCCTCCTGCACGGCATCCCAGCCGGTGCCCGACGCCTCCGCCTGGATGCGCAGCAGCTGCTTGCGGTAGTTCCACTCGTACAGCGCCTTCGCCTCGTCCAGGCCCTCGTAGCACTGAAGCCGCACGAGCTCGCGCCCGAGGAACGTCGCGAGCGCCTTTGCCAGCTCGGTCTTGCCGACTCCGGCAGGCCCCTCCACGAGCACCGGCTTGCCAAGCTTCGTCGCCAGGAACGACACCAGCGCGGTGGACTCCCCAGGGAGGTATCCGACCTCGCGCAGGCCCGCTGCCACGTCTTCGACGGAGGCTGGAGCCGGGGTCGTAGGGGCGGGCATTCTCAGCGCAATGCTATCGGGGGCGTGCCGGCGGGTCCTCGAAGGACAGCTGCTCCGGCGGCGCCGGCGGGTAGCGCCTGCGCTCGCGCGGCTGCGGGCGCACCGCGACGGTGTCCTGCGGCGCGGCGTCCGGTGTCTCCTGCGGGCGGGATCGCTCCGGTCGCGGACGCCGCCGGGCCGGCGTCGAGCGCTCGGTGGCGCGCATCCGCCAGCCGGCATACGCGAGGCTCCCGGCGGCCACGAACGCGAGGAAGAAGCCCCACTCGATGCCGACCGGGTACACGTAGCCGGTCGGGCGGTCGAACACGCGGTAGAAGATCAGCAGCCCCGCCCAGCCGCCGGCGAGCACCACGATCGTCCCGTCGCCGCCGGGCAGATGGAACCGGCGTCCCTCGGCGCGGGCGATCAGCATCACGAGGACGCCCGCGGCGACCAGGAAGATCGCCGCCTCGACGAACGACACGTCGCCGAAGGCGCTGATGCTGTGCGAGTAGATCGCCCCGGTCTTGCGGTCGACGCTCTGCAGCCCGTACCACGGGAAGAACATCGTCACCAGCAGCGCCAACGCGGCGATCGCCGCGAGTCGCCGCTCTGCATCCATCGCGCCCCACGCGTTCGCCGGCCGATCGAAGATCGCTGTCACGTCAACCCGTCAGTGGAAATGCTCGCTCGAATGCCTGTCACTCGCCCAGTCTAGGAGCGCGGGCAACGGCTTAGCGGCGGGTGACCACGATCGTGGCGCTGGCGGTGGAGAAGTTGCCCGCGAGATCGGTCGCGGTCAGCGAGACCGCGAATGTTCCTCCCTTGGCCGGGGTGATCCACAGCAGCTTCGGCCTGCCGCGTTCGAGCGTCGCGCTGTTCGTCCACACGACGCGAGCGCCCTGGCGGACGGTCAGCTTGACGATCGAGATCTTCGACAGCGACAGCTGCACGCCCGCCCGCGCGCCGCCGCCGAGCGTCTTGGAGATCAGCGCGACGATCGGCGGGGTGCGCTGGTCGGCTCTGAAGCGCTGTGCGGTGGTGCAGTAGATCTGATCCCCCGGGATCTGGGCGCTCGCCTGTGCCGGGCGAGCGCCGGTGAGCCTGGCTGCAGCGGCTGCAGCGGCTGCAGCGCTCGCCCCGCCGGTGCCGGAGGACGGCGTCGTTGGGGTCGGCGTGGTGTTCGCCGGGGGGCTGGCGGATGGCGGGGCGGGAGCGGGGACGCTCGCGGGCGTGTACGGCTGGCCTTTGCCGGTGCGTTCGCACAGGTGTTCGAGGAATTCGGCGAGCAGTTCGTGGTAGTTGAGGTTGGATTCCCCGAACTGGTCGTACAGCGACCACGCGCCCGTGTCGTATTTCGGCGTCAGTGCCCGACCCTCAGCATCGCCGGCTCCGAACAGCGCGAGCCCGAGCGGATCCTTGGTGATGGTCGTGTAGTCGTACAGCCCGACCAGCGACTGGATGAAGCCGTTGAGGATCCTGTCGCTCGGCGCGTAGGTGTACTCGGCGTACAGAGCGCCCTCCGGCGTGCCGACGCGAACGCCCTGAGGGGGAGCGGTCTGGAAGATGCCAAGCGCCTGCTGCGCGGCCGTCAGGTCGGCCGGTTCTTTGAAGCGCGACCACGCGCGCGCGAGCACCTGCAGCGCGGTTCCCTGCGAGAGCGAGCTCGTCCACGGCGGCGCCCCGCCGTCGAAACGGAACAGGTACTCCCAGGCGATGCCGCCGGCGCGCTTGGTCGCCAGCGGGATCACTTCGCTCAGCAGCTGGCGCAGGTTGGCGTTTTCGTGTCCCGACAGGTAGTAGCCGTTGGCCTCGCCGAACGTGCCGAGCCACTGGATCTCGATGCCCTGACCGGGGTAGTACTGCCAGACGATCCTGCTGCCGGGGAAGCTCACCCGCTCGCCGCTGGAGAGCAGCGGTTCGGTCGTCCACCAGCGCCGGTTGCGTTCGAGCGTCAGGAACAGCGCTGCGAGTCGCGACGGGATCAGGCCGCCGGCGGCGGCGATCGCCTGCACGTTGGCCAGCACTGCACCGAGCTCGGTGCGTCGCGTTCCGCTCAACCGCGCCAAAGAGCCTTTTGCGGCGACGTACGCCGCGTAGTCCTGGCGATAGACCGCTTCGGCGATCGCGCCGCTGTGCAACAGGCTCTGCAGCGCGCCGCTGACGCTTGGTCCGCGACTCGCCTTTGCGGCGACCACGTGGACTCGCACCGGGCCCAGCGCGCTCGCGCCCGTACCCGCGATTGGTCCGCGGGCGAGGGCAGGGAGGGCTGTGGCCCCGCCCGTGGCGAGCACGCCCAGGACGAGCGCCGCGAGACGCTTGGCACGCACCGCGCGGATGCTACGCTCGCCCGCCAGAGTCGCTGCAGGGTGGCTTGCAGCTCGACGTCGCTTGAGTGACCGCACGCCTTTCGAACACATCCAGACACGCCGCAGTTGCGCGGTCGCGGCGGCATCGGACCGTTCGACGCGCCCGGCGCTCGACGGGTTGCGCGCGGGCAGGCTGACGTTCGTGCTCCAGTGCTCCGACCTCGACCGTCCACTACGGATCGTCGCGCCGCGCGATCCGCAGCCCCTGATCGCGCTCGGCTCGGCGCTAGCTCACTCCGGGTCGAGCTCGAGGTCGACGCCTTCGAGCTCGTCCTCGTCCTCATCCTCATCTTCGTCGTCCAGGTCGTCCTCCGGCAACGGCTCGCCGCCGGCACCGTGAGACAGCTGAAAGCGCTCGACGAGCTCGTCGCGCTTGTGTTCGTCGAGCGGAGAGTCGTCTGCGATCAGTACCCAGTCATCGCCGTCGAACTCGTCGGTCTCGAAGATCTCATGGTCGACCTCTGGTGAGTCGTCGACCACGATCATGATCTCGGTCTGGGGGTTGAAGTAGGTGCCCGGCCGGAGCGTGATCTCGTCGAGCTGGAAGCGGCGTGCGTTGGTCATGGCGCGTTTATACCCCACGACGCGACCCGCGTGTCTACGGCGAGAGCTCGTCGAGCGTTCGCGCGACCTCGGCGTCCACATCCAGCGGCTCGAGGCCCTGCCGTACGCGCCGTTCGTTGCGCGCGAGCACGAGTTGGCGCACCTCCGAGACGAGCCCGGGATCACGATTGCCGGCGGGCCGCTCGCCTGCCAGCAGACGCTCGAGCTCTGCATCGATGTCGAGCGCGGGCTGGCCCCGGCGAACCATGCGTTCGCTGCGCGCGCTCAGCATCTGGCGGATCTCTCGCTCGCGCTCGGCCGACGCTGCCGGGGAGTCGGGGATCGGCTCCGGGGCGCTGCCTCCGTGGTCGCCTTCGCGGGAGATGCCGCCCTGTCCGATCTGGTCATACAGGTTGTCGCTGCCGCGCGTGACAAGGAACAGCAGCGACATCACCAGCGAGAAGGCCACCGATCCAAAGACCACGAACGTCAGCCCGGTCTCCGCGATTGCAGGCACGATCGAGGGTGAGTTGGGCACAGCCTCTGATTCTTGCTGATCGCTGAGCTGTTCGCTACCCTGCGAAGTCGAGATTGACTGACCAGTCAATCTATGACCACGCGCCAGCCCGTTAGGAGATTCGAGAATGGTCGATTTCACGCTCACCGATGAGCAGAAGAACCTGCGCGAGATGGCGCACGACTTCGCGGTCAAGGAGATTCGTCCCGTCGCCTGGGAGTACGACAAGGACGGCACGTGGCCCGCGGACATCATCAAGAAGGCGTGGGAGGTCGGCCTGATGAACTCCCACATCCCCGAGGAGTACGGCGGCTCGGGAGCCGGCTACCTCGATGGCTGCGTGATCGAGGAGGAGCTCTCGTGGGGCTGCTCCGGTATCCAAACCTCGCTTGGCTGCAACGGCCTGGCGACCGCGCCGATCGGGCTGGGCGGCTCGGAGGAGATCAAGAAAAAGTACCTGGGCATGCTCACCGAAGCCCCGCTGCTGGCCTCCTTCTGCCTGACCGAGCCGGACGCCGGCTCGGATGTCTCCGGCATGCGTACGACGGCCGTGCGCAAGGGTGATAAGTACGTGATCAACGGCTCCAAGTGCTTCATCACCAACGGTGGCTACGCCGACTACTACACCGTGTACGCCAAGACCGACAAGGACGCCGGGCACCGTGGCATCTCGGCGTTCGTAGTCGAGCGGGACTGGGGCGTGGTGGTCGACAAGAAGGAGGACAAGCTCGGCCAGCGCGCCTCCAACACCGCGACGATCTCGTTCAACGACGTCGAGGTCCCGGCCGAGAACCTGCTCGGCGAGGAAAACCATGGCTTCAAGCTCGCGATGGCGACGCTCGACCGGACCCGCCCAGGCGTCGCCGCGATGGCCACCGGGATCGCGCGCGCGGCGTTCGAGTTCGCCACCGACTATGCCCGTGAACGGGTCCAGTTCGGCGTGCCGATCGCGATGCACCAGGCGATCCAGTTCATGATCGCCGACATGGCCACGGAGATCGAGGCCTCGCGCCTGATGACCTGGAAGTCCGCGACGATGCTCGACAACGGCGAACGCAACACGCTCGTCTCCTCACACGCCAAGCGCTTCGCCGCGGACACCGCGATGAAGGTTGCGACCGACGCCGTGCAGGTGTACGGCGGCTACGGCTTCATCAAGGAGTACCCCGTCGAGAAGCTGTTCCGCGACGCCAAGATCATGCAGCTGTACGAGGGCACCTCGCAGATCCAGCGGCTCGTGATCGCGCGCGAAACGCTGCTCCCACGGCGCGTCGAGGAGCCAGCCGCGGCGCTTGCCTAGGGGCGGGCGAGGATCGTGAACGCGAGCGTCCGGCGGGCCGAGGTGAGCCCGCCGGCGGACGCGCTCAGCGCGAGCGTGTAGCGACCGGGCGTCAGCTTCCTGGCTGCCGAGATCCGGCCCTCGAAGTGCACCCGGTTTGCGCCGGCGACAGCGCTCAGGCTGAGCCCGCCGGCCGCGACCTTGCGCCGACACGCGCGCTTTCGGCGGTTGCGCTTCGTCTGCGCTACGCAGCGTCCTTGAACGCTGCGACCGGTCGCCAAGCGCGCGAACGCGAGCCGTACAGTCGCCGCCTCGTTGAGCGAGAACGCGAACGTGGTTCCGCGAGCGGCCTGCGCCTGCGAGCTGCTCAACTGCGGCAGTGCCGTGCCCTCACGCCATCTGACGGCCGACTGCGACACGCTTGATATGGCGGGCGCGGGCGGGGAGGCTTTGGTGGGGGGTGCTGCGCCGGGGGCCGTGGATGATCCACCACCGCTTCCGGGTTCGCCGTTGGCCGCAGCGATCGTGAACGTGCGTGAGACGAGCGGGCTGAACCCGACGCCTTCCTTCGTTGCGGTCACGTAGAAGGTGTGCACGCCCAGCGCGAGGGGCCCGAGGGACTCGGGCGAGCTGCACGCCCTCAATTCGGTCGGCCTGTCGAGCGCGCAGTGGAACGTCGCACCTTCGGTACCTTCGGCTTCGAAGGCGAAGCTGACGCTCGCCGTGCTGACGACGCCTTCCGGCCCCGAGGTGACCCTCACGCCGATCGTCGGCGCGGCGAGCACGGGCGTCGGCATGGCCAGCAGCGCGAGCGCTCCCAGCGTCGCCACCCACGGCGATTTCCGACCCCCGGTCATTCGCCGATGCTAGAGCCGCCGCGGCCGGCGGTCAAAGGACAAGCGACCGGGCAGGCGCTCCGGAGTGGGGCCGACAGGCCCGCTTCGCTACGCTGCGCCTCCCCCAAAGCCAGCAGAGGAGACACAAGCATGTTCGTGTTCAGAGCCGCCGTCGTGGGCGCCGGAACTATGGGTGGGCAGATCGCCCAGACGATCGCCGCCGCGGGCATCCCGGTGGTGCTCAAGGACATCGATGACGCGCTCGTGCAGGCGGGCCTGGACGAGGCGGGCAACGTCACGCGTGGACAGGCGGACAAACTCGTCGAGCGCGGCAAGCTCACCGCCGAGCAGGCCGAGGCACAGGTCGCGGAGGTGCTCGGGCGAATCGTCGGCACGACCTCCTACGACGATTTCGGCACTGTCGATTTCGTCGTCGAGGCGGTGCCCGAGCGGATGGACATCAAGCAGGCCGTGTTCGCGCAGCTCGACGCCGCGACGCCCGGTCACGCGATCCTCGCCTCGAACACCTCATCGCTGTCGATCACCGAGATCGGCGAAGCGACGCTGCGCCCGGATAAGGTCGTCGGCTTCCACTACTTCTACCCCGCCTCGATCATGCCGCTGATCGAGATCGTCGAGGGCGAGGAGACCTCGGCGGAGACGGTCAGCGCGGCGGTCACGTTCGCCCAGGCGATCCGCAAGCAGCCGATCACCTGCGCCGAGGTCCCCGGCTTCGTCGTCAACCGGATCCTCAACTCCGGCAGCGCCGAGATCTGGCGTGAGCAGGAGCAGAAGGGGCTGTCGATCAAGCTGATCGACGAGGGCCTCGCCGGTGCGGGCGCCGTGCCGATCGGCCCCTACCAGTTGATCAACCTGCTCGGTCTGGACACCGTCCTGCACGTCGCCGAACACCTGCTGGAGTCCTATGGCGAGGAACGCTTCTTCGTCCCCAGGGAGATGCAGAAGCTGGTCGCCAACGGGAAGCTTGGCGCCAAGACCGCCGGGGACGGCTTCTACAGCCCGAGCGGCGAGGCGAACATGCCGGGTGAGGCCGAGCCGGACATCGCCGAGCTGATCGAGCTGATGTCGCTGAAGAGCTTCCTCGAGGCCTGCCTGGTACTGGAGGAGGGCGTGGCGACCCATCGCGACATCGACTTCGGGATGATGGCGGGCGCCGGTATGGACCCCCGCCGGGGTCTGCTGCCGCCGTTCATGAAGGCCGACAGCGAGGGACTCGACACGGTGCTCGAGCGCCTGGAGAATGCGCAGGAGCGTTACGGCGAGCGCTTTGCCCCGCCGACGATCGTGCGCCGCCTGGTCGCCCAGGGTCGGCTCGGGCAGAAGAGTGGCCAGGGCTTCTACGCATACCCGCAGCCCGACGCCGAGCAGCCCGCGGACGTCATCAAGCTCGAGACGCGCGAGGACGGCGTGGCGATCGCGTGGCTGGCCAACGGCCAGATGAACTCGATCTCGCCGCAGGTCGCGGGCGATCTCGCGAAGGTGTGGGTCAAGGCGAAGGAGTCCGGCGTCAGGGCGCTGGTGATCGCCTCCTCGAACCCGTTCCTGTACTCCGCCGGCGCCGACATCAAGGCGTTCACGACGATGGACGCCGCTTCCGGTGCGAGCCTGGTCGACGAGACGCATGCCCTGTTCAAAGAACTGGGCTCCGGGAGCATCGCCACGATCGCCGCGGTCAACGGCCTCGCCTTCGGCGGCGGCTGCGAGCTCGCGATGGCCTGCGATGTTCGGATCGCCGCACGCTCGGCGCTGTTCGGCCAGCCGGAGATCAAGCTCGGGATCATCCCCGGCTTTGGTGGCACCCAGCGTCTGCCGCGACTGGTGGGGATCAACAAGGCGCTCGAGATGAACATGATCGGCGATCCCGTGCTGGCCGATGAAGCCTTCGAGTTCGGCCTGGCAAACCGAGTGGTCGAGGACCACGAGCTGCTCGACACGGCGCTCGCGTGGGCTCGCAAGCTGGCCGACCAGGCGCCGCTCGCGCTCGCGCAGATCAAGCGGGTCTCCGCTGCAGGCGACCTGGACGAGGGGATCGAGGCGGAGAAGCGGGCCTTCGCCGAGGTCTTCACGAGCGATGACGGCAAAGAGGGGATCGCTGCCTTCCTCGGCAAACGCGCCCCTCGCTTCACGGGCAGCTGAGGCAGCGTTCGCGGTGTCGCACGCCTGCCGCCGGTGTCGCGGTGTCCACGGTGTCCACGGTGTCGCGCTGCCGCGGTGTCGCACGCCTGCCGCCGGTGTCGCGGTGTCCACGGTGTCGCACGCCTGCTCTCGCGCGGACCGTATAACGATTGTGATACAGCGTTCGTGGTGACAGACTCGGTATCACACTCGGTATCAGCCCCCGGGCGTTCTTCGCGGTCCCATGATCTTGACCGCCTGGCCGAGCTCGTGCGCGACGCGGGCTCGGTCGTCGCACTCACCGGCGCCGGCATTTCCGTCCCGTCGGGCATCCCGGACTTCCGCTCGCCCGGGACGGGCATGTGGGAGAAGGTCGACCCGATGGAGGTCGCTCACATCGACGCGTTCCGCGAAGATCCGGTGCGCTTCTGGGGCTTCTACGGCGAGCGTTTCGCGACGCTCGGGCGCAAGCAGCCCAACGGCGCTCATCGGGCGCTGGTCGAGATGGAGCAGCGCGGGCTGCTGAACGCGGTGATCACACAGAACGTCGACATGCTCCACCGCCGGGCGGGCACCGGCGAGCTGGTCGAGATCCACGGCAGCATCGCGACGTGCTCGTGTCCGGACTGCGGCGGTCGTGTCGAGCTGGACGAGGCCCGCATGCGCATCCGCGCCGACCGGGACGGCGTGCCGCGCTGCATCGATTGCGCAGGACCGCTGAAGCCCGCCGTGGTGCTGTTCGGCGAGATGCTCTCGGCGTCGGCGCTCGCCCGCGCACGTGCCCTGTGCGAAGCAGCCGACGTGCTGCTCTGCATCGGCTCCTCGCTCGAGGTTCATCCGGTCGCCGGGCTGCCGCTGCTGACGCACGAGGGCGGCGGCACGATCGCGATCCTTACGCAGGGCGCCACGCCGCTCGACCGCCTCGCGTCGGTGCGCTTGAGCGGCGACGTGGTGGAAGATCTCGACGCGCTGATGGTGCGGATCGACGTCGGCGGAGGCGCACAGCGAGCGCAGCTGCAGCTGCAGCCGCAGTCGGAGTTGGGTGACGCCGAGGTTCAGCCGGGTAGGCGCGCGACGCTCAGCAGGTACTCGGCGTCGGCTCTGAACGCGCCGTCGTCTCCCTGGTTGGCCTCGTCGTAGAGGCCGATCAGCTCGGCGCGCAGCTCGCCGTAGCGGCCCTGCGGCTCGAGCGCGTTTTTGGCCATGATCGAGGGGCCGAGGATGCGCTCGTTGTATTCGATCCAGCCGATCGTCGAGTCATACTCGAACGTCACCATCTGGCGCTCGAAGCTGAGCTCGGCGCCGCTGTCTGCGAATAGCGAACGGACGTGGTCCTCGTTGCCCCACATGACCGGCGGTTTGAGCTCGGGCGGTGCGGGTATGTAGGAGCCGACGGTCTGGAACATCCTGCCGTTCAGGCCCTCGGGCGTCCAGGCGGCGATCGCCAGCGTCGCTCCCGGGCGCGCGACGCGTGTCAGCTCGTTCGCGGCGTGCTGTTGGCGAGGCGCGAACATGACGCCGAAGCACGAGGTCACGAGGTCGAACGTGGCGCTCTCGAACGGGAGGTCCTCGGCATCCCCCTCGATGAAGTTCACCTCGAGGGCGGCGTCGGCGGCGCGACGGCGCGCGACCTCGAGCAACCCCGGGGTCAGATCGAGGCCGGTGACGCTCGCTCCGGCCTGTGCCGCAGAGATCGCGACGTTCCCGCTGCCGGTGGCCACATCGAGCAGCTCGCATCCCGGACGCGCGCCCACCCGCTGAACCAGGAGATCGGCGACGCCCTGGATTCTTTGGGCGATATCGGGATAGTCTCCGATCGACCACATCATCTTCTGCCCCTGCTTGATACCGCTCACGTCGACGCTCATCGCGGCGTTCTCCTCATTGGTTGGCTGTCGATAGCTCGCGCTTGACCAGGTCGCGATCGGGGTCGATGCTCCAGCGCTCGGCCAGCGCCGATAGTTGCTCGTCCAGGGCCCAGCGGTCGGCACGCTCGGGGCCGTTGTGTTCGACACTGGCCCCCTTCAGCGTCATGCAGCCGGAGTTCTCGCCGATCGCCCGAATCGCCTGAAGCTCCTGCTGGCTGAGCGCGAGATCGAGCTCAGCTAGCGCGGCCAGCTCGGCGCGCTTGTCCTCGATCGGCCTCGGGCCGTCCCCAGCCGCCGTCGCGCGCTCCTGGATCAGCGTCGGGGCCACACAGCGCACGGGCTGCTGCGCGAGGTTCCACGCGCACGCGAGCTGCAACATGCTCAGCTGGTGACGCTCGGCGAACGGGCGCAACCGCTCGAGCTTCTCGCGTCCCGCCTCGACCCAGCCGTCGGGGCGGAACTTGCGGTGGTCGTACTCGGCGAACACGTGGCCGGGGAGCACGTCGTCGTGGAACAGGCCGCCGTAGTCGACGACGCGGGTGATCAGGCTCACCTCGGCGGCGGAGGCCGCCTCGAGCACCAGCTCGCCCGGCCAGGGCTCCAGCGGGCCGAGGATGATCATCGCCCAGTCGATCATCGAGCCGAAGTGCTGCAGGCAGTCGATAACGTCGAGCGTGAAGCCGTTGGCCGGCCCGGGTGCCACGCCCAGCAGACGGGTGAGACCGGCGTCCCGGACCGCCTGCATCCCGTCCCATACCGCCGGGCTGGTGTACCCGATGCGATCGGGGTTGTGCAGCAGCAGCAGGTCGAAGCGCTCGACACCGCAGCGCTCGAGGCTGCGTTCGGTGGCCATGCGGATGTAGTCGGCGTACCCGTCCGGTCCGCGAAGCCGCGGGTCGGTAAAGCGGGGGAACCCCTTCGCGCCCTCGCGCTGTCCAGCGTAGAAATCGTGGCCGATCGCACCGATGAGGCAGTAGCTGTCGCGATCCACGCCGCGCAGCGCGGCGCCCAGGGCACGGTCGGCCTCGCCGGCCCCGTAGGCGTCTGCGGTGATCACGGTGTCGATGCCAGCGCCCGGCCGCAGTAGCGGTGTCAGACGCTCGTCGCTGAGCGGCTCGCCGAAGTGCATGAAGCGTCCGCCGCTCCAGGTGCCGATCGCTGTCCTCGTCGGGTCCATCAGTGCTCCAGCCTAGACCCCGCTGGCCGTGCGGGCGCGCAGAGCTGCCTCCAGTCGCCCCAGCCCGTGCGCGACGACATCTCGATTGGGCTGCTCGCCGTCGCGCCTCAGCGCCGCCTGCGACTGCGCCTGTACGTCTGGTGCGAGCTGCTCGAGCTCGGCAAGGCGGATCGCAAGATCCTGACGTTGCTCGGCGTGCAGCTCTCCCAGCGCGAGCGTAAACGCGCGCTCCAGCTCGATCGCCGCGTGCGCCACGCGGCCGTGGTCGAGGTCCTGGCGTGCTCGCAGGGTGATCTCCTCGCACAGCAGGGCGACGCTGCGCGCTCCGAGCAGCGAGGCCAGACGCTCCTGGGGGCGCAGCGCGGCCGAGCGGCTGCGGGACGACGTGCGTCGTAGCCCGGCGGAGCCGCGGTCGTTCGCAGGCCAGGGCAGCCCGCGGGCGTGCAGCCAGCGCCCGTCGGCGACCTGCTCGCCCTCACCCCATCCCGCCCGGATCACCAGTGCCTGTGCCGGCGACACCTCGTGCACGTAGGGATCGGCCGAGGCGATCCGGTGTGAGTGGATGACTCGGTTGATGATCGCGACAGCCGCGCCCACCTCGCGGTCGCGATCGAGCTCGGCCAGCCACGCTCGCGCCTGGTTCTCGGCCGACAGCGAGACCGGGTCGATCACGGTGACGCGCGTCGTCGCCACCGGCGCGGGCTCGGGCGTCGTGGGGATACTCGGCGTCCGTCGCTGCAGGCGGCTCAGCAGCGGGCGCGGCGCGCCGCCACCTGCGGAGCGCCCCCCGATCGTCTGGCGCCCGGCTTCCAGGGTTCCGAGCACGACGACGCGCTCGGGCTCAGCGTCTGCGCCGCGGCGGAGCAGGTAGCGCCCGTCGGCGGGGCCGAGGGTCCAGGGGAACTCCAGCTGGATGAACACGAAGAGTTGTTGCGGCATCGCTTCACCGTATCCTTGCAATCCGGCCGTCGGCCGAACAGAATCTCGGCAACCTGCCCTTTCTCGCAGGCCATCCGACTCGACGACAGGAGCAGCACATGTCCGACGCGAGCAATGCCGCCAGCAGCCTGCGCGAGCGTTTGAGCGGCACGACCGAGGATCGTCTCGGCAAGGCACTATCGGATCTGCTCGAAAATCCTCTGCTGACCGGAGCGATCGGCCGCGCATTCGACGCTCGCGAGAGGGCCGTACAGGCGCAGGAGGTGGCGATGGGTGCGCTGAACATCCCGTCGGCTGCTGACATCGAACGGCTGACCCGGCGTCTGCGCTCGGTGTCGCATCGTCTGGAGGGCATCGAGGATGGGGTTGACCGGCTCGACCGGGCGCTCTCGCCGCGCGGGGTGGAGGACCGGCTGTCGGCAATCGAGGATCAGCTAAAGCGGTTGACCGCGCGGCTCGATCAGCCGGCAGAGCCCGCGCGTGTCGAGGCGAAGACGGCTCCCGGCGTCGCCAAGGCACGCAAGGCGGCCGCGAAACCGCGAGCCGAGGGCGCACGGCCTGCGGCGCCGGCCAAGAAGCCGAAAGGCTCCTGAGCGATCAAGCCGACAGTGCTGTGATCGCGGCGCTGCCCATCGCTTCCGCCGCCGTAAGCAGTGTCTCGTCGTCGATCCGCGTGCGCGCGCCGCGCGCGTCGAAGGTGTCCGACACGGCCAGCATGCAGGCCGTCTGGATCCCGGCGGCGGCTCCGAGGGCGAATACGGCGGCGGCCTCCATCTCGACCGCCAGAGCACCGTCTGCCGCGTCGGGGAGCTGGGACTCGTAGAACAGATCGACGCTCACAACCGGGCCGATCCGGGCTGCCGGCGCCGCGTGCGCCAGCGCTTGCGTCAGGACCGCGTCAGCGCTCGCGCGGCCATCCGCGCCCAGCGCACGAGAGGTGCCGTCGGCACCGATCGCCTCGCGCGCGATGACCAGCTCACCCAGCGCCAGGTCCTCGACCAGCGCGCCGCACGTGCCGACTCGGATCGCCCGTCGCACTCCCAGCGCGATCAGCTCTGACAGCACGATCGCCGCAGATGGGCCGCCCATTCCGGTCGACTGGACCGTCAGCGGCTCGCCGTCGGGTGCGATGCCCGTATAACCCCACAGGCCTCGATGGTGGTTGAACATGCGCGGCTGCTGAAGCAGCGCCTGTGCGAGTGCGAGCGCGCGCCCGGGGTCTCCGGGTAGCAGTGCGCGCTCGGCGAGCGGTGCGGTCGGGCGCAGATGGATGGGGTCGCCGTGTGACATCGGCCGGCGACTTTAGACTCTGGAAGGGATGCCCGCCCACCGAATGCCCGTCGCCTCGCGCGCCTGAGTGGCCGAACCCGCATCCGAACCCGCTGGCGAGACGGGCGAGCTGACGCTCGCGCAGGTCGCCGCGCGCGCAGGCGTCTCGCCCGCGACCGTCAGGCGCTGGGTTGAGGGGGGGTTGATCCCCGGCTACGACGGGAGCTGGACTCCGGCGAGCGCTGCGTACGCGCGCGTGGTCGCACGATTGCGCGCTCGCGGGCACACGCTCGCGAGCATCAAGCAGGCCAGCGACAACGGGCAGCTGGCGGTCGGACCGCTTGAGAACGTGCTCAGCCGGCCGGGTGGCCGCTACTCGCTGCGCGACGCGGCGCGTATCAGCGGGCTCGACGTGCAGTTGATCGAGCGGCTGTACTCGACGATGGGCCTTGGCGTGCTTCCGCTGGACGGGTTCTCCGACGAAGACCTGGAGATCCTCAAATACGGCTCGGCCGTGCTGGACGCCGGGATGCCGTTGCCCGCGTTCCTGCAGGCAATGCGTGTCTACGGGCACGCGATCGCTCAGATCGCCGACGCGGAGGTGCGCCTGATCCACCTTTACGTGCACGAGCCGCTGATGCGCTCGGGCGTCTCGAGCGTGCAGATCGCCGAGCAGATGGAGGGACTGATGCGCGACGCCCTTCCGTTCTCGACGCCGTTCATGAGCTACCTCCATGATCGTCTGCTGGCTCAGTTCATGGAGCAGGACATGATCGGCCACATGGAGGCCGATCTCGGGGACGACGCCCTCGAAGAGGGACGCGTGCGAGTAGCGATCGCGTTTGCCGACATCGCCGGGTATGCGCGTCTGACGGTCGAGCAGGGCGATGAGGCGGCGCTCGGGACGGTCGAGCGGTTCGTTGAGGCCGTCGAGGAGACGCTCCCGGTGGACGCGCGGGTGATCAAGATGCTGGGCGATGAGGTGATGGTGGTGGGCTCAGACGCGGCCGCACTGACCAACTGGGCCGTCGAGTTGCAGTCGGGGATCGCGCCCGGCGAGCCATTGCCGCGGATCGGGATCCACTACGGCGAGGCGCTGTACCGAGACGGCGATTACTACGGCCGCGACGTCAACCAGGCGGCACGGGTCGTCGCTCGGTCGGGTGGTGGCGAGGTGTTGATCACCCGCCCGGTCGTAGAGATGGCAGGCAGCGTGGACGGGCTCGAGTTCGAGCGAATCGGCGAGGTGCGGCTGAAGGGCTTCGCCGAGCCGACGGAGCTGTTCATCGCGACGTCCCGGACGGGGTAGGCCTTGACGGTCTGCGAGGAAGTCCGCGACGCCGTCAGCAGCGGCGAGCTGTTCGCGCACGACCGGCCGGTCGTGGCGATGCTCTCCGGTGGTCGCGACTCGACCTGCCTGCTCGACGTGGCCGTCACGCTGCTCGGTGCGCCGTCGCTCACCGCCCTGCATGTCAACTATGGCCTGCGTGCGCAGGCTGATGCTGACGAGCGCCACTGCGTCGAGCTGTGCGAGATGCTCGGCGTCCAGCTGGAGATCGTCCGCGCGGGCAGATCCTCGCGCGCTCGCGCGGCCGATGTTACGGACGGTGGCAGCGAGGAGCCGCCGGTGGAGGACGGCCCGGTGGAGGACCGGCCGGTGGATGACGGGCCGGTGGGCAACCTGCAGGCGTGGGCGCGCGATGTGCGCTACCAGGCGGCCGGACGCATCGCGCGCGCGCGCGATGCGCTGATCGCGACCGGGCACACCTCCAGCGACCAGGTGGAGACGATCCTGTATCGCCTGGCGGCCTCTCCCGGCAGGCGGGCGCTGCTGGGGATGCTCGCAAGCGAGGGTCGGCTGATCCGTCCGCTGCTCGCGGTCAGCCGGGAGCAGACGGAGGCCTACTGCCGGGAGCGGGGGCTGCGCTGGTGCGAGGATCAGAGCAACGACGACGAGCGTTTCGCGCGCGCGCGGGTCCGTCACGGCCTGGTTCCCGCGCTGCGAGCGGTGCACCCGGCGGCGGAGGCGAACGTGATCAGGACGGCCGCGCTGCTGCGCGAGGAGACGCTGCTGCTCGACCAGCTCGTCGCAAGCGAGCTGGAGGGGCGCCGGGGCGTGTCGCTGGCGCGCCTGGCTGAGATGCCCGCGGCGCTCGCGCGACTTGTCGTGGTGCGCCTCGCCGAGGATGCGGCCGGGACCTACGTTCCGCAGGCCGGCGGGCGGGTGCAGGAGATCCTCGCGCTCGGGCGTCGCGGCGGCCGAGCGGAGCTGCATGTTGGCGGGCAGGCAGGCGCGGTGATCGACCGCGGCGTGCTGGAGATGGTCAAGCTGCCGCCGCGCGCCGCGCCGCGCGATCATGCCGCCGCCCGCGAGGACTAGACTCCCTGGCGTGGCCACCCCCGCGCGCGTGTCAGGTGAGCCCGGTCTGGGCGAGGTGCTCATCACCGCCGAGGACCTGCAGCGCCGGGTATTCGAGTTGGGCGAGCAGATCTCGCGCGACTACGCCGACAGGCCGCTGCTGCTCGTCGGCGTGCTGAAGGGCGCCGTGTTCTTCCTCAGCGATCTCATGCGCTTTATCGATATCCCGGTCGAGGTCGACTTCATGGCGGTGGCGTCCTATGGGTCGGCGACCGACTCATCCGGGGTCGTACGGATCCTCAAGGACCTCGACGCGTCGATCGAAGATCGGGACGTGCTGATCGTCGAGGACATCGTCGACTCCGGCCTGACGCTGCAGTATCTGCTGCGCAACCTCGGATCGCGCAATCCGCGAACACTCGAGGTGTGCGCTCTGCTGATGAAGCCGGAGCGGCGCAAGGTGGATCTTCCGACCCGTTATGTGGGCTTTGAGATACCCGATCGCTTTGTCGTCGGCTACGGCCTCGACTACGCCGAGCGGCATCGCAACCTGCCGTTCGTCGCCGTGCTCGACCGCTAGAGCGAGGTTGCATCCGCAGCCTTCCGATCACCTGCAACCGCCGGAACGAGTCACCCGCCATGGTACGCTAGGCCCCTGGTGGCAACCACTTCAGACGGTGCCCAGACCCTCGAGAACCAGCCATGAGCCGTTTCTTCAAGAGCGCCGCATTCCCCATCCTCATCGTCGTGGTGTTGGCGTTCCTCGCCGTAAAACTGATCAACCCGACGTCGCAGAACAAACGCTCGCACAGCTATCAGACGCTGGTCGGCAATGAGCTCCCCAAAGGTGAAGTCAGCTCGGTCGAGTTCAAGAACAAGGGCAAAGCCCTCGAAGTCAAGCTCAACAGCAAGGGCAACAAAGAAAGCTACGAAATCGGTTACGTCGAACAGGCGTCACCGCAGCTGATCGCGCAGCTCGAAAAAACGCCCGGCGTCAAGTTCAACGTCGAATCGGAAAAGAGCAGCGCTCTGCTGAGCCTGCTCACGTACATCATCCCGTTCGTCCTGTTCTTCGGCTTCTGGATCTTCCTGATGAATCAGGTCCAGGGCGGAGGGTCGAAAGTGATGTCGTTCGGTAAGTCACGTGCCAAGCGGATGTCCGCGGACTCGCCCAAGATCACCTTCCGTGACGTCGCCGGGGTCGACGAGGCCGTTGAGGAGCTCCACGAGATCAAGGAATTCCTCGAGAACCCGAAGAAGTTCCAGGCGCTCGGGGCGAGGATCCCGACCGGCGTGCTGCTGTACGGGCCGCCCGGCACCGGCAAGACGCTGCTCGCGCGCGCCGTCGCTGGCGAGGCGGGCGTGCCGTTTTTCTCGATCTCCGGCTCGGACTTCGTCGAGATGTTCGTCGGCGTCGGTGCCTCACGCGTCCGGGACTTGTTCGAGCAGGCCAAGCAGAACAGCCCGTGCATCATCTTCATGGACGAGATCGACGCGGTCGGTCGTCACCGTGGCGCTGGTCTGGGCGGGGGTCACGACGAGCGCGAGCAGACGCTCAACCAGCTGCTCGTCGAGATGGACGGCTTCGAGGCGAAGGACAACATCATCATGATCGCCGCCACCAACAGGCCCGACATTCTCGATCCGGCACTACTGCGCCCCGGCCGCTTCGACCGCCAGATCGCCGTCGACCGCCCGGACCGCAAGGGGCGCGCGAAGATCCTCGAGGTTCACACTCGTGGCAAGCCACTGGCGAAGATCATCGATATCGACGCGCTCGCCGGCCAGACCCCGGGCTTCACCGGCGCTGACCTGTCGAACCTGATCAACGAGGCGGCCCTGCTGTCGGCTCGCACGGGCAAGCGCGAGATTGGCCAGGAAGAGCTCGAGGAGGGGATCATGCGTGTGATCGCCGGCCCCGAGAAGAAGACGCGCGTGATGAGCGAGAAAGAGCGACTGATCACGGCTTATCACGAGATGGGCCATGCGCTCGTCGGCCACTTCCTCGAGCACTCCGACCCGGTGCACAAGATCTCGGTGATCTCCCGCGGCCAGGCACTCGGCTACACGATCTCGATGCCGCAGGAGGACCGCTTCCTGACGACTCGAGCCGAGCTTGAGGACACGATGGCGATGACGCTCGGGGGGCGCGCCGCCGAGGAGCTGGTGTTCAGCGAGATTACTACCGGCGCGTCCAACGACATCGAGAAGGTAACCGCGACGGCCAAGCAGATGGTGATGCGCTTCGGCATGAGTGAAAAGCTCGGCCCGCGCGTGTTCGGCCACGACCACGGTCAGCCGTTCCTCGGCCGCGAGTTCTCCACCGAGCCCGACTACTCCGACGAGATCGCACGTGAGATCGACGACGAGGTGCGACGGATCATCGAGGCGGCACACCAGCGCGCCAGGAGCATCCTCACCGATCACCAGCACGACCTCACGAACATCTCCGAGATCCTCGTCAAGCGCGAGACGATCGAGAAGGAGGAGTTCTTGGCGCTGCTGGCGGGCAAGGGCGAAGAGGAGGTGTTCGGCGTCGAGGAGGAGAGCAAGCCCGAGCTGCCCGCGCCGCCGACCGCTGTCGACCGCGCCGAGCGCGAAACGCCGCGCGCGATTCCGCGTCCCGGGCTCGCCGGTGGTACGGCCGAGATCCGCGCCACCGACAAAGAGCGCCCCGAGCCTGTCTGACGGCCGCCCGTACCGCCTGATGGGGGTGGTCAACGTCACCCCGGACTCGTTCTCCGACGGGGGCGAGTTCCTCGATGCCGACGCCGCGGTCGCGCATGCCCGCGAGCTGGTGGATCAGGGTGCCGACATCCTCGACGTCGGGGGCGAGTCGACGCGGCCCGGCGCTGAGCCGGTCTCCCCCGCGGAGGAGCTACGCCGGGTCGTCCCGGTGCTCGAGCGGATCGCTGCCCTCGACTGGCCAACGAGCCGACCGCTGCAGGTTTCGATCGATACCACCAAGGCAGCGGTCGCGCGGGCCGCGGTCACGGCCGGTGCGAGCCTGGTCAACGACGTGAGCGCTTTGCGGGCCGATCCGGCGATGGTCGAGCTGATCGCCGAAAGCGGTGCGGACTGCTGCCTGATGCACATGCTCGGCGAGCCGCGAACGATGCAGAGTGGGGTGCGTGGGCCTCGATATGACGACGTGGTCGACGACGTCAGGGCGTTCCTCGAGGAGCGCATGGCCTTCGCCGTGGGTGGTGGTGTGGCGGAGGAGCGCATCCTGCTCGACCCCGGCATCGGCTTCGGCAAGACCGTGCTCCACAACCTCACGCTGCTGCTCCGCCTCCAGGAGCTGGCATCGATCGGACGGCCGCTCGTCGTGGGGACCTCGCGCAAGAGCTTCATCGGCCGGCTGCTCGCGGACGCGGCGGGCGAGGCTCAGCCTGCGCCGGTGGCGCGCCGGCTAGCGGGGACGATCGCCACGAACGTGCTAGCGCTCGAGCGCGGCGCGAGCGTGTTCCGGATTCACGACGTCGCGGCGGTCGGTGATGCCCTGGCCGTGGCGGCTGCTACGTTGGGCAGCAAATGGACGGCGAGGGCGGCGACGAGGCGGACGAGGACGACCTAGACGACGATGGCGAGGACCTCGACGAAGAGCGCGAGGACACCGCCGAGTCGGTCACGATCGAGATCACGGGCCTGTCGCTTTACACCCACCACGGCGTCAGCGAGGCCGAGCGCGAGGTCGGCCAGCGCCTGGTACTCGACCTGCGGCTGGACATCGGACACACCGATGCCACGGTCACCGACTCGATCGAGGACACCGTCGACTACGCGGAGGTGTGCCAGCTCGTGGCGCTGATCGCCCAGCAGCGCTCGCACCGAACGCTCGAGCGTCTGTGCAGCACGATCGCCGACCGCCTGCTCGCTGACTACGAGCTCGAGGGAGCGTGGGTCAAGGCGGCCAAGCCCGAGCCGCCGATCGCGCTCAGCGTGGACGAGGTCTCGGTCGAGGTGTGGCGCGAAGCGGATGCGAGCGCGTGAGCGCCGCGGCCTGCGGCGCCTGTTGCTGAGGTGCCGGACGACGACCTCCGGCGGATGACCGCGGGCGGGCTACGGGAGGGGCTACTGGGGCTGGGCTCGAACGTCGGCGACCGCCGCGCGCACCTGCAGGCCGCGGTGCTGGCACTCCCGCACGCGGGCATCGAACTGCTCGCCTGCTCCTCGACCTACGACACCGATCCGGTCGGTGAGGTGCTCGACCAGCCGGCGTTCCTGAACGCCTGCGTGCGCGTCCGCTGCGCGCTGGCTCCGCTCGAGCTGCTCGACGCGGTCAAGCGCCTCGAGGCCGAGCTGGGGCGTGCGGCCAACGCCAGGCGCCACGGGCCCCGGACAATCGACATCGACATCCTGCTGGTCGGCGATCTGGAGCTGCGCGTGGAGCGGATGCAGCTGCCCCACGAACAGCTGCTCGTTCGGCGCTTCGTCCTGATACCCGCGCTCGAGCTCGACTTCGACCTGCGCACACCCGACGGCAGGCGACTCGCAGACGCGCTCGCAGCCCTGCCGCTCGATGAGGGGGTGCGCTGGGACGGTCCACCGCTGGAGATCGCAGACGGCTGAGCGGGTGGCTCGGGCTGCCGTGCGGGTGGCTCGGGCTGCCGTGCTGGTGGGCTCAGGCTGCCGTACGGCCGTGGTCATCCCAGCTCGCGAGTGTCAGCAGCCTCGCGCTGCTGACACCGCGGCCGCTCACCACGCACATGTGCCCGTGGCGCAGCCATGTCACTATCCGTACGTCGCCTGCGTTGAGCAGCCGGTAGGCCGTTCCGTTGCGCCACACGACCACGCCGCCGCTCGTCTGCGGTGGCGGCGCCCCGGCGACGATCGCGTAGCCCACTCGTTGACCGCGAGCGTTGCTGTAGAAGACCGTCCGCACCGTCCGTCCGCCCACCCGGTCGATTCGCGATCCGGTCGAGCGCCAGCCGAAGCGATCTGCCCAGTAGGGATACGGGACTCCGTCCACCGCAGCGGCCAGCTGGGTCCCGCCGCTACGGCGGTTCTCGCGCGGTGCGGCCGCGGTCGCTGGGCGCAGCGTCAGCGCCGATGCCGTGTTCATTGACAGCCCGCCCGTGCCGCCGCTGCCGCTGCTCAGGGCCACGACGAGCACCGCCACCAGAGCGCCAGCGAGCGCCAGTCCCGCCGCGAGCCTGCGGCCGAACGCCGGTTGTGATCGTCCGGATGCCGTGCGGCTGCGCCTTTCAGATCCAGGCGCGGTGCGCTCGGCGATCATCTGCTCGACCCTGTCGTGGAGCTCCTGTGGCGCGCGCGCGTCGACCGACCGCACGCGGTCGAGGAGCTCGGCTTCGGTAAGTGGGCGCTGCTCTGTCATTGATTGCTCCCACTCGAGAAGACTCCGTCGGAGCCAGTGTCTTCCCGCTGGTAGGAACCAACCTGCGGCGGGCGCTCCCGCGGCGCGGCGAGCGCCGGCTCCGTGCGCTCAGAGGGGGGAGGGGATGGTGCGGTCGACCCGCGCGGTGCCTGCTCTTCCTCGGCCTCGGGCGACAGCCGCGCCGCGACCTGCTTGCGCGCACGGAACAGCCGCGTCGTGAGCGTCGCCTCGCGGACGCGCAGCGCGCGGGCGGCTTCGCGGTAGGAGAGCCCGAGCACGTCCACGGCCACCAGCGCAAGGCGGAAGTTGTCAGGCAGCTCGGCGATCGTCCCGTACAGCTCCTGCACCTCGAACGCCTGCTCAGGCCGGCCCATCGGCCTCGGGTCGGGCGTGACGACATCCTCCAGCTCGGCCACCGTGAGCGGCCGCCGAGACGCGGTGCGACGGCTCGTCAGGAAGGTGTTGCGAAGCACGCGCATCAGGTAGTACACGTCGTCGTCGCCGTGCAGCACGCGCGGGCGTGAGAGCACCCTCGCGAACGTCTCCTGCACCAGATCCTCGGCGTCCTCGCGCGAGCCGCACAGCGCCCACGCGGCGCGGTACAGGCGGTCCACGTGCTGAGTGAGGGACTGCGGATCGAGGGTGCGCATGGAATCCAGAAGCGTCGCACCTCGAGTCTGCGGCGCGCACTCTCCTGGCACTGCGACTGTAGCGCCGGGAAGGATCGAAGCACGCTCGGCGTCCTCGTAGTTGACCGTGGAGTTGGGCGCCCGCTGCGCACACACGACCGGTCGGACTTGAAACCGTCGAGGAAAGGCTGGTGGGGGGACGTGCGACTGCGTAGGCAGCTTCTTCTGGGTATCGCCGCTGTGCTCTGTGCCTCTGTCGTCGTGCTACCGGCAGTGGCAAGCTCGGAAACGAGCCCGACGATCGAAGCGCACAACGTCGGTGTCTACCCCGACCAGACTCATTCCTGGCTGCCCCCGAGCGCAACGATCGCGCCCGGCGGAACTGTGGCGTTGAGCAACGCGACAGCCGTACCGCATGGTGTGAAGTGGGTCGCCGGGCCGGAAACGCCCGCGTGCACCGGTGGCGTCCCGGTCGGCACAACCGCGGAAGCCAGCGGCCCGAACTGGAGCGGCACATGCACGTTCGTGAAACCCGGCGTGTACCAGTTCTACTGCACCGTCCACGGGCCGGAAATGACGGGCACGATCACGGTGGGCGCGAACGGCACGACGACCACCACGACGACGACAGGTGCAACCGAAACGCCTGCTCCGGGCGCCGCGCCGGGCAGCGCTCCGGGGTCCGCGGGGCTCGGCTCCCAGACGACCGGCTCGATCTCCCCCGGCTCGCTGCTCGCCGGGAACGCCTCGTCGGCGGTGAGGCTGGCGCGCACCCAGCACGGCCACTCGGTGCATGGGTCGGTCGCTGTCTCGGGGGCGGGCGCCGGAGGAACGCTCGCGGTCGAGTTGCTGGCCAGCAGGGCGTCGCTGGCGAGCGCTCATCACACGCCGACGGTTGCAGTGGGGCACACAACGCGCTCCTCGCTGCGTGCCGGCACAGTTTCGTTCACGGTGACGCTGAGCGCCAAGGCCAGGCGCGCGCTGCGTGCCCACGGACGCCTTGCCCTGAGCGTGAGGATCATGTTGACCTCGGCGAATGGCGCCAAGCTGACGGTGACCCGCGGTGTCCTGGTGCGCGGCTGAGGCTCTTGGGCGCGGCTGGGTGACTGGTGCGCGGCTGAGGTCCTCGTGCGCTGGCTTAGTGACTATGCCGTGGCCGGCGCGAGCCAGTCGGCTGGCAGCACGCCGGCCGGGACTTCGCCGGCGATCGGACGGAAGTAGCGCGCCAGCTGTGCGGCCGGGTGCGGCTCGACCAACGGACGGACGTCGCCCAGGCTCATCAGCAGGCGAATCGTGCTGCCGATCTGCAGGTCGGCAGCGTTCGGCTGCTCGCCTCCGAGCACGCCCTCGGCGATCCAGCCGTCGACTCGTTCGAGCTGCCGTGGAAGCGCGGCGACGTCGGCGCGGGCGGTCTCGTTGTTGGAGCCGCCCCGGAGCGCGATCAGCCGCGCGGTCAACGGCATCGCGGGCCGCATCAGCGGGATCGGCAACGGCAGCTTGGCGTCTCCGACATAGCTCTCCATCGCTGCCGGCTTACGAACGAGGCCGGCCGCGATGATGTGCCGGGGCATCTGCTGGAAGACCTCATCCCCCCAGCGCTCGGTCTCGAGCACGCGGGCGTAGAGCGGATCGCCGGGCGGCGGTAGTAGCGGTGGCTCTGCGACGAGCTCGTCGAGGCGGCGCATGATCGTCCGTGAGCCGACGAGCCGCTCCTTGCCGATCCGCATACCCGGGACAGTGTTTCCGCGATAGCGGATCGGGCCGATCAGCAGCTGGCTCAGCGGCAGCATGTCGACACGCTCGAAGGCGATCGACTTCAGCTTCAGGGCAGCTTCGACGGCAGCGCACGGGTGTGAGCCCGGCAACACGTAGAGCTTGGGTGTACCCGCCATAACGATGCTGAGCATAATGGTCGCCGATGCTGTTGGTCGTCGACGTCGGAAACACACAGACCCATTTCGGGGCCTACGAGGGCGAGCAGCTGCTCGATCACTGGCGTTTCGCGACCGTCCGACAGTCCACTGCGGATGAGCTCGGGGCCGCGTTGCGCAACCTGCTCGAGCTGCGCGGCTACGGGTTCGACGATCTGGACGGGTCGATCGTGTCTTCGACTGTGCCCCAGATCGAGCCCGAGTGGACCACGATGGCTAGTCGCTACCTCGGTCACGAGATGCTGACGGTTGGCCCGGGGACGAAGACCGGGATGGCGATCAGGTATGACAACCCGCGTGAGATCGGCGCCGATCGGCTCGTCAACGCGGTTGCGATCCGCGAGCGCTTCGGTGGCCTGGCCGTGTGTGTCGACTTCGGCACCGCGACCACGTTCGATGTCCTCTCGAGCGAGGGCGAGTACGTCGGCGGAGCGCTGATGACCGGGATCGAGATATCGCTGGAAGCGCTCTCCGAACGGGGAGCGCGGCTGCCCAAGGTGGATCTCGCGCCGCCCCGCAGCGTGATCGGCAAGAACACGATTGACGCGATCCGCTCCGGGGTCGTGTTCGGTTACGCGGGCGCGATCGACGCGATCCTGCGCCGCCTGTACGACGAGCTCGGCGAGCGCACCGACGTGATCGCCACGGGTGGCCTGGCCGGGCTGGTGGTGCCTTACTCGGAGGAGATCGAGGAGGTCGACGAGATGCTCACGCTCGCCGGCCTACGGTTGCTGCACGAGCGCAATCGCTGAACGGGCCCACCTCCCGGCGCCGGAGGCGCCCTCATAAACATCAATAATGGGTTCATGTCCGCGCCTGCGCGACTCGACGAAAGCTGGACCCTGGGTTCACTGTGCGTGCCCAACCGCGTGATGCTCGCGCCACTCGCCGGGATCGGGAACTGGTTCGTGCGCTTGCAGGCCAAGCGCTACGGGGCCGGCATGGCGGTCTCGGAGATGCTCTCCTCGCACGCGATCCACTACGGGAACGAGAAGACGTGCACCGAGATGCTGCGGATTGACCCGCGCGAGCGCACGGGCGGGCCGGTGTCGATCCAGCTGTTCGGCGAAGACCCGACGATGATGCGCTCGGCGGCCCGCCACGTCGCCGAAGCGGGAGCCGACGCGATCGACATCAACATGGGCTGCCCGGTGCCGAAGGTGCGCAAGACCGGCGCCGGGGCGGCGCTGCTGGCCGACCCTGAGCGGGCGGTCGCGGTTGCGCGAGCATGTGTTCAGGGCGCCGGCGAAGGGGCGGACGGGTCGGAGATACCGGTGAGCGTCAAGCTGCGCTCGGGCCTGCGGCCCGGAGATACCGCTGGGTTCGAGCTGGCTCACCGCCTCGTGGAACAGGCCGGGGTGGCGGCGATCGCGTTTCATCCCCGCTCGGCGGCGGTCCACCACAAGGGCGTCCCCGACTACGAGCTGGCGGCACGGCTGGTGGAATCGCTGGGCGCCCCGGTGATCCTCAGCGGGGGGCTCGGCGACGCCGCACAGGTACGCGAGGCATTCGCGTCGACCGGCGCCACAGCGGTGATGCTCGCCAGGGGTGCGCTCGGTAACCCGTGGCTGTTCGCGCAGCTGCTGCTCGGGCGCGAGCTCGACCCAAGCCGCGACGAGGTGTCGACTGAGCTCGATTGGACGATCGAGCGCGCGGTCGAGCATCTCGGCGAGCCGCGCGCGACTCGCTACCTGCGCAAGTTCTACCCGTGGTACGTGGCTCGCCTGCAGCTCGAGCCGGCGGCCGCCAGGGACTTGCAGGAATCCCTGCAGAGCGCCGACACCCTGGAGCGCGTCCGGGCCCTGCTGGACATGGTCTGTCGGCCGGCGGTGCCGGCCGTGTGAAGCCCCTAACGGAGGGCTTGCGCTCCCCGCTATACTGCTGCGCTCGCCGAAGCCCCTGCCCGGCGACATCCCCGCTCATAGCGGGGTTTTGTGTGTCGCGCACCGGACCTCCAACCCGCGGGATCCCACATGCCGAAAGACGTCATCCTCACCCCAGAAGGCCTGCAGAAGCTCAAGGACGAGCTCGAGCTGCTGTCCACGGAGAAGCGCCGTGAGGTCGCTCAACGGATCAAGGAGGCCCGCGAGTTCGGGGACATCTCCGAGAACTCCGAGTACGACGACGCCAAGAACGAGCAGGCGATGCTCGAGAGCCGTATAGCCCAGCTGCAGGAGAAGCTGCGGATGGCGAGCGTGATTCAGGCCAAGGACCTCTCGACAGACGTCGTCCAGGTCGGCTCGGTGGTGCACGTGAAGGACGAAAAGACCGGCAAATCGGTGAAATACACGATCGTCGGCTCGGCCGAGGCCAAGCCCGATGAACACAAGCTCTCCAACGAGTCGCCCGTCGGCCGTGCGTTGATCGGCCACAAACGCAACGAGACGGTCGCGGTCAAGGTCCCGCGCGGACCCGCGCGCAAGCTCAAGATCACGAAGATCGACGTCGGCCTCGAGTAGGCTCGCAGCGCATGAGCGCAAGCGAGGAACGGCCGTCGCCGCAGCAGCCGGGCGAGCCGGGCAGGCATGGCCTCGACGAGCTGATCGCCGAGCGGCGCGCGAAGGCGCAGCGCCTGAGGGAGGCTGACGCGAGCGCCTTCCCATATGCCTTCGCCGACGTCGAGCCGATCGCCGAGATCCTCGCCGCCTACGAGCATCTCCAGAGCGGTGAGGAAACCGACGAGCACCATCGCGTCGCCGGGCGCATCGCCGCCCGCCGCGGTGCGGGCAAGACGGCATTCCTGGATCTCGTCGACCGGACGGGAAAGCTCCAGCTGCACGCGCGTGTCGACGTGCTCGGCCGCGAGCGCTTCGAGCTGCTGAGCACGCTCGATCTGGGCGACCTGATCGGCGTTGACGGCAGCGCGATCCGCAGCCGCCACGGAGAGGTGTCGCTGCGCGTCGAGAGCTTCGAGATCCTGGCCAAGGCGCTGCGCCCTCCGCCGGACAAGCACCATGGGCTGAGCGACGTCGAGACGCGCTACCGCCGTCGCGAGCTCGACCTGATCGCAAGCGTTGACGCGCGTCGGCTATTCATCGACCGCGCGCGGATCATCGCCGCGGTCCGCGCGTATCTCGACGGCGAGGGGTTCGTGGAGGTCGAGACGCCGGTGCTGCAGCCGCTGTACGGCGGCGCGCTGGCGCGCCCGTTCACGACTCACCACAACGCGCTCGACCGCGACCTGTACCTGCGGATCGCCACCGAGCTGTACCTCAAGCGCCTGCTCGTAGGCGGCCTCGAGCGCGTGTACGAGCTCGGCAAGGACTTCCGTAACGAGGGGGTCTCGCACAAGCACAACCCCGAGTTCACGATGGTCGAGTGGTATGAGGCCTACGCGGACTACAACGTCGAGGCCGCTCGCCTGGAGGCGCTCGTGAGCAGGGCCGCCGCCGCGATCGGCTACGCGGGCGAGCTCGACTTCTCCTCCCCGTGGGCGCGTGTCGGCTTTCACGAGGCGATCGAGCGGCATGCGGGCATCGACCTGAGGGCCCATACGACCGCGGACGGCCTCGCCGCGGCGATCGCCGAGCGTGGCCTGCAGATGCAGACCAAGGATCTCAGCTGGTTTCAGCTCGCAGATGACCTGCTGTCCAAGTACGTCGAGCCGGCCCTGCGCCAGCCGACGTTCGTGCTCGACTATCCGACCGACATCTCGCCGCTGGCCCGTGAGCATCGCTCCGAGCCCGGCCTGGTCGAGCGCTGGGAGGCGTTCGCAGGGGGGATGGAGATCGCGAATGCCTTCAGCGAGCTGATCGACCCTGACGTGCAGCGCGAGCGCTTCGTGGCCCAGCAGCGCCTGGCGAGCATCGGCGAGCAGGAGGTCCAGCCCTACGACGAGCTGTTCGTACAGGCGCTCGAGCAGGGGATGCCGCCGGCTGGCGGCGTCGGCGTGGGCATCGACCGGCTGGTGATGTTGCTCACCGGGCGCGACTCGATCCGCGAGGTCGTGCTGTTCCCGGCGATGCGCGACTAGCGCCGCGACGTCCGTCCCGGCGGTGCGCGATCGAGCCCCGCGGCGTCCGTCCGCCGATCAAGCCCGGGGACTGTGCTGCCGATGACCGCATTAGGGCAGGGTGACCGGTTGGTAGACTGCTCCGCAAGGCGTCATTAGGGTCCCAAAAGCTCTTGAGGCACCGTCCCGGCAGGAAGGAAGAGCACCATGTTCGAGCGATTTACAGAACGGGCCCGGCAGGTCGTCGTTCTCGCGCAGGAGGAGGCGCGTACGCTCAAGCACAACTACATCGGCACGGAGCACATCCTCCTTGGGCTGCTGCGCGAGGAGGAGGGTCTGGCCGCGCGTGTGTTGGAGAGCCTCGATATCACCGTAGAGCGCGTTCGTGCGCAGGTCGTGCGGATCGTCGGCTCCGGCGAGGAGGTCACCTCCGGCCAGATCCCGTTCACGCCGCGGGCGAAGAAGGTGCTCGAGCTCGCGCTGCGCGAGGCGCTCAGCCTCGGCCACAACTACATTGGCACCGAGCACATCCTGCTCGGGCTGGTGCGCGAGAACGAGGGCGTCGCCGCGCGCATCCTGCTCGACTTCGACGCCGACTCCGAGAAGATCCGCAACGAGGTGATCCGCATGCTGTCCGGTCCCGGCGGACGCCGCCAGGGTCAGTCCGGCGGCGCCTCGACGGGCTCGGGCTCGGGCGCGGCGGGCGAGGGCAAGAAGTCCTCCAAGCTGCTCGACCAGTTCGGCAGGAACCTGACGAAGCTGGCCGCCGAGGGCAAGCTCGACCCTTGCGTCGGGCGCGAGACGGAGATCGAGCGGATCATGCAGATCCTCTCCCGTCGCACGAAGAACAACCCAGTGCTGGTGGGCGAGCCGGGCGTCGGCAAGACAGCTGTGGTCGAGGGCCTGGCTCAGCGGATCACGAGCTCCGAGGTCCCTGAGCTGCTGAAGAACAAGCAGATCTACACACTCGACCTGGCCGCGCTGGTCGCCGGATCGAAGTACCGCGGCGAGTTCGAGGAGCGGCTGAAGAAGGTGATGAAGGAGATCACCCAGCGCGGGGACATCATCCTGTTCATCGACGAGCTTCACAACCTGGTCGGCGCCGGCGCCGCCGAGGGCGCGATCGACGCTGCCTCGATCCTCAAGCCGGCACTCGCCAGGGGCGAGCTGCAGACGATCGGCGCGACCACGCTGGAGGAGTACCGCAAGTACCTCGAGCGCGACTCGGCGCTCGAGCGCCGCTTCCAGAAGATCACGGTCGACGAGCCGACGATCGACCAGACGGTCGAGATCCTCACCGGGCTGCGCGACCGCTACGAGCAGCACCACAAGGTGCAGATCACCGACGAGGCGTTGCGCGCGGCCGGCGAGCTGGCGAGTCGTTACATCTCCGACCGCTTCCTGCCGGACAAGGCGATCGACCTGATCGACGAGGCCGCCTCACGCATGCGGATCAAGTCGATGACCTCGCCGCCGGCCAACCGCGAGCTCGAGGGTGAAGTCGAGAGCACGCGTCGCGAGAAGGAGGCCGCGATCGAGGCCCAGGAGTTCGAGAAGGCGGCCGCGCTGCGCGACAAGGAGCGCAAGCTGACGAACAAGAAACGCGAGCTCGAGCAGGCGTGGGAATCCGGCGAGTCCGGCGAGCGCCCGTCGATCGGCGAGGAGGAGATCGCGGACATCGTCTCGATGTGGACCGGCATCCCGGTGTTCAAGCTGACCGAGGCCGAGACGCAGAAGCTGATGCGGATGGAGGACGAACTGCACAAGCGGGTGATCGGCCAGCACCCCGCGATCGAGGTCATCTCCAAGGCGATCAGGCGCTCGCGCGCCGGGCTGAAGGACCCCAAGCGCCCGACCGGCTCGTTCATCTTCCTCGGTCCCTCAGGGGTCGGCAAGACCGAGCTCGCTCGCACGCTCGCCGAGTTCCTGTTCGGCGACGACGACGCGCTGATCCGGATCGACATGTCCGAGTACATGGAGAAGCACGCCGTCTCCAGGCTGGTCGGCTCGCCTCCCGGCTACATCGGCTACGACGAGGGCGGCCAGCTGACCGAGGCGATCCGTCGCAAGCCCTACAGCGTGCTGCTGCTGGACGAGATCGAGAAGGCGCACCCGGACGTGTTCAACATCCTGCTGCAGATCCTCGAGGACGGCCGCCTGACCGACGCCCAGGGCCGCACGGTCGACTTCCGCCATGCGATCGTGATCATGACCTCGAACATCGGCGCCGCGGAGATCGCGCGCAACACGCCGCTGGGATTCGCCGTCTCCGACGACGAGACGGGGATCACCTACGAGGACATGAAGAACCGGATCATGGGCGAGTTGAAGAAGGTGTTCCGCCCCGAGTTCCTCAACCGCATCGACGATGTGATCGTCTTCCACAAGCTGCAGAAGGAGGAGATCAAGCAGATCGTCGAGCTGCTGCTGCTGCGCATCCGCGAGTCGATGGCCGAGCGCGAGCTGCAGCTGGAGCTGACCGAGCCGGCCAAGGATCTGCTGGTCGAAAAGGGCTGGGATCCTGCGATGGGCGCACGGCCGCTACGCCGGGCGATCCAGCGCTACATCGAGGACCCGCTCGCGGACTTCGTGCTGCGCGAGCAGCTGACGCCCGGCGCGACCGTCGTGGTCGACCCGGCCGAGGGCGATCAGGAGGGCGAGGTGCGCCTGTCGATCGTCAACCCGAAGAAGCAGAAGACGCCGGTCGGCGTCGGTGCTCAGGGTGCCGGTGCCGAGGAGATCGTCGAGAGCGACGATCAGCCCGAGGCCGACGCGCCGGAGATCGGCCCGCCCGACGAGCAGTAGGCGCGGGCAGCTGAGCGCGACCGGCGACCGGGTCCTGCTGGCGCCTCTGACCGCGCAGGGCTGGCCCGAAGCGGCGCGCATCTACGAGGCGGGAATCGCCGGCGCAGATGCGACGTTCGAGTCCAAGGCGCCCGGCTGGGAGGAGTTCTCGCGCCCAAGAGCGGGCTATCCCGCGCTGATTGCGCGCGCAGCCGACGGCGAGGCGCTCGGGTGGGCGGCGCTCGGCCCGGCGTCAAACCGCGCCGTCTATCGCGGCGTGGGCGAGGTCAGCATCTACGTCGACCCGGCGTGCGCACGCCGCGGCGTCGGGCGGACGCTGCTGGAGGGCCTGATCGAGGCATCTGAGCGTACGGGTATGTGGACGCTCAGGGCCGGCATCTTTCCCGAGAACCTCGCATCGGTCGCCCTGCACGAGCGCTGCGGCTTTCGCCTCCTCGGCATCAGCGAGCGGATCGGGCAGATGCCGGATGGGCGCTGGCGCGATGTGCTGCTGTACGAGCGCCGAAGCGTGCGCGTCGGGGCTTGAGCGCCGCGCCCGAGTGGCTTACCCCGACGGCCGCCTGGCATTGCGCAGATCTTCATCGAGCCGTCCCCGCTGACCTCTAGCCTGGCCCGATGCCCCGCGCGACCGTCCACGTCTGCTCGCAATGCGGGCTGCAGTCAGCCCAGTGGCACGGCCAGTGTCCCGGGTGCGAGGCGTGGAACACGCTGATCGAGGAGCGCCTGGCGGCGAGCACTGGACGGGCCCGCTCAGGCGCGAAGCGCTCCGGGGGTGGGGATGGCGCCGGCGTGCGCGGGCGAGCGCGCGGACCGACGCTCGCCGCGCGCCCGCTGAGGGAGGTCGGAGCAGCGCCCGTGCAGCGCATGTCGACCGGGATCGGCGAGCTCGACCGGGTGCTCGGTGGGGGTCTCGTCCCGGGGTCGCTCGTGCTCCTCGGCGGATCCCCCGGAATCGGCAAGTCGACGCTCACGAATATGGTGCTCGGCCATCTCGAGCACGCCGGTCATCGCACCCTGTACGTCAGCGGAGAGGAGTCGGCCGAGCAGGTCCGGCTGCGTGCCGAGCGGCTCGGATCAGGTCCCTCACATCCGGCGCTGAGGGTGCCGATCCTGGCCGAGACCGATCTGGACACTGTCCTGGACTCGATCGCCGCGGAAGCGCCCGCGGTGTGCGTGATCGACTCCGTTCAGACGCTCAACTGCGCCGAGCTGTCGGGTGCGCCCGGCTCGGTCGGGCAGGTGCGGGAGGTCGCCGGCCGGATCATGGAGCTCGCTAAGGCGCAGGGAGTGGCGGTGATCCTCGTCGGTCACGTGACCAAGGATGGCGCGCTGGCGGGCCCGCGCGTGCTCGAGCACCTCGTCGACTGCGTGCTGCAGTTCGAGGGCGAGCGCGAGCGCCCGTATCGCGAGCTGCGCGCCCTGAAGAACCGGTTCGGCTCGACCAACGAGGCGGGGCTGTTCGAGATGCGCCAGGGCGGCCTGGTCGAGGTGCTCGACGCCTCGGCGAGGTTCGTCGCGGAGGCGACGAGCGCTCCCGGCAGCGTGGTGCTGGCGGCGATGGAGGGATCGCGCCCGCTGCTGGTCGAGGTTCAGGCGCTGGTGGCGCCCTCC
Organism: uncultured Solirubrobacteraceae bacterium; assembly: GCA_963734755.1. GTDB lineage: Bacteria > Actinomycetota > Thermoleophilia > Solirubrobacterales > Solirubrobacteraceae > Palsa-744. Next base: position 2,137,980 of record CAVTIF010000001.1, on the reverse strand, counting down.
GAGCTCGAGCAGCCGCGCCGGGTCGTCTCGGGACTCGACCGCAACCGGTTGGCGCTGGTGCTCGCGATCCTCGGGCGACACGGCAACGTCCGCACCGGCGGCGCCGACGTGTTCGTCAACGTCGTCGGAGGCGTACGAGTGGACGAGCCGGGCTGCGATCTGGCGGTCGCGCTCGCGGTTGCCAGTGCGAGCCGCGGCGTGCCGTTGTCGGGGACCCCAAGAGCGTGCTTCGGCGAGCTCGGTCTGACGGGCGAGCTGCGCTGGGTCGGGCACCCCGAGCGGCGCCTGGAAGAGGCCGCCAAGCACGGCCTGCGGGACGTGATCGCACCCCTCGACAGCGGACGCTCGGCCTGCGAGGCGCCGACGCTGCGCGCGGCGCTCGCGGCGGCGCTGCCGAAAGGACCGCCGGAGGGTAGCCCGCACAAGGTCCCGGAGCCGATCGGAGCGGCGCTGGCGCATGTCGAGGACCGCCGGCAGTCCGCCGGCCAGCGGGCACTGCGCTCCGCACCCGACCCGGCCGCTCGATCGGGCTGAGCCGACCCCGCCGCCCGGGCTGCGCGGGCGGCCGTGAGATCGCGAGCTGTGGGACCGTGTGTGCCCAGTGTACGTGCTGCTAAAAGATTGCTAATTGCCCTAGAATTGGGGTGGTGGCTCCACGATCCGGCGAAGACCTAGACAACGAGGTACGACCGGATCCGGGACTCATGAGGGCGCTGGAGATGATCGCGCCCGGCACCGCGTTGCGCGAGGGAATCGAGAGCATCCTGCACGCGCGCACAGGCGGTCTGATCGTGATCGGCGAGCCTGAAGACCTGAGTTTTCTGAACTCCGGGGGGATCAAGCTAGACATCGACTACACGCCCGCGTTCCTCTACCAGATCGCCAAGATGGACGGCGCGATCATCCTCAACGCGAACGCCACGAAGATCACGATGGCGAACGTCCAGCTGATGCCCGATCCGACAATCCTCTCGCACGAGACGGGCACCCGACATCGCACCGCCGAGCGCGTGTCGAAGCAGACGGACGCGCTCGTGATCGCGATCTCGCAACGCCGCGAGGTCGTCTCGGTGTACGTGGACGGTGTCAAGTACATCCTCGAGGACATCCCGATCGTGCTGGCCAAGGCCAACCAGGCGCTCGCGACCCTGGACAAGTTCCGCACGCGACTGGACCAGGTCTCCACGCGTCTGACCGCGCTCGAGTTCGAGGGAGGCGCGACGCTGCACGACGTGCTCACGGTGCTTCAGCGCTCTGAGCTGGTCACGCGGATGGCCGTCGAGATCGAGCGCTACATCGTCGAGCTGGGCAGCGAGGGCCGGCTGATCGAGATGCAGCTGGAGGAGACGATGGTCGGCGCGGCCGCGGAGAAGGCGGCGCTGGTGCGCGACTACCTGTCCAGCTACTCAGACGAGGAGTTCGCCGCTGCGCTCGAGGAGATCGGCCGGCTCGCCCACCAGGATCTGCTCGACTTCGGCCGGTTGGCGGAGCTGCTGAGCTACGACCGCAAGCTGAACACGCTCGACTACCCCGTCTCGCCGCGTGGCTACCGCGTCCTCGGGCGCATCCCCAGGCTGCCGAAGCTCGTCGTCACACAGATCGTGACCGAGTTCGGCGGACTGGACGAGCTGCTCGCCGCGACCGACGCGGAGCTCGAGGCGGTCGAGGGTGTGGGCGAGATCCGTGCCAAGGACATCCGCGAGGGCCTACGCAGGCTGCAGGAGCTGAACCTCGTGGACCGCTACCTACAGACTTGAGTCAACGGGCGCCCGTCGGCGGCCGCAACGAAGGAGGACACCATCACAGTACAAGCAACTGAAGACGCAGCGCTCACCGAGGAGCTCGAGGTGACCCGTGAGGTCGAGTACATCGAGTTCGAGCTCGGGGACCACGTCGTCTACCCCCACCACGGAGCCGGAAAGGTCCTCAAGAAGGAGGAGATGGAGATGCTCGGCGAACGCCGCGAGTACCTCACGATCAAGATCCTTCACAACGACATGACCGTGCGTGTGCCGACTGAGAACGCAGCTCTGGCTGGGCTGCGCAGGGTGATCGACGAGGAAACCGTCAAGAAGGTTCTGGACGTGCTGCGCGATGAAGTCTCCGAGATGCCGAAGAACTGGAACCGACGCTTCAAGCACAACCGCGACAAGATCAAGACTGGCGACATCTACGAGCTCGCCGAGGTCGTCCGCAACCTGTCGCTGCGTGAGAGCGAGAAGGGTCTGTCGACCGGTGAGAAGCAGATGTACACCCGCACCAAGAAGATCCTCGCGTCCGAGCTGATGTACGCGCTCGACAAGGACGAGGAAGAGGCCGAGAACTACCTGGACGAGCTGCTCGCCGACTCCGCCGATCACCAGATGGCGGCGGCCGGAGTCAGATAAAGCGAGGCGATCGCGCACGCGGCAACGCCGATTGCCGCGTGCGCGAGTGCCCCAGGCGATGACCGTCGCGCTGATCGTGGCCGCCGGCAGCGGCGAGCGCCTGGGAGCCGGCCGGCCGAAGGCACTGGTCGAGCTGGCCGGTCGTCCGTTGCTTCAGTGGAGCATCGACGCCCTGCGCGAGCTCGACGGCTTGCAGCGGATAGTGGTTGCGATGCCGCCCGGTGCACAGTCGCCCGCGGACGTCGTGGCCGTGGACGGAGGGGCCTCGCGCTCGGACTCGGTGCGCAGGGCGTTGGACGCCGCCGGTGAGGGCGATCCGGTGCTCGTCCACGACGCCGCGCGGCCGCTGCTCACAGCGGCGCTCGCCGAAAGCGTGATCGCAGCGCTGGCGGGCGATCCGGACGCCGACGCAGCAATCGCCGCGGTCCCGGTCACCGACACCATCAAGCGGGTAGACCATGCGGGCACCGTGCGCGAGACGCTCGACCGGCGCGAGCTGTGGGCAGTGCAGACGCCACAAGTGTTCCGTCGTGCCGCGCTCGAGCGCGCCCTCGACGTCTCGGCAGAACAGCTCGCGGGCGCCACCGACGACGCGTGGCTGATCGAGCGCGGCGGGGGGAAGGTGCTGGTCGTGCGCGCGAGTGAGGAGAACCTCAAGGTGACCACGCCGCTCGACCTGCAGGTCGCCGAGCTGCTGCTGGCCGGGCGCTCGGCGGGCGCCGAGAGCGGGCATCGCTGATCAATCCTGCTTGAATCGCAGGCCTTCGGATGCTCAGCGACTACCACCTCCATCTGCGCCCGGACGGCCAGGACGCCGACGTGAGCGAGTACTACACCGAAGCGAACGTCGAGCGCTACCGTGCGGCCGCGGACGAGCGCGGGATCGCCGAGCTCGGTGTCTCCGAACACGTGTACCGCTTCACACAGGCGCTCGAGGTCTGGCGCCACCCCTTCTGGGAGATCTACGCACACGACGATCTCGATCAGTACTGCGAGTTCGTGCGCGAGCAGACCGACCTGCGCCTGGGGGTCGAGGCGGACTTCGTGCCCGGCGGCGAGGACCGGATGGCGAACCTGCTGGACGCTCGCGACTTCGACTACGTGGTCGGCTCCGTTCACTTCCTGCGCGAGGGCGCGGTCGACATGGATGACTACACGGTCTGGGACCCCGGCCATCCGGGCCGCAGCCCCGAGCAGGTCTGGCGCGCGTACTTCGAGACGGTCGCCGAGAGCGCTCGCAGCGGCCTGTTCGAGATCATCGCGCACCCCGACCTGGTGAAGTACTGGGGCCCCGCCCACCCGGGTCGGCGCCCGCAGGGAGATCTGCGTCGCTACTACGAGCCGACCGTTGAAGCGTTCGCCGAAGCCGGCGTCGCGGTCGAGATCTCGACCGCCGGCCTGCGCAAGCCCGCGGGCGAGATCTATCCGGCTGGCGCCTTCCTGTCGATGTGCGTGGAAGCCGACGTCCCGTTGGCCTTGTCCAGCGACGCGCACCGGCCCGAGGACGTCGGCGCGGACTACGAGCGCGCGCTGGAGCTGCTGCAGGAGTTGGGCGTGGAGGAGCTGTGCGTGTTCGAGCGACGCGTCCGCCGACTCGAGCCGATCGGCGCGAGCAACGTGGGAGCCCGATGAGCCTCGCCGGGATCGGCTATGACTCCCATCGCCTGACGGCCGGGCGCAGGCTGGTGATCGGGGGCGTCCACATACCCTTCGCGCGCGGCCCCGACGGGCACTCCGACGGCGACGTGCTAACGCACGCGGTGATCGACGCGCTGCTCGGCTCAGCCGGGATGGGCGACATCGGCGAGCATTTTCCCGACAGCGACGATCGCTGGCGCGACGCCGACTCGATCGTGCTGCTCGAGAGCGTCGTCGCGATGGTCATCGCCGCGGGCCTCGAGATCATCAACGTCGACTGCACCGTCGTGCTCGAGCAGCCGAAGCTCGGCCCTCATCGCGCGGCGATCCGCTCGCGGCTAGCTCACGCGCTTGGCCTGGCGCCCGAGCGCGTGAACGTCAAGGCGACCAGCGGCGAGGGCATCGGGTTCGTCGGTCGCGGCGAGGGTGTCGCTGCGCTGGCGATCGCCAACCTGCAGCCGGCGGGCTGAGGCGAGGCCAGGCGCCTGCGGCGCGCGAGCTGACGCGCGCGCCTGTCCGCGCCCGGACGCCTGCCGGACGCTAGGGTTGCCCCGCGATGCGAGAGATTCGCCTGCACGACACCCGGACCGGCGCGCTCCAGCCGCTGCGCACGGACGTCCCCGAGCGGCCGATCGGCATCTACGCGTGCGGGCCGACCGTGTACAGCCGAATCCACATCGGCAACGCGCGACCATTCGTCGTGTTCAGCCTGCTCAAGCGCTTCCTCGAGCACGAGGGCTACGCGGTCAACCTGGTGGTGAACGTCACAGACGTCAACGACAAGATCTACGACGCCGCCGGCGCGCAGGGCCGCGCGAGCGCCGAGCTGGCCGCGGAGATGACCGAGCTGTACCGGCAGGACACGCGCGCGCTCGGCCTCGGCCGCCCGGACCACGAGCCGCTGGCATCCGAGACGATCGGGCCGATCGTCGAGTACATCGAGGCGCTGATCGACCGTGGACACGCGTACCCGGTCGACGGCGACGTGTACTTCCGCGTGCGCTCGGACGCAGGCTACGGGAGCCTCTCGCATCGACAGCTCGAGCATATGGACCAAGGCGAGGAAATCGAGGGGACCTCACGCAAGCAGGACCCGTGGGACTTCGCGCTGTGGAAGGCGCACAAGGCCGGCGAGGACACCGTTTGGGAGGCGCCTTGGGGCGCCGGCCGACCAGGCTGGCACATCGAGTGCTCGGCGATGGCCGAGCAGCTGCTCGGTGTCGGCTTCGACATCCACGGAGGAGGCTCGGACCTGCTGTTCCCCCACCACGAGAACGAGGCCGCGCAGACGCGCGCCGCGCGCGGCGCTGAGCTGACGAAGCTGTGGATGCACAACGGCATGATTCAGTTCACCGGCGAGAAGATGGCCAAGTCGGTGGGCAACATCGCGCTGCTGCACGACGTGCTCGAGCAGCGCGGCGCGGAGGCCGTGGTGATGTACCTGATCTCCGGCCACTACCGGCAGCCGCTCGCGTTCTCCGAGGCCGCGCTGGAGCAGGCGCAGGCGAACGTGAAACGGATCCGCGAGGCCGGCCGGCGATTGTCGGCCGGCGACTCTCCGTCGCAGCTGGCGAGCCTGCGCGACAGGTTCTTCGATGCGCTGGCCCGCGACTTCAACACGGCCGAGGCGCTGTCGGTGCTCAACGAGTGGATCGGTCAGGCGACCGGGCCCTCCTGGGACTCGCCCGGCGACTCGCACCTGCGCGAGATGCTCGGCGTGCTTGGGCTGCAGGCGCTGCTCGCGCCGAGCGAGCAGGCGCCCGAGCAGGTGCGCCGGATGGCCGAGCGCCGCGAGCTCGCCCGCGGCGAGCGGGATTTCGCGGCTGCCGATCAGCTGCGCGCCCAGATCGCCGCACTCGGCTGGGAGGTGCGCGACGTGGCGGACGGCTTCGAGCTGCTGCCGTCGTGATCGTCTACGGGCGCAACCCCGTGATGGAGGCGTTGCGCGGGCGCAGGGCGAAGAGCGTGAGCGAGGTGTGGGCGAGTGGCGGCGCCGTCCGCGAGCCGTGGCTTTCAGGCGCGAGCGTGCGGACGGTCGCGGCCGATGAGATCGAGCGCCGCTGCGGCTCGAGCGCCCATCAGGGCCTGTGCGTGGAGGTCGGCGAGTACCCGTACGTCAGCGCCGAGCAGCTGCTGGCAGTGGAGCGCCCGCTGATCGTCGTGCTCGACCAGGTGCAGGACCCGCAGAACCTCGGCTCGATCTGCCGCACCGCGGAGTGTGTGGGAGCGGCCGGCGTCGTGATCCCCGAGCGCAGGGCGGCGGAGGTGACGCCCGCCGTGTGCAAGGCCTCGGCCGGCGCGGTCGAGCACCTGCCCGTGGCGCGTGTGCGCAACGTCGCGGACTTCATCGCCGATGCGCGCGAGGCGGGGTGCTGGTCCTATGGCGCGAGCGCCGACAGCCCGCCGGACGACGATCCGGCCGGTCGGTCCAGGCGCGCGGGCGCCCGGGGACCAGTTGCGTACGATACGCCCGACTACAGCGGCTGCGGCGTGGTGCTGGTGATGGGCAGCGAGGGCAGCGGCCTGCGACCGCGGGTGGCCAGCGCGTGCGATCAGCTGATCGCCCTCCCACTGCTGGGCAGGATCGAGTCGCTCGGCGTGAGCGCAGCCGCCTCCGCGCTGCTGTACGAGATCTTGCAGAATCGTCGCTCGAAGGCTTGACAAGGTTCCATAACTGTGTAAGGCTCCGCCGACATAACGCTGAACCTAAGGTTGAGAAAGGCCGAGGTAAAGCGCGTTCATAGCATTGGCGCCAGGGGAGGAGTGCGCCACTGAGCAATTTAGGGGACCCACCCACCCGCCAGGGAGGTGGTCTCTGAAAGAAAGGATCTGCTCGTGGCCCGAATCTTCCATAACCCTAACTCTGAACCTAAGGTCGAGGACGAATTTCTGATCGCCCTGGCCAAGCAGGGAGACCGCAATGCTTACGACCGGCTGGTCAGGCGTTATCACGGCTTCGTGCGCTTGAAGGCCTCGTCGTACTTCCTCGCCGGTGGCGACGCTGACGACCTGATCCAGGAGGGGCTGGTGGGCCTGTACAAGGCGATCCGCGACTTCCGCAACGATCGCGAGTCTAGCTTTCGCAACTTCGCCGAGCTGTGCATCACCCGCCAGATCATCACCGCGGTCAAGACGGCCACGCGCAACAAGCACACGCCGTTGAACCAATACGTTTCGTTCTCCTCGACGCCTGCCGGTACTGGCGATGACGTGCCGACGCTCGACCAGATGCTGCCCGGACCGACCGTGCAGGACCCGGTCAATCAGGTCATCTCATCCGAGGAGCTGCGCTCGCTGGTCGGGTGTCTGTCGACCGCGCTGTCCGAGCTCGAGAGTCGCGTGCTGTCGCTGTACCTGGACGGCTACTCCTACGAGCAGGTCGGCAGCAGGCTGTCGTGCGACACAAAGACCGTTGACAACGCGTTGCAGCGAGTCAAGCGCAAGGTCGGCGCGCACCTGGAGTCGCGCGCCGTCGCCGCCTGAGACGGGCTCCGGCTCAGCGCCGTAGATGCCGCGTGCGGCGCACCGGACCGCCGAGCCGCGCGCTGCCTGTGGCCGCCCGCGCGGGGTGGCCACAGGGCGCAACGTACATCCCCCGGCTAGACCTGACCTTCGCTGGGCTGCTTGGGCTGCACGGCCGGCTGCAGTGACGCCGGCGGGGCTGGTGTGACTTCGACCGTGAACGGCGCGCTCGCGACCCCCTGGTTGTCGGGATCGCCGGGCACCTTCACGCGGAAGACGTCGTTCCCGGCGCCGAACAGGAAGTGCGTCAGCGAGTACGTCCCGCCGGCGCTCACGATCGTGATGTCGGCGACGTGATAGCCGGTGCCGAAGCTGTTCCGGCGCTCGAGGTAGACGACCTTGCCCACATTCCCCGGTGTGACCGTTCCGGCGATCGTCAGTGGTTGGCCGGACTGAATCGTCGGGGATGAGATCCCGTCGGTGAGCACGTATTTCACGCCCTCGAATAGCACGGCCGAGGTGACAGGGCCGCCGGTCACCCGATATGACGTGTCGAGCAGAGGCGTCTGCACGAACGAGTACTGGCCGCCGGCCGTGGCGGTCGTGCTCGCGACCGTCGTGAACCCGCCGCCGGACGTCCGCGCCTGCAGCGTCACCGTCTTCCCGGAGCCGCTCGCCAGGACCCCGCTCAGCGTGATCGGCGACCCGTACGCGACCGAGTAGGCCGTCGTGTTCAGCGTCAGGGCTGGATTCTCCCGCTGGGAGATCCCGTAGGAGAGCGTGTTCGACGCGCCACGCACGCTGAACTGCCGGTGCCGACGCACGACCACGCGCAGGTTCGCGTCTCCGGGCCTGACGAACTTGTGGGTGATCGAGTAGGCGCCCCCCTGTCCGACGATCCCGAAGTCGATCGCGTGCCATTCTTCGTTGCTCACGGAGGACTCGCGCTGCAGCACGATGGCTGCTCCGGTGTCGGCTGGGCTCACGGTCCCCGTGAACGTCACGCGGTTGCGGAACCCGGTGAACAGCGGTTTCACTTCCGATGGGCCGCTGAGCGTCACGACCGGAGCGACTTTCACGCCCTTGCGTGGGCTCAGGGCGCCGTCCGCGCCGGCGGCGAACACGCTGTCCGTGGTGACGCTGGGCTCGACGAACGAGTAGAAGCCGCCGGGTCCGGTCGTGGTGGTGCCGAGCACCGTCAGCCCTGAGGACCCGAGCAGGCGGGCGAGTGCCAAGCGACCGACCGACCGACCGTAGACCGTCACAGTCTGGCCTTCGTCACTGGTGCCGGGGCACTGCAGACGGCCGAACACCTCGACCGATTCGCCGCTCGTGATCGCGTGCGGTTCTGCCACCAGCCCGATGCGGCAGCCACCGCCCGGGGTGTTGTGTCGGTGGGCGAATGGGCGGGCCGAAGCTCCCGTTGCGGCACACGCCAGCAACATTGCCGCGGCGGCAAACGCCGCGGTCAGCTTGATCGAACGCATCTGTGCCTCCTCCTGGTCGGACGGATGGTTTCCTTGTGCCTTCTGTCGACCCTCCAACCCTCCGCGCGGGGAATCGATGCGGTGATGCGATCCGCAATGCGGTGGTGCGAGGTGCGATGCGGTGGTGCGAGGTGCGATGCGGTGGTGCGAGGCGCGATGCGGCTACTCGGGGCGCGGGAGGAAGCGTTCAAGCAGCTCGTTGTACGGCTGGCCGACCGCCGGGATCGTGTGGCCGCGGCCCGCGATCACCGCTCGATCCGCGCCGGTTGCACTCGCGACGGCGTCGCACACGGCATCGAATACGGGGGAGTGGCCCCCGGAGATCACGAGCTTGGGGAACGTGGTGCTCGCGAGCGCCTCCAGCGGTGGCTCGCTCTCCCACGGCGGTCGTTCGCGCATCAGCAGGCGCGTGCCGTGCAGCAGCTCGCCGGCGAGACTCGCGGGCGTGTCGTGTGTCGAGCCGACGCCGCCCCGAAAAGCGTGCAGGAAGTCAAGTGGCTCGAGCGTGGGCGCGAGCTCGTACAGGCGTTCGCCGCCGGTGATCTGGGCATCGACGCGTGGATCGCCGGCGGCCACGCGCAGGCAGCCGGGCTCGGAGATCGTCAGCGAGAGCACCGCGTCGGGTCGCAGCGCCGCTGCGTGCAGCGTGATCAGCGCGCCGTATGAGTGTCCGACGAGGTGCGCGCCCTGATCCAGAAGCTCGGCGAACAAAGGCGCCTCCGCCTCGAAGTCGCCGCGGGGCAGAGGGGGGCTGGATCCGAAGCCCGGCCGGTTGGCCAGCAGCAACCGCCAGCGATCGGCCAGCGGCAGCTGGTGGCGCCAGGTGCGCGAGGCGCCTACGACGCTGCCGTGTACGAACAGCACCGGTGGGCCGCGGCCGACGAGCGCAACATCCAGCTTGGACGCGTTCAACGCAAGCTCGTCGTAACGCTACGGAACGATCACGTTCGCCGGATCGGGCTGTTCCTCCGGCGGCGCCTGGCTGTAGTCGCCGAATGGCCCGTCGCGCCGCTGCACCGCGCCGTGCACGCCCTCGCGCTCGGCCAGCTCGATGAAGCCCGCGGCATCGGGGGTGTTGCGCATCAGGCCGTCGAGGATCGGGCCGAGGAACTGCGTCGAGGCCAGCCCCATGTTCTCGTATGCCTGGTTGACGATCAGCTTCATCGCACTCAGCTGGGAGAGCGGGATTGCGGCCAGCTGGCGCGCCCGTTCGGCAACCTCTTGCTCCAGCTGCGCGAACGGCACGGCGGCGTTGATCAGGCCGGCCTCGACCGCTTGCACGCCGGACAGGGGACGCCCGGTAAGTGAGTATTCCTTGGCCTTCGTCAGGCCCAGCCGGTATAGCCACATCCCCGTCAGGTAACAGCCCCACATGCGCGAGTAGGAGGTCCCGATGCGCGCATCCTCACTGGCGATCACCAGGTCGGCGCATAGCGCCATGTCGCTGCCGCCGCCGACGCACCAGCCGTGTACCTGGGCGATCACCGGCTTGGGTGAGCGCCACAGGCTCATGAACTTGGGCACCGGGCCGATCGCCTGCGCGGTTGCCATCGCGAAGTCCTTGCCGGGGTCCCACGTGCCGTCCGTCGTGAGTCCCTCATCCCACTGGTGAAAGCCGTCACCGAAGTCAAAGCCGGCGCAGAACGAGCGGCCCGCGCCGCGCAGCACGATCACCTTCACCTGCGAATCGGCGATCGCCGCGTGGACCGCCGCCTCGAGCTCATCGGGCATCGGCGGCACGATCGTGTTCAGCCGAGCGGGGCGATTCAGCGTGATCGTCGCGATCGCATCCGAGGTGTCGTACAGCAGCGTCTCATAGGGCATCGCGGGTCTCCTCCGGTTGAGGGTTCGGCGAGCACATGACGTGCGCCGATCCTAACGTGCTCGAAAGAGCGGCTCGCTCAAACGCGAGCCGAGACGGCGTCGACGACTCGCGCCAGGCGCGACGGCCTTCCCGTGCGCTGCTCGATCCGGTCGGCGCGCCTGTACAGCGAGTAGACGGAGTGGATCGCCGCCCAGCGAATCGGCTCGGGCTCCCAGCATCGCGGCCGCCGGTCCACCCACGGCAGCGCGGTGAGCCCGGTGCGCTCGCCGAGGATCAGGTCGCGCATGGTGCGCCCCGACGCGTGCGCGCCATCGCCGATCAGCTCGCGACCGCCCCATCCGATCTCATCCCACGCGGATACGGACAGCGGCTCGGTGACGATCATCGAGCTGTTCATCGGCAGCAGCGCGGGGCGCAGGCCGGCGAGGTCGGCCGTGTATCCCTCGGTCGCGCGAACCATCCATCGCGCACGGACGCTTCCCGCTGGGGTGATCGCCTCGTGGGCGCGGATCTCGCTGACGGGCTTGCGCTCGTGAATCCTCACCCCGAGGCGTTCGACCATCGCGGCCAGACCGACGAGCAGCTTCGCCGGATGCACGCGTGCCACGTGCGGTGAGAAGGTCGCGCCGCGCGCTCCCGCGACGCGCAGTCGCTCCCGGAGCTCTCGGCGGAAATCTTGCGCAGATCGTCCGCGAGCGACCGTCGGGCAGAGGTGAGCGCGCCCGGTTGCTTTCGTACACGCGCGCAGGGCCGAGAAGAACCCCGAGACCCAGTCGCCGTTGCGCCCGGACGCACCGAAGCCCGCGACCTCGCGCTCGAGGAGCACGATCTCCAGCGACGGCAGCGCGCGCTTCAGGTAGTAGGCGGTCCACAGGCCGGTGTAGCCGGCGCCCACGATCGTCACGTCGGCTTCAATCGGGCCGGGCAGGGGCGGCCTCGGCTGTGGTGGCCCGTCGAGCGAGCGCCACCAGTGGCCGAGCTCCCCTGTGCGCATTGTCCGAGCCTAGTTGGCAGGGTATGATCGAGCGTGACCTGCGGGTCGTTTGAGCGGGATCCCATGGGGATGGGGCGAATCGTTAGTGGAGGGAGCTGCCATGGAGGCTGACGTCACAGAGCAGGTGACACACGAGAGGATCGTCATCGAGGCTTCGACGATCGCGGAGGCTTTCAGAAACACGGTGGCCGACCGAGCCGACGAGGTGGCGATTCGCACCAGGGGGGACGCGTTCACCATTACCTGGGGGGAGCTGCGCGAGCGCGTCGACGCACTCGCTGGAGGGCTCGCCAAGCTGGGCGTCGAGCGTGGCGACACGGTCGCGATGATGCTGTCCAACCGCCCTGAGTTTCACCTCTGCGATCTGGCGGCGATGATGCTCGGCGCGACGCCCTTCTCGATCTACAACACCTACACCCCCGATCAGATCCAGTACCTGATCGAGGACGCCGAGGCGCGCGTGCTGATCTGCGAGCAGCAGTACCTGCCGCAGGTACGCGAGGCACGCAAGTCGCTGCCGGGCCTCGAGTACGTGATCGTGATCGACGGCGAGGCCCCGATCGGGACGCTCGCACTGTCCGACGTCGAGGGCACGAACCCCGACTTCGACGTCGAGGCCTCCGTTGCGCAGATTCAGCCCACGGACCTGCTGACGCTGATCTACACCTCCGGGACGACCGGCCCGCCGAAGGGCGTGCAGCTCGTTCACCGCAATCTGCTCGCGGCAGTCGATGGCATCGAGGAGCTGATCGAGTTCCCGCACGACGCGCGCGTGATCTCCTGGCTGCCGGCCGCGCACATCGCCGAGCGAAACGCACACCACTACCTGCCGATCGTCTTCGGGCTGCAGATCACGTGCTGCGATGACCCGCGCGAAGTGCTCGCCTATCTCCCCGAAGTGCGACCTAGCTGGTTCTTCGCTGTGCCGCGCATCTGGGAGAAGCTGAAGGCCGGCCTGGAGACGATGGTCGCGGGCCAGCCCGAGGCGCAGCGGGTGGCGATGCAGACGGCGCTCGACGCGGCCGTGCGCAAGGTGCGCCTCGAGCAGGCCGAGGAACCGGTCCCGCCCGAGCTCGCCGAGCAGGTCGCCAAGGCAGACGCGGAGATCTTCGCAGGGTTGCGCGCGACGCTCGGGCTCGACCAGGTTGAGGCGATCAATGTCGGTGCCGCCCCCACGCCTGTGGAGGTGCTCGAGTTCTTCCACGCGATCGGCCTGCCATTGGCCGAGCTGTGGGGAATGAGCGAGACGTGCGGCGCCGGAAGCGTGAACCCGCCGGCGAAGATCAAGATCGGGACCGTCGGCCCGCCCGCGCCCGGAGTGGAACTCAAGCTGGACACCGACGGCGAGGTCCTGATCCGATCGGACGTCGTGATGGCCGGCTACCGCAACCTGCCGGAGAAGACTAGCGATGCGTTCACCGAGGGCGGCTGGCTGCGCACCGGCGACATCGGCTCGTTCGACGAGGACGGCTACCTCACGATCGTCGATCGAAAGAAGGAGCTGATCATCAGCGCCGCCGGTAAGAACATGTCCCCAGCGAACATCGAGGCGACCGTCAAGAGCGCCTCGCCGCTGATCGGACAGGCCTGCTGCATCGGTGATCGGCGGCCCTACAACACGGCGCTGATCGTGCTCGACACCGACTTCGCGCCGGCCTGGGCGAGCGCTCAGGGGATCGATCAGACCTCCCTCGAGTCGCTCGCGCGCGACGAGCGCGTGCGTGTCGCAGTGCAGGACTCGATGGACTCCGCGAACGCCAAGCTCGCGCGCGTCGAACAGATCAAGAAGTTCGTGATCGTCGAGGGTGACTGGCTGCCCGGCGGCGACGAGCTGACGCCGACGATGAAGCTCAAGCGTAAGCCGATCGCCGAGAAGTACAGCGGTGCGATCGACTCGATGTACGCGGGCTAGACGCGCCGCGCCGCGCCGCGCCCCGCAGCGCCAGCCGGGTCGGCGTGCAGGCGCCCGAGCAGCGGCGGATCATCGCGCCAGAAGCTCGCGCAGATGCAACGCGAGAGTCGCCGGCTGGTCCTCCGGGATCAGCGTGTAGGAATCGGCGATCTCGACCAGGCGCCCCTGTGGCAGCAGCTCGGCCAGCCGCCGGCCGTGGGCGCGCGGCATCAGACGGTCCTCGGTCGCCCACGCCACCAGTGCCGGGCGCTCGTACGAGCGCAGCGCGTCGACCGCGGCCATCAGCTCGCGCCGGGCCCCGACCCGCCGCTGTCCTGGTACTCGATCGTTCCCGCTGGCAGTTCCACTTCTGGCATCGCGCACCTCTTCGTCGACTCCACCGATTAGATAGATCGCTCTAGTCGTGGGCAGAGTATCATCGACTGCAAGCCGACAGCGGAAGGGCCGACAGCGGGAGGGGTCGAGATGGCGGGCACGAAGGAGCGGATCATGGACTCGAGCGCCGAGCTGTTTCGGCGTCAGGGATACGCGGGCACCGGCATCAAGCAGATCCTCGCCGACGCCAACGCCCCGTTCGGCTCGCTGTACCACTTCTTCCCGGGAGGCAAGGAGCAGCTCGGCGCCGCGACGATCCGCGCGTCCGGCCAGCTCTACGGCGAGCTGTTCGCGACGATCGCCATGCAAGCCCCCGACGTCGCAACGGCGGTCGGCGATTTCTTCAGCGGGGCCGCCGAGACGCTGACGGAAACCGACTACGCGGATGCCTGTCCGATCGCGACCGTCGCGCTCGAGGTCTCGAGCACCAACGAGCAGCTGCGCGACGCGTGTGCCGATGTGTTCGACAGCTGGATCGCCGGCGCCACGCAGTACTTCACCGCGTGCGGCATTCCGCTGCAGAGGGCGCGTGAGCTGTCTTTGTCGATGCTCTGCCTGCTGGAGGGCGCGTTTGTGTTCTGCCGCGCGCTGCGCTCTACCGAGCCGCTGCGGATCGCTGGTTCCTCCGCGGTCGCAGCAGTCGAAGCGGCGCTCGCCGCCTAACTGCGCGACGCGTCGTAGCGGGCCTGCTCATCGGTGGTCCGCTCGCCCCACGGAACGACCTCCAGGCGACCGTCCGGAATCGGCTTGCCGCTGTCCACAAGGCTATTACTGTTACTGTCCGCCGGGCTTCAACGCGCCCACATACAGCACGAAGCGAAGCACCAGACCGAGAACGAGCGCAGAGGCGACAGCGGTCACGGCGCCGTAGTACGTCCAGATCGGGATCACCAGCAGTGCGCACAGCACGTCCACGGCGATGCCTCGGCGAGATGTCATCGGCGTTCGCTTAGGTGGATGGGCACAAAGATGTTCTACCAGTCCGCCGATGTGCCGCCAAGCCCCGCAACGCGCCGCTCCTGACCCCCGCCAAAAGCCTGGCGGCTGGACGACTTGCTCGCGCCATAGTGCAAAGAGGGAGCGCGGCTGTAGCCACGCTCCCTCCCGTCTGGGTGGATTTGAGGCGGGTGCCTCGTGCTAGTGGTCTTTGCTGGTGATGATTTTGAGTTTCGCAACGTTGTTGGAGTTGATCGATTCCGTGACCGTTGGCCCCGGATTGCCGCTAATGTTACTTTTGGCGATCGTGATCGAACCGAACGGGTCAGACGGTTCGTTGTCGGAGTTCCCCTGTACCGCCCAAACGGCCATCCCGCTGATTTTTTCTTTGGAGGCGGTCGCCTTAGGGCCGTACGCCTGCCCTCCGTACTGATACAGCTGGATACCGACGTTGCCACCGCTGAGCGTGTTCTTGCTCAGGTTGACCCAGCCCTGCGAAACGAGCACTGACTCGTAGCGATCGTTTTCCAGGATGTTCTGCTTGACCTGGATCTGCGGCGCCGCCGGTTCGACCGGCTGGGTTTCGGTCGTACTTTCGGCGAGAACCCCGACGTCGTTGGTTCTGACGTTCGACTTGCTGACGGCGGAACCGTTGGCAGCCCCATAGAACAGGATGCCCGCCGCTTGATAGTCGGCAAGCGATTCGGCACCGCAGCTCGCGGCGTTGCACTCGTTCCCTGCGACCGTCGATTGATTGATCGTGCCACTCGCTCCGTAGCTCACCTGAATCCCGTTCTGGGCTATTTCAGGTGTCGCTCCAGCACCGGTGACCGTGGTGGATGAGATATTCATGCTGCTGCCGGCGCCCTCATCCGTGATCCCGTTCTTCTGGTATCCGGAGACGGTGTCGCTCGAAAGCACGGCATGCCCTACCTCGGCAGGTTCGGTGCGCGCCGTGCCGACCTCAACCGCAACGCCGCCCTGACAGCCGTTGATCGGGCTGGCGCCGGCGCCGACAATCGTGTCTTTTGGTGGCGTTGAGGGTGGCGCCGCCCGCCACGAAGACGCCGTACAGGCTGTCGTAGCAGGTGCCGGCCGGCCACAGGGCTTCGATCTTCAGCCCGGTAATGCTGACCGTACCCCCGGTACAGATCGAAAGCTCGTCCTGGTTGGGCTGGTGGGGCGCTTCGATCGCCGTGTCACAGGGGGTCGTGGAGTTGACCGGCGATGCCGGGAGCTTCAGGATTGCTCCAGGCTGCGCGGTGATGTTCACCGCTTTGGTGATCTGAACCTGTTCGACGTAGGTACCCGGACAGACGGTGATTGCTGTGCTGGGTGCTGCGCTAGCAGCCTGAATCGAGCTGTAATTGGGATGAGCACAGCTGTTGAAAGGCGCGCCGGGCGTGCTTGGTGACACGTACAGCGTCGACGCCGAAGCCATGCTCGGGAGCGCGAGCGCACATACCGCCACCGCGAAGATAGGAACGAGACTACGTGCTCTTTTAGGCACTATCGATTCTCCTTTGTACTTGATTGCGAACCTCTCGACCAGCGACTCGCGCACCATGATCTACGCCCCCCAATGGCCGGCATGGGCTTCCCTAGGTGTGGCGCTCGCCAGTCGAGATGGCCGCTCGGCAGCATAACCGATCGTGATTGGGACTATTGGACTCGCTTCAATAAGCGACCACTCCCTAAGCGACCACTCCCGACCGTGAAGCTCGCGTAAACAGAAGGTGAATGAGATGACGCGCACGGGTGAAGGCGCGGTGAAGCGCGTTCTCGATTTGTTCACCACCACATCACGCGATCGCAACGAGTCATGGCTCATGGGGGCAGAGACTGAGCCGGTCCACTGTGCCCAACCGCAAAAGGAGATCAGCCCGAGATGAGCGATGAGTCTGGCCGTTTTGCACGCTTCTTGCATCCGCGCAGTGCGACCGGCGGGCGACGACGCCGCGCGCTCGCAGTCTCATTCGCGCTCGTAGTGATCGCGGCAGCTGTGGCGATCCCGATCGTCTCGGCGAGTGCCTCATCCGGTGGTAAACCGTCGAAGGCCACGGCCGCCGCCGCGGACAAGCTCGGGCTCCGCAAGGGCAGGATCAAGCACGTCTGGCTGATCATCCTGGAGAACAAGTCCTATGACGCGACGTTCACCGGGCTGAACAAGAACACCTACCTCTGGCAGAGCCTGCCATCGCAGGGCGCGCTGCTGAAGAACTACTTCGGCACGGGGCATTTCAGTCTCGACAACTACGTCTCGATGGTCAGCGGGCAGGCGACCCAGCCGGACACGCAGGCTGACTGCCCGTTCTATGACAAGTTCTCAGGCGTCGTGAGCAAGACCGGGAGCGTGAAGACGAACCCGAACTTCGGCCAGGTGCTCTCGCCCGCCGGCGCGAATGCGGCGGCCGGCTCCAACGGCTGCGTGTATCCGGCTGCGGTCCCGACGCTGTTCAACCAGCTCGACTCCGCCGGCGTAAACTGGAAGGGCTACGCCCAGGACCTCGGCAACCCCGACGAAAGCGGGCCGACCCACGATGCGGGCACGGAATACTGCGGCGCGCCATACGCGACACCCGGTGTGAGGGGCAGCACCGCCCAGGTGAACCCGGGGAGCGCCAACGGCACCGACCAGTACGTGCCGAAGCACTTCCCGTTCCCGTGGTTCGAATCGATCCTCGACTCGGGCGACTGCGACCCGGCTCACATCGCGAGCCTGTTCGATCCGAGTAACGGGCTGTACCACGACCTTCAGAGCGCGGCGAGCACCCCGGCCTTCAGCTGGATCTCGCCGAACAACTGCAGCGATGCACACGACGCGGTGTGCCATGGCAACAACTTCTCGGGCGGCTTCTCCGACCCGAACACGCCGAACGAACCGGTCAACTACACCGGTGGTCTGTACGCCTCGGATCTGTTCCTTGAACACGTAATTCCCGAGATCGAGGAATCGCCGGCGTTCAAGGAAGGTGGCCTGATCGACATCACGTTCGACGAGGGCTTCCCGCCGTACACCTACACGGGCAACAGCTTCGCCAACTCCACGCTGGTCAAGCCGAACGCCGCGACCTCGGTCGCATCGGACTCAGCCGCCGAGACGCTGTTCGGCAAAAGCGTGAGCTGGGAGCCCACCGGCCCGAACACGCCGCTTGAAACCGACGAACACGGCAACCAGCTGTTCCCCGGCCCAGGCGACAACGCATTCCTGGACCGTCCGAGCAACTGCGTTGCGCAGACGAGCCCGGCGCAGCCGACCGGCACCTGCCTGCTCGGTGGCGGAAGCCACTTGCCGGGCGCTCGCACGGACAAAGCGGCGACGGCGGCCGAAGGAACGGCGACGATCGCCGATAACTCGATCGTTGCGACGGACGCCGGTCGCTCCGTATCCGGAACGGGAATCCCAGCCGGGGCGTTTGTCGGTCAGGTCAGCGATACGCCTGTCACGGCGATCGCTCCGTCGCAGGCCGGCGGTTTCGTGGATACGGGAGCGTTCACGCTGGTGAACTCGACCGGGGAACCGCTTCTGACGAACGGAGTCATCAGCGGCGTGACGCTCGGTGCGACTACGCCGGCGACCGACCCGCTGTATGACGCGACCGACGCGACCACCGGAGGTGGAGACACGGGAAGCGTCCTGATCAGCCCTTACATCAAGCCGGGGACGGTCAACACTACGTACTACAACCACTACAGCTGGCTGCGAACGATGGAGGATCTGTTCAACGTGAAGAAATCCTCGCCAGGCTTGGACAAGCAAGGCCACATCGGCTATGCCGCACAGCCCGGGCTGAAGGCGTTCGGCGCGGATGTGTTCACGAACCCGAAGGGGCACTGATGCAGACGCCGACGGGAGATCGGATTCTTGCGTCGGCGTCGGCTGTGACAGGTGGCGGGGGGCGGGCCCGACGGCTCGCCCCCCGCGCTGGACGGATCGGGTCCAGGCTCAGGCTTGCGGTCGCGCTGGCGATCGCCGCAGCATTGATCGCCGTCGGCGCAGTCGCACTGCTCGGCGGCGGTGGTCCCTCGTCTCCGCCCCACGCGGCCGCGAGTGCCCGCTACGGCGGGCTGCCGTCGTGGCTGCCGAAGGCCAGGTCGCACGTCGGACGGGTGTTGAAGGCGAGTACGGCGCACCCTGCGCTGTCTGTTGAGGGCGAAGCCGTTGCCGTCACCCTCGCGAGTGGTCGAGTGCTGGCGACGGCGGTCGGCCCGGAAGTGCCCGAGGAGGGCCGCTTCCCCGTCCCGGCCCTCACCCCGGCCACGTTCATCGTCACGTTCGCTTCCTCCTCGACCGAGATCCCGCTGAGGGCCAAGGCGTTCACGTTGATCGACGAGCAGGGAAAGGTGCATCACCCGAAGATGACTGCGGTCGGCGGCGGCGCACCACCGGCTCAAACGACGCCGGGGCGAGCGGTGTCGGTGATGCTGCACGAGATCCTCCCGACCGGCGACGGGGGCCTCAGCTGGACTCCCGAAGGCGCGCGTCCGATCGCCTCCTGGGACTACACCGTCGAGATCGACTAGCAGCAGTTCGTCAGCGGATTGACGCGTTCTCAGGCCGACTCGATCGTCGCGAGTGTGTCGTGGATCTCTGCGGCGACATCGGCAATGAACCGGGCGCTGATCGCGATCACGAGCGCGTCGGCGGCCCAGGCGATACCGGATGTACGCGGTGCGCCCTGGAGATTCAGCGGATCCGTGCCGGCGCCGATCCTCAGCGCGCGTTGTGTTGAGGCGTGGACATGACGGGCCGCCTCGAGCCGCCAGGGCCAGCCGGGATGGTCGAGATCGTCGGGCAGCGCTTCGAGCATCCGCCGATGCATTTGGCAGCGCACTTCGGCTTGCCGGGCCTGCTCGGCGTTACGTACGGTGGCTGGGGTGAACGCGCCGGAGGATGCTTGCTGGAGTGCCCAGCGGGTGATCGAGTCGAGTGCGACCCGTGTCCACCGCAGCCACGCGCGCTCGCATAGCGCGAAATATCGTTGTGTTTCGCGGTAGGTGTCCAGCCGTGGCGGTGGGGGCCTGCGGAGGGCGCCTTCGATTGCTGCGGTGGTCTGCTCGTCGCACTCGCGTCGCGCGCTCTGGGTGACCTGGGTCGCGAATCGGATCGGGAGGGTTGGCTGGCCGCGCTGCATGGCGGGAGGCTACGGCCGCCTGGTCGACCCGGTCAAGTTGACGTGAAAGGACATGAGGTAGTCTGCGGTCAGCCAACGGTAAACGTTGTCGCTGGTGTATATGGATGACGCTCTAGCCTCCGACAGCCGCATCGGACAGGCATGTGAATAAACAATCGTCTAGGTCTTCTCATTCGTAGCGGCTCACCCCGACTCGCGTCCCGCCTGGGCCGCGGGAGGCCTTCATCGACCCCGGATGTGGCGCGCGTCGATGGGTCGCTCCTAGTGGCCTGCGCACGCAACTGCACGGCACATAATCGGCTGGCGATGGGCACAAGGGCTACGTTTATTTGGGGCCTCAAGAGGGGCACGCCAAACGCCACCGTCTATTAGGATCTGGCACAAAAGACCCTAAAATATGGGGGGTTCAGGAGCTCGGGTTGACATCCGTCCATGAGATGAACTAGCCTACTTGGGAGTGTTTATGCTGAGCCAAGACGGCGATCGTCGTGTCGGTGCGCAGCACCGCGCCAGGCTCGCCACGCTCCGCTTCATCAACAGGCAAAAGCTTCACGCAATCGCGGCGCACAGAGCGTGAGCGCCACGACCACCTCACCCACAGCTCGCCTGCGCCCGGGCCGCAGCGAGCTGACACGCGGCCAGGTCGACACCGTCCAACGCACGCGGATGATTGCCGCCGCGCTCGAAGTGATCGACGACGTCGGCTACGCACAGATGACTGTCGCGCACGTCATCACCCGCGCTCGCATCTCTCGCAAGACGTTCTACGACCTGTTCACCGACCGCGAACACTGCTTCCTGGCCGCGTACGAGCACACACTGACTCATGCCCGCCAGGTAGCGCTCGCTGCATACGCCACCCAGCCCACATGGCGCGCCGGCATACGCTCCGCGCTCGACGCGCTGTTGAACCTGATGGACGAGTCCCCCGCGGCCGCGAAGATCGTGATCGTCGAGTCGCTCTCCGGTGGCGAAGAGATCTACGAACGCCGCACCGCCCTGATCAACGAGCTTGCGGGCGCCATCGACCAAGGCCGATACCAGCGAGGCGCACTCAACCCGCCACCAGTCACAGCGGAAGGCATCGTCGGCGGGATCCTCGCCGTTCTGCACCGTCGCCTGCTCGAGAACACCGAGGAGCCGCTCGGGTCGCTGCTCGGACCGCTCATGAGCATGATCGTCCTGCCATATCTCGGCACAGCGGCAGCCCGCAAGGAGGCCGCCAAGGAGCCGACGCAGCCACGCCAACACAAGCCCCCCACTCCCCCCGCACGCGTGCAGGACCCATTTGCCGGGCTCAACATGCGGCTTACCTACCGCACCGTCCTCGTCCTCTCCGCGATGCGTACCCACCCTGGCGCCAGCAACCGCGGGCTCGCGACCGCCGCCGGGGTCATCGACCAAGGCCAGATCTCAAAGCTGCTCGGCCGCTTGGCGAGACTTGGGCTGGCCGAGAACCTGGGCGCCGGCCCAACGCGAGGTTGCTCCAACGCCTGGCATCTCACGGCCCGCGGCGCACAGGTCGAGCAGGCAACACGCCCCCACTAAATCCGCTCTCCAGTCAACACGATGCCGCCGTACAGACACGCCCGGCCCGCGGTTCGCTCGAGCGTCACCCAACCCCTATTTTGGTGACGCTCGAAGGAACCGGGCTCATACCCGAGCGAGCCCGGCTGGGCGTCGCGGCCGTAACCTCCGGCCGCGACGCCCAAACTTACTGCCCGACGGGAGGGACTTCTTGAGGAGCCGGAGAGGGGTCTCGAACCCCTGACCTCCTGTTTACAAGACAGGTGCTCTACCAGCTGAGCTACTCCGGCGCGGGTCGGTCGCGGTCGTCTCCGCCAACTGTAACGGCGCGGTCGCGAACGGTGTATTTCAGGGTATGGAGCGAATCGTGACCAAGCGGGGCAGCGCGTACCCGGACGACAGCGCGGACCGTGACTCGGTCGATCTAGGCGGATTGCGAGAGCGTTCGCTGCAGCGCGGCGTCAACCCGGTGATCTACTGGGTGCTGCGCGCGGTCCTCGTGCCGTTCTTCCTGGTCTACTTCCGCCTGAGTCGTGTCGGGCGGGAGCATCTGCCGCGCACCGGCCCGCTGCTGCTGGCGTCCAACCACCGTAGCTTCCTCGACCCGTTCGTGATCGGCGCGCTGATGCGCCGTCCGGTGTACTACATGGCCAAGCGCGAGCTGTTCGAGAAGCGCTGGCAGGCGTGGGTGCTGAATGCGCTGGGTGCGTTCCCGGTTGACCGCGGCGCTGGTGACCGCGGCGCGATGGAGACCGCCCGTGCGATCCTCGAACGCGGAGACTGCGTGGTGGTGTTCCCCGAGGGCACACGCGTGCGCCATGGCCCGCTGGGCGATCCCCGGCGCGGCGTCGGGCGCCTGGCACTCGAGACCGGTGCTCCCGTGGCTCCCGTGGCGGTGATCGGCAGCGACGCCGTGCGACGCGGCTGGCGCATCCGCCCGCGCAAGGTGTGCCTGCGCGTAGGTCCTCCGCTGCGTTTCCCGAGCGTCGAGAGCTGCTCTCCGGCGCTGGCAGCCGGCGTGACCGAGCGGATCTGGGCGTGTGTCAGCTTGCAGTGGGAGTGGCTTGGAGGCGCGCGAGCAGTCGAGCACGAGGTGGCCGAGGAGGCCCCGGTCCGGGCAATATCCCGAGCCGCGTGAGCGCCGCTCATGGGCGCGGGGGTAGTGTGCAATGAGTGAGCGAGCAAACCAGCCAGAAGCCAAAGGCGCAGCTGGACGCCGAGTTCTCAGAGCTCTACCGGGCGCATCTGCGCGACGTGTACAGCTACTCCTACTATCGGGTCGGAGACCATCACGACGCGGAGGATCTGACCGAGCAGACGTTCCTACAGGCCTATCGCCACTTCGAGCGCGCGCAGCGCGAATCGAACGGACGCCCGCTGCGTCCGTGGCTGATTCGCATCGCGCACAACCTCGCCGCCAACCTGTACCGGGACCGCTCACGCAAGCCGGTTTCCCCGATCGACGAGACGACAACGCCACTCGCCGCGACGCATACGACCGAGCAGCTGGTCGAGGGCAGGGACGAGCTGAGTCGCGTGCTCGACGGGGTGCAGCTGCTGCCGGACGACCGGCGCGAGGCGCTGATCATGCGCTTTGCGCTCGGCATGGACAACCGCGAGATCGCCCGCGCGCTCGGGCGCTCGGACGGGGCGACCAAGGTGCTGATCCATCGCGCGATCAAGCAGCTGGAGGAGATCGTCAGTGAGTGAAGCGCTGCCCAACTTCGAGGGGCTGCTGCGCGAAGCGCTAGCCCCTGTCGAGCCGCCGGCCGATCTGGTCGAGCGTCTGGAGGGCACGCTCACGAGCATCACCGAGATGGCGGTCGACGAGCTCGAGGCGTGGGAGCTCTCGGCGATGCGCGACCCACGTAACTGGGCGCGCCCGGCGGCAGCGCTGGTCGTAGGCGGCAGCGCCGGCGCGGCACTCGTGGTGCTGCGCGCGCGCAGGCGCACACAGGCCTCCTCTGGAGGCATCGACGGCGTACGCGACGCGGCCGAGCGTGCGATCCGTGACATCCGGCGCGAGACCCGCCGGCTGCTCGGCGACCGCTGAGTCGCCCTCGCGCCGAGCTGCACCGTTCTCGACCCGCCGGGCGCGAGCGCCCTTCGAGATAGGCTCTGTGTCCCGGACATGGCCACCTGCTACCGCCACCCCTCGCGCGAGACCGGGGTCTCCTGCTCGAACTGCGGGCGGCCGATCTGCCCTGACTGCATGACCACGACGCCGGTCGGCATGCGCTGCCCGGAGTGCGCCAGCCAGCGCACCAAAGTCGTGCGCATGCGCGAGATGGCAACGATCCCGCGGGTTACCTACGCGCTTATCGCGATCAACATCGCTGTGTTCCTCACCGAGGAGGGTCAGTTCTCGCTGTTCGGCTCGAACATCCACGGCCCGGTGATCGAAAAAGGTTGGCTCGACCGCTACGACATCGCGACCAACGATCAGTACTACCGGTTGGTCAGCAGCGCATTCCTGCACGAGAACTTCCTCCACATCGGCTTCAACATGTACCTGCTGTACCTGCTCGGGATGATGCTCGAGCCGGCGATCGGGTCGGTCAGGTTCGCGGTGATCTACTTCACCTCGCTGCTCGCCGGGTCCTTCGGCGCGCTGTTCGCCACTGCGTCACCCAGCCTGGGCGCCTCCGGGGCCATCTTCGGGCTGATGGGAGCTGCGGTCGTGGAGCTGCGCGCGCGCCGTGTGAGCGTGATGGAGTCGGGCATCGGTGGCCTGATTCTGTTCAACCTGATTCTCAGCTTCAGCTTGGCCGGAATCTCGATCGGCGGCCACATCGGCGGGCTGGTCGGTGGCTTTATTTCGGGCATGGCGATTCGCACAGCAGACGAACGCGGCCTGCCCGCAATCGGGATCATCGCGTGCGTGGCGCTGTCCGCGGCGTGCGTGTTCGGCTCGATCGCCGTCGCCGGCGCGTCCGGCAGCGGCATCGCCTGAGTCCGCCGCTCCGAGCAGCGCGGCCCCGTGAGCCGTTCGTACGCGAGTCCTCAGCTGCGGCGAGCGCTTACCGGCTCGACCCGCAGGGCTTCGGCGCCGGCTGGCAGCTCGGAAACCCGCTCGGGGTGAAAGATGCCTGCCAGCAGCTCCAACCCATCGATCAGCCGCGGCCCCGGCCGCGAGAAGTAGGCGGACGCGTCCACGGCCACGATCAGCCGCGCGTCCAGCTCCGCCAGTCGGCGTGAATAGGTGATCGCCTCGGCGTGCGCCCGCGGCGCGTCATAGCCGCACGGCATCACGACGACGATCTCCGGCGCGGCTGCTGTCAGCTCCTCCCAGGAGAGCGTCTGCGAGGCTTCCCCGGCAAGGCCGAGCACGTCTTCGCCGCCGGCCAGCTCGATCATCTGGGGCGTCCAGTGGCCGGCGATGTACACGGGGTCGAGCCACTCGATCGCCGCCACGCGCGGCCGCCGCCGCCCGCGGACGGCGAGCCTGACGCGATCGATCCGGCCCGCGGTGCGGGCCACGAGCTCGACGCCCGCATCACGGCTGTCGGTCGCCAGCGCCAGCGTGCGCACGTCGCCGAGCGCCTCGCCGAACGTCTTTGGGTCGAGCGCGATCACTCGTGGGCTGCCCGGGAGCGTGTGTGCGATCTCCGCGACCTCCTCGTAGGAGACCGCGCACACCGGGCACAGGGCCTGCGTGACGATCAGATCCGGCTTCAGCGTCGCGAGCGCGTCTCGGTCAAGCTGATAGATCGCCTGGCCGTCGAGCGTGCGCTCGCGCACCGCCGCGTCGATCTCGGCCGCGCTGAGACCGCCCGGCAGCACGTCGCGGGTGACCTGCCGACGCTCGTGCGCCGCCGGCGGGTAGTCGCACTCGTGCGTAACCCCGACGACGTCCGGGCCGAGGCCGAGCGCGAACAGCAGCTCTGTGGCATGGGGGACGAGGCTGACGATCCGCACACCTCGACTTTACGGTCCCCGGCGCGTGCTGCTCGCGAGGAGGCTGCAAAGGGTATGTGAGGTGTGTGTTGTTTTACAGACTGAGATAGCCATCGTATATACGAGGTAAATACGATGGCTATCGCGCGTCATTTGCGCGTACACCCAGCCCCCCCCACTGCGTAACTACCATCGCTATCGCCGGCCGATCGCGCCATAAGTGCCGCAGGCAGGCCGCTATGCGCGGGCGATCAAACCCCGCATCAAACCTCTAGTCTCAGTTCCAGATGGCAACGCTGACGGACGTCGAGATCGCGCAGCAGCTGGCGGCCCTCGAGCATTGGCAGCGCGCCGAGGACCCATCTCCCTCTACGGACGATGCGATCACCCGCGAGCTGAAGCTCGCCGACTTCGCTGCGGCGATCGCGTTCGTCGGCCGCGTGGCGGAGGTGGCTGAGGCGGCCAACCACCACCCGGACATCCTCGTGCACGGCTGGAACAAGGTCCGCCTGACGCTGTCCACCCACTCCGAGGGTGGGCTGACGGCCGCCGATTTCGCACTTGCGGCAGAGATCGATCGCCTCGCATAGGCGAGCGCAGCCCGCGGCGCCGATCCTGCGTCCGACCATCGCGCTTGCTAGGTTCTGTCGCGTCGAACGCCTGATGACCGACGACGAAGAACTTCCTCGAAGTAGCGTGGCCCTGACAGGCTGCCTGCGTCACGCTCGCACCGGCCGGGGCTTGGAGGCTTCTCTTGCTTGCCCCGACGTGTCGGTGATTGCCGGTCGCGCGTGAACGGCTTGAAGTTGATCATCGCGCTGCTGCTGGTGGCGCTGAACGCCTTCTTCGTGATCGCCGAGTACGCGCTTGTGCGCTCGCGCCGCGCGCGCCTGGAACTGTTGCGCGAGGAAGGCGCGAAGGGTGCGGCGCTCGCGCTGAAGCAGATGGCGAACGTCAACGAGTACATCTCGGCGGTGCAGATCGGCGTGACGGTTACCTCGATCGGTATTGGTGCGCTGGCGCAGCCGGCGCTGGCGTCGCTGCTGAAGGGCGCGGTTGGCGGTGGGCTGAGCAACGGCGTGGCGGTTGCGATCGAGACGCTGGCGTTCGTCGTGATCGCCTCCGTACAGCTGGTGGCGGGGGAGATGGTGCCGAAGTTCTACGCGATCGATCGTGCAGAGGCGGTCGCGCGGCGCGTGGCTGGGACGCTGCAGGCGTTCAGCGTGCTGTTCCGCCCGTTCATCATCGCGCTGACGGCGGTCGCGGATCGAATTCTGCGGCTGTTGGGTGTAGACATGAACCTGGAGCGCTCGGGCGGCTCCTCGGATGAGCTGAAGCGGTTGATCGCAGAGTCGCATGAGGGCGGCCACATCGATCCAGGAGAGGCGGGGATGTTGACGGGCGTGTTCCACCTGCACGAGCAGGAGGCGCGCCAGGTGATGACGCCGATTCCTGCGGTGGTGACGATCGACATCTCGCAGAACGTGCAGACTGCTCTGCAGCTATGCGTCTCCAGTGGCCACACGCGTCTGGTGGTGACCGAGGACGAAGACAGAGACAGCGTGCGCGGGCTGGTGCACGTGTCGGAGCTGGCAGGCCAGCTGATGCGCGAAGGGCCCGAGGCACCGGTCGCTCCGATCGTGCACGACGCGCTGATCGTGCCGGAGACCAAGCCGCTGGACGACCTGCTGGCCGACCTGCAGCGCCAGCGCACCTCGATGGCCGTGGTAGTCGACGAGTACGGGCGGGTGGTCGGCGTGGTGACGGTCGAGGACATCATCGAGGAGGTCGTGGGCGAGATCGCCGACGAGACCGATCCGAGCACCGGCGAGGTCCGTCGCCTGGCTAACGGCGACTGGTTCGTGCGCGGGCACGTCGCGGTCACCGACCTGGCCGACTATGGCCTCGACCTGCCGGCCGACAGCGACGCGTACAACTCGATTGGCGGCCTGGTGTTCGCCGAGCTCGGGCGCCTGCCACGCCGTGGCGACACGGTCAACGCCGAGGGCTTCTCGATCCGCGTGGAGTCGGTGCGCGAGAACCGGATCGAGGCGGTGCGCATCCGCGAACGCCGCCCGGTCCCGCCGCGCGAGAGCCGCCAGTCGGAGGACTGAGGATCGCGACGAGGACCGACGGTTCGTCCCGACGGCTAGCAGCCCGTCCGACGGGCGAGGGAGCCGTTAAACACCTCCGGCCCGCGGGGGGAGCGGACCGGAGTGTGTGCACTGGGAGGAGGCGGGTGTGCGATGCGACAATTGACGTCGCAATAGGAAGTATCTCCAGCTTGTTCAACGGCAGCTAAAAGTCTCTTCAGGCTGGATAAATGTTGTGCGCTGCGGCCCACCCGAGCTCGGAACTTCCGGCTTGCCGAGTTCGGCGCGTCTGGCTTCGGCGCGTCAGTAGGTGTGAATGCCGCGCCCGCTCTTGCGTCCGAGCGCGCCTTCGGCGACCAGCTGCTCGACGCGTGCGGGCACCGGCTCGCCGATCGTCTCGCCGATCGCCTTGGACACGTCGAGCCCGACGAGGTCGAGCAGCGCGAGCGGCCCCATCGGGTGCGCGGCGCCGAGGCGCATGCAGGTGTCCACGTCGGCGGGGTCCATGCCGGTCTCTTCGAGGAGGCGGACGGCGTTGAACAGATATGGAAACAGCAGGCGGTTGACCACGAACCCGGGGACGTCGGGGACCTGGACGGGCGTCTTCTCGAAGTCCTCGCACAGTGCCAGCGCGCGCTGGCGCGTGTCGGCGCTGGCGCCGCTCGGGAACACGAGCTCGACGAGCTTCATCTTGGTTACCGGGTTGAACACGTGCAGCCCGACGAACCGGTCGGGGCGCCCGCTCTCCTGAGCGAGGCGCTCGATCGACAGCGAGGAGGTGGTGCTGGCGAGGATCGCGTCGGGGCCGAGGATCGCGTCCAGTTCGCCGAGCACTCTCGCCTTCACGTCGTGATCCTCGACGACCGCCTCGACGACGAACGTGGCCTCTGAGAGTTCCTGCGGGTCGATCGCGATCTGCACGTGCTCGGGGTCGACTTCGGCGGCGAGCCGGGCGAGCGTCATGTCGACGCTGGTGCGCGCGCGGTCGGCGGAGGTCTCGGAGCGGGCGAGCAGCAGAACGGGCCCGTGGTGGGCGGCGGTGGCGGCCAGGCCGCAGGCGATGGCGCCGCTGCCGACTATGCCAAGGCGTTTGGTCAAGTTGCTCCTTGTGGGGGCTCAGGTGCGCCGAAGACTGGCTGACTGACCAGTCAATCTAGGGCTGCGGTACAGTAGCTGGTGCAGGGTCCGGGCATCTTAGTCAGACGCTCCTTAGAGGCTCCTTGATCGTGCAGGTGCCGACCGGTCCCCTCCAATCAACCGCTTGAACACTCCGTAGGAGGACTCCTGAGATGAGGCAACCAGAGGGCCGCGAGGTAGTGATCGTCGAGGCAGTGCGAACGCCTATTGGACGCGGACACAAGGAAAAGGGCTACTACAAGGACACCCATCCGAACGCGCTGCTGGGAAAGACCTACACGGAGGTGATCGCGCGTTCGGGTATCGATCCGGCTGAGGTGGAGGACGTGATGGCGGGCTGTGTGCAGCAGTTCGGCGAGCAGGGCTTCAACATCGCGCGTAACGCGTGGCTGCAGGAGGGTCTGCCGATCGAGACGCCGGGCACGACGATCGACCGCCAGTGCGGCTCGGCCCAGCAGGCGGTGAACTTCTCGGCGGCGCTGATTGCGGCGGGCGTGCACGACGCGATGATCGGTTCGGGCGTCGAGCACATGGGCCACCTGCCGTTTGCGGCGGGGATGAAGACGCAGGAGGACTTTGGCTTATGCGTTCACGCCGGAGCTGATGGCGAAGCACAACATCGTCGGCCAGGGCCTGGGCGCGGAGATGATCGCGGATCAGTGGGAGATCTCCGCGTTCGGAGCTGGACGAGCTGGCGGTGCGCTCGCACCGACTGGCGCAGCAGGCGACCGAGGAGGGTCGCTTCGAGCGCGAGATCGTGCCGATGACGGTGGATGGCGAGACGTACGTGACCGATCAGGGCATCCGTCCGGACACCAACCTCGAGACGCTGTCGCAGCTGAAGCCGGCGTTCAAGCCGGACGGCAAGATCACGGCGGGCAACGCGTCGCAGATCTCGGACGGCGCGGCGGCGGTGCTGCTGATGTCGGCCGAGAAGGCCAAGGCAGCTCGGGCTTACGCCGCGTGCGCGGATCGTCGACCAGACGACGGTGGGCTGTGACCCGGTGAAAATGCTCGAGGGGCCGATCCCGGCGACGCGCAAGATCCTCGAGCGCAACGGAATGCAGATCGACGACATCGACCTGTTCGAGATCAACGAGGCGTTCGCGCCGGTGGTCGCTGCGTGGCGACGTGAGCTCAACCCGGACATGGACCGCGTGAACGTGAACGGCGGCGCGATGGCGCTTGGGCACCCGCTGGGCTCGACCGGCGCGCGGCTGATCACGACGCTGCTGCACGAGCTCGAGCGCTCCGACAAGGAGATCGGCTTCGTGACGATGTGCTGCGGCGGCGGCCTCGGCACAGGCACGCTGATCCAGCGCGTCTGATCCACTGCCTCTGAAGTGTTTAGGGGCCGGCCTGGGCCGGCCTCTGTTGGGTTGCGGGGTTGCTCTGATCGGGCGCCCCGCGATCGCACGGGTGGGCTGCTCGACTAGGCTGCGTGGGCGATGTCTGAGCAGAACATTGAGCTCGTGCGTGCGGTCTACGACGGCTGGGCGCGGGGCGACTTCGGCGCTGGCGCCGATCTGCTGTCCTCGGATTTCGAGTACCAGCAGCTGTCGGGCTCGGTGGAACCGGGTCTGCGCCGCGGCTCGGGTGTGGGACGGGCGCTGCGGGGCATCTTCGAGGTGTATGAGAGCTATCGCATCGAGGCCGAGGAGTACATCGACGGCGGTGACGCCGTGGTGGTGGTGGTGGCGCGAGCGCATGGGATGGCTCGCGCGAGCCAAATGCAGCTGGACCAGCAGTTCGCGTTCGTGTGGACGGTCGAGGACGGCAGGCTGGTCCGTGTCGAGGTGCATGCCAATCGGCGAGAGGCACTGGAAGCCGTGGGGCTGGCGGACTAGATCAGCCGCTGGGTCCGCCGCCGGTCCAGTTGACGGCGACTGGCGGCAGCGCGAGCAGCGCGGCCCAGGTGGCGGCGTCGACGACGCCGCTGGCGGGCGATCGCGTGGGCGCTCTGGAAGGCCTTCACGTCGGCGGTGGTCTGCGCGCCGAAGTAGCCGGTGGTTTCCTGGGCGGGGATCGCGCTGGCCAGATGCTCCTGCATCCACAGCACCTGGTCGCCCTTGCCGCCGCTGTGCAGTTCCGGGTAGCTCGTGTTCGGCGTGACGCTCGTCAGCGGGGCCAGTGGCGCGGCCAGCGTGCTCCAGCCGCTCGCGGGTGTCTCCTGCCAGTCCCAGAAGGAGGTGCCGGTCGCGCCGTAGTCGACGGCCTCCTCGCGGAAGCGCAGCAGATCTGAGGTGGACACCCCGCCGTAGGTCTGTCCGAGCGGGAAGATCGGGCGCCGGTAGATGCGGTTGGCGATGTAGGTGTTGGCGTACACGGTGTCGACCGAGACGCCGATGTCCTTCCAGTACATCTGCGGGGCGTTGTACTGCGCGCCGCCGGGGCCGAGGAACACCGAGTACGGGAACGAGGGGTGGAAGGACACGTACGGGAAGGACGCGAGCGCGACCGGGTAGTTAGGTCCGACCTTCGCGCGCAGGTCGGTGATGTAGGTCTGCGCGGCGGCGTAGCGTCCTTCGTACTCGGCCTCGGCGTCGATCACCAGGCAGTCGGCGCCGTTCGCCGACGGCCTGCGCCGCCGAGGGCGGCCTCGCCGGCCGGGTTGGTGCCGTACACGTACTGCCAGGCGCACGCTTTCAGCCCGTTGGCGTGCAGTTCGGCGACCAGCTGCGCGGAGAACTGGCTCCAGTAGTTGCTCGAGCCGTCAGAGCTCTTGATGAACAGCGTGGTGACGCCGGCCGCGTGCGCCTGGGCGACGATCGAGGCGACGTTTCCCGCCGTTGGACTGGCTCACGTACCAGATCCACATTCCCTGGCCTTCGAACGGGCTCGGGCCGACGGCGCCGACGCTGACCGCGGTGGGCGGTGTTTTCGGTGCCGGTGGGTGCAGTGCGTGCTGTACACGTAGATCGGCCCGTAGGAGCTCGTGTAGCGAGCGTGGCTGAGCAGCATCTTGATGTGCCCCGAGTGAGCGCTCTTGGGGACGGTCACGAGCAGCCCGGCGCTCGTCTGGCGCAGGCGCGCGACTGGCGAGGTGCGGCTGATGTGGGCGCCGGGGGCTTTGGGGAAGCCGACGACCATGCCCGGCTTCAGGCCGACGCCCTTCAGCAGCAGCGTTCCGTGGGTTGAGACCTGGTGGGGGTTGGCGCTGCATCTGCGCGACGGGAACGCAGCTGACGCTGGTGATCCGCACGCTCGTGACGTGCGCCGAGGGGGACCCGCCGCTCTTGGCCGTGGAGGTGCTCCCGGCGGCCGAGGTGCCGCCCGCGCCTGCGGCCATCGCGGGCAGCGCGCGGGCGCCGAACGCACACAGCGACAGCGCGAGCGCTGTTGCCGCAACGAACTTCACCCCGTGCGGGGCACTTCGCGATCGCTTGTGAGCGCGTGTGCTCGCCAAGATCTGAACACTCCTCCGTGCGGGATGACGCTCCGGCCGAGTAGGGCAAACAGTGCGCCCGACCGGCGGCCCCCGACGTTATCGCCTA
This sequence comes from uncultured Solirubrobacteraceae bacterium, assembly GCA_963734755.1. Lineage (GTDB taxonomy): Bacteria > Actinomycetota > Thermoleophilia > Solirubrobacterales > Solirubrobacteraceae > Palsa-744. Next base: position 2,105,681 of record CAVTIF010000001.1, on the reverse strand, counting down.
CGTGATGCGAAACCGCATAGTGGCACGGAAGTTGCGCTCGCGCGGCGGCGCGCCTGGGCGCAAGCGCGTCGCGGACCGACGCCGCGGCGCTCAGAGCCAGCGAAAGCCGACCGCGTCGGGCGCGGGTGCGAGCGGGCTGGACGGCAGCCCGGCGGCCGGCTGGGGGAGGTTGAAGCCGGTCGGCGCGACGTCGTTTGGTGCGTCGGCGTGGAACAGCGATGCGAGGTACTGGTTCTGTCCGCGGCCGACGCCGAGCTCGAACTGCCCGCCGCCGTAGTTGCCGATCTAGCGCTCGGCGCAGTAGTCGTAGGCGTCGAGCAGGTTCTTCAGACCGCCGAGTCGGGAGGGCTTGATGTTGACCATCCGCGGCGGGTAGGGGAGCGCCTCGATGTCCTCGATCGAGTGGATCGGCGCGTCCCAGGAGAAGCGCTCGCGGGAGCCGGCCAGCACGGCGTCGGTCTCCTCGGTGAGCTTTGGATCCTCGATCCAGGCGGCGGGAAACGCCTCGACGACCCGCCGGTAGAGCACCGGATCGGCGGCCTGATCGACGATCGAGCCGACGTAGTAGCCCTTGAAGTCGACCGAGTCGACTGCACCGGTCGCGACGAGCTCGGCGATCAGCTGCTGGATCCCAGGAGCTGGTCGGGTCGAGCTTGAAGCGCAGCCCGGGGTACAGCTCGAGCCACGCCAGCAGGTGGGCGAGCGTCGGCGGCTCGCCGAGCCGCAGCGAGACGACGAAACGCACCGGCTGCGGCTCGCGTGCGAGTGCCTCGTGCAGCGGGACGCCGGCCTGGCGGAGCGCGAGATCGAGCGCTGCTGACTCGTACGCCCACGTTCGATAGCGCGTCGAGACCTCGCGCTGCGGCGGCTGGGGGAACAGCGACAGCGTCGCCAGCTGCTCGCAGAACGAGCCGAGCGTGTAGCGCCCGGCGAGCGCCAGCGTCGCGCCTGCGGCCTGCAGGATCTCGTGATCGACGGCGTCGTATGTCACGTCCTCGCCGATCCCCTCGTGGCCGCCGCCGCGCAGCCTGATGATCGTGCTCTTGCGCTCGAAGTCGCTGGACACGCTGGCCTGCAGCGGCTCGAGTTGATAGTCGGCGATCTCCACGCTCAGCCCGGCGAGCGCCTCCCAGGTGCTCATAGGCGTGTCATCCGCCCGCCTCCCGTTCCAGGCGGCCGACCAGCTCGTCGAGACGCAGCTCTTCCAGCGCATCGCCGACGGCGGTCAGCTGACTGGCGCACAGCTCGATCAGGCGTCTTGCCCTCGCTGACTAGCGCGAGCGTCTCGTCGAGGCTCGCCTCGCCGGAGTCCAGGCGGCGAATGATCTCCTCCACGCGGGCGGCCGCCGCCTCGTAGGTCCGTGGCTGGAGGACCTCGGCCTCGGTCGCGGGCTCGGACGAGCGCTCGGTCGTGGGCTCGGCGGTGTCCTCTGGCCTGGCGCTCATCGATCCAGATCCTCGCGGCGAGCGATCGATCGGCGAAGCGCAGTCGCAGCTCGCCGGCGTCCAGTGCGCCCATCGCGGTTGTGATCGGCTCACCGTCTGTTGACTGGGCGAGCACGTAACCGCGCTCGAGTGTCCGCTGTGGGTCGTGACCGGCGAGCGCCAACGCGAGGCGCTCGAGCTCGCTCGGTCGGCGCTCACGACAGTCGAGCAGCGACGATGCAGACCTTGCGCTGCAGCACGACTGCTCGGCGCCCGGTCACCAGACGCTCGGACTCGACCCGCCGACGCGAGCCCGCGCGAATCTCACGCAGCTGCTGGTGCAGTCGCACGCGCTGGCGCTCGAGATGCGCGGAGGGCGCGCGCGACAGCGTCGCCAGCAGTCGCGCGCGGGACAGCACCGCACGCCGGCCGTGGTCGCGTAGGCGCGCGGCCGCCGCCGGCAGCCCGGTGCGCGCCTGGAGCGCACGCCGGCCGTGGTCGCGCAGTCGTACCGCGGCGGCCGCCTGCGAGGCTCGCGCGAGCGCGCAGTCGATGCCTACCGCAGCCTCTGCCGCGTGCGTCGGGGTCGAGCAGCTGACCGCGGCGACATCGTCCAGCAGAGTGCGATCGGTGTGGTGCCCGACCGAAGCGATCACCGGAACCCCGAGCAGCGCGACCGTGCGGCATAGTGTCTCGTCGCAGAAGCACAGCAGGTCGGCCAGCGAGCCGCCGCCGCGAGCGACGATCGCGACGTCGACCTCGGCCACCGCGGCGAGGTCGCCGAGCGCGCGCACGATCGCCGGCGCCGCGTGGCGGTCCTGCACGGGAGTGAACGCCCACACCAGCCGACCCGCCCAGCCGCGGCGGGCGAGCGCCGCCAACACGTCGTCGCGCGCCTTGCCACCCTCGCCGGTGATCACGCCGACCGTCTGCGGCAGCAGCGGGCGCGGCAGGAGCTTCTGGCGCTCGAGCAGGCCCTCCGCGTGGAGCTGCCTGCGCAAGCGCTCGATCCTCACCAGCAGGTCGCCGTCGCCGGCCATGCGCAGGTCGAGCACCGTGAACGAGAACGCGGGGGATGAGGTCGAGCTGCCGGGGTAGTAGTCGCAGCCGCCTGCCACCACCACCTGCATGCCCTCGGTCAGCTCGCCGCCACGGGCGACCAGTGCCTCCCAGTCTTGCCGCCAGGCGCGCAGGAAATCGCTCCGCTGGCGTCGCGCAGCTCGAAGTACACACGCGCGCGCGTCGGACGTAGGTTGACCAGCTCTCCCATCAGCTGCACACGCGTGAACGAGCGCAGCCGCGAGCGCAGCGCGGCAGCGTACTCGCCGACGGCAAACGGGCCGGGGAGGGCGCTGTCCGGGATGCCCGCAGCCACGGACCAGCCGGGGGAGGGAAGCGTGGGCATACGACGCAGCATAGGCGCTACGATCGACGGCAATGCCGCGTAGCGAACCTCGGCCGGGTCTGTAACCGAGCGCCCGTGGCCAGGCGCAACCCCGGACGCAGCGGGCGCTCGCGAAAGCGCCGATCCAAGCCGAAGAAAGCCGAAGTGGCGGCGTCGGCGCAGGGCGCCCAAGACTCGCTGGCGCCTGGTCCAGCCGCCGCGCCCGCCCCAGCCGCCAGGCCAGGTCCGGTCGCCACGCGTGCCGCCACGCCGAGCAGGTCGGCCACCCGCGGCGGGCGGCGCGACGCGGGGGCGATCGCCGAACTGCACGCCGACGGCGAGCGTCCTCGTCCGCCCTGGTATCCGCTGCCGCTGTCGGAGCTGCTGATCCTCGTCGGCGGAATTGGCGTGATCGTCGCGTGGGGGAGAGGCATCCAGAGCGAAGGGACGCTGCTGGCAGCGAGCATTGCCGCGGTCGTGATCGGCACGATCGAGGTCACACTGCGCGAGCACCTGAGCGGCTATCGCTCGCACACGGTGATGCTCGCGGTGATCCCGGCGATCGTCTTCCATTCGCTGGTCGTCCTGCTGGTGCTGGCGCTGAGCGGCCACGTCCCGAGTTGGCTGAACCTCGTGCTGCTGCCGATCGACGGCGCGCTGGTCGCCGTGTTCTACAAACTGTTGCGCGCTCGCTTCGCCGATGCGCGCCGCGAGCGCACGTTCGCCGCCGGCCGCTGAGCATCGAGCGCTCGCGCGGCGCGGGCGTCAGTGCTCGCCGGGCGAGACGGCTGACAGGTTCAGCGAGGGCAGCGGGCGCTCCCCCTCCGCGGCCGCCTCGCCGCGCGTCTCGCCGTCGACGCCGAGCAACTGCAGCCGTGCGATCTCGCGCTCCCCTTCGACCCGCGCCGGGTGATCGGCGGGCAGGCCGGCGATCAGCGTGGCGATCCGGTTGCGCAACTGCAGCGCGAAGTGGGGCGTCGATGCACCCATCAGACGGCGCACGTCCTCGACGCGCACGTCGTCCGTCTCGGCCTTGCGGATCAGGCGGCTGGGGTCCTCGGCTTGACTCAAGATCTCGACTCTTAGATTGCTATTCGACCTGGGAAACGGACGGTTCTTCGGAGGACTGAGGCTGCGCGGTGATCTCGAGCATGGAATCGATTTCGGCCTGGGTGGCCGCGGAGATCGCATGTTCGTCGCCGATCAGCCAGCCGTGATTGTAGGCGCCGCGCACCGGCGGGAACTGCGGCGTGCGGTATGCGGGCCGGATGTCGAACAGATAACCGGCCAGGGCAGGGGGCACCTGTGTGGCGCTGGTCAACAGCAGCAGCGGGCCGTAGTCCCCGGTTGCCGACAGCAGCGCCGCCGCCGGCGCATCGAGCGGATGCGCCGCGTTCACGAAAACCAGCCCGTGGCCAGGTTCTTTGACCCCCCAGCCGAACGTGCCATCGGTGAAGCGGGCCACCTCGATCGCGTTCTGCACTGCGTCATCGCCGCTGGCTGGGCCGGCGGCGCTTGTCACCGACGTGACTCGGCCGAACCGACCGAGCCGATCCAGTGTGTGCGCTCCGATCGCAGCGGGATCGATCACGTAGATCGACGGGTGGTGCAGGCGGGCGAGCACCGTCGCGGTCGCCGCCGGTACGCGCGCGGGAGTTACGAACAAGATCGGAGCGCCGCTCTCCGCGGACAGTCCGGCCGCGGGCATCGCCAGCGCCGGTGGCGTGCCGGCCGCGAGAACGATCACTTGATGCGGTGCGCTGCCGGCACCGAGGATCAGCAGCAGCCGCTCGACGGCTGCCGCCGCGAGTGCCGGTTCGCCGGTCGCGGGCAGCGTGTGTGTCAGGTATCCGTCGGGGACCGAAGCCGAGTTGCCGATCCGGATCACCTGTGCGCCGCCCAGGCTCTGCGCGCCCACTGGACGCATCGCTTCGAGCGTTTCGCGGCTGACCGCGGGCAGCGTGTTGCCTTCGGTGAACAGGATCGGCGCACCGGCGGGTGCGCCCGACAGAACGGACGCGGCGAGCGCAGGTAGCCACTGGTGCTGGTCGACCATGACGACCGCTTGCGGTCGCGTCGACTGGGTCAGCCCAGGGTACACGGCGCGGGCGACGGCGGCGGCGTTGCTCGCGGCGTCCGCGCCGCCGAGCCGGCTGGTGTTGCGTGTCGCCACGCTGACGGCGCCCTGCGCGGCCACCGGGGCGAGCGTCGGCGCGGGGCCACTGCCCGTCGCCTGCTGGGCTGATCCGCCCTTGCCGCACCCGTACAGCCCCGCGAGCGAGAGTACGAGTACGACGAGCAGCGGTCTCACGAAGGCATTGGCGCGCATGCAGGCACACTAACGATCGCATCGGAGCCGGTCCCGTGGGCTCGATCGACGGTGCGGGGTCCTCGAGGGAGCGGGTTGAGGCGCGACGGGCGGCGCCCCCCGGAACGCCCGGCGAACGCCGTTTATGACGAAAAACCCCCGCAATTGCGGAAAGAACACGCGATTGAGCGTGCACCCTCTGCAACCGTCATTGCACTCTGCTAGCGTCCCGCCTCGAATGCCGAGTCCTTGACCAGGTGTCAGGGAACGGGGGACCCAAGTTGTTGGGGCTAATCCCACGGTAGGACCGTGAGAAGCGCAGGCTCTTTCCGCGCTAGCCCGTCAGCTAACCCCGCAGGCCGACGAAAGAGGTCGTTTTTGTGTTGGTGCGTACGTGCAGTGCGATTCTCTGCAGCCTGACGATCGCGGCAGCTGGTGCGTCAAGCGCCGTGGCTGCCAGCACCGGCGGGGCCGCCGCCGGCGGAGCCGCCACCACCCCGGTCCCTGCGACGCCGATCCACACGGCGCCGGTGACCGCCAAGACCCCCAAGTTGACCTACAGGGGCCCGGTCTACCAGAAGACCGCGACCGGCGAAATCGTCCCCTACGTAGCGCCCCCGGCGCCCGGCCAGGCCGGCGCGGTGACCGGTGGTGCGACCGGCGGTGCCGCGGTCGGCGTCACTGCCGCCACGAAGCCCGATCTGCTCGTCCCGGGCTCGACCGCTCGCTACATCGGCGGTCTCGCAGCCGCGCCGATGTCCGTTCCGGCGGCGGTCCAGAACATTATCTGGGCGGGCAACCAACTGATCGGGCTACCGTACATCTTCGGTGGCGGCCACGCGTCGTTCATCTCTCCCGGCTATGACTGCTCGGGGACCGTGTCGTTCGCACTGCACGGCGGGAACCTACTGACGACGCCTGAGGACTCATCGGAATTCATGGTCTGGGGCTCCCACGGGGCAGGACGGTGGGTCGCGATCTTCTCCAACGCCGGCCACGCGTACATGACGGTCGCCGGGCTGCGTTTGGACACCAGCGCCGCCGATGATCCGACCGACCAGCAGGGCCCGCGCTGGCGCCCGCTGCGCCAAGGCAACGGCGGGTTCACGGTCCGTCACCCGCTGGGCCTCTGAGCGCTCGTGGTCGGCTAGGCTAGAAGCCGTTGGCCGAGCTGACGTCGGTCGCCTCTCAGAACACGCAATAGGAGGATCAGATGGCCGGCCTGACCGGGCGCATGTCAACTGTGGTGAAGGCGAAGGTCTCGAAACTGCTCGACCGGGCAGAAGACCCGGCCGAGACCCTCGACTACAGCTATCAGAAGCAGGTCGAACAGCTGCAGAACGTGAAGAAGGGCATTGCCGACGTGGTGACCGCCAAGAAGCGTCTGCAGATGCAAGAAAAGAGCCTGCAGCAGAGCGTGGTCAAGCTCGACACGCAGGCCCGCCAGGCGCTCGCCGGCGGCAACGAGGACCTCGCCAGGACCGCGCTCGAGCGCAAGAACGTCGCGCAGACCGAGCTGCAGGGACTCGACACGCAGGTCACCGAACTTGAAGACCAGCAGCAGAAGCTGACCGATTCAGAGCAGAAACTGCGCGCGAAGATCGAGGCCTTCCGCACCAAGAAGGAGGTCATCAAGGCGCAGTACTCGGCCGCCGAGGCCCAGGTGCGGATCTCCGAGGCTGCCACCGGGGTCGGCGAGCAGATGGCCGACGTCGGGCTGGCGATGCAGCGCGCGGTCGACAAGACCGAAAACATGAAAGCGCGCGCCGACGCTGTCTCAGAGCTGGAACAGGCGGGCACGTTCGACGACATCACCCAGATCGGTTCGGGCGAAGACGACATCGACCGGCAGCTCAAGCAGCTTTCGAGCCAGCCGGCGGTCGATGACGAGCTGGCGAAGATGAAGGGCGAACTCGGCCAGGGAGCCGCTCCCGATGCCGCGCAGATCGCTGCCGGTGAGAGCGAGCAGCCGAGTGACAGCGGCCAGCCGAGCGAGAGCGGCCAGGCATGATCGTGCGCATATCCGGCGAGGACCAGTACCGGATTGCCGAGCAGGACGTGGCTCGCCTGAACGAGCTTGACAACGCTGTCGTCGCCGCCTGCGAAGGGGGCGACGAGCAGGGCTTCGCCGATTCGTTCGCGACGCTGCTCGACTACGTGCGCAGCAACGGCACGCGCGTCGGCGACGACGATCTGGCCGGATCGGATCTGATCCTGCCGCCGCCGGACTTGAGCTTCGCCGAGGCCGGCACGGCGTTCACGGGCGATGGTTTGATCCCGGATTAGCCGACCGTGCGCAGCCCGAGCTTGCGCGCCGCCTTGATCACGCCCGTGTCGAAGCTCGCGACCGCGCCTGCGTGCTCCTGCGCGGCCAGCAGCACGCAGCAGTCGGGGAGCTTGACGCCGAGGCCTGCCCGCAGCGACGCGAGGCGTGATGAAGCCTCATCGCCGAGCGCCAGCTCCCGCACACCAAGGCAGTCCAGCGCTGCTTGGGCATCGGCGAGTCTCCCCGCACGTGCCGGGGCGACCAGCGTCTCTGCGAGCGTGATCGTGCTCGCCCCCAACATCTGGCCGTCGGTGGCATCTAGCAGGCTCACCGCCCTGGCGTGGTGCGGATCGTTGTTGTCGAGGTGGCCGATCAGCACGCTCGCGTCGAGAACGACCGTCCTGGCAGACTCTGGCGGGGTCTCAGAGCCCGCGCCCGACTTTTCAGGCTCCGCTCCGGTCTTCTCAGGCTCAGGGCCTGCGAGAGCGCTCACGCAGGCCAGTCTTTGCGCAGCCTTGCAAGCTCACCCGGTTGGTAGATGCCGGTAAGCGAGCCGGCCGTCTCCCTGACCGCGGCGCCCCGCTCGATCGCCTCTTGCTCGATCGACTTCTGTCCCGCTGTTACGAGGCGAAGCAGCAACTGCCTGCGGTCGTGGATATCGGGCCAACGGCGCTGTGCTTGATCTAGTTGGCCTCGGAGGTTGCCGGTATCAGTGACTGTGTAGCGGGGTCGGGTGGTCGGCATAACTAAAGTGTAGCACCATGATCAACAGGTGTAGCACCACCGGAGTCGCGACTAGACCTACCCCGGAGCACAGCCGGCCTGCTGTCAAGGTGGCGGGCGGGTCGCTCAGATGGGAATGCCCCAGAGGGGAAACCAGCGCTCCAGCTCGGGCTCGATCGGCAGTTCGGATGCCATCTGCGCCTTGAGCTGCAGCTCGCGCTCGGTGGCACGCTCCTGGGCGGGGTGGGTGGGATTCGAATCCGGCACGAACGGGTACCAGAACCCGCGCTTGTAGTTGTAGATGAAGTAGATCCGCCGCTTGTGCGCGTCGACGAACGCGAACACGGCGCACAGCAACCGCTCGCCGTGTCCGGCCGTCTCGATCGAGCCAGAGACGGCGTTGATGCCGACCGCGAGGTCTTCCACGCTCGGCGCACCGTCGGGGTTGCGCAGCACCATCCAGCGGTAGCCGAAGCTGTCGTCCTCGGTCGATACAGCCGTGCCGGACTCCCCGCCGGTCGCCGTCACGACTTCTTCCATCTCCCGCAGCGTCGCTTCGAACTCGCTCGTCGCGAGCGCCTGGAAGACGATCGCAGCCGTCCCTGCCGGGTCGATCTGGTGTTCGGACTGCAGCGCGACGTACGCGGTCGAGATCGCGAACAGGTGATCGGGAGCGGGTCCCTTGACCTCGTGGCGCCCCGTGAGGATGTCGCGCAGGCCCACGTCTCAGGCGGCGCTCTGAAGCTGCGACTCCAGCCGCTCGAGCGCCGCCAGACGCTGCTCGAGCGGCGGGTGGTCAGCAAACAGGTTCATCAGCGACTTCTTCGTGCGCGCCGGGATGATGAAGAACGCGCTCATGCCTTCGGCCGTGCGCAGATCCTGGGTCGGGACCCGCTCCATCGTGCCGCTGATCTTCAGCAGCGCCGATGAAAGCGCGCTCGGACGCCCGGTCAGAACCGCCGAGCCGCGGTCGGCCGCGAACTCGCGGTAGCGCGACAGCGCCCGCAGCAGCAGAAACGACACCGCGTACACGAGCACCGACACGATCACCACGTACTCGATCGCCTCCTCCTCTTCGCGGTTTCCGTAGCCGCCGCCGAAGAAGAACGAGAACTGCAGGATCAGCGACGCGAGCGTCGCGAAGAAGCTCGCCAGCGTCATCACCATCACGTCGCGGTTGATCACGTGCGTCAGCTCGTGCGCCATCACGCCTTCGAGCTCGGCCGGCGAGAGCAGGTCGAGGATCCCGCGCGTCGCGCACACGGTCGTCGACTTCCTCGAGCGGCCCATCGCGAACGCGTTCGGCATCGGCGTCTCCATCACGCACACGCGCGGCTTCGCCAGGTCGGCCTGCACGCACAGGCGCTCGATGATCCCGTGCAGCTCGGGCTCCTCGGCCGGGGAGGCCTCCTTCACGTGCATTGTCGCCATCGCCAGCTTGTCCGATGCGAACAGCTGCACCAGCAGCAGGATCAGCGCGATCGCCACGACCGCGCCTGCACCCGCGCCGACGCTGACCAGCACCGCGATGAACACCACGTACACGAGTCCCAGTAGGAACATCGTCAGCAGCATCCGGGCCTGCAGGCCGGTGTCCTTGCCGAAGCTCGCTCGCCGCGATGCCATGCGGATGATTGTCGCAGAAGCAGATACGCGTGCCCTAAAGTCCAATGACCGCACGATGCAACCCGCCGACCGCACGATGCAGCCCGACCGGACACCATGAAGCCCGAAATCCAGGTCCTGGGCGTCTCGATCAAGACCTTCGGCGTGATGTTCGCGCTCGGCTTCCTCGCGTGCGGCGCCGTCGTCGCGCGGCGGCTGCGCGAGCTGGGCAAGCCGGTCGACTGGGCGTATGAGATCGTGTTCGCCGCGCTGCTCGGCGGCGTGATCGGCGCGCGCGGCTACTACCTGATCGAGAACTACGGCCAGGTCAAGCACGACCTGCTCGGGAGCGTCTTCTCTGGCTCCGGCCTGGTCTGGTACGGCGGCGCGATCGGCGGCGCGCTCGCCGTGATCCTGTGGATGGGCTGGCGCGGCGTGCTCGAACTGCGGATGTTCGACATGTGCGCCACGGCGCTAGCGCTCGGATACGCGATCGGGCGGATCGGCTGCCAGGTGTCCGGCGATGGGGACTACGGGATCCATTCGACGCTGCCGTGGGCGATGGGCTATCCGCACGGGACCCTTCCCACACCGCCCGGGGTTCGCGTCCAGCCGACCCCAATCTATGAGACGGTCGCGATGTGCCTGCTCGCCTACCTGCTGTGGCAGATACGCGATCGCGTGCGGCCGGGCGTGGTGTTCGCTCTGTACCTGATCGGCAGTGGCTTCGAGCGCTTCCTCGTGGAGTTCATCCGTCGCAACAACGAGGTGTTCGCGGGGCTGACCGCCCCGCAGCTGGAGAGCCTCGCGCTGTTCGCAATCGGGCTGGTGTGGCTGAGCGCGATGGTGTACCGCGGCGGCGTCGCGAATCTCCGTCCGGCGACGGCGGCGGCTCGCAGCGCCACCGCCTGACCGCGGCCGCCGACCGAATCCACAAGCGCAAGCGATAATCAGCGGCGATGGCGACCGGGACCAGCCTCTCCGCAGTTTTCCCAACGGGCAGCCGGCTCAACGAGCGCGGACGCCTGGAGGTCGGCGGCTGCGACACGATCGAGCTGGCCAGGGAGTTCGGCACGCCCGCCTACATCGTCGCCGAGGGTGACCTGCGCTCGCGCGCGAGCGCGTTCCTGCGTGCCGGACGCGAAGCCGGCCACGAGGACTTCCACGTGGTGTTCGCCTCGAAGGCGTTCCCCTGCACGGCCGTGCTCGCGCTGTTCGCGCGCGAGGGGCTGTGGTGCGACGTTGCCTCCGGCGGCGAGCTGCACCTTGCGCTTGCCGCCGGCTTTGCGCCCGAGCGGATCGTGTTCCACGGCAACGCCAAGTCGCACGACGAGCTGCGCATGGCGCTGAGCAACCGCGTCGGCGCGATCGTGGTCGATAACTTCGACGAGATCGACCGCCTGCAGACGCTCGTGCAGGAGGGCGCCGCGGCCGACCACGAGGGCGGCCAGCCGGTGCTCGTACGGGTCACGCCCGACGTCAGGGGGGAGACCCACGAGAAGATCTCCACCGGTCAGGCCGACTCCAAGTTCGGCTTCGCGACCATCGACGCGGCCGAGGCGATCGTCCGGCTGCAATCGATCGCGGGGCTGTCGTTGCAGGGCCTGCATGCGCACATCGGCTCGCAGCTGCTCGCGCTGGAGCCGTTTCGACGCGAGGTCGCGGAGCTCTCCAAGCTCGGCGACGGGGTGGGTGGGTTCTCGATCTATGATCTCGGCGGCGGGCTCGGCGTGCAGTACACCGAGCGCCAGCAGGCGCCGCCGTCGATCGAGGAGTACGTCGGCGCGCTCGTGCAGGCCGCCCACGATCACGGGATCGGCTCGAGCAGGCTGATGCTCGAGCCGGGCCGGGCGCTGTGCGCGAACGCGTGCGTCACGCTGTACACCGTCGAGAGCGTCAAGCAGAACGTCTCGCGCTGGGTGGCCGTCGACGGTGGCATGTCCGACAACCTGCGCCCGATGCTCTACGGCGCCACCTACGAGGCGCACGTCGCCGACCGGATGCATGGCTCGACCGAGTGCGTGCTCGCGGGCAAGCACTGCGAGTCCGGGGACGTGATCCTGCGCGAGGCGCTGCTCGAGGACCCCCGCCCGGGCGATGTGATCGTCACGCCCGCCACCGGCGCGTATGGCTACTCGATGGCAAGCAACTACAACGGCGTTCCACGAGCCCCGGTGATCTTCTGTCGCGACGGCGACGCGCGCGTCGTCGTCAGGCGCGAGACGTACGAGGACCTGACCGCGCGCGATGTTCTCTAGGGAAAGGGGAGTGCGTCCGATGTTCTCTAGGGGAAGGGGAGTGCGTAGTGTCCGCTGACGGCCAGGTCTCCGCGCCTGCGTTTAACGTCGGCCTGCTCGGCTTCGGGACGGTCGGCTCCGCGTTTGCCGCGCTGCTCGACGAGCGCTCGGCGGAGATCGCGCGCTTCAACGCCCGCAAGCCGGAGATCGTCGGTGTGCTGACCCGCACCCGCGGCGACTTCGAGCAGATCCTCGCGAGATCCGATCTGATCGTCGAGGTGATCGGCGGCCTCGAACCCGCGCGCGAGTACCTACTGGCCGCGATGCGAGCCGGCAAGCACGTCGTTACGGCCAACAAGCAGCTGCTCTCCCAGCATGGCGAGGAGCTGTTCGAGATGGCCCGTGAGCAGGGCGTGCGGCTGCGCTTCGAGGCGGCTGTAGCCGGTACCGTACCGGTCGTGCGCGTGCTCGAGGAGTCGCTGTCCGCGACGCCGATCGAGCGCATCCACGGGATCGTCAACGGCACCACCAACTTCATCCTCAGCGAGATGACCGCCGGCTCGAGCTACGCCGAGGCACTCGTCGAGGCCCAACGCGTCGGCTACGCCGAGGCCGACCCTAGCGACGACGTCAGCGGTCGCGATGCCGCGGCCAAGATGGCGATCCTCGCACGCCTCGCGTTCGGCTCGCCCGTGCACCTGAACGACGTGAGCTACGAAGGCATCGAGCAACTGCACGGCGATGACCTCGAGTACGCACGCGAGCTCGGTCTCGCCCTGAAGCTGATCGGGACCGCCGAGCGCCGCCAGGGCGGGCTGTCCGTGCACGTGTATCCGACGTTTCTCTACCCCGGCCATCCGCTCGCAGCGATCTCCGGCCCGTTCAACGCCGTCACCGTCGAGTCCGAGACGATCACTGAGATCACCATGTCCGGACCGGGCGCTGGCGGGCGCCAGACCGCCAGCGCGGTGCTCGGGGATGTCGTCAGCGTGATGACCGGCGGCGCCCGACCCCCTGCCCCGCCGCTGGCGCTGACGCTGATCGAGGACGTCGACAGCGCCTTCTATCTGCACCTCGACGTGGCCGACGAGCCCGGCGTGCTGGCCGATATCACTAAGGTGCTCGGTGAGCACGACGTGTCGATCAAGTCGGTCGTTCAACGCGGGATGGGCGAGCACGCACGGCTCGTGATGGTCACGCACCCGGTGCTCGAGTCGAAGCTCAGAGCAGCGATGGAGCGCGTCGGCGAGTTCGAGTTCGTGCGCTCGCCACCGCGCACGATCAGGGTGATCGAAGAGGAGTTCGCATGAGCACGCAACAGACGCAGCCGGTCCCCCTCCCGTTGGTTGAAGGAGCGGCCTTCTCGGGCACGCACGTGCCGCTGATCGAGCGCTACCACGAGCGCCTGCCGTTCGACCCGGGCGACAAACTCGTCAGCCTGCAGGAGGGCTCGACGCCGCTGCTGCGCGCGCCGGTGCTGTCCGCGATGGTCGGCGCGACCGTGCGCCTGAAGCTCGAGGGCGCCAACCCGACCGGCTCGTTCAAGGACCGCGGCATGACCTGCGCCGTGTCCGCCGCCGTGCGCGAAGGCGCCAAGGCCGTGATCTGCGCATCGACCGGGAACACCGCCGCCAGCGCCGCCGCGTACGCCGCACGCGCCGGAATCACCTGCGCGGTGATCGTCCCCGAGGGCAAGATCGCGCAGGGCAAGATGGCCCAGACGCTCGTGCACGGGGCGCGCGTGATTTCGCTCAAGGGCAACTTCGACCAGGCGCTGACGCTCGTACGCGAGCTCACCGACACGCACCCGATCGTGCTCGTGAACTCGGTCAACAACTATCGCATCGAAGGCCAGAAGACGGCTGCGTTCGAGATCCACGAGGGCCTCGACGGCGGCCTCGAAGCGCTCTGCATCCCGGTCGGCAATGCCGGCAACATCACCTCCTACTGGCGCGGCTTCCAGGAGCTGGGAGCCGCGCCGAAAATGCTCGGCTTCCAAGCCGAAGGCGCCGCGCCGCTCGTAGAGGGGAGGGTGATTGAGCACCCGGAAACGGTCGCCAGCGCGATTCGCATCGGCAACCCGGTGCGCTGGGAGGACGCGATGGCTGCCGCGACCGACTCGCGCGGCGCGATCAGGGTTGTCAGCGATACCGAGATCCTGCACGCGTACCGGCTGCTCGCCTCGAGGGAAGGCATGTTCTGCGAGCCCGCCTCCGCGGCCTCGGTCGCCGGGCTGCTCAAGTACGGCGCCGACGGCGCCGAGCAGGTCGCGTGCGTGCTAACCGGGCGCGGCCTGAAGGACCCCGAGACGGCGATCGCCAACAACGATGGCAAGGTGATCCAGTGCGTCGCCGAGACCGCCGCGATCGAGGAAGCGGTCCTCGGTGATCCCTGAACGCGCACGGAGCGCGCGTTCAGTCATCGATCGACGCGCACGGAGCGCGCGTTCAGTCATCGATCGACGCGCACGGAGCGCGCGTCGATGATCCGTCGGCGCGTCGTGCGCGTGCCGGCGTCCTCGGCAAATCTCGGCCCCGGGTTCGACTCGATGGCCGCTGCCGTGGCGCTGGCGCTCGAGGTCGAGGTCGAGGAGACGGGTGAGTTCTCGGTGCAGACGGACCTGTCGGTGGCCATGGGGCGAGAGAACCTGTGCGTGCGGGCCTTCGAGCGACTGCATCCAGCCGATGGCTTCACGTTCAGGATCAAATCCCAGATCCCGCTCTCAGGCGGTCTCGGATCCAGCGCTGCAGCGATCGTCGCAGGCCTGATGGCCGCGGATCACATGTTCGAGCTCGACGCCGATCTGCTGACCCTCGCGTCCGAGCTGGAGGGCCACCCGGACAACGTCGCCGCCGCGCTGCTCGGTGGCTTCGTCGTGTGCGCGGATCGGCAGGCGACGCGCTTTGATCCGCCGACCGGGCTGGAGGCGCTGGCGGTCGTACCCGAGCAGGCCGTCGGCACGCGCGCGGCGCGCGCCGCGCTGCCCGAGCAGGTGCCGCTGCAGGACGCGGTGTTCAACGTCGCGCACGCCGCGCTGTTGACGCTAGGGCTGGCAAAGGGAGATTGGGACCTGCTCGCACGCGGGCTGCAGGATCGGCTGCATCAGCGCCAGCGCGCCGGCCTGTTTCCGCGTTCCTTCGAGCTGGCCTCGCGCGCACGGGAGCTGGGAGCGCTCGGGGCGACGATCTCTGGCGCTGGGCCGACGGTGCTGGTGTGGTGCTTCTACGAGCAGACCGGGGTTGTGGCTGAGGCGCTCGGCCCCGAGGTCGAGGGCTGGGCAAAGGTGCTGCGAGTGGCCTTCGAGCCGCAGGGGGCCTACGTCGGGGCGCTCTGAGCGAGCTGCGCGACGCGCTCCCCGGCGCCGTCGAGACCCTGCAGCCGCCCCAGCAGTTCGCCCGCCAGCGCAAGATAGTCCGCGCCGAGGTCCGGGCGGTGGTCGAGGATCGAGCACGCCCGCTCGGCCGACTCGGCATACGCGATCGACGCGCGGATCACGGTGTCGAACACCTGATCGCCGAAGCGCTCCTTCAGCGACGTCAACGCCTCGCGCGAGTGAACCGTTCGCATGTCGGCCAGGTTGAGCAGCACGCCAAGCAGCGACAGCTGTGGGTTGAGGCTGTCGCGGGCCAGCTCGACCACCTCTATCGCCTGCTCGACCCCCTGCAGGGCGAAGTACTGGGCCTCGGCCGTGATCAACGCGTGGTCGGCTGCGACGAGCGCGTTGATCGTCAGCAGTCCCAGCGACGGCGGGCAGTCGATCAGGATCACTTCGTAGTGCTCGCTTGTCTGCACCAGCGCTCGTCTGAGCGTCAGCTCGCGGCCCATCTTGCCGCCGAGCATCAGCTCGGACTCCGCGAGCGTCAGGTTCGCCGGGATGATGTGCTCGTGAATCGCCTCGATCGCGTTCGAGCGTCCCGCGAGCACATCGGCGATCGTCGGCTCGACGTCCGTCGGCACGTCGAAGTAGTCGGACAAGTTTCCCTGTGGATCGAGGTCAATAGCCAGCGTGCGCACGCCGCTGCGGCGTAGGACATCGGTCAGTGTCCGCACCGCGGTCGTCTTGCCGGTGCCTCCCTTCTGCGAGAGGACAGCGATCGTGTGAGCCATCGTCGCCGCGATATTAGGGGACGGCGGGTTTCGAGGAGTGGCCAGGCGTGGAGTGTCAGCCGATCGTGTGCAGCGGCGGCGTGGAGTCGGCGTGCTCGGTCTCCTCGCCCTCCCCGGGCACGCTGACGAAGTCGAGGCGGTAGCGCCCGACGATGATCTCATCACCGTCCTGGAGCGCCTTGCCGTCGACTCGGGCGCCGTTCACGAACACCCCGTTGAGGCTTCGGTCATCGAGCAGGCGCACGCCATCAGGATGGCGCACGATCAGCGCATGCCGGCGGGAGACGGTCGGGTCATCGAAGCGCACGTCCGCCGCGAGGCTGCGTCCCACACGTGTCCACTCGCGCGTCAACGCCACCGTGTGCTGCACGCCGTTCTCCTCGAAGCATAGGTACTCGCCGGGCTGCTCGATGCCCTCACGCAGACTCGCCAGCTGCGCGGCCCGATCGCGTGCCGGGGGCTCGATCAGCATGCCCTCTCGGGCCGGCGCACGCGCGCCGCCGGGCGCCGCCGAGATTCGCTCGGTGCTAAACAGCGACGCACGAGCGAAGTCCTCGCCTCCGCAGCCGGGACAGGTGCTTAGCATGTCCGAGCCGACGAGCGTCAGGGTGTAGCCACAGCGCGCACAACGAAACGATCCGGCTCCGACGAACGTGCCCGAAATAAGTGTGTCCATGAGCTTCTCCTCCCTCCCTCTCGCCGCCGGTGGGCGCTCTCGGGGGAACTTGTGGCGATCATAACAAGCTTGTCAAGCCGTGACGGGATTCTGAATAATGAGATCGAGGGGCTGGTATGCCGCCCGTCGTCAAAGGCGCCTGACACCTCGGCTACCCGCTCGAAAGCGACGGCAAACGCAGCTGACCGGGCGACGTCTTGCAGCTGCAGGAGCGGCCGCGCGTGCGACGAATCTGATGATCGAGATGCCTTCGCCGACCACCCATGTCGAGCAGCTCGAGCGCGTCCTGCTGCGTCGCGGCCTCGGCGCCCTGGAGGCAGACAGGCATTGCTGCTCTGACTGCGGTCGCACGCCGCTGACCGGCGAGCAGGTTCACGTGTATGCGGGGCGCGAGCAGCGAATCGTGTGCGAGCTATGCCGTCCACACCGCCGCGAGGCCCCACTGGTGAGCCAGACGGTCAGGCATTGCGAGCATGGCCAGACCGTGCGCCTGATGGCACGCGCGGCCTGAGTCCTCGCAGCGCACGCGCCGGGGCCTCGGGGTCTCACCTCGGCCAATAGACTTCGGCGCGCCGTGGACCCAGTGACCGTATCGATCATAATCTCCGCCCCGGGCGAGGAGGTGTTCGACTACCTCCAGGACATCGCCAACCACGCGGAGTTCACCGACCATTTCCTGGTCGATTGGCACCTCACGAGACTCGACTCGGTTGGCAAGGGCGCCGGCGCGCGCTATCGCGTGAAGGCCCCAGGCAACCGCTTCAGCTGGGGGGATGCGACGTTCGCCGAGGTCGAGCGCCCGCACCGTATCGTCGAGGTCGGCCGCACGGGCAAGAACAACCGCATCCGCACACGCGGCGTGTATGACCTCGCGCCCGCGCCCGGCGGCGCGACGCGTGTGAGCCTGACGCTGCAGACCGTCCCGGCCACGCCGGTAGACCGTCTGATGGAGGGCCTCGGGGGACGCGGTTGGCTGAAGCGCAAGAACCGGCGTGCGCTGCAAAGACTGCGCGAGATCCTCGAGCAGGGCGGGTCCCGAAGCAGTGATGCCGATGGTGCTGGCCGGCGCGTCACGGTCGCCGGCGGATAGACTGCCGCGTCGCATGTTCAGCCGCTTGCGCAAGCTCCCGTTCGTCCTACTGGCCGTGCTCGCCGTTCTCGCCCTCGGCGCGTGTGGCGAATCGCACACGAAGGTGACCACCGGTACCTACGCCGGCGAGTCCGGAGCGGCCGCGCCATACCTGAACGTCGGCCCGCTGGTCTACCAGGTCCAGCTCTCGCGCGAGCTCAATCCCGAAAACGCCGAAGACGTGTCGTACCTGCGCGGGCTCTCGCCTGCGCAGCGCGAACTGCGACCCGGCCAGGAGTGGTTCGGGGTGTTCCTGCAGGTCTACAACCACACCGCGCACCATCTGCCGGCGGCCACCAACATCACGATCAGCGACACGCAGGAAAACGTCTACAGCCCGACAGTGCCGCTCGGGCCCAACGAATTTGCCTACCGCGGCGGGTTCGTTGCCGGGAAATCTCAGCTCCCGGCGCCTGGCACGATCCCGTCGGGCGCTCCCACGCAGGGCGCGCTGCTGCTGTACAAGATCCAGATCGTCTCGCTCGACAACAGGCCGCTCGAGCTCAAGATCATCGACCCGTTCGATCCGACCGAGTCGGCGTCGGCCGAGCTCGACGTCTAGCTCCGAGCCCGACGTCCGGCTCCGGGCGCGACGTCCAGTTAGCGCTCCGCGCGCAGTCCCGTTTCGATCACCTCACGCGCCACCGGGGCAGCGGTGTCGCCGCCGGCGCCGTCTTTGACGAGCAGCACGCAGACCACGACCTTCGGGTGCAGCGCCGGTGCGAAAGCAGCGAACCAGGCGTCCGTGTTGCTCGCTTCGCTTTCGCCCGCGCAGCCTTCTCCGCTCGATTCTGAGCCTTCGCTCGAGGACGATTCCGAGGATGAGGAGGATGAAGAGCTGCACGCGCTCTTCAGTTCCGCCGTCCCAGTCTTGCCCGCCACCGTGACTCCGGGGATCGCGGCGGAGGTTCCGGTCCCGCCGCGCACCACGCCGATCATCAGGCGCCGCACCGTGCGCGCGACCGACGCGCTCATCGCGCGGGTCGCCGGGGTGTTCGTCCCGGCGAGGAAGGTGGCGCTCTGATGACGCCCGCCGTTCGCCACCGTGGCGGCCACGCCGGCCATCTCGAGCGGCGTGGCGAGCACCTGTCCCTGGCCGATCGCGGTCGAGCCGACGTCGAGTTCACCCTGTATCTGATCGGCTGCCGGCAGTGTGCTCTCAGCGGCGCCGGGGACCCCCGGCGCCTTGTTGAATCCGAGTTGTTCGGCCGTCGCCACCAGGCGCGGCGCGCCGAGCTTGACGCCGAGCGGCGTGAACACCGAGTTGCACGACACGGCGAACGCCACGGTCAGCGTTCCGCCGCATTCCTCGCCGTTGGCGTTGTTCAGGCGGACGCCGTCGAGCGTCGCGTACGTGGCGTACGGAAAGACCGTGCTGGGGGTGGCGACTTTCGCGCTCAGCACGCCCGTCAGCGTGACCATCTTAAACGTCGAGCCGGGAGGTTGGAGTCCGTCGAGGCCGAGCCCCGAGACCGCCAGGATCTGTCCCGTCCCGGGCTGCAGAACGACGATTCCCCCGAGCTGACTGCCGAGCGCGCTTGCCGCGGCGCTCTGCAGCGCCGGCGAGACGCTCGTGCGCACGGCAAGAGCCGCGCGCGGAGTGGCGTAGGCGAGCACGCGCGACCCCGCCAGCAACTCGCCGCCGGCGGTGCCGCGCAGGCGGTCATCGAGCGCGAGCTCCAGGCCGCTAAGGCCGACGATCGCGTTGCTCGGCACGCCCTGTTCTTCGAGTGAGCGCCGCCGGGCTGCCGAGGAGCGTCCGGTTGGCATCTTCCCCACGGTGCCGAGCACGGCATCGGCCGCCGCGCCAAGCGGCGAGCCACGCGAGGATTCGCCGGATTCGCTGTCCGTCGTTACGCCGGAGGCGCTTTCGGCGAGCGTGGAGCCATCTCGTGCCAGCAGCGCTGCGCGCCGCGGCATCGTCATGCGACGGCTCAACAGCTCACCCGGGCGCAACCCTGGAAAGGTCATCGAGTGCGCCCACGCGACGCGCGCCGTGCCGCCCTCTTCGACCGTCTTCAGCGCGAACTGCAACGACAACGTGCCGAACAGCCGCGTCTGGACGCGTACCGGCACCTCCACGACGCCGTCCGGCAGGCCACGTGCGCCCCCGACCACACGCAGGCCCGTGGCCGTGGCCGTCCTGAGTGCTTCTTCGTACGCGCTCGCGAACTCTCCTGCGGATGTCGCGCGCCTGGACGCAGCGTCGACTTCGGAGTACATGCTCGCGTAGTCGCCCTTCGTCCAGTGCGCGACGAAGCGATCTGCGAGCGCGTCGCCCGTCGATGCTCCGTGCTGTGCGCCGACGATCGCGCCGATTACGAAGGCCACGGCGGCCAGAGCGAAGACGGGGCGGGCGCGTCGCACGCGCTGGTTGCGGCTTTCGGTCACGGAACTTGTAGAACATGACAGGTGACTCAGTTGGACTGGCTCATCGTCGCGTTCGCGTCGATCCTCGCTTTCTTCGGGTCGCGGCAGGGCTTCATCGTCGGTGCGCTGTCGTTCCTCGGGTTCGCGCTCGGCGCGTTCCTCGGCACCCGGCTGGCCCCGCACGTGCTTCCGCAGGGCTCCTCGTCTCCGTACGCGCCCGCGTTCGGGCTGCTGGGCGCGCTGCTCGGAGGAGCGATTCTGGCCAGCGGCCTCGAGGGGCTCGGGTTCAGGCTACGGCGCTTCCTGATCGTCCCCGGCATGGGCCTGCTCGACGGCGCGCTCGGCGCGGCGCTGGGTGCGGCGCTCGCGTTGGGGATCGTGTGGATCGGTGCGGCCGTCGCCGGCCAGACGCCGGGGCAGGATCAGCTACGCGCCGACATCCAGCGATCGGCGATCCTGCGCCGGCTCAATCAGGTGCTGCCCCCGTCGGGGTCGGTCCTCGATGCGCTCGCGCGGCTGGATCCGCTGCCGTCGATCACCGGACCCTCGCCGGATGTCGCAGCGCCCGAGCCGGGGGTCGCTCGCTCGCCCGCCGTGCGCCGGGGCGCGCGCAGCGTCGTGCGCGTCGACGGCACCGCCTGCGGCCTCGCGATCGAGGGCTCGGGCTGGGTCGCCCGGCCCGACCTGGTGGTGACGAACGCGCATGTCGTCGCCGGCGAGCAGGACACAACGATCGAGATCGACGGGCAATCGCCGAGCCTGACCGCACAGCCGGTCGCGTTCGACCCGACCGACGACATCGCCGTGCTGCGCGTTCGGACGCTCGGCCTGCCGCCGCTGAGCCTGTCCGCGAACGCCGCGCCGGGCACGACCGGGGCGATTCTCGGCTATCCACAGAACGGTCCGTTCAACGTCGAGCCGGGACGTATCGGGCGCACGCAGACCGTCCTCACCCAGGACGCCTACGGCCGCGGACCCGTCTCGCGGCTGCTCACGCCGCTGCGCGGCCTGGTGCGGCCGGGCAACTCAGGTGGCCCGCTGCTCGACACTGACGGCGAGGTCCTGACGACCGTATTCGCCGCGACTGTTCACGGAAGCCCGCGCGGCGGCTACGGGGTGGCCAACGCGACCGTTGCGAGCGTGTTGCATGAAGCCAGTGCTCGCGCGGGCGCAGGCGCTCAGGTGAGCACAGGGGAATGCTCCCCGGGCTGACTTACGTCCCCGCCGTGGCCGGCCGCGTAGTGCTGCGTGGTCGGCGCGTCCGCTTGGGCGCGGGCACCGCCGGCTTGCTCGGCTCGGTCTTCGTTGTGCGCTGTGCATGCGGGCTCGTGCGCGCTGTGGGGGTCGACTCCTGCCGGTCCGCCTCTGCCCGCGCATCGATCGCTGCTTGGAGCGCTGAGAGTCGGCGCACGAGCAGTCCTCGAACCCGCTCGAGCTCGCCGGCACCGAGCAGCGTCGGGCCGTTCACGCCGCGCAGCTGGGTGGGCGGCGGGGCGGCGCCGGGATGCGCCGCTTCCATCTCCCCGAGAGTCCGCTCCAGCGCGGCGATCTCCGCGCGCAGCAGCCGTCGCCGTGTTGGCGCCGGGTCCTCGGGATCGACCGGAGCGTTCTGCGTCACGTACAGCGCGGCGGCCACCTCGCGCGGGTCGACCCCGGTGTCCCGTGCCTCGCGTGCGGCCTCTGCCGCGATCGTGCCGGCGGCGGACGGCGGGCGGGCGGCGCTGGCGACGAACGTTCCGCTGCCCTGCTGGCTGTCGACGAAGCCTTCCTGCTCGAGTCGCTGGTAGACCGCGCGAACGGTGTTCACGTTCACGCCCGCGTCTTGTGCCATATCGCGCAGGCCAGGAAGCCGCTGGCCCGGCACGAGCTCGCCAGTGCCGACGCGAGCGCGCAGCGACCACGCCAGCTGCACGCCGATCGGTACGTCGGCGTCGCGATCGACGATCACGTCGAGGCCGGCCGTGACCTCGTCCTGGCCTGCCGAGACCCCGTCGGAGCCCGATTTGGTCGCGTCCGTCGACTTGTCGTTTGCGTATGGGCCCATACGCAAACGTTAGCGGTCGTGGACCCAGATACATAGTGTGCTGGTCAACTAGTACACTATAGGAATGAACGGAGAGCTATAGGAATGCATCGAGAGGCCCAGGATGCCGGAGGGGCTTCGGGGGTAGCGGTTGCTCCTCCGGGATCGCCGAAGGAAGGCGGAGGCGGAGTGCGTACGGTGGCGCGGCGGGTGGGGCATCCGGTGCGCAACCTGCTCGAGGAATTCGGCGACATGATCCTGCTCACCGGCAGGACCATCTCATCCGCCCTGACGCCGCCGTATCCGTACGGCGGCGAGCTCGTTTCCCAGTTTCTGTTCACGCTGCGCCTCGTCTGGTTCCCGCTGCTGCTCACGACGGTGGCGATCGACTACGGGGCACCGGGATTGCAGGCGGCCAACTTCCTGACGATCTTCGGTGCGCTCGATCGGCTCGGCGGGTTCTTCGTGCTCGCCGCGATCCGCGAAATCGGACCGCTGATCACGGCGATCGTAATGGCCGGGGTGGCCGGTACCTCGATAACCGCGGACCTGGGGGCGCGCAAGGTCCGGGAGGAGCTGGACGCGCTGCAGGTGCTCGGCGTGGACCCCGTCAAGAACCTGGTCGTGCCGCGCTTCCTCGCTCTGATGATCGCGACGGGACTGTTCGACATCTACGCGCTGCTGTTCGGCATCTTCGGCGGCCTGCTCGCCGAGATCGTCAGCGGGGGGTCGCTCGGGCCGTTCTGGGCCACGCTGTTCGCCAACTCGTCGGTCACCGACCTGTGGGGGTCGGTGCTGAAGACGACTATGTTCGGCGCGATCATCGCGATCGTCTGCTGCTACAAGGGCATGACCGCCTCGGGCGGAGCCGAGGGCGTCGGGCGGGCGGTCAACGAAGCTGTCGTGATCTCCTTCCTGGCGTTCGGAGCGTTCAACTACGTCTTCACCCAGACGCTGCTCGCGACCCATCCGCAGATCCTGGTGATCAAGTGAACGAGCTGCTGGCGCTGCCCCGCGAATGGCTGTCGGCGACCGGCGAGATCGTCGGCTTCACCGGTGAGATAGTCCGCGATGTCTGGAGCCTGCACGTGCTGCGCTTCTTCGGCGAGACGCTGCGCCAGGCGGGGATCCTGATTGTGTACTCGACGCTCGTCATCTGGGGCCTGGTGTTCATCACCGGCCTGAACACCTGCGGCATCGAGGGCGCCTACTTCACCCAGTCCCAAGGCGCGCCCAGCTACGCTGGCGTGTTCGCCGCCTGGTGCAACGTGCGCGAGGCGGTCCCGTACGCCTTCGGCTACATGATGTCCGCCAAGGTCGGCACGGGGATCGTGGCCGAGCTCGGCGCGATGCGGATCTCCGATGAGATCGACGCGCTCGAGGTGATGGGCGTCAACTCGATGACGTTCCTCTGCGCGACCCGGCTGCTCGCGTCGTGGATCGTGCTGCCGTTCGTGTACATCTCGTCGATCGGCGTTGCGTTCCTGGCGTCGTACATCGCGGTTGTCAAGCAGATCGGCTACACGTCCTCGGGCGGCTACCTGCTGCTCTTCTGGCAGTTCCAGAACCCGCCGGACATTCTGTTCAGCCTGATCAAGGGCATGACAATGGCGACCGCGATCGTGCTCGTGGGCTGTTACTACGGCTACAACGCCTCCGGTGGACCCGTCGGCGTGGGCAAGGCAACGGCCAAGTCGATGGTCCTGAACCTCGTGCTCGTGACGCTGATCGGGATGACGGGTACACAGATCTTTTGGGGCGCCAACCCGAGAGCGCCGATCGGCGGCTAGCCCGGGCCGCTACGCTGACCGCC
This sequence comes from uncultured Solirubrobacteraceae bacterium, assembly GCA_963734755.1. Classification (GTDB taxonomy): domain Bacteria; phylum Actinomycetota; class Thermoleophilia; order Solirubrobacterales; family Solirubrobacteraceae; genus Palsa-744. Next base: position 2,081,615 of record CAVTIF010000001.1, on the reverse strand, counting down.
ATGTCGAAGACCCTGCTGGTCGCAGAGAAGCCCTCCGTCGGACAGGACCTGGCACGCGTGCTGCCGGGTCCGTTCAAGAAGCAGGAGGGCTATCTCGAGGGCCCGGACCACGTGGTCACCTGGGCGGTTGGACACCTCGTGCAGCTCGCCGAACCGGAAGCGTACGACGCGAAATACAAGAGTTGGCGGATGGCCGATCTGCCGATCGTCCCCGAGCGCTTCAAGCTCGAGGTGCGCGACGAGCGCTCGCGCAAGCAGATGACGGTCGTCACTAAACAGCTCGGCAGAGACGACATCGACGAGGCGGTCAACGCCTGCGACGCCGGTCGTGAGGGCGAGCTGATCTTCGCGTACCTGTACGAGAAGGCCAAAGGCAAGAAGCCGGTCAAACGGCTGTGGCTGAAATCGATGACCAACGCGGCGATGAAGGAGGCGCTCCAGCAGCTGCGTCCGGCGGAGGAGTTCGAGCGCCTCGAGCAGGCCGCCCGCTCGCGCTCGGAGGCCGACTGGATCGTCGGCATGAACGCCACCCGCGCCGCGACGATCCGGCTGCGCAGCTCCTTCGACGGCGCCGTCTCGCTCGGGCGCGTGCAGACGCCGACGCTGGCGATCGTCGCGCGCCGCGAGGAGGAGATCAAGGCCTTCAAACCCGAGCCCTACTGGCTGGTCGACGCGACGTTCGCGGGCGCGCCACTCGATGGGGAGACGGGCGGCGAGCGCGTCTACGTCGGGCACTTCGCGGCCCCTCCGGGGAGCCCCGGGACGACCAAAGGGCCGCGCATCGGCACCGAGCAAGAGGCGCTCGCGATCGTCGGCGCGTGCGAGGGCAGGCCGGGGACGATCACCAAGCTGGAGAAGAAAGAGCAGCGTGAGAAAGCACCGATGCTCTACGACCTCACGACACTGCAGCGCGAGGCGAACAACCGCTACGGCTTCTCGGCCAAACGCACGCTGGCTGCCGCTCAGCGGCTGTACGAGGAGCACAAGGCGCTCACCTATCCACGCACCAGTTCGCGCTACCTGACGACCGACATGATCGATGAGATCAAGCCGATCGCCGAGCTGGTCGGGGCACAGGCGGAGTACCGGAAGGGCGCCGACTACGTCGTAGGGCTCGACGTGCTGCCGCTGGCGCGCGTGGTCAACGACGAGAAGGTCACCGACCACCACGCGATCATCCCCACGCGCTCCGAGCACAACCTCGAGAAAATGGGCTCTGATGACCGGCGCGTGTACGACATGGCGGTCAGGCGCTTCCTCGCGGTCTTCCATCCCGAGGCCGTGTTCGAGAACACGCGCATCGAGACGACGGTCCTCCCGGCGGGCGCGCAGGACGGCGCCGGCCACGTGTTTCGCACGCGCGGCAAGCTGCTGCAGGTGCCCGGCTGGCGCGGCGTATACGACGAGGTCGCCGCCGACGCCAAGGGCGCCGACGCTAAAGGCGAAGGCGAGGAGGACGAGGAGACCGACCAGCAGCTGCCGCGGCTGCTGGCGGACGAGCAGGTGCAGACGCGCAAGATCGAGAGCGCGCGCAAGGAAACCAAACCGCCCCGCCGCTACAGCGACGCCTCGCTGCTCGGAGCGATGGAGACGGCGGGCAAGCTCGTCGACGATGACGAGCTGCGCGAGACGATGAAGGACTCTGGCATCGGTACGCCGGCGACCCGCGCGGCGATCATCGAGCGGCTGATCACCGTCGGCTACATCGAGCGCGACGGCCGCGCGCTGGTGGCGACTGAGAAGGGCCTGAACGTGATCCGTCTGCTCAACGAGCATGCCCTGACCTCGCCGGGACTGACCGGCAGCTGGGAGCAGCGGCTGGGCAAGATCGAGCGCGGCGAGGACTCGCGCAAGCAGTTCATGAGCGACATCGCCGGCTTCGCGCAGGAGACCGTCAAAGAGCTCGACGAGACGCTCAAAGACGTGCGCATCCCGCGTGCGCGGCTCGGTCCGTGCCCGGTGTGCGGTCACGAGATCGTCGAGAACCGCAAGGGCTACTCGTGCTGGGCGCGCGATGATCCGGGCTGCGGCTTCGTGATCTGGAAGTCGAAAGCCGGCAAGACGCTGCCGCTGGCGATCGCCCGCGAGCTGATCAAGACCGGCTACACGGTGCAGGCGGTGACGGGCTTCCGCGGACGCAGCGGGCGCAGCTTCCGCGCCCATCTGGCGCTCAGCCAGACCGACGAAGGCAAATGGCGCGTCGAGTTCGACGAGCTGTGGGCCAAGGAGGGCGCCAAGCCGCCAGACGCCGAGGCGGACGCCGGCGCCGAGGTCGTCGATGCGAGCACCGAGGCCAAAGGCGCCAAACGCTCGCGCCAGCGCAGCGCAGCCTAGGAACTACAGGTAGTCCTCGCCGCTCGGGGCGCGTCTCCCCGGTGCGCCAGGATGGGCACCGATGCCGATAACGCTGATCACCGGGCCCGCCAACGCGGGCAAGGCGCAGGTCGTGATGGACGCGGTGCGTCGCGAGCTCGCCCATGGCCCGGAGCCCCTGCTGGTGGTGCCGACGCGCGCCGACGCCGAGCACTACCTGCGCGAGTTGGCGGCCGACCGGGCGGCGATGGGCGTGCGCGTGCTGCGCTTCGACGGCCTGATCGAGGAGGTGGCCGCTCGCGTCGAGGTGGTCGGGACGGCGCTCGGCGGGCTGGCGCGAGAACGGCTGATCGCGGCGCTTATCGAGCGATCCGAGCGATCCTCGATCACCGGCGAGACGGACATGCTCGCGAATGGAGAGCGATCCTCGCTTGCGCGTGCAGAGCGATCCTCGCCGGGTCTCGTGCATGCGCTGGGCACGCTGTTCGCCGAACTGCGGGTGCGGCGCGTGAGCGCCGCGCGGCTGACGCAGGCGCTCGCGAGATGGTCCGCTGAGGATGGGACCGGCGTCTCGCGCGAGGAGATCGGCGCGATCTTCGAGCAGTACAGTCGGACGCTCGAGCGCATCGGTCGCCTCGACGGCGAGCAGCGGGCCGTGCGCGCGTTGGATGGGCTGCGGCGCAGCCCGGCGCTGTGGGGCGCGACGCCGGTGGCGTTCTACGGCTTCGACGATCTGACCCGCTTGCAGATCGACGCGATCGAGACGCTCGGACGGGTCGTGGGGGCGGCGGTGACCGTGTCGCTGACCTACGAGCCGGGCCGGGTCGCGTTCGCCGGCCGGGCGTCGACGTTCGCCGAGCTGCTGCCACTCGCCGACGAGCATCGCGCGCTCCAGCCGCGTGCGGCCTACTACGCCGGGCCGTCGCGCGAGGCGCTCAGCCATCTGGAGCGCTCGCTGTTCGAGACAACCGGCGCGCGCGTGGACGCGGCGGGCGCCGTGCGTCTGCTCGAAGGCGGGGGCGAACGCGCTGAGCTCGAGCTGCTCGCCCGGGAGATCGCCGAACTGCTCGCGGGCGGCATGGCGGCGGAAGAGATAGCGCTGGTCGTGCGCACGCCGGGAACGAGCGCCGAGCTGCTCGAGGAGGTGCTCGCGGCCGCCGATGTCCCGTATGCGTTGGAGCGGCGCGTGCGGCTCAGCGACACCGCCGTCGGGGCGGCGCTGATCGGCCTGCTGCGCTGCGTGCCGGCCGAGGCCGGCGCGAGCACGACCGCCGAGCTAGGCGATCTGCTGGCCTGGCTGCGTGCGCCGGGGCTGCTCGAGCACCCCGAGCTCGCCGACTCACTCGAGGCCAGAGCACGGCGGCTGGGCGCGACGAGCGCCGATCGGGCGCGCGCGCTGTGGCAGGAACGCCACTGGCAGCTGGACACGATCGACCAGCTCCAGCAGGCCGCCGCACGCGGGCCGCTCGCGCTGATCGACCGCGCCACGCGCGAGCTTCAGTGGCTGTTCGGCGCGCCCCGGCGTGGACAGGCGGTCGTACTCGAGCACGACGAGCTGACCGAGGCGCGCGCGTTGGCGGCAGGTAGCAGCGCGCTCGCCGAGCTGCGCGATCTGGCGAAGGCCGCGCCGGAGCTCGCACCGGGCAGCGGACCGGAGCTCGCGCGCTCGCTCGAGCGCGTGGAGGTGTTCAGCGGCCAGCGCCCGACGCCCGGCGCGGTGGCCGTCCTCGACCCTCTTGCGCTGCGCGCGCGGCGCGTGAAGGCACTGTTCGTGTGCGGTCTGCAGGAGGGTACGTTCCCTGCTCGCGCGCGCCCTCAGCCGTTGTTCGCTGACGAGGAGCGCCGCCGCCTCGCGGAAGCCTCCGGGCTGCGCCTGGGGGAGCACGACGACGCACTGGCGGCCGAGCGCTATCTGCTCTACGCGGCCGTCTCGCGCCCTGAGGAGCTGCTGGTCTTGAGCTGGCATGTGGCCGACGACGACGGCGAGCCGACCGCCAGGTCGCTGTTCGTGGACGACATCTGCGACCTGTTCACCGAGGCCCTCGGCGAGCGGCGTGCGCGCAGGCCTTTGGGGGCTGTGGACCCGGCAGTGGGTGCTACGAGGAGCGACCTCCTGGAAGGCTCCGGCGGACTGTCGGATGAGCGCCTGCTGGCCGAGCTGCGCGAGCGGCCGTGGTCGGCCTCCTCGCTAGAGCAGTGGATCGGCTGTCCGATGCGCTGGTTCGTCGAGCGCGTCCTGCACCCGGGCGCGTTCGAGCCGGAGCCCGAGCCGTTCGCCCGCGGCGGGCTGGCACACGCCGCGCTCAAGGACACCCTCGAGGGGCTCAGGAGCGAGACCGGGTCGGCTCTACTCACGCCCGCGCGGCTGACGCGCGCGCGTCAGCTGCTGCGCGAGGCGCTCGAGCGGGGCGAGGCCGAGTATCCGCTGTCGGTCGTGCCCGAGCGCCGGCCCGGTTTGCGCCGGCGGCTGCGAGCCGACCTCGAGCGCTATCTCGAGCACGCGGCCGAGACGAGCGGCCCGCTCGAGCCCACGTTCCTCGAGTTCGGGTTCGGCATCGGCGCTGAGGACGAGCGCGGAGAGGAGAGCAGCGTGGGTGCGTTCGAGCTGGGCCCAGGGGTGAAGATGCGCGGGCGGATCGACCGCGTCGACGTCTCCGCGTCCGGCGACGCGGTGGTCTACGACTACAAGAGCAGCGACGCCCCGGCGCAAGCCAAGTGGATCGGCGAGAACAAGCTCCAGGTCGCTCTGTACATGCTGGCGGTCGAGCAGCTGCTCGGCCTGCGCGTTGCGGGAGGCTTCTACCAGCCGCTGTCCGGGCCCGACCTGCGCGCCCGCGGCGTGCTCGACGGCGACAGCACGGTGGCGCTCGACACTGTGCGAGGGGACACGCAAGAGCACGAGCGGATGCGCGAGCTACTCGGCGAAGCACTGGACGCGGCGTTGCGGGCGGCGTCGCAGTCCTCGCGCGGCGAGCTCGAGGCCCGGCCGCGCACCTGTGCGTTCAGGGGCGGCTGCGAGTTTCCGACGATCTGCCGGTGCGAGCGATGACCGCCGGGCTCGGTGCGAGCACGCCGCCAGTGCTGCGGCTGACCGACGAGCAGGAGCAGCCGGTCGCGCGCCGCGCCGAGCCGCTGCTGCTGTCGGCGGCTGCGGGCAGCGGCAAGACCTCGGTGCTCGTGGAGCGCTTCGTGCGGGCCGTCCGCGAGGACGGCATCGCGCCCGCGCAGATCCTCGCGATCACGTTCACCGACCGCGCGGCCGGCGAGCTGCGCGAGCGAGTTCGCGCCCGCCTGCTGGCGCTCGGCGAGCGTGAGGCCGCGCGCGATACAGACGCCGCGTTCGTCAGCACTTTCCACGGCTTCTGCGCGCGCCTGCTGCGCTCGCACCCGCTGCTCGCGGGGCTCGACCCGGAGTTCACGATCCTCGACGAAGGCCTCGTCCGGACGGCTGCGGCGAGCGAGCCTTCAGGATCGCCCTGCGCGATTTCCTCGGCGGGCGAACGGGCAGACGCGGTCGACCTGGTGGCGGCCTACAGGGTCGAGCGTCTCGCGGTGATGATCGAAGGCGTCCACGCGCGGCTGCGCAGCCGCGGCCAGCTGCTGCCGCGTCTGCCGTTGGCGCGGCCGGCCGCGCCGGCGCTCGCCGACGGCCGCGAGGCGCTCGAGGATGCCGACGCGTCAGCGGCAGCCGAGGCGCTCGACGGGGAGGCGCTCGCGGCGTGCGTCCTGCTCGATCGGCTGCTGACCGGGTTCGGCGGCGCGTACGAGCAGCTCAAGCGGGCCCGCGGCGCCGTCGACTTCGACGATCTCGAGCTGCTCGCACGGGACCTGCTCGAGCAGCGCACGAGCGTGCAGCACGGCCTGGTCGGAGCGCTTCGAGCTGCTGATGGTCGACGAGTTCCAGGACACCAACCGGCGACAGCTCGGGATCCTCGGTGCCCTCGACCGGGGAAACCTGTTCACCGTCGGTGACGAGCTCCAGTCGATCTACGGGTTCAGGCACGCCGAGGTGGGCCTGTTCCGCGAGCGTCGCGAAGCGCTCGCCGCGCGTCAGGCCAGCCTCGCGCTGACGCACAACTTCCGCAGCCGCGCGCCGCTGCTCGACGTCGTCAACGCCGTGTTCGGCGATCGCCTAGCAGGGTTCACGCCGCTCGTCGCGGCACGCGAGCCCGAGCGGGAGGCCGAACGCGAGCCCGAGCGGGAGGCTTTTGCGGGCGAGCAGGTCTCCCTCTGGGCGGAGCCGGGCGAGCAGCAGGAGCCGCTGGTGGAGCTGCTGCTGACGGCCCGCAGCGGTTGGGAGGAGAGCACCGAGCTGGCCGGCCAGCTCGCCCTCGGGTTGCCTCCCGCGGCGCTGTGGCGCCAAGCCGAGGCGCGCCTGCTGGCCCAGCGCGTGGCGGAGCTCGTGGCGAGCGGACAGGCGCGGGCGGGTGAGGTCGTGGTGCTGCTGCGCGCAGGCGGCGATCAGGACGTCTACGAGCGGGCGCTGCAGCTGCGCGGCCTGCGCACGCTGGCCGCCGCGGGCGGGTTCTGGGCGCACCAGCAGATCGGCGATCTGCTCGCCTACCTGCGCGCGCTAGCCAACCCCTTGGACGAGCTGGCGCTGTACTCGGTGCTCGCCTCGCCGTTGGTAGGCCTGACCCGCGATGGCCTGGCGCTGCTCGCACGCGCGGCGAGCGCCGCTCGGCACGGCGTCTGGGAGACGGCATCCGGCGGGGACGCGGAGGAGCGCCTGGCGGCGCTCGACGAGCGCGATCGCCGACTGCTGAGCGAGTTCTGCGCGCGGCTGGCCGGCGAGCGGCGTGGTGCCTCGCGACGCACAATCTCCGAGCTGATCGAGCGCGCGATCGCCGCCACCGGCTACCGCGAGCACGTGCTCGGCCTGGACTGGGGCGAGCGGCGGCTCGCCAACGTGCACAAGCTGCTGCGGCTGGCACGGCGCTTCGAGGCGAGCGAGGGACGCGACCTGCGGGGCTTCCTCGACCACGTCGAGCACCTCCAAGACCCGGCCAACAGCCGCGAGTCCGACGCGCCCGTGGACGGAGTCGAGCCCGACGCGGTGCGCCTGATGAGCATCCACGCTGCCAAGGGGCTCGAGTTCCCGGTCGTGTGCGTGGCGGATCTCGGACGAACGCCGCACACCGGGGTTCCCGACCTGCTCGTCGACGGCGATCGGCTCGGGCTGCGGCTGGTCCGCCTGGACGGCGCAGAAGGGGACACAGGCGCTCGACTACGACGCTCTGTGCGAGCACCGTAGGCAGGCTGAAGCCGAGGAGGAGGACAGGATCCTGTACGTCGCGATGACGCGCGCACGCGAGCGGCTGCTGTTGAGCGGAGCCGTCGAGTTCGAGCGCTGGCCGGCGCCGCGCCAGGGCGGTAGCGCGATCTCGTGGCTCGGGCCGGCGCTGGCGGCAGAGCTGCCGGCGCTCGCGCAGGCGCTGCAGCCGGCGCGGCACGAGCTGGTGGTCGGGCCGCTCGGTGGCGTGCGCGTGGGTTGCATCCTCAGCGCCCCCGGCACATTCGGGGATGTGTTCGGCGAGGACGCCGTCGGGCCTCGGGCAGCTCCGGCGCCCGTGTCGGCGCAGCCGGCGGCGCCGCTGCAGCTGCCCGCGCCGCGGGCGAATGGCTCGCGGGTCCTCGACCACGACCCCGACGACGGCGGACCTCCCACGCAGGCGGAGTCGTCGGCGCTCGCGGCGCCGGCTTCCACGCTCAGCTACACCGCCCTGGCGGAGCTCGAGCGCTGCGGCTATCGCTACTACCTGGAACGGGTGCTCGGCATGGCCGAGAACCGCGGCGCCGCGCGGTCGCCGGCGGCTGGCGGCGCGCTCGACGCGCGAGCTCGTGGGACGCTCGTGCACGCGCTGCTGGAGACACTCGACTTCCGCGCTCCCAGCGCGCCCGCACCGGCCGAGGTCGCGCGCCTTGCTCGTACGCTCGGGACGCGAGCAAACGACGCTGAGAGCACGGAGATCGCGCAGCTGATCGAAGCAGCGATCGCAGCTGCGCCGTCACTCCGCGTGGGCGCGGCGCGTCGGGTCCGGCGCGAGTACCCGTTCGCGTTCTCGCTCGCGCCCGAGCAGCCGCTGATCACGGGCGTGATCGACCTACTCGCCGACGAGGGAAGTGGCCGCAGCCTGGTACTCGACTATAAGAGCGACCGTGTTGGCGACAACGTCGACCTGCCCGCCTTGGTCGAGCGCGAGTACGCGATCCAGCGGCTGCTGTACGCGCTGGCCGTCCTGCGCGACGGGGCGGGCGAGGTGGAGATCGTGCACTGGTTTCTGCATCGTCCGCATGAGTGGGTCGGCGCTCGCTATGCCGCCTCGGAGTCGACTGTGCTCGAACAGCGCCTCGGGGTGCTGCTCGCCGAGGCGCGGTCACAGACCTTCAGCGTCAGCCCGCGCCCGCACCGGGGTCTGTGCCTGACTTGCCCCGGAAGAGGCGGTCTGTGCTCGTGGGGCGATGAGCAGACCCTGCGAGAGGATTCGGTCTCCGATCGGCCAGGTGCAGACGCGCCGGACGCGCTTGGCTGAGCGCTTTCGGGGTCCCTCCGGCGACCGAAAAATTCGCCACGGCGGCTGGTTCGCGCAGCGCCCGCGCTGCTACGCTTTCTGGCTCCGCCTCAGGTGCCCGCCGGCCTGCGCCACGGTGGGTATGCCCGCAGAGTGGTCTACCCACCTACCGCGCGGGATGCACCGCCCCAAGGGAGCACTTCCATGAATTCGCACATCAAGCAGCCGCCAAAGGCCGTCGGACTCTACGACCCCCGCTTCGAGCACGACGCATGCGGCGTGGGCATGGTCGCCCGCCTGGACAACCGCCCCACCCACGAGGTCGTCTCGCGGGCGATGACGGCGCTCGAGAACCTCGAGCATCGCGGTGCGTCAGGAGCCGATCCGTGCACCGGCGACGGCGCAGGGATCCTGATGCAGATGCCCGACGAACTGCTGCGGGCGGTCGTCGACTTCGAGCTGCCGCCGCTCGGCCAGTACGGCGTGCTGATGTGCTTTCTGCCGATCGAGCCCGCGGCGCGCGGGCGCCTGCAAGCACTGCTCGAGCAGATCGTCCGCGACGAGGGCCAGCAGCTGCTGGGCTGGCGCGACGTGCCGATCGACACGGAGCAGACCGGAGAGGTCGCCGGCGCCTGCCGCCCGGCGATCCGCCAGCTGTTCGTCGGCGCCGGGGAGACCCAGGCGAGCGACCAGGACGCATTCGAGCGCAAGCTGTACGTGATCCGGCGGATCAGCGACCTGACGGCCGACGAGCCCGGGCTGTACGTCACGTCGAGCTCCTCACGCACGATCAACTACAAGGGCATGCTGATCAGCTACCAGCTCGCTGCTTTCTACCCAGACCTACGCGACGAGCGCACGAAGAGCGCGCTGGCGCTGGTGCACTCGCGCTTCTCCACCAACACGTTCCCCAGCTGGGAGCTCGCCCACCCCTATCGGGTGATCTGCCACAACGGCGAGATCAACACCGTGATGGGCAACGTCAACTGGATGCGCGCACGCGAGAGCGAGCTGAGCAGCGAGCTGTTCGGTGATGATCTGCAGAAGATCCTGCCGGTCGTCACGGCCGGCAACTCCGACTCGGCGACGTTCGACAACGTGCTCGAGCTGCTGATGCTGGCGGGCCGCTCGCTGCCGCACGCGGCGATGATGATGATCCCCGAGGCCTACCGTGACCGCGAGGACCTGCCCGACTACCTGAAGGGCTTCTACGCATTTCATGCGTGCCTGATGGAGCCATGGGACGGTCCGGCCTCGGTCGCCTTCACCGACGGTCGCGTGGTCGGCGCGACGCTCGACCGCAACGGCCTGCGCCCGGGACGCTGGGTCGAGACGACCGACGGGCACGTCGTGCTCGGCTCCGAGTCCGGTCTGCTCGACATCCCGCCCGGGCAGGTGCGCCGCCTCGGCCGCCTACAGCCCGGCAAGCTGTTCCTCGTCGACCTCGAGCGCGGCCGGATCGTCGAGGACGAGGAGGTCAAGCGCGAGGTCGCGACCCATCGCCCGTACGGCGAGTGGTTCGCACGCAACTCCGTAGCGTTCTCCGAGCTCCCGCCGTCGAGCGAAGTCACCCTCTCCGACCAGCCGCTGCGGCTACGCCAGCGAGCGTTCGGCTACTCCCAGGAGGACCTGCGCGTGCTGCTGGCGCCGATGGCGATCGACGGCGCCGAGCCGATCGGATCGATGGGCAACGACCTCTCGCTGGCGGTGCTCTCCGATCAGGCACCGCCCCTGTTCTCCTACTTCAAGCAGCTGTTCGCGCAGGTCACCAACCCGCCGATCGACCCGATCCGTGAGGAAATCGTGATGAGCCTCGCGACCAGCCTCGGCAACGAGCGCAACCTGTTCGACGAGACGCCCGAGCATGCGCACAAGCTGCTGCTCGACCAGCCGATCCTGCTCAACCGCGAGCTCGAGACGCTGCGCCATGTCGACCACGACGTGTACGCGGCGCGCACGATCGACATCACCTGGCCGGTCGCCGAGGGGCCCGCCGGGATGACCACGGCGATCGAGCGGATCTGCCGGCAGGCGCGCGAGGCGATCGCGGAGGGTGTCAACATCATCATCCTTTCCGACCGTCAGCTCGGCCCGCGGCGGGCGCCGATCCCGTCGCTGCTGGCTGTCGCGGCGGTGCATCACCATCTCGTGCTCGAGGGCACGCGCCTGCGCGCTGGGATCATCGTCGAGTCGGGTGAGCCGCGCGAGGTGCACCACTTCGCGACCCTGATCGGCTACGGCGCCAGCGCGATCAACCCGTATCTGATGCTCGAGACGCTCGACATGATGGTCGTCGAGGGGCGCGTCGTGCGCACGGCCGCCGACGGGACGAGCGTGGCGATCGGCGAAGCTGACGCCGCCGAGAACGTCGTCAAGGCGATCGGCAAAGGGCTGCTGAAGACGATCTCCAAGATGGGCATCTCGACGATCCAGTCCTATCGCGGTGCGCAGATCTTCGAGGCAGTGGGCCTCGAGAAGCAGCTGATCGACACGCACTTCACCCACACCGCCTCACGCATCGGCGGGGTGGGTGTGGAGGTGCTGGCGACCGAGGCGCTCGAGCGCCACGCCCGCGCATATCCCGTCCCGCACGATCAGCTGCTGCCGGTCGGCGGCGTCTATGCGTGGCGGCGCGACGGCGAGCATCACATGTGGAACCCGGAGACGATCGCGCTCGTCCAGCACGCCGTGCGCGCGGCCAACGGCGACGTGGGAGCGGCGCTGAAAGGAGACGCCGAGGCCCACCGCGCCGTGCGCGAGAGCCCGGCGTTCGAGCGCTACCGCGAGTACGCGCAGATGGTCAACGAGGACGCGGCGCGGATGGCCACGCTGCGCGGCCTGTTGCAGATCGGCGGCGGCGAGCGCGCGGCGGACGGGCTGGCGATCGCGCTCGAGGAGGTCGAGCCGGCGAGCGAGATCGTCAGGCGCTTCTGCACCGGTGCGATGAGCCTCGGTTCGATCTCGCGCGAGGCGCACGAGACGCTGGCGATCGCGATGAACCGGCTGGGTGGCCGCTCGAACACGGGCGAGGGCGGGGAGGACCCGTCGCGCTTTGAGCCCGACGCCAACGGCGACAGGCGCCGCTCGGCGATCAAGCAGGTCGCCTCGGGCCGCTTCGGCGTGACGATCCACTATCTCGTCAACGCCGACGAGCTGCAGATCAAGATGGCCCAGGGCGCAAAGCCGGGCGAGGGCGGGCAGCTGCCGGGCCACAAGGTCGATTCCTACATCGGCTCGATCCGCCACACGACTCCCGGCGTCGGGCTGATCTCACCGCCGCCGCACCACGACATCTACTCGATCGAGGACCTCAAGCAGCTGATCTACGACCTGCGCTGCGCCAACCCGGCCGCGCAGGTGTCGGTCAAGCTCGTCTCCGAGGTCGGGGTCGGCACGGTCGCTGCCGGCGTCTCGAAGGCCAACGCCGACCGCGTCCTGATCGCTGGTCACGACGGTGGCACGGGCGCCTCGCCGCTGTCATCGATCCAGGCCGCCGGCGTCCCCTGGGAGATCGGGCTCGCGGAGACCCAGCAGACGCTGCTGCTGAACAACCTGCGCTCGCGGATCGTCGTGCAGACCGACGGCCAGCTGAAGACCGGCCGCGACGTGGTGGTCGCGGCGATGCTCGGCGCGGACGAGATGGGCTTCTCGACCGCACCGCTGATCGCGACCGGCTGCATCATGATGCGCGCCTGTCACCTGAACACCTGCCCGGTGGGGATCGCCACGCAGGACCCGGAGCTGCGCAAGCGCTTCAAGGGCCTCCCCGAGCACGTCGTCAACTTCTTCTTCTTCGTCGCCGAGGAGGTGCGCGAGATCCTCGCGTCGATCGGCCTGCGCTCGCTCGATGAGGCGACCGGACGGGTCGATCTACTCGGCGTCGGCGAGGCGATCGAGCACTGGAAGGCGCGCGGTGTCGACCTGACCCACATCCTCACGCACATCGAGCTGCCCGCGGGAGCCCCGCGGCGACGCGTGGAAGCGCCGCCGGAGGTCCTCAACGATGCGCTCGACTGGCAGCTCGTGGAGCTGGCCGCACCCGCGCTGGAGGGCCGCGAGCGCGTCGACGCAGCGCTCGCGATCCGCAACCGCAACCGCTGCGTCGGCGGGATCCTCTCCAGCCACATCGCCCAGCGACACGGGGCAGAGGGCCTGCCGCAGGACACGATCAACGTCAGCTTCGAGGGCTCGGCCGGGCAGAGCTTCGGTGGCTGGCTGGCCCCGGGCGTGACGTTCACGTTGCGCGGCGACGCCCAGGACTACGCCGGAAAGGGCCTATCAGGCGGGGTGTTCGCGATCCGTCCGCGCGAGGGCATGGGAGAGCACTTCAAGGCCGAGCAGAACGTGATCGTCGGCAACACCGTGCTGTACGGCGCGACCGCCGGTCGGGCGTTCTTCCGCGGCCTGGCCGGCGAGCGCTTCGCCGTGCGCAACTCGGGCGCGTGGACCGTCGTCGAGGGCGTCGGCGACCATGGCTGCGAGTACATGACCGGAGGGCGCGTGGTCGTGCTGGGCCCGACCGGGCGCAACTTCGCGGCCGGCATGAGCGGCGGCGTCGCTTACGTGCTCGATGAGGACGGCACGTTCGCCAAGCGCTGCAACATGGGCATGGTCGGCTTCGACGAGCTCGCCGAGGCGGACGCGATCGAGCTGCGCGAGATGATCGACGAGCATCGGCGGCGGACCGACTCCCCGGTCGCCGCGCGCGTGCTCGAGCAGTGGCAGGAGCTGCTCACTCGGGGCGCGTTCGTGAAGGTCATGCCGCACGACTACAAGCGCGTGCTGCGCACCCTGAAGGGCACAGGCGAGCTGGCCGACGAAGAGGCCCTGGCCGCGCGCGCCGTGGACAACGGACTGGCGGCCTCGCCCAGGCCGCTCGACGCGACCGAACCGGGAGACACTCGCTCCGCCGGACCGCGAGACACTCGCTCCGCTCGCATCCCCGAACCGGCCAGCGTCCCCGAACCGGCCAGCGAGACCGGCGCCTGATGGGCAAGCTCGGGGGCTTCCTGCAGATCGAGCGCCACGGCGTCCCCCAGCGGGACGCGACGGAGCGGGCGCACGACTACCGCGAGTTCCTACTGCCGCGGCCCGACGCGGAGCTGCGCGACCAGGGCGCGCGCTGCATGGACTGCGGCGTGCCGTTTTGCCACAACGGATGCCCGCTCGGCAACCTGATCCCCGACTGGAACGACCTCGTCTACCGCGACCGCTTCGAGGACGCGATCGCCCAGCTGCACGCGACGAACAACTTTCCCGAGTTCACCGGCCGGCTGTGCCCCGCCCCGTGCGAGGCGTCGTGCGTGCTCGAGATCCGCGAGGGTGACGCGGTCACGATCAAACAGATCGAGAACTCGATCATCAACCGTGCATGGAGCGAGGGTTGGGTGACGCCGCAGCCGCCCCGTCGCGATCGCGAAACGGGCCAGGCGGTCGCGGTCGTCGGCTCGGGGCCGGCAGGCATGGCGGCCGCGCAGCAGCTGCGCCGAGCGGGCCATCGCGTGACCCTGTTCGAGCGCGACGAGGCGATCGGCGGGCTCGTCCGCTTCGGCGTGCCGGACTTCAAGATCGAGAAGACGGTTGTCCAGCGACGCGTAGAGCAGCTGGTGGCCGAGGGCGTTGAGATCCGCTGTGGCGTTGACGTCGGCAGCGATCTTCCTGTTGAGGAGCTTCGCGCGAGCTTCGACGCGGTCGTGTTGGCAACCGGCTCGCGCGTCCCGCGCGACCTGCCTGCTCCCGGCCGGGAGCTCGACGGCGTGCACTTCGCGATGGAGTACCTCTATCAGCGCAACCGTTGGGTTGCGCGCGAGCTCGGGCCGGCGCCGACGGCCGCATCAGCCGCCGGTCGAGCGGGAGATTACCGCGCGTGGCAAGGATGTGGTCGTGATCGGCGGTGGCGACACCGGAGCGGACTGCGTCGGCAACTCACTGCGCGAGGGCGCCCGCTCGATCGTCCAGCTCGAGCTGCTGTCCGAGCCGCCGCCACATCGCCCCGACGACCGCACCCCGTGGCCGCTGTGGCCGCTGAAGTATCGGCTCAGCTACGCGATGGAGGAGGTGCGCGAGCTCGGGGTGGGGGAGCAGGACTACTCGGTCACGACCACAGCGTTCGCCGACAGCGGCGACGGTGCTGTGTCGGCGCTGCGGATTGCCCAGGCCGCGCCCGAGCCCCCGTTCGCACCGGTCCCCGGGACCGAACGAGAGCTGCCGGCGCAGCTGGTGCTGCTGGCGATGGGCTTCCTGCACCCGGAGCAGGAGCTGCTCGAGCAGCTCGGGGTTGCGAAGGACCCGCGCGGCAACGTCAAGTCGCTCGAGCCGTACACGACCTCGGTCGATGGCGTGTTCGCCGCTGGCGACGCGCGCCGCGGGCAGTCGCTGATCGTGTGGGCGATCAACGAGGGCCGCCAGTGCGCGCGCATGGTCGACCGCTACCTCTCCAGGAGACGCGACGCCGGCGATCCCGCCGCGTTCGCCCGCGAAGACGCGGGGCTGGCCGGCCACGCCGACGCGGACGGCGGACCCGAGGGTCCGCCGCAGCACGTCGGGCCCGGAATCGGCGCGCCGGAAAGCTAGAGGCCGCTGCGTGGACCGAATCCTCGAGCACGGACACGCCGCCGCGGGTGAGGCCTCCGCTGCCGTAGGCGAGACCACCCGTGCAGAGTCGGGGAAGGTTTGTCTGATCGGAGCGGGCTCATCGGGGATAACAGCAGCGAAGGCGCTGCACGAGCGGGGCATCGCGTTCGACTGCTTCGAGAAGTCAGACCGCGTGGGCGGCAACTGGGTGTTCGAGAACACGAACGGCATGTCGGCTGCCTACCGCGATCTGTTCATCAACACCTCGCGTCCGCGGATGGAGTACTCCGACCTCCCGATGCCCGCGTCATACCCCGACTTTCCCCACCACACCCACATCGCCGCGTACTTCGATGAATACGTCGACCACTTCGGGCTGCGCGATCGGATCACCTTCCAGACCGGCGTAAAGCACGCCGCGCGCGATCGGGACGGCATGTGGACCGTCGAGCTGGACACAGGCGAGACGCGCACGTACGACGCCCTGATCGTGGCTAACGGCCACCACTGGAACCCCCGCTGGCCCGAACCGACGTTCCCCGGCGCCGACGGGTTCCAGGGTACCCAGTTGCACGCCCACTCCTACGTCGACAACGCGATCCTCGCGGGCAAGCGGGTGGTGGTCCTGGGAATGGGCAACTCCGCGATGGACATCGCTGTGGAGTCCTCATACGTCGCCGAGCGCACCTACCTGGCCGCGCGTCAGGGCGTGTGGATCGTGCCCAAGTACATCTTCGGCAAACCGGTCGACCAGCTCCGCAACGACCCGCGCATCCCGTTCAAGGTTCGCCAGCGGATCACCCAGCAGCTGATCAGCAGCTACGCCGGGCCGCCGGAGCGCTACGGGCTGCCAAAGCCCAACCACCGCTTCGGCGAGGCTCACCCGACGGTGTCCGGGCGAATCCTCGACCGCATCCAGCACGGCACGATCACGCCGAAGCCGAACATCGCGTCCTTCGATGGCTCCCAAGTGAGCTTCGCGGACGGCACGACCGTCGAGGCGGACGTAGTCGTGTACTGCACCGGATACAAGATCACGTTCCCGTTCTTCGATGAGCAGCTGATCTCGGCGCCGGACAACCACATCGAGCTGTTCCGGCGGGTCTTCCATCCGGAGATCTCGAACGTCTTCTTCATCGGGCTGCTCCAGCCGCTCGGGGCGATCATGCCGTTGGCCGAGGCGCAGGGCAGGTGGGTGGGCGACTACCTGCTGGGCGACTACGCGCTGCCGTCCGCGGCCGAGATGCACGCCGTTATCGACGCCGATCGGGCGGCGATGCGCGCGCGATACGTGGCCTCCAAGCGCCACACGATCCAGGTCGACTACGAGGACTATCTGCATGCCCTTGCGAAGGAGCGCGAGACGGGCGCCGCACGCGCGCGGGCAAACGGGTATATCCCACCGGCGAGATGCCGACCTTCTGCCGTCACAACCGCTTCATAGAGCGCTGTCCGATCTGCAGCAAGACGCTGCCGGGTAGCTCACCCGCCGGCGCCTCGGCGCCGCGCGCAAAGCGCTCGCTCGCCGGCTCCAGCGTAGGCGCTGAGCAGGCAAGCGACGCCGCGTGCGCGGCGATGGCCTACGCGTCCTACACGAGAGCCGCGCCGTCGACGACGGCTACCGCTCGGCGCTCGTGCCCGGCGCTGCGCGCCTCAGCCGACGCGATCCGCCTGGTCGAGGAGATCGCCTTCTCCAGCGGTCGTCTAGCTCGCGCTCGCGCGCCGATCCTCCGGGCGTCTATGGCAGGCTCGCGCGCTGGCCGCGACGGACCTCGAGCGAGCGACCTGGGAGTGCTTCCTGATCGTCTATCTCTGTCCGTTCGAGGGCACCGATCCGTTCGCCGGGGTCAGCCAGGCGCTGGCCGGCGGCGCCACGCTCCCCGATCTCGACGACGTGCCGCTCGGTCCTCACACATCCCACGACCCTGCGCGTGGTGGCGAAACGCTGATCGCCTACCGCCAGTGGGTGGCGCGCGGCGGACTGGCGAGCGTGTCGGTACCGGTGCAGGGCGCGGCGGGTACGCAGGCACTTGCCTTCACCGGCGATTCCGCGTGGAGTCCGCAGCGACGCTTCGAGCGCCTGTTCGAGCGGCTCGCGCTTCCAGGCTTGGCGCGGATGGGACGCTATGACCTGCTGGTCACGCTCGGGTCGCCTGGGCTTGTACGAGCTACTGGCAGACTCGCTTCACCTGGCCAGTACGCGTGGTGTTCTTGGCAGCGACGACCCGACGACCGTGGCTGCCAAGCGGGTGTTCGGGATCGGCGACCCGCTGCTGCTGGAGCGGCGTGCGGCAGCGCTCGCGCAGGCCTTGTCGGTGCCCGTCGAGACGCTCGATCTGGCCCTCGCGAACTGGGCCTCACCCCAGCGCGCGACGCTGGGATTCCCGCGGGAGACGGTCGATCAGCTCTCCTACGAGCGTGCCGCCGGCGCGCTCGGGCTGTGATGCGCCCCAACCCCAACTACTCGGTCATCGACGTGCCGGTCGTGCGCGCGCTGATCGAGGAGAACCCGTGGGCAACGATCGTCAGTCACGGCGGCGACGGGCTCGTGGCGTCCCACTACCCGGTGCTGTTGGACGACGCGAGCGACGAGTTGGCCGTCCTCACTCATGTCGGTCGTCCCGACGAGCAGCTACACCGCTTCGGCGCTCGCGAGCTGCTGCTGATCGTGGCTGGCCCGCACGGCTACGTCTCGCCGAGTTGGTACACCGAGTGCGCGACTCCCGTTCCGACATGGAACTTCAGCGTCGCCCATTGCTACGGGATCCCCGAGATCCTCGAAGCCGAGGAGAACCTGCGCGTCCTGACGCGCCTGGTCGAGCACTTCGAGCGGCGCGTGGAGGCACCCGTCAGCCTCGACCAGCAGGTGGGCGCGCGTCTCGCCGCCGGGACCGTAGGGCTACGGCTGCTGATCACACGCTTCGTCTGCAAGATCAAGATGAGCCAGGACAAGGATCCGCAGAGCCGGCAGCAGATCCTCGAAGCGCTCGACGGCTCCGGCCCTTACGCCAACCCGTCGCTCGCTCAGGAGATGCAACGCGCCCTGGCCGCGACGCACGCGCGGTCGCGGTAGCGCTCACGTCGAGCAGGTGGCCGGCGTCGACCGAGCACCGTGGCTGCCCGCCCGCAGGCGTCGCACGAAAATGCCGTCCACACGGACGCCTACAGTGGCGGCAGTCAGTTTGTTCTGAGCGACCGGGAGCCGCGATGCCACTCTGCTTCATCGAGCCACAGGATGCGATCCGCGTCATCGCCGAGTCCGTCGGGCGCGAGGCGCGCCGCCAGCTGGTGGGTGAGGTGGTGCGTGCGTGGGTCGACGACATCCCCGATCAGGAACTGTCGGTCCACTACGCCAAGGCGATAGCCGACCTCGACGAGGACGATCTGCACCTTCTTGCAGCCTGGCACGCCTCGCTCGAGGTGGGCCAGCCGATCCCCAACACCGACTTCCTCGTGGGCGTATTTCCGAGCTTGGGCGAGAACCGACGCGAGGCGTTGAAGATCGCGGCCGGCTTTCGCGGCGAGGAGGCATTCCAAGCGGGGGTCGCTGAGGATCAGGCGCTCGACACGGTGCTCCCGCGACTGTCGAAAGAGCGGGCGATCGAGCTCGCCAACGAGTGCATCCAGCTGTACATGTGGGACCGCCTCGGCTGCGACAACTAGCCGGCCGGCTGGGCGCGGCTATGCTGAGCGCATGTCCGAGATGACCGCCGTGCCGACCGAGGATGACGTGATGGACGCGCTATCGAACGTGATCGATCCCGAGTTGGGGTTGGACTTCGTCGAGCTTGGCCTGATCTACGGCGTCGAGGTCAGTCAGGGCGACGTGCGCGTCACGTTCACGCTCACCACGCCGGGCTGTCCGATCGGGCCGCAGGTCAACGAACAGATCGAAGAGTTCGTCGGCGAACTGGATGGCGTCAAGACGGTCGAGTCCGAGATGGTGTTCACGCCGGCCTGGTCGCCGGAGATGATGAGCGAGGACGCCAAGTTCGCGCTCGGCTACTGAGCCACTGACGGCGAGCCGGTACGCGACCGGCCGGTGCGGTTAGGTTGACAGGTTCCACGCCTCGGAATACGCTGCGCGCCGAGGAGATCAACCTAGGAGATCAGCGGGGCGGAGAATGGGTGCGGTCCACATGGGCCGGACGCTTCGTTGACTCGAGACAGAATCAACGGAGGGTCATATGACTGGACGGATTCAACGACCGTTTGCCAGGCTGGGAGCGGTGGCTCTAGCGGCGATCGCGTGCCTGGGCATCACGGCTGCAGCAGCAGACGCATCGGAAGTGGCCTACGACAACCTGAACACGGTGGCGAGCACCGTAAACGGGCTTCCGAACCAGGACACCTTCTCGCTGGACTACGAATACTTCGCCACCGGTGGCATGATCGAACTGGGGACCACGAGGACCCGCGTGGCGAAGACGCTGACCACGCAGCTTGACGTGTTCGCTTGCGAACACGGGGTCTACAGCCTCGAAAACTGCTTCACCCTGAAGCCGCGGAAGAAGTTCCCGATGCAATGGACAGCGCGCATCTACGAAGTCGGCCCCAGCAACACCGTCGGGGCGCTGCTCGCTTCGTCGACGGCGACGTTCAAGCTTCACTACCGTCCGACGACGAAAGTCTCATGCCCTGCCACTCCCGAAGGCAAAGGCTACGGCCCCAACTGTGACGTGGGTGGGCTTCTGCAGACGGTGACCTTCAAGCACTTCGGCCTGTCGTCCGCGCTGCCGGGGAAGGTGATCATCCTCCTGATGAACACGTGCGGCGGCTGCGAAGGCGTCCCCGTGAACGTCGGCCTGCAGACCTCCTTCAAGGAATTCTCGGAAGGGCAGTTCGTCGAAGAACCGCCTGCCAACGGTGGCGTGCCTGCGGTGGGCAGCGACCCGCTGCCGGAAGACGCGTACGTGAACGGCGCGCTCAGCGTTGGTGGCTGGCAGGGATTCCAGCCCGTGTTCCAGCTGACAGTCGCCGCACACTAAGCGGGGAACCGTCTCCGGACGCGGCCGACGCTCGGTCGCCCAGCGGCTGAAACCACTCGATCAGGGGCCTCGCGAAAGCGGGGCCCCGTCGAATGGTGGCGTGCCTCAGACCGGCTGTCGAACGTGATCGATCCTGAGCTGGGGTTGGACTTCGTCGAGCTCGGCCTGATCTACGGTGTGCGCGGCCGGCCGAAATGGCAGTCTAGCGGGAACGGCCCCGAGCCGTGGGCCAAGGGGCCGTCTCCTAGTGGTTGTCAGCAGTGGCTAGTCGGCGTTCCGAAGTTGATGTAGCCCGGAATCGCTTCAAAGGGTGTGACGCAGACGTAGCCCGCCTCTGAATCGCCGTTGAAATCGACCGTCTCGTTGTTCGCTTTGAGCCAGTGGTGCCAGCTGCCATCCAGCCACTGCCCGCCGGTCCGGGATTTACCTCCGTTTTCGGGCTGCTGTTCATCCGCAGCCTCCATGCCTAGTTCCGCGACCGTCGCATATTTCCGGAAACCGCTTTGACACGCTACTTGCGGTTCTCCGATCCGCTCACACCATGTGCCGTTGTTTCCCGGGTCCCACAGAGTGTATGAGCGCCATTCGTAGCCATTATATGTCCAGGGCGCGACATACACTGGTACTGAACCATTGCCAGTGTTTTCGTAGGCGTAGAACCAGTGAAGGCTGTCGTAGTTGACTTCGCGGCCTTCCTCCGTGGGGGAGTTATATCCTGCGATCTGCCCGTCCTCCACCCAGCGGCCGTTGTATCCGATCATCCATTGCTCGTTGGTGACAAAGTCTCCTTGTTGCCATTCCGGGACTAGCATCGCGGTCGTGTAAAATTCGGACGAAATGCCTTTGACTTCTTCTCCGCCGCCATTGCCGCTGCCTGTCATCGGCCATTCAGCTACGGCGTAGCAGTGGTGCACGTTGCCAAGGCTACATTTATTGCCCCAGGTTGCACTAGCTGACGCCGGGAGCAACAGCCATGACACGACGACCAGTCCGGTTAGGTATCGCCTATGCATTCTCAGTCTCCTAGGGTAATGACGTTCGGGCTGATCTGACGCAGGTCCAGCGGCGCTTTTCCGAGCGACCTCGTAACCACAAACCCTGTTTTGGCGTCGATTACGACGTTGAGGGTTGTCCCTGTCGGTGTCGCCTGGCCTCGAGGTAGCGGCCCGTCGTAGGTAAAATGTCCTTGCATCGTGACGATGTACACCGCGCTTTCTGACCACGGCTTACCTGTCCGTGGATCGGTAACGGTCGGCGGTGCATCCTGCGGATCGATAGCGCGGGCGGTCTGTGCGAGAGTGCCACTTGTCTCCTCGACCGAAGTGGGAGCCGGTTCGCCCTCGCGGGCTGCTACTTCCAGTGCGGCATGGTCAATTTGTGCCATTGTTGGCGCGACTTCAGCCGGTTCGGCCTCAGGCGCGTTTTGCGCGGACGCACCTTTCGTGTGCCATATACCGACCCCTAGGGCGACCGCCGCAGCGACAACCGCCACGGCTATAAGCCGCTTGTACATGATGCACTCCGATCTCCCGGGCCGACTGCTTTCCGGGCTGGTGACGTTACCCGTAAGGGAGTGATTGTACAGCAGATGGGCATGTTCCGATAGGTGGACAAGTAAGAACTGCTGAGTCGATGTAGTCACTTGTGGGCCGGGGTTGCGGATGCTACGCTCGCCAAATGAGGAGAAGGCGCGCTGATCGACTGACCGTCGGAGCAGCAGTTGTGCTCATCGCGTTGGCTGTGAGCCAGCCCGTCGGGGCGTCATTGTTTGGAGTACCGCGGGGCGTCAGGAACACGCTGCTCGCGAAATCCCGGCAGCTCGCTGAATCCAACGGCGAGAGCCAGCCCAGCGACATCGAGGCGGTCAAGACCACCTACCGCCAGGCGCAGCGGCTTTTTTGCGGTCGGAGCTGCAACGGACCAATCCCGGCAGCAACACCAGTCTATGTCGTCTCCATGCGCGGGAACTTTGGCAGTGCCGCCTACCCTCACTTGCGAGATGCGCGAGGCCATCGGCAAAGCCCCCCGGTCACCGTAATTTCGGTGCCCTATATCGCCTCCAGCATGCAGGCGGCTACCGTGGTGTTCGGCCACACGTATCCGAACCTCAAGGCTGTCGGCATCCCCGTCCGGCTACGCCCGTCTCGTCACAATCTACCCGCCGCACGGTAGATGTTCACATGAGCGGATGCGGCTTGGACACAAGGGGTTTAAGGTCGAGGGGTGCCCCTTCGACTCGCTCCGGGAGGGAGCCGTCGTGTGGGTGAGGAGTTTGCCCCCAAATTCGATGCTTCTGGTCCGAGTCTCGACCTGGGCTCGCGCGCGAGCAGGAGCACTTCCCGACCGGCGTTAGACCGGTGCGGCAGTCGACTCGCGGGCGAGCGCGACAAGCGTGGCGAGTTCCGCGGCGATGTTCTCGCCGATCGACTCGATGTCAGGCAGCGCGTCGAAGTCGCCGAGCAGACCGAAGTTCATCTGGCCGTTGTAGGACATGATCGCTATCGCCAGGGCGTGGTTCTCGGGAAGGAACGCAACCGGGATCGCCTGCAGCATCTCGCGCCCGAGCACGTACAGCGGGAATTGCGGTCCGGGCACGTTCGTGACGATCAGGTTGAACAGGCGAGTGGAGAAGTTCAAGCGCGAGGCCTGTGCGAGGATCGTCGGTGGCGCGAAGTTCTGGGCTCCGGCGATCACCTCGGCGCCCAGCGCCTGCTTCGACTCCTTCAGCCCGTCCATCGCGCCGCTGACGAAGCGCAGCCGGTTGAGCGGGTCGCTGATGTACACGGGAAGCGGTCCGCGCATCACCACGATCCGATTACCACCGCTTTCGTGCTCGCCCTCGGTCCTGACGGATACGGGCACGAGCGCGCGCATCTCGACGCCCGCGGTACGGCGCCCACGGGACATCAGGAAGGTACGCAACGCGCCGGCCACGACCGCGAGCACGACATCGTTGACCGTCCCGCCGAACGCGTTCTTGACCGTCTTCAGGTCCTCGAGCTGGCTGGTAATCCCGACGAACCGCCGATGCGGCCCGATCGGCACGTTGAGCGGCGTGTCCGGGGCCGGGTTGAGCCCCGCCCACACGATCTCCCCGACGCCCTCAGCTGCCTCGCGAGCGCGCGCCAGAGCGCGCTCGGGGTGAGCCAGAGCGTCCAGCGTGCCCTCCGCCAGTGCGGTTCCGGCGCGCAGAGCGCTGAGCAGGCCGGCGGCCAGCAGGTGCGCGGTCCCCGGCTCGGGATGCGGCTGCCACGGACGCCCGGAGTGGGGTATCTGCGGCGGGTTGGGCGAGAGGTCGAACAGCACGGTCGCCAGATCCACTCCCGCGATGCCGTCGATCAGCGAGTGATGGGTCTTGGTGATCAGCGCGAAGCGATCGTCCTCCATGCCCTCGATCAGCCACATCTCCCACAGCGGCTTGGAGCGATCGAGCTGCTGGGAGAAGATCCGCGCTGTCAGATCCTGCAGCTGCCCCCAGCCCCCCGGGGCGGGCAGCGCGGTGTGGCGTACGTGGTACTCGAGGTTGAAGCTCGGATCGTCGACCCAAACAGGGCGCCCGCTGTCCACCGCCGTGTGCGCCAGCTTGTGGCGGTAACGGGGAACCAGGTGAAGCCGCCGGCGGATCTGCTCGAGGAACTCGTCCATGCTCGGTGGAGGGCCTTCGATGATCGTCAGCCCACCGATGTGCATGTGTGACACCGGGCCCTCCTGATGTAGGAAGGACGCGTCTACAGGAGTCAGGCGATCGAGGTGCCTTTGCGCCATCACGGCTTAGCGTACCGGGACGCCCCCTACAATGGCATCCGTGTCCAACACGGTCCAGAAGTTGCTGCTGGCAGCCCCGCGTGGATACTGCGCGGGGGTCGATCGTGCCGTTCAGACGGTGCAGCGCGCGCTGTCGATCCACGGTGCGCCGGTGTACGTGCGCAAGGAGATCGTGCACAACAAGCACGTGGTCGAGCAGTTGCGAGAGCGCGGTGCGATTTTCGTCGATGAGCAGACCGAGGTGCCCGAGGGCGCCGTCTGCGTGTTCTCTGCGCACGGCGTTGCCCCGAGCGTTCGCGCTGGCGCACAGCAGCGCGGTCTGCAGACGATCGACGCCACCTGCCCGCTCGTGACCAAGGTGCATCGCGAGGCTGTGCGCTTCGCCGACGACGGATACACGATCGTGCTCGTCGGCCACGACGGGCACGAGGAGGTGGAAGGGACGATGGGCGAGGCGCCCGAGCAGATCGTGCTCGTGCAGAGCGAGCAGGACGTCGAGAAGCTCGAGGTCGAGGACCCGGAGCGGGTCGCCTATGTCACCCAGACGACGCTCGCCGTGGATGAAACCGTGGCAATCCTCAAGCGCCTTCGCGAGCGCTTCCCCAGCATCGTCGGTCCTCGCACCGATGACATCTGCTACGCCACCACCAACCGCCAGGCCGCCGTTAAGCAGATGGCCGCCAGCTGCGACCTGATGCTCGTGATCGGCTCACGCAACTCGTCGAACTCGGTGCGCCTCGTCGAGGTCGCGCGCGACTGTGGCACCGACGCGTACCTGATCGATAACGCGCGCGAGATCCGCGAGGAGTGGCTGGAGGGCAGACGGGTCGTCGGCATCTCTTCGGGGGCAAGCGCACCCGAGGAGCTGGTCAGTGAGTTGGTCGACGCATTTCGTGCACGCGGTGTCAGTGATGTATCGGAGTTCGACGTGGTCCGTGAGGACGTCCGCTTCATGCTTCCCAAGCAGATACGAGACGCCGTCGCCGGAGCGCCGCGCCCCGAGGGCGCGGTCGGGGCGCCCTGATCCCCTCGCGCGGGTGCGCGGCGTGCAGGCGGGGAGCGACGCCTGACCGTGTGTTCCAGCCGAGCACGAGGTTTTGCAGATGCGCACGCTGATCGTCTCCGATCTGCATCTCGGCAACGTCTCCGGCTCGGACCTGCTGCGCCGGGCGGAGTTGCGTGCTCCGCTGCTCGAGGCTGTCGCGGAGGTCGATCGCGTGGTGCTGCTCGGAGACGTGCTCGAGCTACGTCACGGGCCGATGCGCGACGCGATGGCCGCCGCCAGGCCGTTCTTCGAAGATCTCGGGCAGGCGCTCGGGGGTCGCACCCTGAAGGGCACACCCTCTGGGGCGCAGGCAGGCGAGCTGGTGCTCGTCGCCGGCAACCACGACCATGCGCTCGTCGAACCGTGGCTCGCGCGACGTGGTGAGCACGAGGAGCCGCCACCGCTTGGGCTCGAGCAGTTGCTCGAGCCTGCGGATGTCTCGCCGGCGGTTGAGCGTCTCGCCGAGTGGGCCTCGCCGGCCCCGGTTCGCGTGGCCTACCCTGGCTTGTGGGTGCGTCCGGACGTGTACGCCACCCACGGGCACTACCTGGACTGCCATTTGACCGTGCCCACGCTCGAGCGACTGAGCATGGGGGCGATGGGTCGGCTGCTCGGCCGGCCGGCCGACCGGTTCGACTCCGTCGGCGACTACGAGGCTCTGGGGGCGCCGGTGTTCGCCTGGAGAGACGCTGTGGCCAGAGACGCCCGCACCGGCGCGACACTCAACGGGATGGCGACCGTCACGGCCTGGCATGCACTGCGAGGCGGCGATCGCGCCAGGCGCGCACGCGTCCGGCCGGTGAGCTGGATGCGGCGCCGAGCAATCATGGCTGCCTTTCCGCTGGCCGTCGCCGCCTTGAATCGGATCGGCATCGGACCGCTGCACGCGAACGTCTCGACCGCCGAGCTGCGACGCGCGGGGCTGGCGGCAATGGGGGAGGTGGCCGTGCGCCTCGGGCTGGGCGACGCGTACGTGATCTTCGGGCACACGCACCGTTCCGGGCGTCTGCCCGGCGACGATGAGCGAGAGTGGCTAGGGCGCGCAGGCGCCAGGCTCGTGAACGCCGGCAGCTGGACGTACGCGGCGATCTTCCTCACCGGCACCCCCGGCGAGAGTCCCTACTGGCCGGGTACGTGCGTCATCGTCGACGACGACGGGCCGCCCGTGCTGCGGCAGCTGCTCGCAGATCGTACGCTCGCCGAGCTTGCATCGGCGCCTGCGCGGCAGCCGTCGCACGCCCGCAGTTAGACCCTCACGTGGCCCCAGGCGTGAAGCACGTCGCCAGGCAGCTGACGCCTCGTCCCGGCTTCAGCTCCAGAATGCCGTGCTCGTGGCGATCGTGCTCCACGAGCGGATATGCGCCCGGACCGGATATCTCGAGATCCCGGCCGTTCACGTGTACGACCCCCGCTCCGTCGAACACCCCCCACACGCCGCCCGCGTCATACGGGCCGCAGTACGCACCGTCCTGATCCTCGGTCTGCGGCGCCAGCACGACCCCGGGAACGTCCTCAGGGCGCAACGCGGCGATCGGCTCCAGCTGCGTACCCAGGAGCTCCTGGATCGCTTGCTCGGTTTCCGCGTACGCGCCCTCGCCGTAGTGGTACTCGAAAAGCCGCGCGTGGCCGTCGAACAGGTAACGTGCCGGCCAGCCCGCATTCTCGTAGTCCTGCCACAGCTCGAGCTCGCTGTCGATCAGCACGGCGTGCGTGATGCCGAGGCGCTCGACCGCGTCCCTCACCGTCTGCTCAGGGCGCGACGCGTCGAAGCCCGGACAGTGCACGCCGATCACGCGTAGACCCAACGGCGAGTAGCGCTCGTGCCATGCCTTCACATACGGCAGCGTGCGCATTGAGTTGGGCCGGCAGAAGTCCCAGAACTCCACCAGCATCGGCCTGCCCTGCTGGATGATCGACTGCGGCCCACTCGCGTTCACCCACGGCAGCTTCGTCGGGAACAGCGGAGCAACGATCGTGTCTACCGGCGCCCGCAAGACAGTTCACCGTCCCCTGAGAGATGGGAGTCGCAAGTCTGCCCAGGACGCAGTGAGCGAAGTGTGCCTTGCACATACCCCTTCGGGGCACAGGCGAGCATCGAGGACGCCGGCAGGCGCAGCGACCGATCGGAGATCGTCCAGCGCCTCTCAGCCGATGCTGCCGACCATCTCCAGCTGAATCAGCCGGTTGAGCTCGACCGCGTACTCCATCGGCAGCTCCTTTGTGACCGGCTCGATGAAGCCGTTGACGATCATCGCCGCCGCCTCGTCCTCGGTGAAGCCGCGCGAGCCCATGTAGAACAGCTGGTCGTCGGAGATGCGCCCGACGGTCGCCTCGTGGGCGACCGTCACGTGCGGGTTCTGGATCTGGATGTCCGGCCACGTGTCCGATTTCGATTCGCCGTCCATCATCAGCCCGTCGCACTGCACGCGCGCTTTCGAGCCCGCCGAGTTGTGGCCCATCTTGACCAGGCCGCGGTAGCCCATGATCCCGCCGTCCTTGGAGATCGACTTCGCGAGGATGTTCGAGGTCGTGTTCGGCGCCAGGTGCACGACCTTCGCGCCCGTGTCCTTGTGCACGCCTTTGCCCGCCACGCCGACGTTCAGGTGGTCCGCGCGCGCGCCCTCACCCATCAGGTACGAGCCCGGGTAGAGCATCACGTACTTCGCGCCCATCGAGCCGCCGACCCACTCGACCGTGCCGTTCGCGTCGACGATCGCGCGCTTCGTGTTCAGGTTGTACACGTCCTTGGACCAGTTCTGGACGGTCGTGTAGCGGGCCTTCGCGCCCTCGTGCACGAAGATCTCAACGACCGCCGAGTGCATCGAGTTGACGCTGTAGGTCTGCGCTGTGCAGCCCTCGATGTAGTTCACCTCAGAGCCCTCGTCCGCCACGATCAGCGTGTGCTCAAAGGTGCCCTCGCCGGCGCCCTCCATGCGGAAGTAGGACTGCAGCGGCAGGTCGCACTTGACGCCCTCGGGGATGTAGCAGAAGGCTCCGCCGGACCACACGGCGCCGTGCAGCGCCGAGAACTTGTTGTCCTGCGCCGGCACGCACTTCGTCATGAAGTACTTCTGCACCAGCTCCGGGTACTCGGTGATCGCCGTATCCATCGAGCAGAACAGGATCCCCTGCTTGGCGTACTCCTCCTTCAAGCCCTCGTACACCGGCTCCTGGCGCCACACGCCGACCACGCCCGCGAGGTGCTCGCGCTCGGCCTGCGGGATGCCGAGGTCCTCATACGTCTGCTTCATCTCCTGCGGGACTTCGTCCCAGCTGTTGAAGCGTCCCGCCGTGGGAGGGGAGTAGAGGACCAGCTCGTCCAGGTTCAAGCCTCCGAGGTCAGGGCCCCATGTCGGAATCGGCTTGCGTTCGAAGATCTCCAGCGATTTGAGCCGTTTCTCGGCCATCCAGTCGGGCTCGCCCTTGATCTTCGACAGCTCCGTCACGACCTCGCGCGAGATCCCCTGACGCGCGCGCAGCTGGCCCTGCCCGTCCTCGACGATCGGGCTGGGCTTGGCGATGGTCGTGCGGTCAATCGTGGCCATGGGGCTCCTTAGCGCTGGTCTCGCGAATTCTTAGCTCTGAACTAGGAATTGTAACGCGGGCGCCAGCGCCCACCAAGATCCCCACGAGCGTCCCCACGAGCGCCCACCCATCCGGACCCGGATCGAGGCTCTTCGCACCTGGCGCCGGGCGACCATGGTCGTGCTGCTCGCTGCCGTGGCGGTGGCGATTGTCGGCGGGCGCCTGCGCGAGATCAAGACGCGGGTTTCGAGCTTACTCGACGCCAGCTCATCGACCGGGTCGTAGTATCAACCGTCTTGACTCGCGACGTCGCCAATGCTTATCTTGTCGAGTCGTGACGAGCGCTCGCGCACATGCACCGACGATTGCTCGACACCCAGGCGTGATCCGCTACCGGGGCGGACCGCTCCTCCGAAGAATGACCCTGATCGTCGTGGCATTGATGTGCGGAGTCCTACCCGTGCTTGCGTCGCGAACCGCGAGCGCGTTTGCCTCGCCCGCGACTTATCTCCACAGCTTCGGTCCCCTCGAAAGGCCGACCGGCCTAGCGGTCGAAGAATCTACCGGGAACGTGTTTGTCCCCGAGAGTGGTGAAGACTTCGACGTCGTCAACGTGTTCGGCGACAGGGGAGGCGCGCCTGCTGGCGGTGCGCCGGCGGCGTTCTCTGGCGAACACACGCCCGCGGGAAGCTTTGAATTCGACAGAGAGTGGGTTGGCCTCGCCGCGGACAACTCGAACAGCGCCGCCGCCGGCTCCATCTACGTGGTCGACAGGGGCCACGCGGTCGTCGACCGTTTCAAGCTGAGCGGCGGCGAATTCACCTACGTTTCCCAGCTGACGGGCGAACCGGGCACGCATTTCGTGGGACCTGAAGGTGTTGCCACAGATGCGGACGGCGACGTCTACGTG
Organism: uncultured Solirubrobacteraceae bacterium; assembly: GCA_963734755.1. Classification (GTDB taxonomy): domain Bacteria; phylum Actinomycetota; class Thermoleophilia; order Solirubrobacterales; family Solirubrobacteraceae; genus Palsa-744. The sequence goes on along the minus strand of CAVTIF010000001.1, from coordinate 2,051,984 downwards.
AGCGATCCCGGCGCCAAAATGCTCCGTGAGTTCTCGCCCGCTGGCACCGAAATCGCCGAGTTTGCGGTAAAGGGCCTCGAGCGGAGCGTCGTCGTCGATTCCAAGGGTGACATCTTCGTGTACGGGAACCCGAGTGATGCGTTGCCGAACGGCCCAGGTCCGGCCGAGATCTGGCGTGGCTCTGATACAGCGACGAGCGCCGAAAAGGTGACGGAAGTCCCTGAAGTCGAAGGGGCAGGCGCGGATGGGATCGACCGCGCGACCGACATGGGTTACGTGGCGATCCACGGGCGGGTGGTCGAAGGCTTCGCGATGCCTACTCCGGTGAGAACCGGAGGAGAATTCGGCTCGGGGACCTTCTCGGAAGCAATCGAAAACATCGCCGTGAACGAAAAGACCGGTGCGATCTACGTTGCCGACGCCGGCCAGGAAAGGGTCTTTATCTACCAGGGCGCGCCCGCTCGTTTCCCGATCACTGTGTTCATCACGGGCGAAGGGGAAGTCACCTCTACGCCTGCGGGGCTCACGTGCTCGAGCAATACATGCACGCACGAATTCGAAGGCGAAGTGACGCTGACCGCGGCCAGAGCAGGCGCGGGCTTTGAATTCGCCGGCTGGATCGGCTGCACGCCGATATCAGCCACGACTTGCAGGGTGGAGCGGACCGCGGCCACCGCGGTTACCGCCGTGTTCTTGAAAGCAGGCACACAGGGCCCGACGGGCACCGGCTCAGCTGGCGAAAACGGCGCCGCCGGGCCCGCCGGAGCGCAGGGTTCCCCTGGTCCCGCGGGCACCCAAGGTCCGGCCGGTCCCACCGGCGCCCGAGGCTCTGCGGGCAAGGTGGAGCTCGTGACGTGCAAGAAGGTCGGCGGGAAGCAGAAGTGCACAACCAGGCTCGTCTCGGGCACCGTGACGTTCACGGTTGCCTCGGCGCGGGCGACGCTCTCTCGCCGTGGCGTCGTTTACGCCGCCGGCACCGCACGCAAGCTCCGGGGCCACATGAGCCTGCGGCTGATCGCAATGCGCTCACTGCGCCCAGGCCGCTACACGCTCACGCTGGTCAGCGGCTCCGGCGCCCACCGCGTGACTCGCAGCGAGCCGTTCACCCTACGCCAGCTGGAACCAACGCGGAGCGGTTCGCGTTGATGTCCGTTGGCTGCTTCAGTGGGTCGAACAGCTCGACGCAGTGACGCGCGTCTCGCGGCCCCGCGCTTGAGCGCCCGGCCGCACCTACCACAGCGTCCGCTTCGGGTCGAACGTGCGAATCGCTTCATCGCGCGTCACCAGACGCGAGCTCGTCGCGCGCGCCGTCGCATAGATCAGCCGGTCGACCGGATCTCCCGGGAACGCCTTCGCATCGAGCTGTGCGGCCGCGACCGCGACCTCCGCAGTCGGCGCGAGCGCCTCCACGCGAGGCTCGGCGAGCGCCTGGCGGACCCACGCGCCGACATCGCGGTCCAACGCGATGCGCTTGCGGACCGCGAGCATCGCCACCTCCCACGCGCTGAGCGTCGATACGCCGATGCTCCTCGCCTCGTCGATCGCGTCCCCGGCTGCACGCGACAGCCGCTCAGGAGCCGACATCCACCAGAGCCACGCGTGGGTGTCCAGGACGATCATCGGCCCGTCACTGCGCTCCAGTCGACCTCGACCGGCTTCACGAGCTCATCGTCGGGCTCGTTGAACGTCACCGAGCCGTGCAGTCCGCTGGACTCGGCCGCGGCGATCACCCGTGCCACCGGGCGGCCGCGCTTCGTGATCACGATCTCCTCTCCCGTGTCAGCGACATCGTCAAGCATCGCCAGGCAGCGTGCCTTGAACTGGCTGGCGGAGACAGTACGGCTAGAGGTACGACTCGACATGACCATGGTCACCATACCATAGTTATCTGGCCCCATCTGGCCCTCAGCTGGCCACTATCTGGCATTCCTGCCGTCAGGTCGGCCAGGCGTTGTCGCCTGTCACAGCGCCCTTCACGACCTTCAAGTTCAGCAGCGCGCACTTCCGCCGCGTCGCCGACACCGGGATGCCCAGCAGCTCGATCATCCAGTCCGCGTCCAGCTTGCCCACCTGCGCCAGCTGCATCCCCTTCAGCTCCTCTGACGCGATCGACGCGGACGCCTGCGAGATCGCGCAGCCGTGGCCGTGGAAGCGCAGGTCCTCGATCCGCTCGTCCTTCACGCGGATGTGCACGCCCAGCTCGTCTCCGCACAGCGGGTTGTGCTCCACGGCCTCCAGGTCGTGGGGGTCGAGCTCGCCGAAGTTGTGCGGGCGCTTGTAGTGATCGAGGATGTAGTCGCGGTACAGGTCGTCCATGTCTATCTACTTTCATTTCGCCGTATAACCATGGCTATACGGCGTGTGTTCGACGGAACAGCCATCGCCGACCGGAGCCCTGATCGCCGACCAGACCCCTCATCCTCGGTCCAGCCCGAACACCTCGCGTGCCGACAGCAGGGCGTCAACCAGTGCGTCCACGTCCGCCGCGTCGTTGTACACGCCCACGCTCGCGCGCGCCGTCGCGCCCACGCCCAGGCAGCGCATCAGCGGCTGCGCGCAGTGGTGCCCCGCGCGCACGCACACGCCCTCACGGCCAACCAGCTCCGCCACGTCGTGCGGGTGCAGGCCCTCGATCGTGAACGACGCCAGCCCACCACGCCGCTCGGCCTGCCGCGGTCCGACCACGCGCAGGCCCGGGACCTCGCCCAGGCGCTCGAGCATGCGTGCCGTCAGCGCAAGCTCGTGAGCGCGCACGCGCTCCATCCCCAGCGCGTCGAGGTAGTCCACCGCAGCAGCCAGGCCCACCGCCTCCGCGATCGGCGGCGTGCCCGCCTCGAACTTGTACGGAAGCTCGTTCCACGTCGCCTGCTGGAAGTCCACCGACGCGATCATGTCGCCGCCCGTCAAGAACGGCCGCATCCGCTCGAGCACCTCCGCGCGCCCGTGCAGCACGCCAACACCCGTCGGACCGAGCGCCTTATGGCCCGTCCACGCGTAGAAGTCCGCGCCGATCGCCTCGACGTCCACCGGCATCTGCGGCACCGCCTGCGCGCCGTCGATCAGCGACAGCGCGCCCGCCGCGCGTATGCGCGCCGTCATCTCTCGCACCGGGTTGATCGTCCCCAGCACGTTCGACACGTGCGCGAACGCCACCAGCTTCACGTCGCCGCGCGCCAGCTCCGCGTCCAGCGCATCAAGTGACAGCTCGCCCTGCTCGTCCACCTCCAGGTAGCGCAGCTCCGCCGAGCGCTCCTTGCACAGCACCTGCCACGGGACGATGTTCGCGTGGTGCTCCATCTGCGTGATCAGCACCGCGTCCCCCGCGTTCACGTTCGCCCGACCCCACGAGTAAGCGACCAGGTTGATCGCCTCCGTCGCGTTCTTCGTGAAGATCGTCGTACGCGGCTGCCCGCCCACGAACGCCGCCACCCGCTCACGCGCGCCGTCATACGCCGCGTCCGCCTCCTGTGCCAGCCGGTACACGCCGCGATGGATGTTCGCGTTGTGATCGCGCAAGTGCGTCGCCATCGCCTCGATCACCACCATCGGCTTCTGCGACGTCGCAGCCGAGTCCAGGTAGATCAGCGGACGTCCCTCGAACGTTCGCCCGAAGATCGGGAAGTCCGTGCGCACACCGGGCGGGCCTCCCATAGGCGTCCTCATCAGCAGGTCGTTCTCAGCGACTGGTGGCATACGTCTCGATGTCCTCCCGAGCCGCCGCCAACTTCCGCGCGAGCTTGCCGCGCACGATCTCCTCCAGCGCCTCGTTCTGGATCTCCGCCACCAGTGGCTCGAAGAAGCCCTCCACGATCACCCGCACCGCAGCCGGGCGGTCCAGGCCGCGCGTCTGCATATAGAAGATCGCCGTCTCGTCCAGCTCACCCACCGTGCCACCGTGTGACGCCGACACATCGTCCGCCGACACCAGCACCGACGGGATCGCGTCGATCCGCGCCTTCGGCGACAGCATCATCGAGTGGAACTGCAGATACGTGTGCGTCTGCTGCGCGCCCGGGTCGATCTGGATCAAGCCCTCGAAGCTCGCCCGGCTCTCGCCCGTCGCCGCCCCGCGCCAGTGCACGTCCCCGCCCGACGGCCCCGTCTCGTGCAGGTCGACCGCGAACACGTCCAGGTGCTCCTGCTCCTCCGTGAAGAACACGCCGCGGAACGCCATGTCGCCGCCCTTCTCCATCACCGCCAGCTCCAGATGCTGGCGCACCAGATGCCCGCCCAGCAGCGCCGGCAGCCAGTGGCAGTACGCGTCGCGGCCCACGCCCACGAAGCGCGTCGAGACGTCGAACACCTCGCCCGAGCCCCAGTCCTGCAGTTGGGCCACCCGGCAGCGCGCGCCGTCCTGCAAGTACAGCTCGAACGCGCCCGCGTGCAGGGACTGCGTGTGCCCTTCAGGGTGTCCTGGATCTGCCCCCTGGGTATCGAAGTCCTCCGCCAGGTCGTACTCGTGCACGCGGAACTCGCTCGTCGGGCCGCCCACGATCAGCGTGCGCGCGTACTGCGCCACGCCCGGGCCGTCGATCGCATACACGATCTCGAACGGGTCCTCCACGACCACGCCCGCCGGGACGTGCAGGAACGCACCGCCGCTCCAGAACGCCGCGTTGCCGGCCTCCAGCTTGTTGCGGTCGATCGGCAGGCGCTTGCTGAACCACTCGTTCGCCAGCTCCGCGTGGTCGCGAAATGCGTCCTCCAGGGAACACAGGATCACGCCGCGCTCGGCCAGCGCCGAGTCGAGCTCCACGTGCACCACCCGGCCGCCATTCTGGATGATCCTGCCGGCCCGAGGCGCGTCCGGCAGCGTGCGTGTCACGATCTCCGGGACCGCGCCCGAGCCCGCCTCAGCACCGCTCTGCAGCGCGTCCAGATTCAAGCTCTGCAGGCTCGTCGTCCAGAAGCCCGAGCGTCGCCACACCGGTAGCTCGGAGGTTTCGTAGGTCTCGCGGGCGGCCTCTCGCAGCTGAGCCAGCGTGCGTCCGTCGCCTGCGCCCGCCCCAGCCAGTGCGTGGTACAGCGTCGCCTCGCGGTGGCGCCCCGGCTTGGCCTGTGGCTGCCCGTCCGCGGGGACCGGTGTCGCTCCGTTCGTCCCGCCCGTCGTCAGCGCCTCTCCCAGCTCAGACACCGCTGTCACCGGCCGCCACCGTGTCAGCTGCGCCAACCTCCTGACGAATCTGGTCATAGCCCTCGCGCTCCAGGCGTTCCACTAGCTCCACGCCGCCCTCCAGCACGATCTTGCCGTCCATCAGGATGTGCACGAACTCCGGCTTCACGTAGTGCAGGATGCGCTGGTAGTGGGTGATGATCAGCGCGCCCAGGCCCTGCTCGTCGTGCAGCCGCTGGACGCCCTCCGCGACCGTGCGCAGCGCGTCGATGTCGAGGCCCGAGTCCGTCTCGTCGAGGATCGCGATGTCCGGTGCCAGCATCGCCATCTGCAGGATCTCCGCGCGCTTCTTCTCGCCGCCCGAGAAACCGTCGTTCAGGTGGCGCGAAGTGAACGCTCTGTCCACGTCCAGCAGCTCGATCGCGTGCTGCAGCTGGGTGCGAAACTCTTTCACCTGGATCGGCTCCTCGCCTGCGCCCGAGCGCTTCGCGTTGATCGCCATGCGCAGGAAGTTCGCTACTGACACGCCGGGGATCGACACCGGGTACTGGAACGCCAGGAACAGGCCAGCCTTCGCGCGATCGTGTGGCTCGGACTCCGTGATGTCCTCGCCCTTGAACCTGATCGAGCCCTCCGTGATCTCATACGACGGATGGCCGAGCAGCGTGTTCGCCAGCGTCGACTTGCCCGAGCCGTTCGGGCCCATCAACGCGTGTATCTCGCCGCGGTTGATCTCCAGGTCGACGCCGCGCAGGATCTCGCGCCCGTCGGTCCGTACGTGCAGGTCCTTGATCTCTAGGTCGGCCATGTTCGGTGTCAGGCTCCGGTCGTCAGGGGTTGGATGTCCAGCGTCGGCAGGGGTGCTCCGGTCGGGATCCTCGGCTGTGCCGAGCTCGTCACGAGGTCCGCCAGCGTCGTCTCCCGCAGCGTATTCACGATCGAGAAGCGCACGCGCGTCCACAGCAGCTTCGTCGGGCACACGTGGTTTGCGTCCGACTCGCGTGAGCACACGATCGAGCCGTCCGCCGCCTCCGAGATGCACTCAATCGGCGCGATCGAGCCCTCCAGCGCCTCGACCACCTCGGCCATCGTGATCTCGCTCGACGGGCGCGCCAGCATGTAGCCACCGCGCGAGCCGCGCCGCGAGTCCACCAGCCCAGCCTTGCGCAGACGTGCGACCAGGTGCTCCAGATACGCCAGCGGGAGACCGTCGTGCGACGCGATCTCTGCCAGTGGGACGGGATCCCCGCCCTCGTCGCCCGCGCGTCGAGCAAGCTCGACCATCACGCGCACGCCGTACTCGGCCTTGGTTGAGAACATCATCGCCAGATTTCCTACCTGCGGGCTAGGGTATCAGGGGTCGGTGGGGTCTCCATCCAGCTTGCCGATGTCGTGGCTCAGTGATTCCGGCGTCAGCTGTTCTGACTGGAACAGCACCCGCTTGTTGCCGTGGGCGTCGATCAGCAGCACCGACGCCACGCGGTCGAACGCCGTCGCTCCCGACGTCGCCGGGGTGATGTCGTACGAGCGCCAGATCGGCTGTAGGTGCGAGACGGGGCCGGTCAGGTACCGCACGCGTCCGCTCAACGATGTGCTCGACAGGAAACGCCTCACGTGTGCCGGCGTATCCGCCGCCGGGTCCGCGCTCACGATCAGCACCGCCGGTGGGCGGGCATCGTGCTCATCCTCCAGTTCGTCCAGCGCGCCGCGGATCTGCTGCGCGATCACGATGCACGTCGCCTCACACGTCGAGTACAGGAACGCCACCACCACCACGCGGCCGCGATAGTCGCTCAGCGACACCCGATGCCCGTCCTGGTCGGTCAGCGTGAAGTCCGACGCGGGGAGTGCTGGCGGTAGCGCTGCCCCGTCGAGGCCTGATGCAGCCCCCGCCGTGGAGCTTCGCGATGTGGTCGATGAGCCTCCTCGTGAGCTCGCCAGGATCGCCGCCACGATGATCGCCGCGGCCACGACGACCGCGAGCGACACGACGGCCGGTGATGGTCGCTTGGGCATCCGGCTGAGGGTAGGGAAGGAGCGGGTGGGGTGGCGGCGATCGTCTGGCGGGGGCCGTCGGGAGGGGCGTCGGAGCGTCGCGGCGTCGCGGCGCCCGGGCGATCGCGGCCCTGCTGGTCGATCTGTCGGGGGGGGATGAGGGTGGGGTGTGTCGTCAAACGGACTCTGTATAACCATGGTGATACAGAGTCTCTGGCGGAGAAGGGCAGGCGGGCCGTCTCGATCGGCGGCTCGACGAGCCATCCCCTGCCAGGGTGGGACAAGGGGCAGGAATTGGAGCTCCGCTCGCGTAACTCTCTGACCGTGCGGATTTGGTCGCGGAGTCAAATGCTGTCTCTCGTCACGGTGGCCGTGGCGATGGCGCTGATCGCAGCCACCGCGTCCGCGGAATCTCCGTCTCCGTCTCCATCTCCATCTCCGCTGGCCCCGGCGAACGACAACGTCGCGAACGCCCAGACGATCCACGAACTGCCAGCGACGGTCAACGGCACGACCGTCGCCGCGACGACCGAGGTTGGCGAACGGGAATCCGCCTGTGGACCGCCCACGGGGGGCTCGGTCTGGTACAGCCTGCGGACTGGGAACGCCGAGCGTGTGGGCGTTGACCTTGCAGCCGGCGGCAACCTCGACGGGACGGTCGACGTGTTCCACGCCGTGCGCTCGCAGCTGACGTCGGTTGGTTGTCAACCGACCGACTCCGAAGGCAAGGCCTCACTCTCCTTTCGCTCATCCAAGAACGGTCTTTATCTGATTCGCGTAGCCGCGCTGCTGAGCTCACAACGGGCGCCTTTCGCTCTGGACGTGTTCCTGCCAACGCCCGCCGTGCAACCCCCCGGCCCGCCGCTGCACGCCGGTGGCACCTACGGTCAGGTCGACCGCATCCAGAACATCAACGCCGCCTACTCGTTCACGATGCGCCCTGGGGTCAGCTATCTGATCAACCTTGCCAACCGCACCTCCCATGCCTGCGTCAGCGGTGCGCTCTACGGGCCCGGCACGACGTCCTTCGAAGAAGGCGGCCCGCTGCTGAGTATCCACTGCGGCGGCTACCGGCTGTTCACTCCGGGGCCGGGCCGCGGTGGACGCTACAGCGTCGAGCTCACACCGCGCGAATCATTCCGCGGCGTTCAGCGCTTCCATCTCGAGGTGGCGCGCGCCGGCCCCGCGGAAACCGCTCCGGGGCTCGCGCTGGGCAACTACGAGCACGCCCACGGCCGTCTCGACGGAAACGGCGCGCACGTGCTCCGCCTGTACCGCCTCGACGTCACGACCCACTCGAACCTAACGCTGAAGCTGATCGCCCCGGGATCTGCGGACTTCAACCTGCAGTTGCGCAATCAGAACGGCAACGTGATTGATTGCGAATGCGGCGCCAGCGGCTCGCAGACGCTTGCCCACCAGCTGCAGCCGGGCCGCTACTACGCGATCGTCTCCGTCCGTGATGCGACATCCGGCAACTACACGCTGATCCGCGAGTCGCGGACGATCACATCGACGTCGATCTCCTTCGGCACCGCCAAGGCTGCGCCCGGCCAATCGCTCGGGATCGATGTGAAGGTCTCGCCCGATGCGTCTGGGCCGGTGACCGTGGACATCGAGCGCTTCGATCCCGTCTTCGGCTGGCAGTTCTACCGCGAGGAACACGCGTTCGCGAGCGGTGGCGCTGCCGACCTGAGCTTCACGCCACCGGCCGTCGGCCGCTGGCGCGCGAACGCCACATACTCGGGCTCGAGCATCTTCAGCCCGAGCGCCGTCGGCTTCACCTATCTGCTCGTCTCCTGAGCGCTCGCCTCCTGAGCACTCCCCGGACGATGCCGCAACGGCTTCCCGGATGGCTTCATAGCCCGGCCGGTAGTCGCTACACTTTATGAAGTCCCTGAATCCCGACCCTGGTTTAGGAGTTTCAACGATGAGTCCGTCTGGAGCAGAGCTTCTCCGCGATATCAAGAGCCGGATCGAGCAGATTGATCCGTCCAAGGTGCACGAGCTCCTCGAGGAGGGCGTAGCGATCATCGACGTGCGCGAGACCGAGGAGTATGCCGCCGGCCACCTGCCCGGTGCCAAGCACGTGCCCAAGAGCTATCTGGAGACGCGCATCGAGGGCGTCGTCCCCGACCGCAGCGCCCAGATCGTCCTCTACTGTCAGTCCGGCAACCGCTCAGCCTGGGCCGCGCGCACGCTTCAGGAGGACCTCGGCTACGAGAACGTCTCCTCGATGACCGGCGGCATCACGCTGTGGAAGGACCGCGGCTATGAGGTGCTGGTGCCCCGCTCGCTCACGCCCGAACAGCGTGAGCGCTACTCGCGCCACATGCTCGTGCCGGAGATCGGCATCGAGGGTCAGCAGAAGCTGCTCGACGCCAAAGTGCTGCTGCTCGGTGCCGGCGGGCTCGGTTCACCAACCGCGCTGTACCTGGCCGCCGCCGGCGTAGGGACGCTCGGGATCGTCGACGACGACGTGGTCGATCTGTCGAACCTACAGCGCCAGGTGATCCACTCGACCGCCGGCATCGGCACGCCGAAGGTCGACTCCGCCGAGCAGGCGATCCACGCACTGAACCCCGACGTCAAGGTCGTCAAGTACCCCGTCCGGATCGACGCCTCGAACATCGTCGAGATCATCGAGGGCTACGACGTGATCGTCGACGGCGTCGATAACTTCCCCACCCGCTACCTGCTCAACGACGCGACCGTGCGCCTGAAGATCCCCGTCGTGTCCGCTTCGATTCTCGGCTTCGATGGCCAACTGTCGGTATTCAAGCCCTACGACGGCCCGTGCTATCGCTGCCTGTTCCGCGAGCCGCCGCCCGCCGAGCTCGCGCCGTCGTGCGGCGCCAACGGCGTGCTCGGCGTGCTCCCCGGCACGATGGGCCTGCTGCAGGCGACCGAGGTCGTCAAGCTGATCGTCGGCATCGGCGAGCCCGCGATCGGGCGGCTGCTGCTGTATGACGCGCTCGGCGCGACGCTCACCGAGGTCAAGGTGCACCGCGACCCCGAGTGCCCGATCTGCTCGCGCGATCCCGAGGACATCGCCGACGATGAGCTCGGCGTGTTCCCCGACTACGAGGCGTTCTGCGCCGCCGCCGGGTAGTCTGCGCGCGGAGCATGGCCACGATCAAGATCCCACCGGTGCTGCGCGCGTCCGTGGGCGGCGAGAAGGTCCTCAGCGCCTCCGGCGGCAACGTCGGCGAAGTGCTGCACGACCTCGCCGCCAGCCACCCGGCCACGCAGAGTCAGCTGTTCTCCGCCGACGGCGAGCTCAACCGCTACGTCAACGTGTACCTCAACGACGAGGACGTCCGCGTGCTCGACGGCCTGGACACGACCGTCAGTGACGCCGACACGCTCGTGATCCTGCCGGCCATGGCCGGCGGGGCTTCCTGAGACCCGCCGGCTCGCCCCGTGGGGCACGAATCTGCGGCGCCGGCCCGCTGCCGCTGTCGCCGCCGGCAGCGCTGCCGCAGCCACCACCGCTGCCAGCTTTGCGGCTAGATCGGCGTCATCCCTAAAGCTGCTCGGGTCATCGACCGATGAGTGTCTCGTCTTATGACCCGAGGCATCTTTTCCCTGCGTGCCCTGCGCGCTGTCGCCATCGACCTGAGGGTACCGCTGCGTGCCATGGCGCTGGCGCTGTTTACGGCGTGTGCGCTCGCGACGCCGGCCGCGGCAATGAGCCACGGTCCGAAGTACGGCCTCAGCGTCGTCGAGGGCGAGACGACGCTGCCGGAATATCACCAGATCGCCGGGACGAGCGGTCACGCTGAACCGAATTCGCAGGTTGCCGTGTCGATCATCCGCAATGGCACGACGGTCTACAGGGATGTCGGCGAGCAAGGCGGGGCATGGCTCTCGCAGGCGCCGCAGGTCGGCGACATCGTGACGCTGGAATCACCACTCAACAACCTGGTCGCATCGATGGTCTACGACGGTCTGCCCACGATGGACCCGACCGTCTGTGCCGGCTCGACGAACTTCTCGGGCGAGAACTCACCAGGGGACACGATCGAAGGCTCCTACGTCACCGAATCCCTGAAGTACGATCCGTACGGGCAGGTCGACGGTTTCCGTGAAACGGGTTTCGGTGAAGCGCAGGTCAAAGCCCTGTCCGGCACGGCGTTCGGTGGCACCTTCCTGACTCCCCTTTCGCTGGGCCAGACGGTCGCCGTGACAGAGTCGCTGAAAACGCAGCTCGCGGGAGAAGCGACCTACACTTACACCAGCGAAAACCAGCGTCCTGTAGGCGCCTGTCCAGTGCCTCCGCCGGTCTTCAGCCCGCCCCCGCCGCCTGTCCTGCAGGGGTTGATCGCCAGGCTCTTCAGCACCGGCATTCACAAATTCCTGCGCTTGGGAGCACGCGACGAGGTGACAATCAACCAGCCCGGAACGGTTAGCCAAGATCTCTACCTCGCGGGCGGCAAGCTGCCGGCGTTCGCGGCGAGCCGACACCACAAGAAGCTCCCGCCGGCGCTCCTGCTCGCCCGCGGATCGACGACGGCAAAAAGCGCCGGCACGGTCAGCGTGCTGCTCCATCTCACCGCGAAGGGGCGCCGCAAGCTGAAATCGGCGAGTAGGATCAAGGCGATGTTGATCACCACCCTGCGCAGCACTTCCGGCGCTAAGTACAACTTGGCTCGGCGCGCGATTTCGTTGCATCGCTAGCCCGCGTCATGAGGCGGGCGCTCGGGTTCGCGCTGACGGCCATCGTCTGGGTGGTGCCGCCGCCCGTCCTGCCGTTGCCCTCGCGTAGTGGACCAGAAGGGCCGCCGCGACCATTTGGCGCCGAGCCTCGGGAGGGTCCACGGCCGGCTCCCACCGCCGGCGCGCTGGTATCGGCACAGGATCGAGCTCTGCTCGATGGCCCGTTCCCACAGATTGGACTCACGCGAGGCATATCCGACGGCGTGCTGCTTCTCGAGCGAGACGAAAAAGTGCGCGAGCTTGCACTGCAGCGAACGCGGGAAACGGGGGCGAGGCTCGTCCGCATCCCAGTTGACTGGCGCGATCTCGTCGTCGAACGGCCGGCACCGGACTTCGACGCGCGCGATCCCGCAAGCCCGGACTACCGGTTCGCGATCGTCGATGCCACCGTGCGCGACGCCGTTTCCGCTGGCCTGACGCCGCTGCTGGTCGTCTCCCACGCTCCAGCCTTCGCCGAAGCGGGAGCGCGTTGGCCGTACGCCTATCCCGGCAGCTGGGATCCCAGCCCGCCGGCGCTCGAAGCTTTTGCATCCGCTCTGGCGAGCCGCTTCGACGGCAGCTTCCCCGATCCGGCAGCGCCCGGACGCACGTTGCCCAAGGTGAGCCTCTTTCAGGCCTGGAACGAGCCGAACCTCGCCCGCTACCTGGAGCCGCAGTGGGTGGTCGAGAACGGGCATTGGAGCGCGTTCTCCCCGCTGCTCTACCGCCAGATGCTGAACGCGTTCTACAACGGCGTCAAGGCGGTCGTGCCGGGAGATCTCGTGGTCACGGCGGGAGTGGCGCCAAACGGCGATCGGGAAGGCGTAGGACGGATGGCGCCGGTGCGGTTCCTACGCGCGCTGCTATGCCTCGCGCCCGGCGGCCGCCCGACCTCAAGGCCGCGCAAAGACAGCTGTCCCGATCCGCCGCATTTCGACGTGCTGGCCTTCCATCCGCTCTCGGTGGGAGATCCGGACCGGCCTGCCGCGTCCTCACTGGACGTCGCGATCTCAGATGCCGGGAAGATCACCAGCCTGTTGAAACGGGCCGAGCACCTACACACGGCACTGCCGACGGACACAAAGCCCGTGTGGGTCACCGAGCTCAACTGGGAAAGCGCGCCGGCGTCAGCTCATGGCGTACCGGCAGCTCTGCAGGCCCAGTGGATCTCCCGCGCCCTACACCGTCTGTGGCTCGCCGGCGTCAGCGAGGTCACGTGGCAGTTCCTTGTCGACCCTTTTCCAGCGGTGCGCGTGAACACGCCCACCGGCGGGCTGACCGAATACCCCCGCCCGGCCGGGCTGTACAACGCGGGCGTCGGCGGGAACCTGGAAAGCGCGACGCCAAAGCCGTTCCTGCGTGGCTTCCAACTGCCATTCGATCCGCTGCGTGTGAGCGTCTCGCGCGTGCGCGTGTGGGCGCTGCTCGCCCATCCGCGCCAGCCGGCGCTCCTGCAGAGCCTCACTCGCGCCGGCGTGTGGCATACGATCGCCAGCCTGCATGCAGGTCGCTATGGGGTACTCAACGCCCTTGTGTCGCTGCGCGGTGCCGCCAGGCTGCGTCTGGACAGCGGAGCCCTCACGAGCGCGGTTGCGTCAGTGCAGCGGGGACGAAGCGCTCTGTGAGCCCGAGCCCCTTGTGGGCGATTCACCCGGGCAGCGGCGCGGGCTGTGTCTGTGGCTCCGCCATCGCCTGCCCCGCCACCGGCACATGACTCATCGCGTGCTCCGCCAGTGCCGTGATCGTCAGCGACGGGTTCACGCCTACATTGGCCGGGATCGCCGAGCCGTCGCACACGAGCAGGTTCGCGTAGCCGAACGCGCGCTGGTGCTGGTCGACGACGCCCTGCTCAGCGTCGGGCGCGATCACCGCGCCGCCGAGGATGTGGGCGGTCGAGGGGATGTTGAACAGCGCCTCACTGAGCGAGCTCTGGGCGACCCCACCGGTGCGCTCCGCGAACCATTCGGCGGCCCGGTTGGCGATCGGGATGAACGTCGGGTTCGGGCGCTCGGGGTCTTGTTCGGTCTGCATCCAGAACGTGCCGAACGGGCCTTTGCGCAGCCGCAGCGCGATCGCGTTATCGAGCGTCTGCATGACCAGGATGATGATCGTGCGTCGCGACCAGTGTTTGGGGAACATCACCTGTGTCAGGCGCTTGGGGTGCAGCAGGATCTGGCCGAGCAGCTTCAGGGGACGCGTAACGCGCGTGCCGTCGCCCACGAGCAGCGTGTTCAGGCGGTGCATCGAGTCGCCGTCGTTGCCGTACGTGACCGTCTCGATGTGCGTGTTCGGGTCGGGGTAGATCGATGAGGTGATCGCCACGCGTTTGGCGAGGTCGGCCGGATAGTCCTCGGGCACGGTCACCGCGAGGATCGACTCGGAGTTCGTGCGCACGAGCTCGCCCAGGCGCTGCGAGAGGCGCGGGAGCGAGCCTTGCAGGCGGCAGCGCTGCAGCAGCTTGTTGGTCCCCAGCGGCCCGGCTGACACGACGACGCCGCGTGCCCGCTGCACCCGCCGTTCCTTGCGCAGCCATGCGCCCGAGCGGATGCTTTCTACCTCGTAGCCGTCGCTTCCGTCCGGTGCGCCGAGCGGGCGGACGTCAACGACTGTGCGTTCGGGCATCACCCGCGCACCGAGCTTCTCGGCGAAGTACAGGTAGTTCTTCACGAGTGTGTTCTTCGCGCCGTGCGGGCACCCGACCATGCAGCGTCCACACAGCTGACAGCCGGTGCGGTCAGGGCCCTCACCGTCGAAGAACGGGTCCGCCACGGTCTTGCTGGGCTCGCCGAAAAAGATGCCGACAGGGGTGCGTTTGTAGGTGTCGCCGACGCCGAGCTCCTCGCCCAGCTCGCGCAGCAGCTGGTCGGCCGGGTCCTCGTGCGGGTTTTCGACCACGCCGAGCATGCGCTGGGCCTCGGCGTAATGGGGTGTCAGCGCGCTCTCCCAGTCGGTCATGTCGGCCCACTGGCGATCCTCGAAGAACTTCTTCGGCGGGACGTACAGCGTGTTTGCATAGCCGAGACTGCCTCCGCCGACGCCGCAGCCGGAGACAACCGACACATCCTTGAACGTCGTCAGCCGGAAGATGCCCTTCATCCCGAGCCGCGGGTTCCAGAAGTAGCGCTTAAGGTCGGCCGTCGAGCTCGGGAATTCGTCGTCCGCGAAGCGCCGCCCGCACTCGAGCACGCCCACCGAGTAACCCTTCTCGGACAGCCGCAGCGCGGAAACGCTGCCGCCGAACCCGGAGCCGATCACCAGCCAGTCGAAGTCGAAGCTGTCCTTGGTTGCGGCCATGCTTACGCGTTCCTTCCGGCTCGTGTGGCCCGTCGGCCCCGATACTAGTCGCTACCTGGCTATCTGGCCAAGCCCGCGAGGCGATGTCGCGAG
The DNA here is from genome assembly GCA_963734755.1 of uncultured Solirubrobacteraceae bacterium. Taxonomy (GTDB): domain Bacteria; phylum Actinomycetota; class Thermoleophilia; order Solirubrobacterales; family Solirubrobacteraceae; genus Palsa-744. The sequence goes on along the minus strand of CAVTIF010000001.1, from coordinate 2,036,791 downwards.
CTGTGACCGCCCTGTGGCCGACCCCGCTATATTCCGTGAAGTAATGGCGGTCGAGCGGCTCAGGAACCGGCCCTGCGGAGGCCGCTACGGGGATATCGTCCAGTCGATCGGCAACACGCCGCTGATCGAGCTCCCGCGGCTGTCGCCGAAGCCTGGGGTGCGTATCTGGGCGAAGCTCGAGTCGCACAACCCGACCGGATCGGTCAAGGACCGGGTGGCCCGTGCGCTGATCGAGGACGCGGAGGAGAAAGGCGCGATCAGCCCAGGGCAGACGATCCTCGAACCGACGTCCGGCAACACCGGCATCTCGCTCGCGATGATCTGCTCGCGCAAGGGATACAAGCTGAAGGTCGTGATGCCCGACAACGTCACCCAGGAGCGCACGCAGCTGCTGAGCATGTACGGCGCCGAGATCGTCTACTCCGATGGCAGCCAGGGCTCCAACGGAGCGGTCGCCAAGGCGTTGGAGATGGCCGCCGAGGACAGCTCCTACTACATGCCCTACCAGTACGGCAACCCGGCCAACCCGGGCGCCCACTACAACGGGACGGCGCTGGAGATCCTCGAAGAGCTCGACGAGGTCGCCGCGTTCGTCGCCGGGCTCGGCACCGGCGGCACGCTGATGGGCAACGGTCGGCGCCTGAAGGAGGCGCTCGGTGACTCCGTCAAGATCGTCGCCGCAGAGCCAATGCAGGGCGAGCCCGTCCAGGGGTTGCGCTCGCTCGACGACGGCTTCATCCCGCCGATCATCGACATCTCGCTGCTCGACCGAAAGATCTTCGTCACCAACCACGATGCGATCGTCTGGACGCGCAAGCTGCTCGATCAGGAGGGCGTGTTCGCGGGCGTCTCCAGCGGCGCGATCGCGAGCATCGCCGTACGCATCGCCGGCGAGCTCGATGAGGGAAACGTGGTGTTCGTCGTCGCCGACGACGGTTGGAAGTACCTGTCGAGCGGCGTCTACACCCTGCCGATCGAGGAGATCGAGAACCTCGAGTCGACCGTCTGGTGGTGAGCGGCCCGCCCGCCCCGCGGTCCGGCCGCACGCTCTGGACATGGTGATCTCGGCTGACCTGCTGGAGGACGTCATCGACCACGCGCGCGTCGAGTACGACGCGGAGTGCTGCGGCATGATCGCCTATCGCGGCGAGGACTCCGACGGGGTGGTGCGTGCCGTACGGGTGCATCGCGCCACCAACGTGTACGCCTCGCGCAAGCGCTTCGAGATCGACGGCAAGGAGCTGTTGAGGACGCTGACCGCGTTCGAGGATCAGGACTCGGAGCTCGGCGCGATCTACCACTCCCACACCCACACCGATCCCTATCCCTCACAGACAGACATCAACTTCGCAGCCAACTGGCCCGGCTTGGAGTGGGTGATCGTCGGGCTCGCCGGCGAGCAGCCCGAGGTGCGCTGCTACTTCATCGAGGGCACCGATGTCCGGGAGGTCCCCTTGGAGGTGCTGTGATGGGTGCTGAGAGGTGCTGTGATGAGTACTGATCCTGTCGTCTGCCCGAGCTGCGCGCGGGCGCACGCCTCCAGCGAGCGCTTCTGCGAGGCATGCGGGATGCCGCTCGTGCATTCCGCCGGCGCCGAGCCCGCCGCGAGCGAGCGCCGGCGCACCGCGCGCAAGATCAAGCCCCAGTACGCCGAGGGCCCGCTCGTCAAAGTCGCCCGCGTCGCCAACCAGCCCGAAGCCGAGTTCATCGCCGGCCTGCTGCTCGAGGAGGGGATCCCGTGCCTGCTGCGCAACGCGATCGCCGGTTACTCGCCCGTGATCGGCCCCCGCGAGATCATGGTCCCCGAGTCCGGAGCCCAGGCCGCCCGCGAAGCGCTCAAGTGGGAGCGACCAAGTCCCTAGACGGTCGATGGCCAAGCGAGGCGCGGACGCAGCGAGCGTGGCGTACCGATCGTCGATCGACGGGATCGCCGATCGGCCAGCACGCGAGCGAGCGAGGACAAAGCCTCGCGCCGGCCAGCGGTCGTCTGCCGGCCAGCGACCGTCAGGTCAGACGAGGACGGGCTGGCCGGCTGCTTCGGCGGTGATCGAGCGGATCTCTTCCGAGGCTCGCTCGAACTCCGCGTCGGACAGCACCGGCGTGCCCTCGAACGGGAGCTCGCGCTGCAGCTCGATCCATGCGTTCGGACCGATGTAGTCGTCCTTGACCTTGACCGTGACCGGCCGCGGGATGCGATACGTGCGCAGCAGCAGCACGTGCAGCGGCTGGCGTCCGCGCCAACCGAGGCGCTTTTCCGCGTAGTTGGGCGTCCACACGTAGAACGGCGACAGCGCGTCCACGCAGCGGGGGTCGACGATCGTGAAATGGTCCGTCACTTCGGCCCACGCGCGGATGCGAACGCGGTCCGGCTGCTGCAGCGGCGCACCCGACACGAACGAGTGCAGGGGAGGCTCGCCGTCGCTCCACACGCCCTCCTCGAGTGCTCGCCGCAGCTCGGGCTGATGGGACTCGCGCACCAGGTCGCCCGGCTGATGGTCGAAAGTGGGGTACAGAAAGAAACGCTCGTGGGCAAGCTTCAGCGGCTTGTTTACCCTGGGGGCGAAGCCCTTGCGGAGAGTTAGGAGCTGCTCACCTTCCGCCAGCGCGCGGACGGTGACCGCCCATTCTTTGAAAGCAATTGGCATGAGAAAAAAACGAAACGAGATGACAGGGAACGTCTAGAACGAACATCGTGCGTCTGCCCGGAGACAAACGCTACCGATGCATTAAAGATACGAAACCTGAGCGAAAATCCCAAATCGCCTGCAAATATGGGGTTTTTTTGGCTACCTAGCCAGTTTGGGCGGTGTTATCGTGCGCTACAGGCGCCGGCCCGCGAATCCCTCCGCCGCCTCGATCATCGCCGCGTAGTCCTGCTCGGCGTGGCCACGCGCGATCGTCGCCGCCAGCACGTCGCGAGCGTGAGCCGCGGCCGGGAACGGCACGCCCGCCGTCTCCGCCTCCTGCAGGCACAGGCGCACGTCCTTCAGCATGTGCGCCGTCTTGAACAGCGTCGTGTAGTCATGCTCGCGCATCGGGCCGGACTTCAGCTGCAGCTGGGCCGACGCCCCTGAGCCGGCGGACACGACCTCCACGAACGCGTCCAGGTCGATCCCGCTCGCCCGCGCCAGCAGCAGCGCCTCGGCAACCGCCGCCGCGTTCGCCGCGCCGAGCGAGTTGTTGATCAGCTTCAGCATCTGTCCCTGACCGAGCTCGCCGACATACGCGATCAGGTTGCCGATCGCCTCGAGCAACGGACGAACGCGCGCGAACTGCGCCTGATCGCCTCCGACCATGATCGTCAGCGAGCCGTCCTGCGCACGCGGAGACGATCCCGTCACCGGGGCGTCCAGCATCGCCACGCCACGCTCGCTCAGCGCGGCGCCGATCGTGCGCGTGTCCACCGGTCCGATCGTCGACATGTCCACGCACAGCAGGCCCGGGCGGGCGCCCTCGACCGCGCCGTCGCCTCCCAGGAGCACCGAGCTGACCTGCGCTCCGTCGACGACCATGCTCAGCACCACGTCGCTGTTACTCGCCACCTCCGCCGGAGTTGCGTACGCTTGCGCGCCGTGCTCCGCGGCCCACCGCTCGGCCTTGCCCGCCGTGTGCGTCCAGACCGACAGCGCGAAGCCAGCGCGCGCGAGATTGGCCGCCATCCGCGAGCCCATGATCCCCAGCCCGAGAAAGCCCACCGATCCGATCTCAGCTGTGTCGTGGCCGTCGTCCTCAGGCATCCCCGAATCCTCGTCGGGCATCCCCGGATCGTCCTCACGCATCCCCGAATCCTCCCCCACCGGGCGTTTCGATGCGCAGACGCTGACCCGGGCGCAGGCTGCCGGTGCTCTTGCACGCCAGCTTCGCGCCGTCGAGCAGATCGCAGCCCGGCGCGCCGTCGCCACCGCCGTGTGCGCCGCGCGGGGCGTGGCGCCGGCGCTCGGCGATCAGCGAGAACGTCATCTCGGCGAGCGCTTCCAGCTCGCGCACCACGCCATCGCCGCCCCTATGGCCGCCGGGGCCGCCGGAGCCGCGACGCAGCGCGTACTCCAGTACGCGTAGTGGGAATTCGCGCTCCAGTGCCTCGATCGGCGTGTTCAGCGTGTTGCTCATCGCGACGTGCACACCGCTCGGGCCGTCCGCGTCCGCGCACGCCCCCTGACCGCCGCCGAGCGTCTCGTAGTAGGAGAAGTCGGCGTTGCCCAGCGTCAGGTTGTTCATCGTCCCCTGACCCTGCGCGCGACCGAACGCCGCCAGCACCAGGTCCGCCACGCGCGATGAGGTCTCCACGTTGCCCGCCGCCACCGCAGCGCCCGGCCGGGCGTTCAGCACCGTGTCCCGTGGCGCCCGTACCTCGATCGGGCGGTACGCGCCGGCCGACGACGGGATGTCCGGGTCGCTCAGCACGCGCACCGCGAACAGGCACGCCGAGATCGTCACCGCCAGTGGGCAGTTGAGGTTGCCGTCGTGCTGCGCCGCGCTGCCCGAGAAGTCGAGCAGCAGACGATCGCCGTCCAGCACCGCGCGCACGCGCAGCGCCAGGTCGCCGTCCGGCGCCTCGAGCACGTCCTGCGCGGCGAACGTGCCATCCGGCAGCGCGGCCAGGCAGCCGCGTGTGCGCCGCTCGGAATAGTCGAGCACCGCGTCCGTAACCTCGCGCAGGCGCTCGAGCCCGACACGAGCTGCCAGCTCGCTCAGACGCAGCCCGCCGATGCGGTTGGCCGCCAGCTGGGCTCGCAGGTCTGCCCGGCGCTCACGCGGCTGGCGCATGCGGCCTACGAGTTCCTCGATCGCCGCCGCGTCCAGCCGGCGGGGCGCGATCACAACACCCTCCTCCTCCAGCGAGCGGCTGTCCGCCGGCATCGAGCCCGGGACCCGCGCGCCGACGTCGGCGTGGTGGGCGCGGCTCGCCGCGAACCCGATCAGCGCCTCGCCCGCCGCGAAGATCGGGCTGATCACCGTGATGTCGGGCAGGTGGGTGCCCCCGCTGAACGGGTCGTTGAGGATCCACGAGACGCCCCGGACGTGGTCCTCGTCGAGCACCGCAGCCACTGCTGCCGGCATCGCCCCCAAGTGCACCGGGATGTGCTCCGCCTGCATGATCATCTGCCCGCTCGCGTCGAACAGCGCCGTCGAAGCATCCCGACGCTCCTTGATGTTCGAGGAATGGGCCGAGCGCACGAGCACCACGCCCATCTCCTCGCACGCCGAGCGCAGCGCGCCGGCCACCACCTGCAGTTCGATCGGGTCGAGTGTGCTCACTTTGTGACCGCGGCGGGGTGGAACTTGCTCTGCGAATGTTGTATCACCATGGTTATACGGCGTTCGTTGGTGGAGTGACGGCGGCGCCGCCGTCGAGACGGATCGTCCCGTACTCGTCTACCTCTCCCGACCAGCCCGCAGGGATCAGCAGCGTGGCCTCAGGCAGGGTGCACAGCGCCGGCCCGCAAACGCGCATTCCCGGCGGCGGCTCGCCGGCAATCACGCTCGCCTGCACGCGCTCGCCGTCGAACACGATCGGGCGCTCGAACACCGCCGGCGCTGCCCGCGCCGCGACCTGTGGCCGCAGCACCGGGGACGGACCCCACACCGACACCCGCACGTTCACCAGCTCGACCTCAGCGTCGTCATCGCGATACCCGTAGCGCTGCTCATGTGCCGCATCGAAAGCCGCACACAGCGCGCGCGAACCCAACCCCGCAATCCCTAGATCGACGTTCTCCCGCTCCCACGACTCCACCGCCGCCAGATCCTCCTCCACCGGAAGCTCGAACGACTGGCCGCTGTAGCGCAGCTCGTAACGCACGCGCACACGCGACGGTGTGTCTGCGAGCTCTCTGCCCGCCTGCGCCAGCAGCGCCGAGCGCTCCGCCGCCAGGCGCGTGTCCGACAGGCGCTCGCCCGCCAGCGAGCCGCCCGCCAGCATCACCGTGCGCGCCGCGTCGCGCCGCGGTGCCGCCGCCGCCAGGCCGAGCGCGCACAGCACGCCAGACGCTCGTGGGCACAGCACACGCGAGATGCCAAGCTCGCGCGCGAGCTGCGCCGCATGCAGCGGCCCCGCGCCGCCGAACGCCATCAGCGCGAAGCCGCGCGGGTCGATGCCCCGCTCGACCGTCATCACGCGCAACGCACCCAGCATCTCCGCCTCCGCCACCCGCACGATCCCTTCCGCGCACTCGAGCAGCCCGAGGTTCAGCTCGCCAGCCAGCCGCGAGATCGCCCGCTCGGCCGCGCCCCGGTCGAGCAACAGCCCGCCAGCCAGCGGCGAGTCCTCAAGCAGCCGGCCAAGCAGCACGTTCGCGTCCGTCACCGTCGCCCGCTCCCCGCCGCGCCCGTAGCACGCGGGGCCAGGATTCGCTCCCGCCGACGCAGGTCCCACGCGCAGCGCGCCGCCCGCGTCACGCCACGCGATCGACCCGCCGCCCGCCCCAACCGTGTGGATGTCCAGTGCCGGCAGCGACAGCGGACGCCCGGCGATCGTCCGCTCGGCCGTCTCCGGCACGCGCGAGCCCTCGATCACGCACACGTCGCACGACGTCCCGCCCATGTCGAAGCACAGCACGTCCGCCTCTCGCGCCAGAGCCGCCAGTGCGAGCGCGCCGCCGACGCCGCCCGCCGGCCCCGACAGGACCGTCAGCGCGGCGTGCGCCCCCGCACGCGCCGCGTCCGTCAGGCCTCCCGAGGACTGCATGACCTGCGGCTCGCGCAGGCCGATCGCGCGTGCCTCGCGCGTCAGCCGCGCCAGGTAGGCGCCCAGCGGGGGGGACAGCGCCGCGTCGAGCACCGTCGTCGCCGTGCGCTCGTACTCGCGGAACGTGCCCACCAGGTCCCACGACAGCGACACGTGGGTATTCGGCAGCAGCTCTCCAATCAGCTCTCCAAGCAGCCGCTCGTGAGCAGGATCCGCATACGAGTGAAGCAGCGACACCGCCACTGCCTCGGGCTGCGCGCACGCGAGCCGCTCGATCAGCTCGGTGGCCGCGTCCCGCTCCAGCGTCCGCAGCGGGCCGTCCGGCCCCATCCGCTCGGGCACGCCGAAGCGCAGCTCCGCCGGCACCAGTGGCGTCGGCGCCGCCGCGCACAGCCTGTACAGGTGGGCGCGGTTCTGGCGAGCAAGCTCGATCACATCCGTGAAGCCCGCCGTCGCCAGCAGCGCCGTGCGCGCCGTGCGGCCCTCGAGCAAGGCGTTCGTCGCGACCGTCATCCCATGCGCGAAGCGCTCCACGTCCTCTGCCTCGGCACCGGCGCTGGCGAGCACCAGCGCAACCGCCGCCAGCACCGCCTTCGACTCCTCCGACGGCGTCGAGCGAACCTTCGCCGTGTGAACCGCCGAGTCTTCATCCACCAGCACCGCGTCGGTGAACGTCCCGCCGACGTCGACCCCCAGGAGCATTCGCTCAGCCTACGGAAGGCGCAGTCGCCTCGACGCGGCGCGGGCCTTCGATGTGCACGTGCTCAACCCCGACGCACGTGCACCGGTCCAGCTCGCTACGCGGCCGCCAGCTCGCGATCCTCCGTGTCGGCCAGATGCTGGTGAGACGGGCAGTAGCCGTTGTGCGGCAGCGGCGTGCGCTGGCACGCAGCGCCCTTGCGCGTCGTCGCCCGGCACTGCGGAGGGGCGCCGCTCACCGCGGTGTAACCCTCGTGCGGGTGTTCCGCCAGGAACAGCTGCGCGTAGCCGATATAGCGGCAGATCACGCGATGGACATCGCCCTGCGCCGACATCGGGAAGTAGCTACGGACGTCGAAGAACAGCGTCCGCGCCGGGCGCGCGAAGTAGTGACGGTCCGTCGCCATGCGCGTGATCACGTCCTCGCACGCGTGCAGTACCGCGGCGTGGTTGCTCGACACGGGGACACCTGAAGGTGGCGCCAGTATCCGGGGAGCAAGTTCTCGGTATATCGCTCGGCTGAATTGGTACATGGTGAAGACTCCTGCCGCTCTCGGCTGATCTCGTGTTTGGAGCACACCCGCCATTCCTCAGAGACTCCGTCGCCTCCGGGAACTTCCAAAGCTAGGAACACGCACACGATCAGAAAAGATCGAGATAAAGATCACAAGGCCAACTTCTTATGAACGGGCCGGTGTGTGAGGGGTCCTGTGTGTTTGCGTTTGCGTACCGCGGTAGCAAATGTATATACGGCGTAGATACGATAGCTATCGCTGGTGCGAGCGCGGTGAACGGCTCAGCTCCAGGTCTCCCAGGAGCAGCCCAGCTAACGGCTCAGCTCCACGTCTCCCAGCAGATCTCATCCTCGCGCGTGACGAGCACGTGGCGCAGGTCGAAGGTCGGGTCGCGCTCGGGATGGTCCACGCGCAGATGCGCCCCGCGGCTCTCGGTGCGCGCGAGCGCGCAGCGCGCGATCTCCCGTGCCAGCGGGTGGGGGTCATCAAGCAGTCGGCTCAGCCCCGCGTGCGTGCGCACAACCCCAGCGTCGCGCCACAGTGCAGCACGCGTCGACGCGTCGGCCAGCGGCAGCGGCTCGAGCTGCGCCAGCGCGTCGGCCTCGGCCTCGCCCAGCGGCGCGAGCCGTTCGGCAGGCGTTGACAGCGCATCCGCGATCGCACGGCGTGCGAACACGAAGCACTCGCTCAGCGAGTTCGACGCGAGCCGGTTGGCGCCGTGCAGGCCAGTGCACGAGGACTCGCCGACCGCGTACAGCCCGGGGAGCGTCGAGCGCCCGTGCAGGTCCGTCACGATCCCGCCCATCATGTAGTGGGCGGCCGGCGCGACCGGGATCAGCTCGCATGTCGGATCGAGGCCCGCCTCGCGCAGCGATGCCACGACGTTCGGGAAGCCGGCCGGGTCGATCGCTCGCATATCCAGCCCGACCGATCGCTGCCCCGACTCCTCCAGCAGCGCCTGGATCGCGCGCGAGACCTCGTCGCGCGGCGCTAGCTCATCGACGAACCGCTCGCCGTTCGCGTCGAGCAGGGTCGCGCCCTCGCCGCGGATCGCCTCCGTCACCAGGAAGCCCTCGCGTCCCGGCACGCCGATCACCGCCGTGGGATGGAACTGCAGGAGCTCCAGATCAGCGAGCGCGGCGCCAGCCGCGTGCGCGAGCAGCAGGCCGATCCCCTGCGAGCCCGGCGGGTTCGTCGTTCGCGACCACAGCGCCGCCGCACCGCCGGTGGCGATCACCACGGCGCGCGCGCCGATCACCCGGCCGTCGTCGCAGACCAAGCCACGGCAGCGATCCTCCGAGTGCCACAGCGCCTGTGCGCGGGCGCCCTCGAACACGGTGATCCGCGGCTCCTCGACCGCGATCGCCGACAGCTGTCGAACCACACGTCGGCCAGTCGCGCTGCCGCCCGCGTGCACCACGCGCCTGACCGAGTGCCCGCCCTCGAGCCCCAGCGCGAGGTCGCCGAAGCGGTCGGCGTCGAAATGCACGCCCAGCTCCTGCAGGTCGCGGACCCGCTCCGGGGCCTCGCGGACGAGCGTCTCCGCGGCCGAGCGGCGCACCAAGCCCCGCCCGGCGAGCTCGGTATCGCGCAGATGTAGCTCGAAGCCGTCGTCCGGGCCGAGAGCCGCCGCCAGCCCGCCCTGCGCCCAGTAGCTGGCGGTCTGCGCGAGCGGCGTGGCCGACACCAGCACGACGTCGGCTCCGTCGCGTGCCGCGCACAGGGCGGCGTACAGGCCGGCCGCGCCGGCGCCCACAACTGCCACATCGGCCTCGTGGGTCCCGGCCGAAGGAAGGACGGACATCGCCGGAACCGTATCTCGCCGCGCTACACGGCCGACCTACGGGCCAGTCTGATCGCCCGCGTGCTGCCGCTCACCGGCCTGCCGTGCTCATTTCGGCGCGGTCCCCGACTGGACTTTCCCAACCCCGTGTTCGCGCAGCCCCTTAGCGACCGCGCGTTTGATTTCCGCTTCCGCTTTCGGGGTGAGTTTGATGCGTTCCGTCGGCAGGCGGGGGGCTTTCGCGAAGGGCTTGCCCGGTAGCGTGGCTTTCGTGGGCACCGTCGCGCTCGGCTTGCCCGTCGAGGGAGCGCCGGCACCAGTGGTACTCGTCGTCGCCGGGCTCGTCGGCGTGCCCGTCTGGGGAGTCGTGGCGCTCGGCAACGTCCCTGTCGGCGACGTGCTCGTCGGGGCCGGTGTCGCGGTGGCGGCCGGGCTCGCCGGGCTTGCCACGACGGTAGTGGCGGGCGCGGCGGTCGTCGAGTTCCCCGCGAGCGCGACCAGCGCAGCTGCGATCACGCCCAGGGAAAGCGCCACGACCGCGGCGAGTGCGGCGATCGGTTTCTTCCAGTTCGGGGCAGCCGCCAGACGTGTCCGGGCGGCCGCGCCGCAGCGCACGCACCACTCCTGTTCAGGATGCAGTGGCGCCCCACACAGCGGGCAGACTTCGCCCGGTGCCGGTGCCGGTGCCGGTGGGGGCGGCGGGGGCGAGGGCGAGGGCGAGCGAGGCGACGCGGGGACGCTGGAGGAGGCACCGCCGGCCGGCTGCGTGGTCACGACGCTCACGAGCCCGTCACAGGGGGGTGGAGGATCTCGGTCGGCCGATCTTCCTCAGGCGGATCGGCCGGTGCTCCAGCGGGGCTCGCGGAAGCCGCGCCGCTCGTGCTCGGCGGCGGCGTCGGTGAGCGCCCGGCGGGGGCGGGAGTTGCCGAATCGGGTGGCTGGGCGGTTGCGGCGCCGGGCGCCTCCGCCGGCTGCCCATCGGATGCGCCAGCGCTGGGTGTTGTCACCGCCGCGTGGGTGGCCGTGACTTGAGCCGGTGGTGGGGTCGGGGCTGCCGGGCCCGCCGGCGATGTCACCGGCGAGAAGCCGGCCTTCGGCGCGGCGACCACCTGCTGGGGGCCGGTCGTCGGCGCCCCGGCGACCACGGGCTGCGGGCCGGGCACCCCGGCGACCACGGCCTGCGGGGCGGGCGCGGCTGCAGGCCCGGCGGGCGACTGGAAATCCGCGGGTAGGTCGACGCGGCGACTGAGCGGCATCCCGCAGTTCGGGCAGAAGCCGTCTTCGCTGCTGTGGATCGCGGCACAGCGCGGGCAGGCTGTGATGCCCGCCTCGCGCAGGACGGTGACGGGCCGACGCTCGTCGAGCGCGCCTTCCAGTGCTCGCAGCTCGGCGTCGATGTGTCCGATCGTGGTCAGCTTGGCGAGCACCAGCGCGTCATTGCGCTGGCCGAAGCGATGCAGGTTGAACACGAGCCCGCCGAGGTCTCGGTAGGCGAGCTCGCGCGCCTTGCGCAGGAAGCGTGCGCGCCGACGTGCGCGACCGCGCGAGCGAAAGCCCGGAGACTCGCTCGCCGGCTCGCTACCCACGCTCGCCGGTACGTCCCCCACGGGCGGCGCACCCACCGGCCGCGCGGGCTGGCTCTGATCCTGGGCCTGTGTCGGAGGATCGGTTGGAGGCGTGCCAGATATCTGATCCACAGCCGATCCATGCTACCCAGACCGTTACCCGGAGCGCTGCAGCGCCTCGCGCCAGGCGTCCGCCACCCTGATCGCCATCTTCCGGTCGGAGAAGCGTTCGGCGCTCGCGCGCCCGGCGACGTGGGGGTCGGGCGCCCGTATGTGCGGTTCGAGCGCCGTGCGCCATCGCTCGAGCTCGAACGGCGCGCACAGTGTGCCCTCAACGTGCTCGAGCGCTGCAGGGTGGATCCCGACTGGGGTCGCGAGCACGGGCACGTCGCAGGCGAGCGCCTCGAGCACAGCGAGCCCGAAGCCCTCGTGCCCGGAAGGCATCAGCACGGCGTTGACCGCGTTGAACCACAGCGGCGCGCTCCTCGGGTCGACGCCGCCGAGCACCAGCAGCTCGACATCGACGGCACGCGCGAGCGCGAGCGCGAGGTCGTAGCGCTTGATCGCCCTGGCCGGGTCGGCGGCGAACAGCAGGTAGGGCTTGTCGTGCGCTAGGCCCAACTCGCTGCGCGCCTGTGCGCGGGGCATCGGTTGAAAGCGCTCCAGGTCGACGCCGCACGGCAGCACCCGGGCGCGCGCTCGGGCGCGCTGTCCGGGAAGTTCCTGTGCGAGCGAGGTCGAGACTGCGGCCAGCAGGTCGATCCGGCCGAGCGCGGCCCACGTGATCGCGCGCGTGCGCGGGTGGCGCATGTCGTTGCCGTGCACCGTCAGCGCGTGAACGCGAGCCGGGATCGCCATCGCCGGCCACGCGGTGAGCCCGTAGTGCGCGTGCACGATGTCGAAGCGCGGATGAGTCGAGCTGTGACCGGAAGCCGAGCGGGCGCCGTCCGGGCGCGTGCCGTAAAGGCGGCGCAGGTCGCGTGCCGCGCGCGTGAGTGCGCCGAGTCCCGGGGCGAACTCGTGCAGCTCGATCTCCAGCCCGTCCAGCCCGTCCCGCGCATTTTGCCCATTGAGCCCGTCGTGCCCGTCGAGCCGGCGCAGCGCGGCGACCTGGTCGCGGACGAAGCTCCCGCGCTCGGGATGGGCGGCGTCGGGCAGCATGTTGGAGAGCACCAGCGCACGCACGATCCGTCGACCGTAGCGCTCTGGAATGATGGCTCGCGTGAACGCACAGCCGACACGCAGCTACGGGCGCGGAGCAGACGAATCGCGGCCGAGCACGATCGAGCCCGGGTTCGTCCGCACTGCCACCGGCTCCGCGCTGATCTCGATCGGCGAGACGCGCGTGATCTGCACCGCGTCGGCGCAGGAGAGCGTGCCGCGCTGGATGGCCGGCCAGGGTCGTGGCTGGTTGACGGCCGAGTACGGGATGCTGCCGGCCTCGACCGGGGATCGCAAGCAGCGCGACGCAACGCGCGGGCGCCAGGACGGGCGCACGATCGAGATCCAGCGTCTGATCGGCCGCTCGCTGCGGGTGATCGTCGACTTCGAGGCGCTCGGTGAACGCACGATCTACCTCGACTGCGACGTGCTGCAGGCCGACGGGGGCACGCGCTGCGCGTCGATCACCGGTGCGTACGTGGCGCTGTCGCTGGCGTGCGCCAAGCTGCAGGCAGAGGGACGCCTCGAGCGCTCCCCACTGAGCGGGTCGGTCGCGGCGGTGTCCTGCGGAATCATCGACGGCGCGGCGCTGCTCGACCTCGACTACTCCGAGGACTCGACCGCCGAGGTGGACGCGAACGTGGTGATGACCGGCGACGGCGGGCTCGTCGAGGTGCAGGCGACCGCCGAGCGCACGCCGCTGTCGCGGGCGCATCTGGACGAGCTGCTCGTGCTGGCGGCCGGCGGCATCGAACGCTTGCGAGAGACCCAGGATCGCGCGATCGGCGAGGCGCTCGCGGCGAGCGCGGATCGGCTGCAGTCCGCGACGAGCCAGACGTAGGCGTCGGTCGCGGCTCGTGAAGCTGCTCCTCGCCACGCACAACGACCACAAGCGCCGCGAGCTCGAGCGGCTGCTCGACGGATCGGGCGCACCGTCCGGATCGGCCGCACGCTCCGGATCGGGCGCACGCTCGACACCGAGCTGGGAGCTCGACGCGCTCCCGGCGGAGGTAATCCTGCCGCCCGAGGACGCTCTGACGTTCGCCGAGAACGCGCTCGGAAAGGCTCACGCGGCGGCGCGCGCGACTGGGCGGGCGACGATCGCCGATGACTCCGGCATCGCCGCGGCGGCGCTCGGCGGGGCGCCGGGGGTGCGCTCGGCGAGATACGCGGGCGAGCACGCGACCGACGAGCAGAACCTGCAGAAGCTGCTGCGGGAGGCGCCCGCGGACAGCGCGCTGGAGTACGTGTGCGCGATCGCATATGTCGATCCGGCCGAGGGGGCGGAGCAGGCCGAGCAAGTGTTCGAGGGGCGCTGCGCGGGGCGGCTGGCCGCACGCCCGCGCGGCGAAGGCGGGTTCGGATACGACCCGGCGTTCCTGCCCGACGACGGCCCTGCCGGCCTGACGATGGCCGAGCTGTCGGCCGAGCAGAAGGACGCGATCAGCCATCGCGGGCGCGCCGCACGCGCGCTGGCGGCGTGGCTTGAGAGAAACGCCGCACCCGCGGACGGCTGACCGGCGTTGCGAGCGGCCCCAGCCTGCTGTAGCCGCCGCGCGCTCGCGCCGGCTACAGCAGGTTGATCGAGGCGGCGGCGGCGACCGCCACGCCCAGCCCGGCGTAGCCGGTGTATCCGGACAGCAGCAGCAGCAGCGCGGTGATCAACGCCACGAGCACGGTCACGATCCATGCGATGCGGTCGATTGCCATCGGCCTATTCTTGCGGATGCGCCTGTCCGCGCGCGGTGTTAGCTTCGATTACAACGTTTTACGAACGAGGAGGGCGAAGTGACAAAGTCCGAGCTGGTCGACCAGGTGGCCGATCGCGCCGATCTGACCAAGCAGGATGCCTCGCGCGCGGTGGATGCGGTGCTCGCGACGGTCGAGGATGCGCTGCGGCGTGGCAGCGAGGTGACGGTTTCGGGATTCGGCAAGTTCCACGTGAGCGAGCGCGGTGCGCGGCTGGGGGTCAACCCGCGCACGGGGGAGCGCATCCAGATCGCGGCATCGCGAGTGCCCCGCTTCACGGCGGGCAGCGGCCTGAAGAGCGCGGTGAAGGGCCGCTGAGGACGGCAGGTTCGTTCGGGGACACGCTGGTCGCTCGAGTCGCCGAGCGCGAGTCGCAGATTGTGCTCGGCCTCGACCCCGACCCCGGCGCGCTGTGGCCGGGCAGCGGGGGCGACGCGGTGGCCGGACTCGCGCCGGCGCAGGCTGCGGGGGCGGCGGTCCTCGACCATTGCCGCGCGCTGATCGAGGCGACGGCGCAGGCGTGCGTGGGCGTCAAGCTTCAGCTTGCGCGCTTCGAGCTGCTGGGTGCGGCCGGATGGACGGTGCTCGAGAAGGTGGCCGCGCATGCGCGCGGTCTCGGCCTGCTCGTGATCGCCGACGGCAAGCGCGGTGACATCGACGTGAGCGCCGGTGCATATGCCGCCGCGCTGATCGGAGGCAGCGCCAGCCCGTTCGGCTGGGTCGACGGCCTCGGCGCCGACCTCGTGACGGTCAACCCGTTGATGGGGCGGGACGCGGTCGAGCCGTTCGTGCAGGCCGCGCGCGAGGTGGGCAGCGGTGTGTTGGTGCTGGTGCGCACGTCCAACCCGGGCGCAGCGGATGTGGAGGACCTCGAGCTGCGGGAGTCAGGAACAGTTTGGGAGCGGATCGCCGCGCTGGTGGACGATCTCGGCGCCCCGAGCGTGGGCGAAGCCCGCATCAGCGACGTGGGCGCGGTCGTCGGCGCGACCGAGCCGGGCCATCTGGAGCGGGCCCGCGAGCTGATGCCCAACGCGAGCTTCCTGCTTCCCGGCGTGGGCGCCCAGGGAGGCCGGGTTGAGGATCTCGCGGCGGCCTTCTCGCTCGGCCGCGCGGGCGGTCTGGTGACCGCGTCGCGCAGCATCGCCGGGGCTCATCGGGTGGCCGGCGGCGAACCCGCTGCGGCCGCGCGAGCGGAGGCCGAGCGGCTGCGCGACGCCGCCTGGAAGCTCTCGGATCGGGCGCTCCGCGCCGGGTAGCGAACGCGCGGATACGCCCCGGCACACGATCCGTCCAGCGCCCGTGGGGTCGGCCGGAGAGGCGGCAGCGTTCCGCTAGCCTTTGTGTCGTGCACGCCAGGGCATCTTCCGCCGATCGGGCGCGCCGGAAGGTGGAGCGGGAGCAGGCATGATCATCACGGTCACGCTCAACGCGGCGATCGACAAGTCGCTTGCGGTTCCGAACTTCAGGCTTGGACGGCGCCACCGCACGGTCGAACAGCGCACGATGGCCGGCGGCAAGGGTGTGAACATCGCCCGTACGCTGAAGGCGCTCGGGCAGCCGGTGATCGCGACGGGGTTCGCCGGCGGCACTACCGGCACGCACATCGTCGAGCAGCTCACAGAGGAGTCGATCCTCAACGACTTCGTGCGGATTCGCGAGGAGTCGCGCACGAACACCTCGGTGCTCGACCCGACGACCGGCGAACAGACGGAGATCAACGAACGCGGACCGTCGGTGTCGGCGCGTGAGATCGAGCTGTTTCGCGACAAGCTGCTGTACCTCGCGCGCGGCGCCGCGATCGTCGTGTTCGCGGGCTCGCTGCCGCGCGGGGTCGACCCGGACATATACGCCTCGCTCGTCAGGGACCTCGAGCGGCTCGATGTGATCACAGTCGTCGACGCTGACGGTGAGCCGCTACGCCTGGCCGTTCGCGCTGAGCCTGATGTCGTCTCGCCGAACGTGCTCGAGGCCGAGGAGCTCGTCGGCCACGAGTTCGCGGGCGAGGATGAGCGCTCGCTGGCGGTCGCGGAGATCGCCGCGCTCGGACCGCGCGAGGCGATCATGACGCTGCCCGACGGCTGCTTCGCGCAGGTGCTCGTCGACGGGCAGCGTCGGCTGAAGCGCGCGCGTATCGAGCCGCGCGAGCCGGTCGCCAAACGCGGCTCCGGCGACGCCTTCCTGGCCGGGTACCTGGCGGCGCGCTACGAAGGTCGCGCCCCCGACCAGTGCTTGCGTTTCGGCGTGGCGTGCGGCGCCGAGTCCACGGCGCGCCTCGGTGCCGGGCTGATCGACCTGCGCGAGGCGCGCAGGCTGATGGGCGGGGTGGATTTGTCCGTCGTCGAGCTGCCCGCCGAGGTCACCTAAAGGCGGTGTGTGTGTTGTGTTTTCAGACTACGATAGCCATCGTATATATGCTGTAAATACGATGGCTATCGCGCGTTATCTGCGCGGACATCAAGCCCACCCTGCGTAACTACCATGGCTATCGCTGGTCGCACGAGCGCCGTAGGGCGGTGCGCGCCGTAAGGCGGTGCGCTATGCGATGGCGATCAACCGCCTAGCCCCCGGCGACGTCCCGCCGCAAGAACACCAGGTAAGAGGCGAGCAGCGCGGGCACGGCGTAGAGCGCGCAGACCCAGGCGGAGTGGCCGATTGGGGCCCAGTCGGTGGGCGTGCGCAGCAGGCCCTGCCAGCTCTCGAACTGCTCGGTCAGCAGGTAGGGCTTGATGCCTTCGATGCCGGGGATGCCGGAGACGATGTACAGCAGGATCACGAAGCCGACGGTGCCGACGACGGCGGCGGCGCTGTTGCGCGTGGTCGTGGAGAGCAGCACGCCGATGCTGGTGACGGTCAGCAGCGGGATCAGGTAGCAGGCGTTGGCGGCGAACACCAGCAGCAGGCCTTCGGAGGCCGGGACGACCGATCCTGAGAACGTGATCACGTGGTTGAAGCCCCAGGATGCGACTCCGGCGGCGGTGGCGACGGCGGCCGACAGGAACACGGCGATCGTCGCGTAGGTCATCGCGGCGAGCGTCTTCGCGGCGAGGATCTGGCCGCGGTCGACCGACCGCGTGAGGATTGTCTTGAGCGTGCCGTTGCCGTCCTCGGCGGCGACGATGTCGCCTGCGACCAGGGCGGCGATCAGCGGCAGCATGAACACGGACAGGAACAGCAGCATCAGGACCGGGGTGGCCAGCCCGGACTGCGTGATGTGCGACGCGAAGATGTTGTCGCGGCTGTGGTCGTGGTTGTTGTTGTGCAGGCGCTCGACGAGCACGAAGATCAGCGGCAGGATGACGGCCAGCCCGAGGCCTAGGTAGGTGCGCTTCTGGGAGACGAGCTTGCGCAGCTCCCAGCGCCAGACGGTCAGTGTCGACGGGCGCCGCCGTGCTGTCGGTGGCGCGCCCGTGCGCCCGGCCGCGCGCGTGCCCGCGGCCGGTGGAACTGCGGCTGCGCTGCTCATCGGATCTCGACCGTCCTCGGCCCGGAGGTCTGCGAGGCTTGTGTGCCGACCTCGGCAGGGACGTCACCGCTCGATCGGCCATCGCCCGGCCTACTCGCGTCGCGCGCACCGTCGCCTGCGCCGCGGGCCTCGGTCAGCCTGAAGAACAGGTCCTCGAGCGTCGCCAGCTCGGGCGTGAGCGAGAGGATCCCGATGCCGGCGCGGCCGAGCGCGAGCGATAGCGGACCGACGTCGTGCTCCTGGGCCTGGAAGACGACGCCGTGCTCGCCGTCGGCGGCGGACTCGATCCCGGGCTGTTCGCGTGCGAGCGCGAGCGCGCGGGCGTCGTCGGTCGTGTGCAGCCGGTAGCCGGCGCCGCCCTGGCGGCGCAGGTCCGACAGGGCGCCCTCGTAGACGACGCGGCCGGACTCGACGATCGCGACCCGGTCGCACAGGTCCTGAACCTCGGGGAGCTGGTGGCTCGAGAGCAGCACGGTGATGCCCTCGTCGGCGAGCCGGCGGATCAGCAGGCGCATGTCGCGCATCCCGGCCGGATCGAGGCCGGTGGCGGGCTCGTCGAGGATCAGCAGGCGCGGGCGGCGCAGCAGCGCGGCGGCGATCCCGAGCCGCTGGCGCATCCCGTGCGAGAAGCCGCCGACCCGATGCTGGGCGCGCGGACTCAGCTCGACGGTCTCGAGCACCTCGTCGATCCGCTGGCGTGCGTCGGCTCCGTCGAGCGCTGCGAGCAGCTGAAGGTTCTTGCGTGCGCTGAGGTACGGGTAGAAGCGGGGCGCCTCGACGAACCCGGCGACGCCGTCGAGCGCCCTGGCCCCCTGGCGCATTGGGTCGCGCCCGAACAGCTCGACGGTTCCCTCGCTCGGCACGATCAGGCCGAGCGCCATGCGCAGTGTGGTCGTCTTGCCGGCGCCGTTCGGCCCGAGGAACCCGTAGACGTCGCCTTCGCGGACGTTCAGGTCGATGTGGTCGACGGCGAGGACCTCCTTGTAGCGCTTGACCAGCCCACGCGCCTTCACGGGCGGGGCCTGCGCGTCTTCGCTCACGCTAGAGGCCTCGGGCGAATGCCTCGACTGCGGCCGGCGTGAGGAAGCCGGCGAGCAGATAGCGCACGCCGGAGCGCTCGAAGCTGAGGACGGTGCCGAGCTCCGTGCCGAGCTCGGTTGCGCTGACGCCGTTGATCTTGACCTGCGGCAGTCCTTGCGAGGCGCCGGTGGCGTCCTGGCCGCTGCCGGCCTTGGCGGCGGCTTCGACGACGGTGATCGCTGCGAGCCCGTCGCCGTGCGTGGTGATCTTGGGCGTGTCGGCCGAGCTCGTGGGCGCGGCGGAGTGCTCACCGTGGTCAGCGGGGGTTCGGATTTCTTCGACCTTGGCGTTGGAAGGCGGCGTGAACGCGAACACGGAGTCGGCGACGGGGCCGTAGGAGACGTTGCTTGCGGCCAGTTCGATCGCCGGCGCGGCGCTCTCAGTGGAATAGATGGCCGCGCGCAGCGGCACGCCGTGAGCGGCGTCGAAGGACAGCTCTGCGCCGCCGAGCAGGCTCCCGCTTTCCTTCGGGGATACGCGCACGGTGTAGGCGGGCTGGCCGCCGACGTTGCCGGGCGTGGCGCCGGACACGTTGGCGTGGCGACTTAGCTCGGTGATCCCTTCTTCGATCTTCGCGACGCTCGGCACTTCGTGCTGGCCGTGCTGGCGGTCGGCCGAGGTCCCGGCGTCAGTGCTCTGCGGGGGCGGCGTGTAGCGGTAGAGGGTGTTCGACGCGGCGTCGTACAGCGACAGCGTGTGGCCGTCGTAGAGCACTTGGGTGTCGCCGTGTTCGGACTGCAGCTCCAAGCGAACGCGGCCATCGTTGGAGATCCACAGCCGTCCGGAGGCGCCGGTGACGAGCGGATTCGACGTCAGTTCGCCGCCCTGTCCGCCGGTCGTGAGGTTGGCGCCTTCGAGCAGGTGGTCGGTGAGCGTCACGTCGGCACTGACGCCCTGGATCGATTCCCCGTTGGCCCCGCCGAGCGAGTCGTGGACGGCCTGAGCCAACGGCTTCGGCGGCGGCGTCGGCCCGCCTCCGAGGGCGAACGCGAGCGCGGTCAGCGACGCGCCGAGCGCGATCACGAGCACGCAGACGAGCAGCAGACGGGAGAGGGGAAGTCGGCGGAGGATGTTCACGGCGGGTGCGTTGAAGTCCTTGGGGTTGTGCCTGGGTTTCCAGGGTAGCGCGCAGTCTTCAGGGCTCCTAAAGGTGAGAGAGCTCTCATCTGCGCTTCGATCCGCGCTGCGGCGCCGGAGTGAGGATGGGGACGCCCCGTCGCCCGTCCGAGGGCGCCAGGCGATATGTTCTCGCGCTCATGGTGTACCTCGTCCTCCTGTTCTGGATCGTCCTCGGCCTCGGGGTGTTCTTCCTCGCGATGCGCGGCGGCGCACGCGACGCGCGCGCGTCGCTGCACACTGAATCGAAGGCCAGTCAGCGCGCGATCACGCTGGGAGTGATCGTGCTGTTCGCGTTCGGCCTCGTCGTGCCCGCGCTGGTGCTCGCGTTCAACGCGCAGAACAAGGCGAGCGTGGCGGTCGGCGGGGTGCACTTGAACAGCCAGCAGCAGAACGGGCGCGAACTGTTCGCGCGCTCGTGTGCGGTGTGCCACACGCTGGAAGCGACCAAGTCGGTCGGTCGGATCGGTCCGAACCTTGACGTGCGCGTGGGCGATGACATCGCGACCCCGGCGGGTCGCAAGGCGCTCGTGCTGAACGCGATCGCCGAAGGTCGCGCGCGCGGCCTCGGGCAGATGCCGGCGCTGCTGTACCAGGGCAAGGAAGCTGAAGAGGTCGCGAACTTCGTAGCGGCGGTAGCGGGCCACTGACTGAGGCGAACGATGGCCTTCGCCGGGCGGCGTCTTCGGTCGCCAGCTTTGGCCAACCGTCGATAGCGAACGTCGCCGGGCATCGTTAGGGTCCGCTGGGATGCCAGATCAGCCACAGACGGCGGAGGACGTGAAGGCGCTCGTCAAGGAGCGCGACATCCGCTTCATCCGTTTCTGGTTCACGGACATCCTCGGGCAGCTGAAGTCGTTCTCGATCAACGCGGCGGAGCTGGACGACGCGTTCGAAGCGGGGATGGGTTTCGACGGGTCCTCGATCACGGGCTTCAACGCGATCGAGGAGTCGGACATGATCGCGATGCCGGACCCGAGCACGTTTGCTGTGCTGCCGTGGCGCCCGGAGGAGCAGGGCGTGGGGCGGATGTTCTGCGATGTGATCACGCCTGAGCGAACGCCGTATGAGGGCGACCCGCGCCATGTGCTGCGCAGGGCGCTGGAGCGCGCGCGCTCGATGGACTTCGACACGTTCAACGTGGGGCCGGAGCTTGAGTACTTCCTGTTCAAGGACTCGCGCTCGACGGAGGTGTTGGACGAAGGCGGGTACTTCGATTTGACGACGCTGGACGCGGGCTCGGACGTGCGCCGCGAGACGGTGCTGGCGCTGGAGCAGCTGGGGATCCATGTGGAGTACACCCACCACGAGGTGGGCCCGTCGCAGCACGAGATCGACATGCGCTACGCGGATGCGCTGAAGATGGCGGATGACTGCATGACGTACCGGATCACGGTGAAGGAGTACGCGATGAAGTACGGCTGGCATGCGACGTTCATGCCGAAGCCGCTGTTCGGCGAGAACGGCTCGGGGATGCACACGCACCAGTCGCTGTTCAAGGAGGGGAGGAACGCGTTCTACGACCCGGATGACCAGTACTTCCTGTCGGACGTGGGCAAGGCGTTCATCGCGGGCCAGCTGAAGCACGCGCGCGAGATTTGCTCGATCTTCGCGCAGTGGGTGAACTCGTACAAGCGGCTGGTCCCGGGCTTCGAGGCGCCGGTGTACGTGGCGTGGTCGCGGCGCAATCGCTCGGCGCTGGTGCGCGTGCCGCTGTATCACCCGGGCAAGGAGAAGGCGACGCGCATGGAGCTGCGCTGCCCGGACCCGGCGTGCAACCCGTATCTGACGTTCGCGGTGCTGCTGCAGGCGGGCTTGGAGGGGATCGAGAAGGGCTACGAGCTGCCGGAGCCGATGGAGAAGAACCTGTACCACCTGCCGGGCGAGGAGCGCAAGCGCTTGGGCGTCGAGCAGCTGCCGGAGAGCCTGGGCGAGGCGATCGAGCTGACGGCCGAGTCAGAGCTCGTGCTGCGCACCCTGGGCGAGCACATGTTCAACCGCTACGTGGAGATCAAGCGCCAGGAGTGGGACGACTACCGCGTGAACGTGACGCAATGGGAGCTCGACCGCTACCTGTCGATCCTGTAGGCGATCGATCTGTTGAGAGGCCTCCGCCCTGCCCGTGCCCCGAATGGGGTACCGGGCTACGGCTGGGTGTTGACGACGATCTCGAGTACAGCGCTCACGCCCTCTCGCTGGCGAGCAGCGTGTCGATTTGGCCGAGGGCTTCGACCATGCCTTGTTCCATCCCCATCTCGAGCATTTGTTCCATCCCCTCGCGGCTGGCGAACTTGGATTCGATCGACATCGTCGTGACGCCGTCGGCCTCGGTGATCGTGACGGTGATTCCGGCGGGGCCCGGCATCTCCTCGTTCGGACTGCCCTCCTCGTCGGCGAAGCCATCTTCGATGCGCAGCCGGTTGGGCGGTTCGGTCTCCTCGATCCGCCACCAGCCGTGGTGCTTCTGCCCGTCCGGCCCGGTCATGAAGTAGGCGGTGCGGGCGCCGGGGGTGAGGTCGTGTTCGACGAAGGTCGCCGGGAACGAAGGCGGGCCCCACCAACGCTCCAGCTGCCGCGGGTCCGACCAGATCTCCCAGATTCTCTCGGCCCCGGCGTCGAACTCGGAGGTGATCGTCATCGTCAGGGCGTCAGGGTCCTTGTCTACGTTGGCGACGGGCATCAGCTGTCTCCTCTGTCGTTGTCGAGTATGCGGTCGATCCGCTCGATCCGCCCGCGCCACTCGGACTCGATCCGGTCGAGCGCGGCGCGGGCGCGTTTCAGGGCGTCGGCCTCGGCGTGCACGATCGACTCGCGCCCGACCCGATGCTTGCTGATGAGTTCTGCGTGCTCGAGTACGGCGACGTGCTTCTGCACGGCCGCCAGGCTGATCGGGTACTCGCGGGCCAGCGCCGAGACCGAGAGCCGGCCGTCATGGGCACGGCGGAAGATGTCCCGGCGGGTCCGGTCGGCAAGCGCTCCGAACAACAGGTCGGCGGCCTTCTCGTCAGCGCGGCTCTCACCACTACTTACAACCATTTGGTTGCAGGTTAGCACGGCCCGGCGTGCGTGGCATGTGAGATCTGGGCGGCAAGCTCTGCTGGGCTGCTGGATTAGAGCTTGTCGATCGCGCGGTGGAGGTCACGGCGGTCTATTACTCGTGCGACCAGGTAGCGCACATCCGCGTCAGCTGGAAGTTCGCGGTAGAGCACGCGGTACTCACCAACGCGCAGCCGGCGCCACGGCGCGTGTCCGGCGACCTGCTTGACGTCCAGGCTTGCGGCATCCGCGGTCAGAGCCTCGAAGGCCTGCTGTACCCGCTTGCGGGTAGCGCGGTCCAAGCGCTTGATGTCGCGTGTCGCACGTGGCGCGAGCGTGATGTCGCCCATGAAGCCAGTCACCGAGGATCGGCAGCTTCCTGTCCGCGGGCGCTAGCTCTTGGTGTCTTCCGCGTCCAGTTCCGCGAACACATCAGCGGCCGAGCGCGTCTCGCCATCTGTGAGCGCCTGATCCGCGGCCGCCATGTCTTCGGCGAATCCTGGGACCTTCGAGAGCAGGTAGTCCTCGAGATCCTGGGCGTCGATCGGCACGAGCGCCGCTACAGGCTCGCCATGCCGTGTAACCAGGGCGGTGTGCTTGGAATCTGCGACATCAGCGACGACGCCGCTTGTGTTGCGCTGAAGGTCACGGATGCTGATAGTGCTCACGGCCGCCTCGATTATCCCGGGGAATTTGTCAGACAAGTATACATACAATTGCAATACTCTATCCGGGCGCGCCGCCGCTCACCGTTGTGCCACCACCTCTGACTTGACCAACCCATAGGTCGTTGAGATGCCCTGGGCGCGGGCTAGCCGTGACAGTCGACTGCTACGTCGAGCGCTGCACAGACCTCGCGCATCCGATCGTCGCTAAGCGTGCCCAGCCGCTCCACCAGGACGGCGATCGACACGCTCTCGACTGAGTCGAGATTCACCCCGGAGCGGCGAGGAATCGGGTCATCGTCCGGCTCCAGGATCACCTCGCTAGGTAGACCACGGATCGTGGTTGTGCAAGGCGCGATCAACGTACGCTTCAGCCGTGGAATCGCAGCGTTACGTGAAAGCACCACGACAGGCCGCCGACTTATCTCGGCTAGCTCACACCACCACACCTCGCCTCTCGCTGGGAGAGGACTCGTGCTCACGATGCCGCAGCCGCCTCCCGGAACGACGCTAGATCGCCCCATGCGTCGGGCTCCTGAAGAGGGTGCTCGTCGTAGACGACGTAGGCGGCGTCGATCTGCGCGGCACGATGGCGGTCGAGGAGCGCAGCAAGCGCCTGATCGAGGAGCGCAGCATCGGTCATCGAGAGCGTCCGACGCGCATTCTCCAGAAGCTCCGCGTCCACAGTCGTGCTCACCCTCATCCTAGCCATGCCCAGAGTATGCCATAGATATGCCACGTATTTAGCGGCCGAAGTCGGTCAGCGAGACGCGGGCGGCACCGCGCAGGCGATCGGGCGCGCTGGTGCGAGATGCCAGTGCAGGGCCTGCAACAGGTGCCCGAACGCGGTCGGATGCCGGGGCGCGATCTCGTGCGGCAGGCGCAGCACGGAGACCCCGTGGCGCTCGTAGGTGTCGTCTCCGGTCAGCTGTGCCAGGCGCAGCAGGCCGACGGCCGCGCTGGAGGCGCCGGAGGGGATCGGCGAGTCCTCGAGATCCTTGCGCCGGGCGATCAGTGTTTCGCCATCTGCGGCGGTGGAGAAGAAGCCGCCGCGCTCGGGATCGGCGAAGCGGGCAATCGTCTCGTCGGCCAGCGCGATCGCCTGATCGAACCAGCGCGCTTCGCAGGTCGCTTCGAACAGCGCGATCGACGCCTCGAGCAGGAACGCGTGATCCTCGAGGTAGGCCTCGATCTTGGCGCGGCCGTCGTTGAAGGTGCGCAGCAGGCGGCCACGCGCGTCACGCATGTCGCGTTGCAGGAACTCCGCGCAGGCGACCGCCGCGTCGAGGTACGGAAGCCCGCCGTCCTCGCCGAGCGCGGCGCCGGCATCGGCTAGCGCGGTGATCATCAGCGCGTTCCAGCTGGTCAGGCGCTTGTCGTCGAGCGCCGGGCGCGGGCGTAGCTCCCTGGTCGCGAGCAGCATGCGGCGGATGCGTTCGGAGGTCGCGTCGTCCGGCTGCGGGCCGCGATCCTGCAGCACGTTCAGTCCAGGCTGGGGGTCGTGCGGGTCCTGGAAGTTCCCCTCCGCGGTCGCTCCCAGCCAGGCGATCGCTGCGGGCGCGTCCTCGCCGAGCACGTTCGTCAGCTCGACGACGCTCCACACGTAGAAGCGTCCCTCGATGCCCTCTGAGTCGGCGTCCAGCGCACTGTAGAAGCCGCCCTCCGGGCCGCGCATCTCGCGCAGCGTCCAGTCGAGCGTGTCGCGAGACACCTCGAGCAGGCGCTCGTCCTGCGAGGCCTGCCATCCGTGCAGGTAGGCCCGTGCGAGCAGCGCGTTGTCGTAGAGCATCTTCTCGAAGTGCGGCACCGTCCAGGTTGCGTCGACGCTGTAGCGTGCGAAGCCGCCGCCGAGCTGGTCGTGGATGCCTCCCGCGGCCATCGCGTGCAGCGTCTGCAGGGCCATCGCACGCCCCTGACCGGCGGCGCTGGCGTCGGTCAGCAGGAACTCGATGACGGGCGCCTGGGGGAACTTCGGCGCCTCGCCGAAGCCGCCGTTGCGCGCGTCGAACTCGCTCGCCAGCTTGGCGATCGCGGCATCGAGCGTCGCCTGCTGCAGCGGCTCCGCGGACGGCGATAGCTGCGCGCCGCCGCTGAGGCGCTCGCGCAGCTGCTCACCGCCGGCGCGGATCTGCTCGTGGTTCTCGCTCCAGGACTCGGCGATCGCCTGCAGCACCTGCGTCCATGAGGGCATGCCGTGGCGGGGATCTGGCGGGAAGTACGTGCCGCCGTAGAACGGGATCTGCTCGGGCGTGAGGAACACGTTCAGCGGCCAGCCGCCCCGGCCGGTCATCCCCTGGACCGCCTCCATGTACAGGGCGTCGACGTCTGGGCGCTCCTCGCGGTCGACCTTGACGCACACGAAGCATTCGTTCATCAGCTCCGCGGTGCGCGTGTCCTCGAAGGACTCGCGCTCCATCACGTGGCACCAGTGGCAGGCCGAGTAGCCGATCGAGACCAGCAGCGGCCTGTCCTCGGCGCGGGCGCGCGCGAGCGCCTCCCGTCCCCAGGGCAGCCAGTCGACGGGATTATCAGCGTGCTGGCGCAGGTAGGGGGAAGTCTCCTGAGCCAGCGCGTTGGGCACTCGCTCAGCGTAGCTGTGGCGGGATGGGCGCGAGAGTCGGTTTGCCCCGGCCGGGAGCGTCGGGCGTCGCTTAGGGCAGCCAGGGCGAAGAGGCTTCGCCGGCAAACGCGCCCCCGCCGCCGAGCAGCGCGCCGTCCGCGCTCCTTTCGAGCAGCCGCCCGACGGCGCTCAGCGAGGGCCAGCCGCCGCTGACGCTCGACAGCCTGACCCTCGCGAGGTTGACGTCGAAGTGCCGGCCGCCGAGCGTGCCGGGGATCAGCTTGGCGCCGGAGCCGAACCGGATGCTCCCGCGCGCCGCCTGGGAGCCGGAGATGTGGATGTTGCTCGCCTGCAGCATGCCGTGGCGTACGGGGAACGTGGCCGTCAACTTGACGCCAGGCACGAACGAGAAGTTCTTCAGGATCGCCGCCGAGGAGCTCAGCTTGGCAGAGCCGCCGCGCAGGCCGCCGAAGCTCGAGCCGTTCGGCAGCTGCTGGTCAGCCTGGAGCGTCGCGGCGACCACCTGGCGGTTCAGGTCGACAAGCGTGTCGAGCGCCGCGACTAGCGTCCGTCCGGGCCTGCCGCCCAGCGCGCCCGGGGGGCGCACCTGCGCGAGCTGCCGCGGCGTGAGCGGCGTCGGGGCGAATTCGTCGGTCGCCGGCTGGCATGGCTGCACGTGGTTGCCGGCGAAGAACGCGCTGACCGCCAGCGAGGCGCAGTCGCCGAGGTCACTGCCGATCACCGAGTGCCCGGTGAACGGGACGAGCAGCAGCTGGGCGTCGGGGATCATCGCGGCGACACGCCGGGCGCCCGAGGTTGGAGTCCTCAGGTCCTGCTCGCCGGAAAGGATCAGGGTCGGCACGTTGGGCAGCGGGCTCTGCGCAGGAGGCGCGCGTGACGCATCAGGCCAGAAGGCGCACACGGGCGCGGGGCTGTTGCCGAACGCGGTCGGCGCGTCAAACGGGTAGAAGTCGCTGGACGGCTGGGCAGTCAGGAAGGCGATCGCTTCGGAGAGGCGGGTGCTCGATGGAGCGCCGCGCAGCCACGGGAACGGGGCCTCCTCGCAGGTCGTCGCCACGAACAGCGCTTCGTCGACCTCCGGTTCGCCTTCGCCGCCGCGCCCGTGGGGAACGCTCGGGATCAGCCCCTCGGCGAGCAGGTGCAGGCGCAGCAGCGGGTCGGGGTCACCGTCGAGCGCCGAGCGTACGGCCGCCGGCAGCAGCGCCCGCAGGGCCGGGTTCAGGTCGCCCGCGACGAGGATGTTCAGCAGGCCGCCCTCATCGAGCGTGCTCGCATGGCGCTTGCCGGCACCGTCATACACCGAGCCGCCGAGCGGCCGCTTGCGCAGCCGCGAGACCAGCGCGCCGAGATCGTGGAGCGGGTTCGCGCTGATCCCCGCACAGGCCCCGTCGGTGCACAGCTCGCTCAACACGCCGCCGATCGCCTGGAAGGTGGGGATCGCGAACGGTTCCGGTCCATCGGCCGGCACGACCGAGTCGAGCACCAGCGCTTCGACGTCCTGCGGGTAGCGTTGGGCGTACTCGAGCGCGACCTTGGTGCCGTAGGAGGTGCCGTACAGGACGAGCTTTTCGTAGCCGCCCGCCTGTCGCAGCGCCTCGATGTCTTCGACGGATTCCTGTGTCGTGAAGCCTCCCCGCGCGGGCCCGATCTCCGACGCGCAGCCTTCGAACACCTGGGCCGCCGACTTCGTGCCGGGGTCTTCGAAGGCCCGGCAGCGGAGCGGGTCCGATGCGCCGGTGCCGCGCTGGTCGAACACGAGCAGGTCGCGCGTGGTGAGCGCCGGTGCGAGCGCTTGGGCGATGAATTCCGACAGCGGCAGCGCCGCCTGGCCGGGGCCGCCGGCTAGGGCCACGACGGCGGTCCGGCTTGGCGTGGTGCCAGTGCCGGCGAGCTTGCGCTGCACGCTCAGCGAGAGCGTCCCCGGCGCGGTCCCCGTGCGGTCGAGTGGGACCGCCACGGACGTGCATGTGAACGCCGTGTTTTCAGCGCACGGGGTGAGGCTGAGGGTGGATGCGTTCGAAGAACTGGGAAAGCCGGCGAGCAGCAGGACGGGCAGCAGGGCCGCGAGGGCAGGGGTGGGGGCTCGCCACCGCATCGATCCCGACAATAGCTGTACCCGCCTTGGAATTCGCCGGCAGAGCCAGCAGACGACATGTAGGGTCTGGGCGATGTCTGGCGAGCGCGAGACGGTCGACGCACCCGGGGCACCGCCCGCAATCGGTCCCTACTCACACGCCGTGCGCGCGGGCGGGCTGCTGTTCTGCTCGGGGCAGATACCGCTCGACCCGGCGACCGGGGAGCTCGTTGGCGCGACAGCTGCCGAGCAGGCGCGCCGCTGCCTGGAGAACCTGCAGCTCGTGTGCGCCGCTGCCGGCACCGGCCTGCAGCGTGCGGTGCGCCTGACGGTGTACATGACCGACCTGGGCGCGTTCGCGGCGGTCAACGAGGTGTACGGCTCGTTCTTCACGCACGACCCGCCGGCCAGGGTGACCGTAGGCGTGGCCCAGCTGCCGAAGGGCGCCTACGTGGAGATCGACGCGATCGTCTCGCTGTAGGGCTCGGCCGTCTCCGGCTCGGCGCCCTGCAGCGCGCGCGTCAGCAGCTGCCACAGCGTCGCGCGCTCGTCCGCGTCCAGAGCGTGCAGCACGTCGTCCTCGATCGCCGCCTGTGCCTGCTCGCTGCGCGCCAGCGCTTCGCGACCGGCGCTCGTCAGCTGGACGACGTGCCTGCGGCGATCGTGTGGGTCGCGTAGGCGCGTGGCGTAGCCCAGCTGCTCGAGCTCGTTCAGCAGCAGCACCACGTTGTTGGCGTCCATGCAGAACGCGTCCGCTAGGTCCTGCTGGGGGCACTCATCGTGATCGCGCACGTATGCGAGGGCAACCAGGTGGCGCAGATGCATGCCGAGCAGATCCTCGTCGCTGCGCCGGTAGAACTGCTTGGCCAGGCGCGAGCACAACACCATCGACCCCGGCGTGCGGCCGGTCCCGTGTCCCATGTCGCCGAGTGTACCTGTCATTGCATCATCTGTCATCAGGTTAGCAACGATTATAAATTTTCCAGCGATCATCCCTGCATCAGGGATGATCCATGATATGGTGCCCCTACCGCGTAACCGGAAGGAGCAACATGAGCAACACGATCACCACCCGCAGTCCCAGCCCAGCACGCCGGATCGTCCGCCTGAGGGAGCGCGCGTCCGCGCGGTCGCTCGGCTCCGAGCGGGCGCACCCAGCAGAGCAGGCGTACACGGCGGAGCTCGCGCACGCCGAGCGCACGCACGCCTCCGATGCCTCCGCGGAGCAGTCCATTAGGGCGGCGGAGCAGTCCGCTGGCGCCGCGGAGCAGCCCACGAGCGTGGCGGAGCAGTCCGCTGGCGCTGCGGAGCAGTCCGCTAGCGCCGCCGAGCAGCCCGCGAGCGATCGCGTGCCGGCGGGCGATCGCGTGGCGGCGGGCGACGGCGGCCCTGCGAGGAGCGCCGAGGAGCGCCGCGAGCGCCGCCGCTGGCTGGCGCTTGCGGTCCTCTGCCTGGGCCAGCTGATGATGGTGCTCGACGCGACGATCGTGAACGTGGCACTGCCGTCGATCCAGCACGACCTGAACTTCACGCAGGGAAACCTCACCTGGGTGATCGACGGCTACCTGATCACGTTCGGCGGCTTCCTGCTGCTAGCAGGACGGCTCGGCGATCTGATCGGTCGCAAGCGCGTGTTCCTGGCGGGGCTCGTGCTGTTCACGGCGGCTTCGATGCTGTGCGGCATCGCCGACAGCCAGGCGATGCTGATCGGGGCGCGTCTGCTGCAGGGCGTCGGTGGAGCGGTCGCCTCGAGCGTGATCCTGGCGATCATCGTGACCGAGTTCCCCGAGCGCGCCGAGCAGGCGAAGGCGATGGGCATGTACGCGTTCGTGTCCGCCGGCGGCGGCTCGATCGGCTTGCTCGCCGGGGGAGTGCTCACGCAGTCGCTTGACTGGCACTGGATCTTCTTCGTCAACGTGCCGATCGGCGTGTTCGCGTTCGTGCTCGGATCGGCGCTGATCGAGGAGAACGAGGGCATCGGGTTGGCCGGCGGCGTTGACGTGCTCGGCTCGATCCTGATCACGCTCGCGACGATGGTCGGCGCGTTCGCGATCGTCAAGTCGACCGAATATGGCCTGCTGTCGGCGCGCACGCTCGGCGCCGGGGGCCTTTCGCTGGTGCTGCTGGGCCTGTTCCTCGCGCTCGAGGCGCGGATCGAGAACCCGATCATGCCGCTGCGGATCCTGCGGCTGCGCATGCTGATGGGCACGAGCCTCGTGCGCGGGCTGCTGGTGACGGGCATGTTCTCCGCGTTCTTCCTCGGCGCGCTGTACCTGGAGCGCGTACTCGGCTACAACGCGATCGACACGGGCCTCGCGTTCATGCCGCTGACGATCTCGATCGCCGCGATGTCGATGGGCATCTCGGCCAGACTGGTCGCCCGCTACGGTTCGCTGAACACGCTGGCGGTCGGTCTCGCGGGGATCGTCGCCGGCCTGGCGCTGCTCGCGTTCGACGGTGTCGGCGCCAGCTACTTCCCCGGCCTGTTCTTCGCGTTCCTGCTGCTCGGGCTCGGGGCGGGCGCCTCGTTCCTGCCGCTGCTGACGATGGGCATGTCCGACGCGCCAGCGCGCGACGCCGGTCTGGCGTCCGGGATCATCAACGTCTCCGTCCAGCTGTTCGGCGCGATCGGTCTGGCGACGCTCGGCGCGATCGCGACCGACCACACGAAGGCGCTAAGCGCCAGCGGGGACTCGCTTGCGAGCGCGTTGACCGGCGGATACCACCTCGCGTACCTGGTCGCAGCCGGCTGCGTGACGCTGGGCATCCTCGCTTCATTCCTGCTGCTGCGCCCGCCCGCCTCGGGCGAGCGTGAGCTCGAGCAGCAGGCCGCGTCTGCCGGCGAGGCAGAGCTGGTCGCCGCCTAATCGGGTGGCCGCCCGGGCGGGCGCCGGAGCCCCGTGGTCCCTGCGCCGCGGGGCTCCGTGGTTCCCCCGCCCACGGGGCTACATGGTCCCCTCGCCGCGGGGCTCCGTGGTTCCCCCGCCACGGAGCTCCGCCCGCTTGATCTTGCCGCTCGAGGTCTTCGGCAGCTCCGCCGCGAACTCGACAATCCGGGGGTACTTGTACGGGGCGGTCTCGCGCTTGACGTGCTCCTGCAGCTCGCGCATGAGCTCCGGCGAGGGCGCGTAGCCGTCCTCGCGCAGTACGACAACCGCGCGCACGACCGCCCCGCGCTCCTCGTCGGGCTCGGCGACAGCGGCCGCTTCGGCGACCGCCGGGTGTGCGACGAGCGCCGACTCGACCTCGAACGGGCCGATCCGGTAGCCGGCGGAGACGATCACGTCGTCGTTACGTCCCTCGAAGTACAACCAGCCGTCCTCGTCCTGCGTGACCATGTCGCCGGTGTGCCACGCGCCGCGGTCGCGGCGATCCTCGATCTCCCATCTCCCGTCCGAGCCACGGCGCACGTCCTCATCCAGATAGCCGAGGAAGAAAGTCGGCGCCGTTGCAGGGTCGAGCGTCAGCTCGCCGTCCACCACGCTCACGCCCACGCCGGGCAGCGCTCTGCCCATCGAGCCGGGTCTCGCGCTCACCTGCAGCGGCGTGCCGGTCGTCTGCCCGGTCTCGGTCTGGCCGTACCCGTCGCGGATCTCCAGGCCCGTCGCGTCCTTCCACGCGCGCAGCACCTCCGGGTTCAGCGCCTCGCCCGCCGCGACCATCCCGCGCAGCTGCTCCGGCGCGCGCAGCGTCGAGCGCTTGGCGATCACGCGGTACTCGGTCGGTGCCATGCACAGCACGTTCACGCGCTCGCGCTCGAGCAGCTCGAGGCGCTCGTCGGGGTCGAAGCGCGCGTCGTGCAGCAGCGCACTCGCGCCCGACAGCCACGGTGCGATGAACACGTTGCGCGCCGACTTCGACCAGCCGCTGGCCGCGGTGCACCACACCAGATCGCCCGCCCGCGCGCCCAGCCAGTGCTCCGCCTGCACGCGCTGGCCGCTCAGATAGCGCTGCGCGTGCACCACCGCCTTCGGCTCGCCCGCCGTGCCGCTCGTGAACGTGATCAGACAGGGATCCTCGTCTGAGCACTCCACGACCGGCGCCGCCTCGGCCGCGAACAGGCGCTCGTCGGGCACGTACGCGATCGGGACCGCGGTCGGCACGGCGCTGGTTGCCGCCTCCAGCTCACCGGCGTTGCGCTCATCGGCGACGATCAACGTCGGGCGGCCCACGTCGATCCGCAGCCGCAGATCCTTCGCGCGCAGCTGCTCGGTGCACGGCAGCACGACCGCGCCGATGCGAAAGCACGCGAGCATCGTCAGCACCCACTCCGGGCGGTTGCCGATCAGCGTCATCACCACGTCCCCGCGGCCGACACCGCGCTGTTGCAGCGCGCCGGCCAGCCGCGCCGAGCGCTCTGCCACCTCACCGAAGCTCCACTCGCGCCTCGTGCCATCGCGCGCGAGCTCAACCAGCGCGAGGCGCTCCGGGGGGCTCGCCTCGATCGCTTCGCGCGCGAAGTTCATCTCGCGCCGAGCGGCTGCCGGGTTCCGCCGAGTGGCCGCCGGGTCGTGTCGAGTGGCCCCCGGGTTCCGCCGAGTGGCGGCCGGGTCGCGCCGAGCGGCGGCCGCCGGGCCGTGTCGGTCGGTGGTCGGCGACAGCTCGCGGGCTCGATGATCCTCACAGCGGGGATCTTCCCTGATGCGAAACGGGTGGGTTGCCAGGTGGGGTTGCCCCTGGAGCTGCCAGTTGCCGCGCAAGCGGCGGCCGGTATCCTCCGTCGCACACACCGCACAGCCCGACCCCGACCCTGGAGCGCAGATCAGAATGGCCGTAGCCGCCTCCCCGAACACCGACATGAGCGACGAGCAGAAAGCGATCACCGAGATGGTGCGTCAGTTCGCTGACGAGCAGATCCTGCCGAACGCAGAGCACTTCGACCACGAGGACGAGTTCCCCGAGCCGATCGTCGAGCAGATGAAGGAGCTGGGGCTGTTCGGCGTCACGATCCCCGAGGAGTACGGTGGCATGGGCCTCGACCTGACGACCTACGCGATGATCGTCGAGGAGCTCTCGCGCGGCTGGATCTCGATCTCCGGCGTGATCAACACGCACTTCATCGGCTCCTACCTGCTGATCAAGTTCGGCAGCGAGGAGCAGAAGCAGAACTACCTGCCGCGGATGGCCACCGGCGAGATCCGCGCTGCCTTCTCGCTGTCCGAGCCCGAGCTCGGCTCCGACGTGCAGGCGATCAAAACGTCCGCCAAGAAGACCGACGCCGGCGACTACGAGATCAACGGCCAGAAGATGTGGGTCACCAACGGGCTGCGCTCGGACCTCGTGTTCGTGCTCGTCAAGACCGACCCGAACGCCGAGAAGGCGTACAAGGGCATGACCTGCTTCATCGCCGAGAAGGAAGGCGGCGTCAGCGAGAACACAGGCTCCTACGCAGGCCTCGCGGTCCCGCCGCAGCTGCGCAAGATGGGCTACAAGGGCGTCGAGTCGACCGAGCTTGTGTTCGACGGCTACAAATGCCCGGCCGAGAACATCCTCGGCGGCGAGCACGCCGGCCTGAACAAGGGCTTCCCGCAGATGATGGACGCGCTCGAGGTCGGGCGCGTGAACGTCGCCGCCCGCGGCGTCGGGATCGCACAGCGCGCGCTCGAGCTCGCGCTGCGCTACTCGCAGGAGCGCAAGACCTTCGGCAAGCCGATCTCCGAGCACCAGGCGATCCAGTTCAAGCTCGCCGACATGGCCACGCAGGTCGATGCCGCGCGCCTGCTCACCCAGCGCGCCGCGCGCATGAAGGACGCCGGCGTGCGCTCCGATCTCGAGGCCGGGATGGCCAAGCTGTTCGCCTCCGAGGCCGGCCGCTTCTGCGTCGAGGAGTCGTTCCGCATCCACGGCGGCTACGGCTACTCCAAGGAGTACGAGATCGAGCGTCTGTATCGCGACGCGCCGCTGCTGCTGATCGGAGAGGGCACCTCGGAGATCCAGCGCATGGTGATCGGGCGCAAGCTGTTGCAGCGTCATAAGATCTGACGAACACCACGGACCGCGGTCCAAGAGGGGAGAGCAGCCATATGGCCGAGGACGCCAAGTCCCTGATCGAGCTTGCGACCCGCAGGTTTCTCGAAGAAGTGCCGGCGCTCGAGCCGATCAAGCTGGTCGTCGGCATCGAGCTGCGGGGCAGGGGCGACGTGCAGCAGTTCCGTCTGGAGATGCCCGGCGTGAAAGTCACCAAGGGACCGGCAGCTGACGCCCGCCTGCGGGTCGACACGCGCCGCGAGTTCTTCAACGTGATGGCCCGCGAAGGCAAGGTCGCGGACTGGATCGAGGCGTTCACCTACGGTCAGGCCAAGGCATCCGGCCCCGAGCAGATCGTGCGCCTGATCGTCAACGTCGTCGAGCGCCAGCAGGAGCGCGAGCGCACGCCCAAGGCGCGCAAGCACGCCTAGCGTCCAAGTAACGAACGCCTCCCACCGTCCAAGCAGCGGCTAACGTCTAACGTGACGGCCGCTCGTGTGCGGGCCGCCGGCGGGTCGTCCGGCCTAGTGGTAGGACGTGATCTGCTCGGCCAGGAACGCCAGCGACGCGAGCAGGAACAGGCACATGACGATGAGTGAGAAGTTTTCGTTCACCGGCTCACCTACCAAGATAGTCGACAGGGGTGTCGCCCGGCGCCGAACCGCGCTCAGGGCGCCGCGCCGTCCTTGCTCACAGCGCCGCGCCGTCCTTGCTCACAGCGCCGCGCCGTCCTTGCTCACAGCGCTGCGCCGTCCTCGTACAGCTTCAGCACACGCACGGGGGTCGGGTCCCACCCGGCCACCGCGTCCAGGCACAGACGGCACAGCACGCACTCGTCGAGGTTGCGCTCGACCAGCTCCACGCCGCCGTCCGCCACCGCGAAGATGTCCACCGGGCAGACCTCCGCCAGCTTCGTCGCCAGCGCCGCGTCCGATGCGACCGCGTCGTCGACCTCGACCGCGATGAACGTACCGTCCTTCCTCATTGCATGCCCTTCCTCACGGTGCGTTGCATGCCTTTTCTCACCGTGCGCTCCGCTCCGCGATCTTGCCGCGGATCATCTCCGGGATGTCCTCGATCCGCTCCGCCACCGTGATCCCGGCCTGCGCCAGGCGCGCGATCTTCTCCGACGCGGTGTCCTCCTTGCCTTCCACGATCGTGCCCGCGTGGCCGAAGCTCATCCCCGGCATCTCATCCATGAACCGCCCCGCCATGAACGCCACGATCGGCAGCCGCGAGTCGTTCTCCGTCACCCAGCGCGCCAGCTCCGCCTCCATGCGCCCGCCCGGCTCGGTGTAAATCACGATCCCCTGCGTCTGCTCGTCAGCCTCGAACAGCGGCATCAGCTCCGCGTAGCTCTGGCCGATGATCGCGTCGCCGCCGATCGACACGGCCGTCGACTGGCCAAGGCCCGCCGCCGACAGCGTCGAGGACATCTCCGTAGTCATCCCCCCCGAGCGCGAGATCACGCCGATCGGACCCGGCGAGTACGCCTGCGCCGCGTTCTTCGCCGGGCCGCCAATGCCGCCCATCTTGATCACGTCCGGGACGATGATCCCGAGGCAGTTCGGCCCGATGATCCGCGCGCCGCGCAGCGCCGCCAGCTCGACCATCTCCGCCACGTCACGGCGCGGGATGCGCTCCGTCACGATCACCGTCAGCTTGATCCCGTTCTCGATCGCCTCGAACACCGCATCCTTCGTAAACGCCGGCGGCACCGTCACAACCGAGCCGTAGATCGGCGCACCGTGGTGCTCGACAGCCTGCGCAACGGTGTCAAACACCGGTACCCCGTGGACCTCACGGCCGAGACGACCGGGAGTCACGCCCCCAACAACCTTCGCGCCAACCCCATAATCCAGGCACTCACGCGTCAGGTTCACCGCCTCGCGGCCGGTGATCCCCTGGACGATGAAAGTCGTCTCCCCGTCGATCAGGATCGACATCAGGCGGCCGCTCCTTGGATCTTCTCGACCGCGCGGCGGGCCGCCTCGTTCAGCGACACCGAGCGGTCGGCGTACTCCACGCCGTACCGCTCCAGGATCTTGAAGCCCTCTTCCTCCCACGCGCCCGGGATACGGAAGATCGCGATCTTCTCCGCCGGGTCGTAGCCGAGCTCCAGGCACGCTTTGATCACGCCGCGTGCCACGATGTCCACGCGCGTGTTCGACACGATCGACATCATCACCGCGATCTTGTCCACGCCCGGCTTCTGCAGCACCAGCTTCGCCAGGCCACACGCCTTCGACACCGACGGGTTGCCGCCGATCTCGCAGTAGTTCGCCGGCCTGCCGCCATGCGCACGGACCGCATCAAACAGCGTCAGCGAGCCGCCGCCCGCGCCGATCACCAAGCCCAGGTTGCCGTCGAACTCCGTCACGTTGCCCGCCACGCCGCGGTGGTCCTGCGAGTCCACCCGCTCGCCCGCCAGCTCAAACGGCGTCGCCTCGCGCGCCTGGCGCGTCTCATCCTCGCCCACGCCCAGATCCGCCAGCAGCTTCCTGTGCCGCCCCCGCGCCTCGTTCTCGATGTCCATGTGCGCGTCCAGCGCCACGAACGAGCCGTCCGCCAGGCGCCCCAGCGGGTTGATCTCCGCCAGCACCATGTCGTTCGCCACGAACAGCCTCGCCAGGCGGGTCACGATCGGGACCAGCTTGTTCAGCGCCGAACCCGTCACCCCCGTCGACGCGATCACCTCCTTCGCCTGGAACTCGCTCAACGGCAGGACGTTCGAGAAGTGCCGGCGGCCGACCTTATCCGGCTGCTCCTCCGCCACCTGCTCGATGTCAATGCCACCCACCGGGGAGAAGATCATCACCGGCTGCTTGCGGATCCCGTCCCACACCACGCCCGCGTAGTACTCCTGCTCGACCTCCGCCTTCGGGTCCACCACTACGCCGCGCGGCATGTGGCCGTTGATCTCCAGCGCCAGGATCTCGCGCGCGTAGGTCTCCGCTTCCTCCGGCGTGTCCGCGAACTTCACCCCGCCCGCCTTCATCCGCCCGCCGCTCAGCACCTGCGACTTGATCACCGTCGGGCCGCCGATCCGCTGCGCGATCTCGCGCGCCTCGGCGGCGTCCGTCGTGAAGCCATAATCCGTTACCGGGATGCCAGCGCGCTTGATGACCTCGCGGGCCTCGAACTCGAAGAATCTCATCGCGGCGCGGAAGCCTATACGGAGGATGCGCCTGTGCGCGGACCGGTTCCTACACTACGCCTACTCAGCAGTCGGCAAGCGCGCGCAGCGCCTCGCAGATCTCCTGGCATCGGGGGCCGAGTGTGCCGGTTCTTTCTGTCAGCGCCGATCGCAGGATCGGTTGAAGGTTGTCGAACGAGGCAGCGCAGTCGTTTGAAAGGCCCTCGCTTGGCCCAAGTCCGATCTCGGTCGGAATGCCGCGCACAGTTCGGCTGACCGGCGCCACCACAACGCGCTTGAGCACGGATATCGCGTGCGACCGCGTGATCACCAGCACGGGCCGGCGCTTGTCTTCAGTCTCAGCCCACCAGACGTCCCCCCGCTGCGGGATGCTCACCAGGGCTCTTCTTCTATCAGCACACGTGTTGCCTGCTCAGCTTGTGCGAGCTCCTCCTCAGTCTCGGGATAGCGTTCGTACCCCGCGACGATTTCAGCTCCTATCCGCTGCCTTCGATGATCCTCAACGAGCTTCTCAAGGCCCATGCGCACGGCCTCCGAGCGACTGCTAGCGACGCCGTCGGCGACAAGACCATCGAGCTCGGCAGTGAGTGCATCATCCAGTCGCGTAACTACCTGTGCCATGCATTTAGCATAACAAGATGCAATGCCAGCGGAGCGCGCGCCGGGAACCGTACGCGGCGCGCACGCTCACACCGGCGCAGGCTGGATGAATCCGTACGCCTCCGCCAACTCCGGGTCCTTCTTGGCCAGCATTTCCGCGAGGTTCACCATCACCTTGCACTGCTTCCACGTGGCGTCGTCCTGCATCTTGCCGTCGATCATGTGCACGCCGCGGCCGTCCGGGATCGCCGCGATCACCTTTTTCGCGAACGCCACCTCGTCCGGGTCCGGCGAGAACACCTTCTTGGCAATCGCGATCTGCACCGGGTGCAGCGACCACGCACCCACGCAGCCGAGCAGGAACGACGCGCGGAACTGCGTCTCGCAGCCCTCCACGTCCTTGATGTCGCCGTACGGGCCGTAGAACGGCAGCGCGCCCACCGACGTGCACGCGTCGACCATACGCGCGATCGAGTAGTGCCACGGGTCCTGCTGGTAGCTCGCCCGCGGCGCGTCCGGGTTCTCCGGGTCGGGGTCAGCGATCGTGCGGTAGCCGGGGTGCCCGCCGCCGACCCGTGTCGTCTTCATGCGCCGCGACGCCGCGAGGTCGGCAGGCCCGAAGCTCATCCCCTGGATGCGGGGGGAGGCGCACGCGATCTCCTCGAGGTTCGCCACGCCCTGCGCCGTCTCGAGGATCGCGTGGATCAGGATCGGGCGCTCCAGGCCGGCCTTCGCCTCCAGCTGCGCGAGCAGGCGGTCGACGTAGTGGATGTCCCACGGACCCTCGACCTTCGGCACCATGATCACGTCGAGCTTCGAGCCGATCTCACTCACCAGTTCGGTCAGATCGTCGAGCACCCACGGCGAGGCGAGTTCGTTGACGCGTGTCCACAGCGCGGTGTCGCCGAGCTCCATCTCCTTGCCGACCTTGATCAGGCCCGCGCGGGCTGCCAGCTTGCGATCGACCGGCACCGCGTCCTCGAGGTTCCCGAGCAGGATGTCCACCGTCGGTGCGATATCCGGCACCTTCGCGACCATCTTCTCGTTCGAGAAGTCCAGGAAGTGGATCATCCGGGACGGCTTGAAGGGGATCTCCCGCGCCGGCTCGGGAGCATCGATGGCGAGTGGCTTGAAGAAGTCTCGGGGGTTGCGCAAGGGCTCTCCTGGGTCAGCTGGCTTTTTAGCGGTGAGGTTCGGTGTGTGACAGCAATTATCGATGATGAGTGGGGGTAGGTGGATGATGAGTATGGGTAGGGGTGTTTGTCTTTTCGGACTGCGATAGCAATCGTATATACGATGTAGATACTATGGCTATCGCTCGCGATTTGCGCTACACACCAACCCCTCACGCTGCGTAACTACCATGGCAATCACCGTGGCTATCGTTGGTCGCACACGCGCCGCAGGCGATGCCGTTTTGCGTGGACGATCAAATCCGCATCGAGTCTCTACAGTTGGCCTCGACCACCTGCCAAGGAGACCCCGAAGACCAATGAGCGAGACCCAGACCGTCGAGACCGAGCAGACCGTCGCGACCGCCGAGCAGACCGTCGAGACCGAGCAGGCCGCGCGCGAGGCGAGCGGCGCCCACCCGTATGGCCGTTATCTCGAGGAGTTCGAGGTGGGAGCCGTGTACAAGCACTGGCCGGCGAAGACCGTCACCGAGTCCGACGACCACCTGTTCTGCCTGATCACGATGAACCACCACCCGCTGCACCTGAACGACGTGTACGCAGCCAAATCGCAGCAGGGCCGCAACGTGGTCGTCGGGCCGCTCGTATATTCGTTGGCGCTCGGCATGTCCGTCAGCGACGTCAGTGGCAAGGCGATCGCCAACCTGGCGACCGAAGAGCTGAAGCACCCCGCGCCCGTGTTCCACGGCGACACGCTGTTCTGCGAGTCCGAGGTGCTCGAGAAGAAAGAGTCGAAATCCAAGCCAGACCGCGGCACTGTCAAGGTGCACACGCGTGTGCTCAACCAGGACGGCGTGCTCGTGGCCGAGTTCAAGCGGCTCGTGCTCGTGCCCCGCAAGAACCCCGGCGGCGGCGGCTCGGCCGAAGGAAACGTCGACTAACTGCGGCCTCGCGCTTGACGCCCCGCGCGCGCCGGGGCCTCAGATCGGCCGCGTGCGCCCCGAAAACGCCTGGCTTGAGACGTGCGATACCCTTTGCTGGTTCGCCCGTAGAGGGCGTTTTTCTGTTTCCCCGGAGCCAATTCTGGCCTGGCAGCAGCGCCGACCGACGGATCGCTCGGCGCTGGCGCGATTCGTGCACTCAACCGAGGAGCCGCTTGGACCCCATGAACACCACAGTTCCAGCCCCCACCAAGAACGAGCGCCTGCTGGCATGGGTCGAGGAGGTCGCGACGCTGACCGAGCCTGACCAGATCTACTGGTGCGACGGCTCTGCCGGGGAGTACGACCGGCTCTGCCAGGAGATGGTCGACGCGGGGACCTTCGAGCGGCTGTCGGATGCGAAGCGACCGAACTCCTACCTCGCCCTCTCCGATCCCGGCGACGTCGCTCGCGTCGAGGATCGCACCTACATCTGCTCGGCGACCGAGGAGGAGGCCGGGCCGACCAACAACTGGTGTGACCCGGAGGAGATGCGCGGCACGCTCAGCGGGCTGTTCAGCGGCTCGATGCAGGGCCGCACGATGTACGTGGTCCCGTTCTCGATGGGCCCGCTCGGCTCGGACAAGAGCCACGTCGGCGTGCAGCTGACCGACTCGCCGTACGTGGTCGTGAACATGCGCATCATGACTCGCATGGGCCAGGGCGCGCTCGACGCGCTCGGCGACGGCGAGTTCGTCCCCTGCCTGCACTCCGTCGGCATGCCCCTGCTCGACGGCGCCGACGACGTCGCGTGGCCGTGCAACGCCGAGAACAAGTACATCGTCCATTTTCCCGACACCCGCGAGATCTGGTCCTACGGCTCCGGATACGGCGGCAACGCGCTGCTCGGAAAGAAGTGCTTCGCGCTGCGTATCGCGTCCGTGATGGCACGCGACGAGGGCTGGATGGCCGAGCACATGCTGATCCTCAAGCTGACCTCGCCCGAGGGTGAGGTCAAGTACGTCACAGGCGCCTTCCCGAGCGCCTGCGGCAAGACCAACCTGGCGATGCTGATCCCGACGCTCGAGGGCTGGACAGTCGAGACGATCGGCGACGACATCGCGTGGATGAAGTTCGGCGAGGACGGCCGGCTGTATGCGATCAACCCCGAGTACGGCTTCTTCGGCGTCGCTCCCGGCACCGGTGAAGACACCAACCCGAACGCGATCCACACGATCGAGCGCAACTCGATCTTCACGAACTGCGCGAAGACCGACGACGGCGACATCTGGTGGGAGGGCCTGACCAAGCAGCCGCCCGCGCACCTGATCGACTGGCACGGCAACGACTGGACCGCCGACGCGGACAAGCCGGCAGCCCATCCGAACGCGCGCTTCACGACGCCCGCGTCGCAGGATCCGGCGATCGCGCCCGAGTGGGAGGACCCGGCCGGCGTGCCGATCGACGCGATGCTGTTCGGCGGACGCCGCTCGACGGTCGTGCCGTTGGTGACCGAGGCGCTCGACTGGGAGCACGGCGTGTTCCTGGGCTCGGTGATGAGTTCGGAGAAGACCGCCGCGGCGGCCGGCACCGTCGGCGAGCTGCGCTTCGATCCGTTCGCGATGCTGCCGTTCTGCGGCTACAACATGGCCGACTACTTCGCCCACTGGCTCGCGATGGGGCGTCGCCAGGGCGCGGTGCTGCCAAAGATCTTCTACGTCAACTGGTTCCGCAAGGACGACGACGGGCGCTTCCTATGGCCGGGCTTCGGCGAGAACTCCCGCATCCTCTCGTGGGTGTTCGCCCGCTGCGCCGGGCACGGCGCAGCGACCGAGACGCCGATCGGGCTGATCCCGCCGGTCGGCGGCGAGGGGATCGACACCCACGGGCTGAACGTCTCCGACGAGCACATGGCCGAGCTGCTGCGCGTGGACGTCAGCGAGTGGCGCGCGCAACTGCCGCAGTTTCGCGAGTACCTGTCGAAATTCGACAACCTGCCGCCCGAGCTGCTCTCCCAGCTCGACGCGCTCGAAGCGCGTCTGCTGGGCTAACGCCTCGCGCCGGGCCTCGCGCCGGGCCTCGCGTCGCTCAGGCGTGCTCTAGTCGTGGCCGTGCATGTCGCCGCCGCCTGCCGCTGGTGGCCGTGACTCCTCGGCCAGCGAGGTGATCGCCAGTGCCCCGCGCGCCGAGGACTCGAGCACGTCGGTGGCCTCCTCCAGCGAGCGCGCGTACAGCTCGACCAGCAGGTGCACGATGATCCGCGCGTCGTCTTCGTGCTTGTGGAAGCGCACGTGCGTGAAGAACTCGCGCACGCCGTGCTCGCCGAACGCGGCGTAGGAAAGCGCGTCGCCGGCCTCCGGCCCGGAGCAGCTCTCGACGTCTTCGGAGTCGACGGTGACCGTGCACGAGGCGACCCACGGAGTGCCCGCGATCATCCTTTCCCAGCGATCCTCGATCGGCTCGACGCGTCCGTTCGAGAAACCCAGGTGGGGCTGGTCGTGCATGCAGTCCAGGCACTGCACGACGGCCTCCTGCAGCTCGTCGACCACTTCGGCGCGCTCGCCGGTGTCGGGGTCGATCTTGTGGATGCCCTCGTAGTGGACCTGCACCTCGAGGTCCTGCGACCAACAGCGGTAGCAACGCAGCCAGCTGCGCGCGCTCGTCTCGGCCATCGAGCCCTCCATGCAGACCATTGTAGGCGGCGGGGGCGTCCCGTCGGGTTCGCGCACGCCGCGTGGTGCCGCCGGAACGCAAACGGGGCGCCCAGGGCGCCCCGCCTGCGCCCGTGAGGCGGGCGCCGTGACGACACCCGCCTCACCTAAAAGTCCTGCGCGCTAGTGGTGCTTCTTTTTCTTCTTCGGTTTGATCGTCAGGTGGTACAGGTGCACCGTTGGCGTGCCGCCAAGCGCCGATTTGTAGACGAGCTTGGCGGTCAGGTGGACGGTACGCCCTTTCTTCAGGGCCGCCTTCACCTTCGAGGAAGCCTTGACCGTCAGCGACAGCGGAACCCCTGCGAGGCCGTTTGCCTTGACCTTGCCCGAGACGGTGTTGGCTGGGCGGCACTTGCCCTTGATGCGGATTTGCCCTTTCTTGCATTTCTTCTTCGCCGCCTGCGCGCTACGGCTGATTGTCGCCGTGGGCACCGTCACTTCGAGTGTCGCCGCGCCCGGCTGCGTCGGCACGAACACGATCGTGATCGTCCCGTCGGAGTTGGCGCGGATGGTTTTGATCGTGTAGCTCGAGTTCGGCGTCGGCG
The DNA here is from genome assembly GCA_963734755.1 of uncultured Solirubrobacteraceae bacterium. Classification (GTDB taxonomy): domain Bacteria; phylum Actinomycetota; class Thermoleophilia; order Solirubrobacterales; family Solirubrobacteraceae; genus Palsa-744. The sequence continues at coordinate 1,993,583 of CAVTIF010000001.1, read as the reverse complement.
GTTTCGGCAGCCATGTGACGGTCGCCGTGCCGGCCGGGTCGTTCAGCGTCGCGGCGCCAGAGCCATTGAGGTCCAGGAACATCTGGATTGTGTCTGCGCCCGGGCTGTTGCCGACGTAGCTAATCGCCGCCTGGCCGGCCGCGTTGGTCGTCACCGAGCCGCTCTGCGGGTTGGCGCCGGTGACGGTGTAGCGGATCGCCTTGCCGACGTACGGCTGGCCGGCGGTGTCGAGCGCGGTGACCGTGACGGTCTCGGTCTGGCCTTGCGTGAGCGTCTGGCTCGCGGGGCTGAACTGGAGCGCGTTCGGGATCTGTGTGCGGTTGATGATCGTGAACGAGGCCGATTCGTTATTTTCGAGGCCGGCGGTGAGGTTCTGGTCGAACTCGACGCCTGCGCCATTGTCGAGTTCCATCGGCTCGATGTGGTCGTTGAACGCGGTCGTCGTCGTTGGCACTTCAGCGGCCGTCTGGACGTCGTTCCAGATTCCGTTGTCGCCTTCCGAGGGCCCTTCGGCGAATGCCCAGTAGGCCTCCTGCCAGGCCGACCACGGGGTCACTTCCTGGAACCCACCGATCACTCCGGAGTTGGTGTTCTGGCCGCCGATGAAGCGCGGTGGGCCGCCGAGGAACACGCCAATACCATGGTCGTCGCCGTTGACGTAAAGGTCACCGGCATAGAGCGCTCGGAAATAGAACTTCGCCGCCGACTTGTTCGTGACGGTGTACGTCGATGTGAACTGGGGCTGGCCGTTGATGTAGGTGGTCGTCTCGACGATTTCCGCCTCGGTAGTCGCTCCGTGCTTAGCCAGGAAGGTCGTCGTCTGGGTGAACGGGCTGCCTTCGGTGCCGGCGCCGGAGACGACGCTCTGTGACACCGGTTGGTAGATGTCTTCTTCTGATAGCCCCGGCCCGGCGGCGCCGTCAAAACCAAAGGTTTGTTCCTGCAGAACGGCTGGGTTTTCTTTGCCCGAGACTTCTTTCGGGAATGCTAGGAAGAACCCGCAGTCACCGACCTGGTTGCCACCGTAGTAGTAGTTGCCGGCGACCACGCCGGCCACGAGGTAGCTTGACTGACACTCGCCGCGCGGGCCGACGTACACGGTCAGAGGGGCGCCTGGGATCGTGACCGCTGTTTCGCTCGACTGGGCGCCGGCCACGGCCGGAGTCGCTCCACAGATCACCGCGAGCGATAGTCCCGTGACCGCGATGCGCGTCCGCCGCGCCCCCAGGTCCTGAATCCGCCGTACTCCCGTCAGTGCTCGTCCGATCGCGCTGCGCATGCGTCCTCCATTCCGCGCTCGCCCCGGAGCGCACCCTTTGCCTTTAGCCGAACCTACATCCAATCCCGACGTGCGAGCGGCGATATGCGCGCAATTTGGACGGATTGCCGGACTGCGTCATTGCAGCGTACTCCGCCACCGCTGCGGCTGCTACCCGAACGTGAACGCGAAGCCCGTGACGCCCGGGGCGAAGCGCAGCGTGAGATGGTGGCGTTCGGCGCGCGGCAGCGATACGAGCGTGTACAGGCGCTGACGGCGCACCGTTACGACGCCGCCCTGGACGTCCGCGCCGGCGTCCGCGGCAGAGATCGGTCGTCCGTCGAGCAGGACCTGGACGGGTCGTGGGCGTTCTCCGGGGGAGCTGAGCACGAGATACACGTGCTTGGCCTGGAACTCGAGGTCGATCGCCGGCTTTCGAGACCGCGATCGCCGGCTGGGGGGCGATGTTCCACGAGCCGCTGTAGGCGAACTGGTTGAGCGACAGTGGCCCGGTGACGGGCCCGCCATAGTCATGCAGTCCTTCCACCGGGGGGTGGATCCAGCCTTCGGCGCGCGCCGTTCCCAGGTAGGTCTCCGGTGTTGCCTGTTCGGAGGGGACAACGACGTGTGTCGGGTCGCTGTGAGCGCCGACCTGGCTTCCCGATTCGGCAAGCAGCGCCCGGATCGCCGTTTCGGTCTTGTCGTAGTCACCCTCGCCGATCGCCCCGTAGCGCACCTGGCCGTGGGCGTCGATCAGGTAGTCGGCAGGCCATGACTGGTTGCCGTATGCGTTCCAGGTGCCCATGTTGTTGTCCTGGACGACCGGATAGTGCAGGCCAAACTGGCTGATCGCGTTCGCGACGTTGCCGGCGTCGTGCTCGAAGGCGAACTCGGGGGTCTCCACGCCGACGATCGTCAGCCCGTCCTTGCGGTAGGCGGCATCCCACGCCTTCAGGTAGGGCAGCGTGCGAATGCAGTTGATGCAGGTGTAGGTCCAGAAGTCGACCAGCACGACGCGCCCTCGCAGCGAGGCGAGCGACAGCGGTCGATTCGAGTGCCCGCCCACCCCCGTGTTGAACCAGTCCTCGGTTTCCGTGAATTCGGGTGCCTGCCCGAGTACCGGCAGTCCCCGGGCGTCGGCCAACAGCGTCGCCTGGCTGGCGTTGGCCGCGGCCGGATGCACGCTCGAGGCGGAGCCCTTGCACGAGGACGACCCGTTGGCGGGGGCGAACTTCGCCCGATGGCCGGTGATTTCGTGCAGGCGGCCGGTCACGGTGCTGGAGCACTCGAGTGAGGCCGTCAGGTTGACGTCCGGGATGTGCTGGGCGACGAACTGGTCGAAGTTGACGTCGAGGTTGGCGAGCATCGCGACCGCGGTGATGATCATCACGGTGCCCAGAGCGCGCTGCAGCAGCGGCCCGCGGCCGGCCTTGCGGACGCGGTCGAACAGGCTCCTGCCGCCGAGCATCAGCACCAGCAGGACGACCGCTGAGCCGGCCGCGTAGGACAAGGCGATCAGCACCGTTTTGCCGGACGCGGCGCTGACCGAGATGACGGCGGCGAGGATCGGGCTGGCGCACGGCGTGTACACGAAGCCGAGCGCGCCGCCGACGAGCAGGCCGGAAAAGAAGCCGTCGCCGGTCGAGCGCGGACCGAAGCGCGCCAGGCGCGACAGCGGCGCCTCCAGCCTCGCGGCGACGTTCGGCAGAAGCAGAGCGAGCCCGAAGCACAGCAGCACGACGATCGCCAGGTAGCGCAGCGGATCGCTCCCCAGGCCGACGCCGTCGACCACGCTGGCAACCCCGACGATCGCGACGGTGAACGTCACCGACAGGCCGATCACGACTCCCAGCGGCCGGCGTCGACCGCCGACGCCGCCAGCCGACAGCAGCGCCGGCAGTACCGGCAGCACGCACGGCGAGAGCGCGGTCCCCGCGCCGGCCAGGACTGCGAAGCAGACAAGGACGATCATGTGCTCTGGAAGTACAGTCTGCCGGGAGGCGGTTGCGTTACGTCGCGGTTGGCAGCGGGATGCCGCCGGCGCGCCGGATCAGCAGCTCCCTGCTCGATCGTCTCGGGCGTCAGGAGCCGATGCCCGCGCGCAGGGTGGCCTCGAAGTCCGTTTTCGGAATCGGACCGATGCACGGCGAGCCGGCGCCGGCCCGTCGGTATCGATCGATGCCCTCTCGCAGGCGCGTCTCGTCTCCGACTGCGGTCAGTTCGTCGAGGAACTCGTCGGAGATCGCACCCTGCATCGCGTCGAGGTTGCCCGCCGCTCGATCGTAGGCCTCGATGTCGGGCGCGAACCCGGTGCGCTCGATCATCGCCCGATAGAACGGCAGCCCGAAGTAGGGGAGCAGGTCCTTGCGCATCGCCTGGTAGGCGCCGGCGCGGTCGTCGGTCAGCGCCGCGGGCACGGCGGGGACGATGTCGAAGCCTTTGAGCGGCAGTCCGGCGCGCTCGCGCCCGGCGCTCACCTCGGGGATCACGACGTCCTCGATGTAGCGTGGGTTGCACAGCCACAGCAGCACGCCGTCGGCGAGCTCGCCGGCCAGGCGCAGCATCGCGGGGGAGAGCGCGGCGATGTACAGCGGCAGCGCCGGGCGCGGGTCGAGACCGACCAGATGAAAGCCGGTCTGCCACTTCTCGCCGCGCGGGGGATCCTCGCCGCGCAGGATCGCCCGCACGATCAGCGCGTATTCACGCATCTCGGCCACCGGACGCTCGATCGTCTGCCCGTGCCAGCCCTCGACCACCATGCGGTGCGACACCCCGAGCCCCAGGGTGAGACGCCCATGCGACAGCTCGTCGATCGTCGCGGCCGTTTGCGCCATCGTCGCCGGCGTGCGCGTGTAGATCGGCACCACGCCCGTGCCGACCCGGATGCTGCTCGTGGACAGGGCGTACGCGGCGATCACCGTCAGCGACTCGCGCCCGGCGATGTGCGTCACGTACACGGACTCGTAGCCGAGCGACTCGGCCAGCTTGACCCGCTCGATTGCGTGCTCGAGCGAGCGGCCGGTAGATATGAAGCAGCCGAGGCCCATCGCCGGCGCAGCATATGGGACTCACGGCGCAACCTCGCGTCGGCGATGCTCGCTCAGTGCTTGAGCATCACGTACACGGTGGTCGCCGCGAATGCCATCTGGCCGAACGCGAGCGCCGTGCCGAGGTTGGCCGCGCCGAGCGCGCCCGCGAGCGCGCTGGCGAGCACGAACGCGCCGAACATGCTCAGCAGATCGCGTTTCATCCGATGCTCCGCTCGAGCGCGGCCACGATCGCCGGTACGTCCATGTCCGGGTCCTGCTCGTCCAGCAGGGCCTGCGCCGCTGGACGCCCGCCGAGCGCGCGCAGACCGCGTTCGCCGTGCTCGACGGTGAACTCCGCAAGGGCGCCGGCGCGCCGCGCGCGCAGACGGCGCTTGCCCACGTCGAGGCCGGCGCGGTGCTCATCAAGCGCCTCCAACAGCTCATCGATCCCGCTCGGCGGGGGCAGCGAGGACACGGCCAGCACGCGAGCCCGATTCGATCCGAGCGAGCGCAGCGCGGCCGTCAGGTCGCGTCTGGCGCGCGTGGCGATCTGGCCGAGGTCGGCCTTGGTGACGACCAGCACGTCGGGAATCTCCATGATCCCAGACTTCAGGAACTGGAGCACGTCGCCGCTGCCGGGTTGGACGACGACGAGGACCGTGTCGGCCACGTCGGCGACCTCGATCTCGGCTTGTCCGACGCCGACGGTCTCGATCACGACGATGTCAAAGGCCGCCGCCAGTGCGTCGGTCGCGCTGCGGGTTGCCCGCGCGAGCCCTCCAAGCCGCCCTCCGGCGGCGGTCGAGCGGATCAGCACGCCACGGTCGGTGGGGTCGAAGTCGACGCGCGCGCGATCGCCGAGCAGTGAGCCGCCGGAGCGACGCGAGCTCGGATCGACCGCCAGCATCGCGACCGTGCGCGCTGGCGAGCCCTCGCCGGGTGCTCCGCTGCGCCCGCCCCGTGTCCCGTCCCGCCAGGCGTGCAGCAGTGCCGAAAGCAGTGTCGACTTGCCTGCGCCGGGTGGCCCGGTGATGCCGATCACGTGCGCGGGCGCCTCGTGGCCGAGGGCGGCGGGGGAGACCTCGGCCAGCAGCGCTCGCGCCTGCTCGCGGTCGCCAGCGGCGGTGCTCTCCAGCAAGTTCAGAGCCGCGGGCGCGGCGCTCAGGTCACGCGCGCGCAGGCGTGCGCCGAGAGCGGCCCCGACCCCGCCCGCCGAACCGGGAGACACTCGCTGTGCTCGCATCCCCGAACCGGCCAGCGGTGCCCCGCTCACGCCGAGCCGTTGGCGGACGAGCCGCCGGCGGCCAGCAGGGCTGAGTCGGCGCCCGCGTCCAGCAGCGCGACGATCTCGCGCATGATCCGCGTGATGTCGAAGTCCTTCGGCGTGTAGACGGCCGCCACACCGGCCTGCTCGAGCGCCGCCACGTCCTGCTCGGGGATGATCCCGCCGACCACCACCGGGGCCTCGACGCCGGCGTCGCGCAGCGCGTCGATCACCGCGGGGATCAGCTCGCGGTGCGAGCCGGAGAGGATCGACAGCCCGATCACGTGGACGCCCTCCTGCAGCGCCGAGGCGGCGATCTGGGAGGGGGTCAGTCGGATGCCCTCGTAGACGACGTCCATGCCCGAGTCGCGCGCCCGCACGGCGATCTGCTCGGCGCCGTTGGAGTGCCCGTCGAGGCCGGGCTTGCCGACGAGGATCTTCGGCCGGCGCCCGAGCTTGTCCTGCAGCCGCGAGACTTCACCGCGCAGCTCGCTGAGATCGCCGTCTGGCGACGCGGCCGCCTCGCCAACGCCCGTGGGCGCGCGGTAGCTGCCGAAGACGTCCCGCAGGGTGCTTGCCCACTCGCCGGTCGTGGCGCCGGCACGCGCGGCGGCGATCGTCGGCGTCATCAGGTTCTCGGAGGCACTCTGGTCTCGCGCGGCCTCGGCCAGCTCGGCGAGCGCACGATCCACGCTCGGCTGATCGCGCTCGGAGCGCCAGCGGCGCACCGCCTCGACCTGCTCGGCTTCCAGCGCCGGGTCGACGACCAGGATGCCGCCCTCAGCGTCGGCGGTCAGCGGCGACACCTCGGACTCGGTGAAGCGGTTCTGCCCCACGACCACCAGCTCGCCGTCCTCGATCCTGTGGATCCGCTCGCGGTGGGAATCGACCAACGCGGCCTTCATGTACGGGACCGCCTCGACCGCGCCGCCGTGCTCGGCCACCACCGCCATCTCCGCGCGCGCGCCCTGTAGGAGCTCCTCGACGAGGCCCTCCATTACCTTCGAGCCCTCGAAGATGTCGGGGTACTCGAGGATGTCGGTCTCGTACGCCAGGATCTGCTGGATGCGCAGCGACCACTGCTGATCCCACGGTCTGGGCAGCCCGAGCGCCTCGTTCCAGGCGGGCAGCTGGATCGCGCGTGCACGCGCGCCGCGCCCGAGCGTGACCGCGAGCGCCTCGAGCACGATCCGCTGCACGTTGTTCTCCGGCTGTGCCTCGGTCAGGCCGAGCGAGTTGACCTGCACGCCATAGCGGAAGCGCAGGTGGCGCTCGTCCTGCACCCCGTAGCGCTCGCGCCCGAGCTCTTCCCACAGGATCGACATCGCGCGCAGCTTGGCGTGCTCCTCGATGAAGCGCACTCCCGCGTTGACGAAGAACGAGATCCGTCCGAACACCTGCTCCATGCGCTCGGCCGGGACGCGCTCGCGGGCGGCGTCGAGCACCGCGATCGCGTTGCTCATCGCGTAGGCGATCTCCTGAACGGGGGTCGCGCCGGCCTCCTGCAGGTGGTAAGAGCAGATGTTGATCGGGTTCCACTTCGGCACGTGCTCGACCGTGTAGGCGATCATGTCGGCGATCAGGCGCATCGAGGGCGCCGGCGGGAAGGCGTAGGTCCCGCGCGCGAGGAACTCCTTGATGATGTCGTTCTGGGTCGTGCCCTGGAGCTGGTCTTGGCGAACCCCCTGATTTTCGGCGGCGACGATGTACAGCGCCAAAAGCCACGCGGCGGTCGCGTTGATCGTCATCGAGGTGTTCATCTCATCGAGCGGTATGCCGTCCATCAGTGCGGCCATGTCGCCGCGGTGAGAGATCGGGACCCCGACCTTGCCGACCTCGCCGCGGGCCAGCTCGTCGTCGGGGTCATATCCCGTCTGCGTGGGCAGGTCGAACGCGACCGACAGGCCGGTCTGGCCCTTCTGCAGGTTGCGGCGGTACAGCTCGTTGGACGCTCGCGCGGTGGAATGACCGGCGTAGGTGCGCATCATCCATGGCCGGTCGCGCTCAGGCAGCCGCGGGTAGCGATCAGCGCTCATGTAGTGAATTGTACGGTCGCGCCGAGCGCTTTATCCTCCGGCAATGGATCAAACGATCGAGATGCCGCAGATCGGCACCCCGGGGACGGGCCTCGGCGGTGAGTGGAGGGTGATCGTGCGCAACGACGATCACAACACCTTCGATCACGTCGCCCGCACGCTGGCCAGGTTCATCCCCGGGACCACGCTCAAGCGCGGGATGGAGATCGCGAACGTGATCCACGCCTCCGGCCGGGCGATCGTCTACACCGGCCATCAGGAGGCCGCCGAGCATTACTGGGAGCAGCTGAAGGGAGCCGGTCTGACGATGGCCCCGCTGGAGCAGGGCTGAGACGGGCGTGGACGCGGCGCGGTGCGTTGTTCCACGCTCGGGGCGTCAGGTGCTGGCGACGCTGTGGCCGTTGCCATGACCGTTGCCGCTGACGAGCGGCTCTCCTGACACGGCGCCCTGGACGGTCAGGTCCCACCATCCGTACAGCACGGGCACCTGGTACCAGCTGGAATGACTCGTGCGGAAGAACGTCATCTCCTGCCCTTCCCAATAGCGTTCCCAGTCGAGGTGCTCGTCAAAGCAGGCGAGCTGCTGGAACTTGTAGCGGTCATCGCGCGCCCGGTACACCGCGTAGGAGCTCGCGCCATAGCGCAGCGCCGTGGCCGCGACCTCGTTCAGCGCCTCCTCGAAGCCGTCCGGGCGGAAGCCCGTGGCGTACCACGGGACGATCACCGTGCCGGCCATCAGGCGCCGACCTCCGCGTGGATCGCGCCGGGGCCCTCAGCGGTCTTGCCCTGGCCCTCAGACTCGGCGCCGACGAGGATCGAGATCTTGCCCAGATGCTTGTTTTCGAGCATCAGCTGGTGGGCTTCCGCGACGCCCTCGAAGCCAAGCGTGCGCCACAGCACCGGGCGAATCTGCCCGCTCTCGATCAGCTCGTTGGCCTTCGTGCACTCGTACGCGTTGGCGAAGTGCGAGCCGAGGATCTCCTTCTGCTTCATCCACAGGTAGCGCACGTCAAAGTCGAGGTTGAAGCCGGTCGTGCCGGCACAGATCACGACCTTGCCGAACGGCTTGACGGTGAACACGGAGGTTGGGAAGGTCGCCTGGCCGACGTGCTCGAAGACGATGTCGGGTGCGTCACCGAGGATCTGCTTGACGCGCTTTGAGAATTCGCGCGAGACGCCGAAGCGGGCCTTGTCCTCCTCCGGGGTCTCCTTGCCGGTGCGCATCATCCCGGTGAACTCGGCGCGGTCGATGTAGTCCACCGCGCCCAGGCGCTTGACCAGTTCGCCCTTCTCCGCGGATGAGACGACGCCGACGCAGTGCGCGCCGGCCGCCGCGCACAGCTGCGTGGCGAACACCCCGAGGCCGCCCGCGGCACCCCAGATCAGCACGTTCGCGCCGGCCTGCAGTTTGCAGCGCGTGATCAGCATGCGGTAGGCGGTGAAGTACACGAGGCCGTAGGAGGCGGCCTCCTCCCACGTCAGCGCCTGGGGCTTTGGCAGCAGCTGCTGGGCCTGCACCTTCGTGAACTGCGCGAACGAGCCCCAGGTCGTCTCATAGCCCCAGATCTTCTGCGACGGCGCGGCCATCGGGTCCAGGCCGTGGACCTCCGGGTCCTCGTAGGAGGCCTGGTTGCAGTGCACGACGACCTCGTCCCCGGGCTTCCAGCGCGTGACGCCGGCGCCGACCTTCCAGACCACGCCCGAGGCGTCCGAGCCGCCGATGTGGTGTCCGAACTCGGGGTGATCGCCGTACTTCATCACCGACACGGGCTTGCCGAGCGCTGCCCACACGTTGTTGTAGTTGACCCCCGCGGACATCACGCGCACGATTACCTCGAACGCGCCGGGCTCGGGCACCTCGATCTCCTCGATCTGGAAGGCGTCCTTGGGTTCCCCCTGGCGCTCCTCGCGGATGACCCATGCGGCCATCGTCTTCGGCAGCTCGCCGGGCTCGACATCGACGGCGGACACTTGTTGGAGATCGATTGCCACTGGCTCTGAAACCTCGTCTGTCGGGGGTCAAGGGACGAACACGAATCCTACCCGCGGCTCGCTACCGGGCGCTCGGCGGCTGCGTGTCGCGCCGCCCAGCCATCGCCGTGGCGCTCGCCGGCGCTTCGCTGCGCGACTGTGTTGTAGCTTGATGATCATGCGCAGATTGCTGGCTTGTGGGGTGGTTGCGTTTGCGCTGATCGCGCCATCGGCCTCGGCGGCCAAAATGTCAGTGTCGTGCGCCAAATTGCCGAAGGCGCTGGAAAAAGCGAGCGCCGGCGAAGTCATCACGCTCGGTGGACGCTGTACCGGCCCGTTCCCGTACAAGCTGCCTGAAGTGCCGATTACGCTGGCCGGTACCCCGGGCTCCGGCTTTAGCGGCGGCAAAACTGCGCAGCTGGAAGGCAAATCGGCTTCCGCGACGATCGAGGGGCTGATCTTCGAGAACGCCAACAACGCCGGCAGCGGCGGCGGCGCCCTGAGCGTCAACGTCGCAGGGAGCCCGCCCACGTTGACGCTCTCGAACGACTCGTTCATCAACGACAGCGGCAGCGAAGGAGGCGGCGCGCGGATCAACACGGCGACCGGTGCGGTGACGGTCACCAACTCCACGTTCACCGGCGACAGCGCGACCGGCAACGGTGGTGGGCTCACGATCTACGCAACCACCGCGAACCTGACGGGGGACACCTTCGATGAAGACAGCACCGGGCCCAACGGGCAGGGGGGCGGGCTGTTCCTGGCCGCCGAAACGAGCACGCTGTCGGGCTCCCAGTTCAACAACGACACGGCCACCGACGCGGGCGGGGGCGCCGAGATCTCGGCGTCTGCCTCCGGCGGCCTCGGGCTCACGTTGAGCGGCAACGGCTTCGCCCACAACAGCGTCGCCGACCCGGAAGCCACAAGCACCGATACGGAGGGCTATCTCGGCGGAGGGCTCGCGGTGCTCGGCGTCGGCAGCGAACCGACCACCGTCGCCCAGAGCGGCGACACGTTCGACTCGAACGGCGTGAGCTTCAAAGCGGCACCGACAGCGGCGGCGGGCGCGGGCGAGGCTGTCACTCGGGCGGCTCTACAGAGCACCGGCGATCACTTCACGAACAACACGTTGCAGCCGCCGAGCGAAGCGATGAACGCGAAAGCGGAACCCGTTTTCGGCTGGGGCGCAGGGCTTTCGATCGTCGAGTGTGGGGACACGATCGTCGAACCGCCCGCAGCTCCGACCGTCGTCTCGACGCTGGCAGACGCGGTCGTCGCCGGGAACACACTGATCAGCGGCCCGAGCGCCGACGGCGCCGGCATCTATGTCGGATCCACGTGCGCGACCGCGTACACGACCCTCCAGCTCGACGACTCGACCGTCGCCGGCAACGTCGTATCTGGTCCGAGCGGGCCGATCGCCGGGATCAGCGGGGGGCCGAACGACGTGCTGTCACTCGCGAACACGATCGTCCACGGCGACAGCGAAGGCGCCGAGCTGGGCGGGTTTGGGAGCCTGGCAGGCGTGAGCGCTGCCTACAGCGACGTCTGCTCCGGAGGCTCGCCGTTTCCCGGCACCGGCGACATCTGCGCTGATCCCAGGCTCGTCGGCCCCGGGCCAGGTACCGCGGACGTCCATGAGACCAGCTCGAGCCCGACGCTCGAAGCCGGATCGAATGCGCTGATCCCCAGCGGCATCACGACCGACGCCTTCGGCGGGCTTCGCATCGCGGGGCCGCTCAGCTGCACGGCCAGCCCGGCGCCGATCGTCGACATCGGCGCCGGCGAGTTCGCCTATACGGCGCCCGCCTGTGCGACGCTGCATCCGCGCCTGTTCCCGCGCCTGCGCTTGTTTCAGGGCCTGAAAGACCCCCTCCTCACCGCTTTGAGCCAGACGGCCAGGACCTGGCGGGAGGGCAGACTGCTCGCGCATCTCAGCTCGAGCGCGGACACCGGTAAGAAGAAGCCCCCGGTCGGCACGACGTTCTCGTTCAGCCTCGACGAGCCGGCGGACATGACGTTCACGTTCACCAGGTCCGTCGGCGGCCGCAGGGTTGGCGAGCACTGTGTCGCGCCGACCAAGAAGAATATGAGCAAGCACCACTGCACGCGCACCGTAATCGCCGGCGCGCTCCACCTCGCCGGCCACAAAGGACTGAACAAAGTGCGTTTCGAGGGCCGCATCTCCGTGCGCAAGAAGCTTGCGTCGGGACACAGCTACACGGTGCTCGCACTCGCCACGGCGTCAGGAAAGCGCTCGACGACGAGGACGCTGCGCTTCACGGTCGCCCGCTGAGCACTCGCTCAGGCGGTCGGGAACGGCAGCACGAGCACCTCGGCGCTGATGCCGTGCTCCCCGACGCTGATGACCGCACCGGGCGGCGCCTCACGCCGCACCAGCGCCAGCGCAATCGGGCCGAGCCTGGGGGAGACGACCGTGCTGGCGATACGCCCGACGGGGCGGTCGCCGAGCCGAAGCTCCTCTCCGGTAGCTGCCGGCGCGGATAGGCGCAGGCCGCGGAGATGGCGGTTGGGCTTGCCCTTGTAATGCAGGCGCGCGACCGTCTCCTGGCCGACGTAACAGCCCTTGGTGAAGCTGACGGCGCGCTCGTTCAGACCGGCCTCCTGCGGAATCACGGTGTCGTCCAAGTCGATCCCGTAACGCGGGCGGCCGTGCTCGATACGAAGGCACTCCGCGGCGTCCTCCGAGACCCTCACCGCGCCGCGCTCGCCGAGCGCTCCGGTCAGGCGCAGCGTGTCGTCAGCGTCGCAAAGCAGGTCCACGCCCAAGTCCGTGCGCACGGCCAGCGCGTCGATGCCGTCGATCTTCACGCCGGTGTTTCGATGCTCTTCCTCGCCCAGATCCTCGGCCGCCGCGACGGCCTGCGCCTGTGGGCCGATCAGCGAGAGCAGGCCGCGCTCGACGGTCCGCTTGTGCAGGTCGACCCGGTAGCCGACCTTGAAGCGGCGGATCATGTCGAACAGCGCCTGCAGCGCCGAGCGCTCGGTGTCGAGCAGCAGTTCAGCCGGTGCCCCGCCCCCGTCTCCGTCCCCATCCTCGCCGACGGCCAGGATGCGCAGATCGCCGAGCATCTTGCCCTTGTGGGTGAGGAAGGCCGCGTAGCAGCCTTCGCCCGGGCGCAGCGTCGCTAGCTCGTTGGTGACCTGGCCACCGAGGAACTCGACCGCGTCGGCTCCGCTCAGCGCGAGCTTGCCCCGCTCGGAGCGGTCCAGCAGGCCGCAGCCTTCGATCAGCGTCGCGTACTCGGCGTCCAGGGTCTGTGTGTCGGTGCTCGCCACTGACTCGAGAATAGCCGCGCTAGGCTGTCGGCGATGGGGCTCGCGGACACCTTCCAGCAGATCGTCGACTCGCTGCCGGAGGACTGGACTGACCTCGAGCTCGACCTGCGGATCGCCGACGAGGCGCGATACGTCGAAGGCGCTCTGTACCTGGCCACGTGCAACGCGCGCCCGTACTCGCACAACGACTGGCACTGGCGCCTGCTGGTCGCGCATCGCTTTGGGCACGCTGCCTCCGCGCCCACCGTGCACGGTGCGCTCGCGCTGCTTGACGAAGCCGGGATCGAGGGCGAGATGGTGGTCCGCGAGCTGCGCAGCGGACGGGCGGAGGTCACGCAGATGTGGGGCCGGCCCGAGTCCGCGCGCGAGGAGTTTCGCCGCCTGCGGGCGCAGTAGCGATGGCGTGCGTGCTGGCGCTCGTGCCCGATCTGCTGTTCGGATCGCGCGTGCAGGGGGCACTCGCTGCTGCCGGCGAGCAGCTGGAGCTGTTGGCCGATGAGCAGCAGCTGCGGGCGCGGCTCGCCGCCGGCCCGACCCCCGACGTGCTGATCATCGACCTCACCGACGTCGAGCTTGACGTCGCGGGCATCGTCGAATCGCTGCTGGCCGGCTCCGCGCTCGCGGGCACCCGTACGCTCGGCTTCTACTCGCACGTGGACGTAGACGTGCGCGAGCGCGCCGAGCGCGCGGGCTTTGACCTGGTGGTGCCGCGGTCGCGCATGGCGCGCGAGGGGGCGCAACTGGTCGCGCGCTTGGCAGCGTCCGCCTGAGCCCTGGTGCGCTACGCCGCCGGGCGACGCTTTGCGCGACGGAGCAAAGGGTGATCGGAGCTCGCGCCCGGGCCGGGCAGCGCCCGCGATTCGCGCACGGTCAGTCGCGCGCCGCACCGCTCGCAGACGCAGTGCTCGTCGACCCTGCCGCCGCAGCCGCGGTGTTCGAGTAGGACCGGCGGACCCGCCTCGGGGGCGGCGTGGCGATCGCCCCAGCGCATCAGCGCAACGATCGTCGGCCACAGGTCGAGGCCCTTGTCGGTGAGTCGGTATTCGTAGCGCTCGGGTCGCTCCTGGTAGAGGGTGCGCTCGAGCACGCCCTCGTCGAGTAGCCGCCGCAGGCGCGTCTGCAGGACGTTGCGCGCAATGCCGAGGTCGGCCTGGATCTCGTCGAAGCGGCGCAGGCCGAGGAACACGTCGCGCACGATCAACAGCGACCAGCGCTCCCCGATCACCTCGAGCGCACCGGCGACGCTGCACATCTGGTTCTCGTAGTCGTTCCCGAGCATCACGAACCAGTGTAGCCGCCTAGGTTGCATCATGCAACTCTTGTGCTAGGGTGCGTTTCATCATGCAACGGAAATGGCGTATCTCATTGATCGTGTGCGTCGGGGTCTTCATGGCGAGCCTCGACCTGTTCATCGTCAACATCGCGTTCCCGGCGATCTCCGTGCACTTCGGCGGGGCCTCGCTCGGCTCGCTGTCGTGGATCCTCAGCGGCTACGCGATCGTGTTCGCAGCCCTGCTCGTGCCGGCCGGACGCTGGGCCGATGCGTTCGGGCGAAAGCGCGCGTTCCTGCTCGGTCTGGGCATCTTCGTGCTCGCGAGCGCGGGGTGTGCGCTGGCGCCGTCGGTTGGCGCGCTGATCGCGGCGCGGATCGTCCAGGCGGCGGGCGCCGCGCTGATGCTGCCCACCTCGCTCGGCCTGATGCTGCCGGAGTTCGGCCCGCACGAGCGGCACGTGGCGATCGGCGTGTGGGCTGCTGCCAGCGGCATCGCCGCCGCTGCCGGGCCGCCGCTTGGCGGGGTGCTGGTGCAGGCTGACTGGCGGTGGGTGTTTCTCGTGAACGTCCCCGTCGGTCTCGCGGGCCTCGCGTTCGGCTCGCGCACGCTCGTCGAGCGGCGCGAGCTCGGCAGTGCGCGCCCGGACCTCGTGGGCGCGGGCGCGCTGATCGTCGCGATCGGCTCGCTGGTGGTGGCGATCGTCAAGGGTGAGGAATGGGGCTGGACCTCGCCGGCGATCCTGTCCCTGCTGGTCGCGACGGCCGTCATCCTGCCCGCGATCTGGTGGCGCTCGGAACGGCATCCTTCGCCGATCGTCGAACCGGCGATGCTGCGCGTGCGCAGCTTCGGTCTGGCGGTGGGGGCATCGGTGCTGTTCTTCGCGGGCTTCGGGGCGATGCTGCTGTCGGGCGTGCTGTTCCTGACGTCGGTGTGGCATGAGGACGTCCTGACCGCCGGCCTGATGCTGTTCCCCGGCCCGGCAATGGCTACCGCCTTCAGCATCCCGTCGGCCAGACTGGGCGGGCGTATCGGCTATCGCATCCCCGGCGTGGTCGGCTCGCTGCTGTTCGCCGCTGGGTCGGTCTGGTACATCACGCAGACAGGCGATCGACCGGCCTACCTCTCCGAGTATCTCCCCGGGATGCTGATCAGCGGAGCCGGCGTCGGGCTGGTGATCCCGACGCTCACCGGCGCGGGAACATCCTCGCTGGCCCCGGAGCGCTTCGCCACCGGCGCCGCGGTGCTCACGATGGGCCGTCAGATCGGCGCCGCTCTCGGCGTGGCACTGATCGTGGCCGTGCTCGGGACAGGCACCGGCACCGCCGCGGATTTCCACCACGCCTGGCTGATCACGATCGTCGGAGGGCTCGCGGCCGGGTTGGCACTGGCAGCGATCGGGCCGCCGGTGCGCAGTGCCGTCGTCGCCGGGATCATCGCCGAGCCGGTCATCGAGCCGCTGATCGCCGAGCCGCTGGTGGCCGAGCGCGCGGCATGAGCACGCTCGAGGAGCCGCGCGCGCAGACCCGCAGCCGCAGCTTCAGCTGGGAGGACCCGGCGGCGACCGCCGAGGCCGGGCTGAAGCTGTCCGGGCTCGAGTACATCTCGGCGATCATCGACGGCACGCTGCCGCCGCCGCCAATCGCTCGGCTGTTCGACTTCGAGATCGTGGAGGCCGAAGCAGGGCGGGCAATCTTTGCCCTGCAGCCGGCCGAGTGGATGTACAACCCGATCGGCATGGTCCACGGCGGCGTGGCCGCGACGCTGCTGGACTCGTGCATGGGCTGCGCCGTGCACACGACGCTGCCGGCGGGCGTCGGATACACGACGACCGACCTGCAGGTGCGCTACATCCGTGCAATGAGCGACGTGACCGGCCGCGTGCTGGCGGAGGGTAAGGTCGTGCACGGCGGCAGGCGCACCGCGACCGCCGAGGGCCGCCTGTTCGTGGAGTCCGACGAGAAGCTGATTGCGCACGCGAGCACCGGCTGCGTGATCCTGCGCTGAGCTGGCGCTCAGCCGGCCGCGAAACGAGTCAGTACGTCCGCGAGTGCTTCCGGTTGATCCTCCGGGGTGAAGCTGAATGAGTCCTCGATCAGCTCGACGGCGGCGGATCGCAGCTGCTCGGCATAGTTGTGGGCGTGCGCCAGCGGGAACACCCGATCCTCGGGACCCCACGCAAACAGCACCGGCCGCTCGAACCCGGCGATCAGCGCTCGGCCGGCTGCGTGGACGGGTGTGGAGCTCGCCGATGACATGACCTTGCTCGTATCGCGCAGGATCTCCGGGTCGTGCAGGCAGGGCAGTGCGTAGGAGTCGGACACGAGCTCCGCTATCGGGTGCTTGATCAGCAGCCCGTACGCCGCGTCGCTCGTGCGAATCGTGCGGTCGCGCAGAGCCCCTAGCAGTCCGAGCAGCGCATCCGGGTCCCGGGCGAGATCGGGCAGGCCGTCGAACGGCGGGGGCGGGAACCGGTCGAACGGCGTCTCGCACGAGTTCAGCACGAGGCGGGCTATGCGCTCCGGGCGCGAGGCGGTCGCGATCTGTGAGTAGGCGCCGCCGGAGTCGTTGCCGATCAGCGTCACGTCCGCGAGATCGAGCGCGTCGAGCACGTCGGCGATCAGTGCTCCGCAGCCGGCCGGCGTCAGATCGGCGTCGGCGGCCATCGCCACGCGGTGGGAGCCGAGTGGCAGGTCAAGTGTGATGCAGGTGTGTCCGCTCGCGAGGCGATCGACGACGCCGCGCCACAGGTTCGCGTTGGCGAGCCAGCCGTGGCAGAACACAAGCACCGGCCCGGTGCCGCGCGCGAAGTACTCGAGCGTTCCCTGCTCCAGGTCCAGCTCGCCGGGCTCGCCGAGCAGCGTCGAGCGCCAACGGTGCGCGGGCGTCACCGTGCGGCCGTTATAGCCGTCGCGGTCGCCCGCGCGAACACGCCGTCCACGAACGGGACTAGCTCGGCGGCGAAGCGCTCGGGGGCTGAGGTGTGTGGCACGTGTCCGGTGTCGAGTGCTACCAGCCGCGCATCGGGGATCGTGTCTGCGATTCGTTCACCGACCTTCAGCGAGATCACCGGGTCGTGTCGTCCCCAGATCACCAGTGTGGGGGCCGCGATCGAGCTCGCGTCCGCTCGCAGGTCGTGCTCGGGAGAGGCGAAGCTGCGCCACAGCTCGCTCGTCGCACGCAGACCGGGGTCGCGGCGGGTGTTGGCTACAGCCGCCTCTCGTGCGCGATGGTCGGCCGCGGTGCGAGCTCGCATGTAGCGAGCGCTGAACGCAGGGTAGATCGCTCGCAGGAAGCGGGGTCGTGCCATCAGCGCGCAGAACACGCGCACATGCGGCGCGCGCCCGGCGAAGCCGCCGCCGTCGACGATCACGAGTCCCTTGACGAGCTCGGGTCGGCGGACCGCCATGCGTGCCGCCGAGAAGCCGCCCACCGAGTTGCCGAGGACGATCGCGCCGCCCGGGGCGAGGCGCTCGAGGACCGCCTCGGCGACGTCAGCGAGATGCATCGCACTGCCGGGGCGTTCGCCGGCAGGAGACTCTCCGTACGCCGGCCAGTCGATCGCGACCGTGCGCAGTCGCGGGGGGATCAGCGCACGCAGCTCGTCGTAGTCGTGGCGGTCGTGCGCTCCGCTGGGCAGCAGGACGATTGAATCGCCGGCGCCGCGTTCGTCGTAGGCGATCGGTCCGGTCGGGGTGTCGAGCAGCGGCATGCGCCGTACCGTATCAAATGACTGACCGGTCGGTCATAGGATATGACCGGTCGGTCAGCTAGGCTCCGACAGGCATGCCCGCACAGCCGGTCGAGCTCGTCGATCCCACGCCTCGTGCGGTCCACCGCACGCAGCAGCTGCTGCTCAATGCCGGCGTGGCGGTCGCCGAGCGCGAGGGTCTGGCCGGATTGAGCGTCAACCGCGTGGTCGCCGAGGCGGGTGTCGCCAAGGGGACCTTCTACGTGCACTTCGCCGACAGGGAGGCGTTTGTCGATGCCCTCCACGCGCGCTTCCACGACCGCGTGCAGGATGCCGTTGCACAGGCGACAGCCGGTACCTCGCCGGGGGCGCAGCAGATCGTGCGCGGGGTGGAGGCCTATCTCGACGTCTGCCTCGCCGACCGTGCCGTCAAGGCGCTCGCGCTGGAGGCGCGCACGGACGCGGCGCTCACGGCGTCGATGTCAGCCCGTCACGAGCGCTTCGCCGCTACCGCGATCCCGAGCTTCAAAGCGATGGGCTGGCCCGATGCCGCGGCGGCCGCGCAGCTGCTGGCCGCGATGACCGCCGAGATCGCGATCCGCGAGCTGGAGGCCGGCCGACGACTCCCCGGCGCTCGCCGCGCTCTGCGGCGATTCCTCGGCTCGTAGGCACGGGTGGGCAGTGGCGTCGCCCACATCGTCGAATAGCGATCGCTCAGCTCGGCATCGTTGCGTCGCCGCCGCCGAGCTCGGCCTGCTCCGCCTCAGCCGGGTCGAGCGGCACGATCGCGCCGTTGGGCACGCGCTCGAAGCGCCCCACCGGACGGCCCGCACGGCCGGCCAGCGCGGCGCGGATGACCATCCCGTGGCACACGACCAACGCCGGCAGCTCGCCCCGCGCCACGTCCTCCAGCCCCGCGCTCACGCGCTGCTCCTGTTGGGCGAAGGACTCGCCCCCGGGGAACGCGAACCCCGGGTCGGCGGCCGCGAACGCGTCGAAGCGCTCGGGCATCTGGGCGCGCACCTCGACGAAGCTGCGGTCGGTCCAGTCGCCCGCGTCGGTCTCCACGAACCGCGCATCCTCGATCGGCTGCAAGCCGATCCTGCATGAGACCGTCTCGGCGGTTTCGCGCGCCCGCAGCAGCGGGCTGCACCACAGCGCGCGGAAGCCGTAGTCGGCCGCGCGCTCGGCCAACTCGGCGGCCTGCTCACGACCGGTCTCGTCGAGCGGGACGGGCAGATGGCCCTGGAAGCGGCCCTCGAGGTTGTACGCGGTCCGGCCGTGACGGGCCAGGTAGACGCGCGCCGGGGCCACATCCACTCAGGGTGCGGCCGCCGCCCCGGTCTCGGGGTCGGCGTCGGGCACGCGCATGAAGAGGAAGTGGTAGAGCAGCGCGGCGACCGTCGCGCCGAGCACCGGGCCGGCGTACCAGACCCAGCCATTGGACCAGTGATCGCCGACCAGCTGCGGTCCGAAGGCGCGTGACGGGTTCATCGCCGCGCCGGTGAACGGTCCGCCGAACAGCACGTCGATCGAGATCGTCAGACCGATCGCGAGTCCCGCCACGGAGTTGAACGGGTTGCGTTCGTCGACGGCTGCGCCGAACACGACGAGCACGAGGAAGAACGTGAGGATTGCCTCCAGCAGGAAGCCGGAGCTGGCGTCCACGCCGTTGCCGAGCGCCGGCACGCCCAGGTTCACGGCTTCAGTCGTCGCGCGTGGCAGCAGGTCCCGGACGAGCAGTGCGGCGAGCGCCGCGCCGCCGAACTGGAACAGCCAGTACACGCCCGCGAGCGCCGGCTTGATCCGCCGGGTGATCAGGAAGCCGAACGTGATCGCGGGGTTGAAGTGGCCACCGGAGATCGGGCCGAGCGCGCAGACCATCACCCCGATCGCGAGACCGTTGGCGATCGCCACCCCGATCAGCGCGGTGTCGTGGATGCCACCGGCCGCCGCCGCTGCGCCGGCGCCGATGAACGTGAGCGTGAACGCGCCGATCATCTCGGCGAGCGCGCGGCGCAGGGTGTCCTCTGACATGTACGACAACGTAGGAGCCCGATCGGACGGATCGGCCGGCCGGCCGCCAGCCCGCGCGCAGCCGGTGGGGGATGTCGGCTCGGCGGCACTGAGTGCATACACTCGGGGAATGCGCCGCAGGGTCACCTTCTCGCGCAACCTGACGCTGTCGCTGTCGCGAACCTGCCGCTGCTATTGCAAGTACTGCGCGTTCGCCACGCACACGGCGCATCTGCACGCGCCCGACGAGGTGATCGCGCTGCTCGATGGCGCCGCGCGCCGCCAGGTCAAGGAGCTGCTGGTGCTGACCGGCGAGCGACCCGAGGTCAACCCCGAGGTTGCGGCGCGGCTGCGCGAGTACGGCCACGCGGACTTCACCTCCTACGTCGTCTGGACGTGCAAACAGGCGCTCGAGCGGGGCCTGTTGCCGCACACCAACCTCGGGGTGCTCTCGCGCGAGGATCTCGCGCGCCTGCGCGAGATGACCGCCTCGCAGGGGCTGATGCTCGAGTCGGTCGCCGAGCGCTTGATGGAGACCGTGCACGCGGGCTCGCCGACCAAGCATCCGGCCAGGCGCCTGGAGACGATCCGCGCGGCCGGAGAGCTGCGGATCCCGTTCACCAGCGGCATCCTGGTGGGCATCGGGGAGACCGAGCAGGAGCGCGTCGAATCGCTCGAGGCGCTCGCGGCGCTGCACGCCGAGCACGGTCACATCCAGGAGGTGATCCTGCAGAACTTCGTGCCGCACCAGCGCTACTACGGTCGCGAGCCCGCGCAGATCGCCGACGAGGCCGCGCGCGAGTACTGGCGCACCGGCGTAGATCGGGACCCCTCGCGCCCCCGGCCGCAGCTGCCGCTGCCCGAGTGGGCGTGCCCGGTGAACATCGAGGACATGAAGCGGCTGATCGCCGAGACCCGGCGGCTGATGCCGGACGTCGGCATCCAGATCCCGCCGAACCTGGCCGACTGGTGGGGCGAGCTGGTGGCCGCCGGCGCGACCGACCTGGGCGGGCTGAGCGCCAACGGCGACCACATTTCTCCCGAGCATCCGTTCCCCTCGCCGCATCAGGTGCGAAAGCAGCTGCAGAGCGATGGATACGCGCTGACCGAGCGGCTGTGTGTGTACCCGCAGTACATCGATCCGCAGTGGATCGCGCAGGGGGTGATGGACACGATCAAGGTCAAGTACTGGAGCTTCATCCCGCGGCGTGGGTCCGGCCGCACCGACCCGCCGACGCCGATCCGCCCTGACTTGGTGTCCGGGGCGACCGTCCGTGCCCGCGACGGGGCTGCGCTGACGCCGGCGGAGCTGACGGCGATGTTCGCTGAGACCAGGCCCGAGGCGATCGAGGACATGCGCCAGGCGGCCGACGAGTTGCGCGCGGAGCTGGCTGGCGAGCAGGTGACGTTCGTGGTCAACCGCAACATCAACATCTCGAACGTGTGCACCGTCGGGTGTGCCTTCTGCGGCTTCGGGCAGGGCAAGCGCTCGCCTGATGCCTACGAGCACGACCAGGACGAGTTCGTGGCGCGGATTCACGACGCGCTCGAGTTCGGCGCCAGCGAGCTGTGCATCCAGTCGGGCATCCACCCCGACTGGCAGCTCGAGGATTACCTTGGCTGGCTGCGGTTGGCCAAGGACACAGCCGTGGGCGCCGGCGCGGAGCTGCACCTGCACGCCTACAGCCCGATGGAGATCGCGCACATGTGCGACATCTCGGGTCTCCCGCCCGCGGAGGTGTTCGCGCGGCTGAAGGATGCGGGGCTCGGCTCGACGCCTGGCACGGCCGCCGAGGTTCTGCACGACGGCGTGCGCGAGCGGATCTCCCCCAACAAGCTCCCGGTTGCGCGCTGGGTGGAGATCATCGAGGCCTCTCACGCGGCCGGACTGCGCTCGACCGCCACGGTCATGTTCGGGCATATCGAGGAGCCGTGGGAGCTGGCCGAGCATATGCGCGTGATCCGCGGGCTGCAGCAACGCACGGGCGGCATCACCGAGTTCGTGCCGCTGTCGTTCATCCCGTTCCAGACGCTGCTCGGCCGTACGCATGGCGTCGAGGAGATCTCGCGCGAGGAGAACCTCAAGCACACCGCCGTCTTCCGCCTGGCGCTCGGGCGGACCGTACCGAGCCTGCAGGCGAGTTGGGTGAAGATGGGTCTGGATGCCGCCACCGAGTCGCTGCGCTGGGGCGTCAACGATCTCGGCGGCACACTGATGGAGGAGTCGATCAGCCGCCTGGCCGGCAGTTACCACGGCACCCGCCTGGAGCCCCGGCAGCTCGTCGCCGCTGCGCACGACGCCGGGCGTCCCGCCGCCGAGCGCACGACGCTGTATGAGATCCGGCGCCGCCACCCGCTGCAGGACGTGGGCGAGCTGCCGGTGGCCGTCTGACTCAGGCTCGGCACGGCACGGCACGGCTCGCCCCAGCCAGGCACAGTCGGCCCAGCTCAGCGGAACATGTCCTCCTGGAGCGGGCGCAGCAGCGCCGCCGCGCCCGGGCCGTCCTCGGCCGTGAGGAACCGCTCCAGGCCGTCGATCACGACGATCGGCTCGCGCGAGTCCTTCGCGCGCGCCAGATCTGCGGCGGCGGCTGCCGCGTCGGCGATCGCCAGCCAGGTGGCCTGTAGCTCGAGCCCGTTGGCGTCGGTTCGCCCGCGCCAGTCGTCGAGTGGCTGCATGCCGGCGAGCCCGATCGCGACGTCCAGCTGACCGTGGCGCCATGCACGCCCGAAGCTGTCCGTGATCAGCACCGCCGGGGCGCCGCGATCGCCGCACATCGCCGGGGCGCTGCGATCGCCGCCGTCCGCATCCGCGAGCTCGCGCAGGCGCGCACGGATACGTCGCGCTGAGGCGTCCGGGTCGCGCGGCAGCAACACGAGCGTCTCGCCTGTGCCGCTCCCAGAGGCGTTGGACGCGTCGACGCCCGCGTTCGCGCACACGAAGCCGTGTCGCGTGCGGCAGATCAGCACCCCGCGCTGGGCGCGCAGGATCTCGACGCTCTCATCGAGCACGACCTGCACAACACGCGGGTCGTGATCCTGGCCGTCCTCGGCGGCCGCGCTCGCCGCGAGCTCCCGAGCGCGCTCGCCCGCGGCAACGTCGGCGAGCGCCACGACCGCGCCCTCGGCCTTTGAGACCACGGTGTGCGCGATCGCTAGCAGCTGGTTCTCGCGCGGCGGGTGACCTTCGAGTACCGCGAGGATCAGCTGCGCCAGGTCGTCCCCCGCGCGTACCTCCGGGATGCCGCCGAGCGGCCGTACGGACAGGCTCGCCACGATCGGCCGCGGTCAGGCGTGGGTTGTGATCGAAAGCCCGCCCGTATGCTCGGGCTGTCCGAGTACGGCTCGCGTGCGCGGGGCCGGCGCGTCCAGCTGGGCCAGCCGCACGCGCAGCTCGGCGAGATCGGCGCCCGTGTCGATGTCCAGCAGCAGCGACTCCGGGCGCTCGATCCGCGCGACGATGCCCGCGGCCAGCGCCAGTTCACGGTGGCGCTCGCAGCTGTCCGCCCCGAAGCTCGGCGATATCGCCTCCGGCGGGCTCAGCAGCAGGCCGTTCGTGCCCGTCCCGTGCCTGTCCGGGACGATCACGACGCGGCGCTCGACCTTGCCCGGGCCGTTGCCCTCCCGTCCGCCGTCGCCCTCGCCCGGGGGTGCGTCCGCGTCCGCGTCGAGCAGCGCCTGCAGCTCCGCCGGGTCGAGCGCGGGGCAGTCGCCGGGCACGCACAGCACGCGCTCGATCCCCTCGGCTACCGCGTACCGGATCCCGAGCGCGGCGGCTGCCGACTGGCCGGACTCCGTGTCGTCGTCGAGCACGATCGCTCCCAGCGCTCGTGCCGCGCTCGCGACCTCCCGCTCTCGCGTGACGACGATCGTCAGCTCGATCGCGTCGGTGCGCTCCAGTGCCAGCAGCACGTCGGCGACCATCGCACGCGCGAGCTGCAGCCGTAGCCGGTCGGCGACGCTTTCGCCGAGTCGCTGCTTGGCACGCGAGAAGCTCTTGACCGGCAGGACCGCGGCGGTGCGCATGGCAAGAGCCTAGATGGTGATTCAACCATCTGCCCGGGGGCCGAGCCGAGCCGTCCGCCCGCGGCTCACCAGCCGAGCAGCATCATCCCGACTGTCACGCCAGGGCCGATCGTGACCATCAGGCCGCGCTCGCCCGGCTTTGGCTCATGGCGCTCGATCGCGTCCTTGAGCACGTACAGGATCGACGGCGTGCCGACGTTTCCGTGGTCGGCCAGCGCGCCCCAGCTCGTGGCGACGTCCTCGTCGGAGAGCTCGAGCGCCGTCTGCACGTTCTCGATGATTCGCCTGCCGCCGGGATGCACGATCCAGTGATTGATCTCCGAGCGCTCCACGTGGTGCTGGCGCAGGAAGCTCGCCACCACGCTCGGCAGCCCCGCCCCGGCGAGGTCGGGCAGCTCGCGCGCGAGGTGCAGGTAGGTGTCCTCGCCGGCCAGGTCCATCTTCACCGCGTCCAGCGTGCCCTCGATCTGGTGGACCTGCGAGGCGAGGATCGCCGGGCCCTCGCAGTGCGGATCGCCGGACAGCAGCACGGCTGCGCAGCCGTCGCCGAAGATCGCCGCGCCGACCGTCTTCGCCTTCGGGTCATCCGGTCCGGCCTTCGACATGATGCCGCTCATGCTCTCCGCGGCGACGATCAGCGCCTGACCTTCGGGGTTCTCGCGCAGCGCCTGAGCAGCCAGCCGCATCAGCGGCACGCCGCTCGCGCAGCCGACCCCGGTCAGGTGGTACTTGTCGGTCGCCGGGCCCATCGCGAAGTGGTCGACCAGGCGATGGGCAAGGCTTGGGCAGCCGAGCGAGTACAGGCTCGCGCTGATCACCGTGCCGACCTCCATCGGGTCGAGCTCGAGCGCGTCGACCGCCGTGATCGAGTGCCTCAGCAGGTCGCGCTCGATCTGCGGCGCGCGGGCCTGCAGCGTGCCCGCGAGGAAGTCCTCGCTCAGGTCAAGGTGGCGACGCTGCACGCCCGAGCGTTCGAAGATACCTTTCGCGAACTCGCTGTCGGACAGGCCGAGGCGGTCGAGCACTTGCTCCTGCGAGTACACGGTCTCGGAGTGCGAGCAGGCGATCGCTGCGATCCGTGGGCCGGCCTGCCGCGCGGCGCGACGCGACGCGACGATCGGATCGGCCAGCACGGAGGACCCTCCCCTGCGGAACGTGCGGTGCGAGCGGCTCTGCAACGTTGAGGCTCCTTCGGTGGCTCGGGGGATGGTGCCTGGGGGGATAGTTGCCCGGGGAGGTCCGGCGCGATACTCGACGATAGGCGCAGCAGACAGCGTTCCCTCGGATGCAACCCGACGTTCTTATCGACTTCTTCGCGGGACAGGCGACCGTCCGGTGCGATAGAAACCAACAATGCGCAGGGCGACAAACAGCAGTTTACAGCGCTTGCTGGACGTGTCCGCATGCGGTTGATCGGTGCGGGGCTACCCCGCACGGGCACGCTGACGCAGAAACTCGCGCTCGAGGAGCTGGGCATCGGCCCCTGCTACCACTGGGTCGACGTGCTGGCGGACCTCGATCGGCAGGTGCCGCTGTGGAACCGGGCGCTGGACGGCGAGGGGCCGTGGGATGAGGTGTTCGCGGATCGTGCCTCGACGGTCGACTGGCCCGGCGGCTACTTCTACCGCGAGCTGATGGACGTCTACCCGGACGCCAAGGTGCTGCTCAGTGTGCGCAACCCCGAGTCGTGGGAGCGCAGTTTCAGGGAGACGATCTGGACGATGTCCCACGGCGACAGCGTGATGCCGCTGGTGTCCCGCGCCCGCGCGCAGGTCGATCCGCGCTGGGAGCGCTATCTGGCGCTGGTCGACCGCATGTTCTGGGGGCCGCAGGGCACTTTCGCCGCCGGGCACGCCGAGCCCGCGCAGATGATCGAGCAGTTCCTCGCCCACAACGCGCAGGTCGAACGGGAAGTCCCCGCCGAGCGGCTGCTCGTGTGGGAGGTGGGCGAAGGCTGGGAGCCGCTGTGCGAGTTCCTCGGCGTTCCGGTCCCCGCTGGGCCGCTGCCGCACGCCAACGATCGCGAGGCGTTCGTCGAACGCGTGATCGACGCGGGCCTGGGCGCGCTGACCGAGTGGCGCGAGCACAACGCCTCGCGGGCTGCCTGAGCGCTTCGTGCGTTTCGCGTTGGGCTGCCTGAGCGCTTCGCCGAGCGCTGCGCGCCGCTCCTAGCCGGCGAGCGCGCGCGCGAACGACAGCGTCTGCTCGGCCAGCCGCGCGCGGGCGGGCGCGTCGTCCATGCGCGTGTCGGTCTGCAGCGTGGCCAGGCGCCCGACGTCTTCGTCGGCGACGATCCCGTCGAGCAGCTCGCCGTAGAAGTCGGCCACGCCGTCCGCGCTCAGCTCGAGCGCGCCGAACGCCATGAACGACGCGGTCGGGCCCTTCAGCACCTCGCCGCCGACGATCGGGCTGACCGCGACGACCGGAGCGCTGGAGCTGGCCAGCGCGTCGTGGATCCCCGGCACGGCGAGGATCGGCGCGATCGACGCGAGCGGGTTGGACGGCCCGATCACGATCGCGCTCGCACCAGCGATCGCCTCGAGCACCCCCTCGCCGGGGCGCGCCTGCTCGGCACCGCGGTACTCCAGGCCCTCGAGCAGCCCCTGCGCGCGCTCGCGGATCATGAACTCCTGGAACGCGCACCAGCCGGCGGTGCCCGTGCGAACCCACGTGCGGACCGGGTCATCGCTCATCGGCAGCACGCACGTGCGCACGCCGATCGCCTCGTTCAGGCGCGCGAGCGCGGCGGTGGGGGAGAGGCCCTCGGCGAGCATTCGTGCCCGCTCCATACACCACGCCAGGTCGCGGTCGCCGAGGTTGAACCACACATCGACGTCGAGCGCGCGCAGCGCGTCCATGACCGCGAACGTGTCATCGCGCAGGCCCCAGCCGCGCTCGTCGATCGTGTCAGCCAGCCAGAACGACACGAGGTCCGGGTCCGGCGACACGTGTGCGCCGTAGATCTCGATGTCATCGCCCGTGTTGACGACCACGGCCAGGCGCTCGGCGCCGACCACATCGAGCATCCCGCGCGCCAGCTTGGCGCCGCCGGTGCCGCCTGAGAGCAGCACGACGTCGGCGTCGTTCACTCCCACAAGCTCTCCGGCAGGTCGGTCAGCTGGATGCCGGCGTGGACCTTGTAGCGGACGTTCACCGCGATCAGCAGCGCTGTCAGCGACTCGGTCGTGCGCGACATCTCCAGGCGTCCGCAGTCGACGCAGCGCAGGCCGTCGATCCGCTCGATCAGGCCCGCCGCCTCGCGCTTGTCGGCGCGCGCGTCGCCGCACACGAGCACGTCCTGGGCGAGCGGGTGCTCGAGGTCGCTGAGCGAGGTGGCGCTCACGGTGTGCAGGGCGGAGACCACGCGCACACCATCCGGAGCCATCTCCAGCGCCTGCTGAGCAGCGGATCCCTGCCACACGCCGAGCATCCGCGTGGCCTTGCCCGAGACCGCCGCGGCGAGCGGCACGGTCGCGTCGATCAGCAGCTGGCCGGGCGGTCAGCGCCTGCTTCAGGTTCGTCAGCGTCTCGGACTGGTTGCGGAACGGCACGCTCAGGATCACGCAGTCGCTCGCGCCGGCCGCGGCGACGGCGCTGGCGTTGTCGTGAGCGGAGAAGCTCCCACCGGGGACGAGCGCCCTCGCGCGCTCCGCGGTTTCCTCGGCGCGAGCCGCGTCGCGCGAGCCGATCGCGACCGGCACGCCGGCGCGCGCGAAGCGCAGCGCGAGGCCGAACCCGAGGGCGCCTGAGGCGCCGATCACTGCGACGGGGTCGGGGGCGGGCGATGCCAAGGCGGCCGAGTATAGGCTGACGGCTGTGACACTCGAGGGACCGAACGAGCTCCCCAGGGCCGTGCGCATCAGGGAGGTCGGTCCGCGCGACGGCTTCCAGAACGAGCCCGAGGTCGATCCCCACCGAGCGTAAGGTCGAGCTGATCGACGCGCTCGCACGCACCGGCCTGCGGCGACTGGAGGTGACGCAGCTTCGTGCGCGCGGACGTGATCCCGCAGCTGGCCGACGCGCGCGAGGTGCTCGCGCGGATCGACGTGCCGGCAGATGTGAGCGTGTCGGTGCTCGTGCCCAACGAGCGTGGGCTGGACGCCGCGCTGGAGGTGCTCGACGCGCACGACGGCCCGCGCCCGGCGTTCGACGAGGTCAACGTCTTCCTGTCCGCCTCCGAGACCCACAACCGCCAACAACGTCAACCGCTCGATCGCCGAGTCGCTGGCTGGCCTGCGAGTCGCGTGCTCGGTCGGGCGCGCGACGCGGGCCTGCGCTGCGAGGGCGTGATCTCGACGTCGTTCGGCTGTCCGTACGAGGGTCACGTGCCGCCAGCAGCGGGTGCTCGCAGATCGCGGCAAGCCTGCGCGACGCGGGCGCCCAGGAGGTCGGCTTCGGCGACACGACCGGGATGGCCAACCCGCGCCAGGTGCGCGAGTTCTTCACCGCTGCGCGCGTCGAGCTGGGCGAGCAGCTCGAGCTGACCGCGCACTTCCACAACACGCGCGGACAGGGCCTCGCGAACGTGCTCGCCGCGCTGGAGGCCGGAATCGACAGCTTCGAGTCGAGCTTCGGCGAGCTGGGTGGCTGCCCGGTGCCGGCGGGCGCGACCGGCAACATCGCCACCGAGGACCTCGTCTCGATGCTGCACGAGATGGGCATCGACACCGGGCATCGATCTGCCGGCGCTGCTCGCGTGCGCGCAGCGCGTGCAGGAGATCCTCGGCCGCCCGCTCGGCAGCCACACGCTGCTCGCCGGGCCGGTCGACTGGCAGGCCTAGCTCCGCCGACACCCGCCGCGTCGCCCGGTCTGCCGGCGCGCCCGACCGCGCTGCGCCGGTGCGTCGCGCTCAGCCCGCGAGCGCCTCCTCGGGCTGTGCCTCGGCGCGGGCGCTCTCGCGCGCGGCCGCCACGCAGTACTCCTGCACGGAGACCTCCATCTCGAGGCTCTGGGCGATCGTCGGGCGGGCGGAGGCGTCGATCACGCGCTTGGCGCGGCCGACGGCGACGGGAGAGTTGGCGAGCAGTTCGTCGACGAGCGCCTGCGTGGCCTGCTCGAGATCCTCCGGCGCGACCACGCGGTTGATCAGGCCGATGCGCTCGGCCTCTGCGGCGTCGATCGTGCGCGCGGTCATGATCAGCTCCTTCGCCCGTCCGAGCCCGACGACGGCGGGCAGGCGGGTCGAGCCGCCGACGTCGGGGATGATCCCGAACTTCACCTCCGGCAGGCCGAACTGCGCGTCGCTCGATGCGATCCGCAGGTCGCAGCCGAGCGCCACCTCGAGCGCGCCGCCGACGCACGTGCGGTGGATCTGGCAGACGACCGGCTTGGCCATCTCTTCACAGACGTTGGCGCAGTCGAGGAACACCTGGCGAAACGGGCGCAGCACGCCTGCCTGACCGGCCGATTCGGCAAGCTCGGCGAGGTCGACGCCGGCCGAGAACACCGGCCCCTCCCCGCGCAGCACCACGCAGTGCACGGACTCGCTCCGCCGCTGGCCTCGCGCAGCGCCTCGCCGAGCGCGCGCAGCAGCTCCTGGTTCATCGCGTTGCGCTTCTCCGGGCGATTCAGCACGACGTGGCGGACGCGGCCGCTGTCCTCGGTGTACACGATGCTCATGGCGTGGCCCTCCTGTCGGTGGTGTCCCGCACGGCGTGCTCGGTCGGATCAGTCTGGGTGCAGGCTCTCTCGATTCTCAGACTACGGAATCGGTGACTGATAGCATGCATGCACTTATGATGCAGAGGCTGATGATCCAGGCCGAGCCGGAGCTCGTGGAGCGCGCCAAGCGCCGCGCGCGCGAACGCGGAGTGTCCGTTGCGCAGGTCGTGCGCGAAGCGATGGAGCGTGAGCTGGGGGATGTGGAGGAGGAGCCGATACCGCCGCCGCTCAACTGCATCGGCGTGATTTCGTCTGGTCGCAGCGATCTGTCTCAGCTTGCCAGCGAAGAGATCTTCGAGCCTGAGCCATTTCGCTGATTCTCGACACCGGCCCGCTGTGGGCCACCTTGGACCGCGACGACGCCAAGCACGCGGTCTGTGCACGGTTGTTGGCTGACGCGCGCGGAGTGCGAATCGTGCCCGCCCCGGTGCTCGTGGAGCTCGACTATCTCGCAGCCCGCCAGCGCGACCGCCGCGCCATCGACGTGATGCTCGACGAAGTACACGGCGGCGCATACCAGATCGAGGACCTGGTCGCGGCCGACTATCGCCGCGTCCGCGACCTGCTCAGCACCTACGCCGACCTGCGCGTTGGCTTCGTCGACGCCGCCGTGCTCGCAGTCGTCGAGCGCCTGCGCGAGACCAAGCTCGCGACGCTCGACCACCGCCACTTCTCCGTCATGCAACCCCGGCACGTCGACGCGCTCGAGCTGCTGCCCGTATAGGGCGGCGCGATAGGGCCGGCGCGCCAAGCGCCCCCGCGCTACGCCGGTCGGCGCCCCCGCGCTCCCTCCCCGGCGGAGCCGTAAGGCGGAGCCCCATCAAGACGTTTCCTGCCTCAGCTCAAATCGAGCACGGTGGTCGGCGCCTGGATCTGCTCGTCGTGGCCCTCGCGGGGGATGATCGCGGTGCCGACTGCGAAGAACTCGATCGTGTGGCTGCCCCAGCCGTGGCTCTTCTCCTGCAGATCGACGCCGACGATGCCCTCGGCTTTGATCTCCTGCGCCTCGCTCTGCATCCGCTCCATCGCCAGCTCGCGCGCGTCGTACAGCGCCTGGGTGAAGTTCGACAGCTCGACGTTGCGCCCGGTCTGCGCCATCGACTGGAGCATGCCGCGGTGGGCGACGTGGTAGACGCAGCTACCCATCACCATCCCGACCGGGCGGTGGCCGGTGCTGCAACAGCGTCCAGAAGTCCTGACCGGACAGGTCGCTGGTGAACGGCCGTCCGTTCGGCGCGCGGTGCAGCTCGCCGTCGCGGTGCTTGACCGCGGTTCCGATCGCGATGAACTCCGCCATGTCCTGGCCCCACTCGTAGCGGCCGATGTCCAGGCGCACGCCGACCACGCCGTCCGCGCCGAGCTGGTCGGCCTCCTCCTCCATGCGCGTCATCGCCAGCTGGCGCGCCCCGTACATCGCCTCTGAGAGGACGGTCATCTCCTGGCTCTTCTTCCAGCTCGAGAACTGGATGCCGATGTGGTAGATCGAGCTGCCGAGCACCAGCCCGAGCGGCTCGAAGCCGGCCTGCTTGACGAGCAGGAACTCGTTGACC
Source organism: uncultured Solirubrobacteraceae bacterium (assembly GCA_963734755.1). Taxonomy (GTDB): domain Bacteria; phylum Actinomycetota; class Thermoleophilia; order Solirubrobacterales; family Solirubrobacteraceae; genus Palsa-744. The sequence continues at coordinate 1,962,509 of CAVTIF010000001.1, read as the reverse complement.
GACAGGTCGGACGTGAACAGGCCCTGGCGGTTCTGCGCCAGGCGCGCGCGGCCCGCCTCCGGGACGCCCTCCAGGGAGCTCGGGTCGTAGGTGCTCTCGCTGCTCTCGCTGTCGCTCATATGTCCTTCGCCTCCGTCAGGTCGATCTTCGTTTTCGGGGCCTGGAAGCTCGCGCCTGCTGTTTCGCGGATCGCGGTGCCGATCGCGTGGAAGGTCACCATCAGCCCGCCGCGTTCGTAGCGCCCGCCGCCGAGCGAGATGCGTTGGATGCCGTGGCCGATGTGCACGCCGACGACGCCGCTCGCCTGTGCTCGCACCGCCTGCTCGCTCATCCGCTGCACGACGATCTCACGCGCGCCGTAGATGCCCTGCGTGAATTCGCTCAGCTCCTGGTTCTGCGTGAAGCGCCCTGCGGTCAGCATCTGCGTCGAGTAGGAAGCGGCGACGAAGAACACGGAACTCCACGCGACGATCCCCAGCGGCTCGATTCCCGCCTGCGCCAGCTTCACGTAGTCGGCCACAGACAACTCCGTGAGGACGGGTTTGCCGCTCGTCGTTCGCGGCTTGCCGTCATGGTGTACCGCGGTGCCGAGGACGACGCACTCGATCGAGTTTTCCGCCCAGTCGTGCTCGTTCGTTCGCAGCTCGACACCGATCACCGCATCCGCGCCCACGTGCTCGGCCTCCTGCGCCAGTCGCGACAGCGCCCGCCCGCGCACCTCGTTCCACGCCTCGGACAACGTGCCCAGCTCGAACATGAAGCCTCCGCCCACGGTCGGTGCCCACGGCGTCGACTGGTAGCCGACCTGGTAGACCGAGCTGCCCATCACCTGTGCCAGCGGGCGCACGCCCAGCTGATGGCACAGCGCGAAGTCGCCGACCGACAGGTCCGAGGTGAACGAGCCGCCCTGCTCGGCCAGCTCGCGCAGCCGACGCTCGGCCGCCAGCGGGATGCCGCCCGCTTCGACGCGCGCGAGCGACTGCTCCTGCTCGCGCTCGGAGGTGAGCTGTGCGTCGTCGCTCGCTCGCGCATCCTCGGGGCCGGCGCTCACGCGGACGTCCTCGGCCCCGGCTGGGGAGCGGTGGCGCTCATCTCACCGCAGCAGCCGTTCGAGCGCCGTCCTGGCCTGCGCGCTGTCCTGCGCCTGCGCGCGCAGGTCCGCGGTCAACGCGGTCAGCCACTCGTCCGTGGACAGCGGCTCGCGCTTGATCGCGATGCCGCCCACGTTGCGCTCGCGATAACCCTCGACACGGTCGCCGTCCACGGCCAGCTGGTAGCAGTTGGAGCCCAGCTCGACGCGCACTCCGCGCACGCGCTTTGCGCCCCGTCCGAGCAGGCCGCCGCCGCGGCGCTCCACGTGCGCGCGTCCCGGCAGCGCCTGCTCGAGCTTGCTCGCGAGCACCTCCACCGAGCTCGCCAGCTCCGCGCCGTCGCCGCGCAGGCCGGCCGCCGCGAGGTCGAAGGTGCCGGCCGCCTCGGGATCGCTGGTGTCGGCTGGCGTCAGCTCGGAGGTCTCCTCGTCGTCCACACGGTGCAGGGTAAGCTCTCGCGCACGATGTCGCAGCAGATCAACCAGGTGGGGGTGCTCGGTGCCGGGCAGATGGGCCACGGCATCGCCCAGGTGGCCGCTCAGGCCGACTATCAGGTAGTGGTGCGCGAGGTCGACGAAGCGACCCTGCAGAAGGGTCTCGGCCAGATCGACAAGCAGCTCGCGCGGGCGGTCGAGAAAGGCAAGTCCTCGCAGGAGGATGCGGATGCGGTCCGCGCGCGCATCCGCGGCGTGATCGACTACCGCGAGCTCGCCGACTGCGACCTGGTGATCGAGGCGATCACCGAGAGCCTGCCGCTGAAGCTCGAGATGTGGCGCGAGCTCGACAAGCTCGTCAAGCCGGAGGCGCTGTTCGCGACGAACACGTCATCGCTGTCGGTGATCGACCAGGCGGCGGTCACCGGGCGTCCCGGTCAGTTCGTCGGGCTGCACTACTTCAACCCGGCACAGGTGATGAAGCTGGTCGAGGTCGTCCGCTGCATCACCACGACCGACGACGCGTTCGACAGCGCGCTCGAGTTCGCGCGCTCACAGCGCAAGCTCGCGATCCCCACGAGGGACAGCGCCGGGTTCATCGTCAACCGCCTGCTCGTGCCGTACATGCTGGACGCGATCCGCGCGCACGAAGAGGGCGTCGGCTCGGTCGAAGAGATCGACGAGGCGATGAAGGCCGGAGCGGGCCACCCGATGGGGCCGTTGACGCTCGCCGACTTCGTCGGTCTGGACACGCTCGGATCGATCTGCGACGTGCTGTTCGAGGAGTTCAGCGAACGCCGCTTCGCGCGACCGCCGACGCTGCGCAGGATGCTGATCGCGGGCTGGTTCGGGCGCAAGTCCGGCACCGGCTTCTACGACTACACAGGCGACGCTCCGCAGCCCAACCGCGCGTTCTGAGTGCGAGCGCTGGCGGGCGGCGCCCGTCTGGACTACATTCTGAGCATGAGTGACCTGTCGAGACTGCGCGTGGCGGACGTCGACCGCGAGCAGGTGATCGACGAGCTGCGCGAGCACGCGGGCGCCGGCAGGCTGACCTCGGATGAGCTCGAGGAGCGGATCGGTGGGGCCTACCAGGCGTCCACGCGCGCTGACCTCGACGTGCTGCGCGCGGATCTCCCGGTCAGCTCGACCTCGGTCAAGCTCGCACTGGTCAAGCGCAAGGGGCAGCTGCGTCGTCGCCTGCTGCAGGAGGCTGGCGGATCGATCGGCGTGTCCGCGCTGGCGGTCGGCATCTGGCTGGCGACCGGACCGACCGGCCACTTCTGGCCGGGCTGGGTGATCGCTGTGACGCTGCTGCCGGTCGTGCGCGACGCTTGGCGCCTGCTCGGTCCGGCGTCCGATCTCGACGTCGTGCAAGCGCGCCTGCAGGCGCGCCACGAACGTCATCTCGCGCGCGGGCGCGGGCGTGGCGCCACCGGTATCGAGGGCTGCCGCGACCGTGAGCGCACTGGGTGGGGCCACCGAGCGCGCGCTCGGTGGGGGTCCCGAGCGCCACCGCGAGAAGGCGCGCGAGCAGGGCAAGCTGGGAGTGCGCGAGCGCGTCGCGCTGCTGCTGGACGACGACTCGTTCGCCGAGGAGGCGCTGCTGGCCAACTGGCAGGAGGACGGCCTCGGCGCCGACGGCGTGGTCACGGGGGTCGGGACGCTCGACGGACGGGCGGTCGCGCTGATGGCCAACGACCCGACGGTCAAGGCGGGCTCGTGGGGACCGAAGACCGTCGAGAAGATCCTGCGCATCCAGGAACGCGCGCTGTCGCTGGGCATCCCGATGGTCTACCTGGTCGACTCGGCCGGCGCGCGGATCACCGAGCAGGTGCAGATGTTTCCCGGCCGCAGGGGCGCGGGGAGGATCTTCCACAACCAGGTCAAGCTGTCCGGGGTCGTGCCGCAGGTGTGCGTGCTGTTCGGCCCGAGCGCCGCCGGCGGCGCGTACATCCCCGCGTTCTGCGACATCGTGATCATGCGCGATGAGCAACGCGTCGATGTACCTCGGCTCGCCGCGGATGGCCGAGATGGTGATCGGCGAGAAGGTGAGCCTCGAGGAGATGGGCGGCGCGCGCATGCACACCGGCGTCTCGGGCTGCGGGCATCAGCTGGTTAAGAGCGACGAGGAGGGCATCGCGCTCGCCCGGCGCTATCTCTCCTACCTGCCCGGGGAGCTGGCGCCAGGACCCGCCGCCGGCGGTCCCCGCGCCGCCCGCGGGCGCACCGGGCGGGGGCGAGATCGCGCGAGCTGATCCCGGCCGACGAGAACAAGCCGTTCGACATCAAGACGCTGATCGACGCGCTCGTCGACGAGGGATCGCTGCTGGAGATCCATCCGCGCTGGGCGAAGGAGCTGGTCGTCGGCTACGCGCGTCTGGACGGTAGGGCGATCGGGATCGTGGCCAACCAGCCGAAGCACAAGGGCGGCGTGCTGTTCTCCGACTCGGCCGACAAGGCCGCGCGGTTCATCTGGACGTGCAACGCGTTCAACGTGCCGCTGCTGTTCCTCGCGGACGTGCCCGGCTTCATGATCGGCACGCAGGTCGAGCGCGACGGGATCATCCGCCACGGCGCGAAGATGATCAGCGCGGTCAGCGAGGCGACCGTGCCGAAGATCTCGGTGATCGTGCGCAAGGCCTACGGAGCGGGGCTGTACGCGATGGCCGGTCCGGCGTTCGACCCCGACTGCTGCCTGGCGCTGCCGAGCGCGTCGATCGCGGTGATGGGCCCGCAGGCGGCGATCAACGCGGTCTACTACAACCAGCTGCAGGCGATCGACGGACGAGGACGAGCGCGCGCGGCGCACGGAGGAGCTGCGTACCGAGTACGCCGAGGACATCGACATCCTGCACCTCGCCTCAGAGCTGGTGATCGACGCGGTGATCGAGCCCGGCGACCTGCGCGCCGAGCTCGTACGCCGCTTCGCGCACGCCGCATCCAAGCAGCGTGACTGGCCGGCCAAGCGCAACCCGGTCACGCCGGTCTAAGCCTGGATCCGCAGCGTTTAGGCGGCGCTCGACCGTCCCGGCCGCGCGCGTCTGCTCGTCCTGGAACGGGGGGTAGGTCTCGGTCAGCAGGAACACGTACGCGTCGCTGCGCGCGGTGTATGAGTTGGCGAGCACCATCAGGTCGAACAGGCCGCGCGGCATCTTGCCGGTGATCAGGATCACGAACCAGGCGGCGATCGCGCCGATCTCGAGCAGGATGCCCATCACGTAGCGCAGGATCACGATCGGGATCGCGAGGATGAAGCGGAAGAACGTCTTCAGCGCGGCTGTATGGGCTCGAGTGGCCCCGAGAACTCCATCCGCACCGGGTAGGCGGCGTCGTCGGCGCCGCATGAACGCGGGGTAGGGGTCGCACAGCAGCGCGGCGTACGCGGTGAGCGCGCGCGAGGAAGCGCGTGAAGCCGGCGACGAAGTCGTACAGGCCCTCTCGGGTAGCGCCCGGTGATCACGATCGCGAACCAGGCGATCACGATCACGACGAACGCGACGATCTCGTACATGTAAACCCAGATCGCGAGCGGGATCGCGAGGATCAGACGGAAGAACGCCGTCAGCCGGTTGCGTCGCTCGACGTAGTCCGCCTCGAACGTGACTGGATATGGCACCGCTGTTCCCCCTTGTTGGTCACTGAGCCTGCTCGATCGAAGCTCGCCCCCCGCGATCCGCGCCGGCCGTCCGTGACACGAGCTGATCTCGCGCGGCGAGCTGCTCATCCTATGGGGGAGCGCAGCGGAGCGCCGGCACGCGGCGGAGCGCCGGCAATCTCCACTAGATTGATCGCCGGATGGATCCGATCGATCTCGCGTACGCCGGAATCGCCCGTCAGGCCGAGCTGATCGCCGCGCGGCGAGATCTCCTCGCGCGAGCTGGTCGAGCTGTACCTCGAGCGGATCGCGCGTTACGACTCTCAGCTGAACGCGTTCCGCGTGGTGCTCGCCGAGCGCGCGCTGCTGGAGGCCGACTCAGGCGGACGCGCGCCGCGGCGCGGGCGGCGAGCGCCCGCTGCTCGGGGTGCCGATCGCGGTCAAGGACGACATCGACGTGGCCGGCGAGGTCACCGCGTACGGCACGAACGCCCACGGCGGTCCAGCGCGCGCGGACGCCGAGGTCGTGCGCCGCCTGCGCGCGGCGGGCGCGGTGGTGATCGGCAAGACGAACGTGCCCGAGCTGACGCATCTGGCCGTTCACCGAGACGGCGACGTTCGGCGCGACGCGCAACCCGTGGGATCTGCAGCGCGCGCCCGGAGGCTCGAGCGGCGGCAGCGCCGCGGCGGTCGCCGCAGGTCTCGTCGGCGCGGCGCTCGGCTCCGACGGCGCGGGCTCGATCCGCATCCCGGCGGCGTGGTGCGGGCTGTTCGGGCTGAAGCCGCAGCGCGGGCGCGTATCGCTCGCGCCGCGCGACAGGCCTGGCACGGCCTGTCGGTCAACGGCGTGCTGACGCGCCGCGTGGCCGACACGGCGCTGTTCCACGACGTCGCGTCAGAAGGCCCGGCTCGACGCCGGGAGGGAGCGGCCAGGATGGCGCGCCGCCGCTGCCGCAGGTTCCGTTCGCGCAGTCTGCGAGCACACCGCCGCCTCGTCTGCGGATCGCGTTCTCGCCGCGCTTGCCGGTCGGCGTGGTCGCGCGCCTGGACGACGATGCGCGCCGCGCCCTGGATGAGACCGCCGAGCTGCTGCGCTCGCTCGGCCACGAGGTCTCGGAGCAGGACCCCGACTATGGGCCTGGAGCGATCCCGGCGGTGCTCGCGCGCTACCTGCGCGGGATACACGACGACGCGCGCGAGCTGGCCCACCCCGAGCGTCTGGAACGGCGCACGCGGGGATCGGCACGCCTCGGCGGGCTGATCCCGCACGGCGGTCGCTGGAGCGTTCGATCGCCGCCGAGGGCGAGCTCACGCGGCGGCTGAATCGTGGTGCTCGAGGATCACGACGTGCTGATGACCCCGACGACTGCCGACGCCGCCGCCGCGCATCGGTCAGCTGCAGGGCCGCGGCGCGCTGTGGACGCTCAACGCGGTCGCCGGGATGGTCCCGTACAACGGCGTGTGGAACGTCACCGGCCAGCCGGCCGCGTCGGTGCCGGCCGGCTTCGGCGCCGACGGCCTGCCGCGCGGCGTCCAGCTGGTGGGCCGTCCGAACGACGAGGCCACGCTGCTGTCGCTGGCCGGCGCAGCTCGAGGCGCGAGCGCCCGTGGGCGCAGCAGCGCCCGCCCGAGTTCTCGTGAGCGAGGCCGACGCCGAGCAGCTGCTGGCGATAGCGGTGGAGGCCGCCACGACGGCCGGTGCGCTGCTCGCCGAGCGCGTGCGGCGCGGCGCCGAGCAGGCGGTCAGCAGCAAGAGCACGCCGACCGATCTCGTCAGCGAGGCCGACCTCGCCTCCGAGCGCGCGATCCGCGAGCTGCTCGCGCGAGCGCCGGCCGGCGGACGGCTTCGTCGGCGAGGAGGGCGCCAGCACGCAGGGCACGAGCGGGCTCAGCTGGGTCGTGGACCCGCTCGACGGGACCGTCAACTTCCTGTTCGGCATCCCGCAGTGGTGCGTTAGCGTCGCCGTGCGCGACAGCGAGGGGACGATCGCCGGCGCGGTGTACGACCCCAACCGCGACGAGCTGTTCAGCGCGACGCCGCGAGGGCCGCGCGACGCTGCGTCGGGCCGCGCGGGCGAGCAGCGTGCTCGGTGAGCCTCACACGGACCGGTGCCGCGGCGGTGCGGCGAACTGGCCACGGCGATGGTCGCCACGGGCCTCGCCTACGACGCGGACGTGCGCGCGGCGCAGGCGAAGGTGCTCGCGCGACTGGTCCCGGCGGTGCGCGACATCCGCCGCTTCGGCAGCGCGGCGCTCGATCTGACGTGGACGGCCGCCGGGCGCTACGACGCGTACTTCGAGCGCACGGTCAAGCAGTGGGACATCGCCGCCGGCGCGCTGATCTGCGAACGGGCGGGCCTGCAGGTGGTCGAGCTCCCGGTGCACGAGAACCTCCCCTGGGGGATTCTGGTGGCCGGACCTGCGATTGCCGGGCCGCTTGCTGGCGCTGGTCGGCGGGCCGTAGGTTCCGCTCGCGCCGCGCAGGCACGAGGGCCGTCGCCCAGCGCCCATGCTGTCGCCAGGCCGATCGATGCGGCGGGTGGGAGTCGAACCCACACGCCCTTTCGGACAGGGCCTTTTGAGGGCCCCGCGTCTACCGTTCCGCCACCGCCGCAAGATGGTCGACGGAAGCGAGGATATCCGGCTGCTCAGGCAGGGTGGGGCGGCGCGTCGGAGAAGGAGTCCGCGTCGGAGAATGAGTCTGTGCCGGCGTTCGGGTCTCGACGCTCGAGCTCGACGTTCCAGCCCTGGGAGAAGCCGCGCATCGCGAACGCCACGAGCAGCATCTGCACGGGGACGATCAGCAGCGTGATCAGCCCGAGCAGCCCGGCGTCGAGTTTCGGCTGCGCGAACCCCGTTTTGTCGCGGTCGAACCACGCGGGCCCGGCGACCAGCGCGAAGATCCCGAGCAGCACGGCCAGCCCGGCTGCGACCGGCAGCACACCGCGGTTCCAGCGCGCGGCGTAGAACGCGAACAGCAGGTACACGAGGATGTAGGCGATCTGGATCGGGATCGCACCCTCGAGCACGCTCCAGCCGCCGACGGTGACGATCAGAACCAAGCCGGCGCTAACGAGCAGCAGCAGCACGACGGTCGCACGCGTCGCCTGCACGACGGGCTTGTCGCGGTTGGGGTGCGTGACGATCACGCCCTGCTGCTCCTCCAAAGACGGCATCGAAGACATCACGATCGGGACATCACGATCGGGACGATACAAGCTCACGCCGAGCGCGTGTGGCGGGTAGCCTCAGGGATCCACGCGGGCGTGGTGGAACTGGTAGACACGCCGGCCTTAGGAGCCGGTGGGCCGGAAGGCCCTTGGGGGTTCAAGTCCCTCCGCCCGCATAGTAGGAAAGTGCTGCAAAATAGTGGTTTTTTGTAAGCGTTCAGTTGGTAGGGGGAGATAACTCTGCTTCGTCGAATGTGGGGGTGTGGAGCGCGCGGAGGCGGAAGCGGTCTATGACGCGGGGCGTGAGGCTGTAGTTGAGGTGTTGCTGGCGATGGATCGCCGGATTCGGCAGCTCGAAGCGCGGGTGGAGAAGCTTGAGCGTGAGCTCGCTAAGGACTCGCGTAACTCTTCGCTGCCGCCGAGCTCGGATCCGCCGGGCGTGTCACGGCCACAACGAGGAAAGGATCGCTCGGGGCGAGCGCGAGGCGCCCAGCCGGGGCATGAGGGTCACGGCCGCGAGCTGCTGCCGGTATCCGCGGTGGATGAGGTCCTCGAGTACTGGCCTGAGCGCTGTGAGTGCGGCCATGTTTTCGCGGCGGTGGAGCTGCTCGGCGTGGGTAAGCCGGTACGCCATCAGATCGAAGAGCTACCGGTCATCTCAGCGAGGGTGATCGAGCATCGCTGCCCGCGTGTGCGCTGCCCGGTTGATGGACGAGACGCGGCGCCCTGCCAGCGGATGTCGCGCAGCGCGTTCGGGCCGCGTTTCCAGGCGGCCGTGGCGGTGCTCTCGGTGCGCAACCGCGTCAGCCGCGCGATGTCGTGGAGCTCGGCGAAGAGCTGTTTGGGCGCCTCTGCGCGGGCACCGTCGAGGCGATCCTAGCGCGCCGGCCAAGCGTTGGCGTCCGCCAGCCAGCGCCGCGCGCTGTGAGGCATGTTCACTAGCCGCCACGCCTTCTTTCATCTTGCCCCGGACCGACACGAGCAGCACGCCAAACGACTGCTCGCGGGTCACGTGGGAATCGTGACCTCCGACCGCTGGTGGGCCTATGCGCACCTGCCGTTGACGCGCCGCCAAATCTGCTGGTCACACCTGCAGCGCGATTTTACCGCGCACGCCGAAGGGCTCGCCGCAGAGAAGGAGTTCGGCGAGCACGGCCTGCAGTTGTGCGAGCGCGTGTTCTGGGCGTGGGAGGTCTTCCAGCACACCGATGATCGACGCGAGCTGAAGCGCACGATCCGCCAGCTACAACGCCAGTATGAGCCGATCATCCGCGGCTACGCCGCGAAGCGAGCACGCAACCGGCACTGCCGCGGGATGGCGCGCAACCTCTTGAAGCTCTGGCCCGCGCTGTGGAGCTTCGCCAACCACAGCGGGGTGCAGCCGACCAACAACCACGCCGAGCGCTCCCTGCGGGGTGCCGTCATCTACCGCAAGCTCTCCCTCGGCAGTCAATCCGAGGCCGGCGAACGACGGACCGAGCGGCTGCTCTCAGCCTCGATCACCTGCCGCCTACAACGCCGCTCGCTGTTCGCCTACATGACCGACCTGCTCGCCACCCACGCCCGCGGCGACCCAACCCCATCCCTCGCCTAAAAGCCAGGAACTGAACGCTTACGGTTTTTTGGCCCCCTAGTAGTCCGCAAAGGTCTGCCGCGCTTTAAGGGAGGGGTAACACGCTGGGGTAGCAAGTTGCCTCAGAAACAGGCTGCAGCTGGCTCCCGGAAGCGGCGGAACCCGCGCTAACCGCGTCAGTTCGTCTGTATTCGCGGCTATCGCCGATTTCCCACCGGCCCCTTAAGCCGGTGGGTAGAACTGGGCTGCGTGCCTCGTTCATCGCCCCGGGTCGCAGCGGCGTAGGCGTCCTAGAACTCGACGACAGGTTGCGGCGCCAAGGGCGTCGAGGCAGTTCGCGCTTCGCAGAAGCCGCTGCGGTCGATCGCCGATTCTTCCTGGTCAGGCCGCCGTATGTGCGGACGCGCGATGCTCGACGACACCGGCGTTGGGGCCGGGGGCCCAAGGTGATGCGAGCTGCTCGCGTCCGTCGCGCCCGCCTCCGTGGTGCAACGCGGGTGTGCTCTCAGAACTCGACGACGAACCGGGGAATGAAGGGCGTCGATGTCGGCCGTACGCCTGCGATTCGGTCGACGCGGTAGCTGCGCAGCTCGCCGCAGTCGTTGACGACGAACAGGACGAGGTTGCCGTCTTGGGTGAGGCGCAGCGAGTAGGGCTCGACGATGCGTGGTCCCTGGCGGCCGCGTTCTGCGCGGTAGTCGATCTCGACCATCAGACGATTGGCACCCGCGTAGCGGATGGTCTCCAGAGGTATGCCTTGGCGCCAAGAGGTGATCGCGCGTGGGGGAATCCAGTCAGGGTCGACCTTGCCGATTTCGGCGCGTGTGAGCCGGACTTCGGGCCGCTCGCCGGCCAGCCATCCGAAGAAGGGGCCGAGTCCATTCCAGAACTCAGCAAATGGTGGCAGCGGCCGGGGGAGCTGATGGCCGAGCATGTTCTCCCACTCCTGCTCGATCTCGCCGGCGAACTGTGAGTTTCGAATGGCGGCGGCGTCAGGCACGGCGATCCCGACGTACTCACACTTGCGTGCCAGCGTCTCACGCGCACGCGCTGCTTCACCGAGCAGGTCGGGATGGCGATGCATGTGGATGACGTCGTAGAGATCGCGAGGGCGGCAGCGCTCGGCCAGCGCTCGTGTCTTCTCTGCCGCGAGCTCAGTGATCGAGTAGCAGAGCACGCCGTCGGTTGGGAGTGGCGCGTCTCCGTAGGGATGGACGACCTTACGCAGCGCGGGCGTCTCCACGAGTGCCTCATCGCTGGTGATGTCGAGTTTGATCTTGGGCAGCGTTGGCTGCGGGTTGGGCCCGCGGTAGGCGATACGCGCCTGAGCCGTCGGATTGCCTCGCAGATTGCGCCGCTCGGCAAAGCAGCCATCCTCGACGATCAGATCGATCCCTGACTCCTGCGACAGCCATGCCGAGACGCGGCGGAAAATCTCGGTCAGCTGCGCTGCTCCCAGCGGACCGCCCTCGATCACGGTGAAGTCAAGGTCCTCCGAAAACCGGTAGGTCTCGTAGTAGCACTTACGCAGACAGGTCCCGCCCTTGAAAATCCAGGTCCGCGAGAGCTCCGGCTCAGCGGTGATCGCGGCGAGCAGCCACCCAAGCACATAGTCCTTTTCGATCACACCAACATCGAGCTGCCACTCGGCACGAAGCTGCAGCAGTTCCTGCTTTGAGATCACGACGGGCTCTGGGGAGCGACCCGCACGTTCGCCCGAAGACCCCACCTCGGGATACGTGGACCGACCGGCGGCGCGTCGGGGTCAAGGAGCACAATCCCGGCCGAAAGAGGAGCTCGACATGCAGCAATCAACTCGGGCGCGTCACAGCCCAAAGCCTCAGTCAAGTAACCCAGACGCTTGAACACCGCGCGATTGCCGAGTCGCTCGGCGTACTCAATCAGATGTACCGAATCCTCATTGTTGAGATAGGCATCGAGGATCTCCGCAGCGTGACGAATTCCGCCGCCGATTCTCGGCGTGTCAAGAATGTCCACGACGGTTCGGGTGGGGTCAGCGATCTGGAGCCGGACGTCTTCATTCCAGCTTGTACGGATCCCCCAGGCCAGCCTGTTCTCGGCAACGTGCATGAGTAGGTAGTCGGAATCCAGCAGGCGGACCTCCGAATGCCGGACACGCTTGGTCGTCTTTACGACCGTCGTGCGGAACATCTGCTCGGTCAGCCCCCAGTGGCTGGCAGCCGTCCAACCCGTGAAGTAGCACGGCGACCAGGTGGCGGCGGCTACCACGAGCGCATCCTGGGACCAGCCCTCAGGACGCTCGGCCTCGACGGGGACAGGGATATACAGCCCGCGACGGACCCGGCGCAGCCACCCCTTCTCGGCCCAGTGCGCGAGTCTCCGCGCAGCCACCTGTCGGTCGACCCCCAGCTCAACTGCGACGTCGGCGGGCGCTATGAACCGGCGTCGGCCGGCAACCGCAGCGAGCTCGGCTCTACCAGCACCAGAGATCCCATGAGACGACATCAGCAGACCATTAGCCTCTTCGAGAGCGAAAGTATTGGACTCACGATACCACAGGCCCGACAGTGAGACACCATAACCTTCGTCACGGACGAAACTACTGGCCCGTGCGGCATGTATCCTCGACGGGCTGTGGGACAACGAGATAGTTCGCCTCTTCGCCTCTGGTCGGACAATCCGACCTCGGTAGACCTACTCGGGTTCGGCGCAGCGCCCATCCTGGAGGCTATTCGTCGCGAGCGACTCGACCCGGTTGCCGTCGGGATCTTCGGCGACTGGGGCTCGGGCAAAACGACGGTTCTGGAGATCCTTGACGAGGCGCTACTGTCCGATCGTCGCACTGGAGTTGCTTGCGGCGGCGCGCGACGAGCAGGCGTTCCAAGCACTCGATCATGCCCTCCAAGCACTCGCCGGCGCGCCGCTCACCCGTGCAGTCTGCGAGCGAGCGCTCGGCGCCTCACGCGAGTTGCGAGGCGAGCGCCCTCTCCCGGCGGCCGATTACATGATCGCGGCGGCTGCCGCGGAGCGCGGTTTGGCGGTCCTCCACTACGATCGCCACTTCGACCCGCTCTGTCGCGTACTTGGCATCAAGAGCATCTGGATCGCGAAGCCGGGATCGATCGATTGACCGGCGTTCACGTGGGCGAGCGACAAGCTGACCGGTGTCGCCGGCCGATAGCCGTGCGCGTCGCTATCCCGCCTTGGGGGCGGTCTCGCGGATGATCCGCCAACCAGCCTTCAGCGGCGCGAGGAAGTACGGCGGCTCGTCGGTCGCGAGTCGGTCGTCGTATTTGTAGTCCTTCAAGTAGCCTTCTCCGCCGGAGGTCCCGACCGGTCCACGGTAGTTCTGTGCGATCGCGCCGTACTCATGCAGTTTGCCGAGCGCTTCGCCGCAGCCGTAGTTGTCGACGATGAAAGAGTGGTTTGTCGACAGGATTCCGGCGTAGATCCACGGGTTTTTCAGTGAGCCGCTTCCGTTTTTGTTGTTCGGGCACGGGTGGTAGACACGAACGTATTCGCCGGCGATCAAGCCGAGGACCGCTGTGCCGGTCGGTTCGTTGCCGAGTTTGCCCGCGACGCTTGTCGGGTAGAGTTCACCGTTGATAACGAGGTTGTCTTCGCCGGCGACGGTCAGCGATTTGCTGTAGGTGCCTTCGACGTAAACAGTGCCGCAGCCTTCCTCTTCGGATTCCTCGGTGCTGGTGTCTGCGTTTTCGGCTTCGAAAGTGTAGCCGCAGCCGCTTTCGTTGTGTGTCACGTAGATCAGCCCGTTTTTTGGCCAGTTGATCGTTTCTTTGACTTCTTCGCCTTTGTTGATGTAGCGCTTCACGGCGATCGTGTTGGCCGCGCCGTTCAGCTTGAGCGTGGTCACGCCTTCGAATTTATTCGCGGCTTCGACGTAGAATTCGAGGCTGGTGTCGCCTTCGGGCGGAATCAGCGACGGCCCTTTGTCGGTGTAGCATTTCGTCGCAGTGTTGTAGACGGGACCGCCCGACGCAGGGCATTCCTTGGAGGGGTAGGTGTCGCCGTTGATTTCGACCGCGTCCGCCGGGCTGTGTCCTTTGCGTCCGAACGACGGGGTGCCTTCGACGCGGGCTGCGTCGTTGGTGTGCATCGGGCCTTCCACGCTGTCTCCGGTGATGAATTTGATCGACTGGCAGGAAGCTTTGCCGTTCCACTGTTTGTAGTAGGCGTTTTCGCAAGCTTTCGGCGCGTTGTACAAGCTCGGGTCCTCGGTTTCGTAGTTCGTGAAGTAGATGAAGTCGAGAAAGCCCGTCACCTGGAACGTCGCGACGATCCTACGCACCGCGACGGTCTTGACGGGCTGCCCTTCGCACGATGTGATCCCGGAGATGCCCGCGCAGCCCACCGATTCGACCCTGAATGTGTTGGCCAGCCCGTTTTTGGACTCGATCATCGTCGTGATCGGGTTTGAGGTGCTGCATTTGGTCCCGACGGGCTGGGAGCTGGCGGCCAGCGGATGGACTTCATAGCGCTCGCCCGATTCTTCCGGCACCGTGCTGGCCGGTTCCGCGCAGGTCTCCCAGTAGTCCGGTTCGGCCTCGAGCTTGTACTCGTAGTTCTGGATGCCGGCGAGTGCCGCGTAGTAGGCCTGCTTCTGGGTGGTGTCGCGCTTGGACGACGACACGTCGCCGTTGGCGACCGTGAACGCGGCCACCAGCAGCAGGCTCGTGACGAGCATCACGCCGAGGGCGATGATCATCGTGAAGCCTTCTTCAGCGGATGCGCGATGCCTGACCCTGTTGACGAGCGGGCTCATTCGCACGGGGCCGCCACGATTGGGGCTTCAGAGCTCGGCGCCTCGAACGCGAACGTCGTCTGACTGCTGAGGCTCACGCCTCGGCCGAGTTCCGCTTTGCCGTCGTTCGGGGCAGCCTTGAAGGCCACGGCGACCGATGCGACGGTCGCGGCTTGTTTTGTTTCAAGTGTTCCTTTCAACGGTTTGCCTTCTTCGAGGGTGCTGGATGCCGCTGTAGGCGTCGTGCTCGATTTGGTGGCATAGGCGTAGTAGCGGAAGATCGGCACCGGTTCGCCTTTTTTTGTTTCGCTTTCCGCTTCTGATATGTGTTCGGCGATCCGGACCTGCGAGGGCGGGTTTTCAAATTTGAATGTGGGCCAGCTGCCGCCGCTGCTCAGGTAGACGTTGTCCGTGAGCGTCCCGGTCGCTTTGTTCCAGACGATCTTGTCCATGCGCCCGCTGGGGATTTCGGCCTGTTCGCTGTACGCGCTTTGGAAGATGAGTTCGTTTTCGTTGCTTCCTGCTTGGATGGGGGTGAAGGCGGCGTTGATGCAGGTGGAATGCAGCTCGTCGACGATCCGCGTCATCGCGGTCCTGCCGAGCTGGGTCGCCTGCGCGACGTCGGACAGCCGCGTCGACTGGGTCATCGAGACTTCCAGGATTGCGAACAGGGCGCCCGTGACTACCACGCCGGTGATCATCGCCACCAGCGTCTCCATCAACGTGAAGCCGCGCGTGTCGCGTGCGATACGGCGAAACGGGAGGGCGCTCAGCATGAGCTCTTCCCGGTTTCGATCGTGCGCGTCGATTCCGCGGCGACGATCGTGTTGCGTTCGGTCGTCTGCGTGTTGACTTTTTCTTTGTACTGTTCGTTGCTGATTTCTTTTTTGAATTCTTTAGTTTTCCAGGCGTTGCGTTCGTTGGTTTCCGCCGTTTCGCGTTCGGATTTCGTGAGTTCGGCGGGGTATAGCGTGACGGCGCTGCCGGCGACGTTGGAGTTGGTATAGGGGGCGGCTGTGTACGTGCGTTTCGAGGAGGCGTTGTAGAGGCAGAGTTCGGCCTTGCCAAACGGCTGGTAAGGAGTGCTCAGGTGGCCTTCGGTGCTCGACGTCTGGGTGTGTTCGAGGTTCGCGGCGAACGCGTTGTTGGGCGTGCGCGCCGATACGCATTCCGTGTCGGTGATCGTGACGGGATAGGTGGTCGATTCCAGCGCGCCAGCTTTGGCGACGGTTCCGCTCTTGATGTTCAGCATCACGTAGCTGAGCGGCACTTTCACGACCGCGGTCAGGCCGGGTTCGACGAGCGTGTTGGGGTTCGCGAGTTTTTCGGTTTTTTCAGTGGCGACGGAGATGCTGTTGGCGGGGCAGTCCCCCGCGTATACCTGCCACTTTTCCGGGAACGGGAAGAGATCGCCGCGGGAGTACTTGATCCCGTGGGGAGTGCTCGCGGCGCTCGAGATCGTGGTCGTGCGCGCCTCATACTGTTCTTCGCCGCTGACTTCTTTATATTCGAATTCCGGGCTGCCGACCTCGAATTTGGGTTCGGCCGGGATTTTGGCGTTGTAGGCGACGAAGGTGTCGCTGCGGACCGGTTTGCCGGAGATGAGCGTTTCGCCTTTGTAGGTGAATTCAGCGGTGATCTTGCCCGCTTCGTTGTACGTGACCGGATAGTGCGTGGTGATGTTCGGAGCGATCGTGACTTCTTTGGAGGGGACCTTCAACGTTCCGTTGGGGGTTACGAACCCCGATTTTTCGGCGATCGAGACGGTTGCGCTGGTGGAGGGGATCCCGGTCAGGACGACGCAGCCATTGGATCCGGTGGTTCCTTCGATAGAAGCGAGTGTTTCGGCTTCCGCTGGGATGAAGCTCGCCGTGGCGGTGACGCCGGAAACACCGGAAGCGGGGCTGGCTCCGTTGCTGACATCGACCTCGAGATCCGATCCGGTGGGCGGCGCGATCAGGCTCGCCTGTTTGACCGCCGGCCGTTTGGCGGCCGTGAGCTGAGGCCAGGTCACGGTGGAGGTGATTTGGATGTAGGCGCCGTTCTGTGCGGCCGTTTCGCTGAACTTGCAGACCGCTGCCTGCCCAGCCGAGTTGATCGGTTTGGCTTCCTGGACGATCGTGTAGGTGGTTCCGCCGGCTGTCTTCGTGAAGCTGTGCGCCGAGGTCTCGAGTGTGTCGAGCGCGCTGGCAGGGTCGCTGCGCAGTTGCTCTTGAGACTGCGCCGCGAGCAGCGTTGCCTGGCTGTGGTGGCGCTGATCGGCGGTAACGCGGGTCGCTGCGTCGAAGCCGTTGAGCGTAGCGACGACGATCAGCGCGACGAGCAGCACGCTGACGAGCACCTCCACGAGCAGGAAGCCTTCGTCGGAGGCAAGGCGCACTCGAGGCGTCGAGCGTGTGCCGTGAGGACTCGCTCGATCTGGTGTCTGCGGGTTCGCCGACGGTCGCCGGTCGGACCGGCGGTCTGTAAGCAGCATTCCAAGGAAGATGTGCATGTCGAAGGAGAAGTTCCGGACTACGTAGCCTTCGGCACGTCGCTTCCAGTGCTTTAGCCCAACCCGCGCTCGGTCGGCGCTTTGTGTAAATCAGTCTCGAAGGCCCGTTCGTCGTGCCGATAGGCGCCGATCGCGGGCGGGCACTCCTGGGTCCTGCGATCGAGCGCCGGTGCATGGGGCGCCTGCATGAAGGGCCGCGCAGCGTCGGGCGTCCGGCGAAACCCTACAATTCCGCTCCCCGGGGGACTGGTGTATCGGTAACACGGTGGTCTCCAAAACCGCAACGCGAGGTTCGACTCCTCGGTCCCCCGCTTCAGCCTGACCCCGGAAATCCGGGGTTTTTGGCTTTCTGGAGCCGATTGCCGGGTGATGTGGCGGGCGGGCGCGTCCCCCGCATCGATCCGCTGGAATCCGCTCGGATCTGGTAGTAGCCGCCATCGGACCACGCCAACGTTGGCCTACGATGGCAGGCGATCCTCGACGGCGGAAGCGCTAGCCGTGCTAATCTACATAAAACCGATCGAGAATCTGATGAAGACCGACGTGCACCAACACCTTTGGACAGAGCCGCTCGTGCGGGCGCTCGAGCAGCGCCGCGCGCTCCCGTTCGTGCGCCGCGAGAGCGGGCTGACTGTGCTGTATCTCGGCGGCGAGCGGCCGTACGTGATCGATCTCGCCAGCGAGGCGCCGGCCCGTCGTGGCGAGCTAGTCGAGCTCGACGGTCTCGATCGGGCGCTGCTGTGCCTGTCGAGCCCACTGGGTATCGAGTGGCTGGCGCGCGAGCAGGCGATCGAGCTGATCGACGCCTACCACGCTGGAGCGCTCTCGCTCGATCGTCGGTTTGGCGTATGGGCCGCGATCGCGCTCGACCGCGCCGACCCCGATGACGTCGATCGCGCGTTGGAGCGCGGATGTGTGGGCCTGTCGCTCCCGGCTGGCGCGCTCGCGGGCGTCGACGCGATCGCCACCGTTGGCCCGATTCTCGCGCGTCTCGAGCAGCTCGAGGCGCCGCTGCTCGTACACCCCGGTCCGCGGCGGGTGGCCGTCGGCGCCACGGGTAGGGCGGACGAGCCTTCGCTCGGAGACCCCCTGTGGTGGCCGGCTCTCACCGGCTACGTCGCCGGGATGCAGGCGGCGTGGCTTGCGTTCCTGTTCGCCGGACGCGCGCGTCATCCGCGCCTGCGGATCATCTTCTCAATGCTGGCAGGGCTGGCGCCGCTGCAGCTCGAGCGACTCGCCTCGCGCGATGGGCATTGCCCGCCCGTTGAGGACCCGCTGGTGTTCTACGAGACCTCCTCTTACGGCCCGTCCGCCATGCTCGCCGTGGCGGAGATCGTGGGCGCGCGGCAGCTGCTGTACGGGTCTGATCGACCGGTCGTCGAGCCTGGTGAGCTCGGCACGTACGAGCTGCTCGACTGGGATTCGATCGTCCAGTCCACGCACCGCGCGCTCGGCATCCCTCGGGCGCAGGCGGTCGCGAGATGAGTGCGCACACGCTGGCGTCTGCTGAGGGCCCGACGACCGCCCCACACGTGGTGGCGCGGTCGCGAGGGATCTCGAATGTTCCCCGCCGACGCGAGCGCGACCTGTCGGGGCCGGAGCTGCAGAGCTTCGTCTCCGAGCTGGCGGACCGGCCGGAGCTGTGGATCGACCTGGTCAAGCACGACACGACCCAGCGTGTGTACGAGGAGCTGCTCAGCGACGATCACGTGACCGCGTGGCTAATCTGCTGGATGGACGAGCACGACACCGGCTTTCACGACCACGACGTCTCCTGCGGGGCAGTCGCGGTCGTCAGCGGGGCCGTCCGTGAGCAGCGGCTGGCTGTCGGCGGCCCTCCGCGCGAGCGTGTCGTAGCGAGCGGCCGGAGCTTCCACTTCTCGGCCGCGGACATCCATCGGGTCTGCCACGACGGCCGCGATCCGGCGGTCACGCTGCACGTGTACTCGCCGCCGCTGCTACGCATGGGTGCCTATGTGATCGGCGACGACGGCGTGCTTGCTCGGCACCCGATGTCCTACGAGGAAGAGCTACGCCCGCGCGCGCAGGCGGCTGCGGCGGCGGACTAGAGGCCGCTGTCCGGCTTAGCGCCGGTGCGACGCTCGATCGGACCTTCGCTGGCGATCAGGACCAGGCTGACCAACTCGGGCTCGAACAGGCCGTGCTCGATCACGCCGGGTGTAGCGTTCAGGCGCCCGGCAAGCTCACGCGGATTGCCGATCGGGCCGAGATAGTCGGCGATCACACCCCCGTCAGGGCTCCGTTCGATGTCTCTCAGTTGTGCTGGTCCAGCGGCGGCCAGTGTGTGCTCAACCGCGAACGGCACCAGCTCGAGCGGCACCGGTGGCTCGAGTGCCTCGACAGCCTTCTTCGCCGAGGCGATCACCACGAAACGTCGTGCTGAGACGGCGACGATCTTCTCCCGCGTGTGCGCGCCGCCGCCGCCCTTGATCAGCCATCCGTCGGGATCGATCTGGTCGGCGCCGTCGATCGCCAGATCGAGCTCACCGACCTCATCGAGTGTTTCCACGGTCAGGCCCAGGGCACGCGCTGCGAGCTCGGTAGCTGGCGAGGTGGCGACGCAACTCAGCTCGCGATATTTGCTCGCGGCGAGCGCGGGAAGCAGATACGCGACAGTGGAACCTGTCCCGAGGCCAAGGCGCATGCCGTCTTCGACCAGCTCAGCGGCGGCTCGCGCAGCCGCGCGCTTCTGCCCCGATGCCGCGGACTCTCCTTCGCTCAGTCGCGACGGTCGCTGCCGCGCAGTCGCACGAGAGGACGCCATGGCGCGGACGTTACCGGCCCGGCCGTCCCTCTGAGACGCACGCGATCGGCCGATGCCGGCCCGTGCAGCAGGAATCCCTGCCCGACGGAGCAGTCGAGCTCGCGTGCCAGCGCCAGCTGGCGGTTCGTCTCGATGCCCACCGCGACCGCTGTCAGGCCGGTCTCCTTGGCCAGCGCGATCGTCGCGGCGAACATCGCGCGGCGATCCTTGTCCTGGTGGAAGCTGCCGGTCAGCGCGCGGTCGAGCTTGACCACGTCCAGCGGCAGGTTGCTCGGTAGGCCGAGCGAGGACTGGCTGTAGCCGAAGTTGTCGAGCGCAAGCAGGACACCCAGGCGCTTGAGGTCCTTGAGCGCCTCGCGCGCCCGCTCGGGGTCGCGCATGACGGCCTGCTCGCGGATCTCCAGGCACAGCGCTCGCCCCGGCAGGCGGAAGTACGCGAGCTCCTCGCGCACGCGCTCGGCGAGGTCCAGCTCGGTCAGCTCACGCGCAGAGATGTTCACCGAGATCGGGATCGAGATGCCGTTCCGACGCCAGATCTCTGCCTGTTCGCAGGCCGCATGCAGCACCCAGCTGCCGATCTGAACGATCAGCTCGCTCTCCTCGGCCGGCGGCAGGAACGTCGACGGGAGCACCTCGGCATTGGCCGAGCGCCCGGCGGCTCGTGGGCGCCAGCGCACGAGCGCCTCGCAGCCGATCGCCTGGCCGCCTGAAAGTCTGAGCATCGGCTGATAGGCGAGCAGCAGCTCGTGCTGGGGCAGCGCGTTGCGCAGGCGACCCTCGATCTCCAGCTGGGCGTTCAGCTCGCGACGCAGGGACTCGTCGAACAGCTCCAAGCGGCGCCCGGCGCTGCCCTTGGCGCGGTACATCGCGACGTCGGCCTCGCGCATCATCGTCTCCGGGTCGCAGTCGGGACGGTGGGCGACCGAGATCCCCACGCTCGCGAGCATCGCCACTTCCGAGGAGCCCAGCGGGAACGGCACCTCGAGCGCATCGAGCACGCGTTCCGCCAGCGCGAGCGCCTCGCCGTCGTTCTCGATGTCCTCGGCCAGGATCACGAACTCGTCGCCGCCGAGTCGCGCGACCGTGTCGCTGTCGCGCATCAGCTCTGCCAGCCGCTCGGAGACCGCGATCAGCAGGCGGTCGCCGACATCGTGTCCGAGGTTGTCGTTGACCGCCTTGAACCTGTCGAGATCGATGAACAGCATCGCCGTCACACCATTGCTGCGGTGCAGTCGCGCGAGCGCCTGGCGGGCGCGGTCCATCAGCAGCAGCCGGTTGGGCAGGTGCGTCAGCGGATCGTGCAGCGCCTGGCGCTCCAGCCAGATGCGGTCGGTGACGTCCTTCGCCGCCGCGTACCAGGTGTCGCCGTCACGGCGTGCGCTCCACAGCAGCCAGCGCCACGAGCCATCCTGGTGGCGATAGCGGGTCGTGATGTTCTCCAGCTCGGTCGCCAGGCCGCCGCCACCGAGCATCGGCTCGAGCGACTGGTCGATGTCGTCGGGGTGCATCAGCTCGCGGATCGGCCGCTCGCGAAGTTCCTCGCGCGTCCAGCCGAGCAACTGCTCCCACGCGGGGTTCAGCAGGGTGAAGCGGCCGTCGGGGGAGATCGTCGCGAGCAGATCGCTCGTCATCTCGAACAGCCGCGCGATGCGCGCCTTGCCGTCGAACGCCGACTCGATGCTCGCGTGGATCTGTGTACTCGTCGCCTGTGAACCCATTTGCCTGCTCAACGAGTCGGCCCGCGGGCTCGCTCGCTCGCGCTCGCCACGCGCAATCGGACGGATTGACAACGCAGGCGCCCAGAAATCAGGCGGCCTGCTGGCATTCCTGTCCGGCGATTGCGCCGCCGGAGGCTTGAGATCAGCGGTGGGCGATGTTCAGGAGGCGCTGAGCGGCTCGGTGCTGGCGCTCTGCCCGGCGGGCGCCGCGTCGAGGCCTGTCGCGCCCGCGTCGCCGCGCAGGAAGCGCCAGACCGACAGGCACATCATCACCGTCATGATCACGGCGCTCGACGCGCACCACTCGCAGATCGCGTGGATCGAGAACAGCTCGCGATAAGTGAGATACGCGCTGAAGCCGAAGCCGACCAGCGTGAACGCCATCGTCGCGAGCCTGCTCGTCTCGCTTTCGGGCACCAGCAGCGAGCCGAGGATCGCGATGTAGCCGAGCAGGCCGATCAGCGCGACCGGCACGCCCGCCAGCTCCGAGTAGATCGAGCTCTGGACCTTCAGGCAGCTGCCGCCGGCCGTGCACACCGGCTTGATCCCAGCGTAATGGATGTAGGTCAGGTAACTGGCGACCCCAAGGCCGACGACAGTGAGCGCGATGAGCGTGATCCTCAGGCTCCGGGCGCTCATCGCGGCTACGCCTGCAGAGCCTTTTCAATCGCTTCGTTGAACCCGGCGGGATTGGTCAGCGAGCTGTATTCGAGCTTCTGCAGCGCGCCCCCCGTCTTGCCCACGAGGAACGACGGTGTGCCCGTGAAGCCCTGGTTGTTGGCCGATTGCGCATCGGTGGCGATCTGGTTGGCGAGCGCCGGTTCGCTGCGATCGCTGCTCCATTTCGAGAGGTTCAGCCCGGGGACCTGGCTGGCCAGCCCCTGGAGGTATTTTTCGGTCACGTAGCCCGAGTCCTCTTCTCCCTGCTCGTGGTAGAAGCTCTCGATGAAGTTCCACATCTTCTGCTGCTTGCCGGCCGCGAGCGCCGCGGTCTGCTGCGTCTTGAACACTTCAGGTTCGCGCGTTGCCGTCTCGAGCGAGCGATATTCGATCTTGACCTTGCCCGTGCGCACCCACTGCTGGATGATCGGTTTCAGGGCGCCGAGTGTGAAGTCCTTGCAGATCGGGCACTCGAGGTCTCCGTAGTAGACGAGCGTGACCGGCGCTTTCGGGTTACCCAGGACCGTGCCGTTCTGGGGGATGCCGCCGACCAGCGTGTTGACTTCGTTGACCACGGCCGTCTGCCCGGTTTTGCTCGCCGGGATGCCGGATTTCGAACCGCCGCTCGTGGCGATCAGAACGACCACGATTGCGACCACGACGACCGCAACCACGATTCCGAGCTGCGTCATCCGTTTGCGGCGTGCGGTGCTGGCGACCTCCGCCTCCTCCATCGCCTTGCGCTCTGCCCGCGCCTGCTCGCGCCGCTGCTTGCGAGTCAGGTCCTCCTCGTCGCTGTCCACTGGGCTCATAGGCGGAACTTTTACAGATTTTGGCTCAAGCGCGTCTAAGTACGATCACGCGCGTGCAGCACGCGCGTGCCGCGAGCGTCCTCACGTGGCGTCGCGGATTGGGTATCGGCCTTCTAATCCGCTCGCCCAGGCGCGAAGATGAGGCGGCTCGCCCCTGTAGCTCAACTGGATAGAGCGCCGGCCTTCTAAGCCGGGGGTTGCTGGTTCGAGTCCAGCCGGGGGCATCCACGGGTTGTGGGGCACGGCGCTTTACCATCGCGCCGGTGTTCCTTGCCACAGCGCTGCTCTACCCGTGCGTGCTGGCGGGACTGTGCGCCGGGGCGGGACTGCTCGTCGACAGGTGTAGCGGCGAGTTCCTGCCCGCGTCTTTGTTGTTGGTCGTCGGGGCCGCCGCGCTGATCGCGCTCTCGCAGCTGGTCACGTACGTCTCGCCGCTCGCTCCGGCGACGCCGTACGCGATGGCCGGTGTCGCGCTCGCTGGATTCGCGTTGGGGTGGGGGAGGCTGCGCGGCCTTGCGTTGCGTTGCCGCGAGCGCGTGTGGCTGCCCGCGGTGTCGGTGCTCGCGTATCTGCTCGCGCTCGCCCCTGTGCTCGTCGCGGGGCGGCCGAGCTTCTCCTCGTTCATGGCGCTGTCGGACTCCGCGGTGCACATGCTGGGCGCCGACTACCTGATCCATCACGGCCGGGACTATTCGCAGCTGGACCTGCGCAACTCCTACGGCCAGTTCGTCAACGACTACTACAACATGAGCTACCCATCCGGCGCCGACACGCTGTTCGGCGGCAGCGCCCTGCTGTTGCGCCTGCCGTTGATCTGGGCCTTCCAGCCGTTCACCGCGTTCATGCTCGCGCTCGCCGCCGGACCCGCGTGGCTGCTCGCGCGCACGATGCGACTCGCCGGCCCGTGGGCCGCGGCCGCGGCGCTCACCGCTGTGCTGCCCGCGCTCGTCTATGCGTACGAGCTGCTCGGCTCGGTCAAGGAGATCACCGCGCTGTCGATGCTGCTGACCCTTGGCTGCCTGGTCGTCGTGCACCGCAGCTGGCTGCGCGGCGCTCCCCCGCGCGCGATCCCGTTCGCGCTCGTGCTCGGCAGCGGGGTCTCCGCACTCGGGGTCGCGTTCTGTGCGTGGGCGCTCGCGGCCGTCGCGGTGCTCGCGGTCGTGCTCGCCGGAGATCGCCGTGCTCGACGGCTGCGCCCGAGTGCCACCGCCGCGGTCATCGGGGTGGCCGCGCTGGCGTTGCTGATCGCCGCGTGGCCGACTTGGGTTGACGCATCCGGGTCCCTGCGGGTCGCGCAGAGCATCGCCTCGAGCAGCAACGCCGGCAACCTGCACGCCCCGCTCCGCGCCGTCCAGGCACTCGGCGTATGGCTGCGCGGCAGCTACAAGCTCTCGCCCGCCGGCGCGGCGCTCGCGGCGACGGACATCCTGATCGCGATCGCGATCGCCGCCGCGCTGCTCGGCGCCGTCCATATCGTCCGTCAGCGCGCCTACGCGCTGGCCGGGTGGGTAGCGCTGACGCTGCTCGCGTCGCTCGTTGTCGGGGAGACGGTCTCCACTTGGGCCGAAGCCAAGACGCTCGTGCTCAGCTCTCCGGTCGTCGTGCTGCTGGCGTGGGGAGGGGTCGCGGCGCTCCTGTCCCTGCCGCGGCGATTCGCATCGTTGGCGGCCGCGGCGTCGCTCGCCCTAGTCCTGATCGGCGGGACGTTCGCGTCCGACGCTCTGCAGTACCACAGCTCCGACCTCGCGCCCACCGCTCGCTATCAGGAGCTCGCCTCGCTCAACTCCCGCTACGGCGGGCGGGGACCGACGCTGTTCACGGACTTCGACGAATACTCGATGTATCAGCTGCGCGACCTGGACGTGGGAGGTCCCGACTTCGTGTATCCGCCGCCGGCGGTCGCAGACGCAGCCGGCGGGTACGGCGATCCGGTCAATCTTGACCGGGTGCCACCCGCCGCGCTGGTCGCCTACCCGCTGATCGTCACGCGCCGCGACCCGACGGCGCATCGGCCGCCATCCGCGTACCGCCTTCTGTGGCAGGGCTCCTACTACCAGGTGTGGGGCCGGCGGCCGAGGGCGCCCGCGGCGCTCGCGCACGTTGCGCTCAACGGTTCGCCGGTCGCTCAGTGCGTGCGCATCGGCGCGCTCGCCGCACAAGCGTCCGCGAGCGGCGAGCGTCTGGTGGCGGCCGCGTCACCAGGGCTGGTCGAGGTCTCGCTCGCGCGCTCCTCGCACCCGGCCCGTTGGGGCCACGAGCATCGCGGCCTCGTGATGCGCACGCCCGGACGGCTTACCGCCGCGTTCGCAGTCCCCGCGGCCGGTGTATGGGATCTGTGGATCCAGGGGCAGATCATGCCCGCCGTGAAGCTCGCTGTGGACGGTCAGCCGGCCGCTTCGATCGCCGGGCAGCTCAGCGGCAACTCGCTCGTAGCGAACACCGTCCCGCCGATCCGCGTCAAGCTCGCCGCCGGAGCGCACCGCGTGTCGGTGACGCGGGCGGGCTTCACGCTCGCGCCCGGCGACGGCGGGCGCGCGGTTCTGGACGCGATCTTCCTGACGCCCGCCAAGGCCGACCCGCAGGGAGAGCTGCGTGTTGTTGCGCCCGTCCGTTGGCGCGCGTTGTGCGGGCGCAGCTATCAGTGGGTCGAGCTCGTCCGCTCCATCGGGGGGCAAACGTAGTCTCCTGCGCTGTGGCGCAGTCGAGTGAACCGGACGCGATCGACGAGATCCTGCTTGGGGAGAACCTGGAGCTGCTCCCAGGGCTCGCTTCCGAGGCCTTCCAGCTGGTGTACATCGACCCGCCGTTCAACACCGGGAAGGTGCAGGCGCGCAAGACTCTGCGTACGACAGCCGACCCGGATGGGGGGCGCGTGGGCTTCCAGGGACGGCGCTACACGACGCGCCTGCTCGCCGAGTCGAGCTATCGCGACGCCTTCGATGACTACCTAGCGTTCCTGGCGCCGAGGCTCGAGCAAGCCCACCGGCTGCTGAGCCGCGAAGGCACTCTGTACTTCCACATCGACTATCGCGAGGCGCATTACTGCAAGCTGCTGCTCGATGAGATCTTCAGCCGTGAGTGCTTCCTCAACGAGATCGTCTGGGCCTACGACTACGGCGCGCGCACGAAGCGGCGCTGGCCGGCCAAGCACGACACGATTCTCGTCTACGTCAAGGACCCGGCAGCGTATTTCTTCGACGCCGAGGAGGTCGACCGCGAGCCGTACATGGCTCCCGGCTTGGTCACCGCCGAGAAGGCCGCCAGGGGCAAGCTGCCGACCGATGTGTGGTGGCACACGATCGTGCCCACTACCGGCCACGAGAAGACCGGCTACCCGACGCAGAAGCCCGAGGGCATCGTTCGCCGAATGGTGAGCGCGTCGACGCGTCCGGGCGAGTGCTGTCTGGACTTCTTCGCCGGCAGCGGCACGCTCGGTGCGGTCGCCGCGCAGCTCGGGCGCCACTACACGCTGATCGACTCCAACCCCGAGGCCGTCGAGATCATGCGCCGGCGACTCGGCAAGCGTCGAGATCCGCGCGCCGCCGCCTGATCGGCCGCCGGCTGCCGGGCGCGGGCGCCGGCTGTTGTGTGGCCGCGAGTCGTCGTACGGCCTGACATGCGAGCCTTCAACCGATGTACCACATCGAGCTGCGCCAGTCCTTCCACAACTTCAACCAGTTCAACGCCACCGCCGAGGAACTCCGTGCGCTGGTCGAACCGTGGGTCCGCGACGAGCGCGTCGAGATCGGCGAACGCCGATGGGACCCCTACGAGACCAAGCTGATGATCCTCGAAGGCCCCCATCTGCCGGTCGAGGAGCTGTCGATGGGTCGTGGCTGGCGTACCGCCGAACGGCAGAGCGAGGACGTCACCGAGCGCGTTCTCGCCGAAGCCAGAAACGCCCTCGCCGCCGCGCCGGCGTCCGCTCCCGCGAGCCCGCAGGCTCCACCGCCGGGGTCGGCGCTCGCGGACCCACTGGCGCTCGGCGTAGCACTTGGGTCGCTGCTCGGCGATGACCCGGGCGGACTGCTGGCCGCATGGAGAGGGGTTACGGCACGCTCGGCCGGGCTGCCTCCCAGTGAGGCGCTCGCGCTCGCCGAAAGCGAGATTCGTGCCTCGAGCGATAGCGCCGGCGCCGAGCACGGCCGCTAAACTCGGGGCCGTCGATTCGTGGTGGGCGTAGCTCAGTTGGTAGAGCTCCTGGTTGTGGTCCAGGCGGTCGCGGGTTCAAGTCCCGTCGCTCACCCCTCATAGCTCCGAGGAGGCGCACATTCCGCTGCTGGGTGAGGCACCGGTAGGGAAATGCCGATCACGCGAATTGTTCCGTCCTCGAGACAGCTTCATCCTCCCGGGACTATCGCTGGAGGCTCGATGTGGGTTCATCGCCCGCCCACGACAGGGCCTCCCGTCTGTCTGCGCCCGCGGCCAGCGATAGCCATAGTATCTACGGCGTATATACATTTGCTACCGCGGAGCAAAAACAGACCACACCCACACTGCCCCTGGGAGCCCTCAACGAACAGCCGCTCGACAGTGAGCCATCCTGTGTTTGGCGGGATGCTAACTCGGAAAATCGGGCCCGCTAAACTAAACCGGATATTCTGTGATCGACGCGGTGGCGTCGGAGCGGTCGCCCTGAGGGACGACGACCGGACAGGGCTCGCCGGTGTGGGGGCCTCGAGCCGCGGCTGTAGATCTCCCCGCGCCTCACCGAGATGAAGCTTCTTGTCAAGTAAACACGGCTGTTTCCCGGTGGATCGTCGGGGCTGCTGCGGACGCCGCGCGCACGGCTGCGCAAAGAGGTTACTTTTCGTTTACTCTTGACCTGTTATGGGAGCGGAGAGGGTCGCTCAAGCAGCCCCGATGCAGTCACCGGTCAACTGGGCTCTTCTGAGTCTGGTGATCGAGCGTCCGAGCTATGCCTATGAGCTGGCGAAGCGCTTCGAACGAACGTACGGCTCGGTGCTCTCGCTGTCGAGCGTCTCGCATGCCTACACCGCGCTGGCGGCGCTGCGCGAGCGAGGCTTGATCGAGGAGCTCCCCGGCTCCAGGAAGGGCCGCCAGCCCAAGCCGCGCTACGAGGCGACGGCGAGGGGCCTGGAGGAATACGAGCACTGGCTGGTCGGACAGCTGGGTGAGGACGGTCGCCGCCAGCGGCTGTTCGTCCTGCAGCTCGCGACGTTCTCCCACGACCCGCAGGCTGCGCTTTCGATCCTCGGCCGCTACGAGCAGGCGTGTCTGGCGGAGGCTCAGCGCATGCCGATCTCCGCCCGCGGCGGCTCTCAGCCGGACGGCGCGGGTGAGCTCGCGGCCCGGCTCGCAGGTGAGGACAGGCGGCTCGCGCTCGGCGCGAAGCTCCAATGGGTGCAGTACGCGCGGCGCGAGCTGAGCTCGCTGGCGGACGCGCGGGGCTCCTGGCGATGAGCCTGCTCGAGCTGGAGTGCGTCGGTCGCTGCCATCGCGATGGCCAGCTCGAGCGTGTGATCTTGCGCGAGGTCTCGCTCGAGATCGACGCCGGTGAGCTGACCGTGGTGTGGGGCCTGCGCGGCTCGGGACGCTCGACGCTGTTGCGCGTGGCCGCCGGGATCGAGCGCCCCGACACGGGCACGGTCCGCTTCGACGGGCGCGATCTGACGAGTCACGGCGAGGACGTGCTCGGCGCGGGGGTCGGGTTCTGCCAGAAGACGCTCGCTCCGAGCGGCTCGCAGCCCGTGCTGGATCTGGTGATGGTCTCGCTGCTCGCGCGCGGCGTGTCCGCGTCTGAGGCGCGCTCGCGTTCGCGCGAGGCGCTCGAGCGCACGGGTGTGAGCCGCTGTGCGCAGCTGCGCACCTCGGCGCTCGATACCGCCGAGGGGTTGCGGGTGGCGCTTGCGCGGGTGCTGGCGCTGCAGCCGCGGCTGCTCGTGATCGATGACCCGATCCAGGGGGTCGATCTGCTCGAGCGCGACGAGATCCTGTCGCTGCTGCGCTCGCTCGCCGACGAAGGCGTGGCGGTGCTCGCGAGCACGGGCGAGTCGACGGCACTGTCGGGCGCGGATCGCACCCTGAGCCTCGCTGAAGGTGTGCTGCGCGGCCCGCAGGTGCGTGAGCTCGCGCCGGTGCTCGAGCTCCGCCCAGCCGCGCGGCGTGCCGGCGCGTAGGCATGCTGCATCTGGAGGCGGTGGTCAAGCACTACCGTGGCACAGGGGAGTCGGTCCGTGCGGTCGACGGTGTCAGCCTCAACGTCGGCGCGGGGGAGATGGTCGCGGTGCAGGGCCCTTCGGGGTCGGGCAAGACGACGATGCTGCTGCTGATCGCCGCTCTGCTAAAACCCGATGAGGGCACGATCCGCTTCGCTGGCCGGGAGATCTCGCGCCTGACCGAGGATGAGGTCTCCGATTACCTGATGCGCGATGTGGGGTTCATCTATCAGAGCTACCGCCTGATGCCCAAGGTCTCGACGGTCGAGAACGCGGCCTTGAAGCTGCTGCTCGGCGGGATGGGTATGCGCGAGGCCAAGCAGCAGGCGCTGCCGTGGCTCGAGCGTTTGGGGCTCGGCGATCGCCTCGAGTACACGCCGGAGCAGCTCTCCGGCGGCGAGCGCCAGCGCGTGGCGATCGCTCGTGCGCTCGTCGGTCAGCCGAGGCTGATCCTCGCGGATGAGCCGACCGGCAACCTCGACAGCACGCGCAGCGTCGAGACCGTCGCGCTGCTGGCCTCGCTGGCGCATGAGCAGAACGCCGCAGTGGTGCTCGTCACCCACGACGCGGAGGGCGCTCGCCTGGCGGACAGGTGCTTCACGCTCCGCGATGGGCGGCTGCGTGGCAGCGACGAGAATTCGATCGTGGGGGAGCTCGGCGAGCAGCACGCGAGCTCACAGGCCTCGGGGCGCTGAGCGATGGCGCCGGGCGCCGGCCTTCGCTCGCGGGCGCTCGGCCCGTTCGCTCTCGCCTACATCTACCGCCGGCGGCTTCGCGTCCACGGCGCGCAGGAGCTGCTCGCCGGCATCGGCGTCGCCGTCGCGGTCGCACTGGTGCTCGCGGCGACCGTCGCGCAGGGCAGCATCGCGGGCTCCACGCGACGCGTGGTGCACGCCGTCGTCGGGCAGGCGACGCTGCAGCTGCGGGCGCAAGGGGGTGGCGGCTTCGACGAAAGGATCCTCGCACGGGTGGAAGCGATCCCGGGCGTCAAGCAGGCCGCGCCTCTGTTGGAGCAGACGGCGACCGTGCGGGCCGGCCGACGGCATGTGATCGTTGATCTCGCCGGCACGGACGTGAGCCTCGCGGTGCTCGACGGCTTGGCGCACACGCTTCCACTGGATGCGCTCTCGCCCGGTGGGATCGGCCTAAGCAGAGCGTCGGCCGACGCGCTCGGGCTCTCCTCATCGCCTTCACGCAGTCGCGCGGTGAGCGTCGAGATACGCGGCCGCTCCTATCCGTTGCGCGTCTCCGCGGTGCTCGGCAACGAAGCGGCGGGCGCCGTCTCGGGCGCCGCTGTCGCCGTGATGCCGCTCGCCCGCCTGCAGCGGCTTGCGGGGGTGGGGAGGCGTGTCACGCGGATTCTCCTGCAGACCGAGCCGCGGCGCGAGGACGCGGTGCGTGCCCGCCTCACGGCTCTCGCCGCGGGCCGCCTGACGGTCTCCCCTGCCGATCAGGACGTTGCGCTGCTGAACCAGGCGCTTCGCCCCAGCGCCCTGGCGAGCCAACTGTTCGCCGCGATCGGCGCCCTGCTCGGGTTCCTGCTGGCGTTCAATGCGATGCTGCTGACGGTACCCGAGCGCCGCCAGGCGATTGCGGATCTACGCCTGGCGGGCACGCGGCGCTCCGCGATCATCCAGATCGCCGTCTTTCAGGCCTTGTGCCTCGGCTTGGCCGCGACCGCCGTAGGGCTCGCCGCCGGTTACGCGATGTCGGTCTGGGTCTTTCACCAGCCCACGGGCTATCTCGCGGAGGCGTTCACCCTCTCCAGCGGCACGGTCGTCGGCGTCGGGCCGCTGCTGTTGGCGGGGCTCGGCGGTCTCGCGGCGACGTTCCTGGCCTCCGCCGTGCCGCTGCTCGATCTGCGCAGGGGACGGCCCCGTGACGCGGTGTACCGTGAGAGTGGGGTGCCAGGTAACGCCCTCGGCCCGAAGGCGCAGCGGATGCTGTTCGTCGCTGCGCTCGCCGTGCTGGCCGCAGCTACCGCGGTGTTCGCGCTCGCGCCGTCCGCGTCGATTCTCGCGGGGGCGATGCTCGCGCTCGCCACGGTTCTCGCGGTGCCCCTCGTGTTCGCCGCCGTCATCTCGGCTGCACGCCTGCTGGCCGAGCGCCGCCAGCGGCTGACCTCGCTGCCGGTGGCGCTCTCCTCGCTGCAGGCCTCGACGCTGCGTTCGCTCGCGCTCGCCGCGACAGGGGCCGTTGCGCTGTTCGGGAGCGTCGCGCTGGGCGGCTCGCGCGACGATCTGCTGCGTGGCATCCACTCGTTCTCCTCTAGCTATGTCGCGGACGCCGACATCTGGGTGTCAAACCCGGGCGATAACCAGGCGGTGCAGGAATTCTCACCCGACGGTCACGCCGCCGCGATCGCGCGCGTGCCGGGTGTCGCGGGCGTGAGCGCCTTCCAGGGTGGCTTCATGCAGCTCGGCGGGCGCCGGGTGTGGGTGATCGCCCGTCCCCCCGGCGCGAGCTCGCACGTGCTCAGCACCCAGATCGTCTCTGGCTCCGAGCGCCAGGCGAGCGCCCGGCTGGCGCGGGGGGGTTGGGTCGCGGTCTCTGCACAGATCGCCTCCCAGCAGCACACGGGGGTGGGGCGGTCGCTAGTGCTTCAGACTCCAACGGGTCGGCGGGCGTTTCGCGTTGCGGCCACCACGACGAACCTCGCGTGGCCGCCCGGAGTGATCTTCATCGGTAGCGGCGACTACAGCCGCTACTGGGGCACCGGCGCGCCCACGGCGCTCGGCGTGAGGGTCCTGGCGCGGGCCAATCGGCCCGCGGTGCGCGCAGCGATCGAGCGGACGCTCGGGCCGGCCAGCGGCCTTGAAGTGCAGCTGTCGGGGGCGCGTGCGGCGAGGATCGACGCGCTCGCCGGCGAAGGTCTCGGCCAGCTGTCTGAGATCTCGACGCTGCTGCTGCTCGCCGCCGTCGCGGCGATGGCGGCGGCGCTCGCCTCGAGCATTTGGCAGCGCCGCCCGTCGCTTGCCGGTCTGCGCCTGCTGGGCGTCAAGCCCGGCCGCCTGCGCCGGATCCTGCTGCTGGAAGCGATGCTGATGCTCGGCGCCGGCTGTCTAGTCGGCGCGGCCGCCGGCGTGTATGGCCAGCTGGTGCTCGACGGTTACCTGAAGCGTGTGACTGGCTTCCCGCTGCAGCGCGTTGCGACCGGCGCTCGTCCCGTTGAGATCTTCGCGTTCGTGCTGGCGTTGGCCCTCGCGGTCGCGAGCGCACCCGGCTGGGCGGCCTCGCGTGTCTCCCCAGCGCTCGCGCTGGAGGATCGCTAGCGCTCCGCACGGCGGCGAGCGCGGCGAGCGAGTAGATGGGCATGTCCGTTCCGATCGGAGGAGATGCGGGTGAGCGCCGATCGCTCGCCCCCGGCACGGCCCTCGAGGGCGCTGGGCCTGATCGCGTGGCGATCATCGCCGACGGCAACGCCCGCTGGGCAGCGCGGCGCGGGCTGCCGATCGCCGCCGGGCACGAGGCGGCTGCGGACACGCTGAAGGCACGGCTGTCCGACGCGCTCGAACTCGGCATCTCAGAGCTCGCGGTGTACGTGTTCTCAACCGAGAACTGGTCTCGTCCGCCCGGGGAGGTGGCCGAGCTGATGGCGATGTTCTCCCGACGGATCGCGATCGAGGCGCCCGACCTGCACGCCGCGGGCGTCAGCGTGCGTTTCCTCGGTTCGCGCGAAGGGCTCTCGAGCGAGCTGCTGAGAGAGATGAACCGGGCGCAGTCTCTGACCGAGTCCAACCGGCGCCTGAGGCTGTTCCTGGCCTTCAACTACGGCGGGCGCGCGGAGATCGTGCATGCCGCCAGGCGCTTTGAGGGCGGCAGCGAGGAGGACTTCAGGCGCTGCCTCTACGCACCCGAGATGCACGATCCAGACGTGATCATCCGCACCGGCGCCGAGCAGCGCCTGTCCAACTATCTGCTGTGGCAATCGGCCTACGCCGAGCTCGTGTTCAGGGACGAGCTGTGGCCGGACTTCACTCGCGAGGCGCTGGCGCAGTCGCTGCTGCAGTACCACGAGCGTCGCCGGCGCTTCGGCGGACGCGAGGATCTGCTTGCCGGGCGAATCGACTGAGATGCTGGGTGCAGCGCGCTCGCGTCGAGCATCCTCGCTCGACCGCTTGCAGCTGGAGCGTTGCGCGTCGGCGACCCGCGCGGGTCTGCGGCTTGCGCGCGCCAACGTCCGCTACTGGAGCACCGTCGCACCGCTCGTGCGAGCGCAGCTGGCGCGCTGGTCTCTGCGCGCGCGTGCGATCGCGGACGAAGACCTGCGCGAGCTCGCGCTCGCGAAGCTCGAGCACGAGGCCTTCAACGCCGAGGCCGGCGCGATGCTCGCGACGCTCGCCCCGAGCTCACAACGAGCCAACGTCGTGGAGGCGATTGTCGCGCTGCAGGTGCTGTTCGATCTGCTGGATGGGCTCAGCGAGCGACCGTCGCTGGATCCGCTCGGCGACGGTCAACGGCTGTTCCTCGTGTTCACCGACGCCCTGCGTTATCCCTCGCCCGTTGCCGCCGCGCCGTCGGGCGAGCAGGATCGCTATCTGCGGGAGCTATCTGAGGCTGCGAGCCGCGCGTTCACGCGGCTGCCCGCCGCGGCAGCGGTCGCGCAGGCCGCGCAGGCCGGCGCACGGCGCGCCGCCGAAGCACAGATCCGGATGCATGCCGCGCCGACGCTCGGAAGAGGACGGCTGGAGAGCTGGGCACAGACGCAGGCTCTCGGCACCGGCCTCGGCTGGCGGGAGCTCGCCGCCGGGGCAGCCTCCTCGGTGCTCGCGATCCACGCTCTCGCCGCCGCCGCTGCGCACCCGCAGACGACCGCTGTGAACGCCGCTGAGCTCGACAGTGCCTATCTGCCCACGTGTGCGCTGCTCACGCTGCTGGACAGCCTGACCGACCGCGAGCAGGACGCGCATGGCGGCGAGCAGGGCTTCATCGACCTGTACGACGATCCCGAGGAGCTGGGGCGGGCGCTCGTCGAGACCGCCGATCTGGCGCTGCGGCGCATGCAGCCGCTCGCCGATGGCGCCGAGCACGAGCTGATCCTCACGGGTGTCGTGGCCTACTACAGCTCGACGCGTGGAGCTCGCAGCGAGCTTGCCCGACCGCTCATCGCGCATGTGCACCGCAGGCTTCGGCCGGCGATTGGACCGACGTGGGCCGTGATGCGCATCTGGCGGCTGATCAAGCAGCTGAGGACGCTCGCTACCCGGCGCCCGCGGGGCGCGCGAGGACTATCATGAGACGCTGCTGCACGGCCGCATGCCGGTCGATCTCGACTACCGCGCAGCGCGCTCGAAGGCAGGAGAGGGACATGAACGGCAAGCAACGATCGTCGACCGACGGCCTCAAGTCGTCGCTGCTCGCGCTGGGCGTCCTCGTGCTGTTTGCATTGGCCACGGCGCCGGCCGGTGCCGCCGCGCGCGCACACGCCGTGCAGCCGATGGCCGATGCGGCACGGACCCTGGCGATCCACGACGTGGGACGCCTGCACTTCGTGCACGCCTCCGGGTCGCTACTGATCGATGAAGGACGGGTGACGGGGACGTTCCCGGGGTCGGTGAAGGTGCGCTTCGTGTATGACGGTGAACCAAACGTCAGCGCCCGCTTCACGATCTCCGGCGCCGGCGGCTCGATCAGCGCCAAGGGCACGGGCAAACTCTCCAGCCCCACCACCCCGACCCCGAGCTTTCGCGGACGGATGCTGGTGACCGGCGGGACCGGTCGCTACGCGCACATCCACGGTGGCGGGGAACTGTTCGGCGTCTTCAACCGTCGCAGCTACGCGATGACCGTCCAGGCCGTCGGCAAGCTGCCTTACTAGCCCTGGCCTGAGGGGGGTGTCGCAGGCAATGTCGCGCCTACACACCCTGCTCCTTCCGCTCGCGCTCGCGCTCTGCGGATGTCTCGCGCCCGGCGCCGGTGCCGCACAGAGCGCGAGGATCAACGCGAACTTCACGCCGGAGCGGCTCGGTGCGGCGACAGCGATGTCGTTCGGTTTTCAGATCACGGCGAGCAGCGCTCCCGCCGCGCTGAGGCGGATTGAGATCTCCTATCCGCGCAACCTGGGGTTCGCCACGAGCGGCCTCGGACTCGCGGCGTGCACACAGCTGGTGCTGGAAACCTCAGGGCCGGCCCGCTGCCCGGCGAACTCGCAGATGGGCTCCGGCAGCGCGATCGTCGAGATCCCGATTGGTCCCGACCTGATCAAAGAGCGGATCCATCTGGCGGTGTTCGCGGGCCCCTCATCGGACGGCTACCTGCATCTGCTCGTGTGCGCAACCGGGGTATCGCCGGTGATCGCTGTCGTCGTCCTGCGCGGCATAGTGCTCGCGGGCCACCTGCGCATCATCGTCCCGCCAATACCGAGCTTGCCCGAAGCCCCCTACGTGTCGGTGGCGCAGATGCACCTGACGCTCGGTGGCAAGCTCACCTACTACAAGAAGGTCCGCGGTGAACGGGTCGCCTACCGTCCCGCGGGGGTGGGGCTTCCCGATCGCTGTCCGCACGGTGGCTTCGCGTTCGGTGCGACGTTCGCGTTCCTCGATGGGACCCGCTCGAGTGCTCGCACTGCGGTGCCGTGTCCTCGCCGCCGCTGATGGGTTGACTTTCAAGAACCAGTCAAGACTTAGAACGTTGCATGCCTTGACTAGGCGGGAAGCGCCGTCGGCTCGATGATCAGCCGCGTGGCAAGGCATGCACACGCTGGCATCTCGGGGCGCAGAAGAAGTGGAGTGCCGACGCAATCGAGCAGCCGCGCTCGCAAGCGGGGGGCGGCGCTGCACCGGCTCGCGAGCGCGACCCCTCAGGCAACCACGACCCTCACGCGTGGTGCCGGCCCACGCGCTCGTCTGCTGCACGCGACGATGCAGCTCGTCCTGGACGAGCACTGCAGCACCCTCAAGGTCGGGGAGATCGTGGCCCTCGCTGGCGTCTCGCGCGCGACGTTCTACGAGCACTTCGCCGACCGCGAAGCTTGTCTGGCAGCGGCGCTCGCATCCTGGCGCCGGCGCCTGCTCGCCGAGCTCGACGACCGCGTCACCGGGCGCCCGCCGGAGTGGGCAGCGGGTGCGCTCGCGGCTGGGCTCGTGGAGTTCGCGACTGCTGAGCCGAGCATCGCTCGCGTGCTGCTCAGCGACCCGCTGGCGGGCGGCGATCGCATGCTCGACGCCCACGATCGGATGCTCGCCGAGCTCGCGGAGATGCTCGATCGCGCGTTTGCGGCTACGCCCGCGGGCGCGATGGTTCCGGATGTCTGCCCGCGGCTGCTGATCGGCGTCATCTGCCGGCTGCTGGCCACGCGGCTGCGCCGCGGGCAGCCGATCGATCGCGCGATGCTCGAGCAGCTCCTGCGTTGGCTGGCCGGCTACGAGCGCCCCGCAGGCGAGCAACGCTGGCGGACGCTGACCCCGTCGGTGGCGCCTGCACGCTCGCCCTACCTGGCGCTGTGTCCGCTGAACGCGCCGCCACCGCTGCCGCCGGACCGGCCCCACGTCGGGGAGGATGCCGTCAGCGAAAACCACTGGTTGCGAATCGTCTTCGCGACCGCCGAGATCGTCGCCCGCGATGGATACGCGGCGGCGACCGTGACACAGATCACGAGGACGGCCGGGGTCGACAGCCGCGTCTTCTATCGTCTGTTCGCCTCCAAGAGCCAGGCGCTCACGGCCGCACAGGAGCTATTGTTCCGCCATCTGATGGCCGCGACCGCGGGCGCGTTCGTCACCGGCGAGAGCTGGCCCGAACGCCTGTGGGAGGCAGCCCGCGCGCTTACGCAATCGCTCGAGCAGAATCCGACGTTGTCGTATGTGTCCTTCATCGAGAGCCAGGCCGGCACCGCCACCAGCTCGCATCGCTCGGAGGATCTCGTGAACGCGTTCACGATCTTCCTGCAGGAGGGCTGCAGACTGTTGGCAGCCGACTCCGAAATGTCTGACTGGGCTTGCTCGTCGCTCGTGCAGGAGGCGATCGTCATGTGCGTGTTCGAGCTCGGCTATCTCCATGCTCGCGAGTGTGGCCCACACGATGCGGACGGGATCTCAGGGCTGCTGGCGCACGTTGTGTTCGTCTGCCTCGCGCCGTTCCTCGGTGCCGTGCGAGCGAGCGAGTTCATCGCTCACAAGAGCGCTTCAGGGTTCGCTCGCCCTCCCGTTCCGATCGCAGCAGCTGCTCGATGAAGCTGTTGGTCTCGGCGGGCCCGAGGAATGGGGTCAGGCTGAGGTGGATCAGCGCCGGCAGGCTCGCGGCGATCTCGGGCTCGCTGCGCTCGCGTACCTGCCGGTAGAGGACCTCAAAGACGCTCGTGACGATCGCTTCCAAGCCGACGCGGCTGACGGGGTCGGGTGCCGGCCGGTACTGGTAGCCCTCCTCGAGGAAGATCGTGAACGCGGTCAGGCTGTCCTCAACTCGCTGTATAGCGCCGGGGCCGACCGCGTAGGATTCGACGAACCCCACGCTCGCGATCGTCGGATTGCTCTCGAGCCATCCGGTCAGCGCGCGCAGCGCCTGCCACATCCGCTCCGGCCAGTGCTCGGGAGCGAAGAACGCTCCCGCGGTGCTAGCCATCAGCTGCTGGAAGCCGAGCTCGTGGATCGCGCCGAACGCCTGCTCCTTATCGGCAAACAGGCGGTAGAAGACACGCCCGTCGACGCCCGCCAGCCGTGTGATATCCGCGATCGTGGTGTTCGTGTAGCCCTGCTCATGGGCGAGCTCCGCGGTCGCGAACATGATCCGCAGCCGATGGTTTTCGGCGACCGCGTCCTCGTCCATGCGGGGGCGTCCCGGCGGCAGCGGTGGGGGCGGATGCAGCGCTCCGCCGATCGTCTGCGCGGAGCGCACGGGTCCATTCGAGGCTGTCGCGGTGCGCCAGCGATGCTCGCCCGCGGGCAGCACATACAGCGTGATCCAGTTCAGCAGTTCGCCGGCGAGGCCGCCGATCGTGCGTTCCCCGCGGCGCAGGCGAACGGACAGCAGCCGGTAGGCGCAGCCGACAAGGGTTGCGCTCGCGAGATCTGGCAGCGCTGCGCCACCGTCCGTGTTGACGCAGGCTTCGTCGATGATCGCGGCGATCGCCCCTACACTCTGATCACGCGCGTTCAGCGTGCGCGGTCCGCCGGCGAGCGTCTCGCTCATCAAGAAGCGCGCCTGCGC
The DNA here is from genome assembly GCA_963734755.1 of uncultured Solirubrobacteraceae bacterium. Classification (GTDB taxonomy): domain Bacteria; phylum Actinomycetota; class Thermoleophilia; order Solirubrobacterales; family Solirubrobacteraceae; genus Palsa-744. The sequence continues at coordinate 1,924,107 of CAVTIF010000001.1, read as the reverse complement.
GGGCTCGTTTTCGGCGAATTCCACGAGCGTCTGGATCGCCGTGCCCGCCGCGCTTGCTGCCGGCCCGGCCGCGACGGCGCGTTGAACCTCCTGACTGACCCGTCCGCTGATCTCGAGCACCGCGGCGACGAAGCAGGCGTCGCGGTCGCTGAAGTACTCGTAGAAGGTCGGGCGCGAGACGCCGGCCTCGTCGATCACGCTGGCGACGTTGGCCGCCGCGTACCCGTCACGGTTCGCGGCGGCGATGATGCCCGCGAGCATCCGCTGGCGCTGGCTCCTCCTGCGGTGTCGGTGTGGCGCGCTGCCGTTCAGGTGCGCTGCGCCTCACGCTGTCTGGAATCCCGCTCGCTCTGGGTCCTGGCCAGCTCCCCGATCAGCTCGCCGGCCCTCGCCGGCCCGACGAACGGCGTGAGGCACACATAGGTGAGGTGGGGGAGCAGGCCGGCGATCCTCGCGTCAACCCCGACGCGGGCCTGTCGGTAGAGCGCCTCGACGTTGGCGGCGGCGACTGCCTCGAGCGCCACGGCCGACGGGGTGCCCGGCTGCGTAGCGGTTTCGTACTGGTAACCCTCCTGCAAGAAGATCGTGAAGCCCGCCATCAGATCCTCCAAGCGCTGCACCGTGTCCGGGCCGCCGGCGTGACTCTCGATCAGCCCGCTGTGGGTGAGCGTGGGGTTCTGTTCGAGGTGCCCCGTGAACGCGCGGGCGGCCTCCCAGATCCGTGCCGGCCAGTCCTCGCCAGCGAAGAACGCCCCCGCGGTTATCGCCATCGCGCGCTGGAACGCGAACTCGTGGACGGCCATGAACGCGTCCTGCTTGTCGGCGAACAGCTCGTAGAAGACGTGGCCGTCGAGTCCCGCGGCGCGTGAGATCTCCGTGGCGCTGGTGTTGAGATAGCCCTGCAGCTGCACGACCTCGGCGGTCGCGAAGATGATTCGCAGCCGGTGGTTTTCTGTGACCGCGCTCGTGGAGTGCCTCGCGCGCCCCGGCCTGAGCGCCGGCGGCGCTCGCAGCGGCGACTCGGCAACGAACGGCGAGCGGGTCGCGGGCGGCGATAGGCTCAGCGTACGCCAGCGATGCTCCGCGCGGGGGCGGGTGTAGGCGGCCAGCCACCCGAGCAGGTCGTGCTCGGCCGTGAGCAGGGCTCGCTCCGCGCGCCGTAGGCGCGATGCGAGCATCCGCTGGACGGCGCCGAGCAGGATCTCGGACGGGAGATCGGGGATCTCCTCGTCCTCCGGCAGATCCCGGTAGGCCTGCTCGACGATCGCCGCCGCGGCCGCGATCGACTCGTCACGCGCCCGCCGCAGAAGGGGCCCCGCGGCGAGCGTCTCGTTCGTGAGGATCCGAGCGGCCGCCGGCTCCCGGTCTGCGAACGCGAGCAGCGCTCCGATCGCGCCCGCCGCCGCATGCTGGGGTGGGCGCCCGGCGATCCGATCGCGGATCTCGCCGAGCAGCCGCGCATCGATCTCGCTGTGCGCCGCGAGCAGGCATGCCGCGCTGTCGGGGAAGTGCTCGTAGAACGTCGCTCTCGATACGCCTGCGTGGGTGATCAGGCGGGCGACCGTGGCCCGCTCGTACCCGTGCTCTGCGGCGACCTCGACGACCGCGGCGAGCAGGCGCGCGCGCTGCGTGTCGCGCGTGTGATCCGCGCGCGCCGCGCGCGAGGCATCGTCCAGCGGCTCATCGGATGCGGGACCGTCCGCCTCGGAGGCTCCCATCAGGAACTCCATGAGTCATGTTTACCACATAGGTCGTGTTGGGAGTATGCGGTGGCCATGTGGCGGTTCCGAAAGATGTCTTGACAGTCATCGATCGCGCACGCTATCGTGCTTGTTGACGTTTATACAGCGCTCTCCGGTCACATGAAGTGCCGTGGCGGGGGTTGTGCGAGCGCCCTGTACCCATTTCGGGGCGCTCGAAGAGCCCCGGTCTCATCCCTCTGACCGCAAGCATCGGATGTCGTGGCCTCCCTATACGGATGCGACGCCCAACTCCTCCCGTCGCCACAGCTCGCGGCGGGAGGGGCTTTCTTTGGCGCGTCCGCAGGCAGTTCGTCGCGGCCGGCGCGCGCGCTAGCAACGTGCCGCGGCTCGCACGCGGCGCCTGCGCGTTCGGCGCGGCTGTTCACCGGCAACGCTCGTCGGGGTCGGCGTGTCGCCGGGCCGCTGGAGCTCCTGGTCGATCAGCTCGCCGGCGGCTTGTCCGCCGATGAACGGCGCCAGGCAGAGGTGCACGGAGTGCCCGAGGACACCCGCGATCCGCGGCGTGGCGCTCGCGCGGGCCTGCTGGTAGATCAGCTCGAAGTTCGCGTGCGCGATCGCCTCGAGCGTCCCCCTCGGATGGGGCGTGACCCGTCCGGCATAGCGATCGCCTTCGGTCAGGAACAGTGTGAAGGCGCGCGTGAGTTGCTCCACTCGCTGCGGCGCACCGCGCTCTGAGGCATAGGACTCGATGAAGCATGCGCGAGCGAGTGCTGGGTTCTGCTCGACGCACGCCGCGAGCGTCAGGATCGCTGCGAGCACCCGCCGGGGCCATGGCGCGCGCGTGAAGAACGCGCCGGCCGTGAGCGCCATGGTCTGCTGGAAGTACATCTCGGTGAGCGCTGTGAACGCCTGCTGCTTGGAGTCGAACAGCCGGTAGAACGCACGGCTCTCGATGCCGGCGCGCTCGGCGATACGCCTGATCGTGACGGTCGCATATCCGTCCTCTGCGGCGAGCTCGGCGAGGGCGAGCAGCACTGCTCGGCGACTCTGCTGTGCGATCTGCGCGTGCGAGGCGCGCGCGCGACGGTGGGACGGTGGGGACGGAGGGCGAAGCGTGCCGTTGACGGCGGCGGGCCAAGCCGCCGGTGCCGACGCCTCCGGGCTCAGGGTGCGCCAGCGGTGCTCGCCCACGGGGCGGTCATAGCTCTCGAGCCACCTCTGGAGCTCAGACTGCGCCTCGTCGAGTCGTTGTCGATCGCGGCGTAGCCGGTAGCCGAGCATGCGAAAGCTCGCCCCGAGCACGATCCGCGGGGCGAGGTCGGGCGCCACGCTACAGGAGGGAGCCCGCTCGAGGGCGTACTCGATCATCTGCTCGAGTTGCAGGAGCGTCTCGTCGCGCAGCTCGAGCGCCCGGTGTCCCGCGGCCATCGCCTCCCCGAATAGGACTCGTGCCATCGCGGGCTCGGCCTGGGCGAACGGCACCAGCGACGCCAGCGCCACCGTGAGGGCATGCTCGGGCGGCTGGTCCTCGACGGCGCGGCGCACCCGCGCCAGCAACCGGGCGCCGGCGTCGTCGAGCGCAGCGAGAAAGCACGCATCACGCTCAGCGAAGTACTCGTAGAAGGTCGGGCGCGATACGCCCGCCCGGGCGATCACCTGGGCGATGCTCGCCGTCGCGTAGCCATCCTCGGCGGCGATCGCAAGCATCGCGTCCTGCAGCCTCTGTCGCTGGGTGGCCTTGCGGTTGCGCTGCAGAGTGGTGTTCACGATTCCCCAGAAGGCATGGGTTGGGTTGGACCCCTCCCGGTGGCCGGTTCGGCTAACTGCACTCCGAACGTTTATCCAAAGAGAATACAGCAGTCAACTGTTCCCGTAAGTCAGGCTCTGTGTCTGCGAGGGACCGTAAAGAGCGACGTTTATCGGGTGCGTGGTCCGTTGCCGGCGGATCGCCCGGCTGTGCGTCCGAGCGTCGTCTTCGCTTTGGCTTGCTTGGCCCGGGTCGGCTTGCGGGCGGCAGGTCGGTTGCTCTTGGGCGCGTCGGTGAGCTTGGCGTCGATGAACGCGTTGGCCGCGTCGGGGCCCATGAACGGGGTCAGGCAGAGGTGGATGACGTCGGCGAGTAGCTCAGCGGTCCGCGGCTCGGCTCTGGCTCGCGTCTGCAGGTAGGCGATCTCGAAGATTGCGGTGATGATCGCCTCGAGGGCGACCCGCGATGGCGGAGCGCCGGCGGCCGGCTGATACCGGTAGCCCTCCTGCAGGAAGATCGCGAACGCGACACGGCTGTCCTCCACGCGCTGGATGCCGCGGGGTCCCACGGCGTACGCCTCGACGAACGCGACGTGCGCGACGGTGGGTGTCCCGTCGACGGCCTGCGTTGCGGCGCGGAAGGCCTCCCACATCCGCTCCGGCCAGCTGGAGCCCGCGAAGAACGCTCCGGCGGTGACCGCCATCAGGTACTGGAAGCCGACCTCGTGGATCGCCGAGAAGGCCTCCTGCTTGTCGCCGAACAGGCGGTAGAACTCGCGGCCGTCGACGCCCGCACGCCGGGTGATCTCCGCGACCGTCGCCACCCCGTAGCCGTGTTCGGAGACGATCTGGCTGGTTGCGAACATGATCCGCTGGCGGTGGTTTTCGGCGACCTCGTCCTCGGGGATCCGCGGGCGCCCGGGCCCGAGGGGCTGGGGCGCGCGGAGCGCCGTTCGTGGCAGAAAGGGGGAGGGGGGTGGCGCGGGTCGCGCGGTCAGCGAGTCCCACCGCCGTTCAGCGGCAGGGACTCGGTAGCTGTCGACCCACGCGAGCAGTTCCTCGAGCAGACCCGCGAGCACGCGCTCGCTGCGACGCAGCCTCGTCGCCAGCAGCCGCTGGATCGCGCCGAGGACGGCCCCGAGCGGCAGGTCCGGGATCGCCACGTCCGCGGGCACCAGCTCGAACGCGTCCTCGACCACCTGCACGGTCTGCTCGATCCCTCGGTCACGCGCGTTGAGTGCGACCGGTCCGCCTGCGAGCGCCTCCTTCATCAGGAACCGCGCCTCCGCAGGCTGGCTGCTCGCGAATCCGACCATCGCCTCGATCGCTGCTGCAGCCGCGCGCGCCGGGGGGCCGGCGGCGACCCGCTCACGGACGTCCGCAAGCAGCCGCTCGTGCACGTCGATCACGGTCGCGACGAAGCAGTCGTCGCGGTCCTCGAAGTAGTCGTAGAAGGTGGGGCGGGAGACACCCGCCTGCTCGATCACGGCCGACACGTTGGCTCCGGCGTACCCGTCGCGGTTCGCCGCGGCGACCATCCCCGCCAGCAGCCGCTCGCGCTGCGTGCTCTTGCGCCCCTTTTGCAACGGCGTGTTTATCGGTGCCCTGGTCGTCGCGCGACGTGCCATGAACCGCTAGACCCTACCGCGCGGAACAGCAGATGGCTAGAAAACACGCGGAATCAGGTTCCTCGGGCGTTGCAGCGCGACTCGCCAGGCCGCGAATCGCGATATCCGGCTCCAGGCCGGCTCGCGAGCGGAACTGCGATGCAGGTGTTTATGTGTATGGGAGGCTATTGGGGCGCACGACGATCCGATCGAATCCGCAGGCGAGGGGCGGCGAACGCATGAGCACGCGCGCTTGCCTCACCTGGCTCGGTGGTGTTGCGTGGCGTGCGCCCGGGAGGACCGGCCCCGCTTCCGGCCGGCGTTCTTCGCGTTCTGTTTTGCCGTGTCGCCTGGGGTTGTCGGTGGGCTTGCGTTCCGACTGGCCCAAGACGCCGCCCACGAGGCCGGGGGAACCCTCGTCGGGACCGGCTCGGCACCGGGCTCCTCCACCGCGGTCCGGTGCCCGCGAGGCGGCGCTGAGCCAGCTTCGAGCGTGCGCGAGTGTCAGTGCTTCTTCTTGTGCTTGGGCTTGCTGTGCTTCGTCGCCTTCGTCGCTTTGGGGCATCCGGTTACTGTGATCTTTGTGTTTTGGTTGATCGCTGCGCCGTTCTGGGCGGTGATCGCCGTGGGCATGATCAGCGATGCCGCGACTTGCTCTGACACCTTTTTCGTTAGTTTGATGCGCCTGCCGTGGCGGCGCACTGTGATCTTCTTACTGAGGGTGATTGTCTTCGTTGGGTTGCAGAGGCTGCCGAACGCGCCGAGGATCGAGTGTGGTCCCTCGGGGAGGCTCAGGTCAAAGCTGTTGACCGGGGCATCGGGCACGGTGTCGAACTTCGAGTAGGTGATCCCTTTTTTGATGTCGGTGTTGCCGGTCAGCTGGATCGTGACACCTTCGCCCTGGAGCAGAATCACGAGATCCGGGAACGCGGCACCGCCGTGGGATACGAGGATCGCGGGTCCAGACATCGGGCTACTCAAGACGGGCGTAATGGCAGTGGCGGTGCCCACGACGCTTCCTTCCGGACAGCCGGCGGGGTTCGCCGCGAACTGCGAGCTCGTGCAGGCTTTTTGCAACGTCGTTAGCCTGGCAGGAAGCACGGAAGGCAGCGAGACGTCTGTCTTGGCGATGTTTGCTTCACCAGCCTTCGTGCTGATTTTTACATCCAGCGACGCCCCATTGAGTTTGCTCGTGTTGGCCTGCGTCGAGGCCGTGAACGACGGTTTGAACGCCAGCGCCGCGCAGTTGGTCACGGCAAACGGGCTCGACACGCTCGCCGAGGCTCCCTGGGCGGAGGTGATCGTCCCCGCGATCGCCTGCTGGGAGCAGTTGGTCGGGTTGAACATGAACCCCGGCCGGTCGATCGTCACGTTGACCGTCTGGATACGCAGCGGGACACCGTCGATGATCTGCGGCTGCGGGTCGCTCGTGACCGTCACCGCGGCCGTGCTCTTATCGACGCTGATCGCGGCTCTGACAATCACGTTGCCGAGATTGAACGGTCCGGCCTTCGCGGGAGTCACGACGCTCAAGCCAAACGGCGCGCCGCGATAGGGCCCCGTCAGATATACGCTCCCAGTCACCCAGAACGGCTGTGAGCCCGCACCGGCAGCGACCTCGGCATGCCCGATCAGGCTCTGAGACCCACATTCGCCGTTCTGCGCCTGCGGTTCGGGACACTGCACAACACCCTTCAGGACAGCTTGCAACCCGGCAGGCGTCCTCACCGACAGCCCTGAGAGGTCCTGTTCGCCGTCGTGGCGCGAGAACGTCAACGTGAACGGGCTAAACGCACCCGCCGCAGCTGTGACCGTACCCGCACTGAACGACGGAGCAAACGCACCACCCGCGCACCCGCCGACCTCAAACGAACTCGACGGTGTCGCGTCCGGTGTCTGCGGAGCACTCCACGGTTCGAGATCCGTCGCGGCCGTGAACATGCCGCAGGACTGCGGGTTCGCCAACGGCGCACGTTCCCCACCGTTCAGATGCAGCCGCAGTTCGCTGAACGGCACCTGCGGGTTTTCCTCGAACCTCGTCGTCAACTGACCCGTAGACGGGTCGGCTTCGACCTTGCCCTTGAGCTTGACGACCACACCATCACCCTCGATTTCGAGGTAGATGCCGTACAGTTCGCCGTTGGTCGCGCTCGCTTGCGTGCACGCGGGCTGGCCTTCGCCGCCGCACTTCGGCTGCGCGAGATACACATGACCCGTCAGCGTATGCGCGGGCAGCAACGGCGTTTCCAATTCGACCGTGCCGATCTGCGACCCGGCCGGGCAATGACCCCTCGCCAAGCGCGTCAGACCGTTAACGTCGACTTCTTCGCCTTCACCGGCTTCATCAGGCAGCCGTTCACCCGACGGGATATCAATCCCCGAAGGCCCCGACTCCTGACAGCCCACCAAACCATCCGCCGCCGACGGAGAAACCGACACCCCCGCAGGCAACGCCACCACCGCACGCTTCAAATCAGGCGTCCCAAGCACCGGCGCATAATTCGCCTGAGACTGCGGCACCCTCAAATCCACCTCATAACCCGACGGCACATCCGTCTGCGTCACTTCTGGCCTCACCGCGATCGTCGGATGGAACTGCAGCAAATCACAACCCGTCACCTGCGGATACACAACCGTTTTCGAGGACACCCAGTTCGCTGGTTCGCCCCACGACGTACCACGCACCGTCGCTTCCACATTTTCATCCGCGCAATCAGTCGGATTCCTAAAGAACGCCCCAGACGATGGCGAGCCACCATCATGTTCACCAGGATCCCCAAAAAACGTCAACGACACCAGCGCGAGTTCTGCATTGACGATCCCCGGGCTGAACGCACGCAGCACATAACCCCTCGCCGTATGCGCCACGTTTGCGTAGATCGTGATCCCCTTTTTTACGAATGTGAACCCGAACTCCGCCGGATAACCCGCCTCAGGCACCATGTTATAAACGGCAGACACAAGCGATTCGCCCGTAAATTTGAAGGTCCCCGTCTCCTCGAACACAACAAACCCCATCTTGCTCGTCGGCGGACATTCGCTGTCGGTGAGCTGCGTCGAGGTGCACTGGGTCGCCGTCTGCGTATCACCCACAAACCCCGGCGGCAGATCCACCGCCAGATCCTTCACGCCGTTCTCCACGGGCGAGTAAGCATACTTCGGTTTTTCACCGTTGCCGAGTTCGGGTTCGATGTGGGTAAAGCTAGAAACCCCGAAGTTCACTGTCAGACTCGATGGGTGGTCGCCGGCCTGGCCGTTCGGGATTCCGTCGGCGCCGTCGACGCCGAACGCGAAGCTCGTCAATTCAAACGGAGTCGACGGCCCGTTCACCGCGTTGGGCACTGAGCCGGGGGCGCTCGTCGACACCGGCACGCCACCGCCACTTTCTTCGACAGTAGCCCGGTTTTCGACCGACCGTTCGGCACCGGGTTCAACCGCGACCATCACCTGCATCGTGAAAAAGCCACCAGGCGGCACCGGCGACCCTTCATAGACGCACTGCGGCACGGGCAGCTTGGCGCAGGTCAAGCCGTTGGATCCCCTCCCTGGTTCGTCCTCGCTGCCGACGACTTGAACCACATGCATCCCAGAAGGTGGTGTGTCCGTAATCGTAATTGTGCCTGCCGAGCTCGCGGCTCCCACGTTCTCGATGAACAGCCGGTAGTGATCGCACGGGCTTTCGGCGGTTTCCTTGGCTCCAGGTCCTGCTTCGCACACGGTGTTGCGGGCCGGGGAAAAGTCGCTCGGTTCGGCCATCGAGCTGATCGTCCAGCCCGGACCGGGCGACGCCGCCGCGGCGGGCGACGCTCCCAGGCCCAGCAGCATGAGCGGAGCGGTCAGCAACGCCGCCGACGCTCGAAGACCGGCATATGCAGTGTCAATACGCATCAGCGACCCCTCCGGTTGCCCAGCTTAGCTTTCCCTGTGGAGCTCTTCCCTGCCTTCGCGCCGTAGCGCCTTTGCGCACGGGCTTTGCACTTCGCCCGCTGCTTCCTCGGCTGCTTGCGGCATGCCTTCAGGGCTTTCGCGAGCTGCTGCGCCCGCGTCAGCTTCTTCGGCCCCGTATTCACCCGTGGCGGGGGGGCCGGCGGCGGCGGCAGGTTGCCCCCGCCGACCGTGCTCAGGCTCCCCGCCACAGCCAAGCCCGGAGGCTGCAGCGGCGACCCCTGACACGATTCACCGGCACAGGCCTGCGCGGAGAGCGGCCCTGGAAAGCCGCCTTCGACACGCGCATCGTAGATGTCCTGTTGAGTATCGCCGTCTTGGCCGACGAGCCGGTCTGAGGTCGTAAAGAAGACATCGCCGCCAGAGGCATCCGTGCCCAACAGCCTGACGGCAGGTTCTCCGCTTACCGTGGTGGCGTCCTGACCGTCGGAGATCAGGTACACGTTGCCGTCGTGATACTCATACGCGCTCCTGAGACCAAGCGTCGCTCCCGCGACCAGACGGTCTGCGCTCACGAAGAAGACATACGCCCCGTCATTTGAGATGTCCGCGTTGGACTCGATCTTTACCGGAGAGGCGGTGAGAGTGTAGCCTTCACCCTGCTCGAACGGGGCAAGTGCTTCATTGCTCGTGTTTCCGTCACAGTTGAAGCGTTCTTCGACTGTTTTCGTCTGCGCGCATTCCGCTCCGCCGGCGACCAGCTGGCCCCGCGAGACTCGCACGAGGCTGCCTGTCTGCGAGTCGTACTCGAAGAGCTGCTGCACACCGCTCGTATCATCCGCGGTCAGGTGCGCAAAGCTCGAGAACAGCAGGAAGCGCCCATCGGGGGTCGCCTGCGCAGGCCTGGCATCTTCAGGGCCCCACAGGAATTCGTCTGAGCCCTGACAGCCCGCGTCAGACACCGCGCCCGATTCGCCCGCACCGGAGCACAGCATCGCCACGAACGACGTCTTGTTGTGGCCCGGGTCAGCCGGGTCGGGCTCGTAGACATACAGGTTCTCCGCGCCGGCCTGGGCCGTTTCGCCGTTCGCGTTTTCGTTGGCGGCCAGGGCGGCTCCCGCGACGAAGTAGACATGCAGCTGGGAGCCTTCTGTGGAGACGCGCACCACTCCGCGCACCTGCGGTTCGGCAACCCCACCCGATACCCGCACCAGCTTTTCGTGCGCCGGGCCGTCGAAATCGAACTCATAGAGATTCTCGCCCACGGCGCCTGGCAGCAGCCCCGCCTGTTCGCTCAAGAAGAACACCTTGCTTCCGTCTTCGGTGGCGCCCTGGAAGGTCGCCGGCGCAGGGCTGCTCGTGTCACACGCTCCGCAGTCGCCCGCCGGCCCAGTCGAAGGCTCAGAGATGTTGACCGTTTCAGAGCCGTCGACGCGCGCGTACAGTTCGTTGACCGCGGGTTCCCCCGGGCCTTCGAAGCATTCCGCCGCCGTGAAGAACACCACGTCACCAGAAGCCGACACCGCGTTATAGGTGTCAGAGGATTCCGGGCTTCCCAACGTGATGCCACAACGGCTGATCAGTTCGGCCGCTTCATTGATGTGCCCCTTGTGCTCCAGCAACGCTTCTTCTTCAACAGACCGAGCGTTGCGCACCCCAACCAGCGACGGTTCCGAAACCCCACGACGCGCGAATTCATACAACGACTGAGTCTCGAAGCCCGTGGTCGTATCGCCTGGCCACAGGCCTTTCCTCGGGGACTTGGCTATCAGCACGTGCGTCAAATCCGCCGACGCGCCCCTGAAGTTACCTTCGTCTTCTTCTTGGTGCGGACTTCGCCCCGGCGGCGTCAGCGGGCCAATGCTCGCGAAGCACGCTCCGCGAGTCGCAACCGCACCGGCCGGACATGACCCGCCACTGCCGGCGGCTTCGCGAACGTACAGGCCAAACTGTTTCCCGGGCTGCGCGGACGGCCTGAGCATCCACAGCGTTCGCTCCAGCGAGCTGCTCGCACTCACCAATATGCTTTCGGGAAACACTGCCGCCGGGGGACCGAGCGGCACCGTCGACCAACCTCCCGGGCCACGTACCTGTTCATATAGCGCGCCGAACCCTGCTTCGCTTCCTTCAGTGTTATCGACTTCGGTGCTAGCAAACGCGCCCAGGTTCTCGCCGATCAAGCGCGAGCCGTCGGCCGACCGCGCCAAGACAACTTCGGTTGGGAAGCCCTCCTTGAAGGGCGGGGTCACAAGCTCATATGCACGACAGTCCGCAAGATATTCTCTGAAGCCCGCTGACGCTTCCGTTCCGGCCGGACAGGCACCCTGGTTGGCGTCGCCCTCCGCAAGAGACGACGCGGCCGCTGAGAGCGAAACGAGCGCGGTGAGCGCCAATACGGCCAGGCAACGACTCGGCGAACAGATCGCCCTGTAACACCTCAGTTTGTGACACATGCCTGGCACCTTTCGTCCACTCGTCGATCGCATTGGGTTCAACTAACGCCGCTGTGGATGTGGGGCCGCACGGCAGCGCCGGCGGCCCCACATCCCCGTCTACTTAGAAGACGCCGAACTCAATCGCGCCTTCTTTGACTTCGCCTGATTTGCCTTCTTTGCTTTTCACGGCGACTTTTTCGGCTTCCGCTTCAACCGTGAACGAGCCGCTCACGGTCAGCAGTTCGCCTCCCGTTGTCAATTCTGCCGTCTTTGCTTCGCCCGCACCGTTCAAATATTCTTTGTTCGCCGGTTCGGACGTCAGCGTCACTTTTCCGGCGAGCGCGTTTTCTGGGCTGACTTCGGTCAACGTCTTGCCGCTGATCGGGAAGCCGCTACCTTTGAGAGCGCAGACTTCGACCCCTTTGTTCTTGAATTCGATCGTCGTCAGCACGCCGCCCGACTGTGCGTAGAGCAGGTCCTGGATCTTGGTTTTCGAGGTGTTTTCCACGAGCTGCGATTCCACCGCGGCCGTATCGATCGTGCCCGCAGGCTTACCCGGGCTATTGACGACGCATTTCGTCGGGGTCACGCTCGCGCATTCAAGGAATTCGAGCGCTTCAGCTTCCATCGCGCCCGGTTCCCCGCCGACGATCTTCGCGCCTTTAGCCGCATCTTTTTTGCATTCGACCGTGATGCTGGTCCCGGCGAGTTTGAGTTTCCACTTGAATTTGCCACCGGTCATTTTCGCTCGCAGCGACGTTGTGCCCGTAAACGCGGCGTATGTCGCCGTACCGGACGCCCCAGCGCACTGCGGGCTTTCAAATTCCCCGAGACCCACACCAACACTGAGACACACCGACAGCGCGTTGCGAGCGTTCATGGTCGCGTACGCATGCGTTCCCGAGCCCGCGGCGCCCGAGCAGGCCGCGCTTTCATAACCGCCCGTTCCCGCCGGAACCTGCACGCAACTCTTGAACGTCCGTGCAGCCGAGGCCGAAGCCGAAGCCACCCCAAGAACACCCAGGGCAACCACGGCGACAAGCACACCCCTAAACATCGATCTCATAGAACAACATCCTTTCTCGTCTTTTGATTCGCCGCCGAGGCCCCCGCCTCAAACAGAGACAAGACCCCAGCACCGTCTTGTTCACCAGCACACCCGTACGAGCCGAACCGCCCCGCCCACATGCACCGCTGAAGCCCGACACACGGACGGGCATCAGAAAACACGGCACGCGGCCCCGCGAGGCGGCTCAACCGGAAGGTTGACCGGGCGCACGCCAGCGGAGAACGCCGCCACCATGTGCGCCGCCATCCGCCGGCGACTCGAGCGGACCACAGCCGAGCGTCCTCACCCCTCGGACGTGCGGTCCCGACCGCAGCCCGCTTCGTGGGCGCCGGCCGGGCCGACGTCCTTCGCCTGCTAAAGAGCAGCGCCGAAAACCGGTGCGGTGTGCACAACCCGTACAAGGGCCGTTTTGGCCCTCAATGATCGGCCATATCAGTAGTCTGTAATGGCCGCACAAGACGCCCGCACGCCTGGGGCGGTCCGGAGTGAATCCTGCGTTCACAGCGGGGAGCCCGGCGAGGACACGGCAACCTTGTGATGTGCTTCGTGAGCTTCCCGAGACGATCCCCGAGCGGCCTTCGAGCGAGGTCCTCGAGGAGCTGCGCGCCGAGCGTGAGTAGGGCGCCGGCGCGCCTGGCGCCACGGCGGGCTCGCGCAAGCCCGGACGAACGCGGCTCGCCTCGAGGACTCTGGCGAGCGCTCGTAGACCGCCTTTCTGGCAATACTGGATATACTCACGTCTATGGCAAAGGTAATGGTGTCGTTTCCCGACGACCTGCTCGAGCGCATTGACGTCCAGGCGCGAGCCAGGCATGAGAGTCGTAGCGGTTTTCTGCGCGAGCTTGCCGAGCGCGAGCTGGCGGCGGCGGCGAGTGATGAGCGACCGGGGATCGAGGCGCTGCTCGGCGAGCCCGTGCGTCTTGGCGGGGATGCCGCGAGGCTGATCCGACGGGATCGTCGCTCGCACTGATGCTGCTGCTCGACGCGAGCGTCTGGATTGCAGCCGCTGACTCGGAGGACACTTACCACGCTTCATCCCGAAACCTGGTCCTGGACTTGGCACGACCGCTCGGAGGGCTTGACCTCACGTTGTATGAGATCGCCAACGTCGTGGGTGTCGTCAAGGGCGAGCGCGAGCTCGCGACACGGATCTGCCAAACGCTGCTGAAACGCAGCGAAGGAAAGCTCGCGCGAGTCGATGAGGCGCTCGCCGCGAGCGCAGTCGTACTCGCAACTGAGCACGGACTGACCGTCTACGACGCTGCCTACGTCGCCGTTGCCGACAAGCACAGCTGGACGCTCGTCAGCGTTGACCTCAAGGACCTCGTCGAGCCTGGACTCGCTGCACCGCCCGACGATCCGAATCTATAAGCCGCGCGGGCAGATCAGCCGAGCCAGGCATCATGCCGCCAGCCCCCCGGCCCCGGGCACCGGGTCTTACCGGGGCGCGAGAGGGTTGAGCCCCGAGGTGAGCGCCGCGGCGTGCAGATCGCTGTCATATACGAAGAACGCGCCGAGCTCTTCGCGCACCACCAGCGCCGTCGCCAGGTGGATCGCGTCCATCGCTCGCAGCGGCGGCGCGTGCTCCCCGGTGGCGAGCTCGAGGATCCGTGACGTGAGAGGGATCAAGGTGATCCGCTCGAGCGCGGAGCGTGCCCGAGCGAGGACGTAGTCATCCCCCAGGCGCCGTGCGGTGCAGAACGCCTCCACTCTGATCACCTCGCTCGCAACCTGCACGGGCCAGTCTTTGAGCGCTGTACGAAAAACGTCGGTCTCAGGCTCCGCCTTGAACAGCTTGACCAGCGCGGAGGCATCGACGTAGGCGGCGCTCACTCCCCGCGAACCCACCGCAGCGCGTCAGACGCCGGAGACGTCCCGTCCGGGTTCGGCTCGCCCGGCAGACGGTCCAGGTCGGCGAGGCTCCCATGGCCTGGTTTTGCCCCGTAGCGTTCGGCGAGCTGTGCCTCCAGTTTCGAGGCCGAGCCGGCGCCATCGAGCACAGCCTGTGCCCCGCGGAGGGTGAGCGCGCGGATCTGAGCCGCGGCGGAGCGTGTCTCTGTGGGCTCGAGGAGCGGCTCGGTCAGCGCGAGTGCTCGCTCGACGGCGGGGTCGCGGACGACACCGAGACGGGGGTGGCGAGAGGCCATGGTGAAATGGTAGCACCCGGGTGTAGCACTCTGCGCCGCGCCCAGGACGGCCGGTCGTGCCGCCTGTGCCGACAACCGCATCTTGATGCGTTTGCGCCGAGGCGCGATAATGCGGCTATGGCGTCCAAGGTTCGCACGACGCTCACGATCGACGAGGTGGGTCGCCGGCGGAGCCACAATCGTCCTCGATCCTAGGGGGTGCACTCGCGAGATCGGAATGATGACTATCTGATCTCGCTTGCATCGGCGCACAGCGCAGCTCTCGTGTCCGGCGACAAACACCTCCTCGCGCTCGAGGGAGAGATCCCCGTGTTCTCGCCGCGCGCCTTTCTGGACCTGCTCGCGGCGACTGAGAGGCGTCATTCAAGATGAGGTCGCGGTCGGGGTGTGAGGCTGGCGCTGAGTTCGGCGAGGACTTCGACCTGACTGCTTGCTGCAGGGTGCTCAGGCGGGAGGGGAGCTGCTTCGGTAGCTGCTGTCGCCGTCTGGCGTCCGCGCCCGGAATGACTGCTCCGAGCGCGGACGCGGCTTGGATCGCTGACGACGCTAGCCGATTCGCACGGGTTCGTTCAGGTGCGTTATGTCATTGACAATGTAGGTTGCAGTGACGTTTAGCCCTTCCTTTTTGTGTGCTTCGGTCAGGAAGGCCGGCGGGCAGCCTACTTCCGAAGCAAAAGGCTTGAATGAGATCTTCGGCCCTGAGAACGTCAATGACGATGGTGTTGCGAGCGGGGACGCTTTTACTCCGTTCGTCCAGGCACCTTCAAGATTTGTCTGATGCACTCCCACCTTGCAGGTCCCGTCCACGAATTCGAGCCCGTATTCGGTTTGAAACGCGATTTCTCCGGGAATCGCGATGCCGGCCAGTTTTTCCGTTGAACCGAACAGTTCCCAAAGGTTTTCCGGGGAATGGCTGTGAGTAATCACTTTGAATTTGGCGCCTTCGAGTTTGCTTGTTTCACATTCGCCGCCGTTCTTCCCTTGAAAGATCGGATTCGCCAGCGTAACTTTCGACGAGGATGTGGGAATGACGCCAGATGCCTGACTTAGGGAGCAAATGATTGCCGGTTCACCGGCGGCCGTCCCGAGCGCGAATGTCACGCTGGTACTGGTCGCCAGCAGGGTGTCTCCGGCCGGTTTTACGGTCACTGCCGCTGACGCCTCTGCACTCAATGCGCACGACACCAGCAGCGCCATCGCTGCAACAAACGAGATCAGGTGCTTTCTTTGTGGCAAAACGACTCCCTTCGGTGGATTTGCAAGACGAGACGACGCACGCTTCATCGCTATCGCCCGTACCGCGCGTGGTTGCCTATGTTGTGGTTGGTTACGGGCTGTTGTGGCTGGTGTGGGTGGGGCGGTGGTTGTTGTGGCGGTTGTGGCGCGATGTTTTTGCGTTTTTGTGGGGGCAGCCGGTGACGGTTAGCTTGGTGTTTTGTTTGATTACGGCGCCGTTTTGGCCGGTGAGGGTGGTGGGGATCGTGAGCGCGACTCCGCATAGGCTGTTGTTGTCCTTGGCGGGGAGGTAGGCGCCGAGGATTGAGTGGGGGCCTCGGGGCAGCACGGTTTCAAAGGAGGTGATGGGGGCGTCGGGGACCGTTTCGAAGTGCGAGTAGGTGATGCCTTTCTTGATTTGGGTGTTGCCGTCGACGTCGATCCTGATTCCCTGTCCCTGTAGTACGAACACCACGTCGGGGAACGCCGCACCACCGTGGGAGACGAGATAGGCAGGCCCCATCAGCGCGACGTTCAGGACGGGTGTGATCGCCTTGGCCCAGCCGATGACCGCGCCCGCCGGGCAGCCCGCCGGGTTGGCGGCAAACTGGCGCTCAGTGCATGCTTGCTGCAGCGTGCTCAGGCGGGAGGGGAGCTGCTTCGGTAGCTGCACATCGACGCGGCCGATGTTGGCCTGCCCGGCGGCGGATGTGATCTTCACCGAGAGCGACGCGCCGTTCAATTTCGAGGTGCCAGCGCTGGTGGACGCGGCGAACGTTGGTCTGAACGGCAGCTGGCTGCAACCTGAGGGCTGGAACGGAGTCGCGGCGTTGGCGCTCGATCCCTGTGCGCTGGTGACGGTCGCGTCGATCGAGCGCCGCGTGCACCCGGTGGGGTTGAAGATGAACTGGGGGCGGTCGATCGTGACGTTCACCGTCTGGATGCGCAGCGGAACGCCGTCGATGATCTGCGGCAGAGGGCTACTCGTGACAGTGATCGCGGACGTATCGGGGTCGATATTGATAGCGGCGCGGACGACGATCGTCCCGAGATTGAACGGGCCGGCGGCCGCAGGGACCGCGACAGACAGCCCGAACGGTGCGCCGTTGTATGGGCCCGTGAGATAGACAGGACCGCTCACCCACTGCGGGGTCGAGCCGGCACCGGCCGCGGTGTTGGCCGTACCGATACGCGAGGATGCATCACAGCTACCCTGCGCGGCCTGCGGTTCGGGACACAGAGCGACATGAGAGAGCATCCCAAGCAAACCAGTCGGTGTCTTGACCTGGACGCCAGCGAGATCCTGGGTACGCGCGCCGCGGGTAAAGGTAGTCGTCAGAGTGGTGTAGGCACCCGGGACGGTGGACGTGGTGCCCGCGGAGAACCCCGGGTTGAACACGACGGGTTCACAGCCAGTGACGTCGAACGCGAACGTGCTCGTGGCATCGGGGGTTTCAGGGCTACTCCAGGGGATGATGTCGGCGCTGCCGGTCGCGGTCCCGCAGGACTGCGGGGTCGCAAGCGGCGCGCGAGTCCCACCCTTCAGCGTGAGCTGCAGATCGCTGACAGGATCCTGCGGTGCTTCAGTAAACGTGACGGTCAGCTGGCCGGTCGTGGGATTCGCGGCAGTGACACCATGCAGCTTGACCGTCACACCGGACCCTTCAAGCTGCAGGTCCAGGCCGAAGAGTTTCCCATCGAGCGCATCCGCCGGCCCACAGACAGGCTGTGAGGCCCCACCACACTGGGGTTCTGCGACGTACAGGTGCCCTTTCAACGCTTCGGTGAGAAGCGGCGTCTGCGCTTCGGCCGTCCCGATCTGCGAGCCAAGCGGACAATGCCCCGCACCCGGCTGGTCCAGGTTGAAACCCCCAGGGCCTTCAGCGGGACAACCCGTGAGACCCTGGGCGGCCGCGGGGTTCAGCGTGAGACCAGCGGGGAGCGTGACGACCGTGCTCTTCACGGGGGGCGTCGCAAGCCCTTCCAGGCCACTGTTCGGGGCCTGGGGGACCTTCAGCTCGACGCTCGCACCGGTCGGTTCATCAGCCGTGCTCGTTTCCGGGGTGAGCGTGAAGGACGGATGGAACTGCAGCAGGTTACAGCCAGTCACCGGCGGCGCTTCATACTGCGCCGTCACCCACCGTTCGGGTTCTTCCCAGCTATCAGAGCGAACGTTCGTGACGAGCGGGCGGCCATCGCAGTGGGCGGGGTTCGTCAGGAGCGGGGTGTGAACGCCGCCCGTCTGATCAGCAGCCGCCGGATCGCCGAAGAAAGTCGTGATCGCACCCGCGATCGAGACGCTCTCCGGGACATCGGGAATCACGACCCGGGTGCGGTAGGCGGGGGCAGGGCCGATCGTGGCGTACAGGATCGTGAGCTTTTCGATATGCGGGTCATACAGCCCGAACTCGGCCGGGTACCCATGCTCAGGAACGATGTTGTACAGCTGGAACGACGGTTCGGCTTCGAACAGGCCCTGGCCGAGATTGATATAGGAGCCACCGACGCGGCTGGATGGTGGGCACTGCCGGGAGACGAGCTGCACGAGCATGCACTTCGCGGCAGCCTGCGGGTTACCGACGAAACCCGGGGGGAGTTCGACTTCGATCGCCTTGGGGTGCTGGACGACGAGTTCGGGGCCCGTTTCGTTTTCGATCTCGGGGAAGTCAAGAGCGGTAGTGATCGAGAACGGGTGATCACCGGCCTGGCTGTCGGGAAGGCCCGACAAGCCAGTTGCCTGACTGGAGAAGTCGAGCAGTTCGTATGCCGGGATCGGTGACGTCGAGCCGGTGACATTCGTCGTGCGCTGGGCGGTAACGAGCGGCGTTTCGGGGCTCGAGACAGACACAGTGTTCGTGAGGGACCCGGTTTTGGCGACGGCGAGTGGGATCGTGAGCGGAGGTGTCTGTGCGAATGCCTGCACGGGTTCCGGGTAGATGCAGGTGAACGTCGTGCTGTCTTCGCCGATGGTGCAGGTCCAGTCCGTGCCGGTGGGCTGGACGCCGGAGGCGACCGTGATGCCCGCCGGCAGGGTGTCGGTCAAAGTGACGGGGCCCCCGGAGGCAGCACCGCCTGTGTTGGTGAGCACGATCGTGTACTGGTCTCTGACTTCCACACCCGGTTTGTGGGCGGAGACCGCGAGGTTGGTGGGCTGGGCGACGAGCGTGATGCTCCACGCGGCGGTAGCAGCGGGCGCGGCTGAGGCCGCCGCGATGCCCGGGCCCGCGAGTATCGCCAGCATCGCGATCAGCGCGATCGAGACGGTGCGCGCGGCCCCCACGAGCGAGGCGCCGGACGCGATCCAGGCCGTGTGTACTGGGCGACGAGCAGGGACGATCATGGGTGCCTCGCAGTGGTCTTCTTGAGTGGGTATCTGTGGTGGGCGGCGCGTTCGCAGGCACGGCGGCGCTTGGTGCTGTGTTTGCGTCGGCAGGCTTTCAACGCGGCCGCAAGCCCGCGAGCCGTGTTCGGCGGCGTGCTGGAACTCGGGCCTTGTGACGCGGGAGCGGGCGCGAGGGCTTCGTCTGAGAGAGAAGTGCTGGCGGGCGCCGGGAACCTCGGCGCGATCGGCAGCGGGCCCTGGCAGCCATCGCCTGCGCACGCCGGCGCCACCGGGCTGGGAAACCCGCCGTCGATACGGGCGTCGTAAACGTCCTGTTGGGTGTCGCCGTCCTGCGGCGTGAGCTCATCGGCGCTCGTGAAGAAAATGTCCTGCCCGGACGGGTCCATTCCGATGAGCCCAGTGCTGGGGGCGGGGCCTTGGCCGACGGTCCGGTCCTGGCCATCTGAGATCAGATCGATCTGGCCCGAGTGCCACTCATACACGTTCTCGGCATAGACCGGTTCACCGCCTCCGCCGGTGCCGATACGCACGCCGTTCAGCGCCTGCGGGGTCAGCGCTGCCGGGCTCTGGAACGCGATCGTCGATCCGTCCTCAGACAGGGAGGAGAGCTGGGATGCCGGATTGCTATGGCGGGCGTAGGCGGGGGCGATGATCGCCGCCGGCAGATTGTTCGTGTTGCCGTCGTCGTTGAACCCATTCTGGCCGTGGGAGACGCGCGTGAGGGTTTCGGCGGTGGCGTCGTACTCGAAGACCTGCGCGGCGTCGCTGTCGTCGTCGGGGGTCAAGTGTGGCGCAGCGCTGGTGAACAGGAGGAACCGCCCGTCGGGCGTGGCTGAGGCAGGGCGTTCGTCTTTCTGAGCCCAGAGCATCTTGTCTTCGCCTGAGAGGGTGGCGATGAAGTGCGTGTGGTAGCTCGGGGTGGCGCAATGGGTCCCGCCTTCGGCGCATTCGAGGCTCGACGCATAGAGATTCGGTTGCCCGGCGGTGGGTGCGCGTCCTTCGTGGTTAGTGCCGGTGAGGGCGGCGGTGGAGACGAAGAAGGTGTGCGAGCCATCCTCGGAGAGTCGTGCAACGCCGAGCACTTCGGGCGCGATCAGCCTCACCCGGTTTCCCGCAGCGGCGTCGTAGTCGTACTCATAGAGACTCTCTTCACCCGCAGCACCGACAAGCAGCGATTGACCGGAGAGAAACATGACCTTGGAGCCGTCTTCGGATGCGCCCTGGAAGACGGCTCCGGACGCTTCCTGGGTCTCAGTGGTATTGCACAAGCTGCAGTCCGCGGTCGACGGCTCGGAGATTGCGACGGTGCTGAGTGCTCCTGCCGAGAGCTGGCGGTCATAGAGTTCGTTGACGGCTGGGCCGGTCCCGGGTTCGGGTCCTTCTGTGCATCGGTCGTGTCCACCGCCCAGCACTGCGGCAGCGGACGTGAAGAAGGTATGGGTGCCGTCGGCTGAGATGGCGTTGTAGCTCTCGTCCCCAACGAGCGAGGTGAATCGGCCTGCTTGAGGGAATCCGAGGCTCGCGCCACATTGGCCGATCGGTTCCCCGGCGTCGTTGACGCCGACTAGCGCGGGCGCGGAGTTCGATCGCCCTCTGTATTCGTACAGCGAATCGAGGCCTCCGCCTCCTTCCGCTTCCACAGTGGGATCGCCCGGCCACATGTAGCTGATTCCAGATTGGGGGCCTGTCAGGCCGAACAGCACGCGGGACAAGTCATCGGAGGCGCTGAGCGTACCCACGGCACCGACTGGTTCCTGGCTGGGCGGATAGGCTTCGACTGTCGTCTGAGGGATCACGGGCCCGACTTCTTTCGGCGGTTCGACGGATGTGCCGGGGAGGGTCCTGATATAGAGATGTCGTTCACCCAGGAAGGGACTGGTGGTGTGCCGAGAGATGGAGAGCCCCTCCGTGAGACTTGGGGTTTCGGCTGACGGTCCACCCGCCACCGGGTTGATGAATCCGGCCGGTGTTTCGATCTCCGCCGGTTCCCACCCGCCAGACGCCCGCGTGAGGTCGTTGAAGATTTCCAGTCCGTTCTGGGTTTTGGCTTGTCCGCCGAGGCTGTACATCACGACCCGCGAGCCGGTGGCGTGGGTGACAAATACGGGCCAGCCGTCCTTGGTGGTGGGGCTGACCAGCTCATACGCGCGGCATTCGGGGAGCTGCGTCGCGCCGAGTTCTGAGCGGAGCGGTTCGTTGGGGCAGCCGGCCGCGGATGCCGATCCAGACGGCAGGACGACGAGCGCAAGCACAAGCGCCGGCAGGATCGCTGCGAACGCCGTGCGCCAGACGCGTCTCGGCGGGTTTGCTCGGGTCGAGTTCATTTGCTGCTCCGGTGTCCGTAGCGTTTGCGGGCCTGGCGTTCGCACGCGGCCCGGTGTTTGCCGTGTTTGCGCCGGCATGCCCGCAACGCCTGCTTCAGACGGGCCGAGTTGACGACGGCTGGTTTGCCGGGGCCCGTGACGGTCGGGGTGCGTGGCGGTTCGAGCAGGTTCGAGGCGAGCAGCAGCGCAGCAGGCGGCTGCGCAAGCGGCCCAGGCGCGGATAGTGTCGTGAAGGTCTCATCGGCTCCGAAGCTGCTCCCGGCCGCGTCGGCGGCCCGCAGCCGGTAGTGGTAGAGCGTCCCGGGCGCGAGACCGGCGAGGTTCGCGGTGAGCGTTTCCGCGGTCGCAGTGGAACCGAACAGGCTCGTGCCGTAGGCGGTGCTGGTACCAACTTCGAATGTGTAGCCGGTGGGCTGCCCGGCGGGTTCGACGGAGCCAGAGATCGTCGCCGCTTCGAACATGATCGAGCTCGCAGCACCCGTCGCAACGGCCGGAGGTGTACCGGTGAGGGAACTGAAGGTGTGGTCCGGGCCGGTCGTTGTACCGGAGCTGTTCGACGCGACCAGCGCGTAGTGGTAGACGGTGCCGGGTGCGAGGCCGGTAATCGTCTGGGTCGCTTCGTCGGGCGTGTCGTTGTCGGGCAGCGAGGTCACCGGGGTGCTCGACCCGTATCCGGCGGTCGGGCCGTAGATGAAGTGGTAGGTGCTCTGGCCGTTACCGGGGCTCACAGCGCCGTTCAACGTCGCTTCGTGCAGCGCTACGCCCGTCGTGAACGGCGGCGGGCTGTCGACCTCGGGGGCGGCGATCGGGGTTGTAAAGGTGCTATCGGGACCGATGTCCGCGCCGATTTCGAACTTTTCACCGTAGAGCTGGCAGTGGTAGGTACGGTTCGGTGCGAGCCCTTCGACGTTGGCGGTGAACGGAAGTTCTTCTTCGCCTGCCAGTTCCTGCGGTTCGGTGCTCGCTTCGCCGGGCGACTGACCGTAGAGGAAGCGGTACTCGGCGGAGACGCCTTCGGGGTCGGTGATGGCGGTGAACGTGGCGCTGCGCGCCTGGATGTCGCTCACGACGCACGGGCTGACGAACACCGCCCCGGCAGTCTGGAACGTGCGGTCTTCGCCGAAGGTGGTGCCGTTCGCATCGACGGCGACGAGCCGATAGTGATAGGTCGTTTCCGGTTCAAGGCCGCTCAACGGAGCGCTGACAGGCACCGGGCTGCCGCCGTTGCCAGCTGATTCTTCGGTGGTCTGGGAGCCATAGCCAGTGCTCGTGCCGTACTGGAAGTAGTAGCTGGCAACGCCCAGTTCGAGCGGGTTAACCGTCCCGTTGAGAGTGGCGGTCGTTTTGCGCGCGGCAGACGCCACGCCGGTGGTGACGTCAGCGATCGCGGTGGCGGGCGCGAAGATCGAGACGCCGTGGCCTTCTTCAGCGGAGGCATAGAGCTTCCCTGCAGTCGTGCCGAAGGCAACGCCGAAGCTCGCAGCGATCGCTCCGGGGCCGACAGCCGCGGATACACCGATGAGCTGGTGGGCGGGTGAGTACTCGGCGACCTGGTCCTGCTCATCAACGTACAGATCGTTCGTAGCAGGATCGACCGCAAGCGTGCTGCCGTGAGCGTCGACCTTCGCTCCTTCCGCTTTGGGGCGACCGAACTGGCCGGCGGCGTACTCGCGCACCGGGCCCTGTTCCCAGCGGTTGGTGTAGACGTTGCCTTCGCCGTCGGCGGCGATGTTGCAGATTTCCCCGCCGTCGGCATGGTCGACGCCGTTGAGCGAGGCACTGTAGTCGACGTTCGTGACAGCGCCCGAGGTGGGGGTGTAGCGGTTGACGTTGCCGAGCGCAAGGCCAACGTAGACGTTGCCCGCGGCGTCGGTCGCGACACCGCACGGCTCGCTCCACGGCGCGCCACGTTCAGCGGTAACGGCTTCGTTCAATTCCCCGACCTGGGTACCGCCAGGGCTATAGATCCGCACGCCCTTGCCGTTGGCGATGTAGATATCGCCCTTGGCCGGTCCGGCAGCGCTGCCGTCCACGGCAAGCTCGTTTTCGTCGGCGCCATGATGTCCGACGCCTTCGATCACGTTGCCAGCGAGTTCAGAGAAATTGACGGGTTCGCCTGCGCTGTTGAACTTGTAGATCGATTCGCTGGCTTTGTCGTAGACGAACACGTCGCCCGTAGCCTGGTCGACCGCCAGCCCCTGAACGTTCCCGAACGTCCCGGGGCCCGCCGGGCCGAACGTCGTTCCGCTGTAGGGGAAGGTCGTGGCGGCCCGCGCGGAGCCAGTGGCGACGAGCAGACAGGCGAGCACGACGCCGGCAAGCACGTTGGTGGCGAGGATCGACCCGCGGCGCCGCATCCCCGCACCCTGCGCCCGTCGCAGCGTGCACAACCTGTAGCCGCAGCGTTATGTCGCGCCCGTGTCGGCCGTATAGCTGGCGCTCATCGGCCATACAGAGCTAGACTTGTTGTATGGAGTCTCTGCGCCGTGTGGCGGCGGAACTCGGTATTCCCGAGCGCACGCTGCGGCGCGCTGCCGCGGAAGGCCTGGTTCGCGGTGAGCGTGTCAGCCCGCGGCGCTTTCAGGTCGGGTTGCGGGAGGAGGCATACCTACGCATCCACTGGCCGTTGCTGCGTGCTTTGCGCGGGGCGCTGCGAACTGAGCCCAACGTGAGGCTCACGGTGCTGTTCGGCTCGACCGCCACAGGGAGCGATGACGAGCACTCCGACGTTGACTTGCTCGTTGTCTTGAACGACGGCAACGTGGGAGGCCTGGCCGAGCTCGCCTCCCGGCTTTCGGGGCGGACAGATCGCGAGGTTCAGATCGTGAGGCTCGCCGACGCAGAGGGCTCACCGGCGCTGATGCTCGACGTCATCGAGCAAGGCAGGGTGCTCGTGGACCGCGACGATCTGTGGAGTGGGCTCCAGAATGGTGCGGCGAGAGTACGACGCCTGGCGCGCCGCGCCGAAAAAGTCGCCCCTGCCGCACTGGAGGAGCATGATCTCGGCGGTGGGTCCGCGTGAGCACACTCAGCCAGCCGCCTACCCGGCTCGAGGCGAGCGATGTCAGACGCGCTCGGGCGCTCAAGGCCAAGGTCCGTGATCGCGTCGGCGACGTGCGTCGCCACCTCCTTGCGCTGCGCACAGCGATGGCGGAGTTCGGGGATGACTTCGACGCCGACGTCTTCCGTGAGGCCTACGCCTCAGAGGACCCGCTGGCGCTGAACCGGGTAAAGGCTGTGGAACGGGGCGTCGATCAGCTCTACACCTTCATCACCGAGCTAACCGCTTTCGGCTTGGAGCTCGGCGAGCTGCGCGGCCGCCGTGATGAGACCAACGCCCGCAAAGACCTGGACTCGCTAAGACGCACCGGCGGGTTCTCAGGCGAGTTGGTCCGCCGCCTGCAACGACTGCGTGAACTGCAGCGCATTCTCGACCGAGAAGACACAGCCGCGACGGCCGAGCATGTCCACGAGTCAGCGCTGCTCGTGGCCGCAAACTTCCCGGCCTTCTACGAGGCCTACCGCACCTGGACAGCGCAAGGCTTCAACCCCAACCCCAACCCCAACCCCCAGGCCACGCCGGGCAGCTAAGCCCTCCCGTACGCCCTCTGCGCCACTACCACGAACTCTCGGCATGTCGCCCGGGCAAACCCAGCCCGCTTGCTCTTGCCCCTGCGCTCGCAGGCGTTCAGGGCCCTGCTGCGGGACAGCCGGCGGGGTTGGAGTCGAACTGCGCGCTCGAAGCATCGGTGACAGTCCAGTGACGGTCAGGCGGCCGGGCGGCAAAGCGGGCATTGTCGGCGAGCGCGTGGCGACGCGATGGACGCACCCTGTGACCCTTACTGAGCAATGCGGTGACAGTCGGGCCCGTTTGAGCCGTTTGAGCCCCGCCTTGAGCAGATGTTTCCCGACAAGACTGTCAGCCGAGCATCGCCAGACCAGAAGGTCTTTTCTCCGCCGCGCCACAAGGATGGCTTGACAGGAGTACGCTCTTTGGTGCTGGTTAGGTCAATTGATAGGCGGGTTGGTCGAAGGAGTCGGGGTTGTGAGGGCGAGCCGGGCGCCGCACGCGGGGATAGTCGTCAAGCATAGGACCGGGTGCGCGTCCGAGCACGGCGCACGCTGCAACTGCCGCAAGATCTACCAGGCGGCCGTGTGGAGCGCTCGGGACCACAAGCGGATCCGCAAGCACTTCGACACGCTCGGCGACGCGAAGGTCTGGCGCGCCGACAGCTACGCCAAGCTGCGTCGCCGCGAACTGCGGGCACCGTCGACGATGACGTTCGGCGAAGCCGCCCTGTTCTGGCTCGACGGGGTGCGCGCCGGCTCGATCAGGACGCGCTCAGGCGACCTGTACAAGCCGAGCACTATCCGCTCCTACGAGCACGCGATCCGGGGCGGCAAGGGCGGACGCGGCGGGCTGCTGAACGCGTTCGGCAGGGTGAAGCTCTCCGAGCTCTCGCTTGATGAGGTGCAGGAGTTCGCGGACCGGATGCTCGCCGGCGGGGCGCAGCCGTCGACGATCCGCAACGCAGTCATGCCCGTGCGCGTGATCTGCAGCTGGCGCAGGCGGGAGGTGCCGGTCAACCCGACCGACGGCCTGCGTCTCCCCGCCGTCCGCTTCGGACGAGACCGGATCGCCTCGCCGTCCGAAGCGGAGTTGCTCCTCGCGGCGCTCACAGAAGCAGACCGGCCCTTGTGGGCGACCGCGCTCTACGCAGGCTTGCGCCGGGGCGAGCTGATGGCGTTGCGCTGGCAGGACGTCGACCTGATCCAGGGCGTTCTCCACGTTCTACGCGCCTGGGACCCGAAGGAGCGCGCGATGGTCGCGCCGAAGTCAAAGGCCGGGATCCGCCGGGTCCCGATACCGGCGGTGCTGCGTGCATACCTGACACCGCTGAAGCTCGCGGGCCCAGCAGACCCAGAGGCTCTCGTGTTCGGGGTACGGGGCGAGCCGTTTAGCGCGTCCTCGATCGGCGAACGCGCAAACCGAGCGTGGAACGCCGCGAAGCTCGAGCCGATTTGCCTGCACGAGTGCCGTCACACGTTCGCGAGCCTGATGATCGCCGCAGGCGTCAATGCGAAGGCCCTGTCGACATTCATGGGGCACGCCAACATCTCCATCACCCTCGACCGCTACGGGCACTTGATGCCCGGAGCGGAGGACGAGGCGGCCGGGCTAATGGACGCGTACCTGAAGGCCGCGCGCGCCGCCACGCCCTGAGCCCTCAGGACGACGCAAGGTGTGTGTCCAAACGGTCCTCGCGGTCTCGCCAACTGCCCGAATCGCCCGCGTTGTGGCCCTCCGCCGACGAATGACATTTTAGTGACAGTGAATCGCGACAATCGTCACCGTCCTGCGCTTGGACCTAGGCAGCGATTGGCGCTTCCCGCACCGGAAATATCCAATATTTCCAGGGCAATCATTATAGAGCCGGTGCCATCTCGTACGGGTCTGCGCGTCTGTTCGCTTCCCCCGCTCAACCCTCGTTTTCGAGTTTCGCCCCGGCGGCGATCTCGGTGTTTTGACTCGCCTCCATAAACCTTCTAGGTCTTGACTTATCAAGTGAATCTAGACGCGCAATCATGGTTCCAGTGCTGAGCGAAGCTTATCCCCGCATCGCTTCGCGCCTATCGATCGAACGCCGCGCGAATGCTGGTCCTCGCTCCTCGCCGCAAAGGCTAGGCCTGCCGTTTATCGATGCCGGGACGTTCGCTCCACGGCGCTCCGGGAGCCCGTCCAGCGACTTCGGACGAGCGTGCTCGTCAAATATCGTTTTTTGCTCATTTAGCTGGGATTTTTGGGTGTCAAAGATGGAACGGCCGTTGCTCTACACGGTTCCCGCTTGACTTCCGTCAACGAAATGCTATAGCGTGCTTTACAACGTTTATCGAAGCGCGAACGAGACAATGCTCCTGGGGAAAGTAGGAGCGCATCCGGATCGTCGCGCAGGCCGTAGCAAGGGAGCGGGAGATCGAATGAAGCGAGCGGGACCAGAAGCTCAAGGCACGTCGAGCGCGCCAAATCGCGGTCGAGCGGACGTCGATCTTCCAACATCAAGCAGCTTTATCGGCCATACGTACGGGTTGTGCACACCGCGACGGGCGCAGGGTGCGGGGATGCGGCGCTGCGGGTCAATCCTCGGCACCAACATGCTCGCCGGCGCCTCCGCTGAAGAAGGCCACGGCGTCTCGATCTTCTCGCCCGCCACCGCGATCGCCGACGTTTATTGGGCCACGGGGACTTTGGGCACATCTGGATGGGGAGAGGGGCAGACGGTATGAAGCCATACGGAAACCGGGGGGATTCGCTGTGTTCGTGAGGATTCGTGTTCGTCGTGTGCTGCCGCTCGCGCTGCTGCCCGTGTTGATGGCGGCCGCGATCGGCGCGTGCGCAGCGGCCTCCGCCTCCGCCAGGTCCTCCCACGAATACTCAGGGACCTCATTTGGCCCCGACGGCACCTCGGGAACCAAATTCAACAAACCTGGGGCGGTCGCGGTCGATCAGGCGACGCACGAACTCTACGTCGCCGACTACGGCACCGGCGCCGTCTACAAGTTCAAAGAAAAAGGCGAAGCCGCCGAATTCTCCGCGCTCGGCTCCCACGAACTCACGGGCTTCTCTTTCAGCACCGCAGAACGCAATGTCCAGCAGATCGCCGTCAACTCCACCACGCATGACTTCTACGTCGTGGACTTCGGCGTGCGGAAGGTCAAGGCGTTCCAGGCCGACGGCAAACCGGCCGAATTCTCATCCCTCGGCTCCAGCGAAATCGGCGGCTTCAAAGAACTCTGCGGCGTCGCGGTCGACCAGAACGGCGACATCTACGCCGGCGACTACAGGACGGGCGTTCATGTCTACGCTCCGTCAGGCGAAGAAGTCACATCCTTCTCCACCAGCGAACCCTGCAACCTCGCGGTCGACTCACAGGGCGATGTCTACGTCAACCACTGGACGCGCGCTGTCGAGAAGTTCACGCCGTCCGCCTTCCCGGTCACCAATGCCACCACCTATGGCTCGGCCGGCACCTTCGACAAAAATGGGCCTTTCGGCGTCACTGTCGATCCCGCCACCGACGAACTCTTCGTCGATGAGAAAACGGGGATCGCTCAATACGACGAATTCGGCACGCTGGTTGCGATATTCGCGGAAGCCGGTCCGGGTGTGCTCTCGGCCTCGGAAGGCCTCGCCGTCGACGGTGCCTCCGATGACGCCTACGTGTCCGACGCCGGCGGCGAACAGCAGGTCGAGATCTTCCGCCCCGTCCCCCTGAACGCGCTGACCGTCACGAACGAAGACATCACCGGCAGCGGCACCGTTACCAGCTCGCCCGCGCGGGTGCGGATCGAATGCGGCGCCACCTGTTCGGCCGAATTCCCGCAAAACACGACCGTTACCCTAACCGCCGCCCCGGCTCCCCACAGCAAGTTCACCGGCTGGTCGGGGCCCGATGCGGGCAGCTGCGGCGTGGCACCGACCTGCGAAGTCGCGATCGGAACGTCCGATCGCGCGGTCACCGCGACCTTCGAATTCGCGGCCAACGACTGGGCGATCGCCCTCGAACATCACAATGCCTACGGCGCGCTGGGAGGCGTCGACCCGTTCACCGGCAGCGGCACCACGTTCGACCGCGAAAGCGGCTCCAACGAATATATGATCAGGGTCAAGAACACGGGCGAAGGGGCGGCGAGCGGCCCCGTCAGCGTCGCCGACCAGCTCCCCAGCGGCCTCACCTTCGGCTCTGATGCGCTGGAACGAGAGGCGTTTGGGTCCGGCTGGAACTGCGCCGTCGCGAATGGGGCGCGCTCGGTCACCTGCACCCGCTCAGATGTCCTTGAAGCAGGCAGCGAATACCCGCCGATCACACTCCACGTCGAAGCCGGACCGACCGCGGTCGATCCTTCGGTCGACGTCGCCTCGGTCACCGGCGGTGGCGCTGAAACCGTCACGGCCACAGACTCGACGGCGATCGGCGCTGCGGTGCCCTTCGGTATTCAGAGCTTGAGCATGAGTGTCGACGACGCGCTGGAAAACCCGTTCGTCCAGGCATCGGGCCACCCCGCGAGCGTCTCTACCACCATCATCTTCAACTCGTCTGTCAATGAAGCGGGCACGACGTTCATCGCCGGCGGCGAAGCGCGCGAAGTCCAGGCGGAACTGCCGCCGGGCCTCGTCGGCGACCCGGTGGCCAGGCCGGACTGTGCGACCGGGCTCGCGCTGATCTACTGCCCACACCGCACAATCGTCGGTTTCGCCGACCTCTCGTTCTCCGGCTCGCCGGCGACCGGGCCAGACTTCAACGAAGCCGGCAGCCTTACGTTCATCTACAACATCCCGGCTCCTCCGGGTCATGCGGCGGCGTTTGTGTTTCAGCATTTCGCGATTCCGTTCGATCTCTACGCCCAGTTGCGCAGCGACGGAGACTACGGTGTCACGGTCGGGGATCCCGCGTCCGGCCTTCCGGGTCCGATGGCGGCGAAGGTGACGTTCTGTGCGAACGGGGTCAAGGAAGAAGTCCCGGGAACGCCGGAATTCGCGTGCGCTGCGCCGGCGCCGAGCAGCGCGGCGTTCCTGACGACTCCGGCGAAGTGCTCCTCGCCGGCGCCGACGACGACACTGCGCGCCGATAGTTGGGAGCACAAGGGGGTGTACTCCAAGAAGACGGTCTTTACGGGCGTCAATCTGGTTGGCGGAGAACCGAGCCCGACGGAATCCTTCCTCACGGGCTGCAACAGCCCCGAACTCGCCGCGCGTTGGAGCAAATCCTCGATCGGGCTCACGCCCGCAACCACGCAGGCCGACTCGCCCACCGGGATGAAGCTCAGCCTCGCCACTCCGCAGGCCGGGGAAGCGGGCAAGCTGGCTACGCCTGAGTTGAAGGACAGCTCTGTGGTGCTGCCGCGGGGGATGAGCGTCTCGCCGTCCGCCGCGGATGGGCTCGCCTCCTGCGCCGACGGCCAGATCGGTTTGCACTCGCTTGGTGTCGGAGCGTGTCCGGCGGCGTCGCAGGTCGGGACCGCGGAAGTCTTCACGCCCGTCCTGAGCGCGCGGCCCACGATCGGGAATGTCCCTCACGAAGGCGAACGCCTGGTCTGCTCTGAGGGCATGTGGAATGGCGCGTCGAGCTTCGCCTACCGGTGGCTGCGCGATGGCGTCGCGATCGCCGGCGCCACCGGCCGCGATTACGTGGTGCTCGCCGCGGACGTGAACCAGGCCCTCCAGTGTGAGGTGACGGCGGTCAACGGCGCGGGGGCCTCGGTGGCCGTCAGCCCCGAGGTCGTGATCCAGGAACAGTTCTTCAATGAAGAACACTTCGAATTCGAATACAGGGAACCGGCTGCCGCTCCACCATTCCAGCAGACCCGGATCGCCCCCCCGGCCGGCACGGCCGCCGTCGGCGGCGAATTGAGTTGTGGCAACGCGGCGTGGAGCGGTGGACCGGCGTTCGCCTATCAGTGGCTGCGCGGCGGCGCTCCGATCGGGGGCGCGACTGCGAGCAGCTACACGCCGAGCGGCGAAGACGAAGGCAAGGCGATCCAATGCCAGATAACCGCGACCAACGCTTTTGGGCCTGTCCTCGCGGATGGTGAGGCTGTCGTCGTTTCGCCGCAGCCGTCGGTGTTGCCGCCGTTGCTTGGTGCTCCGGTGTTGGGGAAGGTGTTCGTGGGGACGCCGACCTGTTCGCCGTGTTCTGCGGCGGATGCCCAGGAAGGCCATATCTTCAGGCTGTTCATCGAAGTGGAAGCGCCTGAACGTGGTGTGATCGTGAAGCTCGCGGGGAATGTGTCTGCTGATCCTGCTACGGGTCGGTTGACGGCGGTGTTCAAGAACAACCCGCAGCTGCCGTTCGAAGAATTGAGGCTGGCGTTCAAGGGTGGCCCGCGGGCTGCGTTGGCGACGCCGCAGGCGTGCGGGACGGCGACCACGACCTCGGATTTGACGCCGTGGTCCTCTGAACCGGGTATTAATGAAGCGAGCGGTACTCCGGATGCGTTTCCGTCGTCCTCGTTCAATGTGGATTGGGATGGTCATGGTGGGGCGTGTCCGGGGAGTGTGCCGTTCGGCCCGTCGTTCTGGGGGCAGGCGGCGAGCAGCGCCGCTGGTGCGTTCACGCCGTTCACGGTCAGCCTGAGCAGGGGCGACCGCGAACAGGATGTGTCGAGCCTCTCGGTTAATCTGCCGAATGGTCTGGTGGGGATGCTGTCGAGGGTTGTGCAGTGTGGGGAACCGCAGGCTTCGCAGGGCGCCTGTCCCGAAGCCTCGAGGATTGGGACGGCGACGGCTGGTGCGGGTCCGGGGTCGCACCCGTTCTATCTCTCTGGCCCGGTGTATTTGACGGGGCCGTATAAGGGCGCTCCGTTTGGCTTGTCGGTGGCGGTGCCGGCGGTGGCTGGCCCGTTCAACCTGGGGACTGTGGTGGTGCGTTCGGCGATCTCCGTGAACCCGACGACGGCGGCGGTGTCGGTGGCGTCTGATCCATTCCCGCAGATCGTGGATGGCGTGCCGGTCCGGCTGCGTGATGTTCGGGTGACCGTGGACAGGGCTGGGACGAGCATGAACGAATTCGTGTTCAACCCGACGAACTGCTCGGCTCAGAGCGTGACGGGCACGATCACTGGCGAACATGTCAACGAAGGGGAAGCGAACGCGAGCGTGGGTGTGTCCAGCCCGTTCGCTGCCGGTGGCTGCTCTGGTCTGCCGTTCAACCCGTCATTCTCGGTGAGTACGCAGGGCGTGACGAGCAAAGCTAACGGCGCGAGCCTCGACGTCAAGGTCGCACAGACGTATGGCGACGCGAACATCCAGAAGGTCGACGTACAACTCCCGAAGGCGCTGCCGTCGCGGTTGACGACGCTTCAGCAGGCGTGTCCGCAGGCGCAGTTCGCGGCGAACCCGGCCGGCTGCCCGGCGGGGTCGAATGTCGGAACGGCCGTCGCGCATACGCCGGTGCTGAACAGCCCGCTCGCCGGCCCCGCGTATCTCGTCTCGCACGGCGGCGCGGCGTTCCCGGACCTCGAGATCGTCCTCCAGGGCGAAGGGATCACGCTCGTCCTCGACGGTGCGACCAACATCAAACGCGGCGTCACCTACTCCCTGTTTGAAACGGTGCCCGACGCGCCGATCTCGACCTTTGAGCTGAACCTGCCCGAGGGTCCGCACTCCGCGCTCGGGGCGAATGCCGACCTCTGCAAGACGCCGCTGACGATGCCGACAACGATCACCGCCCAAAACGGCAGGCAGGTCGTCCAGCAGACGAGGATCCACGTCACTGGCTGCGCAAAGGCCAAGACGCTGACGCGGGCGCAGAAGCTCGCCAAGGCGCTGAAGGCATGCAGAAAGAAACCCAAGAATAAGCGAGCCGCATGCGAACGGCAGGCCCGCAAGCGATACGGCACGACAGCCAGGGCCAAGCGGACCAACCGGAGGGGCAAGTGATGACGCGGACATCGAGCAACACCCGTCTGCTCCTGGCGCTCATCGCCGCGGTCGGCGCCCTGGCAGTCGTCCCGCCTGTCTCCTCAGCGGCTGAATGCCCCAACGAACAGGGTCGCCGGGAAAGCAACGTCAACCCGACCACCGGCGAACCATACGACCTCAGCCTCCCCGAATGCCGCGCCTATGAGATGGTCAGCCCACTTGAGAAGCAGGCCCACGACGCGGATCTGTACTACAAGTCTTTCGACCCTTCGCTCGATGGCGTCATCGGCTTCAGCTCGCAGGGAGACTTCCTCGACCCCAACGGCTTCGAAGTCGGTGTCACCCAGAACAACGCGTATATATCCCGCCGCACAACGGGCGGTTGGGAAACCAGCTCCAGCTGGGCCCCGTCCAATGTCATCGCCGGCCAGGCAGCCCCCGACTTCACCCCCGACCTCGCGTCCGAGAGCCGCTGCGGCAATGCCGGGCAGGACTCCGTGCTGTCGGGCAACGTCGGAATCACCTGTGCCCGGCG
This sequence comes from uncultured Solirubrobacteraceae bacterium, assembly GCA_963734755.1. Classification (GTDB taxonomy): domain Bacteria; phylum Actinomycetota; class Thermoleophilia; order Solirubrobacterales; family Solirubrobacteraceae; genus Palsa-744. The sequence continues at coordinate 1,890,679 of CAVTIF010000001.1, read as the reverse complement.
CGATCCGTTCGGCGCCTGGACGCCAACACCCGCCTATCGCTCGCTTAACGGAATCCACCCAGACGCGACCTATAACGGTGCGTCGAGCGATCTCTCGACGCTGGTCTTTCAGCTCAACCCAGATACGTTGCTCCTGCCCGATGACACCTACACCTCCGAACGAGGCGGCAGCATCTACGAGATGACGGGGGTTGGCGGCCCCTCGCCCCAGTTGAAGCTCGTCAACGTCACCAACAGCGGGGAAAGCCTCGGCGCGGTCGGTACGCACGTGTCGGTCGGCTACACCCCCATCGGTGAACCGGGCGACGCCTATCAGGCGATCTCCGAAAGCGGCAACACGATCTTCTTCACCGTGACACCCACGAGCGGGGGGGTCCCGACGCTCTACGCCCGCGTTGGCGGCGCCGAAACGGTCGCGATCTCGGACCCCGTTCCGCCGGAGTGCACGACGTGTAACCCGACCGTCAGGGAAGCGATCTTCCAGGGAGCCTCAGCCGACGGATCGAAGGGGTTCTTCACCACCGAACAGCCGCTGCTCAACGGCGACGAAGACGAAACGGGCGATCTGTACGAGTACGACTTCAACCGTCCCACGCCACGTCACCTCGTCCAGCTCTCCCGCGGCGGTCCCGGCGACCTGACTCCGGGGGTTGGCGCGAACGTCCAGGGCGTCGTGCTCACCTCGCACGACGGCTCGCGCGTCTACTTCGTCGCCACCGGTGTGCTGACGACCCTCCCCAACGCCAACGGGCAGGTCGCCCGCCCCGGAGCGGAGAACCTGTATGTCGTCGATACGAACACCGAAGAAACGAATTTCGTCGCCGATCTCTGCTCGGGGTCCGAACAGTCCGGCTTCCAGGCCGATGCCGCGTGCCCGGCCAGCCCCACCACCGTCGACTTCGCCCTGTGGTCGACCGAAAAGGGCCAGGCCCAGACAACCCCCGACGGGCGCTATCTCACCTTCTCGACGGTCGCCCGCCTCACCCCCGACGACGTCAACTCTGCCCAGGACGTCTACCGGTACGACTCCCAGACCGGCGAAGTGGTCCGTGTCTCGATCGGCGAGCCGAGCTACCCAGCGTCGAACGACAACAACACCGGCGCCAACGCCGAAATCACCGAACCGAACGTTCACCAGTCGCTCGGAGGGGCCTTCGCCGACGTCAACGACACGAACCGCTCGATCACGAGCGACGGCTCGGAGATCGTCTTCCTGACGTCCGCGTCGCTCCAGGCCAACGACGTCAACGCCGCGAGCGAACCCTCGTCATGCAAATTCATCGCCACCTCGCCGGGTTGTGACGTCTATCTGTGGCATGACGGCGTCGTCAGCATGATCTCCGGCGGTCGCGAATCCGCTGGTCATCAATCGAACGGCATCAGCGGAGCGGTGATCTCGCCCTCGGGGTCTGACATCTACCTCGCCACGGGCGCGCAGCTCGTCGGGCAGGACACAGACCGGCTCGCCGACGTCTACGACGCCCGTCTCAACGGCGGCTTCCCGGCGCCGGTCGCGCCGCCGTCGTGTACGGGCGAAGAATGGACCTGTCAGGGCAACGGCTCGCACCAGCCGGCGCCGTCGAGCGCCCAGGGCAGCGCCACCCAACCCCCCGGCGGCAACCTGACTCCGGCCTCGTTCGTCGAGACCGAAGAACCGGCCGCGAAGCCAAAGCGCCTGACAAAAGCTCAGAAGCTGGCGGCCGCCTTGAAGGCTTGCAGGAAGAAGCCGAGGAGCAGGCGGGCCTTCTGCGAAAGGCAGGCTCGCAAGAAGTACGCCCCGGCGAAGAAGCGAAAGAAGTAGGTCACGCAGCAACGCGATAGCCGACACCCGAGCGCATCCCTAGCGAAGGTGGACGCCCGAGTGCCGGGTCCAACATCCAGAAGTATAGGAGAAATCAAATGCGAGGTCGAATACGCAGCGCAGTTGCGCTCGCCATAGCCCTGCTGGGGTGCATCGCAATCCCACAGGCCGCAAGCGCGACACCATCGTGGAAATTGGTGTTTGCCCCCCACGAACTCACAGAAAAGGCGCCACGGCCCGAAGCGTTCTTGCGGCAGGTTTCGTGCTGGTCGTCCACGGCTTGCATGTCTGTGGGCCAATACAATGTCGGCAGCGCGGACTCTCACCACGCGGTTCCTCTTGCGGAGCTCTGGAGCGGCGGGGAAGAAATGACAGTTAAGACGACGCTGGTCCCGACCGGAGCCAAAGAAAGCTACCTTCGCGGCGTTTCTTGCACGTCCTCGACTGCGTGCATCGCGGTCGGCGGATACGTAAACAGCGGAGGTACACTCGTCGCTCTCGCGGAGGTCTGGGAAGGCACGAAATGGGCAATCGAAACGCTGCCCATCCCCACCGGGGCGAAAGCAAGCGTGCTAAACGGGGTTTCATGCGTGCCCCCGGAAGTCACGAAAGTAGAATGCTACTTCACAGGCGACTACACAAACAGTGAAGGCGTTCAGGTGCCTCTGACGGAGAGGGACGGTAAAGGAATTAAAATCGAATCGGCACCGAGCCCGACCGGGGCGAAAGAAAGCGCTCTCACCAGCGTTTCGTGCACGTCCGGAAAAGAATGCACCACCGTCGGATACTACGAAACGTCCACCAAAGTCAAAGAAACGCTGGCAGAGCGATGGAATGGCACTGAATGGAAAATCCAGACGACGCCCACCAAAACAAAACAACAGTTCACCGGGGTTTCGTGCGCGTCGGCGACCTTCTGCGCCGCGGTCGGGACATTGCGGGAGTCGTGGAACGGCACCGAATGGAAAGTGACCTCAGAAGTAGGAGGCCTGGCTAGCGTGTCGTGCGTCTCATCGACGGCATGCGAGGGTGTCGGGACCCGCCTCGGCAAAAAAGGAAGCTTTGAAACACCTGTCACCCTGGCGGAACGGTGGAACGGCACGGAATGGAGTAGGCAGGAAACACCGAACGAAGAAGGGGCGTTCCACTTTAGCTTCGCCGACGAACTGCTGGGGGTATCGTGCACGTCGACGACAACCTGCCTGGCAACAGGGTCCGCTGAGTTCAACGAAGCCGCACCGCGATGGGAAGCCATTGCGGAGAAGTATGCATAGGAGGCATCTGTAGCGGGTAGTACTGGAGTGAGGCAGAGAGCGCCCGGGCTGTAGCCCGGGCGCTCTGAGCGCCCTCAGTCGCTGACGGCGGCGGCGGACTGCGGTCGGGCGGTCGGGAGCCCGGCCGGCGAGGGCTCGGCCGACGAGGATTCGGCGGGCGCTTGCTCGGCAAGCGTCGCGACGGGCTGAGCGGGAAGCAGCAGCGCGGCCATGATCGCGCCGGCGAGCGCGACGCCGCCGGCGACGAGGCAGCCGGCGCTGAGGTCGTCGACGAACGCGCCGGAGGCGGCGGCGTGGAGCGCGCCGGCCAGGTGCGTGTGGCCGGCTGCGTCGAGACGAGGGCGGTGGGTGTTGGCTCGAGGATTTGCAGGGTATTTGGGATGAGCGGAGGGTCGGGCGGCGAGGATGCTGAGGGCGGTGGCGTGGTTGACGGGCGAGGAGCGGAATGGCGTTGGCTGCGGGTTGAGGTGAGTGCGGCGGCCGCGGTCAGTGGTGGCGCGTGGTCGCTGGTGTGCTGCGTGGTGAATCGGAGCGAGTGGGATGGGTGTCGTCGTATCTCGGGAGAGCGGGGCGGTTGGCGTCGATCTCGTGGCTGGCTCGTACCTTGGGCGGAGGGACGCTGGCGGGGCGATCAGGCGCTGAGGAGGTGAGCGAGCCATGAGGCGAGCACGCTGGGGTCAGGGCGTGCAAGCGGGCGTAGGGCATGCGGTGCAGGGGGCGATCGAGGTGCGGGATGGCGGCGCCTGGGGTCGGGTCCGCGACCGGTCCCATCATTGCGTGGTAGTCGTTGTTTCCCGCGAACTGCTCGGGGCGGCGGCTGTCAAGAGATTCAACCGTCGTGGGTCGTTCATCCAATTGGTCAGCCTGCGCAGGAGAGGCGCAATCGCTGGAGACGGTCGGTTGCAACCAGCCCGAACACGACGCGCATGATCGCCTCGAGCGTTATCTCCTGCATACGCGGCCACAGCTCGAATGGCTCGTCTATCGGCCAGCTTGCAAGCTCGTGGTGTGGATCGTTCATCCAGGTGGTCGACGGCGTAGAGTGCCTCGGCGGACGGGATAGCGGTGCGCCCGCTCACGTAAGACTCCTCACTTCTGGAAAGTTTTACGGTCCTCGGGTGCGTATATATCGGCGGTGTGTTCGAGGCGTCCTAGTACGTCGGTTGTAGGCGCCACCTTCCCGTGCTCGTAGTCGGAGAGGCGGGGCGCGGAGGTGCCGGCGAGACGCGCGAACTCTCTTAGCGACATGCCTGTCTTTGCGCGCCACGCTCTGATTCGCTTGGCGTAGCGTTCGCGGCCGTGGCGCGCGACATCGGCACGCGCCTGCTGGATGACGCGGGCGAGTGAGAGCTCGATCCCGTAGTGCCCGCCCCAGCCGATCACGTTCTCGGCGTTGCGAGCAGCGGCCCCCCAGGGGCTGGCTCGAATCGCCTCGGCCAGGCGCCGCCAGTCACCGATCGAGCCGCGGTCGATGACGATCTCGATCGCCTCGGCGGGCCAGCGATCCAGAGGCTCGTACCGGTCGAACTCGAGATTGCGGAAGGAGACGGTCATGTGAGCATCTCCGCGGCCACCTGCGCGAGGGTCGAGGCGACCGCGCTCCAGTCCTGCCACGCCTCCTGAACCGCCTTGTAGCGGTCGAGTTCTTCTGTCACGCGCGGGTCGCTAGGCTGGGGATCCGACAGCTGGCGCAGGAGCTGAGTGGCGACCGGGTCCTCTCGCCGGTTCAGATCCGCGTAGTAGGCATCGATATCGAGCAGGACAGTCGCGGCGTCCGCGATACCCAGCGTGCGAGCGAGCGCGGCAACGTCCAAATAGTCCCTGGTGCGGTTGCGAGACAGCAGCAGCCACGCCTTGATCCTCAACGTCTCCGCGGGAGTCGGTACCACCAGTGGCCTGCCGGCGGCCTCGACGGTGACGGTCTCAAGCGGACGGCTGCGCAGCAGCTGGCGAACGCCGGTCTCGATACCCCCGAGCTCGCCGAGGATGATCTTCCCTGGCTTGACACTCGCCGCAGACCACTCACCGAGCGCCTCGAGGTTCTCGAGGATCGTGTCGAATCGCTCCGCGAGGTCTGCCACGACGTGGTCGTTGTCAACCGACTCGCGGTGATGGGCGTGAAGTGCGGCGGCAGCCCCCCCAACGAGCACTGCGCCCGGGACGGCGGCCTGAAGCTCCGCAGCCTTACCGAGAACGTCTTCGAACGTGAAGGCCATACGATGATGTTATCAGATCCGATAACATGATCGCTCGGCTCGGGCTACTGCTCTCACGCTGCACGCGAGGAAGAGAAGCGCCCCAACCGCGGCTTGATCATGCGGGCCTGCTCACGCAATCGTATTCGCGCGTTGGCTGCGCTCGTCGCAGTGCTCGCGTACGGGTGCCTCTGCTCGCCGGCGGGCGCGGCGAGCGAGCGCGCGACGATGCACGCCTCGTTCAGCCCGAACCGCCTTGGTCTACCGACGACGATCACGTTCGCCCTGCACATCGCGACGACTGAAGGTGTCGCGCCGCACCGATGCTGTTCGCGAAGGCCGCTCGGGCTCGTTGCTCGCGATCTTGGGAGTTCTTCGACGACGAGCCAGCGCTCGCGCGGCTGTGCGTGATCGACTCGGCCGCAGTCGGTCCTGCCGTGCTCGCCCGCGCGACTCGGAACGCTCTAATCTCGCGGTATGACATCCGAGCGCTCAATCGCCGCGCTGCCGGGTCCGTCCGGCGTGCCGTTGCTCGGCAACCTCCACCAGATCCGCCCGAGCACGCTGCATTCGGTGGCTGAGCGCTGGTGCGTGCGCCACGGTCCGATCTTCCGCTTCGACCTGGGGCCGCGGCGGGTGGTGTGCATCGGCGACATCGACACGATCAACGCGGTTCTTAGAGACCGTCCGGGCGGTTTCAGGCGCTGGCGCGAGCTGAAAGAGGGCTCGGATGAAACGGGCCTGTCGGGTGTGTTTGTGGCCGAGGGCGATGAATGGCGCCGGCAGCGGCGCCTGGCGGTGACGGCGCTGAACTCCAACCACCTGAACCGCTACTTCCACGTCGTGCGCACGAGTACCGAGCGGCTGCATCGCCGCCTGCAGGAGGCGGCCCGCGGGACGGCCCCAGTGGACATCGGCGGCGAGCTCACCTCCTACACCGTCGACATCACCTCCGCGCTGGCGTTCGGCCATGACCTGAACACGCTCGAGCGCCGTAACAACGAGCTCCAGGGGCACATCCAGCAGGTGATCCAGACGAGCGGCCGGCGCCTGGGCATGCCCGTGCCGTACTGGCGCTGGATCCGTCTGCCGGCGGATCGCGCAACCGACCGCTCGCTGGCGGCGATTCGGCAAGCGGTCGAGCAGTTCATCGCGCAGGCGCGCGCGAGGATGGCCGAACGCCCGCAGCTGCGCGAGGCGCCGGAGAACTTCCTCGAGGGCATGCTCGCCGCGCAGGAGACCGATGGCGCGTTCAGCGACGATGAAATCGTGGGCAACACGTTCACGCTGCTGCTGGCGGGTGAGGACACGACCGCACACACGATGGCGTGGACGATCTGGCTGCTGGCGAGCAGGCCGGAGGTCCAGGAACGCTGCGCGCGGGAGGCAGACGAGGTCCTCGCAGGGGAGCCGTTTCCTGTCGCGTATGAGACCGTCGAGCACCTGTGCTACGGCGAGGCGGTGCTGCGCGAGTCGATGCGGCTGAAGCCGGTAGCGCCGGTGATCGGGGTCGAACCGCTGGCAGACACGAGCCTGCTCGGCACGCGCATCCCGGCGGGGACGCGGCTGATGCTGCTGACCCGCCACGCGAGCATCCACGACGGCGGCTATCGGCGGGCGGCCGACTTCGCCCCCGAGCGCTGGCTCGCCGACGGCGAGGATGCAGCGGCGATGAACGACCCGAAATCGTTCCTGGCCTTCGGAGCCGGTCCGCGTTTCTGCCCCGGGCGCAACCTCGCGTTCCTGGAGTCCAAGAGCGCGCTGGCGATGATCGCGCGCAACTTCGAGCTGGAGCTAGAGGAGTCCAACGGCGCGGTCGAGGAGCAGTTCTCCTTCACGATGATCCCGAGAGGTCTGCGCGTGCGTCTGCGCGAGCGCGAGCGCGTGAAGGTGGCGTGAGGACGCTCTCCATGTGCGGAGCGCCCGACGACGCGTTTCTCCTGCGTGCCGCCAGGCCGGCGGCGTACAGCCCGATCGAGCCGGATGCGGCGCCGCCGACGACCAGCACGTCAGCGCCAGGGTGCTCGGCCAGCGCCGGCGCGACAGTCCGCCAGGCGTCGCTGATCCCGGGACGCAAGGAGGAGCTGGCGGTCGCGGCGATGGAGCTTGCCGGCGTCAGCTGCGCGGGGCGATCGAGGCGATCGTCGACTCGAGCGAGGATCTCGGGCGCGCGCTCGCCTCGCTCGTGGACGCGCTCGCCGACGGACTCGAGGCCTCGGACTTCCAGGACGGCTGTCCGATCGCCACGATCACGCTGGAGGCCGCGAGCGGCTCGCAGGCTGTGCGAGATGCCGCTGCCGGCGCGTCGCGATCTCACGCCGCTGACGGCGGTCAGGGATGAGCTCGTGGCTCTCTCATCGCGGGCGATGATCAGTCCAGCGGCGTGGTGTACGCGCCGCTGAGGCCGCCGTCGATCAGGAAGGTTGAGGCGGTCACGTAGCTGGAGTCCTCGCTGGCGAGGAACAGGGCGCCCTGCGCGATCTCATCGGCGCGGGCGAAGCGACCGATCGGGATATGCACGAGCCTGCGCTCGGCCTGCTCGGGGTCCTTCGCGAACAGCTCGCGCAGCAGCGGCGTGTCGACCGGCCCCGGGCACAGCGCGTTGACGCGCACGCCGCGACGCGCGAACTCGACGCCCAGCTCGCGCGACAGCGCGAGCACGCCGCCCTTGGAGGCGGTGTAGGAGATCTGCGAGCTCGCCGCGCCCATCACCGCGACGAACGACGCCGTGTTGATCACCGAGCCGCGCGACGGTCCCTCGTTCTCCAGCAGGTGGGGGATACCGTGCTTGCAGCACAGGAACACGCTGCGCAGGTTCACCCGCTGGACGCGCTCCCACGCCTCGAGCGTCGTCTCCAGCACCGAGCCGTCGTCGTCCGGGGAGATGCCCGCGTTGTTGAACAGCACGTCGATCCGGCCGTAGCGCTCGCGCACCCGCGCGAACGCCGCGCGCACCTGCCGCTCGTCGGTCACGTCCACCTGCAGCGCCAGATCCCCCGGCGAGTCAGCCTGCAGATCGACGCCGATCACCGTCGCTCCCTCGCGCTCGAACACGGCAACCGTCGCCGCGCCGATCCCACTCGCGGCGCCGCTCACCACGCAAACCCGTCCCGCGAGCCGTCCAGGCTCGCTCATCGATCCTCCGTCGCGTAGAAGATCGTCTTCAGCTCGGTGTAGGACTCGAGCGCGTGGGGACCCAGCTCACGACCGTAGCCCGACTGCTTGAAGCCGCCAAACGGCGTGCTCACGCGCACCGACGTGTTCGCGTTGATCGACAGCACGCCCGTCTCGATCGCCCGCGCGACGCGCAGCGCACGCGCGCCGTCGCGGGTCCAGATCGAGCCAGACAGGCCGTACATCGAGTCGTTGGCCAGGCGGATCGCCTCCGCCTCGTCGGCGAATCCGATCACCGCCGCGATCGGCCCGAACACCTCCTCCTGCGCCACGCGGTCGCCCGGCCTGACCGGCGCCAGCACCGTCGGCGCGAACCAGAAGCCGGGGCCCTGAGGCGCGCTGCCCGCGAACGCGACCGGCGCCTGCCCGTCGAGGAACGAGGCGACCGTCTCGCGCTGCGCAGCCGAGATCAGCGGCCCCATCTGCGTGTTCTCGAGCAGCGGGTCGCCGACGCGCAAGCCGAGCACGTGCGGCTCGAGCAGCTCCAGGAAGCGATCGAGCACGCTCGATTGAACGAGGATCCGCGAGCGCGCGCAGCAGTCCTGGCCGGCGTTGCCGAACACCGCCGCCGGCGCAGCCGCCGCCGCCGCCTCCAGGTCCGCGTCCGCGAACACGATGTTCGCCGACTTGCCGCCCAGCTCGAGCGTCACGCGCTTGATCGACTCAGCCGCGCCCGCCGCGATCGAGCGACCGACCTCCGTCGAGCCCGTGAACGCGATCTTCGCCACGCCCGGGTGCTCCACCAGGCGCCGTCCGCACGTGCGGCCCGGGCCCACGACCACGTTCACCACGCCCTCCGGCAGGCCCGCCTCGCGCGCCAGCTCGGCAAACCGCAGCGCGCTCAGCGGCGTCAACTCAGCCGGCTTAAGCACCACCGTGTTGCCCGCCGCCAGCGCCGGTGCCAGCTTCCACGAAGCGATCGTCAAGGGGAAGTTCCACGGTGTGATCAGCCCGACCACGCCAAGCGGCTCGCGCACCGTGAACGCCTGTCCGCCCGCCACCGGGATCGTGTCGCCCAGCAGCCGCTCCGGCGCGCCCGCGTAGTAGCGGAACGTGTCCACCACCATCTGCATCTCACCGCGCGCGTCGGCGATCGTCTTGCCCGCGTTGCGCGCCTCCAGCAGCGCCAGCTCCTCGCGATGCTCAGCGAGCGTGTCCGCGAGCGCGTGCAGCGTCGCCGCGCGCTCACCCGGCGCCAGCGCGCGCCACGCCGGCGAGGCCGCCCGCGCAGCCGCGACCGCCGCGTCGACCTCAGCAGGGCCGGCGCGGTCGACCTCAGCGAGCACCGCCTCCGTCGCGGGCTCGAGGACTGACAGCAGCTCGCTCAGCGCGCTACCTCCCGCCGCGGCGGACCTGCAGACAGTGTCGCTCGAACAACCGCAGACAGTGTGGCCCGAACAACCGTGTTCCTACGGTGCCTCGGCGATCGCCGGCAGCGCCTGTTCGACGTCGAGCTCGTCGATCGTGCGGATCGGGCCCTTGAAGGTGTTCTTGGCCGAGACGAAGTACCAGATCGTCACGCCGGCGATCACGGCGATCGTGACCAGCGGCGCGTAGTTGACCGCGTTCCAGCTGAACCCGCTTTCCCACGGCACGCCTTCCGGCGAGAACGGCAGCGAGAAGATGACCACGCACAGCGCCACCCACACGACCGCGATCGGGTTGATCCATTTGTACTTCGAGCCGAGCGTCCACGAGCCTCGCTCGAAGCTCTCGCCCTGGCGCCAGCGCAGATACACAGGGATCGTGTAGGCGATGTACAGCCCGATCACCGCGATCGAGGTGACGGCGAGGAACGCGACGGGACTGCCGAGGTGGTTGGGGAAGTACGCCGGGATCGTGATCACCAGCGCGAACAGGACCACGAACAGAACCGACCAGTTGGGGGTGCGGCTCTTGCCCAGCCGCCGCCACAGGTTGTGGCCCGGGACCGCGCCGTCGCGGGAGAACGCGAAGGTCATCCGCGACGCACTCGTGACGCACGCCATCGAGCAGAACAGCTGTCCGATCGTCGAGATCAGGAGCACCGCCTTGGCGGCCGCCGAGGTCAGCGCCGTCTCGATGATCGTCACCGCCGGGTAGCCCGCCTTCAGGTATTCGGCTTCGTGAGCGTGCTGGATCGCGAAGGTGATACCCAGCAGCAGGATCCAGCCGAAGATCGCCGAGTAGAGCACCGACAGCCAGATGCCGCGCGGCGCCGACTGTTCGGCCCCGTGGGTCTCCTCGGATACGTGCGCCGAGGCGTCGTAGCCGGTGATCGTGTACATCGTCAACAGGAAGCCGAGCGGCAATATGTACAGCCAGAATTTCCAGCCGCCGACGGCTCCGCCGGCGAATCCGGATGCGTTGGCCTTGTGGCTGAAGACGTAGGAGAAGCTCGCGTGGTGGGACGGGACCGCGAACAGCAGCACGATGATCACCAGCACGCCGCCGATGTTCCACCAAACGGACACGTTGTAGAGCGTGGTCACCACGTGGCTGCGGATCACGTTGACGAGCAGGGCGATCAGCAGGATCAGCGCGAACAGCGCGAACTGGATGTGCGCCGTGTAGTGGAGGTTCGTGCCGGCGGCAGCCTTGGCGAAGTTGAAGATGAAGTTCACTTCATACAGGCCGAGCGTGTACATCAGGAACGTCGCCGCGGCGTAGATCACCGAGGCTGAGACCGCCACGAGGCCGATCAGGTTGAACCAGCCGGTGAACCAGCCCCAGCCGGCGCCACCGAGCTTCGACGACCAGTAGTAGATCCCGCCCGCGGTCGGCATCGCCGAAGCCAGTTCCGACATCGACCAGGCGACGCACAGGATCAGAACCGAGACCAGCGGCCACACGATCGAGATCGCGATCGGCCCGCCGTTCTTCAGCGCCTGCCCGTACGTGGTGAAGCAGCCCGCGAGGATGCAGATGATCGCGAACGAGATCGCGAAGTTCGAGAACCCGCTCCAGCGGCGGTTCAGCTCCTGCTTGTAGCCGAGCTCCGCGAGCTTCTGCTCGTCCTGCCCCATCGACCCTTCGGCTGTGCTCGTCATGCGCTCCACCCCAGTTCGCATAAAAGGTTTGCTCTCCCGTCCTTCTCTCGTGACAATACGCTCATGGCCGAGCGGAAGTCAAGGGCGGTTGGCCCAAATCGCGGGCTTTTACACGTGGAGCTGGCCGGCGGGCGGCCGCGGGGATCAGGCTTCGGGCAGCAGGCCCGCCAGGATGTGCTCGGTGCCGTGCAGGTGCTCGCTCATCACGCTCGCCGCGCGCATCGCGTCGCCCTCGCGCACCGCCGCCAGCAGCCGGCGGTGCTGCGCGTTGGAGGACGCCAGCACCTGTGGCGGATGCGCGATGTGGGCGATCAGGTCTGTCATCGCGCCCTGCGCCTCCGTCATCGCCCGCACCAGCTGGGTTGAGCGGGCGGCTTCAGCGAGGCCGACGTGCAGGCGGATGTCCGCCTGGCGGTAGGCGGCGAAGTCCTCCAGCGCGCCGTCCAGCGCCACCGCGAGCGCGTCCAGCGCATCGAGCTCCGCGCGCCCGGCGCGCTCCGCCGCCAGCACCGCCACGCCCAGCTCAACCGCCAGGCGCTGGTCGCACGTCTCGCGCCACTGCGCCAGCATCCGCGGCGATGGCGGGTCGCTGGGGGGGAGGGGGTCCGACACGAACGTGCCGCCGCCGCGCCCGCGCGTCGCGAACACGTACCCGCTCTGGCTGAGCGCCGTCAGCGCCTGGCGCAACGTCGAGCGCGCGATCTCCAGGCGCGCGCACAGCTCGCGCTCCGCCGGCAGCCGCGCGCCCGGCGCCAGCAGGCCGAGCTTGATCGCCGTCCCCAGCCGCTCCACCGTCTCCTCGAACGCCGTCTGCGAATGCACGGGCGCGAAGACAGCGTCGGGAGGCGTCACAGCCGCTCGAATCCCCGAACGCGCTCCCAGTCGGTGACAGCCGCCTGGAACGTGCTCAGCTCGACGTCCGCCGCGTTCAAGTAATGCGCGACCACGTCCTCGCCAAACGCCGCCCGCGCGACCTTGCTGCCCGCGAACAGCCCGCGCGCCTCGCCCAGCGTCGCCGGCAGGTGCGGGCGCTCGTGCGCCGCGTACGCGCTGCCCTGCAGCGCCGGCTCCAGCTCCAGGCCCTCGTCGATCCCGTGCAGGCCGGACGCGATGATCGCGCTCAGCGCCAGATACGGGTTCAGATCCGCGCCGCCCACGCGGTTCTCGAAGCGCAGCGAGGCCCCGTCGCCGACCACCCGCAGCGAGCACGTGCGGTTGTCATGCCCCCACGCCACCGTCGTCGGCGCGAAGCTGCCAGGCGCGTAGCGCTTGTAGGAGTTGATCTGCGGCGCCAGCAGCAGCGTCAGCTCACGCAGGCACGCCAGCTGGCCGGCAAGGAACGAGTGGAACAGCCGCTCGTCGCGCGCGAACAGCGGGGTCGGGGGGTCCGAATCGTCCGACAGCGAGAAATGGATGTGGCACGAGTTGCCCTCGCGCTGGTCGAACTTCGCCATGAACGTGATCGCCACGCCCTCCTGCGCCGCGATCTCCTTCGCGCCGTTCTTGTAGATCGCGTGCTCGTCCGCCGTGCGCAGCGCGTCCGCGTAGTGGAAGTTGATCTCGTGCTGGCCGAAGTTGCACTCGCCCTTCGAGTCCTCGACCACCATCTCCGCCGCCACCATGCTGTTGCGGATGCGGCGGATCAGCGGCTCCACGCGCGCGGTGCCAAGCAGCGAGTAGTCGACGTTGTACAGGTTCGCCGGGCGCAGCTCGCGAAAGCCCTTGTGCCACGCCTCCTCATAGCTGTCGAGGAACACCATGAACTCGAGCTCCGTACCAGCGTTCGCGCTCCAGCCGCGCTCGGCCAGCCGCGCGAGCTGGGCGCGCAGGATCTGACGCGGCGAGGCCACCACGTCCGAGCCGTCGCCCCACGCAACGTCCGCCAAGCACACCACCGTCCCCTCCTGCCACGGCACCGGGCGCAGCGTCTCCAGGTCCGGCACCAGCAGCATGTCGCCGTACCCGCGCTCCCACGAGGACATCGCATAGCCCTCCACCGTCGTCATCTCGACGTCCACCGCCAGCAGGTAGTTGCAGCTCTCCGCGCCGTGCTCCGCCACCTCGCTCAGGAAGTGCGTCGCCGTCAGGCGCTTACCCTGCAGGCGCCCCTGCATGTCCGTCATCGCCAGCAGGACCGTGTCGACCGCACCCCCGCCGACCGCCTCGGTCAGTTCCTCGAGTGTCACCGTCCTGAAGGTACTGGACCCGGACCTTCAGCGGCTCGATCTGGGGGCGAGGGTGCGGGTTGGGCGCGGGTTGGGCGCGAGGTGGTGGGGGGCGCGAGGTGGGTGGGGGGGTATGTTCCGTTTTCGCGCAGCGGTAGCAAATGTATATACGCCGTAGATACGATGGCTATCGCGGCGCGAGTGCGGCAATACACCGCGCCGTCCTGGGTCGGCGATGCGCCTCAGATTCGCGCACATCGAGGCCCGGCTATGCGCCCTCATCACAGCGGGCGATGAACCCCTCGACAAGGCCAGGCGATGAACCCGCCGCTTCAACCTCCGGCGCGCGTTAGCGCGCCCCCTTATCTCAGTGGCACCGTGACGTCCCCCTGGTCTTTCAGCAGCCTGTCCCACGTTTCAAAGCCCATGCAGAAGCGTCCGCCCTCCGCGTACTGCGTTCCCCAGCTGTTCCAGAACCACACCAGTTTGTTCTCCGCGTCGATCCCGTCCGCGACGATCTCGTGCCCGCCTCGCACGGTCGCATCCGGCGTGAGCTCGACCAGCCCTGTGCTCGGGTCGGGGCTGTCGAAGCTCGTGTACCACTTGATGCCCGTGATCACCGGGCGCAGGACCAGCGCCTGCAGCGCGTGTTTGATGCCGAACGCGTGTTTGTACGAGCTGATCAGCCCGAGCTGTTTGCCGGCCTTGCACACCATCAGACCGCTTCCCCCGGGGTCGTTCGGCGGGTACGGGCTGCCCTCCAGTTTTGTCTCCAGTTCGTACAAGTGAACCGCGTCCGCCTCGCTGAGCGGCGTGCCGCCCGCGAAATCCGGCGCGGAGTCCAACGCCCCGCACAGAGCATTCGCCGTGCACGAGCCGATTTCGCCCTGGTTCAGCGGCAGCCCGGTCGCCTGATGGGTCACGCTCACGACCGCCGGCGCCTGCTCAGCTAGGTAATCGCGCGAACGAGGATCATGGTGCACGTGGCGTCCAAGTCGCTTACCCGCCTTCGGCTGCTCTGCCAGGTCGACTTTCACAATGCCGTTCTCGGCCATGGGGCTTCCTCTCGGATCGAAGGTGACAGGAGGTTCGAGGTCCTGTAGTCCCGAGTTCTATATGTCTGAACCGACCGTGTCAATCGGATCACGAGAAGATCACGAACGCGGGTGTCCGAGCTCGCTCGGAGCGCACGCCGCTCACTGCCCGCTCACTGCCTTCAGCCCGCGCGAGCGCGACTCCCGCGGGTCAGCGCTTTCACGAGCGCGCCGACCGATCGTTCGAGCTGCTCGATCGTCGCGTCGCCCACGCGTTCGAGTCCGACCGTGCGATTTAGCCACGCGTTGATCTCACGATGGCTCAGCCCATCGCGACGGTGCAGCTCGCCCACCAAGCGGCCGCGCTCGCGGCGCAGCTCCGCACGCTGCTCGAACGCCGCAACACGCGTACGCGCTCGCCCGGGCTGCGGTCCGGGATGCTCGGGGGACAGTCGCTCCGGGGACACACGCTCGGGGGACACGCGCTCGGGGGGCGGAGGCTCGGGGGATAGGCCCGGCGCCGGCTGTGGCGCGCCGAACAGGGTCATCTGCGCGGCGAACTCCGCACTCAGCGGCTTGAAGTCGCTCGCCGGGGACGGCTCGCTCGCGCGTCGCTCGGGCAGCTCGTCCCACTCCTCCGAAGGCTCTTCCCGACGCAGCACGTGACGCAGCTCGCTTTCGACATCCTGCGCATGCCCGCGCAACGTCTGATCGGCAGGCAGGTACAGCCAGCTCGCCTCGGCAGCCGTGCCCGGAATCGTGCGCACGAAGCGGCCCACGATCTGGCGGAAGATCAGCGGCGTCTTCGCCGCGGTCGCGTACACGCCGACACGCAGGCGCGGGATGTCCACGCCCTCGGACACCATGTTCACCGCCACGATCCACGGCTCGTGCGAGCTGCGGAACTCGCCGAGCTTGCGCGCCGCCCGCGCCTCCGTGTGCAGAACGATCACCGGCGTGCGTCCCGTGGTCTCGCTCAGCAGCTTCGCGATCTGACGCGCATGCGTGGCGTCGGCCGCGACCGCCAGCGCGCCCGCGTCACGGTGGCCCGCAGCGCGCAGCGCGCGCAGCTTCGCGTCGGCCTCAGCGAGGATCCGAGGCAGCCCATCCGGCAGCTCCGTCGAGATCGCCGTGCGGTAGCGGCGGCTGGCCTCGCGGCCCGTCAGCACCGTCTCGAACGAAGACTCGATCACGTCCTCGCCGCTGCGCCACGACAGGCTGCCGTCGAACGTCACGAACGCGACCGGCCGGCAGATCCCGTCCGCGACAGCCTGCGCGTACGTGTACGACACGTCCGGCACGACCATCCCGTCAGCGTCGTAGCGCACGCCCGGGATCGGCGTCGCATCCGAGCGAAACGGCGTGCCCGACAGCAGCAGCCAGCGCTCTGCCGCAGCGAACGCCCTACGAAAGCCCGTGCCCCACGCGAGATCCTCACCCAGATGATGCGCCTCATCGACCACCACAAGCGTGTCGCGGCCGACCGTCGCCGACCACGCCGCCGGGTCGCTCGCCACGCGCGCGTACGTGACCGCGACGCCATCGAAATCTCGCGGCGGGCGCGCGCTCTCAGCGTCCGGCTGCAGCTGCACGCCGAGCGCCGCCGCCGCGGTCGCCCACTGGCGTGTCAGCGGCGTCGTCGGGCACAGCACCACGACACGCGTCGTCACCCGCCTCGCCAGCAGGTCCTTCGCCAGCTCCAGCGCCGGGCGGGTCTTTCCCGCACCCGGCGCAGCCGAGATCAGGAACGGACCGCCCTGCCAGTCGGCCAGGCCGTCAAGGGCCTCGCGCTGCCAGGCGCGCAGCGATGTCGGGAGGTTGCGCGTCAAAGAGTCCGGCATCCTGCGGCATCGCACGGACGGATCGTCCGGCAGGTTCGCAGCCGGGCCCGTCTGCCTTCGCTTTCAGCAAACCCGCGCAGCTCCGTGGTGGGGGTGGGCTCGCGTCGACAGTGGGGGGTGGGCTTCGGTCGACAGAGGTCTGTGGGGTTCGGTCGACGGAGGTTCTGTTCGGACAGGAAATCATGTCTTGACAAAGATTCTTGTCGGTAGTAGCTTGTGCGGATGCTCGAGGTAGCGGTGATCGACGATCCGACGGCGGCGGAGGTCTCGCTCGACCCCGTTCGCGCGCGTCTGCTGGCCGAGCTAGCCGAGCCGGGGTCTGCGAGCATGTTGGCTGCGAAGGTCGGGCTGAGCAGGCAGAAGGTCAACTACCACTTGCGCGCGCTCGAGCGCCATGGGCTCGTGGAGCTCGTGGAGGAGCGGCGCAAGGGCAACATGACCGAGCGTGTGATGCGCGCGAGCGCGGCGTCGTATGTGATCTCACCGGCGGCGCTGGCGGATGTCGCACCCGACCCGGACCGCTCTCCCGACGAGCTATCCGCGCTGTGGCTGCTGGCCCTGGCCGCGCGGCTGGTCAGGGAGGTCGGCGAGCTGATCGCCCGCTCGAAGCGCGCGCGCCGTCCCTTGGCGACGTTCGCGATCGACACCGAGGTCCGCTTCGGATCGGCCTCGGATCGCGCGGCGTTCGCGGCCGAGCTGGCGGACTCAGTCGAGGCGCTCGTCGGGAAGTACCACGACGAGCTCGCCGCGGGTGGGCGCAAGCACCGCCTGATGCTCGCGCTTCACCCGAGCATCAGTCGGCCGGCGGCCGAGGACCATGACCCTCGCCGAGAGACGGCGGACCAGACAACCGCAAAAGGAGAAGTGACATGCCCCCCGAGTTCGAATGCAGTCGCGAGGTAGTTCTGCCGGCCAGCCCGGAGCGGGTGTGGGAGGCGGTCGCGACCACGTCAGGCAACGCGGCCTGGCTGTTCCCCAACGAGATCGCGACCGACGGCTCCGGCGCGAAGGTCTGGGACCCGCCGCACCACTTCGCGGTCCGCGTGGAGCAGGGTGACTGGTTCAACGCGGTCGAGTTCGTGATCGAGGGCCGTGACGGTGGGACGAGCCTCCTGCGCTACGCCCACAGCGGCATCTTCGTCGATGACTGGGACACCCAGTACGACGCCGTCCAGCAGCACACCGACTTCTATCTGCACACCCTGAGCGAGTACCTGGAGCACTTCGACGGGCGCCCCGCGACGTACATCGGCGACGTACCCGGCGGCATACAAGGGCCGGGCGGGTCGGCGACAGCGGACGGCTTCCAGCGCCTCAAGCAGGCACTCGGGGTCGAGGCCCATGCCCGTGAGGGCGACTCCGTGCAGCTGACCCCGCAAGGCCTCGAGCCGCTCGACGGGATCATCGACTACCTGCGCGCGAACTTCATCGGCCTGCGAACGGATGACGCGCTCTACTGCTTCTTCGGGCGCAACGCGTTCGGCGCCCCGGTCGGGATGAGCATCCACGCGTTCGCCGACTCGACCGACGCCAAGCAGACCAGGCGGGACTGGCAGGGATGGTTGGACGGGGCGTTCGGTTAGGCGATGCCACGAACGCGCCGGCGGAGTCGATTGCGCTGTGGCTGCAGCGGCTGCGATAGCTGGCTTATCTGCGCGACTTGGATCCCCGGCGCGTCGGACCCGAGCGTCAAGGCGCTGCGCTACTACCACGACGCCGGGCTCCTGGAGCCCAGCGAAGTAGACCCCGACAATGGCTGCCGCTACTACTCGGAGGAGCAGATTGGGTCACTGATCGACATCGACGTCACCTATATCGAGCTCGGCGCCTACGTGATGAAGCACGAGATCAGCCTCGACGGCCCCCCGTGAGAATTATCTCCGCGGATTCCTCGACACACGCAGGCCGCGTCGTTGAGAGGGAGAGGAGCGACCGTGAACTCCGAAAAGCAGAAAAGCCCCATTGTGCAGGGCTTTTCGCATGCGCCCGAATGGACTCGAACCATCACGGGGAAATCTCCCCACAAGGCCCTCAACCTTGCGCGTCTACCAATTCCGCCACGGGCGCAGGGGGGCGAGTATAGCCTCGCGGTCTGGGCCTCGCGGCCGGTCCGATCCGGCCGAAGCTTGCATCCATCCACACCCGTCGCTACAGTGCGAACACATGTTCGTTGCAGGCTGCAATCCACCCGGACAGGAAGGCACCCAGGCATGGATCTGACGAAGCGTCAGCAGGAGATCTTCGACTTCATTCGCAAGTACTCGGCCAGTTATGGCTATCCGCCGACGGTACGCGACATCGGCAAAGCGGTCGGCCTTGCGTCGAGCTCGACCGTGCACGCGCATCTGGCGAACCTGGAGAAGATCGGGTTGCTCCGTCGTGACCCGTCCAAGCCGCGGGCGATCGAGCTGCTCGACCGGGCGGTCGGCAGCGCGGTCGGAAGTGTGCGGGGGATCGTGCGTACGGAAGGTCTCCCGCTCCTGGGATCGGTTGCGGCGGGAGCCCCGATGCTCGCGGAGGAGAACATCGAGGACTATGTATCGGTCCCCGAGATTGCCGGCGGCGGGGATGGCGAGTATCTGCTGCGGATACGTGGCGACTCGATGAAGGACGCGGGCATCCTCGAGGGGGACTACGTGGTCGTACATCCTCAGGAGACGGCTACCGACGGCGAGGTGGTCGTGGCGTTGTTGGGCGAGGAGGCGACGGTCAAGCGTTTCTTCCGCGAGTCAGACCACATCCGCCTGCAGCCCGAGAATGACGCGATTGCGCCGATCCGCAGCAAGGAGGTCAAGGTCCTCGGCCGTGTCGTCGGTCTGCTCAGAAAAGTCTGACCGTCAGTGGTTCGCAGCATCACGACGATCGGCGCCGGCCAGGTTCCAGCTCTTCACACAGGGCTCCGAACCAGCTAGGTTGAGCGTGCAGGTCAGGCAGCCGCGGAGGCATTCGCCCTTCGAGGAAAGTCCGGACATCACAGGGCAGGGTGGTTGAGATATCGACCCGGGGAAACCCGCGGGAAAGTGCCACAGAAACAAACCGCCTACGTCCGCCGTCCCACGTGAACGGCGGGCCGGCAAGGGTGAAATGGTGCGGTAAGAGCGCACCAGCGTCGCGGTGACGCGGCGGCTGGGCAAACCCCACCCGATGCAAGGCCAAACAGGACCGTTTGCAGGTGCCCGCCGAGGTCCAGGTAGGCCGCACAGATGGATGGCTGCTCAACGACAGAATCCGGCTTATCGATCCGCTAAGGAAAAGCCCCGCTCCGGCGGGGCTTTTCTACATGGTGCGCCCAGCATGACCAGTAGCTCGGGGGTGCGAGTCCCCTGTGGAGGTTGATGGCACTAACCACAAGTCGATGGCAACTGCGTCGCTGTGAGGCGGGGTGGGAAGGAAGCCGGAGGCGAAGTCGCGACTCTAGGAACACATGGTGCAGCGAGGCTGTTTGGGCTTTGTTGTGCTGCGCGTATAAGGCGGGGCGGTCCGGGCGAGCCAGCCAATCATGGCGAAGCCCGATGTCCATCAAGGGGCCGTCACGTAGACGCGGTGGGTGTGCGATGAAGGTTGCTGGTCTTACCTGGGGAGGTCTCTACGGGTGTCCCAGATGCCTCGTCCGTATGGATCATGGGGTAGTGCTGGACGGCGGCGTCCGAGAAGGCGTCGCTCGCCGTGGAGAAGTCAGCAGAGGCCATACGACCGGCGGGGATCAGTATCGCCGGAAAGGGCCGAACGCGAAGCCGAGCGACAGGACGTCTGTGCTCGTGGGAGTCGCATTGACCGCAGCCAACCCCTCCGGGGGTCTGGCGGGGAGGGTCTGAGGGTGAAGCCCAAGGATTCCCGGCCAGAGCGCAGCGGCTCCCCGGCGCCGGATGACACCAGCGCTCACCCCGCCGAGGCGAGCTTGTGGGAACAGTTTTTGGCCCGCGAGAATCTCGCTGAGGCGCTCAGACGTGTCGAGCAGAACGCCGGTGCCGCAGGCATCGACGGGATGAGCGCCAAGGAGTTGCGGCCGTGGTTGAAAGACCACTGGCCGCGGGTCTGCTCGCAGCTCGACGCGGGCACCTACCGGCCGCAGCCCGTCAGGAGGGTGTTGATCCCCAAGCCCTCGGGTGGTCAGCGGATGTTGGGGGTGCCAGCTGTGGTGGATCGGTTGATCTGCCAGGCCCTATCGCAGGTGCTCACGCCTGTTTTTGACCCGCATTTCCATCCCCACAGCTTCGGGTTTCGCCCGGGGCGCTCGGCGCATCAAGCGGTCGAGCGGGCACGCCAGTTCATCTCTGATGACGCGGCGTGGTGCGTCGATTTTGATCTCGACCAGTTCTTCGATCGGGTTCAATGGGACGCCCTGATGGTGAGGGTCGTTCGACGGGTCCATGACAAGCGGGTGCTCAAGCTGATCCGGGCATACCTGGAAGCGGGCGTCATGGCTGACGGTCTGGTGCACACGGCAGGGGAGGGGACCCCGCAGGGTTCTCCACTCTCGCCGCTACTCAGTAACGTCATGCTCGACGACCTCGACTGGGAGCTTAATCGGCGCGGGCATCATTTCGTGCGCTACGCAGACGACGGCAGGATCTATGTCGCCAGCAAGCGCGCGGGGCAGCGCGTCATGGAGAGCATCACGCAGTATGTCGAGCAGCGCCTGAAGCTCAAGGTCAACCGCGAGAAGTCGGTGGTTGACCGGGCGATCAAGCGGCCCCTGTTGGGGTTCGGCTTCTTTCGCCGCGACGGTGAGATTAAGGTGCGGGTGGATACTAAGGCTCGCAAGCGAGCCAAAGACCGCTTGCGCCAGCTCACCTCGCGCCGATGGGGCGTCTCGATGGAGCGGCGGATCAGAGAGATCAACCGCTTCACGGTTGGGTGGACGGCCTACTTCGCGTTGGCCGATACACCCTCGCCGTTCGAGGAGCTCGACGAGTGGCTCAGAAGGCGACTGAGGCAGGTCCGCTGGAAGGAGTGGAAACGTCTCCGCACCAAGCGACGCAACCTGATCGCGCTCGGTATCCCCGAAGATCAGGCCCATCAGTGGGCCTGCACACGCAAGGGATACTGGCGCATCGCTGGGTCCGCGCCGCTCCAGCGGGCTCTACCAAACGCCTACTGGACCAGCCATGGCCTGAAGGGATTCACCGACCCCTACCGCCGCTTCCGGGATGCCAAGCGAACCGCCGGATGCGGACCCGCACGTCCGGTGGTGTGGGGGGCGCCGGGGTGAGCCCGGCGCCTACCCGATTTGATCTGTCACTGGCTGGCCGGATCAGAAGCTGACTTCACCCGCTGCACAGGCGAGCCGCAAGCGGCAGATCAACGTCATAGCCGCGTACGTTTCAACAGGTAGTCGGCGGCTCCGACGACGCACCAACTGCTCGAGTCGCTCGGCAGCCCAGCTCGCGACGCTGGGCCGAGCTGGTTTTCATTTGACACGGATTGGACAATCTGTAAACTAGTCTGACATTGATGATCGATCTGCCCCATAGGAGACATACCGCATGTCATCTGTCCCGACCCCGTCTTTGCCCGATACCGTCCCCGGAGAGCCGGTAGTCTGGGCCACGTGGCGCGATCCCAAGCGCTATCTGTGGCTGTTGGGGCTGGTCGTTC
This sequence comes from uncultured Solirubrobacteraceae bacterium, assembly GCA_963734755.1. Classification (GTDB taxonomy): domain Bacteria; phylum Actinomycetota; class Thermoleophilia; order Solirubrobacterales; family Solirubrobacteraceae; genus Palsa-744. The sequence goes on along the minus strand of CAVTIF010000001.1, from coordinate 1,868,568 downwards.
CCACTCTGCCCTTCCTGGCCTGGGGTCTCGTGCATGCCACCGGCCTCTCCGTCTTCTGGCTCTACGGACCATTCCTCGTATTCGTGATCTTTCCGTTGCTCGACCTGCTCATCGGGATGGACTCCACGAACCCGCCGGACGATGTGATCAAGTGGCTTGAGCAGGATCGCTACTACCGCTGGTGCACCTATCTGTTCCTGCCGATCCAGTACGCCGGGCTGATCTTCGCCTGCTGGCTTTGGTCCAGCGGCCAGCTCTCCACGCTCGATGACATCGGGCTGGCCTTCACCGTCGGCATGGTCAGCGGGATAGCGATCAACACCGCCCACGAGCTCGGCCACAAGCGCGACGACCTCGAGCGCTCGCTGAGCAAGGTCGCGCTCGCCCAGAGCGGCTACGGGCACTTCTTCGTCGAGCACAACCGCGGCCACCACGTCCGCGTCGCCACACCCGAGGATCCCGCCTCCGCACGGCTCGGCGAGAGCTTCTACGCCTTCTGGCCCCGCACCGTCCTCGGCAGTCTGCGCTCGGCCATTGCGATCGAACGCGAGCACCTGGCACGCGACGACCGGCGCTTCTGGACCTTCCGCAACGACATTCTCAACGCCTGGGCTATGTCCTTGTTGCTGTTCGGCGCCCTTGTGCTTGCATTTGGCCTTGTCGTGCTGCCCTACATCCTGCTCCAGGCGGTCATCGGCTTCTCGCTGCTGGAGGTCGTCAATTACCTCGAGCACTACGGCCTGCTTCGCTCCCGCCGCGAGGACGGACGCTACGAGCGCACCCGTCCCGAGCACAGCTGGAACTCCAACAACGTCGCCTCCAACGTCCTGCTCTACCACCTGCAGCGCCACTCCGACCACCACGCCAACCCCCTGCGCCGCTATCAGGCGCTGCGCCACGTCGACGAGGCCCCACAGCTGCCCACTGGCTATGCCGGCATGATCGTCCTCGCCGCCTTCCCACCGTTGTGGCGGCGTGTAATGGACCAGCGCCTGCTGGCCCATTACGAGGGCGACCTCGCCCTCGTCAACATTGCCCCCCGCCGCCGCGCCCGACTGCTGGCCCGCTACGGAGCCCCCGCATGAGCGCTCTTGCGGCGGTTGCTTCCTCGGCGGGCGCATCCTCGGCGGCGGTGAACGCCTTCGCGGCAGGCGCCGAACGGGAACGCACTCCCTATGCCATCGCCGCGCGCGAGCTCCTGCGCGACTCGCTCTTTGATGCTGCCCGCCATGAGCTCTCCCGCCGGCCCTGGAACGATGTCACCATGGCCGATATCGCCGGCTCAGCGGGGCTCAGCCGCCAGACCCTTTACAAAGAGTTCGGCTCGCGCGATCACTTCGCCCGGGCGCTGATCCTACGCGAAGGCGACCGATTCGTCGCGGCCGTCGAGGGCGCCATGGACGCCCACCTCGACGACCCTACCGCGGCTCTCCTGACGGCCTTCGGGCTGTTCCTTACGATCGCCTCCGAGGATCCCCTCGTACGCGCCGCCATCGCCGGGGCCGACGAGATGCTTCCCTTGGTCACCACTCAGGGTCAGTCGCTAGTCGAGCGCTCAAGCGCACGTCTGCATGCCGCGATCGTCTCGCGCTGGCCGCAAGTCCGCGCGTGCGACGCCACGCTCCTGTCGGAGTGCTTGGTGCGCCTGGCGATCAGCTACGCGACTCTTCCCGCCGGCCCGGCCACGACCACCGCCGCGTCGATCGCCGACCTGCTCGGGCCCTACATCGAGCGGGCGCTCGCGCCGGTCGCTGACGGGAAAACACCCGAGTAGGGCCATCGATCGCGACGGTCGCTCAGTCGGGCTTGTGCTCCCCGTCGGCCTCGCCGTAGACGGCTTCGCTCTCCTCGCCGCCCGCCGGACCGCCCGGCTCGAACTCGGACGCGGCATCGCGCATGATCAGCGACGGCGTGTGCTGGTCGCCGTGCGATGCGTTCTCGATCAGCTCCTGCTCGGCCAGCTCGAAGCCCTCAGACTCCCCACCTCCGGCCTCCTCGACCGCGCGGCGAGCCTCGCGGCGCCGGGCATCCAGATCCAGGGGATCGGTCATAACCGGAACAGTACCCGGCCTGGAGCGGCGAGACAGCTAAGCGCGCAGAGACAGCTAAGCGTGCAGCTTCTCGCGCGCGCTCTCCACGAGCGTGCCACCGCTCTTCAGCTCGCCCAGTGCAGCCAGCATCGCGTCCAGCTCGCAGTCGACCTTCGCCGGCCACGGCTTCTGCGGGTGATCGTCGAGCGTCTTCAGACCGTTTCCCGTGATGATCGCAACGACCGTGTCATCCGGGGCGAACCGTCCGGCCGCCGCCAGTTTCTCGAGCACCGCGATCGTCGTACCTCCAGCCGGCTCGGTCAACAGTCCCTCGGTCGCCGCGAGCAGGTCGATCCCGGCGAAGATCTCGGGGTCGCTGGCGAAGCCGCCCGTCCCGCCGCGTTTGCGGACCGCATCGATCACCAGATAGCCGTCGCCCGGTGCTCCGATCGCAAGTGAGTGCGCCGCCGTCTCCGGCATCACCGGGTGGACCTCCGCTTCCTCGGCGATGATCGCGCTGGCGATCGGGTTGCAGCCGCTCGGCTGAGCGATGTGGATGCGCGTGGCATCGGTGTCCGACAGCCCCAGCAGCTGCAGCTCGCCGAGTCCCTTGTGCAGGCGCGAGGACAGGGTGCCGCCGGCAGCAGCCGTGATGATGTGGTCCGGCGCCTGCCAGTCCAGCTGCTCGACGATCTCGAACGCCGCCGTCTTGGCTCCCTCCGCGTAGAACGGGCGCAGCGTGATGTTCGCGAAGTCCATGCCCGTCGTTTCCGCCACCTGGCGGCAGCGACGGTTGGCTTCGTCGTAGTTGCCCTCCACCTGGCACACCTTCGCGCCGAGGGCCATGCACGCCCGTGCCTTCATGTCCTCGAGGCGGTTCGGATAGAACACGTACGCGTCGACCCCAGCCTTCGCAGCCAGAGAGGCGACAGCGGTGCCGACGTTGCCCGTGGACACGCAGCCGATCTCGGTGCCGCCGCGCTCGAGCAGCCGCGCGACCGACATCGAGACCACCCGATCCTTGTACGACAGGCTCGGACGGTTGCTCGAGTCGTCCTTCAGATACAGGTTGCTGAGCCCGAGCTCGGCCCCGAGCCGGTCGGCTCGGATCATCGGCGTGTAGCCGGAGAACTGACCGACCCGTGCCTGGGCGGACGCGTCGACGATCGGCAGCAGCTCCTCGAAGTGCCAGATGTTGTGCGGGCGCGCGGAGCTCGGAAAGTCCTTGAAGTGCCCGGCCGCCAGCTCGTAGTCATAGACGACATCCAGCCCCTTGCCACAGTCCGGGCACGCGAACGCAGTGGACTCGAGCGGGTAGCTGTGATCGCAGCGATGGCAGACGAGCCCGGTCGCGCACGAGCGCGTGCGCTGCTTGGGGGTGGGCGGGTCCGAACCAAGACTCTGTGCAGTGCTCATGCGGGCACCTGAAACGATACGCCTGGCCACGGCGTCTGTGCGGAGAGCTCCTCGTTGCCGAAAGCGATCCACAGCTCCTCGGCGAGGTGGGGGGCGAGCGGACCGAGCATCTGCGCGAGCAGCGTCAGCGCCTCGATCAACGCGTCGCGATTGTCCGAGCCGAGCTCCTGCTGGCGGGCAAGCACCCGTTTCTCGAAGTCCTTGATGCGATCGAACAGGCGCATCACGTCGCGGACAGCCGTGTGAAACTCGAGCTGCTCCATGTCCTCGGTCGTCCGCTCGACCGCCGCCTCACACCACTGCGACAGTTTCAGTCGCAGGTGCTCGGTCGTGTCTCTCTCCAGCTCCCGGTCGTCCGCCGTCGGCTGGGCGTTCACTCGCTCTCGCTCGTCCTGCGCTTGCGCCAGCTTTGCGTGCGAGTACTCCCACACCTGCGTCAGGAACCTGTGACAGCGCAGCACCGCCGAGTCGCTCCAGTTCAACGAACGCTGTGGGCGCGCGGCGTACAGGACCGCAAGGCGCACCGTGTCTGCGCCGTAGCGGCTGATCAGCTCGTCGGGGTCGACCACGTTGCCCAGATGCTTACTCATCTTGCGCCCGTCGCTGATTACCATCTCGTGAAACAAGCAGCCCGCGAACGGCTCGCCGTCCGCGAGGAATGCAAGCGGGCCGATGTCCCGCAACGCCTTCGTCACGATCCGCTGGTCGAACACGAAGTTACCGCTGTCCGATCCGGCCACCACACGCTCGGAGGGGAGCCAGTGGCGCAGGTCGGGCAACGCGAGGATCGCCTCGAGCGACTCCGCGCGCGACTCCGGCGGCACGCACGCTGGTACCCACAGCCACAGCGCGTCGAAATGGCAGTCCAGCGTGTCCGTCTCGCGCTCCGCCGGGCCGCCGCACAGCGGGCACGTCGTCTCGACGAACGAGCGCAACTCGGCCAGCGGATTGCCGGCGCCCGTCGGCGTGATGTCGAGCGGCAGCAACACCGGCAGCTGCTCCTTCGCCAGCGGCACCGCGCCGTGCGTCTCGCAGTACACGATCGGGATCGGCGTGCCCCACGAGCGCTGGCGTGAGATCGAGAAGTCATCGGCCTTGTAGCGGACGGCCGGCGTCGGCTCTGCGGGCGTCGGCGGAGAGGTCGAGCCGGCGGCGCCGTGGCTCGCCCCTGGGCTCAACGCCTGGCTCGCCTCCGGGCTCGGGCTGGGCCGCGCGCTCGGCGCCCGGGCCTCGCCGTTGGGGCCGCCCGCGACGAGCCCGATCAGCCGCTCTGCGATCACCTCATCGGTACGGTCCGCCGTCGGGATGCCGAACACCGCGGTAGCGCCGAAGCGCCCGTCGACGCCCGGGGAGATCAGCACGGGCAGCGGCGCGCCACCGCCCGGTGCCGGCAGCGTGCGGCCGGTGTCGATCAGCGCGATCGTCGCGGCGTCGCGCGAGCTTCGCTCCAGGCCTCCCGAGCGCAGCTCCTCGAGGCGCTCGCGCACCTGTGAGTCGACGGCCCATGCATCGATCTGCGGATGCTTCGGCGAGATCAGCACGAAGCGCGCCTGCGCGAGCTCATCGGCATGAGGGGTGAACACGCTCAGCGATGATCCGTCGCCGGCCGTCAGCTCGAGCTCGACGCCGTCGACGCGCCCCAGCACGAAGCGCTGGCTTGCCAGCGCCACCTCGTCCCACAGCCCGCTCGCTGCGCGCTCCTCCAGGCGGCGGTCGTTCTCGGGCACGTACGCGCTGATCCGCAGGTACCAGGCCGGGCGCTCGATCAGCCGCACCGGGTTATGGCAGCGCCAGCACAGCCCATCCTCGACCTGGATCGTCGCGAGCGTCGTCTGGCAGGTGTCGCACCAGTCGACGTTGCCACTCCCGCGATACACCAGCCCGGCCTCGAGCAGCATCAGGAACAGCCACTGCGACCAGCGGTACATGACCGGGTCAGAGCTGAGGAACGAGCGCTCCCAGTCGAACGAGAAGCCGAGCCGCTGCAGCTGTCCGGTCATGTGCTCTGCGCAGCCGGCCACCCACTCGCTCGGCGGCACGCCACCTGCGATCGCGCCGAGCTCGGCCGGCAGCCCGAACGCGTCGAAACCGAAGTTGAACAGAACCTGATCGCCGCGCGCGCGGCGGAAGCGAGCGTACGCGTCTCCGATCGAGTAGCTGCGCACGTGCCCGATGTGGACGTTGCCGGAGGTGAACGGCGCCGAGGGCTTGATGTACAGGTGCGGCTGTGCCTCGCGGAGCGGTGGCGTCCTGAAGGCATCCCGTGCGCGCCAGGCCGACTGACGACGAGCCTCAACCGCGTGGGGCTCATAGCGTGTTTCGGTCCCGCCGCTCATAGCAATCGAGCATATCCGAGGGCATTAGCGCGAGCCGGACCATTGCTATGCTCAGCTGCACTTGGCCGCCGTCTCTGACATGGCTTTGCCGGCGCCTTCGAGACGCCGTTTCAGCCCTGCCACGAGCGGGGTCTTCCTGCCCCCGCCCCGTAATGGGGTGTCCGCTGCGAGTGCGAGGATGCTGAGATGGAGATAGAGATCGGGCGCGGCAAGAAGGCGCGTCGTGCATACGGCTTCGATGACATCGCGATCGTGCCCTCACGGCGCACCCGTGACCCCGATGACATCGACATCTCGTGGAAGCTCGGGCCCTATCAGTTCGAGCTGCCGATGCTCGCCTCGGCGATGGACGGCGTAGTCTCGCCCGAGACGGCCGGGATCGTCGGCAGGCTGGGCGGTCTCGCGGTGCTCAACCTCGAGGGGATCTTCACCCGCTACGAGGACGCCGACGAGCAGCTCGAGCGGATCGCACTGCTGCCGAAGGATGAAGCCACACGCGAGATGCAGGAGATCTATCGCGAGCCGGTCAAGCCGGAGCTGATCGCCCAGCGGATCAGCGAGATCAAGGAGCAGAAAGTCGTCGTCGCCGCATCGCTCACGCCGCAGCGCGTGCTCGCCTACCACGAGATCGCGATGGAGGCCGGACTCGACGTGCTCGTGATCCAGGGCACCGTCGTCTCCGGTGAACATGTCTCGACCGTCTCCGAGCCGCTGAACCTGAAGGAGTTCATCCCCAGCCTCGACGTCCCCGTCGTGGTCGGCGGCTGCGCCTCCTACCACACCGGTCTGCACCTGATGCGTACAGGTGCGGCGGGCGTGCTCGTGGGTGTCGGCCCGGGAGCCGCGTGCACGACTCGAGGGGTGCTCGGCATCGGCGTGCCCCAGGCGACCGCGATCGCCGACGTGGCGCATGCGCGCTCCACGCACATGCTGGAGACAGGCGAGTACGCGCAGGTGATCGCCGACGGTGGCATGCGCAACGGCGGCGACGTCTCAAAGGCGATCGCGCTGGGTGCGGACGCGGTGATGATCGGCTCCCCGCTCGCGCGCGCCTACGAGGCGCCCGGTCGTGGCTTTCACTGGGGTATGGCGACCTTCCACCCGACGCTCCCGCGTGGCGCGCGGGTTGCGACGACGCAGAACGGCACGCTCGAGGAGATCCTCATCGGTCCGGCGCGCGAGAACGACGGCACGTTCAACCTGTTCGGCGGCCTGCGCACGTCGATGGCCACCTGCGGCCACAAGGATCTCGCCGAGTTCAACCGCGCGGAGGTCGTTGTGGCGCCGTCACTGCAGACCGAGGGCAAGGCGTTGCAGCGCGATCAGGGGGTAGGCATGGGCGCCACCAACGGCAAGGTAGCCGCCCTCGTAAATGACTGACGCGTCAGAGTCGTCCCCGGCTTCGTTTGGCAGCGTGCTCGACAGCTCGCGTGCCGAGCACGCCACGCTCACTGCGTCCTTGCCAGCCTCGCCGGGAACACCTCTGACGACCGCAGCTGACGAGCACGCGGATACGCCCGCGGCCGTGCAGGAGATCGTCGTGCTCGACTACGGCGGGCAGTACTCGCAGCTGATCGCCCGCCGCGTACGCGACTGCGGCGTATTCAGCGAGCTGCTGCCCCATCACGTATCGCTCGAGGAGGTCGCCCGGCGGCGCCCGCGCGGGATCATCCTGTCGGGCGGCCCGGCATCGGTGTACGCCGACGGCGCGCCGCCGCTCGATCTCGGCCTGTTGGAGCTGGGCGTCCCCGTGATGGGCATCTGCTACGGGATGCAGCTGCTGGTGCACACCCTCGGCGGGCGCGTCGAGCAGGCCGAGATCGGCGAGTTCGGGCGTTCGGAGCTCCACGTCTCAGACCCCGGTGTCCTGCTCAAAGGTCTGCCGCGCGAGCAGACCTGCTGGATGTCCCATCGCGACACAGTCTTCGAGCCACCGCCCGGATTCACCGCACTCGCTGCCTCCAGCGGCTCGCCGGTTGCCGCCGTCGAAGACTCCGCGCGAGGGATCTACGGGATCCAGTTCCACCCGGAGGTCGTGCACACGCCCTACGGCGAGGAGATCCTCACGCGGTTCCTCACCGAGGTATGCGGCTGCGAGCCGAACTGGTCGGCGGCGTCGATCGTCGAGGAACAGGTTCGCCGCATCCGCGAGCAGGTCGGCGACGGCAACGTGATCTGCGGCCTGTCCGGTGGGGTCGACTCCTCGGTCGCGGCGCTGCTCGTGCATCGCGCTGTTGGCGAGCAGCTCACGTGCGTGTTCGTCGACCACGGGCTGATGCGCAAGGACGAGGGCGAGCAGGTCGTGAAGACATTCCGCGACACATTCAAGGTGCCGCTCGTGGCCGTCGACGCGGAGACGCGGTTCCTGGAGAAGCTGCAAGGGGTGACCGAGCCGGAGGCCAAGCGCAAAGCGATCGGCGCCGAGTTCATCCGCGTGTTCGAGGAGGAGGCCACCGAGCTCGCAGGTGTAAACGGGGGCCAGGACGCGCGCTTCCTCGTCCAGGGCACCCTGTACTCGGATGTGATCGAGTCAGGTGGCGGGACAGGCGCCGCGACGATCAAGTCCCACCACAACGTCGGCGGGCTGCCCGACGACCTCAAATTCGAGCTCGTGGAGCCGCTGCGCGCGTTGTTCAAGGACGAGGTGCGCGCCGTCGGCGCCGAGCTCGGGCTGCCCGAGAAGCTCGTCTGGCGCCAGCCGTTCCCGGGCCCCGGCCTGGCGATCCGCGTCGTCGGTGGCGAAGCGACCAAGGAGCGCCTGGACGTGCTGCGCGAGGCCGACCACATCCTGCAGGAGGAGATCCGCAAGGCGGGCCTGTACAGGGAGCTGTGGCAGTCCTTCTGCGTCCTGCCAGACGTGCGCACCGTCGGCGTGCAAGGCGATGAGCGTACATACGGGTACGTGGTGGTCGTACGGGCCGTCACCAGCGACGACGCGATGACCGCCGACTGGGCCAGGCTCCCGTACGACCTGCTCGAGACGATCGCCTCGCGGATGATCAACGAGCTACGCGAGGTCAACCGGGTTGTGCTCGACATCACGTCGAAGCCCCCGGGAACGATCGAGTGGGAGTAACCCGCGAAGGCGGGCGACTTCGCCTATGATGTTGCTTCGCGCCGCGCGACCGATCAAAGATCGGCCAGCGTGGCCTTTTTCGTCATGGCGCCCTCGACTCGAACATACGTAGCGAAGCCGACCGACCGCGAGCGCAACTGGCTGGTCGTTGACGCGAACGGCAAGACGCTCGGACGCCTCGCGACGCAGATCGCTGACGTGCTGCGCGGCAAGCGCAAGCCGGAGTACACGCCGCACATCGACACCGGGGACTTCGTCGTCGTCGTCAACGCCGAGAAGATCCACGTGAGCGGCAAAAAGCGTCAGGACAAGCGCTACTACCGCCACTCCGGCTATCCCGGAGGGCTGCGCTCGCGCTCCTTCGAGGAGATGCTCGCGCGCCGCCCGGAGGAGATCATCCGGCTGGCCGTCAAAGGAATGATGCCGCGCAACCGCCTGGCGCGGAAGCAGATAACGAAGCTCAAGATCTACGCCGGGCCCGAGCACCCGCACGTCGCCCAGAAACCGCAACCCCTGGAGATCGAGGCCTGATGGCAGACGACGAGCGCCCCGAGGGCACCGAGCGCCCCGAGGGTACGGAGGAGACACCGCACGCGGAGACACCCCACGCGGTCCCCACAGAGGACGCAACCGAGATCGCCGGCTCCGCCGAGGACGCGGCGCTCGAGGCGGCCCAGGAGGCGCAGGAGCAGCCCGGCGGCCAGACGCAGCCCGAGCCGGCAGCCGTACAGCCGGGAGGGGAGGGGCACGCGGTCCCGACCGACGAAGCGATGGAGATCGCCGGCGTCGCCGAGGATGCTCCGCTCGAGGCTCTGCAGGAGCAGCAGGACCACGCCGCCGAGCAGGCCGCGGAGAGTGAGGAGGAACAGGAGCCGACGCCGCGCGAGAAGCCGTCGGTGCCCGGCGCGCACCTCGAAGTGGACATCGTTCCCGAGGGAGTCGACCCGCTGAGTCGTGGCGAGGGATACGAGGACACCTACGCCGTCGACCCGTACGCGACCGACGAGGAGACCGACCAGCAGCAGCCGGCCGCCGATGATGAGCGCGAGGAGGTTCTCGCCGAGCCGATCTCGACGGCCGCAATCGACCTGGCCTCGGGGGCGCGCTACCGCGCGACAGGCAAGCGCAAGTCGGCGATCGCACGTGTGACGCTGCGGCCTGGCACCGGCACCTACCTCGTCAACGGCCGCACCCTGGAGAACCACTTTCCCCGTCTGACGCTCCAACGCAACATTCGTCAGCCGCTCGAGACGGTCGGTTACGAGGACCGCATGGATGTCGTCGCCCGGCTGCACGGCGGAGGCATCTCCGCGCAAGCCGGGGCGCTGCGTCACGGCGTCTCACGCGCTCTGCTGGAGGCCGACCCGAACCTGCGTGGCGAGCTCAAGCGCAGGGGCTTCCTGACGCGCGACTCACGGGCCAAGGAGCGCAAGAAGGCCGGCCTGAAGAAGGCGCGCAAGCGTCCGCAGTTCTCCAAGCGCTAGGACCGCCCAGCAATGACCCGCACGCTGTTCGGGACCGACGGCGTTCGCGGCGTCGCCGGCGAGTTCCTCACCGCTGATCTGGCGCTCGCGCTCGGGCGCGCGGCGACCGCCGGCATCGCAGTCGAGCGGCCGCAGGTCCTGATCGTCCGCGACACCCGCGAGTCCGGCGAGATGCTGCAGGCGGCGCTCGCCGCCGGCGTCAGCGCAGCCGGGGGCGATGCGCTGCTCGGTGGCGTGCTGCCGACGCCGGCCGCGCCGCTGCTGATACATCGTTACGACTTCGACCTCGCGATCGTGGTCTCCGCTTCGCACAACCCCTACGAGGACAACGGGATCAAGTTCTTCGCCGGGGACGGCTACAAGCTCTCCGACGAGGTTGAGCTGGCAATCGAGCGCAGCCTCGACGCCACGGCAGCAGGCGAGCGCCAGGCGCCACCCGCGATCGGGCGCGTGCGCGAGCTGCGCGGCGCGGGCGAGGACTACCTGCGCGAGCTGCACGTGCGCTTCAGCGAGCTCGACCTGGACGGTCTGGACGTGCTGCTCGACTGCGCCAACGGAGCCACCTATCGCCTCGCGCCGGAGATCTTCAGGCGGCTCGGCGCGAACGTCACAGTGATCGCCGACGCCCCGGACGGGCGGAACATCAACGACCGCTGCGGCTCGACGCACGTCCACGCGCTCGCCGAGCGGGTACTCGCCGGAGCGCACACGATCGGCTTCGCGTTCGACGGCGACGGCGACCGCGTGCTCGCGGTCGACCGACTCGGAGACATCGTCGACGGCGATGAGCTGATGGCGCTGGCCGCCCTGCACCTGCGTGCCGGCGGGCAGCTGAGCGGCGACGGGGTCGCGGTCACCGTGATGACCAACTACGGGTTCCACGCCGCGATGGAGCGCGAGGGCGTGTCCGTGCAGACGACCCAGGTCGGTGACCGCTACGTGCTGGAGGAGCTGCGCGCACGCGGCTGGAGGCTCGGCGGAGAGCAGTCCGGGCACATCATCGACATGGGCTTCAATCGCACGGGCGACGGCATCGCCGGCGCGCTCCTGACCCTCGAGGCGTTGGCTGGACGGGATCTCTCACAGCGCGATGCGATGGCCAAGCTGCCGCAACGGCTGATCAACGTGCGCGTGCGTGACCGCGGTGCGCTGGAGCACGCCGAGGAGCTCGACGCGGCTGTGCGCGCCGCGTCCGAACAGCTGGCAGGACGGGGACGCGTGCTCGTACGGCCCAGCGGCACCGAGCCGCTCGTGCGCGTGATGGTCGAGGCTCCCACCGATCAGGAGGCCGAGCGGGTGTGCGGTCGTCTGGTCGCGCTGGTGGAGCGTGAGCTGGGATAGACGCGCCGGCGCCTGCGAGTGCGCCCGCAGCCCGCTGGTATCTTCGAGCGGATGTGCGGCATCGTTGGCTACGTAGGCAGGCGGCCGGTCCAAGACCTGCTGCTCGACGGCCTGAGCAAGCTCGAGTACCGCGGCTATGACTCCGCCGGGATCTCGGTGATCGCCGAGGATCGGATCGAGGCCGTGCGCGCGGTCGGCAACCTCAGCGCGCTGCGCGCGAAGCTCGCGCTCGACGCTCCGACCGACGGCGGTGGCGCGGTCGCCGTCGCCCAGCGCCCGGCGACCACCGGCATCGGGCACACGCGCTGGGCCACTCACGGGCGCGTCAGCGAGGAGAACGCGCACCCCCACTACGACAGCGGCGACCGCGTCCACGTGGTCGTCAACGGGATCGTCGAGAACTACATGATGCTTAAGCAGCGCCTGTCGGCGCAGGGGAGCGTCTTCACGTCTGAGACCGACGCCGAGGTGATCGCGCACCTGATCGCCGACTGCTATCGGGGCGATCTCGCCGACGCCGTGCGCGCTGCCTACGCGCAGCTCGAGGGCCACTACGCGTTCGTGGCGATCAGCATCGACGAGCCCGAAGTGCTGGTCGGGGCGCGCAAGGAGTGCCCGCTGGTGATCGGGCGTGGCGAGGGCGAGCAGTTCGTCGCCTCGGCCGTCCCCGCGTTCCTGGCCGAGACGCGGCGAGTGCAGTACCTGGAGAACGGCGAGATCGTGAGCCTGCGCCCCGACGGCGTGCTGATCACCTCGGCAGACGGGGAGACCGTGCAGCGCGCGATCGAGACCGTCGACTGGGATCAGGAGACAGCCGAGAAGAGTGGCTTCGAGACGTTCATGCTGAAGGAGATCCATGAACAGGCTGACGCTGTCGCCGAGACGATCGCCGATCGGACCGCGCGCGGGGACGGCGTGGACCTCGACGAGCAGGGCGCGCTCGACGAGTCGATCCTCGCGGGCGTGAAGCGGATCATCGTGGTCGCCTGCGGGACCGCCTATCACGCCGGGCTGATCGGTCGCTACGCGCTCGAGGAGTGGGCGCGGCTGCCCGTCGAGCTCGACATCGCCTCCGAGTACCGCTATCGCAACCCGGTCGTCGGCCCCGGCGACCTCGTGATCGGGATCTCGCAATCGGGCGAGACGGCGGACACGCTCGCCGCGATGCGCCTCGCGCGTGAGCGTGGCGCGAGCGTGCTCGCGATCACCAACACGATGGGCTCGCAGGCCACGCGCGAGGCCGACGGCGTGCTCTACACGCGCGCCGGGCTGGAGATCGGGGTCGCAGCTACCAAGACGTTCGTCTGTCAGGTCGCGGTCATGTACCTGCTCGGGCTGCGTCTCGCCGAGATACACGAAACGCTGCCTGCCGAGCGGATCGCCGAGCTGGTCGGCGAGCTCAAGCGCCTGCCGCACTGCATCGACGAGCTGATCGGCGACTGCGAGACGCGGGCCGAGGCGATCGCGCAGACCTGCTGGGACGCTGATTTCTTCCTCTACATCGGCCGTCACGTCGGGCTGCCGGTCGCGCTTGAGGGCGCGCTCAAGCTGAAGGAGATCTCCTACGTCTCGACCGACGCGTACGCCGCCGGCGAGATGAAGCACGGCCCGATCGCGCTGCTCGACGACGCCACGCCGGTCGTATGCGTCGCCACGCGCTCGCCCGTGCTCGAGAAGCTGCTGTCCAACGTCCAGGAGGCGCGCGCGCGCGGCGCTCACGTGATCGCGATCACCACCGCCGGGGAAGGCTTGGTCGAGCCGCACGTCGATGCGACGCTCTCGGTGCCGGCGACCGACTGGATGCTGCAGCCGATCCTCGCCGTGATCCCGCTGCAGATGCTCGCCTACGCGATCGCTCGCCGCCGCGGCCTGAACGTCGACCAGCCGCGCAACCTCGCCAAGACCGTCACCGTCGAGTGACCGAGGTGATGACCATCTAGCATCGCGTGCGTGCAGCAGCTGCCGCCATGGCTCATCCCGCTTGCCGACGCCGAGACGATGCGCGGCGTCGATCGCTGGGCGATCGAGCAGCGCGGCGTCGCTGGACTCGACCTGATGGAGCGCGCGGGGGAGGGGGTGGTGGCGGCGCTCGAGAAGCTCGTCCCCGATGGGCCCGTCACGGTCGTCTGCGGCAAGGGGAACAACGGCGGCGACGGGCTCGTCGCGGCGCGCATCCTGCGCCAGTCCGGTCGGCAGGTTACGGTGGTGTGCGTGGCGCCGCCTGCAGAGCTCTCGGGAGACGCACGCGTGAACCTGCAGCGGCTGCCCGGTGAGGCGCCGCGACGGCTGAGCGGTGCGCTGTGGGGGCACGACACGGACGCGACGCCGCGCAACACGGACGCGACGACGCACGACGCTGACGCGGCGGCTGCCGCGAAGATGTTCGGCCGTGACTGCACGATCGTCGACGCGATCCTCGGGACCGGCTTTCAGGGGCAGCCCGCAGGGCCTGCGGCAGAGGCGATCGACGCGATCAACGCCGCCCGCGGGCCGGTCGTGAGCGTCGACGTGCCAAGCGGAGTCGACGCATCGACCGGAATCGTCTCCGGCACGGCCGTTCGCGCGTCGGTCACGGTCAGCTTCCACGCCGCCAAGCCCGGGCTGTGGATTCGCCCCGGCAAGGAGCACGCCGGCGAGGTGCACACGCTCGACATCGGCATCCCGCGCGGCGCTCCGATCGGTGCGTCGGTCGGCCTGATCGCGCCGAGCGTGCTCGACATCCTGCCGCGCAGGCAGGCATCCTCGACCAAGTTCGTCTCCGGCCACGTGCTCGTCGTCGGCGGCTCGCGCGGGCTGACCGGCGCGCCGCGAATGGCAGCCGAAGCGAGCATGCGGGCTGGCGCCGGATACGTCACCGCGTGCATCTCCGCCTCGTTGCAGGACACGCTCGCGAGCGGTGCCAGCCCCGAGCTGATGACCCGCGCGATGCCCGAGGACGACGGTGCGCTCGCGCCCGCGGCCACCACACACGTACTCGAAGCGAGCGCCCGCGGCGGTGCGCTCGCGCTCGGGCCAGGGCTGGGACGCAGCGCCTCCGCGAGCGCGTTCGCACGCAAACTCGCTGGCGAAGCCGACGTCATGGTTCTCGACGCCGACGGGCTGAACGCGCACGCCGGGAGACTCGCCGACCTGGCCGCCAGGACCGCGCCGACAGTGCTCACACCCCATGCCGGCGAGCTCGCCCGCCTGCTCGAGACCGACAGCGCGGCGGTCGAGCGCGAGCGCCTGAGTCACGTGCGTGAGGCCGCTGCGCGCTCAGCGGCGGTGGTCGTGCTGAAGGGCGATGACACGCTGATCGCCGACCCGGACGGCCGCGTGGCCGTCAGCCCCGGCGGCAGCCCCGCGCTCGCCACAGCCGGAACCGGAGACGTGCTGACCGGTGTGATCGCCGCACTGCTCGCGCAGCAGCTCGACGCGTTCGCGGCGGCGGCCGCGGGCGTATGGCTGCACGCAGAGGCCGGGCGGGAGGCCGCCCGCCGGGTGGGGGCTGCCGAGGGCGTGATCGCCTCCGACGTGATCACCGCGCTGCCCGCCGCGCGTCGTCGTGCCGCCGGGGCAGCAGATCGCAATGATCGCCCGACGGCCGACGAGGTTGGCGCAGCGGCTCACGAGGTTCGCGGCGATGGCTGACGGTGTGAGCGTCGGTTCTCGGCCCGCCGACCGAACGGCAGCGCGGCGTGCCGAGGCGCGGGTGAACGTCGCCGCGATCGAGCGCAACTGCGCGCGCCTGCTGGCCCAGTTGAGCCACGGGGCCGCGCTGTGCGCGGTCGTCAAGGCCGACGGATACGGACACGGCATGGTGCAGAGTGCCCGCGCGGCAATCGCCGGCGGCGCGAGCTGGCTCGCAGTGGCCGACGCGTGCGAGGCGCGCGAGCTGCGCGAAGACGGGATCGGCGACCGGCGCGTGCTCGTGATGGGGGCGCTCAGCTCCGTCGAGCTCGCGGAGGCACTCGCGGTCAACGCCGATGTCGTCGTTTGGAACGAGGACTACCTGCAGGCAGTATCCGCCGCCGGCGGAGGTCGCGTGCATGTCAAGTTCGACTCAGGCATGGGGCGGCTCGGTACCCGCGACCCGGCGGAGGCATCACGCGTGGCCGCCGCCGCGCGCGCGATGCCCGGCGTGGTCCTGGCGGGCGTGATGACCCACTTTGCCACCGCCGATGACCTCAAGGACGACGGCTTCTTCGCACGCCAGCTCGGTGCGTTCACGCGCTGGGCGCGAGACGTCAAGGGCGATGACCCCGAGATTATCGTCCACGCCGCCAACAGCGCGGCCACGATGCGTGACGCCGAGGCGCAGTTCGACATGGTGCGCTGTGGGATCGCGACGTACGGCATGGACCCGTTCGGCAGGGATCCGGCTGCCAGGGCGCTCGAGCCGGCGCTCGAGCTCGGCTCATATGTCGCCGAGGTCAAGCTGTGCCGCGCGGGGGAGAGCGCCGGCTACGGGCGCCAGTTCGTAGCCGACGGCGACACCTACATCGGCGTGCTGCCAATCGGCTACGGAGACGGCTGGCGGCGCGGTCTGTCCAACAACGCCGACGTGCTGATCGGCGGTCACCGCCACCCGCTCGTGGGGACGGTAAGCATGGACAGCATCACCGTCGATCTCGGGCTCGACGGCGACCCCGCGCAGCTGCGCGGCCAGCGGGCGATCCTGATCGGCTTCCAAGGCAGCGAGCGGATCACCGCCGAGGAGGTCGCCAGGCGTTTGGACACGATCAACTACGAGATCACCTGCGCATTGACGCCGAGAGTGCCACGGATCTACCACCGCGACGGTGTTCCAGTGCGCGTCGCGCCGGGGCGCGCTCGGACGGCGGACGCCGGCACGACATGACGCCAGGCCTGGACGTGGCCCGCACGGCGCTCGCGGGCACACGATCCTGGCTCGTCGGCGGCGCCGTCCGCGACAGGCTGCTGGGCAGGCCGAGCGCGGATGTCGACGTGGTCGTCGGCGGCGACCCGGAGCAGGCCGCGCGCGCGGTCGCGCGCGCCGCGCCGCGCGCGACGTGCTTCGCTCTGTCCGATGAGTTCGGCTCCTGGAGGGTGGTCGCTCGCGACCACACCTGGCAGGTCGACGTGGAGCCGCTGCGCGCCGAGACGATCGAAGGGGACCTCGCGCTACGGGACTTCACGATCAACGCGATCGCCGAGCCGATCGCCGGAGGGGCGCCGATCGACCCGCTCGGCGGCGTCAGCGACCTGCGCGCCGGGCGACTACGGATGGCCGGCCCAGGGGCGTTTGCCGAGGACCCGCTAAGGGTGCTGCGACTGGTCCGCGTCGCGGTCGAGCTCGACCTCGAGCCCGAGGCCGACACGGCGCGCTCCGCCACCGCGTACGCAGGTGCTCTGAGCGCCGTCTCAGCCGAGCGGGTGTTCGTCGAGCTACGGCGGATCATCGCCACGCCGCGAGCGCGCACGGGCCTGGAGATGATGGACGCTCTGACGGTCACCGCGACCGTCCTGCCCGAGCTCGACGCACTGCGCGGAGTCGAGCAGAACCGCTTTCACCATCTCGACGTGTACCGGCACACGCTCGAGGTCCTCGACCGGACAGTCGAGCTGACCTGCGGCACGCACGCCCCGCCCGAGCTCGGCACCGCGCACGCCCCGCCGGAGCTGCAGGCAGCGCTCCGCGGGCACGACACCGAAGTCGACGATCTGCTGGCCGAGCCGCTCGCCGACGAGCTCACACGCGGAGAAGCGCTGCGCTGGGGGGCGCTGCTGCACGACGCCGCCAAGCCGCTCACGCGTGAGGTTCGCGAGCTCGACGGGCGCGTCACGTTCTTCGGACACGACGCCCGTGGCGCCGAGCTCGCCCGCTCGATCCTCGGGCGGCTGCGCACCAGCGAGCGGCTGCGCGCGCACGTGGCGGCGCTCGTACGCAACCACCTGCGGCTCGGCTTCCTCGTGAACGAGCCCCAGCCGCTGGAGCGGCGCACGGTGTTCGCGTACCTGCGCGCCTGCGCGCCCGTCGAGGTCGACGTGACGCTGCTGTCGGTCGCCGACCGCGTGGCCACGCGCGGGGATCGCGCACAAGCGGCGATCGACGCTCATCTGCACGTCGCTCATCGACTGCTCGGCGACGCGCTCGCCTGGCGGTCTCACGGGCCGCCACAGCCGCTGTTGCGCGGCGATGAGCTCGCACGCGAGCTGGGCATCCCAACCGGGCCGAAGGTGGGCCAGCTGCTGGAGCAGCTGGCCGCCGCTCAGTTCGCGGGCGAGATCCTCGCCCGCGAGCAAGCTCTCGACTACGCGCGCACGCTGCTCGCATAGGATCAGCCCCGCATGGATAGGATCAGCCGCGTATGGCTGACCCTGACTGCATCTTCTGCAAGATCGTCGCCCGCGAGCTACCCGCCCTGATCGTCGACGAAGACGATCACACGATCGCGTTCATGGACATCGCCCCCGCCACGCGTGGGCACGCGCTCGTGATCCCGCGCGCGCACGCAACCGATCTGCTGAGCGTGAGCGGCGAGGACCTTGGCGCGGTGGCGCTCGCCGCCCAGCGGCTCGCCGGGCGCGCCAAGCAGCAGCTCGGCGCCGACGGCGTGAACCTCCTGAA
This sequence comes from uncultured Solirubrobacteraceae bacterium, assembly GCA_963734755.1. Taxonomy (GTDB): domain Bacteria; phylum Actinomycetota; class Thermoleophilia; order Solirubrobacterales; family Solirubrobacteraceae; genus Palsa-744. Next base: position 1,850,314 of record CAVTIF010000001.1, on the reverse strand, counting down.
CTCCTGCGGACGTGCCGCCTGGCAGACCGTGTTCCACTTCCACGTCCACGTGATCCCGCGCTACAACGACGATCCGTTGCGGCTTCCGTGGTTGCCCGTCGAGGGCGATCGAGGAGAGATCGCGGCTGCGGCGCAGGAACTCGGCGCGCGATAACGAAATGATCAAACCGCTACAAACAGCGTTCGGGTGTGTTCAATGGCAGATATGAGACGTATACCCACGGCCCTCCTCGCGAGCTTCGCGCTCGCGCTCGCCCTTCCAGCCGTCGCGCCCGCGACGCTCGCTGAAGTCGGCGTGATCGGCACGACGACCCCTGCGACCGTCCCCAGCTGCCCAGGCACCCCGTGCCTGGCCGTCAGCCGCACGACAGGCTTCCAGGTTAAGGTCGGCGCCGCGCACAACCCCGAGGCCGCGCCCCGCAGTGGGTCGATCGTCGCCTGGACCGTCACGCTCGGCAAGCCGACCTCCACCCAGGTCAAGTTCTTCAACACCAACGAGGGCGGCGTCTCCGAAGCCGGGATCGCGATCCTGCGCCCGCAGAAGAAGCCAAACCTGACCTACAAGCTGATCGCCCAAAGCCCGCTCGTCAAGCTCGAACCCTACTTCGGCAAGACCGCCCAGTTCCCGCTCGTGACGTCGATCCAGGTCAAAAAGGGCGACGTTGTCGCGCTGACCGTGCCCTCGTGGGCGCCAGCGCTCGCGCTGGGATTCGCCAACGACACCTCCTGGCGGGCGAGCCGTCCCAAGAGCGGATGCACCAGCACCAGCTCGCAAACGGCCCAGACCTCGATCGGCGGCGCCGTTCAGTACTTCTGCCTATACCAGACCGCACGTCTGACCTACAGCGCAACGCTGATCTCCACGCCGTAGGACGCCGCTGAACGGCGCAATGCTGCGTCCTTACCCCGTTCGGGGCACTTCGCGGTCGGCTCGCGTGCTGGCCGATCGCCACGCTCTTGCCTGTGCCCCGGAGGGGTACGGCCTTGCCTTGCTTGTTCAGCGACGCCCTACGGGGCTGGCTGCCCCGACTACGGTGCGGTAGCGCCGCCTGTGGGGCTGGAGCTGCCGCCGCCGGCCGATTCTTTGGTGCCGCCGGCTGATTCTTTCGAGGCGCCTCCGGCGGACGTTTCTTCAGATGACGCGCCGCCCGCGGCCGTGCCCTGGCTGGCGGTCCCGCCGCTTTCGCCGCTCGGGGTTTCGCTTTCGCCTTCCCCGGATGAGCCTTCGCTGGCCGTGGTCGTCGTTTTGGTCGTCGTTTTCGACGTCGACGTCGTCTGCACCGCGGCCGCTTCCGCGCTCGTGTCCGTCGGCGGCGTCAGGTCCGGCGAAGTCTTCGGCACCGCGTCCGAGACCTTGCTGCCACCGCACGCGCCGATGCTCAACGCGCACACCAGCGCAGTGCACGCCGCGAGCGCGATCCTCGAGCGTGAGCGCATCACACGCCGCTCGTCGGCGACGCCAGCGGTCCCATCCGCCGGCCGCACGTGGGGCAGTCGTTGAGGTCCTTCTGCGCGTGCTGGTCACACCACGGGCAGAAGCGAAGGTTCTCCACCGCCCACGGAAGTTTCGAGGAGCTTGGCGCGAGCGGCAGCAGCATGCCCACGACCTCCAGAGCGTCGCCCGAGTCGCGGTCGCGGTAGATCTCGTTCGGCTCGGCCTCGATCACCACCTCGCGACCCGTCGAGCGGTCGCGCAGGCGATAGCGCTGTTTAGTGCTCACCGTCGCCACTTTACCGGAGCGGGGAATAGGCTGGCGGTGCGTGCGCGTGCTGATCTTCCACGGCTACCTGCTGGACGGCACCGGCTCGAACGTCTACAACGCACGCCTCGCCGCCGCGCTCGTCGCGCTCGGTCACGACGTGCACCTGCTCAGCCAGGACCGCCATCCGCAACACCAGCCGTTCGTCGACGCGATCGGCGACTGGGACAGCGGGACGCTGCAGGTGCGCAAGCTGGACCGGCCGCCCGGTCAGCCCCCCCGAACCCCCGCGCCGGGGAGCTGCACCGGGCGCGAGCTGGACCAGCCGCCCGACGAGCGTCCCCAAGCCCCCAGGCGGGGGAGCTGCACCGCATATCGTCCCGACATCGGCGGGCTGCTGCCCGTGTACGTCGCAGACCGCTACGAGGGCATCACCGCGCGCACGTTCTCGCAGTGCAGCGAACACGAGCTAGCCCACTACATCGACACGAACGTCGACGCCGTCGCCGAGCTGCTCGAGCGCGCACGTCCGGAAGTGGCGCTCGCGAACCATCTCGTGATGGGGCCGGTGATCCTTGCCCGCGGACTCAACCACGAGGTCCCCTACGCGGTCAAGGTCCACGGCAGCGCGCTCGAGTACACCGTCAAGCCGGAGCCCGAGCGCTTCCTCGGCTTCGCGCGCGAGGGGCTCGCCGGCGCCCGCGCGGTACTCGTCGGCTCGCGACACACCGCCGCCAGCCTGTGGCGAGCGCTCGACGATCCCCAGCTACCAGGACGCACACGGCTCGGCCCGCCCGGCGTCGACATCGAGCGCTTCGCGCCGCGCGAGCCGCGTGCCGCAGCGGACGGCCTGCGTGGGCTTGGCACCCGTCTGCACGCCGCAGCCGCACAGCCCCCTGAGCACGAGCAGGAGCAGGAGCACGAGCACGAGCACGGAGAGGCCAGCGCGTTCGCGCGAGACACCCTGGCGGCGGCCGATGCCCTGCAACGGCTCAACCCCGATCGAGATCTGCTCGTGGCATACGTCGGCAAGCTGATCGTCAGCAAGGGCGTCGATCTGCTCATCGCCGCGTGGCCGCTCGTGCTCGCGCGCGTGCCCCGCGCGCGGCTCGTCGTCGTCGGCTTCGGCAGCTATCGAGACGGGCTCGAACGGCTGCGCGCGGCCCTCACCGCCGGCGACATCGAGCTAGCGCGGGAGATCGCGCTCGCCGGACGCACACTCGAGGGAGCGCCCCCGCCCGCCCAGCCGCTCGCGCATCTGCTCGCGTTCCTCGACCGCCTGCACCGCGATCCGCGTCAGCGCTACATCGCGGCCGCCGCCCGTCTCGACGAGCAGATCGTCTTCTGCGGGCGCCTCGACCACCAGGAGCTCGCCGAGCTACTCCCCGCATGCCAGGCCGCCGTCGTCCCCAGCACGTTCCCCGAGGCGTTCGGCATGGTCGCCGCCGAGGCCGCCGCATGCGGCGCGCTGCCCGTCAGCGCCGGGCACTCCGGGCTCGCCGAGGTAAGCAACGCACTCGCGCGCGCGGTGCCGCCCGAAGCTGCCGCATGGCTGTCCTTCCCCCTCGACGATCATGCCGTGCAAGCGCTCGCCACGCGGCTCGCAGACTGGCTGGAGGCCGCGCCCGAGCTGCGCGCGCAGACACGGTCAGGGCTCGTTTCAACCGTCCGTCAACGCTGGTCCTGGGAGGGCGTCGCACGCGGCGTCATCGCCGCCGCCCAAGGCGATCTGAACGGCCTGACGCAGCCGTGAGAGCGCCTTGTCGCCGCGCCGCGAGCGGCCGTCGAGCCACCCGGCGCTTCGGATAGTGTTCCGCCCTCTTATGAGGCTTCCGCACCCTGACCTGCCGCCCGACCTGCCGCTTCTGAGCCCCCGCCTGCGCGCCGCGCGCAGCCTTGCCCCTCGCAGCGCCGTCGGCGGTCTGCTCGCCGCGCTCGCCATCGCCGGCGCCGGATGCGGCAGCGTCAAGAGCAACGACAACGCCAACCTGATCCTCGGCAAGCAGCAGTTCGTCGCCAAGTGCGGCTCCTGTCACACGATGGCGCGCCCAGAAACCAAGGGCATCGTCGGGCCGAACCTCGATGAATCGTTCCGCGCCGATCTCGCCGAAGGACTCGAGCGCAACTCCATCCGAAGCGTCGTCGAAGGTCAGATCGCCTACCCGAACCCCGAAGGCGTGATGCCCAAAGCGATCGTCAGCGGCTCCACCGCCAGGGACATCTCAGCCTACGTCGCCCAGGTCGCCGCCAAGCCAGGCAAAGACACCGGCCTGCTCGCAAGCGCCGTCGCCGCACCCGGATCCGGCAAGCCCGCCGTCGAGAAGGGCGGCAAGCTCCAGCTCGACGCCAACCCCACGGGTCAGCTCGCCTACACCGCCAGCAAGGCCACCGCCAGCCCCGGAGCCGTCACCCTCGTCATGGGCAACATGAGCGGCGTCTCGCACAACATCGCAATCGAAGGCGGCGAAGGCGGAGCCACCGCCAAGGGCGCCACGCTCGGCGCCAGCGCCTTCACCACCAAGGGAACCGCCACCGTCACCGTCAACCTCAAGCCCGGCGCCTACACCTTCTTCTGCCAAGCTCCCGGGCACCGTGCCGCAGGTATGTACGGCATCCTCACCGTCAAGCCCTAAAAGGCGCGCCTGTCTCTCGCAAGCAGCAGGCCCGTGAGTGGCGCGTGGGGGGTGTGTTGCGAGTTCGCAGGGGCACGTGAGAGGGCCGGGCGGGCGTGTTCGAGTTTGCGCAGGCCCGCGCAGGGGGGCATGTGACGTGTGTTTCAAGGCCCGCAGGGGCAGGTGGGTGTGTTCTGTTTTCGGTTCGTGATAGCAATCGTATATACGATGTAAATACAATGGCTATCGCTCACTATTTTGGCGCGGACACCAAAGCCCCGCACCGCGTAACTACCATGGCTATCGCGTAACTACCATGGCTATCGCGTAACTACCATGGCTATCGCTGGTCGCAACAAGCGACGCAGATCAACGCCGGCAGTGAGCTATGGGAGGGCCGATCAAGCAAGACCCGCATCGAGCCTCTGAGCGCTTCAGGACACCGCGCGGACGATCAGGATCACCGCGATGATCACCACGAACACCGCGATCGCGTACAGGAGCAAACGGAACGCCTCGCCCTCTGATCGCAGCGGGTTCAGCAAGACTTAGAACGCTGCATTTGGCCTCGCGCCGTATCCACGTCCCTCAGAGGATGTAGACGGTGGTGTAGACGACGATCCACATGATGTCGACGAAGTGCCAGTAGATGCCCGGCACCTCCACGCCGCGGTGCTCCTCCGGGCTGTAGTGCCCACGGAAGGAGCGGATCGTGACGGTCAGCAACAGCAGCAGCCCGATGAACACGTGGGCGCCGTGCAGGCCGGTCAGCGAGTAGAAGATCGTCGCCTGCGCCGCGTCTTGAGGGGCGAAGCCGATGTTCGCGTACTCGTTGATCTGGATGAACAGGAACGTGCATCCCAGTAGGAACGTCGTCAGGATTCCCGCCTTCAGGCCGAAGCGGTTGCCGTTCTTGATCGACTTCTCGGCCCAGTGCAGCGTGAACGACGAGGAGATCAGGATCGCGGTGTTCATGCCCGCCACCGGCACCGGCAGCTCGGTTCCCGGAGCCGGCCAGGGTGCGCCCTGGGCGATACGGATGAAGAAGTACGCGGTGAAGAACGCGCCGAAGATCATCACCTCGGAGATGATGAAAAGCAGCATCCCGAGCAGGGGCGCCTCGACGCGTGAGCTGCGGTTCGCCGGCGGCGGGCCGTGATGCTCTGCGTGGCCGTGACCGGCCGCCGGGATGCTGGCTGCCTCCATCGTGCTGCCTAAGCCGCCGGCGCCGCGATCGAGGTGGCCCGTGACTCCGCCACAACGTGTTCGACGCGCGCCGAGGTGGCGTGGCTGACGCGCTCGATCAGGTTCGAGCGCAACCATCCCGATCGCTCGCCCGGGAACGTCGAGATGACGATGTCATCCACGCGGAACAGCTCCAGCGCGTTCAGCGTCGCGGTGTACGGGTCGGGGTCGCCGATCATCCCCGAGCTGAGCAGCCCGGCGGCGTTCAGGTGGTCGAGCATCGTCGCCAGCCTCGCACGCGCCTCGCGCGGCGAGCCGCCGCTGCCATCGACCTGGGGGACCACCGCGATGAACAGGTGCTGACCCTCCTGCGCGTTCTTGTCCTTCAAGTGGGACAGCAGCTCCTCGCCGCTCGCGGTCTTGTTCGCGATCACCAGCGTCACCTTGAACGGCAGCCCCTCCTGCTCGAGGTCGATCACGATGTGCTGCACGGGGAGCCCCGTCGCGTTCTGGATGCGTTCGATCAGGTCGCGTCGCAACCAGCCCGAGTGCGGTGCCGGGTGTGTCGAGAGGATGATCTCATCCGGCCTGCTCACCGCCACCGCGTCCATCGTCGCCATGAAAGGGTCCGGGTCGCCGACCTCACCGGTCGCCTCGATGCCCTGGCCTGTGACCGCCGACAGCGCCAGGTCGACCCGCACCTGCGCCGATTCGCGCACCGCCTCGTCGTAGATCACCAGCCCCGCCGAAGGCATCGTCTGCGGCACGACCAGGCGGAAGCGCGTCTCGCCCTCCGCGGCCCGTTCGCGCACGGCCTCGAGCAGCTTGGCACCCCCGAGCGTGCGGTTGGCGATAACGAGGACTTCCTTCACCGGATCCGCCTCCTCATTGACTTGGTGCGTGGGCGACGCCCGCGCCCGCTCCGACGGTCGAAGGGGCTGGTGCGAAGATGCCGTGGACCGCCCCCGGGACTCCGTACTCATACGGTCCACCGACGACCGTCGGGATACGGTCGAAGTTGAACACCGGCGGCGGTGAGCTGACCTGCCACTCGAGCGTCATCCCGCGCCACGGGTTGGCCACCGACTTCGGCCCCCCGCGCCAGCTGGTCACCATGTTGTAGATGAACAGCAGCGTGCTGAGCCCGAGGCCGAAGCTGGCGATCGAGATAAACAGGTTGAGGTCCGCGAACTTGGCCGCATACGTCGCCACCCGCCGTGGCATGCCGTCCAGGCCGAGCAGGTGCATCGGACCGAACGTCAGGTTCATCAACACGAACGTCATCCAGAAATGCCACTTGCCCAGGCGCTCGTCGTACATGCGCCCCGTCATCTTCGGGAACCAGTAGTACACGCCCGCGTAGATCGTCATCAGCGAGCCGCCGAACAGCACGTAGTGGATGTGCGCGACGATGAAGTAGCTCGAGCTGACGTGGATGTCGAACGGGACCATCGCCAGCATCACGCCGCTGATCCCGCCGAGCGTGAACGTCGTCAAAAAGCCCAGCGCGAACAGCATCGGCGTGTCCAGGTGGAGCACGCCCCGCCACAGCGTCGCCAGCCACGAGAAGATCTTGATGCCCGTCGGGACAGCGATGATCGCGGTCGTGATCGCCATCGGGATGCGGATCCAGGCGGCCATCCCGGACGTGAACATATGGTGCGCCCACACCGTGAACCCAAGCCCGACGATCGCCAGCAGCGAGAAGGCCATCATGCGGTAGCCGAAGATCGGCTTGCGCGACTTGACCGCGATGATTTCGCTGATGATCCCGAACCCCGGCAGCATCATGATGTAGACCGCTGGGTGGGAATAGAACCAGAAGACGTGCTGATACATCAGCACGTCACCGCCCTTCGCCGCGTTGAAGAAGTTGAACTTCAGCGCGCGGTCGAGCAGCACGAAGAACTGCGACGCGGCGATGAACGGGGTAGCGATCACGACCAGCAGCGAGGTCGCGAAGTTGGCCCACACGAGCAGCGGCATGCGGAAGAAGCTCATGCCCGGAGCCCTCATCGTGATGATCGTGACGAGGAAGTTCAGCGCGGTCATGATCGAGGATGCGCCCGCGAACTGGACCGCCAGCGAGAAGAACGTCTGCCCGATCGGCGCATCCGTGGACAGCGGCGTGTACGCAGTCCAGCCGTCCGCAAACGCGCCCCCCGGCGCCGCGAAGCTGCTGATCATCATGATGCCCGCCACCGGCAGCAGCCAGAAGGACAGCGCGTTCAGGCGTGGGAATGCCATGTCCGGCGCGCCGATCATCAGCGGGATCACGAAGTTCCCCAGCCCGGCGAACACGGGGATGATGAACAGGAAGATCAACAGCGAGGCGTGTACCGAGAACAGCCCGTTGTAGGTGTTCGCGCTGACGAAGTGCGACCCCGGCTGCGCCAGCTGCGCGCGCATCAGCATCGCCAGCAGCCCGCCGATCAGCAGGAAGAAGAACGAGCTGACCGTGTACTGGATGCCGATCACCTTGTGGTCGGTGTTGATGCGGAAGTAGTCCTTCCACGAGTACGCGCCGTGCCCGGAGTGATCCTCCGGGACCGTCGGGCGGCCGATCGCCCAGTGGAACCAGTAGTCGAAGCCGCCGATCCCGACCAGGAACGCGAGCGGCACGGAGATCAACGAGACCGTCAGGATCGCTTCCCAGGCGAGGAAGTGTGTGTACGTCGCGTGCCCGGTGGCCATGCGCACGATCCACGTCAGCGCGGCCGCGAACGCGACGCCGCCGACCATCAGCCAGCTCGCGCGATAGAAGCCCGGAGCTCGAAATTTGGCGGCCATCAGCGTGTCTCCCGCGAACCGATCATCCGTTGCCCAACATTATCCGGTAGCCCTGCCGGCCGTTGAACCGGTAGCCGTCGCTTTCGACGAGCCGCCCGAGGCCGCGTGCAGCTGGCTGGTGATCCACGCGCGGAACTGGACGGGGGAGACGACGTGGACGGTCGAGCGCATCAGCGAGTGCCCCACCCCGCACAGCAGGTTGCACACGACCGGGTAGCTGCCCAGCCGGTCCGGGGTCGCGCGGTAGTGGGTTGTGATGCCCGGTACGACATCCTCCTGCAGGCGGAACGCCGGGATCCAGAACGCGTGGATCACGTCCTTCGAGCGCATGTCGAACTCGACCGACTCGTTCCTCGGCAGGTACAGCTGGTAGCTGTTGATCGGCGGCCCTCCCGTCACCGACGGCGGGTACTGGTAGGACCAGTAGAACTGTTGGCCCGTCACGCCGATCTTGATCTCGCGCGCCGGTTTCTTTTCGTTTTCGTGCAGCACCACGAACGAGTACGCGACGAGCCCCAGCAGCAGCATCGCCGGGAGCGCCGTCCAGAAGACCTCCAGGCGCGTGTTCCCGTGGATCGGCGGTCCGTCCTTCAGCTCCTCGCCCGGCTTCATGCGGAACTGCCAGATGCAGTACAGGATCACCGTGACCACCAGCACGAAGATCGGGATCGAGGCGATCACCAGCACGTGGTACAGCTCGTCCGTGTTCTTCGCCTGCGTCGAAGCAGCAACCGGGAACCAGTGGATCGTGTAGCTCAGCACGATCCCGATCGCCGTCGCGATCAAGGCCGCGACGAACGCCACGCTCATCGAGCGCTGCCTAGACATGCGTACCCGCTCCGGGGCCTCGGGCGGTGTCCTGTGCGGCGATCCTCTCCATCGGGAGCGTGATCCTAATGCCTGCGTCCCCGGACCGCTCGGACCTTGACGCAGCCGGCCTCACCGACTAGATTGAGGCAATAGTTGCAAGTTGTTGAAGTGACCGTTGGCTGAAAGGTCGGGCGGGTGGGTAGAGACGGCGCTATTCGCCCGGCAACGCATCCGAGCGAGGAGCCCGAGCAAGAGATGCAGGTACACGAAGGCATGAGTCACACGGTCCTGACCGTTGGCCCCGGACACACGCTGCGCGCGGTCGCGCGACTAATGTCCGAACGGCGCGTCGGAGCGGCCGTGGTCATGGACCCGGACGGACACGGCCCGGGAATCATCACCGAGCGCGACATCCTCGTCTCGGTCGGCGCCGGGCTCGACCCCGACAGCGAGTCGGTCGTCGAGCACCTCACCCGCGACGTGGTGTTCGCCGCCCCCGACTGGTCGCTCGAGGAGGCCGCCGCCGCGATGGTGCGCGGCGGATTCCGTCATCTGATCGTTCTGGACCATGGGGAGACCGTCGGCATCCTGTCGGTCCGCGACGTCGTGCGGTGCTGGACCGAGGATGGAGCCATCTGTTCGGTCCCGGCCAGGATGGCCGTGGGGTGACGGGCCGTCCGGTGGGGAGGAAGCCTTCGGGTGAGGGTGAGGCCGCTGGGTGAGGGGGCCGTCGGGTGAGGGGGAGGTGGCGGGCCTGCCAGGGGAGCAGGCCGGCCACCGCCACGGCCGCCCGCTCAGGCGGTGACGGGCGCGCTACGCGGGCGCCGTCCGCGCAGGCCGGCGATCTAGCCGTCTGTGCCGACGTCGAGCGGTAGCTCGTCGATTTCCCGGCGTGTGTCTTTGATCCAACGCACCATGCAGCCGATCGTCAGGATCGCGCCGATGATCGTGAACTCAATGAACGTGGTCACGCCCACGAGGACCAACGTTATCCCCAGCGCGGTCAGCAGCGGCAGGATCGTCGGCCCGGGGAGGTGGATCTCCTCGCCGACCGGCGGCACATCCGGCTCGAGCGGGCTCATGACACGTACACGGCGGCCACCACGAAGGTGATCCCGAACATGAACATGCAGATCGCGCACACGATCAGCCCGGTGCGGATGTTCTTGCGCGCGAGGCGTCGGGTCATCATCGGCTGAAGAGAATACCTCCTGCGGCCGTCCAGGCCGCGATTGACACGTCGCCTTCCAGGCTCCGATCTTATAGATGGACGTCCGCGACCATCGCGCAGAACAGCAGCGCCAGGTAGGCGAGCGAGTAGAGGTACAGGCGCAGCGCCGACCGACGATCCGCCCTCCTGTACAGGCGCACAGCGCCGGCGATGAAGCCGAGCCCGACCGCGACCGACGCCACCAGGTAGATCGCGCCGAAGCCGCCAGCGCAGAACGGAAGTTGGGTGACCGCGTACAGCAGGATCGAGTACAGCAGGATCTGCCTACGTGTCTCGGCCTCGCCGCGCACGACCGGCAGCATCGGCACGCCCACCTTCTCGTACTCGCCCTTCATCAGCAGCGACAGCGCCCAGAAGTGGGGGGAGTCCAGAAGAACACGATGAAGAACAGGATCACCGCGGTGCCGCTCACCGAGCCCGTAACCGCCGCCCAGCCGACGAGCGGAGGCACCGCGCCCGCCGCCCCTCCGATCACGATGTTCTGTGGTGTCCGTCGCTTCAGCCAAACGGTGTACACGAACACGTAGCCGAGGAAGCCCGAGAACGACAAAGCGGCGGCCAGCGGGTTAACCGTCAGCGACAGCTCGATCAACGACAGCAGCGCGAGCGAGCAGCCGAACGTCAGCGCCGCTCGCGGGGACACGCGCCCCGCGGGGACCGGCCTGTTGGCCGTGCGGGCCATACGCGCGTCGATGTCACGGTCGAACCAGTGGTTGACCGCGCCCGCGCCACCCGCCGACAGATAGCCGCCGATGCACGTCAGCGCCACCAGCAGCGCCGACGGGTTGCCCGCGACGTACATCGCGGCGATCGTCGTCAGCAGCAGCAGCGACTGGACCTTCGGCTTGGTCAGCTCGAGGTAGTCGCCGAGCAGCTGTCGGATGCCGGCCGCTTGTGGGGTCGCGGCTACGCCGAGGCTCGACGCCTTGAGCGCCGGCGCCGCTCCAGTGCGTGGCGCGACGCTCATCTACACCCCGACCTGCGTCGCCCCAGCAGGGACCGTCACCCCGCCCGTCGCGCTCGCCCCGGCGCTGCGGCGCTCGACCTCGCGGCGAATGTCCTTCATCGGCTCCGCCGAGCGGACAAGCGGCACTACGTCGAAGTTGTTCGCCGGCGGCGGCGAGCTCGTGAACCACTCCAGCGTGTTCGCCTTCCACGGATCAGGGCCGGCGATCACGCCAACTTTCAGGCTGCGCGTGACGTTGATGATCGTCACGATCACGCCCAGCGCGAGGATGAACGAGCCGCCCGTGGAGATTTGGTTGTACAGCGCGAGATGACCGACGTTGTCGTACTCGTACACGCGCCTCGGCATACCGTCGAGACCGATCACGTGCTGGATCAGGAAGGTCGCCAGGAAGCCAATGAACATCAGCCAGAAGCTGAGCTTGCCGAGGCCCTCGCTGAGCATCCGCCCGGTGATCTTCGGGAACCAGTAGTAGATCGCCGCGAAGATCGTGAACACCGCGCCACCCATCAGCACGAAGTGGATGTGCGCGACGACGAAGTACGTTTCGTTCAGCTGCCAGTCGACCGGGAAGATCGCCAGGAAGATGCCCGAGATGCCACCGATCAGGAACAGCGCGATGAAGCCCGCGCAGAACAGCAGCGGCGTCTTGAATTCAATCGTCCCGCGCCACAGCGTGGCGATCCAGTTGAGCATCTTCACGCCTGTCGGCACCGCGATCAGGAACGAGCTGAGCATCACCAGCACGAGGATCGCCTCCGGTATCGGCGCCGTGAACATGTGGTGCGCCCAAGTCAGGAAGCCAAGGAACGCGATCGCCACCGTCGACGCCGCGATCGCCTTGTAGCCGAAGATCGGCTTGCGCGCGAACACCGGCAGGATCTCCGACACGATCCCGAAGCCCGGCAGCACCATGATGTACACCTCCGGATGCCCGAAGAACCAGAACAGGTTCTGCCACAAAAGCGGCGAGCCGCCCTCGGCCGGATCGAAGAAGTGTGTGCCGAAGTGCCGGTCGGTCAGCAGCATCGTCACCGCCGCCGCGATCACCGGCATCGCGAAGATGATCAGCACCGAGTACGTCAGCATCGCCCACACGAACAGCGGCAGGCGCCCCCAGCTCAACCCCCGCGCGCGCATGTTGGCGACCGTCGCGTAGAAGTTGACCGCGCCGAGGATCGAAGACAGCCCGGTCAGGTGGATCAGGTAGATCCACGCGTCCTGGCCACCCGACGGCGAGTACAGCGCGTTCGACAGCGGCGGGTAGCTCGTCCAGCCGGCTTCCGGTGGGTTCCAGAAGACCGACGCGTAGAACACCAGCCCACCGGCCAGCAGCAGCCAGAACGACAGTGCGTTCAGACGTGGGTAGGCCATATCGCGCGCGCCGATCATTAGCGGCAGGAAGTAGTTGGCCAGGCCGGCCATCATCGGCACGACGAACAGGAAGATCATCGTCGTCCCGTGCATCGTGAACAGCTGGTTGTAGGTCTCGGGTGTGACCAGCGTGTTGTTCGGCGCGCCCAACTGCAGGCGGATGATCAGCGCCTCGACGCCGCCGAGGCAGAAGAACACGAACGTCGTGACCATGTACATGATCCCGATCCGCTTGTGATCGGTGGTCGTGACCCAGCTCGTCCAGCCGCTCGCCGCGCGTTCGGCGCGGTGCGCTATCACCTGAGGGATCGGGGGTGCGTAGGTTGCCATGTCGTCCGCTGGTCTCCTCGATGTCCTAAGTGGTCGGTTCCACGGTCGTGTGCCCCATCACGGATTTTCGACCGCTCCGGCGCCGGCCTGCACCTTCAGTTTCGCTCTCGCCACCTGTGCCGCGGCGTTCGCCTGCGCGATCTGCTGCTTCTGGCGGGCGAGCCACGCTTCGAACTGCGGTGGCGGCACCGCCCTCACGGAGGCGATCATCCGCGCGTGACCACGTCCGCACAGCAGCGCGCACTGCCCCCGGTACAGCCCCGGCTTGGAGATCTTGAACCACGTGTAGTTGTGGTAGCCCGGCACCGCCTGGAACTTGCCGCCGAGTTCTGGGATCCACCACGAATGGACGACGTCCGCCGAGACGATGTTCAGCGAGACAGTGGTTTCGGTCGGGACGACCATTTCCTGGTAGGAGTACGGCGCGCCCAGGCTATCCGGTTCACTCGCCCCGGGATACAGGTACTGCCAGATGTACTGGCGGCCGATCACCGTGATCGGGAGCACTTTGCCGTTCGGCGGCAGCTTGCGCTCCGTGCTCGCGAACACGAGGCCGTTCTGTTCGCCCAGCAGCGCGCCGCTCGGGCCTGAGTTGGGCGGATTTTGGATCGAGGACAGCTTGGCGAACGTCAGTACCGCCAATGCCAGCAGGATCACCGACGCGCCGACCGTCCACGCGACCTCCAAGCGCGTGTTGCCGCGGATCTGCGCTGCCACCACGCCCTTGCGCTTACGGAACTTGAGCAGCGCGTACACGAGGCCGCCCTCGACCGCCACGAAGATCACCAGCGCTATGTACAGCGTGATCTTGTAGAGGCTGTCGATCTGGTTCGCGTTGGGCGAGCCACCCGACTGCGGGGTGAAAAAAGCGAGCGCTGTGGAGATCAGGTGGCCCAAGGCGGGGGGATTCTATTCAGGCCCGGGCGGGACGCGCTTGATGACGTTTGCCACGAGAGCTCTAGCGCCCGGCGAAACGGGCCGGGCGCTTCTCGACAAACGCCATCGCGCCCTCGAGGAAGTCGTCGCTGCCAGCCATCTCCCGCTGCAGCTGGGCCTCCAGCTCGAGCTGCTCGTCGATCCTCGCGTACAGCCAGTTGTTGAGCTGGCGCTTGGTGCCCGCGTAGGAGCGCGTCGGGCCGCCAGCCATGCGTGCCGCGAGCGCCGCGGTCTGCTCGCGCAGTCCGTCATCGGGCACGACGCGGTTGATCAGACCCCACTCGAGTGCCTTCGCGGCTGGGATCTTCTCTCCCAGCATCGCCATCTCGCTCGCGCGCGCCATGCCGATGCGGGTCGGCACGAACAGCGAGGAGCCTCCGTCGGGGACGAGGCCGATGTTGACGAACGCCAGCAGGAAATACGCGCTCTCGGCGGCCACGATCAAGTCGCAGCACAGCGCCAGCGAGCAGCCGATGCCCACCGCCGGGCCGTTCACCGCCGCGATCACCGGCTTGGGCATCTCGCGGATCGCGCGCATGATCGGGTGGTACCGCTCGGTCAGGACCATGTACACGTCCGGGCGCCCGTTCGGCGTCGTCCTCCCGCCGCTCACGTCCTTCAGGTCCGCGCCCGAGGAGAAGCCGCGACCGGCGCCGGTGACGATCACCGCGCGCACCGCGTCGTCCTCGCTGACGGCGCGCACGGCGGCCAGCAGATCCAGCCCAAACTGCGCGTTCCATGCGTTCAGCGCGTCGGGTCGGTTCAGCTCGATCGTGCCCACTCCGTCCGCCACGTGGACGTTGACCGTCTCAAGCTGCATGCTCGGCTCGCTCATGTTTCTCCTCTGGCTCGACTGCTCTGGCTCGATTCGATGTCGCTCGGCGATCGGCGTATAACCATCGCTATACAGACCCCGCACGAGCACAAACGCCGCCACGCATGCGACGACGCCTGGATGCCGTCCGACTCATCTTGATCCTATGGTGTTGGAGATGGCGCGTCCCGTGATCGGTATCTGCACTGCGCTCGAGCTGGCCTCCTGGAGCGTCTGGCGCCAGCACGCGGCGCTGCTGCCGGTCAACTACATCGAAGCCGTCCAGCGCGCCGGCGGCCTCGTGCTGATGCTCGCCCCCGACCCCCAGCTGACCGATGATCCCGAGCAGGCGCTCGATCTGCTCGACGGGCTGATCCTCGCGGGCGGCGCGGACATCGATCCCGCCACATACGGCCGCGACTCACACCCCAAGACGCTCGACACCGTGCCCCAGCGCGACGCGTTCGAAGTCGCGCTCGCACGCGGAGCGATCGAGCGCGATCTGCCGCTGCTCGGCATCTGCCGGGGGATGCAGCTGCTGAACGTCGCCCGCGGCGGCACCCTCGTGCAGCACGTCCCCGAGCTCGTCGGCCACGAGCAGCACAGGCGTGTGGTCGGCTCCTTCGACGGCTCTGATCACGACGTCGTACTGAGCGACGGATCGCTCGCCGCGCGGGCTGCCGGCGAGCTGCGCCACACGACCATGTCCCACCATCACCAGGGCGTCGAGCAGCTCGGCGAGGGCCTCCTGGTGAGCGGCGTCTCGAGCTTCGATCAGCTGCCTGAGGCGATCGAGATGCCCGATCGCCGGTTCGTGCTCGGCGTGCAGTGGCACCCCGAGGCCGACATCGCCAGCTCCGTCGTCGGCGCACTGGTCGACGCTGCGGTCGCAGCCCAGCTCGCCGAGTAACGGCCGACAGCGGACACCGAGTAGGGGTGACAGCGGACATATACTGCCCGCCCAGTGCGGCTGTCGAAGGCGATCAGAGCAACCGCCTGGGGGATGGTGGTGGCCGGGGTCGCAGCGCCGCTCGTGCGCAAGCGTGTGAACGCGCCGCCCGTCCTCGTCCAGGCCGTCGCGTTCGGCGCACCGCTCGGGCTGTGCGTCGCGACGCGCCGCTCGCGCGCACGCGACGTAGCCACGTGCAGCCTGCAGATGTGGGCTTACCTCGCCGCCTACAAGTCGCCGCATGACGATCCCGCGGCGCAGAAAGTGCGGGTGCACGTCGACTACCCGATCCTCGCCGACCGCATGCTCGGCCTCGGCGAGCTGCCGACCGCCCGCCTGCAGCGCGCGTTGGCCCGTCACGGCGCGCAGGGCGCGGAATGGAGCGCGCTCGACCGGGTGCTCGTGTGGGCGCACTGGAGCTGGTTCATCGTGCCGCACGGATCGCTCGCATACCTGCTCGTCCGCCATCGCCCGCGGTTCGCACGCGCAGCCGTCCTCACCTATGCCGTGTTCGACGTCGGCGCGAGCTTCTACTGGCTGATCCCGACCGCGCCACCCTGGTATGCCGCCGAGGCGGCCGCCGCCCGCGACGGTCAGGCGCCGGCGGTCAGGCGGATGATGGTCGAGTACGGCGAGCTGTTCTGGAGAGACGGGTGGGGCTCGCTCTACAGTGTGTTCGGAGGCAATCCACTCGCCGCGATGCCGTCCCTTCACTTCGCCACATCCGTGATGGCCGCCCTCCTTCTCGCCGAGGTGGGACCGGTCGCGGGCGCGCTCGGCTGGACGTACGCGGCGACGCTCGGCTTCGCGCTGGTGTACCTCGGCGAGCACTACGTCGTCGACCTGCTGGGGGGAGTCGCGCTCACGGTCGCCGTCCGTCGGCTCGGACCGCGCCTGGGGCCGATCGTCGAGCGCCTGGGAGGCGCGATCGCAAAGCTGGAGGAGATGGCCCACGAGACGGCCTGAAGGGAGGGGGGTGACGCGAGGAATGACGGGCAGCGACGAACGCGACGCGAAGCAGCAGCACGAGCTCGAAGCGGCGATCGCCGAGCCGCCGCACAGGGCGGGCGAGGAGGAGATGCCGCGGGTGGTACTCACGCGCCGTCAGGTGGTCGCGTTCACGGTGTTCATCCTGCTCGGCATCGGCTTCCTGTACTTCGTCCTGCCGAACCTCACCGGGGTCGGGCGGACCGTGCACCACATCGAGGGCGGGGACAAGTGGTGGATCGCAGCCGGGATCGCGTTCGAGGCGCTGTCGTTCGGCGGCTACATCGTCCTGTTCCGCTCGGTGTTCATCCGCGGACAGACGCGGATCGGCTGGCAGGAGAGCTATGAGATCACGATGGCCGGCCTGCTCGCCACGCGGCTGTTCGCCGCCGCCGGCGCGGGCGGCGTCGCGCTGACCGCGTGGGCACTACGGCGCTCAGGGATGCCGCCGCGTCTCGTGGCCTCGCGGATGGTCGCGTTCGTCGTGCTGCTGTACATCATCTATGCGGGCTCGCTGATCATCTGCGGGATCGGGCTGGGGACCGGCCTGTTCCCCGGTGGTGGTTCGTTCGCGATCACGATCGTGCCGGCGATCGTCGCGACGATCATGCTCGCCCTAGCCGGTGCGATGGCGCTGCTGCCCGGCGACCTCGAGCGTCGTTTGCAGGGCTGGGCTTCGGGCTCCGGGCGGGTCGCGCACTGGGTCGCGCGCGCGGTCACCATCCCCGCACTCGCCGCCGCTGGGGTGCGCACGGCGATCGCACTGATCCGCACCCGCGACCCCGGGCTGCTGGGCGCGCCAGCTTGGTGGGGCTTCGACATAGCCGTCCTGTGGGCGATGTTTCATGCGTTCGGGTCGCCGCCGCCATTCACGGTCATCTGGATGGCCTACTTCGTCGGGATGCTTGGCAACCTGCTTCCACTCCCGGGAGGCCTGGGTGGCGTCGAGGGCGGGATGATCGGAGCATTCGCCGCCTTCGGGGTCGACTTCAACCTGGCCGTGCTCGCGGTTCTCTCCTACCGCGCGATCTCGTTCTGGCTGCCCACGGTCCCCGGCGTGGTCGCCTACTTCCAGCTGCGCCGGACGGTCGCACGCTGGCGCGAGGAGCAGCAGCTCACATCCGCCGCAAGCGGCGCTCGCGGGGGATCATCCGAGCCCGCAGGCGCCCTTCAGGGTTCATGATCTCCGACACAACGGCCCTTTCCTTGCTATACTATACAAAGTATAGTGCCCTCTGGAGCGACCAGGAGTTGAGATGAGCGACATTGCATCGTCATCGAAGGTGGAGAACGTGATCATCGTCGGTAGCGGACCCGCCGGTTATACGGCAGCGCTGTACACCGCGCGCGCGAACCTGCATCCACTCGTCATCGAGGGCTTTGCCTGGGGCGGGCTGCTGCAGCAGACGACCGACGTAGAGAACTACCCGGGCTTCCCCGACGGCGTCATGGGTCCCGAGATGATGCTCAAGTTCCGCGAGCAGGCCGAGCGTTTCGGAGCGCGGCTGCTGACCGAGCAGGCTGACCGCGTCGAGCTCGCCAGCGAGCCCGGCGGGGTGCACAGCGTGTGGGTCGGCGACACCGAGTACCGCGCACGCACAGTCGTGCTGTCGATGGGCGCCGAGCACAAGAAGCTGGGCGTCAGCGGCGAGGATGAGCTCTCCGGTCGCGGCGTCAGCTACTGCGCCACGTGCGACGCCGCCTTCTTCCGCGAGTCTCCCACGATCATCGTCGGCGGCGGCGACTCCGCGATGGAGGAGGCGATCTTCCTCTCGAAGTTCGCTTCCAAGGTCACGATCGTGCATCGGCGCGATGAGTTCCGCGCGTCGAAGATCATGCTCGAGCGCGCCCGCGAGCAGGCCAACATCGAGTTCCTCACCCCATATCGGATCGAGCAGTTCGTCGCCGGCGAGAACGGCGCCCTAGGGCACGCCTCGCTCGTCAACACCGAGACCGGCGAGCAGCGCGAGATCCCCGTCTCAGGCACGTTCATCGCCGTCGGCCACCAGCCTCAGTCCGAGCTCGTCCACGGGCAGATCGACATCGATGAGAACGGCTACGTCGTCACCGACGGCAAGTCCACCCGCACCAACCGCCCTGGCGTGTTCGCCGCCGGCGACCTCGTCGACCACACCTACCGTCAGGCGATCACGGCCGCCGGCTCCGGCTGTCAGGCCGCACTCGACGCCGAGTGGTACCTGCGCGACACGCCCGGCATACCCACGCCGATGGGGATGCCCGCCGGCGACCCCACCACCGCGCAGTGGGCGCCCGTCGCCGACGTCGCGCCGTAGTGCCGCGAAGTGCCCCGAACGGGGTAAGGACGCAGCTCCGCGAGCGGACGTTGCCCCGGGAAGCTCAGCGGTCGCTGTGGCTGCCGGCCTCGAGGTCGAGCAGCCAACGCTTGCGGTCAGGCCCGCCCGCGTAGCCGCCGAGCGCGCCGCCGCTGCGCAGCACGCGGTGGCAGGGGATCACGATCGGGATCGGGTTCGAGCCCAGCGCGTTGCCCGCCGCGCGTGAGCCGCGCGGGCTGCCGGCATCGCTTGCCACCTCGCCGTACGTGAGCACGTCGCCGTACGGGATCGCCGATGTCGCCTTCAGCACCCGCTGCCCGAACGTCCCGATCAGGCTCCAGTCGAGCGGGAGCTCGAACATTCGCCTGCGTCCGCCGAAGTACTCCTCCAGCTCGCGCCGCGTCCGATCCAGCGGCGCGGACGCCTCGACGATCCGCGGCGAGATCCTGCGCGCCAGTCCGTCGAGTACCGCGTCGACGTCCTCCTCCGGGAACGCCAAGCGCACCAGGCCTTGCCCCGTCGTCGCCGCCAGCAGCCTGCCGAACGGCGAGTCGATCGGCGCGTACGTCACGTCCGCCAGGTTCTCCGCCGCGATCCGCGCGCCGAGGCGCTCGGCGGCCTTCGCTGCTGTACGCCGGTCGCTCGCCGGATCTGCCCGCGTCAGCGCCGGATCCGCCCGCGTCGGCGTGCCATCGCGCATGGCGTTGTCATTACGCGCCGCGCCCGCGCCACGCCGCAGCGCCCGCTCGATTGCCTCCACATCGATCTCACTGTCCGTCATGCCGCCACCGCCTTCCTCAACTTGCGCAGTCCCTCGTGCAGCGAGCGTCGCGCCGCCTCCTCCGAGCAGCCGATCGCCGTCGCGATATCTCGGTGCGGTAGATCCACGACGTAGCGCAGCACCACCGCCGAGCGTTGGCGCGACGGCAGCTCACCAACCGCATCCCACAGCGCCTCGTCGCGCTCGCTCGCGTACGGAGCGGGCTCGGCCTCCAAGTCGGCGAGCTCGGCTACCGGAACCGCGCGGCGGCCCCGCGCGCGGTGCGCGTCCATCGCCTTACGGTGGGCGATCGTCAGCACCCACGCGCGCAGGTTGTGCTCGCCCCCGTCCTGCCGCAGGCCCGGGTACGCGCGCAGTGCCGCGATAAACGTCTCCTGGAAGCAGTCCTCCGCCTCGTCGCTGCCCACCGTGCCGAGCAAGAAGCGCCACACCGTGTCGCGGTGCGCGTCCAAGAAGCGCTGGAACGGGGGCAGCTCGGCGCTCACGAGTGTTGAACGCCCCGCGTGCGCAAAACGTGAGGTCGCCCCCGCGTGCGCAAAACGTGAGGTCGCCCCGGCGCGCGGAGCACGTGAGGTCGCGTCAGCGCGCGGAGCACGTGAGGTCGCGTCAGATCTCAGCGTCGTACTCGAAGAACCCCGACCCCGTCGCCCGCCCCAGCCTCCCCGCGCCCACCAGCCTGCGCAGCGCCGGCGCCGGGCGGTAGCGGTCCTCGCGGTACTCGTCGCACAGCGCATCCAGCAGCGCCAGCACCTCGTCCAGCCCAATCTCATCCGCCCACGCCAGCGGCCCGCGCGGGTGGCCCAGCCCCAGCAGCATGCCCCTGTCGATGTCCTCCGCGCTGCCCACGCCTTCGCCCAGCGCAAACGCCGACTCGTTGATGACCTGGCACACAATCCGCCCCAGCACCAGCCCCGGCGCGTCCCGCACCCACGCCACCTGCTTGCCCAACGCGCCAAAAAAGCGCTCGGCACGCTGCGCCGCCAGCGGCGAGGAATCCTCCCCCCGCGTCAGCTCGATCAGCCTCGCCTCGCCAACCGGCGCCAACACATGGAAACCCACCGCGCTCCCGCCCGGATCCAGCGCGCTCAACGAACCCCGCCTGCACAACACCAGCCGCGCACCGCCCTGCGCCGCCGCCCGCGTCCCCCGGCGATCGATACGCGTCGCCGACCCCGCCGTATATCCGCCAACGTCCCGCGCCGGCCTGCTGTCGCAGTCGATCACCAACGCCGGCAACACACCACCCGTCGGCTCATGCGGCGTCCGCACCTCATAGCCTACGTCCATCGCCGCCGCGCGCAGCTCCATCGCCAGCGCGCTCGCGCCCGCGATCACAACCACACCTTCGCCGTTGCCCGGCAGCGCCGACTCGACCTCCTCCGGATCCGCCCGGCGGTGCTTTCCCGGGCCAGCCCCCGCGCCGTAGTCGTAATAGCCGCGCCCACTCTTGCGTCCGTGCAGTCCCGCCGCCACATACCGCGCCGCAATCAGCGACGGGCGCCAGCGCGGCTCGCCAAAGCTCTGCTCGAAGAAGCTCTTCGAAATCTCAAAGCCCGTGTCCACGCCCACCAGGTCCATCAGCTCAAACGGCCCCATCGGGAAGCCGCCCTGCAACCGGCACACGCGGTCAATCGTCTCCACATCCGCCATCCGCTCCTGCAGCATCCGCAGCGCCTCCAAGCCAAACGGCCGGTTGCAGCGGTTCACCAAAAACCCCGGCCCGTCGCTCGCCCGGATCACCACCTTGCCCATCGCCTCGCCCGTCGCATCAGCCACCGCCAGCGCCCGCTCGCCCGAGCGCTCGCCCGCCACCACCTCCAACAGTCGCATCACCGGTGCCGGATTGAAGAAATGCATGCCCACCACCCGCTCCGGGTTGCTCGCCGCCGCAGCAATCGCCGTAACCAGCAGGGAGGACGTGTTGCTCGCCAACACGCAATCAGGGCTCACGATCTCAGAGAGGCGCGCGTACATCTCATGCTTCAGCTCCAGCCGCTCCGGCGCCGCCTCAATCACCAGCTCGCAATCCGCGAACGCCTCCAGATTCGCCACCGCCTCCAGCCGGGCGATGCCAGCCTCGGCCTCCTCGGCGCTCACGCGGCCGCGCGCCGCGTCTTTCTCAAAGCCGTCCCTCAGCTTCTCCACGCCGCCCAACAAAGCCTCCGGGATCGGATCGTGCAGCAACGTGCGCGCGCCAGAGCGGCACGCCAGCTGCGCAATCCCCGCACCCATCGTGCCCGCCCCCAGCACGCCGATGATCCGCGCCGCGCCAGCCTCCCCGCCGGCGGAGCCGGCCCTCTCATCCTGTCTGTTCGCCGTGTCCGACATCCGCCTGTCTGCGTCAGCAGCTCACGACGGGACCAGCGCGTTGATGCCCGTCATCGCGCGCCCAATCAGCAGCTGCTGGACCTGGGAGGTGCCCTCGTAGATCGTCGTCACGCGCGCATCACGGAAATAGCGCTCGACCGGGTGGTCATCCACATAGCCCGCGCCCCCGTGCACCTGGATCGCCAGGTTCGCGCATTGCAGCGAGGCCTCCGTCGCGTGCAGCTTCGCGATCGACGTCTCCAGCGAGTTCGGCCTGCCCTCGTCCTTCAGAAATCCCGCGCGCCACGCAAGCATCCGCGACGCGTCCGTTTTCAGCACCATTTCCGCGATCATCGCCTGCACCAACTGGAAGCTCGCGATCGGTTTGCCGAACTGCTCGCGCTCCTTCGCGTACTTCACCGACTCATCCACGCAGCCCTGGCAGATCCCCACCGCGCCACACGCCACCGAGTAGCGCCCCGACTCCAGGTTCGACAGCGCCACTTTGAAGCCGTCGCCCACCCCGCCCAGCATCTGCTCGTCCGCCACCTCCACGTCCTGTAGCGAGATCGACGCCGTGTCCGACCCGTGCAAGCCCATCTTGTGCTCGATCGTCTGCGTCGTAAAGCCGGGGTGCTCGGTGTCGACCATGAAGCACGCGATCCCCTTGTACCCCAATGCCGGGTCCGTCTGCGCGAAGATCAGCGCCACCTTCGCATAGCTCGCCATCGAGATCCACATCTTCGCGCCGTTGATCACCCAGCCCGAGTCCGTCTTCCTCGCCCGCGTCTTCTGGCTCGCCGCATCCGAGCCCGTGTCCGGCTCCGTCAGCCCGAAGCACCCCAGCCACTCGCCAGAGCACAGCTTCGGCAGGTAGTGCTGCTTCTGCTCCTCCGTGCCGAACTTCACGATCCCCGAGCACACCAGTGAGGTCTGCACTGAGATCACCGTACGGATCGACGAGTCCGCGCGCCCGATCTCCTCCACCACCAAGCCGTAGCTCACGTAGTCCAAGCCCGCGCCGCCATACTCCGCCGGCACCACCGCGCCCAGGTAGCCCTGGTCGGCGATCTTCCTCACCATCTCCAGATCAAAATGATGGTTCCGCGCGTTTTCGCGCGACTGCACCACGATCTCCTTGTCCGCGAACTCGCGCGCCGTCTCCTTGATCAGCCGCTGCTCGTCCGTCAGGTCGAAGTCCATCCGTCTCCTATCCGGTGGGGGTCCAGGTCTGCTTGAACCTGTAGGTGTGGGCGAGTGTCCGGGGGTGGGGGTGTGTCTCTCGTTTCGTGCGCTGTATAACCATGGCTATACGGACTTGGGGGGTGAAGGGTTGGCGGGAGTGGGGGGTGTATGTCTCATTTCGTCGGCCGTATAACCATGGCTATACATCCTCGGCCAGCTTCGGTGAGGTCCACGGGGCGTTCACGCGCCGCTCGATCTCCTCGGCGATGCCCTCGATTGGCACCCGCTCCTGTGCCAGCGAGTCGCGATCGCGCAGCGTGACCGTGTTGTCCTGCAGACTCTGGTGGTCGACGGTCAGGCAGAACGGCGTGCCGATCTCATCCTGGCGGCGGTAGCGCTTGCCGATCGAACCGCCCTCGTCGTACTCGGCCTGCACGCGCGCGCGCACCTCGCGGTGGATCTCGTGCGCGAGCTCCGGCTGACCGTCCTTCTTGACCAGCGGCAGCACCGCCACCTTGACCGGCGCCAGACGCGGGTGCAGCCGCAGCAGCGTGCGCTGCTCACCGTCGCCGGCACCATCTTCGGCGACTAGCTCCTCGTCGTACGCGTCCACCAGGAACGCCAGCGTCGCGCGGTCCGCGCCGGCCGCGGGCTCAATCACGTGCGGGATGTACCGCTCGCCGCTGGACTGGTCGAAGTACTCGAGCTTCTCGCCCGAGAACTCCGCGTGCTGGGACAGGTCGAAGTCGCCGCGGTTCGCGATCCCCTCGAGCTCCGACCAGCCGATGGGGAACAGGTATTCCACATCGCTCGTGCCCGAGGAGTAGTGCGACAGCTCGTCCTCGTCGTGCGCGCGCAGCCGCAGGTGGTCCGGGCGGATCCCCAGCTCGGTGTACCAGCGCTCACGCTCTGCCAGCCAGTGCTCGAACCATCGCCCGGCGTCGGCCGGCGGGACGAAGAACTCCATCTCCATCTGCTCGAACTCGCGCGTACGGAAGATGAAGTTGCCCGGGGTGATCTCGTTGCGAAACGACTTGCCCACCTGTGCGATCCCGAACGGCGGCTTCTTCCGCGAGAACTGGAGCACGTTCTTGAAGTTGATGAAGATGCCCTGCGCGGTCTCCGGGCGCAGGTACGCTGTCGAGCCGGACTCCTTCACCGGCCCGATCGTCGTCTCGAACATCAGGTTGAAGTCGCGTGCCTCCGTCAGGTCGCACTCGTCAGTTTCCCCCGGATGCTTGGACGGTTTGCGACCGCACGCGAGCTCGCCCAGGTGATCCGCGCGGAAGCGCTGGCCGCACGTGCGGCAGTCGACCAACGGGTCGGTGAAACCGGCCAGGTGGCCCGATGCCTCCCACACACGCGGGTGCTGCAGGATCGCCGAGTCGATCGCAACGATGTCCTCGCGATCCTGCAGCATCGCGCGCCACCACTCGTTCTTCACGTTGCCCTTCAACAGCACGCCGTAGTGGCCAAAGTCATACGTCGAGCCAACCCCGCCATAGATCTCCGAGGACGGGAACACGAACCCCCGCCGCTTGCACAGGGCGACGATCTTGTCCATCGTCGCCACATCCCCCCTCAACGGGGAATCAGGCTCAGCAGGCTCAGGCATGCCGGATCCGCCGCAGCAGCACCATGAGTTGTCCGTGTTGATCCAAAGCGATCTCGATTCCTGAGTGGCCGGTGTGGCTGCGGTGGCCCGTCTGGCTGCGCGGGGCACCGGCCGTGACCCGGCCTCGATCATAAGCGAGGCGAATTGCGGCCGCACCCCGCGGGCCTCGCCCAGGGTTCGCTTGTTGGCTGCGGGATACTCCGGGGGATGTCTCAAGAGAACGTGGACATCGTCCGACACGCGATCGACGCCTACAACCGACGCGACCTCGAGGCCATGCGCGCTGTGAACGATCCACGCGTCGAGCTGGACTGGTCGGCATCAAGGGGATGGGTCGCCGGTGTCTATCGGGGCCGCGACAAGGTCATGGCTTTCTTCGCGGACTACATGGAAGCCTTCCAGGAGATCCTGATCGAGCCCGCCGACTTCATCGACGCGGGCGCATCGGTCGTCGTCCCGAACGTGAGCCGCTCGCGTGGCCGCGATGGCATCGAGGTGCTCGCGCGAAGCGCGTTCGTGTTCACGCTGCGCGACCGCAAGGTGGTGCGCCTCCGCTTGTATCAGGACACTGAGGAGGCTCTGCGGGCGGTCAGGCTAGCGGGCGAGAGCAGGCCGTGGCAAGGATCCTGATCATCGGCGGCGGCTGTCGCGGACGGCAGCTCGCCGCGGCGATGCTCGCCGACGGTCATGCGGTGCGCGTCAGCACCCGCACCGAGGTCGGTCGTGCGGCGATCGAGGCCAGCGGCGCGGAATGCTGGGTGGGGACGCCCGATCGTCTGGCCACGCTGCGCGGTGCGCTCGATGGCGTCACGATCGCCTGCTGGATGCTCGGCGGCGCCACCGGGACTCCGGAGCAGCTGCGCGCGCTGCACGGCACGCGACTCGAGCTGTTCCTGACGCAGGCGATCGACACGACCGTCCGCGGTTTCCTCTACGAGGCTCGCGGAGCAATCACCCCGAGCACGTTGTTGCGCGACGGCGAGCAGACGACGCGCATGCTGGCGCAGCGCAACGCGATCCCGACAGCCTTCCTCACGGCCGACCCAGGTGACGAGCCCGGCTGGCAGGCCGACGCCCGGACGGCGATCGCGTCGCTGCTCAGCGGTGGATGATCGCCTCGCCGCGGTCAAGCCCCTCGAACTCGCAACCGATGTTCTCTGGAGATGACTGGCGATCGCTCCCGATATGGCCTGCTGGTGTCGGCGACGGGCGCGATCATGCTCGCCATATCGGTCTTCCTGCCGTGGTACGGGGTCAGCTTCACCCCGAACGGCATCGCGCTCGTCCAACAGACCAGCGACCAGGTTGCCGCGCAGTTCGGCAACGCAGCGCTGCAGAGCTACATGAGCGGCCTGCACGCCAGCCTCGGCGGGCTCGCCGGGCAGCAGGTCGGCGCGGTCAGCGCACACCAGGTACTGCACGATCTGAACATCGTCCTGCTCGTGCTCGCCGGCCTGGCGATGATCGATGCTCTGCTGCCGCTCGCCCGCACCGGCACGTCGCTGCCCGGTGGCGCCGGAGGCTCGGTGGTGTTGCTCGGGGCGCTCGCCAGCGTCTGCGTGCTCTACCGGATGGTCGACCCGCCGGCGCCCGCCGGCGACATTCTCTCGCTGTCGCTGCGCGAGGGCGCGTGGCTGGCGCTGCTCGGGTCGATAGCGATGGTGCTCGGCGGCATATGGCCGCGCAGCGTGTCCCCGTCAGCCTCATCCGACGAGCCCGCGCCCGGGATCTGGTCCGGCCTGTCCGGCTGGACTCCCGGAAGCTGAACGCCGGCCTCGAACGTCAACGCCGGCCTGCTGCGGCGCGTCCGGGTTCCCGGGGCGCCGTGGCGGGCAGGCGATTCGCGCCGCCGCGGGGTTCCCGGAGGGCGCTATCCTGAGAAGTAATCACCGTAAAGTCGATCGGGATTTGTATACCAACTGCTCGCCCGATCGGCTATCTCGACGGCTATGTGCCGAGAAAGGACATCATCATGGCGCTGCAACTTGGCGACGTAGCCCCCGACTTCGAGGCCAACACCACCGAGGGTCGGATCAAATTCCACGACTGGATCGGCGACTCGTGGGCCGTGCTGTTCTCCCACCCGAAGGACTTCACGCCGGTGTGCACGACCGAGCTCGGCTACATGGCCAAAGCGAAGCCCGAGTTCGACGCGCGCAACACCAAGATCATCGGCCTGTCCGTCGACGCACTCGACAACCACGAGGCGTGGGCGAAGGACATCGAGGAGACACAGGGCACCGCCCCCAACTACCCGATCATCAGCGACGACGACTACAACGTGTCGAAGCTCTACGGGATGCTGCCCGCGGAGACCTCCGGCGAGGCCGGCACGCGCACGCCGGCCGACAACCAGACCGTCCGCAACGTGTTCGTGATCGGCCCCGACAAGAAGGTCAAGCTGATCCTCGTCTACCCGATGACCACCGGGCGCAACTTCGACGAGGTGCTGCGCGTGATCGACTCGCTCCAGCTGACCGCCAAGCACAAGGTCGCCACACCCGTCAACTGGAAGCACGGCGAGAAGGTGATCATCGCCGGCTCCGTCTCAAACGACGAAGCCAAAGAGGCCTACCCGGACGGGTGGGAGGAGCCGCGCCCCTACATCCGGCTCGTCCCGCAGCCGAGCTAGCGCTCGATCAGCGACAGCCGGCCGTCTCGGGCGGTCGGCTGGAGCCTTTCCAGCAGGTCCCGCAGGATGCGCGCCGTGGCGCCCCAGATCAGGTGCTCATCCACGACGTAGGCATCTGTCTCGAAGCTGATTCCTCGACGTTCCAGCTGCGTCCTGGTCTTGCCCGCCCGCACGGCCTCGAGCGGCAGCTCGAGCACGGCGTCGACCTCGCTCGCCGACAGGCGCCACGCGATGCCCGCGGCGATCGTGCCGACGAACGGGTGGATCACGTAGTTGGTGGCGAACGTCGATGTCCGGGGAAGCTCGCCGATCAGCCGCACCTCAGAGCGCGCCAGCCCGATCTCCTCATCGGCCTCGCGCAGTGCCGTCGTCTGCATGTCAGCGTCCTCGGTGTCACGGCGCCCGCCAGGGAACGAGATCTCTCCCGCGTGGCGGCGCAGATCGGCGCGACGCCTGGTCAGGACGACGTGAGGCTCGCCGGATGCGCCGCCGAGAAACAGCGGCACGAGAACCGCTGCCTGGGTCGGCTCACCCCGGGGTGGCGGATCGGACGGGCCGCTCGCGCTCGCGCCGGACTCAGGCGGCCAGGTGAACGCGCTCAATGCGCTCCTGGAACATGACCTCGCCGTCCAGCGCACGGTGCACTGGGCACTTCGCGGCGATCACCCGCAGCCGTTCCACCTGCTCCTCCGGGAGGTCATCCGCAAGGCGCATCACGAGCTGGAACTTGGTCGGGCAGCCGCGCTCAGCGGGGCTGTACTCGACGTCGACCTCGACGTGACCGATGTCCCAGCCCTTGCGCGCCGCGTACATCTCCATCGTGATCGCCGTACACGACGCGAGGCTCGCCGCCAGCAGCTCCTGCGGATCCGGTCCGGCGTCGTCTCCACCCACGCTCACCGGCTCGTCCACGGTCAGCTGATGGTCGCCGACCTGCACCGTGTGCTTGAGCGTCCCGCCGTCACGGCGCGCGGTGGCTTTCATCCTCGTAAGCCCTTGCGTAGCTGTCATTTCTGTCCCTTCACTTTGTCCTGCGTCCCTCTCCAAACATCATATCCCCCGGCCAGGCTAGGAAAGCGGGTTGAACAGCAGCCCGGTCAACAGCTTCGGGTAGAAGTACGTCGACTTCGGAGGCATGTTCTCGCCCGCCGCCGCCACGTCTCGCACCTGCTCGACCGGCGTCGGACGCATCAGGAACGCGGCGTCGTACTCGCCCGAGGCAATCATCGCCAGCGCCTCCGCGGTATCTCGCGCGTAGAACATGCCGTTGAAGTGCGAGATGTCATCGTCGCTGAGCCCGAGCGCGTCCTTCAGCAGCAGCGTCTCCAGCACGCCGGTGTCGAGTTCGCGATACGCCTGACAGTGGCCGGGCAACGCCGCGTCCGCGATCGCCTGGTCCTTCAACGTAAGGCGCCGTGGCTGCCCGTCCCAGCGGTCGATGAAGCCGAGCTGCAGTCGCCCATCGCCCGGGGGCGGGGCGATCTGCTCGACCGGCACCTCCGCGATCTCGAAATCGCGCTCGAGCGCCCGCTCGAGCGCCGCGCGGCGCTCGTCGTCCAGGCCCCTGACCAGGCGATGCGTAGGGAACACCGTCAACCCCGGATCCTCGAGTGCGACCAAGCACATCAGGATGTAGCGGTGCTCGCCCTCGCCGCCGATCTCCTCGGCGTAGGAGTGCATCGTCTCGTAGCGGTGGTGACCGTCCGCGATCAACAGCTCCGCTTCGCTCGTCGCGGCCTGCACGGCCGCGATCGCGCTCGCATCCGCCACGCGCCACAGGCGGTGGACGGTGCCGTCCGCGTCCGTGATGTCCGCCCACGGCGGCTCCTCCGTGGCGCTCGAAAGTGCTCCCCACGCCGCCTGCGTCGGGTCTGAGTACAGCGAGAAGATCGGCGAGATGTTCGCCCGCGTCGCGCGCGTCAGGCGCAGCCGATCCTCCTTCGGGCCGGGGTGCGTGCGCTCGTGCGGGCGCACGCGCCCGGGTCCGTAATCCTCGATCCGCACCCTGCAGAAGAAGCCACGCCGGGTCCGCGTCACGCCGTCCGGTCCGGAGTAGTCCTGGGTATGCGCCCACACCGCCTGCTCGCCGTCGCGAACCACCGCGCCCTGCAACTGCCAGCTCTCGAACAGCTCGCGCGCCGCCGCATACGCGTCCTGCCCACCCGGCTCGGCCTGCGGCAGGTCGACCGCCACCACGTTGAACGGCGAGCGCGCCAAAAGCGCCGCGCGCTGGGTCGCGTCGATCACGTCGTACGGCGGCGCGACGACGTTCGCCAGTGGACCCGTGACCAAGGGGTCGTAGTGCAGCGCGCGCAGAGGTTGGACATCCGCCATGGCGGTCGCGGACGCTAGCAGCCGGGGTCCGCGACCGTTCACGCAGCATGATCGGCTCCCGCTGGTGGCCCACGCGTTCGTCGTCCGCGAGCCACGCCGCAGTAGACTCCTACAGCAGACGGGGCGTGGCGCAGCTTGGTAGCGCACCTGCTTTGGGAGCAGGGGGTCGCCGGTTCAAATCCGGCCGCCCCGACTGGATTGCCGGCCGCCTCACGGGGCGGCTGGGAGCATCGGAAGTCCTCAAAAGCCGAGCTGGCCCGGCGTGGCGCGGTTGGACGCGGTAGCGGTATGCAGGGATACGCCGCCTGGGCGCCCGGACTCCCCGGTGCTCGCGTGAGACGAGAGGATGCACCGTGTTTGGCAGAACGTCGGAGAGTCTATGGAGCACGAGTGCGCTCTCGTGCGAGACGACCGCCCTCTCCATCCCGACGATTCGCCGGGTTTTGGTCTGCGGGTTCGGTGTCATACGCCCGGCAGTGCGCAGCATATGTCCGGACGGTGTAGCGACGCTGCCGGTCCCAAGGTGTCACTGCCCCCAGCCACTGACTATACGCTTGCTGGGATGCTGGATTTCGCTGCCTACCTCGAGCGCGTCGGGCTGAACGAACGCCCGACGCTGCAGACCATCCACCGCGCACACGCGACCTCAATCCCATTCGAGAACCTCGATCCGCATCGCGGAATGCCGGTATCGCTTGCCCAGGAGGATCTCGAGCGCAAGCTCGTGCATGAGCGGCGCGGCGGCTACTGCTTCGAGCAGAATCTGCTGCTGGCCTCGGCGCTTGAGCATCTCGGTCTCACGGTTGAGCCGATGCTTGCCCGCGTACGCCGCGGCGCGCCGCCGGGTACCGTGCGTCCCCGCAGTCACCTCGTGCTGCAGGTGACAGACGATGACGACCGCGTCTGGCACGCCGACGTCGGCCTCGGGCTCGGGACGCTGCTTGATCCGATCCCGTTTGGACCGGACGGTGCCGTCGCCCATGAGCAGTCCGGATGGAGCTTCCGGGTGATCGAGGAAGGCCCCGAATTGGTTCTTCAGACACTCGCCGACGGCTTGTGGTCCGACGTGTACGCGTTCTCCCCGCAGCCGGTCCCGCGCATCGACATCGAGACGAGCAACTGGTGGACATCCACCAATCCGCATTCGCCGTTCGTGTTCGGGCTGATCGCTGCCGTCCATCGCCCGGACGGCAGCCGCGAGTCGATCAGCGACTGGAGGGGAACGCTTGAGTTGAGGGTGCAGTCGCCCCGCGACACCGAGGTCTCCCGGCCGCCACGCGAGGCGATCCCGGAACTGTTGGCCGAGCGCTTCGCCTTGTCGGGATTCGTGCTTGGCGCCGACGGTCGCGTGCAGTCTCGTGATTCGTGAGGCCGCCGGAAGCTTCTCCGTCTGCTCCTGGGCGCGACGCCGATCGAATGAGGATCTATGACCGAGTCATGTGCGCGGACCTGACAACACGACCACGCAGGATGCGTACGCCTTCGCTGATGTTGACCGGGCGGACGGGTCACGGTAGTGTGCCCGGCAGCGTTTATTGGGGTTTCGTCAAGGGGGTGAGCGGTGTGAACGGGCGGCACAGGTATACCAGCGAGGTTCGGGCCGGCGAGGCTCGGCAGGTGCGGTGTAGTGCGCCTGGCCCGGTGAGCTTCCCAGCGCCGCCTCGGTCACGCGCGTTGGTGCTCGGCGCGGTGATCGCCGTCCTGGCGGCGCTGTTCGCACCGGCCGGCGCGAGCGCGGCCTCACCGGTGCTCGAATTTGTCGTCCCCGGTGGGAGCTTTCTGTGAGCTTCACCAATGAAGGCGGGAAAGTGATCGCCGAGATGGAAGGCCTCAATACTGTCGTGGAATGTGCTGGGTCACATGGCGAAGGCAAAATCACTGGTCCGCGCTCGACTGTCTCGAGCTACGTGTTCACGGGGTGCGTCACGGAAGGAGGCGGGAAAAAGTGCCAGTCCGAAGGCGCGAATGAAGGAGAAATCACTGCAGAAAAAATCGCTGCCGAACTCGTCTTCATCAATCAGGCAAAACACGAAGTCGGCGTCCTGCTGGATCCCGGTGGCGAAGTCTACATTGCCTTCAAATGCGGCGCCGAGACGGCTGAAGGATTCGGTCCTTTTCTCGCCCCGGTAAGCCAGATCAATCAGGAAACCACGTCATTCACGGCGTCACTCAGCGAGTCCGGGAAGGTGCAGACGCCCGATGAATACGAAGGCGCCAACGGCGAAAAACTTCCAGCTATCCCCAAGGGAAAAGTAGGGAGCGATGTAAACTTGGTCCCCACTGGGGTGGAACTGAGCTTCACAGTCCACACGGGCGTACCGCTTCAGATCAGGGCCCTCAGCGCTGCCGACGTGGCAGTAGAAGAAGAACACGCAAGGCAGGCAGCCGAACAGGCCAAACATCAGCAAGAAGAAGCGGCCGCCAAAAAACATCAGGAAGAAGCGGCTGCTGAAGCTAAGAAACAGCAAGAAGCTGCCGCGAAGAAACAGGCAGAAGAAGCAGAAGCAGCCGCGAAGCAGCAGGAACAGATCAAAGCTCTGCTCGCCTCACTCAAGCCGGCGGGGAAGAACGCAACGATCGGCGGCCTTCTGAAGAAGGGCGGGTTCACCCTCAAGCTCAACACGGTCGGGCCTGGAACGATCGTGATCGACTGGTACGCGGTGCCAGCGGGCGCAAAGGCCGCCAAAAAGAGCAAATCGAAGCCTCTGCTCATCGCGTCCGGCAGGTCGTCACGGCCGCCGGGGTCGCGAAAATCAAGATCCAGCTCACCGCCGCGGGCAAGGGCCTGCTCAAGCACGCAAAACAGATCAAGCTCACCGGGAAGGGCATCTTCACCCCGACCGGCATGGCCCCGGTCACCGCTACCAAGGTGTTTGTGCTCAAGCGCTGACGCGAATCGAGCGCCGGCTACAGCAGCTATGCCGGGCGCGCAGCCGCGCGGGCGGTGAACTTCACCGTCCCGCTGGAGCATCCGGGGATTGTCTCTGCGGGGTTGAGGTCGAGGCCGGGCGAGGCAGATTGCTCCAGCGAGAAGTGCCCTGAGAATCCGCGCGAGGTGAAACGGGCTGCGAGAACGACCGCTGCGTCGGGCGGCGTGTTGAACTCGTCGTGTGTTTCAACGGCCTCGGTTTCGTCGATCGACAGGCGCCCGGCGCGGATGTGTCCCTGGATTGGTTCGAGAGTGCCGCCGTCGAGGAAGCCATGCCCGGGTAGTGGGCTTGTGCCCACGTCCTCGTCGGACCCGGCCGCGGTACCGGTCGTGATGCAGCGAAGGTCGAAGTAAACCCGCGCGCGTGAGCCAGCTACGTCGATGCGGATTGCTCCGTGCCCACCGAGCTTGCCCAGATATACGCGGACGTGTCGGCCAGCTGCTGCCGGCTGAACGACTGAGAGCGCAATCGCAGCGCCGATTGCTACCGAGATGAGCAAACGGCGCATCGATCGGGCTCAGCCGCCGAGCGCGAACAGCGGCCAGCGGTCGGGCACGCCCTTTAGCTCGTGGAAGCCGCGCTCGTTGAACGTGAACGGACCGCCGACGACGGTGCCGTAGACGGTGCCGGATACGAGCACCTCGCTGGGCCCGGCGAGGGCGCTGACACGCGAGGCGATATGCACGGCCATGCCGCCGACGTCGTCGCCGATCAGCTCACACTCGCCGGTGTGCATGCCGACGCGCAGCTCGACGCCGAGCTCGCGGGCGGCGGAGGTGATCGCCAGTGCGCAGCGCAGAGCGCGCGACGGCGGCCCGGCGAACGTGGCGAGGAAGCCGTCGCCGACGGTCTTGACCTCGCGGCCGTCGAAGCGCTCGAGCTCCTTGCGCACGACCTGGTCGTGGCGGGCCAGCAGGTCGCGCCAGGGCCCGTCGCCGAGGCTGGCGGCACGCGCGGTGGCGTCGACGATGTCGGTGAACATGACGGTCAGCAGCGCCCGGGCCTGCTCGCCGCCGTGGCGTTCGCCGGTGAGGAACTCCTCGATCTCCTCGATCACCGCGTCGCTGTCGCCGAGGAACGGGAACGAGTCCTCGCCGTCGAGCTCGACGTAGCGCGCGCCGGCGATGTGCTCGGCGAGATATTGCGAGTGGCGCACGTCCCACACTTTCTCCTTCGGACGGTGCATCACCAGGGTGGGCACGCTGATTTCGGGGAGCAGGCCGCGGACGTCGAGGCTGGCGGTCGCCTTGGCGATCGTGCGCGCCTCGCGTGGGCTGGCGGCCAGGCGCTGGGTGCGGGCGAACCAAGCTGCGAGGCTGGGATCGCCGACGCTCGACGGCGCCAGCTGTGAGCTGAGCGCGTTGTCGAGCTCTCCCCACGTGCGCGGTGTTGTTGGCGGCGGCCGCCTCGCGCTCCTGGCTGGTCAGCGCCCACTCATAGTCGGGGGCCCACGACGTGCGGGCCATCGATGCGTACATGATCAGCGCTCCGACCCGCTGCGGATGTTGGGCGGCGAGCGTCGCGCCGACGAGCCCGCCGGCGGCGTAGGTGAACAGGGCGGTCCGTTCGCTGCCGACGGCGTCGAGCACCGCGATCGCGTCCTGCGCCTCCTGCTCGAGCGTGTAGTTCTCGAGGACGCGCTCGGACAGCCCGGTGCCGCGGCTGTCGAACAGGATCACGCGGCTGAACTCGGTCAGGCGTTCGAGGAAGCGGCGCAGCACGGGTGCCTCCCACAGCTGCTCGATCTGGGAGATCCAGCCTGGCAGGAACAGGATGTCGAGCGGACCGTCGCCGGCGACCTGGTAGGCGATGCTCGCGCCGTCGCTGTCGGCGTAGCGGGTCGTCGGCACCATCAGTGATCTTCGATCAGCGCGCGGAACGGCGCGGCCGGCTCGACGGTGGCGCCGGCAGCGTAGGCGCGGTCGCTCAGCCAGTGATCGGAGGTGACGACGCGGATCTCACCAGGCTGGGTGTCGGCGACCAGCAGCCGGATGATCTCGTCGTCCGCCGAGTCGCGGCGCGGCCGGGGCGCGTGCGTGACGACGATCACGGTCGAGCGGATCGGTGGCGAGGGGGGCTGCTCGAACACGACGGTCACATCCTCGCCGCTGACGGCGGCCCACCGCTCGAGCATGTCCACCAGCTTGATCATCGCGGAGCGACGATCCTTCCACCAGGCATCCGGACGCGTGCCGATTACGTTCATCCCGTCTACAAGCCAGCGCACCGGGAGCAAGCCTAGAGGCTTGATGTGGGTTTGATGACCCTCGCATAGCGCACTGCCTACGGCGCTTGTGCGACCAACGATAGCCATGGTAGTTACGCGGTGGTGGGTCGGGGTGGGGTGGGGGGTGTGTGCGCAAATGACGCGCGATAGCCATTGTATTTACGTCGTATATACGATTGCTATCACAGTCTGTAAAACGCAACACACACCTCCCGCTCCTGCGCTCTGCGCCCTGCTCGCGAAGCGGCTGGAGAACCCAGGCTGCAACCCGCCACATCACGCCGGGAGGGCCTGACCGCCCGAACGGTGAGCCCGACGCCCTCGGGCGCTCCGTGCGGGCGAGGAAGCCGGCGCCGCGCCGGAGTTCCTGCTGGACTTGCCGGTGCATGCGGCTCGAGGGCATTCAGACGGGCGATATCGTCGAGGTCGACCACAAAGGCCGACGCTTCCACGCGCTTGTGACCGGCCAGGCGCCGGGTGGGCTGGCGATCCAGCCAACCGACCGGCGCGTGAACCACTACTCGTGCCGCAGCCGCGAGGTGATCGGTCACTGGGCCAAGCGCGGCCGGCCGCGCCAGACGAGCGAGCCGCTGCGCCCGTCGCCGCGAC
This sequence comes from uncultured Solirubrobacteraceae bacterium, assembly GCA_963734755.1. Lineage (GTDB taxonomy): Bacteria > Actinomycetota > Thermoleophilia > Solirubrobacterales > Solirubrobacteraceae > Palsa-744. The sequence continues at coordinate 1,814,715 of CAVTIF010000001.1, read as the reverse complement.
AGCTGGAGATCGACCTCGAGCCGCGGCCGCAGGAGCAGCGACCGAGTACCTGAGCCGAGCCGGTGAGCCGGGCCCGGCTCACCGGCTCGGCTCGGTAGGCCCGTCAGCTCGGGTGTGAGAGTGCGTGCGCGCACTCCTCGGAGCAGACGTAGGATGTCTGGCCGTCGTGCACGACGGCGATTGCCCGGCTGCGGTCGACCTTCATGCCGCATACCGGGTCGGTGGTACCGCGGCGCCGCGTGAGCGCGAACAGCGCGGCGAAGATCGCGGTGGCGAGAATGTTGGTGAACAGCCTGTAGTCGACGGCGACTGCGCTGAAGATCTCGGCGCGCGTTGGGCGGACGTGGGGGATCAGGCCGGCGAGGCTGAAGATCCCACTGACGGCGAGCGCGGCGAGCACGATCGTGATGAACATCAGCGCGATGATCCGAGCGGCGAACTGCGGCCCGTAGTACTTGCGGTAGATGAGTGCGATCGGCACGATGATCAGGTCGGCGAAGATGAACGAGATCACCCCGGCGAAGCCGATCCCGCCGGACCATAGGACGGCGGCGAGCGGCACGTTGCCGACCGAGCATACGAACGTGAGCACGGCGATCAGCGGCCCGACGAGCACGTTCTCGGCGAGGCGCAGCGGGGCGGGTGCGTGCTCGGCGAACAGGCTGTTGAAGAAGCTGTTGCCGAGCAGCCCGACGAAGCCGGCGAGCAGGAAGCCGAGGACGACCTCCTTGTAGACCATCGCCCAGTCGTTGCGAAAGTTGTGCGCGACGTCCGACCATGCCTCAACGGAGCCGATTCGCCGACGCAGCGACATCCGCTGGGCGGCCGCGTGATGCCGGTGTCCGGGCTCGGCGGTGCGCGCATGCTCGCGGGCGTCCGCCTCCAGGCGCTCGGAGACGAACAGCCGAAGCAGCATGGTCATCAGTGCGATCAGCACGAGGCCACCGACGAACTCGGCGAGCGTGAACTGCCATCCGATCAGGATCCATAGAAGGATGCCGAGCTCGACGACGAGGTTGGTGGATGCGAACTGGAAGGCAAGCGCGCTGGCTGCGGAGGCGCCGGCGGCGAACAATGTCCTGGCGATCGCGATCGCGGCGTAGGAGCACGATGAGGAGGCCGCACCGAGCCCGGTGGCCAGCGAGACCGCGCGGAGCCCGCTGTCGCCGAGCGAGCGCTCGACACGCTCACGCGGCACCCACGCTTGGACGATCCCGGAGATCGTGAAGCCGAGGACCAGTGCCCACCAGACATCCCAGGCCATCAGGAACGCGTTGGAGAGGCCTTCGCCGATGGTGTCGAGCACACTCGTCACGGGCTATCGAGTCACGGGCTATGGGAGTCGGTTCAGGTTGGCTCGGCGCAGCACCTGCGGCGACCGCTGGTCACGGTCTCACCCTAGCGGCGCTTGTGGGGTGCGCTGGGCACGCGGGCCTCGGGTCTCGTGTGATCGGGCGGCGCTGCGCGCAGGACGGGACCTGGGTGTACGCTTTCGATGAGCGGCAACGCCGGTGGGAGCTTGTCGGGAACGCCGAGCGGATCGGGAGGAATACCTCGATGGCTGAGGAGTCCAGTGCAGGAGCGGATGCCGTGGGCAGGAGGCTCGAGCGGGCGATACTGCTGCAACTGCTGAGCGCGGACGCCGAGCGCCAGCCACGTTTGGAGCTGGCGGCGACGATCGGCGGTGAGGCGCAGGCGCTCGACGATGCGCTTCAGCGGCTATGCGAGGCGGGGGTAGCGTGTGCGGAGGGCGCAGACGTGTGGGCCTCCCGGGCGGCGCGTCGGATCGATCAGCTCGGACTGATCGCGATCTGAGAGCCGCGGGTCCGGCCCGCACTGCAGCGAGCAGCCGAGATCGGGGTTGACTCCCTTGGGACAGGGTGTTCGTGCGCGGCGATATAGGGTCCTTGTCATGGGCAGCCGTGTGCTCATCCTCTCCTGGGAGTACCCGCCTGTGATCGAGGGCGGTCTGGCGCGGCACGTGCGCAAGCTGGCGGAGGCTCTGGTTCGCCAGGGGGTGGGCGTTGACGTGCTGACTCGGGGGGTCGGCCTGGGAGCCGGCCCGGACGGGTCGGAGCTGGAGGAACTGGGCGGTGTGCGGGTGCATCGCGTGCGCGAGCCGAGCTGGCCGCGCGACCTCGACCGGTTCGTAGCGTGGGTGGAGCGGATGAACGAGGACATGCTGGCGGCCGGCGAGGTGCTCGCGCAGGAACATTCGTATGACCTCGTGCACGGGCACGACTGGCTGGTGGCCCACGCGGCGGCCTCGCTTGCGGACCGGCTGGAGGTGCCGTACGTGACGACGATTCATGCGACCGAGCACGGCCGTCACCAGGGTTGGGTGGCGGACGAGCCGCAGTCGCACATACACGCGGTCGAGCGGTGGATGGCGCAGCGCGCGGACGCGGTGATCGTGTGCTCGTACTACATGCGCGGGCACGTGGCGGATATCTTCGACATCGACGAGCGGCGGGTGGCGGTGATCCCGAACGGGGTGGACCCGAGCGAACTGCAGCCGACGGGGGATTTGGATGCGCTGCGGCGCGAGTTCGCATCGCCGCAGGAGAAGCTCGTGCTGCTGGTGGGGCGGCTGGTCTACGAGAAGGGCTTCCAGCTGGCGCTGGACGCGCTCCCGGATCTGATCTCGCGGCTGGGCAACGTCCGCTTCCTGGTGGCGGGGAGTGGCACGCATGAGGCCGAGCTGAAGGCCCAGGCCGAGCGTCTGGGGCTCGGCGCGCACGGTACGTTCCTCGGCTGGATCGGCGACGACGTGCTGCACTCGCTGTACCGGATCGCCGATCTGTGCGTGGTGCCTTCTATCTATGAGCCGTTCGGCCTGGTGGCGCTCGAGGCGATGGCGTCAGGGTGTCCGTGCATCGTGGCCGACACTGGCGGTCTGCGCGAGGTCGTCCCTGTGGGCGAGCGCGTCGGGCTGCGCTTTAACGGCGGCGACGCGGAGCACCTGGGGGTGATGATCGAGCGTCTGCTGGTCGACGATCAGCTGCGCGACCGGCTGGTGGTTGAGGCTTCCGAGCACGTGCTGCGCTTCGACTGGGACGACATCGCGGTGCGCACCCGCGGCATCTACGATGACCTCGCCCGGCTGACGACACGGGAAGGAGCTCGGAGGGGATGACGGAGTTCGTGCAGGGCCTGATGCAGGACGACTTCCCGCTGACTCTGAACCACATCCGCGGAAGGATGCGCTCGTGCAACCTGGGTGCGGAGATCGTGAGCGTGACGGCCGATGGCTCGGCGGTCGAGCGGGTGAGCCACCTCGAGCTGACCGAGCGCGTGGACCGTCTGGCGCGCGCACTGCAGCATCTGGGCGTGGAGCAGGGCGACCGCGTGGCGACGTTCGCGTGGAACAACCAGCGCCACCTGGAGCTGTACTTCGCGATCCCGTGCATGGGCGCGGTACTGCACACGCTGAACATCCGACTGTTCGAGGAGCAGCTGACGTACATCGTCAACCACGCAGACGACAAGATTATCTTCGTCGATGACTCGCTGGTGCCGATTCTCGAGCAGCTGGCGCCGACGTTCGAGGGCGTCCGCCACTACGTGCTGATGGGCGACGGCGATGCGGGCTCTCTGCCGAACGTGCTGCGCTACGAGGCCCTGCTCGAGGATGGCGATCTGGGTCCCGGCCACCAGTTCGACTTCCCCGAGCTCGACGAGCGTCAGGCGGCGGCGCTGTGCTACACGAGCGGCACGACGGGCAACCCGAAGGGCGTGCTGTACTCGCATCGGTCGATCAGCATGCACTCGTCGGCGACGCTGATGACGGACGCGAACGGCTTGTCGCGCGCCGATCGCGTGCTGGCGGTCGTGCCGATGTTCCATGCGAATGCGTGGGGTCTTCCGTACGGCGCGGCGCTCGCGGGCGCGGACCTGATCCTGCCCGACCGGTTCCTGACGGCCGAGGCGCTGGTCGGGCTGATCGAGGCCGAGCGTCCGACCCAGATGGGCTGCGTGCCGACGATCTTCGCCGACCTGCTGCGCTACGCGGACGAGCATCCGGAGGCGGACCTGTCGTCGCTGACGAACGCCGCGTGCGGCGGATCGGCGGTTCCGAAGCAGCTGATGCGCGACTTCGAGGAGCGCCACGGCGTGCGCATCTTCCAGGCGTGGGGGATGACCGAGACGAGCCCGGTGGCAACTTACGCGCGCCCGCGCGAGGGTGAGCACGACGACGCCTACTGGGAGGACCGAGCGAAGCAAGGGCGGCCGCTGCCGTGGGTAGAGCTACGGATCGTCGGCGACGACGGTCAGGAGGTCGAGTGGGACGGTCAGACCACGGGCGAGATCGAGGTCAGGGGGCCGTGGATCGCTGCGAGCTACTTCCGCGACGAGTCGGGCGATCAGCGGTTCGACGCCGGCTGGCTGCGCACCGGCGACATCGCCGCGGTGGACGAGCGCGCGTTCGTGCAGATCACCGACCGCGCGAAGGACGTGATCAAGTCGGGCGGCGAGTGGATCTCGTCGGTCGAGCTGGAGAACGAGCTGATGTCCCATCCGGCGGTGGTCGAGGCGGCTGTGATTGCCAAGCCGGACGAGCGCTGGGCGGAGCGCCCGTTGTGCTGCGTGGTGCTGCGCGATCGAGCGGACGCGAGTGCGGATGAGCTGGTTGAGCACCTGCGCAGCCGCGTCGCGAAGTGGTGGCTGCCGGATGAGTTCGCGTTCGTCGAGGAGATCCCCAAGACGAGCGTCGGCAAGTTCGACAAGAAGGTGCTGCGCGGGCGCCTGGCGGGGGGCACGCTCGAGGGTCGCGTGCGCGTGACATGAGGAGCTTTGAGGCGAGGCGGGCCGGAAAGAGCGGCCAGAGTGCCTTGCCGACGCGTTGGCGACCGCGATAGCTGATACACCTTGGCTGCTAGAGGCAGGCGACTGTCTATGAATGGCGAACCAGAGACGATGCGTTGCGAAACAGCACGGATGAGACAAGCACAAGCACGGAAGCCCTGAATGCAGGGCTGCCGTGTTCACAACACCACCAATGGGAGGTTGGCATGACTCGGACCGATGTCATGGCCTCGAGTAGGCCAAAGACACCAAGCGCGGCGCCGGTGAGGAGGGGATCATCCAGCGTATTGCGGGGGGTGTTGGCTCTCTCGGTGGCACTGCTGACGGCCCTGGCGATCATCGTGCCCGGCACCGCGATGGCGGCGGAACCGACGTCCGGCTATGGCCAGACGCCGAGCACGAGCACGACGCCGACGCCGACGACGCCTGCGACGACGCCGAGCACGGGCACGCTGCCGGCGAAAGAAGCGGGATCGCCGACGCCGACGACCGCAGAAAAAGAACCGGCCCCGGCGAAAGAAAGCAGCTCGCCGAGCAAAGCGAAAGCGACGACGCTTCCGTTCACGGGCTTCGACCTGCGGTGGGACATCGGTCTTGGCCTGGTGCTGATGGGCGCGGGCTTCTCGATCGTGGCAGTACAGCGCCGCCAGCGGCGCGACAGCGGAACCTGAGCGAGGCTCAGCGCTTCGATGACGGCTTGGACGGCCGCCGGTTGTTGATCGCCGGCGGCCGTTCGTTTGCGTGTTCGGAGTCAGGGCGCGGCGGGATACCCGGCCAGCCAGCGGCCGAAACCTGGTAGTACCCATGGTGCTACCAGGTGTGGGTGAGGAAGATCAGCATCAGCCTCGAGGATGACCTGTACGGGCAAGTGCGCGATGCGGCTGGGCCAGATGGCGTATCTGGCTGGCGACAGCGGCTACGGCTCGTCTGCGCGTCGAGGCGTTGCAAGCTGTAGCCAATGAGATTGCCGAGGGCGACCGGCGGTCCGTATTCCGAGCGTGAGATCAGCGAGGCACGCAAGTGGCTGCGATCGTCTTCGACACGGGCGGGCTAATCGCCCTGGACCGCGGTGATCGGGAGTCGGCGCGCTGTTGGCCCTGGCTGCGGTGTCCGGTGTCGAGGCCGTGACGTCGTCGGCCTGTGTGGCTCAAGCATCGCGCGGGCTCGGCTCGACAGGCAAGGCTTGCTCGCGCCCTCGCGGGTTTCCTCGAGCGTCCACTCAGTCCTGCTGTGGCGCGTGGCTGCGGCCGTCTGCTCGCCGCCGCGGGCACCAGCGATGTGGTCGATGCGGCGGTGGCGCTGTTGGTCGAGCCCGGTGACACGGTTGTGACGAGCGATCCCGACGATATCGGGCGCCTGCTTGACGCGACCGGAACGCAGGCACGCGTAGGCCCGACGTGAGTGATGCTCTGTCACGTCGGCCCTGGCCAGCTGCGAGCGTTCGCCAACCATTGCTCGAGCAGCGGGTCGACGACGCGCCAGCCAGTGCTCGTCGTTTCGTCGGCAACCAGGTGGCCATCTCGCTCAAGGCCGCTGATGGTCTGCTGGTTGCCTCCCGTCTTGCTTACCCCGAACTCCAGCTGTGCGACGCGGCCTTGAAGGGGGATGGTCCTTCTTGCGATCACGGCCATCAAGCGGCGCTCGGTGTTGTTCCAAGAGTCCCAGGCAGCTTGAACTTCCGGGGTTGCATCGAGGGTTGCAGCCGCGTAGGCGGCGACCCACTCGTCGGTCGAAGCGGGGCTACCTACTTTGGTCTGCTCGTACAAGTGGTGCGAGAGCAGCATCGCCCGCTGTGGATGTCCATCTGCTGTCCTTAGCAGCAGCTCTAGCGTGTCGCCCGGGTCTCGCTCACCGCTCTGAAATCTCGATGAGATGTATTCGGCCAGATCCTCAGCGCCAAGGCGTGGGAGCGGGATAGGCTTGGCCTGGGCGAAGAATGCATGGCGGCGATCCGCGAACAGATCGCGCATCAGCCCGGGGTGCGAGCCGGAAAAGATGTACCCAGCTGCATTGCGGTGCTGCTCGAGCTCTGAGCGCATCGATCCCGCGACTGCATCGCTTACCCTGACAACGTCCTGAAACTCGTCAAAGGCGATCGTGCACTGTCGCCCGTGACGCTCCTGTAGTCGTCGTGGAAGGCTCAGTCGGTCCAGCAGCGCGGGTGTCTGTAGCTCGGGTGAGATTTCGATCCCGACGCCACCGGGCGCTGCTTTCAGGTGTGGGCGCAAGGTCGAGACGACCCCCGCGAACCACTGCCTCAGCGGTCCGTCGAGTTGCTCACGGTATGCCCTCTCGACACGCTCGGCGACATCCGCCACGGTCAGCACGCCGAGGAAGTTGACGTAGATGGGGACGAAGCCATCCTTATCAGCCGCGGCCAGCGCAGCCTTCAGCAGCGACGTCTTGCCGTAGCGCCGCGGACTCTCGAGCCGGCTGTTGCGCGTCTCAGCTGCACGGTCTTTCAGGAGCGCGAGCTGCTCCGTGCGGTCGGCGAGCAGCTCTGGCGGTTCGACAGGCTCCTCATAGATGAAGGGACTACCCATGGTGCATAATAATAGCACCATTTAGTGCGTGTGGCCGCACCCTTTGGTGCGCAACTATTGCACTCGATGGCATGGCCCCGGGGTGCGCAGGTGTGAACTGCGACACCCAGGTGAACCGAGGGGGTGCGTGGTGCGCCGTAGTCTCGCTTCAGTGGTGAATCCTGAATCGGGGGAAATGTGAAAACGCAAGCAACTCACAGCCAACCGAGCAGGAGACACCTGGCGCGAAGCCCGTTGCAGCTCGCTGAGTTGCCTGTGCAGAAATCAAAGGAGTCAGCCATGCAGACGCGATCCCTGAATTACCGAACAAGCCGGCTCATCTTTCTAGTTGCTGTGTGCGGAACGTGTGTTTTGGCAAGTGCCACGCTCGCCGCCGGCGCCGGGGCAATGCTCCCGCCGCCAGGCACGCCCGACCTTTCGCAAATGGTGCTGGGGCCCTTTGAATTCGCATCGGGAGGCCGCGTCGTCAAGCAGGGGTACGCCCTCGACCTATCCGAACTTGGTGTCATTGGGTATGAACGCGATCTCGCAGGCGGCAGGACCGTCGGCGGCGCGAGGCTTGCGGGCGCCTTCTCCAATGCCGTCATGTTTCCAAGTGCCGGTCTCGCGCGGGTCAGCACGGGACTCGCTGAGGGCCTGATCTACCTGCCCGAATTCCGACAGGCAACTGCGCGCCGGGTGAGAAACTCAGTCCGGACCCATCCACGGGTCCGCAGCGGCGACGTGCGGTTGGGGCCGCTACGCAGCCTCCATGTCGGCGATGAAGCCGCGTACGTGGCGGCGAGCGTCCGGGCTCCTCGGGTGCGCGCGAGTGCCGACTTTCTATTTCTGCGGGTCGACCGTGTCGTGGTCACTGCGGAGCTGATCGGGGATCCCGGCGCAAGAGTCGGCTCGGGTGAAATCGAGACGATCTCAGCGAGGGTCGCCGGCCGTATTCGCCTCGGCCTCTCGCCCGTGAACAGCACCGCTCCGATGATCTTCGGGGCGCCGACGGCCGGGCAAAGCCTCGTGGCGAACAGTGGTATGTGGTCCAATGACCCGACGAGGTTCGGCTACCAGTGGGAACGCTGCGATGCGAGCACAGCCACCTGCGGCCCGATCCTCGGTGCTAGTGGGGCGAGCTACACGCTCACTCCTGCCGATGTGGCGGCGACCATCCGTGTGTCAGTCACGGCGACGAACGCCGTCGGCACCTCGATGCCCGTCTCCTCAACGTCGACCGCCGCAGTCCAATGAGGGCGTCTGGTGGGGTGGTCTCCACAGCGTCAGGCTCCACGCTCGACCTCCATGACACGCGGGAGTTGGCGCACCGTCTGGACGGGGCCCGCGCCAGGCTGGCGCGCGACCGCGGCGTGCCGGGCGACGTCCTCGCGCTGCTGGCCGAGATCGAGGCTGCGCTGGCGGACAGCGGCCCGTTCGCGCTCGGCATTCCACCATTTATATATTGCGTTGCGCTGCGGGGTGCTGGGGAGATCCGCTCGCGCCTGGATGCTGCGGACGCCTTGACTCAGCACCGTCGGGCGCTGCGACTCGTGCGGCGCCTGCGTTGGATGTTCAAACTCCTCGATACACGGGCTCGAGCGCGAGACCGGGCTCGCGGGAGGAGACTGCAGATCGCTGTGATCGTCGGCGTTGTCTGTGCCGGTGCTGGCGCCGGTGCGCTCGTTTCCATCGTGGTTCTTGACGTGGTGTTCACTCTGGGCCCATGGATCGCTCTCTTCGCCGCGGTGCACGCCGTGCGGATCGGGAGAGCGCGGACGCTTGCCGCATTGGCTCCCGCGGAGACCTTGTTGCTTCGTCTGAACTCGACGAGCTCCAGCAGCTTGCTCCGACACCGGGTCTGGGTGGCAACCGAGCACAGGCTCTTTCTGGCCGAGCGCTGGCGCGCTACCAATAAAGTGCAGCTGGTGCGCAGCGTGGAGTATTCGCAGATCACGGCTGTGCTCTGCGAGCACGCGGGCGAAAACGAAATGCGCCTTGAGCTGCGTCTCGGCGCAGAGCGCATCGATCTGAAACTCGGGCGATACGAGGCCGGCGCACTGTTGGCGATCCTCTGCAGGCGAACAGGTCTTCCGGCGCTGTATTCGGCCTCCCACTATGTCGCTGGCGCGATGGGTGTCGCTGGTGCGACGGGTGTCGATGCCGCGGCCCGCCGAGTGCCGGCACCCTGACGCGGTGCATCGCGAGCGCCGTCTGGGTGCTCGCGGCGCCTTTCCCGCTCAGCGCGCCTTGCGTGCTCCGGGGTGTTCTGTACAGTGGCGCGGTGGTGGTCCTGCGTGGACGGCTGGCGAACTCTCGCTTTGCACGGCACCTCGTGCAGGACGCACGCTGTGTCTGTGGGCGTGATGAGGTACGTGGACGCTGATGCCTGACGCGACGCGATCCTCAGCGGCGCAGGTCGCAGCAGACCTGAAGGCCGTGATCGCTGCGGAACGGGACGGCGCGCCGTTCATGCGCATTCGCGCCGAGGACGAGGCTCAGCAGATCGTGAGCCTGCCCGTTGCTGGTGAGAAAGCGACGATCGGCCGGGGCTCGGACTGTGACCTGCCGCTGTCGTGGGATCCCAAGGTTTCGCGCCTGCACGCACTCCTGGAGCGCGTCGGAAGCGAGTGGACGTTCATCGATGACGGACTCTCGAGCAATGGCTCGTTCATCAACGGCTCGCGCGTCGTCGGCCGCCATCGCCTGCGGGACGGGGACCGGCTGTGCCTCGGCGAGACGGTGCTGATCTACCGCGATCCGGGCACGCACGACGCCGCGTCCACGGCCCGGGTCTCAGAGCGCTCTGACACGATCTCGCTGACGGCGACGCAACGCACGCTCCTGATCGCGCTCTGCCGCCCGATGAGCAGCTCGGCGTTCGCCACCCCGGCGACGAACAAGCAGGTGGCCGAGGAGGTGTTCCTGAGCGTGGATGCGGTCAAGGCGCAGCTACGTGCGCTGTTCGAGCGCTTCGGTCTCGATGCGCTGCCCCAGAATGAGAAGCGCGCGCGGCTGGCGGCGACTGTGCTCGCGACCGGGGTGCTCTCGCCGCGGGACTTCTGAGGCTGGCTGCCCGCGCGGACCAGCCATCCGCTAGCCCGATGGTCGCGCTTCTCAGCCTTGGCGGCGGATCGTCACGGTTGTCCACGCGCCGATGTGGATGCCGTCTCCGTCAGCGAGGGCCACGGGCGTGCCGGTGGCGATGGGCGCCGGCTCGTCGTTGACCGTGATGCCGTTGGCGGAGCCGGGGTCGATGAGCGAGTATGACCCGTCGTCCTGGCGGACGAGGATTGCGTGCAGATGTGAGATGGCCGGATCTTGCGGCGCTCCGGACAGGTCGATCTGAGGTGCGATGCCGCGCGAGGGGCTGCGCCGCCCGACGCTGATCTCGGCCTGCTCGAGCATGAACCTGCGAGGCGGGCAGTGCGAGGGGAAGTCGATCTCCTCCTGCACCGCGACTCGCTCGAAGTACTCTCGATCGGCCGTGACAAGGGCTTCCCAGACCACGGGCGTGGCTGCCGGCGATCCGGCCTGCTCGGCTACCTGATCCGGATTGGGCGGGCCAGCCGGATGTTCGACTGACCGGCCGGTCGCGAAGTCATATCCGCATCCCTCGCAGAACTTGTCGCTGCCGACGCGGGCCGCCTCGCAGGTCGGGCAGGGCTTGGAGATCGAGCTTGGGGCGGTTGGGTGCGGGGATGCATCCTCAGCTGGTTGGTCGGGGCTGCCCGCCGGCGGCACCGTGATATCCGCGAGGCGCGCGCCGCACTCATCGCAGTAGTCCGCGGTCATGGAGAGGTGCCCGTTCGGGCAGGTGGTGCTCATGGCTCGTGCTTTCGGACACGGACGGTCTTCGTCGAGCGGGTGTCGAGCGCCATCTCCTCGGCATCATCGACGTTGCGCTTCAGGCGGACGGTTCCCGTAGCAGGGTCTTCGATGTCGACGACGCCGCCGAGCAGCTTCATCGTCTCCTCGTTCCCGTTGGCGGTGGCTAGCGCCACGGCGTGACCGAGCTTGAACGTCGCGGTCTCCTCGTCGCCGGACTTGCGAGCCTCGAGACCTTCTTGGATGGCCTCGGCGAGCTCGGCCTGGCCGGTGTAGTGCGCGACCTCGCGGTTGATCTGGGTGGAGAGCTGCTCGTCGTCGGTCCAGATCGCTCTGACAAGCGCTTGGCGGACGACCTCGTCGCCGACAACGAGGCTGAACCGACCGGCCAGCATCTCCTCGCCGACGTCGCGTGGCTGGACGTGGATGCAGAGGTGGTAATCGCGTGACTCCTGCCCCCATGCGCCGGTGGGGTAGTCGGCGCTCAGCGCGTCAACCGGGGTTGCGCGGGTGCTGAGATCTTCGATCGTGGGTGCGACCTGCTTGACGTAGGCGACGCTCGCTCCCTGCGGCGTCCACAGGCGCAGCGACACCTTGTTCGTGGCCTTGCCCATCGCCTGTTCGATCATCGATTGGAAGTCGGCGGCCATCTCAGATGGCTCGGCGATGATGTCGACCGTTCCGAGCAGCGAGGAGGCGATCGATCGCAGCTCGCTGACCTCCCAGTCGGTGCCGACGCCGCGGCAGTCGCATTGGAAGCTCCCCTCGCAATCCGCGAGGACGAGCGCGAGCTCCTCGGGTGTCTCGTGCTCGTTTTGGCCGTCGGTAAGGAGGATCGCGTGACAGATCGCCTCCGGCGAGCTCGAGAAGAGGTCGTTCGCGAGTGCAAGCCATGTGCTGATCGCCGTTCCGTCCCTCGCCTTGAGGCGTGCTACGGCTCGCTTCGCTTCCTCCCTGCTCGATGCAGACGCGGGCATCAGGGTCCCCGACGTCGGAAAGACGGGGGTCGCGGTCGCGCTGCCGGCGATCACGCCGAACATGACGCCGTCGCGAATGCAGTCGATGGCCACCGCCGTGGCTTGCTTTGCGGCGCGCAGCTTAGCCCGCGGGGCGGCCATCGACCCGGAGACGTCGACGATGACGATCTCGGCCGCATCTGCTGGGGGGGCCGGCGAGCTCTCGCCCGATGCGCTCACTGTCACGACCGCGTTGACCTCGGTGGCGCCCATGGACAGGTACTCGTTCTGGTATGCCTCGGCCGTGAAAGTGCTCATGTGTTCTCCCTCCTGCGTGGCTTGATGTCGAGGATCGCAACGGTGATGTTGTCGCGTCCGCCCGCGGCTAGCGCGGCGTCGGTGAGCGAGTGCGCGACCGCGAGCGCCGTGGCATCGGAGGCGAGTGCCTCGAGCAGCGCAGCGATGTCGGTGGCATCGGGCGCGTAGTTCCACAGGCCGTCGGAGCACAACACGAGCCGCCCGAGCTCGGTCGGCCGGAGCGTGACGATCTGCGCCGGGCCCTCGGGAGCGTCCTCACCAAGCCAACGCGTGATCGAATGTGCGCGCGAGTCAGCGCCGGCCTGCGCCGCGCTCATGAGGCCGGCCGTGACCTGCTCCTGCGCCCAGGAGTCATCGACGGTCAGAAGGCGTGAGCTTTGCCCGGCGATCCAGTAGGCGCGGCTGTCGCCGACCCAGCCGATGACAAGTTCGCCGTCGCGACAGACGGCCGAGACCAAGGTGCACGACGGCGCGTCGCGACCAGCGTGCGACGCCCAGGGGACCGCAAGAACGGCCTGTTGCGCGGCCTGGATCGCATTCGCGGTCGCATCGCCCAGCGCGTCCGAGTTGCTGCGCAGCGCATTGGCCAGCACCCCTCCCGCGGCGTCCGCGGCGCTGCGCGCGGCGAGGTCTGCTGAGAGAGCTGAGGAGATCCCGTCGCAGACCACCGCCACGACGCCGTTCTCGCCGACGGTCTCGAGCTGCAGCGCGTCCTCGTTGCGACGGTGCACGCGACCTCTGTCGCTGACGCCGGCCGCGACCACGAGGTCAATCTCCTGCCGGTCCTGGGGTGTGCGCTGGCGTATGCCGCAGCGCGAGCAGTACCCGTCGCCGCCGATCTCCTCAGCCGGCGCCCGGCATGCGCTGCAGCCGCCAGTGGCGCGGGGCTCCCCTGACGGCTGCACGGTCACGCGTGTGCCGCACTGCTCGCAGTAGCGGTCATCCGCGAGCAGGGGGGCCTCGCAGGCCCCGCACGCGAGTGCGGCTTCGCTGCTCACGTCCACGTCCTTGGCCGGACGCGGTTGGCCCAGTCGACGAGCCGGATGCGTTCGCTCGCGGTGGTTGCGACTCTGCCAAGCGAGCGATAGGTGGACTCCAGGCCAAGCCGAACGTCCTGCTCGGTGAGCGCGTGCCCGGCGAGGCTAAGACCGGGGTCCTCCGCCACTCGTGCTGTTTCGAGCAAGCGTAGTGCTGAGCGCAGCAGGCCGGCGGTGAGTAGGGCGCGTTGCTGTCCGTCGAGCGTGAGCGCCTGCATGCTCGCGCTGGCCGCTTGCAGCTCTGCAATCTCCGGCTCGTGCCCGTCGTCGTGCTCGAGCAGGCACTTGATCTTCGCCGTCTGCGCGTCGACGTGTGAGCTCGATGATCCGGGTATGCCGTCATACGCGGCGAGCGCGCCGGCACGGTCGCCGCACGCGAGGCAACAGCGAGCGAGCCCGAACGTAGCTGTCGTGTAGCTCGGATCGGTGCGCGAGACGATTTCATACCTTGCGGCGGCGTCGGCCTGCTCGCCGCCGTATTCCGCGGCGACCGCGAGCGCGAGCTTGGGCGCGAGCTCGCCGGGCACCGCCTCATAGACAGCCATGAAGCTCACGCGAGCCGCTAGGGGCTGCCCCTGGGCCAGCGCTGCTACGCCCCTATACCAGGACACCCGCCATTCCCAGGGATCGCTGGCCCCGATCGCGGCGAGCACCGCTTCTGCCTGCGCGAAGTCGCCCTCCTCGATAAGCGCGTGCGCGAGCCGCAACTCGACCTCGACGGTGCGCTGCGGCGCAGCTCGGAGCAGCGCGATGAGCTCCTCGGAGTCGGTCGTCGCGAGCGTGGCGAGATAGCCGGCCGCTGGGTCCTCGCTCGCAACCTGCGGCACGGGCAGAAGCCGCCAGTCGGGGTGATCGGGCGAGGCGCGGAAGTCTGTGGTGAAGAGCGTGCTCGGCGCGGGGACGGGCGTCCCCTGCTGCGCGGCGAGCACCTCGCGCAGAATGCCGTAGAGCTGGTCGGACATCTCCGCTGCGGACTGAAAGCGGTCATCGGGGCTCGCCGCCGTTCCCTTGCACAGGAAGCGGTAAAGCGAGTCGAACCTGGAAAACAGCGGAACCTCATCCTGGGGCGGGAGGGTGAACTTCAACGTGCTCTGGTAGCCCTTGAACTCGATGCAGAGCATGGCGAGCGTGCGGGCGACGGTGAACAGGTCCGATTCGATCGACGGGCCACGATCGGCGATCTCGGGGGCCTGATAGCCGACCGTGCCGTACACCGGGCTGGTCGCGTCATCGATCCGGTAGACGCCGCCCAGGTCGATCAGCTTCAGCGAATGCTGCGTCTGGATGACGTTGTCGGGCTTGAAGTCGCAGAACAGCAGACCCTCCCGGTGCAGGTACCCAAGCGCCGGGAGAATCTCCAACACGTAGGCGATGGCCTGCGCGACGGGGAGCTGGTCGGCTTGCTGATCGTTCGCTTCGCGCCTAGCCGCGAGCAGCTCCTTCAGGCTGGCGCCGCCGACGTACTCCATGACGATGTACCCGGAGCCGTCGTGCTCCACGAAGTTGAAGATCTTCACGATGTTCGGATGCTCGACCTCGGCGAGGAATTTGCGCTCGGCGAGCGCGGCCGCCATCGCGTCCTTGTCGCCGCTGTCGAGCAGCCCCTTCAGGACGACCCAGCGGTCGGCGACGTTGCGGTCCTTGGCTAGGTAGATCCACCCCAGGCCGCCGTGTGCGAGACACCCAACCACCTCGTACTGTCCGGCGACGATGTCCCCGCGGGTCAGCTTGGGCGTGAAAGAGAAGGGCGCGCCGCAGGTGCGACAAAACCCCTCGGTTCGACCTGGTGACCCGTCCCGTCCACGCCCGACCGGATCCCTGCAGCTGGCGCAGAAACGGTGGCTCTCGGCCACATTCGCGTCGGCCATGAGCGCACTCGACGGGTCCCTGTAGGGGACCGGCGGCACCTCCACCAGACCGGCGCCGAGATGGCGAGCGGCGCTGGTGCGCGTTCGTCCCGTCTCCGAGCGTCGCAGCGGGGTAGCGCCCGACCCCGCGATCCTAGACGCCGTTTCCGACGAGCCGGGATCAACGGTCGTGCCGCGGGTGCCTGCGACGGCGCGCGGGGGAGCCATGCCGCACACGGTGCAGTAGCCGTCTGTGATCTCGCCGGCGCAGCCCGGCTGGGTACAGCTCACGGCAGCACCTCTCTTGCCGGAGGGTTTTCGCCGAGCGCCTCTCGGTAGTGGCCGATCAGCTCGGCGGCATGCGCAAGGTCGGTGGGCGCCGTGTACAGAGTCTCGTGTGCCTCCTCGAAGATGCCTGACAGCTCGGGATCCTCGATCAGCCCAAGCCGCTTTGCCTTCGCCTGGTAGCCGTCGAGGAGGCCCCTCAGCTGGCTGCGGCTCTGAAGCGGGGCGCGGTTCTCGGCCGCGATCTGTCGCGCTTGATCCAGCAGCGACCCTGCGCAGGCGCTCCACTGCTCCAGCGCGGCGCGTGCCTCGCGCCAGGAGCCCTGGTTGGACAGCTCGGCTACGTCCTGTAGCTGCTGCTCGAGCGCGCTGTCGAGATAGAGGGGTTTCCGAACGGCCAGCGAGGTGATCTTGATCAGCCCCTCCTCGTGCGCCGCCTCGCCTTCTCGCACGGCCTGCCGGAGCTCCTCAAACAGCTCGTGGGCGCTAGCCAGCAACTGGGAGATGTCACGGCGGACATCCCTAACGCCCTCCAGATCGTCCCGGATTGCCTGCAGCGAGATCTCGAGCGCCTGGATCTCCTTGAGGCTCACCGACAGCGGATCCTTCGACAGCGCACCGGCCAGCTCCGCGAGGCGCCGTCGTGCGAGATTCAGCTCGGAAGGCTCGACGTCGCCGAGCGCTCGAGCGAGCTCCGCACTGCCGTCGAGCGCGGCACGTGCCGCGCGTACGCGTGGGATGAGCGTGTCCCACGCATCCCCGATCGCGGCGATCACGGCCTTTGACTGGTCGAACTCGACGGACATCCGCGCGAGCAACTCGTCGGGACTGCAGCAAACCTGTGGGCTGGCGAGAAGGTCCCGTTCCTGCAGCGGCACCTGCTGGCTTGAGAGCTCGATGGATGATCCCTGCAGCAGCGCACTGAGCTCGGCGAGCTGGGCTGCGGGCAGGCGAGTCCGCGTGCCGCGCAGCCCGGCTGCCCGGTCAAGGAGCCCGCCGAGGAGCGAGTACCACTGCCAGAGCTGCGCTTGCGAAGCGCTCGCCCGGGCCCACCGGACTGCGCTCTCGCCTTGCAGCTCGGTCGCGTCGAGGAGCTCGCGGTTGGGGTCCAGCTCGAGCTCGAGCAGGTTGGCGCTGATCTGCTCGGCGGCCTCGCGGAGCCGATGAATCGTGAGGTCGATCTCCTCGATCGTCATGTCAGTCGCGGTAGTGGGCTTTGGGGGGCGCGGGCGCGTGTGCGTGTGCGACGCGGCCGAGCCACTTCTCATAGATCGACGCCCACGTGCCGTCGCTGCGCATCCGGGCGAGCACACCGTTGACGAAGCGGACGAGGTCGGGGTGTCCCTTGTTGATCGCCATGCCGTACGGCTCGTCGGTAAAGCGTGCGCCGACAATCTTCGTGTACGGGTCTTGGGTCTTTAGGCCATACAGGATCGCGTCGTCGGTTGAGATCGCCGCGACCTTTCCCTGCTGCAGTGCGACCAGGCAGTCGGTCCGCAGTGGCACCGGATAGGGGATCGGGTGAAACGCCGAGTCTTTGAGATTTTCAATCGACGTCGATCCCGCGGTCGCGCACACCTTCTTGCCGCGAAGATCCTGGATCCCGCGCGCGGCGGAGTTCGACGGCACCAGCACGCGTTGCCCGGCTTCGTAATAGACTGTGCTGAATGCCACTTGTTTGGAGCGCTGGCAGTTGATCGTCATCGCGTCGGCGACGATGTCGACGCTGTGATTCTGGATCACTTCGATCCGCTGCGCCGAGGAGATCGCCTTGAACTCGATCGCGTTCGGGTCGCCGAAGACTGCCTTCGCGACCTGGCGTAGGACATCGATATCAAAGCCCTCTATCTGGCCGTTGAACGGATTGAGATACCCGAACAGCAGCGTGTTCTGGTCGACACCGACGACCAGGCGACCTCTGTCTTGAATCGTTCGCATGAACGTGCCGGCGGGCATCTGCCCTGGCGAGGGCAGCGGCTCCCTCGGCCGCAAGCTCGCGGTCGGGTCGCCACAGCCCGCCGTCACCGTGGGGCTTGGGGTGCCCGCCGATTCTGCGGCGGGTTTCGTGGCCAGCGCGGACAGCGAGGAACGCAGCGCCCGATCCGAGACCGACGCACAGCCGGCGAACGCGCTCGCCAAACACCCCAGGACACAGAGGAGTACCAGTCGACGGATACGGTTGCTCATCGATACTCCTCGCTCCGCTCGCGCAGACCGTAGAGGGCCAGCAGCGCGAATACCACAGCCAACAATGGGATCGCGAGCCACAGACCGCCGAGCGCCGATGTCGCATCAGCTGCCGCGCGGTCGAAACGACGCTGGGCAACCACGATCTGCTGCCCCAAACCGGCGTTCAAGTTGTCGGAGATGGGAATCTCCTTCGCGGTGGTGCCGACGGCGAGGTTCACGGCGTCGGTGAACCGTCCGTTGAGCTCCAGCGCAGCGACCTGCCTGTGGACCGCGAGATACCGAGCAACGCTCGTGGAGAGTCTGCTGATCGCAGCACTCGAGCCGCTGCGACGCGCAATCCTCGCCGCTTCGCCCATCAGACCGCCCGTGCCGTTCGCGGCCCCGAGACGTTCGGTCATGGTGTTGAAGTCGACGAGGTCCTGTTCGCCACCTCCGCGGGCGACGAGCGCGAGGCTCTCATCACCCTGCGCGCGCAATGCCAGGATACGCGCCGCGGAAAGGACCTGCACGGAGTCCGACCCGGTGCGCTGGGCGACCACCAGCGCGTTCTGCTCGTTGAGGAAGCTCACGATGACCCATGCCGACAGAGCGAGGACGAGCGTCGTGGCCGCGACCATCGGAATGTTGAGGATCCGGTTGCTCACGCGCGCGACATATACCTGCGCGAGCACGAGCAGCCCGAGCATCACAAACCCCACCGCGATCGCAGCGAGAAGCGGGGCGGCGGAAACTCCGGAGCGGTAGTCGGCATTCAGGCGCCGGGCTTCGAGCGCATAGAGCTGACCGGCGGCGGGCAGAATCTGCTCGCGCATCAGGGTCGAAGCCTGGCGCAGGTAGGCGGCACCGACGGGAAAGCCCTGGCGATTGTCGGCGCGCGCCGTGTCAACCAGACCGCTGTAGACCGGCAGCTGCGTGGTGATCGCAAGCACGGCCCCGCGGGCTCGCGAGGACCCGCCGACCTGCTGGGTGAGCGTCGCGAGCTGGCGGCTCGCCGACTGCAAATCCTCGACATAGCGCTGGCGACGGCCGATCGGTTCAAGGCCACCGGTCAGGAAGGTCGTGGCCGCGGTGGCGTCCGCGTCTGATAGCGATGCATACAGCCCCTCCGATTCGACCAGCAGCGGCTCGGTCTGCGTAGCGGCCGCGTGCGCTGCGTGGCGACGCGTACTAGCCGCGCTCGCGCCAACAACCCCGAAGGCGATCGCGCCAACAGCGATCAGAACGGCCGCGAGCCGCAACCGACCCGGCGTCGTCGTCAAACGTGCCTGGAGCCCCTCGATGCGCCGACCTATGGCTGCTAGCGCAGGTGACGTGGCTCGGGCCGTCACGCGCTCGACTCCAGCAGGTCGTCATCCGCGCTGCTCCAACTGGTCGCCACAACACAGCTGCTCATGCTGACTCCCATTTCACGGCGTCCGCCCGAACCGGAGATCAGGCCACGCCCGCATAGTCCCACGCGGGCTTGGCCGCCGCGGGCCACCCAGGTGTCGTGATTGACACCTCAGCCGGGGCGACCCACCGCTGCGAGCGGCAGGGAGCGAACGGGAATGCAATCGACGATCGCTCGATGGGAGAGCGGCTATCAGCACCCGCCGCTTGAGAGTGTCGTTGCCGCGCTGCACGCGTGCGGCCTGGAGCTGACGGTCGGCATGGCCCGTTACGACGACTCGTATGACTCGTTGATCGCCAGGCAGCTGATGATGGAGCCGGTCGACCGTGTGACGCGCCTGGCTCGTCGGGCAGCGGGTTTGACCCGATCGAGATGCTGTGCGAGCTGGTCAGGGACGCGCAGCTCGTTGTGATCGGCAAGGTCGCCGGCGCGTTCAACGGCTGGCCGATCACGCTGGGAGCGAGGACCTTGCACGTGGTCCCCGCTGACTCCTCGGTGGGCGCTGTCGAGGGGGGCTCTCGCGCTTTCTGTCTCGTTTTGCCTCGTTCGCGCGGTTGATCATGTACGACAAGCCGGGCACGGGCCTGTCGGACCCGGTCCCGCAGCTGCCCACTCTCGAGGAGCGCGTCGCCGACATCGAGGCGGTCCTTGACGCGGCAGGCTCTGAGCGTGCCGTGCTGTTCGGTATTTCCGAGGGTGGCCCCGCATCGATTCTACTGGCCGCAATGCGGCCGGAGCGGATCACGTCGTTGATGCTTTTCGGCTCATTCGCGTGCACTCCTTGGGCTGCGCCCGGAGACTTTACAGCTGAGCAGCTTGAGCGTGTGAACCGCATTCGTAGTCAGGTGTACGACGTGATTGAGGACTGGGGGGATGGGGGCAGGCTGATGGAGGTCTTCGCCCCAAGTGTGACTTTGACGGAATCGCAGAAGCGCTCGTTCGGGATATACGCACGGTCCGCAGGAAGCCCCAGCATGGCCCGGGCGCTCATCGAGGTTGTCGAGCAGATCGATATACGCGACGTGCTGCCGTCGGTGCGCGTGCCGACACTGGTGATGCATGCGAAGGACGATCGCGTGATTCCGTACGAGGGTGGCCAAGGGCTTGCGGACGGCATCCCCGGGGCGCGCTTGGTCACATTCCAAGGCACAGACCATGCCTACTGGCTCATCGACGGGCTTATCGAAGAGATCGAGCGTTTCGTCACCGGCGCAGTGAATCGCACCGAGCCGAACCGGGTGTTGACGAGTGTCCTGTTCACAGACATCGTGGGGTCGACGACGCGTGCGGCCCAGCTGGGCGACCGTGCCTGGCGTGAGGTGCTCGAGCGTCACGACGCGCTCGTCGAGAGCTGGGTATCGAGCTGCGGGCCGGCGTCCATACAGGCGAGTGCGAGGTGATCGGAGAGGATCTCGGCGGTCTGGCCGTTCACATCGGCGCTCGGGTCGGAGCGCTCGCGGGGCCGGGCGAGATCGTCGTCTCCTCAACCGTCAAGGAGCTCGTGATCGGCTCAGACATGCAGTTCACTGACCGCGGCGAGCACGAGCTGAAAGACGTCCCCGGTTCATGGCACCTCTACACACTTGGAAAGCAGCGCACGCCGCTGGCCGAACTCGATAGTGCCGCGGCGTACATGCGACGTTAGATCGCGTCGCTGTCACGCTCGCGCTCCGGATGCCGCGGGCAATGCGCCTCGCCGGGCAGCTTGCGAGCCGCGGGGCCTCACAGGCGTAGACGGCGTTAGTAGGCAGCCCGCTTCTGCATTAGCGCTCAAGGCAGGCACGTCGACGATCAGGACGGAGACTTGCGCAGCGGACGACGAGGGCCGTCCGCGCCGCCTCTGGCGCGCTTCTGCTCCCGGCCCAATAGGAGGAGTGAGCCGAGGGGCGACGCAGGAGCCCCTTGTCGCGCATGCGGGTGTCTCGGCTGGCGCCAGCTCGCTTCCGCTCGGATGCGTCGCGGGCCCTGTGATGTCGCCGACGGCTCCTGTTCGACCTCGACCGAGCCGTTGACAGCGAGGTGGCGTGAATGGAACCCCGGTCGCAGCAGCCAGGCCTCTACAACGAAGTCGAAGTCTTCGCGGTGTACTCGAATGCGCCGGTTGAGGGCGCCGCCGCTGCCTGGCCGGGGGGACGACGGAACGCAGTGGATGAGGGTTGATCTGCTGCCGGCGGTCGAGTATCGCAGATAGCAAGCGGTTGCGTGCCACGTTGATGCGCGCTCCGATCACCCAGAATGCGTCCGTTGACTTTAGTGTTGGAAAGGAATAGACCTTCCGAATCGCGTTCACCAATTAAGTGTCCTGTGAGCCGGCATGGCACAAAGGATCCGTTCAACGCTGATGCGTACGTTCGATCATGTCGCCGCTGGTCGGCGAGGCGAGCCCGAAAGCGGTGCGTGATGCGTGCATGCGTGGGGATGGCCCGACTGGAGGCCGGGCCGGTGCCGTCGATCGGCGTCGCGCAGGCGCAGGCGATCGCGGCCCGGGGCGCGCTCAGCTTGTCCGGTCGGCGCAGGGGGTAGGGGTCATGCAGCAACCGCCGATTCGCAACGCGTCGTTCGTCGCGGCGTCCGTCTACAGTCACAGCGGGGAGTTCGGCGCCGTCGCCCGCGATCTGCGTCTCCCCGGTCGCGGCATCGATCTCGCACTCGTTCGCTCGTATCGCTCGTCTCTGGCCGGCAGCGTCGGCGGTTTGGGCGTGGGGTGGTCGTGCAACTTCGCGCGCCGTGTCGTGCGCGACGGGGACGGCCTCCTGTATCACGATGGGACCGGCAGCGTCCACCGTTTCGCTCGTGAGGCCGCGGGCGCGTACGCGCCGCCGCCCGGCTGCTACGCCGTGCTGCACGAGCGGGACGACGAGGTCGTGCTCGACGACCGGCTGGGTGGGCATACGCGGTTCCGATCGCCCGACCTGGGTGGACAGATGCTGAGCGTGGCGGACCGCAACGGCAACGAGCTGCGCTTCTCATACGGCATCGAGTCGATCCGAATCGTCGACACGCTGCTCCACGAGGTCGCGATCTCCGTCAGGGGTGGTCTGTGGCGCGAGGTGAGCGACCACGCGGGGCGCGTCTGGCACTTCGCCTACGACGCGGACGGCTTGCTGGTCGAGGTGCTGAGGCCGGCGACACGCGACTTCCCGGAGGGGACGTCGCTGCGCTATGGCTACGACGCCGAGCGTCGGCTCGCCTCGCTCACCGACGCCAAGGGGCAGACCTACCTGGTCAACACCTACGACGACGCGGGTCGTATCGTGCGTCAGTTGCACGGGCGGGGTGAGTACGTGCTCGAGTACGACGCTGGCCACCGCACGAGGTGTCACTTGAAGAGCGGTGGCATCGTCGACCTCGAGCACGACAAGGACGGTCATGCCACGCGCAGCACGCTGTACGTGCGAGCCGATGCCTTCTCCCCGGAGGACGTCCGGAAAGCGAAGGGCTCGGTCGGGCTCGTCACCGAGTCCCGGTTCAACGCCGCCGGCGAGCTCGTCCAGCGCCGGTCGCCCAGCGGCCGCGAGACGCGCTGGGCCTACGCGGACCACGACGTCGACCCGCGGAACCGCGGGAACCTGTTGGAGGTCACGCAGCTTCCGCGGCCAGGAGACACGCCGGGTCGGCCCGCCATCGTCACGAGGTTCGAGTACTCGCGGGCGCTCCGGCTCGTGACTGCCTACATCGATCCGCTCGGATACCGGACGACGTTCGACTACGACGAGCGCGGCAACCTCCTCGCCGCGACCTTCCCGCGCGTGACGATCCAGCCGGTGGGCGAGGCCGGTGGTGGCGTCGCCACCACCCAGCGCGTGCAGCAGGTGCGATTGGAACACGATGCCTGGGGGCAGCTCGTGCGCCGCATCGAGATCGATGGCTCGGTCACGGAGCTTGCCTACCACCCGGTTGAGGGCATCGACAGCTCCGGTCTGCTGGCGCGCATCGTCTCCGACGCGGACGGCGTGAAGCTCATCAACGAGTACGCCTACGATGAGGTGGGCAATTGCACCGCGGTCGTCGATGGCAAGGGTGCCGCTGCGCGTCGGACGTACAACGCCATGGGGCTCGTCGAGAGCTTCGTGAGCCGGCCGCCCTTCGAGTACCGCGTCGAGTGCACCTACGACGCGAACTATGACGAGGTCGAGGTCGTCCAGACGTTCGACCGTCTCGAGGCCGACCGGGCGACCGGTAGGGCGCAGTCGCGGCCGTCGATGCTGCGTGAGCAGCACGAGTACGACGAGCTGCGCTTCGTGCGCGGTCGCCGACTCGTTGGCGGGGACAAGGTGGTTCACGAGACGTTTGTCCACGACGAGGCAGACCGACTCGTTCGCCAGATCCAGCCGCTCGGCAACGTGACGGAGTGGATCTACGACGAGCGCAACCTCGTGATCGAGAAGCGCTCCGCTGCGGGGGCCCCCGAGGGCGTCGTCGAGCGGTTCACCTACACGCTCGACGGGTCACCCCGGACCGCGACGGACGGCGAGGGCAACACAGCGGAGCACCTCTACGACGCCTTCGAGCGGTACGTTGGCTTCACGGACCCAGTCGGCACAACCAAGCGCCAGGTGTTCGACGACGCGGGCAATGTCACCGCTGTGTCCGTGATCGACGGCGAGCACGCCGTCATGGAGGCGTCCTACCGCTTCGATGAGTGGAGCCGCGTCTGTCGCATCGACCGCGCCTGGCGCGAGGCCGCGAGCGGCGAACCCACGGGTGCCAGCGGGTGGGACGGCGCGAAGGGCGTGGTCACGACGATCGTCGAGTACGCGGAGAACGGGCGGCCCGGCAAGGTCTGGCTCGAGAGCGGCGAGGTCGTGGAGTACAAGCACGACGGCTGCGGCCGCGTGACGGCAATCGGCGACACGACCGGGCGTTCGGTCGTCCTCTCCTACGATGAGAACGGCAGCCTCACCGAGCTGGCGTTCTCCACCGACGAAGATCGTGCGCCGACGGTGCTGCGGCGCTCGTATGACGCCGCCGACCGGCTCGAACTCCAGCGCGTGGGTGAGCGTGCGCCCGAACGCTTCGAGTACAACGCGCTGGGCGCTCTTGTGCGATATGTCGGCCCGTCCGGCCTCGAGGTCGCGCACACCCACGACGCGCTCGGTCGGTCCACCGGACACGCGTACGCGGTGCCCCTTCCGGGCACGGAGGGCCCGGCCCAGGCGGTCGTGCGCGAGTACGCCTCAGACGACAACAACCGCCTCGCGGCGGACGTCGACGCCGCCGGACACCGGACCGTCTACAAGTACGACGAGCTCGACCGCCAGGTCAGCGTCGTATATCCGAGCGGAGCCTCCGCCCGCGTCAGCTACGACGCTCTCGGCAACGTCGCCCGTGTCGTTGACGCCAACGGGCGGGAGAGGTCGCATCGCTACGACGCTGTGGGGCGGCTGGTCGAGACGATCGACAGCGCTGGCGAGACGCGGCGCTACACCTACGACGCGGCGGGCCGGCTCGTCGCCGCGGAGGGGCACGAGACACTGCGCCGCACCTTCGACTCATTGTCCCGGGTCGAGACCGAGACACACGGCGATCGTACCGTCCGCTTCGGGCACGACGCGGCCGGAAACCTCACGAAGCTCGTCTATCCGGGAGGGCTGGAGCTTCGTCGCACGTTCGACGCGGCACGCCGCGTGACGTCCGTGAGCAACGCAGACGGGACGGCGATCGCGGCGTTCACCTATCGCGATGACGACCTGCTCTCGAGCATCCGCTTCGAGGACGTGCTCATCGCGACCCTCGACTACGACGACCAGCAGCGCCTCACTTCGATCGAATACCGGACGACGGACAGCGACGCGCTCGTCGACGGCTACCGTTACGGCTACGACGCAGCCGGCAACCTGCGGCAGGAGATCCAGCTGGCAGGCGGCACGTCGTTCGGTGAGCGCTACGTCTTCGACGACGCACGCCGGCCGGTCCGCGCCCAGTACGGGGTCGAGGATGTCGCTAACGAGGGCAGCGTGTTCGAGCTGGAGACGATCTACGAGCACACACCCGAGGGACGCTGGCGCACGCGGACCGATCTGGACGGCAGAGGAAACGTCATCGCGCAGAGCGCGGGAACCTTCGATGCGCGCAACCGCTATCGGCGCTTCGGGCGGTACGCGTTCACCTACGACCGCAACGGCAACTGCGTGCATAAGGCGTCCGCGGACAGCGGGTTCTGCCTCTACACGTACGACGACGAGAACCGCCTGACCAAGGTCGAGTGCTACGACGATCGTCGGCACTTGAAGCAGACGATCGAGTACTTCTACGACCCGCTTGGCCGCCTGACCCGGAAGGTCGTCACCGACGCGACCGGAGCGACGCAGGAGTTCACCTACGTCTGGGTTGGCTCGCTCCTGGCGGAGGAGTACGAGGACGGAACGCTCGCCCGGACCTACGTCTACGGTGTCGGGGCGATCCCCGTGCGGCTCTCCTCCCAGAAGGCCGGCGACGACTTTATGTACATCGTCAACGGCCGCGGGCTCGTGACCGGGATCGTGCGCCGCGACGACCCGAACGCGTTCGCGGAGAAGTACGGCTACGAGTTGACCGGCAGCGTGTACCTCACGGAGCTCGGTGGCGTGCCGGTGGGCCTGCCCGACCGGCCAGGGACGGTCTCCGGGCTCAAGAACCCCCTCGTGACGGGCGACGCGTTCGGCTCGATCCTCGCTGACTGGGCGAACGGCACCCTCTCAGGGGGCGCCGGTGGGCACATGGACACGACGATCTCGGACGCGCTGAACGCCCTCGGCGACATCGGCTCCAAGGGCCACAACGGCGTGCTGAGCCAGATGGCCGCTCAGCTCAGCGGCCTGGTCTCGATGCTCGGTCTCGCGGGCGACGTGCTGGGGTCGTCCGCGGGCACGGCGGCGGGATCCTTTGGTCTCGGCGGTGCGGGCACGGCGCCGTCATCCGGCGGGCCAACGTTGGGCTTCGGCCGGAGCCCGAACTGGACGCTCTACGCCGACGGTGACGACGGCGGCACGACGAAGGGGAGCGGGACTTCGACCACGGCCAAGGATCCGCCCGCCGATGCGCCGTTGAAGGACGACAAACCGAGCCTCACGCCGACCGACCCCGGGTCCAGCGGGACGACGCCCGCGATGTCCGGCGCCGGCACGGGCGCCACCACAAGCGAACCGAAAGATCCGAGCCAGAACGCCGGGACCGCCGCGTTCGCGAAGGTCAAGGAGAACGTCCCCATCATCAAGATACTCGCCGACGGCGTGTCTGTCCCTGCGCTGGGCACAACCGTGACAGTCACCTGGACGGGAAAAACGAAAGGTAAGGAGATGACCGACCCGGACGCCGGCGGCAGCGGCGCGGTGGTGCCACCGACGGCCGCGGAGCTTGAGTCGCGGTTCAACCGCCTGAAGCATCCGATGAGCCCGAATGGCGGGCCGTTCGACGATCCGATCGACACGTCGTCGCCACCGCCCAAGCGGGGCGGCCCAGACCCGACGGTGATCCTGGTGGACCCCGATGCGACCGGCGGGGGCTCCGAAGGCACTCCGAAGATCAACACCGCGCCGATCGACTACGTCCCGGGTTGGCAACCCGCCACCGGCGGCGCCCCGCCGTCGCGCGCCGGGTTCGATGGCGACACGACTGGAATGCACTGGCCATGAGACCGAAGCTCGCGAGCTCGCGTCCTCGGACCCGGCGATCCCCCGAAACGCAGTATGCAGCCGGCGAGTGTCGTTGCTGTTGCTGCGGCGGGGAGCCGACGCAGCCGGCCAACCCGTCGCAGCCGGCGCAGCCCTCCGACCCGTCGCAGCCGACGGACTGCTGGCACGCACCGAACTTCGTGCCTCAGGGCGGCGGCGATCCACCCCCCGGATCCGACGGCAGGGGACGCACGGTCGTCATCAGCGATGTCCACATCGGCACGGGCGCGAAGACGTGCTGGTATCAGCGATCACTCCACGAGCCCTATCTCGCGGCCGTGCTCGACTACGTCATCGCTCATGCCGACGCGGCGGATCCCGTCACGAAGCTCGTCGTGCTCGGCGATCTCTTTGACTTCTGGACCTATCCCCCCGACCAGCGCCCACCGACGATCGACGACATCATCGAGGCGAACCAGCCGATCCTCGGGAGCAAGGGCAAGCTCCGCGAGGCCGTCGACGCGCTGCGCGGCAACGTGATCCTCCTGCGCGGCAACCACGACATCCAGATCACGCAGAAGGACCTCGATCGGCGGAAGCCGACGCGACGCCGCGCAATCGAGCTTTGCTTGACAGCGCTGCGACGATTTCGCGACGGGCCGTCGCGTCGAGGCGGATGCAGCTGCGAGGCTCCGGCTGGCCAACGCCGGCCAGACGCCTGCTTCCGCCAGGGCAGGGAAGTCTGCCTACCGGACATGAGACGGCTGCAGTTCGTCGTGGGTGTCGCGCAAACCCTCGGCGGGCTTACTGGAGCCTTTCTAAGGGCGGGGTCGAAAGCCGGTCGGCTACGCTCGTCCGGCGGCCAGCAGGACCAGGTTCGAAAGGCTCACCGCTCTGCCACCTCCGGCCGCCTCCCGGATCGCCTCGGTTATAGCGGTCCAGGTCTCGTCTTGCACCTCTTGCGGGTGCGGAGCGATCATCGCGGTGATCGGCGGGGCGATCTCCCTGATGAAGGTGGTGAACTCCTCGGGCGACTGCCACTCGAAAGTGACCTCGGCCTCCTCCACCTCCACATCGGAGAAGCCGGCCGCTTCCAGCAGGTCGCCCAGCGCCTGCGGCGTCGGGCGCGAGAGCGGACCGGGTGTTCCCGGCAGCGGGGGCGGGACTTGGAGGTGCTGCATCGCGGTCCGCATGGGAATCGCGAGGAACGGGACGCGGTCCGGTGATCCCCACGAGCTGATCGCCATCCGCCCGCCGGGCCTTAGGAAGCTGCGGATACGCGCCGCGGCGGCCTCTGCGTCGGGCTCGAAGATGATCCCCCAGCGTGAGAGCGCGGCGTCGAAGCTGGCCTCGGGGAAGTCCAGAGATGCCGCATCCGACTGAACGAATTCGATGTTTTCAAGCCCGGTGGCAGCGGCGCGCTCGCGGCCGAAGGCGATCATCTCGGCGGAGATGTCGGTGGCCAGCACGGCGCCCTCGGGCCCAGCCCTTCTGGCCGCGGTCAGCGACGGCTCCCCGTAGCCGGCGGCCACGTCCAACACTCTGCTTCCGGGCTCGACGCCGGCCAGCTCGACTAGGCGCTCACTGATTCCACTCGCCGCCCCGTCGATCAGATCCGACCATCTGCGCCAGCCGGTCGCAGCACTGTTCCACTGATGCCGCTGTCCGTCTCGAAACTCGACGGCATCAACTGTCTTGGACTCCATGGTCACCTCCCAGTCGGGCACTCCACCCTACACCTTCTGAGCCCGCGGCCAGGCGCGGATGATTTGGTCTGAGAGACGGTCTGCGGCGAATGGCTCGAAGCTCCTCTTATCACCACTTCTTCGTGGATGCGAGCGTGCCCGTGACCGAGCGGCATCTGCCCGTTCAGGACGGTGGGGTGTCGCGCAACCCTCGGGTCCGTCCGGCGTGGTTAAGACACTTCTGGGTATGTCCCAGAACTTTCTTGAGTGTGATCGTGAGCAGGTGTTCTTGTTGCCGCCGGACCCGCGGGATTGGCTGCCGGAGGGTCATTTCGCGTGGTTTGTGTTGGAGTCGGTGCAGGAGATGGATCTCTCGGCGTTCTATGCGTTCCTATCGGCTGGATGGGTGGGGGCGCGCGGCGTTCGAGCCGAGCATGATGGTGTCGCTGCTTTTGTACTCCTACGCGCGGGGTGAACGCTCTTCGCGCGGGATCGAGCGCCGGTGTGGGGAGGATGTTGCCTACCGGGTGATCGCTTGCCAGCAGACCCCCGATCACGCCACGATCGCGCGCTTCCGTGCCCGCCATGAGGAGTCGCTGGCCGCCTTGTTCACGGAGGTGCTCTCGCTGTGCAAGGAGGCGGGGTTGGTGAAGGTCGGGCTGATCGCGATCGACGGCACCAAGGTCCACGCCAACGCGTCACATCACTGCAACCTTGATTACGAGCAGCTCGCGCGGGAGATCCTCAAGGAGGCCGAGGCACTCGACGCGGCCGAGGACGAGCTTTACGGGGATGCGCGTGGCGATGAGCTGCCCGAGCAGCTACAGACCCGTGAGGGGCGTCGTGCAGCGTTGCGGGAGGCTAAGCAAAGACTCGAGCGTGACCGCGGGGAGAACGGGAGCGTGAAGACCGAAGCGGCCGCGCAGGCGGGCTCTTCTGGGGTGAAGATCGAGCTTGATGCTAGGGTGATCGTCGCGCGGGTTCAGGGTCGCGATGGATGGTTGCTCGAGGCTCGCCGTCAGCTCGATTAGCACCGTCAGCGTGAGGCCGTGCCGATCGGGCGCTCGCGTGCCGGGCAGCTGTTGGAGGCAGAGCGACGGTTGCAGCAGAACCTCGCAGTCGAGCGCGAAGCGAACGAGGCGTATGAGCACTACCGGGCGCATGGACGGGACACGCGAGGCCGACGGCTCGGTTGCCTACCGAAGCCATACGAGCCGCCGGAGATCCCGGCAGGGAAGATCAACACGACCGATCTTGATTCGCGCAACGTGAAGACCCCGCGCAGCTACACCCAGGGCT
Source organism: uncultured Solirubrobacteraceae bacterium (assembly GCA_963734755.1). Lineage (GTDB taxonomy): Bacteria > Actinomycetota > Thermoleophilia > Solirubrobacterales > Solirubrobacteraceae > Palsa-744. Next base: position 1,784,960 of record CAVTIF010000001.1, on the reverse strand, counting down.
ACAACACGCAGGCTGCGGTGAACGAGCATCAGATCGTGCTCGCCGCGGAGGTGACTGCCAGCTCACCGGACTTCGGTCACCTACAGCCGATGGTCGAAGCCACCAGGCATGAACTGGAGAAGGTCGGTGTCACTGAGACACCCGAGGTGACGGTTGCTGACAGCGGCTATTGGAACGAGGAGCAGATCGATAACGTTGTGAGCGACGGCATCCAGGTGCTGATCCCGCCCGACGCGGGCAAGCGTGACACTCCCCGCCGCGGCTGGAATGGTGGGCGTTACGCGTTCATGCGCACCGTGTTGGCCGGCGACTATGGCGGTGGGCTTTACCGAAGACGCAAGGCGATGATCGAGCTCGTGTTCGCGCAGACCAAGCACAACCGGCGCATCAACCAGTTCCACAGACGAGGCAGATCCGCCGCACGCTCCGAATGGCGGCTAATTACCGCGACTCACAACCTCATGAAGCTCCACAAACACCACCTGGCCGCCCAAACAGCCTAAAACGACACCCGGGCCGCACAGAGACTCGGCCAGGCCCGCAGAACCAGATCTCTACGGGCACCGCTGACGTTCATCCATCCCCGCAGCAACTTTGCGCGACACCCACCGTCCTAAGCAGGCATCTCGGAGTCTCACGGCACGCGCTCGCATCCACGCGAACGTGGTAGCGACACGACCGGCACCCGGGGACGCCCGCGTGAGAAGGGAGCTTCAGCGGAGAGAGATATATACGCTGGCGCGGAACGAAGCGAGCTCACTCACGCTTGAGCACGTTGGTGAAGCTGGCCGCTAGGAGGGTCGCGAATCCCCAGCCGAAGAGCGTCAACATGACGGTGGCGATCGCAACGGCTTTCCCGCGCGCAGTGTCGCCGTCGGCGTACCAATTGTCGCGCTGATTGAGTTCGACAACCGGCAGGATCACGTCGAGGCTGTAGGTGACGAATTCAAAGCACGGGTATTCTGGGGTGCAACGAGCGCTTTCGGGAGTGTCGCCGAACAGGGTTGGCGGCGGATGGCTCGGCCGCATGATGTTGTGACTTCCGGCCCAGTAAAAGATGAGCGCCGCGACGGCCAGCAGGGATGTCCAAATGACGGCTAGCCGCCACCGCGCATAGCCCCATCTGATCAGGAAACCGACCGTGCGATCGCCGGCGCGCGTGAGGAAGTTGAGCGCGCGCACGGCGGGTGGGGATCCTTTCGACGGCCGCTGGCGCGATAGGCGGGCCTTGTGGCGCTCGATGTTCAGCCTTCGCGCGTCCCTGGTGCGACCCATAACACGCTCGACGCGGGCGAGTTCGAGGTAGGGCTGAGCGCTGTAGGGGTCGAGTCGCTCCAGCCACTCGCTGCCTTCGCGCCAACCGAGCCAGTCGCGATCCAGCTGGCCATACCTGAAATCGTCGAGCTTGAGGGTGTTCGCCCGATCGCGCCAATAGCTTGTATCGTCGGAAAGCATGCCGACCTGGGCACCGATCAGCGACACGCAGCCGTTTATGCCCGCGAGGTCGCGCAACACGAGCCGGTCGCCCACGCGCGCCAGCGATGCGTCCAGCACGCACTCCGACGCGGTCGGCCGCGGGCGTCCGTCGCCGCGCGGATGCATCTTAAGGAGCGCGCCGGTGAAGTCGAGAGAGCCCGTAACCGTCGCTCGCGAGAGCTTGACGGCGCCGCAAGCCTCAAAGCGGCATTGGCGGCCGGCGTCCTTCCGACTGTTGAGTCGCATGTCGTTGTCCACTCGGATTCCATCTGCCTGAAGCGCGTCGCCTCCAGAACCGTCGAATCTGCCACCCGCGGCTTCCAACTGGCCCGCCACGTGCGTGTCGGTCAGATTCACTGTGCCGGTGGCGTGAAAACCTGAGATTTTGCTTTTGGCTGTCCAGGGTTCGTCGGCGAGCACGAGATTGCCGTCGATGCTCGCCGAGGCGAGGCTCAGCGCGATTCCCTCGTTCGGCGCTTTGGGCTCCGTGTCGGCGATGAAGCGCCCAGCGACGGCATTGAGCGTCCCGCCGATCGTGGCGCGGTCGAGTAGTACTGCGGACGACGCGTTAAAGCGATCATTGAGCCAGACATCGGTCCCGACCCGCATACCCTGGGCATCGATCGCCGCCTTCGGCTGGCCGCGGATCTTCAAGCTCGACAGGTTGAACTGACCTCGAATCTCGGCAGCTGTCAGGCGGACGCCGCCAGCGATCGTGCCGCGGTCGAGGAAGAACTCTCCGCCGATCTTGACGTTGCTCCCGTCGAACACCACATCGGACTCGCCGTCAATCTGCCGACGACTCTTGATGCACATCCGGCTGCAATTCAGGCCTCCCGCGAATTCCGAGCTAGTGATGAGAACCTGTCCGTCGGCTCGGAATGGGCCCCCGTCTTTGCTGCCGTTGATATGCGCGATGTCGGCGACATGCACGTTCTTCGCACTGAGCGCCAGAGGGCTCCCCTGGAGATGGGCGTCTTTGAGGTCGAGTTGCCCGGTCAGCCGGGCGCCGTCGAGTATCACTGGCGCGGTGGCCCGTATACCCAGGGCGGAGAAGCGACCATCGATCGTCGCGCATTCGAGCAGAAGTGACACCTGTTTGAACTTCCCAAAGCTGCCGGCACCGATCGTCGTCCGGTCAAATGACACCCGTCCGTCGATGGTCGCGTCCGGCGCTATTACAGCGCCGGAGATGGTCGTGTCGTCGAGGATGAGCCAGCGCGAGACAGACACACTGCTCGCCCGAACGGAGCCACATATTGACGATTTGACGATCCGTAGGGCGCCGAGCTTGGCGCGGGTGAGGTCGAGATCGCCGCGGATCTCGCACGACTCGAGCGCTAGTTCGCCGGCGAACGACAGATCGGCCAGCGCCAGTGGACCGTCGATACAGAAGTTGGGCAGCCGCACCGCTTCTATCGCACCCGGATCTTCCAGGAGTTCGCGGAGAACCTCGGCGTCGATATGCTGCTTGCCAACGTCGTCACGCAAGCCGGTGACCGTGGATCTATTGATCCATTTACCGGTAGCTGCCGCCCGCCGGAGATCACGCAAATCCCAACCATTAGAAGACACAGCCAGTGCATCGTATCTTGCCTCCGCACTTGTGGTGCTCGCCTGCATGGGAAGCAATAGCGGCGCTTTACGCGGTGAAACTCCTCTGCGGAACCGAAAGTCGGGAGTCCGAATCTCTCATAGCGAGAGGGCGTTCAGGGCTCCTCCGACGCTCTCACCCGTGGCGGAGGACCTTCTCAAAAGGCCAATGGCTTCTACTGGCTATCTCGACGTTCAGCCTTCGGCGCAGCAGTCCTCCCTGCGGGCCGTCGCCGAGCATGTCTTCTGGCTGATGCTCCGGAACCTCGCTGCAGACGATTTCGTGTTCGTCGACCCTGGTTCGGCGGGCAGTGCGTCGGCTGCCGGCTGCGTGCTCGCCTCGCCTACATACCCCGATCCCCTCGTGCCAGCGGGCGAGGGTGGCCCGCAGAACTACCTCTTCAACTGGACGCGCGACGCCGCCATCGCGGCGATGGAGCTGGCTGCTCCGGCTGCGCTGCTTTCCGTGGCACAACGCAAGCAGCGTCTGAGCGACTACGTGAGCTTCGCCGCGCTATGCCAGACCCACATCCCCGACGAAGATCACTGGGATGACTTCGCCCGGGCGTGCTACACGATGGAGGGCTTGCCCCGGGAATGGAGCAACCAGAGCGATGGCCCCGCCCTCCAGACGCTCGCGCTGCTACAGGCATCTCCGTTTGTCGGCCCGGCGATGCAGGCCACGATCGGCAAGCTCGTCACCGCAAACGTGCAGTTCCTGCTCACCGCCTACAAGCGTCCGACGACAAGCCTGTGGGAGGAGGAGGAAGGCGGCTCCTTCTTCGCCCGCGCGGTTCAGCTCCGCTGCTTCGAAGCGGTCAGGACCAACGAGGTCAGGTTGGCCGTTCCGGCCGGAGTAGACGACGGCATCGCGTGGCTGCAGGAGGCATTGCCGCGGCACTGGAGCGCAGACAGCGGCTGCTACCTCACTTTCGAACCGCCATGGAACCCGAACCCAGCCAACAAACACCAACCGTATGACCCGAACATCGACATCGTCCTCGCCGTTCTCTACGGCAGCGTCCCTACGGGCGACGGCGATCCCTTTCTCGATCCGAGGCTGCTGGCGTCTGCCGGCGCCATTCGCGCCGTCTGGACGGACTCCCCTGACCACCGCTACCCGATCAACGCCTTCGACGCCGGGCTCGGGCTCGGGCCCCTGCTGGGACGCTATCCGAGCGACTACTACGGCGGCGACACCAACGACCCGCAGACGCCGGGCCACCCGTGGGTGCTATGCACGTCCGCCTTTGCCGAGCTGTACTACCGCGTGGCGGGAGCGATCGACTCCACAGGACTCGTGCCTTCAGATGCTCTCGCCACCGAGTTCCTGGGCCAGGTGAAGATGGCCCCCGAGAACAGCGCGGCAGAGGTGTCCTCGGCGCTTCGGAACGCCGGCGACAGGATGATGCAAGCCCTGGTTTTCCACAGCGACAATCTCCAGCTGAGTGAGCAGTTCGACCGCGACAGCGGCTTCGCTCGAAGCCTGCCCAACCTGACCTGGAGCTACGCCTCGTTCCTCTCTGCGGTCCGCGCTTCGCTCGCCTAGGCTCGTGACGCGAGTTCATCCGCGCCCAGGCCCGCCAGCGAACCGCTGTCCGGTTCCGAGTATTGCAATACCGGCCCCGCAGGCGCGTTCGCTTGACCGTCCGCGCCGGGTCAGTGAAACAACGAGACGGTCGAAAACAGCCGCAGACAGAGTTCTGATGGCTATCATGCTTCCGCTCTTGTATGGAAGGAGGCGTCGAGGTTGCCGCTCACGAGACGCCCCTTTGGGACGAACTGCAGCACTTCGCCGAAGCTCTCGGCTCACTTGTGCTCCTGGGGCGGGAGCGAGCGCGACGGCAAGCGGCTTGCGCAAAAGGATGGTGATCAGACGTTCGGTTCGCACGGCTAGGGTGACTGTCAGTTAGGGCTTGCTCGTGTGATTGCTTGCTCGGTTGCGTGTGCGCCTCGTGTTGGGCTGTGGTGTCGCTCGAGGTGTCCGTAGTAGTGGCTGGTGGTGGAGAGGTCTCGGTGTCCGAGTTGTTGCTGGACGTAGAGCAGCGAGTTGCCGGCGGCCAGCCACGCGGCTGCGGCAGTGTGGCGAAGTGAGTGCAGTGGCATGTGGCGGAGAGTCGCATCATGGAGGGCTTGGGCGTGCCATCCTCCGACGGTCCGGCGGTCGGGTGGTAGGAACTCTCGGCTGCTCGTCGAGCGAGCGGTCTGTTGTCGGCGGGCTCGGTGTGGTGCGATGAATAAGGAGCCAGCATCGTCCGCTTCCGGATATGCGTGATGGCGCTCTGCGAGGCGGTTTTCCAGGCGGTGTGCGAGTTCGGGGCCGATCTCGATTGATCTGGGGCGTCGGGACTTGGTGGAGCCGATTGTGCCGTCCTGTTTGAGGGCGCGGGCGATGGTGACCCATCCGCCGGTGGTATCGAGCTTGAGGTCGCTCGGGCGGATGGCGAGCGCCTCGCTGATTCGGACGCCGGTTCCGATCAATAGCGCGGCGAGTGGTTTGTACTCGGTGCTGCAGGAGTCGAGATAGACGGGTATCTCGTGTAGGCGTAGGTAGTCGCGCTCGGTGTGCGCTCGCGGGAATCGCGGCACTCCGATTGCTGGGTTCGTTGCGATCAGTCCGTCCTTGACGGCGTCGTTGAGGCAGACCGTGAGCGTCGTGAGTGTGTTGTTGACGGTCTTGCCCGCGAGCTCGCCTGCCTGCACCCGCTCGGCGAGCCTCTCGAAAAGGCCACGGACGTGTCGGGTCTCGATCGCTGCGAGGCGAGTCTGGCCCAGTGCGGGCAGCAAGCGCGTGCGAGCGTCGACGGTGTATGCCGCGATGGATGCTGGTGCCAGGTGGTGCCTGCGGCGCCGTAGCCATCGCTCCCAGTATTCGGCGAAGGTCTCCTGGGTGTAGCTGGCCTCTCCGCGCGCGACCTGTTCGATGATGTGCCGCTTGGCGTCGATGGCGGCTTTCTTGCTGAGGAACCCGCGCCGCGTGATCTGCGAGCCATCGCGCCCGCGCGTCTTGAAATACCAGTGGGCTCCGTTTCGCGTGAGATACCGGTAGACCCCTCGACCCTGCGGCGACTCGTCTGCGTGCCGCTCCTCCACCGCGACGCTATGCATCTGCGAGTCAAACGACCGCGCGTCGGCCTCGCTCGCGAACCGCCGTCCGCGCTGACGGCCCGACGCATCGCGCCAGCGCACGATCCAGGCCCCGTGGTCGGACTGAACGCTCACCGCGATCCCACATGAGTCGCACGCAGACAAGCTGAAGGGTTCGCGGGCGTTCGCCGCTGCCGTGCTCGGCCGACATTCGATCGCGAAGCGACGTGCACAGTTCTCATCTGAGAACATTATGCACACCAAACACGGCTCACGACGATTCGATCTTCGTGACCCACAGTCGCGAATACCCTGCTATCATCTGCTTTTGTAGCCGATGCGGATGAGAGGACTCGAACCTCCACCTGGTTTCCCAGACACGGACCTGAACCGTGCGCGTCTACCAATTCCGCCACATCCGCAATGCTCACGCGAACATATCGCACGCGAGCGTATGCGGCCTGGCGACGTCGCATTGCCGGCCGCGGAGGACCGATCGCTGCGAAGACTCTCGGGCGCTTTGCTAGCCTCGGGGCCGACCGATCACGCGCCGCTATCGTCCAGGGGACTAGGACGCCGCCCTCTCATGGCGGAAACCCGGGTTCGAATCCCGGTAGCGGTACTTGATTCGCCCCGTATCTGCGGGGCGTTTCGCGTTTTGGGGGGTCCTGACTGGAAGTTGGGCTCCCAACGCATACCCAGCCGCGCCCGCACGGTCCGGGGAGGGCGTTCTGTGTCGCCTACGCGATACTCCCCGCACGATGTCTGAGGAGTCCACGATCCCCGACCCGGTGGAGCTTATGGGCAGGGCGTTTGAGGCTGCGAATCGCCGTGAGCTCGACGCGGTGACCAGCAGCTTCGCCGAGGATGCGACCTTCGACGGGAGGGCGTTGGGGGACCACTTCGAGGGACGGGCGGCCATTCGCAGCTTCCTTGAGGGCTGGTTTGGCACGTACGAGGAGTTGGAGTTCGGGCTTGAGGAAGTCCGCGACCTCGGCAATGGGGTTGTGTTCGCCGTGGTCGTTCAGAACGGTCGTCCGGTTGGCAGCGCCGGTCACCTTCGACAACGCGAGGGATGGGTCGTCGTCTGGGTAGGAGGCTTGATCGCACGCCTTGCGATCTACGAGGTCGACGAGGCGCACGCTGCAGCCGAACGCCTCGCGGAGGAACGGGAGTAGGCGATGTCCCAGAAGAACGTGCAGACGGTCGAACGGGCGGTTGCGGCGATCAATGCGCGGGACATTGACGCCTACCTCGCCTGCTGTATCGAGAATGTGGAGTTGTTGATGCCGTTGGCTGGGGCCGAGTATTTGGGGGCTGCCGGGATCAAGCGGTTCTTCACCGACATCGAGGACATAGGCCCTGACCTTCGGCTCGAGGCGCAGCGCGTGCAAGCAGTAGGCGACAGCAATGCGATCGCCTTTATACGGTTCAGATCGACTGGCCGCGCCAGCGGGATCGTGACCCGTGCTGAAAGCACGGCCGTCTACGACTTCGCTGACGACAAGATCAAGCGCATCCGCATCTTCCTCGACCGCGACGAAGCCCTCAAAGCCGTCGATGAGGATTCCGGAATGGAGGGTCTAGCAGCGAACCTGACGGATAACTAGGCCGCTCCTTCGAGCTGAGTTCATGGGAGGGCAACTGACTGGATCGGCTCTCGGATGACGAGAAAACGGTCCGCGTAGCTTTCGTGGATGAGTCGCACCGCAAATCTTGGATGAGCCTCGGCCGCTCGGCGCTCCTGTTCAAGAGCAGGTTCAGCACGAAGAAGACTACAAGCGTGATTGCTGCACCTGCGACGGCGTCGGCGAGGTAGTGATTCGCGGTTGCCATCACCGCGTACGTCGTCAGCAGGGGGTAGGTCAGCGCCAGCGCACGCGCCCAGCGAGCTCGGGTCATCTGCCAGACCGCGATTGAGCACCATACGGCGCAGGCAACATGCAGCGAGGGCGTCGAGCAGAGCTGATTCGAGAGGACGGCCGTCGCGCCAAGGTGCCACACCGGCAGGTGGTGGACGGAGGCGACCATGTCGACGTAGCCGCCTGGGAGCATCCGCAACGGGGCCGTAGGGAAGCTCCAGAAGACTGCCAGTGCGATCAGGCTGACCGCCATCAGCGTTGTGAGCAGCACTTTCAGCAGATCGGGCCGCAGCCACGAGATGATGGCGAGCACCACGAGGATCGCGACTATGTGGACGTTGACGTACCAGAAGACCACGATCTGGCTGAGCGTCGCGTGGCCGGCGAGCCAGATGTTCATCGTGTGCTCGGGGGCGAGGTGCAGCGAGCGCTCGAACGTGAGCACGCGCGCGCCGTTGCGCTGGGCTGACAGTTGGCGCACCGGCGCGAGGTTGTTGATCGCGTCGAAGATCCAAACCAGCCAGAGCGCGACGAAAACGGTGGCCAGCAGCCGCCGGTGCCAACCGAACGCGCTCCACGGCGCAATTACTGCGGTCGTCGAGGTAGCGTGGTTGCTTGCCAGCTCGCCGCGTGCTCCCATCAGGCGAATGACTCTAGCCATCCGCCTGTCGCGCTCCAGAGCGCAGCCCCGTGTTCGGCACGAGGTTCGGCGTGCGCCGCCTGGCCAAGACGCTGGATCACGAATCGATCGCGTCCTGCACCGAATGTACACTCGGGCCGATGTTGGGAAGTTTCCGTATAATGGACTTTGGTGTATGCTCCGCGCGGGCGGGAGCGGGGCCGCCAGTTTCGACCCCCGGCAAACCTAGAAAAGGGCGTTCGAACGGCCGAGAGGGAGTCGGAGACGCGCCTCGACTAAGGGGTCTAGACCCGTGAAGCTCATGTATTGCGCGAGCGGGCACGACGCTTGGCTGAGCGCGGTGCGTCGCCGCCAGCTTGACCCGAGCCGACTCGAACGTTCATTACTTACTGGCGAATCAGACGACTAGGCGGGACGAAATGACTCTGACGTACAAGCGACGGACTGCGACGGCGCGGTTGCGCCCTGGACCGGGAGGGCTGCCACGTAGGCAGGTGACGCAGATCCAGCGAAGCCGAATGCTCGCGGCGGCTGCAGAGGCGGTCGAGGATGTCGGCTATGCGCGGATGACCGTCGCGCAGGTCATCAGCCGGGCGAGAGTGTCGCGCAAGACTTTCTACGACGTGTTCACGGACCGCGAGGATTGTTTCCTGGCAGCGTTCGAGCAGGCGATCGATCAAGCGAGAGTGATGGCGAGCGAGGCCTACGAGCAGGAGTCGGGCTGGCGCGACGGGATCCGGGCGGCGCTGGCGCGACTGCTGATGGCGATGGATGAAGAGCCGGGCCTGGCGAAGCTGAGCGTGGTCGAGGCGCTCGGGGCGGGCGACAGAGTTCTGGAGCGCCGAGCCGAGGTGCTCGACGAACTGGCCGAGGTCATCGATCGCGGACGAGTTCTTACGAACGCCACCCGTGAACCACCGGAGGTGACCGCCGAAGGCGTCGTCGGTGCGATCTTTGCAGTGCTTCACACCAGGTTGCTCGAGCGCGGCGAAGAGCCCCTGACGGACCTGCTCGGTTCGCTGATGAGCATGATCGTGCTCCCGTACCTAGGGGCGAGGGCTGCCGGACGGGAGCTGAGCAGGCCTCCGCTCGAGCCTCAGGGCACAAGGAGATCTGGTGCTTCGACGCGGCCCCGGGACCCGCTCGACGGCCTGAAAATGCGCCTCACGTACAGGACGGTGCGTGTTCTGATGGTTATCGCTGAGCATCCGGGTGCGAGCAACCGCGAGATCGCGGAAGGGTCGGGCATAATCGATCAGGGCCAGATCTCCAAGCTGCTGAATCGGCTTGCGCGCCTGAACCTCGTTGAGAACCTGGGCGAGGGTCAGGAGAAGGGAGCCGCGAACGCGTGGCACCTGACCACGCGCGGGGCGCAGGTGGAGCGCGCAACGCGTCCACGCTGAGGCACCAGGGGAGACTCGTGGCGCGATAGGCGCCGCTCAACGAGGGTCAGACCGTCGGGAAACGGTACCCGCACCGGCATCGTCGCCGTCCCGGCCCGCGCGTGTGGTCGGAGCAGAGGATGGGTGCTTCGCTTCCTCATGTGGCGGCTGTTGGGCCTCTTCGCCGTGTTTGCGGGCGTGGTAGCGATCACGTGGCTCCTTCGGGGAGGACCGGGCCAGCTGCTGCGCGGGCGTCCGACGGCGGGCGTGTTCGATTTCACGATCGATGTCCTCGCAGGTGCGCTAATGCATATCGCTCGCGGCGTCTGGACCTGGAGTCCTGCGCGAGGCGTGGCGATTATGCGGCCGCTGCTAGTGCTGCTGGGGATTACGGCGTCGGCGGTGATGGCGATGCGGGTGAGGGCGCGTCAGCGCCGCAGCTATGTGCGCCTGCAAGTCAACCCCTATCGTGGCGATCACGCGAGCATGGAGGCCGTTGCGACGCTGTTCGCAGCGCTCCACAAGCGGCTGCAGCAGCGCTGGTGGCGACGATTTGTGAGCGGTCAGGCCTCGGTCTCGCTGGAGCTGCATCACAGTGGCGGCGCGACGCACTCGGTATGGCTGGCGGTTACCTGTCCGCAGGGGTGGGAGCACTCGTTCGAGGCGGTTCTGCAGGCCACATATCCGAACTGCCGGCTAGGTCCGATGAGCCAGCCGGTGGGCACACCGCCGGCGGTGCTGCGCTTGAAGAAGCACGCCGAGTTCATCAACCGTGTGAAGGCACTCGAGGATTTCGAGCGGCGAGTGGAACCGCCGGTCAACCGGCTGCTGACCGCACTGGGCGCCTGCGGAGAGCCGGCGTTTGTGCAGATCGCGATGACGCCGACCCCGGCCCTGTTCGAGGCGTTCGCAAAGCATCTGTTCAAGCGCCAAGAGGCTCGCCTTGCTCGCCGGCGGCGAGCGCACTTCCCGCCGCGCGATCGCTCGATGCTCGATGACGCGGAGCTGCGAGGTGGTTTGGAGGTCCAGCACAGGCCGCTGTTCTTCGTCGATCTTCGTGTCGTCGCCGCGAGCCGCTCGGCGTGCGAGCGGGTTGCGTTCGAGCTGCGGGCCGAGAGTGCCGAGAACCGGCTCGTTGAGCGCGGCACAGGGCTGCGCCACGGCGTGCTTGGACTGTATGCGCGCCGCGTCCAGCGCGGGGAGGGCAACCCACTGCCGTCTTTCCGCAAGGGAGTCTTTGCCACAGCGGAGCTCGCACCGATCTGGCATCTGCCGTCAGTCGACTATCTGACGGTCCCGTTCGCACGTGCCGGGCTGCCGCTCGCACCCGCGCCGCCCGGCATCTTCCGTCCGGTGGATGGCACGGGCACTCTGTGCGATAGCGATGGAGCGGTCTCGATTCACGTCGATTTGCGTAAGCAGAACACCGCCGTGCCCGGGACGGTCGAGCAGGGGAAGTCCAGCTACCTCGTCGCAACCGTCGCCGAGGACCTGCACCGCGAGCGATGCGCGGTGATCGTTCTCGATCCGAAGGGAGACGCTGCCGACGCCGCTGTCAGCGTCGTCCCGGCTGGGCGCACGTGCACATTGCTCGACCTCGCTCATCCAACCTGCGGATTCAACCCGCTCGCGGTCGAGGCACCGGCCGACGTGATCGCCGACTACGTTGTCGCCGCCCTGAGGAACCTCTTCAGCGATGCGGACATCAGGGCCTCGTCCGATCGCTACTTGCGCAACGCGATAATCGCCGTACTGGCATACGACCGTGACTCGACGCTGTGGGACGCAGCACGCCTGCTGTCGGTTGGCGAGGACGGATACGCCTATCGCAACAGCGTTGGCGCGCGTGTCCGCGCACTCCCCGAGTTCAAGGAGATCTCCGAGTTCTTCACGGCGGAGCTGACCGCGCAGCTAGCGGACGCGCGCAGCACGACGACCGCCAAGCTCGACGCTCCAGTCAACAAGCTCGCGCGCCTGCTGAACTCGCCGTCGATCAAGCGGGTGCTCCTGAACGGCTCGCTGCGAGTCGACTTCGATCGAGTTATCGAACGGGGAGAGGTTCTCGTGGTCAAGGGTGCCCTGGGCGCGATGGGAGCGGGCAACACCTCCGTGATGATGCAGCTGCTCATCGGGATGCTCGATGCATCGCTCGCTCGTCAGCAGGACCTGGTTGCAGCTGGCGCGAGGATCGCGGTAGCGCTGAAGGTCGACGAGGCGCCGCTGGTGATCAACCGGGGATTCGCAGAAACGATGGCGCTCAAGCGCTCCGCCGGCCTCGAGACGGTCGCGTGTTGGCAGACAGACGCCCAGTGGACAGAACGGGAGGTGCGCGACCAGCTGGATGCGCTGTTCGCCCATCGCGTGTACTTCGCGACGGCCTCCGCGCGCGACGCCCGTGCTGCGGCTGAACTCACGATGGGGGAGTTCTCCGACACGATTCGTCCGGGCGTCGACCGGCTGTCGACACTCGGGCATCCGGACGTCCGGATGCACCTACCCAAGCATCACGCGATCGCGAGCTGGTGCACCCCGAACGGCCGTCAATCCCCGTTCATCGCGCAGACGATCCCGCTCACGGTCGATCGCGAACGCCTCGCGCTGCACGCCGCTCGTCAGCGCGAGCGCGGTGCCAGCCATCTCGATGATCTTCGCCAACCGCATTGGGACCAGCAGCGACGGGAGCGCGCGCGACCCGTGCCGGACGCTTCGCATGCGGCACGACCCGCGGCAGAGAGGGCAGTTGACAGCAGACCGCTGATCGCCCGTGACCGGTCGGCCGATCGATCGCGGACACCGGCCGAGAGCTATCGCGAGCTGGTCGAGCTCGACGGTGCCCACAGCGTTCGCTGGGCCAAGCGCGTCGAGGCTCCGCGTGCTGTTGAGCCTGATCGGCTCGACCTGGAGCTGCTATCGGTGATCGCGAGGATGCGGCACGTCCTCACGAGCCAGCTACATCGCAGGTTCAACCCCGAGCGGGCCGCGACGACGACACAGCGTCGCTTGAAGCGCCTGTCTGACGCGGCGCTTGTCGAGCGGTTCCAGTTCCATCGCCGCGATGGCGGTGGGATACCGATGTGCTACGTGATCACGGAGGCCGGCCGGCAGGAGCTGCGCGCGGCCGGCCGGCTCGAGGCTGCCCCAGTGAGCGATCGCGGCGTCCTTGGAAGCCGGCGCGCCTCCGGCGGTGCTGAGGAGGTTGGCCCGCGCGACATCGGGCTGCGCCAGGCTCGCCACGATGTGCACGTATCCGGCTGGGCCCTGGCGCTGATCACGCACCTGGGTCTCGAGGCATGCACCCTGCGCGGACCCGATGAAGCAGTGCTCTTGCCGCCGGCGCGCTCGACCGTCGAGGGGCGAGCGGCGCTCGCGCCACGCGACCTGCGTCTCCCGGGCGGACGGACGCCACACGACTTCCTGCGGACGGATCGCACTGGTCAGCGGGTCGAGGTCGAGCGCTTCGAGACGATCCGCCCGGACGTGATCGTCGCGATCGGAGCCGGCGAACAGGGTCTGCAGGCGACAGACGTGCTCGTCGAGCTTGACGACCGGCTGGCGGTCGCGGGCGGCGCCGGCAAGCTCGAGCGCTATGACCACTTCCTGACCGGCTGGTCCCTGGCCACCGCGCGCTACGGCCGCCGCGCGGACGCCGTCCCGTTGGTTGTGTTCGTTTGCCGGAACGCGACGAGGGCACGCGAATGCGCCATGTCGGCGGACTTGATCCTGAGAGCGTGCCGCGCGTATGCCGGCGAGTATCCGCTCGACTGGGAGTACCCGGGCAGGGAGCGGATCCTGTTCGTAGCCGAGCGGGACATCCATGATGGCCTCCTGCTGGCGCATGGTGTTCCCCGCGTGCCGCCCGAGGTTCGCGTCTCCGCGGCTCACGGCGATCCGAGGGCTGGGGAAGCGAAGATTGAGCCGCGGGTGCTCCTCGGCGTAGCGCCCGACGCCGGCTCGTAAAGCTCGTCGCTGCCTCCGCGCTCGGACGCGCGAGCTTGGTGCCGGCTATCGCAATGCTGGCACCGCGTGGCGCGCGAATGCTCATGCAGTTGGGCTCCAATCAACGCCGTCGCCGCCCAGCGTCGCGCAGTTGCCGCCTCTCTCGGCCGGCTAACTGCGCAGTCGCCCCTGCGCACGAACGACGGGCAACTGCGCCGGCCGTGGCTGTAGTTCGGCATCACAAAGCCAAAACTGCAGGGTCACGAAGAGGGCGACGGCGGGCAACGCCGTGCCGATCGCAACGCGCGGGGTTCCGAACCCCGTCGCGCGGTACCGTGCGATCCCTTACTTCTCGCTTCCCTGCTCACAATTCAGCATTCTTCATGCCCATGACCGCCCGCCATGGCGAGCGATCGAGATGGGCCCTGAGGCTGGCGTTCCGGATCGTTTCATGTCGCACGCGCCGCCTTCGCCCGAACCTCGCGAGGATAAGCGCGTTCGCGCCAACTTCACGCGGATCGCCGCTCGCATATCGATCTTTCCGAGAACCCCTTAAGGGTTCTCGGCGCGCCGCACACGACCGCGGCTCGCTGGTCGAGGCCCGTTGACGACTGCCCTCGCGGCTCGTACAAGCCGACGAACGCTGCTCCCAAACCGCCCCACTCGGGCCTTCAGTCGACCGCAAGGAGACCGCTATGACATCCACGCTCGCCCCTTCGCGCCCTGCTCCTCGCCGGACGCCGATTCGTGACACCGGCTCATCCGCGCGTCGTCGCCGCGCCAGCTCTCGCGAGGCTCAGGGCGATGCTGCTCAGCGGACGCTCGGCCGATACGCCGACCGGCAGGGGCATCTCCGCGAGGTGGTCGCTTGGCTCGGTGCCGAGGGGTCCGTGCTAGTGGCCGACCGTCAGGCGTCGACCCAGGGCGACAGCCGTCTGGTCGCGCATATCGCCGCTGATGAGCCTGCCGAGAACGCCGACTTGGTGTGCTCGCACTACTTGCACGACATCGCGCAGGACAGCCCTCGCTGTCGTCTCCTGACGCCCGAAGACAGCCGGATCGCTCCGTTTGCCGAGCACCGCCGGCCTGGCCTCGGCGAGGATCGAGACGCGACCGATTCTCAGATCCTCGAATCTGCCGACAACCGGTTTCGAATCGAGCTGGTGGACGGCGCGACGCCAAGACGCGAGCTGCGCTGGTGTCGACGCTCTACCGAGCCGGCATCCGCCCGCTGCGAGTCGGTGAGCCTGCGGGAGGTGGTCGCGTGCATCCAGAGCTACGAACCGATTTGCGTGCTGACCATCAGAGCGCTCGCGCTTCATGCAGACACGGGCGAGATCTCCACCGCCGCATTGCAGTCAGAGCTCGCGCGCGTTCAGGAGAGCCCGATTGTGCTCAACAGGCGGCTACGGGAGGTCGTGCGTGAGACGATCGCACGACAGGAACTCAGCATGAGTGAAATCGCGATCCGCTGCGGACGAGTCAAGCGAGACCGCAAAGGCAATGAGAGCGGCGAGACGAGCTGGCTCGCACGCCGGATCGGATTGCTCCCCGAGGGCGGGCGGAGCACTCCCACCCCGTGGATCCACAGCGACGTGCTCGGGCTGATCGCACGCCGTGGACTCGGCATCAGCCCGCGCGAGGTTGAGCTTGGATGAGCACAGAGCGCGCCGATCCGATTCTTGTGGTCGAGGCCGATCGGGAGCTCGGCCAGGCGATCGCCGAGCAGCTGGCCGCGGATGGTTACAGCGTCGAGCTTGCCCGTACTGCCCAGCACGCGCGGATCCTGGCGCTCGAACGCTCGCCCAAGCTCGCCGTGCTCGGCCTGTTCGACTCGCCACGAGGTGCGCTGGCGTTGCTGCAGGAGATACGCGACACCGGTACCGCCGGCACGACCTGGGACCGGGAACTACCCGCGATCGTCATGAGCTCACCGGCCCGCGAGCTCGACATGCTGCGAGCGTTCGAAGCCGGCGCGGATGACTTCCTGGGCAGGCCGGCAACGTATCTCGAGTTGCGTGCTCGCATGCGGGCGATCCTTCGTCGCGCGGCGAGCATGCCCCAGAGCGGGAGGGTGATCGACGTCGGGCCGCTCGTGATCGACACGGCAGCTCGCACGGTCTCGCTCGGTGGCCGGGATGTAGAGCTTCGACGGATGGAGTTCGAGCTGCTGGTGCACCTCGCTCGTGAGCCCGAGCACGTGTTCGCGAAGGACGAGCTGCTGCGCGTCGTGTGGGGGTACAGGTCTGGCGGCTCGACGCGCACGGTCGACAGCCACGCGAGCCGCCTGCGTCGCAAGTTGACTGCGCACAGCCCATCGTGCTGGGTGATCAGCGTGTGGGGCGTCGGCTACCGACTGATCTGAGCGCCCGCCCGACGCACGAGTCGATCGCGGACGGACCCGGCTGCATCGGATCCACTCTCAGGATCCACTCCCACTTGCGGCGCGCGTAAACGCTCGCCGCGAAACGTACCCCGATGGCGGGCCTCGTGGCTCGCCGTCCTTCGTTAACCACCGATGCCGGCCGACGCCGGTCTAGTGGACCTGCCTCATGGCTGGTCCGGGAAAGGAGGGGCGCAATGCCCTCGCCGAACACACACATCGAAGGGGAGGTCGACCTACACGCTCCGGTTGAGCATCTGGTCCACTGGCTCACAGGGGCCACGGCCGCATGTGTCGTCGGCCTGATCCTCGGCTCGCTCACAGCCCGCGTGATGCGGGGTCGAGATCTGCACTGGAGCTGGGCTGCCGGATGCTTCGCGCTCGTGGTCCTGTTTGGCCGGGGCTTGGGAGTCCTGACAGTAACGCTGTCGGTGGCGGCGCTATCGGCTGCGCGACGCGGCCGGCGCTGGCACCGCGAAGACATCGAGGCGGGCTCCGATCTGGCCGCACTCGCGGCCGCTCGGCGAGGGCCGCTCGGCCTCGCGCTGCAGCTCCGCCGATCGGCGGAGCTACGCGTTCGTGGGACGCGAGGCTCATCGTTCCGGTCACGTGGCGAGGAGCTAATGCTCGGTCTCGACCACAGCCGGCGCTCGGTGTCGATCCCGTTCGGCGGTCAGAACGGTGGACAGCACACGCTGGTGGTCGGAGCCACCGGGTCCGGCAAGACGGTTACTCAAACCTGGATCGCCACGCGGGCGATCGAGCGTGGGATCGGCGCGATCGTGGTTGACCCCAAGGGGGACGCGCACATGCGGGAGCAGCTTCGGCGCGGCGCGCTCGCGGCCGGAAAGTCGTTCCTCGAATGGACTCCTGACGGCGGGTGTGTGTACAACCCGTTCGCGCACGGAGGGGCGAGCGAGATTGCCGACAAGGCTCTCGCCGGCGAGCATTTCACCGAGCCGCACTACCAGCGCCAGGCTCAGCGGTATCTCGGCTACGTGGCGCGTGGGTTGTGCCAGGACGGTCGTGAGGTGAGCCTCCGGGTAATCGTCGAGCACATGGATCCGGAGCGGCTCGAGGCACTGGCCAGAAACCTGCCGGAGGACGGAGCGTCCGCGGCCTTCGCCTATCTCGATTCGCTATCCACTCGTCAGCGAGCTGAGCTGGCGGGAGTCCGCGACCGGTTGGCGATCCTGTCCGAGTCCGATGTCGGGCCATGGCTGGACCCGGATACCCCGACTGCCGATCGCCTCGATCTCCTCGCTGCGATCAGACGCCGGGCGGTCGTCTACTTCAGCCTCGAATCCGACAGGCGCCCCCTGGTTGCCCAGATGCTTGGGGCGGCGATCGTGCAAGACCTGCAGACGGCAGTAGCGACGCTGCAGGGACGCCCGATACCAACCCTCGTGGTCCTCGACGAGTTCTCGGCCGTGGCCGCCGAGCAGGTCGTGAGGCTCTTTGGTCGTGCGCGCTCGGCGGGTTTCAGCCTGCTGCTGGGCACCCAAGAGCTCTCCGATCTCAGACCCCCTGGGCGGGAGAGGATGCTCGATCAGGTTCTGGGCAACCTCTCGGTTCTGATCGCTCACCGGCAGGTCGTCCCGGGCTCTGCGGAGCTGGTCGCCGGCGTCTCGGGCACGACCGGTGCCTGGCGGGTCTCCCGCCGCAGCGATGGCGCCACGACCCGCGTGAGGACTCGAGAGCAGGTGATCGATGCGAGTCAGGTGATGAGTCTCGGTCGGGGCTGGGGCGCGGTGCTCGTGCTCGGTGAGCCGCGAAGTGCGCGAATCGCGCACATGTTCTCACCTCGGTGAGAGACCTGAGGGCGCCGCCCGTGGCGAACGGGTGCCGCCAAACGCGTGGCACGCCAGCCACACACACGCACAACACGACGACAAAGGAGGACCGATGGTCCACGAATCTATGAGCCAGTCCCCAGAGCGCCTCGCGATCCTGCGCTGGGTGGTAGGCCTCGGCGCGGTTACGGCGGAGGCGCTCGCGCAGCACGAAGGTCGGGAGCTCGCCTCGGCGCGCGGGCTACTGCTCGCCGCCGAGCGCGCCGGCCTGCTCTACCGCAGACGACCGCTGGCCGGCCGGCCAGCGCTGTTCGCAGCGACGCGCTCCGGTCTGCGTGCGTCTGGTCTCAGCGGATTCGAGCCGTGTCGAATCAGCGTCGCCAACGCTCCGCATGCGATCGCGTGCGCCGATGTCGCCGTCGCGCTCGAGCGCGCCTATCCAGATCACCGGGTGATGGGCGAGCGCGAGCTGCGTCGGGATGAGCGAGCTGCGGGTACAGAGCTCGCAAGCGCGCGCCTCGGGTCGAGTCGAGGCGATGCGCCGATCTTGCACAGGCCAGACCTCGTGCTCTGGCCCGAGCGCTCGCCGCAGGCGTTGCCGGTCGCAATCGAGGTCGAGCTGACTGTCAAGGCGCCGCGTCGGCTGATCGAGATCTGCCGCGCGTGGGCGCGCAGCCGTTGCGTCGCCGGAACGCTCTACCTCACCGCGCCGGACGTACGGCTTCCGCTCGACCGGGCGATCGACAGGGCGCAGGCGGGCGAGCGGGTCGTGCCAGTCGCACTCGAGGCGCTCGTTGGCTTCGACACGAGCCGTTAGCGCTCGCCGCCGAACAGTCCCGTCACAAGCAACGCGTACGGTGGTGAGTGGGGGTCAACCACACAGTAAATGGAGGCCGATCGCATGTTCACGATCAACCGCGTAGTTCTGGTAGGACGACTTACCCGCGACCCCGAGTTGCGTGCTCTGCCATCGGGCACAAGCGTCTGCGGGCTGCGTATCGCATGCAACTCCAGCCGGCGCGACCCGGACGGGGGCTCCTACATCGATCAGCCGAATTTTTTCGATGTGAGCATCTACGGCGCGCAGGGTGAGAGCGTGAGCAACCACATTCGCAAGGGCGCCCGCGTCGGCATCGACGGCCGGCTGGCTTGGCGGGAATGGGAGAACTCCGAGCAGCAGAGGCGCCAGGCCGTCAGCATCGTCGCCGACACGGTGCAGTTCTTGGACAGCCCTGGTGGGCGCACCGGTGTGGAGGCGATCGATGATGAGCACGCTGATGGCGGCGGCGAGGACGAGCGAGAGCTGGTCGGGGTCGGGGTCGGGGCCGCTGAAGGTGACGACGAGCTGGTCTTCTAGACCACGTTCGATGCCGCGCGCGGCGGGTCGCGCATGCCGCGAGCAGCGACGGCGGGGGCGCTCACACAGCGTCTCCGTCGTCGCCCAGGCGGCGCTTTCTTGTTTAAGGCCTGGGCGTCTGTGCACTCATCGGCGCCGCACGCGTAAACTGGCGCGCCGCACCAACAGTCCGACAGAGCACCGCCCTGCGAGGAGCCCGTTCGATGCCAGTCAACACAACAGCGGTCGGCAAGAAGTACGAGCCGGTCGTGTACGCCGTCGGCCGCGAGAAGATCAGGGAGTACGCCCGCGCCGTCGGCGAGACCGATCCCGTGTATCTCGAGCTTGAGGCCGCACGCGCCGCCGGCTACGCCGACGTCGTGGCGCCGCCGATGTTCGCGGTCGTCTACAGCGCTCCGTCCGTCGGGCCGCCGATCTTCGATCCGGCGATCGAGCTCAACTTCGCGATGATGGTCCACGGTGGCCAGGAGTTCGAGTGGGGCGCGCCGGTCGTGGCCGGCGATGAGATCACGACGACAGCCAGCGTCAAGGACATCTCAGAAGAGGACGGTCGCGGCTACTACGTGTTCGAGTCGATCTCCACCAACCAGCGCGGCGATCAGGTGTGCCGCGGAACATGGACGAACATCGTCCGAGGAGTGTGATCGAGATGGCCGAGCTCAACGAGGGCGGGCAGATCCCCGAGGTTCGCGTCACTCCCGACAAGTACCTCACTGTCCGCTACGCGGGTGCTTCCGGAGACTTCAACCCGATCCACATCGACGAGGAGTTCGCCCGCGCGGTGGGGCTTCCGGGGCGGATTCTCCACGGCCTGTGGACGATGGCCCAGGTCGCTCGCGCTCAGACAGAGGCAGCGGGCGGCCCGCAGCACCTGAAGCGGTTGTCCGTCCAGTTTCGCGGCATGGGCGTGCCGGAGCAGGAGATCCTCGTTACGGGGACCGTCCGCGAGCTGGCCGACGGGCGTGCGGTGATCGACACGCTCGCCGAGCAGGCGGGCAAGCAGATCATCCGCAACGCCGAGGCCGAGCTCGAGCTGTAGCGACCACGGTCCGGGCGCCAGCCCGCCGCCTACAATCAAATCCATGCTGAGCCCGCGCCAAGAGCACATTCTGTGCAAGGTGGTCGACGACTACCTGCGAACCGGCCAGCCGGTCGCATCACGCTCGATAGCCGCCGGCCCGGACCTGGACTGCGGCCCGTCGACCGTTCGCAACGAACTCGCCCTGCTCGAGGAGTACGGGCTGCTCGCGCACCCCCACGTGTCGGCCGGCCGGGTGCCCACGGACGCGGGACATCGATACGTCGTCGACCAGTTGCTCAGCTCCGAGCAGGCGCCGCTCGTCTCCCCGCAGCGCCTTGAGCTGTCGCTGATCCGACGCGAGGTCGACGAGGCGATGCGCGCGACCACCGAGACTCTGTCGCAGATGACCAACCTGCTGGCGGTCGTCTCAGCGCCGTCGATCAACACCGCGACGATCCGCCACGTAGAGGTGCTTGCGCTGCAGCCCCAGCTCGTGCTCGTGGTGATCATCACATCTGCCGGGAACGTGTCGAAGATGTTCGCGACGTTCGAGCGCGCGGTCGACCCAGGCCTCGTGTCGTGGGCCGCCGAGTACCTGAACGAGCGGCTGACGGGCCTCGGCGTCGGTGCCAGAATGCTCCAGCAGCGTCTCGTCGACCCGGGTCTCTCCCCGACCGAGTTGGCGTTCCTCGAGCGTTTTGCGCCTGCGTTCGGCGACCTTGCCTCCGAGGATGGTGACTCGCTGTTCGTGGAGGGAGCGGCGCGACTGATCGAAGCCGGCCAGCTCGCTGACACCACCCAGGTGAACGAGCTGATCGATCTGCTCGAGCGGCGCGTGGTGCTGCTCAGCGTCCTGCGTGAGGCGCTCGCCGAGCCGGGCGTATACGTGCGCATCGGCCACGAGAACGAGCTCCCGGCGATGCACTCGCTGGGTCTCGTAACGGGGAGCTACGGGATGGCCAGGCGCAAGCTGGGGACCGTCTCGCTGATCGGGCCGGTGCGGATGGACTACGCGGTCGCGATCGCCACCGTGCGCGAGGCCGCGCATCAGCTGTCGCGCTTCGTCGAAGACGCATACGCCGAGAGCTGAGCAGCCCAGCGTGCCCCGCGATCCATACGAGGTGCTGGGCGTCGCGCGCGACGCCTCCGAGACGCAGATCAAGAAGGCCTTCCGTCAGCTCGCGATGGAGCTGCACCCCGACGTAAACGCACACGACCCGGACGCGGAACGAAAGTTCAAGGAGGCGGCCGAGGCGAACGAGATCCTGTCCGATGCCGAGCGACGCGCGACGTATGATCGCTACGGCCACGACGGGCTGCGATCCGGGGGATATGCCCCCAACTTCGATGGCTTCGGATCGATCTCCGATCTCTTCAACGCGTTCTTCGGAGGTGGTCCGGCCGGACGAGGCGGCCCGGCTCAGGGCGGCGATGTCGCGGTCGCGATCGAGCTCGATCTGCTCGAAGCGGCCAACGGTGCCAAGGTCGAGGTCTCCTTCGAGGCGATCGACCGCTGCGAGCACTGTCACGGCAACGGCGCCGAGCCGGGCACCCCGATCGAGACGTGCGAGCGCTGTGGTGGCGCCGGCCAGCTGCAGGCGGTGACGCGCACGCTGCTCGGGCAGATGGTGCGCACGATGGTCTGCGACGAGTGCCATGGCGACGGGCGCGTGCCCAAGCAACCCTGCCCGGAGTGCCGCGGGCGAGGGCGCGTGGCGCGACAGCGCACGCTCGAGGTCGAGGTGCCGGCGGGCATCTCCGACGGCCAGCGCATCCGGCTGGGTGATCGCGGTCACGCCGGCGAGATGGGCGCTCCGGCCGGCGACCTTTACGTGCTCGTGCGCGTACTCGAAGACGATCGCTTCGTGCGCGAGGGCGACGACCTAATCACCGCCTTGGACGTCGCCGCCCCGCTGGCCGCGCTGGGCGGGACGCTCGAGGTCCCCACGCTCGAAGGCAGCGCGTCGGTCGAGCTCGCGCCCGGCACACAGCCCGGGGAGGTGCTGACACTGCGCGGAGAGGGCATGCCCGCACTCCGACGCGGCCGGCGCGGCGACCTTCGGGTGGTCGTCAACGTGCTCGTGCCACGCCGCCTGAGCCCCGAGCAGCGCGAGCTGATGGAACGCCTGAACGACAGCCTCGGCGAGGAGAACCTGCGCTCCCAGGAGTCGGTGTTCTCGAAGCTGAGGCGGGCGCTCGGCAGCCAGGCCGCGTGATCAGGCTCGCCGTTCGCGTCAGGCGCGAACAGGCGGAGCTCGTGCTGGCCGAGCTGCTGGAGCTTGCTCCAGCCGGTGTCGAGGAGGCGCAGGTGGGGGAGGAGATCGTCGAGTACGCCGTGTACGGCACGCCAGGTGAGCTACCGGCGCTACCGGATGTGAGCGCACTCGTCGGCGATGCGCTCGTCGAGATCTCCACTAGCGTCGTCGCCGACGACTGGCCGGAGCGATGGAAGGACTTTCACCGCCCCGTCCTGATCGCCGCGCCCGCACCGCGCGACGGCAGGACGACAGCTTTGCCCGCGCTGCACGTGCGACCCCCGTGGGAGGCACCGAGCGCCGGCGCCGATGGCGCCGTGCGCGAGATCGTGATCGATCCCGGGCAGGCGTTCGGAACCGGCGGCCACGCGACCACCCGAATGTGCCTGGAGCTGCTGCTCGAGCTGGCCGCGCAGGCCGGGCCTAAACCAGCAGGGCCGCTGCTCGACGTCGGGACCGGCTCGGGAGTGCTCGCGATCGCGGCCGCCGGCCTGGGGTTCGCGCCGGTGCTCGCGCTCGACAACGAGCGGGAGAGCGTCGAGGCCGCGCGCGAGAACGCATCCGTCAACGGCGTCGAGATCGAGGTTCGGCATTTTGACCTGCGTTCCCAGCAGCTGCCCTGGGGGGGCGACGCGGAGCGACCGGACGGGCCGATGATCATCCTCGCCAACCTGCTGCGCCCGCTCCTGCTCGAGCTCTCGGGCACGATGCTCAGCGCGCCCGACCACCTGCTGGCCGGCGGGCTGCTGCGGGAGGAGGTCGACGAGGTCGCACGCGCGTTCGGCGATCGCCTGCAGCTGCACGAGCGCGAGCGTCGCCAGAGCGGCGAGTGGGCCGCCGTGTGGCTCACCGCGGGCTGAAGCTCACCGCGGGCTGAAGCTCACCGCGGGCTGAAGGCGCGCGGCCCGTCGGATCAGGCGCTGTCCGGGATCTCCGTGGCGGCGCGCACGATCGATCGGTACACCAGGTCGATCGCCGGACGCACCCCCTCGGGCTGCTGCATCAGGATCGCCGCCGCGCTCAACGCGGTGCCGATCGTCTCCAGCGCGTCCCCGACCGAGTCGGGCTCCGGATCGCGGCACGCGGCGATCGCCATGTCGAGCATCGCGTGCGCCTGCTCGATCACGCCGGTGAACAGGGCCGGACCGACGAGGCTCGCGTAGCCGTACACGCGAGCCAAGCGGCCGGACAGCTCGATCGTGGGTCCCCTGCGCGGGGCGGTAACCGCGGGCAGCCCGTCGCCGTCGATCAGCGCGGCCATCGTGCCCCCGAGTACGCGCTTGACGCTCGTCTCGTCCAGGCCGGCCTGTGCGGCCACCCGCAGCGCCATGTACAGCGTCGTGGCGGGCATGCCGTACGGCGGATCGGACGCGAACACGATCCGCTCGGCGGGCGCGCGCGTGAACAGCTCGATCACGTCCAGCGGGAAGAAGCACGAGATGTCATACAGCACGCCCGGGTGCTCGGCCAGCCGTGAGGTGAGGATCCCCTGGTCGCAGATCGCCCCGTGCGCAAGGATCAGGACCGCTCCCGGATGGCGCAGCGCGACCTCGACCAGGCCGTCGGCCAGCGGCGGGAGCCCACGGCCCGCGTGGATCAGGATCGGCACGCCGGCCGTCTCAGCCAGGCCGAACACCTCCTCCATCTCCGGGCCGTCGAAGTTGAAGTCCTGCGCACGCGGGTGCAGCTTGATGCCGCGTGCTCCGCGGGCAAGCGATCGTTCTGCCTCGGCCAGCGGCCCTTCAGCGGGGTCGAGGCGACAGAACGGCACGAGCCGGCCCTCGCTTTCGCCCGCCCACTCGAGCACGCGGTCGTTGGGCACACTGTAGCCGGGCTTGCGCTCCGGGTCGTGCAGCGGGAACACGCACGCGCGGCGCGCGTCCGCGTGGTCGAGCTGATTCAGCAGCTGCGCCAGCATCAGCGAGCGTCCGTCCTCGTCCAGCCCGAGGTGCGTGTGGGCGTCGATCACTTCCGCCTGTGCGGGGCGCAGACGCTCGACCTCGGCGACGAACGGGGCGAGCGCGTTCGCGTACAGGGAGTCGTTCACGGCGTGAACCCTATTCTGTCCTCGTGGCTTGGCAGGTCGTGATAGCCGGCGGCGGCTTCGGCGGCTTCTACGCCGCGCGTGCACTGGAGCGTCTGCTGCCCCCGCACAGCGCGCGCGTGACGCTGGTCAACGACGCAAACTTCATGCTGTATACGCCGCTGCTGCCGGGCGCCGCCGGCGCGACTTTGGACCCGCGTCATGTGGTCGTGGCATTGCGCTCGCAGCTGCGGCGGACGGAGCTGGTGATCGGGCGCGTCACCGGTGCGGACCCGACGCACGCCACGCTGGGCGTGCAGAGGATCGACGGCGAGCATCTCCAGCTCGCCTACGACGAGCTGCTGATCGCGCTCGGATCGGTCTCGCGGACGCTGCCGATCCCCGGCCTGGCCGAGCATGCGTTCGGGCTGAAGTCGCTTGCCGACGCCACCGCCTTGCGCAACCAGGTGCTCAATTGCCTCGATATTGCCGAGACGCTCGAGGATCCGGCGCTGCGCTCGGAGTACCTCGGCTTTGTCGTCGTCGGTGCGGGCTATGCCGGCGTCGAGGGGTTGGCCGAGCTGCAGGACTTCGCTGTGCAGGCGATCGAGCTGTATCCCCGCTGTCGTGAGCACGGGATGCGCTGGGTCCTGGTCGAGGGCAGGGATCGGATCATGCAGGAGGTGCCCGCGAGCCTGTCGGAGTTTGCCGGGCGCGAGCTGCGCACACGCGGCATCGAGGTGCGTGTCGCGACCACGCTGCGCGAGATGACGCAGCGCAGCGCGACCCTGTCCGACGGAGAGACCGTGCCGGCACGGACGCTCGTGTGGACGGCCGGAGTGAAGCCCAACCCGGCGGTCGCCCGCCTCGGCCTGCCGCTCGACGCCGACGGCCGGATCGTGGTCGACCGGACGATGAGAGTGAGCGTTGGACAGGCTTCGGCGCCCATGTCCGCCGCCCGTCGGGCCGCAGGCGTGTGGGCGATCGGAGACTGCGCCGCGGTCCCTGACTCCACGAGGCGCGGCCAGCCCTCCCCGCCGACCGCGCAACACGCGATCCGCCAAGGCCGCCAGGTCGCACGCAACCTGGCCGCGACGCTCAGCGGCGGCAAGGCTCGGCCGTTCCGCTATCGCACCAGGGGCGTCGTGGCCGAGCTCGGCCATAACAAGGCCGTCGCGATCACGTTCGGCATCCGCTGGCGCGGCCTGCCCGCGTGGCTGATCGCGCGCAGCTACCACCTGCTGTCGTTGCCCGGGATCGGGCGCAAGCTGCGGCTGCTGGCGGACTGGAACGTCGCGCTGGTGTTCGGTCGCGACCCCGCCTCGCCCGGGCGGCTCGGCGCGCGCCCTCCGCTCGAGCGCGACTGACACATGCTCGCGCCATCGCCACGGCGGCGTATCCTGATCTGTAGATGGCGATAAGCGAGCAGATCAAAGTCGACCTGCAGGGGGCGATGCGCGCGGGCGAAAAGCAGCGGGTCGGCGCCCTCAGGCTGGTGCTGTCGGAGCTCCAGAAGGCCGCCAAGGAAGGTCCCGATGATGAGCTCACCGTGCTCCGGCGCGAGCGCAAGCGGCGTCTGGAGGCCGCCGGCGCCTACCGCGACGCGGGACACGAGGATCGCGCGGCCGGCGAGGAGGCCGAGGCCGAGCTGATCGGCTCATACCTGCCGGCAGAGCTGTCCGAGCAGGAGCTGGCGGCGATCGTGACCCAGGCCGTGGCTGACAGCGGCGCGCAGTCGCCCAAGGACATGGGCAGCGCGATGCAGCAGGCGATGGCTGTGGTCGACGGGCGTGCGGACGGCAAGCGCGTCTCCGGTCTCGTGCGAGCGGCGCTGCAGGGATGAGGACGCAGATCGAGCTGTCCAACGACGTCGCGGCCGAGCTGGCCGGCAGCCAGGATGCGGTGCTGCGCGCGCTGGAGGCCCACCTCGACTGCAAGGTTTATCTGCGTGGCAACCTGCTGACCTTCGACGGGGACGAGCAAGAGACACACGCAGGCGAGCGAGTGGTGCGCGAGCTGGCAGAGCTGATCGCCGGCGGTCACCAGATCGGCCCGGGGACGATCACCGCGGTCACCGGGGCGCTCGACGCGCACGAATCACCCGCGCACGTGCTCGAGGATGTCGTCTGGCTCCACCGCGGTCTGCGGGTTGCACCTAAGACCGTCAACCAGAAGCGCTACGTGGACTCGATCCGCCAGAACACGATCACCTTCGGCGTCGGACCGGCCGGCACGGGTAAGACGTTCCTGGCGGTCGCGATGGCCGCCGCGGCGCTCTCGCGACACGAGGTCAACCGCATTATCCTCACGCGGCCCGCGGTCGAGGCCGGCGAGCGTCTCGGCTTCCTGCCGGGCGATTTGATGGCAAAGGTCGACCCGTACCTGCGGCCGCTGTTCGACGCGCTGCACGACATGCTCGATCCGGAGAAGGTCTCCCAACACATCGAGCGAGGCCTGATCGAGATCGCGCCGCTGGCGTTCATGCGCGGCAGGACGCTGAACGACTCGTTCGTGATCCTCGACGAGGCGCAGAATACGACCCCCGAGCAGATGAAGATGTTCCTCACCCGCCTAGGCTTCGGCTCGAGGATGGTGGTGACCGGGGACGTGACCCAGGTCGACCTTCCGCGCGAGCAGCAGTCGGGCCTGATCGCGGTCGGCGAGGTGCTCGACTCCGTGGAGGGGATCCAGTTCCTGCGCTTCGGCGCGGAGGACGTTGTGCGTCACAAGCTGGTGCAGCGGATCGTCGAGGCCTACGACGAGCACTCCCAGCGCGAGGTCCCCGCGCGAGGAGCGATCGGCTCGCGTTCGGTCCGCAGCGCCTGAGACCGGATGATCGAGGTCGAGGTGTTCGGCGTGCGCGGCGTCCCCACGCTGCCGTCGTCGCAGGAGATCAGGCGACTGTGCATGCGGACGGCCGCCCGGGTCGGGATCGATGCTGGACACGTCGCCGTTGAGTTCGTCGATGCGGGGCGGATCGCCGAGCTGAACGCCCGACACCGCAGGCGGGCTGTACCCACCGACGTGCTGTCCTTCCCGATTGACGGGGTGGAGCCGGTGCCGGGCGCACGCACGCTGGACGACGAGGAGTCCGCGGGTCGATCGGTGCCCACGATCCCTCGCGAGCTCGGCGACATCGTGATCTGCCCGGAGCACACGGTCGACGTGCGCGAGGCGGTCGTCCACGGCATGTTGCACCTGCTGGGCATGGACCACGAGAGCGACGACGGCGAGATGCTCGCCCTGCAGCGCGAGCTGCTCGTCGCAGCCGACGGAGGATAAGGGAGCGATGACTAGGGGTGGCTTCGTCGCGCTCGCCGGAAGGCCGAACGTCGGCAAGTCGACGTTCGTCAACGCCGTCGTCGGCGAGAAGGTGGCGATCGTCTCGGATCGCCCTCAGACCACGCGACGCGCGATCCGCGGCGTGCATCGCAGCGGCGACTGCCAGATGGTGCTCGTCGATCTCCCCGGCGTGCAACGCCCGCGCGACGCGCTGACTGCGCGCATGGCACGCCGCGTGCAGCAGGAGCTCGAGGGTTCAGACGCGACGCTGTTGATGCTCAATGCCGAGCAGGGGGTGGGCCCGGGCGACCGCTTCATCGCCAAGGCGCTCGCCGGGACGCGGGTGCCGCTGGCGATCGCCGTCAACAAGGTCGATCGCCTTTCCCGCGCGCCGCTGATGGGCGTGCTCGAGCAGGCGGCCGAGCTTGAGCCGCGCGCGGAGGTGTTCCCGATATCGGCGCGCCGGGGAACGGGCGTTCTCGAGCTCGTCGAGCATCTCGCTGGGCTGATGCCCGAGGGGCCCTTCCTGTTCGCCGATGATGCCGCGAGCGACCAGCCACTGGATCTGCTGCTGGCGGAGCTGATTCGCGAGGCGACCATCCGCCGCACCTTCCAGGAGCTGCCGCACGCGATCGAGGTGCTCGTCGAAGACGTCGAAGCTCCGCGTGCGGACCTGGCGCGGGTGCGGGCACTGATCTGGGTGGAGACCGAGTCGCAGAAGGCGATTGTGATCGGGTCGCACGGCCGCATGATCAAGGCGATCGGCATCGCCTCGCGGCGCGAGCTGGAGCGGGTGCTCGGCTGCCAGGTACATCTCGACCTATCGGTTCGGGTGCGTCGCGACTGGCGCGGCGATGAAGGCCTGCTCGACCGCTTGGGGATTACCTAGAGGATTCCGATAGCCATGAGCCGTCGGGCAGTGGGGAATCCGAACACACGCGATTGATCCTACCTTCGGTACACGCGGCGAGCTGTTTTGGGATACCTTCTGCGCCGAGGCAGTCAGCGAGGGAGGGTCGAGATTGTCGGCGAAGTACGCGGTGTTGGGCCTCGTGATCGAGCGCCCCGGTTACGGATACCAGCTGGCGCAGCGCCTGGAGGAGCGTTTTGGCTCGTGTGCGTTCGCACCATCGGGCGTTTATTCGGCACTCGAGCAGCTGAGCCGCGAGCAGATGGTGCGCGCCGCCGAGGAGGTCTCTCCGCGCGCCGATCGTCGTCCGGCTCCACGGGTGATCTACGAGGCGACCGAGCAGGGTGTCGATCACTTCGAGTCGTGGATGCTCGGCTCCTCCGCCGCGCCGCCTCTGCGTGACGAGCTGCACATGAAGATCGCGCTGTGCCGCCCTCGCAACCTCAGACGGCTGATCGACACGGTCTACGGGCAGGAGCTGGCGTGCCTGAGCCGGCTGCGCGATCTCACGCGGCTCTCCGACCTCGAAGCGCCGGACGAGCGGCGGGATTGGTCGAGGTTGATGCGCGTACTCTCGCGCGATGCCGAGATCGTGTCGTGGCGTGCGCGCATCGAGTGGCTTCAGAGCGCGCGCGAGCGGCTCGGGCACCTGCTCGAGGAGTACGAGCGGCTGCAGTTCATCCGCGGCCGGGTCGTGCCACCGCCGCCCGGCAGCGCGCCGTCGGGCGCGGGTGGTGTGTTCGAGCGAGTCGATCGATCTCGAGTCGGTGAGCGTCGCGTTTTTCAGGGCTCATCGCGAGCGGCTCATCCGCACGGCCGACCGGGCGGGCACAAAGCCCATCCCGCGACCAGTGCCGCAAGCGAGGTCGAGAGCCCAGCGCCCGCAACCTCCGTGCCCGAGGCCGTCGCGCGTGTATCCGGTGCGCTCGTTCCGAGCGCCGTGTCAGTAACGGCGGCGGCGACGCTCGCGCCGGGTACGTTCACAGCTTTCGCGCGAGCCTCCTGGCGATGCCCGACACACCAGCCATGTCCATGTGTGCTCCCCACACAAACGGGACTCCCACCACGTCGAAGCTGCGGCGACGCAGGCGGGCGATCTGGTTGTGCTGTAGTCGCGCCCGGTCGTGCACCGAGCGGGCAGCCGCCGAAGCCGAGGCTGCCACGGCGCGTCGCGTCGCGTCGGACGGATCTGTGTCGGCGCTGTCCCGATCATCCGTCGTCGCATCTTCGCTCAGCGCCTCGATGCGCCCGAGCTCGGCGCCAGTGAAGCGAAGCGGCAGCAACGCGTTGACGACCACCGCTGCGAGGTCGCGACCGAGCTGACGGCGCAGGCCCTGCTGGACCTCGAGCGCCTCGGTGACCGCCATCTCCGTGCCCAGTGCCACCGCCAGGTAAGCCGTGCGGACAGGGCTCTCGAGCAGCTCGCGGACCTGGCGTGTCTGTCCGGCGATTGGACCGACACGCGCGATCGCGCCAAACGTCTGCGGTGAGCCGAGCATGCCCAGTGCATGTCCGGTGGCGGGCGCGTCGACTACGACCAGGTCATGGCCGTCGGTGTGGCCTCGCCGGCTCTCGCCGCGGGTCAACTGCCAGATCTTGACCATCGTCACCAGCTCCTTCGCGCCGGGCGCCGCGGCGGCGAAATACTGGAAGGTGCCGCTGGAGGCGAGCACCCGGCCCGAGACGCGGCCACCGAGTGCCTGCAGCCACTCGAGCAGCGCGCGGTCGGGGTCGATCGAGATGCTCGACAGGCCCTGTTGCAGCTCGATCTCGACGCCAGGCTGCGGCTCGGCGATCCCGAACAGCCCCGGCAGACGACTCTCCTCGCCGACCTCGACCACGATCGCGCGCCGTCCCGCGCTCGCGGCCGCCAGGCCGACGGCGGCCGCGATCGTCGTCTTGCCCACGCCGCCCTTGCCGGTGATCACGAGCAACTTGCGGTCGAGTATCGATTGCATCGCCGTGGGAGTGTGTCTGAAACCGGTGACCGCGCGGCGGGACCTACAATCGAGCGATCGTGAATCCTGCCACCGACCCGATAGAGGAGCTGCTCGAGTACGACGCCGACGGGCTGGTGCCGTGCGTCGTGCAGGACTGGAGCACCGGCGAGGTGCTCACGCTCGCCTACATGAACGAGCAGGCGTTTCGTCGTACGCGTGAGACCGGCGAGCTTCAC
The DNA here is from genome assembly GCA_963734755.1 of uncultured Solirubrobacteraceae bacterium. Classification (GTDB taxonomy): domain Bacteria; phylum Actinomycetota; class Thermoleophilia; order Solirubrobacterales; family Solirubrobacteraceae; genus Palsa-744. The sequence continues at coordinate 1,753,784 of CAVTIF010000001.1, read as the reverse complement.
CTGTGGAGCCGCTCGCGCGGGGAGCAGTGGCATAAGGGCGCAACCAGCGGCAACGTGCAGGCCGTGCGCGCGCTACGGGTGGACTGTGACGGTGACACGCTGCTAGCGCTCGTGGAGCCGGCCGGCCCGGCCTGCCACACGGGCGAGCGGACGTGCTTTCACCGCGGCGATCTGGAGCCCAGAGCGCCGTACGAGACGCTGCCGGCGCTCGAGCGGACGCTCGTGCAGCGCGCGAGCGAGCGCCCGCAAGGCTCCTACACCGTCGAGTTGCTCGAGGATCCGGCCCGCATCGGCGAGAAGGTGATGGAGGAGGCCGAGGAGGTCGCGCGCGCGGCTCGGCAGGAGTCCGACGAGCGGGTCGACGAAGAGGCAGCCGACGTCCTCTACCACCTGCTGGTGCTGATGCGCAGCCGGGATCGCTCGCTCACGGACGCCGAGCGGGTACTCGATGGCCGCCGCTCCTAGCGCGCTGGGCGAGATCGCCGTGAGCATCTCCCCGGAGCTGCCGCAGGCACGCGTGCTCGCGCGCGAGCACGACCTGATCCCACTGCGCTGCAGCTTCATCGAGGATTGCGAGACGCCGGTGTCGGCGTTCCTCAAGCTGCGCGCGCTCGCGCCAGGAGAGCCGGCCTTCCTGCTCGAGTCCGCCGATCAAGGGCAGCGCGTCGGGCGCTGGTCGTTCATCGGGTTTCGACCGCGCGGCGTGCTGCGCTGGTCGTTGGCGGACGGCGGCGATCCCTACGCGCTGGCGGCCGAGCGCGTCGGTCGCTTCACGCAGGCGCCGATCGACGACCCGCCACCGTTCACCGGCGGCGCGGTTGGTTTCTTCGGCTATGACCTCGTGCGCGCCGTCGAGCCGCTCGGCGATCCACCGCCCGACGCGCTCGGGCTGCCGGACATGGCGCTGATGCTGTCCGACGCGCTGGTCGTGTTCGACCATCTCAAGCACACCGTCACGATCATCGCCAACGCCGACCTGCAGGGCGAGCCGGACATCGAGCGCGCGTACGAACAGGCCGCGCAGACGATCGGCGAAGTGCGCTCCGCGCTCGCCGGTCCCGTGCCGCGTGGCGAGCCGCACGCCGGATTGCACGCGCCGGCCCGCGAGACGCCCGACTTCCGCTCCAACCTCTCGCGCGAGCAGTTCGAAGGCATGGTCGCCCGCATCGTCGAGTACATCTACGCGGGCGATGCCTTCCAGGTAGTGCCCTCACAGCGCTGGTCGGGACCTGCCCCGGTCGAGGCGTTCGCGATCTACCGTGGCCTGCGCGCGGTCAACCCGAGTCCGTACATGTACTACCTGGACTTCGGCGACTTCCAGGTCGCGGGTGCCAGCCCCGAGCCGCTGCTGACAGTTACTGGGCGTCAGGTTGCCACCAAGCCGATCGCCGGCACGCGGCCCCGTGGCGCGAGCCCCGAGGAGGACCGCCGGATCGCGGCCGAGCTGTTGGCCGACGAGAAGGAGCTCGCCGAGCACGTGATGCTGGTCGACCTGGGGCGCAACGACCTCGGCCGCGTTTGCGAGTACGGCAGCGTCACCGTCGACGAGCTGATGGAGATCGAGACCTACAGCCACGTGATGCACATCGTCTCCTCGGTATCGGGCACGCTGCGTGACGGGGTCGGAGCGATGGACGCGCTGCGCGCGGTACTGCCCGCGGGCACGCTGTCGGGCGCGCCCAAGGTCCGCGCGATGCAGATCATCGACGAGCTGGAGCCGGTGAAGCGGGGAGGCTACGGCGGGGCGATCGGCTACCTCAGCTACGCCGGCGACCTCGACACCGCGATCCACATCCGCACCGTCGTCGTCAAGGACGGCACCGCCCACGTCCAGGCCGGCGGCGGCACGGTCGCCGACGCCAAGCCCGAGTACGAGTACGAGGAGTCGGTCGCCAAGACCCGTGCCGTGATGCGCGCGATTGAGCTGGCGTGCGAACAGCCGGGCTGGTCATGATGGGCGCGTATCTGATCCGATGAAGGTGCTCGTCCTCGACAACTACGACTCGTTCACCTACAACCTCGTCCAGTACCTGGGCGAGCTGGGTGCCGAGGTGCACGCCGTGCGCAACGACCGTGCGAGCGTTCAGGAGCTGCTCGACGGCGTCCTACGAGCGCTGCGTCGTCTCGCCCGGGCCTTGCACTCCCGATCAGGCAGGGATCACGCTGGAGCTCGTCCGCCGGATGCCCGAGGTGGGGATCCCGACACTCGGGGTCTGCCTCGGTCACCAGGCTCTCGCGCAGGCGTTCGGCGGGCGCTGGAAGCTGCACTCGCCGGTGCACGGCAAGGCCACCAGCATCGAACACGACGGGCGCACAATCTTTCGCGGGCTCTGCTCGCCGCTGACCGTCGGGCGCTACCACTCGCTGGTCGTCGACGCCGAGCTGCCCTCGTGTCTGGAGGAGACCGCGCGCGGCGGCGGCGTGTTGATGGGACTGCGACACCGCGAGCTGCCCGCCGAGGGCGTTCAGTTTCATCCCGAGTCGGTGCTCACGGAGCAGGGCCGAGAGCTGCTGGCCAACTTCCTCGAGCGCTAGGCCGCGGACCTGCTGCGCGCCGGCGGCGTTCTCGTCGGCGCTCGTGCCCGACGCCTACTCGGTCAGCCCTACCGCTTCCAGGGCCTCGGCCGGTTGGTTGAACCAGCGAAAGCGCACCGCCCGACCGTCGCGGATCGTCCACACGTAGCCTTGGCGCCATTGGGCCTTCAGCCCGCTTTCAGACGTGCCGCTGGCGATGCCGATCACGACCACCTCCTCGCCGGCGTCCACAAACCGTTCCGGCACGACGCGAAAGTCCGGGTAGACGTCGCGAATCTTGTGCAACGTATCGCGGCTGTGGCGGGTCCCGGACTCGACTGCGTACGGCGGGTTCACATATTCGAGCTGCGGGTCGATCAGATCGCGAGCCGACTCGTCCGTGTTCCATCGCTCATAGATCGCCCGTACCAGATCCATGTTCTCCTCGGACATACTCAGTCAGCCTAAACGAGTGGCACCGCGACTCCGCTTACATTCGCGGTATAGCCATTGTTATACAGCGTTCATCGTTGGGGGCGATGGTCAGTGGGGCGACGGTCACACCGGAGCGATTGGTGACCGGGGAGGCGGTCACATGAGGGATGGTCACCGGGGGAGATAATCTTGCGGCGAGATCATATGCCCAACCCGATCCTCACCCGCGCGATCGATGCCCTGGCCACCCGCAAAGACCTGAGCGCGGATGAGACCGCGGAGGTACTCGCGGAGATCATGCACGGCGAGGCCTCCGAGACGCAGATAGCGGGCTTCCTGATTGCCCTGCGGACGAAGGGCGAGACGGTCGAGGAGCTGGCCGGGCTGGCGAGCACGATGCGAGCGCTGGCGGCGCACGTGCCGAGCGACCGTCACGACCTGCTCGACACGGCCGGCACGGGCGGAGGGGCGAGCACGTTCAACGTCTCGACGACTGCCGCGCTGATCGCAGCCGGCGCGGGCTGCGCCGTGGCCAAGCACGGCAACCGCTCTGCCACCAGCAGGTCGGGGTCGGCGGATCTGCTGGAGGCGTTGGGCGCTCGCATCGACCTCGATCCCGCTGGTGTGGCCGGTTGCATCGAACAGGCCGGCTTCGGCTTCATGTTCGCTCCCGCCCACCACCAGGCGACGCGCTTCGTGGTCCCGGTGCGTCGCGAGCTGGCCGTGCGCACGATCTTCAACCTGCTCGGCCCGCTGACGAACCCGGCAGGCGCACGCCGCCAGCTGATCGGGGTCTCCGATCCGGCGTTCCTCGAGCGGATGGCCGGCGCGCTGGCGATGCTCGGTGTGGATCGCGCGCTGGTTGTCTCGAGCGAGGATGGTCTCGACGAGGTGTCCGCGAACGCGCCCACGCGGGTCGTCGAGGTCAACGGGGAGGAGCTCACCCGCTACACGCTCACTCCGCGAGAGGTGGGTGTCGAGCCGTCATCCGGACCCGCGGCAGAGCAAGGCTTCGGCGGCGGAACGCCGGAGGAGAACGCGCGGATTACGCGGGCGATCCTGCAGGGGGGGGACGAGGACGGGCGCGCTCGCAGTCCGGCAGGGGAGCAGCTGGCGTCGATCAATGCGGGGGCTGCGATTTATGCGGCCGGGCAGGTGGACTCGATCTCCGAGGGGGTGCAGGCCGCGCGCACGGCGCTGTCCGAGGGCGCCGCTGCGAGTGCGCTCGATCGCTACGTCGAGGCGAGCCACAGATATGTGCCGGCGCAGGCGCCCACGTGAGCTCCCCGACATCCTCCACGCCGACCGTGCTCGATCGAATCCTGGCGGAAACCCGCGGCGAGGTTGAGCGCCGAAAGCGCGAGTCGCCGCTGGCCGAGATGGCCGCTGGCCGCCGCCCGCCCGGCGCGGGTGGGCGTCCCTTCCACGATGCGATCCGCGGCGGCGACATCGGCGTGATCGCCGAGTTCAAGCGCCGCTCGCCATCCGCGGGGTCGCTGCACGACTGTCCGGATCTGACTGAGATCGCCGCCGCGTACGAGCGCGGCGGCGCGGTCGCCCTGTCGATCCTCACCGAGGGCCCCAACTTCGGCGGGCAGCTGCAGGATCTGTGTGCCGCGCGCGCGGCATGCGATCTGCCGCTACTGCGTAAGGATTTCATCGTCGACTCCTACCAGCTGCACGAGGCGGTGCTGGCCGGCGCCGACGCGGTGCTGCTGATCGTGGCCGCCTTGCCGGAAAGCGACTTGGCCGCGCTGCACGACTCGGCGCGCGCGCTCGGGCTCGACGTGCTCGTCGAGGTTCACGACCGTGAGGAGCTGCGCCACGCGCTGGGTATCGGCGCAGACATCGTGGGGATCAACAACCGCGATCTGCGGGACTTCAGCGTCGATCTCGGGCGCACCGCCAGCCTGATGGATCACATCCCGGACGGGGTCGCCGTCGTGTCCGAGTCGGGGATCTCCGCAGCCGAGCAGCTGCTGCGACTGCGCGAGCGTGGCGTCCACGCCGTGCTAGTGGGGGAGTCGCTGATGCGCTCGCCGGACCCCGCGGAAGCGCTCAGAGCGCTGATGCCAACGGCCCGCGAAAACATTTAGATAGGCTCGCGCAGCGCTTTAGATGGCGTTGATGGCTAGCGCTCATCCTCTCATCCCATGAAACGTACATTCGCCATCCCATTCCTCGCTGCCCTGATTGGCGGCGGCGTAGTCGTAGCCGTAATTGCCGCGTTCGGGGGGCTCGGCGAAAGCAAGACGATCGTCACGACCGTCGACGCCGTCCCGGCGACCCCGACGAACGCATCGCACCGCACCGTCGGGCTGACGCCGCACGAAGTGTATGTGCGCGATGCGCCGGGTGTGGCGTTCGTGACCTCCACGGTCGTGCAGAAATCCGAATCGCCGTTCAACCTGTTCGGCCAGGAATCCCAGCGCCAGGGTCAGGCGACTGGCTCGGGCATCGTGATCGACGCCAACGGCACGATCCTGACCAACTACCACGTAGTCGAGAACGCCGTCAAGGTCACCGTCAGCTTCGAAAAAGGCAAGTCCGTCGAAGCCCAGGTGGTGGGCAAGGATCCCTCCAATGACCTCGCCGTGCTGCGCATCTCGACCGATGGCCTGACACTGCACCCGCTCACCCTCGGTGACTCGAGCACCGCGCAGGTGGGGGACCCCGTGTACGCGATCGGCAACCCGTTCGACCTCGAACGGACGCTGACGACTGGGGTGATCTCGGCGCTCCAGCGCCAGATCACAGCTCCCAACGGCTTCACGATCGACAACGTGCTGCAGACCGATGCCCCGATCAACCCAGGCAACTCCGGTGGGCCGCTGCTCAACGCGGCCGGCGAAGTGATCGGCATCAACTCCCAGATCGAGACCGGCGGAACCAGCCAGGGCAGCGTCGGCATCGGCTTCGCCGTGCCGATCAACGCCGCCAAGTCGGAGATTTCCCAGCTGGAGAAAGGCGGGACCGTACGCGGCGCCTACCTCGGGCTGACCTCGCTGACGATCGATGGATCGCTCTCCGCGCTCAACCTGCCCGTGAAAGCCGGAGCTCTCGTCCAGAGTGTCCAGAAGGGCAGCGCCGCGTCCAAAGCCGGCATCCGCGGCGGCTCGGTAAACGCGAACACCGAAAACGGCCAGGTGGCGGTCGGCGGCGACATCGTCGTCTCGATCGACAAGAAACCGATCACCAGCTCCGAAGATCTGGCCAACGCGATCGAGGCTAAGCGGCCCGGCGACGTCATCAGCGTCGGCCTGCTGCGCGGCACCGGCAACGGCAAATACGAACCGAAAACCGTCAGCGTGAAGCTCGGGACCCGACCCAACTCGGTTCCCAACCCGAACACACCAGAAGGCTGACTCGGCCTCGGGGGCGCTATCAGCGTCCGCGAGGCCCTGAGGCCCCGAGGCCGAGCGTGGTCGGTGTGGTCGCGGCCGCTACCGTTGTGGCCATGACGACCGCGCCCGAGCCTGTGAATGTCCACGATGCCTCGGCCGGCGCCTCGGCTGACGTCTCGACCGGCCCCTCGACCGATGCCTCGACCGATGCCTCGACCGGCGCCTCGGTCGGCGTCGAAACCACCCCGGACCAGCTCAACTCGGCGAGGGTCAAGATCTGCGGGATCACCAACCTGCCCGACGCTGAGCTGGCGGTCGAGCTCGGGGCGTGGGCGCTGGGCATGATCTTCTACGAGGACAGCCCACGCAGATGCTCGCTCGAACAGGCGCAGTTGGTGGTCGCGGGCGTCCGTCGCCGGGTCGAGCTGTGCGGCGTGTTCGTCAACGCTCCGCTGTCGGAGATCGTGGCCGTCAGCGAGGACCTCGCTCTCAGCCTGATCCAGCTGCACGGCGACGAGGGGCCCGCGTTCTGCTCGGAGGTCGCGCGACGGACGGGCGCGCGGATCATCAAGGCGGCGCAGGTGTCGGGGTCGGGTGACGTGCGTGACCTGGAGCGCTTCCACGTGGACTTCCACCTGCTCGACGCGCGCTCCAAGCAGACCGCGCGGCAGGGGATGCGCGGAGGCACCGGAGAGACGTTCGACTGGGGGCTCGTGGCGAGCCGACGCTCGCGCGTTCCGCTGATCCTGAGCGGCGGGTTGAGCGCGGCGAACGTCGCCGAGGCGATCGGTGTGGTGCGCCCGTACGCGGTCGACACGGCCAGTGGGACCGAGGCCGCGCCCGGCCACAAGGACCCCGCGAAGCTGCGCGCGTTCTTCGACACGGTGCTGCGACCCCAGCCCGCGTCTCAGGCCCCATCCGAAAAGTCCCCGTCCGAACAGGCGACGATCGGTCAGCCGGCGTGAGCGCACCCGCAGGGGCACACCCAGACGGGCTCGAGGAGGCGAGCACCGTGGAGCGCGAGGTCGAGCATCGCTTCGGGCCGTACGGCGGACAGTTCGTGCCGGAGACGCTGATGCCGGCGCTCGCTGAGCTCGAGACGGCATGGCTGCAGGCGCGCGACGACGCTGCCTACCGCGCTGAGCTGGACGCGCTGCTAGGCGACTTCGGTGGGCGCCCGACGCCGCTTTACCTAGCTAGCAGGCTCTCTGAGCGGGTCGGCCGGCCGGTGTATCTGAAGCGTGAGGATCTCAACCACACCGGCTCGCACAAGCTGAACAACGCGCTCGGCCAGGTCCTGCTGGCCAAGCGGATGGGCAAGCGGCGGATCATCGCCGAGACCGGCGCCGGCCAGCACGGCGTCGCGACGGCCACGGTGTGTGCGCTGATGGGCATGGAGTGCGTCGTGTACATGGGCGTCGAGGACACGCGCAGGCAGCGCCCGAACGTGCAGCGGATGGAGCTGCTCGGTGCGACCGTACGGCCCGTGGACGCGGGCGCGCGCACGTTGAAGGAGGCGACCTCGGCGGCGATCCGTGACTGGGTGACCAACGTGCAGAGCACCCATTACGTGATCGGCTCGGTCGTCGGGCCGGCGCCGTACCCGGCGCTGGTCCGTGACCTGCAGCGGGTGATCGGCGACGAGGCTCGCGCGCAGCTGCTCGAGCGCGAGGGCAGGCTCCCGGCCCGTGTGGTCGCGTGCGTCGGCGGGGGCTCTAACGCGATCGGGATCTTCGCCGCGTTCATCCCCGACGAGCAGGTCGAGCTGATCGGCGTCGAGGCCGGCGGCGATGGCATCGAGACGAGCCGCCACGGGGCGCCGCTGACGGTCGGCGGGCGCCCCGGGATCCTGCACGGCTCGCGCTCGGCGGTGATGCAGGATGAGGAGGGCCAGGTCGTGCAGGCGCACTCGATATCGGCGGGCCTGGACTATCCCGGCGCCGGCCCGCAGCACGCCCACCTGCGCGACCTTGGCCGTGGGCGCTACACGGCGGTCACCGATGCCCAGGCGCTCGAGGCATTTCGCGTGTTCGCGCGGCTCGAGGGCATCATCCCGGCGCTGGAGACCGCCCACGCGCTCGCGTGGGTGCTCGCCGAGCCCGACGGCGAGCTCGACCTCGTGTGCCTGTCCGGACGCGGCGACAAGGATCTGGCCGAGGTGTTGGGTTCCGCTGCGCAGCCGGAGAACGCTTCGCAGTCGGGGGACGCGGCGTGAGCACGCTCGCGGCAACCGGCATCGAGCGCCTCGCGGCCGCGTTCGCGCGCACGTCCAAGCGTGCCGCGCTGATGCCGTACGTGATGGGCGGGTTCCCCACGCTGGAGGAGTCCGTGCGGATCGGGCAGGCGTGCGTGCAGGCGGGAGCCGACGTGATCGAGCTCGGCATGCCCTACTCGGACCCGTTGGCGGACGGGCCGGTGATCCACGCCGCGGGCACGCGAGCGCTCGCCGCCGGGGCGAACGTCGCCGGCGTGCTGGAGGTCGCTCGGGCTCTGGCCCCGAGCGTCCCAGTGGTGCTGATGTGCTACGCGAACATGGTGTTCGCGCCCGGCGTCGAGGCGTTCGTCGAGCGTCTCGCGCGCACCGGTGCGTGCGGGCTGATCGTCCCCGACCTGCCACACGGCGAGGCCCCGGAGGTGCTCGAGGCATGTGACCGGCAGGGGATCGCGCTCGTGGCGCTGGTTGCGCCCACGACCACACCCGAGCGGCTGGCGGCGATCGGCGCCGACGCCCGTGGGTTCCTGTACACGGTGTCGGTCGTCGGCACGACCGGCGAGCGGCGGGCGCTCGACGGGGGACTGGGGGAGATCCTCGCGCGCGCGAAGGCGAGCACGCAGGTCCCGGTGGCGATCGGCTTCGGGATCAGCACGCCCGAGCAGGCCGTGCAGGCCGCCGAAGCGGGCGCCGACGGCGTGATCGTCGGTACGCGCCTGGTGCGCGAGGCCGACGGCGCCGAGGACCCGGCGGGTGCTGTGGCGGCGGTGGTTGGCGAACTGGCCGCGGGTCTCGCCCCAGCTCGCTAGGATTCCGCCGGCATGGGATTCATCCTGACCGTCACGGCCGGCCTGGTCGTCTGGATCGTGTTGTGGGCGTTGGGAGCCAAGGGCTTCGACGCGTTTCTGCTTGCCACGGCGATCATCCTCGTGGGGGCGTCGCTGAAGATCCTCTCCGGCTACCTGCCCGGCCGCCGCAGCTAGATGGTTGATTCCACGACCCTGCACCGCCGGATGGCACGTCTGACCTTCGCGTGCCTTTGTCCTCGGCCTTGCCCTTGCCACCAGCAAGGGCTGCGGCCTGCGTCCGCGGCACACTCGGCCATCCACACCACCGGAACACGGCACACCGCCGTGGAATCAACCATCTAGACCGCGTGCTCGCGCGCTGGCTGGGCCTCGCTGCTCTCGCCGCCGTGCTTTCGGGGGCGGCCGGATGCGGTGGAGTCGCCGCCTCGAACGTCGCAGAAGCGACCGGCGGTCAGCTGGCGATCTACTCCAGCGAGCCATTGCAGGGCCCATGGGCGCCGGTCTCCGAGCAGATCATCGGCGGCGAGAAGCTCGCGCTGCGCGACGCGGACGGGCGCGCGGGGCCGTTCAAGATCGGCTACTTCTCGCTCGACGACGCCAGCCCGAGGACGCACCGGTGGAACCCGGACGTAACCGAAACGAACGCCGAGAAGGCCGCGCAGGACACGAGCACGATCGCTTATCTCGGCGACTTCAACTCTGCCGCGACCGCTATATCGCTGCCGCTGATCAACGCGGCCGGCATCCTGCAGGTCAGCACCGCCAGCCCGTACGTCGGCCTGACCTCCTCGTTCGACGCCGGTCAAGACGAGCCCGAACGCTTCTATCCGAGCGGCAAGCGCACGTTCGCGCGCCTGCAGCCGGGTGACACTGCCCAGGCGGCGGCCCAGGTGCAGCTGATGAAGTCGCTCGGCGTGCGCCGCTTGTATGTGCTCGACGACCAGGACCCGTTCGACGTGCCGCTTGCGCAGATCGTCGTGAGCGATGCCGAACACGCGGGGATCACGGTGCTCGCTCACGACAGCCTCAGCACGGTCGCCGGAACTACGTTCACCGGCGAGATCGAAAAGATCGCCAAGAGCAAGCCGCAGGCGGTGTTCATGGCAGGCGGAGAAGGCGGCGGCACGGCAGCCCTGTGGCGGGAGCTAAATCTCGCCATGCCGCGTGCGCTTCTGCTCGGGTCCAGCGCGATGGCCTCCCCGTCGTTCACCTCGCGGATCGGCAACGCGGCCGCGAAGACCTATCTGACTACACCGGTGCTCCCGCCGGCGCTGTATCCGCCACCGGCACAGGCAGTGCTGGCGGATTACCGCAGGACGTTCGGCAGCGAAGGCACCCCCTCGGCGCTGTACGGCTATGAGGCGATGACTGTCGTGCTCGATGCGATCCGCAGCGCCGGCTCGCACGGCGCCGATCGGCAGGCCGTGATCGACCGCCTGTTCGCGACCTCGAAACGCAACTCCGTGATCGGCAGCTACTCGATCGACCCGAACGGCGAAGTCATCCCCGCGCGCTACGGCGTCGACCGCGTCCTCGGCGGCCGGCCGGTGTTCTACCGCGTGATCGACCTCGAAGGGCCGCAGCCCTAACTGGCGGCTGGCCTCGCGCCTCGCCGGTGGCGGGCCTCGATCGCGTGAGCCGGCTCAGCCGGCGGGCGGTGGCTGCAGGCCGAGCACCAGTCGGTAGCGTTCGACTTCGCCGCCCAAGGCGTGTCCGCCCCCGGCGAGCGTAGTCGCGGAGCGCAGATACGGAAGGAGCGGAGAGAGTTCCGGGGATTCCGTGAGCCCGAGACCTTCGAACAGGCTCAGCAGCGTCGGGAAGTCGAGCATCAGGCTGGGCTGGATGCCTTCGCCGAGCGCGGTCGCCGCCGCCTGACGGGTGGGGGCTTCGGACAGCTTGTTCGGCGGTTTCAGCGCGGCCTCGACCGACGCTTCCGCCAGGCCCAGCACGAACCTCGGGTGGCCGTTCGAGTCGGTGCCGTTGGCGATCTCCAGCACGACCGGCAGCCCGCTCGCGCGGGCGCCGACCGCTGCGTCGGTCCCGGGGATCGACGTTGGCGCGGTCGACCAGCCGGCCTTGCGCAGCTGGGCGGCGAGCTTGCCGACGGCCGCACGGGACTGAGCCGCGTCCTTCGATTCGATGCTCACCGCTGCCTTCAGTTCCAGCAGGCTGCCTCCGGCCGCGAAGATGCCGGCCGATCCCATCCAGCTCGCGAAGTCCCGTTTTGCCTCGGCGGTGTTCGCGCCCATCAGCTTCAGCGGCGTGGTCAGGGTTTCGAGCAGCGGCTTCAGCGCGAAGCCGCTCGAGACGGAGGCGCCTTCGCCGCTCGAGCCTCCCAGCGCGCTGCCGAGCGAGGTGACGCTCTGCAGCCCCTGGACGTCCTCGGCGAGGCTCGCGCCGACGTGGCCCACGCCGAGCGCCAGCCAGGATTCGCCGGGCAGTTCGTTCAGCGCGCGCGCCGCTTCCGGGTCAGACGACAACAGGCCTTCGGCGTGGCTCGTCCCCGACCTGAGGGAGTCGGCGTCGATCGACAGCGAGGTGGCCGCGGGCACCAGTGAGATGTTCGACTGGGAAGTGCCTGCCAACAGGCGTAGGGCACCGGACAGGCCCGCCTGAGATTCGGCTGCCTTCCCGGTTGCGTGGGATGAGCCGACGTCCGCCGGGTTGAAGTACACGTGCGCGATCGCTTCCTGCGGAGCCGCCGCGAGCAGCTTCGCGTAACCGCCTTCGTGTGCCAGCGAGGCCGCGCCGAGCGTCGTGTCGATCACGCTGTGCAGCCCGGCCTCGCTGCCGATGACGGCGAAGCGCTGGACGAGCCCGAACGCCAGCCCGCCGGCGGTCGCCTGATAGGTGACCCCCCTGTAGCTCGCGGCGTGCGCGCCCGCGTGTGCGGCCTGGCTGTTGAGGAATGACTGGGCTTTGCCCGCATCGTTGGTGTCGAGCACGATCGCGCCCTGCGCGTCGCCGGTGGCGAACGGATACGGGGCCGTTGTCGAGCCGTGGAGCAGATCCTGGGCGAGCGGGGTCAGCAGGCCGCTGGAGGAGCTCAGCGATGACAGGAAGACCCCGGCATGCTCGCCAAGCCAGGGAGCGACGTCGTGCTGGAAGTCGAGATGCGGTGAGCCGGGTGTCTGCAGCAGCGCGAGCAGGCGCACGTACGGGTCGCTCTGGCGGGTGAGCGCGCGGCCGGCTTCCTGGGCGGCGGTCTTCTGCGCTCCGCTTGGGAGCACCGTCGCGCCCGCGTACACGGCCGCCGCGGCGGGGACTGCTCCTGCGGGGTCGGCGTTCGTGCCGCTGCTCTTGTTCGAGCCGCATCCGGCCAGCGCCCCGCCGAGGCATGTCAGCGCCAGCACGCAAATGCTCGCCAGACAGGCGTTGGCGGCGAGGCGGCTGCGGGGTCGGGTCGAGGATGAGGACAAAGCTGGTTCCTTTCGTGCGCGGAGCGAGCGGCCGGAGGCGATGGCCGGAGCGATCGTACAACCGCACGCGGAGTGCGGCGCCGATGTGAACCTGCACGAGCGCCGATGTGAACCTGCACGACGGCTGTCAGCTCGAACTTCTGCACGCCCTGTTGCACCGTCCATCGCAAGCGGCCATCTCGCGTCGGGGCCACAGAAGCCCCTGTTAGCAGGGGATTTGCACGCTCGAAAGGTGTGTGAGCGGCAGAGTGGGAGAAGATGTGCAAATAGGGTTGCATTGTGGGAGGAAGTGGGATATGTTCGCCGCAGCGAGCCGGGGTGGAGGGGCTCCTCCCACTCCTCCACCTCGGCTCGGTAATCAACTTCGGGAGCTCCTCCAGTGGTCCCCTTTCGCGGCACCTTCGACCATACGCTCGACGCCAAGAACAGGCTCACGGTTCCGGCGCGCTACCGTGCGGCGCTCGCGGAGGGCGTGGTGCTGGCGATGCCAGTGGACCTGAAGCCGTGCGTGGGCGTCTGGCGCCCGGAGGAGTACGAGCGCTACACGCGGCGCGCGCTCGCGGAGCTGCCGCCGCTGTCGCCGCGGCTGTCCGAGCTCGAGCGCTTCTTCTACGGCAGCTCGCACGATGCCGAGCTCGACGCGGCTGGGCGCATCATGGTCCCCGGGTTCCTCGGCGAGCACGCCGCCCTGGCGAAGGAGGTCGTGGTCGTCGGCGTCGGCGATCGCCTCGAGCTGTGGGCCAAGGGCGCCTGGGATGAACATCGAGCGACGCTGCTCAGCGGCGTCGCGGAGGTGACCGCACGTGTCGACGACGCTGCTTGAGATGACGCTGCGTGACGAGCGCGAGGGCCGGGCGCCGGAGTCGGCCAGGCGCCGTCGCGGGGCCGGTGACTCGGGACGCACCCAGCGGGGTCGCCGTGGGCCGGCAGCCGGGTCAGGCGGGTCAGCCGGGGCGGCCGGTGCAGACTGTGGTGCGGTGCCTGGACAGGCTTCGCACACGCCGGTGCTCGCCGACGAGCTGATCGAGCGGCTCGATCCGCGCCCGGGACAGTTGGCGGTCGACTGCACGTTCGGCGACGGCGGGCACGCGCGGCTGCTGGCCGAGCGGCTCGGCTCCTCCGGGACGTTGGTGGCGATCGACCGCGATCCGCTCGCGGAAGAGCGCTTCGCGGCGCTGGCCGCCGAGACGGCCTGCTCGGTGCGCTTTATCCGCTCCGGCTACGCCGAGGCGCTCGAGCTGCTCGCGCGTGAGGGCACTCGCGCGGACATGGTGTACTTCGACCTCGGCATGTCCTCGATGCAGGTGGATACGCGCGAGCGCGGGTTCTCCTACTCCTACGAGGCGCCGCTGGACATGCGCATGGACCCGACGCAGGAGCTCAGCGCGCGCCAGATCGTGGCCGAGTGGGACGAGCGTCGCATCGCCCATACGCTGCGTGACTTCGGCGAGGAGCGCCATGCCGGTGCGATCGCCCGTGCGATCGTGCGCCGCCGCGAGCAGGCTCCGATCGAGACCACGCTCGAGCTCGTCGACACGATCAACCTCGCGATCCCCGCCCCGGCGCGGTTCGCCGGCGGGCACCCCGCCAAGCGCTCCTTCCAGGCGCTGCGGATCGCTGTCAACGACGAGCTCGGCCAGCTCGACCGCGCGCTGCCGCTCGCCTGGGCGCTGCTGCGGGAGGGGGGCGTACTCGCGGGTATCTCCTTCCAGTCGCTCGAGGACCGCCGCGTCAAGCACTTTCTCGTCGAGCGTGCCCGCGGCTGCATCTGCCCGCCAGACCTGCCGATCTGCGCCTGCGGTCGCGAGCCACAGGCGGCGCTGATCACGCGCCGCTCGGTCGTCCCGTCGGCCGAGGAGGTCGCCCGCAACCCGCGTGCGGCCTCGGCGCGGCTGCGCGCCGCACGGAAGCTCACGGACGCAACCGACGCCACCGACGAAACCGAGCTCACCGACACCGACAACACCGAGGTCACCGGATGAGCCCGCCCGCCGGCGCCGCCGCTCCGGCGGTCCATCGTGGGCGCACGGTCGCGCCGGGCAGACCGCGTGTCGTCCCGCGCGGGCCGAGGCGGATCTCCGGTCCGACCCGTCGTCCCGCGCGCGCCGGCGAGCAGGGCGCGCAGCTCGAGCGCGGCCTCGCGGCCGACGTCATCGCGCTCGCCGGGGGTCTCCCGCGCGAGCGTCTCGACCGCCTGATCCGAGGGCGCAGCTGGATCGCGCTGATCGCGTTCGCGCTGATCGGGATCGTCGCGCTGCAGCTGATGCTGCTGAAGCTGAACGCCGGTATCGGGCGCTCGCTCGAGCGCGAGTCGCTGCTGCAGCGACAGAACGCGGCGCTGAGCATCGAAAGCTCCGAACTGGCGGCCGGGAACCGCGTCGAGACGCAAGCCGCGGCGCTCGGGATGGAGCTCGTGCCGGTGAGCTCGCTGCGCTTCCTGAGCACGAACCCGAGAGCCGACGCGACGCACGCGGCCTCCGCGCTGAAGGCGCGCGCGCAAGCCCCGACGATCGGCTCCGAACAACCCGCCTCCGGCGCGACCGGCGCTGAAGCCGGCAGCGAAACGGGCGCCGCCACGCCTTCGAGCAGCGGCGAAGCCGCCGCGGGCTCGCCGCCGTCGGGCGAAACCAACTCTGAAACCCCGTCGACCTCTGAATCGAGCTCAACGTCGTCCGCGCCGACGACCACGGATACCCCGTCGGCTGCGGCGCCGGCGAGCGGGGAAACAAGCACCGTCGGCGGGGCCGCGGAAGCCGCGCCCGCAACCACGCCCGCGGAAGGCGCTTCCCAGACGGGCGGCGCAGGGTAGCGGTGCCGGTCGTCCAGCACCGCATCGGGGCGATCTTCGGCTTCTTCTTCGTTGTGCTCGTGCTCGCGGCTGGGCGCACCGCGTATCTCGGCGTTCTGCGCGGCGGCTCGCTGCGCAAGGCCGCCAGCAATCAACAGGCGAGCGACGAGACGGTGACGGCCCCGCGCGGCACGATCACCGACCGCAACGGGATCGAGCTGGCGGTGTCGGAACCAGCGCAGGACATCTCCGCCGATCCGTACCTGCTGAGCGACCCGCTGGACGCCGCGCGGCGCCTGGCGCCGCTGCTCGGGCAGACGCAGGCGGTCGTGCTGCGCAAGCTGTCCGAGCGCACCGGCTTCGTGTACCTGCAGCGGGCGCTTCCCGCGCGCGCTGCGCAGCAGGTGCTCGCGCTGAAGATCGAAGGTGTTACCGGCGCGCCGGTGATGCGGCGGGTGTATCCGCGCGGCACGCTGGCAGCGCAGGTGCTCGGCCAGGTGGGAACCGAAGGCGGCGGCCTGTCGGGGATCGAGTACTCGCGCAACAGGCTGCTGGCCGGGCGCTCGGGTGAGCGCCACGTGGTCAGCGACGCGATCGGTCAGCCGGTGTCGATCACCGAACCCCGCCAAGAGGTGCCGGGCGCGCCGTTGTCGCTGACGCTCGACGCGAACATCCAGCAGCGCACCGAAGACGTGCTGGGGGCGGTCGCGCAGACGTTCGACCCGCAGGACGCGACCGCGATCGTGATGGACCCGCGCAGCGGAGCGATCCTCGCGCAGGCCAACTGGCCGCAGGTGAATGCCAACGATCCGGGCGCCTCGCCGGCGAGCGACAGCGAGGACCGGGCGGTCGGCTTCGACTACGAACCCGGGTCGACGTTCAAGTCTGTGACGATCGCCGGCGCGCTGCAGCGTGGGCTGGTCACGCCGAATACGGGAATCAACGTCCCCGATCAGATCCAGGTGGCAGACCGGACGATTCACGATGACACCGAACATGCCGAAGAAACCCTCACCACCTCGCAGATACTCGCCCGCTCGAGCAACGTCGGTGCTATCAAAATCGGCGCCCTGGAGGGTGCCGACACGTTCAACTACTGGGTGCATCGCTTCGGCTTCGGGGCGCGTACGGGCGTGGAGCTTCCGGGCGAGGAAACCGGCGTCGCGCTGGCGCTGAACAAGTACTCGGGTTCCTCGATGGCGAACCTGCCGATCGGTCAGGGCGAGCTGGTGACGCCGATGCAGATGGCGAGCGCGTACGCCGCGATCGCCGATGGTGGGATCCTGCGCCCGCCGCACATCATCCGCGCGATCGGCGGTCATTCACAGCCCGAGCCGCGCGGTCATCGGATCATCTCCACGACCACGGCGTCGGAGCTGCGCCACATGCTCGAAGGGGTGCTCGGCCCGGAAGGAACCGCCAGCGAGGTCTCGATCCCCGGGTATCAGCTGGCCGGCAAGACCGGCACCGCCAGCAAGGTCGATCCGGCGACCGGCGAATACTCGAAATCGGCCTACATCGCATCGTTCATCGGCTTCGCTCCGGCAGCCGACCCGAAGCTGCTGTGCGCGGTGGTCGTCGATGAACCGCGCTACGGCTCGATCTTCGGCGGCACGGTCGCGGCGCCGGCGTTCGGGCAGATCATGAGCTTCGCGCTGCCATATCTGGGCATCTCGCCCGGCTGACGCACCAGCGCGACTCGACCGCGGCTCCGGCTGAAGCCCGGGCGCGACTCGACCCAGGCTCCGGCTGAAGCCCGGCGCGGCTCCACCGCGGCTCCGGCTGGAGCGGAAACTAGACTGATTGGCATGCCGTCACGGGGGAACGACCGATGAGGCTGCGCGAGCTGACCGCGGCCGTGGACGGAGCCGTCGAGGGCGCCGTCGAGGGCGCGAGCGCGGACGTGGAGATCGGCGGGCTGGCGTATGACAGCCGCGCGGTCGAGCCGGGCGACCTGTTCTTCTGCGTGAGCGGCTTTCGCAGCGACGGGCACGAGTTCGCCGCGGAGGCGGTGCGCGCGGGCGCTGCAGCGCTGGTGCTCGAGCGTCCCCTGGGTCTCGGCGTCCCGGAGTTCCTGGTGCGCTCGGCGCGCGAGGCGATGGCGCCGATCGCGGCGCACTTTTACGGGCATCCGGCGCGCGAGCTGAAGGTCGTTGCGGTGACTGGCACGAACGGCAAGACCACGACCGCGTATCTCGTGCGGGCGCTGCTGGAGGCGGCCGGCGAGCAGTGCGGCCTGCTCGGGACGGTCAAGTCGGTGATCGGCGGACGTGAGCGGCCGGTCGAGCGGACCACGCCGGAGGCGATCGAGCTGCAGGGCGACCTGCGCGCGATGCTCGACGCGGGCGACACAGCCTGCGCGATCGAGGTGTCCTCGCACGCGCTCGAGCTGGGCCGCGCGGCCGCGATCCCGTACGCGGCGGCCGTGTTCACGAACCTGACGCAGGACCACCTCGACTTCCACCCGACGATGGAGGACTACTTCCAGGCCAAGCGGCGGCTGTTCCTGTCCGGCGAGGACGGGCGGGCCGGGTCCGCGGCCGGGGCCGGGTCTGGCTCCGTGGCCGGGTCCGGCCGCGCGGCGATCGTGCCGGCGCTGAGCGTGGTCAACGTCGATGACTCCTACGGACGCCGCCTGGCGGGCGAGATCGACGGCGTGCTGACGTTCGCGCTGGACGCGCCTGCGGCCTACCGGGCGAGCGATCTGAGCTGTGGGCTCGACGGCTGTAGCTTCGTGCTCGAGACTCCCGAGGGGGAGCGTCAACTGTCGCTGCCGATGCCAGGCCACTTCAACGTCGCCAACGCGCTCGGAGCGCTCGCCGTGGTACACGCGCTCGGGTTCGAGCTCGACGTGCTGATCGCTGCGCTGGAACGTGGCGTGCGTGTTCCGGGCCGCTTTGAGCCGGTCGACGAGCGTCAGCAGTTCGCCGTGCTGGTCGACTACGCCCACACACCCGACTCGCTGGAGAACGTCCTCAGCGCCGCCCGCGAGCTGCTCGATGCGCAGGCGGGGGAGGGGCGCGTGCTGTGCGTGTTCGGCGCTGGGGGCGATCGCGACCGCGGTAAGCGGCCGCTGATGGGCGAGATCGCCGCGCGCCTGGCGGATCTCGTGATCGTTACCTCCGACAACCCGCGTTCGGAGGACCCCGAGCGGATAATCGAGGAGATCATGGACGGCGTCGTGGCAGCCGGTGGCCAGGTTCCCGGATGTACCGGTGCCGGTATGCAGCGGGATTCGCGGACGGCGAGCGTGCATTCGCTGGTCGATCGTCGAGCCGCGATCGAGCAGGCGATCGGCAGCGCGCGCACGGGTGATGTGGTGGTGATCGCCGGCAAGGGGCACGAGCAGGGCCAGGAGTTCGCGGACGGGCGCAAGCTGCCGTTCGACGACGTGGCCGTCGCCAGGGAAGCGCTCGTCGCCATCGGCGAGGGCGCCGCGACGACAGCTCGCGGGCGGCCCACTGCCGAGCGCCCTGAGCGCGCCGGGCGGGCCGCCACGCGATGAGGGACTGGGACGCCAGGCGGATCGCCGCGGCGGCCGGAGCGAGGCTCGTGCGCGAGCCGTCCGCTGACGCGCGTGCCGACGCTCGCACCCGGGCTCCCGGCCCACAGCGCGCGGGGATCGACTCCCGCACGGCGTCAGCGGGAGAGCTGTTCGTCGGCCTGCGCGGAGAGCACGACGATGGAGGGCGCTTCGCCGCACAGGCGCTGGCGGCAGGTGCGTGGGGAGTGCTGGTCACTCCCGAGCACGCGCACGCAGCGGCCGAGGCTGAGGCCGCCGATGGTGTCGAGCGCGGCGACGGCGGCGTGGTGCTGGCGCACGAGGACCCGCTGGCGGCGCTGCAGGCGCTGGCGCGCGCGTGGCGGCGCGAGTTGGGCGTGCGCGGGGCGAAGGTCGTGGCGGTGACGGGCTCGAGCGGCAAGACCTCGACGAAGGACATCCTCGAGGCGCTGCTGGGCGCGGATCTGCGTGTGGCGGCGAGCCCCGAGAACTTCAACACCGAGATTGGCCTGCCGCTGGCCGTGCTCGCCGCTGCGGGCGACGTCGAGGCGCTCGTGCTCGAGATGGCGATGCGCGGGCCGGGGCAGATAGCGGAGCTGACCGCGATCGCCGAGCCGGACGTGGGCGTGATCGTGAACGTCGGTCCCGCACACCTCGAGCTGTTGGGCTCGCTGGAGGCGATCGCGGCCGCCAAGGCGGAGCTGATCGCGGGCCTGTCCCCGGGTGCGATCGTCGTCGTCCCGGCCGGCGAGCCGCTGCTGGCGGCGCATCTGCGCGAGGACGTGAACACGATCAGCTTCGGCGAGGAAGCCGACGTGCGGCTGTGCGAGCGGCGCGAAGACGGGAGCGTCACGATTCTCGCCGACGGACAGCTGATCGAGCTGCGACCGTCGTTTGCCCAGGCGCACAACCTGCGCAATCTGCTTGCCGCGGTGGCGGTCGCGCGGGCGCTCGGATACACCCCGCACGGCGACCTGCAGGTCCGTTTCTCGGCGATGCGCGGACAGCGCGAGACGCTGCCCGGGGGAGTGGTCGTGATCGACGACTGCTACAACGCCAACCCGATGTCCATGCGCGCAGCGATCGACGATCTCGCCGAGACGGCTCCAGCCCGTCGCGTGGCCGTGCTTGGCGACATGCTCGAGCTGGGCGCAGACTCGCCGCGCCTACACCGCGAGGTCGGCGAGCAGGCGAGCGCGCGCGGCGTCGAGCTGCTCGTGACGGTCGGTCCGCTGGCCGCCGAGATGTCCGCCGCGTTCGCGGGCGAGAGCCGCTCGGTGCCAGACGCCGCCGCAGCCGCCGAGCTGGTCGGCGGGCTGCTGTGCGACGGCGACACGGTGCTCGTGAAGGGCTCGCGCGGCGTCGGTCTAGAGCGTGTCGTGGCGAGCCTGCGCGGCGGCGCGGAGCGCCCACTCGAGCAGCGCCCGCCGGAGGAGCGCCCGCAGGCCGAGCCACAGCCTGCCGGCGAGGCTCCCGTGCTCACGTCAGATGCTGCTCCGGGACGGCGCTGAATGGGCCGCATCCTCATCGGAGGCACGGCCGCGCTGCTGATCTGCATCTTCCTCAGCCCCAAGTTCATCGAGTTCCTGCGCAAGCGTGAGTTCGGGCAGCAGATCCGCGAGGACGGGCCCGAGGGCCACCACCAGAAGGCGGGGACGCCGACGATGGGCGGGATCATCATCTTCCTCGCGGTGTCGGTCCCGTTCCTGATCCTGACGGACTACGAATGGCGCTCGGTGGGCGTGTTCGGCGTGGCAATCGCGTGTGCGCTGCTGGGCTTCGCGGATGACTACATCAAGCTCGTGCGGCGGCGCTCGCTGGGGCTGCGCGCGCGGACGAAGCTCGGCGTGACGATCGCGATCTCGCTGGCACTGTGGTTCGTCGCCGCGCACGAGGCGCACCTGCCTTCGACGCTGGAGCTGCGCTTCGTCGACTACCACATCGACCTCGGGCCGCTGTATCCGCTGCTGATCTACCTGGTCGTGGCGAGCACGACCAGCGCGGTCAACCTCACCGACGGCCTCGACGGGCTCGCCGCGGGCTGCGCAGCGATCGTGCTGCTGGCGTACATCGGCATCACGTTCCTCGCCGGCGACTTCGACCTGGCGATGCTCGCCGGGGCGCTCGTCGGCGGCTGCATCGGCTTTCTGTGGTTCAACGCGTTCCCGGCGACGATCTTCATGGGCGACACCGGCTCGCTCGGGCTCGGCGGCGCGATCGCGGGGCTGGCCGTGATGACCAAGACCGAGGTGCTGCTGATCCTACTGGGCGGGATCTTCGTGATCGAGGCGCTGTCGGTCGTGATCCAGGTGATCTCCTTCCAGATGACGCGCAGACGCGTGTTCCTGATGGCGCCGATCCATCACCACTTCGAGCTGAAGGCGTGGTCTGAGACGAAGATCATCCTGCGCTTCTGGATCGTCGCCTCGATCTTCTCCGCGATCGGGTTCACGATCTACCGCCAGAGCCGCGGCGTATAGCGAGAGACTCAGGACCACGGCCTGGTTTAAGCTCGTCGAGTTTATCGCGGCGTCCGGCGCGCGCAGGGGCTACTGTGTTGGGTGTGAGCGAGACGTTGAGCTTGACGATCGTCTACGAGGACGGCGATGACGGGTGGATCGTCGCGTCGATCCCGGAGGTCCCCGGCGCGCTCAGCCAGGGCCATACCCGCGAGGAGGCGCGCGAGAACGTGATCGACGCGCTGCATGGCATCCTGGAGCTGCGCTTCGGCGAGCACGCGCTCTCAGAGCCCGTCTCCGATAGCGAGCTGCTTGAGCTGACAATCGCGGCGTGAAGCGCCGCGACCTGGAGCGTCACCTGCGCGAGCACGGCGCGCGCCCGCTGCGCGAGGGCGGCCGCCACAGCTATTGGGGATTTGACGCGGAACGCTCTACCGCTCTACCGCGCCACCGCGAGATCGGCTGGCCCCTCGCGTGCAAGATCTGCAAACAGCTCGGCATCCCGCCGCCTATCGGGTCACGATGAGAAGCACCGCGCCGCTCTGACCATTGGTCCAGCGTTTGTTCTGGCTTGCTGCCGCTGGGTCTTTCGGTCGAGGTTTGGGTCGGGGCGAGCCCATCGGCCCGCACTACGGTTCCATCCGGGAGGCTTTCGCCGGCAGGCGTCGAAGTGAGCGGGAATGCCATCAGCCGGAAGGATGCCTCGCCTGCCGACCCCGAAGGCTGGCCGGAAGATGCGCGAGACGGCCGGCTCGGGGCGGAGCGCCACGGCTGCGGCGGGCGCTGGGCAGTCGCTCGAGCACCGCATCCTGGTGACCGCGACGATGTGCCTGCTGGCGTTCGGAGCGGTGATGGTCTACAGCGCTTCCTCGGCCACGACGCTGCTGCAGGGGCACGGTTATGGCAGCGGCTATCTGGTCAAGTTCGTCGCCTACGGCGCGGTCGGCCTGGTCGTGATGCGAGTTCTGGCGCGCGACGGGGTCGCGAAAGTGCACAGCATCACGGCGCCGCTGCTGGTGGTGTCGTTCGTGCTGGTGCTCGCCGTGCACGTCCCGCACGTAGGCGTGAGCATCAACGGCGCCCGTCGCTGGATCGGGCCCGGCCCGTTCCAGTTCGAGCCCTCGGAGTTGATGAAGATCGCGTTGGTGCTGTACTCGGCGACCCTGCTGGCGAAGCGCCCGCGCAGCGTTAACGACCTGCGCGAGCTGACACGGCCGCTGCTGTTGGTTGTCGGCTCGGCGGCCGTGCTGGTGTTCAGCGAGCCCGACCTGGGCACCGCGCTGGTGATCACGTTCACGATCGGCGTGATGCTGATCGCGGCGGGGATGCCGTTGCAGAAGCTTGCGCTGATCGGCGGCACGGTGCTCGGCCTGGTGTTCCTGTACGCGCTCGTGAAACCGTACGCGCGCGCGCGGCTGACGTCGTTCCTGGACCCCTGGGCGCACGCGTCCTCCAGCGGCTTTCAGGCGGTACAGGGTCAGATCGCGATCGGCTCGGGCGGCCTGTTCGGAGTCGGCCCGGGCGAGTCGGTGCAGAAGATCTTCTACCTGCCGGAGGCGCCGACGGACTTCATCCTCGCGGTGATCGCCGAGGAGCTCGGCGTGGTCGGGGTGTTCGCGCTGCTGTTCCTGTACGGGCTGATCGCGTATGCGGGCCTGCGCGCGGCGAAGGCTGCACGCAGCCTGTACAGCGCGCTGATCGCCGTCGGCGTGACCTCGCTGATCGTCTCGCAGGCGGCGTTGAACACATTCGCTGTGCTCGGGCTGGCGCCGCTGACAGGCGTGCCGCTGCCGTTCGTGTCCTATGGCTCGAGCAGCTTGATCGTGATGCTGGCCGCGATGGGTCTGCTGCTGAACGTCGCCTCGGGTGCCACCGGGCACGTCCGCGCGGTCGCTCCGGCGCGCCGCAGCAAGCGTCGCACGGGCTCCGGGCGCGCCGACGCCCGTCCACCCGAACCGGCACGATGGGGCGGTGAACGGAGCGCCGAAGAGGATCGTGATAGCCGCCGGCGGGACCGCCGGGCACGTGGTACCGGCGCTGGCGGTCGCGGACGCGCTGCGGGCTGAGGAAGCCGAAGTGACGTTCATCGGCACCGGTCGCGCCGAGGCGCAGCTCGTGCCGGCGGCCGGCTTCGAGCTGCACACGATCGCCGTCGAGGGCCTGAGCCGCACGAGCCCCGTGCGCGCTGCGCGCGCGCTGGCGCTGGCCGCCGCGGCGGTGCCGCGCGCACGCCGACTGCTGGCGCGGCTGGAGCCGGACGCGGTGATGGGCGGCGGAGGCTACGTGGCGGGGCCGGTCGGACTGGCCGCGCTGAGCCTGCGGATTCCGCTCGTGCTGAGCGAGGCGGACAGTCATCTCGGCCTGACCAACCGCCTGCTGGCCCCGTTTTCGCGGCGCGTGTGCCTGGCGTTCGCGCTCGCCGGGCGCGATGGGCCGCGCTACCGCGTGACCGGCAGGCCGATACCGTCGGTCGCGCACGAGCGTGAGCAGGCGCGTGAGCGCTTCGAGCTCGAGCCGGAGGAGACATGCGTGCTCGTGTTCGGCGGCTCGCTGGGGGCCCGCTCGATCAACCAGGCAGCCGTCAACGGGCTCGCCGGCGGGCCGTTCCGCGTGCTGCACGTGTGCGGCCGGCGCGACTACGCCGAGCTCGCCGCGTTGCGGCTGGCGCCAGGGTATGACCTACGCGAGTATCTCGACCTTGCCGACTTCGCCGCAGCGCTCGAGGCCGCCGACCTGGCGGTGGCGCGCTCCGGGGGATCGGTGTTCGAGCTCGCCGCGCACGGGCTGCCGGCGATCCTGATCCCATATCCGCACGCCTCCGCCGACCACCAGAGCACGAACGCTCGCTGGATGGCGAATGCCGATGCCGCCGTCGTCATCCCGGACGCCGAGCTGAGCGCCGCGCGGCTCGGCGGCGAGGTGGCCGCACTGCTCGGCGACAGCCGACGGCTGGCGGCGATGGCCGCGGCGGCGGCGGCGCTGGCCCGACCGGACGCGGCCAATGACGTCGCCGCTGAGCTGCTGCAGGCCGCTCGGCGATGAGTGCGCCGGAGCGCCCATGGAGCGGGCGGCGGGTGCATCTCGTCGGTGTGGGCGGCGCCGGCATGAGCGGCTACGCGCGCGCGACGCATGCCCTGGGCGCTGAGGTCAGCGGCTCGGACGCCCGCAGCGGCCCTTATCTGCAGCGGCTGGCCGCGGATGGCGTGCTCGTAGCTGCGATCGGCCACCGTGCGGAGAACCTCCCGGCGGGGGAAGGCGTCGAGCTCGTGTACTCCTCGGCTGTCGGCGCCGAGAACGTCGAGCGACGCGCGGCTGCAGAGCGCGGCATCGCGGAGCGCTCGCGCGCGGAGCTGCTGGGCGAGCTGACCGCGCTGCGGCGCACGATCGCGGTCGCCGGCACGCACGGCAAGACCACAACGGCATCGATGATCACTCATGCCCTGCGGGCAGCCGGGATGCGGCCCGGATGGCTGATCGGGGCGCCGATCGGCGACGGCCTGGCGAACGCGGAGTGGGGCGAGGGCGAATGGCTGGTGGTCGAGGCGGACGAGTCGGACCGTTCGATGCTCAGCCTGAGCGTCGAGATCGCGCTGCTGACGAACGTCGAGCTGGAGCACCACGCGACGTTCGCCTCGCTGGCACAGCTGCGCGACGCGTTCAAAGAGTTCCTGACGGGGCCGTCGTCGGCCGTCGTGTGGGATCGCCCCGAGCTGCTCGAGCTGCGCGACGGGCCGCTGACGCCGTACGACGCGTCCGCCGTCACGCTGAGCGCCGGCGGCTCGCGTTTCGAGTGGCGCGGGCACGAGGTCTGCCTGGCGGTCCCCGGCGCGCACAACGCGCTCAACGCGACCGGCGCGCTGGAGGCAGCGCGGATCGCCGGCGCCGACCCTGAGCGGGCGATCGCCGGGCTGGCGGGCTTCCACGGCGCCGGTCGGCGCTTCCAGGCGCTTGGCACGAGCGCGCGTGGTGCGCTCGTGTACGACGACTACGCCCACCACCCGACGGAGGTCACCGCCACGCTGCAGGCGGCGCGAACGTTCCCGCACGAGCGCCTCGTGGCCGTGTTTCAGCCGCATCTGTTCTCGCGCACCGCGCTGCTCGCCAGGGAGTTCGGTCGCGCGTTGGCGCTGGCCGACGAGACGGTCGTGCTCGACGTGTACCCGGCGCGCGAGCGCGCGCAGGACCATCCAGGGGTGAGTGGGCTGCTGATCGCCGAGGCGGCCGCCGACGCATCGGGCGGAAGGCCGGTGTACTGGCTGCCCGCATTCGCCGACGCCGAGCGGGTGCTACGGGCCATGCTCAGAGAGGGAGACGTGTGTGTGGTGATGGGCGCCGGCGACGTCGAGCAGCTGGGACACGCGCTGGTGGGTACGTGAGCCGGCCGCCGGCCGTACGACAGGACTTCCCGCTCGGGAAGCTGACGACCGTGCGCACGGGCGGTGCCGCCGAGTTCTTCGCGCGCGCGGGCGGCGAGCACGAGCTGATCGAGTTGCTCAAGTGGGCCGGCGACGGTGGCCTGGAGGTTGGCGTGGTCGGCTCGGGCTCCAACCTGCTGGTCGCCGACGACGGTGTGCCCGGCCTCGTGATCAAGCTCGACCGAGAGCTCGCCGCGATCGCGATCGAGGGCTCATCCGCGTTGTGTGGCGGGGGCGCGCGCCTGCCGGCGGTGGCCGCGCGGGCGGCGCGGGCGGGTCTATCGGGGATCGAGTTCGGCGTCAACATCCCCGGCACGGTCGGCGGCGCGGTGCGCATGAACGCGAACGCCTACGGCGGCGAGCTCGAGCGCGTGCTCGAGTGGGTCGAGATCGCGACGGCCGTGGGCTTGCAACGCCGTGCGCCGAGCGAGCTCGGCCTCGGCTACCGCTGCTCGGCGCTCACCGATGGAGAGATAGTCGCACGCGCTCGACTGAAGCTCGCTGATGCGGACGCCGAGTCGGTCAAAGTGACGCTCGAGCAGATGCGCCGCCGCCGCCACGAGGCCCAGCCGCAGGGCATCAAGACGTTCGGCTCGACGTTCAAGAACCCAGTGGACCCGCGCGCTGAGGGACGCAGCGCCGGACTGCTGCTGGCCGACGCCGGATGCAACGGTCTGACGGTCGGAGGCGCCCGCTTCGCGCCCAAGCACGCCAACTTCATCGAGAACACGGGCAGCGCTACGACCGCCGACGTGATCGCCGTGATGGACGAGGGTCGCCGCCGCGTGCTCGAGCGCTTCGGCGTGGAGCTCGAGCCGGAGGTGCAGACGCTCGGCGCAGTGCGCCTTCCGTGGCAGGCGCCCTGAGCGCGGGCCGTTAGCGCTGGCGTGGATCGACGCCTTCGAGCGGCCAGTGGCGGACGACCCCAGGGCGCCAGTGATCGTTCTCCTCGCGCGTGAGGATGAAGCGGCTGATCGCCATCTGGCCGCCCTCGTGGTCGCCGTAGAGCAGATCGACGGTCAGGGTCTCGCCGGCGAGGAACGCCTCGTGCAGACCGTCGCGGAAGGGATCGTCGGGCTCGCGTATCGCCCCTTGCCAGAAACCAATGTCGCCGGCCGGCACGTACAGATCACGTGACTGCGTGCGATGCTCCGCCGGCTCGAGGTGAGAAGCGTGTAGCTCAGGGCGCCGCGCCGTCAGGTGCCAGGCTTGAAGGACCGCGAGGCCGTTGCCGACGTTGCGCAGGGGGATCACGAAGTAGTAGTTCTCGTCCTCGCCGTCGCCCGCACGCTCGACTGCGGCCATGCCGCCTTCGACGTTCACGAGCCGCCCCTCGCCAAAGCGGACCGTCTCGGGCGGATCGGTCACACGCGAGGGAGCGAGCACGGGCCGCAGACCGACCAACAGCGCCCGCTCGGCGATCGCGGTCGAGCGCTCGGCGATGCGTGTCGAGCGCTGTCCGAAGCGCACCGAGGAGAACGTCGCCACGGCAAGCACGAGCGTGCCGGCGGCGGTCGCCAGCGAGGCGATCGTCGGCCAGTCGACGGCGAAGGGCAGAGTCATCGACTGGATGTTCTCGCCGGGCGCGGACGGTGGGGAGGATCGGGAGCGTGCACGCGCGGGAACGGGTAGGGCTACCGGGTAGGGGTTCCGGTCACGAGGTCGAAGATCTCTGGTCAATGCCCCGTTCTCTCGCCGCGCCCGCATCTCGTCGCGTCCCACCGGGACCCGCGCGCGGGGCGGCGGGACGCTCGCGCGAGGCGTCCGGCATCCTGCGCCCGCTGCGCGCGGCCGCGCGGCGAATCCGGGTGGGGTTCGCGTTCGTGTGGACGAGACGGCGGCTGCGCATCGCGCTGTTGGCGGTGTTGATCGTGCTGCCGATGCTCGGCGGCGGGTGGCTGTTGCTGCGGCACTCGCCGCTCGTGTCGGTCGAGCACGTGAAGATCAGCGGCGTCCACGGTCCGAGCGCGCGCGCGCTGGACGCGGCCCTGTCGAACGCGGCCAAGGGCATGAGCACCCTGGACGTGCATCCCGCGGCGCTGATGGCGGCGGTCTCATCGTTTCACCTGGTGCGCGAAGTACAGGCATACCCGAGCTTCCCCCACGGGCTGCGGATCGAGGTCGTGGAGCAACTCCCGGTCGCGGTCCTGGACGTCGGAGGCTCGCGTACGGCGCTCGCCGCGGACGGTGTGGTGCTGGGTCCGGGGTTGCTGTCGGAGTCGCTGGCGACGGTCAGCGCGTCGCTCGAGCCGGCCGTCGGCAGGCGCGTGCGCGGCGCCAACCTGCTCGCGGTGCTGAGCGTCCTCGGCGCCGCTCCAGACCCGCTCGTGAAGCTCGTCGAACGCGGTTACACGGGGCCGAAGGGCTTGACCCTGGCGATGCGAGGCGGCCTGTTGGTGTACTTCGGTAACGCGCTGCGCCCGCACGCCAAGTGGCTGTCGCTGGAGCGCGTGCTCGCGGACTCGAGCTCCGCGGGTGCCTCCTACGTCGACGTTCGCGTGCCCGCCCGCCCAGCCGCCGGCTTCCCCGCAGGGGTCTCTCCGCCGGCCGCCTCGGAAACATCGGGCGCAAGCGAACAGGCAGGTGGCTCGGAATCGCCGGTCGCCTCGCTTGCGGCAGGTCTGAGCGCCGGCAGCGGCGAAGCTTCACAGCCGTCCGAAGAAGCCGCGAGCACTACGTCAGCCGGCAGTGGCGCCTCCGAAACGGCGACTTCATCCTCGGAATCGCCCGCAGCACCCGCCGCAGAAACGGGTTCCGGCAGCGAAGCCGAAGGGGCGCGGGAAGGGGGGACGGCCGGGGGTTGATCATGGCTCAACCTCAAGTCTAGGTTGACGGCATGCGTCGGGTGATCCTCAGGCAGTGGTCGAGAGTCAGGCGATCTGCAACGAATGTTGCGAGACTCGACGTCGTCGTTGACAGGGCGAAGATCCCTGCATAACGTGCACAACCCGGCGGTTCGGCGACCAGGTATGCTGCGAACCCTACATTCCTACTGAAGGCTTCGGACAGAACCATCATGGAGAGCAGCGGAAGCTATCTGGCAGTGATCAAGGTCGTCGGCGTGGGCGGCGGCGGCACCAACGCGGTCAGCCGCATGGTCGACGCGGGTCTGCGCGGCGTGGAGTTCATCGCCGCCAACACCGACGCCCAGGCGCTCGCGATGTGCGACGCCGACATCAAGCTGAACATCGGTCACGAGTCGACTAAGGGCCTCGGCGCGGGCGCCAACCCGGACGTCGGGCTGGCCTCGGCATCGGAGTCGCGCGACGACATCAAGGAGGCGCTGAAGGGTGCTGACATGGTGTTCGTGACCGCCGGTGAGGGTGGCGGCACAGGTACGGGCGCCGCCCCGGTGATCGCGGAGATCGCCAAGAACGAGATCGGCGCGCTGACCGTCGGTGTGGTCACGCGCCCATTCGATTTCGAGGGTTCCCAGCGCGGTCGCCAGGCGACCGAGGGGATCGAGCGCCTGCGCGAGGTTGTGGACACGTTGATCGTGATCCCGAACGAGAAGCTGCTGGCGGTTGTCGAGCGCCGCACGTCGATGCTCGACGCGTTCCGCGAGGCCGACAACGTGCTGCGCCAGGGTGTCCAGGGGATCACCGACCTGATCACGATCCCCGGCCTGATCAACCTCGACTTCGCGGACGTGCGCACGATCATGGAGGACGCCGGCTCGGCGCTGATGGGGATCGGCACCGCCAGCGGCGAGACGCGCTGTGCAGACGCCGCCCGCGCGGCGATCTCCTCGCCGCTGCTGGAAGAGTCCGTCGACGGCGCCACGGGGATCCTGCTGAACATCACCGGTGGGCGCGACCTGGGCCTGTTCGAGGTCAACGACGCCGCCGAGATCATTCAGAACGAGGCAGACCCGAACGCGAACATCATCTTCGGCGCGGTGATCGACGAGACGATGGCCGACGAGGTGCGCGTGACGGTCATCGGCACCGGGTTCGACCACCGTCCCGGCCGCACTCCGCGTCGCGAGAGCGGCCGCACAGCCAGACCGGACCGGGGTCCCAGCATCTCAGATCGCCAGCGCTCGACGCTCGAGATCTCAGACGAGGACATCGACGTCCCGCCGTTCCTGCGCTAGCGGCGACCCTTGTCATTCTTGATATGCGGTGCCTATGCGGTGCCGATCAGTGCACGTCGAGCGGCTGGACGTGCGAGACCAGCCGACCCTCGCTGAGCATGTGCACGGCGAACCCGAGCGGCTGCTCCTCGAACGTCGCGGGCAGGCTCTCGTCCGGGCGCAGGTCCATGCGGAGCGCCGAGTTGGTGCTCGGGCAGATCAGCAGCGGCCGTCCCGCGAATGTCGTCGTGACGGTGCGATGCACGTGCCCGCAGCTCACCCCGAGGACCTGAGGCTGGGTCTCCAGCAGCGACTCCAGGCGGGCCGCGTCGTGCTCGTCCAACGCGATCGCGTCCATCGCGGCGATGCCGCACGCGACCGGCGGGTGGTGCAGGGCGAGCAGCGTTGGCCGCGCCGGCTCCTGCTCGAGCGTCGCCGCGAGCCACGCCAGCTGGTCGGCCGCCAAGGCGCCGCCGACCATGCCGGGCACACTGGTGTCGCAGCCCACGAGCCGCAGCCCGCCGACGTCGGCCAGGACGTTCACGGGCGCGCCCGTCGCGCTCGTGCGCCCGGCGAAGCTCGCGGCCAGCAGGTCGCGGTCGTCGTGGTTGCCCGGGATCGCATAGATCGGGATGCCCATCGTGGCGAGCATCCGCTGAGCCCGCTCGTACACCTCGGCGGACGGCTCGTCGGCGACGTCCCCGCACACCAGCACGCCGACGGGCCGGGGGCGAAGCTCGCTCGCGGCGGCGATCGTGTGCGCCAGGCGCCGCTGCGGCCCGTCCTCGCCCGCCCGCAGGTGCAGGTCGCTCAGCTGGAGCAGGAGGGTCGCCTCGCCGGCGTGTTCGGTGCAGGTGCTCATCATGGAATCATCGCCCTCCGGGCGGTAGATCGGGTCCAGCTCACGCCGAATGGCCCAAGTGAGCGCAGGTCCTGTCCCGATTCGCCTCTCCGGTCGGAGTCAGGAGTATCGTGCTCTTCGTGCCAGAGCAGCTCGACTTGACGATCGTCTACGAGCCCGGCGAGGACGGCTGGATCATCGCCTCGATCCCGCAGGTCCGCGGCGTGTTCAGCCAAGGCCATACCCGTGAGGAAGCGCGTGCGAATGTGATCGACGCGCTGTGCGTGATGCTGTCTCCTCTGCCGGGGTCTGCTGACGACGACGGATTCGAGCGCGAGGCACTGCATCTGACCATCGCCGCTTGAAGCGACGCGATCTCGAGCGCCACCTGCGGGCAATGGGATGCCGCCCGCTCAGGAGCAATCCCCGTTGACCGGCGCGCTAGCCTGCGCCTGAATGGCCTCGGCTCCCCCCGCACTGCGCCGTACCCCGCTGCATGACCGCCACGTCGAGGCGGGAGCGAAGCTGGTCGATTTCGCCGGCTGGGAGATGCCCGTCCAGTACGAGGGGGTCATTCAGGAGCACATGGCGGTGCGCGAAGCGTGTGGGATCTTCGACGTGTCGCACATGGGCGAGATCGAAACGAGCGGCCCCGGGGCGCTTGAGCTGCTGCAGCGCCTGCTGTCCAACGATGTCTCGAAGATCGCGCTCGGGGGCGCGCAGTACAGCGTGCTGTGCCGCGAGGACGGGGGCGTGCTCGACGACCTGTTCACCTATCGGCTCGACGTCGAGCGCTACCTGACCGTCACCAACGCGGCCAACCACCTGCGCGACTTCGCGTGGTTCAACGCCAAGGCGATGGACGTGGCCGATGTCGAGGTCAGCGACCGGCTCGATGACTGGGCGATGCTCGCCGTCCAGGGTCCGCTCGCCAGGGAGATCGTCCAGGCGGTCTCCGACGCGCCGTTGCCGGCCCGGATGACCGCACACACGCTGCGCCTGGCAGGAGCGCAGGTGCTGGTGTGCGGCACCGGCTACACCGGCGAGGACGGCGTGGAGCTGCTGTGTGCTCCCGGCGACGCGCCCGCGCTGTGGGTTGAGATCGTGCGCCGCGGCGCCGTGCCCGCTGGCCTCGGCGCGCGCGACACGCTGCGCCTGGAGGTCTGCTTTCACCTTTACGGCAACGACCTCAGCGTCGAGCGTGGACCGATCGAAGCCGGGCTCGGCTGGTGCTGCAAGGAGGACACCGGTTTCATCGGCGCCGATGCCGTGCGCGCGATCCGCGACGCCGGTCCGGCCGAGAAGCTCGTCGCGTTCGCCGTCGACGGCCCCGGGATCGCGCGCCAGGGCAACCCGGTGATCGGCGGCGGAGAGGTCACCAGCGGCACGCTCTCACCCTGCCTGCAGACCGGGATCGGACTGGCGTACGTGCCGAGCGAGCATGCGGCCGTGGGCACTCACCTCGAGATAGACGTTCGTGGCAAGATGCGCCCCGCCGTAGTCAAGGACAAGCCGCTCTACAGAAAGGGCTCGTGAATGGCCCAGGCCAGCTACCCCGACGATCTGCTGTATCACCCCGAGCACGACTGGGCGCGCATCGACGGCGAGCACGCGACGCTGGGGATCACGTGGTACGCGCAGGACGCGCTCGGCGAGGTCGTGTTCTTCGACCCGCCCGCCGTCGGCACGACGCTCACCAAGGACGTTTCCTACGCTGAGGTCGAGTCGGTCAAGGCCGTCTCCGACGTGATCGCGCCGCTGTCGGGGGAGATCGTCGAGGTCAACGAGGTGCTGGCCGAGAACCCGGCGATGATCAACGAGGACTCCTACGGCGAGGGCTGGCTGGTCAAGGTGCGCCTGTCCGATCTGGCCGAGCGCGAGACGCTGCTCGACGCCGCTGCCTACAAGGCCCTCCTGCCCGGCTGAGATGATCGCTTCATCTACGCTGACGTGCAGTTGAGCCGCTACACCGCCATCACTCCGCAGGACCTCGACGCGATGCTCGCGGCGATCGGCGTCGGCTCGCTGCAGGAGATCTTCGACCGCCAGATCCCCGAGGCGGTGCGCCTGGGGCGCGCGCTCGAGCTGCCCGACGGGCTCCCCGAGCAGGATGTCTACGAGCACCTGCGCGCGCTCGCCGCGCGTAACACCAGCGCCGAGGACGAGCTGAGCTTCATCGGCGCCGGGATGTACGACCACTACGTCCCCGCGCTGATCGACATGCTGATGGAGCGCTCGGAGTTCCTCACGCCGTACACGCCCTACCAGCCCGAGATCTCCCAGGGTGGGCTGCAGGTGATGTTCGAGTACCAGACCGCGATCTCCGAGCTGACTGGGCTGCCGGTCTCGAATGCGTCGGTCTACGAGGGTCCCTCGGCGGTCGCCGCGGCCGGCTACCTGGCGAAGCTCCACAACGGCGGGCGGCGGCTGGTCGTGAGCGCCGGACTGCATCCTCATTCGATCCAGACGCTGCGCACCAACGCCCACGGCTACGGCATGGACGTCGTCGAGGTGCCGCTCCGCGACGGCGTCACCGATCCCGACGCATGGCTCGCGGCGATCGACGGCGAGACGAGCGCCGCGATCTTCGCCCAGCCGAACTTCTACGGCGCGGTCGAGGACGCCGCCGCGCTGAGCGCCGCCGCCAAGGCTGCCGGTGCGTCCGCCGGCCCCAGCGCGGGCGAAGCCGGCGCTCATGACAACGGTGGGCGCGTGCCGGTCGTCGTCGCGCAGGTCGACCCGATCACGCTGGGCATCCTCGCCCCGCCTGGCGACTGTGGCGTCGACGTCGCCGTCGGCGAGGGTCAGGCGCTCGGCAATCGCCTCGACTTCGGCGGGCCGTCGTTCGGCCTGTTCGCCGCGCGCGAGGAGTACCTGCGGCGGATGCCCGGCCGGATCGCGGGGGAGACCGTCGACGTCGACGGTCGGCGCGGCTTCGTGCTGACGCTGCAGACGCGCGAGCAGCACATCCGCCGCGAGAAGGCCACGTCGAACATCTGCACCTCGCAGGCGTTGAACGCGCTCGCCGGTGTCGTCTACCTGAGCTGGCTCGGGCGGCACGGGATCGTCGAGCTCGGCGAGCTGCTGCTGAACCGCACCCACTACGCGCGCGAGACGCTCACGGCGCTCGACGGCGTGCAGAAGCTGCACAGCCAGCCGGTCGTGCGCGAGTTCGCGCTGCGATTGACCGATCCCACCGGCAGCCCTCTCGATGTCGCCGCCGTGCGCAGCCGCTGCACCAGCCAGGGGGTCAACCCGGGGATCGACCTGCACGCGCTCACCGGGCGCGCAGAGGACCGCGGCGGGCTGCTCGTGGCGATCACCGAGCGGCGCTCGCGCGCCGACATCGACCGGCTGGCAGACGTGCTCGCAGCGGCCGTCGCAGCCGCTGCTCCGGTTGCGGCCGCCGCTCCGGTCGCACCCACCGCTCCGGTTGCGGCCACAGCTCGGACATCAGAGAGCGAGGCGGCGGTGCCCGCGTACCCGATCGCGGGGCACGCCCCCGTTGGGGGCGCGCCCCGAGGGGCACAGGCAGGCAGGTGAGCCCGATCGACGAAAACCACCTCCACTCCGACCCGGGCATCGAATCCCACCACCCGAACGGGACGAGGCCAGGAGGCGCGGTCGCCGTTGGCACGACGCCGCTGCAGCGAGAGCCGGCGAGGACGATTTTCCAGAAGGGCGCGCCCGGGCGGCGCGCGTTCGCGTGCCCGCAGATGGACGTGCCCGTGGTCGACGTCGGCGAGTTGCTCCCCGAGCGCTTCCGCCGCGCGGCGCCGCCGCGTCTGCCCGAGGTCTCCGAGCCGGAGATCGTCCGCCATTACGTCGGCCTGTCGAAGCGCAACTTCGACCTCGACTCGGGCTTCTACCCGCTTGGCTCGTGCACGATGAAGCACAACCCGCGGCTGCACGAGCGCGTCGCCGCGCTACCCGGACACTCGCGGCTGCACCCGCTGCAGGACCCCGAGCGCGCACAGGGCGCACTCGAGCTGATGTGGAACCTGCAGGGCGCACTGTCGGAGATCGCCGGCCTGCCGCACGTCTCGCTGCAGCCGTCCGCCGGCTCTCACGGCGAGCTCGCGGGGGTGCTGCTGACGCGCGCCTACCACGAGGACCGAGGCCAGGCGCGCCACAAGGTCCTGACCCCTGACACCGCCCACGGCACCAATCCCGCGACCGTCACGATGGCTGGGCTGGAAGTCGTCAAGCTCGCCACCAATGAGGACGGCGGCGTCGACGTTGACGATCTGCGCGCCAAGGCCGACGAGGACGTCGCGTGCCTGATGCTGACGAACCCGAACACGCTCGGCCTGTTCGACCCCAACATCGCGGAGATCGCCGAGATCGTGCATCTGGTGGGGGCGACGCTGTACTACGACGGCGCCAACCTCAACGCCGTGATGGGGCTCTCTCGCCCCGGCGACATGGGCTTCGACATCGTGCACTTCAACCTGCACAAGTCCTTCACCCAGCCGCACGGCGGCGGCGGCCCGGGCTCCGGGCCAATCGCCGTGTCCGAGCGCATCGCCCCGTTCCTGCCGCTGCCGATCGTCGCCCGGGAAGCGGACGGGACGTTCGACCTCGACCACGGGCACGGTCGTGTCGGCTCGAAGTCGATCGGGCGCCTGCGCGGCTTCCACGGCAACTACGGCTGTTTCGTCCGCTCCTACGCGTACATCTGCTCGCTCGGCGGCGACGGGCTCAGAGATGCGTCCGAGACGGCCGTGCTGAACGCCAACTACCTGCTGGCCCGCCTGAAGGAGCACGGCGTCGCGCAGCATCTGCCGCTCGCGTACGGCGAGCTGTGTATGCACGAGTTCGTCCTGTCGGGCGGGCCGATGAAGCGCGCCCTGCAGATCAAGACGCTCGACCTCGCCAAGCGCTTGCTCGACTTCGGCTTCCATCCGCCGACCGTGTACTTCCCGCTGCTCGTCGACGAGGCGCTGATGGTCGAGCCGACCGAGACCGAGACGAGGGAGACGCTCGACGCCTTCGCCGATGCGATCGCCGCGATCCTGGAGGAGGCCGCCGCGGACCCCGAGCTCGCGCGCGCCGCCCCCTACAGCACGCCGGTCCGGCGCCTGGACGAGGTCGCCGCGGCCAAGCGTCCGGTGATTCGAGAGGCTCTGGGGTAATGATCCGAGAGGCTCTGGGGTAATGATCCGAAAGGCTCTCGCGTAGGGTCCCTGGCGATGGCGATCGAGTACCGCAAACTCGGCAGCACCGGCGTCAGCGTCAGCCCCCTGTGCCTGGGGGCGATGATGTTCGGCGCATGGGGCAACACCGACCACGAGGACTCGATCGGGATCATCCACCGCGCGCTCGACGCGGGCGTCAACTTCATCGACACCGCCGACGTGTACTCGCGCGGGGAGTCCGAGGAGATCGTCGGCAAGGCGCTCGCCGGCGGGCGACGTGACTCGGTGGTGCTGGCGACCAAGGTCCACGGGAAGATGGACGACCACGACCCGAACCAATTCGGCAACTCGCGCCGCTGGATCATCGAGGAGGTCGAGAACAGCCTGCGGCGGCTGAAAACCGACTGGATCGACCTCTACCAGATCCACCGTCCCGAGCCCGACACCGACATCGACGAGACGCTCGGCGCGCTCACGGATCTGGTGCGTGCCGGCAAGGTGCGCTTCATCGGCAGCTCGACGTTCCCGGCCTACCAGATCGTGCAGGCGCAGTGGGCTGCGCAGCGGCGCGGGCGCGAGCGCTTCATCTGCGAGCAGCCGCCGTACTCGATGCTGATCCGCCGGATCGAGGCCGACGTGCTGCCGGTGTGCGAGAGCTACGGCATGGGCGTCATCCCGTGGAGCCCACTCGCCGGCGGCTGGCTGTCGGGCAAGTACCGCAAGGGCGGCGACTCGCCCGCAGCCAGCAAGCGCGCGCAGATGCTGCCGTCGCGCTATGACATGTCGATTCCCGGCAACCAGGCCAAGCTCGACGCCGCCGACGCGCTCGGGGCGCTCGCCGAGGAGGCCGGGATGTCGTTGATCGAGATGGCGCTGGCGTTCGTCGTCAACCACCCGGCCGTGACTGCCGCGATCATCGGTCCCCGCACGATCGAGCAGCTCGAGAGCCAGCTCCCGGCGCTCGAGCGCTCGCTCAGCGCCGACGTGCTCGACCGGATCGACGAGATCGTCCCCCCGGGCATAAACGTCAACCCCGCCGACACTGGCTGGGATCCGCCGTGGCTCGCCGACAGCGCCCAGCGGCGCCGCACCCTGACGGGCACCAGCTAGCCGACGTCGGGCCGAGGGTGGGCGTGCACACATGAGGATCTTCTCCGGCATCCAGCCCACGGGGCGCAAGCACCTCGGCAACTACATCGGCGCGATCGCCCAGTACATCTCCAGCCAGGAGCGCGGAGAGGGCATCTTCTGCATCGT
This sequence comes from uncultured Solirubrobacteraceae bacterium, assembly GCA_963734755.1. GTDB lineage: Bacteria > Actinomycetota > Thermoleophilia > Solirubrobacterales > Solirubrobacteraceae > Palsa-744. The sequence goes on along the minus strand of CAVTIF010000001.1, from coordinate 1,716,576 downwards.
CGACCTGCACGCGACCACCGTCGCCTACGACCCGGCAGAGCTGCGCGAACGTCTGTACGACACCACCGCGATCCTGCTCGCCGCCGGCCTGGACCCCGAGCGCTGCATCCTGTTTCGCCAGAGCGACGTGCCCGAGCACACCGAGCTGGCCTGGCTGCTATGCAGCGTCACCGAGCTAGGGCGCCTGCAGCGGATGCACCAGTTCCGCGACAAGTCGCTCGCCCAGCGCGAGCTCGTGTCGGCCGGCCTGCTGCTGTACCCGGTCCTGCAGGCCGCCGACGTGCTCGCCTATCGCGCCGAGGAGGTCCCGGTGGGCGAGGATCAGCGCGAGCACCTCGAGCTGATGCGCGACGTCGCTCGGCGCTTCAACGCGCGCTTCGCCGAAGGCGAGCAGGTGCTGGTCGTCCCCGAGCACCGCATCCCGGCAGTCGGAGCGCGGATCATGGACCTGCAGGATCCGACGACGCAAGATGTCAACCACCGGCGGCTCCGAACAGGGCACCGTATATGTGCTCGACGAGCCGAAGACGATCGAGAAGAAGCTCAAGAGTGCCGTCACCGACTCCGGCAGCGAGGTGCGTCGCGCGCAGGACAAGCCCGGGGTCAGCAACCTGATCGAAATCCTTGCCGCGGTGCGCGACGTTGATCCCGCGGCGATCGAGTCCGAGTTCGCGGATCTGCGCTACGGCGAGTTCAAGACAGCGGTCGCTGCCGGCGTGGTGGAGTATCTGGCGCCCGTGCGCGAGCGCTATCGGGAGCTGCGCGCCGACGAGGACGAGCTCGAGCGGATCGTCACGGCCGGCGCTAGGCGAGCGCAGGCGATCGCGGCGGACACGCTTGCCGACGTGCGCGAGCGGATGGGCGTAGGCGGGGCCGGCCGGTGAGGGGCGCGCCGTATAGCGGGGTCGCCGCGCTGCGTGTCGGGGGCGCTCGATACCTTGCGCTGGTGAGCGTCCTCGCTTTTCTCCCCGCCGCGGTGCGCCTGTGAGCCTGGCCGCGCTCGAGCTCGACCTGGACGTTTTCAGCGGCCCGTTCGACCTGTTGCTGACGCTCGTGCTGCGCGAAGAGGTCGATCTGCTCGAGCTGCAGCTCGCCGAGGTCGTGCTCGCCTACCTCGACCATCTCGAGAGCCGCGGCGAGCTCGACCTCGAGACCGCGACCGAGTTCATCGTGCTGGTCGCCGCGCTGCTCGAGCTGAAGTCGCGGCTGATGCTGACCGGCGAGGAGCAGGAGCTGCTCGACATCGAGCCCGAGCAGGCGGCCGAGGAGCTGCTCGCCCGGATGCTCGACGCGCGCCGCTACCGTGCCGCCTCGACCCACCTCGGCGAGCTGCTGGCGGCAGAGCACGGGGTGCGCTTCCGCGTCGCCCCGCCGCCGCTCAGCCTGCGCCGCACGATCCTCCAGCCGGCCGACGGCTCGCATGACCCGCAGGTGCTCGGTGAGGCGATCGGCCGCCTGCTGCTGGCGCCGCCGGCGATCAGCGTGCGTCACATCGCGGTGCCACGGGTCACGGTGGCGGAGCGCCTCGCGCACCTGCGTGCGCTGCTCAGGCGCGGGAGCTTCGACTTCGACGACGCGGTGCGCGGAGCCGACCGGATGACGGTGGCGGTCACGCTGTTCGCGCTGCTCGAGCTGTACAAACGCGGAGAGGCCGACTGGGAGCAGCAGCGGGCGTTCGGGGAGATCGCGGTGCGCGGGCGCTCGGTGGCGACCGTCAGCCCACTGGCGGTGGCCGTCGCAAGCGCGGCGCCGGGAGGGCTTGGCAGGTGAGCGACGCCGGGGATGTAACGGGGTTCGCGGGGCTCACGAGCGATCTCTCGGGCAGCGCTGCGACCGGTCCCCTGGAGGAGGCAGCAGCCGAGGGCCCCGCGGTCGCCGTGAGCGGCGCGGGTGAGGAGGTTCCCACGCTCGCGCGCACCGTCGAGGCGTTGCTGTTCCTGTCCTCCGATCCGCTCAGCCCGGGCGAGCTCGCCGACGCCTGCCAGGCGGGCGAAGGCGCTGTGCTGGCGGCGCTGGCGGTGCTCGCCGAGCAGTACGCGCCCGGCCGCCGCGGCATCAGGCTGCGCGAGCTGGGCGGCGGCTGGACGCTCGCCAGCGACCCCGACTGCGAGGACGCCGCGCGTCGCCTGCTCAGCCGCCCGCGTGTTTCCACGCTCAGCCCCGCGCAGGCCGAGACGCTGGCGATCGTGTCCTACCTGCAGCCGATATCGCGCCCGGAGATCACGCGCATCCGCGGCGTCAGCGCGGACTCCGCCACGGCCACGCTGCTGGACCGCGATCTGATCGAGGAGGCAGGCCACTCGCAGTTCGGGGCGGTCCTCTATCGCACGAGCACCCAGTTCCTGAAGCTGTTCGGCCTGCGCAGCCTCGAGGAGCTGCCGGACATCGCCCGCTGGGACCCGACCCCGGAGGAGCAGGCCGAGCTGCGCGAGCGCTTGCTGCGCGCCGGCGAGTCCCGCGCGGGCGCTTCGGCAAGCGGATAGCGGGTAGATGAGATGGGCATGTTCGAGCACACGAAGGCGTTTAGCGGGTTCTCCGTCGATCACATCGCAGCCGCCAAGCGCTTCTACGGCGAGACGCTCGGGCTGCGCGTGAGCGAACAGGACAACGGCCTGATCACGCTGCACATCGAGGGTGGGGCAGAGACGATCGTCTACCCGAAGCCGAACCACAGTCCGGCGACGTTCACGATCCTCAACTTCCCCGTGAGTGACATTGACACGGCGGTCGACGAGCTGACGGCTCGGGGTGTCGCGTTCGAGCGCTACGACGGCCTGGAGCAGGACGACCGGGGCATCTCGCGCGGCGCAGGCGGACCGCCGATCGCATGGTTCAAGGACCCGGCGAGCAACATCCTCGCGATCCTGCAAGTCGACTGAGACGCGTCTCAGTGCTCCTCGATCTCGAGCCTGTGACGGCCTGAGCTACGCGTCAGCCGGCGCTGGCGGCCAACTGTCCGCACGCGGCCGCGATGTCCCGGCCGCGCGTGAGGCGTACGGTCGCGGGCACGCCGTGCGCCTGCAGCGCAGCGCGGAACGCCGCGATCGACTCACGGCTCGAGCCGTCGAACGGCGTGCCGCCGCCCGAGTCGGTGGCGTTGTAGGGGATCAGGTTGACCTTGAAGATCGACGGCGCTCCGGCGCGCTCGCCGCCCAGCGCCTTCGCCAGCGCGAGCGCCTGCTCGTAGCGGTCGTTGACGCCGGCGAGCATCACGTACTCGACGAACACGCGCCGCCGCTTGCGCTCGTAGAACGCGCGACAGGCCGCCAGCACGTCCTCCAGCGGGTAACGCTCGTTGACCGGCATCAGCTCCGAGCGCAACGCTTCGTCGGCCGCGTGCAGCGACAGCGCCAAGCGCAGCGGCATCGGCTGCTCGGCGAGGCGTTCGATCCCGGGGATCCAGCCGACGGTCGAGATCGTCGTGCGCCGGTGCGTGATGCCGAGGTCCGGCAGGCGCTCGCACGCGGCGAGCACGTTGTCGAGGTTCATCATCGGCTCGCCCATGCCCATGAACACGCAATGGTCGATCGCTTCGATGCGGCGGAAGTGCAGTGCCTGGTCGAGGATCTCCGAGCTGCTCAGGTTGCGCGCGAAGCGCATCGTCCCGGTCGCGCAGAAGCTGCACGTCAGCGGGCAGCCCGACTGCGAAGAGACGCAGATCGAGCGTCGGCGGTCGCGGTAGCGCATCAGGACCGCCTCCAACGGGCGTCCGTCGATCGTCGAGAACAGCGCCTTCACCGTCCCGTCGTCGGAGTGCGCCTGCTCACGCAGCTGAAGACTCGAGAACGGGAGCTCGCGCGCCAGCGTCTCGCGCAGCGGCGAAGGGAGGTCGGTCATCTCCTCATAGCCGCGGGCGCCGCGCGTCGCCCAAGCCCACACCTGGCGTGCGCGAAAGGGAGGCTCGCCGCGATCGGCGAGCGTGTGCTCGAGCTGCTGAAGATCCATGGTCGACCCGGCGCCGGTGTTCACCGGGCATGCGCGGTTGCGTCCTATGGTTGCAGCACATGAGGTTCGCCACCGACACGCGACTATGCGCCTAGCGAAGTTCCTCGCCCACTCCGGCGTCGCCTCCAGACGTGCTGCCGAGCAGATGATCGCGGCCGGGCGTGTGTCTGTCGCAGGGACCCCTGTGACAGACCCCGCGCGCGACGTCAACGAGAACAGCGTCGTAGCGCTCGACGGACGCATGCTCAGCGGACCTGAGCCGCGCGTGCTGTTCGCGCTCAACAAGCCGATCGGCGTCGTCTCAACCGCGCGCGACACTCATGGCAGGTGCACGGTCGTGGAGCTCGTGCCCGCAGGTGGGCTGCGCCTTTACCCGGTCGGACGGCTCGACATCGACAGCACCGGGCTGATACTGCTGACGAACGACGGTGAGCTGGCCAACCAGCTGACCCACCCGCGTTTCGAAGTCCCCAGGACCTACCGCGCGAAGCTCAGCGGCAGACCGATCGCCGATGATGCTCTGGAGGCGCTGCGCGCGGGCGTGCGGCTCGAGGACGGGCTCACGGCACCCGCGGCTGTGAGCCGGTCGGGGAAGGCGGGCTCGAATCTGATCGAGCTGACGATCCACGAGGGCCGCAACCGCCAGGTGCGCCGGATGTGCCAGGCGGTCGGGCATCCGGTGCTCGAGCTGACGCGCACGCGCTTCGGGCCGCTGGCGCTCGACGGCTTGGCGCTCGGCTCGCACCGGCGGCTGAAAGACGCAGAGGTCGAGCGCGTGCGCGTGCTCACCTGCTCGTCCCCCGCCATGGGATGCCCCCGGAGATGGTGCGCTTTGACAGAATCGCGCGCCATGCGACTGTTCGCCCTCCGCGGGGCCGTGAGCGTCGAGCGCAACGACGCCCAGGACATCCTGGATGCGACGACCGAGCTGATGCGCGAGATCATGGAGCGCAACGCGCTCGAGCCGGAGAACGTCGTCAGCTGCATCTTCACCGCGACCAGAGACCTCAACGCCGAGTTTCCCGCGGTGGCCGCGCGTGCTGTCGGCTTCGACCGCGTCCCGCTGCTGTGCGCGCAGGAGATCCCCGTACCGCGGTCGATGCCGCGCGTCATCCGGGTCCTGATCCAGTACTACGCACACGCCGAGCACGTGCCCGCGCACGTCTACCTCGGCGACGCCCGCGCGTTGCGCGCCGACCTGCAGGCTGCGCAGTAGTCCGCGCCCGGCGCGGGCGCTCGGGCGCAGTAGTCCGCGCCTGGCGCGGGCGCTCGGCACAATAGGCACGTGGCGATCGAGTTCTCACAGCGCGTACGACGGATTCCCAGCTATCCGGCGGCCGGCGGATACGCGCAGCAGGAGCCGCTCGTGCGGCTCGCCAGCAACGAGTCGCCCTACCCTCCGCTGACGGCCGTGCGCGAGGCGATCGAGCACGCACTCGACCAGCTCAACCGCTATCCCGACCCGTCCAACTCGCTGCTGCGCAGCAAGCTCAGCGACCGCTACGGCGTGCCCGTGTCGAGGATCGCTATTGGCAATGGCTCATGCGACATCCTGCTGGCGGCCGGCGAGGCACTGCTCGAGCCGGGCGCCGAGCTCGTATACGCATGGCCGTCGTTCTCGGTCTACCCGCACCTCGCCGCCGCCTCCGGCGCCCGCGCGGTGACCGTCGCGCTCGACGCTGACGAGCGCCACGACCTGCAGGCGATGCTCGCCGAGATCACCGTCGCGACCCGGCTGGTGCTCGTGTGTAACCCCAACAACCCCACCAGCACGGCGATCCCGCTCGCCGACATCGCCGGCTTTCTCGCCGAGGTGCCCCGGCACGTGTGTGTGATCGTCGACGAGGCCTACTGCGAGTTCAACCTGCTCGAGGACCCGGACTCCTCGATCGAGCTGCTCGACGCCCACCCGAACCTCGTACTGCTGCGCACGTTCTCGAAGGTCCACGGCCTGTGTGGCCTGCGCGTCGGCTTCGCGCTGTGCGGCTCGGAGGAGCTGCCCCGCGCGCTCGACCAGGTTCGCCAGCCGTTCTTCTGCAACGCGCTCGCGCAGGCCGCGGCCGTCGAGGCGCTCGCCCACCAGGACGCGGTGATCGAGCGCGTCACGCGCACGGTCGCTGAGCGGATCTCCGTCGATGAGCGGCTGCGCGCGCTCGGGATCCAGCCGGCCGACTCGCAGGCGAACTTCTGCTGGTTTCAGCTGGGCGCCGAGCGCGACGAGCAGGAGGTCATGCGCGGCCTGCGCGAGCGCGGCGTGCTCGTACGCGGTGGCGTTGCGCTCGGCAGCGAGATGCCCGCGCTGCGTGTCACCTACGGGCTGGCAGAGGAGAACGTGCGCTTCCTCAACGCGCTCTCCGAGGTGCTCGCAGCCTGAGTGGGTGGGCCTCAGTGCCCGTCCGTGGCTGATGGCCTGTCTGTGGCTGATGTCCCGTCCGTGACTCACCAGCGCGTCCGTGCCTGACCGCGCGCTCGGTCAAATCGTCTCTCACCGCTCGACTACGGCCCGCGCGTCTGCTAAAAACCTGAGACGGCCATGAGCACATCGAGCAGAACATCCGCCTCGATCTATCGCGTAGAAGCTGCGTGGTCGTCTCACTGCGCCTATCGCGCCTGGCGATTTAGCTAGGCGCTTCGGCCTCTGCCCGTCCGTGAGCGGGTTACGGCGGCCGCACCGGGTCCCGAGCGGGGACCGAGCGCCACCCCTGCGGGTGCTCTCAGCGCACCTCTCACGGTCCGAACGTCGGACGCCCGTCGACGGCCGATCTCGGTGACGGACAGCACCTCTAACATGCCCAGGCGTCAGTGAAAGGATGAGTAGATGATGATCGTTATGAAGGAGACCGCGACCGACGAGGAGGTCGAGGCGGTCGTCGAGAAGATCGAGCGTGCCGGCGCGCTCGCCCACCGCAGTCAGGGCGCGCGCGTGACGGTGATCGGTGCGATCGGCGACGTCGAGCAGGACGTGACCGTCGAGGGCCTCGGCCTCGAGGGCCAGCCAGGTGTCGATCGCGTCGTGCCGATCCTCAAGCCGTACAAGCTCGCCTCCGCGCAGATCAAACACGGTGAGCGCAGCGTGCTCGAGATCGACGGGCGCAAGGTGGGCGGCGAGCATTTCGCGATGATCGCCGGGCCGTGCACGGTCGAGTCGCGCGATCAGATGATGCAGACCGCCCGCGTCGTGCGCGATGCCGGCGCGACGCTGCTGCGCGGCGGCGCGTACAAGCCGCGGACCTCTCCGTACGCCTTCCAGGGACTCGGCCAGGAGGGCCTGCGGCTGCTCGCCGAGGCAAAGGCCGAGACGGGGCTGCCGATCGTCACCGAGCTGATGGACATCGGCGATCTGGACGCTGTGCTCGAGGTCGCCGACGTGATCCAGATCGGCGCGCGGAACATGCAGAACTACCCGCTGCTCGCCGAGATCGGCCGCTCCGGGTGCCCGGCGCTGCTGAAGCGTGGGCTGTCGGCGACGCTCGACGAGCTGCTGATGGCGGCCGAGTACATCCTCAAGGAAGGCAACCCCAACGTGATGCTCTGCGAGCGGGGGATCCGCACGTTCGAGACCGCCTACCGCTTCACGCTCGATCTGATGGCCGTGCCGGTGCTGAAGGAGCTCACGCATCTGCCGGTGATCGTCGACCCGAGCCACGCTGCCGGCCGGCGCGATCTGGTGACGCCGCTGTCGCTGGCCGCAGCAGCGGTCGGAGCGGACGGCATCATCGTCGAGGTTCACCCGAACCCCGACGAGGCGATCTGCGACGGGCCCCAGGCGCTGAGAGCGGAGGACTTCCCCGCCTACGCGCTGGCGGTCGAGCAGGCCGCCGCGCTGGCGGGCAAAGCGCTCGCGGGAAGGGAGCCGGTCCTTGCCTGAGCCATCCGGCGCCCAGCTGCGCCCGGCCGACTACGTTCGCGACAGCCGCATCGCGCGGGCTGTCCCGCTGCTCGCGCCCGATGCCCTGCTCGAGGAGCTGCCCTTGAGCAGCGCGCAAGCGGACGTCGTGATCGGCGGCCGCCGCGATGTGCGGGCGGTACTGGAGCAGGCCGAGGACCGGCTGCTTGTCATCGTCGGGCCGTGCAGCGTGCACGACTCCGACGCGACGCTCGAGTACGCGGTGAGGCTCGGCCGGCTCGCGCGCGATCTCAGCGACGAGCTGCTGATCGCGATGCGTGTCTACTTCGAGAAGCCGCGGACGACGACCGGCTGGAAGGGGCTGATCAACGATCCGCATCTCGACGGCTCCGGCGACGTCAACGCCGGACTGCGCCTGGCGCGGCGGGTGCTGCTCGGCGTGCTCGACACGGGGCTTCCCGTCGGTTGCGAGTTTCTGGACCCGATCACGCCGCAGTACATCGCCGACGCCGTCTCATGGGGGGCGATCGGCGCACGCACCACCGAGAGCCAGATCCACCGCCAGCTCGGATCGGGGCTGTCGATGCCGGTCGGCTTCAAGAACCGAACCGACGGCAACGTGCAGGTGGCCGTCGACGCAGTGCGTGCCGCCGCGGAGCCGCATGCGTTCGCCGGCATCGACCCGAGCGGCACGGCGGCGATCCTCTACACGCGCGGCAACGCCGACTGTCACGTCATCCTGCGCGGAGGCAAAGGGGCGCCCAATCACGACTCCGTGAGCGTTGCGGCGGCGCTTGAGCTGCTCGAGACTGCGCAGCTGCCGAGGCGCGTGATGATCGACCTGAGCCATGACAACAGCGGTAAGGACCCCGAGCGCCAGCCGGCGGTCGGCACCGAGGTGGGCGCTCAGATCGCCTCCGGGAACGGCGCGATCGCCGGTGTGATGCTCGAGTCCTTCCTCGTGGCCGGGCGCCAGGATCTGTACCCCGGGACCGAGTTGCGCTACGGCCAGTCGATCACGGACGGATGCATCAGCTGGGAGACGACGGTCGAGGTGCTCGAGGGACTGGCAGGGTCTGTCCGCGACCGCAAAGCGTCCGCGGCGCAGACGGCGTCCTGAGCGGATGCGGATCGCAGTCCTCGGCGTCGGGCTGATCGGCGGCTCGATCGGCCTGGCGGCGCGCGGGCGCGCCGACGCCGAGGTGTGTGGGTATGACCCCGACGAGCGCGTGCGCGCGAGAGCGCTCGAGCTGGGCGCGATCGACACCGAGGCGCCAGATGTTCTCGCGGCCGTCGAGGGCGCCGACGTGGTGTTCGTCGCCGCCCCGGTCGGCGCGCTGGCCGAGACGGTTTCCGTGGCGCTCGCGGCCGCCGGCGCGGACTGCGTCGTCAGCGACGTCGGCTCGACCAAGCACGTGCTCGCCGGCGCCGGCGCCGACGAGCGCTTCATCGGCGGACACCCGCTGGCGGGTGCGGAGACCGCCGGCGTGGAGCACGCACGCGAAGACCTGTTCGACGGTGCCACTTGGTACCTGACCCCGGCGGAAGGGAGCACCGCCGGCGTCCTGTATGAGCGTCTGCACCGGCTCCTGAGCCGTTTCGGGGCACGGCCGCAGGCGATCGACGCGGACACGCACGACCGCCTGATGGGATGCGTCTCGCACCTGCCGCACGTGCTCGCGAACCTGCTCGTCGCCCAGGCCGTCGGACTGCTTGCACCCCGTGCCGGGGACGGCGCGCCAGGTGATAGGGACGGTGTATCAGGTGGCCGGGGCGGCGCACCGGGTGACGGGGTGCCCTCGACGGGAGGCCGCACGGCCAGCGGGGAGTTCGAGCGGCTGCCCGCGGTCGGTCCGAGCTTCCGCGACGCGACGCGCGTTGCCGGCGCCAACAGCGCGATCTGGACCGATATCTACATGTCCAACCGCGAGGCGCTGATCGCCGGGATCGACGAGTTCGCAGTGCGTCTGCAGGAGGTGCGCGCGTGGCTGGCCACGGGCCAGGCTGTGGCGCTGAGGAGCTGGAACGAACGTGCGCGCGTCGACCACGAGGCGTTGCTCGGCGCCGGCCTCGCCGGTGGCGCGGAGGGGGAGTCGGTCAGCGAGCTGCGCGCGTCGGTGCCCAACCGTCCGGGGGTGATCGCCGAGATCGCACTCGCGCTCGGCGACGCCGGCGTGAACATCCTCGACATGGTGCTGTCTCCGTCACAGGACAACAGCCAGGGTGTCGTGTCGCTGTGGATCGCAGGCGAGGAGCCATTCGAGCGCGCCCGCCAGCTCGTCGCCGGCCTTGGCTTCCCAGTCGTGCGAGCATGAGGGTTGCCCGATGAACATGCGCTTCGAGCCCGCCCGCGGACTTTCCGGCGAGATGACCGCGCCGGCCGACAAGTCGATCTCGCATCGTGCCGCGTTGCTCGGCGCGATGGCCTCCGAACCAGTGCGGATCGAGCGCTACCTACAGGCAGCCGACACCACCTCGACGCTCGATGCGGTGCGCGCGCTCGGCGCGCTCGTGGAGGTCCACGGCGAGGATCTGGTGATCCGCGGCACTGGTCTGCGCGAGGCGCGCGAGCCCGACGCCACGATCGACGTCGGCAACGCTGGCACGCTGCTGCGACTGCTCCCCGGCTGGCTGGCGGCGCAGGAAGGGCGCTCGTTCATGCTCGACGGCGACGAGTCGATCCGCCGTCGCCCGGTCAACCGAATCACCGTGCCGCTGGGCCAGATGGGGGCGGATCTACAGGCGCGCGAGGGGCGCTTCACGCCGCTCGAAGTTCGTGGCGCGCGGCTGCGCGCGATCTCCTACGAGCTCGACGTCGCCAGCGCCCAAGTCAAGTCGTGCATCCTGCTCGCGGCGCTCGCTGCTGACGGTGCGACGACCGTCGGCGAGCCGGCTCGCAGCCGCGATCACACCGAGCGGATGCTGCTGCAAGCGGGGGTGACGATCCATCGCAACGGCACACACGTCACGGTCGTGAACACCGACGAGCTGCTGCTCGATTGCGTTCGCGTGCCAGGCGACCCCAGCTCGGTGGCGTTCATGATCGCCGCCTGCGTACTCGTGCCCGGCTCTCGGCTGTTGATCGGCGACGTCGGTGTGAACTGGACACGTACGGGCTTCCTACGGATCGTGCGCCGCATGCGCGGCATCGTGCTCGGCGATCTCGAGGACGAGACCGGCGAGCTCATCGGCGAGGAGCCGGTCAGCGACCTCGACGTCGCCCACGGGTCGCTCGAGGGGACGACCGTCGAGCCCGACGAGGTCCCGCTTGCGATCGACGAGCTACCGCTGGTCGCGCTACTCGGCTGCTTCGCCGAGGGTGAGACGGTCGTGCGCGGTGCACAGGAGCTGCGCGTCAAGGAGACAGACCGGATCGCGGAGGTCGTCGACGGTCTACGCGGGCTCGGCGCGGAGATCGAGGCCAGCGAGGACGGGTTCCAGGTTCGCGGCACAGGTGGCCTGCGCGGCGGCACGATCGACGCCCACGGCGATCACCGGATGGCGATGCTAGGTGCAGTCGCCGGGCTCGCGTCCAACGAGGGGGTCGAGGTGATAGGCATGGAGGCCGCAGAGGTGTCCTACCCAGGCTTCGTCGAGGACCTCAAGAGACTGTGCTCGTAGCGATCGATGGTCCCGCCGGCGCGGGTAAGTCAACGGTTGCGCGGGCGCTCGCGGGTCAGCTGGGCTTCACCTACCTGGACAGTGGCGCGATGTACCGCAGCGTGGCGCTGGCGGCGCTCGAGCAGGGGTCAGGCGTCCTGCCGGAGCGCACGGCGATCTTCGGCGAGATCGCTCGGGCGGTCGCGATCGATCCCGGCGGCGGGCCGAGCGTCGAGTCGAGCCGGGTGCTGCTCGACGGGCGCGACGTGACCGAGGCGATCCGTGCCCCCGAGGTCAGCGATGCCGCGTCCGTCGTGGCTGCCGACCCGGATGTACGCGAGGCGCTCGTCGCCAAGCAGCGCGAGTTGATCGCCAGTGGCAACTGGGTCGCCGAGGGGCGCGACATCGGCACCGTGGTCGCGCCCGGCGCCGAGCTCAAGGTGTTCCTCACGGCAGACCCGCGCGAGCGGGCGCTGCGGCGCGCCGGCGAGCTCGGCGCCGACGTCGCGATGGTGCTCGCCGAGCAGACCATGCGCGACGAGCGCGACAGCACGCGCACGCACAGTCCCCTGCGCTCCGCAGCCGACGCCGTCACGCTCGACACCACCGGCCTGAGCGTCGAGCAGGTCGTCGCGCGCATCGTCGAGCTAGTGCGGTCGCTATCGCCGGGCCATAGCGCTATCGCCGGGCCATAGCGTCGTCGCCTATAGCGCTCTCGCTTGGCGCTATAATCTGTCTACGATGGCGACGGAGACCGCGACGATCCGCGTGGCGCGCACCACGCGCGACCTGCTGGCAGATCAGGCGCGCGTCCGCGGCGTTTCGCTCGCGTCTCTGCTGGCCGACGTAGCGCGCGAACAGGAGCAGGAGGCGATCTGGCGCTCCGAGCGCGAGGCCAGCGTTCGCGACGCCGAGAGCGGCGATGTCGGCGTCGAGGACCGTGTGTGGGAGACCGTTCTGGTCGATGGCCTTGACTGAACCGCGCCGCGGCGAGGTGTGGCTCGTCTCGTTTGGGGCCGGGAAGGATGGCGAGCCGGGGAAGAATCGTCCGGCGGTCGTGGTCTCCGTCGACGCGCTGAACATCGGCACAGCCGACGATCTGATCGTCGTCGTGCCGCTGTCGAGCTCGCGTGCTCCCTCGGCGCTACGTCCGGAGGTGCCGCGGCTGGCAGGCGTCGATCGACAGAGCCGTGCGATCTGCCGTGCTATTCGCTCGGTCTCCCGAGCACGAATGCTGCGCCACCTTGGATCACTCGCGCCGGAGACCCTCGGCGAGATCGACCGAGCACTGTCGTTGATCCTCGGCCTCCCCGGCTCCACGCTCGCCTGAGGTCGGAGCAGCCGCCCACGCCAGTCATACTGGCCTGATGAAGGTCGCGATCGTCGGATATCCAAACGTGGGGAAGTCCTCCCTGATCAACCGCCTGACGGGCACCCGCGAGGCGGTCGTGCACGAGCGTCCCGGCGTGACGCGCGATCGCAAGGAGCTCGAGTGTGAGTGGAACGGGCGCCGCTTCACGCTGATCGACACCGGTGGCATGGACTTCCAGGACGAGGATCCGCTCGCGGGATCGATCCGCGAGCAGGCACGAGCGGGCATCGCTGACGCGGAGGTCGCAGTGCTGGTCGTCGACGCGCGCGCAGGAGTGCGGCCGGGCGATGAGGAGATGGCCGACCTCCTACGCCGCGCGACACTGCCGACGATCGTCGCTGCCAACAAGTGCGACAGCGTCGGCGAGGTGCCGCTCGCGAGTGAGTTCCATCGCCTCGGCCTGGGCGAGCCGCTGGCGGTCTCGGCGTCGCAGGGCCTCGGCTCCGGAGATCTGCTCGACCGCATAGTTGAGCTGCTGCCCGCCGGCGATCTCGCGGAGCCCGACGACACGATCCGGTTGGCCGTCATCGGCAGGCCGAACGTCGGCAAGTCCTCACTCGTCAACCGCTTCCTCGGCGAGGAGCGCGTGATCGTCTCCGACCTCGCGGGCACCACCCGCGACGCGATCGACATGCCGTTGATGGTCGGTGAGCGCAAGTTGATCCTCGTGGACACCGCCGGCATGCGCCGCCAGTCGAAGGTCGCCGACTCGGTCGAGTACTACACGGCGCTGCGCTCCCAGCGCGCGGCCGAGCGCGCCGACGTCGCACTCGTCGTGTGCGACGCCGCAGACGGAGTAACGGCGCAGGACCTGCGGATCGCCGAGCTGGCGATGAAGGCCGGCTGCGCGACGGCGATCGTGCTGAACAAGTGGGACATGCAGGAGCGCGGCGAGGATGCCGAAGGCGTTGGCGTCGATCTCGAGCATGAGCGAGCGCGCGTGGCTGAAAAGCTGCGGTTGCGCCCGCGCGTGCTGACCGTGAGTGCGAAGACTGGGCGGCACGTCTCGCGCCTGCTGGGTGAGGCGATCGCGCTCGGCGACCGCATCTCGGGGCGCATCCCCACCCCGGAGCTCAATCGCTTCCTGTCGGAGACGGTGCAGGCTCGTCAGCCGCCGGTTGGGACGCGCCGTGGCGCCGGCGGGCATCGCCTGAAACTGATCTACATGACCCAGATCGGCGAGCGCCCGCCGCGCTTCGCGATCCAGGTCAACTCGCGTACGCGAGTGACGCGTGACTACGCGTACTTCGTCGAGAACCGGCTGCGCGCCCGTTATGGGATGGACGGCGTGCCGCTGATCATCGACTTCGTCGAGCGCGGCCAGCGCGCTCGGGCCCGCGCCGCATAGACTTCTGCGACTTTCGCCAACCTGCCCGCGGCGAGCACCCGTGCCGCGCGACTACTCCGGAGCTGATCCAGCAAGACATGACTGAGCTAACCGAGAACGAGTTCCTGTTCACCTCCGAGTCGGTCACGGAGGGCCATCCGGACAAGATCGCCGACCAGATCTCCGACGGGGTCCTCGACGCCGTCCTGACCGACGATCCCTACGGCCGCGTGGCGTGCGAGACGCTCGTGAACACCGGCCTGATCGTGGTCTCCGGGGAGATCTCCACCGACACCTACGTAGACATTCAGGACGTCGCGCGCGAGACCGTGCGCAAGATCGGCTACACGGACGCCGACCTCGGCTTCTCGGCGGATTCATGCGCGGTGCTCAACGCGATCGACAAGCAGTCGAGCGACATCGCGCAGGGCGTTGACAAGGCCTACGAGACGCGCACCGATGCCAGCGACGAAGACGAGCTCGACGTCGCCGGAGCGGGCGATCAGGGGATGATGTTCGGCTACGCGACAAGCGAGACAGACACGTTGATGCCGCTGCCGATCTCGCTCGCGCATCGTCTCGCCGAGCGTCTAGCGAGCGTGCGCAAGGACGACACGCTCGACTACCTGCGCCCGGACGGCAAGACGCAGGTCAGCGTGCGCTACCGAGACGGCAAGCCGGTCGAGATCGAAAAGCTCTTGATCTCCACGCAGCACGCAGAAGGCGTGGAGTCGCAGATTCCCGATGACCTCTGGCAGCACGTCGTCGAGCCGATCCTGCCAAGCGAGCTCTACGACGCGGACAAGCTGCGCAAGAACTTCCTCGTCAACCCGACCGGCCGTTTCGTGATCGGTGGGCCGGTCGGTGACGCCGGGCTGACCGGGCGCAAGATCATCGTCGACACCTACGGCGGGATGGCCCGTCACGGCGGCGGCGCGTTCTCCGGCAAGGACCCCTCGAAGGTTGATCGCTCGGCGGCCTATGCGGCACGCTGGGTGGCCAAGAACATCGTCGCGGCTGGGCTGGCCGACCGCGCCGAAGTGCAGGTCGCGTACGCGATCGGCGTGGCGCACCCGGTGTCGGTGATGGTCGAGACGTTCGGCACCGAGCGAGAGGGCCGCACTCGCGGTCAGATCGCGCGGGCGGTCGATCAGGTCTTCGACCTGCGTCCCGGAGCTTTCAGGGAGGAGCTCAAACTGCACCGCCCGATCTACCAGAAGACTGCCGCGTACGGCCACTTCGGCCGCGACGATGAGGACTTCACGTGGGAGCGCACCGACAAGGCAGACGCGCTGCGCTCGGCTTGCGGTCTCTGACCGGGTAGCACTCTAGGCTCAGGCGGTGTCCACCACCGCTCAGCTCGAGGGCGAGCCCCCCGCGCTTGCGGCGTCGGCGAGGATCGCCCGGATCGAGCCGATGACGACCGCCCGGGCCCTGCGCGGGCCGTTTGACTACCGCCTCCCGGACGAGTTGCGTGGAGGCGTGCACGTGGGCTCGATGCTGGTCGTGCCGTTCGGCCGCCGCGAGGTGCTCGGCGTCGTCGTCGGCCTCGCCGACAGCAGCGAGG
Organism: uncultured Solirubrobacteraceae bacterium; assembly: GCA_963734755.1. Classification (GTDB taxonomy): domain Bacteria; phylum Actinomycetota; class Thermoleophilia; order Solirubrobacterales; family Solirubrobacteraceae; genus Palsa-744. The sequence continues at coordinate 1,700,918 of CAVTIF010000001.1, read as the reverse complement.
TAGCCGAGGAGAAGCTGCTCGCGCCACTGCGCGCGCTCGAGCTCGGAGTACCCGTCGATCTGGTCGCGCTGGCGGAATGGATCGCCGCCGAGTACTGCTCGACGACAGCGCGCGCACTCGGTCTCGTTCTGCCGCCGCAGGCCACGCGCAGGCTGAGCGGGCGCAAACGCCGCGCGGTCGCGCGTCCGCGCCATCTGACGGTAGGCGCGCGCAGCCCTCACCCGCCGCAACTGACCGACGATCAGCAGTTGGCGCTCGAGCCGTTGATCGCAGCGATCGCCGCGCGGCGGGCAGAGCAGCGCCTGCTGCACGGGGTGACCGGCTCCGGCAAGACAGAGGTCTACCTGCAGGCCGCGCACGCCGCATTGCAGCAGGGGCGCGGAGCGATCGTTCTTGTGCCCGAGATCGCCCTAACCCCGCAGATCGTCGGCCGCTTCATCGAACGCTTCGGCGACACCGTCGCGGTGCTGCATTCGCGTCTGACGCCCGCACAGCGCTACGCCGAGTGGCGCCGCCTGCGCGAGGGAGACGCGCGCGTGTGCGTTGGTCCCCGATCGGCGGTGTTCGCGCCGATCGAGAACCTCGGCCTGATCGTCGTCGACGAGGAGCACGACGCCTCCTACAAGCACGAGGGCGATCCACGCTACGACGCCCGGGACGTCGCCGCCGAGCGTGCCGAGCGCTGCGGCGCGGTCTTGGTTCTCGGCAGTGCGACGCCGCGCCCGGAGAGCGTCCTGCGCCTGCCCGCTTGCGTGCTTCCACGACGCGTCGACGGTCGCCCACTGCCGGCCGTGCACGTGCTCGACATGCGCGGCGAGAACCAGGGACTGCATCCGCTCACCGCCCAGGCGCTCGCCGAGGTGCGCGCCGCACGCGGCAAGGCGATCGTGCTGCTCAACCGGCGCGGCTGGTCGAACTTCCTCTCCTGCCGCTCGTGCGGGCGAGTTTGGAGCTGCCCGGACTGCGACGTAGCGCTCGTGCTCCACCGCTCAGGCGGCTACGTCGCCTGCCATCACTGTGGCCACCGCGAGGCGATGCCGACGCGCTGCGGCGATTGCTCCTCGACCGCGGTCGCCCGCCACGGAGCGGGCACCGAACGCTTGCAGCATGAGCTGCAGCATGTCCTCGACGACGGCGCGTTTCCCGTCTTCCGCCTGGACGCGGACGCGATCGCGGACGTGGCCGGCACGCCCGCCGGCGCCGTGCCCTCAAATGGCACCGGTCGCCCGGCCGGTGACGACAGCGGAGTGGGCGGTCTGCTGCGCCGCTTCGAGGCGGCCGAGTGCGGGGTGCTGATCGGTACGCAGATGGTCGCCAAGGGCCACGACTTCCCCGACGTCAGCCTCGGGGTGGTGCTCGACGCCGACGCCACGCTGCGCTTCCCCGACTTCCGCGCCGAGGAGCGCACCTTCTCGCTGATATCCCAGCTCGCAGGTCGCGCTGGGCGAGGCGGCCACGGGCGCGTGCTCGTGCAGACGATTGCGCCCGATGCACGCTCGATCCTCCATGCGGCGCGTCACGACAGCGATGGCTTCCTAGCCGGCGAGCTCGAGCGCCGGCGAGCGCTACGGTACCCGCCCTTCTCGCACCTCGTTAGGATCGTCTGCTCGGCCGTCGAGGCCCACCACGCCCGCGACGCAGCCGCGGCGCTGGGCGACTGCCTCGCGCAGACGCTCGCGGGCGTCGACGCCAACGTCCTCGGACCCGCAGACCTGTTCCGTCTGCGTGGGCGCGAGCGGCAGATGCTGATGGTGAAGGCGCAGGAGCGCCGCCCCGCGGTGGCGGCGGTGGGGGAGGCCGTGCAACGCGTGGCCGGAGCCCGCGGGCACGCTGACGTGAGCTTCAGCGTCGACGTCGACCCGCAGTAGCGCCTGACAGCCGTCTTGCGGCGGCGCCTCGATGGAGGCGATGGGCACGTCAGGGCGAACTCCGCGACGTGAAGCGTGTCGAAAGGTCGCAGGTGGCAGCTGGCTGCATATGGCGAGATCGCACGGGCAACGGGAGGTGCGATCCCGGCGCCACGGCAGCGTCACGACCCGGCCCAACGGACATGTGCCCTGCCTACACTGATTCGATGCAGGTACGCCGGAGCACGGTTGCAAGGGCGCCTCACGCGCGCACCCGGTGGATCGGACTCGGGGTCGCGTGTGCGCCGCTTGCCTGGACTCTGTGCGTCGTCGCCACGGCATCGGCGAGCCATCCGGTCTCCCCGGCCCGCACGCGCCACGCGCAGATCCGCTCGATCTGCCGACCGCCGAAGCCGGGGTATGCGACGTGCACCGCGCTGCTGCGCTCGCCCGTCGCCACCGGCTCGACACCGGCATCCTCGACTGCCGCAGCGACCACGTACACGGTCAACGACGGCGCCTCCTCATCAGGTCCGGCCGGCGGTCTGACGCCCGAACAGCTGGCGAGCGCCTACGCCTACGACCCGACTGCCGGTGGCGCCGGGCAGACGGTCGCGATCGTCGACGCGTTCGACGACCCAACGATCGAACCCGACCTCGCTGAATTCGACAGCCACTACGGCCTCGCACTCTGCACGACCGCGAATGGCTGCTTCGAGAAGGTCGGCCAGACCGGCAACCCCGAAAAGCTTCCACGAGCCGACACCACAGCCTGGTCGGTCGAGATCTCCCTCGACGTGGAGACCGTGCACGCGGTCTGCCCGCACTGCAAGGTCCTGCTGGTCGAGGCGAACGAACCCAGCTACCGCGACCTCGCCGTCGCAGTGAGCCAGGCTGTGAGCATGGGCGCGACGGAGGTCTCCAATTCCTACGCCGGGGCTGAGAGCGGGCAGGGGGAAGCCGAACAGGCCGCGTACAGCCATGCCGGAGTGGTGATCGCAGCCGCGGCCGGCGATGACGGCTATGACGGCTGGGACGTGGTCAACAAGCGCAAGGCGCCCACTGAAATGCCGGACACACCCGCCTCGCTTCCATCCGTCCTGGCGGTCGGCGGGACCTCGCTCGAGCTCAATTCCGACGGCACGCGCTCGCAGGAGACGGTGTGGAACGAGAACGGCCCCGGCGACAGCATCGGTCTGCGCGAACGCCGCGCCAAGGGCGCTACCGGCGGCGGCTGCAGCACCTTGTTCACCGCTCCGGCGTGGCAGCAGGGCGCGGCCGGGTTCGCAGCGACGGGCTGCGGCAGCAAACGACTCGTCGCCGATATCTCCGCGGTCGGTGACCCCGACACCGGCTTCGACATTTTCGACACCTACGACTGCGGCGCCGAATGCGAAGCCTTCGGGATCGCCAGCGGCAGCGGCTGGCTGACGCTCGGCGGCACCTCGCTCTCCACGCCGCTCGTCACATCGCTGTACGCGCTCGCGGGTGGCGACGGTGGGATCGAGGACTCGGCGCTCCCGCTGTACGGCCATCTGGGCGATCCTTCGGCGCTGTTCGACGTCACCGAAGGCGGGAACGGCTTCTGCGACGCCCAGCCGCTCGTGGAATGCGAACACCCGAGAGCGCCGTCCCGCTTCGGGCACGTCGACTGCGAAGCGAGCAGAGCGTGCAACGCGGCCCCGGGCCTCGACGGCCCGTCGGGCGTCGGCGCGCCCAATGGGCTCGGCGCATTCGAGCCGCTGCTGCCGACGGCCTCGATCACCGCCCCCGGCTCAGTCATCGCCGGAGCCCGGGCGGACTTCGGAGCGGATGGCTCCAGCGATCCCTATCCCGGGGGCTCGATCGTCGGCTACGCGTGGACATGGGGCGACGGCAGCGGCGGATCCTCGCCCGTGCACACGTTCGCGGCACCCGGGACCTACGACGTCACGCTGGTGGTCACCGACAACTACGGCCTGCGGAGCGCCGCGACGACGCAGTCGATCCTCGTCAGCTCTCCGTCGTCCGCGGAAGAAACCGCGGCCGAAGAAAAACGCCGCGAAGAAGAAGCCGCCGGAGCGATCCGGGCCGAAGAAGAAGCCACCCTCCAGCGCGCCGAACAGGAAGTCAAACAGGGCTCGCAGGGGCTTGGACCGGCGGGCAGCATAGAAAGAGCGCCGTCGACGGCGAACCTGCAGGAAGTCGCGGCGTTTCACGCTACCGCCGTCCCGGCGATTCCGGATACCGAGCTGGTAGGCAGGGCGCTGTCGGCCGGCCTGTCCGGCCGCGTGGTCCTCACCCTCAGCTGCCCGCCGAGGGAGTCGAGCTGTCAGGGCACGGCCACGCTACGGACGCTCGGCGCAGCGCACGCCGGCGCCGTGAGCTCCGGCAAGGTGCAGAGCAGCGCTCTTACGCTCGCCGATGGTTTCTTCAGCGTTCCCGGCGGGAGCTCGAGGAAGGTGACGCTCCGCCTGTCGACCAAGGCGCGTGCACTACTTGCCCGCTCGCGCTCGCTGCGCATCCAGGTCACGCTCGCCGCCCACGATCCGGTTGGCGCCCGACACACCGCTCGGACGATCGCGACATTGCGCTCGACCGTGGTCAAGCACTCGGTCAAGCACTGACAGGGCCGACAGGCGAAAGCCGGCCCCGGCTCTTAGACTGGGCCGTCATGGCCGCCGAGGAAACCGCCGAGAACGACGCGCCGCCCGAGCTCCCAGGCGCCATCTCCGAGAACGCCGACGTCGAGGTCGAGCGCGAGCACGACGCGCCCGCCGAGCTCGACCCAGAGACGCGCGCGCGACGCGATGCGGCGTTGCGCCGTGTGCGCAAGTTCGGCGATCCCGTACTGCGTGCCACCGCGCTGCCGGTCGAACGCTTCGACGAGGACCTCGCGGCCGAGGTCGAGCGGATGGGCGAGCTGATGCACGATGCGCTCGGCGTTGGGCTCGCGGCCACGCAGCTCGGGGTCCTGCACCGCGTGCTCGTCTACAAGGCCTACGTCGATGATCCGCTCACCGCGCTGGTCAACCCCGTGCTCGAGTGGACCAGCGATGAGCTCGAGCTGGGAGACGAGGGCTGCCTCAGCCTGCCCGCCGTGCACGTCGAGGTCGAGCGTCCCGCGCGTGTGCGGGTGCGCGCACAAGACGCGCGGGGCAGCGATCTGCGGATCGAGGCCGAAGGGCTCGAGGCACGCGTGATCCAGCACGAGATCGACCATCTGAACGGCGTCCTGATCCTCGATCGCATCTCGCGTCAGGCGCGCAAGGAAGCGATGCGCGCGATGCGCGAGGCGCAGTCGAAGGCGCACGCCGCCTAGCGGCGCCGCTGCAGAGCCGAGACGTTGAGCACGGTCTTCCTCGGCACATCCGAGTTCGCCGCCGCGATCCTCGAGCGGCTGGCAGGCACCGGGGCGCACCGTCCTGCACTGGTGCTCACCCGACCCGACCGCCCGAGCGGTCGCGGCAGGCGGCTGGCGCCCCCGCCCGTGGCCGAGACGGCGCGCGCCCTCGGGTTGGCGCTCGAGCAGCCCGAGAACGTCAACGAGCCCGATGCCAGGGCGCTGATCGCCAGTGCACTCGAGCATCATGGCGGAGCCCCGACGACCGCGGGCGACTCCCCCGGCGTGGGTGGTGGGGCGGTCATCGTGTGCGCTTTCGGTGCGCTGATCAAGCAGCCGCTGCTGTCAGAGCACGAGCTGTTGAACGTCCACCCCTCGCTGTTGCCGCGCTGGCGGGGGGCCGCGCCGATCGAGCGGGCAATCATGGCCGGCGACGCGCAGACGGGCGTCTCGATCATGCGCCTCACCGCCGGGCTTGACAGTGGGCCGGTGTGTCTGACGGGAGGCGAGCCAATCCAGCCGCACGACACCTACGGATCGCTTGCCGGGCGGCTGCAGGAGCTCGGCGGAGAGCTGCTGATACGCACTTTGGAGGATCGCCCCGAGTTCGTCGAGCAGCCCGCACACGGTGAGACCTACGCCGAGAAGATCGCCGCTGCCGATCGCCTGCTCGATCCGGCCAGGCCCGCGGTCGAGCTCGAGCGTGTCGTCCGCGCGCTCGCCCCGCACATCGGAGCGAGGTTGCAGCTCGCCGACGGCACGCTGCTCGGGGTGCAGCGCGCGGCGCTCGCGGAGAGCATGCCGACCGATGGGCAGTCGACCGGCGGCGAAGCAGACGCCTCGGCTGGCGCCCCCGCCACGTGGACCGATCGGCGCGGCCCCAGCGTACGCGACGGACGCCTGCTGCTCGACTGCAGCCCCGGCGTGCTCGAGCTGCTCGTCGTGCGTCCTCCCGGCGGTCGCACGATGGACGCGTCGGACTACCTACGCGGTCACGGGCTCCCGGGCCGCCGGTAGCCGGTCGCATATCCGGGAGCTGCGATGCCCGCGCGCAGACGCGGGTCCGGCTCCGGCGCACCCGCCTGTGCCGCGATCGGGATCACCCCTGCCCAGGCGCCCAGCGCGTAGTCCTCCTCGTCGTCGAGCGGCGGTCCGGTGCGCACCTTCGCCGACGCCTGCTCGATCGGGATCGCCAGGACGGCGGTCGCCTTGAGCTCGTTCGGCGTCGGCCAGCGCACCTCGCTCCAGCGACCGGGCACGATGTGCTCGACGATCGCCTGCATCGCTGTGTCCTTCTCGTCCGCGTCCTCGACGAGCCTCGCCTTGCCGATCAGCATCACCGAGCGGTAGTTGGCCGAGTGGTGCATCGCCGAGCGCGCGAGCACCAGCCCATCGAGCAGCGACACCGTCAGGCACGCCGGCGCACCGCCCGCGAGCGCGCGCAGCGTCCGGCTGGCGACCGACCCATGGCAGTAGACGACGTCGCCATGGCGGGCGTGCAGCGTTGGGATCACGAACGGTTGGCCGTCCTCGTCGGCGATCCCGAGATGTGCGATCAGGGCCTCGTCGAGGATCGCGTCGATTCTCGCGCGGTCATAGCTGCCGCGTTCGCGCTTGCGCCGCAGTCGCACGCGGTCGGAGGCGGGCTCGACAGCAGGCGCTGGGTCGAGCGGCTGGGCGGCGGACATCACGCTTCCCCTCCAATCTGTCATAGTACAGAATAGTGACTGAACTGAGACAGTATCGAATCACGGCGCACAACGCAGCGGAGCTCGTCCGCGGCATCGAGGCGGACGTGGCCAGCGGGGCGCTCGCGCCGGGTCAGCGACTCCCGTCCGTCCGGCGCCTGGCCGCCGATGTCGGGCTCAGCCCGGTGACCGTCGCAGCAGCCCTTGCCGAGCTGCGCCGCCGCGGCGTCGTGGTGACCGAGCCGCGGCGCGGAACGCGCATCGGACAGGGGCCACCGATCGGATCGTCGTGGTCGCCGCTGCCGGTGCCGCCCGGCGCCCGCGACCTCTCGCGCGGCAATCCCGACCCAGCGCTGCTACCCGATCTCGCCCGCGCGCTGGAGCGCTCGGAGCTGCCCGTCCGCCTATACGGAGAGCCGCAGGTCGTGCCACAGCTGCTCGAGATCGCGCGCTCGCAGCTGTCCGCCGACGGCATCCCCGCAGAGGACCTGTGCATCGTCAGCGGCGCTCTCGATGCGATCGAGCGGGTCCTTCAGGCGCACGTGCGTCCGGGTGATCGGGTGGCTGTCGAGAATCCCGGCTACGCGGCGCTGTACGACCTGCTGCGCGCACAGGGCCTGCTGCTCGAGCCCGTGCCGGTCGACGACCGCGGGATGCTCCCCGGCGATTTGCGCGGGGCGCTCTCGCGGGGCGCCGTCGCTGCGATCCTCACCCCCCGCGGGCAGAACCCCACCGGCGCGGCGCTCGACGCCACTCGAGCACGCGAGCTGAGCAACGTCCTGGCCGACTTCCCGGAGATACTGGTGGTCGAGGACGACCACCTCGGGCCAGTGGCCGGCAGCGAGCTGCACACGCTCGTCGCCGCTCGTCTGCGCTGGGCCGCCACGCGCTCGGTCGCCAAGGCACTCGGGCCCGATCTGCGCCTCGCGGTGCTCGCGGGCGACGCCGAGACGATCGCCCGCGTGCAGCGGCGACAGCAGTGCGGCCCCGGCTGGGTCAGCCACATCCTGCAGACGCTCGTGCTCGGACTGTTGAGGGATCCCGAGGCTCACGCGATCGTCGAGCAGGCCGCTGAGGAGTACGCCGAGCGACGCCAGAAGCTCCTCGGGCTGCTGGAGCGCGGGGGGGTCCCCGCGCACGGAGCATCCGGGCTGAACGTGTGGATCCCGGTTCACGACGAGGCCGCCGCCGTGAGCGCGCTGATGCAACGTGGCTGGGTCGTCGCACCCGGAGCCCCATTCCGCCTCGCGGGTGCCGCGCCCGGCATCCGTGTGACGACGGCCACGCTCACGGCCGGCGAGGCGCAGCGTCTGGCGAGCGATCTGACCGCCGTGCTCACCCCCAGCGCCTTCAGCCGCAGCGGATAGCCGATCATGAGCGCAATGCCAAGTCCGTCCGCCGCCACGATCGCCCCCGCTCGGGCGTGCGCCTACGCGATCCTTCGCCGGGTCTTCGAGCGCGGCGCATACGCCGATCGCGCCCTGCACGCCGAGGCCGCAGAGCTGGACACGCGCGACCGGGCGCTCGCGATGCGCCTGGCCTACGGAGCGATCCAGCGCAAGGGGACGCTCGACCACCTGATCGAGCAGCTCGCCGATCGGCCCGCCGCGCGCCTGGACCCGCCGCTGCTCGCCGCTGTCAGGCTCGGCCTGTACGAGCTGCTGTACCTGCGTGGGTCTCCCGACTACGCCGTGGTTGCCGATGCCGTCGAGCTCGCCAAGGCAAACGCGCGAGCGGGGCATGGCCTGGTCAACGCCGTGCTGCGCCGCGCCGCGCGTGAGGGACCGGACACGCTGATCGCAGGCCTGACCGATGAGACGCCGCAGCGGGCCGCCGTCAAGCACTCCCACCCAGAGTGGATCGCACAGCTGTGGTGGGACGCGCTCGGCGCCGAGCAGGCACGCGCCCTGATGGCCTTCGACAACGAGCCGAGCGAGCTGGCGCTGCGGGCCAACACGCTCGTCACCGACGCCCCGACGTTGGCCGGGGAGCTGGCCGCCGCCACGCACGGGGACCCGCGGCTCCCGGAGGCGCTCGTCACGGAGGAGCCGTTCGACGTCCACGGCTCGGAGCTGTGGCGCCAGGGTGCGTTCCTGGCGCAATCGCGTGGCGCGATGCTCGTCTCGCGCGCGCTCGAGCCGCACGCCGGTGAGCGGGTGCTCGACCTGTGCGCTGCGCCTGGCGGCAAGAGCACGCACATCGCCGCGCTGATGCAGGGCCACGGTGAAGTGCTCGCGATCGAGCACGACCGGCGACGGGCCGGCGGCCTCGTACGCAGCGCGAGTCGGCTGCGCGCGGCGAACGTCCGCGTCGAGGTCGCCGACGCCCAGCTGCCGCTCGCGGGTGGGCCGGCGTTCGATCGCGTGCTCGTCGATCCGCCCTGCTCGGGGCTCGGCACACTGCAGGCGCGTGCCGATCTGCGCTGGCGCGTGACGCCCGAAGCGATCACCGAGATGGCGCGCGTCCAGGCGAAGATCCTCGCCGCCGGGGCCGGGGTCCTCCGTCCGGGGGGCGTGCTTGTCTACTCTACGTGCACGATCTCACCTACTGAGAATGAGCGACTGATCGCTGCCTTCCTGGACTCCCACCCTGAATTCGGCCTCGATGATCTGGGCGACTCGCTGCCCGGCCTGCGGCTGTCCGACGCTGTCGCAGCGGACGCTCAGGCGGCCCACGTGGCCGATCGAGCACTGCTGACGCTTCCGCCGCGTGATCGCACCGCCGGCTTCTTCATCGCCCGTCTGCGAAAGCGCTGAACCATGGAGGGCAAGCCAGACACGCCGCCCAAGACGGCGATCGACCTCGGGCCGCAGTGCCCCAACTGCGGTGAGCCGTGGCTGCGTCCGACCAACCTTCCCGGCCGCTACCGCTGCGTCTACTGCCTGCACCGCTTCGAGCTCACATCGGTATGCCCGAACTGCGGCGAGCACTCGACGATCGTGCGCATGTCCTCGACCGCGATCCTGAAGTGCAACAACTGCGGCGACTCGATGCTGCAAGCCGTATGAGCACGCAGGCCGGCGCTGGGTCTGCGTCCTCGGTCGCTCGCGTGCGAAGCACGCCACGCTCCCTGCGTCCTTGCCCAGCTTGGCCTGCGTGCTCATACGAGGCTGGTCGAGAGACCTGGCTCCTCGTATGAGCGCCGCCGAGCTGCTGCGCGGAGTTCGTGTCGCGCCGTCGATCCTGTCGGCTGACTTCGGTCGCCTGCGTGAGCAGGTCGAGGAGGTGCTGCAGGCCGGCGCGCGGGTGATCCACGTGGACGTCATGGACGGGCACTTCGTGCCGCCGATCACGATCGGCCCACTGGTCGCGGGCGCGATCGCGGACACGGTGCACGCCGTCGGCGGAATGCTCGACGTGCACCTGATGATCGAGCGCCCCGAGCGCCACGTGGAGGAGTTCGCGAAGGCGGGGGCCGACTCGATTACGTTCCACGCCGAGGCCACCCCGCACGTCGCGTACACCGCGGACCTGATCCGCGAGTGCGGCGTGTGCGTCGGATTGGCGATCAACCCCGCCACCGCAGTCGGCGCGCTCGCCGAGGTCGCCGGCGTGCTCGACCTGGCGCTGTGCATGACCGTGAACCCCGGCTGGGGCGGGCAGCCGTTCATCGAGCACTCGCTCGACAAGCTCCCCCGTGTGCGCGCGCTCGTCGGCGCGGACGCGGCCGTCGAGGTCGACGGCGGCATCGATCCCGACACCGCACCACGGTGCCGCGACGCGGGCGCGAGCCTGTTCGTCGCCGGCTCGGCGATCTTCGGCTCCCCTGACCCCAGCGAGGCCTACGGCGCGATCGTGCGCTCGCTCGGCGCCGACCGACCGGCAGCCGGGGAACTCAACGCCGACTGACCGGAAGTCGGGGAGCCTGACGCCGACTGACCGGCAGCCGGAGAGTTCGACGCGGGCTGCCCTGACGTCGCCTGTGCGTTCGCCAGCCGGCGCGGGCCGCGGGCAAGCGAACCCGAACCCTGGCGGTACAGGGTCCACAGCAGCAGCGCCAGCAGACCCGTCGCACCGGCGTAGCCGACCTCCGTGCGCGTCAGCTCGTTGGCGATCGCCGGCGACAACATCCAAGCCAGGAACGCGCACGCTGCCAGCCCCCAGCACAGCGCCGCCGCCCGCGCCCGGTTGCGCGCCAGCGCGGCCTGGTTGAGCGCGCCCGAGACGAGGTGCAGCCCCATCCCCACGCCTACGACCGCCAGACCGACACGGCCGTAGGAGTAGTGCTGCCCGAACAGGTGCCCCATCACGAACGGCCCGATCGCCAGCAGCGCCAGCGCGACGAGCGTCGCGAACGCAGCGATCGCCAGCACCGTCACGCGGATCGCCCGTGAGAACGCAGCGTGGCCGGAGGTCGTCTCGAGGCCCGTCAGATGCGGAAGCAGCGACGTCTGGATCGCCTGAAACAGCTGTAGCGGCGCGCGCGCGATCAGCAGCACGTCGAACACGATGCCCACCAGGGCTTTGTTCTGCGAGGTCGCCGCGACCGTCAGCACGGCCGCGTTCAGCAGTGTCTGCTCCGACAGCATGATCCCCGACACCCAGCCCGCGAAGCCCGTGCCACGGCGCAGCGACAGCTCGTCGTCGTGCGCGGCCGCCTCCTGCACGCCCTCCGTCCCCGGCCCGGCAAACGCCGCCTCGACCTCATCCGCCGTGACCGGCCCCGCTAGCGCCTGATCGGCCTCGTGCGTCGCGACCGGCTGCTCGCCGCTCGCCTCGCGCTGTTCCTGGCCGCGTCGCGCGAACGCCGCCGGCACGACGATCAGCGACACCAGCGGCGCTGCCGCGATGCCCAGCGCGACGGCCGTCTGGCCGCTGGTGATCCCCAGCGCCACCGCCAGCGCGAAGCACAGGCGCGACACCGACTCCATCAGCACCAGCCCGCCGTACAGCGCGAAGTACTCGTGCCCTGCCAGCCAGCCGCGCGCGAAGTAGCTTCCGGCGTACGCGAGCGTGCCGAACACGAGCACGTCGTACAGCGCCCGGTAGTGGTCGAACACGTCATCTACCAGCTGTTCCTGGAACGCCAGCGCGAGCACCAGGAACGTCAGCGCGAAACCCGCCTGGATCGCGATCGGGACGCGCAGCGGATGCTCGTGCTTGCCGCGCGCCCGGCGCTCCGCGATCGTGCGCGACAGCAGCTGTTCGATCGGCCGGTAGATCACCGAGATGATCACGAACATCACCGACCACAGAAGCGCGATTCGGGACGCCGATTCTTCGCCCAGCACGTGGCTGGAGATCGAGAAGTATGCGAGCGTCAGCAGGCCCGTCGAGGCGATCCCGACGGACAGGATCCGCGCGCCGCTGCCGTAGGAGCGCGTCTCGCTAGAGGCGGACAAGCAACATCGTCCAGGGGAACGGCGAACGGACCTCGACGACCTCGCCGTGGCGCGAGAGGTGCTCGACGAACGCCCTGCGCGACCAGTGGTTGAGGTGGCCCGGCGTGTTGCCCAGCGCCGACCAGTACGCCCCGCGCGCCATGTTCAGCATCCGCCACAGCGGCTCCCGTGGGACGGACACGAGCAGGTGGCGCTCCGCGCAGCGCGCCATCTCGCCGATCGTGTGCTCAGGGTCGGGCACGTGCTCGAGCACCTCGATCGCGCTCGCGAGCTCGAACTCGCCATCGGCGAACGGCAGGTTCGCAGCCTCCATTACGCGGTACTCGAGGTTCGGCGCCTTGCGCTCCGCCCATCCGGCCTGGATCGAGTCCTCCTCGAAGTCGATGCCGACCACGCGACCCTCGCCCAGCTGCTGCGCCCAGCGGTGCACCAGCACGCCCTCGCCGCAGCCGACGTCAAGCAGCGAGCCCGGCGCGGCCAGCGAGAACAGCTCGTCTAGGTCGCGCTCGAAGCCGCCCATCAGGCGGCGCACCAGCGGGTTCTGTGAGCCGTACTTGTCGTATGTGTTGCCGGTGACTACCCCGTCCTCGGAGACCGTCACGCCGCTCACAGCCGCACCGCCTCGCCTTTCGGCCGCGTCTCAGCCTCATGCTCGCCGGTAGGCGTGGCCGCGGTTCCTTCAGCAGCGAGCCCGCTCGCGTCGGGCTTGGGCACGTCGTTCGGTTCGTAGTGCGATGGATCGACGCCCAGCTGCAGCTCGATCCGCCGCACACGCTCGAGCGTTCGCTGCGTCATCACCCGCTGCGCCGCCAGCAGATCGCCGATCACGCCCAGCGCCCACAGCACGACCGCCGCGATGAACAGCACCGCGCCAAGGATCAACGACTGCACGTGGCCCTTGCCGTTGCCGTCCGCGTAGGCCACCGCGAAGCGAATCCACACCCCGATCGAGACGACGCCGATCACCAGCGCGAGGCTCCAGAACACGCGCAGCGGCTCGTACTGCGCGTAGATGCGGAAGATCGAGACCCCGTTGCGGCGCACATACGCGCCCATCGACGGGAACAGCCGTGACTCGCGCGTCTTCGGGTTCGTGCGCACGGGCACGTGGTCGATCGCCACCAGCAGCTTGCCCGCCTGGATGATCGTCTCCAGCGTGTACGTGAACTTCGACACCACGACCATCTGGATCGCCGCCTCGCGGTTGTACGCGCGGAATCCCGACGTCGTGTCCGGGACCGACGTCGAGGACGCCTGGCGCACCACCCACGAGCCGAGGCGCTGCAGCGTCTTCTTCAGCGGCGAGAACTCGGCGATGCCGCTCACCTCGCGGTCGCCGACGACCATGTCCGCACGGCCCTCGAGGATCGGGCCGCACCAGCCTGGCCACGTCCGGGCCGTAGTACTGGTTGTCGGCGTCGGTGTTCACGATCACGTCCGCGCCGAGCTTCAGCGCCGTGTCGATGCCCGCCTGGAACCCGGCCGCGAGACCCTTGTTGTTCGTCAGGCGCACCAGATGGTCGACGCCATGCGCGCGCGCGACCGCGACCGTCTCATCGGTCGAGCCGTCGTCGATCACCAGCCACTCGACCGTGTCGAAGCCATCGAGCTCGCGCGGCAGGTCCGCGAGCGTCCGCGGCAGCTGTTCTGCCTCGTTGAAGCAGGGGATCTGGATGATGAGCTTCATTGGCCGTCGATTGCCTAGACTTGGCTCCCGCAGTATCCCAAAGCAGCAGGGCACGGTCTTGGCGCCAAGGCTCGGACCCAGCCACCGGCGCCGGTCCCGGTGTGGGGGTGCCAGGGAGCATCGTCCTTCATCAGCCGTGGCACTGGGCCAAGACCGCCAACACTAGATGGAAAGCGCGACGCTCACCCGGCGCAGGCCGGGCACGATCCGGCTGGCGCGGTTGCGCGCGGTGCCGCTGAGGACGTGGGAGCGGATCGGCCTGGCGGCGCTGTGCATCGCCGCGCTGATCGGCTACTTCGCCTTCCCCACCTACCCGACCTACGACTCCTTCTACGCGCTGCTCTGGGGACGCGACCTGCTGCACCTGCACCTGCCCGACTTCAGCGTCTACCGCGGACCGACCGAGCACCCGCTGGCGATCGCCTTCGGCATGCTCAGCTCGATCTTCGGGCAGGGCGGCGCGCGGCTGATCGTGCTCGGCTCGATCGTCTCGTTCGTGGCCGCCGTCGCCGGGATGTACCGCCTCGGGCGCCTGTGCTTCGGCCCGGTCGTCGGGCTCGTCGCAGCGCTGCTGCTGCTGAGCCGCTTCTTCGTCGAGAACCTCGCCGCCCAGGGCTACCTCGACATCACCTACGTGGCGCTGATCGTGTGGGCGATCGTGCTCGAGGTCGAACGCCCGCGGCGTGGCACGCCCGTGTTCCTGGTGCTCGCCGCCGCCGGCCTGCTGCGCCCCGACGCCTGGGTGCTGAGCGGCGCCTACTGGCTGTGGTGCTCGTGGCCAGCCGACAATCGCACCCGCCTGAAGTACCTCGTGCTGGCGTCGATCGCGCCGCTCGTATGGGTCGCACTCGACGCGGTCGTCACCGGCAACCCGCTGTACTCGCTGACCGCAACCGCCGGGCTCGCGGCCGAACTCGAACGCACACAGGGCTTCACCAGCGTCGTCGGCTCGGTGTGGAACTACGGCGTGCGCATCGACAAGCTACCCGTGCTGCTCGGCGGGCTCGATCGGCCTGCCGCTCGCCGTCTGGATGGCGCCCCGACGAGTGCTCGCGCCGCTCGCCGCGCTGGCGCTGCTCGTCGGCGTCTACATCGCCGAGGGCGCCGTCGGCGCGTCCGTCGTCGACCGCTACCTGGTCGGCGCCGCGACCGTGCTGCTGGCGTTCTGCGCCGTCGCGATCGGCGGCTGGGCGATGCTCGAGCCCGGCTCGTGGCTACGCCGAGGCTGGATCGCCGGCGCGACGGTCCTCGTCGCCTACGGCGCGTTCGCCGCAGCCACGACGCTCAGCCTGTCCAGCCTGCGCACCACGCTCGCCTATCACGAGGACTTCCACAAGGGCCTCGCCGCCGCGCTGCAGAGCCCGCAGGTCAAGGCGCAGCTGCGGCGCTGCCCGCTCGTCTCGCTCCCCGACAACAAGCTGATCCCCGACGCCCGCTGGATCCTCGACAGCGTCAACCAGCACGACATCGTCGCCCGCAGCCAGGCGCGCGCCAACGTCGAGCACGGCTCGCACGCGCTGGAGAACCGCATCCGCGCTGCCAGCGTCGCCGTGTACCCGCTCGGCGACGCCGTGTTCGTCGAGGCGATCGTCGACCTGGGCGACGATCCGCGCGACCAGATCCCGCTCGCCGGCTTCCGGCGCATCTACACCAGCCGCTACTACGCGGTGTATGCCAACTGCTGAGCAATCGACGATCCCCCAGCGCGCCGAGCGGGGTGGGGGTCGCTCGAGCCGCGCTCGGCGATGGGCGTGGGCAGGACTCGTCGTCGTGCTGCTCGTCGGCCTCGCGCTGCGCCTGTGGGGCGTGCGCCAGGGACTGCCCTACGTCTACAACACCGACGAGGCCGACCACTTCGTCCCGCACGCGATCGAGATGTTCCGCGCGGGCACGCTCAACCCGCACTACTTCGCCAACCCGCCCGCGTTCACATACGTGCTGCACCTGCTGTTCGCTGTCGCCTACGGCGGCGCTCACGGCGCCGAGCACGCCGCCGCGCTGCATCCAACCGCCGTCTACACGCTCGCCCGGGTCGCCGCCGCGGTGCTCGGCACGCTAGCCCTATGGCTGCTCTACGCGACCGGCGCGCGCCTGTTCAACCGCGCCGTCGGCCTGCTCGCCGCCGCAATCGAGGCGGTCGCCTTCCTGCCCGTCTTCTATGCGCACCTCGCGCTCAACGACGTGCCCACGCTCGCCCCGCTGACGCTCTCGCTGCTCGGCAGCGCCGGGATACTGAGAAAAGGGCGCATCCGCGACCACCTGCTCGCCGGCGTCGGACTGGGACTCGCCTGTGCCAGCAAGTACACCGCCGGGATCGTCGTCCTGCCGCTGATCGCCGCGATCCTCGCGCGCTACCTCGACGGCGGCCCCGCTGCAGGGATGCACGCGCTGCGCGGGATACTCCTCGCCGGCGTCTGCGCGCTGCTCGCATTCGCGATCGCCAACCCGTACTCGCTGCTCGACTACACGAGCTTCCACGGCGAACTCGTGCACCAGTCGACGCTGTCCTCCGAATCCCAGGGCAAGCTCGGCGCGCCCAAACACGGCGGCATCGCCTACTACCTGTGGTCGCTCACCTGGGGCCTCGGCTGGGTCCCCGCGCTCGCCGCGCTCGGCGGCGCGCTCAGCGTGTGGCGCGTCCAGCGCCGCCTCGGCTGGCTGCTCGTCCCCGCCGCGCTGCTGTTCCTCGCCTTCATGGGCCTGCAGGGGCGCTACTTCGGGCGCTGGCTGCTGCCGATCTTCCCGATCCTCTGCCTGCTCGCCGCGTGCTTCGCCTGGCAGCTGCACACAGCACTCGTGCGCCGGCTGACACCGCGTTCGCGCCAGCCCGCGCCCGAGGCCGGACGCGGACCCGAGCCCGAGCACGAGGCCGGACGTGTTCCCGAGCACGAGGCCGGACGCGGGCCCGAGCACGAGCCCGAGACGGAGGCGCTCGGCGGCCGGAGGAGGGGTGCGTTGGCGATGCAAGTTGTGTTGGCCGCGGTCCTGGTCGCCGCGCTGCTCGCCCAGGGGCTCGTGTACAGCGTCCACTCCGGTCTAGTCCTCTCGCGCGCCGACACGCGCACGCTGACGCGGCAATGGATGCTCGCGCACGTCCCCGCGGGCGCCCCCGTCGTGGTCGAGCCCGTCTCGCCGGATGACTGGGCACGCGAAACTCGGTCCCCGAGCTCGAGCTCGACCGCAGCCCACGCCTATCGCTGGAACAAGTACCCGTCGCTGCTGTCCAGGATCGCCCCCGGCGGAGCGCTCGCGCCCGCACGGGGCCACCCATCAGGTCGGGATCGAGGAATACGAGCGCACGCTCAGCCCCGCGCTGATCGGTTACTACGAGCGTCACGGCTACTGCTGGGTGCTGACCGGCTCCACCCAATCCGACCGCGCGTTCGCCGACCCAACGGCCGTTCCCGCGGCCGTCGCCTACTACCGCGCGCTCGCTCAGCAGGGCGAAGTCGTCCACCGCACCTCGCCGTACCGCGCCGGCAAGGGTGGGCGGGAATCGGTCGCCTTCAACTTCGACTGGAGCTTCGACTACTACCCGCTCGCCTACCGCCGGCCCGGCCCGACGATCACGATCTACCGGCTGCACGGCGGTCGCTGCCAGCGCTGAGCCGGGGCCGGCCACGCCACAGGGTTATCCTGAGGGCGACATGCCGACATCGACCGCGACCGACAAGCTGTGCCTGGGACGGGCGATCGAGCTCGCCCGCAACGGCGCCGGCACGGTCAAGCCGAACCCGGTCGTCGGTGCCGTCGTTGCCCGCGACGGCGACATCCTCGGGGAGGGCTGGCACCAGGAATACGGCGGCGCGCACGCCGAGGTCAACGCGATCGAGGCATGCGGGCTAGCCGACCTCAGCGACGCCACGCTGTATGTCTCGCTCGAGCCCTGCTGTCACGAGGGCAAGACGCCACCGTGCACCGACGCGATCCTGCAGTCTGGGATCAGGCGCGTGGTCGTCGGCTCGGACGATCCGACCGAGAAGGCCTCCGGACGCGGCCTCGGGATCCTGCGCGACGAGGGCGTCGAGGTGCTGCTCGCCGACGGCGAGCTCGCCGCGAGCGCACGACTACTCAACCAGGCCTTCCGCAAGCACTCCCGCGTCGGGCGCCCATGGGTGCTCTTCAAGTCCGCGATGACGCTCGACGGGAAGGTCGCCACCCGCACCGGAGACTCCCAGTGGATCAGCGGCGAGAGCAGCCGCGAGATGGCCCATCGCTGGCGTGCGTCGGTCGATGCCGTGGTCGTCGGCATCGGCACCGCGCTCGCCGATGACCCGCAGCTCACCGCCCGGCCCGACGGCCTGCCCGCCGAGCCGTGCGCCCAGCCGCGGCGGGTCGTGTTCGACTCGGTCGCGCGCCTGCCGCCCGCTTCGCAACTCGTCGTCGCCGCCGCCGAGATCCCGCTGACGATCGTCGTCTCGCGGGCGGCCGCCCGAGCCGACACCGACGCGCTCGAAGCCGCCGGCGTCCAGGTGATCGTCGCGACCGGCGAAAACGAGCCCGCGCGCGTCCGCTCGGCGCTCGATCAGCTCGGCACAATGGGCGTCGCCTCGGTCCTGCTCGAGGGCGGGCCGCACCTCGCCGGCGCGTTCCTCGACGCCCAGGAGATCGACGAAATCAGGCTGTTCCTGGCTCCGCTGCTGCTCGGCGGCAGCGCCGCCCGCGATCCGCTCGAGGGCGAAGGCGTCGAGCGCATCTCCGAGGCGCTGCGCGCATTGACCTTCGACTGCGAAAGCGTCGGCGAGGACCTGCTCGTCTCGGCACGGCTGCGGGAGTGGTGAGGTGGGAGGCCTCCTGCTCGTCTCAGCACGGCCGCGGGAGTGGTGAGATGCTCGGCCTCGATCCCGTGAGCTCGTGTTCACAGGGCTGATCGCCGACCTCGGGACCGTCGCGGAGCTCGAGCGCGACGACACCGGCGCGACCCTGCGGATCTCAAGCCCGCTCGCACAGACGCTAGCCGAAGGCGACTCGATCGCCGTCAACGGCGTATGCCTCACCGCGACCGCGCTCGACCCCGACGCGTTCGGCGCGCAGGTCATGAACGAGACACTCGAGCGCTCCTCGCTCGGTCAGCTGCACAGCGGCTCGCGCGTCAACCTGGAGCTCGCGCTGCGCGCGCAAGACCGCCTCGGCGGGCACGTCGTCCAGGGCCACGTCGACGGAACAGGCACCGTCGCCGAGATCCGCGAGCAGGGGTTCGCGCGGGTGCTCGAGATCGAGATCGAGCCGCAGCTCGCTCGCTACATCGTCGAGAAGGGCTCGATCGCGCTCGACGGCGTCAGCCTGACCGTCAGCGCCGTCAGCGACGAGCGCATCAGCGTCTCGCTGATCCCCGAGACGCTCGCACGGACCACGCTCGGAGGAGTGCAGGAGGGGGCAACTGTCAACATCGAGGTGGACATCCTGGCCAAGCACCTCGAGCGACTGCTGGAGGCACGCGTATGAGCGCAACCCGGACAACCACGCCCTTTGCCACGATCGAGCAGGCGATCGAGCAGATCCGCCAGGGCAAGATGGTCGTCGTCTGCGACGACGAGGATCGCGAGAACGAGGGCGACCTGACGATGGCCGCCCAGTTCGCCACCCCCGAGGCGATCAACTTCATGGCCAAGGAGGGACGCGGGCTGATCTGCCTGTCGCTCACCTCCGAGCGCTGCGACGAGCTCGGCCTCGACCTGATGGCAGCGAAGAACGAGTCGTCCTTCGAAACACCGTTCACCGTCTCCGTCGAGGCGCGCGAAGGCGTCACCACCGGCATCTCCGCGCACGACCGCGCGCACACGATCCAGGTCGCGATCGACCCCGAGAGCCGGCCGCGGGACCTCGTGCAGCCCGGTCACGTGTTCCCGCTCAAGAGCCGCTCCGGAGGCGTGCTCGAGCGCGCCGGGCAGACCGAGGCCGCCGTCGACCTCGCGCGTCTCGCCGGGCTCAACCCCGCCGGCGTCATCTGCGAGGTGATGAACGACGACGGCACGATGGCGCGCGTCCCCGATCTCGTTCGACTACTGCGCCCGCCACGAGCTCAGCATGATCACCGTCGCCGACCTGATCGCCTACCGCCGCCGCCACGACAAGCTCGTCGAGCGCGTCGTCTCAACCGCGCTGCCGACCACCTTCGGCGACTTCCAAGCGATCGGCTACCGCTCGCTCGTCGACGACAAGCACCACGTCGCGCTCGTCAAGGGCGAGGTCTCCGGCGAGCCCGACGTACTCGTGCGCGTGCACTCCGAGTGCCTCACCGGCGACGTCTTCCACTCGCTGCGCTGCGACTGCGGCGAGCAGCTCGAATCGGCGCTCTCGATGATCGAGCGCGAGGGCCAGGGCGTCCTGCTCTACCTCTCCCAGGAGGGCCGTGGGATCGGCCTGCTGAACAAGCTGCGCGCCTACCGGCTGCAGGAGGACGGCCTCGACACCGTCGAAGCCAACGAGCGCCTCGGGCTGCCCGCCGACCTGCGCGACTACGGCATCGGCGCGCAGATCCTCGTCGACCTCGGCCTCAGCTCGATCCGCATCCTCACCAACAACCCAAAGAAGATCCGCGGCCTCGAGGGCTACGGCCTGTCCGTCAGCGCGCAGATCCCGATCGAGCACGCGCCCAACGAGCACAACGAGGCCTACCTGCGCACCAAGGCCGAGCGCATGGGGCACACGCTGCACCACCAGGGACTCAACCTCGACGAGGAGCTGCTCCACACCGAGCGCGTCCGCGATGAGCAGGAGCGCCGCCAGCAGTGACGTTCGCGATCGCCGTCGCACGCTTCTACGAGGACCTCGCCGAGCGGCTCGTCGCCGGCGCCACCGATGCCTTCGCCGAGGCCGGCCACTCGGACGTCGAGGTGTTCGACGTCCCCGGCGCGTTCGAGCTGCCGCTCGCCGCCAGCTACGCCGCCGCCAGCGGCCGCTTCGCCGGCGTCGCCTGCCTCGGCGCCGTGATCCGCGGCGACACCGACCACTACGACTTCGTCTGCGCCGAGACCGCACGCGGCGTTATGCACGTGCAGCTCGACACCGGCGTCCCGTGTGCGTTCGGCGTGCTCACCTGCGAGACGATGGAGCAGGCGCTCGAGCGCGCCGGCGGCGGCAAGCGCGACCAGGGTCGCCACGCCGCCGAGGCCGTAATCGCGATGGCCGCGCTGCGCGAGCAGCTCACCGCGCCCTGAGCCACCCACGCGCCAAACCTCCCGGACCCCGGTAGGGGTCCCCATCAAAAACCATCTAGACTGCCGCCGATGGCAAAGGTATGTCACAGCTGCGGCAAGGGCCCCGCGTTCGGCCAGAGCCGCAGCCACTCGATGGTCGCGACCAAGCGGCGCTTCGACCCCAACCTGCAGAAGGTCAGGATCCTCGTCGGCAAGGCGCCGCGGCGCGTCTACGTCTGCACGCGCTGTCTGAAAGCCGGCAAGGTCACCAAGGCCCTGTAGGCACCGCTGGACGCGCGAGCGCTCGCGCGAAGGTGATACACCTGTCGCCGTGACCGATACCAATCTGGTCCGCTTTCGCGCTGCCGTCGCGGGGGCGCTCGCGCATCTGGAATCGCGCCGCCAGGAGGTCAACGACCTGAACGTGTTCCCGGTCGCCGACGGCGACACCGGCGACAACATGGCGCTGACGCTGCGCGCCGTGCTGAGCGAGCTCGACCGGCTGCAGGGCGCCGATGAGCAGCGCACGATCGATGAGATCGGACGCGAGGAGATCGTCCAGTCCGTCGCCCGCGCCGCGCTGCTCGGCGCGCGCGGCAACTCCGGCGTGATCCTCTCGCAGCTGATCCGCGGCGCCGCCGAG
The DNA here is from genome assembly GCA_963734755.1 of uncultured Solirubrobacteraceae bacterium. GTDB lineage: Bacteria > Actinomycetota > Thermoleophilia > Solirubrobacterales > Solirubrobacteraceae > Palsa-744. Next base: position 1,679,250 of record CAVTIF010000001.1, on the reverse strand, counting down.
GAGCTCGTCAGCCGTCCCGGACAGCTGATCGACGCGACGCTTGATCGGCGCCGCGCTCGCCAACGCCGCCGACCGCGCCTACTCCTCCGTGCGCGACCCCGCCGAGGGCACGATCCTCACCGTCGCCCGCGAGATGGCGCACAAGATCGTCACCGACGTCGCGCACATCCCCGAGACCCCGCGCTTCGGGCCCGCCACCGAGGCGCGCGAGCAGGACATCGCGATCGCCGCCGCGCTCGAGCGCGCCGTCGAGGCCGGCCAGGACTCCGTCAAGCGCGGCCCCGAGCTGCTCGCCGCGCTGCGCGAAGCCGGCGTCGTCGACGCCGGCGGATACGGCCTCACGATCATCTTCGCCGGCGTCGTCGCCGCGCTGCGCGGCGAGGAGCCGCCGCCACTCGACCACTACGCGCCCGCGCGCATCACCCACCCGCAGCACAGCTCCAGCACCTACCGCTTCTGCACCAACTTCGCCGTCATCGGCAGCGGCCTCAGCCCGACGAGCTTCATCGACCCGCTCGAGCAGCTCGGCGACTCCGTGCTCGTCGTCGGCGACGAGACCACGCTCAAGGTGCACCTGCACACCGACACGCCCGAGCTCGCCACCGCCGTGTTCGCCGACGCCGGCGAGGTCTCACACCTCGACGTCGCCGACATGCGCGCACAGGTCGCCGAGCGCGACAGCCGCCTAACTGAAGATGCGCCCGCCGGCGATCACGCGCACGGCGTCGCACCGCACGCGGGCGGCGAGCTGGCCGGTTCGCCCGCCGAGATCCGCTGCGCCGCCGTCGCCGTCGTCAGCGGCGACGGGCTGCGCGACGCTGTTCGACGAGCTCGGCGTGCACACGATCGACGGCGGACCGACGCTCAACCCCTCCACCTACGACCTGCTCGCCGGGATCCACGAGGTGCCCGCCGAGGAGGTCGTGCTGCTCACCAACAGCGCCAACGTGATCATGGCCGCCGAGCACGCCGCCCGCCTGTCCGACAAGCACGTGCTCGTCGCGCCCACCACCAGCCAGCAGGCCGGGCTCGCCGCCGCCGTCGCGCTCGTCGCAGAGCCGCTCCGTCGAGCAGAACGCCCAGGCGATCACCGAGGCGCTCGCGCGTGTACGCACCGGCGCCGTCGCGCCCGCCGCCCGCGACGACGCCCAGGGTCGCTTCAAGCGCGGCGACGCCGTCGGCTTCGTCGAGGATCAGGTGCTCGCCTGGGGCGATCCGCGCGAAACCCTGCAAGCGATCCTCAGCACGCTCGCCGAAGGAGACAACGGCCAGGGCCCGCCCGAGCTGATCAGCGTCCTCGACGGCGAAGGCGCACCCTTCGAGCTCGCCGAGGTCGAAGGAATGGTCAACAGCGGCGTCGAGCTCGAGCTGCGCCACGGCGGTCAGCCTGCCTACTGGTGGCTGCTCGCCGCCGAGTAACCCTCGCCCACGTCAGCCCTCGGTCTCTTCTCTCGGAGGGGGCGGAAGGGTCTCTTCTCGGAGGGGCGGGGGGTCTCTTCTCTCGGAGGGGGGCGGAGGGGGTGTCTTCTCTTTCAGAGACCGTATAACTATGGTTATACGGTGCTCGCGCGTGGGTACACCCACCCCGCTGCCAGCCCGTTACGACCGCCGGCGCGATCATGATGGTGCGCTCGATGCCGGCGACGACGCCCAATACGCCGGAACCGATGCTCGCCCCGAGACGCTCTGAACGCATCGCGATGCCGGCCCGCGCCTTTGCTTCCACACGTACGCTCACCAGTGATGAGCTGATCGCCGCACCGATCTGCTGGCCTCGCCCATCGCGCCTACAGGCGCCGCTCGAGCTCCCGGCGAAGAAGCTGGCGGCCGGCATGCGCACGCTCGGGCTGCACACGGTCGGCGATCTGCTCGAGCATCTCCCGAGCGATAGCCGCGAGGCGCGGACGATCTCCGCGCTGCAAGCAGGCGAGCAGGCGACCGTAGCGGTACAGGTGCGCAGCATCGCTGCGCGATCGGTGCGCCGGCGTGGGATGCGCCCGCTCGTCGAAGCGAAGGTGTTCGACGCGAGCGGCACGATGCGCGCGACGTTCTTCAACCAGCCGTGGCTCGTCGAGCGCTACCCGCCCGGCACGCGGCTGCTGCTACACGGTAAGGCCGACGCGCGTGGGGGCTTCAGCGTCGCCCACCACGCGCCCGGCAGCGCCGCCGACGGCAGTTCCGGCGAACAGCCCGTCGAGGGTGACGCCGTCGCGCACTACCCCGCCGCAGAAGGCGTCTCCTCGACCCAGATCCTGACGCTCGTGCGCGGCTCAAGGGGCGCCCTCAGCGACGTCGTCGAGGCGCTATCCGCGGCCACCCGCGTGACCGAGCGGCTCCCCGACCGGGCGAGCGCGCTCGCCGCGATGCACTTCCCCCAGCTGCCCGCCGACCTCGAGCTCGGCCGCCGGCGCCTGGCCTTCGAGGAGCTGCTGCTGACCCAGCTGGTGTTCCTGCGCCGGCGCGCCGAGCGCCGAGCGCGCACCGGTGCGCTCGTGCTCACGGACGGGCGGGCGCTCGCCCGACGCTGGTTGAGCGAGTCGCTGCCGTTCGCCCCGACCGGCGATCAGAGCAGGGCGATCGACTCGATCTCCGCGGATCTCGAGCAGCCGGCCCCGATGCAGCGGCTACTGATGGGAGAGGTCGGCAGCGGCAAGACGGTGGTCGCGCTGTACGCGATGCTGCAGGCCGTCGGGCCGGACACCAGGCCGCGCTGATGGCGCCTACCGAGACGCTCGCCGAACAGCACTTCGCCACGATCCAGCGCCTACTCGGCGGAGAACAGATCACCGCCGCGCTGCTCACCGGGTCGACCCCCGCGCCGCGACGCCGCGACACGATCGGCAAGCTGGCCAGCGGCGAGCTGTCGCTGATCGTCGGCACGCACGCGCTGATCGAGCCCGACGTGCGCTTCCGCGGGCTGGCCGTCGCCGTGATCGACGAGCAGCACCGCTTCGGGGTGCGCCAGCGCGCGGCATTGGGAGAGACCGATCCCGCCGACCCGGCGGCCCGGCCGCCGCACATCCTGCACATGACCGCCACGCCGATTCCCCGCACGCTCGCGCTCGCGCGCTACGGAGACCTCGACACCAGCACGCTGCGCGAACTGCCGCTCGGTCGCCAGCCGATCGACACGCGCCTCGTCGTCGGCGAGAGCGAGCGAGCCACCGCCTACGAGCAGCTGCGCACCGAGCTGAGCGCCGGCCGCCAAGCCTACGTGGTGTGCCCGCTGATCGAGCAGGCCGAGCAGGACCCCGAGGGTGCCGGGGAGGGAGCCGCGGAGGGTGTCAGGGAGGGGGCCGGGGCCAGTGCTCCCGAGCATGGCCTGCGGGCCGCCACCGCCGAGCTGCACCGACTGAAGGACGGCGAGCTGAAGGGCTATCGGCTGGCGCTCCTGCACGGAGGCATGCGCGCACGAGAGAAGCAGGAGGCGATGGCCGCGTTCGCCTCCGGAGAGGCCGACGTGCTGATCGCCACGACCGTGATCGAGGTCGGGATCGACGTGCCCAACGCGACCGTGATGCTGATCGAGAACGCCGAGCGCTTCGGCATCTCCCAGCTGCACCAGCTGCGCGGACGCGTCGGACGCGGCGAGCATCGAGCCCGTTGCCTGCTCGTAGGTCCGCCCGGCGCGCTCGGCTCGGCGAGGCTGCGAGCCCTGGTGAAGCACGCCGACGGGTTCCGGCTCGCCGAGATCGACCTCGAGCTGCGCAAAGAGGGCGAGCTGATCGGCACACGTCAGTCCGGCAGCGCTCAAATGCGCATAGCGCGCCTGCCCGAGGATGCCCAGCTACTCGAGCTCGCGCGCGCACGCGCCGAGGCGATCGTTGCCGGCGACCCGCAACTGCAGGCGCCCGAGCACGCGCTTCTCGGCGCTGCGCTCGAGCTGCTGCTCGGCAGCACCGCGGTCGCGGCCCTGCCCGGCTAGAGACATCCCAGCCCTGCGCACGCGTCATCCAGCCGGCGCACGCGCTCGCGCGGCGTTACGGTTGCTTGGGTGCGCGTGATCGCAGGACAGCTCGGCGGCCGGCGGCTGCACGCGCCGAAGGGCCGGGTCACGCGGCCGACCTCCGATCGCGTCAGAGAGGCTGTGTTCGCGATGCTCGGGGGGGTCGAGCGCGCGCGCGTACTCGACCTGTTCGCCGGCAGCGGCGCGCTCGGCATCGAGGCGCTCTCACGCGGTGCCGAGCACGCGGTGTTCGTCGAGCGCGACGCCCACGTGGTGCGCGTGCTGAGGGGCAATCTGGCCGAGCTCGAGCTCGCTCACAGCACCGCCGAGGTGCGTCGCGCGGATGTCCTGGCCGCTCTGCAGAGCGCACGGGCGCGCAAAGAGACATACGATCTCGTGTTCATCGACCCCCCCTACGGGCAGGCGCACGGATGGGGGCCACAGCTGTCGGCGATCCTGCCGACGCTGCTGAGCCCGGATGCGCGCGCAGTCGTCGAGAGCGATCGGCGAGCCGTCCTCGAGCTCGACATGGTGCTCGAGCGGAGCAGGCGCTACGGGGACACGTCGATCACAATCCACCGTCATCAATGAGCCGAGAAGAGAAATCGATAGCGGTCTGTCCAGGGTCCTATGACCCGATCACCAACGGGCATCTCGATGTGATCCGTCGCACCGCAAAGCTGTACGACGAAGTGGTCGTCGCCGTCGTCAACCGCTCGGTCCGCAAGAGCAGCGCGCTGTTCGGGATCGACGAGCGCGTCGGCTTCATCGAGCGCGCGATCGCCGACGTCGCGAACATCCGTGTCGAGCCGTTCTCGACGCTGGTCGTCGACTTCGCCAGGACGATCGGAGCGAAAGCGATCGTCAAGGGGCTACGCGCGATCTCCGACTTCGAGTACGAGCTGGAGATGAACCAGCTCAACCGCCGTCAGGACCCGGAAATCGAGTCCGTCTACCTGATGGCCAGTCCGCAGTACAGTTTTCTGTCATCGAGCGGCGTCAAGGAGCTCGCCACGTTTGGAGGCAAGATCGACGATCTGGTCCCCGACGAGGTGGTCGCGCGCTTGCAGGAAGAGCTGAGACGTTGACGAAAATGGGATGTGACACGTGATGTCGAGTTTGATCGTCGGAACGTCGGGCCGCAAGCCCCACGAAGGTAGGCAATAGCTATGGACGTCCTGGTACTCATAGATAAGCTCGACGACCTGGTGCACAACGCCAAGCCAGTGCCGTTGACCGACCAGGTGCGAGTCGACAAGGAGGAGATCTACGACATCCTCGACCAGATGCGCGCCACGATCCCCGAGGAGATCAAGCAGGCGCGCTGGATCGTCAAGGAGCGCCAGGAGATGCTCGCCGAGGCCAAGAAGGAGGCCGAGCGGATCATCAAGGATGCGCGCGAGCGCCAGGAGCGCCTGGTCGGCGAGGAGGAGGTCACCAAGCAGGCAGAGCGTGCCGCCGAGGACATCGTCGAGGACGCCCGCGCCCGCGAGCGCGAGATCCGCCTGGGAGCTGAGGACTACGCCGATGAGATCCTCAACACGCTCGAGGTCAACCTGTCGAAGTTCATCGCCGCCGTGCAGCGCGGACGCGAGCGCCTGCAAGGCAAGGACGAGCCGGCCGAAGTCAGCTAGGGCGCCCGTTCATGCAAACCCGAGCAGTGCTCTCGGCTGGCGCCCGACCGTGAACGCACAGACGGGCCGCCACAAACTCGAGGTTCTCAGAACGCTGCTCGAGACGGGCATGTTCGAGCCCACGCGCCCCGACCGGGTGCTGCGTTCGCTGTCCTCGCTACGCCGCTGGGGCGCGACGCCCGCCGGGGCCTACTCGAGCTCCGCAGCGCGCTATCCCGCGCGGATCGCGCTCGTCGACGAGCGCGGCAGCCTGACGTTCGCCGAGCTGCACCGGCGGACCAACGCGCTTGCCCGCGAGCTCAGGCTGGCCGGAATCGCCGCCGGCGACGGGGTGGCGATCATGTGTCGCAACCACCGTGGCTTCATCGACGCGACCGTCGCCTGCTCGAAGCTCGGCGCCGGCGCGCTGTACATGAACACCGCATTCGCCGCGCCGCAGATCACCGACGTGCTCGCACGCGAGAACCCCGTCGCGGTGATCTACGACGCCGAGTTCGCCGACCTCGTCAGCGAGGGGGCCGCCGACAGGCTGCGGTTCATCGCGTGGAGCGAGCCCACCTCCGCCGAGTCGCCCCGCGCCGGCGATCCACTGCTCGAGCAGCTGATCGCGCGCGGCGATGACTCAGAGCTGCAGCCACCGAGCGAAAAAGGCAGCGTTGTGATCCTCACGTCCGGCACCACCGGGACGCCGAAGGGTGCCGCGCGGCCGCAAGCCGACTCGATCGAGCCAATCGCCTCGCTGTTCTCGAAGATCCCCCTGAGGGCCCGCCAGACGACGATGATCGCCGCACCGATGTTCCACTCATGGGGCTTCGCGCACTTCGCGCTCGGCCTGCCACTCGTCTCGACGCTCATCCTGCGCCGGCGCTTTGACCCGGAGGACACGCTCAGAGCGGTAGCGCAGCACCGGGCCAGTGCGCTGGCTGTCGTCCCCGTGATGTTGCAGCGGATCCTCGAGCTGCCGCCAGAGACGATCGCGCGCTACGACGTGAGCTGCCTGAAGGTGATCGCGGTCAGCGGCTCGGTGCTTCCGGGTGAGCTCGCGACTCGCGTGATGGACACCTTCGGCGACGTGCTCTACAACCTCTACGGCTCGACCGAGGTCGCCTGGGCGACGATCGCCACCCCCGAGGATCTGCGCGCGGCGCCCGGCACCGCCGGCAGGCCGCCGATCGGGACCGTCGTAAAGCTGCTCGACGCCGACGGCCACGAGGTGCCCGCAGGCGAGGGCGGGCGGATCTTCGTCGGCAACGAGATGATGTTCGAGGGGTACACCGGCGGCGGCGGCAAGGAGATCGTGCGCGGCCTGATGAGTACGGGCGACGTCGGCCGCTTCGACGCCGCCGGGCGGCTGTTCGTGGACGGGCGCGACGACGAAATGATCGTCAGCGGCGGCGAGAACGTGTTCCCACGCGAGGTCGAGGACCTGCTCGCCGACCACGCTGAGATCGAGGAGGCGGCCGTGATTGGGGTGCCAGACGGGCAGTTCGGCCAGCGCCTCAGAGCGTTCGTCGTCGCCCGCCCGAGCGGCGAGCTGACGCCCGAGATCGTGCAGGACTACGTCAAGGCGAACCTCGCTCGCTTCAAGGTTCCCCGCGATGTGCTGTTCGTCGAGCAGCTGCCCCGCAACGCGACCGGCAAGGTCCTCAAGCGGGAGCTGCGCGAACACGCTTAGAGCAGGTTCTTAGCGCGCCGCCCAGTCGTCGCACCCCATGCGGGGCACAAGCTAGCCTGGATGCCGATGGCTGTGAAGACCCACGACTTCGACCTCGCAGGCCTGCGACTGAGCCCCGGCGAGGGCCGCAACCTGACACTCGAGGTTCCGATCGAGCCGCTGCTGCTCGGAAGCGAGCGGTACGCCGCCGAGCCCGAGCTGGTCCCCGTCCAGCTGGGCGTCTCGCGGATGACCGGCGGGGGCTACGCGCTGCACCTACGCTTCTCCGCGGCCGTCCTCGGGCCGTGCATGCGCTGTCTCAAGCAAGCTGCCCCGAGCATCGAGGTCGAGGCACGGGAGGTCGATCAGCCCGGTGGGGGAGACGAGCTCGACAGCCCATACGTGCACGAGGAGACACTCGATCTGGCCGGCTGGGCGCGTGACGCTTTCGCGCTGGCGATGCCGGTCAAGATCCTCTGCCGCGAGGATTGCGCGGGCCTGTGTCCGGTCTGCGCGGCAGACCTCAACGACGCTCCGCCCGGGCATCGTCACGAGGCCGCGCCCGATCCGCGCTGGTCCAAGCTGCGCGAGCTGAAGCTCGAATAGGCGCGTAACTCCAGATCCCACCCCTGCTAGCCTGTCGTGGCCGATGGCCGTCCCCAAGAAAAAGCAGTCACACAGCCGTACCGCCAAGCGTCGCGCGCAGCACAAGATCGGGACGCCGACGGTCAACGCCTGCTCGCAGTGCCACAGCCCACGCCGTCCGCATCGGGTATGCCCCGTGTGCGGCACCTACGCAGGCCGCGAGATCGTCACGCCGGGGGCGCACGATCACGAGCACGACCACGACCACGACTGACGGGCAGTGACATCAGCGGCTTCGCCCTCCGGGTTGCCTGCCTCCGCTGACGAGCGACGCCCGCCGGTGATCGCCGTCGACTGCAACGGCGCCGACCTCGGTCCCGCCGAGGTGGCCGCCGGCGCTGCGATCGCCGCAGCCGAGGGAGCGCGCGTGCTGCTGTTCGGCCCAGCCGCCGAACTCGGCGAGACGCTCGCCGGGATCGAGGTGATCGACGCGCCGGTCTCGATCGCCAAGGCTGAGGACCCCGTGGTGGCCGCTCGCTCCACCCCCGAGGCTTCGATCGTCCAGGCCGCACGGGCTGTCGCCGACGGCAGGGCACAGGCGCTCGTGTGCGCAGGCGGAACCGGCGCCGCGCTCGCTGCGGGCACGTTCAACATCAAACGCGCGCGCGGGATCTACCGTCCGGCGCTCGCAATCCCGCTGCCGGTTCCCCACAGCCCCGTCACGCTGCTCGACGTCGGCGCGAGCGTCGACGCCAGAAGAGAGCACATCGTCCAGTTCGCGTTCATGGGTGCCGCGCTCGCGCGCAGCGTGCTCGGCGTCGCGATGCCGCGTGTCGGGCTGCTGTCCAACGGCGAGGAGGCCGCGCGCGGCAGCGAGACCGTGATCGAGGCGCACGCCGAGCTGCGCGAGCGCGCGGACGGCGGGATCGACGCGTTCGAGTTCGTCGGCAAAGTCGAGGGCGGCGACGTCGTGTCCGGGCGAGCCGACGTGATCGTGACCGACGGCCTGACCGGGAACATCGCACTGAAGTTGATGGAGGGCGTCTCGCAGACGATGCTAGGAGCGATCCGCGACGCCGCCATGTCCTCGACGCGAGCCAAGCTCGGCGGCGCGCTCCTGCGCCCCGCCCTCCGCGGCTTCCGCGACGAGATCGATCCCGAAGCCAGCGGCGGCGCGTATCTGCTCGGGCTGCGCCGGCTCGGTGTAGTGCCGCACGGGCGCTTCACCCGCATCGGCTTCGCCCAAGCGATCCTGCGAGCGCAGCGCGGCGCGAGCGAGGACATCGTCGCGCAGACGCATCGCGCGCTCGAGCAGGCGGGGGCACTCAAGCGCTCCCCGGCGTCCGCGTCGGGCGCTAGCCTGCGCCAGACAGGATGAGCGAGGCGAGCCATACCCGCGAGCAGGTGCTCGCGCTGATCCAGGCCCACCTGGCCGACGAGCTCGACGTCGATCCGCACGCGATCGTCGAGGGCACGCGTTTCAAGGAGGACCTGGAGGCGGACTCGCTCGACCTGTACACGCTCGTGCAGGAGCTCGAGGACACCTACCGCGTGAGCATGTCCGACGAGCAGGCAGCTCAGATTCTGACCGTCGGAGCGGCCGTCGAGTTCGTCCTGGCGCACAACGGCGGGAATGCCAATGGCGGGCGATGATGCTGCTGGGAGAACTGCTCGACGAGCTGCCCGAGGATCTCGCGCGCCAGGTGTTCACGCACGCGTCCTGGAGCGAGCGCCCGAGCGACTCCTACCCGCGCCTCGCGTTCCTCGGGGACAGCGTGCTCGGGCTCGCCGTCACCTCCTATCTCTACCCCCGGCTGGAGGCCGACCGCTTCGGCGCGGGGAGGCTCACCAAGATCCGTGCACAGGCAGTCTCCGGGGTGTCCTGCCGCGCGGTCGCCGAGCGGCTGGCGCTGCCCGAGCGGCTGCGCGCCGCCGCGCCGCCGGGTGTGCGCGAGAGCGCAGCCGCGCTCGTCGAGACCGAGCGGGTACTGGCATCGGTGATCGAGGCGGTGATCGGAGCCTGCTATCTGCACGCCGGATACGAGCGCACCGCAGAGGCCGTCGTGGAGGCGTTCGCTCCGGAGATCGAGGGCGCGCTGGAGCACCCCGTGGACTTCAAGTCCGCGCTGCAGGAGCTGTTGGCCAGACGTGGCTCGGAGGTCAGCTACGAGGTCACCGGCGAGGAAGGGCCGCCGCACGAGCGCACCTATGTGGTGCTCGCGCGCGTCGACGGTCGCGAGATCGGCAGCGGTCGCGGCCGCAGCAAGAAGCACGCCGAGCAGGAGGCCGCACGGGTAGCCGTCGACAGGCTCGCAAACGAGCCGTGAGGGTTAGCGCATGCACCTGAAGTCGCTGACCCTGAACGGCTTCAAGTCGTTTCCCGACCGCACCCAGCTCGACTTCGGGCCGGGAGTCAGCGTGGTCGTCGGCCCGAACGGCTCGGGCAAGTCCAACGTCACCGACGCGGTGCTGTGGGCGATGGGCGAGCAGTCCCCGCTGGCCGTCCGCGGCCAGTCGATGCAGGATGTGATCTTCGGCGGCGGCCGGGGTGTGCAGCCGCGCTCGGCGGCCGAGGTGGAGATCGTGCTCGATAACTCCGACGGCCGGGTGGACCTGCCGCTTAGCGAGATCTCGATCGTCCGTCGGCTCGACCGCAACGGCGACGCTGGATATCGCCTCAACGGCGCGCGCTGCCGCCTGACGGACGTGATCGAGATGCTCTCCGACACCGGCCTAGGGAAGGAGACGCACTCCGTCGTTTCCCAGGGTCGAGTGGAGTCGATCGTGACCTCCAAGCCGCGCGAGCGGCGGCTGCTGATCGAGGAGGCGGCCGGGCTCGGCAAGCACCGCAAGCGTCGGCGCCGCGCCCAGCTGAAGCTCGAGCGCACGCAGGAGAACCTCGACCGTGCACTGGACGTCGAGCGCGAGGCGCGCAGCCGCCTGCGCCCGCTCAAGCGCCAGGCCGAAGCGGCCGAGCTGCACGAGCGCCTCGAGCGCCAGATCCTGCAGGCGCGCTGGGAGCTCGCCCGCGATGTCGCCCGCGCTCGCCGTGTCGAGCTCGAAGCTGCCGAGGCGCTTGTCGCGCAGGCTCGCGCGGTGCGCGCGGAAACGGACGGCAAGCTGCAGCACACGATCGAGCGGCGGGGCGCGGCCGAGCGCGCGTTGGCCGAGCGCGCCGAGCGTCACGAGGCTCTCTCCAAGCGCGTCTACGACGCGCGCTCGGCGCGTGAGCGACTCGAGCTACGCGCCGAGCAGGTTGGCACGATCGCGCAGGCGCTCGGCCGGCGGATCGAGCGCGTCGAGCTCGAGCTGCAGTCGCTCACGCCGGCGCAATCACCCGATGGAGAGACCACCGATGCTCCGCTCAACGAGGATCGCATCGCGGTGCTGGAAGCGGAGCTCGCAGAGATCCAGGCGAGTCGCGAGCAGGAGATCGAGCGCGAGATCGCCGAGCTGCAAACGGCGAGCGAGCAGCAGCTGAAGGACCTCGAGCGCGCGGAAGGTGAGGTGACGGGCGCCCGGCTAGCGCGAGAGAGCGCGGATCAGCAGGCCGAGCAGGCGCGCGAGCGGCTGACGGCAACCGAGCACGCGACCCAGGACGCGCGGCGCGAGGCAGCGCGCGTCGGCGCCGAGCTCGCCGCAGCCAACCAGTTCCTACGCGGCCACGCGCGGGTCGGGGGCGAGCGCTCGCTCAGCGAGGAGCTGCAGGTCCAAGACGGGTTCGAGCTCGCGCTCGCGGCCGCGCTCGGCGGGCGCCTCGACGCGGCCCTCGTCAAGGATGTCCTCGGAGCGCAGTCGCTGCTGGATCGCGCGGGTCCCGACGGGGCCAGCGCGCTGCTCGCCGACCTCGACGCGGCCGATCTCGACGCCGTGGGGCGGGGATCGCAGCCCGACGCCGTGGCGCCCGCCGACGGCGCGCGCAGATTGCTGGACCTGCTTAGCGGGCCCCCAGCGGTGCTCGAGCTGGCAGCGCGGCTGCTCACGGACGCATGGGTGGTCGAGCGCTTGGAGGACCTGCCGAGCGACTTCGCCGGGATCGCCACCACCCGGACAGGGCGCGTGTGGTTCGCCTCCGCCGGCGAGGTGCGTCAGCTGAGCGAGGGCGGCACCGAGCGCGTGCTCGCCCGCCGCAACGAACGCGACCGCCTCGTCGCGGTCGTCGAGCAGGCCGCACAGGCCGAGCACAGCGCGCGTGGCTCGCTCGAGCAGGCGCTCGAGGACCTTCGCTCCGCCGAGCGAGAACGTGCGGATGCCGACGCCGCGTTGCGCGCAGCCGAGCGCCGGCACTCCGAAGCCGGCGAGGCAAAGCGTCGAACAGGGTGGTTGATCGAGCAGCGCCGCGCAGCGCCCGCCCAGGGAGCGTTGGCCGTCAGGACGGCCGAGCTCGAGGGCGAGCTCGCCGCGGAGCGCCGACAGGGCGAACGTCGCGAGCGCGAACGCATCGAGCGAGTCGCACGGATCGAGCGCTTGCGCGCGCAGAACACCGCTGACACCGCCGCCGCACCGCGAGCAGAGCGCCTGGCCGCGGCGCTCCAAGGCGCCGCCGAGGCTGTGCAGCAGCGCGTCGCAGCGATCGACGGAGAGCTGCTCGCCGATCGCCGGGCCGGCGAGGAGATGGCCGCAGCGCTGCGCGCCTGCGCCGCCGAGGAGGCCGACATCCAGGCCGCGCTGCGCGCAGCCGGCGAGACGGTCACCGAGGCCGAGGTCGCAGCGCAGCGGATCCGCGACCAGGCCGGGGAGGCCGAGCTCGAGCTGAAGAGCGTCTGCGAAGGGCTCGGCGTCCCCGTCGAGCAGGCTAGCGGCGAGCCGGACGCGACCTCGGCGCCGGACGCTGCACTCGGAGAGGAGGAGATCGACGCGCTGCGGACGCGGGTCGAGCGTCTGAGGAACCGGCGCGAGCAGCTCGGTCCGGTGAACCCGCTCGCCCAGGACGAGTACGCGGAGGCGCTCGCGCGCGTCGAGGAGCTGGAGGCCCAGCGCGGCGACCTGGAGACGGCACTGCGTGAGCTGCGCTCGGTGATCCGCGAAACCGACCGCACGATCGAGCAGACCTTCGAGCAGACCTTCACCGCCGCGGCGCGCAACTTCGAGGAGCTCGTCGGCGACGTGTTCCCCGGCGGCAGCGGGCGTCTTCGCCTCGTCAACGAAGAGCAGACTCCCAGGCCAGTGCTCGGCGGTCAATCGCTGCCCGCAGGCGAGGAGACTGACGCCGAGGCGATCGAGGCGGCCGCGGAGGCCGAGAGCGCGGCCGACCAGGCCAGCGAGGAAGAGCAGCAGCTACCCGGCGTGGAGATCGAGATCACCCCCGCCGGCAAGTCCACCAAGCGCCTCACGCTGCTGTCCGGCGGCGAGAAGTCGATGACCGCGCTGGCGTTCCTGTTCGCCGTGTTCCTCGCGCGCCCGTGCCCCTTCTACATCCTCGACGAGGTCGAGGCCGCGCTCGATGACCTCAACCTCGACCGCTTCCTCACGCTACTGCAGCGCTACTCCGACCGCGCGCAGTTCATCGTCATCACCCATCAGAAGCGCACGATGGAGGCCGCCGACTGGCTGTACGGCGTGTCGATGGCCGAGAATGGTGTCTCCAAGGTGCTCTCGCGGCGCCTGCCGTCCGAAGACAGCGGGCCGTCAGAGGTCGCCGAGGTCGCCGAGGTCGCTTGACCGACCCGCTGCTATCGTCGCGCGCCCCGTGGCCCGCGACTGGAGCGATCTGTTCATCACCGACGAGGCTCCGCGCTCGCCCGACGAGCAAGAGCGCGCGGCAGGAGGCAAAGCACCCCGTCAGCGTGGCGGGCTGTTCCGTCGCCTGCGGGACAGCATGGCCAAAACCCGCCAGGCGCTCGGCAGCGAGATCCAGGCGACCCTGTTCGGGGTTCTCGACGAGCAGACATGGGAACGCCTCGAGGAGGCGCTGATCATGGCCGACGTCGGCGCCGTCACGACCGCTTCCGTCGTCGAGCAGCTCGAGAGCGAGGCATCCGCCGGCGAGCTCGAGGGCGGCGAGGCGCTCAGCGAGCGGCTGATCGAGCTACTCGCACAGACCGCCACCGTACGCGAGGCAACGATCGATCTGCGCGCCAAGCCGACGGTCATCATGGCCGTCGGCGTCAACGGCACCGGCAAGACGACCACGATCGGCAAGCTCGCCTGGCACCTACGCCACGAGCTCGGACACACCGTGCTGCTCGGCGCCGCAGACACGTTCCGGGCCGCAGCAAGCGAGCAGCTGGAAGGCTGGGCGCAGCGCGCCGGCTGTGAGATCGTGACCGGGCCAGCGGCATCAGACCCCGGCGCCGTGGCCTTCGACGCGGTCGCGCAGGCAAACGCCCGCGGGATCGACGTGGTGATCATCGACACGGCCGGGCGGCTGCACACCCAGGACGATCTGATGGGCGAGCTCGGGAAGGTCCGGCGCGTGATCGCCAGACAGCTCGACGGCGCCCCCCACGAGACCCTGCTGACACTCGACGCGACCACCGGTCAGAACGGGCTGCGCCAGGCCAGGATGTTCGCCGAGGTCGCCGACGTGAGCGGGGTCGTGCTGACGAAGCTCGACGGGACCGCCCGCGGTGGCATCGCGCTGGCGATCGCCAGCGAGCTGAGCCTGCCCGTCAAGCTGATCGGCGTCGGCGAGTCCGTCGAGGACCTGCGCCCGTTCGACCCCGAAGAGTTCGCACGCGCGCTGATCGCCCAGGAGTGAGACACGGCCCTTCAGGGAGGTAACCTGCAGATATGGACAGTTGGATCCTCTGGGTCATCGCAGCGGCCGTCCTCGGCGTCGGGGAGATGCACACCGGCAGCTTCTATCTACTTCCGTTCGCCGTCGGCGCAGGGATTGCCGCGGCCGTCAGCCTGCTCGGCGTCGGCGTGCTGCTGACCGTGCTCGTGTTCGCGCTGACCTCCGCGATCGTGTTCGGCTCGCTGCGCCCGATCGCCCGCAGCCACCGCCGGCTGCCTCCCGCCATCCGCACCGGCGCCGCCGCGCTCGTCGGGCGGCGCGCGACCGTGCTCGAGCGGATCGCCAACGACGAGGGCGTCGGCTGCGTAAAGATCGAGGGCGGCGAGGTGTGGACCGCTCGCAGCTACGACGAAGACGAGGTCATCAACGTCGGCGAGCGGGTCGAGATCGTTGAAATAAGGGGCGCCACCGCGCTAGTAATGCACTGAGGCGGCCGCTGGCGCCTCGCGAGGCTGCGTCCTCGATCGCTCATGTGTGCCCCGAAGGGGTATGTGCGAGGTACCCGGATACGCTGTCTGAAGAAGTAACGAGAAAGGAAGCCCCGCCCATGGCTGCACTCATCGCCGTTGTCGTCATCGTCGTGTTTCTGCTGATCGCGGCCGCGCGGACGATTCGCGTGATTCCGCAGGCGCGGGCCGGGGTTGTTGAGCGGCTCGGCCGCTACAGCCGCACGCTCGAACCGGGACTGACGATCATCACGCCGTTCATCGACCGTGTGAAGCCGCTCGTGGACCTGCGCGAGCAGGTGGTCAACTTCTCGCCGCAGTCAGTGATCACCGAAGACAACGTCGTCGTCGGGATCGAGACGGTGCTGTACTTCACGATCACCGATCCGCGCTCGGCGACGTACGAAATCGCCAACCCGCTGCAGGCGATCGAGCAGCTGACCGTGACGACACTGCGCAACGTGATCGGCGGGCTGACACTCGAGGCGACGTTGACCGCGCGCGAGAACGTCAACACCGAGCTGCGCGTCGTGCTCGACGAGGCCACCGGCAAGTGGGGGATCAGGATCAATCGTGTGGAGATCAAGTCGGTCGACCCGCCGACCGACATCCGCGCGGCGATGGAGAAGCAGATGCGCGCCGAGCGCGACCGGCGCGCCGCGATCCTCACCGCCGAAGGTCAGAAGCAGTCACAAATCCTGACCGCCGAGGGTGCCAAGCAGGCTGCCGTACTCACAGCCGAGGGCGAGCGCCAGGCGGCGATCCTGCGCGCCGAGGGCGAAGCAAAGGCGATCGACACGGTGTTCACCGCGATCCACGAGGGCAAACCCGACCGCGCGCTGCTGAGCTACGAATACCTGCAGATGCTCCCGTCGCTGGCCGAAGGCGACGCCAACAAGGTGTTCGTCGTGCCATCCGAGTTCGCCGACGCGTTCGGCGGCATCGGCGAGGCGCTCAAAGGCCGACTGGATGCAGGCCCGCCCACCCCGCCGACCTTGCCCGCTTCGCCCGCCCCGCCGGCTGCACCAGCTCCCGGCCGCCGGCCACCTGCACCCGCCGGCGAGCACGACGACTGACCGATATCCCCTCGCGCCGTGAACGCGGCGCGGCGGCTGCGAGAATCAAGCGGACATGTTCGACTCGCTCGCCGAGAAGCTCCAGGGAACCCTGTCCGAGGTGCGCCAGCGCGGCACGCTGACAGAGCAGGACGTCGACGCCGCGATGCGCCAGATCCGCCTTGCGCTGCTCGAGGCGGACGTCAACTTCAAGGTCGTCCGCCAGTTCACCTCCCACCTGAAGGAGCGCTGTCTGGGGGAGGACGTGATCGGCGGCGTCAACCCCGGGCATCAGGTCGTGAAGATCGTCTCCGAGGAGCTGACAACGCTGATGGGGGGCGCGAGCGCAGGCCTGAGCTTCTCGCCGCGGCCACCCACCGTGATCCTGATGGCCGGTCTCCAGGGCTCGGGCAAGACGACCGCCACAGCCAAGCTCGCCTCCTATCTGCGCGAGGAGCACTCCTCGACGGTCGCCGTGGCCGCCTGCGACGTCTACCGGCCCGCCGCGGTCGAGCAGCTGATGAAGGTCGGCGCGCAGGCCGGCGCCGAGGTGTATCAGCGGGGGACCGATTCCGACCCCGTCGAGATCGCCGCATGGGCGCTCGAACGCGCCAAGCAAGACGGCAAGGACGTGCTGATCGTCGACACCGCCGGGCGGCTGCACGTCGACGAGCAACTGATGGGCGAGCTCGTCAGGATCCGCGACGCAGTCAAACCGCACTCCGTGCTGCTGGTCGTCGACGCGATGACCGGTCAGGACGCCGTCAACGTCGCCGAGCAGTTCGCCGAGGCCGTGCAGTTCGACGGCGTGGTCATGAGCAAGCTCGACGGCGACGCCCGCGGAGGCGCCGCGCTGTCGGTCAAGGCGGTCACCGGCAAGCCGATCCTGTTCGCCTCCACCGGCGAGAAGCTCGACCAGTTCGAGCGCTTCCACCCCGACCGGATGGCGCAGCGGATCCTCGGCATGGGCGACGTCCTCAGCCTCGTCGAGAAGGCCGAGCGCCAGTTCGACGAACGCGACGCGCTCGAGCTCGAGCGCAAGCTGCGCCGTAACGAGTTCGGGCTGGACGACTTCCTCGATCAGCTGAAGATGGTGCGAAAAATGGGTCCGCTGAGCAGCATCCTCGGGATGATCCCCGGGCTGGCAGGCCATCAGCTGCAGAACATGAAGGTTGACGAACGCGAGCTCGACCGGATCCAGGCGATCATCCTGTCGATGACCCCCGAGGAGCGCCGGCGGCCCGAGCTGATCAAGGGCTCGCGCAGGCTGCGCATCGCGCGCGGCTCCGGGACCAACGTCCAGCAGGTCAATCGCCTGGTCAAGCAGTTCGGCCAGATGCGCAAGGTGATGCGCCAGGTCGGGCGCGGCAAGATGCCCGACATCGGCGCGCTGATGCGCGGCGCCCGCTAGCCACGCAGCCGGGCGCTCGGCTTCGACGCGATACACCGTCTAAGCTCTCTGACTTGATGTGTATGACCTTCCTGCACTGGCAGGTTGGATGTGCCACATCGAGATCTCGTTCCGCATCAGAGAGGAAAACGTGGCAGTCAGGCTCAGGCTCACTCGAGTGGGCGGTAAGAAGGACCCGATCTGGAGAGTCGTCGTCGCCGACCAGCGCTCTCCGCGCGATGGCCGCGTGATCGAGACGATCGGCCAGTACAACGCGCAGACCGACCCCTCGACGATTGTGATCGACGAGGAGCGCGCCCGCAGCTGGCTCGCCCGCGGCGCCCAGCCTTCCGACACGGTCCGCAAGCTGCTGCGCATCCAGGGCATCGAGACGCGGACCGGCTAGCGGCCGTCGAGTCACGCCGATGGCCAGCGAGAACCCAAGGCAGCTGCTGGAGTACCTAGCTGAAGGCCTGGTCGACGATCCTGAGGCCGTGGCAGTCGAGCAGTTCGAGGAGGACGACGGCACGATCGTGCTCGAGCTGTGCGTCGGCGCTGAGGACTACGGCCGCGTGATCGGCCGCGGCGGCCGCACCGCCCACTCGCTGCGCACAGTCGTAAAAGCGGCCGCCGCGGGCGAGGGCAGCCGCGTGCTCGTCGACATCGTCGATTGACGCGCAACCCCAGCCAGCACGACTCGAGCGACGGGCCGGGTGCCGCGCCGCCGGGCGCTGCGCCGCCGGGCGCTGCGCCGCCGGGCGCTGCGCCACCGGGTGCCGCGCCGCCTAGCCTGCCCGCCGGCCGAGTCGGGCGCCCGCACGGCCTGGATGGGAGCTTCTACGTCACCCGTCCCCGTCCGCGGCTGCTGACGCTCGGCGCCGCCGTGACCGTCTCCGACCGCGCCACCTCGATCGTCCGACGTTCCGGGACCGACGCCCGTCCGATCGTGCGCCTGGAGGGCGTCGACGGTCGCTCCGCCGCCGAGCAGCTGCGCGGGATGGAGCTGGCCGTCGACGGCGCCACCGCGCCTACGCTCGAGCAGGGCGAGTGGTGGGCTCACGAACTGGAGGGCTGCGCGGTGCTCGACGGCGAGCAACTGCTCGGCACGGTCATCAGGCTGATCGAGCTGCCGTCATGCGAGGCGCTCGAGGTGCGCCCGGTCGCCGGCGGGGACGTGGTGCTCGTGCCGATGGTCAAAGACGCGGTGCACCTTGTGAGTCCGGCCGAGCGGCGGATCGAGGTCAACCTCGAGTTCCTCGGCCTCGACGCCGGCCAGCCGGGCCTGTCGTGAACGTCGACGTGTTCACGCTGTTCCCCGAGTGGTTCGAGTGGTTTGCCTCCCAGCGCCATGTGACGAACGTGCTCGCCACCGGCTCGCGCCTGGAGTGTGTGAACCCGCGTAATCACACGCCGCTCAGCGGTGGCCAGGTCGACGACATGCCGTATGGCGGAGGCGCCGGAATGGTCCTGCGGGTGGACGTGCTCGACCGAGCCCTGCGCGCCCACTACGGCGTCGACCCCGTGCAGTTGCGGCGCGAGCGCCGTGTGATCGCGTTGGCGCCCGGCGGGCGGATGCTCGACGACGCGCTCGTGGACGAGCTCGCCACAGAGCCCGCGATCACGCTGCTGTGCGGGCGCTATGAGGGGTTCGACGAGCGCATCCTCGAACACCTCGCAAGCGACATCGTCTCGATCGGGCGCTACGTGCTCAGCGGTGGAGAGCTGGCCGCGATGGTCCTCTGCGACGCCGTGCTGCGCAAGCTCCCAGGGGCGCTCGGGCACGAGCACTCGGCCACCGAGGAGTCCTTCAGCGTCGCGCTCGAAGGACACCCCGAGTATCCGCACTACACACGCCCCGCCGAGTATCGCGGCTGGCACGTCCCCGAGGTACTGCTCTCGGGCCATCACGAGCGGATCGAGAGCTGGCGGCGGGAGCGCAGCCGCGAACGCGCTGCCAAGGCCCGCGGGGCATCCGCGGATCGCTGACGCTCGCCGGCGCGCACGCCTGATGACGCGGACCGCGCCGACGGTCCGCTACCATTCCTCTCCGCGCGCCCCGAGTCCGCAGGGTCTCGGGACCGGAACGGTCCGTCAAGGCGCGCGCCTCTCCGTCATGAGCAGCGTCATCGCAACCATTGAGCGCGCGCAGCTGCGCCGCGTCCCCGACTTCGCGCCGGGCGATCGCGTGAAGGTTCACTTCCAGGTGATCGAGGGTGCCCGCAGCCGCGTGCAGGTGTTCGAGGGCGTCGTCATCAAGCGTCAGGGCCACGGCGCGCGTGAGACGTTCACCGTGCGCAAGCAGTCCTTCGGCGTGGGCGTCGAGCGCATGTTCCCCGTCCACTCACCGAAGATCGAGCGCATCGAGCTGGCCGCTCGCGGAGACGTGCGGCGCGCCAAGCTCTACTACCTGCGCGACCGGGTCGGCAAGCGCGCACGCGTCCGCGAGCGCCGCTACACCGGCCCCGAGGTGACCGTCGAGCCGGGGCTGCTCGTCGATCCTCAGTCGAACGAGCCTTCAGACGCGGACGGGACGGCCGCCGAGCAGGCCGTCGCAGAGCAGACCATCGAGCAGCAGACCGCCGAGGCGGCGGTCGGGGGGGATGGTCAGGGACAGGCCGGCGGCCAAGACGATGCGGTCGGCGACACGCCGGTCGCCGCTGCCGACGCGGAGGCCGACACGGCATCCGAGGATTCGGCCTCGACCCCTGACAGCGGCGATACCCCCTCCGAGGCCGGCGACGCCGAGGCAGGCGTTCCCGCCGGCGACGCCCCCGCGTGAGCACCGGCGCCAAGACCGCCAGGAAGCGCTCCAAATCGACCGTCAGCTCGATCATCGAGCTGGTCGTGATCATCGCCGTCGCGCTCGGTCTGGCGCTCGCCATCCAGGCGTTCCTCGTCAAGCCGTATCGCATCCCCAGTGGCTCGATGGAGCCGACCCTGGCGATCGGGCAGCGCGTGCTCGTCAACCGCATCGGCATGACGCTCGGGGAACCGAGCGTCGGCGAGATCGCCGTCTTCCACCCGCCCGAAGGCGCCGAGCAGCAGGAGTGCGGGCCGATTCCACACACCGTCAAGCTCGGCGGCGCCGCCTGCGACTACCCGCTGCCGAAGAAGTCGAGCGTCAACTTCATCAAGCGGATCGTCGGTGGGCCCGGCGACGAAATCTACATTCGCCAGGGACATGTATTTCGCAAGGCGGCCGGCAAGTCGACGTTCGTTGCCGAGAAGGACTCCTACATCCGTCCATGCGGCAGCAGCCCCGAGTGTGAATTCCCGACCCCGATCAAGATTCCCGCCGGACACTGGTTCATGATGGGGGACAACCGTGGCGAATCCGACGACAGCAGGTTCTGGGGACCCGTCCCCACAGGCTGGATCATCGGCAAGGCGATCGCCACCTACTGGCCACCCGATCGGGTCGGAATCCTCTAGCTCCCGTCAGGGGCCGGCGCTCGCCGCCCCCCCTGGCACGTCGGCCAGGGCTAGGCGCCGAGCTCGCCGCGGCGGCAGCGGCAGGAAGCTGTTCGCCTTCGATCGCCGGCTCGGCTCGCGACTGGTGGCCGGCGCTGATGAGGCAGGGCGCGGGTGTCTCGCCGGTCCGCTCGTGGCCGCCGGGGTGCTGTTCGACTACGAGACGATCGGCACCCGCGAGCTGCGCTCGCTACGCGCCCTAAACGACTCCAAGCAGCACACCGCCGAGGCTCGCGAGGAGCTTTACCCGCTCGTCCTGCGCAGCGCCGCGCGGGTGGTCGTCGTCTCGCGGTGCGCACGCGGGATCGACGCCCGCGGCCTGCACAAGACAAACCTCGCCGCGCTGCGAGACGCCCTGCGCGGGGTCACCAAGGGAGTCCAAGGCGAGGTCCTGTGTCTCATCGACGGCTTCTCGGTGGCCGAGTTCGAGCACCCCCAGCGGGCGATCGTCGACGGCGACGCCACCAGCGCAGCGATCGCAGCCGCATCGATCGTCGCCAAGGTCACGCGCGACCGCTTCATGCACCTGGCCGACGCGAAGCACCCTGGGTGGCACTTCGCCGAACACGTCGGCTACTCGACCCCCGCGCACCGCGACGCGATCCTCCGCCAGGGCGTCTCGCCCCTGCACAGGATGTCCTTCCAGTCGCTCGCCTACCAGCAGCTGGCGCTTTAGCGAAGCTGCCGACCCGACCCGCTCGACCCAGTTCGGCGCGGCTACCAGGCGGCCTCGATGTGCTCGAGGCGCAGCAGCCGCCCGCGCGTGTCGACCGTCACACCGACCGCGTCGAAGCGGATAGTGCCTACGCGCGGTCGATCCCGCTTCTCGCTCAGCCACGCGACCGCCAGCCGTCGTATGCGGTTGCGCTGGCGCGGGCGCAACCCCGCCAGTGGCTCGCAGTCCGGGCGCACACGCCGCGCGCCCGGACCTCCGCGTCGCGTCTTCACCTCCACGAACACGAGCGTGCTCCCATCGCACGCGATCAGGTCGATCTCGCCGTTGCGCGTGCGGACGTTGCGGGCGATCACGCGGAAGCCCAGCCGACCAAGATGCTCGGCCGCCAGATCCTCGCCCAGGCCCCCGAGCGCGCGGCGCGCGTCGATCGCCGGACACCGCTCGGCCTCGCCGAGGCTCGGGGCCCGGCAAAACGAGTCATCGATCGACGCTGCGTTGCACACGACCCGGCACGCTAGAGCGAGCACTGTGTCCCGCGTGATCGCTGTGTGCCGATTCAGCGCACCGGCTGTGTCAACTCTGTGTCCTGAGCGACCGCGGCGAGGCTGCGTCCGACGGAATGGGCTACAGCCTCGCCACGCGCGAGGATCGGCCGGCGCTTACGCGCTGACCGCGCGCCGAGTGCGCGACGCGCGAGTCGATCCACGACTCCCGGCCCGCCGGCCGCGACGGGCGTCCACCGCGGACAGCTCGGTCTCGGTGTCCTCTGCGTCGCTAATCGCCCACGCGAGGCGCTCGATCAGCTGTGCCGCCGCGTGGTCGCTCAGCAGGTGCACCGACTGCACCTGCTCGTCGAGCAGAACTGGGGCGTCGTCGCCGGCTCGCTGCGAGGACACTGGCTCGGCGGTAACGGTGATTCTGGGCATCGGAGTCTCCTTTTGAAGGGTTGGTGGTGGTGATCACTCGCCGATGCGCCGTCGGGGTCAGGCACGGCGCGTCCGGCGGGTTCGCTAGGGGAAACAGCAACATTGCCCTCCCCAGGCGGGTGTAAACACGAGCTCAGGCGCATCAGCTGCCAGCGCCCACGTGCCGCGGGTTTCCGTGCGCGCTACAACCGGGGATGGCGCCGGGTAGGTCAACGCGATATCCGACATTATTCATTATATATATCGACAAACTCGGGAACTTCAAGCGAATGCTCAAGCGAATGCCGTCAGAAGCTGTCGGCGTGCGAGCAGGCGACCGTCCGCTCGCGTAGCCTGCCTGCCGTGAGCAACGATCGCAGCGACTCCCAGCCGGCCGCGCTCGACGGTGCCGACGGCGTCTCGATCGAGCCGCCCGGGCCGGGCGGGCCGCGCTCGCTCGACGGCATCACCGGCTTCATCGGCCTGCGCTGGGAGGACCCGCAGACGGTCCGGCTCGCGATCAGGCCCGAGCTGATCAACCGCGGCGGCCTGCTGTCCGGAGTGGCGACCTACGCGATGGTCGACTACTGCATGGGCTCGACGCTGTGGGCGCAGACCAGCGAGCACGAGCGGATCGCCACGATCAACATCTCGATCAACTACATCCAGACCGCAATCGACGGCGAGATCGTCTGCCGGACCGTGCTCGACCGGCGCAACCGCACCGTCGGCATCATGAAATCCGAGGTCCGCCACGAGGACCAACGGCTGCTCGTGACCGCCGTCGGGATCTACTCGATCCGCATCCCGCGCGAGCTGCGCGACTAGCGATGACCGTCTCACGCGGCTAGCCGTGCGCTGAGGCAATCGATGAGGCAATGACACCCACCGTCCTCACGATCGCCGGCTCCGACTCCGGTGGCGGAGCCGGCATCCAGGCCGACCTGAAGGCCTTCGCCCGCTGCGGCGTGCACGGCACCTGCGCGATCACCGCCGTCACCGCGCAGAACACCGTCGGCGTCAGCGCGATCCAACAGCTGGCACCCGAGATCGTCCTCGCGCAGGTTCGCGCCGTGCTCAGAGACATTCGCGTCGATGCCGTCAAGGTCGGGATGCTTCACAGCCCCGACGTCACGCTCGCCGTCGCCGCCGCGATCGACGAGCTGCCCGCCGGCACCCCCGTCGTCGTCGACCCCGTGATGGTCTCCGAGTCCGGCGCGCAGCTGCTCGCCCCAGACGCCCAGCGCTCGCTCGTCCGCGAGATCCTGCCACGCGCCACGGTCCTCACGCCGAACATGCCCGAGGCACGGGCGCTCGCCGCTGTCGCCGGCGTCGAGATCGCGCCCGCTGCGCCCGCTGCGCCCGACGCCCCTGACCCCACCGCGCCCGCCGCGCCCGACCCCGGCCAGGACGCCGAGCAGGCCGAGGCCGCCGAGGCGCAGGCCCTCGCACGGGCCGTGCTCGGGCTGGGGCCGCGAGCCGTCGTGCTCACCGGGGGGCATCGACGGCGCGCCGTCGACCTGTTCATCGACTCCGCGGATCAGGGCGCTGCCGTGAGCATCGAAGGCGCCCGGCATCCGCCCGGCGCCGCGCACGGCTCCGGCTGCACGCACTCATCAATCCTCGCCGCCCAGCTAGCGCTCGGCCACTCACCGCTCGACGCCGCCCGCACCGCCCGTGCGCTCGCCGGGCAGGCCGTCGCGAACGGGCTGCGCGACGTCGGCGCGGGCGCCGGCCCAGTCGACGTCCTCGACCTCGCCCGGATGCGCGCCTACTGACGATTCCACAGCCCCCGTTTGCCATAATCCGGGAACCATGAAGCTGCTGCGCATGAAGCCCGGTCATGGCGAGATCGTGCTCGCCGAGGGCGACGTCGCGGTACCCGAGCAGGAGCGAGAGCTGATCGAGGCCTTCCGCCGCGAGCTCGACGCCGGGATGTGGGCCGCCGTGCCGACCGCCGCGCCAGGCGGTCGACGCGAGGCCGAGCTGGTCAAGAGCTTCGCCGAGGTGCCCCGCGACGCCGAGCGAGTGATCTTCTTCCCGCGGGCCGCCGGCGGGGCCGGCCCGTCCACCCGATAGCCCCGTGGGGCTATCGCTCGGCACCGCCGCCGTCGTCCTCGTCGTGTTGCTCTGGGAGCTCGCCCGACCGACCCTCAAGCGCGCGCTCGCGCGTGTCAAGCGGCTGTGGGCCGCACACCGCCGCGGCAGCGCGCCCGCCGGCTATGACCCGGGTCGCGAGCGTCGTGCAGAGCAGCGCGCCCGCTCGCTGCTGCGCTCGTGCGTCGAGCAACACGACTGGGCGATGTACCGCGACCTCGGCTTTCTGCGCGTGTGGGGCGCGCTCGGCGACGGCGGCCGCGGCCACGACGCCTCCTACGCATACCTGATCTACCCGCACAAGCCGATCGTCGCCTACATGCCCGCGACCGGCGAGCTACTCAACGAGTACTGCGTCGCGTTCCCCGACCACTCCAAGCCCTACGGCAGTACAAGGCTGCCCGACTCCGACGACGTGCTCGCCAAGTGGATGGCGCTCACAGCCGACGAGCGGCGACTCGTCGGCGAGGCCAACATGCACCTGCCCGGGCGCCAGGTCGACCCCGACCGCGTCCGCCGCGACCTCGTCAGGCTGGAGCGCTGGGAGCAGGAGCGCGCGGGCCAGGGCGATGATCGCCGGGGCGATAATGTGCCCGCCCGTGAGCACGCCCAGCGCTTTTGACATAAAGCACAAGAGCCGCGCGCTGACCGACGGCCCCGAGCGCGCCGCCGCGCGCTCCTACCTGCACGGGATCGGCTACTCCGCCGAGGACCTCGCCAAGCCGATCGTCGGCGTCGCGCACTCCTGGATCGAGACGATGCCATGCAACTTCAACAACCGCGTGCTCGCCGCCAAGGTCAAGGAGGGCGTCCGCGCCGCCGGCGGAACGCCGATGGAGCTCAACACGATCGCGATCTCCGACGGGATCACAATGGGCACCGCCGGGATGCGCGCATCGCTCGTCTCACGCGAGGTGATCGCCGACTCGATCGAGCTCGTCGCCTCCGCCCACCAGTTCGACGCGCTCGTCACGATCAGCGGCTGCGACAAGACGATCCCCGGCACCGTCATGGCCCTCGCCCGCCTCGGCATCCCCGGGCTGATGCTGTACGGCGGCTCGATCAAGCCCGGCTGGTACAAAGGCGCCGAGGTCACGATCCAGCAGGTGTTCGAGGCCGTCGGCGAGTTCGCCTCCGGCAAAATCACCGAACAGGAACTGCACGAGCTCGAGCAGGCCGCCTCGCCCGGCGCCGGCGCCTGCGGCGGGCAGTTCACAGCCAACACAATGGCAATGGCCTTCGAGGCGCTCGGCATCTCGCCCGCCGGCTCCGCGATGGTCCCCGCCGAGGACGGGCGCAAGCTCGAGGTTGCCAAAGACTGCGGCGAACTCGTGCTCGACGTGCTGCGCCGGGGCCAGCTCCCGAGCGACGTCATGACCAAGGCCGCGTTCGAGAACGCAATCGCCGCAGTCGCCACCAGCGGCGGCTCGACCAACGCCGTGCTCCACCTGCTCGCCGTCGCCCACGAAATCGGCGTCCCGCTGGCGATCGAGGAGTTCGAGGCGATCTCCGAGCGCACGCCGCTGCTCTGCGACCTGCAGCCCGGTGGACAGTACGTCGCCACCGAGCTCTACGAAGCCGGCGGTGTGCCGCTCGTGCTCGCCCGGCTGCAGCAGGCAGGAATCCTCAACTCCGATGCCCAGACCGTCACCGGCAGGACGATCGGCCAGCACGCCGCCGACGCGAACGAGACCGACGGCCAGCGTGTCGTGCGACCGCTCAGCGAACCGATCAAACCAACCGGCGGCTTCGCGATCCTGCGCGGCAACGTCTCACCCGACGGCTGCGTCGTCAAGCTGTCCGGGCACGAGCGGCGCAAACACGTCGGGCCCGCGCGCGTGTTCGACGGCGAGGAGGCCGCGATGGCCGCCGTGCTCGCCCACCAGCTGCAGGCCGGCGACGTCGTCGTGATCCGCGGCGAGGGGCCCGCCGGCGGGCCCGGGATGCGCGAGATGCTCGCCGTCACCGCCGCGATCGTCGGCGAGGGGCTCGGAGAACAGGTCGCGCTGATCACCGACGGGCGCTTCTCCGGCGCCACGCGCGGCTTCATGGTCGCGCACGTCGCGCCCGAGGCCGTCCGCGGCGGTCCGATCGGGGCACTGCGCGACGGCGACCAGGTGACAATCGACGCCGACAGCGGCAGGCTCGACGTGGCGCTCTCAGATCAGGAGATCGCCGCCCGTGTCGCCGTCTACCAGCAGCCGCCGCGCGCCGATCAGCACGTCGACGTCGCGATCCGCAAGTACGCCAAGCTCGTCGGCAGCGCCGCGCACGGCGCCGTCACCGCCTGAGCGCTCGCGCCCGCCCGCCGGTCCAGATGCGTTCGCGCGCAAGTTCGCGCACGCGAAATAGCCCGATCGCTGTGGATGTCACGCCTGGCTTTGGGGGGCGGCGTCCTGCGCGGGGACACGCCCGAGGAGTCCATGCCTACCCAGGAACTCGATCTGGTCTGCCACCACATGCTCGAAGTTCTCACCCTGGAAACCGCTGAAGTGATCGATCGGGTAAACGCCCCGCTCGCCACGAGGCGCAAGCTCGGCGGTTCGTTCGGCAGCCCCACGCGGCACCATGTGATCCTGCTCGCCGATGCAGACGAACAGCGGGCACTGCACACGGTGGGCCACCCGAACAGCTCGGGAGGCGGACGTTGCAAACGAAAGCGGCAAGAACTCGTTGCGCCACAGGGAACGATCGTCACAGACGGCTTCGAAACCGGGGAGCGCCTCGGGTTGCGTGAACCAGGCTTCGGAGCCCGGCCGCCCGGCAACCGTAAAGTGAACCCGCTGGCGGCCCACCACGTTGCGCAACGTAGTGAAGCCCATCCCGAGCGAATTGCGCCTCGGCATTTCCCGCACGAACGCGATCGCGTCCGTCGCCGGACACAGGGCAATAGCAGCAGCTATCTTGTCGTCGCCGGCCGCGGTGTAAATAGCGTGACCGCCGCCCAGTGAGAAGCCCCACACAGCAACGGTTTCACCGTCAACACTCTCAAGTCCCCGAGCGAACGACACGGCCGCCCGGAAGTCAGCCTGTTGGCGGGCTGAATCGATGAGTTGGCGTGGCTCGCCGCCGCTCTTCCCGAGATGGCGGAAGTCAAACGCGAGTGCGGTGATCCCTGCGCCCGCGAACCGCTCCGCAAACGCCGGCAGACCATCATCGCGCGTAAGGCTGAAACCATTAGCCATCACGATGCACGGCGTGGTCTCGCCGGGCGCAACGTCCGGACGGTAGACCCGGGCAGCGCAGTCCACGCCATCCGAGCGGAACGTCGTCTCCTCGATCCTCACCGCTGCGATCATAATCACTCATCAGCCATCAGTAGGCCTCCTATCAGCAGGCCTACTGCTTCACGAAGTCCTCCAGCAGCGCGTTGAACGCCGCCGGGCGCTCGAGCATCGCCACATGCCCGGTATCCGCGAACACGACCTTGCGCGAATCGGGGATCAGCTGCGCGAACGCGTCCGCGTCGCGCACACTGATCAAGCGATCGTCATCGCCCCACACGATCAGCGTCGGGCACGCGATCTCCGGCAGGCGATCGCGGATGTCGTAGTCGAGCAGCGCCTGTAGGGCCTGCATGAAGCCGGGCTTGCCGGCGCCCCGGACCTGCTCGGCTGCGAGCGCCGCCGGCAGGCGGCTCGGGTGGCTCGCCGTCACCTTCAACGTCGCCTCGCGCAGGCGCGGGCGGCGCATCGCGGCGTCCGACCGCGAGGCGAACCACGCACTGCTGGTGCTCAGCACGCGCTCCATCCGGCGCAGCGTCGGCATCGCGCGCAGCGTGTGGGGATCCATCGTCGTCGACAGGCCCGCCGGCGAGACCAGCACGAGGCGCTCGACACGCTGGGGAAACGCGATCGCCAGCTCGGCCGCGACGAAGCCGCCCATCGAGTTGCCGACCACAGCCGCCGCATCGATCCCCAGCTCGCCCAGCAGGCCGTCGAGCAGCCGCGCATAGCCAGCGATCGAGATCCCCGTCCCGTGACCGTGCGGTTCAGCGGGCATCGGCGAGTAGCCAAAGCCCGGCAGGTCGAAAGCCAGCACGCGATGCGCGCCGGCCAGTACCGGCAGCTGCTCCAGCCAGTTTGCCCAGCAGCCCGACAGGCCGTGTACGAACACGATCGGCGCAGCGCTCGAGGACCCGCTCGGGCCGAGCTCGATCGTGTTCACCGGCTGGCCGTCAACGACCATCCAGCGCTGATGCCCACGCCAATCGATGTCCAGCCATGGCGAGCGCCCGACCGGACCGTACGCTTCCGGCGCAACCCGTGTGAGCGGCGTGCCCGAAGGCTCATGCGAATCGCTGCCCACGCTCTGAATCTAGCCGAGGATCTGGCCGCAGCCAGCGGATTGCGCCCCGTCGGCCGACGAGCCCATCGGGTCGGCGCGGGACGCGCAGGCAGGCGGTGCACGCGCGGCGGCGAAATACAGGTCCCGATGAGCGTCCAGGAACAGCAGCAGAGCGCCGCACACGACGCGCCGCTGCACGATGACTGGGCCGCTGCGATCGCCCTGCTGGGCGAGGATCTGCGACGCCGCGACGCCGCCCCGCGCACGCGCCGCGCCTATGCCGTCGACGTCGAGCAGTTCGCGCGCTGGGCGCACGCGCGGGGTCTCACACCGCAGGAGATTCACCCGAAGGACGTGCGCCGCTACATCGCGCACCTGTCCGAGCGGCCGCCCGCCCCGTCTGCGAAACCGACCGCCAGGCGTGGCGCCGCCCCCAGCACCTCCGCCCGCAAGCTGGCAGCGCTGCGTGCGCTGTTCGCCAGCCAGCGCGAGCACGGGCTGATCTCGCAGAACCCGGCGGACCTCGTATCCACTCCGCGACGCTCCGCCCACCTGCCGCGCGTGCTCAGCGCACGGGAAGCGGCACGGCTGCTCGAGGCGATCCCCGGGTCCGCGGCGGACGGGCCATTGGAGCTGCGCGATCGGGCGATCTTCGAGCTCGCCTACGGCTGCGGGCTGCGGGCCGAGGAGCTCGTGTCGCTGCGCACCGCCGACGTCGACCACGACGGCGAGCAGCTGCGCGTCGAGGGCAAGGGGCGCAAGACACGCTTCGTGCCCGTCGGAGAGCCAGCGATGATTGCCGTGCGGGCCTACCTGGAACGCGCGCGCCCAGCGCTCGCGGCGCCCGCCACAGCTGGCAGGCTGGACGCGCTGTTCCTGAGCAAGACCGGTCGCGCGCTCGGCACGAGCGACGTCAGGCGCAGGCTGCGCACATGGACGGCGCGTGTCGGCGTCGGCGAGGGCTGCTCACCGCACGCGCTGCGTCACAGCTTCGCCACGCACCTGCTGGACGGCGGAGCCGATCTGCGCAGCATCCAGGAGCTGCTCGGGCATGCCAGCGTGTCCAGCACTCAGATTTACACTCGGGTAGAGTCCGCCCGGCTTAGAAGCGCGTATGCGCGCAGTCACCCGCGGGCATGATCAAACGCCCGCCCGCCCTTCGGAGATGACCCTGGAGACGAACGTCAAACCGATCGAGCTGCGCGAACTGTGGCGGCGCTACAAGAACGACGGCGACAGCCGCGTTCGTGAGCGCCTCGTAGTCGCGTACTCGCCGCTGGTCAAGTACGTCGCCGGCCGCACCGCGGCCGGCCTGCCTCCGCACGTCGAGGAGGCCGACCTGATCTCCTACGGCCTCGTCGGGCTGATCTCCGCGATCGAGCGCTTCGACCTCTCGCGGGACATTAAGTTCGAGACCTACGCGATCATGCGCATCAAGGGCGCGATCATCGACGAGCTGCGCTCGCTCGACTGGGTGCCGCGCAGCGTGCGCGCACGCGCACGCGAAGTCGAGCGCGCGAACGCGAAGCTCGAGCACACGCTGCAGCGCGCCCCGACCGACCAGGAGCTGGCCGCCGAGCTGGGCATCACGGTCGACGAACTGAACGAGTCGCTGCTCGCGATCTCGCACTCCTCGATCGTCGCCCTCGACGAGCTGTGGAGCGTGTCAGACGCCAGCGGCGACCAGGTCTCGCTGATGGACACGATCGAGGACCCGGGCGCGCCCGACCCCGCCAAGGCGCTCGACGTTGGCGACCTCAAGGACCGGATCGCCGACTCGATCGCCAAGCTGCCCGAGCGCGAGAAGCTCGTGATCGCTCTCTACTACTACGAGAACCTGACCCTGCGGGAGATCGGCGAGGTACTCGGCGTGACCGAGTCGCGCGTCTCGCAGATGCACACCAAGGCCGTCCTGCGCCTGCGCTCGCGCATGCAGGAGGAGTCCTTCGACGACTGATCGATGACGCGGACGCGTGTGTTTTGCGCATGAGCGCGATGTCGGACTCCTCGACATGGGTACCGGAGACGCGCTATGCGCGCAACGGCGACGTGCACCTCGCCCACCAGGTGTTCGGCGAAGGCGACGTCACGTTCGTGGGGCTGCCGGGGATCGTCTCGAACATCGAGATGCTCGACGCGGTTGGGGCCGATCGGGTGGCGCTGGGCGGAGTCTCCGAGGGTGGGACGACGGCGGCGATGTTCGCGGCCACCTACCCCGACCGCGTAAGCGCGCTCGCGCTCCGTGGCACGTTCGCCCACATGGAGGCCGCGCGTGGCGACGCCTTCATGCCGCTGTGGGCGAAGCATTGGGGTACGCCGCAGACGCGGCACATGCCGACGCCGGTGAGCTGCTCACCTCGCGGACGGTCAAGGATCTGGTGGCCGGCTCGGACACGATTTCGACAGCCGTGGACGGCACACCCTGAAAGGGGTACCCGAGGATTGGGAGCTGCTCTCCGTCAGCTGAGCGCTATGGTGCTTGCACCCGGAGAAGGAGACGCCCATGCCACCGATCGCAGATCGGCCCACCGCGGATCGCATTCGCAACGTCGCCCTCGTCGGACACCGAGGGTCCGGGAAGACTGCGCTTCACGAGGCGCTGCTGTTCGAGGCGGGGGCGACGCCGCGCCTGGGCTCGGTGCCGGACGGCAGTACGGTGTCGGACTCCGGTCCCGACGAGCAGGCGCGGCAGATGTCGATCTCGACCGCGCTCAGCTCGCTTGAGTGGCAGCAGCGCAAGATCAACTTGCTCGACACGCCCGGCGAGCCGAGCTTCGTGGCCGACGCGCTGGGTGCGCTGCGCGTATGCGAGTCGGCCGTGTTCGTGGTCAACGCCGTGATGGGCGTGGAGGTCTCCACCAGCCGCCTGTGGGCGCGCGCGGCCGAGCTGGACATCGCACGGATGCTGTTCGTGAACATGCTCGACCGCGAGCGCGCCGACTTCTTTCGCACGCTGGAGCAGCTCAAGCGCGCGTTCGGGGCGCACGTGGTCGCGACCGAGATCCCGATCGGCGCCGAGCACGACGTTGAGGGCGTTGTCGATCTCGTGGACATGAAGGCCTTCCGCCAGGACTCCATGATTGGAGTCCCCGCCCGCCCCGGCTGGAGCGAGATCCCGATCCCGGACGCGGTCGCCGAGCGCGTGCAGGAATACCGCGAGAAGCTGATGGACGAGGTCTGCGAAGTCTCGGACTCGCTGATGGAGCGCTACCTGGAGGGCGATCGGATCTCCCACGAGGAGATCGTCGGAGCGCTCAAGGAGGGCACCAACCACGGCAGGATCTTCCCAGTCGTGTGCGGCGTCGCCACGCGTAACCTCGGCACCGCGCGACTGCTGGACGCGATCGTCGAGGACCTTCCCTCGCCGGTCAAGCACGGGTCGCTGAGCGTCGGCGAGCTCGAGCTCGAACCCTCCGAGGACGCCGAGCTGTTCGCCTATGTGTTCAAGACCCGCGCGGACCCGTTCGCCGGGCGGATCAACCTGCTGCGCGTCTACCAGGGTGTGCTCAGCGGCGACAGCCAGGTGCTCAACACACGCGCCCACGTCAAGGAGCGGATCGGTCAGCTGGTCGTATTCGCCGGCAAGGACGTCCGCCACGTCCACAAGTTCGGACCCGGCGACATCGGCGCAGTGGCCAAGCTCAAGGAGACCCACGCCGGAGACTGGCTGGCTGCGCGCGATGAGCCGATAAACATGCCGCGACTGAAGCTGCCGGCACCGGTGATGGCGTTCGCTGTCGAGCCCAAGAGCCGCGGGGACGAGGACAAGGTGCTCTCGTCGCTGCGCCGGCTGCAGGAGGAAGACCCGACGATCGACCTGCACCGTGACCAGCAGACGGGCGAGCAGATTGTCGCTGGGCTCTCCCAGGTGCACGTCGAAGTGATCGTCGAGCGGCTGCGCTCGCGCTTCGGCGTCGAGGTCACGCTGCAGCCGCCGCGCGTGCCCTACCAGGAGACGATCCGTGCCGCCGCCGCCGCCCACGGACGGCACAAAAAGCAGTCCGGCGGACGCGGGCAGTTCGGCGACTGTCAGATCGAGATCGAGCCGCTGAACGACCCCGGTCACCCCACCGGCTTCGAGTTCGTCGAGGCGGTCAAGGGCGGCGTGATCCCCAGCTCGTTCATACCCGCGGTCGAGAAGGGGGTGCGCGAGGCGATGGACAGCGGCGTGCTCGCCGGCTATCCAGTTAAGGGCGTCCGCGTGAAGCTGTTCGACGGCGCCCACCACTCGGTCGACTCCTCCGAGATCGCGTTCAAGCTCGCCGGCCTACAGGCAATGAAGCAAGCGCTGCAGCTCGCCGACCCCGTCCTGTTGGAGCCGATCATGCAGGTGACCCTGTCGGTGCCGGAGACATTCGTCGGCGACGTGATCGGCGATCTCAACAGCCGCCGCGGGCACCCCCAGGGGATGCAGCCGGCCGGCGCGATGACCGAGATCAAGGCCGAGGTGCCGATGGCCGAGATGCTCACCTACGCCCCTGATCTGCGCTCGATCACGCAGGGCCAGGGCGACTACACGCTCGAGTTCCTGCGCTACGAGGAGCTCCCAGCGCATCTCGCTCAGAAGGTGGTCGCGCGCGCGGGCGCCGAGCGCACGGCCGTTCACGCGTAAGCCGAGCACGCTGCGCCGCGGCCCGCGCACGGCTACCCTGATGGCCGATGGCCACCCGCACGATCGTCACCTCCCAGCCGGATGTTGCCTGCGACGTGTGCGAGCGCCGGCTGCTGCGCGGTGAGCAGCCAGACGTATTCCTGGCTGCCGGACGGCGCCGGATAGTGTGCGAGCTGTGCGCGCCGCGCGCCGCGCACGAGGGCTGGCTGCGCGAGACCGACGGCGATTCCGTCACCCTGCCACCGATGCGAGCGCGCCGCGGGCGCAGCCTGTTCGACCGCCTGAGGCAGGTCGGGGCCACGAGGGCGACCGGCCGGCGAGCACCTGGTGTCGGCGTCACCCCGGCCGGCGCGTTGTCCGCGGTGCCCGACGACGGAAGTCAGCAGGAGCCCTATGAGCTGCTCGATGGCTATCAGCCGGCCGGCGTCGAGCCGGTGCCGAGCAGCCTTCCTGCCACCGCCGCTACCGACGCGGGCCTGGACGAAGCTGGCGCCGGCGATACCGGTGCTCCGGCTGACGGCGGAGTCGACACACACCGCGCGCAGCTCGAGCCGGTCGCGGGCGAGACGCCCGAAGCGCCCTCGCCGTACGTCGAGCAGGCGATCGTCGTATTCAACGCCAGCGAGTTCCCGCGCCGCGTCGCCGGTGTCGCACGCTCGCTCGGCGCCCCCGAGGTCAACATCCGCTCGGCCGAACACCTCGAGAGCGTCGTATCGATCGTCGTCGCCTGGGAGCTGTGCTGGTACCGCTACGAGGTCGATCTCAGCGAACCGGTCGCCGTCGCGCAGGCGATCGCACAGGGAACCGAGCTGTCAGAGCTCGCACGCGAGGACCGCCTCGCAAACGCCGCCGCGTCGGAGTCGGGCACGCTGCTGCTGGCAGCGATGTAGCGATCGCGTGATTCGCTTGCGTATTCGTGCAGGCGGAGTAAGATCGGTGGCCAGATGATCTACTGCGTGGTGCCAAGACCGCTGGCCGATGAGCTCTATCCGAAGCTAGTCGAGCACTACAGTGGCGACCAGAACGTCACCGTCATAGTTGACAGGCGCGAGTCCGATCGCCGGGCACGCTACGCCAGCATGGGCGGCACGCCCGACGATGAGACGGTGCAGCGACGCATCGTGCGCGACCGTCGACGTGCACGCGTCGCTGGCGATCTGCTGCCGCTCGCCAGCGCTTCCTAGCCGGCCAAGACGTCCCCGCCGAGCTGCATAATGCCGCGGCGATGAAGGTGATCGTTCATGTCGACGGAGGCGCGCGCGGCAACCCCGGCCCCGCGGCTGCCGCCTGCGTCGTTAGCTCGCCATCCGGCGAGGTGATTGACGAGCAAGCGCAGCTGCTCGGCACGGCGACCAACAACGTCGCCGAGTACCGCGCGCTGCTGCTCGGCCTTGCACGCGCACGCGAGCTCGGCGCCAGCGAAGTAGAGGTCATCGGCGACTCTGAGCTGATCGCCAAGCAGGTCCAGGGCATCTACAAGGTCAAGCATGCCGCAATGCGCCCGCTGCACCTGGAGGCGGTGGCGGCGCTCAGGGCCTTCCAGCGCTGGTCGATCCGCACGGTCCCACGCGCACAGAACGCCGACGCCGACGCGCTCGTCAACGCAGCTCTGGACCAAGCCGCGGCCGCACGCTGAGTGGCGCGAGGGGTGATTGAGCGGCTGTTCGTTGAAAGCCCGCAGAAGCAGTGTAAAAGTGTGCTCCGTTGGCGTGTGCTCAATGGGTGGGTGCTCAGTGGGGGGTGCTCAGTGGGGGGTGCTCAGTGGAGTGTGTGTGTTCTGTTTTTCGCACCGCGATAGCAAATGTATATACCGCGTAGATACGATGGCTATCGCTGGGTGCGAGCGCAGCCATACCGCGCGCTGTCGTGGCGGGGCGATCAACCCCACACCAAAGCCTCTACTGCAAAGCTAAGCGCTAGTGCA
This sequence comes from uncultured Solirubrobacteraceae bacterium, assembly GCA_963734755.1. Taxonomy (GTDB): domain Bacteria; phylum Actinomycetota; class Thermoleophilia; order Solirubrobacterales; family Solirubrobacteraceae; genus Palsa-744. The sequence continues at coordinate 1,643,829 of CAVTIF010000001.1, read as the reverse complement.
GCGGTTGCGCCGATTTGGCGAGCGCGATCATCTGCGAATTCGAGAGTTCCTCGAGCAGCGAGTTGGTGAGCCAGTACAGGATGTCTCCTGAGCGCCAGCCGATCACGTGTATGTGTGCGCCGTCGTTGACGAACCGATAGGAGCGGCCGTCGATTACCTGGGTTCGCGCGTGGGCGAACAGCGGCGGGTTCAGCCAGTCCGATCCCTCGAAGTCGTAGTAACCGCCGATCGTGTTCTGCTGCCACACGACGACGTAGGCGTGGTGCAGTTTCTTCTGCTGGTCCTGGAGCGTGTACGCGCGCACCGTCTGCTGTTCGGCCTGGCCGGTCTGCAGCACGGGGTAGAGGACCCGGAACGGCACGCCGAGCGCAGCTTTGACCGCTTCGCTCTCGCTGGCCGAGGACGTCGGGTAGAGGTTCAGCGCGCGTGCCGCGACCGTCGGGCTCACGTGGTGGTGGGTGTGGGAATGGCTCGAGCCGTGTGGCGCCGCAGCGTGCGATGCAGGAAGCTTGAGCTGTTCGTGACCCAGCAGGAACTTGTCGAGGGTCTCTTTCTCGAGGCTGGGGGTCGAGGTCACATACGAGCCGCCCCCGAATTGCGCGTTGACGTTGCTGGTTAGGAACCGCACCTGGCGCAGCGGCTTGGCCTGCGAGAAGGCGATCAGCTTCGTCAGTTCGATCAGCTCCCCGGCCGACGCCGGGAAGTTGGAGCGGATCGCGTGTCCGACGGCCTTGGCCACGTTTTCGATCTGGCCGAGCTCGTTTGACGGGCTGATCTGCTGGCGCAGGTCGCGCAGGAAGTCCTGCTGGCGGGCGACGCGCACGAAGTCTGAGTCGGTGTGGCGGTAGCGGACGTAGTCGAGCGCGTTTTCGTAGCACAGCTTCTGATATCCGGGCTGCAGGTTGATGCTCGTGAAGTCCGTTTCGGTCGAGCCGAGGTTCGCGTTGTAGTAGTGGTGGTCGACGTTGACGTAGGCGCAGCCGAGCGTGTCGACGACTTTGATGAAGCCTGCGAAGTTGACGTCGATAATGCCGTTGAGCTCCAGTTCGGGGAACACTTCGTGCTTGATTGTTTCTGCGGCGAGCACAATGCCGCCGTTGACGCCCTTTTCTTTGCTGCCGAGCGTGTACGCGGCGTTGATCTTTTGGTTGGCATACACCTGACCGGAGCGCGTTTTGATGTTGACCATCAGGTCACGCGGGATCGACATCACCGAGGTCTGGCCCTGCGACGGGTCGAAGCGCACGAGCAGGATCGTGTCGCTGTGGGGCGTGGCATTGCGTTCTTCGCTGTTATGCGAGCCGGATCGCCGATCCGAGCCGAGCACCAGGAAGGTCTTCGGGCCGCCGCCGTATTCAGCCGTGATCAGGCCTTTGGGGGCGTTGATCCGGTTGAGCGTCGGGAACACCTCGGCGGCGATGCCGCTGACGGTGTTCAGTGCCACGGTCGCCGTCGCGGCGCCGCTGATCACCACGATCAGTGCCCCGGCGATCAGGAAACGCTTCCACATGCCCCATCCCAGCGAGGGCGGGCGCTCGTCATCCATCGGGTGTCGGGACGTCGCAGGTCATTGGGCCTGAAGGCAAGCGCGCGCCGTCCCCCCAGCGGCGTGCTTGGAGCGAAGGGTAGCGGTCCGATCGGAGTGCACGCGCCGGATCTAGGGGTACGCTCGATCCGTGCTCAGTCCCCGCAACCGAGAGCTGCTGGGCTTGATCCCGTCGGCGCTGCTGGTGACCGCCGGCTTCACGGCGATCTTCATCCAGGCCGAGAACGACTCGCCGCGGGCGTCGACCAACCTGGTGCTCAACCACGCCTCCAGCGTGTCGCTCACATACGGCGCGCTGTTCCTCGGGCTGTGTCTGGCGGCACACGTCGTGATTCGTTTCGCCCTGCCGAACGCCGATCCGTATCTGTTCCCGCTCGTCGCCGTCCTGTCGAGCGTGGGGATCGTGATGGTCTACCGGATCGACCCTGTGCTCGCTCGCCAGCAGGCGCAGTGGATGGTGATCGGGCTGATCCTGTTCGCCGCCACGATCCTCGCGCTGCGTCGGAGTGGGGTGGGCGTGCTCGAGCGCTACCGATACACGATCGCCGCGGTCGGCATCGGGATGACCGTGTTGCCGCGGCTGCCAGGGATCGGCGCGCAGGTCAACGGTGCGTACCTGGACATCCGCGTGGGCAGCATCTCCTTCCAGCCGGCCGAGTTCGCGAAGGTCGCGATCGTGATCTTCCTCGCCAGCTACCTGCACGACAACCGCCAGATCCTGGTTACGGCCGGGCGGCGTGTCGCGGGGCTGACGATCCCACCGATGAAGCAGTTTGGACCGATGCTGATCGTGTGGGGGGCAGCGATGGCAACGCTGATCGTGACGCGCGAGCTGGGCACGTCGCTGATGTTCTACGGCGCGTTCCTGGCGCTGCTGTACGTCGCCACCGGGCGGCTGTCGTTCCCGCTGATTGGGATCGTGCTGTTCGCGCTCGGCGCGTGGTTCCTGGCTGTTCACGTGAGCCACGTCCATTCGCGCGTGCTCGCGTGGGAACGCCCATTTGACCCGGCCCTCTACCACCGCGTGGAAGGCGGCAGCTACCAGCTGGCGCAGTCGCTGTTCGCGCAGGCCGACGGGGGGCTGCTGGGCACCGGCTTCGATCGTTCGCTGCTGCGCAGCGCGCACCATGGCCCGCCGATCCTGCCGGTCCCCGAAAGCGACATGATCTATGCGGTGATCGTCAACGAGCTCGGGCTGGCTGGTGCCGCCGGCCTGCTGCTCGTGTACCTGCTGCTCGTCGCGCGTGGGCTGAAGACGGCAGTGCTGGCGCGCGACTCGTTCTCCAAGCTGCTCGCGACCGGGCTGTCGTTCGTGCTCGCGATCCAGGTGTTCGTGATCGTCGGCGGGGTCACGCGCGTGATCCCGCTGACGGGAGTGACGTTGCCGTTCGTTGCCTACGGGGGCTCCTCGATCGTCGTGAACTTCGTGCTGGTCGCGCTGCTACTCGTCGTATCCGATCGAGCGCGCCGTCCGTACGTGGGCCGCGCCCGCAGGTGAGCCAGCGGCGCCGTCGAACACATTGGTTGGATGTTGACCTCCACCGCGCCCGACGCCACCCACCGCGTGTTCCTGGGTGCACCCGCCTCAGCGGGCGCGCAGCGTGACGGCCCCGTCGGGCCGCGCGTGCTCTCCGCGGGGTTCTGCTCCCCGGCCGGACTGCACAGGCGCCCATGGCTGGGGCGGCTGCGCCGCGCCCTGCAGGAGGGGCTGTTCGTACTGCACTTCCAGCCGATCGTGTCGCTGCGAGACGGGACGGTCTCCCATCACGAGGCGCTGCTGCGGCTGGCCGACGAACCCGACGGAAGCCTTGTCGCGCCCGGTCGGTTCCTGCCGGCCGCCGAGCGCTACGGCCTGATCCGCGAGATCGACCGGATGGTGATCGGGGAAGTCGCGGCGCTGTTGGGTGCCGAGCCTGGCCGACTGCTCGGCGATGGCGCTCTCGCAGAGCGTCGCGCGCCGGCGAGGATCACGGTGAACCTGTCGGCGCTGTCGATCACCGACGGCACGATGCTCGCCCACCTGAGCCGCTGTCTGGTCTCGCACGGAGTCGAGCCCTCGCGGCTGGTGATCGAGGTCACCGAGACCGCCGCGATCTCGGACATGGAGCGGGCGAGGGAGTTCTGCACGGGCGTGATCGAGCTCGGCTGCCGCGTCGCGCTGGATGACTTCGGCGCAGGCTTCGGCTCGTTTCAGTACCTCAAGCACCTTCCATTCACGTATCTGAAGATCGACGGCGACTTCATCCGGCGTCTTCCGGTCTCGCGCACCGATCAGCTCGTCGTCAGGGCGATCGCCGGGCTCGTGCGCGGGATGGGTCGTCAGACGATCGCCGAGTTCGTCGGCGACCAGACGACGATGAGCATGTTGCGCGCCTACGGCGTGGACTACGCGCAGGGGTTCGAGGTCGGACGCCCGCAGCCGCTGTGGGAACTTACCCAGGCTCAGGGAACTGACGTCGCATCGCGGCGTCCCATGCTCGGTCCGTGAGCAGACGGCGGGTCACGATCGACAGCTTGGCCGAGGGTGTGATCGTGATCCGCGCCGGCGCTCGCCGGCGCGTGATCGCTCGTTGGATGACCTTCGCAACGCGCTCTGGCCCGGCGCCGAGGCGCGCCATCGGCCCTTCGTAGGCGCCCTTCGTGACCGTCCCGACGGTCGCGTTGAAGGTCGCGTAGGGATCGTCGTCTGCCGAGGCGTCGATGTCTGACATGCTGGCGGTCGCCGCGTCACCGAACTCGGTCGTGATCAGACCCGGCTCGAGCAGGATCACGTCGATGCCGAAGCCACGCAGCTCGAAGCGCATCGCGTCGGAGATCGCCTCGAGCGCGTACTTCGTCGCGTGATAGCTGCCGGCGCCGGGAAACGAAAGTCGTCCGCCCATCGAGCCGACGTTGACGATCTTTCCCCAGCGCTGGGCGCGCATCTTCGGCAGCGCGAGCTGGGTGAGGCGTACGAGCCCGAAGACGTTGGTCTCGAACTGGCGTCGCAGGGCGTCGATCGGAACGGTCTCGAGCGCGCCGCTCTGGCTGTAGCCGGCGTTGTTGATCAGCACGCCAACCGCGCCCTCGGCCTGCTCGACGGTGTCCACGGCCGCCCGCATCGAGTCCTCGTCCGTCACGTCCAGTGCCAGCGTGTGGCAGCCGGCAGCACTCAGGTCGGCGATCGACTCGGGGCGGCGAGCGGTCGCGTACACCGTCCAGCCCGAGTGCACGAGCTGCAGCGCGCTCGCGTGGCCGATGCCCGAGGAGCAACCGGTTATCAGCACCGCCTTGGAGGGTTCAGCCATCCGGGCAGCATATGGGCTTCTCGCAGTAGCGCATGTGCGATCGGGCGGGTACGCTCCCTCGATGACGACAATCTCCGCAGACACCTTGCCCGACGCGCTGGGCGCACCCGCCCGCGAGTTCATCTCCAAGTCACACCGCCTGCTGATCGGCTCCGAGCGTCCGGAGGCAGCGGACGGACGCACCTTCGCCACGATCGACCCTGCCACCGGGCACGAGATCGCCGAGGTCGCCCACGCCGGCGCCGAGGACGTACAGCGCGCCGTGGCTGCTGCGCGCGAGGCATTCGCCGACGGGCCGTGGGCGACGATGCCCGCGTCCGGGCGCGAGCGGCTGATGCTCGCGCTGGCCGCGGCGATCGAGGAGCGCGCGGAGGAGATCGCCCAGATCGAGTCGCTGGACAACGGCAAGCCCGTCGGGCTCGCCCAGTACGTGGACGTCGCCGGGACGGTCGGGCACTTGCGCTACTTCGCCGGCTGGCCGACGAAGATCGAGGGTGGGGTGCTGCCGGTTACGGCGCCGAACATGCTCTGTTACACGCGCCGCGAGCCGGTCGGCGTATGCGGTCAGATCGTGCCGTGGAACTTCCCGCTGCTGATGGCCGCGTGGAAGCTTGGGCCGGCGCTCGCCGCCGGCTGCACGATCGTGCTCAAGCCGGCCGAGCAGACGCCGCTGAGCGCTCTGCGCCTCGGCGAGCTAGCGCTCGAGGTCGGCTTCCCGCCGGGGGTCCTGAACGTACTCACCGGCGACGGCGAGACCGGAGCCGCGGTCGTCGATCATCCGGACATCGACAAGGTCGCGTTCACCGGCTCGACCGCGGTCGGGCGCGAGATCGGCTCGAAGGCTGGCCGCGCACTCAAGCGCGTGACGCTCGAGCTCGGGGGCAAGTCGCCAAACATCATCCTGCCGGACGCCGACATCGAAGCGGCCGTGAAGGGCTCCTTCCAGGCGATCTACTTCAACTCCGGCCAGGCTTGCAATGCTGGGTCGCGCCTATTCGTGCCGGCAGCGCAGTTCGATGAGGTGATGAGCGGCCTGGCCGACGCGGCGAACGCGGCGCAGCTCGGTGCGGGACTCGACGCCGGCACGCAGCTCGGGCCGCTGGTGTCAGCGGAGCAGCACGAACGGGTTCTCGGCTACATCGACGCGGGCCGCGCGGAGGGCGCCGAGGTGCTCGCCGGCGGCGAGGCTGCGCTCGCCGACAGCGGCGGCTACTTCGTCGCCCCGACGCTGTTCAGCACAACCTCCGACGATCTGTCGATCTCGCGCGAGGAGATCTTCGGCCCGGTGCTCGTGGCGTCTCCGTACGAGTCGCTCGAGGAGGTCGCGGAGCGTGCCAATGCGGGTGCCTACGGGCTGGCCGCGGGCGTCTGGACGCGAGATGTCTCCAACGCACACCGGTTGGCCGCGATGCTGAGGGCGGGCTCGGTCTACATCAACACCTGGGGCACCGTCGACCCGTCCGCGCCGTTCGGCGGCTTCAAGGCGTCGGGCATTGGCCGCGAGCACGGCCACGACGGTCTGGACGCCTACCTGGAGACGAAGACCGTGTGGACGGCTTTGTGAGCACAAGGGCTCGCCACAACCGAGCGTGACGCGAGCGCGCACCACTTCGTGAGCGTCGCCGCTCAGAGTGAGCGCCGCATAGCCGACGTCCGCTCGCGACGGTGGGCGCCCGCGGTGGCCACGCTGCTGGCGCTGGTGCTGGTGGCGGCGACCGTCGAGATCGTGCTCGATGGCGCCGCCGGCTCCTCGCCGCTGATCCCCAAATCGCCGGACATCTCAGCCTGGTTGACGGGCGTCGGCGAGCGGCTGGGCTATCGCGTCTTCCTGATCGCGCTGCTCGCATCCGTCGCCGCCTACGCGGGCCTGCTCGCGCTCGCGTTGCGCTCGGGTGCGCAGGCGATCTCGAAAAAGTGGGCGATCGTACTGATCGCGGCGCTGCACGTGGTCGTGTTCGCCGGGCCAATCCTGCTGTCAACCGATGTCTTTAGCTACATCGCCTACGCACGGATGGGCGTCGAGCACGGGCTGAACCCGTACCTGCACGGCCCCTCCGCGATCTCCAAGGACCCGGTGTTCCAGTACGTCGGCCATGACTGGAGGCGGGTGGCGAGCGCCTACGGGCCCGTGTACACGCTGCTGTCGTATCCGCTGGCGCCGCTGGGGGTGGTGGGCGCGCTGTGGGGGATGAAGCTCGAGGCGCTGCTCGCGAGCGCTGGGACGCTGGCGCTGACCTGGCGCTGCGCACGCGAGCGCGGGTTCGACCCGGTTGCCGCGATCCTGATCGTCGGCGTCAACCCGCTGTACGTGATCTACGGGCTGGGCGGCGCCCACAACGACCTGATCATGATGCTCGCGATGATGGGCGCGGTGAGCCTCACGATCGTCGGCAGGCCGAGCGTCCGCCGCGAAGGCACAGCCGCCGCGCTGATCGTCGCCGGCGCGCTCGTCAAGGCGACGGTCGCGGTGCTGCTCCCGTTCATGATCGTCTCCAGACGTCGGCTCGCACCGATCCTCGGTGCCGGCGCGGCGCTCGCCGCCGGCGCACTGATCGGCTACCTGGTGTTCGGCGTGGACGGCATCAACGTGGTCGCGGCGCTGAACCGCGACGCGGCGTTCGTCTCCAGCGACAGCTTCGCCACCGAGATCGCCCACCTGTTCGGCAAGCCCGGGGTGTTCCCGGTCGACCACGACCTGCTCAAGCTGGCGCTCGTACTGATCAGCCTGCACCTGCTGTGGCGCACCTGGCGGGGCTATGACTGGGTGGCCGCCTCCGGGTGGGCGCTGCTGGCGATCTCGCTCACCAGCACCTGGCTGCTGGCGTGGTACATCCTTTGGCCGCTGCCGCTCGCGGTCATCAGCCGCGACCGGCGTCTGCTGATCGCCACGCTCGTCGTGCAGGCGCTGTTCGTCGCACACCAGATCTCGCCGCTGCTGGCGCCGGTGCAATGAGCGAGGCCTCCGCATCGATGAGCGAGATCTCCGCATCGCTCGAGCGCGACCGCCGGTGGAATCGCCTGCCGCCGCGGTTGCGACCGCGCACGATCGATCCAGCCGAGGGAGTGGGTGCGCCCGACAGAGGCCGTATGTGGCTGATCGAGACGATCGTGCTCGTGCTGATCGGGCTGCTGCTGACGATCGCCACGGTCAACGACGTCGTCCGCCAGCGCAACGTCAACCAGCGCCTGATCGCCGACCTGCGCACGTGGCGCCACTACACCGGCCACGACTACCACAACGTCAGTGCCGACCAGGAACTGCTCGGCACCGCCAGCCACAAGGAGGTCGTCTGTGGCAACACGACCCCAGGGCCGCCGAAAGCGCGGCCGCAGATCTGCCTGGCGGTCTGGGGGCCGGTGGTGAATGGGGTGCGCATGGTCCACGGCGGCTGGTACCTGCCGGCGAAAATCGAGGACGACGTGCGCTCTGAGCGCTACGGTTGCTTCGGTACGGCCGGGCGGGGAGCGTGCTCGCGGTGAGCGCCGTCGGCGCGGCCGAGGTCCGATCCGCGGCGCCCGCCGCGCGAGCGGACACGTGGCTGGCGCACTGGTGGCCGCTCGTCGCGATCACGCTGCTGGCGGCGGTTCTGCGGCTTGCGACGCTCGACCTGCAGAGCTTCTGGTACGACGAGGCGTTCACGCCCGTCCACGTGCTGCATCCGAGCCTGTTCTCGACGCTGAGATCGGTTGCTCACACGGAGAACACGCCGCCGCTGTGGTATGTGCTCGCGTGGGCCGACTCGCGCGTGCTGGGAACCGGCGAGATCGCCCTGCGTCTGCCCTCGGCACTCGCTGGGATCGCGACCGTGCCCGTCGCCTGGGCGATCGGCCGCGAGCTCGCCGATCGCCGCGCGGCGATCGTGTGCGCGGCGCTCGTCGCGGTCAACCCGCTGCTCGTGTGGTACTCGCAGGAGGCGCGCGCGTACGGCCTGTTCGTGTTGCTGGCGGCGCTCGCGATGCTGTGCTTCGTGCGCGCCGCGCGGGAGCCGACCCGAGCGCGGATCGGCGCGTTTGCGCTGAGCGGTGCGCTGGCGCTGCTGACCCACTACTTCGCCGTCTTCCTGCTGATCCCGATGGTGCTGTGGCTGGCGTGTGATCCGCGCACCCGCCGCCAGTCGCTGCCGGCGATCGGCGCGCTGGTGATCATCGGCGCGGGGCTACTGGCGCTGATCTCCGCGCAGGGCGGGCACGGCACGCAGTGGATCGGCCGCTGGGCGCTGTCGCAGCGGCTGCAGGCGATCCCGCAGTACTACCTCACCGGCTACTCCGGCTCGCCGCTCGGTCACGGCGTCGAGCTGCTCGTCGCGCTGCCGATCCTCGGCGGCCTCGGCCTCGGTCTATGGCGCATGTTCGAGCCTGCCCAGCCTGCCGCTGCCCGTGCTTCCGCCGAAGCCGAAGCCGAAGCCGAAGCCGAAGCTGACGCTGCGCTGGATGCGCGTTCTCTCGCGGAGCGTCGACGCGGGCTGCTGATGGCGCTCGCGATCGCCGCCGGCGGAATCCTGATCCCGATCGTGCTCGCGGCCGGCGGTGCCGACTACCTGGCGCCGCGCAACCTCATCGCGGCGATGATCCCGGTCACGGCCGTGATCGCGCTCGTGACCGTGTGGCCCGGGACGGGGAGCTGGGGGATCGCGCTGGCCGCGACGATCGCGCTGGCGTTCGCGGCGATCTCGCTCGATGTCGATCTCAGCCCGCGCCTGCAGCGCGGCAACTGGCGCGATCTCGCGAGCGCGCTGCGCGGCGGCATGAGCAAACGCGCGATCACGACCGTCCAGCTCGGCTCGGCGCCGCTGGAGTACTACCTGCCCGGCGCACACAACCTGCATCGTGGCTCCTCGGTGCTCGTCAACGAGATAGACGAGACGGGCTATGCGCCCCTACGCGCGTCCGCCATGGACCCGCCGGCCCCGGGATTTCGCTTGCGTGCTCGCCTGGACTTCGACGGGCTGATCCTCTACCGCTTCATCTCGGCGACGCCGCGCGCCGTCGAGCAGACGACCCTGCGCAAGCATGTGATCACGCTGGCGCACCCCGAGGTGCTCGTGCCCGCCGGCGCGCAAACGTCATCCTGAGCATGAGGGCCGCTGAAGCAGAGCTTGCGCGAGCGCCGTCATCGAGCGAAAGGATCTAGTTTTCTCCCATGCCGGAGTTGACCCTGGAGGCACTCAGCGAGGCGAAGCTGGCGCTGGACCGGGCGAGCGAGCATCTGCTCTCCCTGCAGGACGATGCCGGCTGGTGGCAAGGCGAGCTGCAGACGAACGTCACGATGGACGCGGAGGACATGCTGCTGCGCGAGTTCCTGGGCGTTCGCCGCGTGGAGGAGACCGAGCGCTCGGCCGCGTGGATCCGCTCGCAGCAGCGCGCCGACGGGACGTGGGCGAACTTCCACGGCGGTCCGGGGGAGCTGTCCACGACGGTCGAGGCCTATTGGGCGCTGCGGCTCGCGGGAGACTCGTCGCAGGACGAGCACATGCGCTCGGCCGCGCAGTTCATCCGCGAGTCTGGTGGGCTCGAGCGCGCGCGCGTCTTCACCCACGTGTGGCTGGCGCTGTTCGGGCTGTGGTCGTGGGAGCGGGTGCCGGCGCTTCCACCAGAGGTCATCCTGCTGCCGGCGTCCGTTCCGCTGAACGTCTATGACTTCGCCTCCTGGGCGCGGCAGACGATTGTCGCGCTGTCGATCGTCAAAGCTCGCCGCCCGGTGCATCCGCTGTCATTCGATCTGGATGAGCTGCGCGCATCCGGGCCGCCGCCGGCAGAGCCGTCGCACAGGCGAGCAGGGCGCGCGGTCTCGCGCCGGCGCCTGTGGCTCGGACGCCTGGATCGTCTGCTGCTCGCATACGAGCGTCGTCCGCTGGCGCCGCTGCGGCGGCTGGCGCTGATGCGGGCGGAGCGCTGGATTGTGCGCCGCCAGGAGGCCGACGGCTCGTGGGGCGGCATCCAGCCGCCGTGGGTGTACTCGCTGATCGCGCTCAGCCTCAGCGGCTACCCGGTCGAGCACCCGGTCATCAGGCGTGGCCTGGAGGGGCTCGAGCGCTTCATGGTCGAGGACCGCGACGATCCCCGCGGGGTGGGCGCGCCGCCGGGCGAGAGCCGGCGGCTGGAAGCGTGCCAGTCGCCCGTCTGGGATACCGCGCTCTCGATGCTCGCGCTCGCCGAAGCAGGGCTGCCGGAGGACCACCCGGCGATCGTCGCGGCCGCGCGCTGGCTGCTCGGCGAGGAGGTACGGACGCGCGGTGACTGGTCGGTGCGCAGGCCGCAGCTGGAGCCGGGGGGGTGGGCGTTTGAGTTCGCCAACGTCAATTACCCCGACATCGACGACACGGTCGAGGTAGTGCTCGCGCTGTGCCCGCTCGCCGGCACCTCGCCGCTCGGGGCGCCGATCGACGGCGCGATCGGACGCGCGGTGCGCTGGGTCGAAGGTATGCAGAGCGCCGACGGCGGCTGGGGTGCGTTCGATGCCAACAACACGCGCGCGCTCGTGCGCGAGCTGCCGTTCCTGGACTTCGGCGAGGTGATCGACGAGCCGAGCGCGGACGTGACCGCGCACGCGGTCGAGATGCTAGGTGTGCTGGGCCTCGGCGGGACCCCGGGGGCGAAGCGCGGCGTGCAGTGGCTGATCGAGCGCCAGGAGGCCGACGGCTCGTGGTTCGGGCGCTGGGGCGTCAATCACGTGTACGGCACGGGGGCCGCGGTCCCGGGGCTGATCGCAGGGGGGGTCGAGCCCTCGCATGCGTGCATCCGCAGCGCCGTTGGATGGCTCGAGCGTCACCAGAACGAGGACGGCGGCTGGGGGGAGGACCCCCGCTCCTACGCGTACCCGGAGTGGATCGGGCGCGGGCCCAGCACCGCCTCGCAGACGGCGTGGGCGCTGGTCGCGCTGCACGCGGCCGGCGAGCGCTCGACGGCGCTCGCGCGCGGGGTCGCGTGGCTGTCCTGCACGCAGCGCGAGGACGGTGGCTGGGATGAGCCGCAGTACACCGGCACGGGCTTTCCGTGCGACTACTACATCAACTACCACATGTACCGGCTCGCGTTCCCGATCATGGCGCTCGGCCGCTGCCTGTCCGCGGACGCGCGTGCGGACGCCCGCAACGGTCACGAACCAGAGCGACGGGGGTGAGCGCGATCGTTCAGGCGCCGATCGACGCGCCCACCGCCGAGGCGGTGATGGCGCGGGCGGGGAGCGAGAACTTCCCGGTCGCCAGCCGCATACTCGCGCCGAGCGTGCGCTCTCATCTGCTCGCCGTGTACGGCTTCGCACGGCTCGTGGACGAGCTCGGCGACGCGGCCTCCGGCGACCGGCTGGCTGCCCTGGACTGGCTGGAGGGCGAACTCGATGCCGTCTACCGCGGCGATGCCGAGCACCCGCTGCTCGTGCGCCTGCAGCAGACGCTGCGCGAGTGTCCGCTGCCGCGGGACCCGTTCGAGCGCCTGATCGAGGCCAACCGCGTCGACCAGCGCGTCAGCCGCTATCGGACCTGGGAGCAGCTGCGCGGTTACTGCACGCTGTCGGCCGACCCCGTGGGCGAGCTCGTGCTCGGCATCTTCGGTCTCGCCACACCAGACCGGATCGAGCTGTCGAACTCGATCTGCACCGCGCTGCAGCTCGCCGAGCACTGCCAGGATGTGGCTGAGGATCTGCAGCAGGGGCGCATCTACATGCCACTCGAGGACCTCGAGCGCTTCGGCTGCCCCGAGGCTGATCTGGCCGCCGAGCACGCGAGCAGGCCGCTGCGCGCGGTGCTCGAGTTCGAGGTCGACCGTGCGCGCGGGCTGCTGCACGATGGCGCGCCGCTGCTCGGGCAATCGCGCGGGAAGGCCAAGCTGGCGCTCGCCGCGTTCGTCGCCGGCGGACACGCGGCACTCGACGCGATCGAACGCGCCGACTACGACGTCCTCGCCGCCACCCCGCGGGTGAGCCGTATGCGCCACGTGCGCGCGCTCGCGACGACGCTCCTGCGTGGAAGTCGAAGCCGGAGCGGAAGCGCAAGCCGGAGCGGGAGCCGGAGTGAGAGCGGGAGCCGGGGCGGGAGCGGGGGCGGGAGCGGGGGCGGGAGCGGGGGCGGGATGGTATGACTGAGTCAGCGATCGACGACGCGTACAGCCACTGCGAAGCGGTTACGCGCAGCGAGGCTGCCAACTTCTTCTATGGGATCCGGCTGCTGCCACGCGAGCGCCGGCGCGGGATGTGCGCTGTGTACGCGTTCGCCCGCCGTGTCGATGACATCGGCGACGGGACGCTCGCAGACGAGGAGAAGCTGCGACGACTGGACGGCGAGTCGCGGGCACTCGCGGCGATCGCCTCGGGCGGCGCTGGGATCGGCGACAGCGAGCTGGATCTGGTGATCGTCGCGCTGGCGGACGCACAGCGACGCTTCGCCTTGCCCGACGGGGCGCTCGAGGAGCTGATCGAGGGAGTGCGCATGGACGTCCTCGGCGTCACCTACGAGACGTTCGAGGAGCTCGTCGAGTACTGCCGCCGGGTCGCCGGTGCGATCGGGCGCGTCTGCCTGGCGATCTTCGGGCCGCGCGAGGAGCCGGGTGGGGATCCCGAGCGCGCCGAACGCCTGGCGAACGATCTCGGCGTGGCCCTGCAGCTGACCAACATCCTGCGCGACCTGCGCGAGGACGCGGAGAACGGCCGCGTGTACCTGCCCGCGGAAGACCTGCGGCGCTTCGGCCTGATCACCGCGAACGGCGACGCAGCGCAGGGCGACGGCGGGACGGCCGGGCAGATGCGCTGCGCGCTCGCCCGCGCGTCGGGCGAGACGGTCGACGGGACGCCCGGAGACGGGCGTGAGCTGGAGCGGCTCGCGGCGCTCGTTGGCTTCGAGTCCGAGCGCGCGCGGCAGTGGTTCGATCGCGGCCTCGACCTCGCGGGCGTGCTCGACAGGCGCAGCGCGGCATGCGTGCTGGCGATGGCCGGGATCTACAAGCGGCTGCTCGAGCGGATCGACGATCACCCCGAGGAGGCGGTGCGTCGGCGTATCTCGCTGCCGGCACACGAGAAGGCGTGGGTGGCCGTGCGGGGGATGCTCGGAGCGGGCGTTTGAGCGCCAGCAGATCTGTCGTGGTCATCGGCGGCGGCCTCGCCGGGATCGCCGCGGCGCTCGACTGCGCGGATGCCGGCGCGAGCGTGACGCTCGTCGAGGTGCGGCGCCGGCTCGGCGGCGCGGCCTACTCGTTCGAGCGCGACGGCTTGCAGATGGACAACGGTCAGCATGTCTTCCTGCGCTGTTGTGTGGCCTACCGCGCGCTGTTGAGGCGTCTCGGAAGCGAGCGGCTGACAGCAGTGCAGCCGCGCCTGGAGATCCCGGTGCTGAAGCCGGGAGCCGTGTCCACGACGTTGCGCCGCGGCCCGCTGCCGGCGCCTTTGCATCTTGCCGGTGCGCTCGCGCGCTACCCGCACCTGACGCCCTTGCAGCGGCTTGGAGCAGCCCGCGCGGCGTTCAGCTTGATGCGGCTGGACGCGAACGACGCGGCGCTCGACACGCTCACGTTCGGCGAATGGCTCGCACGCCATGGCCAGGGTCCTCAGGCAGTGGACGCGCTTTGGGATCTGGTCGCGCTGCCGACGCTCAACCTGCGCGCGGCCGAGGCGTCGCTGGCGCTCGCGGCGTTCGTGTTCCGCACCGGATTGCTGTCAGCGGCGGACGCCGGCGACATCGGCTTCCACGAGGGGACACTCGGCAAGATCATCGGCGAGCCGGCGCAGCAGACGCTGCTCAACGCGGGCGTCGAGGTGAGGCGCGGCTGGCGCGCCGAGCGTCTGGTCACGACCGCCGACGGCCTGGAGGTACACGGCCGCGGCGCACGGGACGGGGATGGGGGCGGCGACCGGGGCGGCGACGGCGACAGCGACGGCCTGGAGGATCTGAGCGCGGAAGCTATCGTGCTGGCCCTGCCGCACACCCGCGCGGCAACGCTGCTCGAGCCCCTGCTCGGTGACTCCGCACGCGCGCTGGGCGGCCTCGGCAGCTCGCCGATCGTCAACCTGCACGTGGTCTATGACCGACCCGTGTGCGACGAGCCGTTCGTGGCCGGGGTCGGCACGCCGGTGCAATACGTGTTCGATCGCAGCGTTGCGGCCGGGGCGCCCGCCGGCTGCCAGTATCTAGCGGTGTCACTGTCGGGCGCCGATCGCGAGATGGCGATGAGCGTCGATCGGTTGCGCGAGCGCTACCTGCCTGCGCTGAGCGAGCTGCTCCCGCGTGCCCGTGGAGCGGCGGTCGAGCTGTTCGTGGCCACCCGCGAGCACGCCGCGACCTTCCGCGCGGCTCCCGGCACCGCCGCGCTGCGTCCCGGCCCGCGCACAGCGGTCCCGGGGCTCGCGCTGGCGGGCTCGTGGACGGACACCGGTTGGCCGGCCACGCTGGAGGGCGCCGTGCTCAGCGGCCACACGGCCGCCGCGCACGTGCTCGAGCGCCTTGGCCTTGACGCGAGCGCCAGAGGTCGTGCGCGCACTGCCGCGCCTGTCGGTTCTGGAGCGCCGGCGCGATGAGCGCCCCGCAGGGCACACAGGCAGGCGAGCTGCTGGTGGCGGCGCCGCTGCGCGTCGAGGCGGCGCTGATCGCTTCGGCGGCTCGCGGAGCGCGCGTGCGCAAGACCGGCATGGGCCCCGCGCGCTCGAAGACCGCAGCCGAGGGGCTGGCGGCAGACGCCGGGCGCGCGATGCTCGTGCTCGGCTTCTGTGGCGGGCTCGACGCCAGCTCGGTGCCCGGGGAAGTGATCGTCGCCGAGCAGGTCTACGCGGCGCACGACGAAGGCCATGTCGAGCAGCGCGTCGACTGCGAGCTGAGCGATCAGCTCGTCCAGCGGCTCACCGGGCGCGGCCTGAAGGTCCGCGCCGGGCACGTCGTGTGCGTCTCGCGCCTGGCGCTCGGCGAGCGGCGAGCGGAGCTGCACGCCGGCGGCGCGATCGCCGTGGACATGGAGTCCGTATGGCTCGCGGCCGGCACCGGCGGCCGTCCGTTTGGTGTCGTGCGGGTGGTGCTGGACAGCCCCGAGCACGAGCTGATGCGCCCGCGCGCGGCCGTCGGCGCGGTGCGCGCCGCGCTGGCTCTGCGCAAGGTTGCCCGCGTGCTTCACGAGTGGACTCCCGGCGACTAAGGTAAGCGCGATGGCTGTGCGGATCAGACAGAGCACGAGGATGGGCTGGTATCTGATGCGTCAGCGCCTCGCCAAACGCGAGAAGTTCCCGCTGATCGTCGAGCTGGAGCCGCTGTTCCAGTGCAACCTCGCGTGCTCGGGTTGCGGCAAGATCCAGCACCCTGAGCACGAGCTGCGCCGCCGGATGCCCGTCGATCAGGCAATCGGTGCGGTCGATGAGTGCGGCGCGCCGATGGTCTCGATCGCCGGCGGCGAGCCGCTGATCCACCCGGAGATCCACGTGATCGCGGCGGAGCTGATCAAACGCAGGAAGTTCGTGTACCTGTGCACGAACGCGCTGCTGCTGGAGAAGAAGCTCGAGAACTTCAGGCCGAGCCCGTACTTCTCGTGGGCGGTTCACATCGACGGGCTGCAGGAGCGCCACGATGCCTCGGTCGAGCGCGAGGGGGTGTTCGAGAAGGCGGTCGCCGCGATCAAGGTGGCGAAGGCAGCCGGCTTCCGCGTGACCACGAACACGACGTTCTTCACCCACGACTCGCCGAAGACGGTGCGTGAGGTGCTCGACTTCCTAAACGACGACCTCGAGGTCGACGAGATGATGATCTCGCCCGCTTACGCCTACGAGAAAGCGCCCGACCAGGAGCACTTCCTCGGCGTGGTGGAGACACGTAAGCTGTTCAAGGAGGCGTTCGGCGAAGGGCGGCGCAAGAAGTGGCGCCTGAACCACAGCCCACTGTTTCTCGACTTCCTCGAGGGCAAGGCCGAATTCGACTGTACCGCCTGGGGTATCCCCAGCTACTCGCTGTTCGGCTGGCAGCGGCCCTGCTACCTGATGTCCGACGGCTACACCGAGACCTACAAAGAGCTGCTGGAGACGACCGACTGGAGTGCCTACGGTCGCGGCAAGGACCCGCGCTGTGAGAACTGCATGGCCCACTGCGGCTATGAGCCGACGGCCGTGCTGCAGACGACCCATTCACTGCGACAGTCACTGCGCGCCCTCACCGGCTGAGCCGCCGCCGGCGGTCCCGCCCGTGCGGATCTCCTGCCAGGAGACCCCTTCCTTGAGCAGCGCTGGGACGCCGAGCACGAGCGCGGTGAACACCTCGACCGCCTGCAGGATGATCCCGTAGGCCAGCGCCTGTCCGGCGCCCACGCCGTAGGCCGCGAGCACGACCAGGCACGCCGCCTGGAACACGCCGACGTTCGACGGCGTCGCCGGCAGCACCGCGCTCAGGTTGACCGCCAGCAGGATCGCCGCGGCCGCCACCGGCCCCGCCTGCGACTGCAGCCCGAGCGCTAGCAGGATCGTGTAACAGGCCAGCCACTGCAGCGTCCATGCCAGCAGCTGGCTGGCGACCGCGGCGATCGCGTGGCGCGGCCGCGCGAACACGAGCAGGCCGCGCCGCGCGAGGTTCAGGGCGCGGCCAGCAGAGTCCGCGACCCGGGCCACGCGCGGCGAGCGCGAGCGCCTCCCCAGCGCCAGCAGCCGCGGTCCGGCGAAGAACAGCGCGCACAGCGCAAGCGGTACCACGAGCACAGACGCGATCCCCGCCAGATGGCCGTGCGGCAGCGGCACGCTGGTGAAGCTGACCGCGAGCAGCACGCCGAGCGCGAGCAGGTTCATCAGCGTCTGCGAGATGACCGTCCCGGCGACGATCGGCAGCAGGCGACTCGCGCGGCCGTCCAGCCTGCGGGTCAGGACGACCACACGGGTGGGCTCGCCGACTCGTCCCGGAACGAGCGCCGAGGCCATCACACCGATCATCGTCGCCCGCGCGACCGGCGCCCACGCGATCGTGGTGTCCGGCAACGCCGCGCGCAGCGTCTGGTGCCAGGAGGCCGAGCGCAGCAGCAACGAAACCGCCATCAGCACGACGGACGCGACGATCCAGCCCGGGCTCGCGGTGATGACCGCGTGGCCGATGTGCTGCAGATCCAGACGCGAGAGCGCAAACGCGACCAGGCCGGCGAGCAGGATCGCCGCGAGGACCACGCCCAGGCGCCTGCGCGCCGGTCCAGGCGATCGGACCGGCGGCTTCTCCGGTGCAACCATCGAGCGGGGTCTATCAGGTCGGCTGACGCCGTCCAAGCTCGCCCCGGACCGCCCGGGGCCGCCCGCATAGGCCGCAACGCGGCGCCCAGCGGGGGAGACGGGGCTCGCTATGCTGAGCGCCGCAGCGATGAGGCCCGCTCCATAACCGTGCCGGTGCAGCTCGATCGTCAGGAGCTCGCCGCGATCTTCGTCGGTGGGTTCATCGGCGCGATCGGGCGCGCGGCGGTCGCCCAGAGCCTGCCGGTGCATCCCGACCGCTGGCCGTGGGCGACGTTCGCCGTGAACATCCTTGGGGCGCTCGTGCTCGGGTATCTGATCACGCGGCTGCAGGAGCGCCTGCCGCCGTCGATGTACCGGCGGGCGTTCCTCGGCACCGGCTTCTGCGGTGCACTGACGACCTTCTCGACGCTGATGGTCGAGCTGCTGGCGATGATCGAAGGCGCGCACTGGGCGCTCGCGCTCGGCTACGCGACCGCGAGCGTCAGCTGTGGCCTGGGCGCGGTGTTCGTGTCGACTAAGCTCGTCCGACGCGCGAGGCTGGGCAGTTGAGCTTCGTGGCTCTATGGGCGGCGGTCGGGGCGCTCGGCGGTGTCGGAGCGCTGGGACGCTTCCTGCTCGACGCACGCGTGTCCGCGAGCGCCGGGGCGCGGTTCCCGCTTGGGACGCTGCTCGTCAACCTGTCCGGTGCGATCGTGCTCGGCGTTCTCGTGGGCGCCGCCGTGCACGGCGACGCCTACTTGCTGGCAGGCACGGCCGTGATCGGCTCCTACACGACGTTCTCGACATGGATGCTCGAGTCCCACCGTCTGGGCGAGAACGCGCGGACGTGGTTGTTGGTGACGAACATCGTGCTGAGCCTCGTTCTCGGCGTCGCCGCCGCCGCGCTCGGCCGGCTGATCGGGGGTGGCTGATGATCGAGGACGGTTTGAGGATGAGCGTCTACTTCGGGGAGCGCGATCGCGTCGGCGGGCGCCTGCTCGCCGACGAGCTGATCGACCTGTTCGCCCGCCATCGCGTCAAGACCAGCGCGCTGCTGCGCGGCATCGAAGGCTTCGGCATCAAGCACCGCCTGCAGAGCGAGCGCCTGCTGAGCCTCTCCGAAGACCTGCCGCTGGTAGCGCTGGCGCTCGACACGCCCTCGCGGATCGAGGCGGTGGCCGCGGAGGTAGGAGCGATCAGCCGCCCCGGCGTGATCGCGCTCGAGCGGGCACGCCTGGTGAGCGGGCGCGTGCTCGAGACGGACCTGCCGTCGGGGCGGGACGCCGCCAAGCTGACCGTCCACCTCGGCCGCCGGCAGCGGATGGCGGGAGGACCGGCGTACCTGGCGGTCGTCGACTGCCTGCGGCGCCACGGGGTGGACGGGGCGAGCGTGCTGCTCGGATTGGACGGAACCGCCGCAGGCGTACGTCGCCGGGGGCGTTTCTTCGCCCGCAACGAGCACGTGCCGTTGATCATCCAGAGCGTCGGCGCGGGCGCGGCGATCGCGCCCGCCCTGGCAGAGATCTCCACGATGCTCGACGGGCCGACGATGACGCTCGAGCGGGCACGGGTGTGCAAGCGCGACGGCGTGCTGTTGGACGAGCCGCAGCGGCCACCGCCGGCGGACGCGGCGGGTCTGGAGTACTGGCAGAAGCTCGTCGTGTACGCCGGCGAGCAGACCCGTCACGGAAGCCAGGCTCTGCATGGTGCGCTGATCGAACGGCTGCGCCACGAGGGCGCCGCGGGCGCCACTGCGCTGCGCGGTCAGTGGGGCTATCACGGCGATCATCCACCACACGGGGAACACTTCTGGTCGTCGCAGCGCCACGTGCCGGTGCTGACGGTGATCCTGGATACGCCCGCGAACACCCTGCGCTGGTTTGAGATCGTCGATCGGCTGACCGACGAGACGGGGCTCGTGACCAGCGAGATCGTCCCGGCGCTGCGAGCCGGCGCGCGCGGCTTCGAGCACGGTGGGCTGCGGCTGGCCGAGCCGCGGTGGAGCAGCGGCACGCTCGACCGCGGGTAGCAGCGGTCAAACACCGGCGCGCTCGATCGCAAGTCGGGTGAAAAGACAAGTGCTAGCGTCCCATGCGAACATACGTTCGCATGGGACTGGGACCGCACCGCCCCCGTCGTGACCTGGAACGCGCGATCGACCGCGCCGACTTCCGCATGGCGGTCGCCTGCGCCAAGGACCTGGCGCGTGAGATTCGCAAACCGCTACATCTCGAACTCGCGCTGCGGCTCGTCGCGTTGGCTGCCACCCAGCAGGTCGACGTGTATGACGCGTGGGCCTGCCGCTGGCTGGCGCGGTGGCTGATCGAGAGCCCGGCCTCGACGGTCGACCGGGCTGCGGATATCGCGGCCGCGCTGGCCGAACTGCCGATCGAGCCGTCGGCGCTGGAGACGATCCGTGAGGTCTGCGGCGAGACCCGGGCGGGCGCCTGAGCCGAGCGCGCCGGGCACCGTCCCGCGGCCTCCCGATCAGAGCGAGCTGGGAAAGTCCGGCGCCCAGTCCTCGGGCTGGACGGCGAGTGCGTTGCAGATGTATCCGATCACGTGATACCAGCCGGCGGTCACGATCAGCTCGAGGATCTGCTGCTCATCGAACCGCGCCGCCAGGACCTGCCAGAGCTCGTCGGAGACGGTGCTCGTCTCGTGCAGTTCGTCGGCGAGACGAAACACGCTCGCCTGCTCGGCATCCCAGCACCGATCGCTCGAGGTTCCGTGCACAGTCGCACGCAGCTGGGACTCGCTGAGGCCGAGTGGCCCGCCGAACGCGATCGCGTGCACACCCCACTCATACCGGGCGCCCGTGAGCGCGCAGGTGTGGTGGATCACGACCTCCCGCAGCACGGGCGGGACCGTTGCGCCGCTGCCGAGGATGCCGGCGCCTAGCGGGCGCATCCTGGCGGCGAGCTGCTCGTGAACGACGAGCGTGCGGAACAGGCCTAGCGGCTCGGCCGGGCTCCCCGGCGGCATCCACTTGGCCAGCATTGCCTGAATGTCGGGGGCGTAGGGCGGCTGCAGCGGTGCGATACGGGGGGTGGGGGCGGACATCGGCGTTACACTCCAGTCGATCTTGCTTCTCTTTTCACAGCGCTCACCTTATTGCTTTCGTTTCCGAAGCGCAAGCGGACGATGAGCCCGGGCGAGCCTCCTGCGCCCGGGCGTCAGGTTCGCGGCTCCGGCGGTGGGCGGCCGATCATGGCGCTGCTCGACCTGCTCGGCCGCCGCTGGGCGTTGCGCGTCGTGTGGGAGCTGCGCGAGCAGCCGCTCGCATTCAGAGCCCTGCAGGAGCGCTGTGCCGGCATGTCCTCGAGCGTCCTCAACCAGCGGCTGCAGGAGCTGCGCGGAGCCGAGATCGTCGAGCTGGGTCGCGACGGCTACCGTCTGACCGGCGAGGGCCGTCGGCTGCTCGATGCCTACCGGCCGCTCAACGCGTGGGCGGAGCGCTGGGCCGAGCGTGTGGAGCAGGAACAGGCGGAGGAGTAGCTCACGCCGCGCCCGCCTCCAGCAGCAGCGTCACCGGCCCGTCGTTCACCAGCTCGACCTCCATGTGTGCTCCGAACACGCCGCGTCGGGCGCCAGCGCGCTCGCAGAAGTGCTCGTACAACGGCTCGGCGAGCTCGGACGGTGCGGCCGCCACAAAGCTCGGCCGGTTGCCGCGCCGCGTATCCCCATACAGGGTGAACTGGCTCACGCACAGGATCTCGCGCTCGCCGAGCGCGTCGTTCATGTGACCGTCGGCATCCGGGAAGACGCGCAGGGCCCGCAGCTTCTTGGCCAGTCGGTCGGCCACGGCCTCGTCGTCCTCGCGTGCCACGCCCAGCAGCACGAGTAGTCCCGACCCGATCTCCGCCACGAGCATGCCGTCCACCCGCACAGCGGCCCGGCTGACCCTTTGCACGAGCGCTCGCATACCGCGGCAGTATGCCTGTGCGGGCGCCGTGTCGGGCACCGCGGGCGCATACCACTTCGCCGCAGGGCTTGTTGTCCGGATTTGGCTCTCGGACTGCAGCTGCACGCATCGGCTTTCGAAGCGACCACATGCGCGCACGACGCGAACGTCGAAGCCTGATCAGGCGCATGAGCCTCACCCGTCAGGTGGCGCTGCTCAGCCTGCTACCGATCCTCGCTCTGGGACTGATCCTCGCGCGGGTCCTGCAGACGCAGATCGTCACGCGCACGCTGGCTGACGCGACACGGTCGGCCGGCATCATCGCCCACATCGGCATCCAGCCACGACTGACTCCGCAGGCGCTGCGCGACGGGCTGACACCGGCGGGCGTGCGCGCGCTCGATCAGCAGCTGAGCGCGCGCTCGGTCACGCAGGACCTCGCCCGGGTGAAGATCTGGAACGCGCACGACCAGGTGATCTACTCGGACGACCACAGCCTGATCGGCCGCACCCTGACACCGAGCGACGATCTGCGCGACGCGCTCGCCGGTAGGCCCCACGGCGCGGAGGTCGTCTCCCCGGCGGAGCACTCCGAGACCGCCAGCGAGGTCGGCCTCGGGCAGCTCGTCGAGGTCTACGTGCCACTTCGCTTCCACCCGTCCGGCCCTCCCGAGGGCGTATTCGAGATCTATCTGAGCTACCGGCCGATCGCCTCCGCGGTGGCGCGCGACAAGCGGATGATCGCGCTGCTGATCGCCGTCGGACTCGCGCTGCTGTGGGCGATCCTGTACCGCATCGTCGCCAGGGCCTCGCGTCGGCTGCGCCGCCAGGCGGACGAGAACCACCGCCTCGCCCACTACGACCAGCTGACCGAGCTGCCCAACCGCAACCTGTTCCTCGAAGGCCTCGCCGAGGCCGTCAGCGATGAAGACCCCGACCGTGGCGCGGTCGCGGTGCTGCTGATCGATCTGGATCGCTTCACCGAGATCAACAACACACTCGGCGTGGCAAACGGCGATCGCGTGCTGTGCGAGGTCGCCCGGCGGCTGCGCGAAGAGCTCGGGCCAGAGGCTCTGGTGGCGCGGCTCGGCGCCGATGAGTATGCGGTCATCTGCCCACGCGCGCAGGGCTCTGCGGGTGCGTTGAGCACGGCGGGCGCGGTCCAGTCGAGCCTCGAGCAACCGATCGTGCTCGACGGCGTCGCGCTCAACGTCGAGGCGAGCATCGGCATCGCGGTGATGGGGGAGCACGCCGAGGACCCAGACGCCCTGCTCCAGCGCGCCGACGCGGCGCTCGCCCACGCGCGCTCGCACTGCACCCGGATCGAGGTCTACTCGCCTGCGTGTGACCACTTCGACGCGACCCGGCTCGTGCTGCTCGGGCAGGTCCGCGGCGCTTTGGAGCACGGCGAGTTCATCCTCCACTACCAGCCCAAGGTCGACCTCCGCAGTGGCAGCGTCGTCGGCGTCGAGGCACTCGTCCGCTGGCGCCATCCCGAGCGCGGCCTGTTGCCGCCGCCGAGTTTCATCCCGATGATCGAGCAGACGGCGCTGATCGGTCCGCTGACGCTGCACGTGATCGACCAAGCGCTCGGGCAGATGGTCATCTGGCGCAGGCGCGGGATCGACCTCGAGATGTCCGTCAACCTGTCCGCGCGCAACCTGCTCGACAGCGAGCTGCCGGGCAAGATCCTCGCGCTGCTGCGCCGCCATTCGATCCCGCCCGCACGGCTCACGGTGGAGGTCACCGAGAGCGCAGCGATGGTCGATCCCGACCGCGCGGCAGCGGTGCTCGCGGCGCTGCGGTCGAGCGGCGTCGGCGTGTCGGTCGACGATTTCGGCACCGGCAATGCGTCGATCGAGTACCTGACCACGCTGCCGGCCAACGAGATCAAGATCGACCGCTCGTTCATCACCGACATCCTCGACGAACCGCGCGCGCAGGCGATCGTACGCTCGACGATCGATCTTGCACGCAACCTCGGGCTGACGGTGGTGGCCGAGGGGATCGAGACTGATGCCGTGATGGAGCACCTCACGGCCCTCGGCTGCGACGTCGGGCAGGGCTATCTGATCTCGCGCCCGCAGGCGGCCGATGATCTGACGCCGTGGCTCGTCGATGCGTTCGCGATCCCGCCCAGCCAGGCAGGTGGCACGGGTGGCGTCACGCTCACGGGCGGGTCGATCGCGGCGGCGCGCTCGGCTTCCTGAGGGCGCAGCTCCCGGGGCGCTCGCAGCCACAACCGGCGGTGGCTCAACGACCTGATGGGAGCCATCGTCGAGCACGACAACGCCGCCGTGCGGTAGCCAGCGCGCAGCCCTTCGGGGACCGCTGAGGACCGCCGCCTTCGCAAGCATCTCAGCCGTAAGGGCGCTCGGTGCGAGTGCCGTCGCCTGCACGACGCCGGTGAACGCGGGCCTTCCGGTCGAGGGGTCGAGCAGGTGATGAGCCGGCGCTCCGTCCCGGTCGAGCCAGCTGCGCCTGCCGATCCCGCTCGTGGCCACGCCCGTTCTGGAGAGCTCGAACGTGTGCAGCACGCGCCCGTCGAACGGGCTCTGCACCCGTATCTCGCGCATCAGCCCGGCGGCTCCTCCGATTGTGAGGTCGCCGGCGCAATCGATCGCGAAGCTCGGGTAGCTTGCCAGGGTTGCGGCCAGCGCGTCCGCGAACAGGCCCTTTGCGAGGCCGCCGCTGTCCAGTGAGAGCCACGGCGGGCGCGTGACCGCGTGTTCGGAGAGGTCGACCTCGATCCGCTGCCACGACGCCGAAGCGGCGCCGGCGGCGGGCGTGCGCGGGGGAGCGAGCTCGAGGGCGTGTGAGAGGGTGAGCGGCTGTGGCAGCTGATCGACATAGCCCGCCCGCTGGAGGTCGAGCAGCAGCGTCGCGTCGACCAGGCCACCCGTCAGCGAGCCGGCGGTCAGCACCGCCTGGGCGAAGCGCGCCATCAACGGGCTGACAGGGACGCGCACGCGTGGGTCACGGTTCAATAGCGAAAGCTCGCTGTCGGGCTGAAAACGAGAGAAGCGCTCGTGCCATGCCAGCAGCGTGCGTCTCACTAACGCAGCCGCGTCAGCCGCCGAGCCGGCCCGCCCAGAGCCGATCACGAACGCTGCGCATGTCGATCCGAAGCAGACAAACTCCTCGATCTCCTCGTGTTCGGAACTCATGACTGAGAGGTGGTGACGGGGGCGGGGCTGCCGGCCGATTCTTCAGTGTTCGCTTCATTGGCTTCGCTCGAGGATTCCTTGCCGCTGGATTCCGAGGTGGCTGCGGATTCCGAGGCGGCTGCGGATTCGGTCGAGGTCGACGACGTGCTCGCGGTGGCTGAGGATGGGTTGCCGCTCGCGGCGCGCGAGCTATTGGCGCCCGACGTCGTGCGCTTCGTGTCGGCCGACAGCGCGGGATCGTGTCCCGAGGCGAGCTGCACGTAGATGAACAGGAAGGCCGCGCTGAACAGCGCCGCAGCGAGCGCGGCGACCGTTCTGCGGATGCGGCGCGCCCGCCGGCGCATCGCCTCACGACGGCTGCGCGCAAGGGCTCTGGCTCGTAGCTGGCGCTCTGTCATGCGTGTCGCAGCTCGGTGGCGGGGGCGTGGGTGGAACCGGGGACGGTGGCAGTGGCTCGTTTGCCGCCCAGCAGCCGGGCGAGCAGCAACACGACGGCAGGTGCCGCCACGGCAGCGGTCATCGCCAGGAACCATGCCTGGCCTGCATCCGTACCCTCGCCGAGCGAGTGCGCGACCCCGAGCACCCAAGCGAGCGCGGCGAAGCGGTGGACCTTGCGCCAGCGCTGCGGCCCGATCCGCGTGCGCGCATAGAACGACAGGCCGAGCGCGAGCATCGCCCAGAACGCGACGATCCCGATGCTCGTCCAAAGCGTTCGGTAGCCGCTGAGCAGCGGGATTGCCACGTCGCCGAGGCTCGGATGCAGATAGCCGTCGCCGAGCAGTGTCAGGCCGTGGACCGCGAGCGCGACGAGCGTCGCCAGCGACAGGGCCTCGTGGGTCACCCGCAGCTCCGGCTTGTGACCCTTGGCGAGGCGCCCGCCGATCAGCAGCCCGACACACACCGACACGCTGGACAGGACGAGCGCCACGATGCCGGCGGCGCGGCTGGCGATCCAAAAGAGATGCGGTCCCATCGCAGTGGCGATGGTGTTCGCCTGTGTCGCGATCATTGGTCGGCTCCCGACGTGGGTTAAGCACACGATCGCGGCGGCCGCTGAAGTGCCCGTAACCGCTGTGTAAGTACGCGCTAAGAGCGTCCGCGCCGGTCGTCTCGGCGTCCGCCGGCAGGTGTGGCCTGCCTACGTGGCCCGGGCTACGGGCATCGCGGGCCGGACTACGATGGGCGGATGACGGATGGGAGGGTCCGGACTGCAGGAATCGCCGTCGCGGTGGTCGCGGCCATCGCCGCCGTGATACTGCTGGCCTGCGCTCGCAATGCGAGCGCAGGCGCCGGCTGGTGGATGCCGCCGGCGCACCCGACGTGGTACTGGCAGCTGCAGGGCAAGATCGACAACGCCGAGCCAGTGTCGCTGTACGACATCGACGGCTTTGAAAACAGCGCCGCGGAGGTCGCCACCCTGCACGCCCAGGGCAAGCGGGTGGTCTGCTATGTCGACGTCGGCACGGCCGAGAACTTCCGCCCCGACTACTCCCAGTTCCCGGCATCGGTGCTCGGGAGCCCCAACGGATGGCCCGGCGAGCGGTGGCTGGACATCCGCCAGCTCGCGGTGCTCGAGCCAATCATGACGGCGCGTTTCCGGATATGTGAGCAAAAGGGCTTCGACGCGGTCGAGCCCGACAACATCGAAGCCTACGCAAATGCCAGCGGGTTTTCGATAACGGCTGAGCAGCAGCTCACGTACAACGAGTGGGTGGCCGACGCGGTTCACTCACTCGGCATGGCGGTGTTGCAGAAGAACGACGGCGAACAGACCGAACAACTGCTGTCGTACTTCGATGGGGCGCTAACCGAGCAGTGCAACCAGTACTACGAATGCGCTGACTTCGAGCCCTATCTGGCTGCAGGCAAGCCCGTTCTGAACGCCGAGTACAAGCTCGCGACTCGCAAGTTCTGCACCGCTGACAACGCCGCCGGCATCATGGGTGCTCGCTTCAAGCTCGCGCTTAATGGCAAGCGTTTCCAGCACTGCTGGTAGCTCCGGCGAAACGCTGCAGCCCCTGGCGGACCCAGTTGGGGATTTCAGTCTTGCTCCAGCTGCCGGTGTCCACGCACACGTGTCGCAGTCGGCCGGCTACCAGCAGTTCCCCAGCGTGCACGACGTCGATCTCGGTCGTGATCGCCGTTCTGCCGAGTCGGGAGATGCGCGCCTGCAGCTGCAGCTCATCATCGAAGCGGGCGGGCGAGCGGAAGTCGAGGTTGGCCTCCGCGACGACAGCGTCGACTCCTCGAGCGGTCATCTCCTGCCACGGTCCGACGGCGGTCCGCCACAGCTCAGTGAACACCACGTCGAAATACAGCAGGTAGTTGGCGTTGAACACGATGCCCTGGGGGTCGCACTCGCCGTAGCGCACGCGCAGCAGGTGAACGAACGGCTCGGGCACGGCTGGGACGCTAGCGCGTCCGATCACCGGATTCGCGGAGGCTCCGTCGATCAGCGCCGACGGCGCCACCCTCTGCCACCCTCTACTACCACCGCCTCGTAGGCAGTCAGTACGAGATCGAAGCGCTCACGCGCCGTAGATCACGCGAGCCCCAGCAATCCGGGGAGATCCTCGAGTGAATCGAACGGCTCCGCGCCGGCGAGCCGCAGCGCGCTGCGGTCGCTGTCTGCGGCGTACCCGAGGGCGCGCATCCCCGCCGAGCTAGCCGCGGTAACGCCCGAGGGAGTGTCCTCGACGACCACGCAGCGGACCGGATCGGCTCCCATTACATCCGCCGCGTGCAGGAATAGATCGGGGTGGGGCTTGCCCCTGGGCACCGCGTAGGCTGAGAACAGCGCACGGTCGGCGAACAGGCCGCGCAGGCCAGTCAGCTCGAGCGACAGTCGCGTCTTGGCGAGCTTTCCCTGCGAGGCGACGCATACAGCTACGCCCTCGTGCTGCAGTCGCTCGATTGCCGGCGCAGCACCGCGAACGGGTCGCAGCTCCCGTTCGAACGCAATGGTGCGCTCACGCGCGTAGCGGCCGAGCCAGTCTGCCGGCAGCGGGCGCTCGAGTCGCGCCTGCGCCTGCTCGACGATTTCGCTCAGGAGCAGCCCCTGATAGTCGCGGCGAGCCTCCGCGAGCGTCGTTGCCACTCCCTCCGCGCTCAGCATGCGCGCGAGCACATCGTTCGAGATCGTCTCGCTGTCGACCAGCACGCCGTCGCAGTCGAAGATGACCAGCTGCAGCTCGTCCATGCCGTGGCGCGAAGACTTGCACGTGGCTGCTCAATGTGTCCCGCGGACGGCGACCGTGCAGGGTTTGATGACCCGCCGTCGTACCTGGCGTATTGTGGGTCGGGTGAGCTCGAGACAGATTCTCACGCGTGGGGCGATGGCGACGGCGCTTGTGTTCGCGTCGGGCGCCGGTGCGGCCTGCTCGGCCGCCGCGGCGGCCACAGGCTTCGGTCCGCTCAGCGGCTCCGACGGGTGCCTCGTCGCTCCTGGCCACAAGAGCGGCGACACTGGCACCGCGACATGCGGTGAAGGCAAGGGTCTGTTCGGCGCGAACTCGGTTGCGGTCTCTGCGGACGGGAAGAACGTCTATGTGGCATCGGGTAAGACGGGTGCGACGATCGCGGCCGGTTACGGCGCAGTGGCGATCCTCACGCGCGACGCCGCGACCGGGGCGGTGTCCGAGGCTGGTTGTCTGAGCTCCGACGGCACCGATGGGCGCGACGGCGCCTCCGGCGCGTGTACGGCCACGCCATCACTGGTCGGAGCCGACGGTGTGGCGGTTAGCCCCGACGGCTCGACTGTGTTCGTGACCGCGAGCAACTCGGGAAGCGTCGTGGCCTTCGCGCGCGACCCGGCGACGGGCTCTCTGACGAGGCTTGGCTGTTTTCAGTTCAGGCCCCCGCCGGGCTCCGGGTGCGTCGCTTCTAACGTGTTCCTGTCGGCGGGCGCGATCGCGACGAGCGCGGACGGGAAGGCGCTGTACATTGCCGCGCCGACCCCAGGCGCGATCTCGACCTTGATCGCAAGCTCGGGCGAACCCGCGGTCGGTGCGAGCGCCGGGACGACGGCGCCACAGGCGAGCCTTGCGTCGCTGTTCACCACGACGGTTCCTGGCCAACCGTTCACCAACCCCTGCGTCGCGGTCAACGGCTTCGACGGCTCGTGTGCGGTGGGCATCGCGACCCAGGGGGTCGATTCGCTGACGCTGGGCCCGGAAGGAATGCAGCTGTACGCGGTCGCGCCGGGCAGCGACGCGGTCGACGCGTTCACGCACGACGGCGCTGGTGCGCTCACCGAGAGCAACTGCCTGAAGGTCTCACCGCCACCCGGGCTGTGCACTGCGAGCCGACTGATGCAATCGCCGACGGAGCTCGCCGTGAGCCCGGACGGCTCCGACGTGTACGTGGCCGACTCCTCCGACGGCCAGGGTCGGGTGGACGTTCTCGCGCGCAACCCCACGAGCGGCGCGCTGTCGGATGCGAGCTGCGTCGACTATCTGCCCGAAGAAAAACACAAGGAAGCCGAAGAAGGAGAAGATGAAGAAGAAAGCGAAGGTCCCGCTGCGCCGGACCAGTGCGCCAGCGTGGCCGGGCTGGAAGGCGTGAGCGCGATCGCGGTGAGCGGCGACGGCGCGGCGGTGTATGCGATCGGCAGCGGCTCCGCGGTCGTCTTCTCGCGCGACCCGCCCACAGGCAAGCTGACCGAGGTCTCGTGTGCGTCTGAGGAAGACAAACGCTGCACCGGGTTCCCGTCGCTGGAAGACGTCGAGGGTGCGGCCGTCAGCCCCGACGGACGCGAGGTTTATGTCGCCTCTGCTGGAAGCAGCGCCGTGACGGTGTTCGGCGTGGGTGCCACGATCGCGACCGGTCAGGCCTCGGCGACGCGCGCGGGGCGCGCGCGGATTCGCGTCGAGTGTCCCAGTCGGCTGCGGCGGCCGTGCGCGGGTCGCCTCGAGCTCACCCGCACGATCACCGCGAGAGCCGCAGGCAAGCATCATCGTCGTCGTGTCACCCGGACGTTCGTCGGCGGCTCCACGCACTTCACGATCGGCCCCGGCCACCACGCCGAGGTATCGGTGCGACTGGCGGGCTCTGCGCGTCGGTTGCTGGCCGCCAAACGACGCCTGCGCCTGACGACTGTCATGCGCGCCGACCCGTTCGCGGGCGGCTCCGGCTACGGGCGCCGCCTGACACTCAGCCTCGCCCGCGGGTAATACGCCGGCGCGGATGACGGGCGTCGGCCGTACGCTGACGGGATGTCGCCAGCCATGACCGAGCAGGCGTGGGGGAGGGTCGTCGCGACCCTGCTCGTGGCGGTCGGCTGCGTCGTTGCGACCGTCGTCGTAGGCGGCTGTGGAGAAGCCACGGTGCCCAAGCACGCGGTCGCCCGGGTCACGGTCACGAAACCCGCGGCTCACGTCCCGTTGAGCGCGGCCACGGCCAAACATCGGGCCGTCGTCGCGCGCGTCGATGCGTCCTCGGATCAGATCCTGGCCGAAGGCAAGGTGCACATCGCGCAGGGGGCGCCCTCGGATGCCGAAGTCCGCCGTGAGATCAAGGCGCTGCGCAAGGCCGGGATCGCGCTGCCGTCCGGCGACAGTGCGGCATCCTTCGCGCAGGCGAACTCCGCCGTCGCGGTGGCGGGGGTTGAAACCCCAGAAACGGTCTGGAACCCGCGCTCCAAGCCGATCGCCACGTGGATCATCCCGGTGCTCCAATGGGCCTACCAACACGGCTGGAGCGGCACGGTCACGAGTGGATACCGGTCCTACTACGAACAGGTCCAGCTCAACGCTGCCGGCGCTTTCAGCGCGCCTGCCGGCTTCAGCAATCACGAGACCACCGCATACCCCGGCGGCGCGGTGGACGTCACGAACTCATCCCAGTTGATCAACGTCTTGCGCAACTACCCCGGACCGGAGAAGCTCGTCGGTGGGGTGCTCGGGCCGATAGATCCAGAGCATTTCTCGGCTACCGGGGACTGAGGCCACGCGTCCGCTGCGGCCGAGTACCGGACCCGCCGCTGGGCTGGAGAGGGTGCGGATCAGGGCTGGCTCGGGATACCCGCGAGCGCATAAAGCCGACGGCTGTAGTAGGAATTAGGGAGACCTAATTAGGTTGCCCTAATAATCTGTCCCGAAGGAGCCGGTGCTTCCAGCTTTCGTCGAGCGCTCTGTTCGCGATCCCGCCGGGCGTGCGCCAGGGCGGGTTCGTCGGCGAAGAGTCGTTCGCGAGCTGAGGGCTCGGCGCGCGCGAGAGCAGCTGTGGAGGGACGCGAACGTCGGCTGTGCTGCTCTTGTCCGGCGGGGAGTGAGCCGATATATGACGTGTGAGTCACCCGCGGGAGAGCCTCGCTCATAGCCGGAAGCTGATGGCGTACACCGCCGCGGCGATGTATGGGTGCGCCGTGTTGGATGAAGCAATCACGGGGGCTCTCCCGGGCGATCGGGGTCTCGCTGTCGGCCCGGTTGTGCTTGCTTCGGTGGTCGTCGCCGCGCTGCTGCTCGTGGGGCCGCGGCTGCCGCGTTGGGCGCTCGCGTCGACCGGTCCGGTTGGGGTCGTGCTGATTGCGCAGGCGCTCGCGGGAACCCCGGCGGCTGGTGATGCCGCCGTGCTGTACATGTGGCCGGTCCTGTGGATGTCATTCTTCTTCGGCCGCAGGGGCGCGATATCTATCGTCGTGTGCATCGGTGTGGCACATGCGATTGTCCTGTCGTCGCTTCCCGCAGCCAGCGGCTACGTAGGTCGCTGGGTCGACGTGATGATCTCGGTGTGTGTCGTGGCGAGCGTCGTGGTGATGCTGGTGGAGCGCAACGACCGTTTGCTAGAGCGGCTCGCGGAGGAGGCGCGCGTGGATCCGCTGACGGGGCTGCTGAACCGCCGCGGGTTCTACGAGCGGGCCGCGCTGGAGCTCGCGCGGGCCAAGCGCGAAGGCGGCTCGCTGGCGCTCGTGGCGTTCGACATCGACTATTTCAAGCGCGTCAACGACGAGTGGGGGCATGAGATCGGCGACCGTGTGCTGGCGTGGACGGGCGAGTTGCTGGCGGCCGGGTCACGGGACATCGACGTGGTTGCGAGGTTTGGTGGCGAGGAGTTCGTGGCCCTGTTGCCGGGGAGTGACAGCGGCGATGCGGCGGCGTTTGCTGAGCGCATCCGCATGGCGCTCGCGTCCGCCGACTCGCACGGCCTGCCGAAGGTGCGCGTCAGCGCAGGGATCGACTCAGCGACTGGGCCCGAGCGACTCGATGCGCTGCTGAAGCGCTCAGACTCGGCGCTGTACAGGGCGAAGCGCGCTGGTCGTGATCAGACTGTGATCTTCGCGCGAGACGACGGGCAGGACAGCCACCGGCCGCGTTCTCTGGCGCCCGCAGGGCCAGCCCGCTGACGGCGACTTAGGCGGAGCTACGAGTCCGCCGTTGCCGCTAGCCAGGCACGCACTGTTGCTCGATGGCTTGCCACGACTCGATGGGTTCGCGCCGAGCCTAGCTCTGGAGATGATCATGTCCAGGACTAGGTAGTCGGTCTGACCGATGTCGACAATAGTCCGGGTAACTCGCTGACTAGCAGCGAGCGATAGGAGCAGAGATGAGAAGAGAGCGCATAGTCGGTTGTGGGAGTTCTGTTGGTGGGCTTCGGCGGCAGGCAATCGATTGTCGCAACGCCCGGATCGCAGGCTCACTGTTTGCCGATTCGGCCAATCGCGATCGCACCGTGGTTAGGAAGCCAATACGCTCGTCGCGATGCCCCTGGTCGTCGGATCAAATCATCATGCAATGATGGATCCCGAGATGACACTGGCAGCAATTGAGGTCATCTCGGCTGCGGAGCGGCGGCGTGGGGTTGACCGGCCCCCATTGGCTGATCAAGGTGATCTGGTCCCGTTTTATTAGACCGGGTTTGTGAGGGTGTCAGGCGGCTTGTTGTTGGTGGTAGAGGGTCTCATATTCGCTGGGTGTGAGCATCCCGAGCGCGCTGTGGCGGCGCTTGCGGTTGTGGAAGACCTCGACGTACTCGAAGATCGCGTTGGCGAGCTCAAGCCGTGTGCGCCATCGTTTGCGGTTCAGTAGCTCGGTCTGCATTCGTCCCCAGAACGCCTCCATCATCGCGTTATCGAACGCATCCCCGATGCGGCCCATCGAGCAGTCGCCGCAATTCATCCCGGTTGATGTCAGCATCCTTGAGCAGCCGAGACAGCGTGCCAATCGACATCGGGCGCCGCGCGACTGGAACGCTCAGTGTCCGGCGGGTAACAATATGGACATAGATGTGATGGCTGCCCCGGCTGCGGTCTAGCACCCAGCCCTTGCGCTCGAGAACACGGATAAGTTCTTTGGCGGTGAGCCGGGGGAGCTTCTCGCTCACGCGGCCGGCGCGAGTTTGCGGTGCTCGACCTTCGGGAGCGCCCAGCCGCGCTCCTGACGCGATTCGAGATAGAGAGCCATCGCCTCTTGAATCATGTCGGTGGCCTCCTCAAGCGTCTCGCCCTCGCTGATGCAGCCGGGGAGGTCCGGGACGTAGGCGGTATAGCCGCCCTCCTCTTGAGGCTCGAAGATGACGTCGAACTCGTGTTGTGCAGTGAAATCACTCATGGATCTAACCTTTCTGACCTCATTCTACCGGGCAGGCACGATGGGGGCAAGGTGTCGTCATGCCGACGCCCGCTGTCGCACAACAGGCATTGGACGAGCCGCGACGATCTCGGCTTAGCCTGGATCCACCGATTCACTGTGTGGGTTGGGGGAGGCCGCTCGGATTGGTGGTTGATCGTCGTGGGCGGTGGTGTGTGGGCGGGGTGATGCGCCTGGCCGGTCGCGAGGAGGGGTGTTGGCAGCGTTTGCGGGCACGCCAAGCGGGGCGGAGGGCCTGCTTGTCCTCGAGGAGCCCGCCGGTCGGGTGTCAGGCGGCGGGGAGCGCTCGGATCCGGTTGAGCGCGTCGAGGTAGTCGCCGTGCCAGGGCCAGCGGGCGGGGAGGTGCAGCGTCCAGGAGCGCCCGTGGCGGGTGAGGCGTCCGGCGACTTGCAGCAGCCGGCGGCGCAGGGTCTTGGCGGCGCGGATGGTGCTGTCGGGCAGCCCGATCAGCTGTGTCCATCGGAGGAGGTTATGCGCGAGCGCGCCGAGCACGGTCCACGCGCCGTTGGCGTTGAACTCGCCGGAGGGGAAGTGCGCGAGCGCCTGGTCTTTGAGGTCGGCGATGACCTGCTCCACGACGGCGTGATCGCGATGCTCGGCCTCCACGACATCGAGCTCCTCGGTGCGGTTGGTAATGAACGCGAAGTGCCTCCAGTCGGGCCACAGCTCAGCCTGCGCGCCGACCAGCCGGGTTCGGCGGACGATCAGGCGCCGCCCGCCGTAGACGGTCTCGGTGATCTGGGCCTCACCGTCCTTGGGGTACTCAGCGACCGTCTGCCATGCCTCGGGTCCGATCGACTCGATGGCCTCACGGATCCCTTTCTGCATCCGCACGCCGATCGAGTACTGCCAGCCGGCCCGCTCGAGGCGGCAGAACACTTTGGTGCTCCAGAACCCCGAGTCGGCCCTGAGCAGCTTGACGCCGTCTGCGCCGGCGCGGTTCACGCGAGCGATCAGCTCCTCAGTGAAGCGCAGCATCCCCTTCTGCGTGTTCGCCGACCCCTTGCGCAGCCGGATATGAAGCACCTCCCTGGTGTCCGCGCGGGTGGCGAGGATCGGGTGATAGCCAAGCAGGCTTGTGTAGCCGTAGGCGGCGCCCTGCTTCAGGCGGCCGCACACCTCACCGACGAAGCTGTCCACGTCGACCACGAGCCGGTTCTTGCCGGGCCCGGCACCGGCCCGCCACGCCCTCACGAGGGCCTCCCCGAGCAGCGCATCGAGCTGGCGCACGTGCCCGAACGTGAACGCGCGCAAGAACGTCCCAAGCGTCGACGGCGCCGGGATCCAGCCGCCGAGTAGCCGCCGAGTGCGCCCGGCCCGCAACGCATCGCAGTCATCGATGCTGTCCGCGCCGAGCACCATCGCGAATAGGAGCGCCATCACCTTGCGCCCGGCGTTCGCCGCCCCCGGCCGATCCCCGCGCAACCGCACCAGACGACCCGCCGAGGCCTCGATCCCCAACCGGCCGGCAAGAGCCGCGACGAGCGCCACCCCAGCGCCCTGCACGGCCCGCTCATCGTCGAACTCGACCCGCAGACCATCCAGTCCGACCGTCCCGTCATCGTGCACCATGAAGGTGACCTCCTGAACGAGGGCCGCGGCTGGCCTAAACAGCCGCTACAAAGCCCTTTTCAGGAGGTCATCCTCCGTTCACCACCGGACAGAAACGGTGGATCCAGGCTTAGACTTCCCAACGCAATGCCGGAGGTTGTCCGTGTCCTCGTAGAACTTTGAATGGCGGTCCTCCCGCCTCGTCCGCTCGTGTTGCGAGCGTGACAGGCGCCAACCAAGTCCGCGAGGACAGGAGGAACCGCCATGAAGAAGGTATCTGCACCGCAGGTCGTGATGGCTGTCGAGAGTTCGCTGCCACCGGAGATCCAGGAGGCGCTCGGTGAGCTTGTGGGGGCAGCGAGGGAGGGATTGCTCGCGCTGAGCGTCGGTGTCGGGCTCGGTGTTGTGCATGAGTTGATGGAGCTCGAGGTCGCCGAGGTCGTGGGCCCGAAGGGCAAGCATGATCCCGGCCGGACGGCGAAGCGCCACGGCCACGAGGACGGGTCGATGACCTTGGGTGGACGACGTGTGAAAGTCAGCCGGCCGCGGATGCGCACGGCTGATGACGAGCGGGAGCTGGCGGTCACCACGTACCAGCACTTCGCCGACCGCGACCCGTTGACCCGGGCGGTGATGGACCGGATGCTCGCCGGTGTTTCCTCGCGCAAGTTCGCCGGTGTTGGGGAGCCCGTCGGCGAGGAGGTGCAGCGATCCTCGACGGCGACCTCGAAGACGTCGGCGTCGGAGATGTTCATCGAGCGCACCCGGACCGCGCTCGGCGAGCTGATGGGCCGGCGGCTGGAGGACGTGCGGGTGGCGGTAATGATGCTCGACGGTCTCGAGATCGCCGGGCGCACGCACATCGTCGCGCTCGGAATCTCGACCGAGGGCGTGAAGATCCCGCTTGGGCTGTGGGAGGGGTCGACCGAGAACGCCACACTCGCCCGGACGCTCCTGGCCGATCTTGTGGACCGCGGCCTTGACCCCGAGCAGGCGATCCTGTTCGTCATCGACGGCGGCAAGGCGATCCGCCGGGCGATCAAGGACGTGTTCGGCGAGCGCGCGCTGGTGCATCGCTGTCACCGTCACAAGGAGAGAAATGTCTGCGATCTACTACCCGAACGCGACCGCCCCGCCATCCTGGCGAAGATCCGCGGCGCGTGGGCGCTCAAGGACGCCGATCTCGCCGAGCAGCGCCTCGAACTCCTCGCTTCAGAGCTTGAGCGCACCTGGCCCGACGCCGCCGCCTCGCTGCGGGAGGGGATGCCCGAGACGCTGACGCTGATGCGGCTCGCGATCACAGGAGGACTCGCTAAGACGCTGTGCTCGACGAACCCATGCGAGAGCATGATCGAGATCGTCCGCCGCACTCAGCGCAACGTGAAGCGCTGGCAGGACGGCGATATGCGCAAGCGCTGGACCGCCGCCGGGATGCTCGTCGCCGAGCAGCAGTTCCGGCGGATCATCGGCTATCGAGATCTCGCCAAGCTCGTGACCGCGATCGAACGCCACACAGCACGAGCCGCCCTTCCAATCCCCGCCACCGCCGTTCACGCCGAGACACCACAAACCATTACTGTCTGACCGTCAAATCCCGGAGGCCGCTCTCAAAGTTCCACGACGATCCGGACATCCTCCAATGCCGACGCGACCGCTACTGCATGAGACAGATGACCAAGCGGTCGCTTCAGTGCAGAAGGTTCTGTCGCTCTCGGGCTTGGCATCTGAAGTGGTCCACAAGGACTACGGCGAGGACTTGGTCGTCCATATCTCGATCGGAGAGCAGATGCAACCCGCCCGCTACGAGCAATTGTCAAGAGTTGTGGATGAGAAGGTGAAGCATCAGGCGGCGACCTTCTCGTCCGTTGTCGTGGTTTCGTCGTCTGTGACCTTGAGTCCGTCCTTGAATTTCACGTCGTCGAGCACGTCCGTGACGAGCTCGTGGCCGTTGAATCGCCGCCAGCGTTCTTGGGCGCCGTCGAGGAGCTTGTAGGCCATCGCGAGCGCTGCTTTCTTCGAGCCGGCGCCCTTGGTGACCTTGGTGCGCAGCTTGACGGTCGCGAAGCTGCTCTCGATCGGGTTTGTCGTGCGCAGGTGCCGCCAGTGCTCGGCGGGGAAGTCGAAGAACGTGGTGAGCTGCCCCCAGTCCTTGTCGAGCTTGGAGACGGCCTTCGGGTACTTGGCGTCGAACTCGCTACGGAAGCGCTCAAGCGCTTTGCGGGCGTCCGCTTGTGAGGGCGCCTCGGCCATTTCGTGCAGCAGCGTCTTCGCCCTGGGCTGCAGCCGCTTCGGGAGCGCGTCGAGTACGTTCGCTGTCTTGTGCACCCAGCAGCGTTGCTCTCTGGTGCCGGGGAACACGCTCCTTAGCGCGGCCCACGCACCGAGCGCGCCGTCACCGGTCACGAGCTTCGGCTCGTTCATCCCGCGGTCGCGGAGATCGCGGAACACTGCCGCCCAGGAGTCCTCGCTCTCGCGGTAGCCGTCCTCGACCGCGAGCAGCTCCTTGCAACCGTCCTCACGGACGCCGATCACCACAAGCACGCACAGCTTGGGATCCTCGCCGAGGCGGACGCTGACGTTGACGCCGTCGACGAACAGGTAGGCGTAGCGGTGAAACCGCAGCTCCCGCGTGCAGAACGCGGCGTGCTCGGCCTGCCACTGCTCGGTAAGCCGCTGGATCGAGCTGGACGAGAGCCCCGAGGCGTCCTCGCCCAGCAGATCCCTCAGCGCCGGCCGGAAGTCCCCGGTCGAGAGCCCGTGCAGATACAGGATCGGCAGCACCTCGGTCACCTTCGGGGACCGCCGCGCGTACGCCGGCAGGATCCGCGAGCTGAACCGCTTGCGCTCCCCGCTCTCATCATCGACGCGCTTGTCGTTGACCCGCGGCGCGCGGACCGGGATCGTCCCCGACCCGACCGTCACGCGGCGCTCCCGCGCACGGCCGTTACGGACGACCAGCCGCTTACCGTCCTCATCGACCTCCTCCACGAACGAGCCGACGTACTCGTCAACCTCGACCTCCAGCGCCGCGGCGATCATCCGCCGCGCGCCCTCCCGCGCGAGATCATCGAGCGTGAACCGACCCTGATCGTCCTCCCCGACGGGGAGCCTGCGAACATCTGACATGGCGTGCCTTCCTGCCGGCCATCACCGGCATCGGTCTTGATCAACCGGGAAGGTACGCCGCCTTCCTCCTCACACGCATCCACAACTTCTGGGTATAGCTCGCCCGCTACTGGCTCCAGGTAAAGGGGACTCGCAATGTGGCGGCGCTTCGGCGTGCAGATGGCTCGACAGCGATTTCGCTGGCCGCTGAGCATCTCCGGCGCTGGAGCTTGGTCGCGGAGCCCGTTGTGCTCGTGGTTTGGGACGTCGTTGGTGACCGCGGGTGGTGGACGGTGCCAGCAGATGAGATCCGGCCGCGCGATCTCGCCGCACACCGTCGCGCGCACAAGACGGTTCGCCTCCCAGCCCGGAACAACTTTGATGCCGAAACGGCGAAGGCGCTCGCATGGCGCGCGACACTCGATCGGTACAACGACGAGATCGATCGCATGGAACTCGCGGCTCACGGCGAGAAAAGCAGCCCCACGCCTGCGATGGACCAACGCCGCAGGACATCTGGAGGGACGTCAGCGCTCTGAGCGTCAATGTTATGCGCCTGATTGGGGTTCTCGATGAAGGGGTTATACGGAGGAGTTTGGGGATCGGCTGGTAGAGGGTTTCGCTGATCTGCGCTACGTCGAGGGACTAGCGGTTGAGGGCGAAACGGAAGCTGATCGTGTGCGCCACAGCACCATGCTTGCGCTGGTCCGCCTCCTCGGTGACCGAGCAGTAGACGTAGGCCTGACATTTGACATGCTGATGCGCTTGTCCACTTACATCACGAGCGACATTCTCCCGGGAATCAAGCCCATCGCCGGCATACCGTAGGCCACGAGTCATAGCTCAAACTTGAAGCCCGCGGGACGCGGACCGTGTCGACGAACCTGGCGGCCTCTGCCATCGCCGTATAGCGCTCACAGCGTAGTTGAGCCGATGGGCGTCGCACAATCGGCGTTGTAGGTGCATGTGTGCTGCGTGGCCCCGCCGACAGCGACGGACTCCCATAATCTACGGACCTTCATGCCCCAGTGGCCACCGCCCAGCCGTCTATATCAGGCAGCCTTGTCGCCTGGCCTTGTCGACGAACACTCTGGATTGTGAGCTGGACCGGGATTGACGGAGAGCGTGGTTAGTAGGTTTTCTTTCTGATGTTGGGGTGGTCATGGCGTGACCCCTGTGTGGTGGTCCGGGTGCTTTGAGAGTCTGATCGCCCTATGGTGGGCGGAAGGAGACTCGTATGAAGCGTCGTCGTCATACCCCGGAGCAGATCGTTCGCAAGCTGCGTGAGGCTGATCGGCTGCTGGGTGAGGGCAAGGACATCGCTGAGGTGCTGCGTCATTTGGAGGTGTCTGAGCCGACTTTGCATCGCTGGCGCAATCAGTACGGCGGGATGAAGGCCGAAGGCGCCAAGCGGCTGCGTGAGCTGGAGCGCGAGAACGGACGGCTGAAGCAGGTCGTGGCTGAGCAGGCGCTCGATATCCAGGCGTTGAAGGAGGTCGGCCGGGGAAACTTCTGAGCCCGCAGCGCCGCCGTCGCGCGGTGGCGATGTGCATGCAGCGTTTCGGGCTTTCAGAGAGAAGGGCGTGCCAGCTGGTTGGCCAGCATCGCTCGACGCAGCGGCTGCGGGCGCCCGTTGCGCGGCCGGTGGAGGAGCACTTGCGCGCGAGGCTGCGCGTGATCGCTCGCGAGCATGCTCGCTGGGGGTACAGGCGTGCGGCCGTGCAACTGCGCCGCGAGGGTCACGTGGTGAACCGTAAGCGGGTGCAGCGCTTGTGGCGCGAGGAGGGGCTGAGAGTGCCCCAGAAGGCGCGCAAGCGCCGCCGCGGGACGAGCACTGACCCTGATGGTGCTCGCCGGCGGGCTGTGCGTCCTGGGGAGGTCTGGGCGATCGACTTCCAGTTCGACGCGACGAACGATGCCCGCCAGCTCAAGAGCCTGAACATCCTCGACGAGTTCACCCGCCAAGCGCTCGCTACCCATGTCGCGCGCTCCTGTGACGCTGACGGCGTGCTCACGGTCCTTGACCGCCTCCAACGCGAGCTCGGAGCCCCCGAGTTCCTGCGGATGGACAACGGGCCAGAGATGATCGCCGCGGCGCTGAAAGACTGGTGTCGCTTCAACACGGCGAGCACGATCTACATCGAGCCGGGCTCACCGTGGCAGAACCCCTACGTCGAGTCGTTCAACTCCAGGATGCGCGATGAGCACTGGAACGTCGAGGAGTTCACCACACTCACCGAAGCGCAGATCCTGACCGAGCAGTGGAGAATCGAGTACAACACGACCAGGCCACACTCAGCGCTCGACGGGCTCCCACCCGACGAATACGCCGAGAAATGGAAGACCAACCACAAGCAACCCACACCAATACTCTCATAACACCTGGACCAGCCAACGGGGGCCGGTCAGTCATGGCTGTGCTTTTCACAGCGTAGAGTTCTTCGATCTCGCGGGGTGGCCGGTCTTCGAGGTTTTCGTGCAGACGGGTGTCGTTGAACCAGGCGATGTACTCCACGATTGCGAGCTCCAGCTGGCTGCAGGTGCGCCAGACCCGGTCTGCGATGAGCTCCGTCTTGAAGCTGTCGAGGAAGCTCTCAGCCATCGAATTGATGCTCCTATAGTTGTCAAGAGCTGGTTTGGGCGTGTTTGCGGGGTACTGGTTGTGGCGTGATTGCGAGCGGTGACTGCGTGATGGTGTGATAGATCTCGCGGGCTAGGTATCGCTTGAGGCAGCGAATGATCTCGCGCTTGGTCTTGCCTTCTTGGGTGCGCTTGGTGACGTAAGCGATCGTTGGTGGGTGGAAGCGCATCCGAACGATCACGCAGCGGTAGAGAGCGCTGTTGGCTTGCCTGTGGCCTCCCCAGTTCAACCTGTGACGCTGGGTAGCGCCAGAGGAGGCAGGAACCGGACAAGCGCCGCAGAGCTTTGCGAACGCAGCCTCAGATTTGATGCGCTCGGGGTTATCCCCGGCGAGGATGATCATCTCCGCTGCGACGTCGATGCCGATCCCGAACGCCTCTCGCAGGGCGGGGGCTGCTTGGGCCGTGAGGGTATCGAGGAGCTGGTCGTGCTCCTTGATCTCTGCCTCGAGATGCTGCCAGCGACGAGCGAGTGAGCGAATCGCGTGCTTGGCCGCCGCAAGGGGTGTGTCGACCTTCCCGGGGCGAAGCGCGGCGCAACGGTCCCTGAGCTTCGCCTTCGTCAGTGCCTGCAGCTCCTGGCGGAGCTCATCTGGAGCGGTCACGACGAGCGTCTTGAGCGTGATCACCGCTTGGGTCTTGGACTTCACGGCTGTATCGCGAGCGATCTTGATCTCGCGGATCACCTCGCTCGTGCCATCCGCGGTCTTCGGGACACCTGTCGCGGTGCCCGCGAGTACCGCGCGTGCGGCGTTCTCTGCGTCGATCGGGTCGCTCTTGCCCCGCTCGCGGCGATCACGCCGGTCAGGGCGCCCGGCCTCCACAACGCGCTGATCATGACGGCGCAGGAAGCCGACGAGGCCTTGGCCATATGAGCCGCAGCCCTCCACCCCGAAACACCACACCGCGCCGAACGCCTGGGCCCACGCGAGAAGCTGCGCATAGCCACCGGGATCCACCGAGACGGTGAGGTCTCCGAGGTGCTCACCGGCTCTGGAGAGTGCAACCGCGACATGAATGTGCTTGTGCGTATCCACCCCAACGATCACGTTCTGGTCTGTCATTCTTTTCACTGGCTGCCGTCCTAACCGATAGTGGTCACTCTCGGCTGGTCGGGCGGGAGGACAGGACTGTGAAGGGACTTCTAGACCAGGCTCCTATCAGGTCACTGCCCGTCCGGCCAGCGAGACACACAACACCGCCACGCCGATCGACAGATCAACAGCAAGGACACAAGGTCAGTCATAAGCCGAGTCAGACCAACATGGCGGCCCAAACATCATCACAGTCATATCCATCGCCGGTGCTGCCGACCGACGCCAGCACGTCGTGGTCCTCGTCGTTCTTCACCTGGAAGTACCCCGACCACGCGCTCGTGGCGAGCGGCCAGATCGAGCGGTTCGCCGCAGCCTGTGGCCAGCTCACAAAGCTCGAGTACGCCACCACCGCCCCCGAGGCCGCGACCGACCGCGACTGGCCCGGCCTGGCCGGACTTGAGCACTCGAACTGGACGCCGAAGAACATGAAGACGCTGGAGCTGATCCTCCAGCACGTCCAGGCAGGCGAGAAGATCCTCGTCGGCCCAGACCTCATCGAGACCGGCCGCTGGCTCTGTGACCGCCTCAAGGAAAAGGGTGTCCGCGCCGGGCACATCGTCGAGGAGAAAAACGGCAAGCCCGCGACAGTGAACCCCAAGAAGCGCGCGGTCGTCATGCGCGACTTCCGCCACGGCAGCCTCCAAGTGCTGCTCTGCGGCATCCCCGCGATCCGCCTGGGACACAACCTCGACACCGCCTCAGTCGTCATGGTCGACGGGCTCGTGTTCTCCTACGAGATGTTCGATCAGTTCATCGCCCGCGCACACCGTCTGTCCTCCAAAAAGCCCGTCACGGTGTACGT
Organism: uncultured Solirubrobacteraceae bacterium; assembly: GCA_963734755.1. Lineage (GTDB taxonomy): Bacteria > Actinomycetota > Thermoleophilia > Solirubrobacterales > Solirubrobacteraceae > Palsa-744. Next base: position 1,601,000 of record CAVTIF010000001.1, on the reverse strand, counting down.
GATGCTCACCAAGGGCTCGCTCGACGAGCGCAAGTGGGAGCTGCTCTCCGCCAAGGCAGCCGCGGCAGCCCTGGCTCTCGACGGGCAGCTCATGGACGAGCGCGAGGAGCCGATCTCGCTGGAGCAAGTTCTCAAGGACTTGCAGGCCAAGGGCGTGCCGCTCACCGGCGAGGAGATCGCCGAGGCCGAGCTGCGCGCAGCCTGGGAGAACACCACGAACATCATCCAGCTCGTATCCCGTCGCAAGCCGCTCCCGCCGATCCAGCCGCTCACGGAAACCGAGCAGCTAGAGCTGTTCGCAGCCTAGACGTGGGTCGTACGCACGCGGTTGCCGCCAAGTGGCACCGCTTGCGGAACCTGCTTGGATCGAAGAACGAGCACACAGCGAACAAGGAGGCAAGTGGCATGAACGTAGAGTTCCTCTCAACTCTGGCGGTGATCACGCCCGATCCGCCCGCCAGTCGCAAGCTGTACGTCGACACGCTCGGGCTCCCGCTGGAGAGCCACGGCGACGATTATCACCACAGCGAGCACATCGCCGGCTGCAAGTCCTTCGGCATCTGGCCGCTGTCCCAGGCAGCCGAGGCGTGCTTCGGGACGTCGCAGTGGCCGGCGGAGCGGCCCGTGCCGCAGGTCAGCATCGAGTTCGATGTCGCGGACGCCGCAGCCGTCGCCCCGGCGGCACGGGAGCTGGAGCAGGCCGGCTACGAGCTGCTGCATCCACCGCGCGAGGAGCCGTGGGGTCAGACCGTCGTCAGGTTGCAGTCACCGGAGGGCGCGATCGTCGGGATCTCGTACGCCCCTGTGCTCCACGAACAGCACTGACTAAACGGGGCGCCTACCATCCATAGTCAAGGACTGCGCACCCGCCGCCGATCTATGGGGAGCAGCATCGCAAGCACTCCCCCCTGAGGACGGCATTGAGGGCGACGCCGAGGGCTGCTACATTGTTCGTGGGCCGTACACCTGCACAGGTGAGCCTACGGTCCATATTGAGACAAGCCCTGGGAGACCGGGGCTTGTGTCTTAAGGGTTGGGCCTGATTCGCTCGCTCGGGCAGTTGGTCGAGTCGCCCAGGTAGTCCAGGCCCCGTATAGATCGCCCGTCCTCGATGTCGAACGGCCGGGCAATCAGTCGAGACATCGTGGTCTCGTACTGGCGCCTGAACTTCTCGTCGAGACCGGCCTTGTTCTGGACGCTCTGGAAGGCGGCATGTGCGCAACAGTCGGCCATCTGCAAAAGCTGGCTGTCGGATGAGCGGCGCAGCCCGGCATCCTCCACGATCCGGCGGTGCTTGAGCAGTAGCGCACGGTGAGCTGAGCGCAGGTGGCCACCGCTGTCGTGTGCTCCATCCACGATGAAGGTCGCTTGAGCGTCTTCTTGCGACAGGAACTCCTCGACAAAACACAGCAGCTCGTCGTAAAGCGCGAACTTCGCGGCGCCGGTCGTACCTTCGGTCAAGACGGTAAACAGACGAGCGTCGGTGAACGTCCCGATCGTCTTCAGAGCCTTCTCGAAGGCTTCAAAGCGCGCCCTACGCCGCGTTCTACCTCGTCTGAGGATGTCGATGAGTTCCCCGCCGTCGTCTTGCACGAGAGCAAGCTGCTCGACTGCGCGGGTCTGTCTCGCAGGCTCGACCGAGAGCCAAACCTGGGCGTGAAGCTCAAATGCTGCCGGCACCCCGTACTGGCGATACAGCCAGCGGCGGAATGAAAGCCAACGGCCGAGGTACTCGGTCCAGAGATCAATTGGGAGAACCAGGGCAGTCCACAGCCACCCGACATTCTCGCTGCCGGAGTCATCGACGTATGCGATGTAAGAGCGAGTCGGCCGCGACACGCCGGCAACTATCGCGTCGACTTCGGACGAAGCACCGGCGGTGGAGGGTGCTCGTCACTGCCAGCTCGTGATCGAGCTTCGCGCTGACGCGGATCAGCGCGCGTGCTGCCGTGCGGGGACCGATCCTGAACATCAGTGTCAGCCGTCCGTGCCTGGGCGCGACTGTCTTTGCGCCCGAGGCGACGGTTCGCCCTCGCAGCCGGCCAGTGAAGCCCACGCGGACCCTGCCGCTCGCGGGTCCGCTCACATGCACCACCAGCTCGCGTCCACGCAGCGTCTCCGTGACACGGATCGTCGGCTTGGTGCCCGTACCCGAGCCGCCTGGGCCTGACGGCGAGACGACAACGCTTGTGTGCGCCGCAGCGGCGGGGCTCGCGTTGCCTGCCGCATTGGTCAGCCACACGGCGATGCTCCAGCTTCCAGGGCCGGGAACCGTCACAGTCGCTGGTCCCGCCGCTGGCGCTGGTTCGGGAGCGCTGCACGACCCCGAACCGCTCGCCGGGCGCGGAGGACTGTTGCAGTTCGCCAGTATCCGTCCACTGAGCCCCGCGATCGTCCTCGCCATTAGCTACGGGCGTCGGGCGGTCCCGAGGATGTGCGGGTCCGGCGGCAGGAAAGCCGCAGGGCTGAACGGGAAGCGCTCGCACGTCACGATCTGAAACCCGGCGTGCTCGATCCCGCTGGTCGTGTCACGCGCCAGGTGACAGCCGCCCGCGACATGAGGCCAGAAAGTCGCGTCGGCGAGCCGCTGAAAACGTGACTCCCACTTGGGATGGGCGACTACGTGCTCGTAGAAGCGCAGCTCGCCATCAGGCCGAATGACGCGGTAAAGCTCCGCGAGCGTCGCCTGCTGGTCGGGCACGGTGCAGAGCACCAGCGCAGCGACCCCGGCATCAAACGCTCCCGCCTCGCCGGGAAGTCGATCACCCACTCCATCGACTACGGATACCGGGACCGGCGCGCGCTCGGCTGCCTGCTGCGCACGCTCGCGCAGATACCGCTCGGGCTCCACAGCGACTACCTCGTCAACGGTTGTCGGGTAGTGAGAGAAGTTCGCGCCTGTGCCGGCGCCTATCTCAATAATCCGGCCGCTCAAGCCCGCGAGCAGCCTTCGGCGATGCTCGGCGCCACCACGGCGTTCGCTGATCTCCGCAACCTTCGTGTAGATCCGCGCGAACACCGGATGGGGTGCGTGCTCAGGCATCGCTCACGCTCCCCGCGGGCTCAGGGCCTTCGTCGGCGGGTTGCGATTGAGAAGCACCCATCGGTAGGCAGGTCGTGTGGCGGGCCATCCGCGCGACGCGCTCGGCGCGTTTCCCCGGCAGCCTCGTCAGCCTCCAGGCGATACCTCCCATAGCCGCCATCCCCAACGGGCACAACACATCAGAAGCGACATCAGCGTTCCCGCTTTGTGGTCAGCGGCTGGCTCGCACGTCGGGCGATGAGCCAGTACGCCACGAGCCCTGCCCCCGCGAATGGGGCGGCGCACGTCAGCCCGCTGAGCAGATCGGCGGTCGTTAGCCCCGTGCCGGTTGCCCGGTACACCGCCGCGGGGCCACCGAAGCTGAACACCGATGCGAGGAACATGCCAGCGAACAACACCGCGCCGACGAGCGAGACCGTCGCACGGGTGATGCTGAGCGTGGCGAGCTTTGGCTGAATGCCGGTCTCCAGTTGCGCGACGCGAACGTCCAGCAGTTCAGGGCCACCGATCGCCGCGACCCCCTCCAGCTCGCTCCAGTCCGGGCCACGGACAACCTTCAGTAGAGCGCCGACGAGGGGACGGCGTCCACACGCTCTCACCGCCCTGCGGTCGGCGGCAAGCTCCCGACCTGCGAGATAACGGGCGCGTAGAGAATCCAGCGCGGGCAAGAAGAAGAACGCGGCCGAGAGCGCTTGCACCAATACGACCTTCAGCGGGTCGAGGTTGCATACGTGGTAGCGCTCGTGCTCAAGTACCGCCCGCAGCTCATCATCGGAGACGCCCTCAAGGAGCCCGCGGCTGACCGCGACGCGGGGAGTGAGGGCACCGTAGGCGAAGGAGAACCGCTCGGGCGCATCAAGGAGAATCACGCGCCCACCCAATCCAACCTCTGATGCCGTAAGTGTCAGCTCGTCGGGCAGCTCAAGCGCCAGCCCACGAACACGGCGGGCAAGTCGTCGAGAGGCGACGATCTGACGGGCAACAGACCGGGCTCCGAACGCTAGACCAGCCGCCACCAGGGCAATGAAAAGGAGAACAGGCAGCAACGCACCGCTGCTGTCCAAGAGCCCAGCTATCCCATCGTGCGAAACCCGCGCCAGGACCAGCGGCACGAGCACGCTCCCCACGGCGCCACAGAGCACATACATACCCAGCAACAGCGCGAGGGACATCAAGGCAAGGAAACTGCGATTGGCGCTGTCGAGCCTCATGCGTCCTCCTCAAGGAGACTACGCAGGCGGCGCAGAGCACCAGGATCGGCGCGCGCCTCGTCCACGAAATGCGCGACCGCCGCGTCGCCATAGGTACGGATCACGTCGCGTACCGCGATCCCGGCGGCGTCCGGGGCCGTCGCCTCATACACGTAGCTTCGTCGCTCACCCTGGCGCGTCAGGACGTTCTTCGCGGCGAGCCGGTTCATTACCGTCATTACGGTCGTGTAGGCCAAAGGCTCAGGTCGGCGCTCGTTGAGTGCATCCACGATCTCACGAACCGACACGGGCCGACTCGCCTCCCAGATCGCATCCATGACCTCGGACTCAAGGGGAGCAAACCCCCGGCTTGCGCTTCTCGGCCTTCCTGCCATGAGCGGGACTCTACTACATTCTCGTCGTGTATGCTCGGGCTATGAGCCGTCGTGCCTACGGGCCGCTGCCGCCGGGTCCTCGCGCCCCAGCATCCGTCAACACCGCCCGTCTTGTCCAACGACCGTTGCAGTCGTTGCTCGGTTGGCGTGAGCGCTACGGCGACGTTTTCACCGTGCCGCTCCTCGTCTTTGGCGTAGGCGTCTACGTCTGCGATCCGAGCGCGATCCGCGAGATGCTGACCGGCGAGCAATCCGATCTTCACGCTGGCGAGGCGAACGCGCCCCTGTCGGCGGTGCTCGGTGAACGCTCGGTCCTGACCCTCGACGGACGCGAGCACTTGCGCCAGCGAAAGCTGTTGCTACCGCCGTTTGGAGGATCGACCATCCAGAACTTCCGCACAATCATCCGCGATGTCGCGGCAACCGACATCGGCAGATGGAGAGAGGGCGAGCGTTTTGTAATGCGCGAGCGGATGCGGGCACTCACCTTCGAGGTGATCGTCCGTGCCGTCTTCGGAGTAACTGACACAGACCGCATCAAGCGGCTGCGTAGCACTCTCGTTTCAGTGCTCGATATGCAGGCCGTTCTCTTTCTGCCGGACATGCTGCGCCGCGATCTCGGTCGCTTTAGCCCGTGGGGTCAATTTCAACGTCGCTTGCAGGCAGCGGATGCGCTGATCTACGAGGAGATCGCCCTCCGCCGCTCCGCGCCGGACCTTGAAGACCGCACCGATGTTCTCTCCTTGTTGCTGCGCGCCCGCGACGAGGACGATGAGCCGATGACCGATGTCGAGCTTCGTGACGAGCTGATGACGCTGCTGCTCGCCGGTCACGAGACGACCGCTACCGGCCTCGCTTTCGCCTTCGACCTGTTGCTGCGCAACCCCCGAGTGCTTGCACGCTTGCGAGAAGAACTGATCGCCGGGGACGACACCTACCTCGACGCCGTTGTGAGCGAGACGCTACGGCTGCGGCCGGTGATCGACGCCAACGCTCGCACGCTTACCAAGCCCCGCACGATCGGCGGGTGGGACCTCCCAGCCGGTATCCGTGTCTACCCGGCGATTGCTGTCGTTCATCTGCGCGAGGATCTCTACCCGCAGCCCCACGAGTTCCGTCCAGAGCGGTTCATCGACGGCGAGGCGGAGTCCTACGCTTGGCTTCCCTTTGGTGGCGGCATCCGTCGCTGCATCGGTGCGTCGCTCGCCCAGGCCGAGATGGCTGAGGTAATCCGCACCGTCGTCTCAAGCGTCGATCTGCAAGCCGGCACGGCCCGATCCCGAATCCGTGGTCATGCGCGGGATCACGCTCGTCCCAAAGCACGGTACGCCGGTCGTCGTGGGACGCATCGACGGGGAGCGGTCGCGGCGTGTCGTTGGGGAGTACCCCAACCGCCGACCTCTTGGAGAGATCGTCAAGGGCTATGACCGGGTTGCCCGGCTCTACAGCACGTTGGAGCCGCTTTACCTGATCTTCCCGCCTGCCCGGCGCAGGGCGGTCGCAGCTCTCAACCTGAAAGCTGGCGACACCGTTCTTGAGATCGGAGCCGGCACCGGGCGCAACCTGCCCTACTTGGTCGACGCGGTTGGCCCGACTGGCACCATCGTCGCTGTCGATGCCTCCGAGGGGATGCTGGCCGAGGCGCGCAAGCTCTCCGAGCGCCACGGCTGGTCAAATGTTCAGCTGCTCCGCCAAGACGCCTCCCTATTGCAACTCAATGGCGACGTTGACGCTGTGCTTTTCAGCCTCAGCTACTCGGTCATACCCGAACCCGGTCCCGCGCTCGCACGGGGCTGGAAGCTGCTGCGTCCAGCCGCCCGGCTCGTCGTGATGGACATGGGACTGACCGACCCCAGGCACCACCGCGCGCTTGGTCTGATCGCCCGCCTTCTGGAGAAGCTCGCGCCAGGTGATGCCTACTCGCGCCCGTGGGACGATCTCGCTATCTATGGGCCGGTTGCAACTGAGCGCTTCCTGCTGGGTCTCTACTACGTCTGCACAGTCGTGAAGACGGTGGAGCAATGAGCCAGGGGGATCGCCCGGCGCCTACTGCCGAGGCTGCTCAGCGAGCCAGTCATCAGCATGGGCGCATCTAGTCGCGTCGCGCTGACGAGAGCGCCGCGATGAACGGCTCGCGGATCTCCGGGTCGCAATGCCGCTCCTCAAGCGCCCGCTTCTCCGCGTCCGGGTCATCGCCAGCCTGATAGTCCATCCCCGCGCCACACGCGAGCGGCAGAGATGAGAGACCATCCCATGCTGGGCCGGGGAACGTCGCGTCGATCTCTACTCGCTGCCCTCCAAGAGTGACCGTCAGGTATCGGTGAACGTCTACGAGCCCGTCGTCGGGAACGGCCGCTGCGACGGCGGCGCCGAACAGCTCGCGCGCGCGAGCACGGTCCAATGTGTAAACGCGGTGGACGACGGCGGCCTCGGTATCAGGAAAGCGCTCGGCGAGGACGCGGGCGAGGAACAGGTGCTTGGTGGAGCATGTACCGCGCTGCTCGCAGAGCATCCCGTCGACCGTGCGGTCTCTCGGGCGCCCGTAGGGAATCGCGCGCACGGCCTCTACCAAGTCGACCAGCGTGGCGTCGGGAGTGCCCACCGCATCGCCGACGACGGCGATTGTCGAGCCACGGTCGGCGAGTGACATGGTGCCGTAGTCTCCCAGCATCGTGGACTGGAGGGCCTGGCACGAAGACTACGGCGACCCGGACTCGACTCCCGGACGCCGGCTGGCGATCGTGCAAACACCGCTGCGGAGCAAAAGATGCCCTCGACGCTGAGGTCTCCTGCCGTGGCGAATGTCCTCGAGCGGCTGCATACCCGCGCAGACGATGAGGACGAGCTGGCCGCGCAGCGCGTCCGCGCACGCGAGGCTGAAACTGGCGAGCGGTTGCCGCAAGCGCAAAGGTACGAGCTGTATGGCCAGGCGCCGCTGGCGATCACCCGCGAGGTCGGACAACTGCTCTATCTCCTCGCACTGAGCGGGCGAGCACAGCGGATCGTCGAGTTCGGCTGCTCGCTCGGCGTGTCGAGCATCTATCTCGCATCGGCGCTCCGCGACTGCGGCGGCGGAACACTCGTCACGAGCGAGTGCGATGAGCGCAAGCTCGGACTCGCAACGCAGAATCTGGCCGATGCCGGCCTAGCTGATCTCGTCGAGCTGCGCGCGGGCGACGCGCTGCATACCCTCGCGGACATCGCATGGCCGATCGACCTTGTGTTCCTCGACGGCCGCAACGATCTCTACCTGCCAGTCCTTCGTCTGCTCGAACCGCATCTATCGCCGCTGGCGATGGTCGTCGCCGACCTCAGCGCCGAGGACCCGGACCTGATCCCGTACCTGGACCATGTCCGCGATCGGATTGGCTACTTCTCGATGACTGTCCCGCTCGATGATGGCGTTGAGCTTTCGACGCGCGAAAGGACAGACGGCGGTGAGTGATCGGCGACTGCTGTTCTTCGGTGACTCCCTCGTCGCCGGCGTGGGTGATCCGACCGGCCGAGGCTGGGTCGGGCGCGTGGTCGCCGCGTCATTCGAGAGCGGACTGCCGTTGACCGGATACAACCTCGGCGTCAGACGGGAGACCTCAGAGCAGGTCGCAGGACGCTGGCACAACGAGGCGCTGCCACGCTTGTTGCCAGAAGCCGATGCGAGGATCGTTGTCTCGTTCGGCGCCAACGACACGACCGTCGAACATGGCCGGCTGCGGGTAGCGCCCGAGCGCTCTTGCGCGGCGCTGGCAGGCATCCTCGACGGTGCCGGGGCACTCGGCCTGGCCTCTCTGGTGATCGGGCCGGCGCCGGTTGACGGTCCTCAGCAGAACGAGCGTATCCAGGCGCTGTCCGCTTCGTTCTCGGACCTTTGCTCCAACGCCGGTGTTCGCTTCATCGGCGTCGTCGAGCAATTGCTCGACGCTCCCATCTGGATGAAGCAGGTGATGGCAGGCGATGGCGCTCACCCAGCCGCAGAGGGGTATGACGCACTCGCCGGCCTCATCCTGGCCGCGGGCTGGACGGACTGGCTACGCGCCGAGCGCTCGAAGCTGCTCGGCGTACCCGCGAGCGACCAGCCGTTCGTCGGTGATCCCGAGGCGCTCGCGCAGCGTCTGGACTAGCGCATACTCCTCGGCCAGGTCGGAGCCAGGTGGGGCCACCGCCTCGATCTCGATGAAGCTCCCTAGCCGCTCAACGGTGTCAAGGTGGATGCGACCTGGCGCCAGAGGAACAGCCGCCGGGTCTTACAGACCACTACGGTCGTGCCAATCGCGGCCGTCAGCGCCGCGCGGAGCGCTTCGGCGTCGTCGATCTCGGCGATGCGATACCGACTCTCGCGCTGCTGCGGCTCACTGGCGCGCTCGAACTGGATCAGATGCGGTCGGCCGGGTTGCTCCTCGCGCAGCTTCAGCCCGCCACGCGGCACCGTGAAATAGGTGTCGCGCTGTCGAATCTCTCCGTGGTCCTGCGCGCCAAGCGTGCGGCAGACCGCCAACGAGTCGGAGGGGTCTGGGTCGCTTGCCTTGCACTCGATATTTCGCCGCGGCGCGTTCACTTCTCGAATTGTGCCGCCCGTCATGTACGAGCTTCAATCGCCTTGAGTTGGGCGCGCACCTTGCCTGCGTAGGGGACCAGTGCGGGATCGTGAACTTCGTTTCGGTCGTGGTAGGCGAAGTAGCGCGGCGCGAGACGCGAGCTGCCATGCCGAGCTGTCTTCTGCTCGAACTCCTGCCGCGAGCGGACGGCGTAATGGTTGAGCCGCAGGCGCCCCACCGAAACCTGCTTGACCGAGGACCGGCGAATTGCATAGGGGTCCGTCTCGATCAGTGGCAGCCGTGAGAGGCCGCGCCGAATCCGTCGCGCCCACGGGTCGACGCTTATCACTCGCACCGGCTCATGGGCCTCTGTAACGGCGAGCGCTCCGTCGGCGTACTCGAAGAAGTGCGGCCCAATCGGCCGGACGGCGCGCGTCGGGTCCACGATGCTCTTGATGCGCCGGTTGCGGACCCATTGCATCCTCCCGCGGTTCACGAAGCTCTCGATCACCAGGCCGTCCGGCTTGGCCGTGAGCCCCGACGAGCCGTAGACCTGCCAGTTGACGACGACACCGGGATGCTCCTCGTACTCCCTGAGCAGGTCGGGCAGTGTCGTCGGTCCTGGCGAGAACAGGAACTCGTCAAGGTCGATAAACGCCAGCCAGCGCGTGCGACCTCGGGCTCGCTCCAGAGCATCAGCGTAGGCCCAGCCCTGGCCGCCCTGTCCCAGCGGGATCGAACAGTCTGAGATCGACACGACGCCCGCGCGAACCCACGGCTCAAGAACCTCCCTGCCGCCATCGGCGCTGAGGTTGTCGTACAGGAAGAACCGCTCGACCCCGACGAGCCGATGGAACTCGATCCACTCGGGTAGATACGGCGCCTCGTCCTTGAAGATGGCGCAGATCGAAAGGTAGGCCAGCTTCATCCGCGGACACGATACTTGGCGCCAATCGCTCAACATCGACAGCAGGACGGGCGAATAGGCCCTGGCAGCGGCGTGTGGGCTGCGTAACTGGCCAAGTGGTCTATGCGCGACGGCCACCGAAGACTGCGAACCCGCGCTGAGGGCCGACTTGCGCATCGGCGATGCCGGCGTCCGTCAGCCAGCGAACCAGGTCTTCGCGCGCTGGAGGCAGCGGATGGTCCTGGCGGGAGCCGATTCCGAATAGGGCTCGGGTACGCCGTGTCCCGCCGGCGAGGAATGTCGTGCCGATCAGGCGCCCGTCGGGCTTGAGGCAGCGGGCGAACTCTCGTACTGCCTGCTCGGGGTCGTTGACCATGTGCAGGCCGCTGTAGGAGAGCATTAGGTCGACCTCGCCGTCATCAAATGGAAGTGCCAGCATGTCCGCTGCCACGAACTCCACCCTCGACAGTCCTCTGCGCGTGGCGCGGGCGCGCGCACGAGCGAGCATCTTCTCGTCAATGTCGATAGCTACATAACGCACATCGCGCTCAGATGGCAGGGCACGAAGCGCCACGCCGCCGCCGCACGGAACGTCCACCACCGTCTTGCCGTCGCCTATCCCGGCGAGCGGTTCCATGCTGTCGTACAGCACCGATGCGTCGATGCCCCACACCGTGCGGCCGATCGCCTTCATCAGCCACGGTCGCTCAATGTAGAAGTCGTACAGCGCCCCGAATGGCCCGGCGCATATGTTCGGTGTCCTGTCCACCGCTACCGAGTTCTATACGATCGAAGGGGCGGGTGGACTGGCTGGCTGATCTCTGATGGTCCCCACCGGGAGCGGTTCTTGGACGCGCGGCGCGGGGGCTCTCGCAGCGTGCGGGTCGGCGCTGGGCTTCCTCTGGGCGGATGGCGCTAGGACGCGCTGTATTGCTCAAGCCGACTGTCCTCACAGGTCTATCTCGTAGCGGCCCCACTCGGTCGCCTGATCAACTTGTCGGGTGCTGGTCAGCTTCATGCCGATGTTCTCGTAGAGCCTCCGTGCGGCCGTGTTCTCTTGTCCGGTCCAGAGCTGCACGCGTGACGTGTCGGCGGCGCGAGCCGCGTCGAGGGTGTAGCGCATGAGGCGACCGCCGATGCTCCGTCTCTGGGACGACGGGAAGACGAAGATCATCGAAATGTGAAGTGCGCCAGGAATGACGGCACCGGCCCCATTATCCTTGCGGCACGGCTCTGCCAGGGCCATGCCCACGATGGCATCACCTTCGGCCGCTACATAGGGCAGCGCGTCGGGTTCTTGCAGCTTCTCGATGATCCTGGCGACGCGCTGCGGTGTTGGCGGCTTTCCCCGCGCGATGTTGGCCGCGTGCCACACTGCCACCGCCCCAGGCAGGTCGCCCGTCCTCATGACGCGCAACTCCATCCCGCGACTCTATTAGCGTCGGCGTCAGGCCGGCTCACCGGCGATCCGCTTCCATGCGCTCGGAGTACGCCCGGTCGTCTCAGCGCGGCTCGTGAGGAGGGTCTTGCTCGACGCCGAGCGCCCGCTGCATCCACGCGACATCGTGCCACGCGCCGAACTTCCAGCCGATCCGCCGATAGACGCCAACCGGCTCGAAGCCCATCGCTCGGTGCAAGCCCACGCTCGCCTCATTCGGAAGCGTCATACCCGCGACCGCCATTCGGTAGCCGCGCGCTACGAGCCGCTCGAACAGCGCCTCGTACAGCGCGCGACCCGAGCCGGTGCGTCGCCGACCCCGCTCGACGTAGACGCTGACCTCGCACGAGAAGCGGTAGGCCGCTCGCTTCTGGTGCGGCCCGCCGTAGGCGTAGCCGACAAGCCGGTCGCCGTCTTCGAGCACGACCTACGCGTGCGTGCGCGTCGCCGCCGCGATGCGTCCGGCCATCTGCGCGGGCGTCGGCGGCTCGCCCTCGAAGCTGACGGCCGTCTCCCGCACATACGGCGCGTAGATCGCCGCACACGCCGGCGCGTCGTCCTCGCTCGCATCTCTCACTGTCGCACCGGGCACGTTCGGCCGTAGCATACGCGGGCGCGTGCGAGGCGTTCGTATCTGAGCAGCCGCACGCCCCAGCGCCTCTGGACCTGTGTTCGGTGCCGGCAGAGATAGATCAATTCACTCGGCGCTCCGGGCTGGCACGATCAAGCTGGCGCTACCGACAGGCGACCATCTGATGCGTTCAAGGATGGCTTGGGCAGGCTGTAAAGTACCTCGGCCGCCATGCACGATCTCGTGATCTTCGACTGCGACGGTGTGCTCGTTGACTCTGAGGTGATCTCCAACGAAGTGCTCGCCCGGATGCTTACGCGCGAGGGCTTGCCGACTACGCTCCGGATCACGTCCGGTTCTCCGCATACTCGGTCGCCAACGGCAAGCCGGCGCCCGACCTGTTCCTGCACGCGGCAGCCACGATCGGAGTCGAGCCCGGCGCCTGCGCCGTGGTCGAGGACACCCCATCCGGCGTCCAAGCCGCGGTCGCGGCCGGGATGCGCGCCATCGGCTACACCGCCGACAGCGACGAGCGGGCGCTGAGCGAGGCCGGTGCCGAGCCGCTGGGATCGCTCGATGGACTGCCACCCCTGCTCGGGCTGATAACCGGGCCGATTGCGGCGAGCCCCGAGAAGTGCGCGCGAACCTTCGGGAAGGGCACCGGCGAATAAGCTGCCTCATTGTGTCCGGGCTTGGCGACCGCATCTACGAGCGAGCCCGCCTCACTGGCGAGTTCCGGCTGCGCTCGGGAGCGACGAGCAGCGAATACTTCGACAAGTACCTGTTCGAGTCCGACCCTCGACTGCTGCGCGAGATCGCCGAGGAGTTGGTCGGCCTGCTGCCTGCCGGGGTGGAACTGCTTGCTGGTCTTGAGCTTGGCGGCGTGCCGCTGGCCGTCGTTGTCTCCCAGGTGTCGGGACTGTCGAGCGTGTTCGTTCGCAAGGCCGCCAAGACCTACGGAACCTGTCGTTTGGCCGAGGGCGGCGAGGTTGCCGGACGCCGGATCGCGGTGATCGAGGACGTGGTGAGCACCGGCGGTCAGGCGATCGAGTCCTGCCGCCAGCTACGCGACAGCGAAGCCGATATCGCGGCGGTGCTGTGCGTGATCGACCGTGAGGCCGGTGGCCGGGAGAACCTTGCCGGTGAGGGTCTTGACCTGCGCGCGCTGTTCACGATGAGCCAGCTTCGAGAGAGTCGTGTGACCGATCCCGCCCGTCCGTGACTACAGAGAGCGCTCCCGCCTACGACCGCATTGGTGTCAGCTACAGCGACGTTCGGCGTGCCGATCCGCGGTTCGAGGCGGCGATCTGGGAAGCGCTTGGTGACGCACAGACCGTCCTGAACATCGGAGCGGGTGCCGGCTCTTATGAGCCGAAGGATCGCGAAGTGATCGCGGTTGAGCCATCCCCGGTGATGATCGCCCAGCGCCATGCGGACGCCGCTCCGGCGATCCAGGGAGTCGCCGAGGCCATCCCGCTCGCGGACAAGAGCGTGGACGCCACGATGGGCGTCTTCACGATGCAGCACTGGGATGACGTCGACCGCGGGCTCACCGAGGTTCTCCGCGTCACTCGCAAGCGGCTCGCCTTCCTCACCCTCGACCTCGACATGACCGCGCAGATGTGGCTCTGCCGCCACTACCTGCCTGAGATCATCGAGCACGACCGCAAGGCATTCCCGACGATCGCGCACCTCCAAACTGTCCTTCCCAACGTCGAGGTCGAGACGGTCCCTGTGCCGGCCGACTGCACGGATGGATTCCTCGTCGCGCTGTGGAGCCAACCCGAGGCTCACCTCGACCCAAACGTCCGCCGCGCTTCCTCCACCTGGCACCGACTGCAACCCGCAGTCATCCAGAACAGCTTGGACCGGCTACGCCACGACCTTGACAGCGGCGAGTGGGACCGGCGCTACGGACACCTGCGCACGCTTGACACGCTCGACGTGGGGCTGCGGCTTGTCAAGACAGAGCTGCCCTGATCTGGCGCACAGGGCGGTCGATCACCGGGACGATCTTGCCGCGGGGAGGCCCACGCTTCCCCCGCGGATCACTCGACATTGCGCACGAACCGGGCGCGGCTCTGCTGGCGCTCGTATCCCGTCGCCGTCCAGAAGCTCATCGCATCGGGATCGTCGTCGGTGGCTATCGCTGTGAGCCTGGCGGCGCCGCGTGCCAACAGACGACGCTCACCCTCACGCAGCAAGGCGGTCGCGACCCCCTGTCGCCGCCGGTCGGGATGAACGGCAAGCCGGTAGAAGCTGCCCCGCCACCCATCCCACGAGGCGATCAACGACCCAACGATCTCACCGCCATCTGACTCCGCGACGAGCAGCGCCTCGGGATCAGCGTCGAGCAGACCGAGCACGCCCTCGCGCGTGTCGGTGACGGTCTCAGCGTTCCCCGCCGCACCCCACAACGCGAGCACTTGCTCGATGTCCCGGTCGCTCGCGCTGCGAAATACGAGACGAGTCACCGCCCGCCCCTCAGATAGTTACTCGTGCGGTCAGCTCGCCCAGGGAACGGATCTGCCTGCCGTGGCTGTCGAAGTTCTCGGGCGAAAGCCAGGACTGAAAGCCGGCGCGAATCGCCGGCCACTCATCGTCGGTGATCGCGTACCAGGCGGTGTCGCGGTTGCGGCCCTTGACGATCTGATGCTTGCGGAACACGCCCTCGAACATGAACCCGAACCGCTCAGCCGCACGGCGAGAAGCGGCGTTGAGCGCGTTGCACTTCCACTCGACTCGCCGATATCCGAGATCGTCGAAGGCGTGGCTGATGAGCAGGTAGATTGCCTCGGTCGCAGCGGTCGTGTGTTGCAACTCGGGCGCGAACCAGATGTGGCCGATCTCGATCACGCCGAACTCTGGGGTGATGCGCAAGTACGACGCCCAGCCGAGCGAGCGCTCGTCAGCGAGACGCACGAGCGCGAAGTAGAGACGATCGGTCGAGGTCTCCGCCCAGCTAAGCGTCTGGCGCAGGTGCTCAACGCTCTTGTAAGGACCGTCGGGCAGGTAGGTCCAGACGGCCGGATCGCCGTCCGGCGGGTGCGAGACCGCATACAGCGGCCCCGCATCTCTCTCGGCGTCGATCGGGCGCAACAGGACGCGCGAGCCTCGCAGCTCTGTGCGCTTGGGTGGCTGGGCCGCAGTCCAATTCAGCGGCTCGCCGACGGGAAAATCGACCGGCACGGTCCGGATCGTATCTACGGCACCAACGGCTCAGCGGTCATCTCGGGCTTTGGTCGGGTGGCAGCTTCCGCTTCCGCGCGACGTAGCCTGCGTGAACAATGGCCACGCACATGGACCCTCCCGTCCCGACAGCCCCAGCCCGAGGATGCGGGGTGCCTGCTCGTGCGCCCCGACCAACGGCCCCGTCGACTATCTCGACGGCGAGAGCTGAGCCGGGGTTAGTCGCGTGACGCTCGTCCCGCTGCGTCGCAAGCAAGCCCTGATCGTGCTCGGGATCGCCACCGTCGCGTTCACAATGATCCTCGAAGTGATCGACCCGTCGCACGTCTCACACGGGCCGTCGATCCTCGCGTTCGAGTTCGCCGGCAGCCAGTCGCGCGCCGCCCAGATAATCGCTGAATGGGGGCTGAAAGGCCGCAGCGCGGCGCACCTTTCGCTCGTGCTCGACTACGGCTACATGCTCTCCTACGGCCTGTTCTTTGCGCTCGCGGGCTTCGCCGTCCGCGATACCGCGCGAGTACGCGGCTGGCGGCGCCTCGCGGCCATCGGAGTCGTCGTCCCGTTCTTCGCTCTCGCCGCCGCGACGTTCGACGCGACCGAAAACGTCGCCCTCCTACTCACACTCGCCGGCAACGGTGGCAGCTTCGCCCCACTGTTCGCGGCCGTCTGCTCGACGATCAAGTTCACGCTTATCAGCATCGCCATCATTTACTCGCTCTGTGGTCTCACGCTTCGCCTCAGAGTCCGCCTGGAGCCGAGCTAATCCATGAAGCGGGCGCTGCTGTTCGATCTCGATGACACGCTCGTGGTCGAGGAGCCGGCGGCCGCCGCGGCATTCCTGGCGACCGCTCAAGTCGCGGTCGCCGGCCACCGCGCGCAGGCCGACAGGTTGGCGTTGGCGGCACGCGAACGAGCGCGTGAGCTGTGGTACGCGACACCCGCCCATCCCTATTGCCTGCGCGTGGGGATCAGCTCCTGGGAGGGACTTTGGTGTCGCTTTGAGGGAGAGCAGCCGGATGTCCGTTGGCTGCGTGAGTGGTCTCCGCGTTACCGGCGAGAGGCATGGAGCCTCGCTCTCGCCGACCAGGGCGTCCACGACCCAGTTCTGGCAGAGGAGTTGGGAGAGAGATATGGCATGGAGCGCAGAGCGCGCCATGATCGCTTCGCCGACGTGCCGGCCTGCCTTGATGAGCTGCGCGACTCCCACAAACTCGCGCTCATCACCAACGGGGCGTCGTGCCTA
Organism: uncultured Solirubrobacteraceae bacterium; assembly: GCA_963734755.1. Taxonomy (GTDB): domain Bacteria; phylum Actinomycetota; class Thermoleophilia; order Solirubrobacterales; family Solirubrobacteraceae; genus Palsa-744. The sequence goes on along the minus strand of CAVTIF010000001.1, from coordinate 1,584,492 downwards.
CAGCGCGAGAAGCTCACCGCAGCGGGCTTGGACGACTATTTCGAGGTCGTTGTTATCTCCGGCGAGTTCGGCGTCGGCAAGCCCGAGCCTTCGATTTTCGAGTACACCCTCTCGCTACTCGGATCTGACCGCGAGCACGCCGTCATGGTCGGAGACAGTCTCACGCGAGACGTGGATGGCGCTATCGCCGCAGGACTACGGGCGGTCTGGGTCAATCGCTCGGGTAGCTCACGTCCAGAGGATCGCCCCGGCCTGGTCGAAATCACCACGCTCAACGATCTGCCAAGGGCGCTCCAGCGGCTGCCCAGCTTAGCCTGGATCCACCGTTTCTGTCCGGTGGGCCTGAACGGAGGATGACCTCCTGAAAAGGGCTTTGTAGCGGCTGTTTGGCCAGCCGCGGCCCTCGTTCAGGAGGTCACCTTCATGGTGCACGATGACGGGACGGTCGGACTGGATGGTCTGCGGGTCGCCAAGTTCGACGATGAGCGGGCCGTGCAGGGCGCTGGGGTGGCGCTCGTCGCGGTTCTTGCCGGCCGGTTGGGGATCGAGCCTCGGCGGGTCGTCTGGTGCGGTTGCGCGGGGATCGGCCGGGCGCGGCGAACGTCGGGCGCAAGGTGATGGCGCTCCTATTCGCGATGGTGCTCGGCGCGGACGCATCGATGACGGCGATGCGTTGCGGGCCGGGGCACTCGGCGGCTACTCGGCGGCTGGATCCCGGCGCCGTCGACGGTTGGGACGTTCTTGCGCGCGTTCACGTTCGGGCACGTGCGCCGGCTCGATGCGCTGCTCGGGGAGGCCCCGGTGAGGGCGTGGCGGGCCGGTGCCGGGCCCGGCAAGAACCGGCTCGTGGTCGACGTGGGTGGGAGGTGTGCGGCCGCCTGAAGCAGGGCGCCGCCTACGGCACACAAGCCTGCTTGGCTATCACCCGATCCTCGCCACCCGCGCGGACACCAGGGAGGTGCTTCATATCCGGCTGCGCAAGGGGTCGGCGAACACGCTGAAGGGGACGTTGCGTTCCTTGAGGAGAATCACCGCTGAACCGGGCCGGCCAAGACCTCGTCGAGCTGCCCAGGGCCGACCGCCGTCCTGGACGCACCAAAACGTCCTGCTCGACGGCCGGCCCCGTACTCGATCGGATCGGAGAGAAAGGGACCGTGAGGCCTTGGACTCGATCGGACCCGATGCAGGCCGACGGATCTTGACCCCCTCGGTGGTGAGGCCCAGATCGCCAGACGCAGCGGCGGCGCTTCAGCTGATCCGTCCGCATCAACGCCGCGCCGCACGTCGGCGCGCAGGCTGGGCTGTGGCCCGACTGGAGGCCACTTCGCGTTCATGAACCGCCACCGAGGACTCGACGTCGAGGAGGCCGAGCACTCGACACGCCGTCGTCGACGGGTCACGCGACCTCGAAGACCGGCGCTCGCGCACTTCCACCCGGCGAGTTCAACGCCAACGCACGTGACCGTGCTCGACGGGTCACGGTAAGCGAAATACGCATCGGGCGCCCGCAGCACCTCTGCGCCGCCCCTCCGACGGTGCTGCAGTCGCGCGGACGCCTCACCCGCCCCGCGGCCGCCGACGTGCACCTCCCCGTCCGCTGGCCCTGGCACGGCGACCGCGATGCGCTCCCGGATCCGGGCGCTCCCCGGCCCGACACCCGATCGGCCGGCCTCCTCAGCTCGACAAGCACGCCGAGCCCGACACCGACGCTGACGCGAACAGCCCCTCCTTCGCGACCGCCGGCGCAGCTCCCCGGCGCTTCCTCCACCCCCAGCGACAACCCCATCGCCGCCCAAGCCCGTGAGTCCTGCTCCTGCATTACGGTCTCCATGGCGGTTCCTCTCGTCGTCGGCATGGGCGTGATTTCGCACTTGCCACGGTCCCACGGGACCGGACGAGGCGAAAGGACCGCCGCCTCACCCACATCTACGAGCTACGGGACAACCTCGCCTGCTCCGGGCGAAGGAGTCGATCCTCGGTCAATGCGGCCGGGGGGTTTGCTGTTGATGGTGCTTGCATACCCCCTTACAGACCGCGACGCGCCAGAAGCGGCCAACGGATTTGCGCCGAGCCCAACGCGCCCAGGATCAGCTCCTCGACCGTTCGGCGGGCTTGGCCGGTGCGACCGGGCTTTCTGATCCAGTTGACCCTATGTGGCCGACCTGACCCCACTGCTCGCGGTGCCAAACGTCTCAGAGGGCCGTGATCGAATCGCCATCGACGTGATCGCCGCGAGCTGGGCAGCCAGCGAGGATTCGGCTCTTGGACGCCCACGCCGATCCAGATCACCACCGCGCGGTACTCACCTTGGCCGGCAGCGCACGGAGCCTCGCCGATGCACTCGTGCAGGGCGCGAGGGCAACGGTCAGTCGGATCGACGTGATGAGCGAGCGAGCCGGCGGCTCAGGACAGCACCCACACGTCGGCGCGATAGATGTGCTCCCCGTCGTCTACCTCGACGACACGATGAGGGGTGCCGCGTGCGCCGAGGCATGGTCGTCGGCGACCGGATCGGAGAGGAGCTGGGAATACCCGTCTTCCCCCGCGACGCCCCCTGGGGAAATCAGTGGGGAAATTAAGACGCCCCGTCTGCACCCCCTGATACACTCAAAACCGCTTGGTTAGACGTGTTTCGGCAGTGCCGGAGGAGGGACTCGAACCCCCGACACGCGGATTATGATTCCGCTGCTCTAACCAGCTGAGCTACTCCGGCCCGGATGACGCAGGAGTCTAGCCAGCGGGCGCTCATGTAGCCGGCGTCGCTAGCCTCGTGCGGCGATGGCGCCTCCGATCCTGCTCGCGGTACCGAACGTCTGCGAGGGCCGCGAGCAGGCGACGATCGCGGCGATCGGCGAAGCGTTCGCCGGCGGGGCGGGCAGCAGCGTGCGCGTTCTGGACGTCCACTCCGACCCAGACCACCACCGCTCGGTGTTCACGCTGGCGGGGCGCCCGGGGGAGCTCGCGGACGCGCTCGTGCACGGGGCGCGAGTGGCGATCGAGCGGATCGACGTGGTCGGCCGCGACGCGAGCGATCCGACGGCATCGGGGCAGCATCCGCACGTCGGCGCGGTGGACGTGGCGCCGCTCGTGTACCTGAACCCTGATGCGAGGGGCGCGGCGTGCGCGGAGGCGCTCGTGGTGGGCGAGCGGATCGGCGAGCAGCTCGGCGTGCCGGTGTTCGTGTACGGCGAGCTGTCGGGCGGCGAAAGCGCGGGCGGCGCGAGGACGCGCGCGCAGCTGCGCCGCGGGGGCGTGACGGGACTGGCGGCAAGGATGGCCGACGGTGAGGAGCCGCTGACCCCCGACTTCGGCCCGGCGCACGTGCACCGGACTGCGGGCGCGACGCTGCTTGCGGCGAGGCCGCCGCTGGTGGCGTTCAACCTTCAGCTGGCGCCGGGAGTGACGCTAGAGCAGGCCCGAGCGGTCGCGGCGGCGGTCCGCGAGGGAGGCTCACACGGACTCCCGGGCGTGCGCGCGATCGGCGTGGAGCTCAGCGGACATGTTGCGCAGGTGTCGATGAACGTCGAGCGTCCGTTGGAGCTGGCGCTGGCGGCGGTCGTGGAGGCTGTGCGTGCCCATGCGGAGGTCGCAAGCGCGGAGTTGGTCGGCCTCGCGCCGAGGGTCGCGTTCGAGGGCTTCCCGCAGGACATCCCGATCCCGGGGTTCGATCCTGCTCGCCAGTTAATCGAGAACGCACTGGATGGTTGATTCTGCGATCCCAGAACAAGGGACACGACCGTGGAACCAATCATCTAGGCTCCTAGGCATGGCGCAGACCAGGCGTAAACGCCAGACCAAGCACCGGGGCAATGCGGCGGGCGTCGTGGAGTCCAGAGGCCGAACGGGGCGCAAGCCGACGGCGGCGGAGAAGAGCGGCGATCCGCGCGAGGTGGCGAAGGCGAAGGCCAAGCCGCTGGACCGGCGCGACCGTCCGCCGACGTGGAGCGGGGCGTTCATCCGCGCGATGGTGGCGGCGATCCTGCTGCTGCTGGTGGTGATCGTCGTGTTCAACAAGCCGAACCAGGCGATCGCGCTGTTCCCGGTCGTGCTGTTGATGTACGTGCCTGTGAGCTACTACACCGACAAGTGGATCTACGACCGCCGCCAGCGCCAGAAAGCCAAGCAGGGTAGCGGCGGGAAGGCGGCGTCGCGATGAGCGAGTTGGACGTGCGGGCGTTCACGGTCGGCCCGGTGCAGGAGAACTCCTACATCGTGCGTGCGGACGCGCGGGCGAGCAAGGCGTTGATGATCGACCCGGGCGATGAGCCAGAGCGCCTGCTCGCGGCGGTCGATGCGCTGGGCGTGGAGATCGAGGCGATCCTCGTGACGCACTGCCACTTCGATCACATCGGGGCACTCGCGCCGGTCGCGCGCACTACGGGCGCGCCGGTGTACTGCCCGCAGATCGAGCGTCCGGTGCTGGCGGACGTGATGAGCTGGGTGCCTCCGGGGTTCGGCCCGTTCGAGAGCTACGAGGCCGACCACACGCTGGCGGGCGGCGAGCGGATCAAGCTGGCGGGGATCGACGTCGAGGTGGTGTTCACGCCGGGGCACAGCCCGGGCCACCTGACGTTCGCAGTGCCGGGCGCGCTGCTGTCGGGAGACGTGCTGTTTGCAGGCTCGGTCGGGCGCGTGGATCTTCCGGGCGGGGACTGGTCGACGCTCGAGCGCTCGATCGAGGGCTTGATGAACTCCTATCCGGGCGAGACGGTCGTGTACCCAGGGCACATGGGAGTGACGACGCTGGGGCGCGAGCGCGACACGAACCCGTTCCTGAGCGAGCTGCGCGAGCGCGCCCCGGGCGCCACGACGGCGGACTCGCCGGCAGCCTGAAGTTGGGCGCACCGAAGCTCAAAGCGCCACGCGGCACGTTCGACGTGCTCGGCGCGGACGCGACGGCGCGCGTGACGCTCGAGGCGCGCGCCCGCTCGATCCTCGAGAGTGCGGGCTATGAGCGGATCGAGACGCCGACGTTCGAGGCGACCGAGCTGTTCGCGCGCGGGGTGGGGGAGTCGACGGACATCGTGCGCAAGGAGATGTTCACGCTGGAGGACCAGGGTGGGCGTTCGCTGACGCTGCGCCCGGAGGGCACCGCGCCGGTGTGCCGCGCGTACGTCGAGCACGGCATGCACAAGCGCCGCCAGCCGGTGAAGCTGTGGTACCTGTCGAGCTTCTTCCGCCACGAGCGCGCCCAGGCGGGGCGCTACAGGCAGTTCTGGCAGGTGGGGGCGGAGGCGATCGGCTCAGATGACCCGGCGGTGGACGCGGAGTCGATCGCTTTGCTCGCGGCGCTGCTGGCGGAGCTGGATGTGACCGGGCTACGGCTGCGTTTGTCGAGCCTCGGCAGCCTGGAGAGTCGCAGCGAGTACCGCGAGCGACTGCAGGCGCACCTGCGGGCGAACGAAACGAGCCTGTCGGAGGACGTCAGGGGCAGGATCGAGCTGAACCCGCTGCGGGCGTTCGACTCTGAGCATCCGGGCACGCGCGAGGTGATGGCCGCGGCGCCGCGGCTGCTCGAGCATCTGAGCGTGCAGGACACCAAGCACTTCGCCCAGGTGCGCGAGCTGCTGGACGTGGCGGGGATCATCTACGAGGTCGACTCGACGCTGGTGCGCGGCCTGGACTACTACACGCGAACGGTGTTCGAGTTCACCTCCGAGGCGCTCGGCGCGCAGAGCGGCGTCGGCGGCGGCGGGCGCTACGACAGCCTGGTCGAGCGGCTTGGCGGGCCGGCGACGCCGGGCATGGGCTGGGCGGCGGGGGTCGAGCGGATGATGCTCGCGGGCGGCTCCCAGCCGGCGGCACAGGCGCCCGTCGAGCTGTTCGTGGCACTGGAAGGCTCGGGAGACGACCTGCGAAAAGTCGGGTTTGCCTTGTTGAGTGAAGCGCGCTCCGCCGGGTTGTCGGTGCAGATGGATCTCGGCGGGCGCTCATTGAAGGGTCAGCTGGGGCACGCGGGCGCGCTCGAGGCGCGCTATGTCGCGATTGTGGGCGACGAGCAGACGATCCTGAAGGACATGCAGGGCGGCGGCCAGGAGCCGGTCCAGACGAACACGGTCGTGCATGCCGTGCTGCGCGGCCAGCACGCACTCTGAGGCCCCGTCGGCGCGGGACGAAGCGTCCAACGCCCATTTCGTCGTTCAACTTCTTACGCCGAGATGCCGACACAGGTTTCGATGGCGCAGCTTTCCCGTCCGTTTCAGATCGCTCTCGTGGCAGTTTGCCTGCTCGCGGGCGTATGGCTGTTCGCGCTGCAGGGACACTCGAGCAGCACGAGCGGCTCATCCGCGACCCCCGCCAGCGCCCCGAGCGCCTCGACATCGGCCAGCTCCGCCCCCGCTGAAAGCACGGCGGCCGCTGAGGCGAAAGCCGCAGCCGCCCCGACCAACGTTTACCACGGCGCAGCCCCGGGCGTTTCCGGCCTCACTCGCGCTGTCGCCAAAGCGCACGAAACAGTCGCCGGCTCGCAGCAGAGCGCCAAACAGGTTGAAGGCGAGTCCGCCGACACCTCGGGTGCGAGCGCCGCACAGAGCTCGAGCGCCGTAGCTCCCGCGGCGAACGCCACTGCGCCGAGGACGACGAAGCTGACGACCGTCACGACCGTCCACAGGAGCACGGTCCACAAGGGCGCGGTGCACAAGACGACGACCGTCCACAAGGTCACCACGGTCCACAAGACTCCGAGCACGACCGGCGCCGCCGCGATCCCCGCGCGCCAGCGGACGGTCGAAGCTGCGCTGGCCAAGGGCGACATCGTCGTGATCCTGTTCTGGAACCACCACGGCGCGGATGACGTCGCGGTACAGCGCGCGCTGAAGCCGCTGTCGAAGCGTGGCAAGAGGATCTCAGTGCAGGAGGCCCCGGCGGGCCAGGTCGCATCCTTTGGATCGATCACACGGGGCGTGCAGGTATACGGCACGCCGACGATCCTGATCGTCAACAAGCACGGGCAGACGACGACGCTGACGGGACTGCAGGACACGTACTCGATCTCGCAGGCGATCGCCGAAGCTCGCTAGCGTCGGCCTGTCGTCCACCGGCTGCTCGCCGGGCCCTACACTCGCTCGGATGAGCATCGCCGGCGAGCACCTGACGAGCCATCTGGAACGTCCGATCGGACGTCGCCACACTCCGCCCGACGCGTTCACCGGCGCCGCCGGCGGGGCAGCGTGCGGCGATCTCGTGCGCATCTCGCTCGCGCTCGATCGCGAAGACCCTGACGGGCGGATCGCGGACGCGGGCTTCGACGCGAGCGGCTGTGGCGCGGCGATCGCCGCGGGCAGCGCCGCGGTAAGCCTGCTGCGGGGGGCGCCGCTGCTGGACGCCGCGCGGATCGGACCGCCGCGGATCGCCGAGGAGCTCGGCGGGCTGAGCGCTGTGAAGCTGCACGCCGCGGAGCTGGCGGCGGATGCGCTGCACCGTGCCCTCGGCGCAGCCGCGCGCGAGCGCGCCGCGCTCGCCCTGAACGAGGGCCGCACGCTGGTGGCGATGAGTGGCGGGGTCGACAGCGCGGTGGCCGCGCTGCTGCTCACGCAGGCCGGGCACGACGTGGTCGGTGTGACGCTCGAGCTGTGGTCGGCCCCAGAGAACGACGGCGATCTCAGCTGCTGCTCGGCGCAGGCGGTCCGCGGCGCGCGCGAGCTGGCGCACGACCTGGACATGCCCCACCTGTCGATCGACCTGCGCGCGGAGTTCCGCGCGGGCGTCGTCGACGGTTGGCTGGCCGATCACGCGGCCGGCCTGACACCGAACCCCTGCGTGCGCTGCAACGGCAACGTCCGGCTCGACGCGATGCTCGAGCTGGCCGACCGCCTCGGCGCTCCGACGCTCGCGACCGGTCACTACGCGCGTGTCGTCGACGGCCCGCCGGCCCCCCCGGGCGAGCCGCCGGCTCCGCTGGCCCCCCCGGGCGAGCGGCCGGCCTCGGCGGGCCCCCCGGGCGGCCCGCCGGCCCCGCTGTTGCGAACGGCAGCGGACGTGGGCAAGGACCAGAGCTACGTGCTGTCGGCGCTCGCGCCGGGATCGCTGGCGCGCCTGCGCTTCCCGCTCGGCGAGATGCACAAGCCGCAGGTGCGCGAGGTCGCGCAGCGCGCCGGCCTGACGGTCGCCGCAAAGCGCGACTCCCAGGACCTGTGCTTCCTCGCGGGGACTGCTCACGGCGCGTTCCTCGAGCGCCACGGAGCGCTCGGCAAGCGCTCGGGCGCGATCGTTGACCGCCAGGGCGCCGTGCTCGGCGAGCACGCCGGCGCGCACTCCTACACGGTCGGACAGCGTCACGGCCTCGGCATCTCGGCACCCGAGCCGATGTACGTGCTCGCGACAGACGTCGACACGAACACCGTCACCGTTGGCCCGCGACCCGCCCTGCTGGAGCGCGGTGTGGGCGTCCGCGACGCGACGCTCCACCGCGACGGGCGCTGCGTGGATGGCGTGCGCGTCCGCGCACACGGCCGCCGGTTCCCCTGCCGCTTGTCCGGCGACCTGCCCGCCGGTGAGCACCCGCGCGTGGCGATCGAGCTCGACGAGCCGGCCGAGCGCACCGCCCCCGGGCAGATGGCGTGCCTGTATGCCGGGGATCTAGTAGTCGGTCACGGCACCATCACCTGACAGGGCCGAGGGCCTTCGCATGGCTGCGTCCTCGATCGCTCGTGTGCGAAGCACACTTCGCTCACTGCGTCCTTGCCCTGCTCGACCCTCGGCCCTGTCAGCCGTGCGCGTACCCCTAAGATCAGCGGTCGATGACGTCTGATGAGATCCGTGAGCGCTACCTGAGCTTCTTTGAGGAGCGCGGGCACACGCGCGTTGCGTCGGCGTCGCTTGTTCCCTCCGCGCACGACGCCTCGGCGCTGCTGACGGTCGCGGGGATGCATCCGCTGAAGCCGTACTTCCTGGGCCAGGAAATGCCGCCGGCGTCGCGCCTGACGAGCTGCCAGAAGGTCTTTCGCACGGTCGACATCGACAACGTCGGCAACACGGCCAGGCACCTGACGTTCTTCGAGATGCTCGGCAACTTCTCGTTCGGGGACTACTTCAAGGGCGATGCGATCGCGTTCTCCTGGGAGCTGTCTCGCGAAGTGTTCGGCTTCGACGCGCGAGACATCTGGGTGACGGTGTTCGAAGGCGACGATGGCCTCGGCCTCGGCCCAGATGAGGAGGCTATCGAGCTGTGGAGCGCGCTTGGCGTGCCGGCCGAGCGGATCGTGCGTTGTCCGCGCTCGGAGAACTTCTGGCAGGCCGGCCCGACGGGCCCGTGCGGTCCGTGCTCGGAGCTGTACCTCGACCGCGGCCTCGAGCACGGCTCGCCCGAGGATCTCCCGGGCGGCGAGAACGAGCGCTTCCTGGAGTACTGGAACCTGGTGTTCATGCAGTACGACCAGGAGCCCGCGCCGGACGAGCCGGGGTCGGTGCTGAAGCCCCTGCCGGCGAAGAACATCGACACCGGCCTTGGCCTGAACCGGCTGGCGGCAATCCTCCAGGGCAAGCAGTCGGTGTTCGAGACCGACCAGTTCCAGCCGCTGCTCGAGCTCGGCGAGGAGCTCTCCGGCCGCAGTTACGGCTCGAGCTTCGACGACGACCGGGCGCTGCGGATCCTCGCCGACCACGCGCGCGCGATGACGTTCCTGACGGCCGACGGCGTCGTGCCCTCGAACGAGGATCGCGGCTACGTGCTGCGCCGCGTGATGCGTCGCGCGATCCAGCAGGGCCGCGCGCTGCAGCTCGCGCCGGGCTTTCTTACGCGCTACTCCGAGCGCGTGCGCGAGATCATGGGGGGCGCCTATCCGGAGCTGCGCGAGCAGGCGGACGCGACCGACATGTGGCTGTCCGCCGAGGAGGACGGCTTCGGCCGCACGCTCACCCAGGGCATGGAGATGCTCGACGAGCGCATCGAGCAGGCGCGCGCGGCCGGGCGCTCGACGGTCTCTGCCGCCGACGTGTTCCTGCTGCACGACACGCACGGCTTCCCGTATGAGATGACCAGCGAGCTGCTCGCCGAGCAGGGCCTGGGGATCGAGGGCGAGTTCGAGGAGCTGATGCAGCAGCAGCGCGCCCGCGGACGAGGCGGTGCCGGCCGGGTGGGCGCGGTTGCCGGCGGGATCGACGCGGTCGGCTCACTGGACGATGGAGTGCCGACCCGCTTCACGGGCTATGAGACCGAGGTGCAGGCGACGACCGTGGTCGCGATCCGTCCGCTCGAGCAGGACAGCACGGGCAATGGCGGGGGAGGGAGCGCTCCGCCGCGCCTGCTGGTCAAGCTGGCAGAGTCGCCGTTCTACGCGGCGGGCGGCGGGCAGATCTCCGATGTGGGGACGATCGAGTGTGAGCACGGTGACTGCCGCGCCCGCGTCGAGGACGTCCTGACGGTCGGCGAGGACCGGATTGCCGAGGTGATCGTGGAGGCGGGAACACTCGACGTCGGCGAGCAGGTGCTCGCGCGGGTAGACCACCTCGCGAGGCACAAGACGGAGTGCAACCACACGGCCACGCACCTGCTGCAGGCGGCGCTGCGCGAGCGGGTTGGCAGCCACGTGCGCCAGGCCGGCTCATACGTCGGCCCCGACAAGCTGCGCTTCGACTTCAGTCACGGGCAGGCGTTGAGCGCGGATGAGCTGGGCGACGTCGAGGACCGGGTCAACGCGTGGATCGCCCGCAACGATCGGGTGCGCGCGATCACCACCACGCTCGATGAGGCCAAGAGCCTCGGCGCGATGGCGCTGTTCGGCGAGAAGTACGGTGACGTGGTGCGGATGGTCGAGGTTGGGGAGGGGGGAGGCGGGGGGGAGAATCAGTACTCGCGCGAGCTGTGTGGCGGCACGCACGTCCGCTCAACGGCCGAGATCGGCGCGTTCCGCATTCTGCACGAGACCTCCAGCTCAGCCAACGTCCGACGCATCGAGGCGGTGACGGGTCCGGTCGCGGTCGATCTGCTGCGCGGGCACGACCGGCTGCTAGGCGAGATCGCCGCGAAGCTGCGCGCCCGGCCGGAGGATGCGCCGGGGCTGGTGGAGACGCTCGTGCATGAGCGCAAAAGCCTGGAGAAGCAGTTGAAGGACGGCGGCGCGGCGGGCGGCGAGGCGGCACAGGTGGACCTCGATGCGCTCGCTGCTCAGGCGCAGGAAGCCGGCGGCACGGCTGTGCTGGCGAGCAAGGTGGAGGTGCCCGACGCGAAGGCGCTACTCGAGATCGTCGATCGGCTGAAGGGACGCCTGCAGGGCGCGGCGCTACTGCTTGGCGCGGTGGCCGACGGACGCGTGCATCTGGTGGCAAGCGTGGCGCCGGAGCTCGTCGAGCGCGGCGTCAAGGCGGGGGTGATCGTCAAGACCGCGGCGGAGGTCGTGGGCGGCGGTGGGGGAGGTCGCGACACGCTGGCACAGGCGGGGGGGCGCGACCCCGAGCGGCTCGACGAGGCGCTCGCCGTGGGGAAAGCTGCAATCGAGGCGGCGCTGGCCGGCTGATGGGCACGCGCCCACGAGCCGATCGCCGGTCCTCGGAGCTCCGCGCGCCCGCGGCCTGAGTCGGCGATGCGAGTGCTCGCGCTCGACTACGGAAGCGCGCGCTGCGGCTGCGCGCTCAGCGATCCCACGGGAACGATCGTCAGCCCGATCGAGGTCGTCCAGCGACCGGCTACCAAGCGCGGGTTCGCGCGACTGCGTGAGCTGGTGCGCGAGCGCGAGGTCGAGCGCGTCGTCGTTGGGCTGCCACTGTCGCTCGACGGTGGCGACACCGCCCAGACGCGAGAGACACGCGCGTTCGCCGAGGAGCTCGCGCTGCGCCTCGGCGGGGACGTACCGGTCGAGATGCACGACGAGCGCTTCACAACGCGTATCGCCCAGCGGATGGAGGGTGCTGGCGGCCGATCCAGGACAGCGGAGGACTCACGCGCGGCCGCGCACTTGCTGGAGAGCTGGCTGGCATCCAGATCGCGTTAGGGTTCTGAGCCCTTGTCTCGCGGCGATCGATCACGGCCAGGGCGCGAGCGCAGCGCGGAGGAACGCGAGCGCGATCGCCAGCAGCGCGCCCGCCAGCGTGCGCAGCGTGCAGGCGATCCGGTCGCCGAGCAGCCGGCGGCCGTGTCGCTCGGGGGGCTTGGCGACGAGCGCGAGCCCGACGCTGAACCGCCCGCGATCGACGAGGTGACGAACGCGTCCGAGGACCCCGCCGTCGATGCGACGTCGGAGCATCCGCTCGAGCTGCCGCCGGCGTTCCACGAGCCCCCGGCATTCCACGAGCCGCCCTCGGCATTCCACGAGCCGCCCGACCCGATCTCAGAGGATCCGCCGCCGGTCCGATACGTGGCACCCGACCCCGTCCCAGCCGAGGCTCCCAGCACCGAGACCTCATCGTCTGAGTACCGGGCGGAACAGATGCCGCCTTCCGAGCCGCAGCCGCACGCCCCCGCCGCGCCGTACGCCGCGCGGCCGGCGACACTGGGCGAGCCCTCGTCGCCGACCGACTCCGGGTCCGAGGAGCCCTCGCCGGCGACCGACTCCGGGTCCGAGGAGCCGTCGATGTCGAGTGAGCAAACACCGCTCCCCCTGGTCGTCCCGCCGCTGCCTGCGCCGCCACCACCGACTAGGGATCGGGCGCCGGAGCGCCCGATCCCGCCTGCCCCGCCCAAACGGCGCTCGCGCTCTTGGCTGGCCCGGCTGGCCGCGCTGTTCGCGCTCGCGGCGGTCGCAGCAGCGTTGCTGCTGCTGTTTCACTCGCTGCGCTCGAAACCCACTGCGAAGGTCGCGGCGCCGACCGTCGTGAAGGTCGTGATCCCGGAGGGGAAGACCCGCACGCAGATCGCGCAGATCGCATCCGCGGCCGGGCTTACGGGCAGCTACCGGGCCGCTTCACGGCACTCGCCGCTGTTGAATCCGGCTCACTACGGCGCCCCCCGCGGGACGCAGAACCTCGAAGGCTTCCTGTTCCCTGCGACCTATGACATGGATAGCGGCGCATCGGTCGGTCGGCTCGTGCAGGAGCAGCTGATCGCGTTCCGCGAAAACTTCGGTGCTCAGGAGTTCGCGCGCGCCGGCTCGCTGCACATCACGCCTTACGAGCTGTTGATCGTCGCCTCGATGGTCGAGCGCGAGGCGCAGGTGTCGGGCGATCGTTCGAAGATCGCCGCGGTGATCTACAACCGCCTGCGCGAAGGCATGCCGCTGGGGATCGACGCGACGATCTACTACGCAGTCGAGCTCGCCAAGGGCATCCCGACGTACACGCACGAACTCTCGGAAGCGCAACTGCACATCGACTCGCCGTACAACACGCGCACCCACACCGGCCTGCCGCCGACGCCGATCTCGAACCCCGGCCTGGCGTCGATCCACGCGGCCGCCCATCCCGCCCACGTCTCCTACTTGTACTACGTCGCCGGCGCGGACGGTTGCGGCGAGCAGGTGTTCTCGAACACACTCGCCGAATTCGAAGTCCACAGCGCGGCATACAAGGCGGCGGTCGAAATGAACGGCGGGCACCCGCCGAGCTGCAAGCGTACCCTGACGGGCACACCCTCTGGGGCGCAGGCAGGCAAGTGATGGTGCGCCTGGGCGTCCTTGGCTGGCCGGTCGCGCACAGCCGCTCGCCGGCGATCCACAACGCCGCTCTGGCCGCGCTGGGGATGAAGGACTGGCACTACCAGCGACTGCCGGTCCCGCCGGCGCTGTTCGACGAGACGGTCCGCGCTCTCGGACAGTCCGGGTTCCTCGGGGCCAACGTGACGATTCCCCACAAGCACGCGGCGCTCGCGCTCGCTGACGTCACGAGCAACGCTGCGCGTGAGATCGGCGCGGCGAACACGTTGACGTTCTCCGCTGACGGGACGATCGCAGCCGAGAACACGGATGCTCCGGGCCTGATCGCCGCGCTCGGCGAGCCGCCGAGGGGACGGCGTGCGCTCGTGCTCGGCGCGGGCGGCAGCGCGCGAGCGGCGGTCTGGGCGCTGCGCGAGGCTGGCGCGGCTGAGGTGTCGGTTTGGAACCGGACTCCCGAGCGTGCCGAGGCGCTGGCACGCGAACTCGGGGCCCGGGCGGTGCGTCAGCCGACGGCCGCCGAGCTGCTGATCAACTGCACTTCTGTGGGTTTGCAGGGTCCAGACGTAGAACGCTCGGCTACTGAGGATGAGGCGCTCAACCAACTCGGATTGACGTTCGATCAAGTCGGTGAGTACTCGTATGTCGTCGACTTGGTCTATCGCTCCGGATCCACACAGCTGCTCGCGGCCGCGCGAGCGCATGGCGCGCGCACCGTCGACGGGCTCGACATCCTCGTCGCTCAAGGGGCGCTCAGCCTCGAACTGTGGACTGGCCGGACGGTGCCGCTCGAGGTCATGCGCGCTGCCGCGCGCGAGCAGTGACCGTAGTGTCGCGGGACACCCGTGTAGGGAGCTCACGCGATGAGCGATCCCCAGCGCGCCGACACCGACCTGCAGGCGATCTTCGAGATCGACGGAGCGGCCGACGCCGGCGATCGACTGACGTCAGTCGATCGGGGCACGATGGGCGAGCTGGGCGAGGATGCGCTCGCTCCCGGAGAACCGCGTGTCGAGTTCGACCCCGGGGGGATACCGAGCGCTGAAATCGACGTCGACCAGCTACCCGGGGCAGACGTCGAGTTCGAGACGATCGTCGGCGGCGATCCGTACATCGAGGTGGACGCGCAGGCGGGCACGGCGCCGCCCACCCAGGAGCCCGCCGAGAGCTCCGCGCTGGCGCAGACAAGTGACCCCTCCGGCCTGACCAGAGCGACCCGCCGCGGCTCCTCGCAGCAGTTCCTGACGGATGTGATCGTCGAGATGGGGCTCAGCTCTCGTAGCCAGGTCGACGAAGCGCTCGAGAGCTCGCGCATCGCGGGCACCACCCCCGAGCGCGTGCTGCTCGACAACGGCGCGCTCACGCCGGACGCGCTCGCGCGCGCGCTCGCCGAGCGCTACGGCTTGGACCATCTCGACCTGGGCATCTTCTCGGTCGACATGTCGGCCGCCAACCTAGTCAGCACGGCGGTCGCCAAGCGCTACCAGACAGTGCCGGTCGCGTTCGCGGACAAGCGCACGCTGCTGGTGGCGATGGCCGATCCCTCGAACGTGCTGGCGGTCGATGACATCGCGATCATGACCGGGTACGAGATCCGCGTCGCGGTCGCTCCGCCGGATGACATCACCGCATTGATCTCACGCCTGGATCACCTCGAAGACGTGGTCGGCGAGGCCACCGAGGTGCACGAGGAGTCCGACGAGGACGGCGCCGAGGTCGTCGCGCTGCACGAGACCTCCGAAGACGCGCCGGTCATCAAGCTCGTCAACCAAATCGTCGCCCAGGCCGTCGAGCGCGGCGCCTCCGATATCCACATGGCTCCGGACGGGCGCGAGCTACGGGTCCGCTTCAGGGTCGACGGCGTGCTGGCTGACGTCACGTCCGTCCCGCGGCGGATGGCCCCGGGCGTCGTCTCGCGGATCAAGATCATGGCCGAGCTGAACATCGCCGAGAAGCGCCTGCCTCAGGACGGTCGTGTCGGGCTGGTGATCGACGGCCGGCACGTCGACCTGCGCGTCGTGACGCTGCCCAGCGTCCACGGCGAGGGCGTCGTGATGCGCGTGCTCGACAAGGCCGCGGTGGTCGTCGCGCTCGACAAGCTGGGCATGGCCGATCCGGAGCGCGAACGCTTCGAGCACTCATGCAAAGAGACACACGGCGCTGTCCTCGTCACCGGACCCACCGGTTCAGGAAAGTCGACGACGCTGTACGCGGCGCTGCAGCTGCTGAATACACCCGAGAAGAACATCATCACGGTCGAGGATCCCGTCGAGTACGAAATGGTCGGCCTGACGCAGGTGCAGGTCTCCAGCAAGGTCGGACTGACGTTCGCCGCGGGCCTGCGTTCGATGGTGCGTGCCGACCCCGACATCATCATGGTCGGGGAGATCCGCGACCGCGAGACTGCTCAGATCGCGGTCGAGTCAGCCCTGACGGGGCACCTGGTGCTCTCCACGCTGCACACAAACGACGCGCCGTCGGCGATCACCAGGCTGATCGAGATGGGGATCGAGCCATTCCTGGTCGCCTCGGCGCTCGAGTGCGTGGTCGCTCAGCGGCTGGCCAGGATGCTGTGCCCGAACTGCAAGCGACGCACGATCATCCCCGCGAAGGTGCTGCGCGAGAACGGCTACAAGGCGCGTGTCGAACTGGAGGCCTACGAGCCGGTTGGCTGCCGCCGCTGCGGCGGCAGCGGCTACCGCGGACGGGTCGGCCTGTACGAGGTGATGAAGATGACGCCGGAGATCCAGGCGATGACGCTCGAACGCAGCCCGTCGGAGGCGATGCGAGACCTGGCGGTCACGCAGGGGATGACTCGCCTGCGCGACGACGGCCTGCAAAAGGTCAAGCAAGGACGTACCTCGATGGCCGAGATCGCACGTGTAATCGGCACCGGCTGAGAGCGCAATATCCGTCCAGCGGACCTTCGCCGCTACAGAGCGAGGCGCGAGCGGCCGATAGGCATCCCATGGACATCGATTTCGCTGACCTCCTGATGGAGGTCGTAAACCGCAAGGCATCCGATCTGCACCTCAGTTCCGGAGCGCATCCCACCGTCCGCGTTCGTGGAAAACTGACGCCGTTGGAGGAATACCCGAAGCTGTCTCCGACGGACACCCGGGAGATCGTCTACTCGATCCTCACCGGCGACCAGCGCCAGCGCCTAGAGACGAACTGGCAGCTCGACTTCGCTTACTCGATTCCGGGCCACGCACGCTTCCGTGTCAACGCCTACTACCAACGTGGCGCGATCGGCGCCGCCTTCCGTCTGATCCCGCACGGGCTGACCTCGATCGATGAGCTCGGACTGCCTCCTGCGGTGCACGAGTTCACCCGACGCCCGCGAGGCTTCGTGCTCGTGACCGGCCCCACCGGCTCCGGCAAGTCCACGTCCCTGGCGGCGATGATCGACGAGATCAACGGTTCCCGCGAGGAGCACATCATGACGATCGAGGACCCGATCGAGTTCCTGCACGGGCACAAGAAGTGCATCGTCAACCAGCGCGAGCTCGGCTCCGATGCACAGAGCTTCTCGATGGCCCTGACCGCCGCGCTGCGCCAGGACCCCGACGTGATCCTCGTCGGAGAGATGCGCGACCTGGAGACGATCTCGACCGCGCTGACCGCGGCTGAGACCGGTCACCTGGTGTTCGCCACGCTGCACACCCAGGACACCGCGCAGACGATCGACCGCATCATCGATGTGTTCCCCGCCCACCAGCAGGGGCAAGTTCGCGTGCAGCTGTCGGTCGCACTCGAGGGGATCATGACCCAGCAGCTGATTCCCAACGCCGACGGCTCCGGCCGCGTGGTTGCGTGTGAGGTGCTCGTGCCCAATCCAGCGATCCGCAACCTGATCCGCGAGGGCAAGACCCACCAGATCTACTCGGTGCTGCAGACCAGCTCGGCCGCGGGCATGCAGACGATGGACACCTCGCTCGCGGGCCTCGTGCGTCAGGGCAAGATCACCCAGAAGCTCGCCGAAGCGCGCTCGACCACTCCGGAAGAGCTCAGGCGTCTGCTGGGTGCGACTTCGCTGGCGGCGGCGTAGGCACCAGCAGATGAGCACCTTCGTCTTCAAGGCAATCGACCTGACCGGCGCCAAGGCGCGCGGCGAGGTCGAGGCGGACTCCAAGCAGGCGGTCTCCGATCAGCTCAAGCAGCGCGGCCTGATCGTCCTGGACATCGCCGACAAGCACTCCTCACGCGAGATCGAATTCGCGTTCATGAAGACGGTGAAGGCCAACGACCTGGCGATCTTCTCGCGCCAGCTGTCGACGATGATCTCCTCCGGGATGAGCATCCTGCGCTCCCTGTACGTGCTCGAGGAGCAGACCGAGAGCAAGTTCTTGAAGGAAACGATCGTCGCCGTGCGCAAGGACGTCGAGGCCGGCCTGTCGCTGAGCGATTCGATGGCGCGCCACCCGAAGGTGTTCAACCCGCTGTTCGTGGCGATGACGCAGGCGGGGGAGATGGGAGGCGTGCTCGAGGACGCGCTCGTGCGCGTCGCTGATCAGCTGCAAAAGGACGCAGCGCTGCGCCGCCAGATCAAATCCGCGATGGTCTACCCGACGCTCGTCGTGTTCTTCGCGGTTGGCGTGATGATGGCGCTCGTCGCATTCCTCGTGCCGGTGTTCGAGAGCGTGTTCAAGGAATTCGGAGGCTCGCTACCGGCGATGACGCAGGTGTCGGTGTTGCTTTCGGAAATTGTCACCGGCTACTGGTGGGCCCTGTTCGGTGGTACCGCGGCCGTTCTGTTCACGTTCATCAAGTGGAAGAAAACGACCTGGGGGCGCAAGCAGTGGGACCACTTCCGTCTGCGCGTACCGATGAAGATCGGCACGATTGTGCAGCAGGTTGCCGTGGCGCGCTGGTCGCGTACGCTCGCGTCGCTCACAGCCGCCGGTGTGCCGCTGCTGCAGGCGCTTGAGATCACCGGCAGAACGGGCGGCAACGTGGCCATCGAAGAATCGATGGACGGCGTGATCGCCTCCGTCAAGCGCGGCGGCACGATCGCTGCGCCGCTGGCACAGGCCCCGATCTTCCCGGCGATGGTCACGCATATGGTCGGCGTCGGTGAGGAAACCGGCGCACTGGACGCGATGCTCGATCGGGTCGCCGAGTTCTACGAGGAACAGGTCGAGGCCTCGGTCAAGGCGCTGACCTCGATCCTCGAGCCGATCATGATCGTCGTGATCGGTGGAATCGTCGGCTTCATCGTGATCTCGATGTACCTGCCGCTGTTCGAAGTTTATAACCACATCGAATAGGCGCTGCGGAGGTTCAATCTCACGCCTTTCGGCGTGAGCTCGAACTCCTTCGCTTTTGCTGGGCGATGGTGGTGGCATACCCTCGCCTTGTGATCGGCAACAGCGCTTATCAGCGCGGGTCGATTTTCACTCGCCTGCCCTTGTCGGTCTGATTCACTGACAGGGAGACTTCTCCATCTAGCAGTGCTAGTAGCTCTGCTCCGGCTAGTTCGCGTCGCCAGCCTCGCAGTGTGCGTACTTTGGCCTCGGGCTCGTTTGCCCTGACGGCGGCGACGATCGCGTTTAGATCGGCGCGTGCGGCTAGCAGCTCGTAGGCGAGACCGGCGTCGCGTGCTCGGGCGCGCAGCAACGCCTCGCCGAGCGCGACGAGTGGGGCGTCGTCGGGTCTCGGCGCGGGTGGGCGCAGCGCCTGCGGGGGGCGCTCCGGGGGTCGCTCGCGACCGCGCCTGACCGCATCCAGCAGATCCTCCGAGCGCCGCCCGCCGCCGGCGCCCACACCGCGGATCCGCTCGAGCTCACCGCGCGAGGACGGCCTGCGCTTGGCGATCTCGACCAGCGTCGCGTCGCCCAGCACGCTCTGCACGGGGCGGTCGTGGCGGGCGGCGGTGCGCTCGCGCCACTCCACGAGCTCGCGCGCGATCGGCCCCGCCGAGGCGCTCAGGGTGCCTACGCGCGGCAGCCGCGTGAAGATCGCCTCCGGGTCTCGCTCGTCGCTTGAGAGTGCCAGCGGCTGGCACTCCTCGCGCGCCCACTCGAGTCGACCGAGCTCGGACAGGCGCTGCTCCAGCTCGGCGGACAGCTCGAGCAGGTGAACGACGTCCTCGCGCGCGTAGGCCATCTGCTCGTGCGAGAGCGGACGGGCATCCCAGCGCGTGAAGCTCGCGGTCTTGGCCACCCGCAGGCCGAGGACTGCCGTCAGCAACGAGTCATATGAGGACTGGGCTCCCAGACCGGCGAACCCGGCAGCCACCTGCGTGTCGAACACGTTGGTGACCTCCGTCTGAAAGCCCCTGCGCATCAGCGCGACGTCCTGGCGGCCGGCGTGGACCACGATCTGGATCTCAGGGTCGGCGAGCGCTTCCGCCAGTGGCGCGCCGTCGAGGTTCTCCTCCAGCGGGTCGACGATCGCGATGCGCTCGCCCGAGCCGTCGATCGCGTCGGGGATCGCGAGCTGGACGAGGCACAGCAATGTGCGGTATCGACCCTCGCCCATGAACTCTGTGTCGAGTGCCAGCCGGCCTGCCGCGCGGGCGCCGTCGGCGAGTGTCTGAAGACGCTCCGAATTGGACCCAGCGCTCATCGGCTCTTGGCTCCCGGCAGCAGCCACAGGACCCCGCCGTTTTGCAGGCCGGCCGCGCGGGAGACGTCGGTTCCGTGCGCGCGCACCCACAGCGCCGGTTCCGAGCACGCGGGATTCACGGACTGTGCGTGACGGGTGCAGAACGTGTTCAGGAACGCGTAGCGCACCTTGTCCTGCGCGATTAGCCGCTTCAGTGCTGCCACCGACGTAAAGACGCGACCGTTGTAGGTCGTGAGCACCAGGATCGGCCGCCCGTCTTGCACGATCAGCGAGCCGATCGAGGTCGCCGACTGCGCCGCGACCTCGTAACGCGCGCCTCCCTGGTGGGCTCGCAGGTAGGCACTCAGCAGGCGCTGCTCTTCGCCGGGCAGAGCACCGACGTAGCCTGCGTCGCCGACGCGGTTGGCGATCGCGGTCACGTCGGTGCCGAGCGGGACCGCGAGCACTGCAACCAACGTGCTCGCCATCACCGCCGCGGGTGCCAGCAATGCGCGTAGCCTCGCGGTGATGCCGGGCAGACGGGCGAGCAACGCCAACGCGATCGCGCCGAGCGCTCCGGCGAGTGTCATCCACCACGCGACTGGTCGTCCGTACAGCAGCCGCTCGGCGTAGTACACGAGGATCACGAGCGTTCCCACGAGGAACGCCAGGCGCAGGCGCCCGCGGCTCGAAGCGGCCCACGCGACACCGATCCCCAGTGTCGCGGCAACCGCCGGCGTGAAGCCTTCGACGTAGCGCGGGTGCAGGCGGACCATGTGGCTGAACAGCACGATTCCCGTGAGCATCCACAGGCCCAGCCCGCCCGCCGCGGCACGACGCATGCGCCGACGCGCCTCGGTGTCCGAGATTCCGGCTGCCGGTTCGCCCGCGTCCGGCTCCCTGGGGCTGGAGCTCTCCGTGGTCCGCTCGCCAGCGCTCGGCTCGTCCTCTCCGGGCGCGCCGGGCTTCTCCCTCCGGTCGGTGGCCCGAAGCCCGCCGATCAGCGCCGGTATCCCGAGCAGCAGGGCGATCAACACCTCGATGCCGAGACGCTCTCCCGACAGAGGACCGATACGCGCCAGTAGACGTGTGGGAGACGGCGGCACGATCGGGATATGGTCGCGCTCGGATTGTGTGGCGACCGGGTATTTGTGACCGGGTTTGTAGCTCGTAGACGTCGGTTCTGGGGATTTGGAGCCCAGGCGATCGGTCCCGTTGAACACGAACGCCGCATTCCACGCGCTGCCGTGGGTCGAGCCGATCGCGTACGGCCGGTCGTGGGCTGGGAACACGAGCGTGGCGGTCAGCCATGACAGCGCCACTGCCACGTACACGAGCGCGGCGACGCCGACTCGCAGCACACGGCTCGTGCGCGAGCCGGTGAGGCCGAGATACGCGAGCAGCGCGATCCCGGGCAGCGCCACGATCGACTCGAGCAGCTTAACGTCGAAGGCCACGCCGAGCACGGCCGCACCCGCCAAGAGCCACGCCGTGCGCCCGGTCTCGACAGCGCGCACCACGAGCAGCAGCGCGAGCACGAGCAGCATCATCATCACCCCGTCCATCGTGTCGCTGCGTGCGGTGATCACGGTCACGGGCAACACCGCGATCGCGGCGGCCGCTGCGATGCCGGCTGTCGGACTCCACATCCGCCGTACCGCCTCGAACAACAGCGGCACCGCTGCTATCTCGGCGAGCGCCTCGGGCAGCTTCAGCGTCGTGGCGCTGAAGCCGAGCAGCTTCACGCTGGCGACCTGAAGCCACAGATCGACCGGCGGCTTGTCGATCGAGACACTTCCCCCGGCTCGAACGCGCCGAAGAAGAAATTGTGCCATGAGATCGCCATGCTGCGCACGGCCGCGTCGTAGAACGGGTCAGGCGGAACACGGTTGATGTACAGCAATCGCAGCACCGCAGCGCCGGCTGTGATCGCCGCCACAACTGCCCACTGCGCGAGCAGCCCGGGTCTTCTCATGCCGGGAACGCTAGTCTCATCGGCTCGTGGCCGGCGAAGACAGCGACAACGAGGATCAGGCACAGGCTTCTCATGAGCCGCGGGAGTGTATGCCCTGCCGCGGGACCGGTCAGGTGATCTCCAACCTGGGCGGGACGCCGAGCAAGATCGCGTGCCCGTGGTGCGACGGCGGTGGCGTGCGCCTCGCGGACGTCAACGCTCAGTCGCGATGGCCGACCCAGGAGGAGTCCGTCGCAGATGCCGCTGTGGGCTCCGAGCCGGCCGCGCCGGCCGCCTGACGCTCCCGGGCTTCTGGATCGGTGAAACCGCCGAGTGCGTCGGGGTCATACCTCTTGCGGTGCTCATCCGTCCAAACGTTCGTGCACCTATAAAGATCATCTCGCCAAGGGTCGATGCAGCGGCAGATAAGCCAGTACCGAGGTGCCAAGGCAGAGTATCTAGTGAAGATGCGTAGCAAAGCCGGCGGCTCTCGAGAGGGGGACGCATCGCCGCTTGAGGCGATTACCGAGGGCTGGCGCCCTGTAACCGGATCCTAGGAGGATCACATGTTGTATCGACTGCGCCAGCGCTCGAAGGATGAGGGTGGTTTTACCCTTATCGAGCTCCTGGTGGTTATCCTGATCATCGGCATTCTGGCCGCGATCGCCATTCCGTCGTTCCTGAACCAGAAGAGCAAGGCGTATGACGCTTCCGCCAAGGAGGTCGCGCGCACCGCTCAGACCACGGCCGAGACCTACGCGACCGACCACGGTGGGGAATACACCGGCATGACGACCGAAGAATTGAAAAAATATGAAACGGGTCTGGCCAGCTGCCCCCCGACGGGCAACGCCTGCTTCCTGGAAGTCAAAAACGCCACGGCCACCGGATACGAAGTGACGGCCGAAGCAAACAACACCAAAGACAAATTCACGATCATCAGGAAAGCAAACGGAGAAATTGAACGCACCTGCTCGAGCCCTAAAAGCGGATGCTCGGGTTCCGGTAGCGGCACCTGGTAGTTCTCACTGTCGAGGCGCAATGCCTCGATCGGCATCGAGTATCGACGCAAGAGGCGGCCCATGGGCCGCCTCTCCGCGTTCTCGGTGTATCAGTCAATCGAGTGTGCACCGCCGGCTCTTGGGTGTGTGTTTCGCTGGCATGAATGAGCCCGGCCCGACGCCACGGGCGGCGCAGCGACTCAAGTGCCGCGCGCAAGCTGTCGATCAGCGGGTATGGAGGCCGCAACGTTCGCAGGGGTTCTCGGCGCGATCGTCGGCTCGTTCCTTAACGTCGTCGCATATAGGCTGCCCCGCCATGAGTCGCTGATCACCCCGGCGTCTCACTGTCCCGGCTGTGGCACGCCCGTGAAGCCGTATGACAACGTCCCGATTCTCTCCTGGCTGCTGCTGCGTGGTCACTGTCGCAGTTGTGGCGGTTCAATTTCGGCTCGCTATCCGCTCGTGGAGGCACTCACGGCGGCCCTCTGCGTTGGCGCGGTGCTGGTAGACGACACCGCTGCAGGCATCGCGCTGAGCGTCGTGCTGATCCTGCTGATCGTGCCTGCCGCTTTGATCGATCTCGAGTATCGCGTGATCCCCAACCAGATCACTGCGCTCGGCGCTGTGCTGGCGATCCTCATTGGCCTCGGCCTGGACCCCGGCGGTGAGCCCGGACGGCTGATCGCAGGCCTGGCGGCCGGAGGCTTCCTGCTGATTGCCGCCCTCGCCTACCCCGGCGGCATGGGGATGGGAGACGTCAAGCTCGCAGGGATGATCGGTTTGTTCCTCGGCGCGGCCGTGGCTCCGGCGCTCCTGATCGCCCTGCTTACAGGTGTTCTGCTCGGCGCGGTCGTGATCGCACGCAAGGGCGCGCAGGAGGGTCGCAAGACGAAGATCCCGTTCGGCCCGTTCCTCGCGCTGGGGGCGTTGGTGGCCGTATTCGTAGGGCCACAGCTCGTCGATGTCTACGTCACTCACTTCCTTCACTAAAGCGCTACTGACTTGCCGCCGATACCCCATGTGCGGCCGACCCGTCCACTGACCGAAGCGGCCAAACGCCACATGCAAATCCCCTCACTCAACATGAAACTTCCACTCAAGCTCGGCCGCCAAGCCGGCGCCGACGTCGTCGGGCTGGACATTCAGCCAGGATTCGTCGCGGCGGTCAGGGCAAGCGTCAACGGCTCGATCGTGCCCGAGCAGGCGGCCGCGCTGCCGCTCCCCGGCGACGCGGTCCGCGACGGCGAAGTGATGGACGAGACAGTGCTCAGCGACGTGCTCCGCGAGCTGTTCTCCACGAGCGGCCTGAGCAAGCGCGTTCGGATCGGCGTGGCCAACCAGCGCACCGTGCTGCGGACGCTCGAGCTTCCCCCGGTCACCGACCAGAAGGAACTCGCCGCCGCCGTCACCTTTCAGGCGCAGGATCAGGTGCCGATGCCGCTGAGCAACGCAGTGATGGACTTCCACCCGCTCGGTATCGTCGACACTCCCTCCGGCCCGCGCCAGCGCGTGGTCCTGGTGGCGGCCCAGCGCGACATGATCGAACGCCTGCTCGGCGCCGTACGCAACGCTGGCCTGAGCCCTGAGGGGGTCGACCTGTCGGCGTTCGCGCTGATCCGCTCGCTGTACCGTCGTGAGCCCGAGCCTAATCCTGGACAGACGAGCCGCGTGCTCTATCTGAACGTTGACGGTCTGACGAACCTGGCGATCGCCGAGGGCACCGTATGCCGCTTTACGCGCGTCGTCGGCAGCGGGCTCGAGGGCATGGCCGGCGAGCTCGCCGAGCGCCGGAGCATCGCGCTGGCAGACGCCCGCGAGCTGCTTGCCGGGGTCGACCTCACCGCTCCTGCTCCCACCGAGCAGGCGATCGACGCTCCCGAGACCGAGGCGCCCCAGCTCTCTCCCGAGGATGCACCCAGCTCCACCGAGGAGGGCCTCAGCCCCGAGGAGGTCGAGGAGAGCGAGCGTGGGATGAGCTACGAGGAGATGTCGGCGATCGAAACGGCCGCCGAATCGCCGATGCCGTCCGCCGACGGGGATCTGCGGACAGTGCTCGAGAATGGCATCCGCGACATCTCCGGCGAGGTTCGTAACTCACTCGACTTCCACCGCTCGCAGGACGGCGGAGGCGAGGTCTCCCACATCGTGCTGAGTGGCTCGGTGCGCGACATCCCCGGCTTCGCGGAGGCGCTGCAAACGTCTCTCGGAGTGGAGGTGCGCTGCGAGGATCTGGCCCAGCCCGAGGGAGGGCTCGTCGCCAACGTCTCGTCGCATCGCCTGGCTGTCGCCACAGGACTGGCCTCAGCGGAGATCCCACAATGAGAGCCGTAAACCTGATCCCCGCCGACCAGCGAAGCGGCGCGTCGGTCGGTGCCGGGCGTTCGCAGGGCGGCGCCTATGCGGTGCTCGGCCTGGCCCTCGGCCTGGCCCTGCTCGCGCTGCTCTACGGCAGTGCCCATCACGAGGTCGGCGCGCGCCGCGCGGAGGCCGCCTCGATCACCGCTGAAGCCGAACGCACTCATGCTGCCGCCGAACAGCTCGCCCCGTACACGAGCTTCATCGCACTGCGCGAACAGCGCGCACAGGCCGTCGCGACGCTCGTCGACTCGAGGTTCAACTGGGCCCAGGTCTTCCATGAATTCGGTCGCGTGATCCCTGCGCAGACCTCGATCTCATCCCTGAGCGGCACGATCGGAACAGGGGCGAACGGCGCCAGCGCTCCGTCCAGTTCCTCCACGTCCAGCTCATCCACGTCCAGCTCCTCCGCGTCCAGCGCCTCGAGCAACCCGTCAAGTGCCTCTGGCAGCTCGAGCGCCCCGGCAGCGGCCGTGGCATCTGCGACGCCTCCCGGGAGCATCCCCACGTTCACGCTCAGCGGTTGCGCCACCAGCCAGCCCGTCGTCGCGCAGACGCTCCAGCGCCTGCGCCTGATCGAGGGCGTGAGCAACGTAGCGCTCACGAGCTCCGTCGCGGCCTCCTCCTCGGGTGGCAGCGGGGGCGGCACCGGCTGTCCCGCCAAGGGTCCCGTCTTCACCGTCCAAATCACCTTCGACCCGTTGCCCAGCGCGGCAGCAGTGGCGTCCGTGACCAAGACCGTCGCGGACTCGGGAACGAGCGCAAAATGACCGGACGCGACCGCATAGTCCTGATCGTCGTGATCATGCTGGCCGTCCTCGGCGGGGCCTGGATGCTGGTTGTCTCGCCCGAGCGTCAGAAGGCGAGCCAGCTCGGTACCCAGGTCACGGCCGCGCGCGCACAGCTCTCGACAGCCGAGGGCGCGCTGTCGACTGCGCGCACGGCGCAGTCGCAGTACGCGACGGCGTACGCATCCGTGGTCAGCCTCGGCAAAGCCGTCCCGCCGGGTGAAGAAGTGCCCTCGCTGATCTACCAGCTTTCGCAGGCGTCCG
Organism: uncultured Solirubrobacteraceae bacterium; assembly: GCA_963734755.1. GTDB lineage: Bacteria > Actinomycetota > Thermoleophilia > Solirubrobacterales > Solirubrobacteraceae > Palsa-744. The sequence continues at coordinate 1,558,061 of CAVTIF010000001.1, read as the reverse complement.
ACAAGAAGAACGTCCAGTTCGCCTCGATCGTCTCCAGCTCCGCTGCTAACTCGAGCTCGTCCTCCAGCACACCGGCGGCAGCTGGCGCGGTGGCAAGCGCATTCACGCCGATGCCCTTCACGTTCGTGTTCGAAGGCGGCTTCTTCAACCTCGAACACCTCTTCCGTCAGCTCACGAGCTTCACGACGCACACCGCCGCCGGCGATCTGCAGGTCAGCGGCCGTCTGCTGACGGTGCAGAGCGTGAAGCTCTCGCCAGTCACTACGAGCGGTCAAGGCAGTCGTCCGGGCGAACTGGCCGGCACGATCAGCGCGACCGCGTATGTGCTGCCCGCCGGCCAGGGGCTTACCGGCTCGGCCACTCCGACTGCACCCACCGGCGCAGGCACCACGCCTGCCTCGTCCACCGCAGCGTCGAGCTCCGCGACTGCGCCCGCGATCGTGAGGGTGAACCCATGACCGATTTTCTGAACTCCGTCAAGGCGGATCTGCTCGACCGCCGGATGCTCCCGCTCGTCGCGGTCGTCGTCGTCGTGCTGCTCGCTGCGATCGGCTATGCCGTGTTCGGCGGCGCCTCCAGCTCGACCACGCGGACAGCCGCCGCATCGCGAGGTCCTGCGGTCGCTACGTCGACTCTCGCGATCAGCCAAAGCACCCACGAAGAGGCAGTCGCAGAGACGACCGCCGGCACTCAGCACAGTGGGAAGGCACACAACCCGTTCACGCCGCTGACGCACCCGAAGTCGACAGCGTCCTCAGCTTCCGCCAGCACGCCCGCCTCATCGTCGAGCTCATCGTCGAGCTCCAGCTCGGGATCGTCGTCCAAAGGCGCTGAACCGACGCCGGCGACTCCGACCAAACCCGCCGCCCCGGCGAAGCCCAAGACCGTCTACCACGTCGCTGTGCTGTTCGGAGCGGTCCCGGCCGGTGCCGCTCCGCAGAGCGCGCAGCTGACCCCGTACGAGAACCTCAAGCTGCTGACGCCGCTGCCGTCGGCTTCCCCGCTGATCGTCTTCAGGGGCGTGACCGCCGGCGGCAAGAGCGCAACCTTCACGCTGGTCGGCGAAGCGATCCTGCACGGAAACGGCTCGTGCCTACCCAGCGCGTCACAGTGCCAGGCGCTCGACCTGCGCCCCGGTCAGGCCGAGCAGCTCGAATACCTGCCTCCCACCGGCGTAGCCGTCGTCTACGAACTGCGTGTCGTGAGCATCGCCTCCAGCAAAGCATCCGCGGCGGCCGCGGGCAACGTTCTGCGCGGCGAGTCCAAGGCTGGACACGCGCTGCTCAGCAGCGCCGGCCTCGGGCTACTCCCGTTCCTGCGTTACTCCAGCCAGCCCGGCGTGCTGGTCTTTGCTCCACACAGGGCATCGGCCGCCCACGCCCACGCCGCCCGGCACCGGCGCCACAGGCGCTGAGCGCTCAGCAAATAAGCTAGGAGCCGTGGAGCTCCGTCTGATAACCGCCGGCGAGTCGCACGGCCCTGGCCTGACTTGCATCGTCGAGGGTCTACCAGCGGGTCTCGAGCTCTCACCCGAGGATCTCAATCGCGACATGTCGCGCCGTCAGCTCGGCCACGGCCGCGGCGGACGGATGAAGATCGAGCGCGACGGTGCCGAGGTGACCGCCGGCGTGCGCCACGGGCATACGCTCGGCGGCCCGATCGCGCTGCAGGTGAACAATCGCGACTACGCGAACTGGGATGAGCGGATGAACCCGTGGCCGGTCGACGAGGACGTCGCCGAGGTTCATCTGCCTCGCCCCGGTCACGCCGACCTGGTCGGAACCCAGAAGTACAAGCAGAGCGACGTGCGCAACATCCTCGAGCGGGCCTCCGCGCGAGAGACCGCGGCGCGCGTGGCGGGCGGCGGTCTGTGCAAGGCGTTTCTTCGCGCGCTCGGTGTCGAGGTCCGCTCGCACGTCATCCAGATCGCCTCAGTGCATGCCTCCGAGCGCGAGCTCTCGCTCACGGTGGAGGACTTCGCCGACGTCGACAGCTCGCCCGTGCGCTGCCTGGACGTGGATGCCTCGAAGGTGATGGTGCGGGAGATCGACAAGCTGCGCAAGGCCAACGAGTCGCTCGGCGGCGTGTTCGAGGTGCAGGCGTTCGGCCTCGTGCCGGGGCTCGGCTCGCATATCTCCTGGGAGGAGCGCCTCGACGGGCGCCTGGCGATGGCGATCTGCTCGATCCAGGCGCTCAAGGGCGCGGCGATCGGCGATGCGTTCACGGTCGCCGGCCTGCCCGGCTCGAGCGCTCACGACGAGATCTTCTTCTCGCCTGAGCGCGGGTACTACCGCGAGACCAACCACGCAGGTGGACTGGAGGGCGGCATGACGACAGGCTCGCCGCTGGTCGTGCGCGGCGCGATGAAGCCGCTACCGACGCTGACCAAGCCGCTGCGCTCGGTCGACACCGAGACACATGAGCCGGCGCAGGCGCTGCGCGAGCGCACCGACTCGTGCACCGTGCCGGCGGCAGGCGTGGTCGGAGAGGCAATGGTCGCGCTCGTGCTCGCCGACGCCTACCGACGCAAGTTCGGTGGCGATCACATCGACGACGTGCGGCAGGCCGTGGACGCCTACACAGACAGAATCGGATGGCATTCGTCCTGATCGGCTTCATGGGCGCAGGCAAGTCGACCGTCGCCGGTGAACTCGCCACAGCTCTCGGCAGCGAGGCGCTCGACAGCGACGCGCTGCTGGCTGAGCGCCTCGGCCACCCGGTCGCGCAGGAGTTCGCGCAGAACGGCGAGCTGGCGTTTCGGGCCGCGGAGGAAGAGCTGGTCTGCGAGCTGCTCGCACAGGCCGCTCCCGAGACGGTGATCGCGCTCGGTGGCGGAAGCGTGCTCGCCGAGCGCGTGCGCGCGGCGCTCGCCGGTCACGTGACCGTGCTGCTGGATGTCGACGCTAACACCGCATGGGGACGCGTGAGGGCGTCGGCCGCGCAAGCGGCGACGGAGCGTCCACTCGCTCGCGACCCCGACGAGTTCCGCTCGTTGCACGCGAGTCGCCGCGCGCTTTACGAGGACCTGGCGGACGCGATCCTCACCGACCTGCCGCTTGGCGGCGCGACGCGGGCGGCGCCTGCCCTGCGCTCGCTCGCGGCGGCGCCCAAAGGGACTCGGCTGCTGTGGGCCAGCTCAGCCTCCGGCGAGTACCCCGTGCTGATCGGTCGCGGGCTCGTGAGCGCCGCCGACGCAGGGGAGATGACCGCCGTCTGGCCGCTTGACCGAACGTGCTCACGCGCGTTCTGCGTCAGCGACGAGACCGTCTCGAAGCTCTACGGCGCACATCTCGGTGACCTGGCCGGCACGGTCGCGATCGCTCCGGGCGAGACGCAGAAGACACTGTCCAGCGCCGAACGAGTATGGCGCGCGCTGGTCGAGGCCGACATCACCCGTGCCGATCATCTGGTCGCGCTCGGCGGCGGCGTGGTCGGCGACCTTGCGGGCTTCTGCGCCGCGACCTATCAGCGCGGGGTGCCAATCGTTCAGCTGCCAACCACGCTTGTCGCGCAGGTCGACTCCGCCTACGGCGGCAAGACCGGCGTGGACCTGCCGCAGGCCAAGAACTACGTCGGCGCATACCACCAGCCGGCGGGAGTGCTCGTCGACCCCGACACCCTCTCCACGCTTCCTCGCGCGGAGCTCGCCGCCGGTTGGGTCGAGGTGCTGAAGACGGCTCTGATCGCCGGCGGCGGGCTGTGGGACACGGTCGCCGCGGGTGGGGAGCCAGACGAGCGCACGATCCTCGCGTGCGCGCGCACCAAGCTCGCGGTCGTGGCGGCCGATGAGCGCGACGCCGGTACTCGCCAGGTGCTCAACCTCGGGCACACGGTCGGCCACGCGATCGAGACAGCCACCGGCTACTCCCGCTATCGCCACGGAGAAGCCGTCGGCCTCGGGCTGCTGGCTGCGCTGCAGCTCTCCGGGCAGCAGCAGCTGCGCGGTCAGGTGCGCAAGCTGATGATCGAGCGCGAGCTGCCCGTGACGCTCGACGGGCCCCCCGTCGAGGAGATCGTCGAGGCGCTCGCCCGCGACAAGAAGCGAATCGGTTCGAGTGTCCCATTCGTCCTCGTGCGGGCGCCCGGCGAGGTCGAGTTCGGCTGCGAGGTCGCCCCCAACGAGCTCACGGCGGCCGTCGCGGAGCTGGCGCTATGAGCGGCCCGGGCAACCGCGTTGAGGTCATGCACGGCGTCAACCTCGATCAGCTGGGTCGCCGCGATCCGCTGCTCTACGGCACGCTGACGCTCGCTGAGCTCGAGCGTCAGATCGCCGACGACGCGCGCGATCTGGGGCTGGCGACTAACTTCTTCCACACCAACCATGAAGGCGAGTTCGTCGAGCACCTGCACTCGTTGCGAGGCGCGCCCGTGCAGGCCGACGCGATCCTGCTGAACCCCGGCGCCTGGACGCACTACGCCTGGGCGCTGCGCGACGCGCTGGAGATCGCCGGTCTCCCCGCACTGGAGATCCACCTCTCCGACGTCGAGAACAGAGAGTCATGGCGGCGAGTCTCGGTGATCAGGGAGCTGTGCTTCGCGACCGTCTCCGGCCAAGGCCCGGGCGGCTACCGCGAAGCGCTAGAGCAGTTGCGCGATCACCTCCAGGGCCGCCAGAGGTGACGGCGCCCAGCGCCATGCCTGCCGGGCCCGGCCGTGTGGAGCAGCTCGCCGGCGAGCTCGTCGAGCTCGAGCTGGACGCGCTGCTGGTCGACTCGCTCGTGGACGTGCGCTACCTGTCGGGGTTCACCGGCAGTCACGGGCTGGCCCTGGTCGTCGGAGACCAGTCGGCCGGGGAGCTCGGCGGCCATCGCTTCCTCAGCGACTTCCGCTATACAACGCAGTCAGCTGAGCAGGTGATCGTTGCGTTCGCGCGCGAGACCGCCCCGGGCGACCTGCTCGACGCGCTGGCGGCCTCGCTGTCAGAGCGCACCGGGCGGCTGGGCTTCGACGACTCGGGCCTCACCGTCAGGCAGCACACACGACTTGCCGAGAAGCTCGGATCGGGCTGGGAGCTCGTCCCGTGCACGGGAGCCGTGCAGCGGCTGCGCGCGGTCAAGGACGCTGATGAGATCGAGCGCATCCGCGCCGCGTCCGAGCTGGCAGACGAGGCGCTCTCCGGCGTTCTCGAAGGCGGCCTGGCGGGCCGCACCGAGCGCGAGGTCGCAATCGAGCTCGAGCTGCGCATGCGACGCCTCGGCGCGCAGGCTCCGAGCTTCCCCTCGATCGTGGCCGCTGGTGCCCACGGCGCGCTGCCGCATGCGGAGCCGCGTGCCGAAGCGATTCCCGCCGACGTGCTCGTAACGATCGACTGGGGCGCGCTGCACGCGGGCTACTGCTCGGACTGCACGCGCACGTACGCCACGGGCGAGGCGATCTCCGCGCAGGCGCGGGAGATCTACGAGCTTGTGCTGTCAGCTCAGGAGAGTGGCCTGGAGGCCGTCAAAGCCGGGCCCACGGGCCGCGAGGTGGACGCAGCGGCACGCGAGGTGATCGAGCGCGCGGGCCACGGAGAGCACTTCGGCCACGGTCTCGGGCACGGCGTGGGCCTGGAGATCCACGAGGGGCCGCGCCTGTCGCGGACGGCGGGAGAGGAGCCGCTGCGCAGCGGTAACGTCGTCACGGTCGAGCCGGGCGTCTACCTGCCCGGGGAGCTCGGGGTGCGGATCGAGGATCTCGTGGTCGTGCGCGAGGGTGCTCACGAGCTGCTCAGCGGTCTGCCCAAGGGGCTGACCGTGATCTCCTGAGCCGACGTCGCAGACCCGGTGCCAGCGAGTCGCGCAAGACGCCTCCGCACGAGCCGTGGGGCGTAGAGCACGAGTCCCAGCGCGACACTCAAGGGCACGGTCCAAATGAGGAAGATCGCAGATTGCACGTCGGGGCTGACGCCACCGGCGGACAGCTTGTGCAGCGCCCACCACGGCACTACGACGACCACCAGAGCCAGGATCGGCGTGCGGCTTGCAACGCCGTCGAGCTCCCAGGCGAACAGCGCGATCAAGAACGGGAGCATGTAGTAGCCGGTGTCCCACGTATCCAGGATGCAGCGAAGCAACAGCGCCAACGCCAACAACAGCAGCGTGTCGCGGCGGTCGATCGGCCGGCCTTCGCGCTTGCGTTGCAGCCACAGAGCGCCCGCCGAGCCGAAGCCGACGAGCACGATCAGCGGGTGGCTGACCAAGCCCGTCCAGGCCGGACCCGCGCGATAGCCATGCAGCGGGATGCCGAACAGAGAGTGCAGCAGCGGGCCGTGGTGACCGAGGAACCACCACACCTGCCAGGGCTGGAAGATCCCCCCCGACGCGAGCGTGCCGGCGGTCGAGCCGCCCACGGCGCCACGTCCCGACGTAGCGAGAGCGAGCGGCGCGAGAATCGCCGTTGCGGTGACAGCTGCGCTCACCAGGCCCTGCAGCCGGCGCCCGCGAGGCAGCGCCAGCAGCACCGGCCCGACAGCCAGGACAGCCCACTCCTTGTTCGCGACGGCCAGGCCAAGCAGCACGCCGGCCCAGATGGCACGACGGCGGCCGACCGGGGGTCGGGCGGCGACCAACACCGCGGCCACGCACAGCGCGGCGCCGAGCAGCTCCTCGGGGTGACCCTGTTCGAGCGCGCTCAGCGCGAGTGGGCTGGCCGTGCAAACTCCGATCGCGATTGCGGCGGCGAGCATCGAGCCGCTGGCGGCGCGCGCGCGTGCCGCCAGCCAGACCGCCAGCACAGCGGTTGCCAACAGGCAGGGCAGCGCGACCATCCGATATACCGCCAACGCGCTGCCGCCCCATAGTCCCGGGACCAGTGCGAATGGCGCGCGCTCGATCAGCGAGCCGCCGTATGCGGGCGCGAGCCGCAGGAACTCGGCGAGGTGTCCGCGCACGAGCGCATCGAACGCCGGTCGCGCCTCGACTTCGTAGTCGTTCCATGCGAACGAGTAAAGGCCCAACCACATCAGTGCCGCGCAGCAGGCCGCCGCAGCGGAAGCGAACAGGGCGTTCTCGCGCAGGGTAGAGCGCATGGTTCGCCATCGGCGCCGTGGCCGCGGGCCTTGAGCCGATTGGGTCAGATCGACCGTTCGCGGACCTTGCCGGAGCGCGTGGAACGATAGCCCGTCCGCTCTGGTCACCGGTCCGCTCTATCGGCTGCGGCGAAGCGCGCGCATGAGCACCCCAGGGTGAACGGCCATCTTCGCCCCCAGCTTCAACGCGAGCGTGCTGAGCGCCAGCCACGGGCGCAGGTGCGGGCTGATGCGTCTTATCCGCCCGTCGGTATCCAACTCGCAGATCATCGCGTCGGTCAGCCTGAACGGTCCGACCGTGCCCTCGCCCAGGACCACGCGCACGCGCCCGTCGCCGAGCTCCTCGTGCCAGTGCAGGGCCCCGATGCTGGAGTAGACGGCGCTCAGCAGGATGCGGACATCCTCACGGCCACGGAAGACCATATGCCCGGAGATCGGTGAGACAAGCTCCACGTCAGGCGTCAGCGTCTCAACGAGCGCTGCGATGTCCTTGGCGTCGGACGCCGCCCTGTAGCGAGCGACAGCATCGTCCATCGGGTGATCCTCTCACATGGGCTCGGAGGTACGCAGGCGCGATCGCCGGACGTCACGTCTCGGCGCTGTCCGCTCGGATCTATGCCTGAGAGGACAGGAGCGTCGTCACCCCGCGCTCGTCGGGCACGATGTGCGCCAACACTGGGATGGCGGCGAACGCGGTATTGGCAGAGACCAGCGCTTCGGCGCCGGCGCTTAGCGCAGCAGCCGCCAGCACAGCGTCAAACGCCCCAAGCTGATCGGTCCGCTCGAAGATCGACAGCCCGTCGTGGAGATGCCCACCGGTGACCGCTAGTAGTGGGGAGAGGAGATCGGAGTAGTCATTACCGAGAGCGACGGCGTCGGCGCGGCTGCGCCGACGTGCGCGAACATGCACGAATTCCTGAATCGCCTCAACGGTTGTCGTGGCTTGGAGCTTGCGGTCCGCCACAGCAGCGATCAGACGGCGAGACGGATCTCGCAGCGGGTGCTCAGCGCCCTTCGCGTAGACGAGGACGGTCGTGTCGAAGACGATCATCCGTGGCGACCGCGTAATTGCTCGAGTTCGCTACGGAGGTCTGACGGCTCCGGCACCTCCATGTCGGCTGCGTCCAGCAGGCGGCGACCGGCGGAACGACGTCGTGCGTCGGGATTGCTGACACCGTGATCAATTGCCTCGCGGACCACAGCGGCGACCGAGATGCCTCGCTCTCTGGCCACCGCGAGGATCCGCTGGTGACGCTCATCGTCCAGCAGGATCTGCAGTCGATGCTCCAGTAGCATACACATACTGTAGCATGAGCATATTGATGCGTAGAACGTCTCGGTAGGCTCAGTGTTGACATGCGATGCAGAAGTTGCTTGCGCATATGGCCGCGCGCGGCCAGCGATAGCCATAGTATCTACGGCGTATATACATTTGCTATCGCGGAGCGCGAAATAGACCACACCACATCCCCGCCCCTGGGAGCCTGCAACGAACAGCCGCTCCCAAATCACCCCAGATGACAGGACTGAAGGCCGCCATCTGACGTCAGCGCCGCGCCTCCGCACGGCGCACCCCGCATCAAGCCTCTAGAGAAGCTGTTAGGCAGAACTCCATGTCAACATAGATATTTGCCGCGCTTTTTCGACGTGGCGCGTCGTAGCCCTCTGCGTGGTCAATCGCTCGTATGCTTGACTCGCATCACGTTCCCCGAACCACATCACTTTGGCTCTAGAAGGACTGATTCCCCTGATCAGCACCAATCAATTATGAAACGTGTGTAGAACGTATTGGCTCGTCCGGACGGAATATGGTGCGAACTGGGCCAGCGGCGGTATCCTGAATGCATGGCGACGCGCAAGATCAATCTGACGCTGGACGAGGAGCTAGTCCGGCAAGCCCGCGAGCAAGACGTGGGGGAGGGCACCAAGAGCGACGCCCAGGTGGTCGAGGATGCGCTCTCGGTCTTACTTGGGTCTTCGTGCTCTCGACGAGGCTCGCGCTCAAGGCACTTTGGGGCCCGAGGAGGCCGACGAGCTAGCGGTGGCCGAGGTACGCGCGGTCCGTCGAGCGCACAGCCGCGCTTGATCCGCGCCGTCGTAGATCCGAGCGTTCTCGTATCGGCGTTCATCGGCGATCCCGAGGCCGGCCCGGGTCGTCTCGTCACAGCGTGGCGGGACCACCGATTCGTGCTCGTCGTATCCCCTCTGCTTCTTGACGAGCTGGAGGACGTGCTCGGACGCCCCAAGTTCGAGCGCTGGGCATCTCAGGGCCGGGCGCCTGCATATATCGCGGCACTTCGTGCTCGCAGCGAGCATCGGTCGGACGTGCCCTCGGCACAACCTGTAGAGGTGCGCGATCCAGACGACCACTATCTCGTCGCGCTTGCCCGCGAGGCCGAGGCGGACTATCTCGTGTCGGTCGATCGTGACTTGCTCGATGCCGAACTGGACGTGTCGGTCGTGCGCCCCGCCGTGTTCCTGGCGGGATTGCATGATCCCGTCGAGGGCGAGCACTTCTTCACCGGCAGGACGCAGGCTGGGCGCGAGCTATGTCTCTACTACCAGGGATCGGTCAACCACCCAACGGGAGTGACGATCACCGGCACACTCGATGGCGTCCGCATCGAGATATCGGGGATCACGCAGCGTATGGCTAAAGGCGTCGAAAGCTCGGTGATCGTGCGTAGCGATCAAGGGACGTTCACGGCTGTTGCCGACCCCGAGGCGCCTGCGGAGGCTCACTCGACTGCACTCAGACTCTAGAGGGAGCATCGGCCGTCCGGCGGCTGGCGAACAGAAGTCGAGCGCTCCCGCTTCGAGGATGGCGAGTGGCGATTTGACGTGTTGGTGACGAACGATCGAGTCTCAGCCACTGTCGAGCTGAGGATGAGCGATGCAGTGGCGAAGGCTTGGACCAACGGAGCGCAGACGCCTCCCTCGGGTCAGATGGTCGCCGAGCACGTCGCCGTGATGCTGCGGGGTGCTGACTGGTCGGCCATACAGCAGCGTGTGCTACATCCGACCACTGTGCTCGGCGGACGACTACGGCGCTAGCCGCCTCGGGAGCACGCGGCCCTTTCGACCGCGCTGGATGCAGACCCATCGAAGACGACGGCCGAAGCGGACCTGTCCCTGATGCGCCGCCTGCTAACCGGCGTGGGCGGCACGTCTACGCAGGCTCACGCGATCATGCCAGCGCGAACGGCAGCCGCGCGGCAGACCTTCGCGCGTGGTCGTCAGCCTTCGTAGTTGCTCATGAGGTGCTCCCACTCCGCGACGTCCATCTGGTGCGACACCTCGCGCGCTTCCCCCTCGGTGAGGCCACTGTCGGCAATCCACTGGCTGATTGCTTTCCCTCGTCGCTGGCGTGGGTCGTTCGTGGCCCGGTTATCGATGAGCTTCTTGATCCCAGCGGCCTCATTGCGTGTCCGCACCCAGTCGTCGTAGTAGGGCTCCATCTCCGAGAGTCGCTTGGTGCCGTGCATAACATCGCGGTATCCAGTGCGGAACGTTTCAAGGGCATCGAACAGATGATTCAGCTCGTCGGGCGTGCGCTCGGCGTACTTCGCTGAGTCGCCGTCCGGGTGGTCGACCAGGTATCCAATGATCTCCGCAAACATGTTGGCGTTGTAGCCGTAGACGTTGGCCGTACGTCGGCTCATCCTGAAGGACCGACGGCCGCAGCCACAGAAGCAACGAGTCATTGGGTCCAAGCGTACATTGCCGTGGCCGCCCCGGAAGGCTTGCGGTCAGAGGCACTCCCTTCGCCGTGTCGAACGGTACGATCGCGTATCGATGGCTGAAGCGGTCCGACAACATCTAGATGGTGCGATGAGGATGTTCCGTGTTGCAGAGGTTCAGAGCAGCGAACTCGATGAGCGGACGATTCTGCTCAAGGATTCAAGGGACACGCTGCGGGATATCGATGCGGTTTGGGAAAAGTACATGCTGTGGCTTGTCTGTGTCCGCCAAGTGGCGGTTTCGGTAGATAAAGCGGGGAAGGCTGCGGGTAGCCCGTTCCAGTTCCGGGACTGGTGGGACGGTCTAGAAGACGACCCCACCCATGCGTTTTTCCGACGAGAGAGAAATGACGTCCTCAAGGCCGTGGCTGAGACGATCGAGATCCGCAAGACCACGGATGGCTTCGGGAAAGAACTCGCGTACTGGGTCTTTCGGCAAGGGCCGCACGTCGGGCTGCCGCTCGTACCGAAGTGCCAGCAGTACAACGAGTGGCTGTATTTCAAGTTGTGGGCACCAGCGTGCGAACTGCTGGATGCGGCAACCGTCGTGTAGCCCGTCGTCAAGCCGCCTCGACGTACTCCCCGCACGGGGAGGTCCCGTCCGAGCCACGCAGGACCTCTGGCTCCCCGACCCCATGACGTGCTGACCGCGCACGGCGCTCGGGGGCGGCGGTACGGGCGTCCGTCCGCCCTTCGGCTGCCATGCCGCCGACCCAAACGAATCACGAAGCAGTCTAATCGTGCAGCCCGTCTCCTGCGTCAGCTTCACGGACATGGGCAATCGAACGCGACATCGACATCGAGCGCGCTGACTCCCACACACCGGCAGCCACGACGACCCTCCGCCGAGTCCCACACGCGCTCCGGCTCCCTCCATCCCGAGCGGTCCCCAAGTCTCCTGAACAGACTAGATGCACATTGCTGTGCGGACCCTTAAGTGGGCCACAATTCGTTGGCCGGTTGCGCGTATTAAGGGTCACTAACCGACAGAAGGGGCCACGACAGGTCCCCCAACGTCGATCCTTGGAGGTCCAGCAATGAGCAACAGCCGACTCAAGATCACGCTCCCCGACGAGGCACATACGCGCCTGGTCGAAATAGCGGCGGAGAGGGGAGAGCCCGTCGCGCGGGTCGCAGCCGAAATGGTCCGCGACGGATTGGCGAGAACCATCGCCGCAGCGATCCAGAACGGAACGACGCCATCGCAGGAGGCGGCGAAGCTCATGGCCGCAGCACGCGCGAACGGTGACGCGCCCGAGGACGATGACGAGTTGCCGACGGCGCGGGCCCCGTGGCTGGAGCCCTACGGTGGCGACCGAACATGGCGACAGCTCATGTGGGGCTCGATCCTCGCGCTGTACGGACGCTATCCCGATGCGCTGAAAGGGCTCAAAATCGGCTGGTGGAAAGACGAAGCCCAGGTCGAGACGCTGTGCGCCCTTACGCACTGGCGTCAGATGCTCGACGACGGTGCGACCGATCCGCGTCAAGAGCTGGATTTCCAGTTCAGCATTGTCGAGTACGGACGACGGCTCAAGGAAGCAGGCGGGGGAGTCGCCAAGGAGTGGACACCCGGCGCGGCTCCCGACGAGTGGCACTGAGAACGCCTGTGAAGGGATCAAGCGGGGCACCGAGGGGCGCGCCCGTGTCGCAGGCATAGGGCGCGCGAGGGCAGAGAGGCGACGCCGGCGTCGGGAGGGGTTGCGGCCAGGTGGCCGCCGTTACGGGCACCGGAGGCGTCGGCTTCGCTTCCTTGTCCCAGGCGTGCCAGCTCTCCCGGCGCTGGTCAAACTCGTTGGCCGGTTGCTGGTCTTGATGGTCAGTACATATGTGAGGCCACACAGCCCAGCAGACAAGCAAAGTCGTTCCGGTCGCTCCGCGCTGCATCTCGCAGCAGCGACCCGCCCGATGCCTCGAGAGGCCCGCGAAGCGCTGGAGCGGGCGCTATGTAGCGTTCTCGAGCGCCGTTACCCCGGACGCCGGTTCGCCATGAAAGACCAGCTCGACACGCTCGGCCATCGGTCCACGGCCGCGGGCACTACCACGGCCAACACGCACAGACTCAAAGACGCTGCTTAGCACGGTCCTCAGCTCGGCAGGCTCCAGGCTGTCCAGCAGCTCGATCGGCGGTATCACGATGTCGGCCGCGCGCATCGTGTCCACGTGTTCGCGGTATTCAGCCCGCGCAGCTTCGGCGCGTTCGGTTCGAGTACGCAAAGCTGCCGTCCACGCGGCCTCCCCGAGCAGCTCGGCCGCAGTCGGATCGGCGGCGAACCGCTCCAGCTCGCGCTCTGCCGCCTCCAGCTCGCCCTGAACGTCCTCGAAACTGCCATCTGTCTCGGCGACGCTGGCCGCATGGCCCGACGTGCCGCCCTGTTCGTATGCCTGCTTGACCTGTTCCACCACGTAGTCCTCCAGCCGGTCGGCCGTGATGTTCGTGGGCGCGCTGCACCGCTCGCCCTTCCAGCTCGCCAGCGATGCGCGGCAGCGATACGTGCGGATGCCTCCGCCTGCTCGCGCGCCGATCAAGAACTCGCCGCAGTTGGCGCAGGTGGCGAACCCGCTCAACGGGAACACGGCAGCGGGGCGGCGCTGCGGCTTCTCATCGCCGGGGTGCGCCCGCTCGAACGTCACCCGATCAACGAGCGCAGGGTGCGAATCCCGCACCAGGCGGTCGCCATAGTGCGTCTCGCCCAGGTAGCTGCGGTTGCGCAGCAGCCGCCGCACGGTGAACGCGCTCCAGGTTCGATGATCGGCGCTGCGCTTGCGACGGACGCCCGGCTGACCATCCGAGGGATACGCCGGTACCTGCTTGCGCAGGTATGCGAGCGCCGCGTCGACGCCACCGTCTGCGGCGAGCTTGAACGCCCTCGTCACGACGCGCGCCCACTTCGGATGCTGCACAAGCAGCCCGTCGTCAGTCCGCGTGTAGCCGAACGGCGTTGGTCCCATCCGAGCGCCGCGATCGAGCGCCCGCGTCTTGGCGTGCTCCCACGCTTCGCTCATGCGGCGGCGTTCCATGCGCGCGAGCGCCAGCATGATCGTCATGCCGAACTCGCCAAATGGCGTTGTCGGATCGAGCCCGAGGTCGAGCGCCGCGATCGAGCCGCCCGCCTCCGTGATCTGTTCGACCAGGCGCAGCGCGTCGGCCACACCCAAGCGGCTCAGGCGGTCCAGTTTCGAGACGATCACGCCATCCGTCTGTCCTGCTCTGATGCGCTCCATGAGCGCATCCAGGCCCGGACGCTCCAGCTTGCCGCCTGACTGGTCGAGGTCTTCATGGACGACCGATACCTCGACACCACGCGAGGACGCCCAAGCCGCGCCCTGTTCGCGCTGGAGGTCGGGGGAGATGAAGCTCTCCCCCGAGCGGCCCGCAACGCGGCTGACCCGCACGTACTGGTCCATGCGGCTAGGCTTCTTGGCTGTCGGGTCCACGTAGAACAAGGTTAGGCTGAATACGTGCTAGGCACAAATCAATTCAAGAACGGAAACCACATCGAGGTCGACGGGACGATCTTCAAGATCCTCGAGTTCCAGCATGTGAAGCCCGGCAAGGGTGGCGCGTTCGTGCGCACGAAGCTGCGCCGCGCCTCGGACGGGAACGTGATCGACAAGACGTTCAGGGCGGGGGAGAAGTTCCGCTCGGTGCACACGGAGTCGCGGACGATGCAGTTCCTGTACGCGGACGGCTCGGACGCGCACTTCATGGACACCGAGTCCTTCGAGCAGATCGCGGTTCCGGAGCGGACCGTCCAGGACGCGCTGCGTTGGATCACGCCGAGCAGCGAGGTGGACGTGCTGTTCATCGACGACCAGCCGGGCGATCTGCAGCTGCCGAGCGCTGTCGATTTGGCGGTCAGCGAGACCGACCCGGGTCTGAGGGGAGACTCGGTGTCGGGCGGCGGCACGAAGCCGGCGACGCTCGAGACGGGAGCGACCATCCAGGTGCCGCTGTTCGTGGAGCCGGGTCAGCGCATCAGGGTCGACACCCGCTCGGGCGAATACGTCGCGCGGGCCTAGATGCGCCGCACCGATCAGCGTCGTGCGGCAGTCATTGCGCTCTACCAGCACGATCTGACCGGCCGGCCGCTGTCTGAGACCCTGCCGCGGTCCGCATCGCTGTTCGCGCGGGCACTGGCGCACGCGGCGGCCGACCGTGCGGAGGAGCTCGACGAGGTGATCGACCGCCACGCGCATGGGTGGTCGGTGGAGCGGATCCAGCCGCTGGAGCGCAGCATCATGCGCGTGGCGCTGATCGAGATGCTGCACGGCGACGCGGTACCGGCCGATGAGCCGATACCCCCGGAGGGGGCGATCGAGGAGGCAGTCGAGAGTGCCAAGACCTTCTGTGGCTCGGACGCGCCCGGCTTCGTCAACGGGGTGCTGGCGGCAGTGTTGCGCGAGGTGCGAGAGAATGCGCGGACCCGATGAGTAGCGCGCGGAGGAGATCCCGATGAGCAGCGTCGAGCGCCTTGACGAGTTGATCGCACGCCTGGACCGCGCGGCCGAGCAGCTGCGCTCCGGCGAGCTCTCGCCGGACGCCGCGGCCACGATGGTCGAGGACTGCGCCTCGCTGGCGACCCAGGCAGCGGCCGAGCTGGAGCAGCTGACGCGCGCTGAGGTCTCCGCCCCGGCGCCCGGCCAGGACACCCTTCTGTAGGTGCCGACGAGCCCGGCTCACCCGGCCCGCCGTGGCCCGCCCGCAGAGGCCGAGGGCGCCGGCTATCCGGATCACCTGCGCGCAGAGGTTGAGCGCTACCTGGAGGGCCTGCGCTTCTCCGAGGAGCCGCTCACGGCAGGGTTGGAGGAGGCGATGCGCTACTCGCTGCTCGCTGGCGGCAAGCGCATCCGACCCGTGCTCGTGCTGGCGACCGCGCGCGCGGTGGGCATGGCGCAGCGCGACGTGCTGCCGCTGGCGGGCGCGATCGAGTTGATCCACACCTACTCGCTGATCCACGACGATCTGCCCGCAATGGATGACGACGAGCTGCGTCGTGGGCAGCCCACGTGCCACGTGAAGTTCGGCGAGGACGTCGCGATCCTGGCCGGCGACGGTCTGTACGCGGAGGCCTTTCGCCACCTGTTGGGCAATCAGCGCGGGTCACCTGAGCGCGTGCTTGCCGCAGCGGTCGAGTTGGCGGCTGCAACCGGAGTCAACGGAATGGTCGGCGGCCAGTACGCCGACGTGAGCCCGCGTGCCGCGTCGAGCCCGGCCGCGCTGCGGCATCTGCACGAGCTGAAGACCGGACGTCTGATCGGCGCGTCGGTCCTGTGCGTACTACTGTTGACGGGGATCGAAGACGGAACGGAGACCGCGCCGTTTCGCAGGTTCGCCGCCGAGCTGGGCGTGCTTTTTCAGATCGTGGACGACATACTTGATGTGACCGGCACCGACGATGCACTTGGAAAGCCACGAGGTAGCGATGAGCGCCACGGAAAGCGCACGTACGTGAGCGAGTTCGGGATCGATCGCGCGAGGGAGCTCGCGGCCGAGTCTCATCGCATGGCGATGGCCGCGCTCACCGAAGTAGGCGAGCGTTCGCTCGCGGTCGAGGGCGCTACGGCGGCTGCACGCGGGAGCGCCCACCCCACGGCTGAGCTCGAGGGGATCGCCGACTTCATCTACACGCGCACCTCATGAGCCTGCTCGAGAGGATCGACAGCCCCGAGGACCTGCGCGGCCTGTCCGAGCAGGAGCTTGGCCAGCTGGCGCAGGAGGTGCGCGAGCACATCATCGACACGGTGGGGGAGATCGGTGGCCATTTCGGGGCGAACCTGGGCACCTGCGAGCTGGCGGTGGCGCTGCACTCGCTGCTCGAGTCGCCGCGCGACAAGATCCTGTGGGACGTCGGCCACCAGGCTTACCCACACAAGATCCTCACGGGCAGGCGCGATCAGCTGAGCACGATCCGCCAGTACGGCGGGCTCGCGCCGTTCTGCTCGATTGCCGAGTCGCCGCACGACATCATGGGCGCCGGGCACGCGTCGACCTCGATCGGATACGCGGTCGGCATCAAGGAGGGTATGCGCCACTTGGCGCGGGGCGCGGGCGGGTCCACGGCAGACGGCAAGGTCGTGGCGGTGATCGGCGACGGCGCGATGACGGGCGGCGTGGCGTTCGAGGCGATCGGTCAGGCGGGTGGCCAGGGCACGCCGATCGTGGTTGTGCTGAACGACAACGGGATGTCGATCGCCCCCAACGTGGGCGCCCTCTCGCGCTACTTCAATCGCGTGCGCCTGAACCCCAAGCTGTGGCATGCGCGCTCAGGGGTAGAGGGCGGCCTGGCACGTCTGCCGGGCGGGATCGGCGCGGCATTTGAGCGGCTCGGCCCTCACCTGAAGGAGTCGATCAAGGCCTTTTGGGCGCCCGGCCTGTGGTGGGAGGAGCTCGACTGGGCCTACATGGGGGTCGTCGACGGTCACGACGTGCGCGCGCTGCGCGAGGCGCTGCGCGAGGCGCTGGCGGCCGAACGGCCGGTGGTGGTGCACATCGCGACCGTCAAGGGCAAGGGCTTCGCGCCGGCCGAGGATGGCGGTCTCGAGGGGATGGAGGAGTGGCACGCGGCCAAGCCGAAGTCGATCCTCAACGGCTCTCCCACACGGCCCGCTCCCACGGTTGGCGGCCCGGGCGACGGGTCGGCCAAGGCGCCGGCACCGCAGTACACGAAGGTCTTCGGCGAGGCGCTGGTGCGCGAATGCGAACGCGACGAGCGCGTCGTCGGGATCACCGCGGCGATGAACTCGGGGACCGGGCTGAGCATCCTGCAGAAAGCGATGCCCGAGCGCTACTTCGACGTCGGCATCGCCGAGCAGCAGGCGATCCTGTTCGCCGCCGGGCTCGCGCTCGAGGGCGTCAAGCCGGTCGCAGCGATCTACTCGACGTTCCTGCAGCGGGCGTACGACCAGATCGTGCACGACGTCTGCCTGCAGAACCTGAACGTGGTGTTCGCGATGGATCGTGCCGGGCTGGTCGGCGACGACGGGCCCACGCACCACGGCGTGTTCGACATCGCCTACCTGCGCTGTCTGCCGAACATCGTGCTGATGGCCCCACGCGACGAGGCGATGCTCGCGAACATGTTGCGCACGGCGCTCGAGTACGACGACGGCCCGATCGCACTGCGCTACCCACGCGGCGAGGGAACCGGTGTGCCGCTGCCGAGCCCGGCGAAGGCGATTCCGATCGGCACGGGCGAGATCGTGAGCGAGTTGCTGACAGCCGGACCGGCCGGTGGCGGCCGTCGTGTCGCGCTGATCGGTTACGGCAGTGGTGTCGGCAAGGCGCTCGAGGCGGCGCAGGCGCTTGAGGGCCAGGACGTCGCTGTCACGGTTGCCGACGCTCGCTTCGCCAAGCCGATCGACGCGGGCCTGGTGGCGCAGCTGGCGGCCGAGCACGACTTGCTGGTGACCGTCGAGGAGGGCGTGCTCGCGGGTGGATTCGGCTCCGCCGTGTGGGAGACGCTGAACGAGGCGGCGATCAGGATCCCCCGGATCATCAGGATCGGGCTCCCCGACCGCTACGTCACCCACGGCAAGCCGGCGCTGCTACACGAGGAGGTCGGCTTCACCGGCGAGCGGATCGCCGAGCGGGTGCTCGCGGCGATCTCCGACCGCGAGCACGGACGCACGATCCAGCGCTCGCCGTCGAGTGAGGCCGGCTCGGCCGTCGCGGGCAGCTGATCGACCGCTTAAATGAAACGACCCGCCGGGGAAAGCGGGCCGCTTCGGGGAGGAGGGATTCAGGAGAGTTGATGCTGCGCTCTCGATCACCAGGCATGATGGCGATGTTCGACGCTGTCGTGTGTGAGATCGATCACAGAATCGGCGCGAGTGTTCCGGGGCCTGCTCACGCGCGCGCAGCAAATGCAGCGCTGGTGGCTGTGTGTAAGGGTTCGCGAGTGATGGATAAGCGTCGCCTCGACACTCTGCTGGCCGAGCGTGGACTGTTTCCATCCCGTAGCAGGGCGGCTGCGTCGGTGATGGCGGGGCAGGTGCGGGTGGGGCCGGGCGATCGTCGTGCGGCCAAGCCGAGCGAACTTGTCGACGTCGAGGAGCGCGTCAGCGTCGAGGCGGCTCCCGCGTTCGTCTCGCGTGGCGGTATCAAGCTCGCGAACGCGCTCGACGCCTGTGGCCTGGACGTGGCGGGTAGGCGCGTGCTCGACGTCGGAGCCTCGACCGGCGGGTTCACCGATTGTCTGTTGCAGCGCGGAGTCCGCGAGGTGGTGGCCGTGGACGTCGGCTATGGCACGCTCGACTATCGACTGCGGGTCGACCCGCGCGTGTCGGTGATGGAGCGCACGAACGCACGGTCGCTGACGCGCGAGATGCTCCCCCCGGCAAAATTGGGGGTCGACGCTTTGCCGGATCTGGCGAGCATCGACGTATCATTCATCTCGTTGGCGAAGGTGCTCGGGGCCGTGTTGGGATGTCTTGAAGATGAATATGACGTGCTGGCCCTGGTCAAGCCCCAGTTCGAGCTCGGACGCGGCCGTGTCGGCAAGGGTGGCGTGGTGCGGGGCGCCGCCGATCGCCGCGAGGCGCTGATCGCGGCGGGCGAGGCGGCGCTTGACCTGGGCGCGGCGGTGTGCGGCCTGTACTCCTCGGGCCTGCCGGGGCCGAAGGGCAACCGTGAGAGCTTCCTGTGGCTGACCGACGCGCCCGGCGGGCGCGGATCGCTGGACCCGGCGGAGCTCGCGCGGATGGCGCTCGAGGTCGAGCCGTGAGAGAGATCACGGTGTTCACCCACCGCCGCCCCGATGAGATCCGCGCGGCGCTGGCGCTGCTGGCCCAACGTGCGGCGGAGGCGGGCGTGACGCTGCGCCTGGACGAGGAGGAGACGCGCAAGCACGGGCTGAGCCCCGCCCCCGGCCTTGCCCTGGACGCGCCAGCCAAGGACGATGTCGAGCTGTGCGTGGTGCTCGGCGGTGACGGCACGATCCTGCGCGCCCTACAGCGCTATGCGGGCAGCAGCGTGCCGGTATTCGCGATCAACTTCGGCGAGATCGGATTCCTCGCGACGATCGAGCCGCAGGACATCGAGGACGGCATCCGCCGCGCGTTGAGCGGGGACTTCGAGCTGCTGCGACTGCCCGCGATCGTGCTCGATCTCGGCGCCGACGGATCGTTGGCGGAGCAGGCGAGCGTCGAGCGGCCGACGATCGGCCGTCAGGCCGCGATCAACGACGTGGCGATCCACCGCAAGGTTGGCGAGCGGGTGGCCGAGCTGGCGTACGAGCTCGACGGGCAGGAGGCCGGCAGCGTGCGCTGCGACGGCCTCGTGGTGGCGACCCCGGCCGGGTCGACCGGCTACAACCTTGCCAACGGGGGGCCGGTGATGGCGTGGGGGGTGGAGGGGTTTGTCGTCTCGTTCATCGCGCCCCACTCGATGACTGCGCGCGCGCTGGTCGTCGCGCCGGATGACCGGCTGACGATCTACAACCGTTCGCGTGAGCCGCTCGACGTGGCCGTCGACGGGCGCCCGGCCGGCGAGATCCCGCCGGAAGGGTCGATTCACGCACGTTTCGTCAACGACGTCGGCACGATCGCCCAACTGCCCGGCTCGTCTTTCTATCGGCGGCTGCGCGAGAAGTTCGGACGCCTGGCCAGCTGAGCCAGCACAACTGGGCTCAGGCGACGCGGATGCTGTGCGACGTCGACGTCGACGTCGCTTCGGAGGAGCCTGTCCGCTGCATCGACGCGATGAAATCGTCCAGTTGCGCCCTCGAGAAGCGCCTCTGGCCACCCGGGGTCCTGTAGCAGCCGACGTGGCCAGCGTCCGTCCAGCGGCGGATCGTGGCCAGCGACACGCCCAGGTAGCGCGCGGCCTGCGAGCTCGTGAACACGAGCTGACGTTCGTTTCGCGGTTGTGAAGGGGGGACAGAGAGGGGCATCTGATTCGGTTGGGCTTGTTCGGTGGCTCCCTTGATGTTTCGTCAGGCCGATGCCGGAACTTGAGCGCCGCGGAGCTTTGTGGACGTTTGATCCAGTTCGGGCCGGACGGCGGCGGACGTTTGCGCGCGGCCAAGAAGCGTCGATCTTGCTGCCCACGCGTTGCTGAAGCGCAACGGTTCCTGCACAAACCTACGCAAACTGGACAGTTTCTGGTGATACCGCTACGATGCTGCCCGAAGCTACTCATATGGTTGTTTAAGGATGGACACGAGTTGTGACGTGCAAGCGTCGCGAAACTGGAGATGGAAACCATGGCTGAATTCAAGAGCCGTTAGGCATTGCTCTAGATCCAGGCTTGAGGGCGTCGCGCTTGCGCGTGGCGTCCTCATGCTTGGGAGCAAGTGCGACGCAGCTGTGGATAGCGCTGGTCGCGGGGCTAGGAGAGACGACCGGCTCGTTGGTCGGCCGGCCTGCGCGTGCGAAATGTGGAGTCTGTCGAGCGGGGTTCGGCCATATCTTGCACCCGCCGCTCGAATTCGAGGTCGGCCTCAAAGTCGGCGTCTTGAGCCTCTTGGGCGGATGCGATCGGGTCGCCGCGCTCCAGCATCGCGACAAATCTCTCGACCAACTCGGTGTCAAACTGGCCGTGCGAGGCACCAGTTCGCAGCTCCGTCATTGCTTCGGTGGGTGTCATCGCGGGGCGGTAGTTGCCGCGCGCCGTCATTGTGTCGTACGTGCAGCAGATCGCCAGAATGCGGGATGCGAGGGGGATCTCCTTGCCGATCAGCCCAGCTGGGTAGCCGCAGCCGTCGACGCGCTCATGGTGGTAGAGGATTGCATCGGCCGCGGGTCCATAGCCATCGAGCGCGCCGACGAGGATGGCTCCCTCTTGGGCGTGGCTCTCCACGATCGCTCGGTCCTCGTCCTTGACCACGTCGGCCTGCAGGACACGGTCGGGCCATGTGAACTTCCCGACGTCATGCAGTAGCGCGGCCGTGCGAACCACCTCCTGTTCGTCCTCAGCGCAATCGAGATCCCTGGCCAGTGCTTCGGCATAGTGAGCAACGGCGGATGCATGTTGTCCTGTCGTCGGATCGCGCATCTTGAGGGCTCGAACAAGTGTTCTCAGCACGCCCAGCTGTAGTCCAACCAGCTGCCGACTGCGCGCTTCGAGCTGCTCTGCACGGTCCTCTGAGCGCAGCAGCGCGACCGTCAGGCGCTGGAAGATCAGCAGGAGGGCGATGGATGCGAACAGCACCGGCAGACCGAGATTGGTATAGGCGACCGCCAAGATCGCCGCGAGCGCGCCTGCCGCGAACTCCCCGGACAGGAGAGGGATGAAGTCGTCTACCTGACGCCGGAGCGTTCTTCCTTCCTCCGTACGGACGTCAAGCCCGACGAGCAGGAGGTTAAGCGCTAGGGCCACGACAAAGACCCCGAGGACGATCAGGCCAAAAACGACGCTCTGCGTCACGCGCTGGTTGCTGGGGTCGTGTACGTCACCTGCTATGGCGAGTACGAGCAGCCCACCCACGAAGGGGACCGTTGCGAAGGTCGAGAGGTTGTTCAGCCATTGAGTTGCAGGCAGACGCCTCCTCGCTGATCGGTGGAGCATGGCGGCGACGCCGCAAGCCGCGGCCGGAGCTGGGCCAAGCAGGGCTATTGCCAAGACGATTGCAACCAGAGAAGCGCTCACTTGTCCGTCACTGAGCTCGACGCTGAACCACTCGCCTAGGAATGCGAGCGCCAGCAACAGTCCCACGAGCGTCGTCGGGCTCCATTCTCCGGCGTTTCCGAGCAGCACAGCCGCGACGAGCGTGCCTCCGAGCAGTATGGCCTCGGCTGATACGAAGACACATCTGATGAGCTTGGACGTTGACATGATGGGGTGTCGCCCTACACGGGCACGGACGTGATGGTCCGTGTAGCTCTTAACGGCCGATTGGGCGTCGCACTTAAGGTGCTTCGGGCGCCTGGCGCGTGCGAGAAATCGCGTGAAGCTCTGCTGGATCAAGTTCCTCGGCGCGATCGTCGCTGGGATCGGGCCGCGTATCCGGAGGCGACGCTCGCGACTTGTTTCGTCGGACCGGCCGTCGCGGCGCTGGCACTTCGTCCTCGAGTGTCGTGCTGGATCCACGCCGTGAGACGTAGAACAGCCTCAGCGAGGCAGCTGTACCGCCCACTCCGACGACGAGGAACGCCGCCCGCGGGGAGCTGATCGCTACCAAGGCTCCGCCCAACGGCAGGCCGATTGCAAGGCAGAGAGCATCGATCGATTCCACTGCGCCCATCAGTCGTCCGTGCAGGGACTGCGGTGTGAGGTGCTGAACGAGGCTCATCAGCGACGGTACCTCGAGGCCGTTGCCGACTCCGCCGGCGAGCGCCGCGAGACATGCGAGTGCGAGCGAGGGGGCTGCCGCAAAGCCGAGGTAGGCGAGTCCAATCGCAAACGCGCCGATGCTCAGGATCGTCCCCATTGAACGTCGAACGGCCCGGGCGAAGATGATGCTTCCAAGCACGGCGCCGACTCCCCAAGCGGCGAGCAGCAGCCCGAAGCCGCGATCACCGACTCTCAGCGTCGTCTTCGCGTATGCAACCTCGATTGGGGCGGCTGACTCGAGGAAGACGAGCGCAACGGCATACGCAACCAAGAGATGGCGCAGCGTCGGCGCGTGGTTAACGTGTTGCCATGCAGTCCGCAAACGCGCGCGCACCGAGTTGCCCTCGGCCTCCTCTACATGCGGATGCAGATCGAGGAGCAGCGCGCCGCAGATAACGAACGACCCGACGTCAATGAACAATGCCGCAGGTGCGCCTGCGGTCGCTACCACGACACCGGCGAGAATCGGGCCGAGCACGAACGTGACGGAGAAGCCGACGTTCAACGCCGCGTTGGCCTTGCGTTCAGCTTCGCGCGCTGCGGTATCGAGGCTGTCACCTGGGCCGATCGTTTTGCCCGAGCTGGCTTCGACTTGGTCGCGCGCTGCGCGCGCGACGGCGGCCCGTAGCAGCGCACTTGCGGCGAGGGCCGCCGTCCCGTCGAGTGCCGCGAACAGCAGCACAGCAGGCAGCCAAAAGTGCCACAGAAGGACGGCAAGGATGGCGGTTGTGAGCGCCTCGAAGAAGTAGAGGCTGCTCAACTCGCCGCGGCGGGTAGAGGCCTCGACTCGGGCGATGACGGCGGGCACGACGAACGCTGGTAGCGCCTGTCCAGCGAGGAGCAACGCGGCTACTGCAATCGCACTGTGCGTATTGTCGAAGACCGCGACCATCAGCGCGATCACCCCGAACCACGTCCCCAGTCGGTTGACGGTGTACGCGACGAGGATCCGGCGCAGCCGGGCCGACTCGAGCGACGATCGCACGCCGCTACGCTACCGGAGGCGCCACGGCGAATCGATTACCCGACAGCGAGCTTGCAAGGCCGACTGGACCTAGTTGCACGTCTGCTCGACGCATGTTCGGATCGGTCCCCCCGAGTCGCTACGGTGTCGGTCTGATGGAGGCCACGCCAGGGGTGACCCGACCGATCGACGTGATCATCGCCGACGACCACACTGTCGTGCGCGATGGCATCCGCGCCGTCCTGCAGCGCGAGGGGGGCGAGTTCCGGGTCGTGGCCGAGGCGGCTGACATCCCGTCGATGATCCGCGATGTGCGCGAGCACAAGCCCGACCTGCTGACGCTCGACCTGACGATGCCCGGCGGCTCGAGCCTGGGGGCGCTGCCCTCCTGCTTCATCGCACATCCGACGCTCGCGGTGGCGATTTTGACGATGCGTGAGGACCCCGAGTACGCCCGCCAGGCGCTCAGGGCCGGCGCGCGCAGCTACGTGCTCAAGGAGGCCGAGCCGGCGGAGCTACTGCAGGCGTTCCGTCTGGCGGTGGCCGGCGGTAACTACCTGCACCCAAGGCTTGGAGCGCTGATGGCCACCGGCGAGGACGGCGTGACCGACGGCGTCGTGCTGAGCGAGCGCGAGCGTGAGGTCGTGAGGCTGATCGCTAACGGCTACACCAACCCGGAGATCGCCGAGCAGCTGAACGTCGCCGAGCGTACGGTCAAGACTTACCGTGCGCGCGCGATCGAGAAGCTGGGCTTCTCCTCGCGAGCCGAGATCACCGCCTACGTGCGGCGAACCGGCCTCGCGGACTAGTAGTCGCTAGGGGCCTGGCCGGCGCTCTGCTGAGGGCGGCCGGCGAGCGGCACGGTCAGACGCATGGTCGTCCCGTGACCGGGTGCCGGGACCCATTCGAGCTCGCCGCCCACCAGCTCGGCGCGCTCGCGCATCCCCGACATGCCGAAGCCGCCCTCCAGCCCGTCGCCGCGCGGTCCGAGGCGCCCCGTGTCCGGTAGCCCCTGGCCGTCGTCGGTCACAGACGTCTCGAGCATCCCGCTTCGCTCGGTGACGCTTATCACAGCGCTCGTCGCCTGCGCGTGGCGGCTGACGTTCGTCAGCGCCTCCTGCACGACGCGGTAGATCGTGCTCTCGAGCTCGGGGTCCAGACGCCGCCCGCCGTTCTGGGTGCCCGCGTCCTGCCCGTCAGCGGCCTGCGCGATCGCGATCTCGGTCTTGACTTCCAGCCCGTCGATCGCCTGCGCGCGCCTGGCGAGCGCCTCGAGCGCGGCGGCCAGCCCGAGATCGTCGAGCGCCGCGGGGCGGAGCTCGGTGATCAGGTGGCGCAGGCCGTCGATCTCGGTGCCCAGGCCCTCGAGCGCCGTGTCGACCGCCTGGCTGAGTGCCTGCGTGTCGTCGAGGTCGCGCGCGTTGGCGAGCTGCAGGCGCAATGCGCCAATGCCCTGAATGCTCTCGTCGTGGATCTCTCGCGCCCAACGGGTGCGCTCGCGCTCGCGCGCCTCCATGCCGTAGCGCAGCCGTTCGATCTCGACCGAACGCTCAGCCGCGAGACGCTGCGCGACGCTGGACGCGAACGCACTGAGCGCCTGTCGGTCAGGACCGCGGAAGCCTCCGTCGCTGCGCAGCGCGATCACGAGCCCTCCGCCGTGGCTCTCCATGCTGAGCGGCTCGACCAGCGCGGCACGCGCCTCCAAGCCGAGTTCGTGAAGCCACGCGGCCTCCTTGCCGCGGGGACGATCGAGCGCGACCGGCTTGCCCTCGAGGTACAGCGCCCCGAGCGCGCTGCCCTGGACTGGGGTGATCCGCAGGCGGGCGGATCCGCTGCCGCTGGACGCGGCGACCCGCAGCTCGCCGCGCTCCTCGATGATCATCAGCAGCGTGCTGGCGTCGAGCAGCGCAAGCCCGCGATCGGCCATCAGGCGCAGCAGCCACAACTCTGATCCGGAGAGCACCGACTGTGAATTATGAACGGCCCGCGCGTCCGAACGCGGGTGGGGGGCTCCCGGGGGCGTCGTGGCCCGGCGTGTCCTCAGCCTCAGCAGGGGCCAGCGGCTCGGCTGCTTGGTTTGCGAACGCCGCTTGAGGGTTCTCGCCGTTGATCCGTTTCAGAGCGCCGCGGGCGCTCGCCAGCAGCGCCTCCGCGTCGAGGCTCTCACGCCAGGTCGCGAGCCCGACCGATACGTGCAGCGGCCGGCGTGCCCCCGCGGCTTCGATCTTGATCGTGTTGAGCCGCTCGAGCGCGCGTCGGGCGACGATCTCTCCACGCGCGCTGTCGGCGCCCGGCAGGATGACCAACAGATCGGCGCCGTTGTCGGCCCGGCCGATCCGGTCGAAGCGTCGCAGCTCGCGCCGCAGCGCCGGGGCGACGTACCCGAGCGTCTCCTCGCGCAGCTCGCTGCCGTGCTCGCGCGAGAGCTCGTCGAGGTTGTCGATCACGATCAACAGGCAGCTCAACGCGCCGCCGTGGCGCTCGGCGCGGCTGATCTCCTCAACCAGGCGCTCGCGCAGCGCGGCCGGCGAGCATATGTCGACCCCGCGCACCGGGCGCCGATCGGAACGGGGATTAGGGTCGCTGGCAGCCATGCCTGTAGCGGACGAGTGTACGCCGCGGTTTGGTCCGTTCTTGGACCGTGCAGACAGATTAGAGCGCACGGCCGCGCGATCGGCAAGTCGTGCCGGGCTGCTGTCAGGGCGCCTGCATGCAACGGGCGCCCCGCGCCGATCTGTCCCCGCGCGCTGGTAGACCAGTGGAGTGCTGCAAGAGCTTCGTGTCGAGAACCTGCTGCTGATCGAGCAGGCCCAAATCCGGCTGGCCCCGGGGTTGAACGTGCTGACCGGTGAGACGGGTGCCGGCAAGACCGTCCTCGCCCACGCGCTTGACCTGCTCCTGGGAGGGCGCGCGCGGCCCGGGATCGTGCGCCCCGGCGCCAAGGAGGCATATGTCGAGGGGATCTTCGACCTGTCAGAGCGCGCCCGCAGGGTCCTCGGCGAGCACCTGAGCGACGACGCCGAGGACTTGATCCTGGCCCGCCGCGTCGGCGCGGACGGTCGCACCCGCGCATATCTCAATGGTCGGGCTGCGACGGTCGGGGATCTGCGCGACGTCGGCGGCGCACTGCTGGCGTTCTACGGTCAGCACGAGCATCGCAAGCTCACGCTGTCGGCCGCCCAGCTGGAGATCCTCGACGGGGTGTGCTCCGGCGACCATCAGGCGCGCCTGTGCGCCTGCGCGGACGCGTTCACCCGGACTCGGCGTCTGGAAGAGCGCCTGCAGATGCTGCAGGAGCGCTCCGCACAGCGCGAGCGCGAGCTCGACCTGCTCGAGTACGAGTTGGCTGAGATCGACGCGCTCGACCCGGACGAGCAGGAGTACCGGCGGCTGCTCGGCGCGCGCGAGCGCCTGCGCCGCCTCGACGCGCTGCGCTCGGCCGCGGGCGCGGGGGCTGACGCGTTGGCACCGGACTCCGGCGAGGCCGTGGGCGCGGCGCAGCTTGTGGCCTCTGCGGCAGGCGGTCTCGATGCGCTGTCCGGTGTTGATCCGGCGCTCGACGTGCTCGCGGAGCGACTCCGCGGCCTGATCATCGAGTCCCAGGATCTCGCGGGCGAGCTGCGCGAGTACTGCGAGAGTGCGGCTGTCCAGGGGCTCGACGGCGTGCTCGGGCAGCTCGGTGATGAGGTTTCCCCCTCCGGGGACGATGCGCTGGACGCGCTCGAAGAGCGCCTGGCGGCGATCGAGCGGCTCGCGCGAAAGCACGGGGGCAGCGTCGAGGGGGTGCTCGAGCACGCTCAGCGCGCGCGGGCCCGCCACCAGGAGCTCGCCGGCGCGGAGGTCGAGCTGGCGCGTACGACGGAGCAGCTTGCTGAGGCCCGCGCGGTGCTGGAGCGCTGCATGCTGGCTGTCCGCAAGGCGCGCACGAGCGCCGCGAAGGGCTTCGCGCGGGCCGTGCGCGAGCAGCTCGGCTCGCTGGCGATGGGCGAGGCCAGCTTTGAGGTGATCCTCGGCGAGCGCGAGGCGGGGCCGACGGGCGGCGACTCGGTCGAGTTCACGATCGCGCCCAACCCGGGGGTGCCGGCGGGGCCGTTGCGCGAGATCGCCTCCGGTGGGGAGCTTTCGCGGGTGATGCTCGCGATCATGAGCGTCGCGGCGGCCTCTTCGGGCGAGGCAACGCTCGCGTTCGACGAGGTCGATGCCGGGATCGGCGGTCATACGGCGCGGGCGGTGGGCGCTCGGCTGCGCGAGCTGGGAGATCGCAGGCAGGTCCTGTGCATCACACACCTGCCGCAGATCGCTTCGCTCGGCGCCAGGCACTTCTCGATCGTCAAGGACATCGGCGAGGGCACAACGCGCACCAGCGTGATCCAGCTGGGCGAGGGCGACGTGGTGGCCGAGCTGGTGCGAATGCTCGGCGCGGACGCCGACGACACCGCGGCGCGCCGCCATGCGCGTGACCTCCGTCGCGCCGCCTGAGCGTCCGCAAGCGCCACGCTCTGCGGCTGCGGGCGTTACTCTCGCAGCTGTGGCCGCTACGCGATCGATGGGGCACGGGCACCAGGTCGGGCCGGCAGGGTCCGAGACTGCGGGGGCGCCCAGGACGCCGCCGCACGGCGCGCCTTCCGCTGCGCTCGAGCCCGCAGTCGCACTGAGCGTGTCCGGCTCGGTGCGGCCGGGGAGGCGCACGAAGCTGCTCGTCGGGCATCTGGTGCGTGGCGACGTCGCACTGATCGACCATCTGGACATCGACCGGGTCTCGGCCGAGGAGCTGATCGCCGCTGGCGCGGTCGCGGTGCTCAACTGCAAACCATCCTCCAGCGGCTCCTATCCGAATCTCGGCCCGCAGCTGCTCGTCGAGGCCGGCATCGTGCTCGTCGACCTCCCGGACGACGCGCTGTTCGACGCGCTGTCCGACGGGGACCCGGTGGTCATCCGCTCATTGCCGCCATCCGCTGAGGGCACGGCGCCGCGGGCGGGCGCGGAGGTGCTGCGCAAGGGGGAGTTGCTCGCTCGGGGCGAGCTGCTCGACCTCGAGCGTGTGTGCGCCGAAACCGAGACCCGCCGCGCCGAAGTGGGGGAGGCGCTCGAGCGCTTCGCCCACAACACGATCGAGCACATGCGCGAGGAGCGTGAGCTCTTGACCGGCAGGATCGAGCTGCCCCGCTTCGTCACTGACTTTCGCGACCGCTCGACGCTGGTGGTCGTGCGTGGCGTCGGCCATCAGCGCGACCTGCGCGCCCTGCGACCGTTCATCCGCGACCTGCGCCCGGTGCTCGTCGCCGTCGACGGCGGCGCGGAAGCGCTGCTGGAGGCTGGGCTGACGCCGGACATGATCGTCGGCGATATGGACTCGGCCGGCGAGCAGGCGCTGCGCTGCGGAGCCGAGCTCGTGGTGCACTCCTATCCCGACGGCAGGGCGCCCGGCCGACACCGTCTGGAGGACCTCGGCCTGGCGTTCAAGCTCGTGCCGGCGCCAGGCACCAGCCAGGACGTGGCGATGCTGATCGCCGCTGAGAAGGGCGCCCGCCTGATCGTCTCGGTCGGCTCTCAGTTCAACCTCGTCGAGTTCCTCGACCGCAACCGCAAAGGCATGTCCTCGACGTTCCTGACGCGTCTGCGCATCGGCGAGATCCTGGTCGATGCGAAGGGCGTCAGCCGTCTCTACCAGCCGCGGCCGGGCTTGACGCCGCTGCTGTTCGTGATCGGCGCGGGGCTGATCGCGATGATCGCGGTCGTCTGGATGACCCCTGCACTGCGCGATGTGGCGGAACTGCTCTGGCTGCGCCTGCAGACGCTGGCCGAGCTGCGTTCGGTGGACGTCTCGCTGCTCGGCGCCGGTTGACCGTCCGCAGCAGGTAAGCCATCCATGTTCGACTTTCGCTACCACGCGCTCTCCCTCGCGGCCGTCCTGTTCGCGCTGGCGCTAGGGGTGCTGCTGGGCGTCGCGATCGGCGACTCGAACCTCGTGTCCTCGGCCAAGAGCGGGATCGTCCACAACCTGAACTCCGAAGTCAGCCAGGAACGCCGGCAGGCCGACCGGCTGCAGGAGAGGCTGACTGACGAGGAAGCGTTCGCGAATGGCCTGTACCCGCTGGCGATGCACGAACTGCTGACCGGACGCAACGTCGGGCTGCTGTTCCTCGGCGGCTCATCCGACCAGATCAACGCGCTGGTGCGCTCCTCGGTGACGCAGGCCGGCGGCAACGTGGCGACGGTCGTGGCGGTGCGCGAGCCGCTGGATCTGGAAGGCATCGCGAAGGAGGCGGTGGGAACACACTACGGCGCGCTCGGCTCCTCGACGCAGCTGTTGGAACGCTTCGGTGAGCTCGTCGGCCGCCAGCTCGTCAGCGGCGGGGTGCTCGTCGACCGTGAGCTGCTGAGCCGCGTGCGTGGCAGCCTGCTGAGCGCCTTCGACGGGCAGCTCACGCGCCTGGAAGGACTGGTCGTGGTTCGCTCGGAGCCGACCGGGATGACGCCCGAACAGAGCGAAGCCAGCGCCGCCTTCGCCTCGGGAGTGCTCGCCGGAGTGGCCGCCGTGGGGATACCGGTAGTCGGCGTGGAGGTGAGCACCGCGCAGCCCTCGCAGGTGCCGTGGTACCGGGAAAAGAACCTCTCGAGCGTGGACAACCTCGACACCCAGGCCGGGCAGTCAGCGCTCGTGTACGCGCTCGGCGGAAGCCACGGTACGTTCGGACAGAAGTCGACCGCGGACTCGCTTCTGCCGAGCGTGACGACGGCGTCGGGCGCTCCCTGAGCGCGTCCGCTGACGACGCTAGCTTGCAACCCATGCACGCTCTGCCCTTCCTGGTGGCGTTTGCGAGCGCCGTGATGCTGGCCCCGGCTCTGCTGCGCGCGCTCGCCGACGGCGGCCACACGAGGCCCAACTACCGCGATCGCCTGCTCCCGTTCCCGTTCGGTGTGCTGACGCTTGCCGCGGCGCTGCTGGCGCTGGTTCCCCTGATGCTGCTGCAGCGGCTGGCATCCACTGAGGTCTTTCACCCCGAGATACTCCCGATCGGGGTTTACGCGTTGGGTGTCATCGGCCTGGGTCTGGTTGACGACACGCTCGGCAGCGACGTCGGCGGAGCGAGCGCTCGTCCGGTGCAGCGCGGGTGGCGCGGCCACGGCGCGGCGGCGCTGCGCGGCGAACTGTCGACGGGGACGCTGAAGGCTGCCGGGTCGCTCGGCCTGGCGTTGCTGACGATGAGCTATCTCGGGCTGTCCAACGGGCGCTGGCTGCTGGCGGCCGGGGTGCTGGTGCTGGCGACCAACGTGTTCAACCTGCTGGACCTGCGCCCCGGGCGGGCGACCAAGGCGTTCGTGCTGCTCGGCGCCGGCCTGGCGATCGGCTCGCTTGACCTGCGCCCGCTGTGGGCGCTCGGTCTGTTTGCCGCGCCGGCGCTCGTCGCCGGCGCCTATGACACGCGCGAGCGCGCGATGCTCGGCGACGCTGGCGCGAACCTGCTGGGGGCGCTCGCCGGCCTGTGGCTGGTGCTCGCGCTGTCGGGCACCGGGCAGCTGATCGCGCTTGGGCTTTTGCTCGCTATCACCGTGTATGGCGAGCTGCGCTCGATCTCCAAGTTGATAGAACGGACACCGGGCCTGCGCGAACTAGACTCTTGGGGCAGGCCATCATGACCTTGCATCACTCCGAACGACACGCTCAGGCGCCAAGCAAGACCCGGTTCATCTTCGTGACCGGCGGCGTCGTCTCATCGCTCGGGAAGGGGATCGCCGCCGCATCGCTCGGGAGGCTGCTCGTCTCGCGCGGGCTGACCGTCGGGCTGCAGAAGTTCGACCCCTACATCAACGTCGATCCGGGCACGATGTCGCCGTACCAGCACGGCGAGGTGTTCGTGACCGAGGATGGAGCCGAGACCGACCTCGACCTCGGCCACTACGAGCGCTTCACCGACTCCAACACGAGCCGCGCATCGAACGTGACCGCGGGCGGCATCTACGACACGGTCATCCGGCGCGAGCGGCGCGGCGACTACCTCGGCGGCACCGTGCAGGTCGTGCCACACATCACCGACGAGATCAAGCAGCGGATCGCGCTGATCGCAGAGTCGAGCGACGTGGACTTCGTGATCACCGAGATCGGCGGCACGGTCGGCGACATCGAGTCGCTGCCGTTCCTGGAGGCGATCCGCCAGTTCCCCGTCGATGTGGGCCGCCGGCGCTGCATGTTCATCCACCTGACGCTTGTCCCGTACATCGGGCACGCGGGCGAGCTGAAGACGAAGCCGACCCAGCACTCGGTCAACGAGCTGCGGCGCATCGGGATCGCGCCGGACATGCTGATGTGCCGTTCTGAGGGGTCGCTGTCGAGCGAGATCCGCAAGAAGATCGCGCTGTTCGCGAGCCTGCCGATGGAGGCGATCGTCTCGGCGTGCGACGTGGACAACATCTACAAGGTCCCACTGACGTTCCGCGACCAGGGGGTGGACGACTTCATCCTCGAGCACTTCGGGCTGCAGGCGCCGCCGCCGGAGCTGTCGCGCTGGAAGGAGCCGATCGAACGCTCCGCGCGGGCCACCCGAACAGTGCGCATCGCGCTGGTCGGCAAGTACGTGCAGCTCGAGGACGCCTACCTGTCGGTCTCTGAAGCGCTGCGCCACGCGGCGTCGCTGCAGGACAGCGGGGTGGAGATCGAGTGGATCGACTCCGAGAGCCTCGAGGGTGGCGAGAGCCGCGAGAGCCTGCGCAAGCTGGACGACGCCGACGGCATCCTGATCCCGGGCGGTTTCGGTGGTCGCGGGATCGAGGGCAAGATCGCAGCCGCGCGGGTTGCGCGCGAGCACCGGATCCCGTATCTGGGGATCTGCCTGGGGATGCAGGTCGCGGTCGCCGAGTTCGCCCGCCAGGTGGCCGGGATGGAGGGCGCGAACTCGACCGAGTTCGACATCGAGACGCCACACCCGGTGATCGACCTGCTGCCCGAGCAGAAGGAGGTCGCGGACCTCGGCGGCACGATGCGCCTGGGCGCGGACCCGATCAAGCTCCACGACGCCAGCCTGGTGCGCGAGCTGTACGGCGAGGCGGTCATCTACGAGCGCCATCGCCACCGCTTCGAGGTCAACAACCTGTCGCGCAAGCGCCTGCAGAGCGCAGGCCTGCACGTGTCGGGCACCTCGCCGGACGAGCGCCTCGTGGAGGTGATCGAGCTGGATGACCATCCGTTCTTCGTGGCGTCGCAGTTCCACCCTGAGTTCAAGTCCCGCCCGGAGCGTCCGGCACCGCTGTTCGGGGGATTTGTCGCGGCCGCACTGGAGCGGGCCGCCGAGCGCGAGGGCTTCTCGGAGGTCTCGCCGGCTGGTGAGCCGGCGCAGCGCGCCGGACTGTCGTGACGGCCCTCGGGCCTGCTTCGAGAGTGCAACCGCTCGAGCGCCGCTACCTGAGCGGCACGTTCGCGGAGCTGTGCCGGATCGAGAGCCCGTCCGGACATGAGCGGGGCTGCGCCGAGCGGGTGATCGCTGAGCTGCGCGGGCTGGGCGTCGAGGTCGATGAGGATGGCGCGGGGCTGACCGCAGGCTCGGACTGCGGCAACCTGCTGGCTCGCATTTCGGCGGCGGACCGTGACCGCGAGTCGGCCGGCGAGCCGTCCGCACGACGCTCGGTGCTGCTATGTGCTCACCTCGACACGGTGCCGCTGCAGGCCCCCGTCGAGCCGGTGCTGATCGACGGCGCGTGGGAGAACGCCAACGACGGCATCCTCGGGGCGGATAACAAGGCAGCTGTGGCCGTGCTGCTCGCGCTCGCCCGGCACGTGCGCCGGGAGGGGGCGCCGGTTGATGTCGAGCTGCTGTTCACAGTCGGCGAGGAGCGATCTCTGGCGGGTGCGCACGCATTCGACGTGGCGCGCCTGCACAGCGACTTCGGCTTCGTCTTCGATCATCCGTCGTCGATCGGGGAGCTGGTGGTCGACTCGCCGACGCACTTTCGCGTGCGGGCGTCGTTTCACGGCACGGCCGCTCATGCCGGGATCAGCCCCGAGGACGGCCGCAGCGCGATCCTCGCGGCGGCGCGGGCGATCGCCTCGCTGCGGCTCGGTCGCCTGGACGACGAGGCGACGGTCAACCTCGGGACGATCTCCGGCGGCAGCGCGATCAACGTCGTGGCGGAGCACTGCTCGGTGCTGCTGGAGGCTCGCGCCCTGGGCGATCAGCGGGCTGAGTCGATCGTCGCCGAGATCGTCGATCGCGTGCACGAGGCGGCGAACATGTCCGACTGCGACTGCGACGTGGATGTCGATGTGCAGCGAACCTTCTCGGGCTACCGCCTGACGAGCGCCAGCCCGGCGGTTCGGGTCGCCGAGGCAGCGTTGCGTGCGTGTGGGCACGAGCCGGTTCGGATCTCAAGCGGCGGTGGCTCGGACGCCAACGCGCTGCTCGCGCAGGGCTTTCAGACGGCGAACCTGGCGAACGCCACCGAGCACAACCACGAGCCGGACGAGCGGGTGAGTGTGGCGGCGCTCGAGCAGATGCTCGACGTCGCGCTGGCCCTGTTGGACGAGGCGGCGACCCTTGCGCCGGCCGCGGCACTGTAGCTTGCAGCGCCGATGCTGAAGCTCCGCCCCGCGATCGTGGTCGAGATCGGCCGCGCCGACGCCGGCGCGGAGGGTCCCGCGGCGGTCAGTGCGGGTGCGAGCCGGGAGCAGCAGCTGACGGTCGAGCTGACGACAGAAGAGGGCGCCGGAGGACGCCGAGCGGCGATCGCGGACGTCGGTCTGGTGGGGCGCGCGGAGGTCGGCGATGAAGTGATTGTCAACGTTCAGGCGCTCGACCTCGGCCTTGGCTCGGGCGGCTTTGACGTCGTCCACGTCAACCTCACACGCGGCCTGGATGGCGAGGGGTTGGAAGGGGCGAACGTGATGAAGCTCAACTACACGAGCCTCCAGCACACGGTCGAGCCGGTCGAGGACGGGGTGCTCGAGATTCCCGTCGAGCGCCCGGTGGCGGTGCTCGCGCTGCACGGGCAGCTGGCGGCTGTCGCGTGGGCGTTCGCGCAGGGCGCGCCGGGCGCCAGGCTCGGCTACGTGCAGACCGAGGGGGGAGCGCTCCCGGGCGGTCATTCCCGAACGGTCAGGATGCTGCGCGAGCGCGAGCTGCTGGCCGGCCATCTGACGGCGGGGGCGGCGTTCGGCGGCGAGGCGGAGGCGATCACGACCGCTGGCGCGCTGCACCACGGGTTGCGCTCGCTAGGCTGGGACGCGGCGGTGTGCGGGCCCGGTCCGGGGATCGTCGGCTCGAGCTCCTCGCTCGGCCACGGGGGGATGCTCGCGCTGGACTCAGCGCACGTGTCGCTCGCGCTCGGCTGCCAGACGCTGTTGGTCGCGCGGATGTCCTCGGGCGATCAGCGCCAGCGCCATCGCGGCATCTCCCACCACACGCTGACCGTCCTCGACCTGCTGCTCGAGCCGGTCACGGTCGCGCTGCCGGCCGGGATGCGCTCGCCTGTGGGCGCCGACCTGCGCGCCGGGCTAGGGGCCGTGTTCGGCGGCGCGATGCCGAGCCGCCCGGCACTGGCGCTGGACGTGGCGCGCCCCGTGCGTGTCACCCGCCACGACTGGCGCCGCGCTGCGGTCGACTTGCCGGCGTATGCCGGCAGCGGCCTGCCGGCCGACACGATGGGCCGCGGGCTCGTGGGAGACCCGCTGTTCTTCGGCGCCGCGCTGGCCGGCGGGAGCGCCCTGGCAGAGCTGGTCGGTCGTTCGCCGGCCGATACATCAGACGGGGGCGATGCTGTGGGCGAGCGGACGTGAGTGCCGCGCACGAGCGGCTCGTGCGCCAGCCGCGTCGGCTGAACGCCTGATTGCACCGTCAAGGAGCGCTTGCCCCGTCAGCGAAGGTGGATGGATGACGCGCACTGAGGAGGCTTCGCCGCCGATCGCGACCGGGATCGAGCCGCTGATCCTCGACTTCCTCGCCTACCTCGAGCTCGAGCGGGGGCTGTCGCGTAACACGCTCGAGGCCTACCGCTCGGACCTGCTGCAGTTCGGCGAGTACCTGGACGATCGTGGGCTGGGGGCGATGCAGGTTCGCCACGGCGATCTCGCGACGTTCATGGCGCAGCTCGCGCTCGGCAGTAACGGGTCGGAGGGGGATGGCGGCGTGGAGGCGCGTCCACCGGCCGCGCCGAGCACGCTCGCGCGCAAGGTCGCTTGCCTGCGTTCCTTCTACCGCCACCTGCGTCGTGAGGGGGCGATCGAGCACGACCCGACGGCGGACCTGCGAGGTCCGCGAAAGACGCAGCGGCTGCCGCGCGTGCTCACACGCGAGGAGGCCGCGCTGCTGCTCGGTCAGCCCCGGGGCGCAGGCCCGCTGGTGTTGCGCGACCGCGCTCTGCTGGAGGTGATGTACGCGTGCGGGCTGCGCGCTTCGGAGGCTGTCGGGATGGAGCTGGCGGACGTCGACCTGGATGAGGGGCTGCTGTGCGCGCGTGGCAAGGGGTCCAAGGAGCGGATCGTTCCGATCGGCCGCCAGGCCGTGGCCGCCCTACGCGCGTACTGCAGCGGCGGGCGCCCGTTGCTGCTGGGAGCAGGCACGACCCGTCCGGAGACGAAGCTGTTCCTCAACAGCCGGGGTTCCGGCCTGACGCGTCAAGGCCTTTACAAGATCGTCCAGGGCCACGCCACCCGCGCAGGCCTGCACGAGATGAGCCCGCACACGCTGCGCCACTCGTTCGCCACACATCTGCTGGCCGGCGGCTGCGATCTGCGCTCGCTGCAGGAGATGCTCGGCCACGCCGACCTGGCGACCACGCAGGTCTACACTCACCTGTCGGCCGAGCGCCTGAAGGATGCGTATTTCGGCGCGCACCCGCGCGCGGCGATAGGCGGTGTCAGCGACAGCGGCTGACGCTGCTGAAAGTCGAGGATAAGCCAGATATCAGTGGCGAGACCTCGGATCGGCTGTACACGAGGCGCAGGTGTTCTCCGGCGCGTGCTCTGCGCCATTCACGCCGGGTTATGGCCATCAGGTCGCGTTGCGCTTCGTCGAGTGCGCGTTCGGCTTCCGCGACCCGCTCCATCGCGTCCCGCTCGGAGGGTGTTGCCTGGCGTACGGCCATCGCTCAGATTGCGATCAGGTCCAGGCGCTCGAGGCACGCGAGAGCAGCGGTCGGCCGTACGAGCCGCCCAGCGCTGACGAGGACGCCCTCGCTCTCAAGGCTGGCGATCGCACGGTCGATCTCGCCCTGGTCGATATGGCGCAGCGCGTGATAGATACGCTCGCGCTCACGTCCGTGAGGGTGACTGAGTAGTTCGATGACCACCAGGCGCTGCGGGTGGTCTGTCTGATAGTTGTCTGGCAATGGTGGCCGTGCCCGGTGGAACTGTATTCGGTGGAAGTTTAGCCCGTGGAATCGTGCAGCGTCTCCAGCCATGATCTGTATATGCCTGCCAAGTCCCCAGCACTACGCACTCTCGGCGATGCGATCCGCGCCACTCGCGAGGAGATGGGCCATACGCAGGAGCGGTTTGCGCACGAGGCCGGAATCGACCGCAGCTACTACGGTGCGTTAGAGCGAGGCGAGTACAACGTGACGATCGACACGCTGGTAAAGGTCGCAAACGGTCTCGGCGTGGGTGCGTGGGAGCTGTTGCGCCGCGCCGAGCTGTAGGGCTGTGCGGTCTCGCCGGGCGTTCGTGCTGGTGATCGACGCGTGCGGCGTGGGCGCGCTGCCGGATGCGGCGTCGTACGGCGATGCGGGGACGAACACGCTGGCCCACCTGGCCGAGGCGGTCGGCGGGCTCTCGCTGCCAACGTTGCAGCGCCTGGGGCTCGGATCGATCCTGGCGTTGCGTGGCGTTGCGGCGTGCGCGGACCCGGCGATCCACGGTCGCCTGCACCCGTTGGGGCCGGGAAAGGACTCGATCAGCGGCCATTGGGAGCTGATGGGGGTGGTGCTCGAGCGGGCGCTGCCGACGTACCCGGACGGCTTCCCGCCGCAGCTCGTCTCCCGCCTGGTCCAGGCGATCGGCCGTGATGTGATCTGTAATCGGCCAGATAACGGGCTGGCGGCGATCGACGAGTTCGCACCGGAGCACATGAGCAGCGGCGCGCTGATCCTGTACACCTCGCAGGACTCGGTACTGCAGTTGGCGGGGCACGTGGACGTGCTCTGCGAAAATGAGCTGTACGCCGCGTGCACGGCGGCGCGTGCGGTGATGAGCGGCGAGCACGCTGTGGGGCGTGTGATCGCACGGCCGTTCACCGGCCAGGCCGGGGCGTTCGAGCGCACGAACGGACGGCGGGACTTCGCGCTGGCGCCACCCGGGCGCAGCTATCTGCAGGAGCTGCGGGACGCTGGCGTGGAGGTGCACGGGGTGGGGAAGATCGAGGACCTGTTCGCGGGCGTCGGCGTGAGCGTTTCGCACCCGGGCGCCACGAACGCGCAGGCGCTGGACGCGGTCGAGCAGCTGATCGCGAACCTGTCGAGCGGCCTGGTGTTCGCGAACTTGATCGAGACCGACCAGCTGTACGGCCACCGCAAGGACGTCCAGGGTTTCGCACGCGCGCTGCGCGAGATCGACGGCCGCCTGGCGGGGGTGCTAGCGCGACTACGCGTCGGGGACCTGCTGATCGTGACGGCCGATCACGGCGTCGACCTGACCCACCCGGGCACGGACCACACGCGCGAGTACGCGCCGTTGCTGGCGGTGAGCGGCGAGATGCTCGCGCGCGCTGCTGCGGGTTCAGCGAGCATCGGCGGCGCGCGCCACGACGGACCGCTGGCGGACGTCGGCGCGAGCGTCCTGCGCTGGCTAACCGGCGACGACGCGAGCGAGCTGCAGGGCGCGGCGTTCGTAAGCTGAGGGTCGATGCCGGAGCTGCCAGAGGTCGAGACGATCAGACGCCAGCTCGCGCCGTTGGTGGAGGGCAGGAGGATCGAGCAGCTGGAGATCCTCGACCCGCGGTGGTCGCGCCCGCTGGCGCCGGCGGAGCTGACGGACGCGCTGCTCGGCAGGCGCGTTGAGAGCTTGGGCAGGCGTGGGAAGTACCTGGTGTGGAGCTTCGACGGCGACGTGCACCTGGCCCAGCACCTGCGGATGACGGGCGCGGTGCTCGCGGACCCTGACCCTGAGCCGGCGCACACCCGCGTTCGTGTCGTGCTTGGCCGCCGCGGCTCAGCGCGCGGTGGTCGTCGCCTGGCGATCGTCGACCCGCGCCGCTTCGGCACGGGCGAGCTGCTGCTCGGCTCGGACGCGTTAGATGAGTTCTTCGCGGCCCGCCTCGGCCTGGAGCCGTTTGACGAGCGCTTCACGGTCGAGCACTTGCGCCAGCTGGCGAAGGGGCGAAAGGGGCCGGTGAAGGCGTTTCTGCTCGACCAGCGCAGGATCGCGGGGGTCGGCAACATCTACGCGGACGAGGCGCTGTTCCGCGCTGGAGTGCATCCCCGCCGCCCGGCGGGGCGGCTGTCGGGCGAGCAGTGGGCGCGGTTGCGCGAGAGCGTGATCGCGGCGCTGAGCGCGGGCATCGACGCGCGCGGGGCGACGATTGATGACTTCCGCCACGTGGACGGCGTGAGCGGCTCATTCCAGAACCAGTTCCTAGTGCACCTGCGCGCTGGCGAGCCATGCTCGACGTGCGGGACGACGATCGTGAAGATGGTCGTGGCGGGACGTGGGACGTACGTGTGCGAGAGCTGCCAGCCAAGACCGCGGCTGCGGCGAGCGAGTGGGCCGGCTCAGGCTGCCGGCTGATCCTCGATCAGCAGCTCATCCAGTCGGCCGCTCTCGGATGCGGCCTGGACCTCCTTGAAGCCGCCGAGCAGCTGGCCGTCGACGATCACCTGCGGGAAGCTGAGCATCCCGGTGCTGCGCGCCAGCTCCGCGCGCCCGATCGGGTCCTTCGACAGGTTGACTTCGGAGAACTCGACTCCGTGCGTCTTGAGCATGCCCTTCACGCGTGTACAGAAGGAGCACGGCTCGGTGGTATACACGACTACCTGGCTCATTACTTCACAAAGTATAGCAATGGTTTTTCGGACTTTTAGGAGGGGATGCGCGGCTCAACGCACGACGTAGCGGGCGGGAACGATGCGCTCGGTCTGTTTCGGCGGCCGTACGTACTGACGTTGCTGGCGGGGTGGCAGTTGCGGCGGCTCGGGCTCGTGCGGTCGCTCGTACGGGACGACGGACAGCAGGTGGCTGATCAGGTTCAGTCGGGCGGTGCGCTTGTCGTCGGCCTCGACGACGTTCCACGGGCTGGAGTCGAGGTCGCTGTACTCGAACATGCGGTCCTTGGCTTCGGCGTAGTCGACCCAGCGCGAGCGGGCCTGCAGGTCGGTGGGGCTGAACTTCCAGCGCTTGAGCGGGTCGGAGAGGCGTTTCTTGAAGCGCCGCTCCTGCTCGTCGTCGCTGACGGACAGCCAGTACTTGACGAGCATGATCCCGTCGTTCTGCAGGGCCTGCTCGAACAGCGGGCAGAAGCGCAGGAACTCCTCGTACTGGTCCTGCGTGCAGAACCCCATCACGTGCTCGACGCCGGCTCGGTTGTACCAGCTGCGGTCGAACAGCACGATCTCGCCGGCGGCGGGCAGATGGGGGACGTAGCGCTGGAAGAACCACTGCGTGCGCTCGCGCTCGCCGGGCGTGGGCACGGCGACGACGCGGCAGGTGCGCGGGTTCAGGAAGGCGACGATGCGCTTGATGACGCCATCCTTGCCGGCCGTGTCGCGCCCCTCGAACAGGACGACCAGCCGGTGACCGCGGGCGACGATCCACTCCTGCATGTACACGAGCTCGGTCTGCAGGCGCAGTAGCTCCTTCTCGTACTGCTTGGTGGTGAGCTCGACGGCGATGCGGGCAAAGTTAGAGGATGTCCCGCGTCGTCGGGCGGATCGATCACCATTGAGAGCGTGGCGAATCGATCTGTGAAGAGCGAGGCGGTGGTGCTGCGCTCGATGCGCTACGGCGAGGCGGACCGCATCCTGCACCTGTACACGCCGGGCCGTGGGCGCGTGAGCGCGATCGCCAAGGGGGTGCGTCGTGCGCGCAGCCGCTTCGGCGGACGGCTGGAGCCGTTCTTCCGCCTGCAGATCGAGCTGCACGAGGGCCGCGGCGAGCTGCTGACGGTCACGGGCGCGCAGACGATCGACGGCTACGCGCGCCTGCGCGGCGACGCGGGCGCGCTGGATGCGGCGGCGCGGGCGTGCGACGCGGTGGGGCGCCTGTTTGAGACCTCGGAGCCGCATCCGGGCGTGTTCAACCTGCTGTGCCGCCAGCTGGGGCTGCTGGACGAGCTGGCAGGCGGCGCTGCGCGCCCGGCCGGCGCTCGCGCGGCGGCGCTGGCGTTTCGCCTGAAGCTGCTGCTGGCGGCGGGCCTCGCGCCGCAACTGGCGGCGTGCGCGACGTGCGGCGAGGAGGACGGTCTGGTGGGCTTCTCGGGCGCGGCAGGCGGGGTCGTGTGCGCGGCGTGCGAGGCGGGGTCGTTCGCGCTGCACGAGGAGGCGCACGGCTTCATGACCGAGGTGCTCGGGCGGGCCCTGACGGATGTGCCGGACGCGGGCGGGGCGGCGCTCGGCCAGGTCGAGCGCGCGATCTCGGTGACGCTCGAGCACCACGCGCACGTGCGCCTGATGCCGGCGGTCGGGCGCGCGGGCTGATCGGTGTATCGTCCGGCGCCGTGGACGAGGGTTTCCCGATCGCTTACGAGGTGCTCGAGAAGGGCGTGGCGGTGCTGTCCAGCGACGGCGAGCAGGTGGGCACGGTCCACCACGTGGTGGCGGCGGCCGAGCAGGACATCTTCCACGGCCTGGTGATTGCGATCCCGGGGCAGGGCCAGCGCTTCGTGGAGGCCGCGGACGTGGCCTCGCTGCACGAACGCGGTGTGGATCTGAGAATCGACGCGGCGGTGGCTCACGACCTGCCGGTGCCGGGAGGCGGGGCGCCGGTGTACGACGAGGACCCGGGCGAGATGAAGGGCTGGCACCACTGGGTGCACAAGGCGGGCATGCGCGGCGACTGGAAACGCGAGAACTGACGCCGGTTCTCGCCGCGTGCGGTGGCACAATCGAGCGGTGAGCATCGCAAGCGCGCAGCAGACAGTTGCGGCCGGTTTCGCCGAGCGCAGCGCTGAGCAGGAGGAGCGGCTGCTGTCGCCGTTGGCGGCGCGCTCCTATCCGGCGCTACGGGCGCGCGAGGAGGATGACTGCGGGCTGCGCACGCCGTTCCAGCGCGACCGCGACCGGATCGTGCACAGCAAGGCGTTCCGTCGCCTGACGCACAAGACGCAGGTGTTCGTGGCGCCGCGCGGCGACCACTACCGCACGCGGCTCACGCACACGCTGGAGGTGACGACGATCTCCCGCACGGTGGCTCGCGCGCTGCGCCTGAACGAGGACCTGGTGGAGGCGATCGGCCTTGGCCACGATCTCGGGCATCCGCCGTTCGGACACATCGGCGAGGAGGTGCTGGACAGCTGCCTGAAAGAGCGCTTCGGAAGCGACTTCCACCACTACGAGCACTCGCTGCGGATCGTCGAGCACCTGGAGCGCGACGGCGCTGGGCTGAACCTGACCGAGCAGGTGCGCGACGGGATCGCCCGCCACTCCAGCCGCGCGCCGCTGCCGCTGACGCTGGAGGGGCGGATCGTGCGGGTGATCGACCGCGTGGCGTACATCAACCACGACATCGACGACGCGGTGCGTGCGGGCCTGCTGCGCGAGGACGAGCTGCCGGGCGAGCCGATCGCGGTGCTCGGCTCGAGCGGCTCGGCGCGGATCGACGCGCTGGTGCACGACATGGTCGAGCACTCGCAGGAGGCGGGCGAGATCGTTCAGGGGCCACAGGCAGGGCCGGCGATGGGCGAGCTGCGCGAGTTCATGTTCGAGCGGGTGTACCTCGGGCCGGCGGTGCGTGCGGAGCACGAGAAGATCGCGGCGGTGGTGAGGCGCCTGTTCGAGCACTACGTCGAGCATCCGCAGCTGCTGCCACCCGGCTTGGGAGCGGGGGCGCCGGACGACGAGCGTGAGCTCGCACAGCGGGTGACCGACTACCTGGCGGGGATGACAGACC
The DNA here is from genome assembly GCA_963734755.1 of uncultured Solirubrobacteraceae bacterium. GTDB lineage: Bacteria > Actinomycetota > Thermoleophilia > Solirubrobacterales > Solirubrobacteraceae > Palsa-744. Next base: position 1,515,053 of record CAVTIF010000001.1, on the reverse strand, counting down.
GCTACTGCATCAGGGAGTACACGGAGCTACAGGTGCCGCAGGCGTTCGCCCGCTAGCGTTGCCGCTGTGGCGCTGTACACCAAGGAGTCCAAGGATCGCGTGCGCGACGCGGTCGACTTCGTCGAGCTGGTCTCGGCACGCACGGAGCTGCGCCGCGCCGGTCCGGCCCGCTACGAGGGCCTGTGCCCGTTCCACGACGAGCGCACGCCTTCGTTCGGAATCGACCCGACGCAGAAGGTCTACTACTGCTTCGGCTGCCAGGCCTCTGGCGACGTGTTCACGTTCGTGCAGGAGACCGAGGGCGTGGACTTCAAGGGCGCGCTGGAGCTGCTGGCGGAACGCTATTCGGTGGAGCTGGCAGCGCGAGGAGGAGGACCCGCGCGAGGCGGAGAAGCGCAAACGCCGAGAGCGACTGCTGGAGCTGCTGGGCCGCACGAGCGCGTACTACGAGCGCTACCTGTGGGAGTCGAGTGAGGCGGAGCGCGCGCGGGAGTACCTGAAGAAGCGGGGGCTGGGGGAGGAGATCCTGCGGGAGTTCCGTGTGGGCTACGCGCCGAGCGCATGGGACCGCGTGCTGCTGGCCTCGCGCAGGGGCGGGTTCTCCGAGCAGGAGCTGTACGCGACGGGCCTGGCACAGCGCTCGAAGGAGAACGGGCGCCCGTATGACCGCTTCCGCTCGCGGATCATGTTCCCGCTGGCGGACGTGCGCGGCAGGGTGCTCGGCTTCGGCGCGCGCGCGATGGGCGAGGAACAGCGCCCGAAGTACCTGAACACGTCCGACAACGACCTCTACCACAAGGGCCTGCACCTGTATGGCGCGGACCTGGCGCGCGCTCATGCCGCGCGCGCCGGCCAGGTGATCCTGTGCGAGGGCTACACCGACGTGATCGCGCTGCACCAGGCGGGCATGCGCAACGCGGTCGCGCAGATGGGCACGGCGCTGACGGGCGAGCAGGTGGGCGAGCTGGCGCGCATGGCGCAGACGGTGCTGCTGGCGCTGGACGCCGACACGCGCCGGCCAGGAGGCGATGCTGCGCGCGTCGAGCCTGGCGGCGAAGCGCAAGCTCGAGCTGCGGGTGGTGCCGCTGCCGACGGGGGCCGACCCGGCGGAGCTGATCCAGCGCGACGGCGCGCAGGCGATCACGGCGGCGGTGGAGCGCTCGGTGGCGTTCGTGCGCTTCCGCGTCGAGCGCGTGCTGGCAGCGGGCGATGACTCGACGCCGGAGGGCCGCGACCGCATGATCGAGGAGCTGCGCCCGGTGTTCGCGACGCTCCCGCCGAGCGCGATGCGGATGGAGCTGACGCGGATCGTCTCCGGCCGGCTGGCGCTGCCCGGAGAGCCTGGCGGAGACAGCTGCTCGCGCATCGGGCGCGGCGCCGCGCGCCGGCAGCGCCCGGCAAGCGCCGTCCCGGCCGTTGGAGCGGCGCGAGCGGAGAACGCGATCGAGCGCGCGCACGGCGGGCCTGTCGGGGCGTGAGGACACCGAGCGGGCGTTCCTGGCGCTGTGCATCGCCTCGCCGGAGGAGGGCGTCATTGCGCTTGACAGGGCTGGACGTCGACGAGCACTTCTCCAGCGAGCTGCTGCGCCGCGCCGCCAGGCATCTGCGCGACGGCGACCTGCGCGAGCCGATGGCCGCGCTTCCCGCCGAGGGCGGAAAGCTCGGACGACGACCCTGAGCTGAAGCGCCTGCTGGCCGAGCTCGTCGTGGAGGCCGGCCGCGAGCGAGCCGACCCGGCGATGCTCGACGTGCAGCGCCTGCAGCTGGAGCTGGCGTGGGTCGACCGTCAGATCCAGCAGGCGCGTGGGCGCGAGAGCGGCGACGTGAGCGAGCTGGCCAAACGCCGCGCGCAGGTCAAACAGCGAGTTCGACAAGGCATACGAGCAAGGTGCTCGAGGAGACGGGGGACAGGGAAGGCTGAGGTCGTTCCCCGGCGCTCGCCGTGTCGCACGCAAAAGACACGAAGTTGGCACAGAGTGGGCACAGAAAAGTGCTCATTTGCTGGCATTTGCGTCCCAAGCGTCGCGGACAATCGGATGCATGGATCGCGCTTCGTTGGAGCAGCTTCTAGGCCAGGGCCTGTCGCTTGCCGAGATCGGCAGGCGGTTCGGGCTGCACGAAGCGACCGTCGGCTATTGGGTCGAGAAACATGGGCTCGAGGCGGTCAACCGCGGTCAAGCACGCCGCCAAGAGGTGGTCTGGAGCGCGTCGCAATTGGAGTCGCTCGTGGAGACCGGCATGTCGATCGCGCAGATCGCTGGGCGGGTCGATCGCAGCAAGGCGACAGTACGCCACTGGCTCAGGCACCATGACTTGAAGACGTATGCCCAGCAGGGGCGGATCGGCGAGGCTTCCACGCGCGCGGCGAAGGCTGCCGGCAAGGCCACCGTGATGAGGAGCTGTGCTCGCCACGGTGTGACGGAGTTCTGGCTCGAGGGTCGGGGCTACTACCGATGCAAGAGATGTCGTATGGACCGCGTGAGTCAGCGCAGGCGGAAGATGAAGTTGATTCTCGTCGCGGAGGCCGGGGGACGGTGCGCGATCTGCGGCTACGACCGATGCGTTGCTGCGCTGCACTTCCATCATGTCGATCCCAGCACCAAGCGGTTTCATCTGAGCATGCAGGGCGTGACGCGTTCGCTGAGAAGCGCGCGAGCCGAGATGGCGAAGTGCGTGCTGCTGTGCGCCAACTGCCACGCGGAGGTCGAGGCGGGACTCGTCGACGCTCCCGAGCGCAGCTCGCTGCAGTGTCGCCTAGAATCCCGCCCGTGATCCGGGGTAGCTCGACTGGCCGAGCGCTCGACTGTTAATCGAGAGGTTGTGGGTTCGAGCCCCACCCCCGGAGCTCTCATATGGTTCGGTAGCAGCTAGCCGGCCAACTGCTCGACAAGCCGCGCGGCAGCATCGCCGGAGTCGTACGCACCGGCCCATCTCGCGATCTCCCGCGCCCGCTGACGAATGGCGGGATCGTCGATCGCTCGCTGGACGGCAAGCGACAGCACCCGCGGCGTGACGAACCGTCGCGGCACGCGCACGCCGGCTCCAGCCCAGTCGAGGCGCGCGGCGTTCTCGTTCATGTCGCCGACGGCGGGGCAGGCGACGACGGCGCAGCCCGATGACAGCGCGCGGACGAGCGTGCCGTGGCCGGCGTGGCAGACGACGACGTCGCAGTGAGGCATGGTGCGCGAGTAGGAGACCCAGTCGACGACGCGCGCGTTGTCGGGCACGCGCAGCGCGCGCGGCGGCAGGCGGCGGTTGTAGGTGGCGAGCACCCGCACGGGGGCGTCGGCGAGCCCTTCCAGGGCGGCTTGCAGCAGCGTGTGCCGCGAGTCCTGGGCGGTTGAGGGTGCGATCAGCACGAGCGGCGCATGTCGGCGACACCACGAGCGCCGCCGCGAGGCAGCTCGACATCAGCGGTGGGTGGCTCCCACATGAGCGGTCCGACGACGTGGACGTGCGCGGGCCAAGTGCGCGGATACTCGAGCTGGGGGAACGTGGCGACGAGCGCGAGCTGGCGGCTGATCCCGTTGTGGACATAGGGGAGCGGCGCCAGTCCGAGCCGGGCACGGGTTCGGTTGAGCTCGGTGCGTCCGCGCTCCAGGCCCCGCGTGACGATCGATTGCGAGCGGCGCCAGAGAGCGCGCCCGGCGGCGGTTCGCGGCAGGCGGGCGCCGAGCGAGTAGATCGGGAAGTCGGGCTCGCCGTGCGGGTAGACGTGCGGGATGAGCGTCGCGCACGGCCGGCCGTCGATCTCAGCGGCGAGCGCGGGTGCCAGCGTGAGGATGTCGGCGACGACGACATCCGGCTGCACCTCGTGCACGAGCGGGAGCGTGTCCGTGGCGGCGTGCACGACCGCCTCGTAGAAGTCGAGCGGCTCGGGCCCGGAGGGAAAGACCGTGTACTCGGGAGCCGCGGCGAAGCTCAGGCCCTCGGCCTCGACGTTCTGCTGCCAGCGCGTCCAGGTCTGCAGCGTGACGTCGTGGCCGCGCGCTCTGAGTGCGCGGCCGAGGGCGATCATCGGGAAGGCGTGGCCGGGGTCGCCGAACGCGCCCAGCAGCACCTTCACGGTCAGTCGGCGGCCAGCTCGGCCAGCAGCCGCAGCTGCTCGAGACGCTCCGGCCTGGTGAACGCGGTCGGCGTTACCCCGAGCGTCCCGACGCCGGCGTCCCTGTAGATCGCCAGGCGCTCGCGAACGGCATCCTTGGGGCCGCACAGCGAGACGCTGTCGATCAGCTTGTCGGGGATCGCGGCCATCGCCTCGTCGCGCTTGCCTTCGAGGTAGAGGTCCTGGATCGTCTGAGCCTCCTGCTCGTAGCCGTAGCGTCTGACGAGCTGGTTGTAGAAGTTCTGCTTGCGCGAGCCCATCCCGCCGACGTACAGAGCGATGAACGGCCGCATCGTGTTGCGCGCGCCCTCGAGATCGTCGGTGATGCAGAGGCTGACGGTGGGCGCCATGTCGAAGTCATCGAGCGATTTGCCCGAGCGATCGGCGCCTTCCTGCAGCAGCGGGCGCAGCTCGGAGACGTGCTCGGGCGAGAACAGCGTGGGGATCCATCCGTCAGCGATCTCGCCAGCGAGCGCGGTGTTCTTCGGGCCGATCGCGGCGAGGTAGATCGGGATGTGCTCCTGGACCGGAGTGATGGTCAGCTTGAGTGCCTTGCCGGGACCATCCGGCAGCGGCAGTTCGAGTGTCTCGCCCTTGAACTCGACGCGTTCGCGCGCGAGCGCCATGCGCAGCACGGCGACATACTCACGGGTGCGCTGAAGCTGCTGGGCAAAGCGCTGTCCGTGCCAGCCCTCGGCGACCTGCGGGCCCGAGGAGCCGATGCCGCAGATCATCCGGCCATCTGACAGCTGGTCGATCGTCGCGGCGGTCATCGCGGTCATCGCGGCGGAGCGAGCAGGCATCTGGAAGATCCCCGATCCGAGGCGGATCTTCGTGGTCTGCCCGGCGAGCCAGCCGAGCACGGTCGCCGTGTCCGAGCCGTAGGCCTCGGCGGCCCATACCGAGTCATAGCCCAGCCGCTCGGCCTCCTGGACGATCGTGAGCTGGTCCTCCGAGGTGAGGCCGAGACCCCAGTAGCCGATGTGCACGCCGAGCTTCATGTGCAAGTTTCCTTTCAGGTGCAGGGAATTCGTTGCGGGCTTGGAGGGCGTGTCCTACGCTTGGCCGCGCACCGCGTCACACTGGCTGGACAGCCAACGTCGCGGGCACAGCCTATGCGAAATCGCCGCCGCCACAGCAGCTCCGTCGAGGGTCTGCGCCTCGCGATCGACTGCATGCCGGTGACCACGCGCGAGGCGATGCTCGTGGGTGTGCGCAGCAACGAAAGGATCATCGTCGGAGCGTACGTCGACGGCCAGGGCGGCGAATGCCCGATGCTGGCAGCGCACCGGCGCGGCGGCCGGACGGACTTCCTCTCGTTCGCCAAGTCCTGGGACCGGTTCACCCGCGCCAACGGCAAGACGCGCCGGGCGACCGAGCGCGAGATCAGGATCCTGACGGCTCAGCTCGAAGACAGCCTCGCCGGCACGAGCGGCCTGGAGCTCGACCTGGCGATCAAGCAGCACCACGAGCTGATGGGCCGTCGCCTGCGCGGTCGCCGCCGGGTTCCCGACGCCGCAGATCCGTCGGGCGAGATCATCGCGAGGCGCCTTCGGGCTCCTTACCTTCGGCGCCTACCTCGGGCTCCCTACAGAGCCTCGCCCGGCCGCACGAACATCATCTCCGGTACGACGCAGGCGGGGGAGACCTTGAGCAGGTAGCGCACGGACTCGGCGATGTCCTCTGGGCTGAATCATCTCCTCGGCGGGGACCTGCCCCTTGACGAAGTCCGTCATCGGGGTGTCCACGAACGCCGGGCACAGCGCGGTCGACTTGATGCCCTCCTTGCCGAGCTCCTTGTTCATCGCTTCTGTCCAGCCGACGACGCCGTGCTTGGTGGCCGAGTAGACCGACAGCCAAGCCTCGCCGTGCTTGCCCGAGATCGATGAGGTGTTGACCACGAGCACGTTCTTGTGCTCGCTGGCTGCCTCGCGCAGCAGCGGCATGCACTCGCGGTAGAAGATCACGATCGAGCGCAGGTTGATGTCCAGCTGCATGTCCAGGCGCTTGGTCTCGATCTCAGCGACTGCCTGCCCGACGCCCACGCCGGCGTTGTTGACGAGCACGTCCAGCCGCCCGTAGTGCTCGCGGTGGGCGGCTACGACCTTCTGGATCTCGGCCTCGTCGGAGATGTTCGCGGCTATGCCGTGAACGTCGAACCCATCCGCGGCGAGGCCGGCGACGGCCGCATCGAGCTTCTCAGGCCGCCTGGCGGCCATCGTGATGCCGAACCCTTCCTCGCCGAGCACCCTGGCGATCGCCAGCCCGATGCCGCTGGATGCTCCCGTGACGATGGCTGCGCGGTCTGTTGACATCTGCCGTCCCCTCCCGTTGATGAAGCCGAATCGAAGCCACCGTCCTGAACGGGACGGCGCGCGAGAGCATTCCACATCTCGCTGGTAGCGTCTGGCGAGCGTGACCGGTCCATCGGTCTGGATGCGCGGCGGGCCCGTAGCTCAGTTGGTTAGAGCTGCCGACTCATAATCGGTAGGTCCCTGGTTCGAGTCCAGGCGGGCCCATGGCAAACCCTCGCACAGCCGCTGCAATTGCTGCTCTGCTGCCCCTAAAGCTTTGTCCCAGGCGGTCGATTGGACCTAATGGGATGCTTCTCGGGCATAACCGGCACGGGTGCCAGCAACCGCCAGCTAGCCCTCGATCGGCGCCGCCTGGCGCGCCCTCGCCGGGCGTCAGCCGACTTGGTGCAGCCCGACGTATCGCACGTGGCCGTCGCCGTCGACCTCGGTCACCGCAAACGGATAGCGCTGGCCGTTGACAGACGCGATGCATGTGAATCTGGTTGCGGTCTTTTGGATCACCTCGGCCGGGCAGATGACGTCCGAGCTCAGGTGCCTCTGACTGCGGATCGACCGTCTGATTGCTGTCTCAACGCGCGCGATGTCCAGAGCGACCAGCGGCGCATCGTTCTCGTAGCGGACTCGCCCGGCAGCGTTCCTCTCTGTGACGCGGATCGGGTAGGAGCCAACGTCAAGATTGGCTGTGCAAGTGAATGTGAGTCCTGTCTTGCGTGGAAGGTCCTTGGGGCATCTAACGCTCGCATGAAGGTGGTGCTGGGCGAGTATCGACCCTTCGATCGCTCGCGCGACCGCCGCCGTGTTCAGTGTGGGCATGCTCGAACCGCACGCGCCGAGCGCAGCACATACGGCGACCGCCGTCACCGCGCCGAGCCGTCGGGCTTGCTTGGTGTGATCCCCTTGCCGATCGTCGGTCAGTGTGGGCTTGGCCATGTGATGGGCTTCGACAGGTTCGGCATGAACCCTCGTGACGACGCTCGCGCGGCAACCCGGATCACTGCGGAGGGCTCGTAATGTCACGACGACTTCTGCGCGGCCGACTTTTTCTCCTGATGGTCGTCTCTTTCGCGTTGACCGCCGCGGTGTCCTACGGACAGACCGCGCGCCTTGCGCCAAGGGTCTCGCACGCAGCTCCGCCGCTCGCCGGCATCGCGCAGCGCGACACCGCCGCGCACCCACGCCCGCCACGGGTCGGGAGATCCGCCGCGAGCGTGAAGTCCGATGCGGCTAGCGCCAAGTCAAAATCACGCCGCGGTCCTGTCGGTCCTGCCGGACCGCAGGGCGCAGCAGGTCCACAAGGTGCTGCTGGCGGTGCGGGCTCCCAGGGGGCACCCGGCGCGCCCGGACCCGAAGGTAAAGCTGGGCAAACCGGTATCCAGGGCGTTAGAGGCGAAACAGGCGCCGCCGGTGCACGCGGCGTCCAAGGAGCGCAGGGTGCTGCCGGGCCGCGCGGAGCCGACGGCAAAGACGGGGCAGCCGGCGCCCAAGGCGCCAAAGGCGAAACTGGGCAGACCGGCGCTGAAGGCAAAGCGGGCGCAACCGGTCCGCAGGGTGTCCGCGGCGAAGCGGGCGCCGCTGGTCCCGCAGGCAAAGAAGGCAAACAGGGTATTCAGGGCAAAGAAGGCGCGGCCGGCCTGCAGGGAATCCAGGGGGAAACTGGTCCGGAAGGCAAAGCAGGCGCAGCCGGGGCTCCCGGCGTCCCGGGCGAAAATGGTGCTGCGGGCGCGGAAGGCAAAGAAGGTGCGACGGGTGCGCAGGGAATCCCGGGCGAAGCTAGTCAGGTAGGCAAAGAAGGTGCGACCGGCGTGCAGGGGATCCAAGGCGAAGCAGGCCCGCAAGGCCCGCAAGGACCACAAGGCGAGGCGGGAGCTACGGGCATCCAGGGCGAAACGGGCTCGATTGGAGATGAAGGCAAGGAAGGACCGACCGGAGCGGAAGGCGCTCGAGGGGCGACCGGCCCCGTGGGAGAAGAAGGGAAAGAAGGTCACCAGGGCCGAGAAGGACCACGAGGAGAAGCCGGATCGACGGGTCCGCAGGGAGAACAAGGCGAAACAGGAGCGGTGGGGGCCGAAGGCAAGCAGGGGCTGAAGGGCACGGCGGGTATTGACGGGAAAGACGGCGCGCAGGGGGTCAGGGGCGAAACGGGTGCGACTGGTGCTGAAGGCAAGGAAGGGGCGGCAGGTGTTGATGGTGCTCCGGGATCCAGAGGCGAAACAGGCGTGACCGGCGCTGAAGGCAAGGAAGGGCTGCCTGGCGCGACCGGTCCGGAAGGCGTCAAAGGCGAAACCGGTGCGGCGGGCGCGGAAGGCAAAGAAGGAAAAGAAGGCCAAGAAGGGCCGGTCGGCGTGACCGGAGCCCAGGGCCTCAAAGGCGAAAAAGGCGCGACCGGGGCCACTGGTGCGGCGGGCGCGGCGGGCAAAGAAGGCGCCAAAGGCTCGACCGGCGAAAAAGGCGAAAAAGGCGCGACTGGGGTCACTGGTGCGGCGGGCGCGGCGGGCAAAGAAGGCGCGAAAGGGACGACCGGCGAAAAAGGCGAAAAAGGCGAAAAAGGCGCGACTGGGGTCACTGGTGCGGCGGGCGCGGCGGGCAAAGAAGGCGCGAAAGGGACGACCGGCGAAAAAGGCGAAAAAGGTGCGACCGGGGCCGCTGGTGCGGCGGGCGCGGCGGGTAAAGAAGGCGCCAAAGGTGCCACGGGTGAAAAAGGCGAACGGGGCGAAAAAGGAGAAAAAGGAGAAAAAGGAGCGAGCTTCAGCGCCGGCGAATACACGGCGCTCACGGAACGGGCCCAGAACACCGAATTTGAACCGTCTGCAACGGAACCCGTCCAGGTGAGCCTGATCGTGTCCTGTCAATCCGCCACCGAAACCACGGTCCAGGTCTCAGTAGGCGGCATCGTCGTGGCTGAAAACGTGACCAGCAAAGCGGCGACCGGCACAACCAAGGTGACGCTCACCTTCATCGTCCCCGCCGGCAAAAAGTGGAAGGTCGCGACGAACGCCGGCATCACCCTGATCCGCTCGACCTATCTGACGCTCTAGGGCCACCGCCCTTCGAGGTGGCCGTCGGTACGAGACCGCGGCCATCGGATGCTTGCGGTTCCAAATAGCGGAACCATCGCCCAAATGGGGTCCAGATGAACGACATCGCAGGCCACGTTGAGTGTGACATCCTGCGCGCGATCGCACACGAGCTCCCGCCGAAGTGGCGCGAGAACCGCTCGTTCGACCACATGCTCGGCTACATCTGGCCGCCGAGTACTGCGTCGTCGAGCGCTGGTTCAGCTCGGTGCCAGGAGCGACCTGGCCCCAACCGCCTCTACTCAATCACCGGCTCACCGCTTCGCGTTCCTCGATCCGCGCAAGCTCACCACGGCCGAACGCGCAGTCGGGAAGCTGACCGAGGAGGGCCTGTGGTCCAAGACGCTGCTGGTGGTGTGGCGTTCGCGGCTCCGCCGCAGCACTCCCATAGCGCAGCACTCCCATAGCGCAGCACTCCCATAGCGCAGCACTCCCGCGGCGCTTCACTCCACAAGTTCCCGAAGCGCAACCGCCCCGCGTTCGAGCGTCTGCTGATCGGTCACGATCAGCGACTGCGAATGAACGCTCAGATCGTGCCCGGGCTCAACGTCGATGATCGTCCCCACAGCGCGCATCACCTGATCGGCTTCGCTGACTCTCCCAGCCGCTTTTGCAGACAGGCGCGCTTGCACGAGGCGGCGGTCTTCCAAGGCCGGGAGGTCGAAGTAGCTGAGGTCGTTCTGGCCTGGCCATCGGTGTTCGGTGGAGCCGTCCTTCAGGACGTCCGCCGCGCCGCCGACCTGTTCCGCGTACACCCGAGCCACGCCCAGCGCGGCGATCTTCTGCTGGCGTTCTTCGCGGTTGACCTGCTTGTTGGCGATCGCCTGATCTCCCAGATAGCTTGCCGCCCCGCCCGCGAGCGCTCCGCCGATGGCGGCGCAAGCGGCGATCAGGGCGACGCTGACTTCCTTCGACATTCCACTTAATGAAATCATGATCGGGATGCTGACGCGGGCCACCGGACGCGGCGAACCACGACGACCGAAATACGACGAGCATCCGCGCGCGCACGCGTGCGGCCAACTGGAGTGCGAGGTAGCCTCAGGCAGGGAATGGAGCAACCGATGAACGCCGACAGCGAGGACTGGCTGGTCAAGTTCCTCCACGGCTTCGCCACGATGTCCGAGGAGCAGCGCGACGCCGCGATCGACGCGCTGCCGCCCGAGAACCGCGACGCGATCGTCGCCCTGGCCGAGCAGCGCGCCGCGACCGCCGCGACCGATTTGGTCGAGGTCCTGGACGCCGGCCAGGCCGGCCTGGACAAGCTGTACGAGGTGATCGAGCCTGCCGACCTGTTCACGGTGATCAACCTCGCCGTCCGCGAACAGCCGAGCCTTGTCGTCGAGGCGCTGTTCGCGGCCGTCGTGTTGCATCGCGGGTGGGACGAGGGAGAGCCGGCCGCGATCGTCGCGCTGCGCGAACAGTGGCACTGGCACGTGTACGAGCAGATCCGGCCCACGACATGACCGGGCTTGCGCGCCGACGCCAGAATGCCGCCCGCCTCGGGCAGGGAGATGGCGCGTCGCTCAGCCTGCCGCGCTACACCGTGCTCGGTGCTGAAGACCTCGAGATCGCGGCGGGCCAGGCGCGGGAGCACGCGCTCGCGGGCGAGCATCGGCCATACCCGGCCAGGCGCGCGCCCGCGAGTCTGGCGCTGCTGTTCATGGCGTTCGAGGCCTGGGTCAACACGCGGCTGACGATGGCGTTCTTCTTCGAACGGCGGATGCCCGTACCCGCGAAAGAGAAACTGCTCGAGCTGATCGACCGCGGGCCGCTGACCAGCAAGGCGCTGCGTGTCCCGCACTACCACGGCGGCGAGACCCTGCAGCCGAGCGAGCATCGCGACCTGGGGCTGCTCGTCGAAGTCCGCCACGAGCTCCTGCACGACCTGCCTGCCACAGCTCCAGGCGGTCAGATCGATCGTCTGGACGGGCTCGCCGAGCGCGGCCTGCTGCGCGACAGCCGCATCGCCCACAGCAACCGCGTGATCTACCCGCGCCTGGAATCCTACGACCTCGCCTGGTGGGCTTGGGAAGTCGTCAGGGACACCGCCGACGAGATCCTCGCCGCCTACGATGAGGATAACCGCGACCGGGCTGCCGCCGAGCCGCACAACTTCGACCTGCCTCAGCAGTGGGGGATCGCCAGCCCGAGCGAGATCGAGTCCTCCGTCGACTCGGGATAGCCGCCCGCCGTCTGAGTGTGCGCCACCGGCAACTGAAACAGCGGCCGGCAAAGCCGATAGGGGCCGTTCCGATTAGCGCTACGCCCGGATGGGATCGGGCTCACTTGCGCTCTACGGGCTGACCGGAACGGCCCCGTCCCTCTCTCCCAGGCGGTGTTCTACCCGGGGTCGTAGGCAGGCAAACCCTGCCCGAGCGCCTGCCGCCGCATGCCGCCGCCTGCCGCCCGCAACCCGCCGCAACGCTCCACCGGGCCCGGGGCCGTCTAAGCTCCTGCCACCTCGATCGAATGGGAGCTCTCGTTGCTTTACGTCGGCCTCGGCATCCTCTACGTCTTCCTGCTCGTCTACCTCGGCGTCAAAACCGCCAAAAACGGCCGCTGGGTGCTGTTCGCGATCGGGTTCATCTTCCCCGTGCTGTGGATCATCGGCGGCGTGCTGCCACCGAAGGGGATGTCCAGGATGGACAGCCTGTACGAGCAGCGCGAACGCTCGAGATAAGGACTGCGCCCCGCGGGGAAGGATGTCGGGCGGGCGGCGTCTTGCTCAGCGAGGGTCGCACCGAGGACCCGAATCGATACCCGAGATTGCGAGGCATCCAATGAACCGAGCATTCACTCTCCTGGCCGGCGTCCTCGCCGCCGCGGCGATGAGCATCACAGCAGTGGCCGGCGCTCAGGCTGCGACCTCGACCGCGCACGCCAGCCGTGTCGCGAAGGTCGAACTGCGCCACACGCGGATCGGAACGATCCTGACCACCTCCTCCGGCTTCACGCTGTATGAGTTCACGCGCGACCACGGCAGCAGCGACAGCTGCGCGAAGATCGCAAACTGCCTCGGGTCGTGGCCGGCGCTGCAGAGCACCGGTCGGCCGACCGCCGGCTCCGGCGTGCACTCCTCGATGCTGTCCACGACGACGATTCCCGGCGGCAGGAAACAGGTCACCTACGCCGGCCGCCCGCTGTACCTGTACGCCGGCGACACCGGCCCCGCTGAAACTGACTACGTCGGCGAACGCGCCTTCGGCGGCAACTGGGACGCGCTCAGCGCATCCGGCCACGCGATCAAATAAGCGCCTTCATTGTTTTCCGACTATACGGTTGAAGGGTAGTCTTGCTCGGCGAGGCCTGCGCGGGCAGGTCTCGAGCAGGTTTGAGCAGACGCGATAGGGGGCATACCGCCGAGCATGAACACGCCGACCGACCAGCTTCGCTCGATCTCGCTGCGCGGCGGGGCGCGTATCCCGCAGCTCGGCTTCGGCGTCTTCCAGGTGCCGCCCACTGACACCGCGGAGGCTGTCGCGAACGCGCTGAGCGTCGGTTACCGCCACATCGACACCGCGGCCGCGTACCGTAACGAGGCCGGCGTCGGGCAGGCGATCCGCGAGTCGGGCCTCGATCGCGGCGAGGTGTTCGTGACGACCAAGTGCTTCAACGACGATCACGGCTACGACGAGGCGAGGCGCGCGTTCGACGCGAGCCTCGGGCGGCTGGAGATGGACTACGTCGACCTATACCTGATCCACTGGCCGGTGCCCACGCACGACCGCTACGTGGATACGTGGAGGGCGTTCGTGGACCTGCAGGCGGAAGGCCCGATCCGCGCGATCGGGGTCTCGAACTTCATGCCCGAGCATCTCGATCGCGTAATCGCCGAGACCGGCGAGACGCCGGCGATCAACCAGGTCGAGCTGCACCCGTACCTCCAGCAGCGCGAGCTGCGCGCCGAGCACGAGCGCCTGGGGATCGTGACCGAGTCGTGGAGCCCGCTGGCGCAGGGCGCGGCGCTGAGCGACCCGACGATCGTTCGCATCGCGCAGGGGCACTCGCGCACGCCCGGACAGGTCGTGATCCGCTGGCACATGCAGCTCGGGCTGGTCGTGATCCCCAAGTCGGTCACGCCCGAACGCATCGCAGAGAACTTCGACGTGCTCGACTTCATGCTCAGCGACGAGCAGATGGACGCAATCGACGGACTCGACGAGGGCCGGCGGATCGGGCCGGACCCTCGAACATTCGTCCGTCCCTGAGCGTCGCCGTCAGCTGAACGGCCGTACCTATCGATCGGGGTTGCGTGCGTATGTCCCTCGCGCGAGCGCCCGGTTCCGATCGGCCGACGGTGAGTATCGGCGGGACCGCCGAGGCAGCCCTCGGTGAGCTCGCTGACGCCCTGGTGCTGGTGTTCGACGCCGAGCTGCGCGTCGTGCGGATCGCCGGCCAGGCGTTGCAGCGGCTCGGCGACCCCGGCAGCTGCCGCGAGGGCAGGCTGCTGGCGGACGCCCTGCCTGAGCACCTGTGGCAGCGGATCGAGCCGCTGCTGCGCTCGGCGCTGACCGGCGAGTCACGCTCGCGTGAGATCTGGACGGCCGGACAGCGCCACTGCCTGATGGTGTACGCCGGGCCGCTGTCCTGCGACCGCGCCGGCGCTCAAGGCGGCGGCGAGGGCAAGGCTGAGGGAGCAGGCAAGGTTGAGGGCGAAGGCAAGGCAGGGGGCGAGGGCAAGGCCGAGGGCAAGGCCGACGGAGCGCGTCCGCCAGCGCTCGGCGTGGCGATCGTGCTCGACATCACCACACGCAGGCGCACCGAACTACTCGACCCTCCCGCCCACGCGGCGCTGCAGGACGTGCTCGGCTCGCACGGGCGCGAGCCGATCGGCACGGGGTTGCTCGACACGGACGGGCGCTGGCAGCTGGTCGACCGCGCGATGTGCGACATCACCGGCTACATCGCCGAAGAGCTGATCGGCAGCCGCTTCGACGGGATCATCCACCCGGATGACGTGCGCGGCGACGGCGAGCAGCGCCGGCGGCTGCTCGCCGGGGAGATCCCCGCGCTGCAGGTCCGCGAGCGCTACTTCGACGCCGCCGGGGAGACCGTCTCGGCGGTCGTGTCGATCGCAGCCGTGCGCGACCGCGACGGCTCCCCATCGCACTACGTCGTCCAGCTGCAGGACGTATCCGAGCGCAGGAGCCTGGAGCAGGATCTGCGCGGCCTGGCCGACCACGACCCGCTGACCGGTCTGCGCAACCGCCGGCTGTTCGCCCACGACCTCAGGCTGCAGGTCGCACGTTCGCGCCGCTACGGCGAGGTCGCGGGCCTGATCGTGATCGACCTCGACGCCTTCGGGCTGCTGGGCGACGCTCACGGCGAGCGCGCCGGGGAGCAGGCTCTGAGCGCCGTCGCCAGGGCGCTGACCCGCAGGCTGCGCGAGAGCGACCTGATCGCCAGGCTTGGTGCCGACCAGTTCGCGGTGCTGCTGCCGCACATCGACGAGGGCGGGCTGGCGGTCGTCGCCGAGGGGCTCGCGCGAGTGATATCGGCATGCGGCGTGGACATCGGCGAGCAGGTGCTGCATCCCTCCGCGAGTATCGGCTTCGCGCTCGTCGACGCCGACACCCAGAGCGCGGAGCGCGCGCTGCAGCAGGCTGATCGCGCGAGGCGCTCGGCAGGGCGCTTTAGCGTCGCCACAGAGCGCCTGACGCGCGCCTAGACCTCGCGCCAGCGAGCGCCCGGCGGGACCCTCCGGCGCGGTGAATACGCTCAGAGCATGCGTCCAGACGAGCAGCTCGCGGTCATCGACCTGGGATCGAACTCCTTCCGCCTGGTCGTGTTCATGGCCGGCGAGGCCCCAGGGTCGTGGCGGCGCACGGACGAGATCTATGAGCCGGTGCGGATCAGCGAAGGCATGATGGCCAGCGGGAAGCTGGGGGAGCAGCCAATGGAGCGGGCGCTCGCGACGCTCGACGTGTTCGCCCACTTCTGCCGCGCGAGCGGACTCGGCGAGGAGGCTGTCGACGCGGTCGCCACGAGCGCGATCCGTGACGCGGATAACGCCGAGCGCTTCCTCGAGCGCGCGCACATGCACTTCAGCCTGCCGATCCGCGTGCTCAGCCGCGAGGCCGAGGCACGCTACGGCTACCTCGCGGCTGTCAATTCCACCACGCTCGACGACGGCTGCGTGATGGATCTCGGCGGCGGCTCGATGCAGCTGGTGCACGTCGAGCAGCGGCTGGCCGTCGACGTCGGCTCCTGGCGCGTGGGCACGGTGCGCATGAGCGAGCGCTTCCTGCCACCGAACGGCCCCGCCAAGCGCAAGCAGCTGGAGGAGCTTTGTGAGCACGTCGCCGAGCAGCTTGCCGACGCCGCCTGGCTGACCGCCGGTGCGGCCGCGGGTGGTGGCGGGCGTCTGGTCGGAATCGGGGGAACCGTGCGCAACCTCGCCGCGGCCGCCCAGCGCGCCGCGGGCCTGCCGTCGAATGGTGTACAGGGCATGGTGATCGAGCGTGAGGCGCTCGACGAGCTCATCGCGCGGCTGGCCTCGCTGCCGGCGTCCGAGCGCGCGAGCATCCCCGGGATTAAGCCCGCGCGCGCCGACCTGATCCTTGCCGGTGCCGTGGTCGTGCAGGGCGTGCTGCGGGCAGGCGGCTTCGACGCGCTGGAGACGACCGAGGCGGGGCTGCGCGAGGGGGTGTTCTTCGAGCGCCTGCTCGCTGACGCCGACCCACCGCTGTTCGCCGACGTGCGCCGCGTGAGCGTGCTGAACATGGCCGGCCAGTACCACGTCGACGTTGAGCACACCGAGCACGTCGCATCGCTGGCGCTGGGGATGTTCGACGAGCTCGCCGCGCTTGGCCTGCACGACGGCGACCCGCGCGAGCGCGAGCTGCTGTGGGCGGCGTGCATGCTGCACGACATCGGTATGTCGATCGACTACGACGACCACCACAAGCACTCGCGCTACCTGATCCTCAACGGTGGACTGCCCGGGTTCGCGCCGGTCGAGACCGCGATCATCGCCCAGGCCGCCCGCTACCACCGCAAGGGCATGCCCGTACCGGGCCCGATGGCCGCGCTGTTCGGCGAGGGTGACGCCGCACGCCTGGACCGCTGCGCGACGCTGCTACGCCTCGCCGAGGACCTCGAGCGCGCCCGCGACCAGCTGGTGCGCCGCACGAGCATGGAGCTGTCGGACGGCGACGTCGAGCTACGGCTGATCGCCGATGGCGAGTCGGCCGTGCCCAGATGGGCAGCCGGGCGCGAGCGCGACCTGTTCGCGCGCGCGTTTCACTGCGGGCTGTCCGTCGCCGCCTGAGCCTCAGCTTGACGCGAGCGCGCGTTCGCGTCCGGCGCAGTCGAACAGCACCAGCCCGAACGGGTAGTGCACCGGGCTGTTCCATTCGAACGGCGCCAGCTCGCGGCAGGCGCGCAGGACCGCCTTGGTCGCGAGGTTGCCGCCGCGCAGCGAGTACTCGCCGCCGAGCAGCACGTAGCGCGCCTGCCCGCGCGCGACAAGGCGCGCGAGGCCGGGGCCGTCGAGCGCTGGGTCGGTGCCGCTGTATCCGCCGAGCGCGCCCGCGTCCAGGCCCATCAGCATGATCGGCGCGGCCGTGTCGGAGGCGACGCTCAGCAGCGCCCAGCGTGAGCCCGGGCGGTTCGAGGAGGTGTAGTCGAGCAGCGCGCGGTCGATCGCCTGATCGCGCGAGCTGGTGCCGTACCCGCCGTCACCGACGGCGTGCTTGGAGCCGGCGACCGGGAACGTGCCCTCGACCGGCGCCAGCCATGTGGTCGTCGCGTACGCGGTCGGGACGACGAGCGCCAGCAGGAATACGAGCGCGATCGCCGGCGCGGCCAGCCGGCGCAGCGCGACCAGCGCGAGCAGTCCGAGTACCGCTCCGCCGATGAGCAGCGGTACGAACCACTCCATGTAGCTCTCGCGGTGCATCAGCACCAGCTGTGCCGCGACCGTGGTCCCGACCGCGCACGTCGCCAACACAAGCCCCCAGATCCGCGTTCGGCTCGGGCCGCGCGCGAGCTTGACGAACGCGACGGCACCCGCGCCGGCGATCGCCGCGGTACCGGGAGCGAGCGCCGAGACGTAATACGGGTGCACGATCCCCTTCGACAGGCTCAGCACGAGCGCCTCCACGACGAACCAGCCACCAAGGATCAACACTGTCGCCAGCTGCGCGCGGCTCGATGCCGGCGCGCGCTCGGGCGCTGCGCTCGACGATGCGTCCGGCGCCGCTGGTGCTCCAGATGCCTCAGGTACGGCAGATGCCTCAGCTACGGCAGGTGCGGTCTCGCCCCGCAGCCTGGGCACGCGTTCTACGAACGCCGCCAGCAACAGGCCGACCAGCCCGAACACCGCGAATGGGATCAGCCAGCCGATCTGGTCGCCGAGACCGGCGCCGAACAGGCGCAGCGGGCGCGGCGGGCCGCCGAACGGGATCGGGTTGTGTTCCCTGCCTGCCGGTCGCGGTGTGGCCGGCAGGCTGCTCGGCACGGGCGCGTGCGGTGTCTGGCGGGCAGCGGCGGCGTCGACCGCGCGCTGGTGCGCGGCGGGCACGTACGCGCCGGGGCGCACGACCGTCTGGTTCGGCCCACCGGCCTGCCCTTCGACGCGCCCGACGCCGTTGTATTCGAACGTCAGGCCGAGCTCTGAGTTGTTCGTCGAGCTGCCGACGTACGGCCGCTTGGAGGCGGGCGTGAGTTCAACGAACGCGATCCACGCGAACGACACCGCCACCATCGCTAGGCCCGCCACGAGCACCTGGGCGAAACGCCGCCGCAGCGATCCCGGCGCGCACAAGAGGTAGGCGAGTACGATCCCGGGGACGACCAGGTACGCGGCCAGGGTCTTGACGTTGAACGCCAGCCCGACGATCGCCCCGCACAGCACGAGCGTGCGCCAGCGCCCGGTTTCGGTGGCGCGCAGGCCGACGCTGCACGCGAGCACCATCAGCAGGATCAGGACCGGGTCGACGCCGTTGTCACGTGAGACGGCCACGAACGTCGGATACACCGCCAGGGCGAGCGCGCCGGCCGTCGCCGCGATGGCCCCCAGCCGCCGCGCGAGCATCGCGTACAACAGCGCGACGGCCAGCACCCCGGCGATCGCCTCCGGCACCAGCAGGCTGAGCGGCGAGAAACCGAACAGCTTCGCGCTGGTCGCCTGCACCCACAGCGCCAGCGGCGGCTTGTCGACCGACACCAGCCCGCCCGGGTCGAACGACACGAACAGGAAGTTGTGCAGCGAGCGCTGCATCGAGGAGACGCCCGCCGAGTAGAAGATGTTCGCGTACCCGTTCTGGGCGAGCTTGTGCGTGCACAGCACAGCCGCCACGCCGACCGCGACCAGCAGGCCCGCATGGCGCAGGTACGGCCGCGCGTCGAGCAGCCGCTCGGCCCGCTCTGCGAGCGAGGTACCCTCGTTTTGCGCGCTCGGTGCAGGTGGCGCAGTCGCGGGCTCGGCGGCGGTCTGTGGCACGGTGGGCATCTGGCTGGGGGATGTTCCCATGGCGATCAGCGTGATTCTCGACCGTCGCGTTTATGTTTGCGCCGCACGCCGCTCGGGTACGGCATCGGACGGAGGGATGAGACGGGACCGTTCCGGGCCGCCGGCATGTGAACACCCAGCCCCTCGACCCTCACCTGGGGGGCTTGGGCCGGCGCCGGAGCGGTCCACTTGATCCCGCCGGTATGCGGCGGGTCGGGCTAAGTCAGCGCGTCGATCAGCCGCTCGAGATCGGCCTCGTCGTTCCACGCGCCGACGGACGCGCGCAGCCACGGTCGACCGGGGATGTTGCGGACGATCACCCCGCGCTCGGCGAGCGTCGCGCGCTCGCCGTCAGGGTCATCACTGGGGAAGGACACGAGTGTCGTCAGCGCGCGCGGCGCAGGCTGGCGGCCGCGCTCGGCGAGCAGCTCGGCCAGGCGCGCGGCCAGCGTTCGCGCGCGCTGATGCACGGCAGGCCATCCCACGCCCTCGAACACGCCGATTGCGGCCAGCGCACAGGCGAGCGTCTCGGCGCTCAGCGACGGCGCGTCGAAGCGGCGCGCGTCCTCACGCACGCCGGATGCCAGGCCCGCTCCAGGGTCCGCGAGGTTGACGTACGCGCGGCGTGGGACCGACAGGCGCTCGCGCAGCTGCGGGCTGACGTACAGCATCCCGGTGCCGTCAGGCCCGCACAGCCACTTCTGCCCGGCGCCGGCGTAGGCGTCGCAGCCGAGCGCCCGCACGTCGACGTCGATCGCTCCGACGCCCTGGGCGCCGTCGAGCAGCACCGGCACGTCGAGCTCGCCGAGCTCCGCAGGCGCGAGCGAGCCGCTCATCCAGCCGACGTGCGAGCAGGCAACGAGCCGGGTCTTCGGCCCGACCGCTTCGGCAACCTCTGCGAACGGGACTTCGCGGACCTCGACGCCGTGCAGCTGCATCGCCGCGCCGAGCGCCCCGAGCAGCCCTGGATGCTCCTCGTCGCTGGTCACGATCTGATCTCCCCGGCCGAGGCCGAGCCCGTCGATCGTCTGTGCCATCCCTTCGGTCGTGCACGTCGTCAGCGCGACGTCCGTCGTGTCGCAGCCGAGGGCACGCGCGTACGCGTCGCGGAGCTGTCCGCCGAGCTCGAAGCGGCGTTCGAAGTGCGCCATCGCGCGTCCCTCGCGCAGCGCGCGGGCGAGCTCACCTTCCGCGGCCGCGACCGCCTTCCTCGCCAGCGGGCCGTCCGTGCCGGCGTTCAGGTAGGCGAGCGTGTCGAGGACGGGGAACTCGGCGCGCAGGACGGGGAACTCAGCTCGCAGCACAACCTCGGTCACAAACCGCGAGAATATCCGCATGTCCAGCCCTGAGCCCGAGCGGCCGCTGTGGACGCCCGGCGCCGAGCAGCGCGAGCACGCCGAGATGGCGCGGTTCATGCGCTGGGCCGGCAAGCGCAGCGGACGGACGTTCGCCGACTATGACGAGCTGTGGCGCTGGTCGGTTGACGAGCTCGAGGACTTCTGGGCGGGCGTGTGGGAGTTCTGCGGCGTCCGATCATCGACTCCTTACGAGCGGGTGCTTCACCGAAGCCGGGAGACACGGGCCTCCGGCCCGAATCCCCGTTTCGGCCAGCACGAGATGCCCGGCGCGCGCTGGTTCGAGGGCTCACAGCTCAACTACGCCGAGAACATGATCGCCGGCCTGCTGCCCGCACCGGACGCACCGGACGCACCGGACGCACCGGACGCACCGGACGCACCGGACGCACCGGACGCACCGGACGCACCGGACGCAGCGCACGTCGCGGATCGCGATCTCGGCGCGGACGATGCTGATCGTGCCGACCGCGTGGCGGTGCTGCACACATCCGAGCTGCGCGACCTCGGGCAGATCACGTGGGGCGAGCTGAGCGCGCAGGTGGCTGCCGCGGCGGGTGGCCTGCGAGCTTTGGGTGTGACGCGCGGCGATCGTGTGGTGGCGTACATGCCGAACATCCCCGAGACGCTGATCGCGTTCCTGGCGGTCGCGTCGATCGGCGCGATCTGGTCGAGTGCCGCCCCGGAGTTCGGCGCGCGCAGCGTGATCGACCGCTTCTCTCAGATCGAGCCGAAGGTGCTGCTGGCGGTCGACGGCTACCGCCACGGCGGCAAGGACTTCGACCGCGTGGCCGTCCTCGAGGGGATCCTCGCGGAGCTCGGAAGCGTCGAGCACACGGTCCTGTTGCCGTACCTCTCACAGCACACGCGCCCCGGCGCCGCGATGCCCGGCGGCCTCACCTGGGGCGAGCTGCTCGCGCTCGACCCGCCCGTCGCGGGCGCACCGCTGCGCTTCGAGCAGGTCCCGTTCGACCATCCTCTGTGGGTGCTCTACTCATCCGGTACGACGGGGCTGCCGAAGGCGATCGTCCAGAGCCACGGCGGCATTCTGCTCGAGCAGGTGAAGAAGCGCATGCACCTGGACCTGCGCGCCGGAGATCGGATGTTCTGGTTCACGACGACCGGCTGGATGATGTGGAACTTCCTCGTCGGCTGCCTGCTCTCGGACGCTGCGATCGTGCTGTACGACGGCAGCCCCGCGCACCCGGACCTGGGCGCGCTGTGGAGCCTTGCCGAGCGCGCCGGGATCACCTGCATGGGCCTCAGCGCGGGCCTGCTCGGCAGCTGCGAGAAGGGCGGTATCTCGCCCGCAAGCGACTACGACCTGAGCGCCCTGCGGGCGATCGGCTCGACCGGCTCGCCGCTCGCGCCGGAGAGCTTCCGCTGGGTCTACGAGCGCGTGTCCGATGACATCTGGCTGTTCTCCACGAGCGGCGGCACGGACGTGTGCACCGCGTTTGTAGCCGGCTGTCCGCTGCTGCCTGTATACGAGGGAGAACTGCAGTGCCGCGCGCTCGGCTGCGCGGTCGAGGCGTGGGACGAGCAGGGTCACAGCCTGACCGACGCCGTCGGCGAGCTGGTGATCACCGAGCCGATGCCGTCGATGCCGCTGTACCTGTGGGGCGATCCGAGTGGCGAGCGGCTGCGCGAGAGCTACTTCTCGATGTACCCGGGCGTGTGGCGTCACGGCGACTGGATTCGCATCACGCCGCGCGGCGGCGCGGTGATCTACGGTCGCTCGGACTCGACGATCAACCGCCAGGGCGTGCGCATGGGCACCAGTGAGATCTACCGCGCGGCGGGCGCCGTCGAGGATGTGGTTGACGCGCTGGTCGTGGACGTCGGCGGCGTCGGGTCCGGCTCGCAGCTCGGGGACGAGCTGAAGATGATCCTGTTTGTCGTGCTGCGCGACGGCGTCGAGCTCGACGAGCAGCTCACCGCGCAGATCAAGCGGCGCATCCGCGAGGACTGCTCGCCGCGGCACGTGCCCAACGAGGTCCGCCAGATCGCCGAGGTGCCGCGCACGCTGTCGGGCAAGGTGCTGGAGGTCCCGGTCAAGCGCATCCTGATGGGCACCGACCCGCGCGAGGCCGCGAGCGTCGACTCGCTGGCGAATCCCGCTTCGCTGGACTACTTCGTGGAGCTCTCGAAGGCGATCGCGCACCCCTGATCGATCTCCTCGTTTTCAGCTGCTGACGAGCACGCGACCCGAGTCGGGCCGGTGGTACGGTCAGCAGATGGCGGGTATCGCTCTCGACTGCCTGACGTGGCCCGAGGTCGAGTTGGAGATCGAGGCAGGTCGTGACACGATCGTGATGGCGCTCGGGGCCACCGAGCAGCACGGTCGCCACATGCCGCTGGCGACAGATGCGCTGATCGGCGACCACCTTGCGCGGCTGGTGGCCGATCGGCTCGACGCGTTCCTCGCTCCAACCGTGCGCATCGGCTGCTCGCAGCATCACGTCGGCTTCGCCGGCACCATGTCGCTGGCCGAGGAGACGTTCCACGCGACGATCGCAGATCTGGTTCGCTCGCTGCTCGCGGGCGGCTTCCGACGAATCGTGCTACTGCCGACGCACGGCGGCAACTTCGCGCCGCTCGCCGCCGCGCTGGCCAAGCTCGACGAGCAGACGAGCGCGCACGTCGTCGCGCTGACCGACCTCGGCGTCCTGTTCCAGATCGCGCAGATCGGCGAGCAGGACCACGGCGTGCCGCTGGCGGAGGGCGGCCTTCACGCCGGGGAGTGGGAGACCTCGATGATGCTCGCGCTGCGCCCCGACCTGGTGCGGATGGGCAGCGCCGAGCCCGGTTTCACCGGCGATCTGCAGGAGGCGGTCGCGGGGATGTTCGCCGGCGGCGTCGCGTCGATCTCCGAGAACGGCGTGATCGGCGACCCGAGCCGCTCGACGCTCGAGCACGGCGAGCGCTACTGGGCCGCCGTGGTGGATCTCGTGATCGAGCAGGTCCAGGCGGGCTAGGTCCAGGCCTGGTCGGCTACAGCCCCATCGAGCGCCCGACGATCTCCTTCATGATCTCGTTCGCGCCGCCGTAGATACGCGTCACGCGAGCGTCCGCGAACGCACGTGCGATCGGGTACTCGAGCATGTAGCCGTAGCCGCCGAACAGCTGCAGGCAGCGATCGACGACCTTGCCCTGCAGGTCGGTGCACCACCACTTGGCGATCGCAGCGTCCTCCGCGGTCAGCTCGCCGTCGTTCAGCGCCTGCGCGCAGCGATCGACGTACACGCGCGCGATCTCGACTTCGCTACGCATCTCCGCGAGCGTGAAGCGCGACGCCTGAAACGAGCCGATCGCCTGGCCGAACGCCTTGCGCTCGAGCACGTACTCGAGCGTCCAGCCGAGTGCGGCCTCCGCCGCGGCGACCGCCGACGCGGCGATCGACAGCCGCTCCTGGGGCAGGTTGGAGACCAGATAGCGAAAGCCCTCGCCCTCCTGCCCGAGCAGGTTCTCGGCCGGCACGCGCACGTCGGCGAACGACAGCTCGGCCGTGTCCTGGGCGTGCTGGCCGACCTTCTCCAGGTTGCGACCGCGCTCGAAGCCATCCATCCCGCGCTCGATCACGACCAGGCTGATTCCGCGGTGACGCTCGGACGGGTCGGTCTTGACGGCCGTGATCACGAGGTCGGCGTTGATGCCGTTGGTGATGAACGTCTTGGAGCCGTTGACCACGTAGTGCTCGCCGTCGCGCTTGGCGCTCGTGGACATCGACGCGAGGTCCGAGCCGATCCCCGGCTCGGTCATCGCCAGCGCCGTGATCAGCTCGCCGGAGGCGATCCCGCCCAACCAGCGCTCGCGCTGCTGCTCGGTGCAGTAGCTGAGGAAGTACGGCAGGCAGATGTCGTTGTGCAGCGTGATCCCGAGGCCGAAGCCCCCGACGCCCGCGCGCTGAGTCTCTTCGCCGATCACCAGGTTCAGGCGGAAGTCCTCCGCGCCTGCGCCGCCGTAGCGCTCGGGCACGGACATGCCGGTGAAGCCACCGTGGCCCGCCAGCGCGAACACCTCCCTGGGGACGATCCCTGCGCGCTCCCAGTCGCCGTAGCGTCCCTGCTCGCCGACGACCTCGCGCTCCAGGAACGTGGCGAAGCTGGCGCGGAAGTCTTCGTGGACGTCCTCGAACAGGGTCCGTTTCATGCACGAGACCGTATCGCTCGCCGAGGAATCGGGAGGCTAGGCGTGCGTCGCGCTCGCGGCACGATTGCCGGGCTTTGCCAGCAGCAACTGCACGTCCTGGATGCGCCGCTCGCGGAAGCCGCCCTCGCAGTAGCTCAGGTACAACTCCCACAGGCGGCGGAAGCGCTCGTCGTAGCCAAGCTCGGACAGGCGGTCGCCTGCCTCGAGGAACCGCTCGCGCCAGCACTCAAGTGTGGTCGCGTAATGCGCGGTGATGTCCTCCAGATGGATCTCCCGCAGGTCGCTCACGCGCGCGATCGAGCGCGAGATGATCTCCATCGACGGCAGGCAGCCGCCGGGGAAGATGTAGGTGTTGATGAAGCTGCGACCGGCCTTCTCCACGTGGTACGCGCGGTCGTCGATCGTGATCGCCTGCAGCAGCATCGCGCCGTCGTCCGACAGCAGCTCCGAGCAGCGGCGGAAGAACGTTCCGAAGTACTGCCATCCGACCGCCTCGATCATCTCGATCGACACGAGCTTGTCGTAGCTGCCGCTGAGCGCGCGGTAGTCCTCCAGCAGCACGGTCACGCGGTCCTGCAGTCCCGCCTCGCGCACACGCTCGCACGCGTAGGCGTGCTGTTCGCGCGAGATCGTCGTCGTGGTCACCCGGCAGCCGTAGCGCGTGGCGGCGTGGATCGCGAGGCTGCCCCAGCCGCTGCCGATCTCCAGCAGGTGGTCCTCGGGGCGCAGATCGAGCTTCTCACAGACCCGTTCGAGCTTCGCGACGGAGGCCTGCTCGAGCGTCGCGTCGGGCTGCTCGAAGACGGCGCACGAGTACATCATTGTCGGGTCGAGGAACAGCGAGAACAGCTCGTTGCCGAGGTCGTAGTGCGCTTCGATGCGCTTGCGCGAGCGGCCGGGGGTGTTGCGCGCCAGCCAGCGCAGCCAGCGCTGCAACGGGATCAGCAGCGGCGTGAGCACGCGGCGAAGCGTGTCCAGCGCGCCGACGTTGAGCGCCAGGATGCGCGTCAGCGCGACCAGGTCCTCGCACTCCCACAGGCCGTCCATGTAGGACTCGCACAGGCCGATCGAGCCGCGCAGCAGCTGACGGTAGAAGCGGGGGGAGTGGATGTGGATGACCGCGCGCAACGGGCGCGCGGGCACGATCGCGCCGAACGACATGCGCGCATCCGCCTCGACCAGCTGCAGCTCCCCGCCACGGGTGCGCGTCAGCAGGCGCAGCACGAGCATGCGCGCCAAACGGTCGCCTGCCCGCGGGCGCGGCAACGAGCGCCGACGCGGTCGCGAGCGCTCGAGCGTGGAGCCGGTGCTGGCGCCGGGCGCTGCGGCGGTCACCTCCTGCGTGCTCATGCCGACGACGCCCCGGTGCGAGGGTGAGGGAAGTAGCGCGCGCCACGCAGCCGCAGGCGCAGCGCGTGTGAGTAGATACGGGCCATGATTCGGATCGTCAGGAACGGGTAGCGCGCGAGCGCGCCGGCGAGTGAACGCGTTGAGATCTCGCTGCGGCGCAGCGCGAGCGTGGCGTCGAATACGTGCTCACCGCCGTGCTCGCCGGTTCGCCGGGACTCGATGTGCACGGACAGGCGCTCGCCGGGCTCGGTCAGGCGCCAGTCGTATACGTGGTCCATGCCCATCAACGGGGAGAGGTGAAGGCGCTTGGCGAAGCGCCCGCTCATCACGGTGGCGCTGGCGTGATCGGCGGGATGCTCGACGGCCATCACGTACGCGTGGCGCTCGCCCCACGGCGTGTTCGTGACCTCGGCCACGACCGCGCGCACCGACTCGCCGATCGCGTCGTAGCAGTAATAGAAGCTGACCGGGTTGAAGCAATGCCCGAAGCAGCGCATGTGCGTGAGCAGCCGGATCGGGCCGTCGACCGTCATGCCGGTCCGCTCGAACACCAGCGAGCGCACGGCGTCGGCGAGCGCCACGGCCGGGTCGCCGAGGTAGTCCGCACGACGAAACCACGCGAGGTTCGCTGTCCGCGCCGACCACAGCAGGCGACGCTCGAAGCAGCCGGGCAGCTCGTCGAGGTCGAGGTAGACCATGAACAGGCGGTGGTGCAGCTCGTCCTCGAGCCGACCATGCCTGCGGTGGCGCACGGAGCCCTCGTACAGGCATGAGTGCCCTGGCCAGACGCTCCCGCGCCGGCTGTCGTCGGTCATGCGGGTTGCGCCGGCGGGTGCCCGCCGGGGTGCGCTGGCAACGCTCACAGCGCTACCCCAAACGGCTCGCAGGCGCGCTGTGCGCTGAGCACGCCGTCCTCGTGAAAGCCCCATCCCCAGTAAGCGCCGCAGTAGTGGGTGCGCGCGGCGAGCCCGCCGATGCTCGCGTACTGCGACTGCGCGGCCACCCCTTCGGGGGTGAACACGGGGTGGGAGTAGGAGATGGTGCGGATGATCTTCGCCGGGTCGATCGCCTCCGTGCGGTTGAGCGTGACACAGAAGTCGCGGTCGGCGCTCAGGCGCTGGAGATGGTTCATGTAGTAGGTGACGGTGCTGAGCGGCTTGGGCTCGCGCAGCAGGTGAAAGTTCCACGCCGCGCGCGCGCCGCGGCGGCGGGGCAGCAGCGAGCTGTCAGTGTGCAATACGGCCTCGTTGTGCTGGTAGGGGATCGCGCCCAGCAGCCGCGACTCCTGCTCGGAGGGGTCGCGCAGCATCGCCAGCGCCTGGTCGGAGTGGGTGGCGATCACCACGTGATCGAAGCGCTCGCCTGCCGATCCGTCTCGCGCGCCGCCGGCGGTGAGCTCGACGTGGTCCTCGTGGCGCGCGATCGAGTGGACCGGCGCGCCGAGCCGCACACGCTCGCGAAACGGCGCGATCAGCGCATCGACGTAGCGTGCGGAGCCGCCGGCGACGGTCGACCAGCGCGGGCGGTCGCGGAAGCCGAGCATCCCGTGGTTGGCGAAGAACTCGGCCAGGAAGCGCACGGGGAAGGAGTCGATCCGCTGCGGATCGGCCGACCACACGGCCGAGACCTGCGGCACGATCAGCCGCTCGACGAACGGGCGCGAGAACCGCTGTCGCGCGAGGAACTCCCCAAGCGACTCGCCCTCGAGCGACTCGCCGTCGAGTGATTCGGCGCTGCCGTCGTCCTCGTGTGCCAGCAGCCGGCGCAGCTCGCGGTTGAAACGCATCAGGTCGAGCAGCATCCGCTGGAAGCGCAGGCTGACGAGGTTGGAGGGTTGGCAGAACAGGCCGCGCGGCGTCCCCGCGTACTCGAAGTCCTCGTCCTCGCCCTTGACCGAGAAGCTCATGTGGGTCGGCTGGCGCGCGACGCCGAGGCGATCGAGCAGGCGTGTGAAGTTGGGGTAGTTGCGGTCGTTCATGACGATGAAGCCCGTGTCCACGTGGTGGCTGCCGAGCGGCGTATCGACCCGGATCGTGTTCGTGTGGCCTCCCGCGTAGGAGTTGGCCTCGAAAACGACGATCTCGTGCTCGTGGTGCAGCAGGTGCGCTGCGACGAGCCCGGAGATGCCGGCGCCGACGATCGCGATCCTCATCGCTGACCCGGCTGACCCGGCTGACCCGGCTGACCCGGCTGACCCGATCGACCCGGCCACGCCGGCCGACCCGGCCACGCCGGCTGACTTGGCCACGCCGACCGCGCCGGTCGCGCCGGCCGTCGCGCCCGCAGCCATGGCTGCAGCGGTGCCCGCGGGGTCGATCGGATGTGCCCCCCGGGTGTAGGTCGGAGGGTGGAGTCGGTCGCTGTGGGCATCGCCTGAACCTGTATACGCGCCAGCGCCGAGGACAGATCATCGAGCGGATCATCGAGTCGCGGGGAGGAGTGCGCGCGGCACACGTCGAACAGAAGCGCCGTGAAGCGTTCGGCGACGAAGACACCTGAGGCTGCCCCGGTGAACGGGACAAGCGAGCACCAGAGCCTGTCGAAGTACATCCAGGCTCGATTCGACGAGTGCTCGCGCTCGCAGAAGGACGTCGCGCAGTACATCGTCGACCACCTCGACGAGGCGGCTTTCCAGACGGCCGAGGAGCTCGCGCGCCGCGCGAACACTTCGAGCTCGACCGTTGTGCGCTTCTCACAGGCGCTCGGCTTCGAGGGCTTCCCTGAGCTGCAGGCGGCCGCGCGTGAGGAATACAGGCGGGTCAACGCGAAGGGATCGAAGAACGGGTCGGAGTCGACCAGTTCGACGCCGCTGTTCTCGCTCGATCAGAACGAGTTCGAGGCGGCGCTGGCGGCGGATCACCTGAACGTCGAGGACACCGCGCGCAAGGTCTCGCGTAGCGCGGTGGACGCGTTGATCGAGGCGATCGTCGGAGCTGACAAGGTGCTGGTCGCGGGCACCGACCAGATGGCGTTCTTCGCCAGCTACCTGCGCCACCTGTTGATGCTGCTGGACCTGCGTGTCGATGTCGTCGCGAGCCCGTCGCAGGAGGCGCTGAGCCGTCTCGGGCGGATCGACGATGCGACGCTCGTGATCGGCCTGTCCGCCGGGCGGCCACACCCGCTGGTCGTGCGCGCGATGAAGCTCGCCCGCCACCGCCAGGCGAAGACCGCGGCGATCACCGACGCGACGCTCTCGGAGGTCGCCAAGCTGGCACAGATCAAGCTGTACTACTCATCCAACAGCCCCGCGTACGTACGCTCGCACGCGGCGCTGCTGAGCGTCATCCAGGCGCTCGCCTACGGCGTGTACGCGCAGGACACCGCGCAGTACGACGACCGCATCAAGGCCTTTCGGCTGAAGTAGCGCTTCGCGGCTCATCATCGACGGCTGTCGCTGCCGCCGATGACCGCTTCGCTTTGGCTGTCTTCTGGCGGCGACCGCCGCGCGGTCAGCTTGTCATGGTCAACTTGTCACAGTGAACGTGCGATGTTGCTCTTCGCGCGCTGTATCACCATGGCTATACAGCGACCGTAGAGTATGGAAGACCACGCCGCATGCGGCGTGGTCCGGGCCGCACAGTGTCGCGCTCATTGCGTTAATGACCTCAATCGCGCCAGTCGACCTCGAAGTGTCCGATTGGCTCGTCGAAGCCCTTTACGGCAATGGGACCCGCGTCGGAGAACCGGACGCCCTTGCCGCGACAGAGGTCCTGCACGCCGGCTGACACGACGATGCAATCCGCCTGAGCGCACGCGCACAGCCGCGCGGCCTGCTGCACCGCCGCACCGAAGAGGTCATCCTGCTCGCTCACCGGTTCCCCTGCCGCCACCCCGATGCGCACGTGCAGCCCGTCCTGCCCAATGCCGTTGTGCTCGCGTAGGACCCGCTGGATATCCATTGCCGCACCGACAGCTTGAAACGCCGAGGCGAATGAGGCCATGATGCCATCGCCGGTGTGCTTGACCTCGCTGCCGCCAAACCGAGCGAGGGCGCTGCGAACGATCGAGTCGTGCTCGCGGATGAGCCGCATGGCTGCACGATCGCCCAAATGCTGCGTGAGGCGAGTGGAGTCAACCATGTCGGTGAAGAGGATTGCGCGGAAGGCGCTCTCGACGTAGGGCTCACCCGGCGGGTGCGTGTTAAGCCGACCGAAGAAGTCGCGAACGCTGGCTTGATCGACCTCGATGACGTTCGACGGAACAAGCCCGTGCGCAGCCCGATGGGCTGCCTCAACGACCTCCGCATCAGGACCCTCGATCAGGCAGAAAGCGCTATCGGCGTCTTCTTCAAACCAATACGTGACGAAGCGGACGCCGAACCTGTCCTGCACCTCGAGATCCTGCATGTGAGCCGCGGCGACATCGACAGCCGTCATACCCGGAACGTCATGGCGATCCATGTATAGCGGCATCGGGATAGCACTGTACTACCCCCGGAACTCACGGATAACACCGCATCCCCCGTCAAGCCGAGTGGGTAACGCGCCGACGTGGCCAGACTAGATCGGCATCGGTCTCAGAACACCTGGCTTTGCAGGAACCCGGCTATCAGCACGAGCCAGCCGCCGATCTCGGCGACGATCAGGCTGATCATGAATATGTGGGTTCCGGGCAACGGGTCGCGCCACTGGTTGTCGGTCTTGGCCTGCCACGCGAGCACGACGTAGCTCGCGACGGCCGCGAAGAAATGGAAGGTCATCGCTGCCGCCGCGATCAGGTTCACGAGTTCGCTCCAGCCACTCAGGCTGACGAACGTCGCGACGAGCAGCAGCGCGAAGCTGTACAGCAGCGCTGCGCGATGCGCGGTGTCTAGGTAGGGGTGCGCGAGGTGTGCCTCGGATGTGGCCATCTGGCGGTACTTCCAGACCCCGAGGATCAGCGCCCAGAGGAACATCACCGACGCGGCCAGCAGAACGGCCTTCGTGTCGCCGCCGAGTTGCGCGTTGTTCACCACGCGGGCGACTCTGCCAGAGCGGCCGGTCGAACGGCTTGACCGCGGCCGTGCCAGGTGGGCGAGCTGCCCGCCGAGATAGACTGAGCCTCATGCGCGACGAGGCGACATTTCAAGTCAAGAGCGGCCTGGCGGAGATGCTCAAGGGCGGTGTGATCATGGACGTGGTGACGCCCGAGCAGGCGACGGTCGCGCAGGACGCAGGTGCGGCCGCGGTGATGGCGCTCGAGCGCGTGCCAGCGGACATTCGTCGCGACGGCGGCGTGGCTCGCATGTCTGACCCGGAGATGATCGCCGGCATCCAGGAGGCGGTCTCGATCCCCGTGATGGCCAAGGCGCGGATCGGCCACTTCATGGAGGCCCGCGTGCTTGAGGCGCTCGACGTCGACTACGTGGACGAGTCGGAGGTGCTCACGCCCGCGGATGAGGCCAACCACATCGACAAGTGGGACTTCAAGGTGCCGTTCGTGTGCGGAGCGACCAACCTCGGTGAGGCTCTGCGCCGGATTGGGGAGGGCGCCGCGATGATCCGCTCGAAGGGCGAGGCTGGGAC
This sequence comes from uncultured Solirubrobacteraceae bacterium, assembly GCA_963734755.1. Taxonomy (GTDB): domain Bacteria; phylum Actinomycetota; class Thermoleophilia; order Solirubrobacterales; family Solirubrobacteraceae; genus Palsa-744. The sequence continues at coordinate 1,483,741 of CAVTIF010000001.1, read as the reverse complement.
CGGCGACATCGTCGAGGCGGTACGCCACATGCGCGAGATCACCGGCGAAATTCGCCAGCTGGCGACGCTCGGGTCCGACGAGACGGCCACCGCGGCCAAGGAGCTCGGCGCGCCGCTGGATCTCGTGCGTGAAGTCGCGGATCGCGGACGCCTGCCGGTCGTGCTGTTCTGCGCCGGTGGCATCGCCACGCCGGCCGACGCCGCGCTGATGATGGCGCTCGGCGCCGAAGGAGTGTTCGTCGGCTCGGGCATCTTCAAGTCCGAGGACCCGCCAACGCGTGCGCGCGCGATCGTCGAGTCGACCACCCACTGGCAGGACCCCGAGCGCGTCGCCGGCGCCTCGCGCGGCCTCGGGCCGGCGATGGTCAGCCTCGAGAGCTCCAAGCTCGAGGGCGAGCAGCTGCTCGCCCAGCGCGGCTGGTAGCCGTCCGCGTCGGCTTGAGCTCGCCCGAGATCGACGCGCCGCTGATCGGCGTGCTGGCGCTGCAGGGCGACTTCGAGGCTCACGGGCGCGTCCTGCGACGGCTTGACGCGCGTGTGCGCGAGGTGCGGGTGCCGGGCGATCTGGAGGGTCTCGACGGCCTGGTGATACCGGGTGGCGAGTCGACGACGATGACGCTGGGGATCGAGCGCGAGGGGCTCGGCGATCCGCTGCGCGCGCTTGCCGCCGCCGGCACGCCGATCCTCGGCTCGTGTGCGGGGCTGATCATGCTCGACCGCAAGCACCTCGGGCTGATGGACATGCTCGCCGAGCGCAACGCGTTCGGCCGGCAGATCAAGAGCTTCGAGGCGGACCTCGAGGTCAAGAGCCTCGAGGGCGGCCCGCTGCACGGCGTGTTCATCCGCGCACCGTGGATCACCGAGCACGGCCCCGCCGTCGAAGTGCTCGCCGAGATCGACGGTCATCCGGTGGCCGCGCGCGAGGGCCGCATGCTGGCCGTCGCATTTCACAGCGAGCTGGGCGAGGATCAGCGGATCCACAGCCTATTCCTGTCGTGGGTGCGGGACCGGCCCGCCCGGACGTCGACCGACTGAGCTACGCGGCCTATGCGGCGGCGTTGGCACCGCCGAGCAGGTGGCGGCGCAGGAAGTCGAGCTGGTCGGCGACGACGGCCTCATGCTCGGGTCCGTCGTAGATGTCGAAATGGTCAACATCCGGGTAGGTGCGCAGCTCGCCGAGCGGCGCTCGTCGTGCGGCCGCGATCGCCGGGCCTGGCCGGGCCACTCTGTCGGCCTCTCCGACACACACCAGCCACGGGCAATGCAGCGTGCGAGCGTGACGGCCGGGCCGGAACCGCGGGCCGAGCAACCAGCGGGCCGAAGCCCGATCGCGCCAGCGGGAGTCCTCGCCGTTCGCCACGACACGGCGCCAACCGGCCTCTGCGCCGGGCGCGTTGATGAAGGCGGCGTCGTCCGGCGCACCGACGGCGGGCAGGTAGCCACCGCGTGCGGCGGCGATCAGCATCCGCGCCGCGACGCGCGGGGATGGCACGCGCGATTGACGCAGAGCGTCGAGGAACGGCACCTGGCTGATGGCTGCCGCGACGCGACCGTCGGCGGCCGCGGCCGCCAGCGCGTTGCCCCCGCCCAGAGACGAGCCGAACGTCGCCACGTGAGCCGGGTCCACGCCGGGAAGCGTCCGCGCGAACGCGATCGCCGCTCGCCAATCCTCGAGCTGGCGCGCCGGCTCGAACAGGTCGGCTGCGCCCTCGCTGTCGCCGAAGCCGCGGTGGTCGAAGACCAGCGCTGAGACGCCGGCCGCGGCGAACCGCTCGGCGAACGGCCCCAGGCCGTCGCGGCGCGTCCCGGACAGGCCGTGCGCCATCACGATCAGCGGTCCGGTCGCAGCGTTGTCGGGATCTAGATTGCGGTCGGCCGGGTACAGCCAGGCGGCGCAATGCTCGGCGCCGCAGCGAAACTGGAGGTCTTGGCGTGTCACGGGGATCAAACGGATCAGGGCACGGAAACGTGAGATCGACCGTGAGATCGACCCCGCTGTTATGTGGTTACCGTCGGCGGCGCGGTGCGCTCGAGCGCGTCCCAGCCCTGGTCGAGCGCGGTTTCCGCCGCTTCGGCCGCCACGCCGCCGCGTATGCCGAACAGCCGCTTAGCGCGTAGCAGGTAGACGACGACGGCGACGTTGATCACGAACGCGATCAGCTTGAACACGGTCGCGCGGTTGACGATCTCATAGACCTCCAGCGGCAGCAGCGACGCGGTCACGAGGAACGTCAGGTACTCGGCCCAGCGCTTCTGGTACCAGAGCCCGACAGCCTCGATGCCCTCGACGGCCGAATACGCCAGCAGCACCGCCCCGAGCAGGTGCAGGTGCGCCGATGAGGTCGTGAACGCGCTGTCGACGTCGTGCAGCAGCCCATGCGTGGCGTGCGACTGACTCGACGCGACGCCGCCGTTGAGGTCGGCGATCACTTTGTAGAACGTGTCACGGAGCGCCTGGCGGTCGGAGGCGAACAGCAACACGAGCACGCCGAGCCCACCGAGCAGCAGGAAGTGGAACGCGCGGTCGATCGCGATCAGGCGCAGCACGAGCTTGTCGCGCAGCGGCTTGCCCCGCAACGGCAGCTCGATCTGCTCGCGTTCGGGCGGAGTCGAGCGGGTCGGGTGCTCGGGCTCGCCCAGCGCGAGCCAGCTGTCACAACGTAGACATCGATACCAGCGCGCTCCGGCGGCGTCCTCGCGTGCGAGGATCGCGTCCTGCGGGCGCAGCTCGCTCGCGTCGGTGCCGATCAGCTCGTGGCCTCGGACGCTGCAGATCAACAGCTCCCAGTGCAGGCGCGGGCGGAAGGGTTGCGGCTCCTGCGTGCCGGGGGGTTGTTGGCCCACGGCGAAACCGTATCCGCCCTCACGGCGCGCGTGTCAAGCTCACACGCGATCGGCGATACTCGCCAGCATGCTGATCTCGATTGCCGCCGATCAGCGGGTAGGCGTTGCGGATCTGCTCGCAGCTGAGCTGGCCCGCCGCGGGCACAGCACCATCGCCCACGGCGCTCTCGAGCAGGGCGAGCGCGACGACTGGGCCTGGGCGTCCGAGGCGGTGGCGCGCGACGTCGCCTCCGGGCGCGCCGAGCAGGGGATTGTCTGCTGTTGGACCGGCACCGGCGCTTCGATCGCCGCGAACAAGGTCGCGGGCGTGCGCGCCGCGCTGTGCTGCGATGCAGCCACGGCCGCAGGGGCGAGGTGCTGGAACGACGCGAACGTGATCGCGCTCAGCCTGCAGAGCACCTCACAGCAGCAGCTGAGCGAGATCCTCGACGCATGGTTTGCGACCGAGCCGAGCACGGAGGACGACGACCGCGCCAATCTCGAGCATCTGCGGGCGCTCGAGTGCGATGCGCGCATGGGCGCCTCCGCGCAGCTGTCCGTCAGGGGTGGCCGTGCGGCGGTCCACTTCTACAGGGAGGCGTTCGGTGCGGTCGAGATCTACCGCGTCGGCGGTACCGACGAGCGCGAGGCTCTCGTCAGCCAGCTGTCGGTCGGCTCGAGCACCTTCTGGGTTGCTGACGAGTCCCCGGAGCACGCCAACTTCAGCCCCGAGACACTGGGCGGGGGCACCGTGCGGATGCTGCTGGTCGTCGAGGACCCACATGCGGTCGTGCGCCAAGCAGTCGCCGCTGGCGCCCGGGAGGTGCGGGCAGTCGGCACCGAACACGGATGGCAGCTGGGCAGGATCGAGGATCCGTTCGGCCATCACTGGGAGATCGGTGTGCCGATCGTGCCGTGGCCGCCCCCACAGGCCGCTTAGCACACGCCACTGCGCGCTAACCGCTCAGCTCGCTTGGAAGTGCGCGACGCCGTCCGTCTCTGCTTCAATCACAACGCCGTCGCGGAGCAGCAGATCGACATGTCCGAGCACCTCGGACAGGGTCAGGTATGCCTGCGTGACGGCCACGTTCCCCCACAGCTCCTGGGCGATCTCATGGGCCGTTCGTCGCTGTGCCACGATCAGGCGGCGAATTCTCTCCGCACGACGTGCGTGCAGGCGAAAGCGCTCGTCGATCAGAGACGCGTGATCGGTGATCGAGTGGCCGTGCCCTGGGAGCACCAGCGAGAGCTCCATTGCCTGTGTCTTGCGCAGCGAGTCGATGTAGGTGATCAGTGCCTGCGGGCGAGGTCCGTCGTAGTCCTCGCCCGCGTCCAGCGGCCGGGCGAGCAGCGGGTTGGAGGAGATGTGCCCGATCAGATGGTCGGCCGCGAGCAGGATCGAGCGCGATTCGTCCAGGAACACCGTGTCCGAGGGGCTGTGCCCGGGGCGGTGCAGCACGCGCAGTGTGCGGTCGCGCAGCTCGAGCTCCGAGCCGTCGGCCAGCGGCCGGGTGACCTCGACAGCCGAGCCCCACGCGCGAAAGCCCGCCGACACGGCGCGTAGCGCGGTGACGATTTCCGGCGGAATGCCATGGCGGAGCATCACACGCTCGGCGAAGCGGTCTTCGAGGTCGATCTGGCTGCCGTAGCTGGCGAGGAACGGCGCCATGTCCTCCAGCGCCGCGACCTCGGCGCCCGAGCGGCGCGCAAGAATCGAGGCGAGCCCGAAATGGTCCATGTGCTGGTGGGTGATCACCAGCAGTTCGAGATCCTCGACGGCATGCCCGCGGGCTGCGAGCGCCTGCTCGAGCTCGTCCAGCGCCTTCGCAGAGTTCGGCCCGGAGTCGACGAGCGTGAGCGGGGAGTCCTCGATCAGGTATGCGTTGACGCGGCCGACCATGAACGGCGTCGGGATCGCCAGCCGGTGGATGCCCGCATCCGCTTCCAGCGCGCGTTCCTCGCGCTCTTCGCGTAGCCGCGGACTACCCTCGCCGCTCATACCCTGGGGGCTACAGGCGAGCGAATCAGCGTGAGCACTTCATCGCGGCGGCGCTCCATGTCCTCGCGCGAGATCAACGACTCGAGGCACAGGCGCAGCAGCGGCTCGGTGTTCGACGGTCGTACGTTGAAGTGCCAGTCCTCATAGTCGATCGAGATCCCGTCGAGGTGTTCCTGGCGGGCGTCGCGATAGCGCTCTTCGATTTCACGCATCTTCGCTGCAGGGTCCGGGACCTGCGAGTTGACCTCGCCGGAGATGAAGTACTTCTGGTGGTAGGGCGCGAGCAGTTCGGAAAGCGTCTTGCCCTCGCGCGAGAGCAGTTCCAGTACGAGTAGTGCCGGCAGCGTGCCCGAGTCCGCGCAGTAGAAGTCGCGGAAGTAGTAGTGCCCGGAGACCTCGCCGCCGAACAGCGAGCCCTCCTTGCGCATCCGTGTCTTGAAAAACGCGTGCCCGACTCGGTTTACATACGGCGTCCCTCCGGCCCGTCGGACGGTGTCGGCCACCGCGCGCGAGGCGCGCACGTCATACAGGATCGCCTCGCGCGGATACTTGCGCAGCAACGTCTCTGCGAGCAGCGCGGTGAGGAAGTCGCCGTCCACGAATGCCCCGCTGTCGTCGATGAAGAAGCAGCGGTCTGCGTCGCCGTCCCAGGCGATGCCGAGGTCTGCTCCGCTCGAGCGCACCTGCTCGATGATCATCGCGCGGTTCTCCGGCAGCAGCGGGTTGGGCTCGTGGTCGGGGAAGTTGCCGTCAGGGGTCCAGTAGGTCTCGATCAGATCGAGATCCAGACGCTCGAGCAGCGGCCCGATCATCGGGCCGGCCATCCCGTTTCCGCCGTCGAGCACGACCTTCAGCCGCCGGCCGTCGCTCGCTTTGATCGCGTTGGCGTCGATGAAGCGCAGCGCCGACTCCTGGAACTCGGCGTACAGGTCGACCTCTTCGAGCGTCCCGCGAACCGCGGGCTGCGCCGATCCGGTGCTCGAGTCGGCAGCTTCGAGGACGCGGCGGATGTCCTGGATGCCTTCCTCGCCCGATAGTGCGATCGCGCCTTCGCGCACGAGCTTTGCGCCGGTATAGGCCTTCGGGTTGTGCGAGGCGGTGCACATCAGCCCACCGTCCAGCTCGCGCGAGCCGACGAGGAAGTACAGCATCTCTGAGCCCACCTGGCCGGCGTCGATTACGTCGGCTCCCTCCGCGAGCAGGCCCTCGCGGTAGCGCGTCGCGAGCTCCGGCGCGCTCAGGCGCATGTCGCGTCCCAGGCCGACGCGCAGCTGCGATATGGGCTTGCCGGACAGCTGGCCGAGCACGTGGGCGAACGCCCCGCCGATCCGCTCTGCGACGTCGCCGTCGATCTGCTCGGGGTACAGGCCGCGAATGTCGTAGGCCTTGAAGATGTCGGCTGAGGCGGCCATGCGCCCGCGCATCCTATGTGTCCGCGAGCCCGACCGCCGGGAGCCGTGCATCGCGCTGGATGCCCGCGCGACGTGCGGATTCGTAGACTTTGAGATATGTCAGGGCACTCGAAGTGGTCGAGCATCAAGCACAAGAAGGCAATCGTCGACTCGCGCAGGGGGGCGCAGTTCTCCAAGCTGTCCCGCGCGATCATGGTCGCGGCGCGCGACGGGGGTGGCGATCCGGACACCAACGTCGTGCTCGAGAACGCCGTGCGCAAGGCTAAAGAGGCGTCGATGCCAAAGGACAACATCGAGCGCGCGATCGCCAAAGGGACCGGCGAAGGCGGCGAGGCGGACGCGATCGAGAGCGTCCTGTACGAGGGCTATGGCCCAGGTGGCGTGGCGGTGCTCGTCGAGGCGCTGACCGACAACCGCAATCGCACCGGCGCTGATGTCCGGCACGCGTTCACCAAGAACGGCGGCAGTCTTGGTGAGCCAGGCTCGGTGGCGTATCTGTTCGACAAGAAGGGCACGATCGTGATCGACTCCGAGCGCTACTCCGAAGACGACCTGATGGCGGCCGTCGAGGCCGGCGCCGAGGACATCACGGCCGACGAGGACGGGTTCGAGGTGATCACCGAGCCGGCCGACTTCGCGGCTGTGCGTAAGGCGCTCGAGCAGGCCGGCGTGGAGATGGACAGCGCCGAGGTTGCCTACCGGCCCTCGACCACGGTCCCGCTCGACGAGGCCCAGGCGGGGAAGCTGATGCGGCTGATCGAGGCGCTGGAAGACAGCGACGACGTCGGCGCCGTGCACGCCAACTTCGACGTATCTGCCGAAGTGCTCGAACGTGTCGCTGGCTAGCGGCGCGGACCGTCCCGCAGTCGCGATCCTCTGCGGTGGGCGCGGCACACGGTTGCAGGAGCACGCGCCGGAGATTCCGAAGCCGCTCGTCGAGATCGGCGGGATGCCGATCGTGTGGCACGTGATCCAGCTGTACGCCGTCCAGGGCTTTCGACGCTTCCTGCTGGCGACCGGCTACAAGGGGGATCAGATCGAGCGCTTCGTCGAGCAGCACGAGTGGCCGACTGGCGTCGAGGTGCAATGCGTGGACACCGGGCTGCAGACGCAGACCGGCGGGCGCATCAAGCTGCTCGAGCGCCATCTGCAGTGCAAACCGTTCTGCGCGACCTACGCCGACGGGCTCGCGGACGTCGACCTGGACGGGCTGCTGGCGTTCCACCGCGGTCACGGGGCGCTGGCGAGCATGACCGTCGTCAGGCCGCGGCTGCAGTTCGGTGTGACCGAGCTGAGCGACGACGGCAGGGTGACCGGGTTTCGCGAGAAGCCGACATCCGAGCACTGGATTAACGGCGGCTTCTTCTGCTTCGACCCCGCCGTCCTTGACTACCTCGACGACGACAGCGTGCTCGAGCGTGCGCCGCTGGAACGGCTCGCGGCCGCAGGTGAGCTGCGCGCGCGCAGGCACGAGGGCTTCTGGGAGTGCATGGATACGTACAAGGACGCGGTCGCGCTCAACGACATGTGGGCATCGGGCGAGGCGCCGTGGCGTCCCGCGAGCGAGCACGCGCACGGCGATCGCCCGGCGCTCCAAAGCGTCTCGCCGGCCCATGACGGGCATCCGTCGCGGTTCGTAACTCCCAGCCGTTAGGGCGATAGCCGCCGCGCGCGGAACAGCCGGACCGGGTCGCGGATACCACGCAGGCGCCGCTCGCCGGCGAACGACCAGCGGTAGGAGCCATCGACGGACTCGCGCACTCCCCGATCTGCCAGAACGCTGCCCGGCCGAGCGACCGATGTGATGCGGCTGGCGAGGTTGACCGGCCGGCCGAACCAGTCACCGGCGCGCGGCACGGCGAGCCCGACGGCAGCGCCGGCCCGCAGCAGCGGGAAGTCCTCTCCCTCGCTGTCGGCGGCGTCGATCAAATCGAGCGCGGCCGCGAGCACGGGCTCGGCGGTCGGGCAGGCGAGCATCGCCGCGTCGCCGATCGTCTTGACCAGCTTCACCGGCGGTCGGGCGACCTCCGTCGCGAGCGCTTCCAAGCGCACAGCGAGGCGCCCCAGCTCGCCGGGCGGGACTTCTTCGCCGAGCCGCGTGAAGCCGACGAGATCGGCGAAGCACACCGCCACCTCACGCGAGCCGGGCAGCTGCCCGCCGCTGCGCTCCAGCTCGCCCACGACCGTGCTCTGGGTGGCATGGCGAAGGTGCAGGGCGAGCAGGTTGCTGACGAGCGGATCGACCAGCGGATACAGGCTCCCAGCGGCCTCGGCGTAGCGGCTTGCGAGGTCGCGCTCGCTGATGCCAGGCTCGAGCACCAGCTTCAACGGCAGCTCGCGGATGCTCTCCGCAGCCTGTGACAGGCCCCGGCTGAGCACGCGCAGCAGGTCCAGCAGGTCCTCGTCTGAGATGCCCGCGTCCCGGGCTATCCGGGTCATCCGTGCGGTCTCGAGCTCCCCGTCGGTGTATACGCGCTCGTCCGGCTCCGGGATCGGCAGGCCCATCGCGCGGCGGCCGTCGAGCAGAAAGCCCTCCTTCACGCCGCTCAGCTCGGCGACCTCGGCCGAGGTGTAGCGCTCCGGTCCGGCGATCACTCGATCGGCAGCCAGGTAGACGATCGTGCCGCTGGCCGTAGTGCGGCGCAGCTCCGACAGCGGCAGTCCTTCGCCGGCAAGCTGCTCGAGCAGCGCCATGCGCTCCGCGCGCGCCTGGCCCTCCAGCCCGTCGAGCAGGCCTTCGGCGACGAAGTCGATCTGCTCCGCGCTCACACGGCGCAGCGTACGCCACCCCGACAGGCACAGCCAGGCAGGCGTCCGGTGGCGGGCGCAGAATCCCTGAGCGTGATCGTCCTCGGCATAGATCCCGGCCTCGCCAACACGGGCTACGGCGTCGTCGAGCGACATGGCGCGCGCATGCTGGCGCTGGATGGCGGCGTGATCGGCACGCGTGCCGAGTCGCCGTCGGAGCGGCGCCTGGTCGAGATCCACGACGCGGTCGATGCGCTGATGCGCGAGCACGAACCCGACGCGGTTGCGCTCGAGGAGCTGTATTTCGGCAAGAACGTGCGCACCGCATTTGCCGTCGGCCAGGCCCGCGGTGTGGTCCTGCTCGCGGCCGGCCAGCACGGCGTTCCGTGCACGGGCTATACCCCACAGCAGGTCAAGGGCGCGGTCTGTGGCAGCGGGCGCGCCGAGAAGGATCAGGTTGCGCGCATGGTCAAGGCGCTGCTCGGGCTCGCCGATGAGCCGCGACCCGATCACGCGGCCGACGCGCTGGCGGTGGCCGTCTGTCACGCCAACTGCGCACCACTGGCGATGGCGCTGATCGGGGCCGAGCGATGATCGCGCTGCTGCGCGGCGAGGTCGCGGTGCGCCGCACCGATCACGTGGTCGTGCTCAGCGGCGGCGTCGGCTACCGCGCTGCCGTGTCCGCCGAGACGCTGCGTCATGTCCCATCGGTCGGTGATCAGCTCACGCTGCACACGCACCTGATCGTGCGTGACGACGCCCTCAGCCTGTACGGCTTTCACTCCGAACAGGAGCGCGACCTGTTCCTGATGCTGCTGTCCGTGCAGGCCGTAGGCCCGAAGGTCGCGCTGGCTGTCCTCTCGGCGGGACCGCCGAGGGATCTCATCGGTGCGCTGGCGGCCGGCGACGCCGCGCGCTTCCAGGCGGTGCCGGGGATCGGCAAGCGCACCGCCGAACGGATCATTGTCGAGCTGCGCGAGAAGGTCGGCGTCGAGACGGACGCCGGTCCGGTGCGAGTGCCGATCGTCGCGCGCCGCGGCGAGCAGGCCGATCCGCGTGCGCTTGCCCGCGAAGGCCTGCTCGAGCTCGGCTACGCGCCCGCCGAGGCGCAGGAGCTGCTGCGCGACTCTGAGGGTGAGACCGCCGAGCAGCTGATCGGGCAGGCGCTGAGCCTGGCGAGGGCGCCGCGATGAGCGCACCGACGAGATGACCGAGACAGCGGCCCGCATCCAGACCCCGTATCTCGTCGCCGAGGATGAGCTCGACCGCTCGCTGCGTCCGCGACGGCTGGAGGAGTTCGTCGGGCAGGAGACGCTGCGCGAGCAGCTGGCTGTGGCGATCGAGGCGTGCGGCGCGCGCGGCGAGGCGCTCGACCACCTGCTGCTCGCCGGTCCGCCTGGGCTGGGCAAGACCTCGCTCGCGCAGATCGTCGCCGCGGAGCTCGACGTCCCGTTCGTGCAGACCGCTGGGCCGGCACTCGAGCGAAAGGGAGACGTGGCCGCGTTTCTGACGGCGCTGGAGCCGCGCAGCGTGTTCTTCGTTGATGAGATCCACCGGCTCCCGCGGGCGCTCGAGGAGACCTTCTACCCGGCGATGGAGGATCAGCGGCTGCCGATCACCGTCGGCCAGGGCGCGGGAGCCCGTGTGGTGACGCTCGAGCTGCCGCCGTTCACGCTGGTCGGGGCGACGACACGCACTGGCCTCTTGACGACGCCGCTGCGCGACCGCTTCGGCATCCAGGCGCGCCTGGAGCCCTACGCGGTGGCAGAGCTTGCGATCATCGTGCGTCGCTCGGCCGGCATCCTCGATATCGAGCTCGAGGACGATGGCGCGATCGCGATCGCTGCTCGTAGCCGGGGGACGCCGCGCGTGGCCAATAGGCTGCTAAAGCGCGTACGCGACTTCGCCGAGGTGCGCATGGCGGGCGTCGTGACCGCGCACGCGGCGCAGCTGGCGTTGGAGATGCTCGAGGTCGACGAGCGAGGTCTGGATCGTCTTGACCGCGAGATCCTGAATGCGATCTGCGTCAAGTTCGCCGGCGGTCCTGTCGGCCTGTCGACGCTCGCGGTTGCGGTCGCAGAGGAGCAGGACACGATCGAGGACGTGTACGAGCCATATCTGCTGCAGGAGGGGCTGATCAAGCGCACTCCGCGGGGCAGGATGGCGACCCCCACCGCGTACGAGCATCTCGGGCTCCAGGTGCCGGCGCCCGGCGCCTCGCTGTTCTAAGCGCCGCCGCCAAACCGTTGTGATCGATCGCGAGCGTGGCTTCCCACCCGCATTGCGGCCAGGCGCCTCCATGGCCAGGCTTGCGTAGTCTGTGTCGGAACACATGGCCCATCCGTTCATCTGCCCAAACTGCGGCCACCGCACCACCGAGCTGGATAGGAACATCGGCTTCACCCGTCAGCCCAAGGGCTGCTCGAAGTGCGGCTTCGCGTTTCTGTTTGAACTGCTCGACGACTACTACCCGGCGCCGGACGCCGCGTTCTTCGTGTGCGACGGCGAGGGTCGCGTGGTGGGATGCGGCAAGAACTCGTTTGCGTTCACGGGCCTCGAGGAGGAAGACGTGATCGGCCAGCGGGTCGAGCAGGTTCTCGGCCTGCAGTTCGCCAACGGCGACGATCCCGTGGCGACGGTGCTGGAGTGGGGCGTGCGTGCGCTCGAGGTACAGGTGCAGGTCAGCGGCGAACGCGACGTGGCGGCGGGGGCGAAAGCGGACATGTTCCCCGCCTATGACGACGACGGCGGGCTTTTGCTCGTGCTTACCCCCGACAAGTAGTCTCATGAGGCGATGACCGACCGCCGGCGCAACCTCCTCGTCCTGTTGATCGTGTTCGGGCTGCTGGCCGCGTCGCTCGTGGTGATCGCGACCAAGCCGACCCGGCTCGGACTGGACCTGAAGGGCGGAGTCGAGCTCGTCTACCAGGGCAAGCCGACGGCGCAGTCGAAAGTCGACACCGCATCGCTCGAACGGGCGATCGACATCATGCGCAAGCGGGTCGACTCACTGGGTGTCGCACAGCCGGAAATCCAGCGCTCGGGCCCTGATGAAATCGACGTCGCGCTGCCTGACGTGAGCAACGCGACGCGCGCCCAGGAAGAGGTCGGCAAGACCGCGCAGCTGTACTTCTACGACTGGGAGCCGAGCGTGATCGGCCCGAACGGCCAACCGGCGCCGACCGAAGGCACGGTGACCGGCGACACGACCAGCAGCGGAGCAGGAGGCGCCACAGCTGGTCTGCCCCAGTACCAGGCGGTGCTGCGCGCGGCCAAACGCCCGCCGGTCCTGCGCAGCAGCGACACCACTTGGACGCCGGGCTGCACGCCGAAGCAGGTCAACGACTGCATCTACGGCAGCTGGTACCTGCTCGACACGGCGCACGAAAAGGTGCTGCGCGGCCCCGAGGAAACCGAACAGAACCTGTTCGCTGACAACTTCAAAGCACCCAAAGGCGCAAAGGTCAAGGCGGTCCGCGTCAACCCCGGCACCGTGCTCGTGCAGGCCCACCCGGTCGAAAGTGCGTCCGGCAAGGTCTCAAACCCCTCGCCAAACAGCTGGTACGTGATCAACGACGATCCGGTGCTGAGGGGCGCCGACATCACCAACCCGCTGCAGGGGAACGAAGAATCCACGGGCCAGCCGGACGTCACGTTCGGCTTCACCTCGCACGGCAAGGGCGTGTTCGAAAAAATCACCAAGACGATCGCCCACCGCGGCCAGGAAGCGCAGCTCCCGGGCGTCTCCAAAGAAGCGGCGATGCAGCACTTCGCCGTCGCGCTCGACGGCCAGCTGATCACGGTGCCGTCGATCGACTACACGAAGTACCCGGAAGGGATCGATTCCTCGACCGGCTCGCAGATCTCCGGCGGCTTCACGATCACCTCCGCCCAGAACCTTGCCGACGAGCTCCAATCCGGTGCCCTGCCGATCAAGCTGGCGCTGATCTCACGCTCGCAGGTCTCCGCGACGCTCGGCAAACAGGCGCTCAACCAGGGCCTGATCGCGGGGCTCGCGGGCTTCGCGGTCGTATGCCTGTTCCTGCTCGTCTTCTATCGCGTGCTCGGCGCGATCGCAGTCGGCGGGCTGATCATCTACGGGATCTACTTCTTCGCCCTGATCAAGCTGATCCCGATCACGCTGACGCTGCCCGGGATCGCCGGCCTGATCCTGACGATCGGAGTGGCCGCCGACGCGAACATCGTGATCTTCGAGCGCGTCAAGGAGGAGATCCGCGGAGGAAGATCGGTGATCTCGGGGATCGCGACCGGCTACAAACACGGGTTCGCCGCGATCATCGACGCGAACGTGGTGACGTTCATGACGGCGTTCATCCTGTTCGCGCTGGCGACCGCGGAAGTCAAGGGGTTCGCGTTCATGCTCGGCATCGGCACGCTCGTGTCGCTCTTCACAGCCGTGCTCGCGACGCAGGCCGCGCTCGGCGTGATGAGTCGCTCGCGGTTCGTCTCGCATCCGGCGGCGCTCGGCGCGGCGCGGCGCGGGAAGGGCTGGACATTCGACTTCATGGGTGCCTCCAAGTGGTTCTTCTCGCTGTCGGGAACGATCCTGCTGATCGGCGCGCTGGCGATCGGCGGCAAGGGGCTGAACTTCGGCATCGACTTCAAGTCCGGGACGCGCATCCAGACGGCGTTCATCCGCAAGGCGTCCGAGAGCGAAGTGGCGAAAGTGATGGCCGCGGCGGGCTACCCGAACTCGGAGGTGCAGAAGTACTCGAACGCCAGCATCGGCGGCGACGGCTATCAGATCTCGATGAAGACGCTGGGCCCGGAAAAGGTCAAGGAGATCCAGGCGGCGCTGGACAAGAAGTTCGGCAACGGAATCAGCACGCCCGGCACGAAGAACTTCTCGTCGACCTCGATCGGTCCGACGTTCGGGAAAACGGTCGCCAACAGCGCGGTGATCGCGATCATCGCCTCGCTGCTCGTGATCTCTGCATACATCGCGCTGCGCTTCGAGTGGAAGTACGCGGTTCCCGTGCTGATCGCGTTGATGCACGACCTGCTGATCACAGCCGGCGTCTACTCACTCACGGGGAGGGAAGTCACGACGGCGACGGTCGCCGCTCTGCTGACGATCCTCGGGTACTCGCTGTACGACACGATCATCGTGTTCGACCGAATACGCGAGAACGTCCCGCGCATGCCGCGCTCTGCGTTCTCGCAGATCGTCAACCGCTCGATGGCCGAGGTGCTCACCAGATCGCTGGCGACGAGCTTCTGCACGCTGCTGCCGGTGATCGCGCTGCTGCTGTTCGGCGGAGAAACGCTGAAGGACTTCGCGTTCGCGCTGATGATCGGCATCGCCTCCGGCGCGTACTCCTCGATCTTCATCGCCTCTCCTGTGCTGACGCACTGGAAGGAGCGCGAGCCGGGCTACCGCGCGCGCCGAGCGCGGATCGTACGCGAGGGCGGCGCGGTGCCCGCGTACGCGACGACCGCAGGCGGCACGCCCGAGGACGTCGAGCCGGCACGCAAGCGCAAACGCACGCGGCGCGGCAGCATCATCGCCCCGGAGGAGCCCGGCCAGCAGATCTCCAGGGACGAGTTCCAGGAACTGGTTCGCGACCTCGACGTGGACGGCGAGCCCTCCGCGAAGGCCGGCAAGCCCGGCACGGCCGGTGACGGGCGCCGTGCGCGCGCCACTGATGCGAGCGCGACGGCCGCGCCGCCGGCTGCGCCCGCATCGTCCCCGCAGGGGCAGCGCGACCCTGCGGCCGACCTGACGCCGGAGGACCTCGTGCTCAAGGAAGAGCCCAAGCGGCGCGAGAAGAACAGCCGGGCGGGCGGGCGCCGGAACAAACGCCACGGAAGGTCACGCTGATGGGGCTGCTCGGCTGGGTGATGATGGGCCTCGCGATCTGGCACTTCACGATCTTCGTGCCGGACCGCTTCTGGGGTGGGATCGTCGGCGCGTTCGTCGGATCGTTGATCGGCGCGGTCGTGATCGCGATGATCATCTACGGGGTGAAGTCCTCCTCGTTCGCGATCCCCGGCGAAAAGGAGACCGATATCGCGGTCGTCCTGTACGCAGTTCCCGGCGCGCTGATCGGGATCGCGTTGATCTACCTGGAGGGCATGCGCCGCGAACGCGCCGGCACCCAGGCGCCGCCGCACGAAGGCTACTAGCGCGCTCGTCACAGGCCGGTAGGCGCCACCAGCCGCGTCGAGCCGCACTCGGCCGGTGTGCGGCCCGCCGCTCGGCCATTCTGTCTCACCCTGCCCGTAGTCTCGCCGGCGTGCAGCCATGTCGTTTCGAGATCCCCGAGTGCCCGCCAGCCGAGGTCGAGCGGCTGCGACGCGAGCTGGGGGTCAGCGCTGCGCTGGCGCAGGTGCTCGTACGCCGCGGGATGGGCGAGCCGGAGCTCGCGCGCACGTTCCTGACCGGCGGCGAGGAGCATCCGCCGGAGGCGTTCCGCGGCATCGGCGAGGCGGTCGAGCTGCTCCTCGGCCACGTCGACGCCGGCACGCAGATCACGGTCCACGGTGACTACGACGTCGACGGCATCTGCGCAACCGCCGTGATGGTCCGTGCGCTGCGCGAGCTGGGGGCGCAGGTCGACTCCTATCTGCCGGACCGTGCGGGCGATGGCTACGGCCTCGGTATAGCGACCGTCGAGCGCCTGGCGGCGCGCGGTACGAAGCTGCTGGTCACGGTCGACTGCGCGATCACCGCAGTCGAGGAGGTCGCGGCCGCCCACGCGCTGGGGATGGACGTGATCGTCACCGACCACCACGCCCCGCGCGTCGACGGCACGCTCCCGCGCGCGCCGATCGTGCACCCGACCCTGTGCGGCTACCCGTGCCCTGACCTGTGCGCGACGGCGGTGGCGCACAAGTTGGCGCAGGCGCTGGTCGAGGCCTACGCCCGCGCAGAGGGCCCGGCACAACGCACTGAGGAGGCACGCGGCACCCGAGCCCGGCGCGTGCTGTCGGAGGACCGCGATCTCGTCGCGCTGGCGACGATCGCCGACGTGGTGGCGCTCGTGGGTGAGAACCGCGTGCTTGTGCGCAATGGGTTGCGAGCGCTGGCGAGTACCACCAAGCCGGGTCTACGCGCGCTGATGGCGGTCGCGGGCGTCGACCCGTCGAAGGCGAACGAGCGCTCGGTTGCGTTCGCGCTCGCCCCGCGCCTGAACGCCGCCGGACGGCTCTATCGAGCCGACGCCGGGCTTGAGCTGGTCCTCACGACAGACCCTGCGCGCGCCGCGCAGATAGCGCAGGAGCTCGACTCCGCCAACCGCGAGCGCAGGCAGGTCGAGCAGGCGATTCGCTTCCAGGCCGAAGCGCAGATGAGCGAGCTCGGGGAGCGCCCGGCGTACGTGCTGGCGCACGATGGCTGGCACCCCGGGGTGATCGGGATAGTCGCCTCGCGGCTGGTCGAGCGCAGCGGTCGTCCGGTTGTGCTGATCGCGCTCGACGGCGACACCGGCAAGGCATCCGGGCGCAGCGTCGAGGCGTTCGACCTGCTGGCCGGGCTGACCGCGTGTGGGAAGCACCTGCTGCGCTACGGAGGTCACCGTGCGGCGGCGGGCCTCGAGATCGAGCGCGGGCGGGTGCCCGACTTCGCGGCCGCTCTGTCCGCGCACGCCGAGCGCGTCCTGCGCCCACAGGACCTCGTGCCCGTGGAGCGCGTCGATGCGCTGGTCGGCGGCGAGGACCTCGGGATGACGCTCGCCGAGGAGCTTCAGAGCCTCGCGCCGTTCGGCCGCGGCAACCCGGGCGTCTGCCTGATGGTGCAAGACGCGACGTTCGCGGACGTCAGGCCAATGGGGGAGGGCAAGCATGCGCGCTTCACCGTCGAGTCCAACGGCTGTCGCGCCCGTGCGGTCGCGTTCGGCACGGGCGGGCGGCTGCCGGTCGACGACGGCCAACCGGCGGACGCGACGTTCACGCTCGAGGTCAACGAATGGAACGGTGTCAGCGAGCCGCGGCTCGTGCTGCGTCATGCGAGCCCGAGCGCCGCGACGGCTGTTGAGCGGGATCGAGTCGAGGACGCCGGCATCGAGCAGCCGGTGGGTGAGCTGGTGCTGTTCGCGCTGCCGTGACCAGCGTCGCCGAGCCGCCCGCAGGACGGTAAGACCCGCGCCTTGGAAGCAGCGCCCCGGTCCCCTACCCTTAGATCATGGCCATCGCCGAAGACCCCAACAGCTCACAGGCCACCGAGGTCCCCGAGGGGGCCGTACTCGGCGGCGCGGCGGTCGAGCAGGCGCGGGCACAGCAGGCGGCGTCGGAGCTCACCGAGGCGGATGCTCGCGGCGGGGCGGCCGTCCAGGTGCCACTCAGCCTGAGCGCGTCCGAGCGGCGCATGCTCAGCGACCTGTTCGCGATCGTCTCCGAGCACGCGGCCGACTCCTCGATCGAGATCGATCGCGCACGTGTCCAGGACGCGTTCGTGTTTGCGTGCGAGCACCACGCCGCCCAGCGGCGCAAATCCGGTGAGGACTTCATCGTGCATCCGGTCGGCGTGGCGCGCATCTGCGCGGGCATGAGACTCGACACGGAGACCCTGTGCGCGGCCCTGCTGCACGACACCGTGGAGGACACCTCGGCATCGATCGAGGAGGTGCGCGAGCGCTTCGGCGATGAGATCTCGGGCGTCGTTGACGGTGTGACCAAGCTGACCGGCATCACCTTCCAGTCGCGCGACGAGGCGCAGGCGAACAACTACCGCAAGATGATGGTCGCGATGGCCACGGACGTTCGGGTCATCCTGATCAAGCTCGCCGATCGCCTGCACAACATGCGCACGATCGATCACATGCCCAAGCACAAGCAGATGGAGAAGGCGCGCGAGACGCTCGAGATCTACGCGCCGCTGGCCCACCGTCTGGGGATCCATGCGCTCAAGTGGGAGCTCGAGGATCTCGCGTTCGCGACGCTGCACCCGCGCAAGTACCAGGAGATCAAGGGCCTCGTCGCCCAGCAGCGCGACGAGCGCGAGCACTACGTCAGCGAGGCCGGCGACTACTTGCGCAGTGAGCTGGCCGAGGTTGGCATCGAGGCGGAGATCGCTGGGCGCGCCAAGCACTTCTATTCGATCTACTCGAAGATGACTAAGAAGGGCCGCGAGTTCAACGAGATCTACGACCTGACGGCGATGCGCGTGATCGTCGACTCGGTGAAGGACTGCTACGGGACCGTCGGCGTGATCCACTCGCTGTGGAAGCCGCTGCCCGGCCGTTTCAAGGACTTCATCGCGATGCCCAAGTTCAACATGTACCAGTCGCTGCACACGACGGTGATCGGGCCCGAGGGCCGACCGTTGGAGATCCAGATCCGCACGCACGAGATGCACGAGATGGCGGAGTTCGGCGTGGCCGCCCACTGGGTCTACAAGCAGCCGCAGGGCACGGGAGCGGACCGCTCGAGCGACCCGCGCTCGACCAGCTGGCCGGCGGCCGGTGAGGACGCAAAGCTCAAGTGGCTGCGCTCGATGCTCGACTGGCAGAAGGAGCTGTCGGACCCGAGCGAGTTCATGGAGACGCTGCGCACAGACCTGTTCGAGGAGGAGGTCTACGTCTTCACGCCCAAGGGCGAAGTCAAGTCGCTGGCCGCCGGGGCGACGCCGCTGGACTTTGCCTACGAGGTGCACACCGAGATCGGCCACCGCTGTGTGGGTGCGCGAGTAAACGGAAAAATCGTGCCGCTGCACTACGAGCTGCGCTCGGGCGACATCGTCGAGATCCTCACCGCCAAGCGCGAGCGCGGACCGTCGCGCGACTGGCTGGCGATGGTCAAGACGACCCGCGCGCGCAACAAGATCAAGGCGTGGTTCAAGGCGGAGTCCCGCCAGGACACCGAGCACACAGGTCGCGAGCTGCTGCAGGAGCAGCTGCGCAAACAGGGCCTGCCGGCGCAGAAGATCACCGGCTCGGCGCTGCTGGCGGACGTGATCAGCGAGGTTGGCTACCGCAAGGCTGACGACTTCTACATCGCCCTCGGCGCGGCCAAGGTCTCGCCGAAGCTGGTCGTCAACAAGGTGATGCAGCGCCTGAAGCAGGGCGAGGCCGCCGACGGCGAGGAGAGCGCGGCCGACCTGATCCACGTCGGGCGCGCGCGACGGCGCCCGACGAAGTCCTCCGGCCAGTACGGGATCAGGGTGGAAGGCGTCGATGACGTGATGCTGCGCCTGGCGAAGTGCTGCCGTCCGGTCCCCGGCGATCAGATCCTCGGCTACATCTCACTCGGGCGAGGCATCACGATCCACCGCGAGGACTGCCCCAATGCGACGCTGCTGCGCAAGAGTCCCGAGCGCTTCACGAGCGTGGCGTGGGAAGGAGACCAGTCGACCGGCTTCGTCGTCGAGGTCCAGATCGATGCGTGGGACCGCCACCGGCTGCTCGAGGACCTGTCACGCGCGTTCTCCGAGTCCGGCGCGAACATCCTCGAAGCGCGCTGCCTGTCGACCCCGCCGATGGTCAAGAACCGCTTCGTCGTCGAGGTCGCCGACACGCACACGCTGAAGGCGGCGATCAATCGGCTGCGCAACACCGACTCTGTGTTCGACGCCTACCGGGTGACGCCCGGCGTGACCGCGTAGCAGCTCAGGAGATCACGTTGAGCGCCTGCGGCAGAAGCGAGTAGCGCGCCTCGGTGACCTCGCCGAGGTAGTCGCCGTCGACCTGCAGCGGCAGCGGGCGCTGGTCTGCGCTGCGCACGGTCAGCTCGTTGAGATCCGTCAGGCCCGTGACCTGGCGGTGCCCGGCGACACGCGCGCGGGGCGAGAAGGCTCGCCAGGCGATGAACGGCATCGACATCAGCCTCGCGCGGTGCAGAACCCCACCGGCGAGCGCGCCCGAGTCGAGTGCGGCGCCGTCGGCGAGCTCGATCGGCCGGTCCTGGAAGTAGGTGAAGGGGGAGCCGTTCTGCACGATCGCGGTGACGCCCTCGAGCCCCTGACGCTCGCCCGCGTCGACCCGCAGGCGCGGCGGCGAGACCAGGTAGCGGCGCAGGAACGTGCTGACGGCGACCCAGGTGAAGAAGTACGGGCCGAAGCGCGCCTTCATCCGCGGGTTGGAGTCGACGCGCTCGACCACGCTCGCGTCGAGGCCGACGCCCGAGGAGAACGTGAAGCAGCGGCCGTTGACGACGCCCACGTCGACCTTGCGCGGGCGCCAGTCGTCGGCCATCGCTAGCAGGTGCTCGGTCGCATCGACGACGTCACCGGGGATGCCGAGCATCTTGCCGAACACGTTGGCCGAGCCGCCCGGCAGGCAGCACAGCGGGGTGGGGGAGCCGAGCAGCCCGTTGGCAGCTTCGTTGACGGTTCCGTCACCGCCGAACGCGACGACTACGTCATAGCCCTCGTGCGCCGCCTCGCGGCACAGCTCGGTCGCGTGACCGCGCGCTTCGGTGTCGACCGCGTCGACCTCGAAGCGACCCTGGAGCGCGTACACGACGAGATGGCGCAGACGGTCAGAGACAGTCGTGGCGTACGGGTTGACGATGATCAGCATCCGTCGCCGGGTGTCCGGCGAGGCGAAACGGAACGGCTCGCTCGCCTGTCCGGCCAGCTCGTCGCGGTCGCGTGTGGAGGTGCTCACCGCAAGGGGCTACACCGGGCACCGGCTAGCGTTACCGCAAGCGGCTGACCCGAACTCACGTGTGGGCTTGCGTCCGTCGAGAGGATTGCTAAACTGCCGCGCAGACAGGACACATCCAGAGGGGTGGAGGGACTGGCCCTACGAAACCCCGGCAACCACCGTCATGTCACAGGCGGGAAGGTGCCAATTCCAGTTAGATGTGTGGCCGAGCCCCGTGCTCATCGCCACACGTGACGGCGATAGAGCGAACGAAAGGGGTTTCAATGGCTGTCAGTCATCTTCAGTGCAAAGAGTGCAAGGCGGACTATCCGCTCGAGGCGCTTTACGTTTGCGAGCGGTGCTTCGGACCGCTCGAGGTCACCTACGACCACAGTCGCTTCCTCGGAGCGGCCGATGTCGGCGAGCTGCGCCGCCGTATCCAGGGCGGTCCGCAGAACATCTGGCGCTACGCCGACTTCCTGCCGCTGGCGGGGGGCCCTCCGGGTCCCTCCGGGCGGCTGGCGTCGCGTGTGGGCCTGCCGGCCGGATGCACGCCGCTGATCCGCGCGGACAGGCTTGCGGAGCGGCTCGGGCTGCGCGAGGTGTGGGTCAAGAACGACGCTGCCAACCCGACGCACTCGTTCAAGGATCGTGTCGTGTCGGTCGCCGTCACGCGCGCCCGCGAGCTGGGCTTCGAGACGATCGCGTGCGCCTCGACGGGCAACCTCGCCAACTCCGTCGCCGCCCACGGCGCCGCGCTGGGGATGGAGTCCTACGTATTCATTCCGGCCGACCTCGAGGAGCAGAAGGTGCTCGCCACGGGCGTCTACGGAACCAAACTGGTGGGCGTCAACGGCAGTTACGACGATGTCAACCGGCTGTGCACCGAGCTTTCGGCGGACAGGGACTGGGCGTTCGTGAACATCAACCTGCGGCCCTACTACGCCGAGGGCTCGAAGACGCTCGCGTTCGAGATCGCCGAGCAGCTTGGCTGGGAGATGCCCGACCGCTGCGTCGTGCCGGTGGCCTCCGGGTCGCTGTTCACGAAAATCGCCAGAGGGTTCGAGGAGTGGAGCGAGCTGGGGCTTATAGACAACCTCGCCCGCCCGCTGCCGCGCATGAACGGCGCCCAGGCTGAAGGCTGCTCGCCGGTGGCGAGCGCATTCGAGGCCGGCCACGACGTGTGCCGCCCCGTCAAGCCGAGCACGATTGCTAAGTCGCTTGCGATTGGCAACCCCGCAGATGGCCCCTACGCGCTCGACCTCGCACGTCGCACGGGCGGCTCTGTGGACGCTGTCAGCGACGATGAGATCCGGGCCGGCATCAGGCTGCTGGCGGAGACGACAGGCGTCTTCACGGAGACCGCCGGGGGCGTCACGACCGCGGTGCTGGCGAAGCTCGCCGCGCGCGGCGACATCGACCCGGACGAGCGCGTCGTGCTGGTGATCACGGGTGAGGGCCTGAAGACCCTGGACGCGGTACGCGGAACGTTTGCGACGCACACGATCGAGCCGACCGTCGAGGCCTTCGAGGCGGGCGTCCCGCAGGCGGTGAGCGTCTGATGGCGGTCGTCGTGAAGATCCCGACACAGCTGCGCGCGGCAGCCGGCGGCGAGGCCGAGGCACAAATCGACGGGACCACCGTGCAGGAGGTGCTGAACGGCCTGTTCGAGCGCCATTCCGAGCTGCGCGTGCGGATCTCCGACGAAGACGGCTCGCTGCGGCGATTCGTCAACGTGTACGTAGCCGGCGAAGACATCCGCTTCCTCGAGGGCCTCGCCACGCCGTTGGCCGACGGGAGCGAGTTGACGATTCTGCCGGCCGTCGCCGGCGGCTAACGCCAGGGCGCCGTATGGCGGCGCGAGGCGGCGTCCTTACCCCGTTCGGGGCACTTCGCGGTCGCTCGCGTGCGATGCACGCCACGCTTCCTGCGTCCTTGCCTCGCTTGCCCTACGGCGCCCTGGTCAGGCTCTGGGACGTGTCGACCAGGCGGTGCGCCGGCGCGTGGTGAGCGCTGGCGGTCGCGGGCGTCGAGCCGCTGAAGCCGATCGTGGAGACGATGCCGGCCGCGCACATCGCGGCGATCGTCAGGCGACGCATGCGAGGAGGCGTCAGCCAGGGGATGTTCTGGCTCTGCATCCAGGTCCGCAAACCGCTCGCGGCGGACGCCGCGGCCATGGCACAGCCTGCGCACATGCCACCAGCGTAACGCTCAGCTCTGCTTGGGCGCGCCGATCTGCTCGCGGGCCTCGCCCTGGCTAGGCGTGCGGTGCTGGTGGGAGTCGCCGCCCTTATGTCCGTCGGTGGTGGTGCGTCCCTCCAGGCGCCGGCGCAGTTCCGTGCCGCGACCGGCCGACACGGCACGCGCGGCGCGCTCGTCGCTCAGCTCGAGGCCGTGCGAGTGGGCGTAGTCGAGCAGCTCCTGACGCTCCTCGCTCTCCTGCGCCGCGCGCAGAAACAGCCAGCAGAACAGGCCGAGCGTGAGGATCGACTCCTCTACCATCATGATCGCCCCGGCCAGGTTCTGGTCGGCTATCGGCGAGATGTGGAAGTGCGCGTCGCCTTTCAGGTAGAACGGGTAGAAGACGGTCCCGGACCACAGGAAGATGTTGCCGAGCACCGTGCCGGTGAGCCGCACGGCGACGATGTAGATCAGCTTGCCGAGGTTGCCGAACCAGCTTGGTGTCGGCAGCGGCCCGAACAGCGGCATCCACATCGCGATCCCGAAGCCGAGGAACATCGCGTGCTCGATTGCATGCACACCCGAGTGGCGCAGCGCCGCCTGGTAGAGCGAGGGCAGGTGCCAGACGTACAAGTTGATTGCCCACAGCGGGAACGCGACCGCAGGATGCGTCAGCGCGCGCAGACGGTCGAAGAAGCGGATGCGGAGGATTGGAGCGAGCAGTGGTCCGGTGAGCCCGAGAACGATCAGCAACGCGGCTATGTCGCCGAGCAGCAGGTGCTCGATCATGTGGACATACAGCAGGTCCTGGCTGGCCGCGCCGAGCGAGGTGAGCGCCGCGCCGATCACGACGAAACCGCCGTAGAAGCACGCCTGACGCCACCCCGGGACAGGATGACCGTCCTCGACGAGCGTGCGCACACGACGCGCGTAGAGCACCCCGAGGATCACGAGCGGTCCTAGCTGCAGGGCGGCGGAGAAGTCGGTGGAGACGGCCGGCGGTGGCGCGAGCATCGAGCGTTCAGGGTACGCGAGCGCGGCCCAGGGACGCTGCGCAATCGGGGCGGCGGCCACGCGCGCTTGCATAGACTGCCGCGGGCATGAGAGCCCGGCCTCCTCGCTTGCTGCCCTCGCTGCTCGGCGGCCTGGGGTGCGTAGCGCTCGCGGCTCCGGCGAGCGCTCAGGCGCACGGGATCGTCGGCAAGGCCGATCTGCCGATCCCCGTGTGGCTGTTCAGCTGGACCGCCGCGATCGTGCTGGTCGTCTCGTTCGTCGCCCTGTCGACCATGTGGACGCGCCCGCAGCTGCAGGATGAGCACCGCCGGCGGCTGTTCGCGCTGCCGCGGGCGTTGGAATGGCTCGCGAGCGCGTTCGGCGTCGGCCTGTTCGCGCTCGTGCTCTACAGCGGGTTCGCCGGCGCGCAGGTCACGCAGGCGAACTTCTCGGTGACGTTCATCTACGTCGTCTTCTGGGTCGGCCTGCCGGTCCTCAGCGTGCTGTTCGGCGACGTGTTCCGCGCGCTCAGCCCGTGGAGGACCTGCGCGCGCGCGCTCAACGCGCTGGTGAACGGGTTGCGCCGGGGGCGCACCCAAGGGCCTCCGCTGCGCTATCCGGCACGGCTGGGGGTGTGGCCTGCGATCGTCGGGCTTGTCGGGTTCGGCTGGCTGGAGCTCGTGTACGTCGAACGTGACAGCCCCTCGACATTGGCGGCTCTGTCGCTCGGCTACTTCCTGGTGATGCTCCTCGGGATGGTGCTGTTCGGCGTCGAGCAGTGGAGCACACGGGCGGACGGCTTCGGCGTGTACTTCAGCCTGCTTTCCAGGCTATCGGCGCTCGTGCGCGGCGAGGACGGCAGCGTGTACGGCAGGCGGCTGCTGAGCGGTGTGACCGGCCTGCAGGTGGGCCCGGGGATCGTGACGCTGATCTGTGCGCTGATCGGCACGACGACATTCGACGGATTCAGCAACGGAGGGATCTGGCGCAAAGACGAGCCGAGTCTGCAGAACCTGTTCTCAGACCTTGGGTTCGCGGCCACACCGGCGCAGGAGCTGGCGTACTCGGTCGGCCTGGTGCTGTGCATCCTGCTGGTGATCGGCGTCTACCGATTGGGGATCGTCGGAGTGCATAGCGTCAGCGGGCGCTATGACCGCGATTCGCTGACGCGGGCCTTCGCCCATACGCTCGTGCCGATCGGGTTCGCATACGTGCTGGCGCACTACTTCTCGCTGTTGCTGTGGCAGAGCCAGGCGATGGTCTATCTGATCTCCGATCCGCTCGGCCACGGCTCGAACGTGTTCGGCACCAGCGGCTATCAGATCGACTACCACGTGATCTCTTATGCCGGGATCTGGTACGTCCAGGTGGCGGCGCTGGTGGCTGGGCACGTCGCCGGCCTGGCGCTCGCGCACGACCGCGCGCTTGCGCTCTACAAGGACCCGGAAGAGGCCGTGCGCAGCCAGTACTGGATGCTCGCGGTGATGGTCGCGTTCACGAGCTTCGGTCTGTGGCTGCTGTCGGCCGTGGGGACGTGAGCGCCACGCGCCTGCGCTACGGTTCTGGCGCCGTGCTTTGCCGCCTGCTTCTCGCGCTGCCGGGCGTCATGCTCGCGCTGGCGCTGCTCCCCTCAGGCGCCGCGACCGCGGTGGCGATGGGAGCGTCCGGCGGCGCAACGAGCGCGCTCAACGACCAGGGCGCCAACTCCAACTACCGCTCGAACATCACGTCTGTCACGCCGGCCGTCCCGGGGCTCAGCGTCCAGGTGCTCGAGTTCGCCGATCGCCTGCTGCTGCGCAACAACACGGGCAAGACCGTCACGATCCTCGGCTACGACGGCGAGCCATACGCGCGCGTGCTGGCCAACGGCACCGTCGAGCGCAACGTGCGCTCCCCCGCCACGTACCTGAATGCGAGCTTCTACGGCGACATCAACGTCCCCGCCTTCGCCGACGCGAGCGCGCCGCCGCAGTGGGAAGTGCTCGATCGCACCGGCCAGTTCGAATGGCACGACCACCGCATCCACTACACCTCCCCGGCGGTCCCTCCACAGGTCAAGGACACCGGCAAGCGGACGCTGGTGTTCGACTGGAAGGTACCGATCGAGGTCGGCTCGGCCGGCGGTGCGGTCGACGGGCAGCTGTTCTGGGAACCGGAGAACTCCAAGGCGCCGCTGGCGGCGATCCTGATTGGCGTCGCGATCGCCGTCGGCGGTCTCGCGCTCGTGTTGTTCGTGCGCCGGCGTCGAGCTCGCGAGGGGTCCTCGGAGGGCGGCGGACCGGGCAAAGAGGCATGGTGAGGGCGTGCTAGATTTCCGCACATGGCGCCGCTCGCATGCCTGACGCACTGGTACGTATCGATGCTCTACGTCGTACCCGTCGTGGCAGTCGGCGGCTGGGGTTGGTGGAGCTCGAAGCGGATGGCTCGCCGCAAAGCCGCACGCACCTCTTAATTTCTTCTTTTCTTCACGCTCGTTGAGGTCTACGTGAGTAGCATTCGGTTTGCTTCTCGTATGACCTCACAGACACTCATCCGCCCGCCCGCCGATGGGATCACCGAGCGATTTGACCCGATCGCCTGTCTGGACGAGCGCGTCCGCCAAGAGGCCACCCTCGGTGGCCCGGTCGATGCGGGCCGCTACCTCGAGGTCCAAGGCCCGGATCGCACGTTGCTGATCCCGCTCGCTGGCGAGGTCGTGCACATCGGGCGAGGACTCGCCGCCGGGCTGCACCTCGATGACGCCTCGGTCTCGCGACGCCACGCGATCCTCGTCCCGCGACCGTCCGGCGCACGGATCCTCGACGATCGCAGCTCCAACGGCACGCTCGTGAACGGCCGGCGCGTCCAGCAGGCCGACCTGTGCAGCGGCGATGTGATCGTGCTCGGGCGCGTCATGTTGCGCTACCTCGAGCTGTAGGCCCAGCGGCGCGAGGGCCGCCTTCGCTCGATTCAGGTCGAATGCGAGCCGGCCGCGGCGGCGAGCTCGAAACGGATGCCGGTTAGCTCCTGCGAGACCGACCACAGGCGCGCGGCCACCTGCTCGTCGCGCGCCGCGCGGTTCGGTGAGACCAGGTGCGGGTGCCCACGAAACTCACCGATGCCGTCCGGGCCGACGTAACTGCCGCCCTCGAGGCCGGGATAGGTCGCGGCGTACAGCGAAGGCAGCGCTCCCATATCCGCGCTCTGGGCGACGATCAGGTTCGTGAACTGCATCACGATGCGGTCGAGCGCGGGGGCAGCCGCGGTCTGCAGGTTGGTCGCCGCGTAGCCCGGGTGGGCGGCGACACTCTTCACGCTCGAGCCGCTCCTACGGAGGCGCCTGTCGAGCTCCAGCGAGAACATCAGGTCGGCGAGCTTTGACTGCCCGTAGGCGCCCCAGCGCGTGTAGCGGCGCTCGGACTGAAGGTCGTCGAAGTCGATGCGCCCCATCTTGTGCGCATTGCTGCTCAGCGTCACCACACGGGCATCCGTGTGGCCCTCCATCAGGCCGATCAAGCGGGCGGTGAGCGCGAAATGGCCGAGCAGGTTCGTGCCGAGCTGCAGCTCGAAGCCGTCCACCGTCTGGCGGCGCGGCGGCGCCATCACGCCGGCGTTGTTGACCAGCAGATCGAGGCCACCGCTCTCGTGGCTCGCGCGGAAGCTGTCCGCGAACGCCTCCACGGAGGACAGGTCGCCGAGGTCAAGCGGCGCGAGCTCGACATCGGCGCCGAGCGACGCGCGCTCGATCTCGCGCGCCGCCTGAGCTCCCTTGTCGATGTTCCGGCACGCGAGGATCACACGTGCACCGCGCCGCGCGAGCTCCCTCGCCGTCACGAGCCCCAGCCCGCTGTTCGCGCCCGTCACGATTGCTGTTCGGCCGCGCTGATCGGGGATCTGCTCGGTGCTCCACTTGGCGCTCATCGCGTTCCCTCCTGTGGCCCGGGGATCATGGATCGCTTTGCGCCCGGCGCATGACGCCGTCCGCCGGAGCATTCAATCATGCGCGCGCCGGAGCATTCAATCACGCGCGGTGCGATCCAAGGGCGCGGGCGTGCAGTCCTTCCAAATGCGCTCGCAATCCACGTATCATTTGCGGCGGCGGAAGCGAGACCAGGCATGCACGGATTAGCCGCCTGCGCGCCGTGAGGGCGAAGCTGGAGATGGAAGACAACAAGGTTTGGAGCGGCGTTTTGACGACGGCGGCAGCGAATGTTGCGCGAGCGGCTGTGGCCGCGCTCGCGGCGCTCGTCGTGCTCGCCGCCGCTTGGGCGGGCGTGGCCGCCGCCGCCGAAGCTCCCACGATCGCGATTGACCAGCCCCTCGCGGGGAGCCTCACCAACGATCGAACCCCTGCCTTCAGCGGTAAGACCGACGATCCGCTCGATTCGGTCAATCTGAAGATTTACGAAGGTGCGAACGCGAGCGGTTCGCCGGTGCAGACGCTCGCCGAGCTCGCACCGGATGAAATCGGCCCGAACGAAGCTAGCTGGGAAATCACGCCGGTAACGTCGCTTGAACCGGGCGCGTACACGGCGGTCGCCGAACAGACCAACGGCTCCCTCGAAACCGGCGAAAGCACACCGGTGACCTTCACGGTCGACACGACCGCGCCGGCGGTGTCGATCGAAGCAGTCGCGTCGCCGACGAACGATTCGACACCGACGTTGACCGGCGGCGCCGGGGTCGAAGTGGGCGACGAAAACGCCGTCGCGGTGACGATCCACGAAGGAAGCTCGCTTGCCGGGGCGGTGGCGGCTTCGGGCAGTGCGTCGCTGATCGGTGGTGACTGGTCGTTCACGTCGGCGAAACTTGCCGATGGCACGTACACCGCGCAGGCCACCCAGAAAGACGAGGCCGGAAATCTCGGCAAGAGTCAGGCGGTCACGTTCACCTTGGACACGACCGCCCCGGCGGTCTCGATCAACCCGGTGATCACGCCGACGAAAAACGCCGCTCCCACGTTGGCCGGTGGTGCCGGCGCCGCGAGCGGCGATCAGGCAGGCGTGACGGTCACCGTCTACAAGGGCAGCGCGGTCGGTGGCACGGTGGCGCAGACCTCGACCGTTTCGCGCAGCGGCTCTGCATGGTCATGGCAGGTGCCTGAGCTAAGCGACGGCACCTACACCGCGCAGGCTACCCAGGAAGACGGGGCGGAGAACCTCGGCAAGAGCACAGCGGTGACGTTCACGGTCGACACGACCGCGCCGACGGTCTCGACCAACTCGCTGCCGACACCGACGAAAACCGCTGCGCCGACGCTGACCGGAGGCGCCGGGACGGCGAGCGGCGACGCGGCCGGCGTCACGGTCACGGTCTACGAAGGCAGCTCCGTCGGGGGTGCGGTGGCGCAGTCCGCGACCGTTTCGCGCAGCGGTTCGACATGGTCATCGACGCTCGCCAAACTTGCAGACGGGACCTACACGGCGCAGGCCGTGCAGGAAGACGAAGCTGGCAACCGCGGCCAGAGCTCAGCGGTCACGTTCACGGTGGATACGAAAGGCCCGGCGGTGTCGATCAATCCCGTCGCCGCATCCACGAACAACACGACGCCTACGCTGACCGGCGCCGCGGGGGTGGCGTCGGGCGACGTGGCCAGCGTAACCGTGACGATCTATGAAGGCAGTTCCACCGCCGGAGCAGTCGCTGCTACAAAAACGGTCAGTCCGACGGGCGCCACCTGGTCCTCGACGGCCGCCAAAGCGCTCGCCCAGGGGACCTACACGGCGCAGGCCGCACAGGAAGACAAAGCGGGCAACATCGGCAAGAGTGCCGCGGTGACATTCACCGTCGACACGGCCGCTCCGGCCGTGTCGATCGCCCCGATCGCCGCGTTCACCAATGACACGACCCCGACCTCGACGGGCGCGGCCGGCGTCGCCTCAGGCGACTCGGCCAGCGTCACGGTGACGATCTATGAAGGCAGCTCGACTGCCGGGAAAGCCGTTGTCAGCGAAGCGGTCGCGCCTGCCGGCTCGACATGGTCCTTCACGCCGGGCAAAGCTCTCGCGCAGGGGACATACACCATTCAGGCCGTACAGGGAGACAGCGCGGGCAACATCGGCACGAGCACGGCAGTGACGTTCGCCGTCGACACGACAGCACCCGCGGTCTCGCTCGGCCCAGTCACGACACCGACCAACAACTCCACGCCGACGTTGACCGGAGGCGCTGGCGCCGCGAGCGGCGATCTGGCGAGCGTGCAGGTGACGATCTACGAAGGCAGCTCCGTCGGGGGCTCCGTCGTGCAGTTCACTACTGCCACCCGCAGTGGCTCCTCCTGGTCGTGGCTGGCCGCGAAACTCGCCGACGGCAACTACACCGCGCAGGCGGTCCAGGAAGACCAGGCCGGCAACATCGGCAAGAGCTCAGAAGTCAAGTTCACCATCGACACCAGCGCCCCGGCGGTCTCGATCGGCGCCCCGGCGGCATTCACCAGCGACACGACGCCGACGTTCTCCGGCGCGGCAGGCGTGGCGAGCAGCGATCAGCCGAGCGTGGCCGTCACCGTCTACGAAGGCTCCTCCACGGCAGGCAAAGTAGCCGCGAGCGAACTCGTCGTGCCGACTGGTGCGACGTGGTCATACACGCCGAGCAAAGCGCTCGCTCAAGGCACCTACACCGTGCAGGCGACGCAGGAAGACAAAGCCGGCAACCTGGGCAAGAGCGCTGCCGTGACATTCGCGATCGACACGACGGCACCGGTTGTCGCGATCAACCCGGTGTCGACGCCGACGAAAAACGCGTCGCCGACCTTCACCGGCACGGCAGGAAAAGTTAGCGGCGACCAGGCGAGCGTGACGGTGACGATCTTCAAAGGCGTGCCTCAGCAACAGCAGATCGCCCAGTCGGTAGGCGTGTCGGTGGGTAATGGAAGCTGGTCCTACACCGCCTCGCCCTCGTTGAGCGATGGCTCCTACACCGTCCAGGTCTCACAGCGTGACGCCGCTGGCAACGAAAACACGCGCCAGGTGGGGTTCACGGTCGACACGCTCGCTCCGGCCGTCTCGATCAGCCCAGTCACCACGCCCTCCAAGATCCAGGCGCCGAAGCTGCTCGGTGCCGCAGGGATCGCAGACGGCGACCACACGGCGGTAACCGTCAACGTCTACAAAGGCGAAGCCGCGACGGGCACCCCGATGGAATCGGTCCCGGCGCTGGTGGCAGCCGGAGCCTGGTCCTACACGACACCGACGCTTAAAGACGGCACTTATACGGCGCAGGCGACCCAGGAAGACAGCGCGGGCAATCTCGGCAAGAGCACGGCGATCATCTTCACGATCGATACCGCCGCGCCCACCGTCACGGTCGACCCGGTGACGACCCCCACGAACAACCAGACACCGGCGATCTCGGGTCTGGCGGGCGTGGCGAGCGGCGATCTGGCGAGCGTGACGGTGACCGTCTACAAGGGGGGCTCGGCGTCAGGGGAAGTGATCGAAAGCAAAGTCGTGACGCCGTCCGGCTCGGTGTGGTCCTTCACGCTCGCCAAGACGCTCGCCGAAGGGACCTACACGGCACAGGCCGCACAGGAAGACAAGGCGGGCAATCTCGGCAAGAGCGCAGCTGTCACATTCGCCGTCGATACGACCGCACCGGCGGTGGCGGTGGAAGTGCCGACCGCCAAACAGACCTTCCACGTCTCACAGCCAACGTTCACCGGACGCGCGGGCGTAGCCGCCGGCGACAATCCCTCGGTGACCCTCGACATCTATGAAGGAAGCGTCGCGACGGGGACGCCGGTCGAGACGCAGCTCGCACAGCGCGAAGGCGGACACTGGAAGATCTCCTCGAACAAGGAACTGCCCAACGGCCCATACACCGCGCAGGTCGAGCAGGCCGACGCCGCCGGGAACCTCGGCATCAGCAGTCCAGTGCTGTTCGAAGTCAAGACCAAGCTCACGCTCGATGAATTCGGGCTGCAGCAGCCTGGCGATGCGCAGACCGAATTCTTGGCTGGAGCGTCCCCGAGCTTCGACGGAACTGCCGCGAGCGGCCCGGGGAGCAGCCCGACGGTGACGGTGACGATCTACAGCGGCCTGTCGGCATCCGGTCCGCAAGTACGCACGCTGTCGATCGCGCGCAGCGGCTCGAGGTGGACGAGCACACCGGTTTCGCCGACGCTCCCGGACGGCAACTACACTGCCCGCGCGACCCAGGGCGCTGAAGTCAGCGAAGAATTCACGTTCACGGTCGATGCGGACGCGCCGACCGTGACGCTCACCTCACCGGCGAACGGGAGCTCGACGGCCGCTACTTCGCAGATGGTGGGCGGCGCTCTTGGCACGGCCTCTGGCGACAAGCCGGAAGCCACCGCGAAGCTGTACACGGGGTCGGCGCCGAGCGGGGCGATCGTCCAATCAAAGACCGTTGCCGCTGCGGCTGGCTCGTGGTCGGCGAGCTTCGAAGGCCTCGCTCCCGGCACCTACACCGCGCAGGCCGAACAGCGCGACGACGTGGGCAACGTCGGCCTCAGCCAAGCGGTCAGCTTCACCGTGCTTGCTCCCCCTGTCGTGACCCCGCCGGCGACGCCCTCGACGCCGGTCGCGTCCTTCCGTTGGGTCCCGGCGGTGCCGCACCCGGGCGAACCGGTGACGCTGATCTCGACATCGACCGATGCCGGCAGCTCGATCACAAGCTTCGCATGGGCGCCCGCCGGCGACGGAGCATTCGCAGCCGGTGAAGCGACGCTCACGACGACCTTCGCGAGCGTAGGGTCACACGCGGTGCAATTGCGCGTGACGGATGCGAACGGGCAGTCGAGCACCGTCGCTGCGGTGATCCCGGTGACGGCGGCCGCGCCGACGTTGATGCAGCCGTTCCCGGTCGTGCGGATCGCCGGCTCGTTCAGCTCATCGGGCGCCAAGATCAGCCTGCTGACGGTCCTGGCACCCGTCGGTGCCACGGTCAAGGTGACCTGTCACGGCGGCGGATGTGCGACAAAATCCCAGCACATGATCATCGCGTCAGGGGCGAAGAGCAAAGCCGGCACGGTGCTCGTCAACTTCCGTCGCTTCGAGCGCACCCTGCGCGCGGGCGCGGTGCTCGACGTGTGGGTCTCCAATCACGGACAGATCGGCAAGTTCACCCGCTTCTTGATCCGCCGCGGCAAGACACCCAGCCGCACCGATATGTGCCTGAACTCCGCGGCGACCAAACCGATCGTGTGCCCGTCCTCGTGAACACGATCCATGTCTCGCGGCCACCCGTCGATCTCGCACGAGACCTAGCGCGCGAGCGTCGTCGCACGCTGCTGCTGACGGCGCTGCTGTGCGTTGCGGTGTTCGCGTGCTTCTATGCGATCGGACGCCACGAGAGGCCGGCGAGCGGGCCCGCCGAACAGGTGCCCGGCTTCCCTGTCGCGGCAGCAGGTGCTGCAATCCCCAGCCATCTGGACAGCGCTGCGCCGATCGCGATCGAACCCCGTGTCCCAGCCCCGGCGCCGGCGCCCGCGCCCGCCCGAAGTGCTCGCAAAGCGACTACCAGTACGCCCGCTGCACCGAGTGCGCCGCGGGCGGTCACACCCGCCGTTCACACGACGCCCTCCTTCACGCAGACACCGTCTCCCACGACGAGTACCTCCGCACCGAAGCCGTCGACTCCGGCAAAGAAGCCGGCTCCTGCCGCGGCCCCCGTGAGCTCCAGCGGCGGGACCTCGTCGCCGGGAGGCAGCGGATCCAAGGGTGGGGGAGGCGCGAAGTCCAAGTCGCCGGGCAGCACGTCTTTCGAAAACTCCGGCTGACGCCGTGTACAGGTCGAACCGCATCCTGCCGCCCGCCGTGGTGCCGTTCCTCGTCGTCGTCGCGATCGTCGGCTACCTGCTCGGTATCCACCGCTCGTCCGCTCCTGCGCCGGCCCGGTCGGCGCCGGCGTCTGCGTCCGCGTCGGCTGGGGCGTCACGAACTGCCTCTGGGTCGAACGTCGTGCTCGACTACCCGGCCAGCTGGCAGCCCGTCTCATCGGTTCAGAGCATTCCCGGCCTGGCGATCACGCATCCGCTGCTGCTGGCCCCCAGCGCAGCGACGCACCGCGCCGGTCTGCTGAGCGGGCTGCTTCCGGGCGATACTTCGAGCCCGCTGCCCGCGTCGTTCCTCGCGCTGGTGCATGGCGTGCCGCACGCCGAAGTGGTGAATCTGGGCAACGTGCAGGCATACCGTTACAGCGGACTGAACGGCTACCACCGGGTGCTCGACGTCTACGTGGTGCCTGTGGTTGGGTCCAGTACGACGGCGCTGGTCTGCTACGCGAACACAGGATCGACCGGTTATCTGGACCAATGTCGGCAGATCGTGGCCGACGCCACGCTGGTCGGCCAGAGTTCGTATGACCTGACGCCCAATAGCGCCTACGCGGCGCGGATCGCGGCGCTGTTGGCGGTGCTCGACGGGCAACGCCTGACATTGCGGCGAAAGCTCCACCAGCGCGTGACGCTGTCCGCGGCAGGTCCCCTAGCGAGCTCGCTCGCGCAGCGGTTCGCAGATGCCGCGACATCGCTCACGCCGCTGGAACCGCCGGTCGCAGCCAGCGGTGCGCAGACGGTTCTGGCGAACGCGATCGTCCGTGCGCGCGATGCATACACGGCGCTCGCAACGGCCGCGGAAAACGAAGAACCGGAAGCATACGCCGCCGCGCAGCGCCGGGTCGAAGGGGCGGAGCGGGCCGTGGACGCGGCGCTCGAAGGCTTCGCGCAGCTCGGATACAACCACACGTAGTACGGGTGTTGATGTGTGAGCCCGGCTCGGTGAGTACGTTCTCGCGGCAGCGGCAGGCGACTAGCGGGGGTCGGCGCGATCCAGGTTCCAGTGCCGCGAAGTCGAGCACAGCCACAGGCCCTGTCGATCGTCGGACGTGCTGGTGCGCGGTG
Organism: uncultured Solirubrobacteraceae bacterium; assembly: GCA_963734755.1. Taxonomy (GTDB): domain Bacteria; phylum Actinomycetota; class Thermoleophilia; order Solirubrobacterales; family Solirubrobacteraceae; genus Palsa-744. The sequence continues at coordinate 1,449,202 of CAVTIF010000001.1, read as the reverse complement.
GCCGGGCGTTGAACAGCACCGGCCGCACTCCCCCCGGCGGTTGCGAGTGACGCGATCGTGCTGGTATCTGCCATGACGGGAGGCTAGCCGGGCTACTCTGAAAGAGCGATGAGAGCGAGCGGGTGGCGTCTGCTTCCTCGGGCCGGATCGAGCGGAGGGTCGGGAGCGCGATGACGCCGCTGGCCAACGCACTGTTGATTGCGAGCGGCGTTCAGGGCGGCAACGTCCGCGCTCCGGCGCGCGTGCCAGCGCACGAAACGATCGTGATCGTGGTTGCGATCGTCGCGATGACGGCCGCGTTGGTGGCGATCGCCGTCTATCTACGCCGGCGCCTACGGCGGGCGCGACCGGTGGGTGACCAATGGCAGGCCCTGGCGGTGATGGGCGAGCTGTGTCCGGACGGCTGGCAGGCTGAGATAACGCTTTACGGGTGGGGCGCGCCGGTCCCGATCGATGCTCCCGCCTCGCGCGTGCCGCTGGTCGAGCTGGAATGGAAGCAGTTCGACGGGGAGTCCGGACAGGTGGCTGTGGTGCGGCGAGTATGGGCGCCGACGATCGGCGAGGCGCTGCAGACGATGGTTGAGGACCGCCGCACCGATCTCACCCTCGAGGAGATCGAGCAGACGGTCGACGAGGACCTGTGGAAGAACGACTGACCGACTGGATCTCGGGCAGTCGGAGGCGCTGCGCGCTGCCGCCGCGGGCAGGATCAGGGAATGTCCTGCAGCTCGATTGTGGACGGCGCGAGTTGCCCAGGGTTAGGTGGACTAGGCTTAGCTAGCACTTGCTAGGATTCGTGGTATGGCCCGCGTGGGAATGCACGATGCGAAGACTCATCTCTCGCGCCTGGTCGAGCGCGTGGAAGCTGGGGAGGACATCGTCATTCAACGCAATGGCAGGCCCGTCGCGCGGCTCGTACCGGTCATAGAGGAGCCGCGTTCCCTAGCCACGGTGCGTGGTGCTTGGCGCGGCCGCGTGCAAATGGCCGAGGACTTCGACGAGCTTCCCGAGGACATCGCTGAGGTCTTTGGCAGCAGGTGAGACTGCTGCCAGACACTCATGCGGTGCTGTGGCTGCTGGGTGAAGATAAAAGGCTCAGTCGGCGCGCAGATGAGCTGCTGACTGACGCATCTCATGAGGTGCTGCTCAGCGCGGCGGTGGTGTGGGAGGTTGCGATCAAGCGATCGCTGGGAAAGCTCGAGGCGCCTGACGGGTTCGCAAAGCTCTTGCTCGATGCTGGGGCGGTGTCCCTCGCCGTCGGCATCGAGCACGCCGACGCGGTCGGCTTGCTGCCGTGGCATCACCGCGATCCATTCGACCGCTTGCTGATCGCCCAAGCTGGCATTGAGGATGCTGTGCTGATCTCTGGCGACGAGCGACTGCGCATGTACGACGTGCGGGTCGACTGGTAGTCCTGGGAGGCCACGAGGTGCCCTTCGACGGGATGCAGCGCCTGAGTTTCCTGAACCGCTGAGACGACCGACCCCGAGGGTAGGCGGGCGGTCTTGGCGGATGCGGTCTGGCGCGAGAAGATCGTCCGCGACCATCCGGAGATCGACACGCACATGTCCGATGTCCTACAGGCTGTGACCAAGCCCGATCATGTTGCTGCCGACCCGCTCGCGGCGGTTTAGCCGCGCTAAGAGTTGGCTGGCGCGGATGCTGGTCGAGTACTTCGAGGATGCGCGGCCTTCTCGGGTCGTGTTGCTCTACGACTTTCTGCCTGGTGAGGTAGTGGCCGTTCGTACCGCGATCGAGCAGCTCATTGGGGCTGAGCCTGGCTACGAGGTGCAGCTCGACTGCTTGCCGGGATTCGTCGGCGTTGACGGGTGCTCGCTGGTTGCTGGCGAGGCGCCTCGCGGCTCGGCCGGGGAACCCGTCCAACCCTCAAAGACCGATCCAGCCCCCAACTGTCGGGAGCACCCGGAGACAGCCCAACTTTAGAGACCCCGGGGAAGGACCACGGGGTCGCGTGGGCCCTCCAGTCTCCTGCCATTGTCGCTGCAATGCTGCTAAAATGCAGATATGGCAGTCGCAATAACAGTTCGGGATGTCCCAGACGACGTACGCGACGAGTTCGCCGCGCGGGCGGCACGCGCCCACCAATCCCTCCAGGAGTACCTCCGCAGCATGCTCATCGATTCGGCAGCTCGCCCACCTGCGGCGGACGTGATCGCTCGTGCCCGAGCCCGCGTGAGGGTGACGGGCGCCGCCGTGAGCGCAGAGTCGATCCTCGCCGCCCGCGACGCTGATCGACGGTGAGCGCGGGATTCGTCTGCGATGCGTCCGCAGTTGCGTCGGTGCTGCTGGACGCCGGAGCCGACGGCGAATGGGCCACGCGAACAATCGGCGCAGGCCCCATCACAGCACCAACGATCGCCACCTACGAGACAGCGAATGTCATACGCAGGCACGAGCTAGCTGGCAAGATCAGCTCTGACCAGGCCGCCCAGGCACATGCCGACCTGCTGGATCTCGCGATCGAACTATGGCCATACGACCTCTTGGCGACCAGGGCGTGGGAGCTTCGCAAGAATCTCTCCATTTACGACGCGACATACGTCGCGCTCGCAGAGACGACCGAGCTGACCCTCGTCACACTTGACGCACGCCTTGCCAAGGCTCCGGGCGTCCGATGTCAGATCGCAACGCCCTAACGGGTCGGTCAGCAGCAGGACTGGGCCGTATCGAGGTTACGCAGCGCTTGAAGCGGCTCGATACGAGGGGATTGGCCGGAATCCCTCATGGCCGCTGGGGTTCCGGTCTGACCCCCGACCCGTCGCCTCTCAGTCGGCAGGCGGGTCGGGGTGTCGGTCATTCCTACGGGATACTCCACGCACGATGCCTGAGGGACGTGAAGCCGAGTCGAGGGGTAAGGCCGTCTCGGAGAGCCTGGACCTCGTGCGCTCGATCTACGCCCTCGCCGACCTCGGCCTCAAGGAGTAGGTGATGTCGCAGGAGAACGTGGAGATCGTGCGGCGTGCCATCGCAGCACTCAACGCACGCGACGTCGATGGTTATCTCGCATGCTGCACCGAGGATGTGAAACTCCATACGCCGCTGGAGCCCTTCGTCGGGGTCTATGAGCGGCGGGAGGGCATCGCAAGGTGGCTGGTCGACGTCGAAGATTTCGCCCCCGACTTCCAGATCGGACTTCACGACGCAAGAGCGGTCGGCGACCACCAGGTCTTGGCTTTCGTCCATCTGGGCTCCACCGGTCGCGCAAGCGGTATTCCACTGGAGGGCGAGACGACCAACGTCTATGACCTCGTCGACGGCAAGATCAGGCGGACCCGGGTCTTCGCCGACCGTGCTGAGGCCCTCAACGCCGTGGGGCTGGAGGAGTAGGCGATGCGCGGAGTGGCGCGACATACCATCGTCATCGAGGAAGGCGAGTGGGGCGGGTGTCCGGTGTGGGAACCCCGCTGCGCCTGCGGATGGACTAGCCGCAAACGCTACACCCGGCAGGAGGCCGAGCGCGTCGGCGAGGAGGCACCTGCGGGACACCGCCTCCAACCGGCCTATACCGGGCTACTAGGCACACCGGGGCCGAGACGTAATACCATCGCCCGCGGCGACCCGGCCCCTTAGAGGCGCCTCCCGCACCGCATGGATAATGCGACCTATGGCCAACGCCAAGGGTGTCCTAGACGCGCGGCCCGCCCTACCCGGTGCAAGGGTGGAAACCGTAGGACGCGGCAAGCCCGCTCAGACGCCGGCCAGCTTGTGCGCGAGTGCCATGGCCTGATCGTGCCCTTCAACCTCATGCTCACCGCCGGGGCGAGCACCCGGAAACGGTACGGCCCAGCGCCCAAACCTCCACGTCGCCGATCCACACGAAAGGACCCGCCGCGCCTGTCTCCCACGGCTCGCGCTTTCGATTGGTCCGCCCTTGCCCGCCCGCCTGACGCCGCACTCGCTGCGCCGGACGTCTGCTCGCTGCTCTACGCGCTCGGCGAGAACCCCGGCACGGTCATGGACGAAATGGGGCACACGGACCCGGCGCTCGCGCTGCGCGTATACCGGCAGGCGATGCGGCGCGACGATGGCGAGAAGGCGCAGCTGCGGGCACTTGTCGAGGGCGGCGACATGGCCGAGTTTCGGCCAACGAGTGGCCAACGAAGCGAAATCGAGGCAAACGGCGAGCCGGACTCTCGCGCCGCTTGACCGAAAAAGCCCCGCGTTAGCAGGGCTTTTCGGAGCGCGCCCGGCAAGATTCGAACTTGCGACCTCTCGCTCCGGAGGCGAGCGCTCTATCCACTGAGCTACGGGCGCAGACGACGCGTCGAGCACGTTATCCCCGAGCCCCGGAGCTTAGCGCCGCGATGCCCCGCCGGCAGACCTCGCGCATCGACCCGCCGCTACCGTAGCGAGCATGGATCTGTCGCTGTTCTTCGCCGGCACGGCCGGCTCGGTGCCGAGTGCGCGGCGTGGGCTGCCGGCGATCCTGCTGCGTCGCGGCGGCGACCGTGTGCTGTTCGACTGTGGTGAAGGCACACAGCGCCAGCTGCTGCGCTCGGTCGGGTTGCTCGATCTGGACAGCGTGTTCATCACCCATCTGCACGCCGATCACTGGCTCGGCCTGCCGGGGATGCTGAAGTCGTTCGCGTTGCGCGAGCGCGCCGACCCACTGACGATCTACGGCCCGGCCGGCCTGAACGAGATGATGGCGGCGATGCGCGTCGTGTACGGCCGTCTGCCGTACGAGCTGAACATCGTCCAGCTGGAGCCGGCGGAGACAGTGCGGCGCGAGGGCTACATCGTGGCCGCGATCCCGGTCCGCCACAAGGGACCGTCCTCGTTCGGCTACGCGATCGTCGAGGACGCCCGTCCGGGGCATCTCGACCCGGCGCTGGCGGAGCGGCTGGGGGTCAGCCCCGGGCCGGACTTCGGCCGTCTGCAGCGTGGCGAGACGGTCGCGGGGGTGAGGCCCGAACAGGTGATGGGGCCGACGCGCGAGGGCCGCAAGGTCGTGCTGTCGGGCGACACCGCGCCGTGCGAGGCGCTGGCGCTTGCCGCGCACGAAGCGGACGTGCTCGTACACGAGGCGACGTTCGTCGAGGAGGAGGCCGAGCGCGCACGCCTGACCGCGCACAGCACCGCGCGCCAGGCGGCGGAGCTGGCGCGCGACGCGGACGTGCGGCTGCTCGCGCTGACGCATGTATCCAGCCGTTATGCCGGCGGCGAGCTGCGCGACGAGGCGCGCGCGGTGTTCGCGGATACCGAGGCGGCGCGCGACTTCGACACGATCGACGTGCCGTTCCCCGAGCGCGGTCACGCGAAGCTCGAGCGCTGGTCAGAGCGTCGCGCGCGCGAGCGCGAGGGACAGCCCGACGTGCCGCCCGCGTCGTCCCCGCAGGGGGAAACCGTCGCAACCCCCTGATACATTTCAGATGCTCCTTTAACCCGGTCCCGCGAGGCCAGGAAGGAAACGATGACAGGCAGCGAGAACGTGGTCCTCCACGAGGAGGATGTCCGGCGAGCGCTCACGCGCATCGCGCACGAGATCATCGAGCGTAACCCCGAAGAGCCGGCGCCGGCGCTGGTCGGAATTCACCGTCGCGGAGCGTTCATCGCGCACAGGCTGCACGCGCTGCTGGAGGAACTGCTCGACACGGAGGTCGTCCTCGGCGATCTCGACATCGGCTTCTACCGCGACGACGTCGCCACGCGGCCGGATGCCCCGGTGCTGCACGCCTCGCACATCAACTTCGACCTGAGCGGGCTGACGGTGGTGATCGTCGATGACGTCCTGTTCACGGGACGCACGGTGCGCGCGGCGATCGAGGCGCTATTCGACTACGGCCGTCCTCAGCGCGTGCAGCTAGCGGTGCTCGTCGATCGCGGCCACAGGGAGCTGCCGATCCGCCCTGACTACGTCGGCAAGAACCTGCCGACGTCCAGTGCCGAGCACGTCCACGTGCGCGTGCGGGAGTTGGACGGCCTCGACGAGGTCGCAATCGCCCCGGGGACGCATGGCGGCGCTGGATCGGCGTCCTCGGTCGCTCGCGTGCGCAGCACGCCACGCGGGGTGGGCGGGCGTTCGATCAAGGGACCAGCTTGCCCTGCGTCTCCGGGGATGCCCACTAGGAGGCCAGCGGCATGAACCACCTGCTGTCGATCGAGGAACTGGACCGGGGGGACATCGAGCGGATCGTCACCCAGGCGGAGCGCTTCGCCGAGGTGGCCGACCGTGAGATCAAGAAGGTCCCGGCGCTGCGCGGCCGGATGGTGCTGAACCTGTTCTACGAGGCATCGACGCGCACGCGCAGCTCGTTCGAGCTGGCCGCCAAGCGCCTGTCGGCAGACGTCGTCAACTTCGCCGCCAGCGGCTCGAGCGTTGAGAAGGGCGAGTCGCTGAAGGACACCGTGCTCACGCTCAGCGCGCACAAGCCCGACGCGATCGTCGTGCGCACGCCGTGGGCTGGCGCGGCCGAGCTCGTGTCCAAGTGGTGCAGCGCCGCGATCGTCAACGCGGGCGACGGCAAGCACGAGCACCCGACGCAGGCGCTGCTCGACGTGTACACGCTGCGCAGGCGCCTCGGCTCGATCGACGGGGCGTCGATCTGGATCGTCGGCGACGTCGCCCACTCGCGCGTCGCGCGCTCCAACGTGCTGGCCTTCCAGCGGATGGGTGCCAGGGTGACCCTCGCGGGCCCGCCAACGCTGATCCCCCGCGGGATCGAGCAGCTGGGCTGCGAGGTGCGCTACACGCTCGATGAGCTCGACAGCGCCGATGTGGTGTACGCACTGCGGATGCAGCGCGAGCGGATGAGCGAGATGTGGGTGCCATCGCTGCGCGAGTACGCCTCCTGGTACCAGATCAACGCCAGGCGGCTGACCTCGCGCCATCTGCTGATGCATCCGGGCCCGGTCAACCGCGGGGTCGAGCTGTCGGGCGAGGTGGTCGACTCGCCGCAGGCGGTGATCACGGCGCAGGTCGAAGCCGGCGTGGTCGTGCGCATGGCCGTGCTGTACGAGCTGCTGGCCGGCGCCAGGGAGGCCCACCCGACATCAGCGCAACCGGCGGCCTCCGCGGGCCCAACGCCGCCCGACGCCGCGGAGGCAACGCCGGCTGACGGCGCGGAAGCAAGGCCGGCGGACGGCGAGCGAGCAACGCCGGCGGACGGCGCTCGAGCAACACCGCGCGAGCCGGCAGAGCCCGCCGAGCCGGTGCTAGAGGGCCGGTTGGCATGAGCGCCGCCGAGCCGCTTCTCGGCGGGCGCGAGGCGCCGGCCGAGCTCCTGCTGCGCGATGTCCACGTGCTCGACCCGCATGCTGGGATCGACGCCCGCCACGACGTGCGCGTGCGCGCCGGGCGGATCGCCGAGATCGCCGAGCCGGGCAGCCTGAACCTCGACGCCAACGCAGACGCCGGTGGCGAAGCCGGCACGGACACGGGCGCAGAGCTGGAGCTGCTCGACGGCCAGGGGCGCGTTCGCGTGCTGCCGGGGTTCTTCGACCCGCACGTGCACCTGCGCACGCCAGGGCAGGAGCACAAGGAGGACATCGAGTCGGGCACGCGCGCGGCTGCCGCGGGCGGCTTCTGCGCGGTGATCGCGATGCCGAACACCGACCCGGTGCTCGACTCGGCGCCGCTGCTGCGCTCGCTGCGCGACGCGGCCGCGCGTGAGGCGCGCGTGCCGGTCGGCTTCCTGCCGGCGATCACGCGCGGCCTGGAGGGCGAGCAGCTGACCGAGATGGCGGAGCTGAGGCAGGAGGGGGCGCTCGGCTTCACTGACGACGGCAAGCCTGTCCGCAGCGCGGGGATGCTGCGCAAGGCGCTGCAGTACCAGCGCCTGTGCGGCGGCGTGCTCGCGCTGCACGAGGAGGACCCGACGCTTTCGCGCGGCGGCTCGATGCACGAGGGGACGGTCAGCGCGGCACTCGGCATCGCCGGCATCCCCAGCGTCGCGGAGTCGACGATGGTCGCGCGCGACGCGGCGCTCGCCGGCTACGAGGACGCGCGCGTGCACTTCCAGCACCTGTCGTGCGCGGCGTCAGTCGACGCGGTCGCCGACGCGAAGGCACGCGGTTGGCGAGTCAGCGCGGAGGTCTGCCCGCATCATCTGCTGCTGACCGAGGAGGACGTGCGCGGGCTGGACACGCGGATGAAGATGCATCCGCCGCTGACGACAGACGCCGACCGCGTGGCGCTGATCGAGGCGCTGCGCGCGGGCACGATCGACTGTGTCGCCACCGACCATGCGCCACACGCGCGCGACGAGAAGGAGGTGCCGTTCGAGAGCGCGCCGATGGGCAGCACGGGCCTGGAGACGGCGTTCGCGGCGCTGTACGGCGGCCTGGTGCTGCCGGGGATCTTCGACCTGGCGCTGCTGGTCGAGCGGATGACCGCCGGTGCTGGCCTGTTCGAGCTGCCGACGCCGTCGATCGCGGTCGGCGAGCCGGCGAACCTCGCGGTGCTCGACCTGGACGCCGTGTGGGTGGCCGGCGAGCACGGGTGGGAGAGCCGCTCGGAGAACTGCTGCTTCGCCGGTCGGCGGATGCAGGGCCGGGTGCTGATGACACTCGCCGCCGGCGGGGTGGCCCACCGCGACCGATCGCTGGCGCTGGCGGGCGCCGTCTGATGGGCCTGCTCGAGCGCGATCGCACGGTGCTGGTCGTCGTGGACGTACAGGAGGGCTTTCGGCCGTATGAGACGTTCGCCGGGGTCGCGGCGGCGTGCGCGAAGCTCGTGCAGGCGGCGCGCATCCTCGAGCTGTCGACGCTCGTCTCCGAGCAGTACCCGAAAGGGCTCGGCCACACCGCGCCGGAGGTCGGCTTGGAGGACGAGCGGCGGATCGAGAAGACGGTGTTCTCGGCCGCGCGCGCCGACGGGTTCGAGCTCGGCGGCGCCGAGCAGGCGATCGTGTGCGGGATCGAGACGCACGTGTGCGTCAGCCAGACCGTCCACGACCTGCTCGCCAAGGGAATCGAGGTCCACGTCCCGGCGGACGCGGTCGGATCGCGCCACGAGATCGACTATCAGCGGGGCCTCGAGCGCATGGAGCGCGCGGGCGCGGTCGTCGGCACGGTCGAGGCGGCGCTGTTCGAGCTACTCGAGCGCGCCGGCACGCCGGAGTTCAAGGCCGTCCAAAAGCTGATCCTCTGAGAGATGACCGTCAGCCTTCGCCATACAGTCCTCTCAGGTGCGCGGCAGGGCGCCACGCGATGATCACCACCACTGCTACCGCGTACGTCCTGCTGGAGGACGGCACCCGCTTCGACGGCCACGCGTGCGGGGACCTGAATGCCACCCGCCCCGCGGTCGGCGAGGTGGTGTTCACGACCGGGATGTCCGGCTACCAGGAGTCGATGACCGACCCGTCGTTCGCGGGGCAGCTGATCGCGTACACCTACCCGCACGTGGGCAACTACGGGGCGAGCGCGGAGGCAATGGAGTCAGAGCGCGCGTGGGGGCGCGCGGCGATCATGCGCGAGGCGTGCAACCGCGAAGACGCGCCGACGGCTGAGCGCGGCTGGCTGGACTGGTTGAGCGACTGCGGCGTGACGGGCATCAGCGGCGTGGACACGCGCTCGCTCGTGCGCCACATCCGCGACGCGGGCGCGATGCGCGGGGGAGTGTTCCCGGCGGCGACGAGCGAGGCGCAGGCGCGTGAGCTGATCGACGCCGAGCCGGCGATGGCCGGCCAGGACCTCGCCGGGCTGGTGACCGCCGAACGCGTCAGCGTCCACGGCGGCGCCGGCGACGGCCCGCGGATCGCGGTGATCGACACGGGGATCAAGGCCTCGATGGTGCGCGAGCTCGTAGCGCGTGGCGCGCGCGTGTCGCTTCACCCATGCACGGACAGCGCCGAGCAGCTGCTGGCGGAGGACCCGGACGCGGTCTTCCTGTCGAACGGGCCGGGCGACCCGGCCGCGCTTTCGTACATCGTGGAGACGGTGCGCGAGATCGTCGGCAAGAAGCCCGTGTGGGGCATCTGCCTCGGCCACCAGCTGCTGTGCCGGGCCGTCGGCCTGCAGACGTTCAAGCTGCCGTTCGGCCATCACGGCGCCAACCATCCGGTGCGCGACCTGCAGACCGGGCGCGTCGAGATCACCTCGCAGAACCACGGCTTCGCGGCGCTCGGACCGGGTGGCTCGCGCACGATCGACACTGATGAGCCGGTGCGCTGGGAGACGGACTTCGGCGCCGCCGCCCTGTCGCACGTGAACCTGTACGACCGCACCGTCGAGGGCCTCGAGCTGCTTGACGTCCCCGGTGGAACGGTCCAGTACCACCCGGAGGCTGGCCCCGGCCCGCACGACAGCCTGTACCTGTTCGACCGCTTCCTGCAACGGATCGCGGAGGCCGCCTAGTGCGCGCGTTCGATCGTATTTATGAGGACCCCCACAGGGGGTCCGGGGAGGCTCGCGCGCGGCTCAGAGCACGCGTGCCGGGCGGCGTCGCCCGATCGGCGTCCGCGACGGTGAGCACACGGTCCGCATGGAGCGTCGACTGATGCCCCGCCGCGATGACATCCGCAAGATCCTGATCCTCGGTTCCGGGCCGATCGTGATCGGTCAGGCGGCCGAGTTCGACTACTCCGGCGTGCAGGCGTGCAAGGTGCTGCGCGAGGAGGGCTACGAGGTCGTGCTCGTGAACTCCAACCCGGCGACGATCATGACCGACCCAGAGTTCGCCGACGCGACGTACATCGAGCCGCTGTTGCCGGGACCTGTCGCGCAGGTGATCGAGCGTGAGCGCCCCGATGCGCTGCTGCCGACGCTCGGCGGGCAGACCGCCCTGAACGTCGCGACGGCACTGCACGACGACGGCACGCTCGAGCGCTTCGGCGTCGAGCTGATCGGTGCCAACTACGACGCGATCGCCTGCGCCGAGGACCGCGACCTGTTCAAGACGGCGATGGCCGAGGCCGGGCTACGAATGCCCAAGAGCGCGATCGCCAGCGGCTGGGTCGAGGACGTCCCTACCGCAGTGGACGCCCCACGCTCCGGTGGGATCGGCGTCGCTGACTCCCCACGACGAGGCGCCTCGGGCGCGGGCCGGGTCGATGTCGAGCTGGGGCTCAAACAGGCCCTGGCAGCGCTCCCGGACATCGGGCTACCGTGCATCGTGCGCCCCGCTTACACGCTCGGCGGGCGCGGCGGGGGAATCGCGCGCACGGAGCAGGAGTTTCGCGCGATCGTCGCACGAGGTCTCGAGGCCTCGCCGATCGGGCAGGTGCTGCTCGACGAGTCAGTGATCGGCTGGGGCGAGTTCGAGCTGGAGGTGATGCGCGACCGTGCGGACAACGTCGTGATCGTGTGCTCGATCGAGAACGTCGACCCGATGGGCGTGCACACGGGGGACTCGGTCACGGTCGCGCCGCAGCAGACGCTGACCGACCGCCTGTACCAGCGGCTGCGCGACCAGGCGATCGCGGTGATCCGCGCGGTCGGCGTCGAGACGGGCGGCTCGAACGTGCAGTTCGCGGTCAACCCCGACACCGAGGAGATCCTGGTGATCGAGATGAACCCGCGCGTGTCGCGCTCCTCGGCGCTCGCGTCGAAGGCGACAGGCTTCCCGATCGCGAAGATCGCCGCGCGGCTGGCGGTCGGCTACCGGCTGGATGAGATCGACAACGACATCACCGGCGTGACGCCCGCGTGCTTCGAGCCGACGATCGACTACGTGGTCGTCAAGTGGCCGCGGTTCGCGTTCGAGAAGTTCCCCGGCAGCGATCCGACGCTGACCACGCACATGAAGTCCGTCGGCGAGGCGATGGCGATCGGGCGCACCTTCCAGCAGGCGTTCGCCAAGGCGCTGCGCTCGCGCGAGCTCGACAAGCCGCCCGCGCTGCATGACGTGAGCGACGAGCAGCTGCTCGATAGCCTCGACAAACCCGGCGCCGATCGTTTCGAGACCGTGCTCGAGCTGCTGCGCCGCAACCCGACCGGCGCTGCCGGCGCTGCCGGCGCGGTCGGCGCGTCGATCGACGCGGTGCACGGGCGCACGCACATCGACCCGTGGTTCCTGCGCGAGCTGCGCGCGCTGGCGCTCGACCCGGACGCGCCGTTCGCCGGCGAGCGCTCGTTCCGCTCGGTCGACACGTGCGCCGCCGAGTTCCCCGCGCGCACGCCGTACTACTACTCCGGCTGGGAGTCGGCGGACGCGGGCGAGGTGGTGCGCGGGCAGCGCGAGTCGGTCGTGATCCTCGGCTCCGGTCCCAACCGCATCGGGCAGGGGATCGAGTTCGACTACTGCTGCGTGCACGCCGCGATGACCGTGCGCAAGTCCGACCGCGACGCGGTGATGGTCAACTGCAACCCGGAGACCGTGTCGACCGACTACGACACCTCCGACCGGCTGTACTTCGAGCCGCTCACGCTGCAGGACGTGCTCGCTGTCGTGCAGGTGGAGAAACCGCTCGGCGTGATCGTCCAGTTCGGCGGTCAGACGCCGCTGAAGCTCGCCGCCGGGCTGGTCGACGCGGGCGTGCCGCTGCTCGGCACGAGCGTCGAGGCGATCGACCTGGCCGAGGATCGCGGCCGCTTCGGCGCGCTGCTCGAGCGCCTCGGATACAAGGCGCCGCCGTACGCGACCGCGCGCTCGGTCGCCGAGGCGCTCGACTGCGCGCACGACGTCGGCTTCCCGCTGCTCGTGCGACCGTCCTACGTGCTCGGCGGACGCGCGATGGAGATCGTCTACTCGACCGACGGCCTCGCCGACTACCTGCGACGCGAGCTGCCCGCGTCAGCGGCCGCGTACGACCTCTCGCCCGCGCTCGATCCCGCAGCCGCAGCCGCGCTCGATCCCGCAGCCGCAGCCGCGCTCGATCCCGCAGCCGCAGCCGCGCTCGATCCCGCAGCCGCGCCCGCGCTCGATCCCGCAGCCGCGCCCGCGCTCGATCCCGCAGCCGCGCCTGACCCCGTGGCCCCGGGCTCACACGACGCATCTCCTCCCCGGAGCCCGGAGGGCTCCCCATCAATCTTTCTCGACCGGTTCCTCGAGAACGCCGTGGAGATGGACGTCGACGCGTTGTGCGACGGCGAGCAGGTGTGGATCGGCGGAATCATGCAGCACGTCGAGGAGGCCGGCGTGCACTCCGGCGACAGCGCCTGCGTGCTGCCGCCGCACTCGCTCGGCGCGGAGATGCTCGAGCAGATCCGCGAGGCGACGCGCGAGATCGCGCTCGCAATCGGCGTGGTCGGCCTGCTGAACGTGCAGTACGCCGTCCACGCAGGCGAGCTGTACGTGATCGAGGCCAACCCACGCGCGTCGCGCACCGTGCCGTTCGTCTCCAAGGCGATCGGCCTGCCGCTCGCCAAGCTCGCCTGCCGGATCATGCTCGGCGAGCGCATCGCCGACCTCGATCTGCCACGCGAGCGCCAGGGGATGGGCTTCGGCGAGCACGTGTCCGTCAAGGAGGCCGTGCTGCCGTTCGACCGCTTCGACGGCTCCGACGCGCTGCTCGGCCCAGAGATGCGTTCGACCGGCGAGGTCATGGGCATCGCGCGCGACTTCCCGACCGCGTTCGCCAAGGCCCAGGCCGCGGCCGGCGTGCCGCTGCCGCAGCACGGCACCGTGTTCATCACCGTCACCGACTCCGACAAGGCGGGCGCGTTCGCCGTCGCCCAGAGCCTGCACGAATGCGGCTTTCAGATCGTCGCCACGCGCGGCACCGCCGAGGCGATCTCGCGCATGGGCGTGCCCGCGCAAACGATCAACAAGATCGCCGAGGGCTCCCCGCACGTGCTCGACTGGATCGAGCGCGGCGACGTGAACCTCGTCGTCAACACCCCCACCGGCGTCGGCGCGCGCTCCGACGGCTATGAGATCCGCCGCGCGGCCGTCGCGCACGGCATTCCCTGCCTGACGACGCTCGCCGCCGGCGTGTCCGCCGCCCGTGCGATCGCCAGCGCCCACCACAACGGGGCGCCCGAGGTGCTCTGCCTGCAGGAGCTGCACGGCGACCGCGTCCGTCCTCAGCAGCCTGCGGCAAGCCCCGCGGTGAGTCCCGAGGCAAGCCCGGTGGTGGGCCCCGAGGCAAGTCCGGCGGTGGGCCCCGAGGCAAGCCCCGCGGTGAGCCCCGACGGGGCTGGGGTGGCGTGAGCGAGGCCCCGTTCGGGCGCCGTCTGCTGACGGTCACCGGCATGGACGAGCTCGGCTCCTACCGCGTGCTGCGCGCGGTCGACCCCGACGGGCCCGAGAGTGCGCCGGTCCCCGCGCCGGGGCAGTTCGCGATGCTCGCCGCAGCCGAGCGATGGGGGGGAGGGGAGGATGAGCGCCCGTACCTGCCGCGCGCGTTCTCCGTCGCGCGCCATGCAGACGGCGAGTCCCAGTTCCTGCTCGAGGACGTCGGCCCGGGCACGCGACGGCTGTGCCAGCTGCGCGCCGGCGACACGCTGTGGGCGCTCGGGCCGCTCGGCCAAGGATTCACCGTCGGTGATCAGGGCTCCGATCAGCGCCGCGCGCTGCTCGTCGGAGGTGGCGTCGGCATCGCGCCACTGGCGATCCTGCAGGACCGTCTCGTTCGCGACGCGCTCGATCGCCGGCACACGCCGGAGGCCGCCACGGTGGCCGGCGGCGCCACGGTGGCCGGCGATGTGACCGTGCTGCTCGGCTTTCGCGACCGCGCACGCGCCGAGGGCGCAGCGCTGCTCGACGACGCGCGCGTGGCCACGGACGACGGCTCGGTCGGCCACCACGGGTTCGTCACCGAGCTGCTCGAGCAGGAGATCACGCGCGATCCACACGCGGTCGTGTACGCGTGCGGGCCGCCGGGGATGCTCGAGGGCGTGAGGGCCCTGTGCGAGCGCACCGCCACGCCCGCCCAGCTCGCACTCGAGGCAGGCATGGCGTGCGGCTACGGCGCGTGCTTCGGCTGCGTCGTGCAGCGCCGCGGCGGCGGCTACCTGCGCGTGTGCGTGGACGGCCCGGTGATCGACGCAGGGCAGCTCGAGCGCATCGAGCAGCCGCACCCGGGCGCTCACGCCGGAGCATCGGCATGAGTGGAGTCCCCGCATGAGTCGAGTCTCCGGGTGTCGGGGTGCCCGCGCATGAGCGTCGAGTTCTGCGGGCTGCGGCTGGCGCATCCGATCGTCAACGGGTCGGGCACGTTCGACGCGATCGCCGCGCGGCGGGTGTTTGGCGATCGGCTGCTCGAGGACTTCCCGTTCTCCGCGTACGTGTCCAAGACGATCACGCTTCAGCCGCGCGTCGGCAACCCACCGCCGCGGCTGTGGGAGACGGCGGGCGGCCTGGTCAACTCGATCGGCCTGCCCAACAAAGGCCTCGACGGCTACATCGGCGAGGACCTGCCCCAGCTGGCCGAGCTGATGGTGCCGCTGATCACGAACGTGATGGGCGCCAGTGCCGAGGAGTTCGCCAGGCTGCTCGAGGCGTGCGACGAGCGTCCGGAGATCGCCGCGCTCGAGCTGAACGTGTCCTGCCCGAACGTCAAGACGGGCCTCGACATCGGCGCCGATCCGCGCCAGCTGGAGGACGTCATGAAGACGGTACGCGGGTGCACGCGCAAGCCGCTGATCGTGAAGCTGACCCCGAACACCGCCGACGTCGCCGCCTGCGCCCAGGGCGCAGAGGCCGGTGGCGCGGACGCGGTGTCGCTGATCAACACGCTGCGCGCCACCGCCCTCGCGCCCACCGCGCGCGGCGGCGCGCCCGCGTCGTGGCTGGGCGGCGGCAGCGGCGGGCAGTCCGGCCCGGCGATCCGCACCATCGCGCTGGCCCAGGTCGCGGCCGTCGGCGCCCGCGTGGCGATCCCGATCGTCGGTATGGGTGGCGTTCAGAGCTCGGCCGACGCTCGCGACCTGCTGGACGTCGGAGCGACGCTCGTCGCGGTCGGCACGGAGAGCTTCCGCGATCCGGCTGCGGGGGCAAGGATCGCACGGGAGCTGCCATAGGTCTTTGCTTGGCTGCAATCGTGGACGCATATGGGAAGGCCAGACGCAGCCGGAAGGCGTCCGCAGGGTGCGGCAAGAAATGTCGAAAACCCCTGCAAACGCGCCGCGGGACCATCCACCAGCCTCGATGTATCTATACCTCAGGTTGAGGTCCAGGTGAATTCGAGCGGTTTTGCTTGATCACCTGCCGCTGGTGTGTAGACTCGCCGCCCATGGCGCCGGCCACCGGAACGACGTCCGCAAACACCTCGACTGCCCCAGAGCGGTCTCTTAACCAGAGGATGGATGCGCTCGCGCGAGCGAACCAGATCCGCATCCAGCGGGCCCAACTGAAGCGCGATCTGAAGTCCGGCCGGCGTTCGATCCACTCGCTGCTGCTCGACCCGCCCGAGTACGTCGAGACCGCCAAGGTGTTCGACATGCTGCTCGCCGTTCCAAAGTACGGGCGCGTGAAGGTCAACAAGATCCTCGCCCACTGCCGGATTGCCCCGAGCAAGACGATCGGCGGCCTGTCCGAGCGTCAGCGCTCCGAGCTGATCTCCCTGCTGCACCACTGAGCCGGTCGCGGCTGTCCCACCGAGCGTGGCGACACGGTTCCCCCGAGCTCGGCACTAGGGTGCCGGGCCGTGGCGCGCGTGTTTGTCATCACAGGACCCTCCGGGGTCGGCAAGGGAACGCTGATCCGCGGGCTAATGGAGCGCGTGCTCGGCCTCGAGCTGTCGGTGTCGGCGACCACTCGCGCGCCGCGCCCGGGCGAGCACGACGGGGTCGACTATCACTTCCTCACGCGCGAGGAGTTCAATCGCAAGGTCAACGAAGGGGCGTTCGTCGAGCACGCCGACTACGCCGGGCGCAGCTACGGCACGCTGCGCTCGGAGCTGGATGCCCGCGTGAACGCCGGCGCTCCAGTGGTGCTCGAGATCGAGGTGCAGGGCGCCAGGCAGGTGCGCGCTGCGATGCCCGAGGCGGTCCAGGTGTTCATCGCCCCGCCATCGCTGCAGGCCCTGCGCACACGCCTTGTCGGGCGCGGGACCGACGACCCGGCCGAGGTCGAGCGGCGCCTGAAGGTCGCCGAGCACGAGCTCGAGGCCCAGCCGGAGTTCGCCCACGTGGTCGTCAACGACCGGCTCGAAGACGCGCTAGACCAGCTCGCCGCGATCGTTGCCGCCAACCTCGACGGGGACACCTCGCTCGACAAAACCTCTGTATAGCGATGGTTATACAGCGTGCAGAAACGGATATAGCGTTCGGCCGGGCAGCTGGGCCTGGCAGCTGGGCCTACTACACTGCTAGGTCAACCAGGAAAGGGACAAGCCAACCGTGATCTCCCCCCGCATCGACCGCCTGCTCGAGCAGGTCGACTCCAACTACGCCGGCGTGATCGTGGCCGCCAAGCGCGCTCGCCAGATCAACAGCTACTACCACAACCTCGGCGAGGGGACCTTCGACGAGTTCCCGCCGCCGATGATCGACACGGCCTCGAAAAACTACCTCACTATCGCCCTCGAGGAGGTAGCAGCAGGAAAGATGAAGTACCACTACAGATAGCGCGCAATGACCCGGCCAGGGCTTGCTAGGCCCGGCGCGGGGCTCTACAACCTGTAGTCATGTCGCGGATCTTGCTGGGCGTCAGCGGTGGTATCGCCGCGTACAAGGCACTCGAGCTGGTGCGCCTGGCGACTGCGGCCGGGCACTCGGTGCGCGTCGTGCAGACGCCCACCAGCCAGCGGTTCGTGGGCGAGATGTCGTTTGCGGCGCTCAGTGGCGCGCCGGTGCTGAGCAGCGAGTTCGAGCGCGACCCCGCACGCGGGGCGTTCCCCGACCAGCCGACGCCCGGGCACGAGCCGCTTAGCCATCTAGCGCTGGTGGCCAACGCGGACGTGTACGCGATCGCACCGGCTTCGGCGAACACGATCGCAAAGCTCGCGGGTGGTCTCGCCGACAACCTCCTGTGCAGCTGCGCGCTGGCGGCCACGTGCCCGCTGGTGCTCGCGCCGGCGATGAACAATCACATGTACGAGCACCCGGCCACACAGGCGAACCTGGGAACACTGGGCGCGCGCGGCGCGAGGATCGTCGATCCGGACGTCGGTCGGCTGGCCTCGATCGGGGAGCAGGGCGTCGGTCGCCTGGCCGAGCCGGCGCGGATCTTGGCGGCATGCGAGGCCGCGCTCGCGGGCCGTGCCGGAAGCGAACGCGAGCGACCGGCCGAGGGCACAGGGGAGGGCCTGAAGGGCACTCGCGTGCTCGTCACCGCGGGTGGCACGCGCGAGCCGATCGACAGCGTCAGGTTCATCGGCAACAGCTCATCTGGGCGCATGGGTATGGCGATCGCCCAGGCCGCGCACGATCGTGGCGCGGATGTGACGCTGATCAGCGCGAACGTCGCACTGCCGACCCCCGCGGGGGTAACTCGCCGCGAGGTTGTGACCGCCGCCGAGCTGGAGCGCGTGTGCGTCGAGGAGTTCACGAGTTGCGACGTGCTGTTGATGAGCGCAGCGGTCGCAGACTTCACGCCTGCGACCCCCGCGAACGGGAAGATTAAGAAGTCCGATCGCGAGCGCCTGGAGCTCGTACTCGCGCCCACCGCCGACATCCTCGCCGGGCTCGCAGCGCGGCGAAGCGAGCGCCAGACACTGGTCGGCTTCGCCGCCGAGCACGGCTCCGAAGCGGTCGAGATCGCGCGGCAGAAGCTCACCGCCAAGGGCCTGGACGCGCTCGTCGTCAACGACATCTCGCGCCCTGACATCGGCTTCGACGTGGACGCCAACGAGGTCACGATCCTCGCCGCCAGCGGGGATTGTTATGTGCCGCGCACGAGCAAGGCGCGCGTCGCCGAGGAGATTCTGGACACCGTCGAAAGGCTGCGCGAGAGCGGTTAAACTGCTCGGATGGAGAGCGTCTACGATCTCTATCGAAGAGGTTGCGAGCTGCTCGACCACGGTGACCACCAGGCCGCGATCGTTCCGCTCAGCAGGGCCCGGGACCTCGAGCCGGACAAGGCCTCAATCCGCGAGGCGCTCGGCCGCGCGTTGTTCCACGCGCAGCGCTACGAAGGCGCCGCCGCGGAGTTCGAGGCGGTGGCCTCGAAGACGCCGACCAACGACTACGCGTTGTTCTGCCTGGGTCGTTCGATGCAGCAGCTCGGACGCCATCGCGAGGCATGCCAGCCGCTGGCGTTGGCGTGCTCGCTGCAGCCCGAGCGAGCCGATTACAAGCTCTACCGCGAACGCGCTCGCCGGGACGCCGCATCGTCCGCGACGGATGAGCGGGAACGGGCCTGAGGCGAGTATGAGAGACCCCGCCACTGCTATCCTCGAACGACAGCTTTCGTGCCCGCGCGCAGGCGCCGGCAAGCAGTACCGAGAGTGGGCGCCCGCCCGCTCTTTTTGCGTAAGGACCCAAATGGACAAAGGACGATGACCCCGTTGCAGACAGAGATCGAGTCGCGCCTCACAGACAGCGAGCCGGAGATCGAGGTGCTCCTCGCGGAGGTGCTCGGCGGTCGCTCCCTGCGCGTGTTCATCGACCACCCGGACGGCGTCACGCTCGAGATGTGCGAACGGGTCACCGCGCTGCTGAACGACCTGCGCGAGCGCTACTCGCTCGAGGTCTCATCGCCCGGGACCGAGCGTCCGCTGACCAAGCCCGCCCACTTCCGCCGCTTCGTCGGCCGGCGCGCGCGGGTGCGCACGCGCCACCCCCGTCCGACCGTCGTGCTCGACGGGCAGCGCCCGCCGGGCCCCAGGCCGACGGCACGCCGCTCCGAGGACGCCGGCTCCGACGCACAGGCCGTAAAAACAGCCGTCAGCTTCACAGGGGAGCTCGTAGGTGCTTCCGAGCAGGAGGTCACGCTGGCCGCCGACGGGGGCGTCATCGCGATCCCCTATTCGGAGATACGTCGTTCGAACCTGATCGAGGAGTAGAGGAAAACCCATGTCACGCGAAATCCTTGAGGCGATGCACGCGCTGGCGCGCGAGAAGGGGATCGAGCCCGAGAAGCTGATGATCGCGCTCGAGGACGCCCTGCTGTCGGCCTACAAGAAGCAGCCCGGCTCGGCCAAGTACGCGCGCGTGGAAATGGACCGCGAGACCGCCGACTTCCGCGTGATCGAACTGATCATCCCGGAGCGCCTGGAGGCGCACCTGATCGTCGAGACGATCGACGAGGAAACGACCGTCGACCCCGAGACCGGGGAGATGCGCGAACCGGAGGACCCGGAAATCGATCCGGCCAAGTTCGCCGAATACCGCGATCAGATCGACGAACAGGACGTCACGCCCGACGACTTCGGCCGGATCGCCGCGCAGACCGCCAAGCAGGTGATCTTGCAGCGCATCCGCGAGGCCGAGCGCGACATGATGTACGAGGAGTACCGCGATCGTGTCGGCGAGCTGATCACCGGCATCGTGCAGCAGTCGGACTCGCGCTACACGCTCGTGCAGCTGCGCGAACGCGTCGAGGCGCTGCTGCCCAAGTCCGAGCAGGTGGAGGGCGAGCGCTACGACCACTCACAGCGCATCAAGGCGGTCATCAAGGAGGTCTCGCCGTCGACCAAGGGCCCCGCGATCATCGTCTCGCGACGCGACCCCGAGCTGATCAAGAAGCTGTTCGAGCTGGAGGTCCCGGAGATCGCCGACGGTCTCGTGGAGATCGCCAACGTCGCCCGCGAGCCCGGCTATCGCTCGAAGATCGCGGTCATCTCCCACACCGACGGTGTCGACCCGGTCGGCGCGTGCGTCGGCCCGCGCGGCTCGCGCGTGCGGATGGTCGTCTCCGAGCTGCGCGGCGAGAAGATCGACATCATCCCCTTCAACGACGAGCCCGCGCGCTTCGTCGCCAAGGCGCTGTCGCCGGCGCGCGTGCGCGAGGTGCTGGTCGATGACGACGCCAAGCAGGCGACCGTGATCGTCCCCGACGACCAGCTGTCGCTGGCGATCGGGCGCGAGGGCCAGAACGCGCGGCTGGCCGCGCGGCTGACCGGTTGGCGCGTGGACATCCGCTCGGAGACCGAGTTCGCGGCCGAGGAGGCCGAGCACGGCTACGAGGAGGAGGAGGTGCAGGGCCGCTGCGCGGCGATCCTCTCCAACGGCCGGCGCTGTCCGAACGCCTCGCTGCCGAGCTCGCGCTACTGCGGCCTGGAAAGCCACCAGGCGCTGGCCGGCATCGACAGCGACAACATCGGCGACCTCGCCGCGACCACGATCGCCGACGAGGTCGAGGCTGAGGCCGAGCTCGCGGTCGAGGACGCCGCGAGTGCCCCGGTGCCGCGCGAGGCTGAGCAGCCCACGATCGCGGAGCCCGTCGCGGAGCAGGCGCAGGCCGCCGAGGAGCAGGCGACATAGCCCGCCACGTGCCCCGGCGCCGCTGCGTCGGCTGTGGGCTGACGGCGCCAAAGTCAGAGCTTCTACGCATCGCCCTGGTGGACGGCGCGCGCGGCAAGGGCCGCGCGATGCTCGACCGCGAGGCGCGGCTGCCGGGCCGCGGCGCCTACCTGCACAGCGGTGAGGACGGTTCGCGCCCGAACCCCGCATGCCTGACCGAGGCCGTGCGCAGGGGAGCGATCGCACGAACGTTGCGCGCAAAAGCGACGCTCGACCCCAAGCTCGTAGAATCCGTGAGCCCATGAGCAAGAAGCGCGTACACGAAATCGCCAAGGAACAAGGTCTCTCGAGCAAGGAGCTGCTCGAGAAGCTGAAGGCTGCCGGCATCGAAGCCAAGGCGGCGGCTTCCTCGGTCGACCAGGAGGCCGCCCTGAAGGCGCTCGGCGCTGCTGCCGCGTCCACCCCGGCTAGCTCGAACGGCGCCCCCGCAGCACCCAAGGCCGCCGCTCCTGTGCCGCCGCCCGCCGCGTCGAAGCCGGCGGCCCAAGCGCCACCCGCAGCCGCGCCACTGACCGCGTCCGCGCCGTCCTCGGCGCCGGCCACGACCCCCGCGCCCACGCCGCAGCCGAGCGCCGCACCGCCTGCTCAGCAGGGCGCGAACCCCGGCGAGCCGGGTGCCGCAGCGGCAGCCGCGGCCGAGCGCGTGCGCCCGACGCGCGACTCGCGCACCGGCGAGCGCACGCCCGGCGACATCGGCCCCGGCGGACGGCGACGCGTAGTGATCGACTCCCAGGCCTCGCGCCGCCAGCAGGGCGGCCCGTCCAACCAGCCCCAGCGCCGTCCTCGGCGAGGACGCCGTCGGCGCGGCACCTACGACGACACGATCGCGCCGATCGACACCTCGGCGATGGAGGCCACGGATGAGATCCGGGTCAACTCGGGTGCGACGGTCAAGGACGTCGCCGAGTACCTCGGCGTGCCGGTGCCCGAGGTGATCAAGAAGCTGATGACGCTCGGCGAGATGGCGACCCTGACGCAGACGTTGTCAGACGACGCGATCCAGGTGCTGGCCGACGAGTTCGAGAAGAAGATCGAGATCGTCCACGCCGCCGACGACGTCGAGGTCGAGCCGGTGTTCGAGGACGCTGAGGAGGACCTGATCGACCGCCCGCCGGTCGTCACGATCATGGGCCACGTCGATCACGGCAAGACCTCGCTATTGGACGCGATCCGCGAGACCGAGGTGGTCGCCGGGGAGGCCGGCGGCATTACCCAGCACATCGGCGCCTACCAGGTCCACCACGCCGACAAAGAGATCACGTTCCTCGACACGCCCGGCCACGAGGCGTTCACCGCGATGCGCGCGCGCGGCGCGCGCGTCACCGATCTGGCGGTGATCGTGGTCGCGGCCGACGACGGCGTCAAGCCGCAGACCGAGGAGGCGATCGATCACGCGAAGGCGGCCGAAGTGCCGATCATCGTGGCGGTCAACAAGATCGACAAGGAGGGGGCGCAGCCCGAGCGCGTGCGCACCGAGATGACCCAGCACGGCCTGCAGCCGTCGGAGTGGGGAGGCGAAACGGAGTTCGTCGACGTCAGCGCCAAGACCCACGAAGGTCTGGACACGCTGTTGGAGACGATCCAGGTCGTCACCGACCTCGAGGAGCTGAAGGCGAACGCCGGGGCGGAAGCCTCGGGCACCGTGATCGAGTCCAAGCTCGACCCTGGGCGCGGGCCAGTCGTGACAGTGCTGATCCAGCGCGGCACGCTGAAGGTCGGCGACGCGCTCGTCGCGGGCGCACACTTCGGACGCGTTCGTGCGATGCACGATTTCAAAGGCGGCAAGATGAAGCGCGCGATGCCGGGCCAGCCGGTCGAGGTGCTCGGTTTCGACGGCGTCCCGGAGGCCGGGGAGCTCGTGCGCGTGGTCGAGAACGAGCGCCGCGCCCGCCAGCTCGCGGGTGAGCGCGCGAACCGCCTGAAGACCGAGGCGCTCGCGCGGCGCTCCGGGCGCAAGGTCTCGCTCGAGGACGTGTTCAAGCTGGCCCAGGAGGGCACAGTCAAGGAGCTAGGCCTGGTCGTCAAGGCCGACGTCGCCGGGTCGCTCGAGGCGATCGAGGACGAGATCGCCAAGCTGCCCCAGCAGGAGGTCAAGGTCAACATCATTCACCGCGGCGTCGGTGGGATCAACGAGTCCGACGTGATGCTCGCGTCTGCCTCGGAGGGCGTGATCCTCGCATTCAACGTCCGCCCAGTCGGGGACGCGCGGCAGATCGCCGACCGCGAGGGCGTCGAGATCCGCTCCTATGCGGTCATCTACCGCGCGATCGAGGAGCTGCGCGCGGCGATGCAGGGAATGCTCGAGCCGGCCGAGGTCGAGACGCCGCTCGGACAGGCCGAGGTGCGCCAGCTGTTCAAAGCGTCGCGAATCGGCACGATCGCCGGCTCGTTCGTCACCGAGGGCAAGGTCACACGCGGATCTCGCGTGCGCGTCGTACGCGAGGGGACGGTCATCTACGACACGACCGTCGACAGCCTGCGCCGCTTCAGCGAGGACGTACGCGAGGTTGCCGCCGGATTCGAGTGCGGGATCGTGCTGACGAACTTCCAGGACCTGCACGAGGGCGACGTGCTCGAGACCTACGAGACGCGGCTGCTCGAGCGCGAGCTCTCATCCTGACCGCGCGTTCGGGCAGGGACCTGAGCTGCGGCGAGGAACTGGAAGGGTAGGATGACCACAGCACGTATGCGGAGGGTCGACGAGGCTATTCGCCAAGTGATCGGCGATGCCGTGGCGGGCAATATCAAGGACCCTCGTGTGGGATTCGTAACCGTGACCGATGTCAGGACCAGCACAGACCTTCGCCATGCGCGCGTGTACGTGAGCGTCCTCGGCGCCGACGGCAGCCCCTCGCTCTCCGACGAGCGCGAGGCGACGCTCGAGGGCCTGCGCAGCGCCCACGGCTTCCTGCAGGGGCGGATCGGCGGGGAGCTGCATCTGAAGCGCACGCCGACGCTCGAGTTCGTCTACGACGACACCACCGACAGGGCGCTGCGGGTCGAGACGCTGCTCGACGAGATCGCGGAGTGCCCCGAACGGGGTGAGGCCACATGAGCGAGATCCCGCCGACACAGGCCACGCGCGAGCTCGTCCTCGCGCGGCTGCGCGAGGACGAGCGCTTCGTGCTGGCCGCGCACGAGAACCCCGACGGTGACGCGCTCGGGTCGCTGGTCGCGATGCAGGGGCTGCTCGGCACGCTCGGCAAGGACTCGGCGATGTTCATCTCGCCGCACGATCTGCCGTTGCCGCGCGAGTACGCGTTCTTCGCGCTCGACGGCCTGATCCAGCAGCCGCCGGCGGACATCGCGCAGCGCACCGTCGTGTTCCTCGACTGCGGCAACATCGACCGCAACTCGGCGAGCGTGCTGCGCGACGGCGCGCACCTGCTGAACATCGACCACCACCATGACAACACGCGCTTCGGCACGCTCAACCACGTCGTGCCAGACGCCTCGTGCACGGCGGAGATCGTGTGGGATCTGATGCACGGGCTCGACGTGTGCCCGACGGCGACCGTCGCAGAGGCGCTGTATATCGCGCTGATCACCGACACCGGTCGCTTCATGTACGAGAACACGGGGCCGCGCGCCCATCTGATGGCCGCCGAGCTGATCGAGGCCGGCGTCGACGTGCCGCTCGTGTACCGCCGGCTGTACGAGGGTGTCGAGCCCGGCAAGCTCGCGCTGCTCGGCCTCGCGCTTGGACAGATCCAGCGCTTTGACTCCGGCGAGCTGACGCTTGCAGCGCTGAGCGCCGAGGACTTCGAGCGCGCCGACGCCGAGGAGAGCTACTCCGAGGGGATCATCGACCTGCTGCGGGCGCTCGAAGGAACCAAGGTGGCGGTGCTCGTGCGTGAGCTGTCGAGCGGCGCGCGAAAGGGTCAGCACAAAGTCTCCCTGCGCGCCACCGACGACGATGTCGACGTGTCGATCATCGCGCGCGCCCAGGGTGGCGGCGGCCACCGTCGCGCGGCCGGGTTCTCCACCACGCTCGAATCCGACGAGCTGACCTCGTTCCTGCGCGAGGCGATCGCCGCCCAGCTGCACCAGACATCCGACGGGCACGCGGCCGCCACGCTCGCCTGAGTGCCAGTCGGCGGGGAGGCAGGCGGTTCGGCGCCCCAAGTGGATGGCGTGCTGCTGATCGACAAGCCGGCGGGCATGAGCTCGCACGACGTGGTGGCCGCCGTGCGACGCTCGCTGGGCGGCGTGCGCACCGGCCACGCCGGAACGCTCGACCCGTTTGCAACCGGGCTGCTGCTCGTGCTGCTCGGCAGGGCGACCAAGGCCCAGAGCTCGCTGATGGAGCTACCCAAGCGCTACGAGACGGTGGCGCAGCTCGGCGCCCTGTCGAGCACCGGTGACACCGAGGGCGAGATCACGCGCACGGGGCGCCTGCCGCCCGAGGGGCAGCCGCTGCCGACGGGGGAGCTACGCCAGCGCCCGCCGATGCACTCGGCCGTGAAGATCAAGGGTGAGCGCGCCTACAAGCGCGCCCGCCGCGGCGAGAGCTTCGAGATGCCGGAGCGGATCGTCAGCGTTTACCGCTTCGAGCAGCGCTGGCGCGAGCACGACACACCGCCCGGAGGGCTGCCGCGAGCGGCGTATGAGATCGAGTGTGGATCGGGCACCTACGTGCGCTCGCTGATCGCCGATCTCGGCGACGCATACTGCCTGGAACTCAGGCGCACCGCGATCGGCCCGTTCGAGGTGAACGACGCGGTCGCCCCGCCGCCGCGTGGGCAGCCGTGGCGCGACCCGCCGGTGATACCCCTCCAACAGGCGCTCGGTGCGCTGTCCAAATAGGCTTGCGGGCGTGAAAGTCACTCGCCTGCCCGACGTCGAGCGCGGAAGACAGCGGCGCGTCGCGGTCGGCACCTTCGACGGCGTGCACGTCGGTCATCGCGAGGTCATCACCGGCGCCGACAGCGTGCTCACCTTCGACCCACACCCAGTGTCCGTGGTCGCGCCGCAGCACACCCCCAAGCTGCTGACGACGCTCGATCGCAAGGCCGAGCTGGTCGCGTCGCTGGGGGTGCAGGAGATGATCGTGATCCCATTCGACCGCGACTTCGCCGCGCGCTCGGCCGCGGAGTTCATCGACGGGGTGCTCGTCGACGCGCTCGGCGCACAGCAGGTCTCGATCGGCGAGAACTTCCGCTTCGGCCACAAGGCGCAGGGCGATCCACGGCTGCTCGCCACTGATGAGCGCTTCACGACGGTCGTGCATCCGCTGCTCGAGGTGGACGGGGAGATCGTGTCCTCGAGCCACATCCGCGGGCTGGTGCTCGCCGGTGAGCTGGCCGAGGCGAACGAGCTGCTGGGAGCCGGCTTTGAGCTCTCCGGGGAGGTGCTGCACGGCGATCAGCGCGGCCGCGAGCTCGGCTTCCCGACCGCCAACCTGGTGCCCGACGAGGCGCTCGTGTGCCCCGGCCATGGCGTTTACGCGTGCCTCGCCGACGGTCGCCCGGCTGCGGTCAGTATCGGCGTGCGGCCGACGTTTGTCACCGGACGCGGCGAGCTGATCGAGGCGTTCATCCTCGACTTCGACGCAGACCTGTACGGCAGCCGGCTGCGGCTGCAGTTCATCGAGCGCCTGCGCGGCGAGCGGCGATTCGAGGATCCACACGCGCTGATCGAGCAGATGCACCGCGACGTACAGCGAACGCGGGAGATCACCGGGGCTCTTTGAGGCCGCCGAGCGTCTGCTACCGTGCCGTGGCCATGACCGCGATAACCAGCGAGCGCAAGCGCGAGATCGCCTCGAAGTTCGGCTCCGACGAGCAGGACATGGGTAACACCAAGGTCCAGATCGCGCTGCTGACCGAGCGCATCAATCACCTCACCGAGCATCTGCGCGCGCAGAGCAAAGACCACCATTCCCGCCGTGGGCTGCTGATGCTCGTCGGCAAACGGCGCCGCTTCCTCGACTACCTGCAGCGCCGCGACCTCGAGGGGTATCGGGCGCTGATCAAAGAGCTCGGCCTCAGAAAGTAGAGGCGGTCGTGGACACTGCGCGGAGCTTTGTCCTCGGTCGCTCGCGTGCAGAGCACGCCACGCTTCCTGCGTCCGCGCTCCGCTTGGTCCACGACCGCCTTTGGCGCCCGGGCGCTTGACCGTTCTCGCCGCAGGCAGTCGCGCGCCGGACTTCAAGCTTCTCCGCGGCGACGGTGAGGGCTTCACCGAGCAGGATCTGCGCGATCGCACGACAGTGCTCGTGTTCTACCCGTTCGCGTTCAGCCCAGTCTGCACCGACCAGCTGCAGCTGTATGAGGAGCTTGCCGGCGAGCTCGCCGCAGCAGGGCGACGCGCTGTACGGCGTCTCCTGCGACTCGCCGTGGGCGCAGAGTGCGTTCAAGGAGAAGCTCGGCGTGAGCAGCGAGCAGCTGTCGGACTTCGAGCCCAAGGGCGCCACGTGCGCGGCGTTCGGCGTCCTGCATCCGGGTGGCTTTGCCGAGCGCGCGCTCGTGATCACCGGCCGGGACGGAGTGGTGCGCTGGAGCTTCCAGGCGTCCTCGCCCGGCGAGCTGCCGAGCGTCGAGCTGCTGCGCGAAGGCGTGACGGCCGCGCTTCGCTAAGCTCCTTCGGTTCGGAAAAAGAGAAAAAAGAAACGGACCGCCGACCGACGGGCGGAACATGAAAGGCAGTGAATATGAGCAGTGACGCCGCTACCACGGTTTCCGTGGAGATCTCCGGCAGCGAGATCTCGTTCGAAACCGGCAGGATGGCCAAGCAGGCCTCCGGCGCAGTCGTCGTCCGTCAGGGCGACACGATGGTGCTGTGCACCGCGGTCGCGGGCAGCCTCCGCGACGTCGACTTCCTCCCGCTGACGGTGGACGTCGAGGAGCGCATGTACGCCTCCGGGAAAATCCCCGGCTCGTTCTTCAAGCGTGAGGGCCGCCCTGGTGAGAAGGGCACGCTGACCGCGCGCATGATCGACCGTCCGATCCGCCCGCTGTTCCCCAAGGAATGGCGCTATGACACCCAGCTCGTCGCGATCCCGCTGTCGATCGATCACGTCCACCCGTACGACATCCTCGCGATGAACGGCGCCTCGACGGCGCTGATGATCTCCGACATCCCGCTGCCGACGCCCGTCGGTGCGGTGCGCATCGGCAAGATCGACGGCAACTTCGTCGTCAACCCCGCCGAGCCCGATCTGCTGGCCGACGCCGAGAACGCCTCAGACCTCGACCTGATCGTCGCCGGCACCGAGGAGGCCATCCTGATGGTCGAGGCGGGCGCCAACGAGATCCCCGAGGCGGAGATCCTCGACGCGCTCGACATCGCCCACGCGGAGATCAAGAAGCTGTGCGCGCTGCAGCGCGAGCTGGCCGCGAAGGTCGGCAAGGAGAAGAAAGTCTTCGAGACGATCGCCGTTGATCAGGCGGTGCTCGATGCGATTCGCTCCTCGCACGGTGCGGCGCTCGAGGACGCCACGCAGGTCGAGGACAAGCTCGACCGCCAGGACGCCACCAAGGCCGTCGAGGAGGCGATCCTCGCCCAGCACGCGCCGGCGGCGCCCGAGGGAGCCTCAGAGGAACAGCTCGTCAGCGCCAAGCAGCGCCGCGCGGCCGTTCAGCTGGCGTTCGACAAGCTCGAGAAGTCGATCATCCGCGAGCGGATCGCCGTCCACAAGAAGCGCCCGGACGGTCGTGGCGAGTCGGAGATCCGCGACATCTCAATCGAGGTCGGCGTGACTCCCAGGACCCACGGCTCGGCGCTGTTCACGCGCGGGCAGACGCAGGCGCTGAGCGTCGTTGCGATGGGGACGCTGAAGGAGGAGATGCGCCTCGACACGCTCGGGCTGGAGACGAAAAAGTACTACTGGCACCACTACAACTTCCCGCCGTTCTCGGTCGGGGAGGCCGGCCGCATGGGTGGCGTCAAGCGCCGCGACATCGGCCACGGCGCGCTCGCCGAGCGCGCCCTTGCTCCGATGGTGCCGTCGATCGAGGACTTCCCGTACTCGATCCGCGTCGTCTCGGACATCCTCGAGTCCAACGGCTCCTCATCGATGGCCTCGGTGTGCGGCTCCTCGCTGTCGCTGATGGACGCCGGGGTGCCGATCAAGCGCCCGGTCGCCGGTATCGCGATGGGCCTGATCAAGGAGGGCGATGACTACATCGTCCTGACCGACATCGCCGGCGTCGAGGACCACCTCGGTGACATGGACTTCAAGGTCGCCGGCACCGAACGCGGCATCACCGCGCTGCAGATGGACATCAAGATCACGGGCGTCACGTTCGACATCCTGCGCGACGCGCTCGCCCAGGCCAAAGAGGCGCGCACGTTCATCCTCGCCAAGATGGCCGACACGATCAAGACGCCGCGCGAGCAGCTCAGCCAATTCGCGCCAAGGATCCAGACGATCCAGATCGACCCGTCGCAGATCGGCCTGCTGATCGGCAAGGGCGGCGAAACGATCCGCGGGCTGGCCGACGAGTTCGAATCGCAGATCGACGTCAACGACGACGGCCAGGTGCTGATCTACTCGGCCAACGGCGAGCTCGGCGACGCGCTCGTCGAGCGCGTGCGGATGATGATGAAGGAGGTCGAGGTCGGCGACGAGTACCTCGGCAAGGTCGTCAAGACGACCACTTTCGGCGCGTTCGTCGAGCTGGCAAAGGGCACCGACGGCCTGCTGCACATCTCCAACGTCTCGCCCGGACAGCGCGTCGAGACCGTCGAGGACGTGCTCAACAAGGGCGATGAGATCAACGTGCGCGTGGTCGAGGTCGACCGCGAGCGCGGACGCATCGGCCTACGTCTGGCTGATGACCCGGACATCGCCGGCAAGTCGGTCGAGGAACTGGCCGGCGTCGGCACCGGTGGCGGTGGCGGTGGCGGCGGCGGCAGCCGCGGCCCGCGCGACGGCGGCGGGCGCAACGGCCGCGACCGCGACCGCGGACCTCGTCGCGACGGCGAGCGCGGCTCGGGCCGTCCACGCCACGGTCGTGACTGACCGCGGTCTCGGCCGTTGACCAACGAGCACCGGATAACCACGCTCGACTCGGGCGTGAGAGTGGTCACCGAGCGCGTGCCTGGCGTGCGCTCGGTGGCGCTCGGCTACTGGATCGCCACCGGGTCGGTCGCCGAGCACGACGGCCAGGCGGGGATCTCGCACCTGCTCGAGCACATGCTGTTTCGCGGCACCGAGCGCTTCGGCTCGGAGGAGATCGACCAGATCTTCGACGCGATGGGCGCCGAGATCAACGCCGGGACCGACAAGGAAGCGACCTCGCTGTACACGCGTGTGCTCGATCGGCATCTCGATCGCGCATTCGAGGTGATGAGCGACATGATCTGGCATCCCCGCTTCGGCGAGCTGGAGGCCGAGCGCGAGGTCGTGCTCGAGGAGATCGCGATGTACGAAGACGACCCCCAGGACCGCGTGTTCGACGTGCTCGGCAAGGCGATCTTCGGCTCCCATCCACTCGGCCGCGCGGTGATCGGCACGGCCGAGGTCGTCGGCGGAGTCACGCGCGAGCAGCTGGCGGAGTTCCATACGCAGCGCTACCTCCCGGGCAGCATCGTGATCGCGGCCGCCGGATCGATCGACCACGAGCAGCTCGTGCAGATGGCCGAGCAGCACTCGCCGGGCGCGGGCCGGCAGTCGGGCTCTGAGACGGCGGCAGCCGCGCAGACGCGGCCAGCGGCCGCGAACGGTCACGCGCTGGGGACTGACCAGGCGATTGATCCGGCGGCAGCCGCGGCCATCGCACCTGACTTCCAGCGGCGGGCGCTCTTTCTGGAGAAAGACACCGAGCAGTACCACGTGTGCGTCGGCGGCGCGGGAATCGCCCGCGACGACGAGCGCCGCTTCGCCCTGCGAGTGCTCGAAGGCATACTCGGCGGAACGTCCTCCTCACGGCTGTTCCAGGAGGTGCGCGAGCGCCGCGGGCTGGCCTACTCGGTGTTCTGCTTCTCCAACCTCTACGCGCACACCGGCGAGGTCGGGCTGTACGTGGGCACGCGCCCGGACAACCTCAGGGAGGCACTGGCGGTCGTCGCGGCGGAGCTCGAGCGCTGCGTCGAGGATCCGGCCAGCGAGCAGGAGCTGATCCGCTCGCGCGAGAACCTGAAGGGCCGGGTCGTGCTGGGAATGGAGTCGACCGGAGCGCGCATGAGCCGTCTGGGTGCCTCCGTGCTGAACGAGCTGCCGATCCTGTCGGTTGACGAGATGATCGAGCGGATCGACTCCGTAGAGATCGATCAGCTGCGCGCGCTGGCCGGGGAGTTGTTCAAGCCCGGCGGGTTGTCCGCGGCCGGCGTCGGTCCACAGGAGGCGGAGTTCACGACGGCGATCATGCCGCTCGAAGCACCCGCTGAGCTCACGGAGCTCACGTCGTGATCAGGGTGGCGGTGGCCGGAGCGGCCGGACGCATGGGGCAGACGGTCTGCGAGGCGGTTGAAAGCGCCGAGGACATGGAGTTGGTCGGACGCGCCGACCCGCTGCTCGAGACGCAGCTGGCGGACGTCCTGCCGGACGCGCAGGTCGTGGTGGACTTCACCCGACCGGACACAGCGCTCGAGAACGCACTGCAGGCCGTGCGCGCCGGAGTTCACGTGGTCATCGGCACGACCGGCTTCGACATGGAGCCGCTGAAGCAGGCACGTCCGGCGGACGGACGGCCCCAGGCCAACGTGCTGATCGCACCGAACTTCGCGATCGGCGCCGTGCTGATGACGCGCTTCGCTGTTGAGGCTGCCCGCCACATGCAGAAGGCCGAGATCGTCGAGCTCCACCACGACGCCAAGCTCGACGCGCCCAGCGGCACCGCCGCGCGCACCGCCGAGCTGATGGCCGCCGCGAGCGGCGGGCCGCCGCCGCCGATCCACTCGGTGCGGCTGCCCGGGCTGGTCGCGCACCAAGAGGTGATCCTCGGCGACGTCGGACAGACGCTCAGCATCCGCCACGACACGATCAGCCGTGAGTCGTTCATGCCGGGGGTGCTGCTGGCGGTTCGCCGCGTGGGGTCGCTCGAGCGCTCTCCGCTGGTCGGGCTCGAGAATCTGCTCTTCTGATGTCTACGCGCGTGAGATACTGCAGCCGATGAGCGGCCTGGGAGCCATACTGACGGCGATCGTCACCCCCTTCGAGCCGGACGGGACGGTCAACGAGGAGTCGTTTGTGGCGCTGATGCGCCACCTCGCGGAGAACGGATCGGACGGCTTCGTGGTCGCGGCCACGACCGGCGAGGCGTCCACGCTGACCGAGGAGGAGCAGCTCGGGCTGATCGAGCTGGCGCTCGCCGAGCGTCCCGCCGGCAAGGCGATCGTCGCGGGCGTCGGCACCAACGACACCCGCCAAGCCGTCCACCTGACCGAACGGGCCACCGAGCTGGGTCCCGACGCGCTGATCTCCGTCACGCCTTACTACAACAGGCCGAGCTCGCTCGGCCTCAAGCGCCACTACGAGGCGGTCGCCGCGGCGACCGACAAGCCGATCCTGCTCTACAACATCCCCAGCCGCACCGGCACGAACATCGGGCCTGAGCTGCTCGCCGAACTCGCGCAGATCGAGCACATCGAGGGCGTCAAGCAGGCCAATGCCGATCAGCTGCAGCTGATCGACGGCCTCGACGTATACGCCGGCGATGACGGCTCACTCGCGCGGACGCTCGACATCGGCGGGGCCGGCGGCATCCTGGTCGCCAGCCACCTCGTCGGCAGGGAGATGCGCCGCATGGTCGACGAGCCAGAGCATCGTGCGGAGATCGACGCGTCGCTGCAGGACGTGTACAAGGCGCTTTTCCTGACGTCGAACCCGACGTGCACGAAGGCCGCGCTGAACCTGCTCGGCCACAACGTCGGCGGCCTGCGCCTGCCGCTCGTCGAGGCCACCGAGCAGGAGACTGCCGCGGTGCGCGAGACGCTCGAACGCCACGGTCTGATGTCGACCCCAGCCGCCCGAACCCACGCGTGAGCTCAAAGCTGCGCGTCCTGCCCCTCGGCGGGCTGGGAGAGATAGGCAAGAACATGACGGTCGTCGAGCAGGACGGCCGGATCATCGTCGTCGACGTCGGTCTGCGCTTCCCGACCCCGGAGATGGTCGGGATCGATCTCGTCCTCCCCGACTTCTCCTACCTGCGCGAGCGCGCCCGGGACATCGAGGCGATCGTCGTCACGCACGGCCACGAGGACCATCTCGGCGCGCTGCCTTGGGTGCTGCGCGAGCTCAGCGGCCACGGCCTGCCGCCGGTGTATGGGGGGGCGCTGACGGTCGCGATGGCACGCTCCAAGCTCGACGAGCACAAGCTGCGCGACGTCGAGCTCAACGAGATCGACCCGGGGGAGACGCTCGAGCTCGGCCCGTTCTCGCTCGAGCTCGTGCACATGACCCACTCGATCCCCGATTCCAGCGCCGTCGCGCTGGGAACGGATCTCGGCACGGTGCTGATAACGGGCGACTACAAGTTCGACCAGACGCCCGTCGACGGGCCGCCGGCGGACGTCTCGCGCCTGGCGGAGCTCGGTCGGGAGGGTGTCCTGCTGCTGTGCGGAGACTCGACGAACGTCGACCGCGAGGGCTTCTCACCGTCGGAGTCGGGGGTCGGACCGCACCTGGAGGAGGTGTTCGCCCGCTGCGACGGGCGGATCATCGTCACCAGCTTCGCCTCCAACATCCACCGCGTGCAGCAGGTGGTGGACGCTGCGTACGCGCTCGATCGCAAGGTCGCACTGGTCGGCCGCTCGATGCGCAAGAACGTCGGCATCGGCCGTACGCTCGGTCACATCGAGATCCCCGACGGCATGCTGCTCGGCCCGCGCGAGATCGGCGACTTCCCCGACGAGCGGGTCGTGATCATCTCGACCGGCTCGCAGGGCGAGCCGCTGTCGGCGCTACGCCGGATGGCCTACCGCGACCATCCGCAGGTGGAGCTCAAGAGCGGCGACACGGTCGTCTTCTCGGCCACCCCGGTTCCAGGCAACGAGCGTGCCGTCAATGAGACGATCGATCGCCTATACCACGTCGGCTGCGACGTCATCACCCCACGCGAGGCGCCGGTTCACGCATCCGGTCACGGCTACGCGGAGGAGATCAAGCTGATGCTGAACCTCGTCAAGCCGCGCTACGTGATGCCGTTCCACGGTGACTTCAAGCGGCTGCGGCTGCACGCCCAGCTCGCGGAGGCGGTCGGAGTGCCGCCGGGGGACATCTTCCAGGGCGACAACGGGCTGCCGCTCGACATCGACGAGCGCGGCGCGAGCTTCGGCTCGCGCGAGCAGGCCGGGATGATCTTCGTCGACGGCGTAGAGATCGGCGACATGGCTGATGTCGCGCTGCGCGACCGTCGGATGCTGTCGGCCGACGGCATCTTCATCATCGTCGTGACGATCGCCGAGCAGGACGGGAGTTCGGTCGCCGACCCCGAGGTGATCTTCCGCGGGGTTCCCTTCCTCGACCAGGCCGGAGAGCTGATGGAGGAGATCCGCGACACCGTCGAGAGCTCGCTGCGCCGCGCCGCTCGCGAGGAAATCCGCGAGGTCGACCTGCTCCAGCAGGCGCTGCACGACGACCTGGCGAAGCTAGTCTATGACCGTCTCAAGCGACGCCCGATGGTGCTCCCGGTCGTCGTCGAGGTCTGAGCAAGCTGGCAGTGCGACCACGAAGCGCGCCCCGGTCGGATCGCCGGGAGCGCCGATCGTCGATCGCTCGAGCGTGACGCCGCCTCCGTGAGACACGGCCACCGCCTGGACGATCGCCAGACCCAGCCCGAAGGAGCCGCCACGATCGCCCTCGCCCCGCACAAAGCGCTCGAACAACGACGGCGCGAGCGCCGCCGGTACGCCCGGGCCGTCGTCCTCGACGACAAGCCGTGCGCTCCCGTCGGCGCTCGTGGCGGTGGAGACATGGATCGCGGTCCCCGGTGGCGTGTGACGCAGCGCGTTCTCCAGCAGGTTGATCGTCAGTCGATGCAGCTCATCACGCGCCCCCATGACCGTCGCCGGGTGGATGTCCAGGGAGATCTCGTGCGCAGCGCTGACCGGCCCGAGCTCGGCGGCCGCCTCGACCACGATCTGACCGAGGTCGCAGGGCTCGCGCGCGACCACGCGCGCGGCGTCGCTGCGCGCGAGCAGCAGCAGGTCGGCGACCAAGCGCCGCATGCGCTGCGAGGAGCGCAGCGCCGAGCGCGCCGCCTCGCCCAGGTCGCCGGACAGCTGGCCGATCTCCGATCGCTCGGCGAGCAGCTCGAGATTCGCGAGCACGCTCGTCAGCGGTGTGCGCAACTCGTGCGAGGCATCGGCCACGAACTGGCGTTGACGGGCGAGCGCGGACTCGGTCTCCGAGCGTGCCGCATCCAGCTCTCGGAGCATGCCCTCCAAGGTGCGCGCGAGCTCGGCGACCTCGTCATCCGCCAGCTGTTGGGGCACCCCGCGGGAGGGATCTCGGGTGCGGGCGATCTCGGCGGCCGTCGAGGTCAACGTCGCGATCGGTGCCATCGCCCGGCGCGCGATTGCCATCCCCGCACCTAGCGCCAGCAGGCTGCCGGCGAGTACCCCGAGCACGAGGAACAGCTCGACGCGCTTGACGGTCGCCTCCGTTGCTGCCACCTGCCGGCCGTACTGTACGAGCACCCGTCCGATTGGTTGACCGAGTGCGTCGCTGACCACAGTTTCGCGCGTCAGCACGCGGTAGCCATGGGTCGTCCTCGGCTTTTCCTGTGGCTGGCCGAGCGAAGGCGCACCGTTGGGTTCCTTCGCGATCACAGTCCCGCCGAGCGAGAGAATCCTGATCTCGGCGTGGTCGGCCTTCGACGCGAAATCCTCCAGCGGGGTGCTGATCCTCAACGGGTTGACGCTGATCCGCAGCTGCGACGGAAGCTGTTCGGCGGTATCGAGGACCTGGCGGTTGAAATCGGCGCGTATGCGCTCGACCGTCAGCGAGCCGATCGCGAGCGCGAAAGCGCAGAGAATCACGAACGTCAACAGGGCCGAGACACCGGCCAGGCGCACGCGGATCGGCAGCCGGTCGAAGCTGGTGGAGACGCGCTCGCTGGCGCGCCGCACGGGTGAGGGAAGCCTAGGCGCGAAGGACGTAGCCGGCTCCCCTGATCGTATGCAGGAGTCGGGGCTCACCCTCGGCCTCCAGCTTGCGACGGAGGTTCGAGACAAACACCTCGATCGTGTTCGTCGTCGAGAACGGGTCATAGCCCCACACCTCGTCGAGCAGCCGCTGTCGCGAGATCACGATGCGCTCGTTGCGCATCAGGTACTCGAGCAGCTCGAACTCGCGTTGGGTCAGCTCGATCGTCCGTTCGCCGCGAACCACCTCGTGCGTGTCGGCGTTCAGCGACAGGTCCCCGACACGCAGTGGCGCAGAGCCTCGCGGGGGGCGCCGCCGCAGCAGTGCGCGCAGGCGCGCGAGCAGCTCCTGGCGCTCAAACGGCTTGACCAGGTAGTCATCGGCACCGGCGTCCAGTCCCTCGACGCGAGACTCGAGCGCGTCGCGCGCGGTCAGGATCAGGATCGGCACGTCGTCGTCGGCGCGCAGCTCGCGCGCTACCTCGACGCCGTCCAGCTCCGGCAGGCCGAGGTCGAGGATCACGAGATCGGGCGCGAACACGCGGCCCTGCTCGAGCGCGGTGCGCCCGTCGCCGGCGGTCCGCACCTCATAGCCCTCCATCCGCAGCGAGCGCTGCAGGGCTTGGGCGATGTCCTCATCGTCCTCGACGACAAGGATGCGTGGCGCGCGGGAGAAGTCGTTCATGGTCTTTATCTAAACGCAGCGAGTAAAGCGATGGTAAGGCCCAGAGGCAGGTTCGCGGCGCCTGGCGTCGAAGTTGCGCGGGATGGCACCTACACGCACCCCCAAGGGCACACGCAAGCGCGCCTCTCCCCGCTCTTCATCGGCGAGCCGGCGAGCGCCGGCGCGTTCACGCTCGCGGCGACGTGCAGGCCGTGGCGGCCGACGGCCGCTGTCGTTGCTCGGCGGCGCGCTGGGGCAACTGCCGGTCC
Source organism: uncultured Solirubrobacteraceae bacterium (assembly GCA_963734755.1). GTDB lineage: Bacteria > Actinomycetota > Thermoleophilia > Solirubrobacterales > Solirubrobacteraceae > Palsa-744. The sequence continues at coordinate 1,411,987 of CAVTIF010000001.1, read as the reverse complement.
TCAACCAGCGCCAGCGGGACATCCTCGGCCTGGCCCTGCTCGCCACCGGCATCTTCATGGGCTTCGTGCTGTACGGAGCCGAAGGCTCGCCGTCGCCGGGCGGGAGGGCAGGGCACGGTCTGGCGGTGGCGCTCGGATGGACGCTTGGGCGCGCCCGTGTGCTCGCACCGATCGCGCTTGTGCTGGGCGGCGGCGCTCTGCTGCTGCGCCCGATACTGCCGGCGATGCGCCCGCTGCGCGCAGGCGCGATCTGTCTGTTCGCCGCCGTTACGCTGGCACTCGCCGCCGGCGTCCTGGGTCTCAGCTCTCATCCGGCGGGAGGCAGCGGCGCGTGGAGCTCAGAGCACCTGCAGTCGCACGGCGGCGTTGCCGGCGAAGCGCTCTACCAGCTCGCCCACCGGCTGTTCCAAGGGGTCGGTGTGGACATCCTCGTGGTGTTCCTACTGCTCACCGGCCTGATCCTGATCACCGGGGCATCGCTCGCGGGCGTGCTGCGCGCCACTGGCAACAGTCTGCTCGATACGAGCCGCATCGTGCGCGGCCTCGGCGAGGGCCGAGCGCCAGGGCACGAGGATCATCGAGCGAGCGGCCACGAGCAGCGACACGACGACGAGAACGTCGCGGCGATCGATCCTCCCGAGCCGGCGCCCGATGAGCTGATCGTGCGCTCGACGCATGTGGAGGCGCCGGCGCGCGACTGGGCGCAGGCGCACAACCCGAGCGCCGAGCAGCTGGACGAGGCCGCCGAGCTGCTCGCCGACGACGACGATAATCAGCTGGAGTTTGAGCAGCCGGATGCGCACGAGCCCGAGCGCGACCGCGAGACGCTCGACAGCGAGGACGAGCAGATCGCGGGCGTAGCCCACGCCGATCCAGCGACGCTCACGCCGCAGGGCAGGCTGCGCGGTGCGGTGACCGACGATCCGGACTACGTGTGGGAGCTCCCCGATGCCGCCAGGCTGCTGACGCGCTCGACCAGCGAGCAGACTCGCCCGGACACCGCCGGGCAGGAGCGGATCTCGACCAGCCTGGTCGAGGCGCTCGGACACTTCGGCGTCGATGCGAAGGTCATCGGCACGGTCGCCGGCCCGCACATCACGCGCTACGAGCTGCGGCTCGCCCCCGGCACGAAGGTCGCCAAGGTCGCCCAGCTGAAGGACGACCTCGCTTACGCGCTCGCGGCGACCGACATTCGCATCCTCGCGCCGATCCCCGGCAAGCAGGCCGTCGGGGTGGAGGTGCCCAACGCGCACAGGCGGATCGTCAAGCTCGGCGACATCTTCCAGGCCCCGCCCAAGGACTGGTCGCCGCTGACCGTGTGGCTCGGCAAGGACGTCGCCGGCAAGGCGATCGGCGCGGATCTCGCGAAGATGCCACACCTGCTCGTCGCCGGCACGACCGGCGCCGGGAAGTCCGGCGCGATCAACGCGATGCTGACGAGCGTGCTGCTGCGTGCCACGCCGCACGAGGTGAGGCTCGTGCTGGTCGACCCCAAGCAGGTCGAGCTCAACCACTACGAGTCGATCCCGCACCTGCTCACGCCGGTGATCACCAGCCCACGGATGGCGGCCAACGCACTGCAGAACCTCGTCAAGGAGATGGAGCAGCGTTACGGGATCATGTCGCTCGCGCGCACGCGCAGTCTGGTCGAGCTGAACAAGGCGCGCGACAAGCGCGGAGAAACACCGCTGCCGTACATCCTGTGCGTGATCGACGAGCTCGCGGACCTGATGATGGTCGCGCCGGCGGACGTGGAGGACTCGATCATCCGCCTGGCGCAGAAGGCGCGCGCCGTGGGGATACACCTCGTGCTGGCAACGCAGAGCCCGCGCGTGGACGTGATCACCGGGATGATCAAGGCCAACGTGCCCTCGCGGATCGCGTTCGCGGTCTCCTCGCAGACTGACTCGCGCGTGATCCTCGATCAGAACGGCGCCGAGTCGCTGCTCGGCGCGGGTGACATGCTGTTCAGCCCGGTCGGCAGCTCGCGCCTGCAGCGCATCCAGGGCGCATACATCGACGAGGCACAGATCGCCAAGCTGACCGACATGTGGCGTCGCCAGGGCGAGCCGGAGCTGCGCGAGGAGCTGCTCGAGCAGGTGGAGCCCGAGGGGGGGGAGGGTTCCGATCGAGCGCCCGACGAGTTCGATCCGGACGAGGATCCGCTGCTCACCGATGCGATCACGCTCGTGGCAGAGATGCAGACCGCCTCGACGTCGATGCTCCAGCGCCGCCTGCGCCTCGGCTACACACGAGCCGGGCGGATGATCGACATGCTCGAGCGGCGGGGCGTGATCTCCGGCTACGAGGGCTCCAAGCCGAGGCAGGTGTTGATCTCCGAGGCCGACCTGCCGCGGGTGCTGGACGAAACGGGGGTGCGAGCAAAAAGCGAGCGTCTACCGGCTTCGTCCGGGCTGGCCTCCTCGTCCGACAAGTCCGTAACGGCGATCAGCGACTAGCCTCTTGGCCTGATGCCCGAAATCGGAGCAATGCTGCGCGAGGCGCGAATGCGCGAGCGTATCGACGTGTCCGAGATCGAGGCCAAGACCAAGATCCGCGCAAAGTACCTGCGCGCGCTGGAGAACGAAGAGTGGGGCCTGCTCCCGGGGCCGACGTTCGTCAAGAGCTTCCTGCGCACCTACGCCGACGCGCTCGACCTCGACGGCAAGGCCCTCGTGGAGGAGTATCGCCTGCACCATGAGCGTCCGAGCGATGCGATGCTCGAGCCGATCGTCTCGACGCCCCAGAGTCGACGCACACGCGCGTCGGGCTCCGGCCCCTCGCGCGGCTACGTGATCGCCGTGAGCGCGATCGGCGTGGTGATCGTGGCCCTGATCGCGCTGCTGATTGCCGGTGGCGGCTCTTCCAAGAACTCGGGCGCCACTTCCTCCGTAGCCTCGACGCACGCCGGCGCCCACGGCGCCAAACACGCCACTGGCGCCAGCACCACCCACCGGCGCGTGGCGCCCTCCCAGATCGTCGCGCTGTCGCTGACGCCGAAGGCCGTCGTGTACGTGTGCCTGATCGACGCCAACGGGCGCAAGCTGATCCCCGGACTCGAGCTGCAGCCAGGAAAGAGCACACCGACGTACCATTCCAGGCGCTTTGAGATCAGACTCGGGAACAGCTCGGTGACGATGTTCGTGGACGGCAGGGCGCGGGCCGTTGCGCCCTCGAGCCAGCCGATCGGCTACTCGTTGACGAAGGCCAACGGTCGCCAGGTGCTGCCGGCCGGCCGTCTGCCGTCCTGCACGTGAGCTCGTCGGCCACCGCGGATCGCCCGGCGCGCGCCGGAATCGTCGTGACCGGCACCGAGGTGCTGACCGGTCGGGTCAGTGATCGCAACGGGCCGTGGTTGGCCGAGCGCCTGCGCGAGCTCGGCGTCGATCTCGCCTACACCACGATCGTCGGCGACCGCCCGCAGGACATGCTCGCGGCGCTGAGCTTCATGGGCGAGCAAGGGCTCGACGTGATCCTCACCAGCGGCGGTCTCGGTCCGACGGCCGACGATCTGACGGCCGAGGTCGTCGGCGGCTTCCAGGGGCGCGAGATGGTGCTCGACGAGCAGCTCGCCGGGCGAATCGCGGAGATCGTCCGTCCGCTGCTCGCGCGCTGGCCAAACATCGACCCGGAGGCGATCGCCGAGGCCAACCGCAAGCAGGCGACGATCCCCCGCGGCGCGGCCGTGCTCCAGCCGGTCGGGACGGCTCCCGGACTCGTGGTCTCACCGGCGCACGCCGGCTCCGCACAGGGCCACCGGCCGACGGTCGTGGTCCTGCCCGGCCCGCCGCGCGAGCTGCAGCCGATGTGGGCGCAGGCGCTCGAGACAGACGTGCTGAAAGCGGCGCTCGCGAACGCGACGGTTTACGTGCAGCACACGCTCCGGCTGTTCGGGATCCCCGAGTCCGAGATCGCCGAGACGCTGCGGATCGCCGAGCGGGAGGGCGTCGAGCTCGAGCGGCTCGAGGTTACGACGTGCCTGAAACGGGGCGAGGTGGAGGTCGTGACGCGCTACGAGCCCAACGCCCAGGATGCGTATGACGCGCTGCTACGGGTCGTGAGCGCTCGTCACGCCGAGACGCTGTTCTCGCCGGATGGCAGCACGGTCGACGAACAGGTCGCGGCGCTGCTGCGCGGCGACGGCACGAGCCCCGCGAGGACGATCGCGACCGCCGAGTCCTGCAGCGGCGGTCTGCTCGCGGCGCGCTTGACCGAGCTGCCCGGCTCCTCGGACTACTTCAGCGGCGGGATCGTCGCGTACTCCAACGACGTCAAGGTCGCCCAGGTCGGCGTCGAGCGCGAGCTGATCGAAGCGCACGGAGCGGTCTCGGAGGAGGTCGCCCGCGCGCTCGCCGACGGGGCCCGTGCTCGCCTGGGCGCGGAGGTCGGCGTCGGCATCACCGGCGTCGCCGGTCCCGGTGGGGACACTGAGGGGAAGCCCGTCGGGCTCGTGTGGCTGGGCGTCGCCGTCGAGGGGGCCGAGACCGTTACGCGCTCGGTCAACCTCCCCGGCGGCAGGGCTGACGTGCGCGATCGTGCGAGTACCGTCGCGATGCATCTGATCCGGCGGGCGCTGGAAGACCCCTGAGCACCGCGGGGCGGGCGCTCCGACGGCAAGACCAGCGCTAGCATCGCGTGCGGCGATGTCCGGCGGTGCCACAGCGAGGCTGTTCGTCGCGGTCGACCCACCTGTGGGCGTGCGTGAGGAGCTGGCCGAGTGGGCGCGTGGGGTCGCGGTCGGTTCGCGTGCGAGTGGGGCTTCTCGCTCGGCCCTGCGGCTGCTGGACGCATCGTCGCTGCACCTGACGCTGTGCTTCCTGGGGAGCCGTCCGGTCGCGGAGATCGACGCGCTGTCCGCGGGCGTGCGCTCGTGCGCCGAGCATGCCTGCGCGCTCTCGCTGGGCGCTCCGCTGTGGCTGCCTCCACGGCGCCCGCGCGCGCTGGCGGTCGAGGTGCATGACCGTGACGGGGCGCTCACCGGGATGCACGAGCGGGTCAGCAGGTCGTTGTCGGCGCTCAGCGGATGGGAGGCACCGCGCGGTCGGTTCCGGGCGCACATCACAGTCGCGCGCACGCGCGGGGCCAGAGGGGGTCCAGGCCGGCTGATCTTCGATCGCGCCGGGCGCGAGCGTCTGCTGCCGGCGACGCCGCGGATTAGCTTTGCACCGGAGGCGATCGTGCTGTACCGCTCGTGGCTCTCGCCCGAGGGCGCTTCCTACCAGACGCTGGCAAGCCGCGAGCTGGAGTCTGCCGGACGTTGAGCCTCGGCCGTTCTCAGCCTTCGTCTTCGCAGACGAAGCTCGAGCCGCCGCCCGGGGAGGCCTGGCATTCGTGTTCGCCTGCGCCAGAGATCGGTTCGGTGTCGCAACTCGAGCCCGCGCCTTCTTCGCATTCGGCTTCGCCCGCTTCCGGGCTGCCTGCAAGGGAGGCGGGACACAGGAGGCTTCTACCTGCCCGCGAACGGGTCGGGGTCGAGCCGTCTTCGCATTCCGGCGCCGAGCCGTCCTGGCAGGTGAAGGAACTGTCGGAGCCCCGCACCGGCGCGCTGCCGTCTTCGCAGCTCGCGGGAGGCATGACCAGCCCTCTGGGAGCTTTTGCATGCGAGCCCTTCTTGGCGTGAGCGTGCTTGGCGTGAGCCTTGGATGAGTGATGGGCGGCGCTCTTGTGCTTGTGCGAGGACGGGATGCACGCGTGCACGACGCTCGCGGTCCTGGAGCGGGTGGTGGAGGAGCAGGCGGATGTGCGCCTGTTGCCGGCCATCTGCGATCGGGCGATCGTCTGGGACGGCAGCACGAGAGTGGCGGCGAGCGCGAAGGCCAGCGCGATGGCTGAGGTGAGGCGTCGTGTGGGTGGCTGGGTGTGCAAAGGAGGGAGAGCTCAAAGGAGGGAGAGCTTGGTGAGGCGTTTGCCGATCTATCGTCGGCGGAATCCCCGGCCACGAGCCGATCTGGGCGCCCATGGACAAAGGACGGGCGATCGCGGCCTGCAGCGGCTGCGCCGTCGGCCGGCACACCGATGCGAACAGTTGTTCCGTCCGCAGCGCCGTCTAGCTTGCTGACTCCAACTCGAACCGGAGGAGTCAGACCATGCCCGTGACCGACCACGAGAAGGCCGCAAAGGCGCGCGACGCCGCCCTTCAGGGTGCGCTCACGCAGATCGAGCGCGAGTTCGGCAAGGGCACGGTCATGCGGATGGGGGACGAGGGCGCCCAGGTGCGCTGCGACGCGATTCCCACCGGAGCGCTCGCGCTCGACCTCGCGCTCGGGATTGGCGGCGTGCCGCGGGGGCGCATCGTCGAGGTGTTCGGCCCGGAGTCCTCGGGTAAGACGACGCTGATCTACCACGTGCTGGCCGAGGCGCAGAAGCTCGGCGGCGTGTGCGCGTTCATCGACGCCGAGCACGCGATGGATCCTCTGTACGCGAAGACGATCGGGGTCGACATCGACGAGCTGCTCGTATCGCAGCCCGACTATGGCGAGCAGGCACTCGAGATCGCCGACATGCTCGTACGCTCGGGCGCCGTGGACGTCGTGGCGATCGATTCGGTCGCGGCGCTGACCCCGCGCGTGGAGCTCGAGGGCCAGATGGGCGACCAGACGGTCGGGGCGCAGGCGCGAATGATGTCCCAGGCGATGCGCAAGCTCGCGGGCAACCTGAACCGCACCCAGACTCTGTGCATCCTCACCAACCAGATCCGCGAAAAGGTCGGCGTGATGTTCGGCTCGCCCGAGACCCAGCCGGGGGGTCGTGCGCTGAAGTTCTATGCCTCTCAGCGCCTGGACATCCGCCGCATCGAGACGCTCAAGGACGGCACCGAGGCGGTCGGCAACCGGGTGCGCGTGAAGGTAGTCAAGAACAAGGTCGCCGCGCCGTTCCGCCAAGCCGAGTTCGATATCGAGTTCGGCAAGGGCATCTCGACCTCTGGCTGCCTGATCGACCTGGGTCTCGAGCACAACATCGTCTCGAAGTCCGGCTCGTTCTTCTCATACGGCAGCGATCGCCTCGGCCAGGGTCGCGGCAACGCCAAGGCGCATCTCGACGAGAACCCGGTGGTGGCGAAAGAGATCGAAAACAAGATCTACGCGGCGCTGGGCCTAGGCAAGGACCTCGTGACGCCGATCGACCGCGACAAGGACGCCCAGCCGCCGATAGCCAGCGAACCGGCAGTGGCCGCGGCGTAGCGCGCCGCTCATCGCTGCGAGCATTTCGTCCCAAGCGGTACGTACGGTGCTCAGATGGCTCCGTTTCCGTCTCTGAAGGCGAGACGTCTCTTGCGAATCCTGACCTCGGACCCGTTGAATTACAGGATCACGCGTCAGGCGGGGTCACATCGCCGACTTCAGTCCGATGGACGCCCGACCCTCACGTGGGCGTTCCACGACGGACGGACGCTCGCACCGGGTGAGGTGCGACGTGTACTCGTCAATCACGCAGGGCTTGCGGAAGACGAAGCGCTGCGTCTACTCTGAGGAGCGATCATGGACACGATCCGCATCCTGCACCATCACGCGCCTGGCTTTGGCTGGAGCTTTGACTCGCCGGAGGTGCCTGGATTGACCGGGGGGGCGGAGGCATACGACCCTGCCAATGCCGAGGCGGCTGCCCGATTTGCGCTGGCCTGTGCCGCCGAAGAGCAGGGTCTCCCGACGCCTACCGACCTGACCTTCGAGCATTACGTCCCCGCGGGCGTAGCTGTCGCCGCGTAGTTCCAGGGCGGTATCGCCGGGCACGGCGCGCAGTCCCGCCGGATACCCTGTCGCCATGAAGCGTTACCACCTGACGACGTTTGGTTGCCAGATGAACGAGCACGACTCCGAGCGGATGAAGGGGATGCTCGAGTCGCTGGGCTACGACGAGGCGCCCGAGCGCTGCGAAGCGGATCTGATCCTGTTCAACACGTGCTCGATCCGCGAGACGGCTGACCGGCGCTTCATCTCGCATCTCGGTGAGGCCAAGCGCCTGAAGCGCGAAGCTCCTGAGCGGGTTATCGGGGTGGGGGGCTGCTGGGCGCAGTCACTGAAGGACGAGGTGTTCGAGCGCTTCCCGTTCGTCGACGTGGCGTTCGGTCCCGGCCAGGTGCACCGGCTCGCGGAGTTCCTGACCAGCGACTCGCTGACCGCGCAGGGCTACTTCGAGTTCGAGGGCTTCACAGGACACCTTCCGGCGCGACGCGAGCGCTCGTTCCAGGGCTGGCTGCAGATCAGCGTGGGTTGCAACTGCGCGTGCTCCTACTGCATCGTCCCATCGACCCGTGGGCGTGAGGTGAGCCGGCAAGCGCAGGAGCTGGTGGCGGAGGTCCGGGCGATGGCGGCGGACGGCGTGAAGGAGGTAACGCTGCTCGGGCAGAACGTCAACTCCTACGGCCGCGACCTGAGCGAGCGGACGAGCTTCGCCGAGCTGCTGGGACTGCTCGATCAGATCGACGGCATCGAGCGGATCCGCTACACGAGCCCGCATCCAAAGGACATGCGCGAAGACGTGATCATCGCCCATGCCGAGTTGGCGAGCGTGTGCGAGCACATCCATTTGCCGCTGCAGTCGGGCTCGAGCCGCATCCTGAAGGCGATGCGTCGCACGTACAACCGCGAGCGCTATCTGGAGCGCGTGGCGATGATTCGCGAGCACCTCCCGGACGTGTCGCTGACGACGGACATCATCGTCGGGTTCCCGGGGGAGACCGAGGAGGACTTCCTGGAGACGCTCGAGGTCGTGCGCGAGGTCGGCTACGACAGCGCGTTCACGTTCATCTTCTCGCCGCGGCGCGGTACCGACGCGGCGATGATTGCCGACGGCCTCGTGCCTCACCCGGTCAAGGTGGAGCGGATGGAGCGTCTAGTGGAGCTCGTCCAGCAGGGTGCACGCGAGCGTGCTCAGCGCTTCGTCGGCCGCACGCTCGAGGTGCTCGTAGAAGGGAGCTCACGCACCGATCCAGACCGCCAGCGTGGGCGCACCCGCCACAACAAGGTCGTGAACTTCGGCGGCCTGGCCGCTCCGGGGGAGCTCGCGGATGTCGAGATCGTGCGAGCCACCAGCCAGACGCTCTTGGGCGAGGAGCTGCTGCTATCGCGGACGGCGGCCTGAGGCATGAAGATCCGCGCGGCGGTGCTCGAGCAGTTCGCCAAGCCGCTGGTCGTGCAGGAGGTCGAGCTGGCGGAGCCCGGCCCCGGTGAGGTGCTCGTGCGGCTGGTCGCGTGCGGGGTCTGCCATACCGACATGTACACGGCTTCCGGAGTCGACCCGTCCGGCTACGCACCGACGGTTCTCGGTCACGAGGGCGCCGGCGTCGTCGAGCGCTGCGGAGCCGACGTGACGCTGCTGAACGAGGGTGATCACGTGGTCACGTTGTTCTCGCCGCAGTGCGGCGAGTGCGTCCACTGCCGCAGCCCGCTGACGAACCTGTGCCTGGCGATCCGCGAGCAGCAGGGCCTCGGCCACCTGCCGGACGGCACGACCCGCCTGTCGCGCGCCGGCGAGCCGCTGCGTCACTTCATGGGCACCTCGACGTTCGCCGAGTACACGGTGATGCCACAGATCGCGCTCGCGCGCATCGATCCGGAGGCCCCGCTCGACCGCGCGTGCCTGTTCGCGTGCGGCCTCTCGACAGGGCTGGGCGCGGCGATCAAGACGGCGTCGGTCACGGCCGGCTCGACCTGCGTTGTGTTCGGCGCCGGGATGGTCGGCCTGGGGGCGGTCGCGGGCGCACGCCTGCAGGGCGCCGAGCGGATCGTGTGCGTCGACCTGTCTCCCGAGCGCCTCGAGCTCGCCCGCGGCCAGGGTGCGACCGACCTGCTGCAGGGTGGGCCCGACACCGTGCAGCAGATTCTCGACATGACCAGCGGCTTCGGCGCCGACTACACGTTCGAGGCGACGGGCAACGTCGCGGTGATGCGCCAGGCGGTGGAAGCGGCACGCATCGGCTGGGGCCTGTGCACGGTCTGCGGCGTGGCCGGCCGCGGCGAGACGCTCGACGTCGTTCCGCGGCTGCTGATCACCGGCAGGCGCGTGTGTGGCTCCTCGTTCGGTGGGCTGAAGGGTCGCGATGACGTGCCGGCGCTCGTCCGCCGTTACATCGAGGGCGAGATCGACGTCGACCCGTTCATCTCGCATCGCCTGCCGCTGCAGGAGATCAACCGCGGCTTCGAGCTGATGGAGGCTCAGGACGGAATCCGCAGCGTGATTGAGTTCTGAGGCGCCCAGGCGCCTCGCGCCGCGGCGGGTTCTCCCCGTCCGCAGCGCGAGTCACCTGAGGCGGCCGCGAGGGCCGCGGGGCGCAGATCTGGCCGCGCCGAGACCGCTCGCGTTGGATCACTGGTAGGACACCCCGGGGGCTGCTGGGCTGTAGCTGGCGCCGGAGTTCGAGCTGCCACTCGAGCCGGAAGAGCCGCTTGAACCGGAGCTGCCGCTGGAGCCGGAACCCATGTTCGGGCACGGATGCCCGCTCGGCGAGCCGGATTTCGGCGGCGTCGCCGATTTCTGGTTCGGTGCGGGGGTGCTGGTCGACGGGGTCGTCGTCGACGGGGTGGTGGTCGTCGCTGCCGTGTTGGTCGCCGGAGCGGCGGACGCGCCGGCGATTCCGGCGGCCGCGCCCACTGTGGCGATTGCTCCCGCGACCATGGTCGCGCCGAGCATCTTCGAGATGGTCATTGGATCGAACCTCCTGGGATCGACTACTAGTGGGGTGTGCAGCCATGGTCGGCGACGGCGCTAAGCCTAACCGCAGGCTCTCGTAGGGGTTGTGTAAGGGCCCCGAAGTCGGTACGTCCCCCGCAGATGCGAACATATGTTCGTGCGCTGGAGCAACCTCACCCTGGACGGCGGCGAGCAGCACAGCCTGCCGGGCTACCGCGACCCCGCCGCAGTGCGACGGTTCGAGGTGCCCGAGGCGCTCGACATGCGCTTCTACGAGGTGCACGCCAAGTCGGTGCTGAACCGCGTCCCCGAGCAGTCGCGGATGCCGTTCCGTTGGACGATCAACCCGTATCGGGGATGCAGTCATGCGTGTGTTTTCTGTTTTGCCCGACCGACCCACAAGTACCTCGGCTTCAACGCAGGCCGGGACTTCGAGCGCGAGATCGTGGTGAAGGTGAACGCGCCGGAGGTCCTACGCGTCGAGCTGGCGCGCTCCTCTTGGAAGCGTGAACACGTGGCTTTGGGAACGAACACCGACCCGTACCAGTGGGTCGAGGGTCGCTACCGGCTGATGGAGGGCATCTGGGAGGCGCTGCGCGATGCAGCCAACCCGTGCTCTGTGCTGACCAAGTCGCCGCTCTTGCTGCGCGACCTGCCGCTGATGCTGCAGATTGCCGAGCGGGCGAGCTTCAGCGCGTGCCTGTCGATCCCGACGCTCGACGAGAAGGCGTGGCGCGCGACCGAGCCGCACACACCGAGTCCTCGCGCGCGCCTGGAGGCAGTGGCGGAGCTGAACCGGGCAGGTATTCCGACAGGCGTGCTGATCGCCCCGTTGATGCCTGGGGTCAACGACTCGCCGAAGCAAGTCGAGCGTCTGCTTGAGCTCGTCGCAGAGGCCGGTGCGAGCAGCATTGGCGGGGTGGCTTTGCACCTACGCGGCGAGGTGCGTGAGGTGTTCATGGGCTGGCTGCGCTCCCAGCGGCCAGACCTCGTTGCGCGCTACGAGAAGCTCTACAGGCGCGGCGCCTACGCGCCGCGAAAGGAACGCGAACGGCTGTCACGGATGGTGCGGAGGGGTCCCTCTCCGCTGGGGTTCAGGCGCGTTGACGGCCAGGGGTCGGACTTCGAGCAGGACTCGCCGGTGGCGATCGGGCCTCCGGCTGCCGTGACGCATCAGGAGAGCTTGTTTTGAGAGCATGCCAACATCATGCCAATAGCATGCTAAGATCATGCAATGAGTGCTATCCAGATCAAGAACGTCTCTCCGGAGCTACACGAGCGACTACGCGCGCGCGCACGGCGCGAGGGGCGGAATCTGAGCGAGTACGTCTTGGACGTGCTCGAGCGAGACCTGTCCGTGCCGACTACGCGCGAATGGCTCGAGCGTCTGAAACAGGACGAGCCTGTGCCGGATATCACCTCAGATGAGATCGTGAGCTCGATACACGGGGGACGGGATGAACGCGATGAGCAGATCCTCCGCGCGCTCTCCAGTCGTGATTGACGCATCGGCTCTCGTAGAGCTGCTGCTGCGGACTGCCACGGGGCAGCGAGTCGAGCACGCGATTGGCGACAGCGAGTTGGTGGCCCCAGACGTCGCAAATCCGGAGGTCGTACAGAGCCTGCGGGGATTGGAGCGCGGCGGCAAGCTGACGAGCGCTCGTGCGTCACGGTCGATAGCCCGGCTCGCCGAAAGCGACATTTCGCGCGTACCGACGCGACTACTCCTTCGCGAGATGTGGTCGATGCGCGCCAATGTATCGTCGTACGACGCCTGTTACGTGGCATTGGCGCGAGCGCTGGGCTGTCCCCTGCTGACGATCGACGGACCGCTGACAAGGGCACCAAAGCTCGGCGTCACGCTAATCTGCGTTTGAGCAGACGCGGCACGGTTCCTAAGAGCGCTTGTCGCGCTGCCCGGCCTCCATCTTGCTCGCGATCTCCTCGGAGCCCATACGCCGCGACATTCCTGTGGCCAGTTCGGGCGCGAGCCCGCCGAACATCGCGCCGACGCGGAGTGCGAGCGGCGCGACGTCGACGTCGCCGCGATTGCGCTCGATCGCGCTGACCGTCGCACGGGCAACGTCCTCGGGGGTACGCGTGCCGACGCCGCGCGGCAGCTCGACTTGCGCGTCGGCGAACATGCCGGCGTCGCGGATGAAGCCCGGGTACACGCCTGAGACGCCGACGGCGCTGCCGTGCAGCTCGGCGCGCAGGCACGAGGCAAAGCCCCGCAGGCCGTACTTCGAGGCACTGTAGATCGACGCGCCGGACGACGGCGCCTTGCCGCTGAGCGACGACACGAACAGCAGATGCCCGCTGCCACGCTCGAGCATCGCGGGCAACAGCGCACGGCTGAGGACGATCGGCGCGCGCAGGTTGACCTCGAGCGCCCGATCGATCTCCTCGATCGAGAAGGACTCCAGCCGCCCGGACGCGGGCAGCGCAGCGTTAGCAACCAGGATGTCGACCCGACCCGCATCGTCCAGCAACCGCTCCAGCTCGACACGGTCGCTGAGGTCCGCGGCGAGCGCTCGAGCGTCGAGCTCATCGGCGAGCGGTTCGAGCACGTCGGTGCGCCGCCCGGTGAGGATCAGCTCGGCGCCGCGGGCTCGCAGCGCACGTGCGATCGCCTGACCGATGCCGCCTGAGGCACCTGTGAGCAGCACGGAGGAGCCGGCGATCTGCACAAGCTGTGAGCCTATTGGTATGCAGATCATTGCGCTGTTCGGCCCAACGGGCGTAGGCAAGACCGCCGTGGCGGTGGCCATCGCCGAGCAGCTGCGCGCGGCCGGTGAGGATCCGGTCGCGGTTTCGGCGGACGCGCTGCAGGTGTACTCGGGCCTCGAGCTGCTGACGGGCGTCGCCTCGCCGCGGGAGCGCGGGCGTCTGGAGCACCGGCTGGTGTCGTTTCTGCCGGTCGACGCGACGTTCAGCGTTGGGCAGTACGCGCAGTTGGCCCACGCGGAGATCGACGGCCTGCTCGCGGCGGGCAGACCTACGATCGTGGTGGGCGGCACGGGCCTGTACCTACGCGCGGCGCTGACCGAGCTCAGCCTGCGACCGCCGCCGCCCGAGGGCGTGCGCGAGCGCTGGACGGTCGAGCTCGAACGCCATGGTGCGCCGGCCCTGCACTCGCGGCTGCGCGAGCGTGCCGCGTGGGCAGCGAAGGGGATCGACCCGAACGACCGCCAGCGGGTCGTGCGCGCGCTCGAGCTGTTGGATCTCGGCGAGCTGGAGCCGCCGGACGGCCCGTCCGAGCTGTGGAGCGAGGAGCTGCGCCACCCGACGCTGCTGGCGGGGCTGACGATGGAGCGCAATCTGCTGTACGCGGCGATCGATGCGCGCATCGAGGCGATGCTCGCGGCCGGGGTGCGCGATGAGGTCCGACGGGCGAGCGCTGCCGGAGCGTCGGAGACGGCGCGCAAGGCGCTGGGCTTCGAGGAGCTGTTGGCGGGAGACGTCGAGGGGATGAAGCGCCGCACGCGCAACTACGCCAAGCGCCAGCTGACATGGATGCGCAAGCTCGCGGGAGTGCACGCGATCGACGCGACCGGCCGCGACCCGGACGCGATTGCACGCGAGATCCTAGACTCCGGCGCCTGATGAGCCGGATGAGATTCGAGAAGTGGCAGGCGCTCGGCAACGACTACCTGATCCTCGAGCGCGCCGCACTCCCGTTCGAGCTGACGCCCGCGCGCATCCGGCGCCTGTGCGAGGGTCACTTCGGCGTGTTCGCCGACGGCGTGCTGCTGCTCTCGCCGCCGAGCGATCCGGCCCACGTCGCCGACCTGCGGATCTTCAACCCGGATGGCTCGGAGGCAGAGCTGTCGGGGAACGGCGCGCGCGAGGCGATCCTGTACCTGCGCGGGCGCGGCTGGACCGACGAGGATCGTTTCTCGATCCATACCGCTGCCGGGACGATCCGCCCTACGATCACCGGTCCTGACACCTGCACGGTGGACATGGGAGTCGCGAGCCTCACCTCGAAGGACTTCCGAGGCGGCGCCGTGGACGGGCTCGGCACCGTGAGCGCCGGCGGGCACGACTGGAACTTTCGCCATGTCTCGATCGGCAACCCGCAGTGCGCGATCCGCGTGGCTGACGAGCGCGAGCTAGCGAGCCTCGAGCTGTCTGTGCTCGGCCCGGCAATCGAAGGCGACGCACAGTTCCCGAACCGCACGAACGTCTCCTGGTACGCCGAGGTGGGCCATCCCGAGGATGGGCGCATACGCGTACGGATCTTCGAGCGTGGCGTGGGCGAGACGCTGTCGTCGGGCACCGGCGCCACCGGGGCGGCGGTCGCGTACTTGATCGACTGCGAGCTGCCAGACGCGCGGATCTACGTTGTGCTCGACGGCGGCGAGCTGGTGGTCGACGTGTGGGAGGACCTGAGGGTGGATCTGACAGGCTGGGCGAGGCCGGTGTTCGAGGGCCGCCTCAGCGAGGAGTTCGAAAAGGAGCTGCATGAGACCGAGTAAGCGCCTGGAGCGCATCCCGCCGTACGCGTTCGCCCAGTTGGAGCGCAAGATCGCCGACAAGCGCGCGGCCGGCGTCGATGTGATCAGCCTCGGCATCGGCGACCCCGATCGGCCGACCCCGCCGCTGATCGTCGAGGCGATGCAGGAGGCGGTCAGCGAGCCGGAAACGCACCAGTACCCAAGCAACCGAGGGCGCGAGGACTTCAGGCAAGCCGTGCGCGACTTCTACGAGCGCCGCTTCGACGTGGTGCTCGACCCCGGCAGCGAGATCATCCCGGCGATCGGCGCTAAGGAGGCGATCTTCAACCTCAACCTCGCGTTCCTGGACCCCGGTGACTACGCGCTGGCGGCCGACCCCGGCTATCCGGTGTACACGGGTGGTCCGTGGCTCGCGGGTGCCGAGCCGGTGCTGATGGCGCTCGAGCCCGAGCGAGGGTTCGTGCCGGACCTGGACGCGATCGACGAGCAGGTCGTGAGCAAGACGAAGCTGATGTACCTCAACTACCCGAACAACCCGACCGGCGCGGTCGTCCCCGAGGGCTTCTTCGCGCGTGTGGTCGAGTTCGCGCGCGAGCACGACATCCTCGTGGTCCACGACAACGCGTACTCGGAGATCAGCTACGACGGCTACCGCGCGCCGTCGTTCCTCGCGACGCCCGGCGCGAAGGACGTCGGCATCGAGGTGTTCTCGCTGTCGAAGGGCTACAACATGACCGGCTGGCGCTGCGCGGTGGCGGTCGGGAACGCGGAGGCGCTGGAGGTCTACTGGCGGCTGAAGACGAACATCGACTCGGGACTGTTCGAGGCGGTGCAGCTCGCCGGTGTGGCGGCGCTGTCACCGGATGCCGACGCGGAGGTCGCGTCGATGAGCGAGCTGTACGTGCGCCGCCGCGATCTCGTGTGCGACGCGTTGCGCGAGATCGGCGTGGATGTACACCCGCCGCGCTCGACGATCTACGTGTGGGCGCCGGTCCCGGACGGGTTCGCCAGCTCGGAGGCCTACTGCGAGCACGTGCTCGAGCAGGCGGGGGTGGTGCTGTCGCCGGGTGCGATCTACGGACCTGCCGGAGAGGGTTGGTTCCGCATATCCCTGACGACGCCCGATGATCGGTTGTTGGAGGCCGTGAATCGTCTCGGCGCGCTCAGGTAGAGGTCCTAGACTTGAAGGTGGATGCACAGGAGTCGTAACGGCCGCAGCGCCGTCACCCCGTCACCCGGCGAGCCGGCAGGCGACGGGTCACAGTTGGCCCAGCGCGCCCGCCAGCGCGCGTTCTGCATCGCGGCGCTTGCCGACGGAGATGACCTCGCGGAGCTAGGTGAGCTGTTGCGGACGGCCGGCGTGGCGGTTGTCGGGGAGATGATCCAGCGCCGCGAGCGGCCGCATCCGAATACCTACCTCGGTCCGGGCAAGGTCGCCGAGGCAAAGGCGGCTGCACACGCGTGCGACGCGAACGTGATCGCCTGCGACGACGAGCTGACGGCGCGCCAGGAGCGCAACCTCGAGCAGGCGCTGGGGCTGGCGGTGGTCGACCGTACGACCGTGATCCTCGACATCTTCGCCTCGCACGCCGGCAGCGCCGAGGGCAAGCTGCAGGTCGAGCTGGCGCAGCTCGAGTACAACCTGGCGCGTATGCGCGGCCTGTGGACGCACCTCGAGCGCCTCGGCGGCGGCATCGGCACGAGGGGCCCGGGGGAGACGCAGATCGAGACCGACCGGCGGCTGGCCCGCAACCGTATCTCCGTGCTACGTCGTCGCTTGGAGCACGTGAAGGGCACGCGTGCCGTGCAGCGCGCCGAGCGTGAGCGCGCGTCGCTGCCGACGGTCGCGCTCGTGGGATACACCAACGCGGGCAAGTCGACGCTGCTCAACGCGCTGACCGGAGCGGAGGTCGGCGTGCGCGACCGCCTGTTCCACACGCTCGATCCGACCACGCGAACGCTGCGCCTGAGCGGGCGGCCGTATCTGCTGACCGACACGGTCGGATTCATCAGCAAGCTCCCCCACCAGCTCGTCGATGCGTTCGCGGCCACGCTCGAGGAGACGCGCCGTGCAGAGCTGCTGGCGCACGTGCTCGATGCCTCCGCGCCCGAGGCTCAGGCCGCGGTGATGAAGCACTCGGTCGAGCAGACGCTCGATGAGATCGGTGCGGGCGAGTGCGCCCGCCTGCTCGTCCTCAACAAGGTCGACCTGCTCGACGAGGACGCGGGCGAGGAACTGCGCCTGCGCCACCCCGACGCGGTGCTCGTAAGCGGCGAGACCGGCGAGGGGCTCGAGGATCTCAAGCAGCGCATCGAGCGGGAGCTCGCGCACATGCTGCGGCCACTGGAGCTGCTGGTTCCCTACGCCGACGGCGGCAGCCTGGCTGAGCTGCACGAGCTCGCGGGCGCGGTTCGCCGTGAGGACACCGCGGAGGGTGTGCGTGTGCACGCTCTGGTGCCGGCGCGCCTGGCCGCGCGCTTCGCGCGCTTCGCTGTGGCCTCGTAAGCGCCTTAGCGGTCGTCGCCGCTGCCCGACAGCACCCCGCGCTGCTGGCGCGAGAGCAGCTTGTTGAGGTTCGCTTGCGCGATCGTGTCGAGGTCTAGCTCGAGCTCGCTGGCGAGCTGCGCGACGTACCAGAGAACGTCGCCGAGCTCCTTGGCCATCGCGTCGCGTCGCTCGTCGCTGACGACGCCGCCCTGGTCACGGATCGCCTTCTTGGCGTGCTCGGCGACCTCGCCGGCCTCGCCCGCGAGGCCGAGCGCGGGGTATGCCAGCCATGCCTCGCGCGGATACTGCGCGGTGCGACGTGAGCGGCGCTGATAGTCGGCGAGCTCGATCTGGTGATCGTATGAGCCAGCGCCCGATTCAGCCCGCGCCGATGTCCGAGTTTGCGGCGTTCGCGGTCGCGTCCGTTCACACGCCGGCGGCGCGCACCGCGCTCAGGTGCGTCTGATCCTCGATCGCGTCATCCAGCGGCTCGAGTTCGCTCCCACGCACGCCGATCGCGCGGGCGATCAGCCAGTCGGCGAACCATGTGTTCTTGGGCAGCAGCGGCCCGTGCAGATAGGTCCCGATCGTGTTCGCGCTGCGGGCGCCCTCCATGCCGCTGCGGCCGTCGTTGCCTTGCCCCTTCAACACCCGGCCGAGTGGTTGCTGATCCTCGCCTAGCCGCGTCCGACCGCCATGATTCTCAAAGCCGGCGAGCACGCGGCGCGGGCTGTCATCACCGTCGCCGTCGAGCGAAACCTCGATTGCGACGTTGCCGATCAGGCGTGGACCGTGCTCGCGCACGGTGCTGACATCGAGCAACCCGATGCCGGGGATCTGCTCATGGTCGAGCGTGTAGGAGTGGCCGAGCAGCTGGTAGCCGCCGCACACCCCGAGCACGACCGCGCCGCGCGCGGCAGCAGCATGCAGGCCCTCGCGCTTAGTCGCGATCAGATCCTCGGCGCACAGCCGCTGATCGCGGTCCTGTCCACCGCCGATGTAGAAGAGATCGTGCGCAACGCCGTCGAGCGGCTCGCCGAGGCCGCTCGAGTCGAGGCGAAAGCCGATCCCGCGCCACGCGCAGCGACGCTCGAGCACGATCAGGTTGCCGCGGTCGGCGTAGATGTTCATCAGGTCCGGATACAGCGCGCACACACGCAGCTCGCGGGGGCGGGGCGGGGAGTCGGAGCTCCGCTCAGGCACGCAACACCACCACCTCGCTGGCGACATGCTCCTCGGTGGCGGGGATCGTGCGAACGCCGGCCGGCGCCAGGCCGGCGGTGCGTCCCTCGCGTTCCAGATCCGCGCAGTCGAGGCGATCCAGATCGACCACGTTGTGCTCCCTGTTCGCCTGCTCTGAGCTCGCCGCTGCGCCGGCTTCGAGAATGCTGCGCTGGCGCTCGATGCGGATGCTCCGCCGGCCCACGCTCACGCTCGTCGCACGACTGACGTAGTGGGCTCCGTCGAGTCGCACGATCTCCGGGGAGGGCGGGAGGTCGCCGGAGCCGGAGTCGAACGCGTCGAACTCGATGACGATCGCGCATGCCAACAGCCCCCCTTGCCGCAGGTGCGCTCGCGCGCAGCGCATGAACGCGATCCGCCCGGGCTCGCCGCCCAGCAGCTGGACGGTCTGCATCGGCACGACGCACAGGCCGAAGTCACGCCGGTCGAGCTGGAACGCTCGGGCGTCGGCCTGGACGGTCTCAACCGGGAGGTCCCCGGCCCGCTCGCGCAACGCGCCCAGCAGCTCGGCGTCGAGGTCCACAGCAGTCACGCGATGGCCATGCCGGGCGAGGTCGAGCGTCACGCGTCCGGTTCCCGCGCCGACGTCGAGCACGGCGGCGGATGGCGCACCTATCGCTGAGGCCTCGGTCAGCTCACGCCACAACGGCAGATCGGCGACGTAGGAGCCGCACTCGAGGTCGTGCCACACGACAGAGCTGGGCGGCCGGGGCTGGGCACCTCCGCCGCCGTCTCCACGGGGGACGCTCACGACCACGCGCCGCTCACCTCCCCGCGCACGACCAGCAGCTCGCGCAGCGCGAGCATCGCCGTGTACGTCGGCAGCGCATACAGCGGCGCCTCAGCCTCGGCGCCTGGGCGGTCGGCGGCGGCGTCGCGCAGCGCGCTTGCGAGATCCTCCTGCACACGCACGCGCTCGGGCTCGATGCCGGCGTACTTCAGCCGCGCCGCGAGGTCCGCGGCGCGGTTCCCGCTACATGTCACTAGCCGGACGCGGCCCTGCAGCAGCTCGAAGTCGGCGTCCCAGATCCAGGACACGTCACGTCCGTCGGCGATCTGGTCGTTGAGCACGCCGAGCAGGTCGTGCTGGCCTGGCTGGAGCGCGAGCGTGCGCAGCACCTCGTTCGCGCCGGCCGGGTTCTTGACTAGCAGGATGCGCAGCTTGCGCTGGCCCGCGCGCGCGCCGTCGTTCGCCGGGACCGACACAGTGACGATCTCAGCGCGGCCGAACGCGGCTCTGGCGCTCTGCAGGCCGGCACGCACCGTCTCGAGATCTACCCCGAGGGCCGTGGTGAGCGCGGCGGCGGCAAGCGCGTTGTAGACGTTGTACAGCCCGGGCAGCGCCAACGCGACCTCTGCCTCACCGGCGGGCGTGCGCAGAGTGAAGCGGGCGGCCTGGACGCCTTCCAGGCGTACGTTGCCGGCGGTGACGGTTGGCGTGGGCCGTGTGCGCCCACAGTTAGCGCAGTGGTAGCGCCCGAGGTGGCCGAGGTAGATCGCGTCGAACACGTACGGCGCGTCGCAGTGCCGGCAGTGCTTGGCGTCGGCGGCGTGCGCCATCCCGGGGAGCGCGAGCGAGCCGTCCTCGATCCCGAAGTACACGGCTGCGGGTCGATCGCGGCCGAGGTCGGCGATCAGGGGGTCATCGGCGTTGAGGACGAGCTGGGCATCTCCCCGGCTGAGCACCTGCCCCCAGCTGTCGGCGATCGTGTCCAGCTCGCCGTAGCGGTCGAGCTGGTCGCGGAACAGGTTGCCGAGCAGGATCGCCCGGGGGCGCAACTCGGCCGCCAACTGTGCCAGCCACAGCTCGTCCACCTCGAACAGGCCCAGCTCGCCGGCGATGCCCCCGCGTGCGCGTGCGGCGGCGAGCAAGGTCGTGGCGATCCCTCCGGCCATGTTCGCGCCGGCCTGGTTGTGCACGAGCGCGACGTCGGCGCGCTCGAAGATCGCGGCGGCCATCGTGGCGGTTGTCGTCTTGCCGTTGGTGGCCGAGATCAGCACGCTACCCTGCTTCAGCCGTGCACCGAGCGCGCCGATCGCGTCGGGTGCCAGGCGCATCAGCACCTTGCCGGGGGCGCTCGTAGCGCCCCCACCGCGTAGTCGCGAGAGCGTGCCCACGGCCCTCGCGAGCGCGAGCTTCGGGCCGAGCGTGTCCGCCATCATGCCCCCGATGGGGAATCGCCGGGCGATGAAGCCGGCGCGGCAGCTGTCGAGAATGAGGACGGCGCGGCGAACGGGGAATCAGAAGGCAGCGTGTGAGGGGTGAGCATCGTGATCGCGTCGCTCAGCGCTCGCACGCGCAGCGGCAGCTCTCCGATCGGGTCGCCGTCGGCGTACATCGTGAACGGGCGGTCAGCGCTGAGGGACAGCTCCTGCGCGCGAAACACCCTGACGCTGGGCTCGTGCACGTAGGACCCGTCGAACACCTTTGGCAGGATCTTCGTCAGGAATGCGAGCTTGCTGACCCGTTCGAGGATCACGACCTCGAGCAACCCGTCGTCAAGCAGGGCATCGGGCGCAGCGTACATTCCGCCGCCGTAGGCCTTCGAGTTGCAGGCGCCGACGGAGTAGCCGGTGAAGCTGTGACGCTCGCCGGACGGCTGGAGCTCGATCTCGAAGCGCGCTGGGCGCCAGCCCAGCAGCGCGCGCAACGCTCCGTAGGCATACACGAGCCCGCCGAGCCACGCGGGCGCCTCGTTGGCGATGCGGTTGGCGTCGCTGTCGAAGCCGGCTGAGGCGATCCCGACGTAGGCTTGGCTGCCGCCGGACTCGCCGCGGTCGACCAGGCCGAGGTCGATCGGTCGAGCGACGCCGTGGGCGATCGTCGTGCATGCCTCCACTGCGTCCTCGGAGATGCCGAGCACGCGCGCCAGATCGTTGCCGCGGCCTCCGGGGAGCACGCCGAGGACCGAGCCCGGAACGTCGCGCAGCTCGTCGGCGAGAGCGCCGAGCATGCCGTCGCCGCTGAGCGCGACGACGGTCTCGCCGAGCGTCGCGGCCTGCCGGCCGAGCTCACGAGCATGTTCGAGATCGCGTGTGTCGGCGCGGCGCACTGTCAGCCCGTGACCGCGCAGCGCCTGCTCGACAGCCGGCGCGAGGCGCCCGGCCTTGCCGCCGCCGGCGGCGGGGTTGACGATCAGGCAGACGGGTGCGGACACCCAGCAAGCCTAGTGCCCCGCGGGGCCGTCGAGGCGATGCCGACGCTCAGCCCGACGCGGTGGCGGGGCTGCGCCGGCGTCGACCGATGGCTGCTGCGATAGCCAGTGCCGCGATCACGACGAACAGGCCGAGTAGGATGCCGGGAGCGAGCCCGATGCCACCGAACGGAAGTGCGATCAGCTCGACGATACCCAGGCCGATCGCCAGCAGCACGATGATCAGCACGATGATCAGCAGGACGCCGCGGACGCGCGCGAGGACTCCCGCCGAAGCCGGAGGAACCAACAGCCCCATCGCCCGCAGGGCGAACAGCTGGCGTCCGCTCGGCGGCGCCTGACCGAGCCGCTCAACAGCGTTCTTGAGATCCCCGGCACGACGTTCAGCGAGTGCGAGCGACGCGTCGGCCATACGCCTGAGCTGCATCCGCTCCTGGGGACGAGCGGCGGCGATCGCCCGCTGGAAGTAGCCGCGCGCGGCATCCGCGTCGAAGCGCTCGGACGCACGCGCGCCGAGGATCGCCAGCGCCGCCGACTTGTATTTGGTCTCGGCCTCGAGCTCCTCGTCGGAGCGTTGCTCGAGCGCGCTGATGGCCTCTAGCCCACCGCGCTGCTCCATCCTGACCTGACGTTGTTTAGGGGCCATGGGCCGCCATTCTATGGTGTGCTCGGCCTGCTGGCGCGGGCGAGATCGGAAGGTCCGTCGGCCGCTCGTCGGGGGAGAGCCCAGGCGCTATGCTCGCCGCGTGAGGAGCGGTGCTCGTCCCACGTCGACCGGCGCACGCGCTTGGGCTTGCGTGTTGACGCTGAGCGCCCTGTTGGCGCTCGTCGGCGTGGGTGCTCCAGCGGCGATGTCGGCGAGCCTGGAAACTGGAGGCGCGCTGAGCGAACTGACTCAGGGCGGGCAGGAAGAAACGAACACAAGCACCACGCGCACGACTAGCACGACGGGCACGAGCAGCTCGAACACGAACTCGAAATCGGTGATCCTGCTGGCGCTCGCGGCGGCTGCGTTGCTGCTGGCCGGCATTGCGTTCGTAATCGTGCGTGACGCGCGCAGGGTGGCCCCGGCCAGCGAAGCGGACGTGATCGAAGCGAGATCGGCGCACGACACGGCCGTCAAGATGCGCAAGCGCCGAGCCAAGGCCAAGGCGGCGCGCCAGCAACGCAAGCGCAACCGCTGACTCAGGCAGCCGCGGGAGTCCGATCCGGGGCTCGGACCGCAGCGCTTGGGAGTCGTCGGTCAGTGCGAGACGCGCGCGGGGCGTGTGCTGCGCACGTTGGTACGAACCCGAGGCGGAGACGGGGGAGAGGGGGAGCCGTGGGGGCCGCGGCGTGGGCGCCTCGGGCGCGGCGCGCGGGGATGGGGGTCAAGCGGACTGCCGGGTAGCGCCTTCGAGCCACCGTCCTCTTCGGATGAGTCCGGCGCGTCCGAGGTCCTCATCGACTCGTCGTAGCGAAACGGGATCCACAGCATCAGTCCAGCGAGCGGGATCTTGACCAGCCCGGCAAGCAACAGGATCCAGAGCCATAGCGGCATCTCCACGGCGATGGTACTACTGCCGTGTGCAAACGCAACCGGCCACTGAGCTGAGCGCCCTGGCGGGGCAGCTCAGCACGTGCAGGCGCTGCCCGCGGCTGGTCGCCTGGCGCGAGCAGGTCGCGCGTGAGCGGCGCGCGGCGTTTGCGCAGGAGGAGTACTGGGGCCGCCCGCTTCCGGGCTTCGGCGACCCGTCGGCTCGTGTGCTGCTGCTTGGTCTCGCACCGGCGGCGCACGGAGCTAACCGCACCGGGCGGATGTTCACCGGGGACCGCTCTGGTGACTTCCTATTCGCTGCCCTGTGGCGCACTGGTTTCGCAAACCAGCCGCAGTCGCTAAGTCGAGACGACGGCCTGGCGCTCACCGACGCGTGGATCACCGCTGGGGTGCGCTGCGCGCCGCCGGCGAACCGTCCGTCTCCGACCGAGCGCGACACGTGCCTGCCGTGGAGCGTCGCGGAGATCGAGCTGCTCGAGCAGGTCCGCGTGATCGTGTGCCTCGGCGCATTCGCCTGGGACGCGGCGTTGCGACTAGCCGCGATGCTCGCCGGCTCCTCTGGCGTGGTGCGGCGACCGCGGCCGCGCTTCGGCCACGCCGCGGAGCTTCCGGGCGAGCCGCACACGCTGCTCGGGTGCTACCACCCGAGCCAGCAGAACACGTTTACGGGAAAGCTGACCGAGTCGATGATCGATGCGGTCCTGGAGCGCGCGCGTACGCTGGCGGCGTGAGCGCCCGCTCGGCTCACTAACCTAGCGTCCATGCCTTACGCGACCGCTGATGCCAGAGGACAGCTGCTCGACACCGTTGCCGACGCGGCCGAGCTGCTCGGTGCGGCTCTGGCGTCGCTGAGCGAAGCGTACGAGCTGCTGGACGAGCAAAACGCCGAGCGGCTGGAGGATGAGTTGTTCGCGCCGGTGCAGATGGCTTACGGGCGTACGAGGCGCGCCCATGCTGCGTTCGCCGAGCGCCACGACCTGCCGGGACGGACGTTCGAGCCGGCGATCGCGGGCGCACCGTCCCACGGGATCAAGGGCTTCCTGGACGGGGCGGTCGGGGCGATCGGCATGGCCGACCAGGAGTTGGCGACGCTGCAGGACTCGCTACTTCCGGTCGAGGTCGGGGACGCGCAGCTGCGTGCGGATCTGGAGGAGATTCGGACGTTGCTTGGTGGTCTTGGCTCGCGTGCCCGTGAGCTCGTGCGTACACTCGGGCGCTAGCGAGCCCACGAAACCGATCCGCGCGCTCGGATGCGCGCTTACGCGACCGGGGTGCCGTTGGCGGTGAGGGCGACATCGATGTTGCCGCGCGTCGCGTTGGAGTACGGGCACACCTGGTGAGCGGCCTTGACGAGCTCGACTGCACTCTGCGTCTGATCGATGCCGGGCAGCGTCACGTCGAGCGTCACGCTGAGCACGAACCCGCCCTTTCCGTCCGGGGACAGAGACACGCCTGAGTCGATCGCTACATCGCCGGGGTCCGTCTTGGCGCGGCGCGCGACGACGCCGAGCGCGCCCTCGAAGCAGGCGGCGAAGCCGACCGCGAACAGCTCCTCGGGGTTGGTGCCGCCGCCTTGGCCGCCCATCTCGCTCGGCAGGCGCAGATCGACCTCGAGCTGGCCGTCGCTGCTGCGGCCGTGACCCTCGGCACGGCCGCCGGTCACATGCGCTTTGGCGGTGTAGAGCGTGTTTGCCATCTTCTGCCTCTCCGTAGTGGTCGCGGTCCAGCGAGATGCTACGACGGGCGCTCAGCCGCGCACGCCGTCCGTCGCGGGTATGGCGATCGCGCTCGTGCCGTGGGCCGCCGCTGTGATCTCCAGGGCGCTTTGGGTCTTCGGCACGAGCAGCCCGGCGAAGAAGCACACGACGAGGAAGCCGGTCGCCATCAGGAACGTCTCTGTGAAGCCGGTGACGGCGGGTTGCCCGTGCAGCGTGTGGGCGGCTATGAAGCTGGCGGAGAGCTGTCCGCCGAGTGCGCCGCCGAGCGTTCGCATGACCGTGTTCATGCCGCTCGCGACGCCTGTCTGATGGCTCGAAACCGCCTGCACGATCAGGTTGCCGAGAGCGGCGAACGCGAGCCCGATCCCGACACCGAGCAGGCCGGCCGCGATCAGCAGGTCGTAGGGATGGCCGTGTTCGACGGCGAGCAGCGCGAACGACGCGGTCGTGAACGCGGTTCCCGCCAGCAGCGCTGTGCGTGAGCCGAAGCGCGCGGAGATCCGACCGGCGAACAGCCCGAGGACCGTCATGAAGACCGTCGAGGGCAGCAGGTACAGGCCGGAAACGACCACCGAGGCGCCGAACCCGAAGCCCGTGCTCTTGGGCAGCTGGGCGAACTGCGGGAACACGATGAACGACGCGTACATCCCGGCACCGAGGAGGAACGCCGCGAGGTTCGTCGTCCACACGCCGCGAATGCGCATCATCGTCATGTCGATCAGCGGGTTCTCGCTGTGCATCTCAACGGCTATCCACACAGCCGAGATGGCGACCCCGAGGAGCACGAGGCCGAGCGTCTTCGAGGATCCCCAACCCCATTCGGTCGTCTGGCTGATCGCGAGCAAGACTGTGGATACGCCGGCCGTCATCAGGAACGCGGCCAGCCAGTTGATCCGCCCAGGGGCACGGACGGGCGATTCGGGGATGAACTTCCAGGTCGCGACGGCGGCGATGATCGTCGCGACGAGCGGTATCCAGAACAGCCAGTGGTAGTTCAGGTGCTCGACGATCACGCCGGACAGCACGATCCCGATGCCGGCGCCCACGCCGAGGATCGCCGAGAGCAGCCCGATGCTGCCCGCGACCTTCTCGCGCGGGAACTCGTCGCGGACGATGCCGAACGCGAGTGGGAAGATCCCGCCGCTGGCGCCCTGGATGAAGCGCCCGATGGCGATCACGACGAACGAGCTCGATACGGCGGCCAGCAGCGTGCCGGCGGCGAGTACGACGAGCGTCCACAGCAGCAGGCGCTCCTTTCCATACATGTCGCCGAGTCGGCCGATGATCGCGGTGCCCACCGAAGCGGACAGCAGGTATGCGGTCAGTAGCCAGGTGATCTCCGTCTCGCTGACGCCGAGCGCGCGCTGCATCGTCGGCAGCGCCGGCACGACCGAGGAGCTGAGCATCGCGTAGGCGACTCCGCCGAGCGAGAGCACGGCGAGGATCAGCGTCGGGTGCGTGCGGTCTTGGCTCGTGGAGTTCATGCGCGCGAAGGCCGTCCGGACGCGCGGGCTGTGCCACCCGCGACATCGGTGAGACGCCTGCAACTACACTAGCGGAATGAGCATTCCGCTTACGAAGACATGCTGGTCGGCGCTCGACGCGCAGGGCAAGCGCTCGACGCTGCTGCGCGCGGCAGGAGAGGTGTTCGCCAGAGACGGCCTCGACGCGCCGATGCCGGTGATCGCTGCTGCTGCGGGCGCGGGCATCGGCAGCGTCTACCGCCAGTTTCCGTCCAAGCGCGATCTTCTCGCCGCGCTTGTCCTCGAGCGGCTGCGTGAAGCAGAGAACGGCGCGGATGCGGCGTTGGCGAGCGCGGAGGGACCGTGGTTGGCGCTTGTCGGACTGCTGTGGATGCTGGCCGAGCGCCAGGCGGAGGACGACGTGCTCGGCGAGGCGATGGCGACCGTTTCCGAGCATCCGGATGTGCAGGACGCGTTGGCCGCCACGACGACGGCGCTCGAGCGTCTGCTGGCCGCCGCGCGCGCAGAGGGGCATCTGCGTGCGGACGCGACGACGCTCGACCTGCGGCTGCTGTTCGCGGCCACGCGGGCGGCGATGAAGCTGGAAGCCGGCGCGTGGCAGCGGATGCTCGCGCTTGGGATCGACGCACTGGCCGCTGGCTGACGGTCCTCGTTGGCCGGGTGGTCTGCCGTCCGCTTTTGCATAACCGGTGCACTGTGTCTCTGCGCCGTATAACATGCGTACATGTCTGTACGTGCGATGGGACGTCCAGGAGGCGCGCTCGACGAGCCCGCCTCGGCCGTGCCAGTGCGAAGGAGACGGTCGTTGAGAGGTGAGCAAAGCGTCTAGCGCTGGCAGCAGACTCCCGAACGCCGCGCATGAAGCACACCCGTGGGTGATCGCGCAGGTCGCGCCCGACTTCGAGCTACTCGATGTTTGGGGCCTACCCGCGGCGGGTCGTGAGGACGAGTTCGCGGCTCTGGTCGAAATCATGACCTCTCTGGATCCGACGACCGGGGATTCGAGGGCGACTCGCGCGCTGTTCGCGTTGCGCTTTCGCTTGGGAGCATGGTTCGGCTGGGACGATGCCACCGCCAAGCTCCCGGTTCCCGGCCGCGCCGAGACGACGTTGAGCGCTCGCGTTCCAGAGCATCTGCGAGCGACCGTGACGCGTCCGGTTGCCGTCGGCTCCAGCAGGTTCGTCCCGATTTATCGAACGGATGACGAGTGGGCAGCGGAGATCTCGAACAACACGGTGCACGCGGTGATGCACCTGGCATGGGTCGAGCAGGGCGGGGGCGTCTACCGCGGGCAGATGGGTGTGTACGTCAAGCCGCGCGGCAGGTTCGGCGCGACCTACATGGCGCTGATCGGACCCTTCCGACACCTGATCGTCTATCCGGCGCTGATGCGGCAGATCGCACGCGCGTGGAACGACCGTCTGGTGCAGGCTCATCCGCCGGATGAACGACCTGCCTGAGAACGCCGTGGTCGTGCTCTATGACGGCGATTGCGGCTTCTGCAAGGTCATGCTCGCAGTGCTGCTGACGTGGGATCGAACGCACCAGCTCGCCGCAGTCCCGATTCAAAGCACGCTCGGAGGTCAGCTTCTACCAGGCATGTCCTCGCAAGAGCGGCTCAAGTCGTGGCATCTGATCGACGGCGACCGAGTAGTCCATTCGGGTGGCGCCGCGCTACCGGCGGTCTTCGCCGTGCTGCCCGGGGGCGCGCCGCTCGGCAGCCTCGCATCGCAGTTTCCACGCACGACGTCGCACGCGTACGAGTGGACAGCCGACCACCGCGGGCTGCTCGGCCGACTGCTGCGAAGGCGATCACGTACCTGGGCCGCACGAGTTATCGCCGAGCGCGAGGAACGGATGTCGAGGTCAGGCGCGCCTCAGGTGGGCTTGTGTGCCAGGAACAGGTAGCGGTTCAGACTGAGAAGATAGTCGGGGCCAAGCTCGGTTAGGTCTCCTGTCCATGCCGTGGCTTCAGCCTCACTCACGCCGTTGCGGCCGGGTACGAATGCGGCGATCAGCTCAAGCATTCCTGCGCTGTAGGTGTTGGGGTCATAGCCGGCGTTGAACAGCGGTACGATTTGGCGGTCGGTGACCTCTAGTCCAGCATCGCGTAGCAGTCGTGTGAGCGTGCGCGGCAGGTGAGGGTGGACGAGGTGCTCGTCCCACGCTGCGAGCACCCGGTCCATGCGCTGATCGTCGCTCGAAGCCCATACGATCGAGTCCCAGTCGGTGTCGAGCACGAGCGCTCGACCTCCCGGCCGCAGTACCCGCTTTAGCTCCAGCAGCGCGGCGGGAACATCGTCGACGTACTCGTAGACCTGTGTGCAGACCGCGACGTCAAAGCTCGCGTCCGCATAGGGGAGCGTGTGCGCGCCGGCTGTCTGGTACTCGATCGGGGCGCTGTGAGCCGGCGGTGTACGCGCCCTGGCGAGGGCAAGCATGTTCTCGCTGACGTCCACCCCGCAGACCAGGCCGCCGGTCCGCACCGCGACGGCCATTTCGCACGCGAGCAGACCGGGACCCGAGCCGATGTCGATTACGCGCTCGCCAGGCTGGAGTGCGAGCGCCCGCAGGATCGTTTGGCGCTGCTCGATCACATCGGGCGTGGTGTAGATCTCTTCAACGCGTCGGGAGGCATCCTCGTCGAACTGCAGTGTGGCGCTCATTGTTCGCCTTCGGTTGGTGAATGGTTCACTCTCGGGGAACATCAGGGTACACCCGGTGATCTGGCCCCGGGTCGGGTCACGGCTATCTCGGCCGGCCCGACAGGTGCAATGACGGCGACGCTCTATGCGCGCTTGACGGCGACCATGGTGACGTACTCATAAACGGCCAGAATGCCGCCGTCGGTTGCCCGATTGTGGCGCTGCACGATCTCCTCGAGGCCAGCGGCGTACTCGCGCGCCTGCTCCTCTTCGAGCGCGGCGAATGCCTTGTTCGTCGGCCCATACCAGGTGCGATAGAGCACAAGCCAGTCGGCGAAAGAGGCAAAGCGAGTGCGCCAAGCGTGGTCAGTCAGGCCCAGCGAGATGACGCGATCGCCGAACAGCTCGCGCAGCCGTGGTCCGCGACCCCACTCGATCGCGGCTCGCGCGCCAGCAGGGGGTGGCACGTACCGCGCCGTCAGGCGAAAGATGTCGCCCACGGCGCTCGCGGGCGTCCAGTTCGCCATACCGATCGTGCCGCCGGGCCGGCAAACGCGCAGCAGCTCATCGGCGGCACGTTGCTGATCGGCCGCGAACATCGCCCCGAAACTGGAGAGCACAACATCGAACGCGCCATCCTCGAACGGGAGGTCCTGAGCGTCGCCCTCAACCCACTCAACCTCCAAGCCCTCGGCCTGTGCACGCTGCTCTGCGCGCGCCAACAGCGCCGGAACGAAGTCACAGCCGGTCGCCGATACCCGCCGGCGCGCCGCCGCCAACGCCGTGTTCCCGGCACCACACGCAACATCCAGCACGCGCTGACCGGGCCGCACATCGACCTCCTCGCACAGCAGCTCGCCGACGATCAACTGCTCGACGCCGAGCTGGTGAAAGTCACCAGTCTCCCAAGTCTCTTGCTGAGGACTACGAGCCTGTCGCGGGGTGCTCATCCCGCGATCGTACTCGACACACGGGAAGCCTTGCCACATGCGCGCTGCGCGCGAAACCCTCGGGAGAGTGGCCCCAAATCAGGCCCTTGGGAGAGTTCCGCTGAGTGCTCGCGAGCGTAGACTCGTTCTCGTGCAGCCGCCGCAAACGCAGTACGTCGAGCGAGGCGGGGTTTCGATCGCCTATCAGGTGATGGGCGACGGCCCAGCCGACCTGCTCGTCTCGCCTGGCTTCGTGTCCCACCTCGACCTGGGAGGCCTCGCGCGCAGGATGCCCAGGGCGATGAGACGTTGATCGCTGACGGTTGCCACGCCCGAGAGAACTGCAGCTACACGAACCGAAACAAACGAGACTCTGGCGAGGCTTGGCCCGTGTCGGCTACCTGCTGGCTCGCCACCATGGCCGCGCGATCAGCGGCACGCCCACAGGGGACCTCTACCTAATCTCTCTCCGGTCCAGGTTGACATAACATGCATTATCGAGCGTTGAAGGGCGGTGCGGGTTGGCGTGCCACAGGGCCGGTCAGTGCGGCGTCCCGTCTATGTGAGACGGGAATCCCGCTCATGTGCGACAGCTTCGTCCCACTCATGTGAGACAGCTGTGGTGTCAGGAATCTCGCTCATCTGAGACTGGTGGCCACTGACTGCGACGGCCCTGTGCGGCTGAGACCTCGTTAGGCCGGGAGGCGGTGGACCTAGTTCCGTCCGAGATGTAGCGGTGTCAGCCCCTTGAGAAGCCGACGCTGGTATGCCAGGAAGCGGCTCGGCTCGAGTCGCAATTGATTGCAGCGTTCTCTCTCCCGGCGATGGTGGGTGTCCTTGAGGGAAGCTACGAGGTCCGGTGTCTGGATGTTGGCTCGGACGCGTGTCTGCTCTACCGCGCGGCGAACCATGAGGAGGTTCGGGTTCTTGGTCAGCGGCGAGATCAGGCGCGGGCGCGCGCCTTGCAGGGACTCAACGGCCTCGTACGCTTGTTCGCTAATCCGCCAGGGTGTCTTGCTGGCCGGATTCCGGCCGAGGATCACGAAGGTTCTCCCGCGTGGATCTTGTGCGAGGTCGACGGTCGAGAGGCGTGCGACGCCGGCGACGCTGATCGGCGTCTCGTGGAGCAGACAGACTGCGAGGCTCTGCACCGCGCCAAGCACCTGCGCTTGTTTCCGAACGTGCGCGAGCGCTTCGTCTGTGAGCGACGCGACCGGTCCCCTGGACGCAATGTGGCCTACCCGGGCGAGGCGGAGATCTTGGGCCGGGTTCTCGTGAACGATCCCCCTTTGCACGAGAGCGTCATAGAAGGTGCGCAGCGCGGAACGGTGTTGCTGGATGCTGGCGCGGGAGTAGCTGGCAGCCTCCTCGGCGAGGAAGCGCTCGAGGTCGCTCGACTGCATCGCTGCGGGGCTCAACATCTGCGCTTC
Source organism: uncultured Solirubrobacteraceae bacterium (assembly GCA_963734755.1). Classification (GTDB taxonomy): domain Bacteria; phylum Actinomycetota; class Thermoleophilia; order Solirubrobacterales; family Solirubrobacteraceae; genus Palsa-744. The sequence goes on along the minus strand of CAVTIF010000001.1, from coordinate 1,380,270 downwards.
GCCCCAAGCCTGCAACCGCGCTACAACGCGCTGGTAGATCGCCCGGGTGGATGGGCTGCTCGACGCTAGGTGCGCGTCGAGCGCGTCGCGCAACCGTGATGGCGTGTAGAGCGTCATGCCCAGCGCCCACCGCGCTCGACGAGATAGCGCGTTGTGTTGGAGAGGTAGTGGCTGAAGCGCAGCGTTTCGGTGGCGTAGACGCGTCCGTCGTACAGTCGGACGGCGTCGATGGCCGCGAGTCGCCGTGCAGCTTTCTCCTCGTCCTCAGTGAGGCCCCGTAGCGTCAGCGCTCGTGTCGGGGTGAGGCCCAGCAGTCGAACAATGAGCCCAGCCTCCCGGCGAACACCAGGCGTGGGCGGCTTGAATTTCGGATCGAGTTGCGGCTGTGGATGGGTTATGTCGATCGAGTCGTCAGAACGAGCGAGCCGGACCTTGATCGCGCCCCCGTTTGAGGGGGGCCCGGTCCCCCACGGGCCCTTGTGGGCCCTGATCTGGCTTGGCGTGAAGAGCCGGTTGGTGAGAGGATCCATTCGCCCGCTGGTCATCAGCGCATAGTGCGCGCGAAGGGCCGCTGCCGCGGCGCCCCGTAGGACGTACCCTCCGAGCAACACTCCTCTTGAGTCGGCGCCGATCTGATCGAGGCTGAGTCCGCTGAGCGTTGCATCGTCGAGATCCGTGAGGATGGCCAGGGCGTACAGCACTGCGGCCGCCGGGTTGCTGTGACAGCGGATCCTCGCGTCCTGCTCGGGGGTCGGAGTGGACACAGTGGGTCGCGGCGGAGTTGCGAGATCGTGGACTTCTGCGGCGAGTCCGCTCATGAGGAGCGCGCTGTTTGCCCCGATCACACGGGCGTAGCGGTGGCGGCCATCCGGGGCCCTTGTGATGGCTTCAAGGAAGCGTCCGAGCCTGCCAGGAGCCAACGTCTTATGTCGCACGAGCCACCGTTCTGCCGCGCTGTGCGCCTTCCACATATGCGTGTCGAGGTCTTGGAAAGCCTCGGGCGTGAACGTCATCGCGGCTGCCGCGCGGGCAAGCCATAGCGAGGGGCTCGGCCACGGCTCCGACGGGAGTTGAGCGGTGTTTCGTTCAGCCGTGACCCGAGACGTGATTTCAACCCGGGTCTTCGGGAGCGCCTTGAGCGCGTCGTTGGCGGCCCGCCTTTGTCGTACATTGTCGAAGATCAGCCATGTCCGGGTACCAGAGCTGCCGGCGAGCGTCGCGATCCGCTCGAGCGCGTCGGGCGCGAATAGGTCGGCTCGGACGAGCAGGAGATCGGATATCCGCTCGGCGTCCAGCCATCGTCTGATGTCCTTTTCGACCGCTTCTTGCGCTCGTGGCCAGCCAGACGCCCATGGCCGCTTGCCAAGCGCGTGAAGGACATCGTGGGCGAGGTGGTTGGCGCGGGCGCCCGGAGGCACGGGGTGGCATACGACGACACCCCGGCCAGGATCATGTAGGCGCAGGAGCTTGGCCATCGTCTGCGGCGCTATGTCTGGGTTCAGGACCGTGAATGTGGTTAGGCGCGGGCTCATTCCGGCTGGTGCAGGATGGTCGCGGCGACCGCTTTCGTCAGGGTGTCTTCTCCCCTTCGCTCGAGCAGTTGGGCTGCAGAGGCAGTGAACGCGGACCAGTGGCGCAGGATGCCCTGACAGCGCTCCTGGTTGACCCAAAGCAGCAGCTCTGGGTCTGCTTGGCCGAACATCGTGTGGTAGTTGGGCAGCGTCTCGAGAACGGCTTGGTCGCTGAGCGGCCTGAAGAAGACGGGTTCGTGCACGCGGCTGTGGAGCATCGGCTCGCGGCGGATCGTCTCCCAGCAACCGTTCCCGCCGGCGAGCACCATCGCGAAGCGGGTGCTGTGCGGGTCGTGCAGGTAGCGCAAGTATTCGGCGCACTCCCGATTCAATCGCTGCGCCTCGTCGAGCACGAGTACCAGCGGCTTGCCGCCGGGCTGGTCGACAAGCACGTCCTGCAAGCGGTAAGACAGCTCGTGGCGGCTGCCGGTGGGAACCTCGCCGAGCAGCGCCAGCGCGATCGCGCGTGCGATCGAGAGCATCGTGGGCTTGACCTGCACCTCGATCCACACCACACGGATGTCGACACGTCCTCGCAGCAGCTCTTCCAGCGTGAACGTCCTGCCTGTCCCGGAGACGCCGGTGAGCGCGCCGAGCAGCCGATTGGCGATGACGTACTGCAGGGCTTGTTCGGAGAGCAGCAGGCCCTCGGTCTCGACGATCCCGACGCCGGGTGGGCTGGCGTGGTGGCGCACGGGCGGGTCGAACACGCTGATGGCCATCGATCACCAGCGCTTCTGTCCGCGACGGTGGGCAAGCCCAAGCGCCTCGAGCACCTTCGCCCCGGGATCCTCGACTTCGCCTACCTCGTCCTTGGAGACGCTGTTGGTGGCCTGCGGCGGATGCGCGGCAGTCATCGTCGACCAGCGCACGCGAGCGCGGTTCTTTGCCCGCCGTGCGATGCCCGCCGCCTCTCGCGCGGCCTGCGCGCGAGCATCGAGCACACGCTGGCGTTGGGCGCCGGAGGCCTCGTCTTGGCGGATCGCACGGCAGAGCCATTGCCCGTCGAGATAGATCTCAAGCCAGCGCGCGTCGTCGGTAATGCGTCGCAGCTCAACCCTGCGCCCGAGGAATCTACGAGCTTCTCGTCGGTGTACCAGCGGTTCTCGAACTTCACGCCGCGCGCCTCGATGACCCGGGTGCCTGGGCGCTCGAGCAGGTAGCGGCGCAGATCATGCTCGCTTGCGGCGCGGAGCGGCGTCCTGTCCTCTTCCCAGGCCTGCGCGGGGGTGCGCCCGCCGAGCGCGGTGTGCTCGCGCTCGAAGTTGTAGGCGGCGACCCACTCGAGCAGCAGCGCGATGAAGACCTCGATCGGCAGCGGCGCGACGTCGGCCGGAACGTCGAGGGTGCCGTCCTCGCGCTTGGGCCCGTCGGTCCAGTGGGGCAGGCGACGGATCAGCTCGCGCGTCATCGTTTGGTGCCAGCGCTCGATCTTGCCGTTCAGCCACGGCGAGCGCCGGCGCAGCGGCACGGGGTTGAAGCCAAGGTCGAGCGCCGCAGAGCGGATCGCGCCTGCGAGGAACTCGAAGACCGTTGTCGAAGCGGATGATCCACGGCTTGCCGTGCGCCGGCGTGAGCTCGGAGCGCTCGCGGATCGCCTCGCCGAGCGCGGCGAGCACCACTCCACGGTGGGGTCTGACCGACACGGCGAGGCCAGCGATCGCGCGGGTCGATGGCTCCATGAAGCTCGTGATCCACGGACGCACGGGCTTGGCCGCGCCCGGGAGGCAGACCAGCAGGTCGACGAGCTTGTGGTCGGCGATCAGGGCGTCTCCGCGGCGGCCCTCGCGGCGCTGGAGGCGCAACTGGGCGCTGCGGGCGCCCGGTAGGCCGCCCTGTATGTAGCGGCGCTCGAGCTCGCTCAGGTCGCGTCCAGCCGCGCGGTACCACGCCGTGCGGGAGGGCACGTCTGCCCCTTCGGCGCGAAGGGCGTGCCAAGCCGCGCCGACGCCGCGCTCGTCAAAGACGGCGACCTTGTGCTCGCCCTGGAGCTGAAAGCCTGAGCGGGCCCCGGCGGGCACGCCGTCCTTGGCCCAGCGGTACAGGCAGGCGCGCGAGCGGCCGAGCTCCTTCTTGGCCTGCTCGAGGTACCACGCCGGGACGACTCCGAGCTCGGCGCGGAACTCGCGCATCTGCGCGACGATCGCCTCGGCGCGCTCGCGGTCGGCGATGCGCTTCACGCCGCCACCCAAACCGACTCGCCGAGCGCCAGCGCCGCGATCCGTACCCCCGCGAACGCGCCGCCGAAGTGCCGCCTGGCGGCGCGGGCCTGGGCGGCGGCCTGCGCTTCGGCGGCGGCTCGCCAGAGGGTCGGGGCCGAGGCACTGGACTTCACCTCGTCGGCCTCCAAGCGGCTCCCGCGTTGCCAGAGCAGGTCGAGTGCGACGTCTCCGACGATCACCTCGCTGCCCAAGAACCGCCAGCCCGGCCGTCTGAAATGCCGCAGGTAGGACGCGGCCATCGGTACGACGAACGCGAGCAGGGCCTGGCGGTGGACCGGCGCGAGTCTCGCCGGCAACATGGCGGCCGCGAGCGTCTCGATCGAGCGGGGCTCGGTGATCTCGCGCGCGCAGATCTCCGCGATCAGCCTGTGGCACAGAGCGCCGCGAACCTCCGGGGCCCACACGCGCCCCGCGCGCCGCTGCTCCTTGCGTGCGATCGCCGCTTCGCTCATCCCTGACTCAAGCGCCACTCCACACCCCGTCTTACGCTTAACCGCGAAGCGTAACGCTAAGGGATTCTCGCGCGAGAGGGGCTCTGGTCAGGGTGCCCGGCGGCGGCTTCGGACACTGGGGGCTCTCTGTGGACGCGGCGTACCGAGGCTGGCTTCGAGTCGGCGCAGTTGCGCGAGTGCTGGCTTCAGCCCGCCCGGACCGCGCTCGTCAAAGAGCGCACGCGCCTCTGCCAGGCGGTACTCCGCGAAGTACCGAGGCGTTAGGTGGAGCGCTTTGGCGATCAGCGCGATCGTCGCCGAAGAGGGCGGGTCGTTCCCGCTGCACAGTCGGCTGATGTGCGCGCCGGAGAGCCCGCGCCCATATGGGTCAGCGGCCTGTGTCGTTTCGTGCAGGGCGCGGAAGCTCAGGCCGCGCTGCGCCTTCAGGCGAGAGAGCGCCTCGGCGAAAGGCGCGTCGGTCTGATCGTCTGCTGCTGCAGGCGCCCGCCGGCGTGTGGCTTGTCGTTTGGTAGACACCATCTATGACTACTGGCTGGAACAGTCCTAGCAACTTGGCCTGTCACGCTACACCTGCCATGGGACGGAACCTCCAAGGATCATGGGAGTTTTGCGCCGAATCTAGGCACGCGATGCCGCTCGGATTCAGCCGGGTTCCGAAATGAGCCCAGGCCGCAAGCTCGCGTTCCTGCTCAACGACCCGGTCTGTCGCTACCTGGTCACCGGTGGGTACAGCTCGATCGCGCACGCCACGGCCCCGGATCGCGAGCTGCATACGCACAAGCCCTCCCGCGAACAGGTGGGGGAGGCACTCAGACGCCTGGAGCTCGCCGGCGTGATCGAGATGCACAAGAGCGGCCGCTGGACGCTGAACGCCGCCGAGCTCGCGGACGTTCTCGCGCTTGTCGACGAGTTGCCCGCCAACGTCGGGTTGCTCGAGAACCTCGCGCATCCCGTCGGCTGGAGCGTCGTCGCGCACCTGGCGCTGCGCCACCGCATCCGCGGCGAACTGAACGGTTGCGGCGATGCTGCTCGGATCTCCGAGCAGCTGGGCTCGCTGCGCCGTGCGGGTGCGATCCTCGATCGCGACGGGACGATCGTGCTGCTCGAGCCCGCCAAGCACCTCAAGCTGCTCGATTTTCTGGACCGGGTTGCCGGCAACCTGCACATGCGCGCCTTCCAGCGGGCCCGCGAGGACCTTTTCAACCCGCTTAGCCGCAGCTCGGAGGGCCGTCGCTACGTCGAGGCTCCGCGCGCGCCGGGCTCAAGCGAGACTCCTGATGCGCGCAAGGCCTACAACTACACTCGGGCTGCATACGAGCGAAGCCGCTCCCGCGCCTGAGTCTCTATGCCGAGGCGAACAGTGCAGTACAGCGTTGCGTTATTCAGTTCGAGGAAAGTGCGCAATCGCAACCGGTTTGCGAGATTGAACCCGAGCGCCGGGGGCGCAGAGGCGAGATTCGCCGTGACAGTCCCTACGGTGAGTCGCAAGTGTCGAAGAAACGTAGTCAGAACAAGAAGCTGCACCAGCGTCAACGGCGCTCGCGCCGGCACGGCGAGATCCGGCCCCGGAGCGAGACGGCTGTGAGGCGGGTCCCGTCGGTTCGCCCAACTCCGAGCGAGTTCGATCAGATGTCGGTGTTCATTGAGGAGCGGGCGCTCGGGCTGCCTGAGACGACGCTAGCCGGGTTGCGCGAGCTCGTGCGGACGTTGCCGTTCGAGTCAGCGATGCTCAGCCTCGCGCTGCTGAACCTGCGCGTGGAGCGGGTGCTGAACGACCCGGCCGGCCAGTGGGCGCTGGCGCGCTGGTTCTATGAGAGCTGGCCTGATCTGCTCTCGCGCTACACGAGGGTCCTGCAGCGCTCGCCGGCACGCCCGATCTTCTCGCCGCAACCGATCGCGATGCTGATGCGGCTACTGATCGAAGATGCGCGCGAGGAGCCTTTCGCTGAGTTCACACCAGAGGACTTTCGCACGCTCCAACGGGCGGTGCTCGGAGCCCATTCGGCGCTCGAGGACCCACTGGGGGCACCTACAACCGAGGCGATCGTTGCCTACGAGGTACAGGCATCATCGTTCTTCAACCGGCCGCCCGTGATGGAGGAGATGACCCGTAGCGAGGACTTCCTGCGATTCATGCGAAGCGATCAACTGCGGAGCTCCGACAACTTCGTACCGGTGGACGACTGGCTCGCCGCGAGCGGCCTGACGCCGGAGGAACAGCGCGTGCTCGGGTTCGGGCTCTCGGCCGTCGCCAATGCCTTCACCAGCGACCCGCCAACGCCGCGTCTGCAGGCTCATCACATCGACGAACTATTGAACGTTCTCGGGCTCTCGGGCGTGCCGCGCGAGTTGCCGATCATCTCCGCGTCTCGGGCACAGCTACAGGCCAGCTGCAAGGCGTTCGATGGCGCGGGCACGGCGCTCTCGTGGGAGTTTCGACCGTTCAAGGGCACCCCTTTTCTGAGGTTCTCCAATGGGGATCTGCTGCTGCTAGGGGCGCCATGGCTGCTGAGCTGGCTGGGCGAGGGATTCCACTACCGGGCGTTGACGCACGCCCAGTCGCTCGGCAGCGACGTCTCGGGGCGCTATACCCGCTTCGTCGGCGAGGCGGTCGAGCGCTACGCCCTGGACCTCGCTCACGCCGCGATCGACTCGCGTGCCACCGTCCTCGACGAGCAGCGCTACGGCAAAGGCGGCGGCCAGCGCACCAGCGACGTCGCGGTGGGCTGGGGCAAGGATCTCATCCTGTTCGAGGTGCACGCACGCCGCGTTACCGCGAACGCCATCGCCACGGGCGAGGTCAGCGAGGCGTTGGGAGAGGTGTCCAAGCTGCTTGTGGTGAAGGTCGACCAGGTCGCCGGGTGCATTGATGCGCTGCTCGACGGCGCGGCGACGCTCCCCGGCATCGACCTCGCCTCGATCGAGCGCATCTGGCCCGTCGTGGTGTCCGTCGGGCACCTGATGCAGACCAGGCACGTTTGGAAATACGTGCGCGAGAGCGTCAAGCCCGAGACTACCCAGGCGCTGGCCAAGACCCGTGTGCAGCCGCTGCAGTTGCTGGACATCTCCGACTACGAGAAGCTGCTCGGGATCATCGAGGCCGGCACGAGCCTGCCGTGGATGCTTGCCCGCAAGGCCGCGGGAGCGTTTCGCGAGCGCGACTACGTAGCGTGGCTGCACGGCGACAGCGCCGCTCCGTCAGACGAGTCGCGTCTGAATGTGCTGGGGGAGCGCTGGGACTCAATGAGCATCGAGGTACAACGAACCAACGAACGCGCAGCGCAGGTCCAAACGAACGAGCCGCGAGGCGCGGGCGCCGAGTAGGCGATCTCGTCAGCGAGCTTACGAATCCTCGCTGGCAAGCAAGTAATAGGTGATGAATACCCCCGACAGCGCACCGATCACGAAGGCCACTGTGATGAGTGCCGCGAGGATGCCCATGACGGCGATCAGCAGCTGCAGCGTGCTCTCGACGACCGCCACCACGCTGAGCAGAAGCGTCAAATTTTTCTTTGTCATGAACATTAAGCCCCGGTCTCGTCAAGAAAATAGGTCGCATCTGGGTTCTTTTTCACGTCTCGGGTGGCAGCCCCAGCCTGCGTCGGAGCCAACCGAAGAACGCGAACGCAGAGGCCGAACCGAATGCAACTACGTGGGGGCGCACTCCTTCCCACAGCGCGGCGCCGACGACGTACACGAGACGCCAAACAAAGAGGAGCACGAGCAACACCAGGTGGCCGGTCGCCATCGCGACGCAGCCGACGCGGCCAATCGGGGCGGCCAGCCCTCTGCAGTGGTGAAAAAGCTCTGCCATCACCAGTTACCATGCAGAACCCGCCTCGAATATGGCAACCCTTTCGCGAGAGCTTGCTTCAGGCGTTCCTTGCCAGCGAGCTGACTCATCTGTTATGGGGTCGTATTGCGCAGAACGGTCGCAACTGAGGACCGACGAGCCTCCCACCGGTGACGGCTTGTAGACCGCAAAAGCCCTGCTCTCTGCCTATTTTTGGTCCATAACGGTAATTATGGACCACGCAAAGGAAGCAAGAAAACGGCGTCGAAAGCCTGTAGATGCCTGCTCTGAGCACCGACGTTGAGCCGCTTGAGCGCCCGACGCAGCTCACCGATCTGAAAGCTGCTCGCCGCGAGCTCGCGGACAACTTGCTGGTGGCCGCGCGCGGCGAGCTGGCGTTCGAGTATCCGGAGACCGCCGGCGAGCTCGCCGCGGCGTTCCTGCGGCGTTATGACGACCGGCGCGCGACCCAGTGCGCGTACGCGCTTGATCTCGCTGACTGGTTCGTGTGGCTTGCGCGCGCCGGAACCGGCCCGCTCGAGGCGACGCTCGCGACGATCGAGAGCTACAAGCGCGAGCCGCTGCTCGACGGCAAGGCACCCGCGCCGTCGACGATGGCACGACACCTGGCGTGCCTCTCGCACTTCTACCGTCGCGCACAGTACGACGGGATGATCGCCCGCAACCCGGTCGAGTTCGCCGATCGTCCGAGGGTCCCGGACCAGGCAGCGACTGCGGGGATCTCAAAGCAGCGTGCCCGCCGGCTGATCGCCGCTGCCCGCGCCGAAGGCCCACGTGAACTGTTGCTCGTGCTGCTGCTGCTCGAGCTCGGCCTGCGCGTCTCCGAGGCTGTGGGCGCTGACATCGAGGATCTCGGCGAGCAGGGCCGCCACCGCGTGCTGAAACTGAAAGGCAAGGGCCAGACCACAAAGGCGGCCGTTGCGCCGCTGAACGCAGCTGTCGCGCACGCCGTCGACCGAGCCAAGGGCGCGCGCACCAAAGGACCGCTGCTCATCACCTCCACCGGGCAGCGCCTGACGCGCCAGCACGCCGGCAAGCTGATAAAGCGGATGGGCGAGCAGATCGGCATTCCCGACCTTCACCCCCACGCCCTACGCCACGGCTTCGTGACGCTCTCCCTTGACGAAGGAGCATCGCTGCGAGACGTGCAGGACGCCGCGCGGCACGCCGATCCCCGCACGACGCGGCGTTATGACAAGAACCGCAACAGCCTGAACCGCCACCCCACCCACCGGCTACTCGGCGCACTCGAGCCGTAGCCGGCGTAGTTGGAGGCGTCCTTCACGACGGCTACAGGCCCTCCCCTATCCTCTCGGGTTGATGACGGTGCCTGAACACACCCCGCGCGCACTCGGCGTTGACGCGGAGACCGTGAGCCGCTGGAGGAACCGGGGGCTCTTACGCGCACGCGTGCTGCACAGTGATCAGCTGCGGCTTGGCCGTGAGGACGACGCGCCTGCTGTAGGAGCCGCCGACGCGCCCACGTTGACCTGGCGCGACGACATGGTGGCCGTCAGAGTGCGCCTCGTGGGCTAACGCTGCTCGCACCGGCCCGAGCCGTCAGTCCGGCCCGATCTACAGGCTTGCGAGGATCGCCGCGTCGCTGAGTGCGCGCAGCCCGAACACCGCCCCCTGGGGATCCTGGACGAGCGCCACGACCTCGTAGCCGCTCTCGACCGGTCCCTGCAGGATCGTTCCGTGCAGCTGCCTTACCCTGGCCAGCATCGCGTCGAGGGTTTCGACGCCGAAGTACACCAGCCAGCGCGGGGCCTCATCGCCGACCGTCGCGCGCATCCGCCCGATCTGCTCACCCTCGTTGCTGATCGTCAGGAACGCCGGTTGAGCGCCCTCGGCCTGCTCGATCGACCATCCGAACAGCGCGCTGTAGAAGCTCGCGGCGCCGTCCAGGTCGCTGGTCACGAGCTCGTTCAATGCCAGCGCCCCGGGCACGCCCACCAGCCCGCCCGCCGCTCGGCCCTTGGGCTGCCAGATCATCACAAACGCTCCCTGAGGGTCCTGGATGATCCCCGTGCGTCCGACATCCATCACGTCAAACGCTGAGACGAGCACGGTCGCGCCCAGCGCCCCGGCGCGGTCCAATGTCGCGTCGGCGTCGGCCACCGTCACGTAGCAGTTCCACACCGACGCGTCGGCGCCGGCTTGCTGGGAGGATTGCAGCGCGATCCCGGCGACGCGCTTGCCGCCCAACTGCATCACCGTGTCGAAGACGTCCTCGGTGACGGGCCTGTCGGCCCGCTCCCAGCCAAACAGGTCGCTGTAGTAGCGTCGGGCGGCCTCCGGGTCGCCGGTGGCCAGCTCGACCCAGCCGAACGCTCCAGGCCGGTCGTCCAGGCCGCCGATCGCCGGCTTGGCGGGTGTTTCACCGGCAGGCTGCTGTGGGTGTTGGGAAGGCTCGATCGCCACCGCGGCGAACGCGCTGGCGGCCGCGATCCTGACGCCCTCCTGCACGCTCACGGTCACCTCGACCTCCTGCAGGCGCTCGTCGATCCTCGCCACCAGCGCTTGGGACGGGAGCCGCGGTTGCTCGGCGAGCAGCGCGGCCTCGACGGCGGCGGAGTCGCGCTCGCTGACCGCTACGTCCAGGAGCGCGCCCCTGGGGTCGCCGCCGGGAACCGTCAGGGCGCTGCGGGGATCCAGGACGAGCACGGCCTCCTCGGCCAGGCCGGGAACCGAGATCACGACCGCTGACTCGATCCGGCCGCGGACGAAGCGCAGCAGGTACGCGGGCACGCCGGCCTCGCCCAAGCGCTGCCTATCCTCGTCCAGGTGCTCGATGTTGGCTGACAGGCGACTCCAGACCGGGTAGGAGTTCGCCGTCAGGATCAGGGAGGGGGTGTGGCCCGCATCGCGCAGGCCCCCCATTGCGTCGAGCACGCGGCCGATCAGCGGCTGGGGCTCGGCCGCGGCCGTCTGGGCCAGCTCGCCGTACGTTTGTGCCCCGCGGCCCAACAGCGTGACTATCAGCGCGCTCTCCTGTCGCGCGGCATCGCGACCGACCCGCTCGGCGTAGGAACTCGAGGGTGACCCGTGACGCCTCGCCCACGAACGCGCGCTTGGGTAGCGCCGTGCGCACCAGAAGCGTGCGGTCCGCGCGCGCGGTGCTCGTCGCCGCGCCGAGCGCCCGCAGGGCCGGTCCCACCGTACGGTGGCTAACCCACGCCTGCCGGGCTGTGGCGGTAAACAGCTCGACACGTTCGGGAAGCAGCGCGGCCCGCCGAGAGCGCAGCGCGCGTTCTTGTTCGAACTCCTCGATCGCGCCGTGCAACGCCACTGCGAGGGTTCTGCGTCGCTGCCCGATCGACTGGTCGCCCTTGACCGTCTCGGCGGCCTGCCCTCCCGCCCAGAAGGACGGCTCGGTGCTCAGCGGCCAAGCATGCGCGATCGCGTCGCCAAGCGGGCTCTGGTACTGCTCGATCCACGCCTCGGGGGGGAAGGGGCTGCTCGGGAAGGTCCATGAGCATGGTCATGTAGGCGGTGCAGAGCGCCGGGGCGAACGAGGTCACGACGACGCGGTCGTACTCGCGCGGCTCAAACAGCAGCGTCCACCAGGCCAGGCGCCGGTCGTCCGAGACGGTGATCGCGCGGCCGGCGACGAACGTGAGCACTCCGACGTCCCCGAAGTGCGCGGCCATGTGCTGGGCGGCGAGTCGTCGCTCGGGCGACCCGCCCGCCCGAACGGCCGTGTCGAGGATCCATGCCGCCAGCCCGAAGCGGTAGACGGCGCGTAGCAGGCGCAGCGCGTCACGAACCGCACGCGTGTGCTCCTCCGCGGCTGAGCCCTCGCCGGCGATCAGTGTGGAGTGCGCGTCCGCGACGACATCGCCCAGGTAATCAAAGCGCCCGACATCCGCCTGGGGCAGCGTGGTGGCCCACTGCTCGTCGTAGCTGAGCAGCAGCCTGACGTCGGCGGCGTCGACCGCGGCGAGCATCATCCGGAAGACCACGCCGAACCCCTGCGCGACGGCCGCCGGCTGAGGCTCGCCAAAGGCCAGGTCAAGCCAGCTGCTCACAACGCATCGCCGCCTGCGCGCAGCAGCATGAACACCGCCTGCATCGCGGAGTCCCGCACCCTGTCAGCAGCCGGCTGTGCCTTGCGTGATGTCGCGTCTATGGCCATGTGGCCCAGTGACCACAGCATCCGCTGTGCAAGTCCGGCGCCCTCGGGCCCGTGCTCGAGTGCGCTCAGTCCGACTGACAGCGGAACCTCGGTGGCGACCGCTGCGATCTCAGGACGATCCTGCTCGATGATCTCGTGGACTTGTGCCTTCGAGATGATCCGTCAGTGGCCGCAGCCCGACCTCATCCTCGGCTGGGGCCCGTCCGGGGGCGGCGCCGAACCGCTGCCAGGAGTTGATCAGGTGCAGCAGGACCGCTCGGTGGATCGCCGCGACCTCGCGATACCACACCTCATCGTCGTCTCTGATCGCCGCGAGCCCCTGGGCGTGCAGCCGGTCGAGGTCGTCTGCCGAATCGGGTTGCCCGGGGTCCTCCGAGACGCGGAAGATGCGGCTCACTTGACGGCGGGAGACCGGCCCGGCGACCCATACCACCGCGTTGTTGGCCTGCGCGGCATAGCCCAGCGCGTTGGCCGCCGCGATCGGGTTGACCAGCACCGTCCGCGTGGCCCCTGCCCGTGCCTTGCGCAGCTTGACCAGCCGGCGCAGTCGTACGTCCACGACGACCCCGCTGTGAAGGAGATGGCCTGGGCGCTGTGGGGGCCCTGGGTCCGCGAGCGGCGCGAGCTCGATCTGGTGGCGGTCCATGACCTCGCGCATGATCACGCGCGCGTACGTGCGCTCGATGAACAGCACGACGGCGAGATCGAGCGCCGCTTCGATGCGGACACGCAACTGGGCCTGAAGCCAGGAGCGATCTCCGGCGCGAAGCGACTGGCGTAGGATCACGGGGATGAGCGCCAGAGCGCCGGCGCTCAACACGACGGCTGCCACCGCAGACGCGCAGTGCACGCGGGCCAGCGTGTCGTTGGGGGCCGGCGGCGTCAGGGGCATCGCCAGCAGCGAGGCGCCGCACGCCGCGATCGCGACCAGCCCGATCGCGATCCCGACCAGCAGCCCACTGGAGCGCACGAAGCGCGGCAGCGATCCCCCCATCAGCGCGATCCGCGACGTGCTGAACGTCGCAAACGAGAACGTCACGATCGCCGCCGAGAGCGCCAAAGCGGTGGCCACAACCTGCCAGAGCACCTCGACGAACGCCTTTGCCGAGTCGCCGTGACGCAGGACCTGGGGCGTCAGGGCGCGGGGCCAGACCAGCCACATCAGCGCCCCGAGCGACACAGCCACAACCCCCCACAGCCACGCCGAGGAGGCCCAGCGGTGAGCGCCATAGGCAAGTTGCTGGCGCCGGTCATCCCAGCTGAGCGTGCGAGCGTCGCGCATTCGCCCGCGAGCAGCGCGGCGCAGCGACCGGGGAGCGTTGGATGTTGCCGGCACGCCTGGAGGAGGATATTGGCCGCTCAGCTGGCGGCAAGCGCATCGAGATTCAGGCCCGTTTCGCGGCTCATCCTCCGGACCGCGCTTTTCGCTGAGGCTTCGACGCTGGGAGTGCCGAAACCCGCGTGCGGGCGGCTCTGCAGGGCGGCGATTGCCTTGCGGATGTTCGACCAGGACTGGTGGCGCTCAGCCCGAATCGCACGCACGAGCTCCTCGGCCTCAAGCTCACTGTCGGCGTTGTCGAGGTTCCGAACGCCCCGCCGGCTCGCCGCCGGAACGAGTACAAGCAGAGGCCGTCCCTCGAGCAGATCTGCGAGGTCCACCCCGGGATCGGACACAAACGCCGGTGGCGCGCAGACCGGGTTCTCGTCAAAGAACAGATCCCAGCTGGCCTGGCGCACCGCCCGCTGGACAACCGGATACGGATGCTGGGACTCGGTCAGCATCCCGGCCCAGAACGGCATGTACGCGAGGTTTCAGCCGGCGGTGAAGGCCTCCGGATCCCACGGGAACCCCAAATGTGGCGCACGCCGTACCCCATGCCCCGGGAGAGCGGGCGCGTGTACCGCGCCCAGGCAGCCTGCGCGCGGCTGTTGTCTGCGAGCGTGACTGTCGCGCCCGTCGCCTGCCAGATTGCACGGGAGCCCCTAGCGCCGCCCGGGTAGTGCTCGCGGCTCGTGTGCGCGAACTGCGGGAAGTAGGGCGTTCGCGCCCGCACGGCCTCCGGGGCGGCAAAGAAGGTGTTCTCAAAGATCGCGTGCACGAGCGAGACCCCGCCGCGGGCGAAGTTCCGCTCCAGGGTCACAACAGGATCGGGGAGCTCCCCGTCATGCCGGCGCACGTCGACCACGCGAGCCGTGATCGTAAAGCTGCGCGGGCCGAGGACTCGTGCCCGGAGCGTAAGCGGCGGACGACTCGCGATCGGCGAAGCGCGGAGACGGCCGCGGCTCCGGGTGCCGATTGCCGCAGAATGGCCGTCTACTCGTGCGTCACCTGCATGCGATCCCAGAGCACCTGCCGACCTTGCATGGTTATCTGCATCGTGACGACGTTCTCGAGCGAGCGCTGCGGGTCCGAGCGCGGAGTGACGCGAATCTTGACGCGCATCGGCAGCCCATACCTAGAGTCGCCGCTGCCAAGTGTGTGGGCGACGAACGCCTCGCCCCTGTCAGGTTGAAAAAACACGAAGCCCGGCGTCAGCGAGCCCTTGTCGGCACCGTGCAGGGCGTCGTCGCGCGCGATCTCGAGCACCCAATGGCCGCCGGTTGGGATCTCCTTGCTGTGCTCGACGACGCCGCGCCAGCGCACGTGCCACGGCGTCGGCGGCCGCTGCGCGGAGGTGATTTCCTCGACGGTCGCCTCGAAGGTCTCAGTCGGCCCGTGGTTCTCGACGCGCATCACGACGGGCTCTGAGTCAAGCGCCAGCGACGAGGGCTGCTGGCCGATCAGCGCGAACCGCGGGATCGCCTCCTCGGCGTCGAGCTGGTGCGCGAACGACTCGCCCTCGCGGGCGCGCAGGTACTGCCTGCCGTCGCGGATCCCGCGAAAGCGGCGCACATACTCGCAGGCGACCACGATCTCCCAGGCGCTGGTGTCATCGCTCCAGCTGCTCCTCGGGCACACCTGGTGCTCGTACTCGTGCAGCATCAGCAGCAACTGGCGGAGCTCGCTCTCGGTGAGGTGCAATGCGCTGGCGGCCTCGGCGCTCGTTACCTGCAGCTCGCGCTGGGATTCGCTCGGGATGAAGGGCTTCTCGCGCTTGGCGAGATATGCCAACCCGCGCGCGAGCAGATCGAGTGCCTCGGCGCCCTGTGCGCAGTAGCGAAGCCCCTCACGGGTGACCATCAGCTCGTCGCTGTCACGGTAGAACCCGCCGCGGGACGCCACAACGGGCAGCAGCAGGCCGCGCGGCATCGACTCCGCGAGCGGTCGCAGCGCCATCCCTTGAAGGTCAAGCTGCTTGTCTAGCTCGCTGAACGGCAGTCGGCGTCCCGATGCGCGAAACCGCTCGTGCACGGCGTCGAGCACCCGTCGCTGCTCCTCGCTCGGTTCACTGCTCGCCGCGGCCAACGCCGGCCCTGGCGGGGCAGCTCTGGCAGCGCGGCCGCCCGGGCGAGTGTCTGCTCGACCGCAGAGGTGAACTCGTAGTAGCCGTTGGCCGCCGCCAGCTCGCCGAGCACGACCCGCGCGATCTTGATCGGGGCCAGCTTGCGGCGGCGGTTGCGCAACCGCTCCGCGCCGAACCCACCGGGCCGCGCGGCCGGCTGCTGGTGCTGCGCTCGTAGAGGTGCCGCGTCCGCGAACCGCAGGGCGCTCCAGGCGCGCTCACCGTCCGCCGTCGAGACGTAGGAGGCAAGGTTGACCGCCCAGTCCACGCGCGCGAACCGCCGTGGGCCCCGCCCCGCGCGGGATAGCTCAGAGTAGGGGCGGCGCCCGACCGCGCCGGCCACGCGCGCCAGCACCGCTGCGATCTCGCTCGCGTCGAGCGCCAGCTCCCCGCCGGCGCCTTCGGGCTGCTCGACCGTGAGCGCCCATAGGAGCTCAACGAGCCCGCTGCGGTGTACATACAGTGCGCGCTCGTCCGCGCCGTCGTCGCCACGCACCGTGAACACCGTCGTGTCCTGGTCGGCGATCGACGGGGTGGCGTCAAACACTCCAGCGAACGCGTCGGCTGCGAACGCGCCCGCGCGCCTCACGGCTCGCTCGTCGAATGCCCGGGCAGCCGACCGGCTCGGTGCCACCGCGGCGTACAGGTAGAAGCGGCGCATCCCGCTCGGGTAGAACTGGACACTCCCGATCGCGATCGTGTGGTGGTCGGGCCGCAGGCGTCGCGCCGCTCCCAGCACCGCACCGCGTGCGGTGCGAAACAGCTGCGAAGGGTCCAGCGGACCGAGGATTGGCATCGCGCAATGATCCTCGGGCTGGCGGCGTCTCGCGCCCGCGCCAACCCGTTCGCTGTACGGCACGACGGTCACTATGTTCGTCGCGCCCGCGCTCATCGTGCGCCTCCTGCGGGTGTGTGGCTCACGGCGCCGCGCGGTCACGGCTCAGACATCCGGGTTGGTGCTTCCCCTGACCTGCGTGACCGCTGTAAGAATCGCCTGCGTGCCCGAGGAGCTCAAGCCGCTGGACGCGACCCTGCTCGCGCCACCGAGTGCTGGTGTCGATCCGCCGACCGTCACCGGGGTGCAGACGCTTCCGTTCCAGGCGCTGACCTGGACCAACTTCGAGCGCCTGTGTCTGGCGCTTGCCCGCCTGGACGGGGATCCCGAGCATGCCCAACGCTACGGGGTAGCGGGTCAAGCCCAGCAGGGCATCGACATATATGCCCGTATGCGCGATCAGACCTACCGCGTCTATCAGTGCAAGCGCTACGAGAGCGTGACACCCACGGTCATCGAGGCGGCTGTCGACCAATTTCTCAACGGATCGTGGGTAGAGCGGGCGTCGTCGCTGGTCCTTTGCTTCTCCAAACCGACCGATCGGACCGAGATCGCGGAGAGGATCGAGACTGACGTCGCAAGGGTTGGTGAGCACGGCGTCGCGCTTGAGATCTGGGACGCAGACGAGCTGTCGCGGCGCCTGAAGACCGAGCCGCTGATCGTGCTGGACTTCTTCGGCAGGCCGTGGGTCGAGCCGTTTTGCACGGCCCCGGTGCCATCCCACGCTGAGGGCCGGCTGGACGCCCACGAGCTTTCCGACTTGCGAGCGCGCCTGCGGACCTTCTACGCGCGCGTGTTTGCCCGCCATGACGCAGTCAGCTGGGCTCCGCCCGACGCGACCCTGGCCGAACGGTTCGTGATGCCAGCAGTCCTGCGTCAACGGGAGCTGCGCACCGCCCAAATGCGGATGCGAGAGCCCGATGCCAGCCACTGGGCGACCCCCGCCGCTTTGCGCGGCGATAGTCGCTCGCTGACCCCTGACACGTTGTTGGAGGAGCGACTCCCCGTCCTGTCCTGGCTTTCCGAGGTCAACCGGGGACTTCTCGTCGGAAGCGCGGGGAGCGGCAAGAGCACGCTGCTTCACTGGCTGTGCCTGGAGCTGCTGTCTGACCAGCCAAGGCTCTCCGGGCTGACCTCGGGGTGGAGCGCGTTCTTGCCGATCTGGGTGCCGCTTCGGGCGCTGGGTCTCGCGGATCGCCGCAGAAGCTCCAGACCTGTCGCTGCTGCGGCTGGTCGAGCAGTACTTCGCCTCCTATGACGAGCCTGACCTGAGCGCGGCTCGCCGGACAGGCGCTCTCGGATGAGCGTCTGATGCTGCTGGTCGACGGGCTTGACGAGTGGACCAATGCCCGGGCGGCCGCGATCGCCTGCGACCGGCTACAGCAGTTCGCGGTGATGCGCCGCACCCCGGCCCTTCTGCGGTCGCCCGAGGGCGTGCGCGCGCTTGGCTCGTTCGATCCGGAGTGGTCTCCGGCCCAGCTCGCGGCGCCCGACGCGGACCAGCAGCGAGCTCTGCTCGTTGGCCTTGGTGTCGGCGAGACTGCGGCCGAGCGGCTGCTGCGTGCGCTCGCGCGGACACCTGATCTCGCGCTGATCGGGCACCACCCCGTTGCTCCTCGCGCTGCTCTCGACGTCGCCGACGAGGAGCGGCCAGCCGCTGCCGTCCAACCGCCGTGCGTTGCTTGACCGCGTGCTGGACGAGCTGATCGAGGGCCAGCCGCGGCGGCGCACGCTCGCGCGGGCTGATCCGGGCCCCGCGCTGCCTGCGCCCGCGCCGATGTCGACGCGGCGCTCGAGGCGCTCGCGTTCGCTACCCAGACGGAGGGTCCGACGTTCTTGCCAGACGCCAGAGCCCGCGAGGTCGCGGCGGATGCGCTGCGCTCCCGTGGACTGTCGGAGGCTGACGCGACAGCGCTGGCGCGCACGCTGCTGGAGAGAGCCCAGAGCGAGATGGCGCTCTTGGAGAACGATGGGCCGGGACTTGCGTTCGTGCACCGCTCCCTGCAAGAGCACTTGGCGTCGCGTGCGCTGAGGGCCCGCACCCACGCCGCGCGCCTACGGGTGTTCTCGGAGCACATAGCGCAGCCGGCCTGGCGCTCGGTGCTGCTCGCGACTGTGGAGTTCGTGGACGATGAGGCAGAGGTGGACGCGCTCGTTGAAGCCCTGCGCCGCGACGGCAGCGCGATGGCTCGCTGGGCGATGAGCGACATGCTGGCCGAGGTGGCGGTGGGACCGGCACACTGTTCGCCGAGCGTGAAGGAGCGCTTGCTCGCCGACGCGATCGCGGAGGTCGAGAGTGGCCTGTGGCCTGCGGTCTCCAGAGCGGTGCTGGACGTGCTGGTCGAGCGACTCGGCAGTCCGGGGATCGGAGAGCGGTTGCTCGCGCCGGCACGCCGGTGGGTGCCGGGTCGTCTCGGGCCGTATCGAACCGTCTACCGGGACGTGGCCGAATGGCCGGAGGTCGCAGAGGTGGACGCGGTCTTGATCCGCGCGCTGCGCTGCGATGACCTCGCCAGTGCGCGCGACGCAGGGCTGGCGCTGGTGCGCACGCGCAACGACCGCGCCGATGTGGCCGATGTGCTCGCCGAGCTGCTCGCGCAGCCCGTGACGCTCATCACCCGGATCGCGGCGCTGGAGGCGCTGTCGCTGGGCTGGCCCGAGCACCCGGCGCTGGAGTCGGCGGTGCAGGCCGCACGGTCCGGCGACGACCCGACCCTGCAGCTCGTGGCCATCGGGCATCTCGTGCGCCCGACCGCGCCCACGGGAGGAGGACCTCGACGCGTTGCTGAAGCTCGCCGACGGCTGGACGATGGTTGCGCTGCAATACGGCGGAGTTGCGGCCAGCCTTTTGCGTCAGGGATGGCCCGGCAGCGAACGTATCAAACGTCTGGCACTCCAAACCGTTCAGCGCGTCGGTGAGCGCCCGCTTGAGCCTCTCCGACGCGGAGTGGTTGCTGCTCGCCGGCTACCCACGAGACCCGGAGGTCGTCAGCTGGCTGATCGACCAGCTCCAGGGCGAGCACCCGCTGCTCGTGTTCGACGCCTACTGCGCCTACCGGCTCGTCGGCGAGAACTTCGGCGAGGACCCTGACGTGGTCGCCGCCGTGGACCGCCGGCTTGAGGCTGAGCACACTGCGTTTATGCCGGCGATCGCGGGCGCAGCGCTCGCCGTACGCACCGAACTGGCTCGAAGGCGTCTGCTTGAGCTGCTCGCCAGCGAGGATAGTGGAGCGCTCGGCTGGGTCATCAAGGCTCTGCTGGAGGGCTGGTCAAAAGATCGTGAGGTGGCCGACGCGCTGGTTGAGCTCGCCCGCAGTCCACGAGCGATGTGGAACGCCGACAGCCTGATCGATCTGCTTCCCCCGGGCGAGCGCGATGAATGGGCGCTCGCCCTGCTGGCCGACCCGGCCAATCGGCGACCGGGACGCGCAGCCGCGGCTCTCGCCGATCGCTCGTCGGAGGTCAAGCGGCAGGCGCTTGAGATCTCACTGGCCCGAGAGCCGATCGGTTGGCGCCAGGATGAGGAGCTGCGCGACGTGCTGGTATCCGAGTACGCCGACCTTCCCGCCGGGGAGCAGTTCGCGCTCGCGCGGGCGAGGGGGCCGGAGGTCGCGATGGCCGTGTTGGTGCGAGGCGCACGGCTGAGCGGTCGACTTCGCGGCTTGCTGCTTGAACAGCTCACCCCGCTGTCGCGTGCCCTGCGCCGGCGTCTGGCCCAGCGCGTGTTCGAGGGCGCCGGCGACGAGGCCGCCGGGCAGCTGATGGCCACCTGGCGCCTGGAGCGCGATCCGGCGGCGGGTGCGACGGCCGCGAGTGCGTTTGCCGCCCACCAAGGCGACGGTCAGGCTGAGCCGGTCGTGGAGGCACTTGAGGCGCTTCACGCGCCCCGGCTTGAGCGAGAGGGCGAGCGCCAGGCTGGGCTGGCAGCGCTGATTGAGCTCGACCGGCTTGACCGGTTCGCCGCAGAGAGATCGCGGTTTGACGAGACGCAATTGCTGGACGTCGGCGTGGCCAGCACGCTTGAGCCGAATTGGTGGTTGGCGTCACGCGTCGCCGCACGCTGGGATCAGCTGGTTGGCGCCGTTGGAGAGCAGGCTATCGACCGGCTCACCGAGATGCACGACGTCCACGGCAGCTGGGATGCGATCGCCCCGTTCGCGGCAACGCACCCGGCTGTCCGCGAGGCGTGTTTGGCCTTCGTCCGCGAGCACGGCACCGGTGGGCGGCCGAACTTGCTGCGGTTCCTCGCCGCGGCTCGCCCGGCCAGCGACGAGCTGCTGCAGGCGTTGCTCGCAGCGGTCGACGGATCGATCGTCGACCGGAGCTTCAGTCGCGACGCGCTGCTGATCTCAGCGGACCTCCTCGCCGAGCACTTCGGCTCCCGCGAGGAGCCACCGGGGGCGCTCCTGGAGCGAATGGCAGGCTGGCCGAGCGCCGGGGTCTGCCTTGCCCTCGCTACTGGCTGGCCGCGCAGCACGCAGCTGCCCGGAGCGCTGGAGCGCCTCTGCGAGGTACCCCGGCGCGTTCCGATCGACATTGACGTCCGTCTGAGGCTCGCCCTCGGTGCAGCGGCCGAGGCGGCCCAAGCGCTAGCCGACTGGCTGACGTACACCTCCAAGCAGGCGCCGCTGAACCCGCCGCTGCCAACGGTTTTGATCCGCCGGCTGGCGCGGGATGACGCGTTCGCCCGTCACCTGGCGGACGAAGTGATCGACGGCCGGCACCCGACCCAGCTGGCGACATACGCTCGGCTGCTTTCGGCGTCGGGGCGCCTGCAAGGTCAGGTGCGCGCGGCCGTCCAAGGAGCGTGCGAGGACGCGCTTGAAGGGACCCGCGTCCGTGTGATGGCATTCGATCTGCTCGCGGGAGAGACCCGGCCGCTCGGCCTCGCGCTGTTGGAGGCACTCGGAGGAGACCTGTAAGTCTTCCTCCTGTAGGCCCTTGGCTCCAACAATGGTATGCAGGGCGGTGGTACCAGCAGCCTCCGTCACGGCTTCTTCGTTCGGCTGCCATCGGCGAAACGCAACCGATCGGCCCGCCACATCTCGCCGAGGTCCGAGCCCACACGAGACGAGATCACCGGCCATCAGCGATCTCCGCGCGGAGCTTGAGCACGAACCGGCCCCGACGCTGAACGCCCCGCCCGAACCGACGCCAGCTACTCCACTCGGCCCAGTCTCACATTGATGGAACGTCGCGGTCTCAGATGAACGGGACTGGGCCGTCTCACATCGGCGGGACGCCGCAGTCAGCTGAGTACTGCGGCGGCGATGAAGCAGCCAAGTCCGAGGCCACAGCCGATGGCTGGCGCGTAGAACCAGTACCGCACGGCGAGGAGAAAGTAGACCGCGGAGACGGCGATGGCGAGCGGCTTGATTGCGCTGATCTGCTGCACGAGGCCGTAGCCGTGGAGCGCCAGGATTAGCATCGTGAAACCGAATGTGGCGGCTCCCAGGCCGTGGCTGATGTTGAACCCAAGCCACGCCCGCCACATCGAGAAATGCGCCCCGGGAGCGCCGGGGAGCATCTCTTGGTGCGCCCAGCATGACCAGTAGCTCGGGGGTGCGAGTCCCCTGTGGAGGTTGATGGCACTAACCACAAGTCGATGGCAACTGCGTCGCTGTGAGGCGGGGTGGGAAGGAAGCCGGAGGCGAAGTCGCGACTCTAGGAACACATGGTGCAGCGAGGCTGTTTGGGCTTTGTTGTGCTGCGCGTATAAGGCGGGGCGGTCCGGGCGAGCCAGCCAATCATGGCGAAGCCCGATGTCCATCAAGGGGCCGTCACGTAGACGCGGTGGGTGTGCGATGAAGGTTGCTGGTCTTACCTGGGGAGGTCTCTACGGGTGTCCCAGATGCCTCGTCCGTATGGATCATGGGGTAGTGCTGGACGGCGGCGTCCGAGAAGGCGTCGCTCGCCGTGGAGAAGTCAGCAGAGGCCATACGACCGGCGGGGATCAGTATCGCCGGAAAGGGCCGAACGCGAAGCCGAGCGACAGGACGTCTGTGCTCGTGGGAGTCGCATTGACCGCAGCCAACCCCTCCGGGGGTCTGGCGGGGAGGGTCTGAGGGTGAAGCCCAAGGATTCCCGGCCAGAGCGCAGCGGCTCCCCGGCGCCGGATGACACCAGCGCTCACCCCGCCGAGGCGAGCTTGTGGGAACAGTTTTTGGCCCGCGAGAATCTCGCTGAGGCGCTCAGACGTGTCGAGCAGAACGCCGGTGCCGCAGGCATCGACGGGATGAGCGCCAAGGAGTTGCGGCCGTGGTTGAAAGACCATTGGCCGCGGGTCTGCTCGCAGCTCGACGCGGGCACCTACCGGCCGCAGCCCGTCAGGAGGGTGTTGATCCCCAAGCCCTCGGGTGGTCAGCGGATGTTGGGGGTGCCAGCTGTGGTGGATCGGTTGATCTGCCAGGCCCTATCGCAGGTGCTCACGCCTGTTTTTGACCCGCATTTCCATCCCCACAGCTTCGGGTTTCGCCCGGGGCGCTCGGCGCATCAAGCGGTCGAGCGGGCACGCCAGTTCATCTCTGATGACGCGGCGTGGTGCGTCGATTTTGATCTCGACCAGTTCTTCGATCGGGTTCAATGGGACGCCCTGATGGTGAGGGTCGTTCGACGGGTCCATGACAAGCGGGTGCTCAAGCTGATCCGGGCATACCTGGAAGCGGGCGTCATGGCTGACGGTCTGGTGCACACGGCAGGGGAGGGGACCCCGCAGGGTTCTCCACTCTCGCCGCTACTCAGTAACGTCATGCTCGACGACCTCGACTGGGAAGCTTAATCGGCGCGGGCATCATTTCGTGCGCTACGCAGACGACGGCAGGATCTATGTCGCCAGCAAGCGCGCGGGGCAGCGCGTCATGGAGAGCATCACGCAGTATGTCGAGCAGCGCCTGAAGCTCAAGGTCAACCGCGAGAAGTCGGTGGTTGACCGGGCGATCAAGCGGCCCCTGTTGGGGTTCGGCTTCTTTCGCCGCGACGGTGAGATTAAGGTGCGGGTGGATACTAAGGCTCGCAAGCGAGCCAAAGACCGCTTGCGCCAGCTCACCTCGCGCCGATGGGGCGTCTCGATGGAGCGGCGGATCAGAGAGATCAACCGCTTCACGGTTGGGTGGACGGCCTACTTCGCGTTGGCCGATACACCCTCGCCGTTCGAGGAGCTCGACGAGTGGCTCAGAAGGCGACTGAGGCAGGTCCGCTGGAAGGAGTGGAAACGTCTCCGCACCAAGCGACGCAACCTGATCGCGCTCGGTATCCCCGAAGATCAGGCCCATCAGTGGGCCTGCACACGCAAGGGATACTGGCGCATCGCTGGGTCCGCGCCGCTCCAGCGGGCTCTACCAAACGCCTACTGGACCAGCCATGGCCTGAAGGGATTCACCGACCCCTACCGCCGCTTCCGGGATGCCAAGCGAACCGCCGGATGCGGACCCGCACGTCCGGTGGTGTGGGGGGCGCCGGGGTGAGCCCGGCGCCTACCCGATCAGCCGAATCCCGGATCCTTCCATCTCGGAGCGCAGGCCCGGCTTCGTCGGGGCGAAGAAGGTTAGCCGGCAGGTATCGATGAGCGTGGCGAGCGCGTGCAGGCCGCCGAGCAGGATGAAGGGCGCGGTCGCGAGCTCGAATAGGATCCGTGCTGTTTCGTGTTGGCTCATGGCTGTCAGTCAGACCTGGCTGCGCCGGTCAGCGTGAGGTCGATGATTGCGTCGATGAAGCGCTCGTCGAGCGGGTGATCCAACAGCAGCGCACGCCCGAGCACGGTGCCGATTAGCGTGTCCAGGACCAGGTCGAGGTCGACCTCAGCGCGCAGCTCGCCGCGCACGACGGCGCGCTCGAGCACCGTGCGGATGCGCGCGTGCTCCCGCTCGACTGGGCCTGCCCGTAGGAGCCGCTCGAGTTCAGGGTCGGCGCGCAGCTCCATCAGCATCCCGGGCAGCGCGGCGTGGGCCTCCGGCGCTGTCGTCTGCTCGACTCCCCAGCGTAGGATCGTGCGCAGGTCGTCTCGCACGTTGCCCGAGTCGGGCGGAGACCGCGCGATGCTCTTTCCCAGCACGGCCTCCCACACGAGCGCGCCCTTGCTCGGCCAGCGGCGGTAGATCGTGGGCTTGCCGACTCTCGCACGCTCCGCGATCCGCTCGATCGACAGCTCGGCGTAGCCGACCTCGACCAAGAGCCCCTGCGTCGCACGCAGGATCGCCTCGCGCACGCGGGGATCCCGCGGGCGGCCTGGCCCCCTACTCCCGGTTGTGTCTGGTGCGGGTGCGTCAGTCATTTCTCGACCAGGGTCACGGTCGATTAGATTACTATACGTTTCGTATTAGGGGACATGACCCCGGCTTCCATCACCAGACCGGGCGCTCTCTCATCCATGTGCGCGAGGCCGACGGGCCGGAGATTGAAAAGTAGAATCGCGGCCGTGCCGTTCACGCTCAGGAACCTCAAGGAGGACCTGGAGAATCTCGGGTCCAACTTCGACGGCGCGTCGGACCTGGAGTTCCGGCATGCAGGCAAGGCGCTCCAGCTCGAGCAGTCCGGCCTCAGCTATCAGCGCATTCCGCCTGACTATCGCTTCCCGTACGGCCACACGCACGAGGAGCAGGAGGAGGTGTATGTGGTCGTGCGCGGGAGCGGGCGGATGAAGCTCGACGACGAGATCGTCGAGCTCAAGGAGTGGGACGTGGTGCGCGTCCCACCCGGTACGTGGCGAGGGTACGAGGGCGGGCCGGAGGGCCTCGAGATCCTCGTCTTCGGTGCGCCTAGCCTCGGCGAGAACCCGCGCGAAGACGTGGAAGGTCAGCGGGACTGGTGGGCTGACTGACGACCTCGACCGAGGCCGCTCTTACCGACTTGGCCGCTAACCCTCCTGGGCTGACGCCAGGAGCGCCTTCATCGCCTCGGCCAGGGCGAGTGCTCCGGACAGCGGGCGCACCATGACGGTCAGCTCGTCGATCGAGCCGTTCTCGTCGAGGTGCAGAAAGTCGCTGCCTTCGATCTGCTTGTCCCCGACGCGGGCCTGGAAGACGAGCGCGTGGTCGCGCGCGTCGGGTGCGCCGATGTCACGCACGTAGCGGAAGTCCTCGAAGACATGGGACACGGCGTGCAGGAGCACAGCGACCGCATCGCGGCCGTGATACGGCTTGAACACGACCGGGCTCTGGAAGATGACGTCATCGGACAGCAGAGCAACGGCGGCGTCCATGTCCCCTGCCTCGACTGCGGCGCGAAACGGATGCAAGGCTTGACCTCCCAATAGACAACTAGTTGAATAGGTGTGGATGAGGCTACTACCGCGAGCTCGAGCGCCTGGACGCGGACGGCCTGCTGCGGTCACGCCTGATCGAGCAGCGTAAGCGTCCCAACAAGCGTGTCTTCACCCTCACAGCGGCTGGCCGTCTGGAGCTGCGCGACTTCACCACGCAGCCTGCCAAGCCGGCGGCGATGCGCGATGACCTGCTGGGATGGCTGTGCGGAGAGCGAGTACCTGCAAGACGCCGAGCGAATCGGCCCGTACCTCACGCTGATGGGCGGTCGCCTGTACGAGCAACAGAACATCGGCTGGTGCACCGCGGTTCTAGAGGTTCTCGAGGCGCGCTCGCACGCAGATCTCACGAACTGATCTCACCGAGCGTCTAACCAACCATGATCACAACTAAGAACCCACCCGGAAACACAATCGCCGATCCCCCATCCCCCACTGTCTACGACACCTGCGACAGCCCGATCGGGGAGCTGCTGTTGCTCGGCGACGGCCACACGCTTTGCGGCCTTTACATGCAACAGGGGCTTCGGCCTAGGGGCATTCCGACGCACGTTCACCGTTCATCCTCCTCGTTCATCGCAGTTCGCGAGCAGCTAGAGGAGTACTTCGCCGGCCAGCGCAGGGACTTCGACCTGCCGCTCGCGATGCGTGGGACCGCCTTCCAGCGCCGCGTCTGGCGCGCGCTCTCGGCGATTCCCTACGGCGAGACATTGAGCTACGGCGAGCTTGCGTGCCGTATAGGCAGGCCGAGCGCAGCTCGCGCCGTGGGTCTGGCAAACGGCCGCAACCCGATCTCGGTGATAGTGCCGTGTCACCGAGTGATCGGTGCCAACGGAGACTTGACCGGCTACGGCGGGGGTGTGGAGCGCAAGCGCATGCTGCTCGCGCTGGAGCGGCGAGCGGCATCTGATGATTCGGTTAGGCGTCACGCCGCCGAAGTCGGCGGCCGATCGCGACACGAGTCGCCGATGTGATTGAGGCGGCCGGCGAGGATACTCAAGTGGCCGACGGGCGACAACCATGAGGAAAGCGACAGCAACCATGACGAAGATGACGAGCGGCTCGGATGAGGGAAAAAGAGGAGACTCTCCGTCTCAGCTGATAGACACGAGAATCCAGGAGCTGAGTGATTGGCGGGGCGAGACGCTCGCTCGGGTGCGAGCTCTCGTCAAGCAGGCCGACCCCGAAGTGGTTGAGGACTGGAAATGGAGAGGGGTTCCTGTGTGGTCGCACGCCGGAATCATCTGCACCGGTGAGACGTACAAGAAGGTCGTGAAGATGACGTTCGCCAAGGGCGCCACGTTGGAGGACCCTTCGGGCCTCTTCAATTCCAGCCTCGAGGGCAACACCAGGCGGGCGATCGATTTCCACGAGGGCGACACGGTCGATGGCAAGGCGCTGAAGGCGCTCATTCGCGCGGCCGTTGCACTGAACACGTCCTCAGCGAGCCCGCGGTCGGGGACAAGAGCCTAGGCGACCGAGAGGGATTTGAGTTGGAAGGTCAAGCGTGCAAGCGTTTTCCTGACGCGGCCCTAGTTGCAGTCGGGCCTCCAGCTCGCGCTGAGCTGACGATCGTCTCCGCGATCGATCACGTGGTTCTTCAGCCAGTACCACGCGATCCCCTCGATCGCCCAGATTCCGACGACGAGGTACACGCTCGCGAGGGGGCCGCGGTGCATTAGCAGCACGATTACCGGCGGTGCGTACACGGCTAGCAGGCTCACGACAGTCTTCGCGTGCGCGCCCAGCCCGCGCAGGCGGGTGCTCTTGTCGGTCGTGACGGCGCTGTGGCGCTCGCTGTACCTAGAGACGGTGCTGGCCATGGGATCTCCGATGTCTGTCGGGCGTTGGTCGTGCGCTGCGATGCCAAGACGCTGCCACGCGTCCATGACGGCGAGCTAAAGCCCCGATCACCCGGTCCTAAAAGCTCGGCGTTCAAGCCCCGCCGCGTAGCGCCCGATGACCGTCACAGTGTCGAGGCAGCCTTGAATAATCTTTTGGCATGCCATATTCTATTTCCATGGCTACCAAGGACCTATTGCGAACTCCAGCCATAGAGGACTACTCGAAGGCGATCTTCTCGCTCGAATCGCGCAGCGACGAGCCGGTTTCGACGAACGCCCTGGCCGAGCGTCTCGGAATCACGCCGGGCTCGGTGTCGGCGATGCTCAAGCGCCTCGACGATCTCGGGCTGATCTCTCACGTGCCCTACCGCGGCGTGCGCCTGACCGACGATGGGCGGCGGGTAGCGCTCGAGGTAATCCGCCACCATCGCCTGCTCGAGAGCTATCTCGCCGAGGCACTAGGGATGCCGTGGGATCGCGTGCATGACGAGGCCGAGGTGCTCGAGCACGTGCTCTCCGACGACCTCGAGGATCTGATCGCCGCCAAGCTCGGACATCCGACCGTCGATCCGCACGGCGACCCGATCCCGACGGCCGACCTCCAGCTCGAGGAGCCAGACACGGATCGCATGGAGAGCTTGCAGCCTGGCGATCAGGGCGTATTCGTGCGTGTATCGGACTCCGATCCGGAGATGTTGCGCTACCTCGCCGATCGCGGCATCTCGCCCGGCGACCACTTCGCGGTGCGCGAACGCCAGCCCTTCGGCGGGCCGCTGTTCGTGAGCTTCGGCGAGCGCGAGCACGCGATCGGTGGTCGGCTTGCCGGCGCGATGCGGGTTGAAGTCGAGCGCGCCGATATCCAGCCGGGGTCCGATGCTCGGCCGGGGTCTGATGTTGGGCCGGGGTCTGATGTTGGGCCGGGGTCTGATGTTGGGCTGGGGTCTGATGTTGGGCCGGGGTCTGATGTTGGGCCGGGGTCTGATGTTGGGCCGGGGTCTGATGCGGGCGCGGGCAGCCGGTGATGAGCGCGCCTGAAGCAGCCGTCTCCCCCCTGCTCGGCGGACCACGCATCACCGAGGAGGACGCTGCGCGCTCGCACGACCGCGCGCGCGTGCACGGAGCGCGGACCCATCGCAGGCGTTGGTATCTGCTGTATCTGCTGGTCGGACCCGGGATCCTCGCGATGCTCGGCGAGAACGACGGGCCGAGCATGATCGGCTACGCGGCCGACGGCGCCCAGTACGGGCTCGGATTCTTCGTGCCGTTCATCCCCTTGTTGTTCTTCGATGTCGTACATCTGTCAGGAGATGTGCATGCGCGTCGGCGCGGTCACCCACCGCGGCTACGGCGAGCTGGTCCTGCAGCGCTACGGCAAGGTCTGGGGCTGGTTCGGCGCGGGCGATCTCACGCTCACGAACCTCGTCACGCTGGTCGCCGAGTTCGTCTCGATCCGCGTCGGGCTCGCCTACTTCAACCTCGGCTCCGGCGTGGCTGTCGCGCTCGGGCTCGCGCTCGTCGTGTTCACGCTCAGCGGCGGGCGCTACTGGCGCTGGGAGCGCATCGTGCTCGGCCTGGCGATGTTCAACGGCCTGTTCCTGGTCGCGGCGATTCTCGTCAAACCCGACCTTGGAGCAGTGGCCGGCTCGATCGATCTGAACCTCCCCGGCGGGAGCTTCAACACCCTGTTGCTGCTGTTGGCATCGACGATCGGCGCGACGGTCACACCGTGGATGATCTTCTTCCAGCAGAGCGCCTCCGCCGACAAGGGCATGACCCCAGCTGACGTCAGCCAAGGCCGCTACGACACGGCGATCGGCGCCGTGCTCGCCGCGATCTTCGGGATCGGCGCGCTGATCGCCGGCGCTGCGCTGCTCTCACATCACGGCTCGGGAATCGAGGGCTTCGCAGGCGCCGGATTCCCGCAAGCGCTCGAGCGCGTCGCCGGCGGGGCCGCCGGGACAGTGTTTGCACTCGGCCTGATCGAGGCCGGCGCCGTAGCGATCCTCACGATCTCCGCCAGCACCGCCTACGCCGCCGGCGAATGCATCGGCGTCTCGCACAGCTTCAACACCTCGCCGCGCAACGCCATGGTCTTCTATGCCGCCAACATCGGCGTCGCGCTGCTGGCGGCGACCGTGATCCTGATCCCGGGCGCGCCGCTGCTGTCGATCGCGCTCAACGCGAACGTGCTCGCGACCGTGCTGCTGCCGGTCAGCCTCGTGCTGATGGTGATGCTCGCCAACGACAAGGCGCTGATGGGGCCATGGGTCAACAAGCGCTCGACCAACGCGATCGGCATCACGGTGATCACGTTCGTTGGGCTGTGCGGGGCCGCATACGGCATCGACTCGTTCCTGCAGACGATCGGCGTGATCGGCTCGTGAGCGCGCCTGGGTCGATCGGCGACGGAGCGGCGCGCGGTGCCTGCATCGAAGAGTCCGAGCTGCAGCCTCAGGAGCGCTTCGAGGACGAGCTGATCATGCACCTCGAGCGCGACCAGTTCGTCGCCGAAACCTCGAGGCCCGTGCCGCGAGCGCTGCTCAGCGCTCGCGCGGTCGCCGGCCTGTGGGCTCTACGGGTGTTCGTCGTGCTCGTCAGCCTGATGGTCATCTACACGTTCATCCATTCCCTCGACTGATCCCGCCGAAGGCGGCTCAGTAGGCGAGCAGGCGCACGATCGCGAAGATGCCGACCGCGACGATCACCACACGCAACGCCCCCGGCGACAGGCGACGCCCGTAGCGCGCTCCTAGCTGGGCGCCGAGGATCGAGGTGCACGCGATGATCGCCGCGGGCCCCCACTCGACGTGAGCGGCGAACACGAAGTACAGGCCGGCCACGCCGTTGACGAGGCCGGCGAGCACGTTCTTCAGCGCGTTCGTGCGCTGCAGGCTCTGCGCCAGCGCGACACCGAGGATCGCCAGCAGGATGATGCCCTGCGCGGCCCCGAAATAGCCCCCGTAGATGCCCGTCACGAACACCGCCAACGGCGCCAGCACGGTGCCGTGCCGCTCGAGGTCGATTTCGCGGCTAACCAGCCACGCGCTGACGCGCGGCTGAAACACGGTCAGCACGAGCGCGATCGCGATGAACACCGGCACGATCGCCTTGAACGCCGACGACGGCAGCACCAGCAGCAGCACCGCGCCAGTGATCCCGCCCGCGATCGACATCGCACCGAAGCGCAGCACGCGCTCGCGCTGTCCGACGAGCTCGCGGCGATATCCGATTGCCCCTGACACCGAGCCGGGCACCAGACCGATCGTGTTCGAGACATTGGCCGTCACCGGTGCATAGCCGAACGCCAGCAGCACCGGGAACGTGATCAAAGTGCCGCTGCCGACGATCGTGTTGATCATGCCCGCAGCCAGACCGGCCGCGGCGATCGCCGCGATCTCGCCGATGCTCATCTCGTCGCCGACCGGCAGTCGGCGCTCAAGCGAGGAACTCGACGATCGACTTCGCGAAGCGCGGGTCGGCGAGCGCTTCGATGTGATTGCCCACGAGCAGTCCTAGCCTGGCCTGCGGGATCGCCTCGACCAGCACCTCGGGCCTCACGGCCAGCGGGTCGCTGTCGCCCGCAAGCAGGAGCGTCGGCGCCGAGATCTCAGCAAGCGCTATCTGACCGCGAAAGATTGCTCTCGCCTGTGCCACGAGCGCCGCGCGGTCGGCGCCGAACGCGTCCGCTAGCTGACGGAAGGCCGCCGCCTCGGGAGCCTTGAGCGAGGATGGGTCCTCGACGCTGAGCGCTTCGATGATCGACTCGTTGGAGACCGCTCGCCGGTCGACGCCGCCGCACTCGAGCACTCCCGAGCCGACGCCCCCGATCACCAGCCGCCGCACGGAACGCTGCTCGCTCGCGTAGATCAACGCCACCACCGCGCCCATCGAGTAGCCCACCAGGTCGATCTCGTGTGCGTCGATCGCTTCGACCAGAGCGGCCAGGTCGCGTGCCATGCGCTGCTCGCCATAGCGCTCCGGGTCGTGCGGCTTCTCCGAGCGCCCGTGACCTCGCGCGTCGAGTGCAATCACCCTGCGCCCGCCGGCGAGCAGAGCATCCACGACGCCCGTCGCGACCCAGTTCGAGTCCGCGTCCGCGACGAAGCCGTGATGGAGCACGACCGGTGGCAGCTGCGAGCCCTCCCCTCCCCACTCCTGGTAGGCGATCTCCAGGTCATCCCAGCTGCTGAAGTTGTTGATGGCTCTACCGTTCTGAGGCATGGACGTCGAGAAGGCTATCCGCAGCCGCCGCACCCACAAGGCGTTCGCAGCGCAACCCGTCGAGCCGGCGGTGCTCGACGAGCTGTTCGAGCTCGCGAGCTGGGCACCCAACCACCACCTCACCAACCCATGGCGCTTTCGCGTGCTCGGATCACGCTCGCGCGAGGCGCTGATGCGCCTGGCCGAGTCCGAGAAGCCCGGCGCCGCCGCCAAGCTCCAGCGCGCCCCCACGCTTGTCGCCGCGACCTCGATCCAGACCGGCGATCCGGCGCAGGACCGGGAGGATCTGCTGGCGGTCGCGGTCGCCGCGTACGTTGTGCTGCTTGGCGCGCACGCGCGTGGGCTGGCCGGATACTGGCGCACCGTGAGCCTGCTCGATGATGCCCGCGGGCGCGAGATCCTCGGCTTGGAGCCGACCGAAGCCCCCGTCGGCCTGCTGTACCTCGGCCGGCCGGTCCAGGAACAGCGGGTACCTCCCCGCGCGCCACTCGATCAGGTCGTCACCTACCTCGACTGAGCTTTTGCCCACGCGGGGCTGCGCGTCAGCGCTAGGGTCAACCGATGTCGTCTGCGAGGCCTGCGTGAGCGCTCTCCGCGAAGCGGCTCGTACGCTGTGGCCGGCGGCGGGCGATCGCCACGGGCCGCTGACGCCGATCATGGTCGCGCTGACGTTCGTCACCGGTGTCGTCGACGCCGTCAGCTATCTCAGGCTCGGGCACGTGTTCGTCGCGAACATGACCGGCAACGTCGTGTTCCTCGGGTTCGCGCTCGCGGGCGCGCGCGGCCTGTCGAGCGCCAGCTCGCTGGTGGCGCTCGCGAGCTTTCTCGCAGGCGCCTTCGCCGGCGGCCTGCTGGCCGCGCGCACACCTGATCATCGCGGGCACATCCTGCGCGCCGCCAGCACGGTCCAGGTGACGCTGCTCGCGGTCGCACTGCTCGTCGCCGTATCGGCCGTCGAGCCGCTTCACACCGGCTCGCGATATGCGCTGCTCGTGCCGATGGCGCTCGCGATGGGCGTGCAGAACGCCGCGGCACAGCGCCTCGCGGTGCCAGAGCTGACGACCACGGTGCTGACGCGCACGCTCACCGGGCTCGCCTCGGAAGCCGGCCTGGCCGGTGGGTCCGGCTCGAAGCTCGGACGCCGCACGGTCGCAGTGGCGGCGATGCTGCTCGGTGCGCTCGCGGGCGGTCTGCTCGTCCTGCATGTGTCGATCGTCTCGGCGCTGGCGCTAGCGGCTGCGATCGTGCTCGCGATTGGCCTGGCGATCCATGCCCTCTCGCGCGCGAACGCCCCCTGGATCCGCGCCTGAGCAGGGCTTTAGCGCGGCTGGAGATATCGCGCCATTGCGCGAAAACGTGCAGGTTCCGCCCTACCTATGCACTAGCCTTGATCGGGTATGCGGGCGTTCCTCGATCGGATCGGCGCGTCGTGCCGACGCGTCTTTGCGCGCGGGCATCAGACCTCGCCCACGGCTGCTGATGAGGCGCCCGACCGCGGGCGCCGGGCGGCGTCGCTGAGCATCCTCGCGCTGGTGCTCGTCGCCGTCGGAGCCGCGGCCGCGGTGGTGCTCTCACAGCACGACAACGTCGGCAACCTGATCAGCTCGCAAGCGAACGGTGCCTCGGCGTCAGCTGCCCCGCTGCCGTCCACTCGGCTGGTTGCGCTCCCGCACAAGGTGATCGCCGACGGCGCCGAGCCGCTCAGCGTGACGTTGTCGGCACCGGTCGCTGCCGGTTCGCCGCCGCCGAGCTTCCACCCCGCGGTTGCCGGCACGTGGGCGTCCGTCGGCAACTCCGCAGTGTTCACGCCCGCCTCTACGCTGCAGCCGTGCTCGACCTACACGCTGACCGTGTGGGCTCGCACGAGCTCCACCGACCACATGCCGCTTGGCCGGCGGCATACGGTCGGCCTGCGGGTTGCGTGTCCTCCGATCGCGGGGTTGCAGCAGGCGCTCGCACGGCTCGGCTACCTCGGCGCGCGGTTGCACCCGCTGTACATCGTGCACATCCCCTCCGGTCCGGAGACGCGACGCGAAGCTGCCGTCCACGCCTTCCATCCGCCGCGTGGCGTGCTCGCCCCCGCCCCCTCCGACGCGCCGCCGGTGCGCATGGGCCAGCTCGACGAGACGACCCGCGGCGCGCTGACCGTCTACCAGGCCACCCGGGGGCTCGAACCCACCGGCGAACCGAACACCGCCACGTGGAACTCGCTACTGCACGCCGAGAGCGCCTACCTGCGCGACCCGAAGCCGTACACGTGGGTTTCGGTGACCGAGTCGATCCCGGAGACGCTGGCCGTCCACCGAGGACACCGCGTCGTGTTCACCACCCCTGCCAATACGGGCGTGCCGGGTGCCGAAACCGTGCAGGGAATCTTCCCGATCTACTCGCGCCTGACGTCCACGACGATGAGCGGGACCGACGTCGACGGCACCAAATACGTCGTGCCCGACGTTCCCTGGGTCAACTACTTCAACGGCGGCGACGCCGTGCACGGCTACCCCCGGGCCTCCTACGGATCGCCGCAGTCAAACGGCTGTGTCGAGCTGCCGATCGAAGCGGCTCACACCGTGTTCGGGATGCTCGCGCTCGGCGACATCGTCGACGTCAGCTGAGCCCCCCGGCGTCTCAGCGGGGCCGGGGCGTCGCGTCCGTTCGCGTTCGCCCGCCGGACGCGCAGGGTCGCGCGCGGCGGGCGTTTAAACGCCATCGGCTCTACTTGACGACCAGCGTGCCTTCCATGCCGGCCATCCGGTGCCCCGGGACCGAGCAGAAGAACTTGTAGGTGCCTGGTTTGAGGTTCAGTTTCAGGGTCTTCGAGCCACCCTGGAACGTCGGCGTCGCGCCGACGACCGCTTTCGAGGACGATTCGATCGTCACGTTGTGGCCGACCGGTGAGGCGTTGGCGAAGTCGATCGACACCGCGCCCGCTTTGGCGGTCAGCGATGTCGTGTTGTATTTCAGCTGACCTTCCGGGTTTGCCGCGAGCGCCAGCGTCTGCGATGCGCCGCTCGTCGCGGGGCCCGCAGCAGTAGTGGTCGGTGTCGCAGCGGTCGTTGCCGGTGCTGCGGTCGAGCTCGAGCTGTTCGACGAGCTGCCGCAACCGGCCAGGGCGAGCAGGCCGACGAGAAGCGTCGCCGCCGAGACGTTGGAGATGGAGCGCTTCGACGCTTGGTCTGCTTGAAAGCTCACAGTCGGATCCTCCTAGTTGGGGTCATCACATCTCAGGACGCCGCAACGACGAGCTTACTTCCCCGTCGGACGCATCGCGTGCGGGCACTCACGCGCTTTGCGGCGTGGTTCCTGCAGCCGTGTCCTCCTGCGCTGCCACGGCGGCGGGCGGGCTCGACTGCGCATCGGCTGCCAGGCGTGCGCCGACCGCTCCGAAGGTGCCAGCGGCGAGAACCGCGGCCGCTGCGATGGGCTTGGAGTGATCGCCGTCCGTTTCGACCAGCGCGAGCACAGCCGCGATCAGCACGACGTTGTACTCGTAGCCGCCATTGCTCGACCATGGGCCGTTCTTGAGATGGACGGTGTCGATCGCCGTCAGCATTGTGGCGGTCAACGCCGAGGCGGCGATCGGCGTCGCCAGCCCGCTCGCGAGCAAAGCGCCGCCACCGGACTCGGCAAGACCGGCCACGATTGCGTTGCGCTTGCCCGGACGCAGACCGAGCTGCTCGAACCCCTGGGCCGTCGCGTCGAGCCCGTTTCCACCGAACCAGCCAAACAGCTTCTGTGTGCCATGGCCGAAGAAGAAACCTCCGACCGTCAGGCGAAGCAGCAATCGTCCAATCTTCATTTCAGATCCTCTCTCGATGAGGCTTCACTATTGGCCTTGACCTACGGCGCTGCGGGGACCACGACCAGCGGGTGATCGACGCTCGGCAGCTGCGCCGTGTCGAAGCGCGGCTCGGGCAGGCGCTCGACTTGGCGGGAGCGTTCGAGAAACGCATCGGCGGTCTCCAGGAAGCCGACGCGCGGTGTGCGGTAGTGCATCGGCACCGCCCAACGGGGCCGTAGACGCTCGACGATCGCCGCCGCCTGCTCGCCGTCGATCGTCGGGCCGCCGCCGACCGGCACGAACAGCAGATCGACCTCGCCGATCGCCGCGGCCTGCTCGTCGCGCAGCCGCGTCTGGCCGAAGTCACCGAAATGGCATACCCGCAGCCCGTCGAGCTCGAACACGAAGATCGTGTTCGGCCCGCGTGCCGTGCCGGCCTGCTCGTCGTGCTCGGACGCGATCGCCGTGACCGTCCCGTGCGGCGACTCCAGCTGGCCGGCGGTGGAGCGCAGGACAGTCGGGTCGCCGCCGATCGCCTCGACGCCGTTGTGGTCGGCGTGCTCATGGGTCACGAGCAGCAGCCCGGCCTCCACGCCCGTGATCGGCGGGTAGTCGAACTGGATGCCGCGACTGGCGAGGCCCGACATATCCTCGAACGGGTCGATCGCCACCGACAGCTCCCCACTGCGCAGGTGAAACGCCGACTGGCCGTACCACTCAACTTGCATGCTGCTCCTCTCTGGTCGTTTCTCGCACGCGGAAGCCCGCGCTGGGATCGAGCGACAGCTCGCCGTTCGCCCGCGCCCCGCGATTGAGCGGCGGCCCGGAGGACTGCTCGACGTGTTCGTATTTGCCGCCCCGCATCAGCGAGCACGCCGCTGCGATCAGGCAGGCGACGATCGCGAACTCGAACGCCTCGTGCAGGCCCGTTTCGAACGCGCCGGAGATCAGATGCGGGAAGAACGAGCGCCCGGCGAGCAACGCGTGGTTGGCGGCCGGCAGCGAGGCCAGCACGTGTGCGCCGATCAGGTGTTCGATCGGGTTGTAGCCCAGGAACGCGGCGAACAGGATCGAGACGGGCGGGACGTGCGAGGCGCTGTGAGCGGCGGCCGCGGACACACCGTGGGCTTGCAGCCCGGAGCTCATCGCGTGCGGAAGGCTCGACGCCAGCCCGAGGATCATCAGCGTGAAGAAGATCCCGATCGAGAGCACCTGTGCGGAGTTCTGGAAGGTCTGGTTCATCCCGCCCCCGGCGCCGCGATCCTGGGGCGGCAGGCTGTTCATCACCGCCGCTC
The DNA here is from genome assembly GCA_963734755.1 of uncultured Solirubrobacteraceae bacterium. Lineage (GTDB taxonomy): Bacteria > Actinomycetota > Thermoleophilia > Solirubrobacterales > Solirubrobacteraceae > Palsa-744. The sequence goes on along the minus strand of CAVTIF010000001.1, from coordinate 1,343,398 downwards.
GGTTCGGCGAGGCGAACAGGCCCATCGAGGCGCCGGCGAGGAACAGGATCGCCGCGAACGGCGGATAGGAGAAGTCGATCGGCAGCGCGATCAGCAGCGCGAAGCTGAGCGCAGCGCCCAGCATCCCGCCGGTCGCGAACCCCCGCGCCCCGTAACGATCGGACAGCAGCCCGGACGTCGGCCCGGCGATCAGCATGCCGAGCGTCAACGGCAGCATGTACAGCCCTGCCTGCAACGGCGTGTCGACGAAGTCGACCCCGTGCAGCGGCAGCCAGATGCCCTGCAGCCAGATGATCAGCATGAACATCAGCCCGCCGCGCGAGATCGCCGACAGGAACGTCGAGACCGTGCCGAAGGTGAACGCGCGGATGCGGAACAGCGCCAGCCGGAACATCGGGTTTGAGACCCTGGCCTCGATCAGCGCGAACGCCAGCAGACTCACGACTCCGGCACACAACAGCGCTATCACGCGGGGGCTCCCCCAGCCGGTCGGGCTACCCCCGTAAGGGCGGATGCCGTAGGTGACAGCGACCATGATCAGGATCAGCCCGAGCGCGAACGTGATGTTGCCCCACCAGTCGACCGGCGCTCGCTGTGGCTTGCTGCGCTCCTCCAGCTTGAGGTACGCCCACACCGTGCCGAACAGCCCGACCGGCACTGAGATCAGGAACACCAGGCGCCAGTCGATCGGCGCCAGCAGGCCACCCAGGACGAGGCCGACGAATAGGCCGCTGACGGCGACGATGTTGTTGATCCCGAGCGCCATGCCCCGCTGGTTCGCGGGGAACGCGTCGGTGATGATCGCGGCGGCGTTCGCCAGCAGGAAGGCCGCGCCGACGCCCTGGACGATGCGGAACACAATCAGGTAGAGCGCGCCCGGGCGCCCCGTCATCCAGTCGATGCTCAACAGCAGCGAGGCAACCGTGTAGATGACGAAGCCGAGGTTGTACATACGCACCCGCCCGTACATGTCCCCGAGCCGGCCGAGGCTCACGATCAGCACGCTCGAGACCACCAGGAAGCCGAGGATCATCCACAGCAGGTAGAAGCTGTTCGCCGGCTGCAGCGGGTCCAAGTGAATGCCGCGGAAGATCGCTGGCATTGCGATCAGCGTGATCGACGCATCGAGCGTCGCCAGCAGCACTCCAAGGGTCGTGTTCGACAGCGCGATCCACTTGTAGTGGTCCGCGGCGGGCGCATTGCCGTTCGCTGGAGCGGGGATCCTGACCGAGCTCGCCATCGCACTCATTAATACAGGAAAACTGAACAGTTTCCCTGCACGACTGTCTATATAGTTCGCTTACGTGGGGACCACAGTCGACACCACCCTGCTCGCCAGCGAGCTGCGCGTGGTGCTCGGCGGGCTCGTTCGCCGGTTGCGCGCGGAGCGTCGCTTCTCGCTGTCGCAGGCCTCGGTGCTCGGACGGCTGGACCGCGAAGGGACGATGTCGATCGGCGACATGGCCGCGGCCGAGCGCGTGCGCCCACAGTCGATGACGCAGACGATCGGCGATCTCGAGGCGGATGGGCTGATCGAGCGAAGCCCGGACCCAACCGACGGGCGGCGGATGCTCGTCGACCTGACCGCACAGGGGCGGCAAACGCTTGAGCAGGATCGTCGCGAGCGCGAGGGCTGGCTCGCGCGCGCGATCGCCGAGGACCTCTCCGCACACGAGCAGCAGGTGCTGATGCGCTCGCTCGTCCTGCTCAGGCGCCTGGCCGAGGATTGACCGGCACGCTCGCCCGCGGAGGCGAGCCGCCGGCTAGCCTGCTCACACGGCTGCCGGCATGCTCACGCGGCCGTCAGTAGCCATAGCCCGGCGGGGCGGGCGGCGCTGGTGGGGTTGGAGGAGCAGGTGGTGTGGGAGCCACCGGTGGGGCAGTCATGGTGGGGCTCGGGCTGCTCGAGGCCGTCACTGCGTGCCACGTGCCGCCGAAGCTTTCAATTCCCTGGCCGTGCGTCTGTCCTTTGCCGTGGTCCGCGGAGAAGCGGTATAGCGGCAGCCCCCGCAGGGTTACCTGCAGCATCCCGTTGCTGCGACGCAGGATCCCGAGGTGGCCGTGCACTCCCGGTCCGTCCTTCAGTCTGATGGCGCGCGAGGAGACGGTCACGGGCGGCCAGAATTTGAGGCATTCCTTGCTCTTGCACAGCAGATGGCTGGTCGTCTCAGGGCTCAGCGCATACAGCGTCCGTCCGCTCGAGTTGACCGCGATCTGCTCTTCCAGCGTCGAGCTGGTCGCCGAGCCGATCGTCACGCTGGGACCCGCGAGCGCGACCCCCACGAGCGCCGCGCTCAGCGCGAGCGTCGTCACGGCTGTCCAGATCGCCCGCACCAGGCCGCGCCTGCGGCGCTTGGGTGAAACGAGCTGCTGCTTGGTCGAACCGGTCATTGGCTTCCTCCTGTCGCGGTGGGCGCCTGCCGCCTTAAGACACCGGCGCCCACCAGATCCTTCCGGTGGGCGTCCGGCGCCTTGACCCGCTCCCGATCGCCGCTCACGAGGGCTCGCCGCTGTCGTCGCCATCATTGTTGTCCACCTTGCTGCCGCTCGGCTTGAGCACGTACCAGCCGGCGCCGAACGCCGTGTTGCCCTCACCATAGGTCCCGCCGCGCGCCGATCCTTCCCCGGGCCCCGCCGTTTACGGCTCGGTGTGGACGACGACGTCCGCGATGTCTCCGACCCGCTGGCGCAGTTCCTCCTCGAGCTCGCTGGCGAGCCGGTGCGCATCGCTGAGCGATGCGCGTTCGTCAACCCTGACGGTCAGGAACAGGACCCGGCCGGCATCGGTGGACAGCAGCCGCACCCGCTGCGGATCGCTCCCGGTCCGCTCGCGCACCAGCAGCTCGATCGCGCGTGCGCTTCGCAGGTCGTCGGGCTCCAGGCGCGGCCGCGCCGCCAGCGGCCGCTCGAGTGGCTCCAGGTGGGTCTGCACGTCAGCCACGCCGGGGCGTGCACGGATCGCCTGCTCGACGCGCTCGGCGATCTCGTGTGCGGCCTGCAGATCGAGATCGGCGGGGAACTTGAGGTGCAGCGACACACTCGTGCCCCCGCGCTGCTCGAAGATCGTGATGTCGTGCGCCTCCTTGACCAGCGGCTCCGACAGCGCGATCGCCAGCACGCGATCGCGCAGGTCAAGGCCCTGGCGGCGCGGCTCGACATGGACGACCACGTCGCTGCCCGGCAGTGCCTGCTCGAGCGCGCCCTCGACCAGGTCTGCCGCGCGATGGCCCTCGACCACGGCCTGGCCGGGCGGCACGCTGACGACCACGTCGGCGAAGTAGCGCCCGGCCGACTCGCGCAGCCGCAGGCGACTCAGCTCGATGTCCTCCTCCAGCGCCGCGATCGCGCGTTCGCCCGCGATCCGCGCATCGCTCGGCGCGCGATCCATCAGCACGTTCGCGTTCTCGGCGATCAGCCTGACGGCAGCGGCGAGGATGATGATCGCGACCAGCAGCGCCGCCAGCGAGTCGCCCTGCTCGAGGCCCGCGTGGACGGCGAGCAGCCCGGCGATCACCGCCACCGAGCCGACCATGTCGCCGGCGAAGTGGAAGGCATTTGAGCGCAGCGCCGCGCTGCCGTAGCGTCGCGCGATGACGAGCGAGGTGCGCATACGGCTGAGATCGAGCACGATCGCCAGCCCGAGCACCGCGAACTGGTACCAGTGGATGCTCGGCGCGTGCCCGCCGGCGAGCAGCTGGCCGATCGCCTCGACGCTCACGAGCACCCCTCCGACGAGCAGGATCACCGCCTCGCCCAGGGCGCCCAGGTTCTCGGCGCGGCGGTGGCCGTACGGATGCCCGCGATCGGCCGGTCGGCCGCCGAGCCGCACGGCAAAGAACGTCAGCACCGCGGCGATCACGTCGCCGCTCGACTCGATCCCCGCCGAGACCAGCCCGAGGCTGCCCGTCGCCAGGCCAACGCCCAGCTTGATCGCCACCAGCGCGCCGGCGACCAGGATCGAGAGCAGCGTGGCGCGCCGCTGGACGAGCGCCTGATCGTCCTCGCCCGCCCGCTCGACGGGTTCTGCGGTCCGCGCCATGGGTGCTAGAGACTAAGGTCCCGACCATGGCACGGTCGCGAGCCAGCATCGTGGCCCTGGCGAGCATGCTCGCGCTGCTGGCCGCGGGCGTTGGCGGCTGCGGTGGCAGCTCGTCCTCCGAGCAGACCAACGCGCAGCGCACGCGCGCTGCGCTGGCCACATACTTGGGGCAGGTAGAGCCGATCAGGCTGGCCGTCAACCGACTGCTCGACGGCGCCGACCCGATCCTCGAGGCCTACCACGACCGGCATCTGTCCCCCGCGAGGGCAGCGGCGCGGATCGAAGCGCTCGAGCGACGCTTCGCCGCATACACGGTCGACGTCGCCGCGATCGACCCGAGCAACCCGCAGCTGCGTGCGCTGCACGCGATCTACGCGCACACCTACATCCTCGAGGACTCCTACCTGAGCGCGCTCGCCTCAGGGCTGAGCAATCGGGATCTGGACGGCCTGCCCAACACGCAGTCCGAACAGCGCGCGGCGATCATCCAGTGGCGCACTGGGCTGACCGTGCTCGCCCACCGCGCGGGGTATGCCCTGCCGGACGACCTGCAGGCCGCCGGGCGGGGTGAGATCGCCCCCTCGCCGAACGGCAGCTGAGCGCACGACGAAAGGTTGCCGGCCGCGCGGAGTCTTGAGGTGGTGCCCGGCCAAATCGAGTGCCGGCCCATATCCGCCGCATGTCCAAAGGAGTCCCGATGCGCACCACCGTGAAGTGCCTCCTCCCCGCGCTCGCCGCAGCCCTCACGCTGGCGGCGTGCGGCAGCTCCGGCAGCGGGAGCTCCTCCTCGCAGGCCAGCTCCTCGACGCCCGCCACGACCGCCGCCGCCACGCAGTCCGCGGCCAGTACGACAGCGATCGTCAAGACAGCCTCGAACTCCAAGCTCGGCGCGACCGTTTTGACCAGCTCGAGTGGCATGACCCTGTACACCCTCAGCGGAGAGGGCAACGGCAAGTTCATTTGCTCGAGCTCCGCGTGTCTGCACGTGTGGCACCCAGTGACGGTGGCCGCGACGGTCACGCCGAGCGGCGTGTCCTCGCTCGCAACCGTCAAGCGCTCCGACGGCACCGTGCAGGTGACCTACAAAGGCGCGCCGCTGTACACGTTCGCCGAGGACAAAGCGCCCGGGGAAGACAACGGGCAGGGGATCAAGGACGTCGGCACGTGGAGCGTCGTCAAGGTCGCGGCAGCCGCGCCGGCCACCCAGGCGGCCTCAGAATCCTCCGGTGCGGAACCAGCCGGCTCGGCGCCAGCAAAATCCGAACCAGAAAGCTCGAAGGGCGGCTACGCCTACTGACCGGCGTGTAGCACCCAACGCGCCGCGCGCCGCCGCCGAGCGTTGGCTGCGGCGCGTATCGTGGGCCGATGCCCCACCAGCACTCACACCACGGCGGGCAGTGGGAGGCCGACAGCCGTCGGCTGACGACGGCCTTGGTGCTGATCGTCTCGTTCATGCTCGTCGAGGTTGCTGTCGGCGTGTTCGCCAACTCGCTCGCGCTGCTCTCCGACGCCGGGCACATGCTGACCGATGCCGGTGCGATCGCGTTCTCGCTGTTCGCGCTGCGCCTCGCCGCGCGACCGGCAGCCGGGGCGATGACATTCGGCTTCAGGCGCGTGGAGATCCTGTCGGCACAGGTCAACGGGGTGACGCTGTTGATCCTGGCCGCGTTCATCGCCTACGAGGCGGTCCGGCGCCTGTTCGACCCGCCCGACGTCCGCGCCTGGCCGATCCTGATCGTCGCCCTCATGGGGATCCTCGTGAACCTCGCCGCGGTCCGCACGATGTCGCAGGCCGACCGCGGGAGCCTCAACGTCGAGGGCAGCTTCCAGCACATCCTCGTCGACCTGTACGGCTTCATCGGCACCGCGGTCGCAGCCGCCGTGATCCTGTTGACCGGCTTCGAGCGCGCCGACCCGCTCGTGTCGCTGCTGATCGCCGGACTGATGATCCGCTCGGGCTACGCCCTCGTAAAGGCCTCCGGGCGGGTGTTCCTAGAGGCCGCGCCCGAGGGGCTCGACCCGCAGGCGATCGGCGAGGCGCTCGTCTCCCAGGACGGCGTCGTCGAGGTCCATGACCTGCACGTGTGGGAGGTCAGCAGCGGGTTCCCCGCGCTTTCCGCCCACGTCCTGGTCGCCCCCGACCACGACTGCCACGCGGCGCGCCGGGCGATGGAGAAGCTGCTGCGCGAGCGCTTCGAGCTCGATCACACGACGCTGCAGGTCGACCATCGCAGCGGCGAGCGATCGGCGATCGTCCAGCTCGAGATCGCGCCAGCGGCGGTCTCCCGGCGGCCCGGCTGAACAGCCCGACCACGCGGCGACGGCAGGCGTCGTCGTCGCCGTGCGCTGGTGGCTATGGGCCCTACGCTGGTGGCTAGGCGCCCTGCCCGCTGGGGCGCACGAGCACCTCGTTGACGCTCACGTTCGCCGGCTGAGCAATCGCGTACAGGATCGCACCCGCGATGTCCTCCGAGGACAACGGCGTGACCCCCGCGAAGCGTTTCGCCATCTGCTCGAGCACCTCCGGGCGGTTGTGCCTAGGAAGCTCTGTGGCCACGGCGCCGGGCTCTACTACCGTCACGCGAACCCCGATCCCTACCCCCTCCTGGCGCAGCGACTCCGAGAACGCGCCGACCCCGAACTTCGTCAGGTTGTACACGCCGGAGCCCGCGCGGGCGACCCGCCCGGCGACGGAGCTGACGTTGACGATGTGCCCGCCACCCTGCTCGCGCATCAGTGGCAGCGCGGCGTGCGTGCAGTACAGGACGCCGAACACGTTCGCGTGGATCATCCGCCGCCACTCCTCCGTCGGCGCGTTCTCCAGCGGGCCGAGCAGCATCACGCCCGCGTTGTTGACGAGCACGTCCAGGCGCCCCAGCTCAGACGCCGCCCGCTGCACGAACTCACGCGCCTGGGACTCCTCGCCCACATCGGTCTGGACCGCGATCGCCCGGCCACCCTCCGCGGCGATGCGCCCCGCGAGATCCTCGATGCGATCGACGCGCCGTGCGGCCAGCGCCACGGCCGCACCGGCCCGAGCGCACGCCAGCGCCGTTGCCTCGCCGATGCCCGACGAGGCGCCTGTCACAGCGACTACCTGGTTTGAGAGGTCGATGGTCATCTGCCGAGCTTACCCGCGCGCGCTCACAGGCCCGGTATCGAGCGCCGATATCGCCCTCAGACGCCCTCGTATCGCTCCTTTTGGCCTGTCCGCGGGTTTGGGCTCCTGTACGCGCGGGCAGCCTCGTTGTGATCCGGCAGGCAGGTGAGCGCGTACCGGATGTCGAACGAGCTTGCCAGGGATGCGCCAAGAAGATGATTGACAACGCAACTATCGCGGCGTATAATTCCGACTCCAAGCATCGGATTAGAAGGACGCCTATGTCAGATTCCGCCACAAACACCACACTCACACTCGAGCCTGAGCCCCAGGAGCTCGTCGCCGACAGCGAGCCGGTCGCTGCCGCGCCGGAGCGGCTGGACAGCCCGATCGAGCGCATCGAGGTCGGCTCCGCCGACACATTCATCCCCGAGGCGGTCGACCAGCTGCTGGCCCACTCGCGCCGCTACCCCCTGCTCACCCCGGCCGAAGAGATCGACCTGGCCAAGCGGATCGAGCGCGGCGACCTGCACGCCAAGGAACTGCTCGTCAACTCCAACCTGCGCCTCGTTGCCTCCAACGCCCGGCGCTACCAGAACCAGGGACTGCCACTCGGCGATCTGGTCCAGGAGGGCATGCTCGGCCTGATCCGCGCGAGCGAGAAGTTCGACTGGCGCAAGGGCTTCCGCTTCTCCACCTACGCCACCCTGTGGATCCGCCAGGCGATCCAGCGCGGCCTCGAGAACTCGGGACGCACGATCCGCCTGCCCGTCCACGTCGCGCAGCGCTCCCGCAAGGTCGGGCGCGTCGAGCGTGAGCTGTCCGTACGCCTCGGTCGCGAGCCGACCCTCGAGGAGCTCGCCACCGAGACCGGGCTGCCGATCGATCAGGTCGAAGAGGTGCGCCACCAGCGTGCGGCGCTCGTCAGCCTCGACCAGCAGATCGGCGAGGACGGCGACACCGCGCTCGGCGACCTGCTGCCCTCCGACGCCGAGGTGCCGGAGGAGACAGCATGGGAGAACGAGCGCGAGCGGATCGTCCACCGCGCGATCGAGCAGTTGCCCGAAACCGAGCGCAAGGTGCTCACCCTGCGTTTCGGCACCGGCCGTGAAGAGCCCCAGACGCTGACCGCGATCGGCAAGCGGCTCGGGTTCTCCGCGGAGCGCGCGTCGCAGCTCGAGCAGCGAGCGCTGAAGAAGCTCGCCGAGTCGCCCGAGCTGGCCGCTCTGCGCGAGGCTGCGTAGCTACAACCTCTGACTCACTCGACCCCCGGCACGCAGCTGTGACCGGGGGTCGGTGTGTCTCTATGCCTTCGGCGCTAGCTTTCCTTCGTGGTGCCCATGTCGAGCTTCCCCCGAGACGATCCCGGCCTGGAGAACCCGGGCTATGCCTCTCTGTCCAGCGTGCACTCGCGCTTTGCGCAGCACAGCGGTCGGGCGCTTCGCTATCCGCCCGACATCGCGCCCTTCCTGGCGCTGCCTGCAGATGCATCGAGCGATGATTGGCGGGATGCGCTCGAGCTGATGCCGGTGGGAACGGCGGTCGCGGCGATGCACGACGGCGCCCCGCTTCCAGATTCGTTGCAGGTGACGCTCACCTTCGATCTCGTGCAGATGGTCGGAGAGGACGCCTCGGGCCTGCGCGATCCGGAGGCGCTGATCCTGAGTGCGGCTGACGTGCCGGAGATGCTGGAGCTCGTTGAGCTGACCGAGCCCGGGCCGTTCTTCGAGCGGACCATCGAGCTCGGTCGCTACATCGGGATCCGGCGCGATGGGGCACTGATCGCGATGGCCGGCGAGCGCTTCCACTTCGACGGCTGGACGGAGATCAGCGCCGTTTGCACCGCGCCTACTCATCGCGGTCAAGGGCTAGCCTCACGACTGATGTCCACGCTCGTCGCCGACATCCACGATCGCTCCGAGCAGGTCTTCCTGCATGTCCTCGAGACCAACACGGGCGCGATCCGGCTCTATCAAGAGCTCGGCTTTCGTGTTCGTCGCGCCCGGTCGCTCTCGGTGCTCACGCGCAAGTCATGATCGATGCCCGGTGCCTGTAGCGGGGTACCGGACGTTCTAAGCTGAGCCGTAACCGGCGGAGGAGGCAGGACTGATGTCGGAGAAGTCACCGTGGGAGCGCGTTGTCGAGCTCACGATCGCGGTGGGCGAACGCGCGCTGGCGCCGGTCGAGCGCTTCATCGGGCGGCGCTCGCTGGTGGGCGACTCGACGTTCTTCCCCACCGAGCGCTTTCGCTGGATCGAGCACGTCGAGCGCAACTGCAGCGTGATCCGCGAGGAGCTCGAGACGGTGCTCGAGGACCACGAGAGCCTGGCCAACTTCCAGGACATCTCCAAGGACCAGATCGAGATCACCGACGACGACCGCTGGAAGACGTTCTTCCTGTACGGCTACGGCTTCGAGGCCAAGCTCGGCGTCGAGATGTGCCCTCGCACCGCCGCGCTGATGCGCGAGATCCCCGGGATGAGCACCGCGATGTTCTCGATCCTCTCCCCACGCAAGCACATCCTCGACCACCGCGGCCCCTACAAGGGCGTGCTGCGCTACCACCTCGGCCTGATCGTCCCCGAGGACGCCGAGGCCTGCCGTATCCGCGTCGGCGAGGACGTCCGCCATTGGCAGCAGGGCAGGAGCTTGGTGTTCGACGACACGTTCAACCACGAGGTCTGGAACGACACCGACGAGACACGCGTCGTGCTGTTCGTCGACGTGCTGCGCCCGCTGCCCGAGCCGGAGTCGACGCTCAACCGGCTGATCGTCAAGGCGATCGGCTACTCGCCGTTCGTGCTCGACGCCAAGCGCAATCAGGAAGCGTGGGAAAGGCGCTATCGGGAGCGCCGCGGGAAGCGTGCGAGCAGCGCCTCCGAGGCGGCTCGGTCAGCTGCCTGAGACGCCGCCCCGGGTTCGCGCTAGATCGAGCTGCTTGGCAGGCCTAGCGTCTGGGTGAGTTCTGAGGCGTTGTTGTTCAGCGTCGTGAACTCGCCCGTGACGATCAGCACTCCGAGCACGATCATCACCGCCCCGCCGAACGCGATGATCACCGGGAAGTGGCGCTTGACCACGCTCAGCGCGTCAGTCATCCGCTCGAACGCCAACGCGATCAGCAGGAACGGGATCGCCAGGCCAGCCGAGTAGAAGGCGAGCAGCAGCGCGCCGTGGGCGGCTGAGCTGGAGATCGCCGCCTGCGTCAGGATCGCACCGAGGGTGATGCTCGTGCAGGGCGTCCAGGCGATCGCGAATGCCGCCCCCGCGACGATCGGCCCGCCGCGGCCGGCGAGGCGCAGCAGCGACTCGGAATGCCACTCGCGGTTGAGCATACCGACGAACGGGGTGGCCAGGAAGGCGATGCCCATCACGATGATCACCACGCCGCCGATCTGCTCGAGCGCGTGTTTGTGGGTGTTGAGCGCCGAGCCGATCACCGTCGCGCTCATGCCCAGCAGGATGAAGATCGCCGAGAAGCTCGCGATGAACAGCAGGCTGGGTTTCAGGACGCGACGGGCGCCGACGCCGCCCTGCAGATCGGCAGGGGTGACGCCGATCACCGTTGACAGGTAGCCCGGCACCAGCGGCAGTACGCACGGAGAGAGGAACGACACGAGCCCGGCGGCCAGTGCCACCGGAATGCCCACCCCGGTCGCCGTGTCCGAGGAGGCGGCAAGCAGCACAAGATGGCTCATCGCACGAACACACTGCCACGCTCGGCGATCGCGGCGCGCAGCTCGGCGACCTCGCGCTCCAGTCGGCTCACCCGCTCGTCGAGGCTCTCGCGTCCGGCGGATACCGCGGGCGCCGCCGGTTCAGCGCTCGGGTCAGCGCCCCGCGCGGACACCGGCTGGCGTTCGTCGAGGGCCTGTTCGCCTTGCAGCAACTGCGCATAGCGGTCCTCCTTCTGCCCTGGGCGGCGCTCCAGGCACGCTGCCAGCTCCCGCTCGATCAGTCGCGCGAGCGTGTCGTGCACGTCGGCCAGCTCGACGAACTCGTGCATGCGCTCGGCGCGCTGCTTCAGCTCGCCCGGCGTCTGTGGTCCACGCAGCATCAACACGCACATGAGCGCCTGCTCGCCGTCGTCCATCGGCAGCTCCTCGGCCAGCAGGTGCCTGTACTTCGGTGCACGGCTGCCGGCGCCGCTCGCCAAACGCGTTAGCCCACGGCGCTCCAGACGGTGCAGCGCGTCGCGGATCACCGCGTCGTCGTAGTCGACGACCGGATCGCGGTTGGTCGATTGGTTGCACGCCAGCCGCAGCGCGTTCAGCGACAGCGGGTAGGCGTCCGGTGTCGTGCGCTGCTTCTCCAGCAGGCATCCGAGGACGCGAACCTCGGCGGATGTCATGTCGGTAATCCGCATCGCTGAGCCATTTCTACCACTCGGGGGAACGCGCCGCAGTCGGTCGCAGTCGGCGCAGTTCGGTAGGCGCCAGACCGGACATCGCAGCGACCCAACAGGAGTAGCTTCGCTCGGCCGCGCGAGCGAGCACGTGTTTGCTGGACGACGATCGACCGGGAGACGACGCAATGGCAGCAGAGACGACGATCGAGTTGCAGCGCGGTACGCGCCTGCCGGACGGCCAGCGTCTGATCGACGCGCTGCGCGCGGACTGGCGGGTGAACCGATTGGATGGCCACTCGCTGGTGATCGTCACGCTGTTTCGCCTGGCGCAGGCCGCCAGCGCGCAGCGCTCCGGCATGCGCCTGCTTGCGCTGCCTGTGCTGGTCGTCTACAAGCTGGTCGTCGAATGGCTGCTGACGGTGGATCTGCCAGTCCGCACGCGCGTGGGGCCGGGTCTGTCCCTGGATCACGCCTACGGGATCGTCGTGCATCCCGACGCCGTGCTCGGCAGCGGCTGCGTGTTGATCCAGGGCGTGACGATCGGCCAGAAAAGCACCACAGGCGAGCAGCGGGCGCCGATGATCGGCAACGACGTGACGTTCGGCGCCAACGCCAGCGCGCTCGGGCCGATCCACATCGGCGACGGCGCGCGGATCGGTGCCGGGGCGGTCGTCCTGCAGAACGTGCCCGCCGGCGCGACCGCGGTGGGTGTCCCGGCGCGGGTTATGTAGCCGCCGGGCAGCGCCGATTAGAACGCCCCGCGAGGACGATCGCTCGACACCGGCGCTCGCGCGTCGCAGCGAGCGAGCGAGGCTGCCGGCTCCTCGACACACTCTAAAGTCAGCCGGATGAGCGCGCAGCCCTTCAGCCAGGGACACGCAGGCGGCGGTGGTCGCTCCTCGCGCCAGCCCGACCTGCGCCCCGAGGACATCCCCTCCACTCCCGTCTCGCTGCGACGGATCGCCAGGCTGTTCCGACCGTATCGCGCCCGCCTGAGCCTGCTGCTCGGGCTGATCTTCCTGTCCGCCGGCCTCGGCGTGATCAGCCCGTTCCTGCTGCGGGAATTCATCAACGTGGCCTACCCGCAGCACGACACGAAGCTGGTGATCGAGCTCGTCGCGGGGATGATCGCGCTGTCGGTCATCACCAGCGTGATCGGCGTGGCGCAGACCTGGATCTCGAACCAGGTCGGCCAGCGGGTGATGCACGACCTGCGCGCGGCCGTCTACGCGCACCTGCAGCGGATGTCACTCGCGTTCTTCACGCACACGCGCACCGGAGAGGTGCAATCGCGGATCGCCAACGACATCGGCGGCGTCGACAGCGTCGTCACCTCGACCGCGACCTCGATCGTGCAGAGCGTCACGACCGTCGCGGCGACCACGGTGGCGATGTTCCTGCTCGACTGGCGGCTGGCCGCCTTCTCGTGGGTGCTGCTGCCGTTCTTCGTGTGGCTGACGCGCCGCGTGGGCGAGGAGCGCAGGCGCATCCAGTCGGTGCGCCAGGGTCGCCTGGCGGACATGTCCACGCTCGTGGAGGAGTCGCTGTCGGTCTCCGGCATCTTGCTCGGCAAGACGATGGGCCGCTCGCCCGAGCTCGTACGGCGCTTCAGCGACGAGTCGGGGGAACTGGCCGATCTCGAGGTGCGCGCGCGGATGGCCGGGCGCTGGCGGATGGCTTCGGTTCAGATGAGCTTCGCGATCATGCCGGCTCTCGTCTATCTGTTCGCCGGCCTGTCCGGCGGCAGCACGATCTCGATCGGCACGGTCGTCGCGTTCACCACGTTGCAGACACGCCTGCTGTTCCCGATCCAATCCCTGCTGTCCGTGGGCCTGGAAGTGCAGACCTCGCTGGCGCTGTTCGGGCGGATCTTCGAGTACCTGGACCTGCCCGTCGACATCGTCGAGCGCCCGAGCGCCCGAGCACTCGAGGACGTTCGCGGGGACGTGCGCCTCGAGGACATCTGGTTCCGCTACGCGCCGGGCGCGTCCTGGACGCTGGAGGCGATCGGCGCCGAGATACCCGCCGGCACGCGCACCGCGCTCGTGGGCGAGACCGGGTCGGGAAAGACGACGCTCGCCTACCTCGTCGCACGGCTGTATGAACCCGAGCGCGGCTGTGTGAGCATCGACGGCACCGACATCCGTGACATGACATTGCAGTCCCTGGCCGCGACCGTTGGCCTCGTCTCCCAGGAGACGTATCTGTTCCACGCATCGATCAGGGAGAACCTGCGCTTCGCGTGCCCCGAGGCCAGCGACGCGGAGATCGAAGACGCGGCTCGCGCTGCGCAGATCCACGGGCTGATCTCCTCGCTCCCAGACGGCTACGACACGCCGGTCGGCGAGCGTGGCTACCGCTTCTCCGGTGGCGAGAAGCAGCGCATGGCGATCGCCCGCACGATCCTGCGCAACCCCCCGGTGCTGATCCTCGACGAGGCAACCTCGGCGCTCGACACGGAGACCGAGCGGGCCGTGCAGCAGGCGCTCGACGAGCTCTCGCGGGGTCGCACGACGATCGCAATCGCGCACCGCCTGTCGACGATCCGCGACGCCGATCAGATCGTCGTGCTCGACGGCGGCCGGATCGTCGAGCGCGGCACGCATGACGAGCTCGTGCAGCTCGGCGGTCGCTACTCCGCGCTGCTCAGCGGCGCCGAGGTCGGCGAGGACCGGCAGGTCACCGGCTCGAGCGCGGCGCTGGCATGACGGCCGGCGTGCCCGGTATTCGACGTTAGGCCGTCGCGTCGATGTTCAGGCGCACGTAGTCGACCGTGACGGGCTCTCCGAGCAGCGCGAGCACCTCGTCCATGAACGGCTCGCGCAGCTCGACCGGCAGCTGCTGCACGTGTGGGCCGAGCACGATCGTCGCCAGGAACTCGCGCGGCTGCTCCGGCTGGCGTGGCGCCGGCGCCAGCCAGCAATCGGCTGCCGCAAAGCCGGCGGCCAGCAGTCGCTCGTGGGTCTCCCCCCCGCCGCGGCGTAGTTCCACGGCGCGCGCCAGCCGCTGAAATGACGGGCATACGGCTCGTGTGCGAGCACCTCGCGGGCCTTCCCGCGCAAGATGTCGATGTTGCCCTCTCCGCCGCACTGGGCGACCACGCGTCCGCCCTTGCGCAACGCTGCTCGCAGGCGAGTGAACAGCCGCTCGTGGTCGGTGATCCAGTGGAACGTGGCCGTCGAGAGGATCGCGTCGACGGGCTCCGCCAACTCGAGCTCGAGCAGGTCGGCGACGCGGATATCCACGTCCGGACCGAGTCGCTCGCGGGCGGCGGCCACCATCGAGGGCGACTCGTCGACCGCGATCACGCGCCCGCGCGGCAGCCGCTCGATCAGCGCCTGGGTTACACGCCCCGAGCCGCAGCCGGCGTCGAGCACGGTCTCATCGCCGCGCAGCTCCAGGCGCTCGAGCACCGCCAGCCCAAGCGCCTGCATCGTCCCGGAGATACGGTCGTAACTGCTCCCGTCCCATTGGCGTACTGGCATACGAGCGTACGTTATCACGTACCACCGGCGCGTGCGGCCAGCCCGCGCAGCACGCGTGAGAGCTGCCCCCCCTGCCAGGCAATCGGTGAGCGCATCGGACGCCCGTCCACCTTGGGATCCTCGACGACCAACTCAGCGCCATCGATCGCGCGTGCGTAGCGTTCGCCGACAACGAGCGGGTGACCGGGATCGGCCTCGTCGCGGCTGGCGATCACGACCGTTGGGATGCCGATCGCGGCGAGGTCCGCGATCCGCTCGAACGGGCGCGAGCGCGGCACGACTTCCAGCGCGTCGGCGACCGCGTCCGGATGCTCGTGTGCCGCCAGGCGCTGGCGCAGTACGGTCTCGACAGTCGCGCGCCAGGACTCCGGGACCGCGGCGAGGTCGTACGCGCGGACGAAGCCGTCCACCCCACCCTCGCGCAGTCCGCGTGCGAGCGCGTCCCAGCGCGCGAGCTCCGCTTCGGTCGCGGGCCTGTCGGGCTCGAACGCGGGCGTGATGATCGCCAGCGCTGCGACCCGCGCGCGGTGCTCGAGCGCGAAGCGGATCGCCGTGTGTGCGCCCATCGACGCGCCAGCGAGCACCGCCTGCTCGATGTCATTCGCGTCGAGTACAGCCAGCAGGTCGCCGGCGAGCTGCTCGTATCCGTAGGCGCGGTCGGGCGCCGGATCGGATCTGCCGTGCCCGCGGGCGTCGTAGGAGAGCACGCGATGCCCCGAGCGCTCGAGTGCCCGTGAGCCCATCACCACGTAGCGGCGGGTGGCGCTCAGGCCGTGCAGGAGCACGACCGCTCGGCCTGTGCCGGCCTGCTCGCCCGACAGCCTGACGCCGCCGGAGCGGACGCTCAGCGCGCGGGATTCGTCAGGCATCCGGCATGTGCGCGGATCAGCTCGGCGGACAGCTCGGGTCGCTCCCAGAAGAACAGGTGGCCGACGCCGTCGAGGATCTCCAAGCGCGCGCCCGGTATCAGTGAGGCGATCAGAGGACCGTTCTGCACCGGCAGCAGCTGGTCTGCGGTTCCGTGGACGATAAGCGTCGGTGCGCTGATGGCACCCAGACGCGCGCTGGTGTCGTGCGCGGCGATCGCCTGCATCTGGCTCATCACCACCGGCAGCGCCACCGCCCGCTGCTGCGCGATCGCCAGGAAGCGCGCGTACGCGTCGGGATCGTGCGCCATCGCCGGCGAGACGTTGATCTCCCATCCCGCGCGAATCGCCCGCCGGCGGTCCCCGGACATCATCGCTGCGGCCAATCCCTGCAGCGTCGCCGGGTCGGCGAGCGCGCTGCCCGGACCGCCGCAGTACGTGCAGCCGAGCGTCAGCGTGCGAATCCGTCCGGGGTTGGCGAGCGCGAGCTCCTGAGCGATCATGCCGCCCATCGAGATCCCGAGCACGTGCGCCGAGTCGAGCTCGAGCGCGCCGAGCAGCCCGGCCGCATCCGCGGCCATCTGAGCGATCGTGATCGGCCCCTCCAGACGCGTGCTGGCGCCGACGCCGCGGTGGTCGTAGACGATCACCTCGAAGCTCGCTCGCAGCAGCTCGAGGAACGGCTCGCCCCAGTGCAGGGCGGTCCCGCTCATGCCCATGATCATCAGCAGCGGCGGCCCCGATCCACTGCGCTCGTAGTCGAGCTCGATCCCGTCGACGTCTGCAATCGTCATGGCTCGATCCTATAGCCGACATGCACCGCTCGCGCGGGAGGCCTCGAAACCGGCCGACGATATCGGTCAGACGGGCAGTGCCAGCTGGTCGCGCGCCGCGCCCGCATCCGTCCGGCGCTCACCCTCGTCCCGCGCGTCCGCCCCGTCGACGCCCGCCGAATCGGCGCCGAGACCTGCGACGCGCACCCCCAGCAGCCGCACCGGGCGCGGCGGTGCGTAGTCGTCCAGCAGCCTCAGCGCCTGTGCTGTGACCAGCGCGACATCGCGCGTCGGCTCGCCGACCGTGTGCGCACGGGTGACGGTCGAGAAGTCATCGAGTCTCACCTTGATCCCGATCGTGCGCCCCCGCCGACCGTGCTTGGCGAGGCTGGCGCATAGCTCGCCCGCCATCCGCACGAGCGCGGCGCGCAGCTCGGTCGGATCGTTGATGTCGCGGTCGAAGGTCCGCTCGCGCGACTCGGACACCACCTTGCGCTCGGCCCCGATCTGCCCGTCGTGCTCGAACAGCGCACGTCGGCGCAGCTCGCGTCCGAGGTTCGCGCCGAAGCGCTCGACCAGGATCGCCTCGGGGGCGCGGCCGAGCTGCGCGAGCGTCGTCAGGCCGAGCTCGGACAGGCGCGCGGCTGTCTTCGGCCCGATCCCAGGAACGAGGCTCGGCGGCGATGAGGCGAAGCGCGCGCAAGCTTGCTCGCGCGTCAGCACCACGAAGCCGGCGGGCTTCTCCGCGTCAGAGGCGACCTTCGCGACCAGCTTGTTCGGGCCGATGCCGACCGAGCACGTCAGCTGCAGCTCGCCGTCGATCTCGGCGAGCACGCGTCTCATCGCCGCGCGCGGTGAGAACAGGCCCTCGAGGTCGAGGTACGCCTCGTCCAGCCCGACGACCTCGACCTGCTCCACGTGCGAGCGCACGATCCCCATCATTTTCGCGGACACCTCGCGGTAGGTCGGGAAGTCCGGTGGGAGGAACACGGCCTGCGGGCACAGGCGCCGCGCGCGCGCTGCCGGCATCGCCGAGCCGACCCCGAAGCGGCGCGCCTCGTAGCTGGCGGTCGTGACCACGGCGCGTGGGCCGCTGCCCGCGACCACGACCGGGCGTCCCCGCAGCTCCGGGTGGCGGCGGAGCTCGATCGACACGTAGAACGCGTCTGCGTCCATGTGCGCTACTCGCAGGCTGGCGTGGGCGGTGGACACGACCGCTCGAATCTAGCGCCAGGCCCGGCCGCAACCTCGGAAGAGGCGAGGCTAACGTTCGACTAGAGGGTTAGCGTATGCCCATGGGGACACGCGGCGCGAGCAGACGCGCCCACTTCGCAGCTCACCGGCGCATCAGCACGTCATCTTGCGGCGGAAACATCGGCGCCAGTAGCTCGCTGCGCGAGCCGACCCCGAGCTTGCGGTAGATGTGACGTGCGTGCGTACGCACGGTCTCGATGCTGACGTGAAGATCGGCTCCGATCTGCGCGTTCGAGCGTCGCTGCTGCAACAGCGCGAGCACCTCGGCCTCCCGCGCGGTCAGCAGTCCGGAACCAGCCCCCCCGTCTGCTTGTCGCGGCGTGAGCTGCAACCCGCGTGAGGCGAGGTGCACGGCGTTCAGCACATCGCGAGCCTGGGTGGCCTTCGCCAGACAGGCCGCGGCGCCGAACGCGAGCAGCTGTGCACACTCGACGCTCGACGGCCGGTCGGCCAGCAGCAGGAAATGCGTCCGAGGGTGCGCTGTGGTGAGCGTTCGCACGTCGACCGGGCTCTGCAGTGAGCCGGCGTCGATGATCGCGACGCTGGGGCGCTGCGCTCGCAGCACCTTTGCCAACTGCGATGGGGCGACGTCGCCGGCGGCCAGCTCGAGGCTCGGATCGTCTTCGATAATGCCGCGCAAGCCCCGCGCCACGAGGTCATCGAAGCGGCCCACAGCCACGGTTGTCAAGCTCGCCTCGCCCACCGTCCTCTGCTCATCCTATCGACAAACGCTCGGAAACGGGTGAGGCGTGGCTAACCCGTCGCTAACCCGGCGAATAACCCGAAGATCACCCTCCGGGACGGGCCCGAGCAGGCCATGCGCGCGCTTATGTCTGCAACCGTGTAAGAAACACGCCCCGGACTGTGGAGGCCGGGGACGGATGCCGTGCAACGCGTTGCGGTCCGGCGGGGAAGCGACCCCAAGGAACGGGAGAGAGATTGCCGATTCGCCATAACCGAGAGCCGCAGCGCCCGGGGTCTGCGCCGCGGGGAGCGGACGTACGCTCGCGTCTGCGCGAGCGCCGCCGCGCTTGCAGTAGGTGGACGACGGTCCTGCTGCTGGCAGTGCTCGCCCTGGCGGCCCTTCAGGCGCCCAGCGCTCAGGCCCGGGCGACCCACGAACGGTCGCCTGAAGAAGAAGCCGCGCTGGTCGCCGGCAAGGAAGCCGCGCAGGCTGAACACGCAGAACTCGCGGCCACCCGGAAGGCGGAACTCGCGGCAGAACGGAACGCTGCGAGGAACGCCGCGCTCGCTGAAAAGAAGGCGGCGAAGAACGTCAAGCAAAGCCAGCGGTCGGTGCAGAATGGCAGCAGGCCGCGGGAACACGGCGGCGTAACGGTCTCGTGCACGCAGGTCAACTGGAAGTTCTGGAAATTCCCCGATGGGAGCAACACGGTCACGCACGTGGTCACCGTCAAGAACATCGAAACCGGCGAACGCCTGAAGTTCCGCGGGTCGCTCACGTTCGACGGCGAAGAAGGCGAAACCGTGACGTCGTTCAACCTACCTCCGGGGTCGTACAAGATCGATAGTTGGGCGAAGTGGAAGGGCAACGGGATCAGAGGGGGATTCGACATCCTCGGCAGCGTGACGTGCGGCCCCACCCCGGGCTTCTCGATCGAAAAGCTCCAGCGACTTGATGGCAAAGGCACGTTCACGAAGTCGACGCTCGCGGGCGAGGTCGGCGAGACCGTCGAATACGAGATCTTGCTCGACAACACCGGCAACGTGCCGCTGACGTTCGAAGCCCTGACTGACAACAACTGCGATGAAGACACGCTCTCGGGCGGGCCCGGCCCCGGCCCGCTCGCGCCGGGCGCCTCGGCGACCTACACATGCAGCCACGTTCTCAGCGCCGGCGACCGTGCGGCAGGCTCGCACTCCAACGCGGCCAGGAGCACCGGCGCGCCGCCCGAAGGCGACGGCTTCCCGATCACGCACATCTCGAACACGGTGATCGTGACGGTCGCCAACCCCGCGCCCGCGTTCACGCTCGAAAAGCTGCAGCGGATCGCAAGTTCAGGATCGTTCACCACAAGCACGCTGGGCGGCCAGGTCGGCCAGACCGTGGAATACGAGGTCATCGCCAAGAACACCGGCAACCTGTCGCTGACGCTGGGAGAGCTGTCTGACTCACAGTGTGATCCCGGGACGATCGCCGGCGGACCGGCCGGCGGGACTCTCGCGTCGGGCGCGTCGGCGACCTACACCTGCAGCCACGTCCTGAACGCCGCCGACCTCGCAGCGGGCTCCTACTCCAACATGGCCACACTCACGGCCACGCCGCCCGACGGCGCTGGCGCTCCGATCACCCAGACCTCCAACACGGTCGTCACCACCGTCTCCGCGGCCCCGCCGTCAGGTGGTGGAGGATCGCCACCACCGGGCGGCAATACCGGTGTGCTCGGTGCGTCGGTCACGCAACCTCCCGAGACGGGCGTGCTTGCATCGTTGCTGTCGAGCGCCCCCGGATTGAAAGCTCCCCAGGGCTGCGTGCGTGACCGCTTTCAGGTGAGCGTGAAGTCGGCTGCAGTACACAGCGTCAGCTTCTATCTCGACGGACACAAGCTGAAGACGCTCACGTCCAAGAACGCACACAAGGGCCTGCTGAGCATCCAGATCGACCCCGCCAAATGGAAGGTCGGCCCGCACCGACTCGTCGCGAAGATCACGATGAACACCCCGGTGTCGGGCAAAGCCGTGAAGGCCTCGCGAACGGCAAGGCTCGTGCGTTGCCGCGCCGCCCTGCTGACGCCCAAGTTCACGGGCTAGGCGATCGATCGTGTCGGCAGCTCGCACGCGCCGGCGCAGTGCGCAACTCGTGGCGCTCATGATCGCGGCGCTCGCGCTGTCGGCGCCGGGCGCGCTCGCAGCGCCGGCAGCCCTGCCGGCGGGCACGGCAGTTGCCCGCCTTTCCGATCTACGCACTGTCTCGCACTGGGCCTACCCCACCTCCGAAGCTCAGGTCCGCGTCGCGCCCACACCCCACGCGCGCGCCACAGGACGACTGCGCTTCCTCACCGGCGACGGACAGGCTCAGCTGTACGTGGCCCTGCTCTCCGCGCGGCTGAGCTCCGGCGCAAGCTGGATCGAGATCGAGCTGCCGGCGCGCCCGAACGGGCAGACCGGCTGGGTGCCCAGCGCGGCGCTCGGGGCGATGCACGCCGTGAACGGCTATCTGCTGATCAACCGCCGCACGCTGCGCGCCACCCTGTTCCGTGACGGCCGCAAGATCTTCCGCGCCCCGGTCGGTGTCGGCAAGGCAAGCACGGTCACACCGGCCGGCCGCTTCTACGTCGTCGAGAAGCTGCGCACTGAGAACGCCCCGGCGTACGGCCCGCTCGCGCTCGGCACCAGCGCATACGCGCCTACGCTCAGCGAATGGCCTGGCGGCGGCGTGGTCGGAATCCACGGGACCAATGAACCGCAGCTGATCCCTGGACGGCCATCGCACGGCTGCATTCGCATGCGAAACGCCGATATCGTGCAGCTGTGGCGCACGATCGCCCTCGGCACCCCGATAGAAATCATCTGAAAGGAGCGACGGTGGGCACCTGTTGAGCGTTGAAACGCTCCTCGGGTAGGCTTCCGGAAACAGCCATGGACTTGACATTCAGCCCCCAAGAGACGGCCTTTCGTGACGAGTTGCGTGGCTGGCTGGCCGACAACGAGCCCGGTGCTCCGCCGCCCGAGGACGCCGGCGATGATGCGCATTACGCTTGGCGGCGCAACTGGCAGCGGCGTTTGTATGACGCCGGCTGGGCCGCGCCCGCATGGCCAACGCAGTACGGCGGACGTGGCGCCTCGCAGACCGAGTCGGCGATCTACTTCGAAGAGCTCGGGCGTGCTCGTGTTCCGGCTGCGGCAAACACGCTTGGCCTGTTGCTAGGCGGACCGACGCTGATGGTTTGGGGCACGGACGAGCAGAAGGAGCGCTACCTGCCGCCGATCCTCTCCGCCGAGGAGATCTGGTGCCAGGGCTTTTCCGAGCCCGAGGCCGGCTCCGACCTCGCGGCGCTGAAAACGAAGGCTGTCAAGCACGGCGACGAGTGGGTGGTGACGGGCCAGAAGGTGTGGACCAGCGGCGCCCAGTACTCGAAGTGGTGCATGCTCGTGGCGCGCACGGACTCTGAGGTGCCCAAGCACAAGGGCCTCACGTACTTCCTGATGGACATGGAGCAGGACGCCGTTCAGGTGCGCCCGCTGCACCAGATCACCGGCGAAGCCGAGTTCAACGAGCTCTTCATCGAGGAGGCGCGGATCCCGGATACGAACGTCGTCGGCGGCGTCGGCAACGGCTGGAAGGTCGCGCTCACGACGCTGATGAACGAGCGTGCGGGTCTCGGCTTCGCGCTGCAGATCCGCCTGCGCCAGATGCTCGACGACGTGATCGCGGTGGCGGCGGAGAAGGGCATGCTCGAGAACGCGCTGTACGCGGACGCGATCGCGGAGCTGCACGTGCGCTGCGAGGCGATCCGCCTGCTGGCGTGGAAGGGGCTCACGGACGCCGAGCGCTACGGACAGCCCGGCCCGGAGGGCTCGCTGGTCAAGTGGCTGTGGTCCGACACCAACCAGCGCGCCACGCAGCTAGCGGCCGACGTGATCGGCCCCGAGGCTCTGAAGATGGGCACTACTTGGAGCTATGAGCTGCTGCGCGCGCGCGGCAACACGATCGAGGGCGGAACCACCGAGGTGCTGAAGAACATCGTGGCCGAGCGCGTCCTCGGACTCCCTCGACTGAAGGTGGCGGTGTAGCCATGGATTTCGGATTCTCTGATGACCAGCGCGACATCCAGCGAACGGCCCGCGACCTGCTCGGCGAGCGTGCGAAACCGGAGCGGGTACGAGAGCACGCCGAGGCTGGCACGACCGACAAGGCGCTGTGGAGCGAACTGTGCGAGCTGGGTTGGCCGGGCATCGCGATCTCTGAGCAGTACGGCGGGCAGGGTCTCGGGCGGATCGAGCTGTCGATCCTCTGCGAGGAGCTTGGGCGCTCGGTCGCGCCGGTGCCGTTCCTCCCGAGCGTTATGGCTGCGACGCTAATTGAGCAGGCCGGCTCCCCCGAGCAGCGTGAGCGGTGGCTGCCGGGGCTCGCCAGCGGCGAGATGATCGGCGCGCTCGGCGCGGGGACCGACGGGATCGGCGAGCTCGTGATCAGCGGCGCCGAGGCACAGGTGATCGTGCTCGTGGAAGACGACGGCAGCGCACGCGTGCTCGACGCCGCGCAGGCGGAGGTCAGCCCTTTCACGGCGATCGACCCGACCCGTTCGGCAGCGCGCGTGAGCGATTCGCACGACGCCGGCGAGCAGTTGCCGGACGGCTGTGCGGGTCTTGGACGCGCGCTCGTCGCGACCAGCTCCGAGCTCGTCGGCGTGTGCGATCGGGCGCTGCACATGACGCTCGAGTTCGTCAAGGACCGCAAGCAGTTCGGCGTGCCGGTGGGCTCCTATCAAGCTGTCTCACACCGCTGCGCGCAGATGCTGCTGGACACCGAGAAGGCGCGTTCGATGACCGCGTTTGCCGCGTGGACAGCCGACTCCGACCCGGAGCGCCTTGCCGAAGCGGCGGCGATGGCCAAGGCTGCCGCGTCGGACGCGGGGCGTGAGGTCACTGCGGCCGCGATCCAGATGCACGGCGGCATCGGCTTCACCTGGGAGGGCGATGTGCACTGGCTGTACAAGCGCGCCCAGATCGACTCGGCACTGCTCGGCGGTGCATCGCGTCATCGCGCACAGCTGGCGAGCATCCTCGCGGATCGCGTCAGCGCCTCGACCGCCGCCTGAGTCCGATCAAAAGGCCCACAGGCTCGGGGTCCAGCGCGCCGTCGGTGGCGGGATAGGCTGAGCGCGTGTCCAACCCTGCTGTGTATGCGGCCTTCCTGCGAGGTATGAACGTTGGCGGTCATCGGCTGACCAACGACGAGCTCGTGGCTCACTTCGAGGAGCTGGGCTTTCACGGGGTCGCGACCTTTCGAGCCAGCGGCAACGTCGTGTTCGCCGGAGCCGCTGGAGACAGCGGCGAGGTCTCCGACGCGGCGATGCAGGAGCACATCGAGCGCGGCCTCGCGCAAGCGCTCGGATACGCCGTCCCGACGTTCATCCGCTCTGCCGATGAGGTTCGTGCGATCGCTGCGCTGGCGCCGTTCGCTGCCGATGAACTCGCGACGTCGAACGGCAAGCTGCAGGTTGCGCTGCTAGCGGCGGCACCCCCACGACGCGCGCGCGAGGAGATTCTGTCGCTCGCGGGCGCGTCCGACCGGCTCGCGATCCGCGCGAGCGAGCTGTACTGGCTGCCCAGCGGCGGAGTGCTCGATTCAGGGCTGGACATGAAGCGGATAGAGCGAGTGCTCGGGTCAATGACGATGCGAACGAAAGGGACGATCGAGCAGATCGCGAGCCGACACTTCGCCGGGTAGGCTCTCGCCGAGAACGAGCGGAGGAGGAGGCAGGATGGTTCAGGTCTCGCCCAGGGGACGCAACCCATTCGATGAGGCCGACGTCGAGCGCGATGCGCACGGCGTGGCCCGCTATCTGAACCGGCCCGCCTCGCTGGTTGCGCTGCTGGAGGGCGAGCGTGGAGCGCGATGCGAACGCGACCGCCGTGCTCGAGGTGACCGGCGAAGGAATCACCTATGGCGAGCTGTGGCAGCGCGCGACGCGCGTGGCCGGAGGTCTGCGTGATCTGGGCGTGCAGCGTGGTGATCGCGTGGCGATTCGGCTTGGCAACGGGATCGGCTGGGTGCTCGCGTTCTTCGGCGCGCAGCTGGCCGGCGCCGTCGTGGTACCCGTGAACACACGCTTCACCGAGGACGAGGTCGCCTACGTGGTGGGCGACTCGGGCGCCGTGTACACGTTCATGCCCGACCAGGACCTGCCGCACGGCGAGCCGCTGATCGTCGATGACCTGACGCCGGATGACCTCGCAGCGATCTTCTACACGAGCGGCACGACCGGCTTCCCCAAGGGAGCGATGACCTCGCACGGCAACTTCACCACCAACAGCGAGAACGCGCTTCGCTGCCTGGCAGTGGATCGCTCGGAGGGCCCGGAGATCTCAACGCTCGTGTCCGTACCGCTGTTCCACGTCACCGGCTGCAACAGCCAGCTGATCCCCTTGCTGGAGTTCGGCGGCCGCGTCGAGATCCTGTCCGGGCCGCTCGACTTCGACGGCTTCTTCCGCGCCGTCGGCGAACACGGTGTCAACCAGCTCGTGTCTGTGCCGGCGATCTACCACGCGGTGGTCAACCACCCGAAGTTCGCCGACCTGGACGTCAGCCGCGTGCGTTGGCTCTCCTACGGCGGCGCGCCGATCGCCGAGAGCCTCGTCTACCGCATCCAGGAGGCGTTCCCGAACGCGCGCGTAGGAAACGGCTTCGGCCTCACAGAGACGTCCTCGCTGACATCGTTTCTGCCGCACGATGAGGCGGCCGAGCACGCCGACTCGGTCGGCTTCGCGATGCCGGTCGTCGACCTCGCGGTGGACGATCCCGATCCCGACACCGGCGTCGGCGAGCTGCTGGTGCGCGGGCCGAACGTCGTACAGGGTTACTGGAACAAGCCGCAGGAGAGCGCCGAGACGTTCGTGGACGGCTGGCTGCACACGGGCGACGTCGCGCGGATCGACGCCGACGGCCTGCTGTACATCGTCGACCGCAAGAAGGACATGATCAACCGCGGCGGCGAGAACGTGTACTCGATCGAGGTCGAAAACGCGCTCGCCGGCGCACCGGGCGTGGGCGAGGCGGCGGTCGTCGCGGTACCGGACGAGATGATGGGCGAGAAGGTCGGCGCCGTGCTGGTGGGGCGCCCCGGGGAGGAGTTGGATGTGGCGGTGGTGATCAGCCACGTCCGCGAGCAGCTCGCGGACTTCAAGGTCCCCCAGTACGTGGCCGTGCGTGCGGAGCCGCTGCCGCGCAACCCGGCGGGCAAGATCTTGAAGGCGCAGCTGCGTGAGCAGACGAATTGGGGCGAGCCGCTTCGCTGAGCAAACGAGGGAGGGACACGTGGCGAGGGTCGAGACAGTCCAGGGAGCAGTCGAGGAGCAGCAGCTGGGAGTGGTGCTGGCGCACGAGCATGTGCGCTTCCGCGACGAGGCTGTCGCGGCCCAGTGGCCGGGCCGCTACGACGAACAGCTAGAGCTCGACGCCGCGCTGGTCGCGGTGCGGGCGGCCAAGGACAAAGGTGTGCAGACGATCGTCGATCCGACGGCGATGTACGGCGGGCGCGACGTGAGTTTCATGAAGCGGGTGGCGGACGAGACGGGCGTGAAGATCGTGGCGTGCACGGGCATCTACAGCTACGACCACCTCCCCCACTACTTCGAGAACCGCGATGTGGACGTGATGGCAGACCATTTCGTCGAGGACATCGAACAGGGGATCCAAGGCACGGATATCAAGGCTGCGTTCCTGAAGTGCGCCGCGGACGCGCCCGGCGTGACCGAGCACGTCGAGAAGATCCACCGAGCCGTCGCCCGGGCAAGCGTGCAGACGGGCGCGCCGATCATGGCGCACTCGATGCCGGCGGTTGACACGGCCCCGCGGCAGATCGAGATCTTCAAGCAGGAGGGCGTCGACCCGGCGCGCGTGCAGATCGCCCACTGCGGCGACACCGACAACGTCGGCTACATCGAGGCGCTGATCGAGCAGGGCGTGTACGTCGGGCTGGACCGCTACGGCCTGGAGATGTACCAGCCGATCGCCTCACGCAACGCAACCGCTGCGGAGCTGCTGCGGCGCGGGCACGCGGAGCGGTTGATCATCTCCCAGGACTTCTGCGCGACGATCGACTGGTTCCCGCCCGAGGCCGAGCCGATGTTCGAGAGCAGCGGGGCGATCCGCAACTGGTCGATGACGCTCGTGTTCGACGAGGTCGTGCCGGCTCTGCGCGAGCAGGGCGTGATGGACGACGAGGTGTTCGCCACGATCTTCCGTGAGAACCCGCGCCGCTGGCTGACAGCCTGAGCGCGCGGCTCGCGCACGGCTGAGTGCACGGACGACCTCAGACGGGAGCGAGCAGCAGCTCCGGTCCCTCTTCCACCCCTGCCTTATTGACAACTGGGTTGGCCGCGTGCGCGGTCAGCCGCTCCGTGGGTAGTGCTCCGCACAGCGCGAGCGCGTCTTCCGCGCCGAGGGCTGGATCGAGCCACGCCCGCTGAGCGTCACGGTCGGCGAGGATCACGGGCATGCGATCGTGGATCGGTGCGGCTACGCGGTTCGGTGCCGAGTCGCATGTCAGCAGCGCGACGCTGTGAATCCAGCTGCCATCGATCTTCGCCGGCGTCCACAACGCGGCGAACGCGAACGGCACGCCCCCGTCCACCTGGAAGTGGAACGGTTGACGGGGCTCGCTGCGCTTCTCCGGCTTGAGCCACTCGAAGTAGCCGTCGGCGACCTGCAGGGCCCGGCGCGAGGCCTTCGGAACCAGGTTGCGGTAGGCCGGCTTGGACGCGGCCGTCTCCACCCGTGCGTTGATCATCTTCGCCGAGCTCTTGAGATCTGTCGCCCAGTGCGGCACCAGCCCCCACCGCAGCAGCTGGGCTTCCGGCTCGCCGCGCGGCGCGACGATCGCCAGCACCTCTTCGGTCGGCGCGATGTTGAACCGCCGCGTCCCCGCGTCCCCTTCGATCGGCACCCGGAAGCGGTCGTTCAGTTCTTCGGGCCCGGCGGTGTTCGTGTAGCGGCCGCACATGGTTCGAGGATACGCCCTCCGGTGGCGCCAGCCGGTAGGTCGCGGCCGGGAGTTAACGACCGAGCGATAGAGGGCCGTCCGGCTCGCGACCTAGGCCGCGAGCCGGACGGGGAGCAGCTTGAGCTGGTTGATGAAGGGTGACTCGACGTACGCGGGGCTGCCCGCGATCGTCATCTGGGGATAGCGGGCGAGCGTCTCCTCGAGCATGATCTTCAGCTCCAGACGCGCCAGCGCGGTGCCGAGGCAGAAGTGCCGCCCGCCGGCGCCGAACGCCTGGTGCTCGGGGTTGCGGCGCACGTCGAACCGATCGGGGTCCTCGTAGCGCGTCTCGTCGCGATTGGATGAGACGTACCACATGACGACCTTCTCGCCCTCGCGGATCTTCTGTCCGCGCAGCTCGGTGTCGCGCGTAGCGGTGCGTCGGAAATGCGCGAACGCGGGGAACATCCGCAGTGACTCCTCGACCGCGCCCGCGACCAGCGACGGATCGTCGACCAGTAGCTGCATCTGCTCGGGGTCTTCCATCAGCGCACGCATGCCGCTGGCGTAGGTCGCCTTGGTGCTGTCGTTGCCGGCGGCCATCAGCAGGAAGAAGCCCATCACGATCTCGTGTTCCTCAAGGCGCTGGCCGTCGACGTCGGCATGCACGAGCAGGCTCGTCAGATCCTCGGTCGGGTTCTCACGGCGCTCAGCGATCAGCTTCTGGCAGCGCTCGAAGATCTCGGGTACGTCCGCGGCGAGCACGCCGTCGACGCCATCGGGGTTCAGATCGAGGTCCCCCGCTCCGAGCGTCGAGTTCATCAGCCTCGCCCATACCGCGTCGTCCTCCTCAGAGATCCCCATGAAGCTCCCGATCACCCGCGAGACGATCGGCTGCGCGACATCGCTGACCAGATCACAGGTCTCCTGTCCGTCGAGACGCTCCAGCACCCTGACCGCGATCGCGCGGATCTCGTCCTCGTGCGCCGCGATCCGCCGTGGCGTGAACCCCGCCTGGAACAGTGCCTTCAGACGATCGTGCTTTGGCGGGTCCATGCCGATGAACATCGCCCGCGTCAGCTCGAGCGGGAACACCGCGGAGACCGCCGTGACGCCGCCGAGTTCCGAGGAGTAAGTCTGCCAGTCGCGGCTGACCGTGTGGATGTCCTCGGCTGTCGTCACCGACCAGTAGCCGGCCTCGGCGGGGAACTCGCTGATGTGCTCGGTCCGATGGATCGGACACTCGCTGCGCATTCGCGCGAACAACTCGTGTGGCGGGCCGTCCTCCCAGTGCTCGCGCTCGCCGACGAGCACACCGTCGAGGTCACTGCCTACCGCCGCCATCCGAACCTCCGTGGATCATCGCCGCAGGATGCGCCTACATGCTACTGGCTGTACGGCCAGCATGGGTCGAGATGGCAGGGGCTCCTCCCAGTTTGCGGCTGCGGGACCAATCCGTGCAGAGCGCCGGCTAGGGTGCGGTGCGCGACGGTGTCTGCTCGTGTTCGATGACGAGCTCGCCGACGGTCAGGCGCCCGACCCGCAGCTGATCGATGTCGAGCGAGCGGATTGCCCCGCGACGGATCGCCAGACGCCCGATGGCCAGCGCCCCGACAGCCACCGCTCCGCCGGCGGCTGCGCCGATCGCGATCGCGCCCAACGATGCGGCGCCGAGCGCCCCAACGGCCACTCGGCCACGCCGCTGGCGGTCAACGAGCATGGGTAGCGCGGATTTGCGGCTGACGCAGGGCCCGCCCGGCGAACACGAGCTGGCTGGAGAGGTGGGCTTCGACGGTATTCAGGTTGTGTTCGCCCGGATAGACGGCGCTTCTGGCGTCGGCGCCCGCGGCTCGCAGCGCTGCCGCGAACGGGGCGTCCTCGGCGGGATCGGCGATCTGATCGGATTCCCCTCCGTAGATGAACGCGTGCAGGCCGAGCCGCGAGATCACCGGTCGGTCGGCGTGCACGTCGTCGTCGAGACCGTTGAAGAAGCTGAGCCAGCTCTCGACGACGCCGAAGCGATAGGGGTTCGCGAGGGCGATGTTCATCGCGCCGTATCCGCCCATCGAGTCGCCGGCCACGGCACGTGCGTCGCGGGCGGCGATCGTGGGCAGTGCGCGATCGATCATCTCCTGGACTTCCAGGATGTAGCTTTCGTAGCGCATGCCGCCGTCGTTGCGCCAGTTGTTGGTTCCTGGTCCGCCCTGGATCATCACGGCGATCAGCGGCGGGATCGCGCGGCGTGCGATCAGCCGGTCGAGCTCCTCCTGCAGGCCGATCTGCAGGAACGCGGTATCGGATTGTTCGTTGCCGGTCAGCAGATATAGCACCGGGTAGTGGCTGGTGCTGCGGTCATAGCCGGTCGGCAGGTAGGCGAGGAACGACCCGGTCCCGTGCAGCGCGACCGAGTGGTATTGAGCGCCGACGATCGAGCTTCCGGCGCTGTCCTGGCTGACCGCTTTGATCGTCGGCAGCGGCGCGACCGGGAGTGCGTCCGCGCCGGCCACCGCGGCTGGCTCGGCGATCGGTGCGGCGCGCAGTCCGAGCAGACGGTCGACGGTCGGCTGCCCGCCGAGCGCGAGCGCAAGGCAGACGGCGGCGAGCGCGCTGAGCAGCACGCCGATCAGCAGCGCCCGCGCACGCCGTGGGCGCGAGGATGCGGGAGCCGTCGTTGCGGCCTCTCTGCGCGGCGGGAAGGCGGGCACCCAGGACGGCGGCAACACCTCGGCCGCAACCGTCCCCTGACCCGGCCAGGCCCAGTCGCCCAGGTTTTCCGCCCACACGTGCGCGCGCGAGGGCTTCGCTCCGACTGACATGCACCAGATTGAAGGAACCACGGGGCCGAAAACCAACCCCTGCACGCGCGCGCCCATGCTGCAGGCGCGCGTGCAGGTCTTCAGCCGGTCTTCAGCAGCCCCTCAGCTGGTGCTCCAGACCTGCCCGACGCCTTCGAAGCCGAGGGCGCGCTTGGTCGCTTCAGTGAGGTCGAATTCACGCCCGGCGACGTACGGTCCGCGGTCGACGACTGGGACCCGCACGGTGTGCCCGCCGTAGCGCAGCGTGATCCGTGTGCCGCATGGGAGCGTCTTGTTCGCGACGCCCATCGTCGCACTGGTCAGCGATCCGCCGCATGCCAGCCCGCCGCCGCCTCCGTACCAGGAGGCCTCGGCCAGGCGGTACACGTTCAGGCGGCCGAGCCTGCGGTGCGAGGCGAGGTCGGAGGCGCTGCCGGCGAAGCGCAGGCGCACCATCTGGCTGCCGAGCCGACGCGGCGTGTAGCTGACGCGGAAGCGTCCCTTCGCGCGGGTGACCGCGTGGCCGATCGTCCTCCAGCCGTGCCGCCCGAGCGCCTGCAGCGTGACGGTCTGCCCCTCGATCCCCGGACGGCGGTCTTCCAGCAGCGAGCCGGCCACGCTGGCGCGGTCGTCGGCGAGGACATTGAGGTGCTCGTCACGGAGCTTCAGCGCGGTGTGCGCCGGTGTGACGATCGTCGGTGACGCCGAGAAGACGCCGACCGGGGCCAGAGGCGCCGCGGGCGGCGGCGTCGCAGGGGCGTACATATGTGGGAACTACCTCCTTGTAATGCGCCTACGGGGTTAGCTGTCGGGCTCACGACCCGACCGCCCACGCGAACGGACGCGTGTCAGCCGGGCGTTACGGCCACAACAGCGGCCGATTCGCCCCATCCAGACCGCGCTTGTGCGATCCGGCAGTGGGTCCCCCGCTCGCCCCCATCCACGGAGGCGACTCGGCGAGTCGAACAATTGTTCGTAAGGATAGGTCGCGCGACAGGCGTTTTCTGTGATCGCTGTCACACATGGGTTGGCTGGAGCGCGAGCTCGGTGTCAGCTATAGGACCGTCCCGCCGAATGAACGGCAGGATCCGCGAGCTGTAGGCTTAGCCGATGGCCCAGAGCGACCGCCACATCGCAGAGAAGGACAGATGCCCAGCCTGCACGGGCGCAGGATGGACGTGGTTCGCGGCCGAGCCGGAGGGCAAGTGGATCGTGTGCCGCGAGTGCATCGGCACCGGTCGCGCCGACCACAAGGGTCGCAAGCGCCTGAAGCCGGACGAGACGCCGGCCTCCTAACGATCTCGCCGAACGAGTCAGGCCGCGCGCTGCGCGCTGGCTGTGCGCGCGAGCACGCGGTCTGCCTCGTCCCATCCCCGTGTCCACCATCCGACCAGGTCAAGAGCGATCGCGGCCTCATAACCGGCTGGCGCAGTACGCGCCCGTCCCTCCAGGCGGGCGTGGAAGCCGCGGTCGTAGATCCGCAGCAGCATGCTGTCGTCTTCCTGCTGGCGGCGGACCGCGTGACGCTGTTTCAGACCGTGGAACATCGACGTCAAACCTAACCTGGATCAGCGCGACGGTGCAATCCCCCGTTTGGAGCATCGTCTCCGACTGCAGAGCGCCAAGCGCGAACGGGCAGGTATCGCGACCCGCCCCGTCGAAGACAGCTCGCGGATGTCACTCGACGCAACCAAGATCGGGCAGGTCGTGGCGGAACAGATGGAGGCGCTGGAAGCGCGCTTCGGGGAGGACTGCCAGATCGGCGACGTGTGCACGATCGTCGAGGTGCTCGGTCCGCATGGCTCCTCCGTGGCCGTCCGCTCCGGGCCTGACGTGCGGCCGCACGGGTTGATCGGCCTGCTGCGCCTGGCCGAGCGTGTGGCGCTCGGGGACGTCCAGAGCGAGAGCCCGGATGAGTGACGTCTGAGCCGACCGATGGGCCTCCCGCCCCGGGCCGCCGCGCCGGAGCTGCGCCGATCTGCAGATGTTTACCCCGCGGTCGTTGACGCGGGCTCGCTCAACCGCGACAATCGCTGCACAGTGCCCAACCCCGACCGCTTGACAGCCCTGGACTCGACGTTCCTGCATCTCGAGGACCACTCGAGCGCGCACATGCATGTCGCGATGGTGATGGTGTTCGACGGCACGGCGCCGACGCTGGATCAGCTGGTGGAGCACATCCTCAGCCGGCTGCACCTGGTGCCGCGCTATCGCCAGCGCCTGGCGCACGTACCGCTCGACCAGGGCCGCCCGGTTTGGGCGGATGACCCGCACTTCAACCCCTACTACCACATCCGCCACACCGCGCTGCCGCGTCCGGCGGACGACGCGGCGCTCAAGCGACTTGCCGGGCGCCTGTTCTCGCAGCGACTCGATCGCTCCAAGCCGCTGTGGGAGATGTGGCTCGTACAAAGCATGTCCGGCGGGCGCTTCGCGCTGATCGCCAAGACTCACCACGCGCTGGTCGACGGTATCTCCGGCGTGGACATAACGACCG
The DNA here is from genome assembly GCA_963734755.1 of uncultured Solirubrobacteraceae bacterium. Classification (GTDB taxonomy): domain Bacteria; phylum Actinomycetota; class Thermoleophilia; order Solirubrobacterales; family Solirubrobacteraceae; genus Palsa-744. The sequence goes on along the minus strand of CAVTIF010000001.1, from coordinate 1,310,576 downwards.
TCCTGTTCGACACCGCGCGCGAGCCTGCGCCGACGGGGCCGGCGACTCCCTGGAGCGCCAAGCCGCTACCCGGTCAGGCGAAGCTGCTGGGCGAGGCGCTGATCGAGCGCTCGACCGTCCCCGCGGAGATGCTCCGTGGAGGTCGCGCCCTACTGCGCGCGCCGCGCAAGGCCGTCTCCCAGGTCAAAGACGGCCTGACGAGCATCGGCGCGACGGCGCTCGCCGGAATCAACGCCCCGGCGCCGCCGAGCCCCTTCAACGTCGAGATCGGGCCGCACCGCCGTTACACCTACGTCGATGCCGATCTGGCCAAGTTCAAGGCGATCAAGGACTCGCTCGGCGGCACGCTCAACGACGTGGTCCTGGCCACAGTCAGCCTCGCCCTCGGGCGCTACCTGCGCGGCAAGGGTCAGGACACCGAGGGCCTCGTCCTGCGGGCGATGGTGCCGGTGTCGGTGCGCTCGAAGGAGCAGCGAGGTGAGCTCGGCAACCAGGTCGCCGCGATGTGGGCGCCGCTGCCGGTCGGCGTCGAGAACGCCGCCGAGGCGCTGCGCGAGATCGCAGCTTCGATGGACGACCTGAAGAAGTCGGGCCAGGCGGTCGGAGCGCAGGTGTTGACGAACCTCGCGGGCTTCGCCCCGCCGACGATCCTCAGCCAGGCCGCGCGCCTGCAGGCGCGCCAGCAGTTCTTCAACCTGGTCGTCACGAACGTCCCGGGGCCGCAGTTCCCGCTGTACCTGCTGGGCAGGCGCCTGGAGGTGCTGTACCCGGTTGTGCCGCTCGCCCAGCGTCAGGCGCTGGGGATCGCCGTGATGAGCTACGACGGCCATCTCGGCTTCGGGCTGCTCGGCGACTTCGACGCGCTGCCGGAGCTGGACGCGATCGCGCTCGACCTGCAGTGGGCGATCTCGGCCTTGGCGCGCGCTGCCGGCTTGCGACCGCGCAAGGCCCGCGCCACGCGTAAAGCTGGCGCTCCCACGGGCAACGGCTCGCGTGCCTCCGGGGCGCGAGCCTCGGGCAGCCGGGGATCGGCGACGAAGCCCGCCAGCGCCAGCTGAGGTGCGTCTGGCGCTGTGCCAGCTGAACGCCACTGTCGGCGACATCGCGGGTAACGCCGAGCGTATCCGCACGGGCATGCGCGAAGCGGTCGGCGCCGGCGCGGACCTCGTCCTATTCCCTGAGCTTGCCCTGACCGGCTACCCGCCCGAGGACCTGCTGCTGAAGGAGCATTTCCTGGCCGACGCGGCGGCCGCCATGCAGGAGCTCGCGATGGAGGCCCGTGCGATCGTCGCGATCGTCGGCTTCCCCGAGCGGGCGGATGATGTTTACAACGCTGCGGCCGTGCTCGCGGGCGGCGAGGTTCACGCGATCTACCGCAAGGTCTACCTGCCCAACTATGGCGTGTTCGACGAGCAGCGCTACTTCCAGGCCGGTCAGGCCGGCGCTGTGCTCGACCTCGACGGGCAGCGCCTCGGGCTGACGGTGTGCGAGGACATCTGGGAGCCGGGCCCCCCGGCCAGCGAGGAGGCACTCGCGGGCGCCACGCTGATCGTCAACATCTCGGCCTCTCCCTATCACGCCGGGAAGGGCTCGGAGCGCGAGCGGATGTTCGCGCAGCGCGCCCGCGACAACCTCGCGTGCGTCGCCTTCTGCGGGCTCGTCGGCGCGCAGGACGAGCTGGTGTTCGACGGGCACTCGTGCGTGATCGACCACACCGGCCGCACGATCGCGCGCGCCGCCCAGTTCCGCGAGCAGCTGCTTGTGTGCGACGTCGACCTGGAGGCAGCCTCCGCGGCGCGCCTGCGCGATCCGAGCCACCGTCCGGCCGCGCGGCGGGCACGACGCCAGGCGACGCTGCTCGGAGCGATCACCGCGCCCGCGCCGGTGAGTGTGCCCAGTCGGACTTCCGCGGCCGGACCAGTCGCGCTCAACACGCTGGCCGAGCCGCTCGCGCCGGTCGAGGCCGAGGTGTACGCGGCGCTCGCGCTCGGGCTGCGCGACTACGTCGAGAAGAACGGCTTCCGCCACGTCGTGTTGGGTCTGTCTGGCGGGATCGACTCTGCGCTGGTCGCGTGCCTGGCGGCCGATGCGCTCGGCCCCGAGCGCGTCAGCACCGCGATCATGCCCTCGCCGTACTCCTCGACGGAGACCCAGGCTGATGCCCGCGCGCTCGCACGGGCGCTGGGCACGCGCATCCACGAGCTCGCGATCCAGCGGGTGATGCACTCATACGAGCACGCGCTCGAGCGGGAGTTCGCCGGGCACGATCCCGACCTGACCGAGGAGAACCTGCAGGCGCGGATCCGCGGCAACCTGCTGATGGCGCTGTCCAACAAGTTCGGCTGGCTGGTGCTCGCCACGGGCAACAAGTCGGAGATGTCGGTCGGCTACACGACGCTGTACGGCGATCTCGCGGGTGGCTTCGCGGTGATCAAGGACGTGCCAAAGACGCTCGTGTACCGCCTGTGTGAGTGGCGCAACTCCCCCGCCGGCGCCACGGCGGCGCGCCTTAACTCGACGGGTCTCGAGGGTGCCGCCAGCCCGATCCCCGCTTCGATCCTCGAGCGCGCACCCTCGGCCGAGCTGCGCCATGACCAGCGCGACGAGGACTCGCTGCCCCCGTATGAGCTGCTGGACCGGATACTCGAAGGCTACGTCGAGCTCGACCAGAGCCGCGAGCTGCTGATCGCGCAGGGACTGGCGGAAGCGGACGTCGACCGCACGATCCGACTGGTCGACCTGGCCGAGTACAAGCGCCGCCAGGCACCTCCGGGGATCAAGATCACGTCGCGCGCGTTCGGGCGCGATCGCCGGATGCCGATCACCAACCGCTACCGCGGCTGAGCGTCCGCGCATCACCTCAGATCGGTGAGGTCCAGCCGGTGTGGACGGGGGCCGGTTAATCTGCGCACGTGCGTCTCGCCGCCGTCTCACTCGCCCTGCTGTGCGCGCTCGCGCTCGGCGCGTGCGGCGACACGATCCAGGACCGGCCGATCCCTCACAACATGCTCGAGGGCATGATCCTGGCGCCCTTCCCCGTGTACTGGCTGGGCGGCTCGTTCGGTGGCATGGCGGTGACTGAAGCGACACACGACGCGAGCGGCTCTTTCAGCATTCAGTACGGCGACTGCCTGCAGGGCGGCCAGGGTACGTGCGTGGCGCCGCTGCGGGTGGTTACCTCGCCCGACAACAGCTTCCTCCCGGGCGGCTCGGTGGCGAGCCGCGCGACGCCCGTGCGTGGGGTTCCCGCGCGACTCGACCGAGCCGGCACGACGCTCGTGATCCCCACGGCGGGTGTCGTGGTCGACGTGTTCGCCGCCGACGCACGCATCGCGCGCGCCGCCGCCGCGACGATCGTGCCGATCAACGCGGTCGGCTCGCCCGGGGAGCCGCTGCCGGCTGCGCTCCCAGACACTGGCTTCGGCTCGACGCCGCTGCCCTCGCAGGTCCCGGCGCAACTACGACCGGCGCGATAGCGACGATCAGCCGCCGGCCTGCGGCAGTGAGCGCACCGCGATCGTCATGCGCGTGACCGCGCACGTGCGGTCGGCGTCGTCGCTGAAGCTGACGTCCCACACCCATGTCGTGCGTCCGCGGTGCACGCGCGTGCCGAGCGCGTGGATGACCCCCTCGGTGATCGGGCGCAGAAAGCTCGTGCTGTTGGACTGGCCCATCGCCATCTCCCCCTGCTCGAGCACTCCGAGCGCGGTGGCGATCGAGGCCATCGACTCGGCGATCGCCGCGTACACGCCCCCGTGGACGAGCCCAGCGGGCTGCTTGAGCTCGTCGCGCACGGCCACCTGCGCGCGCACCTGCGTGTCCGAGCACTCCAGCCACTCCAGGCCATACAGCCGGTCGAAGCCGTGCGTCGCCGCGTTGATCTGCTCGGCGCGCGGTGTGGCCATCCCGGCGCCACGATAGCCTACGATCGATCGTGACGGCCCCGAGCACGTTGCAGCTGCGGGTGGCGGACGTTCACAAATCATGAGTCGATTGGACGAGCTCCCACCGGACCAGCGCGCGGCGCTGTCGTTGCTGCTTCGCCAGCACAAGAGCTATGCCCAGGTGGCCCAGCTGCTGGGCATCGATGAGCGCGCCGTGCACGACCGCGCGCACGCTGCGATCGCGGTCATCGCGCCGCGCCAGGCGCGCGAGGTCGCTCCCGAGCGGCGGCTGGAAATCGGCGACTACCTGCTCAGCCAGCAGCCCGGCGTCGCCGAGCGCTTGCGAACGCGAACCTTTCTCAGCGGCTCCGAGCCGGGACGCGCGTGGGCCGGCGAGATCGCGGCAGCGCTGGCGCCGCTGGCCGGTGCGGGCCTGCCGGAGATCCCGGCCGCGGCGGGCGGCACTCCGCGGGAACCTCAACGCGTGCAGGATCTGGCCGGCGCGCGCCCCCCGCTCGCCACCAGCTCCCCCCGGCGCCCGCGCGGGCGCAGTCGAGCTCGCGCTTGGGAGGAGCGCTGGTGCTCGTCGCGATCGTCGCGGCGATCGTCGTCGCGATCGTCCTGCTGACCGGCGGCGGCAGCTCGCACAAGAACAAATCGACCTCCACCGCCGCGACCGGCACCACCTCGACGGCCGCCAAAAAATCGGGGACGGGCCCGACGGTGACCGCGCGTCTGGCTTTGCGCTCACCGGACCCGACGAGCAAAAGCGTCGGTGTGGTGGACGTGCTCAGCGAAGGCGGCAAACGCGCCTTCTTCATCGAAGCCCAGCATCTGCCGCGTACCCATGGCTTCTTCTATGCGATCTGGCTGTACAACTCGCACACCAGCGCGCTGCCGCTCAGCAAGAGCCCGGCGGTCGGCGCGACGCACAAGCTCGCCGGTGGCGCGTTGCTGCCGAGCAACGCGAGCGAATTCCGCGAAATGCTGGTCACGCGTGAGACCGCGACGCATCCGACGCACCCGGGCCACACGGTCCTGCGCGGTCCGTTCAGGCTGACTGAATAGCCGGTATCAGCTTGCCGGGGTTCATGATCCCGGAGGGGTCGAGCTCGGACTTCAGCGCGCGCAGCGCCGCGAGGCCCCCGTCGCCGATCTCCTCGGTCATCCACGGCGCATGGTCGCGCCCGACGGCGTGGTGGTGAGTGATCGTCCCACCGCCGGCCACGATCGCCGCGCCTGCTGCCTGCTTGACGGCTCGCCACTGTCCGATCTGATCCCCTTCGCGCTGGCGCGCGATCAGCGTGAAGTACAGCGACGCGCCGGTCTCGTACACGTGGGAGATGTGGCACATCACGAGACCCGGGGTACCGTACGCGGCCAGCGCCTGAGCGATTGCCTGCTCGACCGCCGTGCGCAGGGCCAGCACGTCAGACCACTGGGCGGCCGTCTCGAGCGTCTCCACCATCACCCCGTGCGTGAGCAACTCGTCGCGCATGTACGGCGCCGCGAACCGGCCTTTCAGCCAGGCCTCTCCGGGTGAGCGCCCGACTGCGAGCCCACCGTGGCTGCGCACCAGCTCCAAGGCGCGCTGACGCCTGCGCGCGACCTGCTCGGCCGTGCCCTCGAAGCCGAGGATTGCGAGGCACCCATGCCGATAGCCGCGCACGGCCAGGTAGCCGCGGCCGAGACGCCCCTTGACGCCGCCGGAACCGGCGAGCGCGAACGACAGGCGGGTCTCCTGCTCATCCGACAGGCGCACGACATCCGGTAGCGAGCGCTCGTGAGCGAGCGCTCTCAGCGCCTGCTCGCCGGCGGCGAAGTCCTCGAAGAACACCCCCTCGTAGAGGCGCGCCTCCGGAGCCCTGCGTACACGCAGCGCGAGCTGGCTGATTACGCCGAGCGTGCCCTCCGAGCCGATCAGCAGTTGGCGCAGCCCGGGGCCGGCCGCGGTCGCAGGCGTGGCCGCCAGATCGATGTCCGCGGTCGGTGCCGCGAGCCGTAGGCCGAGCACCATCCGCTCGATCGCGCCATAGCCGCTCGACGCCTGCCCGGCGGACCTCGTCGCTGCGCAACCTCCGAGCGAGACGTACTCGAAGGACTGCGGGAAGTGGCCCAGCGTGAGCCCGCGCGCGGCCAGCTGGCGCTCGAGCGCGGGCGCCCGCAGGCCGGCCTGCACGGTGACGGTCGCCGACTCGACGTCGAGCGCCAGCACGTCGGCCATGCGCCCGGTGTCCAGCGCCAGCACGCCGCCGTGCTCGCCGCAAAGCGGAGCCACCCCACCGACGACGCTCGTCCCACCGCCGAACGGGACCACCGCCAGCGAGCTGCGCGCGCACAGCTCCAGCAGCGCGCGCAGCTGCTCGTGGTCGGCGGGGTACACAACCGCATCGGGTGCTCCGTCCGGCTCGCCGGCGCGCAGCCGCACGAGATCGGGATAGCCCTTGCCGGCCGCGTGCAGCACGCGTTCGGCGTGTCCGTCGCGGACTCCCTGCTCGCCCACGAGCTGGCGCAGCTGTGCGAGCGTCGACTCCGACAAGCGCGACTTCTCCAGCTGCACGTGCTCGAGCGCCACCGGTGAACTGGGACGCTCGGCCAGGCCGACCGTCTCGCGCAACAGCTCGAGCGCGTCTGGGCCGAGCACCGGCGGATGGGCGGCGTCGCCCCAACCCCACCAGCGCATCGTCGGCTGGCCGATCTCCGATCGGTCGGAGCGCTCAGCCACTGATCCGCTCGAGCCCGTTGAGCGCCTCGTCGATCGTCGCAGCGGCGGCTCGGCGGACCATGAAGCCGCCGAAGCGAGGGAAGAACCCCGTGAGCGCTTGGCGCAGCTCGATCGTTACCTTCGTGGTAGGCGCCTGCAGGCCAGGCGCCTGTGGCGAGAGACGCACCTCGGTCTCGGCGGACTTCAACAGGCGCCCGAACGGTGTGCCCTGGACTCGCTGGTCCCACCTGAGCGTGCGCGCGTCCTCGTCGGCGAGCACCAGGTCGAAGTCGGCACGCACGAGTTTGCCCTTGCTCGTGGCCATCACCTCGGTGAACGCACCGTCTTCCACGTCCTCCACGCGCGTCACGCGCGGCCACCAGCGCGGGAGATGGTGCGGGTCGCGCACGAGATCCCACAGCTCGTCCGCCGATGCGGCGATCGTGCGGCTGCGACGCGCTGTTGGCACGGCGCCAAGCTTAGGACTCGTAGCTGAGCAGGGCGTGCACGTCGCGCCCGGCAAGCCGCTCGCGGCCATTCAGGAACGCGAGCTCGATCAGGAAGGCGCAGCCGACGACCTTGCCGCCGAGCTGCTCGACCAGCTCGCACAACGCCGCGGCGGTCCCGCCGGTCGCGAGCAGGTCGTCGTGCACGAGCACCCTGCGGCCGCTGGCGACGGCGTCGGTGTGCAGCTCGAGCGCTCCGGCGCCGTACTCGAGCAGGTACCCGGCGCTGACGGTCTCGTAGGGGAGCTTCCCGGGCTTGCGAGCCAGCGCGAAACCGGCGTCCAGCGCCAGCGCGAGGGCCGGGCCGAGCAGGAAGCCGCGTGCCTCGGCCGCGACCACGCAGTCGATCTCCAGGCCGCGCGCGTACTCAGCCAGCCCCCTCACAGCCTCGGCGAGCGCGGTGGCGTCGGCCATCAGCGGCGTGATGTCCTTGAAGCCGATCCCTGGTTCCGGGAAGTCGGGTATCTCTCGTACGAGCGCGCGTAGATCCGCTGGAGGATGGGGGTCGGGCGTGTGGGAGATGACTATCTGACGATCTTGCGCAGATCGCGAATCAACAGCAGGTGCTTGAGATGCGTTGCGACCGCGGCGAGGTTCTCGAGCGCATCGACGGCCTCTTTGCGCCGCTCCGGGTTGCGTGAGCGCAGCGCCGGGGCGAGGATCTGCTGCAGCAGGTTGGCCTCGCGGTCGGCCGAGGAGCGGAACACCCTGAGGTTGCGCCCGCCGACGCCGTAACGGGCGAGCTCTGCGACCGCCGCGATGATCTCGCGCTCGGTCTCGTCGAAGTAGCGCACGCCGCCGCGCATCTCCCCCTTGACCACGCCGTACTCTTCTAGCTCGCGTACGAGCTTGGCCTCGGCCTTGGTCTCTTCGAGCACATCGTCCATCGAGTACAGGGCACCGGTGGCCTCGCGCACGCTGACGCTCGGGCGCCACGTCCGCCCACCGTCGCGACCGGCGCGCGCAGGCACCGGCGCGGCGTCGTCGGAGCGCCCTGCGGCCAGCTCCTGGCGGATCACGCGAAGCGGCAGGAACTCGTCGCGCTGCATGCGCAGGATCGTGCGCAGACGCGCCACGTCCCCTTGGGTGTAGAGCCTGTAGCCGCCGGGCGTGCGGCGCGGCGTCAACAGTTTCTGATCCTCCAGGTAGCGGATCTTGGAGATCGAGATCTCGGGGAACTCTTGGGCGAGCGCCTTGCACACGGCGCCGATCGTCAGCGACTTGCGGCGCTTGCCGAGCTCCGCAGGCTCGGGCTCGACCAGATCGAGGTCGATGTGTTCGTCCGGTGGTGTCGCCTGGACTGCCATCAGCGCGCGTGGAACGTCAGCTTGTACTTGCCGATCTGGACCTCATCGCCCTCCTCCAGGCGCTGAGACTCGATCCGCGAGCGATTGACGTAGGTGCCGTTAAGCGAGCCACAGTCGTCGAGGTACCACTGCTCGGCGCGCCGGATCAGCAGCGCGTGGTCGCGCGAGACGGTCACGTCGTCGAGGAACACCTCGGAGTCGGGGCGGCGACCGATGCTCAGCCGCTCGCCCTCGATCGCGAAGCTCTCCCCCACGCGCCCTCCGCCGGCACGGATCACCAGCGCCGGTCCGCGCGCTGTGACCTCGCCCATCTCGACCGGGACGAGCTCGCCCGTCTCGTCGATCATGTAGGTCGCCGTGGTTGGATCCCCAGCGAGCCCGCCACTCGCCGCGCCCTCGCCGCGATCGAGCAGCGCGCCGCAGCGCTGGCAGTAATTGGCACCCTCGCCGTTGACGAAGCCGCACTCGGTGCAGTGCAGGGCCATAGCTACCCGGCTCCGACTACGCGCCCGACGGTCGACCGGCAGGCGCAAGCCCGCGCAGGATCGGTACCCCGGCGCCGGTCAGCGGTCCGCTCACGCTGAGCCATCCTGATCGACCTCGCCCGAGGACCCGCCGGCCAGAATGTCGGTGAGCCGCTGGACGTCCTCGCCGGTGATCGCGATGTCGCCATCGTCGTGCTTGTGGCGCAGGCGGTTGACCAGCTCGGCACGGAGGATGTCGATCTTGCCGTGCAGGATGCGCCGCCTGTAGGAGATCTCGGTCTCCTCCTCGGTCAGCTGCTTAATGACGTCTTTGAGTTCGCCATCCGTCAGCGAGCCGAGGTCGGGAAACGTCTCGTCCATCGTGGGCTGTTCTCCTCTCGCGGGCTCGAGCCGGCCGCAGCCGGTCCCAGAAACGCCGGCGTTTGCCGGCCTGGGACGTCAGTATAGCCCAGAAGGTAAAGCTGAGCCTGAGGCTACGGGTCGGGCGGCGAGCGCAGCTGGCGGACGCCGCTGCGGACGTACAGCGCGCTGGCTGCGAGCGCGAGCGCGAGGCCGACGTACAGCAGCGCTTCGCCGAGGCCGCCGAGGCCGGCCATCGCGAAGAAGAACGCTCCCATCACGGGCGCCACGGCGAGCCGTCCCGGCCAGTTGATGCGCAGCTCGACGCCGTGGGAGATCGCGTAGCGCCCAAGCACGAGCATCGACAGCTCACGCGCCGCGAGCACCGCGAGCGCCCATCGCGGCAGCAACTCAAAGCGCCACGTGACGATCACGCCGCAGATCACGAGCAGGCGGTCGGTGACGGGGTCCATCAGCGCGCCGAGGCGGCTGTACTGGCGGGTGACCCGCGCGGCGATGCCGTCCGCGTAGTCGCCCCAGGCGATCACCGCGAACAGCGTCGCCTCGAGCGCTCCCGTGCCATCGTCGCTGGACAGTGCGACGATCAGGAACACGGGGATCAGCGCCAGGCGCGCGAACCCGATCGCGTTGGGGATCGTCCACGGCCGCAGCGGCTGGCCGGCCTGCGTCTGCGGCGGCGGCGGGCCGGAGCGGTCGAGGCCGAACAGGCGACGCGCCGTCAGACGTGTTTCGATTGCCGGCGTGGAGCCGTCGGTCCGGTTGCGCCCCTGGCGCTCTAGGGGAGGCTCTGCCACAGCTCATCCAGCGCCGCCAGGAGCTGCTCGGGCTCGGCCTGCAGGGGCAACCCGGGGGCCTCGCGGCGTCCGCGTCGCAGCTGGACCTCGATCTCGCCCGACTCAAGCGTTCGCCGCCCGACGGTCAGCCGCAGCGGGCAACCGAGCAGCTCCGCGTCGGCGAACTTCTCCCCCGGACCGAGATCGCGGTCGTCGTACAGGACCTCCACCCCACCCTCGGACAGCGTCGCGTACACCCGCTCGGCGGCGTCACGCTCGGGTGAGCCGGGCTTGCCGAGTGCCACGAGGTGCACGGCGAACGGCGCGAGCGCGCGCGGCCAGGAGATGCCGTGCTCGTCGGCGAACTGCTCTACGGCCGCCGCCACGATGCGTGCCGGCCCGATCCCGTAGGAGGCCATCCAGATCGAGTGCGCGACGCCGGTCTCATCGAGATAGCTCGCGCCGAGCGGCTCTGAGTAACGGGTTCCCAGCTTGAAGATATTGCCGATCTCGATCGCCGGCTCGAGGCTCAGCGGCTGGCCGTCCTTCAGGTACTGCTCTCCCCGCTTCTCCACACCTGGGCTAGACAGGGCGACCTCGACGTTCGCGGCGTAGCCATCTCCGAGCACGATCTGATCCTCGCCGGCGGCGCACGGGGCCATGTACTCGTGGGCGCCGGTCCCGCCCATCATCCCGACGTCGCCCTCGACACGGTAGAAGCGCAGCCCGGTGCGCTCCATCATCCGGTCGTACGCACCGACGTGCAGCGCGTAGCGCTCCTCCATGCCGGCCTGGTCGCGATCGAAGGAGTAGGCGTCCTTCATGATGAACTCCCGTGTGCGCAGCACGCCGGCACGCGGGCGCGGCTCGTCGCGCTCCTTGACCTGGAAGTGGTAGACGATCAGCGGCAGGTCACGATAGGAGCGCACGATCTGCGCGATGTGGAACGTGACGGCCTCCTCGTGGGTCATCGCGAGCACCAGCTCGGAGCCCTTGCGGTCGGTCAGCTTGAACAGCTCGTCGATCTCCAGGCGCCCGGTCTTGCGCCACGGGTCCGCCGGCTGCAACACCGGCATCAGCATCTCCTGGGCGCCGATCGCGTCCATCTCCTGGCGGATGATCGCCACGACCCGCTGATGCACGCGCCAGCCGGCCGGCAGCCACGTCCACATTCCCGCACCCATCTGGCGCACGAGCCCGGCGCGCACCATCAGCTTGTGCGAGATCGCCTCCGCGTCCGTGGGCGGCTGCTTCTCGGTCGGCAGGAGGTATTCGGAGAGGCGGCTCATGGCTTGATCGGACGCGTCGTACGGCCGCGCAGGCCCGAGCGTATACGGCCACGTCGCGTGGCGCGCACCAAAACGGCGATCCCGTCCTCTGATAGAACAGCGATCACCTACCGACTCGACGGACACCGACAAGGAGCCCCCACCGACATGGCCTATTCCGTTCCGCCGCTCCCCTACGCCTACGATGCGCTCGAGCCGCACATCGACGAGGCGACGATGAAGGTCCACCACGACAAGCACCACCAGGCCTACGTGGACAAGGCAAACGCAGCGCTCGAGGGCACCGAGTGGGCTGAGAAGCCGGTCGAGGACGTGCTGAAGAACCTCGACAGCCTGGGCGAGAAGAAGGGCCCGGTGAAAAACAACGCGGGCGGCCACGCCAACCACACCCTGTTCTGGGAGAGCATGAGCCCGGATGGCGGCGGCGAGCCAGGCGGCGAGCTAGCCGCGGCGATCGACGCGGCGTTCGGCTCGTTCGCGGACTTCCAGGCCAAGCTGAAGGAAACCGGCATCAACCAGTTCGGCTCCGGCTGGTCATGGCTCGTCCACGACGGCTCGGGCCTCGCGATCATCGGCACGCCCAACCAGGACAGCCCGATCTCGACCGGCAAGACGCCGCTGCTAGGCGTTGACGTGTGGGAGCACGCGTACTACCTGAAGTACCAGAACCGCCGCCCGGACTACATCGACGCGTGGTGGAACGTCGTCGACTGGGGCCGGATCGCCGAGCGGTTCAGCGCCGCGTCCTAGTCGTCGCTGCGACCCGCGTACATGCCGGCGCAGGCGCCTTGCGATGGCTGACCGGCCCGCGCACGTGCGCGGGTGCAAACGCTTGCGATAGCTGAGGTCCCCGCCGGCGCATGCGCCGGCGGGCGGGTCTGCGCATGCGCGGCCTCGCGGGTGGCGCGTGCGCCACCCGAACAGCTTTAGATGCACGTCTCCTGACGGTCGGCGAGCAGTGGCGACACGCCGACGGAACGGCCGCTCCTCGTGGCGCTGAGTCTCTCAGCCGCGCGACCGCCTCCCCAGGTAGGCTGCCCGCGCGCATGGAGTCCGAAGAGCCGAACGAAATCGAGCGTCCGCGTCGGTCGCCGAAATCATCGGCGAGGCGCTCGATCTCTATCAGAGCTACCCGCTGCTGTTCCTCGTGCTGGCGCTCGGCGTGATCGCCCCCTATGAGCACATCTTCGGCCTGCTGCTTGTCACCGGGCTGTTGAACGCCGGGGTCCTCCTCGGCGTCCAGGTCATCCCGCTCGGCAGCACCGCCGGCGCAGTCTCGGTGGCGGTGGGGATCGCGGCTCGCACGATCACGGCCTCGTTCTCGGCGCTCACCCTCGCGCTCCTGTACTTCGACCTTCTAGCGCGGCTGGCACAGCAGCGTCGTGGTGACTCGGAGCCATCCAGCCGTCTCCCCGGAACGTTCTGATCAACCCAAATCGAGAGGGCATCCAGCTGGTCGTCAGATCAGCGAGACTCAGCTACGCGAGAAACGACGACCGGCGACCGGCGAGACGGCCTCGTCGAGCACGACGGCCGGCTCGTGTGCGCCGTTGCCCCCGGTCGGGGCGTCGGCACTGGTGCCCGCGGGCGACAGCATCGCGTTGAGCACGGCGCCCGCGCTGGCGTCCTCCTGCGCGGCGGCCGCTTCCAACGCGGCGATCCGCTCGGGCGTCATCGCGGTGGCGTCCTCGTTCTCGGCCAGCCACACGCGCGCCTCCTGCGCGGCGGCCTCGTCACGCTGCACCGTCTTGCCGGCCGCGTAGTAGCGGTCGATCTCCTTGAACAGCTCATCGACCAGCTGCTCGGTCGCGACCTTCTTCAGCGGCTCGCCCTTGGAGTAGATCATGCCCATGTCCTTGGCGCCCGTGATGCCGAAATCGGCGTGGCGCGCCTCACCGATGCCGTTCACCGCGCAGCCGAGCACCGACACCTCGATCGGGTCCTCGTATGCTTCCAGACGCTGCTCGACTTCGGCGACGACGGTGTCCATGTCGAACTGCAGCCGCCCGCAGGTCGGGCACGCGATCAGGTCCGGCCCGCGCTCGCGCAGCTTCAGCGCCTTGAGGATCTCCCAGGCGACCTTGACCTCTTCCTCGGCGTGGAACGTCGATAGCGAGATCCTGATCGTGTCGCCGATCCCGTCGGCGAGCAGCGTGCCGAGGCCGACAGCCGACTTCAGCGAGCCGGCCCACTTGGTGCCCGCCTCGGTGACCCCCAGGTGCAGCGGGTAGGGGATGCGCTCGGACAGCATGCGGTTGGAGGCGATCGTGTTGGGGACCGAGGTGGACTTCATCGAGACCTTGAAGTTCGTGAACTCGAGGCTCTCCATCAGCTCGACGGTCTCGATCGCGGCCGTGACGAGCGCCTCGACCGGGTTGTCGTACTCGAGCTGGCGCAGGTGCTTGGGCAGTGAGCCGGAGTTGACCCCCACGCGCAGCGGCGTTCCGCGCTGCTTCGCGAGCGCGATCACCTCGGCGACCTTCTCCGGCCCGCCGATGTTCCCGGGGTTCAGGCGCACGCAATGCGCGCCCGCTTCGATCGCCTTCAGTGCGAGCGTGTGGTTGAAGTGGATGTCAGCGATCACCGGGATCGGCGACTGAGCGACGATCGTCTTCAGCGCCTCGGCGTCTTGCTCGCGCGGCACCGCCACACGTACGATGTCGGCGCCGGCGTCGGCGACCGTGCGGATCTGATCCATCGTCGCCGTCAGGTTCGCGGTCTCGGTCTTCGTCATCGTCTGCACGGCGACAGGGGCACCCCCACCGACGGGCACCTTGCCCACGTTGATCTGGCGCTCGGAGGCCATAGGGTGATTCTACGATGCCCGACGTCTACTCCACCGCACGCGGACCGCTCGCACGCCTGGCCGCCCCGATCGCCCATCGATCGCGAGCCCGCCGGCACGAACGCTTCTTCGCGCTCACGCGGCTGCAGGCGGGCGCGCGCGTGCTGGACGTCGGCTGCGGCGAGCTGGGCCTGCGCGCGCTTGAGCCGGGACTCGACATCACCGGCCTGGACCTGTACGAGCGACCCGGCTATCCGGGGCCGTTCGTGCGCGCCGACGCGGCCGAGCGAATTCCGTTCGCGGACGGTGAGTTCGACCTCGTGTATTGCTCGAGCGTGATCGAGCACGTCCCGCCGCAGCGGCGCGCCGCGTTTGCGGCCGAGCTGTGCCGCGTCGGCAGAGGCTGGTTCGTGCAGACTCCGGCGCTGTCGTTCCCGATCGAGCCGCATTCGCTGCTGCCTGGCGCCCACTGGATTCCGCAGCGCGCGCGCAGGCTGTACTGGCGGCTGGGCGCAGCCGGGGGCTGGGAGGAGATCTCGCTGCTGGGCAGAGACGAGCTGGAACAACTGTTCGGAGCGGCGCGCGCGGAGCGCCTCGGCGGGCTCGTCAAGAGCTGGGTGTGCGTCAGCCCCCCAGACGGCTGAGATCGTTGCCGACCCCGTTGACGACCAGGAACAGCAGCAGCACGATCCCGACCGAGCTGTAGCGGTACATCGCGACGAGCGAGATACGTCGTCCGCGGATCTTCTCGGCGAGTGCCCACAGCACGTGTCCGCCGTCCAGCGGCAGGAACGGGAACAGGTTGATGACCGCGAGGATCAGCGACAGAAAGCCGAGGAACACGAGCGCGAAGCCAGCGCCGGCGACGACCGTTTCGTGGCCGACTTCGGTGATGCCGACGATGCTGTGGATCTGCCCGCGCGCCTTCGCGTTGGTCAGCGCATGAACGAAGCCCGTCAGCGTCCCTGTCGTCACGTGCCACATCGCGCTCACGGAGGCGCCCGCGGCGGCAACCGCGCCGAAAGTCTTGGGCGAGCCGAAGCCGAAGCCGATCAGCATCCGTTTGGCCTTCGCGTCGTAACGGGGATACACAGAGACCGTCAGCACCCGCCCGTCACGGCGAATACGGATCGTCACCGGCGTCGCTGCCCGACAGCCCTTGGTGGGCTTGCCGACACACACGTGCGAGGCGATGCTTGCGCGCGCCGATGCGACGCTCGCCGGCTTGCCGTCCACGCTGAGAATCCGATCGCCGGCGCGCAGGACGCCGGCGGCCGGCTTGCCGCTTTCGACGCCGAGCACCGAGGTGCTCGAGACGATCGTCTGGATCGACGGGTCGAGGTTGCCGAGCGAGATCGCACCGTTGAGGCTGCCGCTGTACAGCACAGCCCAGAACAACAGGAACGCGATCAGGATGTTCACGCCCGGTCCCGCCAGGATCACCGCGATCCGCTTCCACGGCGCCTGGTTGCAGTACGCGCGCTTGACCACCTCCGGATCGTCGAGCCCCTCGATCTCCTCGGGGCTCATGCCTGTGATCTTCACGTAGCCGCCTGCAGGCAGTGCGCCGATCGCGTACTCGGTCTCGCCGCGGCGCATGCGAAACAAGGTCGGCGGGAAGAACAGCGAGAAGCGCTCGACGCGCATGCCGACGGCCTTGGCGACGGTGAAGTGCCCGAGCTCGTGCAGCACGATCAGCACAACAATTCCGAGGAGTGTCAGTACCCAGCTCACCGTCTCAGTGTGGCAGGCCGCAGGGCCGACACCCGCCGGTTCGGGATCGTGCGCGGCGGCGGGTTTGCGGAGCGGCGCCGCGGTCAGCCGAGCGCGACGATCGCGTCCCCAGCGAGCTCCCTCGCCTGCCTGTCGGCCTCGTACAGCGACTCAAACGATCGAATCGGCTCGCTGCCAAGTTGGCCCAACGTTCGCTCGATCACCTCGGGGATCTCCAGGAAGCGCAGGCGCCCGGCCAGGAACGCATGCACTGCGATCTCGTTCGCCGCGTTCAGGATGCACGGCGCGGTTCCCCCCTCGCGTGCGGCATCGCCGGCCAGCCGCAGGCACGGAAACGCGTCGAGATCGACCGCTTGGAAGGTCAGTTCGCCGACGGCCGACAGATCCAGCGGCGAGACCGATTGGGAATCGGCCAGCAGCGGCACGCTCTGGCCACCATGCAGGGCGTATGAGATCGCGATCCGCATGTCCGGCGGACCGAGATGCGCGAGCATCGCGCCGTCGGCCAGCTGCACGAGGCCATGCACGAGCGACTGCGGGTGCACGACCACGTCGATCCGCTCGTACGGCGTCCCGAACAGGTGGTGCGCCTCCATCAGCTCGAGACCCTTGTTCATCAACGTCGCCGAGTCGATCGTGATCTTGCCGCCCATCGCCCACGTCGGGTGCGCGAGCGCCTCAGTGATCGTCACGTCCTGCAGCCGCGCGCGATCATAGCCACGGAATGGGCCGCCGCTGGCAGTGATCGTCAGACGCTCGACGGTCCCCGGCGGCTGCCCGGCGAGCAGCTGGTGAAGCGCGGTGTGCTCTGAGTCCACCGGCACGATCTGCGCCCCGGTGGCCTCGGCGAGCGCCGTGACAAGCTCCCCGCCGACAACCAAGGACTCCTTGTTCGCCAGCGCCAGGTCGATGCCCTCGCCGAGCGTCGCGACCGTCGGCCCGAGGCCCGCCGAGCCGACGAGCGCGTTCAGCACCAGCTCGGCGCCGGACTCCACGACCAACCGCACGAGCCCGTCGGCGCCGGCGAGCACACGCCCGTCCGTCCACGACTCGGCCGCCCGTGCGGCGGCGTCCGCGTCTGCCAGCGCGATCGTCTGGACATCGTGCGCGCGGGCCTGCAGAACCAGCTCATCCCACGAGCGCTCGGCCGACAGGCCGACAAGCTCGAGCTCGTCGCTGTGCTCGCATACGTCGAGCGCCTGCCTGCCGATCGAGCCGGTCGAGCCGAGGATCAGGAGGCGCTTACGCGTGGACATACGCCGCCCAAATGTAGTAGCTCACGACGGCCGCGAACAGGACCGCGTCGAGACGGTCGAGCGCGCCGCCGTGGGGACCGAACAGGCCACCGGAGTCCTTCGTCCCGGCCTCGCGCTTGACGAACGACTCGAACAGGTCGCCGATCGGCGCGACGAGCGCGACGCCGACTCCGAGCACGAGCGCGTGCGTGCCGGGAAGCCATTCCTGGTAGCGCCCGGCGATCCACACGCCGAGCACGGCGAACAGCATCCCGATCGCGAGCCCCTCGACGGTCTTGTTGGGGGAGATCTGCGGCGCCAGCGGGCGACGCCCGAACGTCCGCCCCCCCAGATACGCGCCGGTATCCCCCAGGAACGTGCCCACGAGCACGTCGATCACGATGCCGAGTCCGTGCGGCAGCCCGCGCAACAGGACGGCGTGGGCAAGCGCGAAGCCGATCCAGTAGATCCCCAACAGCGTCACCGCGATCGCCCCGACCGACGGCCGGGGCTGCAGCAGCGTGAGCCCGAACACGAGCGGCAGCGACGCTACCGCGACGAGCAGGATCTGGAACTGGTCGCCGTACTGCGCCGCCAACAGCAGTCCGGCGAGCGCGATGAAGCCGGCCAAGCGGGCAGGCTGTGCACGCGCGAACATCCCGTACAGCTCGTGCATGCACGCGGCCCCCAAAACGAATATCCCGAGTGTGAACACGAGGCCACCTTCGATCACCAGGAACAGCGCGACGGCGATCGCGGGAATCGCCGCGAGCGTCCGTGCACGTAGCTCTGAGCGCGGCTCCTTTCGCCGGCTGCGCCGCCGAGCGGGTCGAGTCCTCCGCGGACGCCGCCGCGTGGGCGCCCGCCGAGGGCTCGTAGCGGGGTTGGCGCCCGAGGGCGTGTGTGGTCCGCTCGCCATCAGCGGACCGTCATCGTCCGCCGAACCGGCGCCGGCGCTCGGCGTACTCGGCGAGCGACTGCTCCAACGCCTCGCGGGTGAAGTCCGGCCACAGCTCGTCGCGAAACACGAGCTCCGAGTACGCGGACTGCCACAGCAGGTAGTTGGACAGACGGCGCTCGCCGCTGGTGCGGATGATCAGGTCCGGGTCGTGCATCTCCGGCGCGTACAGGCAGGCGCGGAACTCATCTTCCGTGCTGCCGGTGAAGCGGCGCGCGGCGTCGAGGATCTCGGCGCGCCCGCCGTAGTTGAAGGCAACGAACATCGTGATCCGGCTGTTCGCGTGGGTCAGCTCTTCGGCCCAGCGCATCTGCTCACCCAGATGCTCCCCCACGCCCTCCCGGCGTCCGATGAAGCGCATCCGCACGCCTTCCTCGTGCAGCTCTGGCGTCTCGCCGGCAATCCGCTGCGAGAACATCGCCATCAGGCCCTCCACCTCCTCGGCCGGACGCGACCAGTTCTCGGTCGAGAACGAGTACACGGTGAACTCCTCGACACCGAGCTCGGCGGCGTCACGTAGGCGAGCCTTGACCGTGTCCGCTCCGGCGCTGTGGCCGTCGTTAACCGGCACGCCGCGAGCCCTCGCCCAGCGGCCGTTGCCGTCGGTGATCACCGCCACGTAACGCGCCACCGGGCTGGAGGAACGCTGATCCGGCGCCGTGACCGGCGCGGGCACACGAGTCCATGATCCAGCGGGCTGGGATCCGGAGCGCTCGATCGGCGGCGACGGCGGCCGGGAATCGGATCTCCGATCGGTTGCCGCCGCGCGTTCCCCGGCAGTGGCCATCAGACCGCGAGGATCTCCTCTTCCTTGGCCTTGAGCACGTTGTCCAGATCGCCGATCCGCCCGTCGGTCAGCTTCTGCAGCTCTACCTCTGCCCTGTGCTCATCATCCGAGGACGCTTCGCCTTCGGACTTCAGTTCACGCAAGTGCTGCATCGTGTCGCGACGCACATTGCGCACCGCGATCCGGCCCTCCTCTGCAAGATTTCGCAGCACCTTGACGAGCTCGCGACGGCGCTCTTCGGTCAGTTCGGGCACCGCGAGACGCACGACGTTGCCGTCGTTGGACGGGGTCAACCCGACGTCCGACTCGTTGATCGCCTTCTCGATCGCCTTGATCGAGGACTTGTCGTAAGGCTGGACGGTCAGCAGCCGTGCTTCCGGCGCAGAGATCGTCGACAGCTGGTTCAGCGGTGTCATCGCGCCGTAGTAGTCGACGACGATGCGATCGAGCAGCGACGGGCTTGCGCGCCCGGTGCGGATGGTCGAGAACTCGTGTGTGGAGGATTCGACCGACTTGCTCATTCGCTCGCTCGCGTCCTCGAGTAGTTCGTCGATCAGGTTCTCAGCTGCCATCGCCCTCTCCTCCGGCTGTCGATACAAGCGTGCCCACGCGCACGCCTGAGATTATCTGCGGGAGGCTGGTGTCGTCGTCCATGTTGAACACGTTCAGCGGCATGCCGTTCTCCATGCACAGCGCCAAGGCCGTCGAGTCCATCACGCGCAGGCGACGCTCGAGCGCCTCCATGTGCGTGATCTCCGGAATGAACTCGGCGCTCGGGTCGAGCGCCGGATCGGCCGTGTACACGCCCTGAACGCCGTTCTTGGCCATCAGGATGATCTCCGCGTGTATCTCGGCCGCTCGTAGCGCGGCGGCCGTGTCGGTCGTGAAGAACGGGTTGCCTGTGCCGGCGGCGAAAATCACCACGCGGCCCTTCTCCAGGTGGCGCATCGCGCGCCGGCGGATGTACGGCTCGGCGACCTCCGAGATGCTCAGCGCGGACTGCACGCGGGTGTTCGTGCCGATCTTCTCCAGCGCGTCCTGCAGCGGCAGCGCGTTCAGCACGGTCGCAAGCATGCCCATGTAGTCGGCGGTCGAACGGTCCATCCCGGCGGCCGCCCCCTGCATACCGCGGTAGATGTTGCCCGCGCCGACGACGATCGCGACCTCGACCCCCTGGTCGCGAACTGCAGCGACCTGCCGTGCCACAGCGGCCACGCGCTCGGGGTCGGTCCCGTATTCGAGCTCGCCCATCAGCGCCTCGCCCGAGAGCTTCAGCAGGATGCGTTTGAAGGCAGGCGCCATCGATCGCAGCCTATCCCGTCCGTGCCATGCCTCGCCCGCGGCCTATTGGCCGATGGCGAAGCGGGCGAACCTGCGTATGACGACATTCTCGCCGGTCGTCGCGGTGAGCTCGTCGCGCAGCTGTTGGACGGTCTTGCCGTCGAACTTCGGGTTGTGCATCTCCTGCTCGAGCAGCACGATCGTTGCCAGCCACGAGTCGAGCTTGCCGGCGACGATTTTCTCGCGCACGTTCTCCGGCTTCTCAGCTGCCTCCTGCTCGTAGATACGCGCCTCCGCGTCCCGCTGGTCGGCGGGCACGTCCTCGCGGCTGACGTACTGGACCGTCGGCGTCGCCGCGATCTGCATCGCGACCTCGCGGGCGAATGTCACGAAGTCATCGTTCTTGGCCACGAAGTCGGTGTTGCAGTCGACCTCGATCAGCACGCCGACCTTCGAGCCAGCGTGCACGTAGGACTGAACGGTGCCCTCAGTCGCAGCGCGCTCGCCCAGATCCTGGATCTTCTTACCCTGCTTCACGCGCAGGATCTCGATCGCCTTGTCGATGTCGCCCTGTGACTCGGTCAGCGCCTTCTTGCAGTCCATCATCCCCGCGCCGGTGCGCTCGCGCAGGGCCTTCACGTCCTTTGCAGCGATCTCGACGGTGTTCATGATGCGCTGGCCTGCGCCTTCTGCTCGTCTTTGTCCTGCAGCGGCTCAGGCGACGTCGCCTCGCCCGCAGGCGCCTGCGCCTGCTCCGGCTGCGCCCCGGACGCCGCGGCCGACTCGGCCTCGGTCTCTGCAGCGGGCTTGGCCTCCGTCTGTGCGGCCGGCTTGGCCTCGGTCTGTGCAACGGGCTCCGCCGGGGGCGCTGCCGGTGTGCTCTGGGCTGGTTGTGCGTCTGCCACGGGTGCGGACGGCGCCGAGGGTGCGGGCGGCTGTGCGGCCTGAGCCGGCGCCGCGTCCGGCGCCGGTGCCGCCGGTGTCTCCTGGGTGCTCGGCGGCGCCTGTGCCGCCGCTGCGGCTGCCCGTGCGGCGGCCTCGCGCTCTGCGACCTCGCGTGCCGCCTGCTCCTCGGCCTCGCGCTTGGCCTGCTCCTCGGCTTCTCGCTTGGCACGCGCCTCTGCCTCGAGCCTGGCTCGCTCCTCAGCTTCCTTGCGCGCCAGCTCCTCCTGAGCGCGGAACACGGAGTGCCCCTCGGACACGACCTGGCCGATCGCCTGTGTGATCAGGGCGCACGAGCGGATCGCGTCGTCGTTGCCCGGGATCACAAACTCAATCCCGTCCGGGTCGCAGTTGGTGTCGACGAGGCCGATGATCGGGATGCGCAGGCGCCGTGCCTCTTTGACGGCGATCTCCTCGGTCTTCAGATCGATCACGAACATCGCGTCCGGCACGCGCTGCATGTTCTTCACGCCGCCGAGGTTGGCTCGCAGCTTGGCCAGATCGGCTTGCGCGGCCATCCGCTCGCGTGTCGGCAGCAACTCCAGCTGTCCCTCGGCCTCGAAGCGTTCAAGGTCGTGCAGACGGCGGATGCGCTGGTTGATCGTCTGGAAGTTCGTCAGCAGCCCGCCCAGCCAGCGGTGGTTGACGTAGGGCATGTCGGACGCCTCGGCGACGTCCTTGATCGTGTCGCGCGCCTGCTTCTTAGTGCCGACGAACAGCACGGTGCCACCGCGGTGCGCGAGCGTCCCGGCGAACTCCTGTGCTTGCGCGAGCAGCACGGAGGTCTTGAGCAGGTCGATGATGTAGATGCCGCCACGCTCACCATGGATGAAACGGCGCATCTTGGGGTTCCAGCGGCGCGTCTGATGACCGAAATGGACGCCGGCCTCCAGCAGCTCCGCAATGCCAACGTCAGCCACGAGCTACTCCCTTGTTGTATGCGATTGATGGCCGCGCGGGTGGAGCGGACTCGGAGGAGGCATTGCGCCTCGGCTCCAAGCAGGGCCCGATCCGTTGCCACGCGGGTCGAAAGTTCAGGTTTGACGCTCAGGATACCCGTTCGGCGCGCTCCAGAGCGCCTTGCAGGTCCGCGGGCAGCGGCGAGCCGATGTCGACGCGCTCGCCTGTCAGCGGATGCTCGAACGCCAGGCGCGTGGCGTGCAGGAACTGGCGCTCGAGCGCGAGCAGGCCCGGAGTCCCGTATTCCGGGTCCCCGCACACCGGATGTCCGATCGCACGCAGGTGCACGCGGATCTGGTGGGTGCGCCCCGTGTCGAGACGCAGGCGCAGCAGCGAGCTGTCCGCGAACGTGCGCTCGAGCGTGAAATGCGTGCGTGCGTCGCGTGCCCCGGCGCCGCCGACAGCCATCCGCGTGCGCACGCGCGGGTCGCGCCCGATCGGCGCCTCGATCGTGCCTTTGCGGGCCGGCGGGCGCCCCTCGACCAGGGCCAGGTACTCGCGTTCGATCTGCCGTTTCGCGAGCGCAGCCTGCAGCCGACGGTGGGCCTCGTCCGAGCGCGTAACGACCATCAGACCGGAGGTGTCACGATCGAGGCGATGGACGATCCCTCGCCGATCGGACTCTGCTCCACCGTCTCCTCCGGCCAACAGGGGCGCCAGCAGCTGCGCGAGCGTGTCCTCACGGTGCCCCTTGGCTGGGTGTACGACTACGCCTGGCGCCTTGTCGAGGACGATCAGATGCTCGTCCTGGTAGGCGATCGCGAACGCAGGGCTGCTGCGGCCGGTGCGGCCGGTGCGGCCGGCGATCACGGGTCTGTGTGGCGCGCGCGGTCGACGATCACGAACAGGATCAGTATGCCGAGCGTGATCGAGGCGTCGGCAAGGTTGAACGGCGGCCAGCTGAGCGGCAGCTTGACGAAGTCGGTCACCGATCCGTGGCGCACGCGGTCGAGGATGTTGCCGAACGCCCCGCCCAGCAGCATCCCGGTGGGCAGCCAGATCCACGGGACCTCGATGTGCAGGGCGAAGTACGCCAGCAGCGCCAGCAGCGCAACGCAGATCAGGATCGTCACGCCAAGATGGCTGCCCGGAAGGAAGCCGAACGCGACGCCGTGGTTGCGCGTGTTGACGAGCCCCACCAATGGCAGGAACTTGTGTTCTTCGCCGGGGACGATCGAGTGTTCGACCGCGTGCTTGCTCAGCTGGTCGAGCACGATCACACCCACGCAGACGAGCGCCACGCGCAGCCACGCGACGGCGGCTGCGCGCATGCCGTCGCGTGTTGGAACGTCATCGTCGGAGGCGACCGTGGGCGCGGACGGCGGCGTGCGCGGACTCTCGATCAAGGCGTCGGGTGCTCAGCCGTGGATCAGGCCCTGGACGACGACCGCGTTGACGATGTACAGCGAGAAGATCGCCAACATCGGGCTGAAATCGATACCTCCGAAGGACGGGACGAGCCGACGGAACAGCCGCAGGAACGGCTCGCAGACATCGCGCACGAAGCCCAGCACGCGGTCGCTGGCGCGCGAGTACGGCGGCCGTATGCCGGCGGAGAACAGCAGCTGGATGACGATGTACAGGATGATCAGCAGCGTGTACACGTAGATCAGCGTCGACAGGTAGCCGGCGACTTCGGTTCGTGCGGTCGCGAGGATCATCGGGAACCGTCACCCAGTACAGCGTCCAGCGCATCGCTGAAGGCCTTGCGCAGGCCGGCGCGCTCGAGTGCATCCACGCCGCGCGCGGTCACACCTCCCGGCGATGAGACCTCCCGCCGCACAGCCATCGTGTCGTAGTCGCGTCGGCGTAGGAGCTCGGCGGTGCCGGCGAGCGTCTGCACGACGAGCTCCGCTCCCTGCGCGGCGGGAATGCCGCGGCGCACGCCGGCGTCGACCTGCGCCTCGGCGACCAGCGCGACGTACGCGGGAGCGCACGACATCAGGCCCATCGCGACGTCTACGAGCGCGTCGTCGAGCACGACCAGCGTGCCCAGCTCGGCGAACAGGTCCGCGACGGCCGTGTCGAGCGCGGCGTCCTCCTCTGCGCCGGGCCTCCCCGGTCCTGCGGCCTGCACGACGGCACCCTGACGAACCTCGACTGGAAGCGAGGGAATGAAGCGGTAGACAGGCCGCTGCGGGTAGGCGTCACGCAGCGTCGCGAGCGGCGTGGCCGCGAGGATCGAGGCGACCGCCGCCGCGCTGTGAGCGACTTCCTCGGCCACCGCGGCCAGCTGCGCGGGCTTGTGGCACAGGACCAGCACCTCCGCGCGCGCCGCAACCTCCGCGTTGTTCGCGAGCGCCTCGCCCCCGACCTCCGCCGCCAGGCTACGCGCGCGCTCGGCGATCGGGTCGGTGCACAGCAGCGGCCGGCCCCATCCACGCGCAAGCGCGCGGGCCATGTTCCCAGCGCCGATCAGACCTATCTGCATGAGAGCTCCAGACTATGGCGAATGGGCAGCGCCACTGGCGGGCGAGAGTCAAGTCTGGCAAGGACGCAGTGAGCGAAGTGTGCTTGGTACATACCCCATTTGGGGCACAGGCGAGCTGCTCGAGGACGCAGCCAGGCGCAGGCTATCGCGCGCCAGTCAGGATTGGTTGAAGAAGCCCTTCTCGATCAGCCTCGCGCGCTCCTCGGCGGAGATCTCGACGTTGCGCGGCGTCAGCATGAAAACCTTGTCGGCGATCCGCTGCATGCCGCCGTCGAGCGCATACGTGAGCCCCGAGGCGAAGTCGATCAGGCGCTTGGACAGGTCGGTGTCGGAGCTCTGCAGGTTGAGGATCACTGGGATCGAGTCCTTGAACTTGTCGGCGATCTGCTGGGCGTCGTTGAAGGACTTCGGCACGACCAGGTGCACACGCACGTCACCGTTGCCGCGGCTGGCGACCGGTTTGAGCACTGTGGTCGAGCGACCGCGGGCGGCACGTCCGCCGCCGCCTCCCCCCGCCTCAGTTGCCTCGTCCTCGGCGAAGATGTCGTCGAACTCGTCGCGCCGGCGGCGCAGTCGCCGAACGTTGGGCCGCTCGCGATAGCGATCCTCGATCTCGGCCTCGGGCGCGTCCGGCTCCTCGTAGTCGTCGTGATACTCCTCGGCGAGGCCGAAGTAGACGAGCGCGCTGTGCCAGGAGTCACGGAATGCCATGGGTGTAGATGCGTGTTCGCCCGGCGAACCGGTTTCCCTGCTGATGCTAGTCATTTGCGGCGCCCGAGGGCGGTCGCGTGCAGGCGCTAATGGTACAGATTCGTGCCGATTCGCACGATTGTGGCGCCCTCTTCGACGGCGACGATGTAATCCTGCGAGGTGCCCATCGACAAGTGCTCCAGGCCGCGTTCGTCGGCCAGCTCACGCAGGGCGGCGAACCATGGTCGGCTGGCGGCAGGATCGTCGGCGAGCGGCGGCATCGTCATCAAACCGGCGACCGGCACCGGCGAGCGCGCGATCAACGGATCGATCTGCTGAGGGTCGATCCCGGCCTTGCCGGCCTCGCCGGAGACGTTGACCTCGAGCAGGATGCGGAGCCCCGGACGGGCCAGCTCGCGGTGGCGCTCGAGCTCGCGCAGCGCCGACTCGGAGGCGACCGAGTGGATCAGGCGCACGTAGGGGACGATCAGGCGCACGCGCCGGCTCTGCAGCCGGCCGATGAAGTCCCACTTGAACAGCTCGCCGTGCGCGGCGACCTTCTGCTGAAGATCCTGTGCGCGGTTCTCGCCGACCAGCCGGATGCCTCCCTCGGCCAGCACCGTAAGCTCGGCGGGCGCGACGTACTTTGTCGCCGCGACGATCTCCACTCCGGCGCGCTCGCGCCCGGAGCGCTCGAGCGCATCCGCGATCTCGGCTCGTACGCGCGCTAGGTTCGCCTTTACGTCCGGCGCCCGCAGCCCAGCGATCAGCTCAACCATGCGATCCCCGCCTGGCGTCCGGCGCGCGCGGCTTCGCGTCGGTGGGAGAAGTAGCGCGACTCACAGATCGTGCACGCGGCTACATCGCGCACCTCGGCGACGCCGGCTGCCAGCAGCCGATCGCGGGCGAGCGCACGCAGATCGATGTGGCTGCCTCGACTGTGGGCACCCGCGAACGCCGCGTGCACCTCTGGTCCGACTTCGTAACAGCACACGCCAGCGCCCGGACCGACGATCGCGCCGATCGGCGCTTCCGCGCCGGCGAGCTCGCGCAGCGCCAGCACGCCCTGCTCGAGAACGCCTGCAGCCAACCCACGCCAGCCGGCGTGAACGATCGCCACGGCGCCGCTGCAGCCGAGCGCGACCGGGAGGCAGTCGGCGACGAGGACCATCGTGCCGAGGCCCGTCAGCGCGGTTGCCTGCCCGTCCGCCCTGGGCATGTCCTCGGCGTCCGCCTCTCGATCCGGCCGCGTGAGCACCCGCCGCACGGCCGTGCCGTGCTCCTGGTAGCCGCGCACGATGCATTCGACGCCGATCTGCTCGCGCAGGCGCTCGCGCGCCTCGGCGCCATGCGCGGATTGCTCGCCGCCGACGCTCGACAGGTTGCCGTGCAGGCGCTCGGTGAACAGGGCGCGTCCCCCTCCCGGCAACTCGAGCTCGACATCCTTGACCGTCATACGCTGGCCGTCAACGCTGCGTCCAGCTCAGCTTCGCGGCCGTCGGCCAGCTCACCGTCGAGCTTGCGTGCGAGCGCAGCCTGCAGTCGCGCGCCAATCTCCGGGCCGGCGCTCACGCCGGCGGCCAGCAGATCCTCACCGGTGATCGCCAGACGCACATGACGCAACCTGGCGATCCAATCGCGTGCGACCGCGGCGCCGTCCGACGCGCCCGCTGGATGTGTAGGCATCAGCGCACCGGCGAGCGCGACGGCCTCGATCGGCCGTGAGGACATTGCCGCGTGTTGCTCAGACGGCCTGCCCGGGAGCTCGAGCGTGGTGGCAAGCGATCGGGCGTAAAGCGCGGTGGTGATCGTCCGATCGCGCTCGGCGGCAGGAAACTCGAGTCCATCGAGCAACTCGAGCAGTGCCGCGTCGGGCTCCGCGTGGCGGTTCGTGGCAATCGGGAGCAGCGCCACGGCCATCAGCAGCACGGCGACGTGCCCATCGTCCGGCAGCAGACCGAGCGCCCGGCGGGCGAGCGGCTCGTCGAACGCGAGCCCCTTGGCGATCCCGGCGAGGACGCCCACATGGTCCAGCGCGAGGAGTGCCGCCGGCGCGTCGGCTTCGCCGAGTGCCAGCCGCAGCTCGGCGCCGACGCGGGCACGCGAGACCGTCCCGAGCGCACCGGCTCGAATCGCCTGGGCAGCCAGATTCGCGGTGTGCGGCTCGGGCTCGAAGCCCAGGCGGGCCTGATAGCGCGCCATTCGCAGCAGGCGCGTGGGGTCGTCCTCGAAGCTGCGCTCGTGCAGCACCCGAAGACGCCCGGCGGCGAGATCCCCGAGCGCATGCTCGGCGGCGTCCAGCTCGCCGGCGCGTGGCCCTGCCAGCGGGACGGCCAGAGCGTTGACCGTGAAGTCCCTGCGCTGGAGGTCCTCCTCGGTGCTCCCCAGGCGGACATCAGGCAGCTCCCCGGGCGCCGGATAGGACTCCGCCCGCCGCTGCGCGATGTCGACGCGCCCGGCCTCCCACTCGACGACGGCGGTGCCGAAGCGCCCGTGCAGCGTGACGTTTGCGCCGAGGATCGTCGCGAGCTCGCGCGCCAGCGGCTCGGCGTCACCGGCGATCACCACGTCGAGCTCGCGTGGAGGGCGCCCGAGCGTCAGGTCGCGCACCGCACCGCCGACGAGCGCGACCTCGTCCCCAGTCTGGGCCAGCATCAGCAACTGCGGCCCCCCGGGCTGCCCGGCGAGCGCCTCGAGCACCTTCGCGCCGGTCACTGCCCTCGCACGGGGATACCCGCCGCCGCGAGGTGGGCCTTGGCCTCGGCGACCGTGTAGCGCCCGTAGTGGAAGATCGACGCGCACAGCACGGCATCGGCGCCCGCCGCGAGGGCCTCAGCCAGGTGCTCGAGCTCGCCGGCTCCGCCGGAGGCGATCACCGGGACGCCGACCGCCTCGCTCACCGATCGCGTCAGCGGGAGGTCGTAGCCGTCGTTGGTGCCGTCGCGGTCCATGCTCGTCAACAGGATCTCCCCCGCACCTCGCTCGACGGCCTCGCGTGCCCACTCGACGACGTCGTGGCCGGTCGCTGTGCGCCCACCCGCGAGATATGCCTCCCAGCCGGAGGATCCGTTCACAGCGTCGGGCGCAGAGCGGGCCTTGGCGTCGATCGCCACGACAACACACTGGGCGCCGAACACGCCGGCGAGCTCGTCGATCAGCTCGGGGCGCTGAAGGACGGCGGAGTTGACCGACACCTTGTCCGCACCGGCGTCCAGCACCGCCTGGGCGTCGTCGATCGAGCGAATGCCGCCACCGATCGTAAACGGGACAAACACCTCGTCAGCGGTGCTGCGTGCGAGCTTGGCGATCGTGTCGCGCTTCTCGTGTGTGGCCGTGATGTCGAGGAACACGACCTCGTCGGCGCCCTCACGGTCGTAGTGCGCGGCGAGCTCGACGGGGTCTCCGGCGTCGCGGATGTCGAGGAATTCGACGCCCTTGACCACGCGGCCGGCGTTCACGTCCAGGCAGGGGATCACGCGCTTGAAATGCACACGCCCACCGTAGCGATCAGCCTGCGAGGGCCTCCTGGGCCTCGGTGACCGTGAAGCGCTGCTCGTACAGCGCTGTGCCGACGATCACACCGCTCAATCCGTCCAAGTCCAGCTCGGCGCGCAGGCTGGCGAGCGCCTCCAGATCCGTGCGGCTGCCGATCCCGCCGGAGAAGATCACGCTGCCCTCCCCCGCCGCCCTCGCCACCCACGCGACCTCCTCGCGGTTGGCGCCGTCGAGCATCCCATCGTGGTCGATGTTCGTGAACACGAAGTTGCGCACGCCCAGTTCGCGTAGCTCGGCAAACGCGTCGCGGGCCTTGATGTCGGTCGTTTGCAGCCAGCCGTGCGTCGCCACGCGCCCGCCTCGCACGTCGACGCCGACGAGGATCTGCGCTGGGTCGTGCTCGAGCAGGACCTCGCTCAGCAGGTCGGGGTCGGTGAACGCGACCGTGCCGAGGATCACGCGCGCCGCGCCGGCATGCAGCGCATCCGCGACGGCGGCTGCCGAGCGCAGCCCACCGCCGTATTGCACCGGCACGCCTGACTCCGCTGCAACGCGACGGAGCTGCTTGAGGTTGACCGGCGCGCCGGTCTTCGCTCCGTCGAGGTCGACCACGTGCAGGTAATCGGCGCCCGCCTGCACCCAGCCACGAGCCGCTGACAGCGGGTCCTCGTCGTAGACCTTCTTGAGGTCGAAGTCGCCCTTGACCAGACGTACGGCGTTCCCATCGAGGATGTCGATGGCCGGGTAGAGCCTCACCTCGCTGCCTAGGAGAGGCCGACGGGCGCCGCGGCGGCGTTGCAGATGCGAGCGAAGTTCCCGAGCAGCCGCAGGCCGGCAGCGGAGGACTTCTCGGGGTGAAACTGCACGCCGTAGAACGAGCCCTTCTGCACAGCGGTGACGAACGGCTCGCCGTACTCGGCTGTGCCGAGGACATCCTCTGCGAGCGAGGGGATCGGTGCGAACGAGTGCACGTGGTAGAACGCGCAGCGATCCGGCAGGCCGTCGGTCAAGGGAGATCCAGATGTTGTGAGCTGCAGCTCGTTCCAGCCGATGTGCGGCAGCTTGAGCTCGCCGGCCCGCAGCCTGCGCACCTCGCCGGAGATGATCCCGAAGCCCGCGCCCCCGCCGAGCTCGGTCGAGGAGTCGAACGCGAGCTGCATGCCCAGGCAGATCCCCAGCACGGGCGTTCCCGCGTCGATCCGCTCCCGCAGCAGATCGTCGAGCCCCAGATCCTGCACGCGCGCCATCGCCCGGGGGAACGCCCCCACGCCCGGGACGATGAGACCCGCCGCAGCGCGCAGTCGCGCGTGATCGCTCGTGACGATCGCGCGCGCACCGACGTGCTCGAGCGCCTTCTCTACCGAGCGGCGGTTACCCATGCCGTAGTCGACGACGGCGATCTCCACGGGCTCCTCGACGAGCTTGCTCATGCCGTCAGCGTACCCTTCGTACTGGGCACGCCCGTCTCTGTCGGGTCAATCGCGACCGCCTCGCGTAGCGCCCGCGCAAACGCCTTGAAGGCCGCCTCGATCATGTGGTGTGCGTTGCTGCCGGCTTCGACGCGCAGGTGCAGGGTCAGCTTGGCGGCGTTCGCCAGCGCGCGGAAGAACTCCTCGGTCAGCTCGTGCTCGAAGCCCCCGGTCGCCCCGGCAGGAAGCTCGGCCTCGAACAGCGTGAACGGGCGTCCGGAGATGTCCAGCGCACAGCTCGCGCGCGCCTCGTCCATCGGCACGGTGGCCGAGCCGTAGCGGACGATGCCCGAGCGGTCGCCGAGCGCCGCGTCGAGCGCTTGGCCGAGCACGATCGCGGTGTCCTCGGCGGTGTGGTGCGCACCCGTCTGCAGGTCGCCGCTGACCTGCAGATCGAGATCGCAGTGCCCGTGGCGGGCGAGCAGGTCGAGCATGTGGTCGAGGAACCCCACGCCCGTGCTGCGGGTGCCCGCGCCGGTGCCTTCGAGGGTCAGCGCGAGGTGCACATCGGTCTCGGCTGTCTTGCGCTCGATCGTGGCCGTACGGGTCATGACTGTGGATTGTCGCGCACGCGCGCCTGCATCGACTCGGCGTGAACGTCAAAGCCCTCGGCGCGGGCGATCGGCGCGCCCGCGGCAGCCAGCTTGGAAGCCGCCTGACCTACCCTCACCTCGCCCATCGTGCGGCGGAAGTGGCGCGGCGAGAGCATCGAGGCAAAGCGCGCGGCTCCGCCGGTCGGCAGGACGTGGTTGGAGCCGGCGACGTAGTCGCCGAACGCGGTGGCGCTGTCGGCGCCGACGAACACGCAGCCCGCCGCGCGAATCATCGGCGCGAGCGCCTCCACGTCGGATCCGATCAGCTGCAGATGCTCGGGGGCGAACGCGTTGGCGAGCGCGACCGCCTCGCGCGCGCCGGCTACCTCGACGATCGCGAACTCCGCCTCGCCGACCGTCGGGCGTTCGACCACCAATGCCTCGAGCGCAGCCGCGAGCATCTCGCAGACGCTCGCCGCCGGCGACACCGCCGCGACCAGGCTGCCCTCGCCGTGCTCGGCCTGCGCGAGCATGTCCAGCGCGGCCAGCCACAAGGGGTTGCGCTCACGCTCGCTGTCGAGTTCCGCCTCGAGCTCGGCGCCGAGCACGACCAGCAGGTCGCTCGGGCCGGCGAAGCCGTCGATCCCGACGATCGCCGACAGCTGGTGCTTGGCCTCCTGCACGTACAGGTTTCCTGGGCCGACGATCACGTCGACGCGATCGACCGTGTCGGTGCCGTAGGCCAGCGCGGCGATCGCCTGGGCGCCGCCCATGCGGTACACGCGCTCCACCCCACACAGCCGACAGGTGCCGAGGATGATCGGATCGACGGCACCATCGACCCCCGGCGGAGCGCACACGGCTACGTCGAGCACGCCGGCCGAGCGCGCTGTGACGACGCCCATGACGACCGTGCTCGGGTAGGCGGCGCGACCGGCGGGTACGTACACGGCGGCGGAGCCGACGGGCACCTCGCGCAGGACGACACGCTGACCTTGGGGTAGCTCGACGCCCCGATCCTGGCCGACGCCGGCATCGGCGACGAGCGCGACGTTGGCAATCGCCACCTGCAGCCCCGCAATCAGCTCGAGCGGCAATCGCTTGATCGCCTCGTCAAGCTCCTGCTCGGTCACGCGCAGAGGCTTCGGCTCGTTGCCCGCCGTGTCGAACCGGCGCGTGTAGTCGAGTACCGCCGCGTCTCCCTCCGAGCGCACCCTGGAGAGGATCTCGCGCACCTCGTGCTCGACCGACGCGCCGTCAGCGATCAGCGAGCGCAGGTGTGCAGCCGCGTCGACCGGGCCACCACGCTGCGCCACCTCGCGTGCGTTCAGACGCTCCAGGCGCATGTCAGGCGGGGCTGGCGGCAGGCAGGCCGCGCAGCTGCCCCAGCAGATCGTCTACGGCGGCTGCCTTGAGCTTGTGCGAGACCGGGTTGGCGATCAGCCTGGCGGTGCACACGACGATCTCCTCACGCACGATTAGGTTGTTCTCGCGCAGCGTCGTTCCGGTGGCCGTCAGGTCGACGATCGCCTCGACCATGCCCGTCAGCGGCGCGAGCTCGACGGAGCCCTTGACCTCGACGATCTCGGCCTGCCTGCCGGTCTCCTCCAGGTGGCGGGCAGCAATTCGCGGATACTTGGTCGCCACGCGCATTACGCCCAGGCGTCGCAGCGCCTCGAGCGCGGGGTCCGGGCCGGCCTTGCTGGCGAGCACCATCGTGCAGCGGCCGTAGCCGAGATCGAGCAACTCGTACACGTCCCGGCCACCCTCAACGACGCTCTCGGCTGACTGCTCGAGCAGCACGTCCTTGCCGGTGACACCGAGGTCGGCTGCGCCGGCCTCGACGTACGTGGGCACGTCGGACGGGCGCATCGTGATCACGGAGATGTCCTCGAACAGCAGCTTGCGATCGTTCGAGCGCAGTTCCTCGGTGTCGAGCCCGAGCGCCGCGAGCAGATCGACGGTGCCAGCGAACAGTGCTCCGCGCGGTACCGCGATTGTGAGGCCGTTGATTGCGCTCACGAGCTGCGCTCCTCCGTCGCGCCGGCCAGCAATGCGCCGGTTCCCCGCTCCTCGCCCGCCAGCGCGATGTGCAGGCGGTCGACGCCGAGCGCGAAGCCGACGGCGGGCTGTGCGCAACCGAAGCGGCCGAGCAGGTCGTCGTAGCGTCCACCGCCACCGATCGGCGCTCCCAGCGCGGGGTCGTAGACGTCGAACACCGCCCCCGTGTAGTAACCGATGTTGCGCACCAGGCCGAGGTCGAAGATCACGCGCTCGGCGACCCCCGGCTCGAGTAGCTCGTGGACCTGGCGCAGGCCAGTGACAGCCTCGTCGGCCTGAGCCGGCGTGTCGGCGAGCACCTCGGGGCCGCCGCGGCGCTGGGGCACCTCCAGCAGCAGCTCAGCTGGAGCGCCGGAAAGCCCGGATTCGGCGAGCGTCCGCTCGAGCCCGACGAAGTCGCGCAGTACGAGCGTCTCGAGCAGCCCGGGACGGGCCTCCTCCGGGACATCGAGGCTGGCCATCAGGGCCGGGAACAGCGATGCGTCGCCCAGACCGATGCGGTAGTCCTTCAGACCTGTCGCATCGAGCGCGTGACACAGCACGGTCAGCGCCTCCGCGGTTCCCTGTGGCGCGGGAGCGCCGATCAGCTCGATGCCCGCCTGCAGCAGCTCGCGGGGCTGCCCGCGCTGGGGGCGCACCCCGCGGTAGCAGTGGGCGAAGTAGCAGAAGCGCAGCGGCGGCTCGCTGCCGGCATAGCGGGTGGCGACGACGCGGGCGATCGGCACGGTCATGTCCGAGCGCAGCGCGAGCACCGCGCCGGACTCGTCGAACACGCGATAGGCGGGCCGGGCTTCGGCCATGTCGGCGCGCGCGAGCACGGACTCGTACTCGAGTGCCGGCGTGTACACCTCGCCGTAGCCGTGGCGCTCGAACACGCCGCGCAGCATGTCGGTTATCGCGCGCACCTCGCGCGTCTCTTCTGGGAGCACGTCACGCGTGCCACTCGGGATCGGATGGATCATGGGAGACCCGAGATTATGCGTGCACGGGCTCCGTGGCCACGCGCTCGATGCGTGCGCCGAGGTCACGCAGGCGCTCGTCGATGCGCTCGTAGCCACGGTCGATCTGGCGGATGTTGCCGATCTCGCTGCGCCCCTCAGCACACAGCGCCGCCAGCAGCATCGCCATTCCGGCGCGAATGTCCGGCGACTCGACGCGCTCGCCGCGCAACCGCCGCGGGCCCGTGATGATCGCCCGGTGCGGGTCGCACATGACGATGTCGGCCCCCATCAGGATCAGCTTGTCGGTGAAGATCAGGCGGTTCTCGAACATCCACTCGTGCACGAGGATCGAGCCCTCGGCCTGGGTTGCCAAGGCGACGGCGATCGAGGTCAGATCGGCTGGGAACGCCGGCCACGGGCCGTCCTGGATCTTGCTCTTGTACTCCCCCACATCGGCCTGCACGACGAGCTTCTGCCGGCCGGGGACGACGATGTCGTTGCCGTCTAGCTCGGAGCGCAGACCGACCCGTTCGAACACCAGTCGGATCATGCGCAGGTCGCTCGGGACGGTGTCCTTGATCCGCAGTTCGCCGCCGGTGACGCCCGCCAGCGCCATGAAGCTCCCGATCTCGATGTGATCGGGAGCGACGTCGTACTCGCAACCGTGCAGCTGCTCGGCGCCGTTGACGGTGATCAGGTTGGAGCCGATGCCCTGGATGTCTGCGCCCATCTTCACGAGCATGCGCGCGAGGTCCTGAACATGGGGCTCGCATGCGGCATTGCCGATCACGGTCGTGCCAGGTGTGAGCGCGGCGGCCATCAGGGCGTTCTCGGTGGCCATCACGGACGGCTCGTCCATGAACACGTCGGTGGGACGCAGTCCGCGCGGCGCGCTCAGGACGATCTCGCGCCCACAGTCGGTCACGGCACCCATCGAGCGGAACGCATCGAGGTGGGGATCGAGACGTCGACGGCCGATCACATCCCCCCCGGGAGGCGGCATCACCGCGCGGTGAAAGCGCGCCAGCAGTGGGCCGGCGAGCAGGAACGACGCTCTGATCAGCTCAGCGAGCTCACGCTCGATCTCGACCTCGTGGACGTTGGCGGCACACAGCGTTAGCTCGTTCGGGCCGCGCCAGCTGACCTGCACGCCGATCGCGGCGAGGATCGAGAGCATCGCCTCGACGTCACGAATGCGCGGCACGTTGCGCACCACAACCTCATCCTCGGTGAGGACGCTGGCTGCGAGGATCGGCAGCGCGCCGTTCTTGTTCCCGGCCGGCACCATCGTGCCGGACAGCGGGACGCCGCCTTCGATGACGAACTTCTCCATGAGCTTTGGGCGCCGCCTGCTGGTGAATGGGGACCCGCTTACCCCACCCGCCCCACCGGTGGAACGCCTGGCAAGCGTAACAGTCATCAGATCACTGGAGTTCGAGCCGCTGCCCCGTGACCCTGCATCGGCTTGGCGATCGGTCTCGGTCAGGCCGAGAGCGACGCCTGCATGCAAGGTTCGTTGCACCGCAACGATCCTCGGATCGCAGCCGTAGAGCCAAATCCGCGGAAAACACGGGATACGCACAGACGTTCGCACGAGTGCCGTCCGACGCCCTTCCTATCTTTACGAACACATGTTCCCCCCAGCCCCG
Source organism: uncultured Solirubrobacteraceae bacterium (assembly GCA_963734755.1). GTDB lineage: Bacteria > Actinomycetota > Thermoleophilia > Solirubrobacterales > Solirubrobacteraceae > Palsa-744. Next base: position 1,275,317 of record CAVTIF010000001.1, on the reverse strand, counting down.
CCATCCAAGCTTGCGCAGCGCGCGCTCGGTGCCCTGAGGATCGCCCGCTCGTTCCTGTTGCTCGAGGACGACTACGACGTCGACTGGGAGGTCGACCAGGACGAGTATCGGCCCGTAGCGCATCCGCACCGAGCGCCGCTGCGCAGAGGGTCTACCCAGCGCCGTGCCGGCCACGTGCCGGCACGGCCGCCGGTGTGCCTGTCCCCCATTGCGCCCGCCGGGCACGGGCTCTACAAGGCGCGTCAGCGACGCGCCGAGCCGGTCGCGGAGCGCTGCCACGACGGCGCGCCCGTCAGGCACGAACTCTAGCCGCTCCCGCGCACGCGGGGGGCTCCGGAGACGCCGGTCTGGACCCGCTCGCCCGGCCTCGTAAGATCAGGCAATGGACAGGGAGACTCGCCTGCGGGCGATGTACGAGTCGTTCAACGCCCACGATATCGACGCCGTACTTCATCACCTGGCCGCAGACGTCGACTGGCCGAATGCGTGGGAGGGCGGACGCGTCCACGGACACGACGAGGTTCGAGACTATTGGACGCGCCAATGGGCGGTCATCGCTGCGACGGTGCAACCGCAGTCGTTCACCACGCTCAGCGACGACAGCGTCGCAGTGGACGTCCATCAGTTAGTGCGTGAGCTCGACGGGGCGATCGTCGCCGAGGGGCTCGTCGTGCACGTGTACCACTTCGACGGCGGCCTGATCGCCAGGATGGATGTCGAGGAGAACGAAAGCGGGCCACCCGAAGGCGGCCCGCGTATCTAAAAAACCGGCGGCGTCCTACTCTCCCAGGCCCTTGCGGGCCAAGTACCATCGGCGCTGAGGGGCTTAACTGCTCTGTTCGGAATGGGAAGAGGTGTTTCCCCCTCGCTAAAGCCACCGGAAAAGGTCGAGAGACCACGCCTCCCAGTCCTTCAAAACTGCACAGCGCCACACCGGGTATCAACCACCCCTTTCGGGGTAAAAAAATCCGTCAAGCCCTCGACCCATTAGTACCGGTCTCCTTCAGACGTTGCCGCCCTTCCAGATCCGGCCTATCAACCTGGTGGTCTACCAGGGGTCTTACTCCCTCGAGGGGATGGGAGAGTTCATCTTGAGGCCGGCTTCCCGCTTAGATGCTTTCAGCGGTTATCCGATCCACACGTAGCTAGCCTGCTATGCCCTTGGCAGGACAACAGATACACCAGAGGTGCGTTCATCCCGGTCCTCTCGTACTAGGGACAAATCCTCTCAACTCTCCAACGCCCACGGCAGATAGGGACCGAACTGTCTCACGACGTTCTGAACCCAGCTCGCGTACCGCTTTAATGGGCGAACAGCCCAACCCTTGGGAGCAACTCCACCCCCAGGATGCGACGAGCCGACATCGAGGTGCCAAACCGGGCCGTCGATGTGGACTCTTGGGCCCGATAAGCCTGTTATCCCCGGAGTACCTTTTATCCGTTGAGCGACGGCACTTCCACTTGCTACCGCCGGATCACTAAGACCTGCTTTCGCACCTGCTCGACTTGTCAGTCTCGCAGTCAAGCTCCCTTACTACCTTTACGCTCTACACACGATTTCCAACCGTGATGAGGGAACCTTTGTGCGCCTCCGTTACATTTTGGGAGGCGACCGCCCCAGTCAAACTACCCGCCTGGAACTGTCCAGCATCCGGATTCACGGAATGCTGTTAGAAATCCAATACACCAAGGGTGGTATCTCAAGGTTGGCTCCACGCCGGCCGCAACCAGCGCTTCAAAGCCTCCCACCTATCCTGAGCGAAATGCACCGAACTCCAATACCAGGTTGTAGTAAAGGTTCACGGGGTCTTTCCGTCTAGCCGCGGGTACTCGGCATCTTCACCGAGACTGCAATTTCACCGAGCTCCTCGTTGAGACAGCGCTGAAGTCGTTACGCCATTCGTGCAGGTCGGAACTTACCCGACAAGGAATTTCGCTACCTTAGGACCGTTCCTGACTGTTACTACTCAGGCACTGCGCCTGAGCGGTCCGCTCATTTCTGACGGACTCTCATGGTCGCCCATGAGAGCGGACTATCTCATCCCCACGACCGCTCTAGATCGGCGGGGCTCGGCGTATAGTCTCTGAGGATTCCGTCCATTCGATGGCGCCTCTTTCCACCGCGGTTCATCCGTTCCCGGAGAGCTAGAACCGCTGCGTAGTCCCGGTCGCTCAGACGTCCAGTCGAGAGAAGCAGAATTGCGCTTCTCCAAAACTGGTAGTCCTGCGCCTTCATCCCTACGATCGGAAACCGATCGAAGAAAGGCACGATCCGGCCGGTGAGATCGGAAAGTCGATTGACCTCCCAATACCAACCGCCGTTTCCTGCCTGCCGCATCGTCCCGCAGCCGGCGGTCTCCCGAAAGAGGTCCAGTGGCATACGATCGCGCTGCGACACGTTGAAGGCGGCTGAGATCCTGAAGCCTCGAGCGTGGTGGTCGCGCTTCCGACACACCAGCATGAAGCTCCCCTCACCCAGCGCGAACCCGGACAAGAAGCAACCAACCGAGACCGGTATGGCCTCTATGGATGGTCTTTCCTGCTGATTGTCCGCACCCGACACATTTTCACGGTACCGCCCGCTTAGGACGGTACTCGTAGTGCGGGATACTCGGATGTTCCAGCATATAGCCGAGTTTTACAACTACCTCGGTCAACTGATAGTTACGGCCGCCGTTTACCGGGGCTTAGCTTCGCTGCTTCGGGTCAAGCCCTAACAACTCCACGTAACCTTCCGGCACCGGGCAGGCGTCAGCCCCTATACGTCGTCTTTCGACTTAGCAGAGACCTGTGTTTTTGGTAAACAGTCGCTTCAGCCAATTCACTGCGGCCCTCTCGGGCTCCACTCGCGAAGAGCTTCACCCTACTGGGGCGCCCCTTATCCCGAAGTTACGGGGCGATTTTGCCGAGTTCCTTAACGAGGGTTATCTCGATCACCTTAGTATTCTCTACTTGCCCACCTGTGTCGGTTTTGGTACGGGCACGCGCTTCCTCCCTAGAGGATTTTCTCGGAGGTATGGCGTCGGGGACTCGCCGGCTTAACGCCAGCTCACATCGCACCTCAGGTTATGCGGCCCCGCATTTAACAAGGGCCACCCCTACATGCTTGTCCCAGGACGACCATCGCCTGGGTTCCCTTAGCCTTCCTCGTCCCCCCATCGGTCAAACGGAAGCGACGTGGTACAGGAATATCAACCTGTTGGCCATCGACTACGCCTTTCGGCCTCGCCTTAGGTCCCGACTAACCCTGAGCAGACGAACTTTACTCAGGAATCCTTGGGCAATCGGTGGAGGGGATTCTCACCCCTCTTTCGTTACTTATGCCGGCATTCTCACTTCCCACGCCTCCACGGCTGGCTTACGCCGCCGCTTTACTGGCATGGGAACGCTCTCCTACCGCGCGATCGACCCGAAGGTCTCACGCACCCGCAGCTTCGGTGACTAGCTTGAGCCCCGTTACATTGTCCGCGCTCGAACACTTGACCAGTGAGCTGTTACGCACTCTTTCAAGGGTGGCTGCCTCTAAGCCAACCTCCTGGTTGTCTATGCACTCGAACATCGTTTCCCACTTAGCTAGTACTTAGGGACCTTAGCTGGCGGTCTGGGCTGTTTCCCTTTCGACGCTGAAGTTTATCCCCCAGCAACTGACTCCCGGAGTAAACGTGATTGGTCTTCGGAGTTTGCCTGAAGTCGGTAACCTGGTAGGGCCCCTAATCCAAACAGTGCTCTACGGCCAACACGCAATTTATCCGAGGCTATACCTAAATATATTTCGGAGAGAACCAGATATCACTGAGCTTGATTAGCCTTTCACTCCGACCCACAGGTCATCCGCCCAGTTTTCAACCTAGGTCGGTTCGGCCCTCCACGAGGTCTTACCCCCGCTTCAGCCTGCCCATGGGTAGCTCGCTCAGTTTCGGGTCTACCGCCTACGACTTTGTCGCCCTATTAGGACTCGCTTTCGCTACGGCTCCGCTCATCGCTTAACCTTGCCGCAGACGAGTAACTCGCCGGCTCGTTATGCAAAAAGCACGCGGTCATCCCACGAGGGGACTCCCACCGCTTGTAGGCGCGCGGTTTCAGGTACTATTTCACTCCCCTTCCGGGGTACTTTTCACCTTTCCCTCACGGTACTTGTCCGCTATCGGTCACCAAGGAGTACTTAGCCTTGGAGGGTGGTCCCCCCAGGTTCAGTCCGCGTTTCACGGGAGCGGACTTACTCAGGAACGCCTGACAGGAGATCATGCAGTTTCGTCTACGGGACGGTTGCCCTCTATGGTGCGCGGTTCCACACGCTTCGACTACCACACAATTTTGTAACTCCTGCCGAGCCGGACATGGCTCGGAACAAGCGCCCTACAACCCCTGACAGACAACGCATGTCCGCTTACATCTGCCAGGTTTGGGCTGATCCCCTTTCGCTCGCCACTACTCAGGGAGTCTCTGTTGATTTACTTTCCTCGGGGTACTGAGATGTTTCACTTCCCCCGCTTGTCTTCCGCCGGTCTATGTGTTCAACCGGGGATAACGCCGCATTACCAGCGCTGGGTTTCCCCATTCGGGAATCCACGGGTCAAAGGCTATTCAGCGCCTAACCGTGGCTTATCGCAGCCGTTCACGCCCTTCATCGACTCTTGGTGCCAAGGCATCCACCATGCGCCCTTACTATCTTGACGGTGATCTGGCCCAACGCGATCCCGATTGCTCGAGGTCGTGCAGGGCCCGGTGATACCCGTTTTCAGCCGCCGCTTATCGATGGCGGCTGATGTGGCTTCTGTGCAGTTTTCAAGGACCGTGGAGAGGCGTATAACGCCGGCCGGCCTCACGTCTATCGTCCACGCCATAAATCGGCGTGGTCACGTGATCACCAGCGGACGCCGGTCTCTCAAAACTCAACAGCATGCTGGGATCGTTTGCGGCCGCCTGCGGTCGAGATCCCCGAAGTAGTACGAGGACTCGTCCTTGTGCGGCCATCCAGCCAGGTTCGGTCGACATGCTAGGCCCGATCCGCTTGGTCATCGCCGAGCTCGAAGGCTCGGCGACCGCGCGGGGCCGTCTCGCGACGGACCCTGGATCGGGGCACCGCTAGGTGCTCCCTAGAAAGGAGGTGATCCAGCCGCAGCTTCCGCTACGGCTACCTTGTTACGACTTCACCCCAGTCACGAGCCCCACCTTCGACGGCTCCCTCCCTTGCGGGTTAGGCCACCGGCTTCGGGTGTTGCTCACTCCCGTGGTGTGACGGGCGGTGTGTACAAGGCCCGGGAACGTATTCACCGCGGCAATGCTGATCCGCGATTACTAGCAACTCCGCCTTCATGCAGGCGAATTTCAGCCTGCAATCCGAACCGAGACGCACTTTAAGGGATTCGCTCCACCTCGCGGTATCGCAGCCCTCTGTATGCGCCAATGTAGCACGTGTGTAGCCCTGAACATAAGGGGCATGAGGACTTGACGTCATCCCCACCTTCCTCCGGTTTGTCACCGGCAGTCTCGCATGAGTCCCCAACTAAATGCTGGCAACATGCGACGGGGGTTGCGCTCGTTGCGGGACTTAACCCAACATCTCACGACACGAGCTGACGACAGCCATGCACCACCTGTGAAAGTGCCCCGAAGGGAAGACGTGTTTCCACGTCGGTCACTCACATGTCAAGCCCAGGTAAGGTTCTTCGCGTCGCGTCGAATTAAACCACATGCTCCGCTGCTTGTGCGGGCCCCCGTCAATTCCTTTGAGTTTTAGCCTTGCGGCCGTACTCCCCAGGCGGGCAACTTAATGCGTTAGCTTCGACACGGGGGGAGTCGACACCCCCCACATCTAGTTGCCATCGTTTACAGCGTGGACTACCAGGGTATCTAATCCTGTTTGCTCCCCACGCTTTCGCGTCTCAGCGTCAGTCACGTCCCAGCGAGCTGCCTTCGCCATTGGTGTTCCTCCTGATATCTGCGCATTTCACCGCTACACCAGGAATTCCACTCGCCCCTTCCGGACTCTAGCCCGACAGTATCCACCGGCATTCCAGGGTTGAGCCCTGGACTTTCACAGCGGACTAATCGGGCCGCCTACACGCTCTTTACGCCCAATAATTCCGGACAACGCTTGCACCCTACGTATTACCGCGGCTGCTGGCACGTAGTTAGCCGGTGCTTCTTGTGAAGGTACCGTCACTCCGTCCGGCTATTCACCGGAGAAGCTTCGTCCCAACTGAAAGGGGTTTACAACCCGAAAGCCTTCTTCCCCCACGCGGCGTTGCTGCGTCACGCTTTCGCGCATTGCGCAAGATTCCCCACTGCTGCCTCCCGTAGGAGTCTGGGCCGTGTCTCAGTCCCAGTGTGGCTGATCGTCCTCTCAGACCAGCTACCCATCGGAGCCTTGGTGAGCCGTTACCTCACCAACAAGCTAATGGGCCGCGGGCCCATCTCGATGCGGAGGCCGAAGCTTCCTTTCCCCTTGCGGGCACATCCGGTATTAGCCCGAGTTTCCTCGGGTTGTCCCGGTCATCGAGGCAGGTAACCCACGTGTTACTCACCCGTTCGCGGCTCTGCCCCAGGGCAAGCCCTGGTTCGTCGCTCCACTTGCATGTGTTAAGCACGCCGCCAGCGTTCGTCCTGAGCCAGGATCAAACTCTCCGTGAAGAACTTCACGAAAAGCTGTCATGGAACTGCACGAGACCCATACACCGTGGTCTCGAACCATGACGGGGTACTTCTCTACTTGACTCTTGACCGCCACCCGGAGGCGCCTTCGCGCTCCCGTCGGCGGGTCGAACCTGGACGCACACCACGATCACGAAACTGATCGTAGATGCGCATGCTGTTGAGTTTTCAAAGACCGCCGTGCCTCACCGAAAGGGGTTCCTTCTGGAGGAGACCGATCAGGCCCAGCACCCGAGGGCACCTGCAGGCCGACCCGGGAGTATAGCGCGACGCGGCCCCGCCGCGCTACAGGGCGCGCAAGCGACGGAAGCGGCGCCTGCCGACCTTCAGGATCTGACCGTCGGCCTGGGCGCCCGGCACGTCGTGCTCGCCGGCGGCAAGCTGCGCCTCGCCGAGCGTGACGGCGCCCTGATCGATCAGCCGGCGGGCCTCCGAGCGCGACATCCCGAACTCTTGCGCGATCACGCCCGGGAGGTGCACAACCCCATCGACGCTCTCCACGCGAGCCTCCTCGAGCACCTCCGGGACGCCGCGCTGGACGAACACGAGATCGAAGTGCTGCTCGGCCGCCTCGGCGGCGTCCGCGGAATGCAGCCAGCCGACCAGCTCGCGCGCAAGCGCGCGCTTCGCGTCCCGCGGCGACAGCGCCCCCGGCTGCTCGCCGATCGCCGGCTCATGGCCCAGCAGCAGCCGGTAGTACTCGCCCATCGCCTCGTCCGGGATGCTCATCGTCTTGCCGTACATCTCCTCGGGCGCGTCGGTCAGCCCGATCTGGTTGCCCAGCGACTTGGACATCTTGTGCGCGCCGTCGACCCCGACGAGGATCGGCATCGTCATCACGGCCTGCTCGGGCTGCCCGTACGCGCGCTGGATGTCGCGGCCCAGCAGCAGGTTGAACTTCTGATCGGTACCGCCGAGCTCGACGTCGGCGTCGATCGCCACCGAGTCAAAGCCCTGCAGCAGCGGGTAGAGCAGCTCGAGCATCGAGATCGGCTCATTCGCCGACCAGCGTTTGGCGAAGTCGTCGCGCTCGAGCAGCTGTGCGGCGGTGGTCGTCCGCACGAGTCTCAGCACGTCGACCATCGGCATGTCCAGCCACTCGCTGTTGCGCCTGACCTCAAGGCGCTCGGGATCGCCGTCGAGGATCTTCAGCGCCTGCGCCTGGAAGGTGGCGGCGTTTGCGTCGATCTCCTCCGCCGAGAGCATCGGACGTAGCGTCGAGCGCCCCGAAGGGTCGCCGACGCGGGCGGTGTAGTCGCCGACGATCAGCACGACCCGGTGTCCGGCGTCCTGGAACTCGCGCAGCTTGCGCAGCACGACCGCATGCCCGAGATGGATGTCGGGCGCGGTGGGGTCGATCCCGAGCTTCACCCGCAGCGGACGACCGGCGTCGCTGGCACTGCGCAGCTTGTCCGCGAGCGCCCCCTCGGGCAGGCTGTCGACCGCGTTCGCCGACAGCTGATCCGCGAGCCGAGCGGCGTCGTCTGCGGCCGCGGAGGTGGCGTTCGGCATCGTGGCCAATGCTAGACTCTCGCCGTCTGGAGGGTCCCACCGTGCCCCATATTCCGCGGCCCGCGCCGTCGGGAGCACTCTCTCCAACGACCTCGGAGAACCTCCCTCCGCAGCCGCCGATGAGCGATGACGATCGCCCCGACATAACGCCTGCGACCAAGCCGCGCCTGAAGCGGCTGCGGTTCGCCGCGATCATGGTCGCCGTCCTGCTGCTCGGACTGGTCTCGTTCGTGTTCGGGGTGTTCGTATCGATCGCCTCGGACCTACCGTCGCTGACTAAGTTCTCGCAGTTCAAGGACGAGCAAAGCTCCTACCTGGTCGACGACCTCGGCCACCCGATCGGCGTTCTCAGCCAGCAGAACCGAGTGATCGTCACCCCCGAGCAGATCCCGCGCATCGTCAAGGAGGCGGTGATCTCGATCGAGGACAAGCGCTTCGAGACCAACAGCGGCATCGACATCCGCGGCATCGCGCGCGCGTTCGTGGCCGACGTCAGGCACAACGGCGACGTCCAGGGCGCCTCGACGATCGAGCAGCAGTTCATCAAGAACGCGCTGCAGGCCCAGTCGCACCGGACGATCTTCGAGAAGCTTCGCGAGACGGCGCTCGCCTACCAGCTCTCGCACAAGTGGTCGAAGGACAAGATCATCACGGCCTACCTCAACACGATCTACTTCGGCAACGGCGCGTACGGGATCGAGGCGGCCGCTCAGACCTACTTCGGCCACGAAGTCAACCACCTCGGCTGTGGCACCCCTGGTCACGAACTGTGCGTCCAGCAGCTGCAGCCGTGGGAGGCCGCGCTGCTGGCGGGGATCATCCAGTCGCCCACCGAGTACGACCCGGTCACGCATCCGATGGCGGCTCTGACACGCCGCGAAGTGGTCCTCCGCCAGATGCTCGAGCAGGGCTACCTGACGAGGTCCGTGTACGACGAAAGCGTCAAGCAGGCGATTCCCGCGCCACGCGAGGTGCAGGCGCCGCAAGAGCAAACCGTCGAAGGCGTCGATGCCGGCTACTTCACCAGCTGGGTGCAGCAGCAGATCATCGAACGCTACGGCGCGCCGCGCGCGTTCGACGGCGGCCTGCGGATCAAGACGACGCTCGACCTCGAACTGCAGCGCTCGGCCGAACAGGCGGTCAACAACTACCTCGCCTATGCCGGCGGCCCGACGGCGTCGCTCGTCGCGATCGAAAACTCGACCGGCGAGGTGCGCGCGATGGTCGGCGGGCGCGACTACAACGAAAGCCCGTTCAACCTGGCCACCGAGGGCGAGCGACAGCCGGGCTCCTCGTTCAAGGCGTTCGACCTTGCCGCGGCGCTCGAGCACGGCATCTCCCCGGACTCAGTGTGGACTTCCAAGCAGAAGGAATTCATCGTGCCGAACACGCACGGCACGGAAAAGTTCGTCGTCCACAACGACGAAGGCAACTACACCGGCTCGAACACGCTGACCGCCGCGACCGCCTTCTCGGACAACTCGATCTACGCGGAAGTCGGCCTCAAAGTCGGCACGACGCGGATCGCGCAGCTGGCGCACCGGATGGGCATCACGACCCCGCTGTCGACCAACCCGGCGATGACGATCGGCGGGTTGACCGTGGGTGTCACCCCGCTGGACATGGCGCACGCGTACGAGACGATCGCCCACGGCGGTCGCCGCGTCAGCGGCACGCTCGCCGAAGGCGATGACCCGGTGGGCATCCAGGAAGTCGAATCGAACGGGACAGCGCGCTGCCGGACGGCACGCATCGCGACAAGCAACCGCGTTCGCTCGAAGCAGGTGCTTCCCTCGGAAGTCGCCGCGACCGAGACCTCGATGCTCGAAACGGTGCTCCAGTACGGCACCGGACGGGCGGCTGCGATCGGCCAGTTCGCCGCCGGCAAGACCGGCACCACGTCCAACTACGGTGACGCGTGGTTCGTCGGCTGGGACTCGAAGTACACGGTCGCAGTGTGGGTCGGCTACCCGAACAAGCTGGTCCCGATGACCACCGACTTCGACGGCGGCCCAGTGCTCGGCGGCACCTTCCCGGCGCTGATCTGGCACAACTTCATGACCGCTGCGCTGCAGATCGACAAGGCCCGCGCCGAGCACTCCGCGCAGAAGAAGACCGGCGGCGGCGAATCCGGCGAAGAATCGACGAGCACCAGCGAATCCGGCTCGTCCTCTGCTCCGGTGCCGTCGACCGGTGACGGCAAAGGCGGCGGCAAATCATCGGCCCCGAGTGGCGGCGGCAATGAAGCCGGCGGTGGAGCACCGAGCGCGGCGCCCGAACACGCCCCGGCAGCACCTGCACCGTCGCACGAAGCCCCCAGCGCGCCGGCACCTACGCCGGCTCCCGCCGCTCCCGCCACGCCGTCCTCACCGTCGCCGACCGGCGGCGTCAGCGCCGGCTAGCTACTTGCCCCGGATAAATGGCTAGAACCAGAACGGCCGCGCTCGTTGTCGGGCGCGGCCGGTCCGGGCATTTGGGTTGTTGCTCTGGTCGAGCGGTGGTGATGTTTTCAGGTGGCGTGGATGGCGAGGGTGTCAAGGTTGTAGGCGAGGATTGCCCAGGCGCTCCAGGCGCGGGCTCCGGGTGCTCCCTTGAGGCGTGATCTGCGTAGTCCGTAGCTGCGCTTGAGGTGGCTGATCCTGCCCTCGGCTCCGGTGCGGTATTTGGCGAGTCGCCTTTGTGTTCGTCTGGAGCCGGGTTGTTGGCGGCCGGCGATGAACACCCGCTCGGGCGCGAGCCGCTCGAGCGCTTGGTCGGTTGGGACCTTCTCGAAGCCGCCGTCTAGAGCGACCTCTCGCGGGCGCAGTCTGAGCCGCTCGAGCTCGGCTGTGGTTTCGGGCAGGAGCTTGCTCTCGGGCGGGTTGCCCGGCGCGGTGGACGCCGGCAGGATGAATCCGCGTGCGCCGCGCCTGGTGTTTGCTGTCACCTCGCAGATCTGAAGCACATAGCCGAACTCGTTTGGCTTGCCGAGCTTGCCCTTGCGGATCGGGCGAGCATCGGGGTCGAACATCGACACCAGCCGGTCGGTGATCGGCTTGCCTTCGATCCGGAGCTTGATCTGTGTGGCGACTCGTTCGGCGCGATCGATCGTCTGCTCCAGTCTCGCGATCGCTGCAAGCTTTCGCTGTGCGCCGCGGCCACGCGCACGCCGACGCGCCGTGAGCGCCAGCCGCCTGGCTTCCCTGATCGACTGCGTCAACAGTTGCCCGGCCTGGTCGGTCAGGGCCAGCACCTGCTCTTTGCGCTCCCCGGTGCGCCGTCCCATCGTGCGCGAGATCGCTCTCAGGCGACGCCCCAGCGCTCTGCTGCGATCCCGCACCCGCCCAGCGTCCTTGCCGATCAGCCCGGTCAGCTTGCGGGCCGCGCGCGCGAGCGTCCTGGCCCCGTCCAAGCTCAATGCCGCGTCGCTCGGATAGCGCACATCGGCCTCCACGACCGTCGAGTCGACCCGGACGGCTCTCGCGCGGAAGCGCGTCTCGTGCTGCGCCTTGGCGATCACACACCGAGTCAGATCCTCCACCACGTCGCCACCAAGCCGGCGTGTGAGCTTGCGAACCGTCGACTCGTGCGGAACTCGCCCGCCAAGAGCGATCAAACAGAACCGCCGCAGATGCAGCGAGTCGGAGACCTCCCGCACCAACGTCTCGTATCCCCAGCCCGTGCGCGCCTTGACGATCATCAAACGCACATACACATCCATCGGAATCGACGGTCGACCATGACAGACCGCCTCCTGACGCCAATCCGCGGCGATCGGCTCGAGCAGCCGCCGATCGCTCAGCAGCACATCCAACGCCGCCAAATCGTCTGGCAGCTCCTTCGCCTCGCCCGGAAGCACCTCGTCCCACAACGACTCGACCTGCCCGCCCGAAAGCCGCAGCATCAACACCCTCCTCGATCAGAAACCAGCCCATTTGCAGGGACGATCCTCCTAAACGAGTCGGACAGCACCCCGACTATTCCCGGGGCAAGTAGCTAGCGCGGTCCGCCTACGGACGACCCGCGTCGCGGCCGGCCAGGTCTAGCGCTATGCCGGCACAGCCGTGGGCGCAGTAGGTCGCGGCCGCGAGACGTTTGGGTCGCCGGCGAGGCAGAAGCGCCAGCGCAGCTCGACGGCCTTGGTGATCCCGATCCGCGTCCCCTCGATCACCGGTACCTCGCGCCGGCTGTCGGGCTGCTCGAGGATTCGCACCGGGCCGTGCACGAGGTCGCAGCCGTTGTCCGACAGCGAGATGCCGAGCGCCTGCGTGAGCTTGCCTGGCCCGGAGCACAGATCGTGCTCGCCGAGCGCTCTGCGGCCGTGCCTCCGGGCGGACGACGCTTCGCGCCGCGCGCGCATCTGCTCCAGGCCGCGGATCGGCGCGAGCGCCCTGATCAACACGGCCGCGCCCACGCCCGCCGGCTCGCATACCGCGTTGAACAGCGAGTGGATTCCGTAGGAGCGGTATACGTACGCGCGGCCGGGCTCGCCGAACAGCGGCCGCGTGCGCGGCGTCAGGCCGACGAACGCGTGGCATGCAGGCTCGCTCTCGTGGTAGGCCTCCGTCTCGACGATCACCCCGACGGCACCGTCGCGCTCGACCGCACAGCCGATCAGCGCGCGGGCGACCTCGACCACGGGGCGGTCGTAGAACTCAGACGCCAGCGTCCGCATTCCCCTCCGGGGACGATGCGAGCACCGTCCGCGCCAGCGCGACCTGCTCGTGCAGGCGCGCGAGCGAGGTTCCGCCCTCCGAGATCTTCGACTCGAGCCACGAGCTCTGCTCGAGCACGCGGTGGAATGCCTCGGCGTGGGCGGCGAGCATCTCGCTATGTGCCGCTAGCTGATCCGGCGTGAGCTCGGACAGCGGCTTGCCGGCGTCTAGCGCGGTGCGCACCAGGCCGGCGACGACGCCGTGCGCCTCGCGGAACGGCATCCCCAGCTTGACCAGCAGGTCGGCGACGTCGGTGGCCGCGATCAGCTCATCGCCGGCTGCCTCGGCCATGCGCCTGCGATCGAAGCTCACCCCGGCGATCATCCCAGTCGCCGCCGAGAGCGTCAGCTCGAGCGTGTCGACCGCGTCGAACAGGTGCTCCTTGTCCTCCTGCAAATCCTTGTTGTAGGTGAGCGGCAGCGCGTGCATCACGCCGTGGAAGGCCGCGAGATGCCCGACCACGCGGGGCGCCTTCGCGCGCAGCAGCTCGGCCGCGTCGGGGTTCTTCTTCTGCGGCATGATCGAGGAGCCGGCGCTCCACGCGTCGGGAAGCTCGCAGAAGCCGAACTCGGCGCTCGACCACAGCACGAGCTCGGCACCGAGGCGCGACAGGTGGGTCGAGCAGGTGGCCGCGGCACTTAGGTAGTCGAGGATGAAGTCACGGCCGGAGACCGCGTCGATCGAGTTCGCCACCACGTCGAGGAAGCCGAGCTCGCGCGCCAGCAGCCGGCGATCGGTGTCGAAGTTCACCCCCGCGAGCGCGCCTGCGCCGAGCGGCAGCCGCGCGGCCTCGCGCTCGGCGAACGCAAAGCGCGAGCGATCGCGCGCGAGCATCCAGAAGTAGGCGAGCAGGTGGTGTCCGAGGTACACCGGCTGGGCGCGCTGCAGATGGGTGTAGCCGGGCATCGGCCAGTCCAGGTGCTCCTGCGCGCGGTCGAGCAGCACGCTCATCAGCTGCGTGATCGCCGTCACGCCCTCGGCTGCGCGCTCGCGCGTGTACATCGCCATATCGGTTACGACCTGGTCGTTGCGCGAGCGCGCGGTGTGCAACCGCCCGCCGACCGCTCCGACGATCTCGCTCAGGCGGCGCTCGATCGCCATGTGGATGTCTTCGTCGTCGTCCGCGAACGAGAAGCGCCCCTCGCTTAGCTCCAGCTCGACCTCGGCCAGCCCGGCCAGCAGCGCGTCGCGGTCCTCGGCAGTCAGGATCTCGCGCTCGGCGAGCATACGCGCGTGCGCGCGCGACTGCGCGACGTCCTGCGGCCACAGCCGCCGATCGAACGCGATCGACGCGTTCAACCGCTGGAAGTCGGGGTGCTGGGGCTCGTGGAAGCGCGACACGTGGCGGGCAGTCTAGGACTCCAGAGCCGCGCGCAGGACCTCCGCCACGCGCGCGACCTGTCCCTCGCTCATCTCTGGGAAGAACGGCAGCGCCAGCGAGCGTGCGGCGACGTCCTCGCAGACCGGGAACTCTCCCTCGCGGTGCCCGAAGCGCTCGCGGTAGAAGCTCATCAGGTGGATCGCCGGCAGATACGGCTTGCTCTGCACGCCGCTCGGCGGCGAGCGCGCGGACGATCTCGTCGCGATCGACACCGCGCGGCAGCTGCACGACGAACACGAACCAGCCGCGCCTGTTGCCGTCGGCGTCGGGGCACGGCAGCTCGAGGCCGTCGATCCCACCCAGCGCCTGCGCGGTACAGCTCGGCAGCACGTGCGCGCGCCGCGAGCATCCCATCCAGGCGCTCCAGCTGGACGATTCCGAGCGCGCACGCGATGTCCGACAGGCGGTAGTTGAAGCCGAGCCGGTCGTGGTCGAGCCAGCCCATGTCCGGCGCGCGACCCTGGTTGCGCTCGGAGTCGATGCGCTGCTTGAGCTGCGCGGTCGCCGAGCGTGATCATCCCCCCCTCGCCGGTGGTCAGCTGCTTGTTGGCGTAGAAGCCGAACACGGCCGGGTGCCCGCGCGCGCCGACGGCCGTCCCGTCGGCGTGCACCGCGCCGAGCGCCTCGCAGGCGTCCTCGACGATCGCCAGGTCGTGCGCCTGCGCGAGCGCCTCGAACGCGGGCATGCTCGGCCGGGTAGCCGAAGATGTGCACGGGCAGGAGCGCGCGCGTGCGCTCGCCGATCGCCGCGGCGGCGGCGGCCGGATCGAGGTTCAGCGTGACCGGATCGATGTCCGCGAACACCGGCCGCGCGCGCTCGTACAGCGCGGCGTTGGCCGAGGCGACGAACGAGAACGGGCTCGTGATGACCTCGTCGCCGTCGCCGACGCCGACGGCGCGCAGGGCCAGGTGCAACCCGGCGGTGCCGCTGCTGACGGCGCACGCGTGTGCGGCGCCGACGCGCGCGGCGAACGTCGCTCGAACTCGCTCACGCGCGGCCCGAGCGACAGCTGCCCGGAGCGCAGCACCTCGATCACCGCCCGCTCCTCCTGCCTCGCCCAGCACCGGGCGCGCGAGCGGGATCGACTCAGTCATGCCTGATCCGCGCGAGCTGCCGGCCGACGTCCGATCGGCCGATCGCGGCTCCGTCAGCCACTGCACCCTGCCGCTCGAGCCGAGCGGCGACTCCGAGGCCGTGCGGCGCTCGCCCTGCATGCCGTACTCCAGCGAGTCGACGAGCGCGTCCCAGGAGGCGGCGATCAGGTTCTCGGAGACGCCGATCGAGCCCCACACGTCGTGGCCGTCGGAGGCGTCGATCAGCACCCGCGTGACCGCGCCGGTGCCCTTGCGCTCGTCGAGGATGCGCACCTTGAAGTTGACGAGCTCGATGTCCCGCAGGTGCGGGTGGATCTCGCCGATCGCGTCGCGCAGCGCGCGGTCGAGCGCGTGCACCGGACCGTTGCCCTCGGCGGTGCGCACGTAGCGCTCGCCGCCGACCCAGATCTTGATCGTCGCCTCGGTCGTGGCGCGTGCCGTCGGCGTGCTTCTCGACGATCACCCGCCAGGACTCCAGGCGGAACAGCGGCTCGTAGACGCCGGCCTCCTTGCGCATCAAGCAGCTCGAACGACCCGTCGGCGGCCTCGAACTGGAAGCCCTCGTGCTCGAGCTCCTTGACGCGCTCGACCATCCGCCTGGACGAAGTCCTCGTCGGCGGCGATCCCGGCCTGGCGGGCCTTCTCGACGATCGTGCCCGTGCCCGGACAGCTCGGAGATCAGCACGTCGCGGCTGTTGCCGACGACTGCCGGGTCGATGTGCTCGAACGTCTGCGAGTCCGCGCGCACGCCGGCCGCGTGCAGCCCGGCCTTGTGCGCGAACGCGTGCTTGCCGACGTACGGCTGCGCCGGGTTGGGCGTGCGGTTGAGCAGCTCGTCGACGAAGTGCGCCGTCTCGGTCAGGCGCGCGAGGCGCTCCGGGGCCAGCAGATCGACGCCCATCTTCAGCTGCAGGTCGGCGATGATCGTGATCAGGTTGGCGTTGCCGGTGCGCTCGCCGATGCCGTTGATCGTGCCCTGCACCTGCGTGGCGCCGGCTTCGACCGCGGTGAGCGTGTTGGCGACCGCGCAGCCGGAGTCGTCGTGGCAGTGGATCCCGAGCGCGACGCCGGGCAGCGCTTCGCGCACGACGGCCAGCGCCGTGCGGATCTGCGGGGGCAGCGAGCCGCCGTTGGTGTCGCACAGCACGACGCGCTCGGCGCCCGCGTCGGCGGCCGCGCGCAGGCAGTCGAGCGCGTAGCCGGGGTCGAGCGTGAAGCCGTCGAAGAAGTGCTCGGCGTCGAACAGCACGCGCTTGCCGGCGGCGCACGAGGAAGGCGATCGAGTCGGCGATCATCGCCAGGTTCTCCTCGCGCGAGACGCGCACGACCTTCTCCACGTGCAGCACCGAGGCCTTGCCGACGAGCGTGCACACGGGCGCGAAGGACTCGGCGAGCACGCGCAGCCCCTCGTCGTCCTCGGCGGCGACGTCGCGGCGGCGGGTCATCCCGAACGCGACGATCTCCGCGCTGTGCAGCGCCTCCTCGGCGAGCAGCTCGAACAGCTGCTGCTCCTTCGGGTTCGACGCCGGAAAGCCGGCCTCGATCATGTCGCACGCCGAGCGCGTCGAGCGCGTGCACCACGCGCAGCTTCTCCTCGGCGGTGAGCGTCAGCCCGCCGCCGCCCATGCCGTCGCGCAGCGTGGCGTCGTATAGCTGTATGTCGGCCATTAGCGGCTCCTAGCCCGCGGACGGTCGTCTGCGCGCTCGGGCGGAGCGGCGCCTCGCCGGTGGGCGTCTCCAGGGCGGTCGCGTTGACCACGTCGAGCCACTCGCGGTAGCGCTCCGAGCGCCCGTGGATCGCGTCGTCGAACGCCGCCTGGAGCACGCGCGTGATCTCGCCGGGCTTGCCGGTGCCGATCGCGTGGTCGTCGACCTCGCGCACGGGCACGAGCTCGGCGGCGGTGCCGGACATGAACACCTCGTCGGCGAGGTACATCTCCGCGCGGGCGATGTTGCGCTCGACGACCGTGTAGCCGAGGTCCTGCGCGATCTGGATGATCGAGCGGCGGGTGATGCCGTCGAGGATCGAGTTGTGCTGACCGGGCGTGGCGATCTCGCCGTCGCGCACGATGTACACGTTCTCGCCGGTGCCCTCGCACACGTAGCCGTGGTCGTCGAGCAGGATCGCCTCGTCGTAGCCGGCCTTGACCGACTCGACCTTGGCGAGCACGCTGTTGAGGTACTGCCCGGAGGCCTTCGCGTGCGGGATCAGCGAGTCGGGGCTGATCCGCCGCCACGAGGAGACCTTCGCGCGCACGCCGTTCTCGCTTGCCCTCCTCGCCGAGGTACGCGCCCCACTCCCAGCAGGCGATCGTCACGTCGACGGGCGCCTCGAGCGGGTTCAGGCCCATCGTGCCGTAGCCGCGGTAGACGATCGGGCGGATGTAGCAGGAGCGCAGGCCGTTGCGCGCGACCAGCTCGAGCGTCGCCGCGCGCAGCTGCTCGGCGGAGAACGGGATGGCCATGTAGTACAGCTCGGCCGAGCGGAACAGGCGCTCGACGTGCTCGGCGTTGCGGAACACCGCCGGGCCGAGCTCGGTGTCGTAGCAGCGCACGCCCTCGAACACGCCGGTGCCGTAGTGCAGGCCGTGCGTCAGGACGTGGACCTTGGCGTCCTCCCAGGCGACGAATTCTCCGTTCATCCAGATGAGGTCGGTGGGATCCACGTTGATCGCGCTCCTATTCGAGGTTCGCGAGCACTGCCTCGGTCGCCTGCTCGGTCCCCGCCGAGCCTCCCAGATCGGGGGTGCGCAGCCCCGCGTCCAGCGCTCCTTCAACGGCCGATTCTACAGCCGCGGCCTCGCTTTCCAAGCCGAGCCCGTGGCGCAGCATCATCGCCGCCGAGAGGAACATCGCCAGCGGGTTGGCGCTGCCCTGCCCGGCGATGTCCGGCGCCGAGCCGTGCACCGGCTCGAACAACCCCGGCCCGGAGGCCGCGGAACGCCCGCTGCGCCGTCTGCGGACACGCCGCCAGCACCGGACGCGCCGCCGAGCGACGCGCTCGGCAGCATCCCGATCGAGCCGGTGAGCATGGCGGCCTCGTCGGAGAGGATGTCGCCGAACATGTTCTCGGTGAGGATCGTGTCGAAGTGGCGCGGCGCGGAGACGAGCTGCATGGCGGCGTTGTCGACGAGCACGTGCTCGAGCTCGATGTGCGGGAACTCGCGCGCGTGCAGCTCGCTGACGACCTGACGCCACAGCCGCGAGGTCTCGAGCACGTTGGCCTTGTCGACGCTCGACACCTTCGACCGCGCGGCGGCGAACGCGATGCGGGCGATCCGCTCGATCTCCTCGGTCGTGTAGGAGCAGACGTCGGAGGCGGAGGTCGTCGGTGCGCGTCTTCTCGCCGAAGTAGATCCCGCCGGTGAGCTCGCGCACGACGAGCAGGTCGGTACCCTCGATCCGCTCGCGTCGCAGCGGCGAGGCGTCGTACAGCGCGGGCAGCGGCTTGACGGGGCGCAGGTTGGCGTACAGCCCGAGCCCCTTGCGCAGACCGAGCAGGCCCTGCTCGGGGCGCGGCTTTGCGGGGTCGGTGGTGTCCCACTTCGGCCCGCCGACGGCCGCGAGCAGCACCGCGTCGGAGCGCTTGCACGCGTCGAGCACCTCGTCGGTCAGCGCGACGCCGTGTGCGTCGATCGAGGCGCCGCCGAAGACGTGCTGCTCGAACTCGAAGTCGCCGAACTTGCGCAGCAGCTCGAGCGTCGGAGCCATGATCTCCGGGCCGATGCCGTCGCCGGGGAGCGTGACGATGCGATGAGCCACGGCGCGCGACGCTACCAGGACAGGCCAACGTACAGGGCCTGCACGCGCTCGATCAGCCCATCCGCGTCGTACTCGTGCAGCTCGGCGACGGGTGTCCCGTCGGCCCAGCGGTAGGTGATCGCGATCGAGCGCACGCCGACGTACACCTGCTCGAGCTCGAAGCGCAAGTCGGGCAGCCGCTGCAGGCCGCGCTCGAAGTGCTCGCGCAGCGCGGCCGCGCCGACGACGCGGCCGTCGGCGATCCCGAGCGTGTCGATCACGGTCGGCGTCTGAAACACGACGTCCGCCGCGTACAGCGCGATGATCGTGTCGAGCGCGTGGGCGTTCCACGCCGCGACCCACTCATCGGCCAGCGCGCGCCCCTCGCTCTGTGTCAGCGGCGCGGCGCTCACAGCGCGGTCGTGGCCACCCGCGCGAACCCGGCCGTCACCTCGTGCTCGCTCTCGAACTCGGAGATCTCGGCGGCCTGCTCGAGCGTCAGCGCGATGTCGTCGAGGCCGTTGAGCAGCCGGTGGCGGATCTCGTGGTCGATCTCGAACGCGGCGTCGCGCCCGGCGAAGCGAACCTCCTGCTCGAGCAGGTCGACCTCGCCGGCGCCGGCGTGCGCGAGGCTGTGGCAGTCCTCGGCGGACAGCACGACCGGCAGCAGCCCGATCTTGGTGCAGTTGGAGTAGAAGATGTCGGCGAAGCTCGGTGCGACGATCGCCTGGAAGCCGTAGTCCTGCAGCCCCCAGGGGGCGTGCTCGCGCGAGGAGCCGCAGCCGAAGTTCTCGCCGGCGACGAGGATCGGGTTGGCGGGCAGGTCCCAGCCGGGCTCCTTGGCCCAGTCGTAGAACAGGAACTCGCCGAAGCCGGTGCGCTCGACGCGCTTGAGGAACTGCTTGGGCATGATCTGGTCGGTGTCGACGTCGGCACGGTCGAGGTGGCTGACGGGTCCTGATATGACGCTTATCGGGTCCATTTCAACTCCACTCCCTGATGTCGACGAAGTGCCCCTCGATCGCGGCGGCGGCGGCCATCTGCGGGGAGACGAGGTGCGTGCGGCCGCCGCGCCCCTGGCGGCCCTCGAAGTTGCGGTTGGACGTCGAGGCGCAGCGCTCGCCGGGCGCGAGGATGTCGGGGTTCATGCCGAGGCACATCGAGCAGCCGGCGACGCGCCAGTCGAAGCCGGCGTCGCGGAACACGCGGTCGAGCCCCTCGGCCTCGGCCTGCGCCTTGACCTGCTGGGAGCCGGGCACGACCATCGCGTCGACGCTCGGCGGCGACCTTGCGCCCCGCGACGACCTTGGCGGCGGCGCGCAGGTCGCCGATGCGCGAGTTGGTGCACGAGCCGATGAACACGCGGTCGAGCGCGATCTGCTCGATCGGCGTGCCGGGCTCCAGGTCCATGTAGTGCAGCGCGCGTTCGGTGGCCTCGCGGTCGGCGGGGCTGTCGAACTCCTCGGGCGCGGGCACGCGCTCGGTGACGGCGCGCACCATCCCGGGGTTGGTGCCCCAGGTGACCTGCGGGGAGATCTGCGTGGCGTCGATCGTCGATCTCGCGGTCGAACTCGGCGCCGTCGTCGGTGCGCAGCCCGCGCCAGCGCGCGATCGCCTTCTCCAGCTCCCTCTCCCCGTCCGGGGACGATGCGGCGCCGCTGGGCGCACCGGGCCGCTCGACGTCGGTGAACCAGGCGAAGGTGGTCTCGTCGGGGGCGATCATGCCGGCGCGCCCGCCGCCCTCGATCGTCATGTTGCAGACGGTCATGCGCCCTTCCATCGACAGCGCCTCGATCGCCGGGCCGGAGTACTCGACGACGTGGCCGGTCATGCCGCCGACGCCGAGCCGCCCGAGCGTGGCGAGGATCAGGTCCTTGGCGGTGACGCCGAAGCCGAGCTGGCCGCTCGTAGGTGATGCGCATCGAGCGCGGCTTGTGCTGGACCATGCACTGGGTGGCGAGCACGTGCTCGACCTCGCTAGGTGCCGATGCCGAAGGCGAGCGCGCCGAACGCGCCGTGGGTGGAGGTGTGCGAGTCGCCGCAGACGATCGTCATGCCGGGCTGGGTGACGCCGAGCTCGGGGCCGATCACGTGCACGATCCCCTGGCGCTCGGAGCCGAGCGAGTAGACGGGGACGCCGAACTCGGCGCAGTTGCGCTCGAGCGTTTCGACCTGCACGCGCGAGAGCTCGTCCTTGATCCGCGCCGCGACCGGGGTTCCGTCGGTCGGCGTGTTGTGGTCGGCGGTCGCGAGCGTGCGGTCGGGCCGGCGCACTGGGCGCCCGGCCATGCGCAGGCTGTCGAACGCCTGCGGGCTGGTGACCTCGTGCACGAGGTGCAGGTCGATGTAGAGCAAGCCGTGAGCGACCTCGTGCGTCTCCCAGATCTTGTCGAACATCGTCTGTGGCATCGTCATCGGCCCTTCTCTTCGTGGGTGCGTGTGTTGGTTTTGATGAGGACCCCTACCGGGGTCCGGGGTGGGTAGCTGGTGGCGCTCATCTAGCTGCGCCTCAACCCGGCGGAGACGACCGCGAGGAACGCGGCCTCGGCGTCGGTCGGGTTCTCGAAGTGATGTGGAAGGTCGGCGTCGAACGTCACGCAGTCGCCGGCGACGAGGTCGTAGCGCTGCCCGTCGCAGACGAGCACGATCGAGCCGTGCTCCACCAGCGCGGTCTCGCGGCTGCCGGGCTCGTGCATCGGCGGATCGTCGGTGGCGCCGGTCGCGCCGCCGGGCGCGAGCGTGTGGCGTGAGAGCTCGGCGCGCTGCCCGGGCTGTGATGAGGTGAGCACCTCGAAGCTGTGCCCGCGGCGCTTGTTGCCGCCGCGCTGGCGCTGGCCGGCGTGCACGACCGTCACAGAGCCGCCCTCGTCCAGGCGCAGCAGCTGTGAGAGCCGCAGCTCGAGGCCGGCGGCGATGCGCGCGGCGACGGTCAGCGTCGGGCTCGTCTCGCCGCGCTCGACCTGCGAGAGCATCGGCGCGCTGACGCCGCTGCGCTCAGAGAGGTCGCGCAGCGACAGCCCGGCGGACTCGCGCAGCGCCTTCACGCGCGCGCCGATGACGACGGGGGCGAGAGGGTCCGTGCTCGCCTGCTCGCCCGCGTTGGACGCCTCGCGCGCCGCGCCGCCCCGCTGCTTGCGTGCGCCGCCGGAGCGTTTGGCTGTTTGCGCAGGTGTCATACGCGCGTACGTTATCACAGACGATCGCGATCGGCCGAGAATTGCGTCCCAAGCGACCGGCATGCTGGTCGTGTGACCTCAGCCATACGCCGACCAAGCCGACTACACCCATCGCGGCGTTCGCCGCTACGCTTTTCGGCATGAGCACGCATGCCGTCGCGACGACCGCAGACGAGTTGCTCAAGCTGCCCACGGGCGAGGGCAAGCGCTACGAGCTCATCGAAGGACAGCTGCACGTGATGTGCGCGGCGGGCTTCGAGCACGGTCGCATCGCCTCAACGGCGAACAGGCTGCTGGCCGTTCACGTGCACGCCACCGGCAGCGGCGTGACGCTCGGCGCGGAGACGGGGTTCATCCTGGCGCGCGACCCCGACACGGTGCGCGCGCCGGACGCCGCGTTCGTCTCGAACGCACGCGCGGACGCCGTCGGCACGACGTTTGGCTTCTGGCCTGGCGGCGCGCCGGATCTGGCGATCGAGGTCGTCTCGCCGGACGACAGCCGCCCATATTTGCGCGCGAAGGCGCTGAACTGGCTGGACGCCGGTGCAATCGCGGTCCTCGTGCTTGACCCCCGCTCACAGTCCGCGACGGTCTACCGCACGGGCGAGAACATAGGCACACTCACCGATGGCGAGCTGGATCTGAGCGACGCGGTGCCGGACTGGCGGGTCGCTGTCGCCGACTTCTTCGCCTGACGCTCAGCCCGCGGTGGCCTCCGGCAGCCCGACGGTGTCATCCGCGCGCGAGCGTGCGACGGCTACCGACAGCGCCCTCACGTACGCGCGCGCGGCGGCGTCGATGATGTCCGTCGAGACGCCCTGGCCGGCCCCGGTGAAGCCGTCGACCTCGAGCACGACCGAGACCTCGCCGAGGGCGTCCTGGCCCTCGGTGACCGCGCCGATCGTGAAATCGCTCAACCGGGCGGCGATGCCGCTGGCGGAGTTGATCGCCTGGAACACCGCGTCGATCGGCCCGTCGCCGGTGAACGACCCGGTCGCCGAGCCACCGTCCGGGAGCGTGATCGAGACCTTCGCGTGCGGCGGTCGCAACGAGGACGCGTCGACCTCGAACCACTCGAGCGTATAGCCGGCGATCTCCTCACGCAGCTCGTCGGTGACCAGCGCCTCCAGGTCCATCGCCGTGATGAGCTTCTTGCGGTCGGCGATCTCCTTGAAACGCTTGAACGCCGTGTTCAACGCCTGCCCGTCGATCTCGAAGCCCATCTCCTCCAGCGCTTTGCTCAGCGCGTGGCGGCCCGAGTGCTTGCCCAGCACGATCGAGTTGCTGCGCAGCCCGACGGTCGTCGCATCCATGATCTCGTACGTCGTGCGCTCCTTCAGCACGCCGTCCTGGTGGATACCCGCCTCGTGCGCGAACGCGTTGCGCCCGACGATCGCCTTGTTCGGCTGCACCTGATAGCCAGTCAGACGCGAGACCAGACGGCTCGTGCGCGCGATCTCGGTCGTCTCGATCCCCGTCCACAGGCCGAGGCTCGGCTCGCGGGTGTGCAGCAGCATCGCGATCTCCTCCAGCGAAGCGTTGCCGGCGCGCTCGCCGATCCCGTTGATCGCGCACTCCACCTGGCGGCAGCCCGCTTCCAGCCCGGCCAGCGAGTTGGCGACCGCGATCCCCAGGTCGTCGTGGCAGTGCACCGACACCACCACCTCGCGCAGGCCCGGCACCAGCCGGTACAGCTGCTCGAACATCGCGCGGTACTCACCCGGCATCGTGTAGCCGACCGTGTCCGGCACGTTGATCGTCGTGGCGCCCTCGTCCAGCGCGATCTGAATCACTTCGGCCATGAACTCGACATCCGAGCGCGAGCCATCCTCGGGCGAGAACTCGACATCCTCGGTGTACTCACGTGCCTGTGCCACAGCTGCGCGCACCTGGCCCTTGACATCCTCTCTCGTGGTCTGCAGCTTGTGCTCGATGTGCACGTCGCTCGTCGCCAGGAACGTGTGAATGCGCGGGCGCTCGGAGTCTCTGACTGCATTCCACGCCGCCTCGATGTCCTGCTTGCTAGTGCGCGCCAGCCCACAGATCACCGGGCCTTCGACCTCGCGTGCGATCGCCTCGACCGACTCGAAGTCGCCCGGCGAGGTGATCGGGAAGCCCGCCTCGATGATGTCCACGCCCAAGCGTCCCAGCTGATGGGCGATCTCCAGCTTTTCCTGCCTGTTCAACGAGATCCCCGGCGACTGCTCGCCGTCTCGCAGCGTCGTGTCGAAGATCAGGACGCGGTTCGCGTCGGTACGTGCGTCGATGTCACTCATGTCGTTCGTGCTCCTTCTCTATCTCGCTTGCTGGCCGATCTTTGATCGGTCCTCTCTGCTGGGTATGCGGCTACGCGGCCGCCACGCGCTATTCCCCCCGAGGGGGGAGCAGAAGGAGCTGCAGCTGCGAGATCTGAAACGACATCTGAATCGGAGGGTAGCACCGGCGGCCGCCGCTGCCAAACGGCGCAGGCCGTCGAGGGTCAAGCGAGGCAGGCGCAGCATCGCGCCCGCCAGCGGCGCCTTACGGGTTGAGCACTACCTTGCCGACGTTGCGCCGCTCGACGATCATCGTCTGCGCGGCACCCGTGTCCGCGAAGCTGAACTCGCCGGCGACGACCGGTTTGACGGTGCCGTCGTCGAGCATCTCGCGCATCGGCCCGATCCACGGCTCGAGCGTCCCGTGGTCCTTCCACAGGGTGAGCATGTTCAGCCCGATCACAGCCTTCGATTCGGACATCTGCTTGATCATGCTGAAGCGCGGCATGCGCGCCACGGTGCGCAGCGCGGTGATCACGTTTTTGCGCTCGCCGGAGACGACCGACGAGGCGCCGAACGCGACCAGGCGCCCGCCGGGGCGCAGCAGCGAGTAGCTCGTGCGGAAGCTCTTGCCGCCGACCGCGTCGAGGATCACGTCGAACTTGCCGATCCCGCGCTCCCAGCCGGGCTTGGTGTAATCGAGCGCATGGTCGACGCCGAGCTCCAGGATTCGCTGGTGCTTGCCGGGTGACGCGGTGCCGTAGACCTCAGCACCGACGCGCTTGGCGATCTGCGTGGCGGCGATGCCGACTCCGCCGCCGGCGGAGTGCACGAGCACGCGTTCACCCGCTTGCAGCGAGCCGTAGCCGATCAGGCCGGCCCACGCGGTTCCGTAGTTGACGGGAATCGCCGCGCCCTGCGCGAACGTGAGCTCGTCCGGGAGAGCGAGCACATCGCCCGCCTTGGCCGCCACCTGCGAGGCGTAGCCTCCGAACTGCGTGCCCGCGAACACGCGTTGGCCGACCGTCAGCGCGGGGTGAGTCTGCGCTACCCCCTCCCCCAGCTCGGCGATCGTGCCCGCTACCTCGTAGCCGACCACGCACGGCGTCTTCGGCGCGTCCTGGTACAGGCCCATGCGCGCCATCACGTCGGCGAAGTTGATCCCCGCGGCGGCGACGTCGATCCGCACCTCTCCGGCCGCGAGCGCGGGGTCAGGGCGTTCCTGCACTTCAAGCACGCCCGGTCCCCCGTGCTTTGTGATCACCACCGCTCGCATTCAAGTCGGACACTACCCGATTTGGCCATCCAGCCAGTTCCGCCCCCGGGGACTGCGGGCGTCCCCGCCGGGCGAGGCAAGCCGCGCGTGCCGCCACTCAGCCGAGCTCTACCGACCAGCCGTTGACGAACCCGTCGGAGGCGATGATCTCCTGCACGACCGGCGCGGGCACGGCGGCGTCGGTCGTCACGACCATCGCCGCGTAACGCCCATCCTCGCCGTCGGACCCGTCCCGCCGCGCGGGCGCGGAGTCGGGCGTGTGCCCGACGGCGGCGGAGGAGATGTTGATCCCGTGGGCGCCGAAGATCGTGCCGACGCGCCCGATCATGCCTGGAAGATCCTGATAGCGGAACACGGTGACGTGCGGCGCGAGCTCGATCGTCAGCCGCCGGCCCTGGACCTCAACCAGATGTGGAACCTGGCTGGGGCCGATGCCCGTGCCGGCGACGGCCACGCGCTCGCCGCCGGCGAT
Organism: uncultured Solirubrobacteraceae bacterium; assembly: GCA_963734755.1. GTDB lineage: Bacteria > Actinomycetota > Thermoleophilia > Solirubrobacterales > Solirubrobacteraceae > Palsa-744. Next base: position 1,249,061 of record CAVTIF010000001.1, on the reverse strand, counting down.
CACCGTCACGCGGATCAGCTCGTTGAAGTCCTCGGCCTCGGACACGGCCTTCTCCTCGAACACGATTCCCCGTTGCTGTGCCATCGTCGGGGCGTTCACCAGGTTGACCTCCTCCTCGGTGCGCCCGCCGAGCGCGCCGACGATCACCGCGAGCCCCAACAGGCGGGTGTCGAAGTCGGCGATCCGCCCAAGGAACGCGGCCTCGATCCGCTCGACCGAGCTGCCCTCGGCGAGCTCCATCGCGAGGCGCCCGAGGTGCGTGGCGAGTGGCAGGAACGGCCCGAGCGTCTCCATGTCCTCCGCCCCGATCGCCGGGATGTTCACGGCGGTCGAGACGACGCCGCCGGTCAGCGCGGCGACGACCTGCTCGGCGCTCTGGTAGCCGGCGCGATCGGTCGCCTCGGCGGTCGAGGCGCCTAGATGCGGCGTGACGATCACGTTCGCGTAGCCGAACAGCGGGTGCTCGGTAATCGGCTCGCTCGGGAACACATCCAGCGCCGCGCCGCCGAGCTTGCCCGAGTCGAGCGCGTCCTTCAGCGCCGCTTCGTCGATCAGCCCGCCGCGGGCGACGTTCAGCACACGCGCGCCGTCGCGCATCTTGGCGAACGCGTCCGCGTTGAGGAACCCTTCGGTGTCCGGCGTCTTCGGCAGGTGCACGGTGATGAAGTCCGACTGCGCGTACAGGTCATCAGGGCTGTCGGCCTTCTCCGCCCCAAGGTCGCGATAGCGCTCGGCGCTGACGAACGGGTCGAACGCCACCACGCGCATGCCGAAGCCGCGCGCGCGCTGTGCCACGAGCTGGCCGATGCGCCCGAAGCCGAGCACGCCGAGCGTCTTCTCGTACAGCTCGACGCCGGAGAACTTCGAGCGCTCCCACTTGCCGGACGTCAGCGACACGTACGCCTGCGGGATGTTGCGCGCGAGTGCCAGCAGCAGCGCCATCGTGTGCTCGGCCGCAGTCACCACGTTCGACTCGGGCGCGTTGGCGACCACGATGCCGCGCTTGGTCGCCGCCTCGACGTCCACATTGTCGACGCCTACCCCGGCCCGTCCGATCACCTGCAGGCGGGCGCCGTGGGCGATCATCTCGGCGGTCATCTTCGTAGCCGAGCGGATCAGGATGCCGTCGTAGCCGCCGATCCGCTCGACGAGCTCCTCGGCGCTCCAGTCGACGCCGAGCTCGACGTCGAAATGCTCGCGCAGCAGCGCGATGCCCGAGTCGCCGATCTTCTCCTTGACGAGCACCTTCGGACGGTCGCTCATGCGGACATCCTCTCCACGACCCAGTCGATGCACGCGGTCAGCGCCTGCACGTCGGCGACCTCGACCGCCGGGAACATGCCGATCCGCAACTGGTTACGACCGAGCTTGCGATACGGCTCGACGTCCACGATCCCGTTCGCCCGCAACGTAGACGCGACGGCCGCCGCGTCGATCGACTGCTCGAAGTCGATCGTGCCGACGACCAGCGAGCGCTTGGCCGGGTCGGCGACGAACGGCGTCGTGTACGCGCTCTGCTCGGCCCAGCCGTACAGGTGGCCGGATGACGCCCGCGTGCGGGCCACGCACCAGTCCAGACCGCCACCGTCGAGCATCCAGCGGATCTGATCGGCCAGCAGGAACAGCGTGGCCACCGCAGGCGTGTTGTAAGTCTGATCCTTGAGCGAGTTCTCGAGCGCCGTGTGCAGCGAGAGGAACTCCGGTATCCAGCGCTCGGACGCGTGCAACTCGGCGATCCGCTCCTGTGCGCGCGGGCTGAGCAAGGCCAGCCACAGCCCGCCGTCGGCGGCGAAGCCCTTCTGCGGCGCGAAGTAGTAGGCGTCCGCGTCCGCCACGTCGACCGGCAGGCCCCCGGCGCCCGATGTCGCGTCGATCGCGACCAGCGCGTCTGCTGTACCAACCCGCGTAACTCCGACCATCACCCCGGTCGAGGTCTCGTTGTGCGCCCACGCGATCAGGTCCGCGTCACCCTCGGCGGCAAGCTGCCCGGCCACGTTCGGGTCGGGGGCGTCGCCGGCGTCGGCCGAGACAATTATCGGCTGCTGGAGGAACGGGGCGCCGCTCGTCACGGTCGCGAACTTCTGTGAGAACTCACCGAAGCTCAGGTGCGCGGAGCGGCGCCTGACCAGCCCGAACGCGGCGGCGTCCCAGAAGGCGGTCGATCCGCCGTTGCCGAGCGCCACCTCGTAGCCGTCGGGAATGGCGAACAGCTCGCTTAGGCCGGTGCGGATCTCACCGACGAGCGCCTTGACCGGCTTCTGCCGGTGCGAGGTTCCCATCACGCGGGCGCCGTCGGCGCTCAGGCGCGCCAGCGCCTGCGGGCGCACCTTGGAGGGACCGCAGCCGAAGCGCCCGTCGATGGGCCTCAGCTGCTCGGGAATGACCAGCGGCGTCTGCTCTGTCAGGGGGCTCGTCGTCATGTGGGCTCCTCGCTCGGTCGGACCTCGAGGGAATGGTCGTGATTCTGAGGGTGCCCAGGCGCGCGGCGGTTCTGACTCGTCGCTTCCCGGTGGTGAACTCCACCCGAACGCCAGTCGCGACGACGCAGCCGAGTGTAGCGAACGCCGCCCGACCTCAGCCGCTCAGCGAGAGTGCGCCGGATGCCAGCCGCTCCATCTCAGCCGATCCAGCCGTACGCGCCGGATGTCAGCCGCTCCACAGCACCTCGCGGGGGCACACCGTCGCCTGCCATCCCGCCGGCAGGCGCGACTCGGCCACGCCGCTGAGGTCCGCGAGGCTCGACTCCTCACAGGCGAGCACGCAGTACTCCGGCGCCGGCCCGAGGCCCAGGCAGCGCCGCCACAGGCCGCTCGTCTGCCGGTCCATGCCATCGCCCAGCAGGTCGGCGATCGTCGGGCTCGCGTGTCCGCGCGCGCGAGATACCCAGACGCTCAGGCGCGTGTGCTCGAGGCGCGCGTGGCCCTCGCCGAGGCGGTAGACGCTGCTGGTCGCCGGCCCTGCGAGCTGCGCGATCGCGTCGTGCGCGGTCGTGTGCCCCTGCGAGACGGCCGCCTCCTCGATCACACCGACGGCGTTCCAGCCGTCGAGCAGGTACCAATCCTCGTAGTCCGCCCCACCATCTGAAGCCTCGTCCGCAGGCGAGCGCAGCCACGGCAGCTCGCCGGCGCGAAACACGGTCGAGCCGCGAAAGCCGCTCGGCGGGCGATGCGCCAGCGAGCGGTGGAAATGCTCGAGCGCGTGCTCGTAGGCGTCGCGCTCGACACCGACTGCAGGGCGATGCCAGGAGACGTAAGCCAGCATCGCGGTCGCTTGCGCCGGGCCGGGCGGCCTCAGAACGCCGGCTTGATCCAGTCCATGTGCGAGCGCAGCTCGCTACCGACGTGCTCGACCTGGGTGTCGGCCTGTTCGGCGCGCATGCGCTTGAAGTTCTCCTGGCCGGCGCGGTTCTCGGCGATCCACTCGCGCGCAAAGTCCCCCGACTGGATCTCCTGCAGGATCTTGCGCATGTCCGCGCGTGTCTGCTCGGTGATCACGCGCTTGCCGCGCGTGTAGTCGCCGTACTCGGCCGTGTTGGAGATCGAGTAGCGCATCCCGGCGAGCCCCTTCTCGTGCATCAGATCGACGATCAGCTTGAGCTCGTGTAGGCACTCGAAGTAGGCCATCTCGGGGTCATACCCGGCCTCGACGAGCGTCTCGAAGCCGGCCTGGACGAGCTCTGAGGCGCCGCCGCACAGCACTGCCTGCTCGCCGAACAGATCGGTCTCGGTCTCGTCCTTGAACGTCGTCTCGATCACGCCGCCACGCGTACAGCCGATGCCCTTGGCGTACGCCAGCGCGAGCGCACGCGCGTTGTGAGTGGCGTCCTGCGCGACCGCGATCAGCCCGGGGACGCCGCTGCCTTCGGTGAACTGGCGGCGCACCAGGTGTCCCGGGCCCTTCGGCGCGACCATCGCCACGTCCACGCCGGCCGGCGGGTCGATCTCGCCGTAGTGGATCGAGAAGCCGTGGCCGAACAGGATCATGTTGCCCTCGGCGATGCCATCGCGGATCTCCTGCTCCCAGATATCGTGGTGGCGCTCGTCCGGCAGCAGGATCATCACGAGATCGCCGCGGCTGGCGGCGTCAACCACTGACAGCACCTCCAGACCCTGCTCGCGCGCCTTCGCGACCGACGCGGAGTCCTCGCGCAGGCCGACCACGACGTCGACGCCGGAGTCCTTCAGGTTGAGGGCGTGGGCGTGGCCCTGAGAGCCGTAGCCAATGATGGCGACGGTCTTGCCGTCGAGGAGATCGAGGTTCGCGTCATCGTCGTAGATCATCTGCGGCAGGCTATCCAACTCAGGCGCCGGCGCAGGCGACGAACGTTCGCCCGGGTATCTCGAGCGTTCCGTCGGCGGCCGTGAACGGCGCGAAGCGCTCAGCCAGCGCCAGGCGGATCTCGTGGATCTCCGGCGCGGGCAGCGACAGCACCGCGTCGTGGAAGTTGCGCGACAGATCGAGCGTCGTCTCCCACAGCTCATCGAAGCTCGGGTGGCGCCGAACGAGACCGAGCTGCTCGAGCTGGAGCTCCGCGAACCCGGCCTGCTCGAGCAGCTCGACCAGCTGCTGCTCGTGGCCTATGGCGAACGGACCGGGGCGGAACTCGCGATCGTCGGGCTGCGGCGCCAGCCCACGCGCGGCGAGCTCCTGTGCCGGAAGCAGCGCCCACGGGTTGTGCTCGATCGCCGCCCACACGGCCAGCGCGACACGCCCGCCGGGACGCAGCACGCGACGCGTCTCTCCCAGTGCTGCGGCCGGGTCGGCCATCAGCATGTAGCCCCAGCGGCACAGCACGGCGTCGACGCTGGCGACCGGCAGGTCGATCCATTCGGCGTTCAGCACCTGGAACTCGATGTTGCTGAGGCCCAGCTCGATCGCCCTGGCGCGCGCCCCCTCGAGCATCCCCTCGGCCTGATCTGAGACGACCACGCCGCCCATCGGCGCTACGAGCTCCGCCGCGAGCATCCCCGTCTCGCCGAGGCCGGCCGCCAGCTCGAGCACCCGCTGACCGGGCTGCACGGAGATCGCCTCGACCATCCAATGCGATACCGGCTCGCCCAGCTCGCGCAGCAGCCCCTGGCGACGAACCCAGCCGGACGCCGCCTCTTCCCAGCCCGCCAGGCTGGCCTCCCTGTGCGCGTTGGCGTCGAAGCTCACCGCAGCTCCCGGCGCAGCAGCTTGCCCGAGCGCGTGCGCGGGAGCGGCGCGGAGGCGAGCTCGAAACGCTTGGGGACCTTGTACGGGGCGAGCGTGCCCGCGCAGTGGGCGCGCAGCGACTCGACTTCCAGCTCGGCGCCCGGCCGCGCGAGCACGATCGCCGTCACGGCCTCACCCCACCGTGGATCGGGGCGGGCCAGCACGGCCGCCTCCAGCACCTGTGGATGCGCCTCGATCACCGCCTCGATCTCGGCCGGCGCGATGTTCTCGCCGCCGCTGATGATCGTGTCGGCCTTGCGCCCGCTGACCGACAGGCGGCCGCTGTCATCGAGCGCCCCGAGGTCCCCGGTGTGTAGCCAGCCGTCGCTGCTCAGCGCGCCCGGCGAGACCGTCGGACCGCGTACGAGGATCTCCTCGTCGTCAGCGATTCGCACGTCGGTGCAGAACAGCGACGGGCCGGCGAGCGTGGTCGCGCCGGTGCCGGTGCCCGCGCGTGCACTTGCGCGCTCGACCTCGGCGATCGGCGTGGTCGTCACCTGCGAGCAGCTCTCGCTGAGACCGTAGGTCAGCGCGACCGGCACGCGCGCGGACTGCGCACGCTGCACGAGCGCGGCCGGGACAGGGCCGCCGCCGGTGAGCGCGCAGCGCAGCGCCGGCGGCGCCTGCAGGCCCGCGTCGAGCGCGCGGGACAGCGTCGTCGCGACGACGCTCACAAGCGTCACGTCATGCTCACGCAGGGCCTGCACGACGCGCTCGGCGTCGAAGCCGGGATGCACGACCGCGGTCGTCGCGTAGATCGTCGAGCGCAGCAGGATCGACAGCCCGCCGACGTGCGACAGCGGCAGCGCACACAGCCAGCGCTCGTCAGGGTCCAGGCCGAGCGCGACGGCCGAGCCGAGCGCGCTCCACAGGAAGTTGCCGTACGTGAGCTCGATCGGCCGCGGCGCGGCGGTCGTGCCGGAGGTGTGGATCACGACAGCGCTCGCGTCGAGGTCGTGCTCACAGCTCGCCGGGATCGCGTCCGGCGATGGACCCTCGCCGAGCGGCTGATCGACGAGCACCGCCGTCCCGGCGACGATCAGCGCCTGTTCGGGCGCGGATAGCCGCAGGTCGACCGGCACGGCGACCGCACCCAGCAGCAGGCATGCGTGCAGTGTCTGGGCGAAGTCGACGCCGGCTTCCAGCGCGATCGCGACCGGCGCCCCGGGCCCGGCTCCGCGGGCCTGCAGCTGACCGGCGGCGAAGCGCGCGGCGGCATGCAGCCGGGTGTAGGACCAATCCCCCCCGGGTGTCTGCAGCGCGATCCGATCGGGCCGCGCCAGAGCAGCGCGGGCCAGCCATCCATCGACCCCCATGGCACACAGGCTAGCCTTCGCGCGATGAGCGCAGCATGGATCCCCGCCGCCGAGCCGCCCGAGGGCGCGTACACGGACATCCGCTACGAGAAGTCCGCCGGGGAGGATGGGTCCCCATCGGGCATCGCCAAGGTCACGATCGCGCGCCCGGAGGTGCGCAACGCGTTTCGCCCGCGGACGATCATCGAGATCTCGCGAGCGCTGGAAGACGCGCGCGAGGACACCGCGATCGGCGTGATCGTGCTGACCGGCGAGGGCCCCGACGCGTTCTGCTCGGGCGGCGACCAGCGCGTGCGCGGCGACTCCGGCTACCTGAACGACGATCAGGCCGGTAATCCGGATCCCACCCGCCCCGGGCGCTTCCACGTGACCGACCTGCATGTGCAGATCCGTCGGCTGCCAAAGCCGGTCGTCGCGATGGTCGCCGGGTATGCGATCGGCGGCGGCCACGTGCTGCATCTCGTGTGCGACCTGACGATCGCCGCCGAGAACGCCCGCTTCGGGCAGGTGGGTCCGAAGGTCGGCTCGTTCGACGGCGGCTTCGGCGCCGGACTACTGGCCAACCTGGTCGGGCCGAAGAAGGCCAAGGAGATCTGGTTTTTGTGCCGGCAGTACTCGGCCGAGGAAGCGCTGCAGATGGGGCTCGTGAACACGGTCGTGCCGCTCGAGCGCCTGGAGCAGGAGACCGTCTCCTGGTGTGAGGAGATGCTCGCGCTGTCGCCGTTCGCGCTGCGCCTGCTGAAGGCGAGCTTCAATGCCGCCGAGGACGGGCTGACGGGGATCCAGCAGCTCGCGCACGACGCGAACCTCCTGTTCTATGGCAGCGAGGAGGCTCAGGAGGGACGCGACGCGTACCGCGAGAAGCGCGCACCGGACTTCGCGCGTTTCCCCAAGCGGGCCTGACGTGAGCGCGGTCCGCATCTGGGTGATGGCGGCCCGCGTGCGTACGCTGCCGGCCGCGGTCGCACCGGTGCTTGTCGGCACCTCGCTGGCGCTCGGAGCCGGCCATTTCCACGCCCTGGCGTTCGTAGCCGCGCTGCTCGGCGCGGTGTTCATCCAGGTCGGCACCAACTTGTCGAACGACTACTCCGACGCGCGGCGCGGCGCCGATAGCGAGGATCGCCTCGGCCCGGTCAGGGTGACCGCGGGTGGCCTCGTCCCTCCTAGCCAGGTGCTGGTGGCGACGTACGTGACTTTCGGTCTGGCTGTCGGCTGCGGCGTGTACCTGGTCGCGGTCGCCGGACCGGAGCTGCTGGCGGTGGGCGCGGCGTCGATCCTCGCCGGGGTGCTGTACACGGGCGGGCCGCGTCCGTATGGCTATGAGGGCCTCGGTGAGGTGTTCGTGTTCCTGTTCTTCGGCATCGTGGCGGTCGCCGGCTCGTACTTCGTGCAGGTCCAGCAGCTACCGTGGCAGGCGTTCGTGTGCGCCGTCCCAGTCGGGCTGCTGGCGAGCGCGATCCTCGTCGTCAACAACGTGCGCGACCTCGAGACCGACCGGCGCGTGGGCAAGCGGACGCTGGCGGTGCGCCTCGGCCGTGCGCGCACACGCACGCTGTACGCGGCGATGGTTGCCGGCGCATTCGTGGCGGCGCCGCTGCCGTGGGCGTTCGGGTCGATGGACGCGTGGCTGCTGGCGCCCTGGGCGGTGATCCCCCTGGCCGTCGCGGTCGTGCGCATCGTGCGAACTCACACCGACGGCCCGGCGCTGAACGGCGCGCTGGCGAAGACCGGCGTACTGCAGCTCGCGTTCTGCCTGCTGTTCTCCGCCGGGATCCTGGCGAGCGGCGGGATCGGGACATGAAGCTCGAGCTCGAGCGGCGCACGCTGCGACTGTCCGCCCCGCTGGCAACGGCGTACGGCACGGTCGAGCACAGACAGCTCGTGATCGTCGTGCTGACCGACGAGGACGGAGTGCAGGGCCACGGGGAAGCGGCGCCGCTGCAGGCCTATGACGGCGTCGACATCGACACCGTGCAGCGGACGCTGGAACGCTACGGCCCGGCGCTCGAGGACTCCGCGGGCCGCAACGGCGCGCAGCTGATCGAAGCGTGCCGCGAGGTCGAGGACCTGCCGGCGGCGCTCGCGGCGATCGACCTCGCGCTGTGGGATCGTGCTGGGCGCCGCGCAGAGAAGCCGGTGGCGCTGCTGTTGAGCGACGATCCTGTCGCGCGCGTGCCGGTCAACGCGACGCTGTCCGCGCTCGATCGGATGGGAGCGGCCGAGCAGGCGGCAGCCGCGGCGCAGCAGGGCTACACGTGCGTGAAGATCAAGGTCGGCGTCGGCGACGATGCTGGGCGGGTGGCCGCGGCGCGCGCGGCGGCCGGGCCACACATGGCTCTGCGGCTCGACGCGAACGGCGCGTGGGACGTCGATCAGGCGGTCGCGGCGATCGACTCCCTGTCCACCGCCGGCCTGGAGCTGGTCGAGGAGCCCGTGCACGGGCTGCACGCGATGCGCGAGGTGCGCGAGCGGGTGGCTGTGCGGGTGTCGATCGACGAGACGGCAGGCGAGCACGGCGCGCTGACGGCCGGGGTGGCGGACGCGGTGTGCCTGAAGATCTCGCGCTGCGGCGGGATCGCCGGCCTGCTCGCAGCCGCGGCGCTCGTACGCGCGACCGGCGCCGAGGTCTATCTGGCCTCGACGCTCGACGGCCCGCTGGGGATCGCGGCTGCGCTGCATGCCGCGGCGGCGCTCGCCTCGCGCGGTCCGATGCCCCACTGCGGCCTGGCGACAATCGGCCTGTTCGAGGATCTCGAGAACCCGTTCGAGACGAGATCCGGGGCGATCGCCCTGCCGAGCGACCCGGGCCTCGGCGTCGGGCTGTTCTAGCACGCAGGTCCCCTACCTAGCGCCCTTCGATCGCGGCGGCGAGCGCCGCGGGGTTCTCCAGCGTGAGGGCATGCCCGCCGCGCACGACCGCGAGCTGGGCGTCGGGCAGCAGCTCGACCATCCGTCGCCCGAGCGCGTGGAACTTCGCGTCGCGCTCGCCGACGAGCACGGTCGCGGGCATCGCCAGCTCGGCCAGACGGTCCCACAGCGGCGGCATCTCTCCCGCGCCGAGTCCGCGCAGGACCGCCGCGAGCGGCGCGGGCCGGTTGCGCCGCTGATCCTCGCGCGCGAGCGCTGCGACCGCGGGCGGGTCATCGGCGAACAGCGGCTGGGCGCGCCAGCGCTCGATGAAGTCCTCGAACGGCTCCCGCTCGAGCTCGATCGGCGAGCGCGTGGTCGGCGCGGCGCCGCGCCGAGCGCTCGGCGGAGTCCTCGATCCCGGCGGTAGTGGAGACGAGCACGACGCGGGTGACGCGCGCGGGCGCGGCGAGCGCGACCTGCTGCGCGAGGCGCCCGCCAAGCGAGTAGCCGCATAGGACGAAGCGCTCGGGTGCGCACGCGAGCACGTCCTCGACACAGCGCTCGAACGTGAACGGAGGGGCGGCCTCGGCGGCCGAGCCATGCCCGGGCAGGTCAAGCGCGAGCGGGCGGTAGCGTTCACTGTCGAGCTGCGCGATCGTGCCGTCCCACGCGCGCCGGGTGCCGCTGAACCCGTGAAGCAGGACGACGCTCTCCGGCACACGACCATCCTATGACCCCGACAACCGACACATACGCGCTGCTGGCGGCGTTCGTGGACGAGCTCGCGCGCTGCGGCATGCGCGCCGCGTGCACCTCGCCCGGCTCGCGCTGCGCGCCGCTGGTGCTATCGCTGGTGCGCGAGCGGCGACTGCAGTGCTTCTCGCACGTCGACGAGCGCTGCGCGGGGTTCTTCGCGCTCGGGCTGGCCAAGGCGTCCGGCCTGCCGGTGGCGGTCACGTGCACATCGGGAACCGCCGTTGCCGAGCTGCTGCCGGCGGCGATCGAGGCGCGTGAGGCGCGCGTCCCGCTGCTGCTGCTGAGCGCCGATCGCCCGGCTGAGCTGCGCGAGAACGGCGCCGGGCAGGCGATAGACCAGCTGAAGCTGCTCGGCGGCGCGACCAAGTGGTTCTTCGAGGTCGGCGTGCACGACGCGAGCGTCGAGAGCCTGCGCTGGATGCGCACGCTTGCGTGCCGCGCCTACTGGACGGCGCTGGAGGGCAGGCCCGGGGTCGTGCACCTGAACTTCCCGCTGCGCGAGCCGCTCGTGAGCGAGCAGCAGCCTGCGCCGGATGCCAGCGGCCGCGCCGCTGGGCGCCCGTATGTCAGCCGGCACGTGCCGGGCGAGTCGAGCGGCCACGATGCGACGCTGCTCGAGCTGATCTCCCGTGCGCGCCGCGGCGTGGTCGTCGCTGGCCGCGACGAGCGGCACACCGGTCTCGCGATGGCCGCCGCCGGATTTGCCTCCGCTGTCGGCTGGCCGCTGCTCGCCGACCCGCTGTCCGGGGCGCGGCGCGGAGAGGCTGCGATCGCCCACTACGACGCGCTGCTGCGAGATCCGATGTTCGCGGCGTCCCCGGTGCCCGATCTGATCTTGCGGGTCGGTGATCTGCCGGTGTCCAAGCCCCTGCGTGTCTGGCTCGCCGGCCTGCAGGACACACGTCAAGTGGCGCTCGACCCGGAGGCCGCGTGGCAGGACCCGGCGTCGATCCTCTCGGACTCGTTCGCCCTCAACCCGGCCGCCGCGCTCTCATGGCTGGCGAGCGCGTGCACGCCACCGCTGGCACCACGTGACGGAGCCGAGCAGGACTGGCTGGCAAGCTGGCGCAGCGCCGACGAGCGCGCCGCGGAGGCGATCATCGGGGTGCTCGGCGACGGCCGCCTGTCCGAGCCGGCGATCGCGGCCGAGCTCGGAGTGCTGCTACCCGAGCAGGCGACGCTGTTCGTCGCCTCCTCGATGCCCGTGCGCGACATCGAGACCTTCTGGCCGGTGCGCCCGGATCCCCCGCGGGTGCTGTGCAATCGCGGCGCCAACGGAATCGACGGCACCGTTTCCTCGGCGTTCGGCGCGGCGGCCGACGGCCCCGGCCCCGTCGTGCTGCTAATCGGCGACGTCGCGCTGGCGCACGACATCGGCGGCCTGCTGGCCTCGTCACGGCTCGGCCTGAAGCTGACGATCGTGCTGCTCGACAACGCCGGCGGCGGGATCTTCGACTTCCTGGCAGTGTCAGGCGCGAGCATGGCGCGCGCGTCAGCTGAGGACCCTCCACTCGATGGCGACGGCGACCACGCCGGCGAGGACATCTACACCCGGCACGTCGCCACGCCGACCGGCCTGGACTTCGCACGCGCGGCCGCGCTGTATGGGCTCTCGCACGAGCGGGTCGACGACGTCCCGGCCTTCCGCGCCGCGCTCGAGCGCGCGCTGGCCCGGGACAGCTCGGCGATCGTCGAGGTTCGCGGCGCGCGCGCGGAGAACGTCGCGCTGCACCACCGCGTATGGGACAGCGTCGCGGCGGCGCTCAGCCCGCCAGCAGCGGGAGCAACGCCTGCAGCTTGACCTCTGTCTCGGCGAGCTCGGCGGCGGGGTCGGAGTCGCGCACGATTCCGTTGCCGGCGTAGCAGCGCGCGACGCCGCCGCGCAGCAGCGCGCAACGCAGCGCGACGCAGAACTCGCCGTCGCCGGCCGCGTCCGTCCAGCCGACCGGCCCGGAGTACCAGCCGCGATCGAGCCCCTCGAGCGTCGGGATCAGCGGAGCGGCGCTGCTCAGCGGCTCACCGCCGACCGCAGGCGTCGGGTGCATCAGCCCGACCAGCTCGAGCGCGTCGATCGGCGTCTGTGAGCTGCGCGCGGATCGGCGTCGCCAGGTGCTGGATGTTGGCGATCCTGACGAGCTCCGGCTCGGGCGCAGCGGTCACCCAGACGGCATGCGGGCGCAGCATCCGCTCGATCCGTCGCGCGACGATCGCGTGCTCCTCGCGGTAGCTCTCGTCGCGCAGCAGCTGCTCGCCGAGGTGGGCGTCGACCGCGGGGTCGGCGCTGCGGCGCGTCGAGCCGGCGAGCGCGAGCGTGCTCACGCGCTGGCCTTCGCGACGGACGAGCAGCTCGGGGCTGGCGGCGATCAGCGTCCCGTCGCCGCGTCCGACGCAGAACACGAAGCACGACGGGAACTCCTCGCGCAGCACGCCGAACACGGCCGCCGGGTCGTGGGGGCGCGGGGCGTGCACCTGGACTTCGCGGGCGAGCACGATCTTCTCGAGCTCACCCGCGCCGATCAGCTCGACGGCGCGCGCGACAGCGCCCTCGTAGTGCTCGGGAGGCATCGCGCTGGCGACCTGGAAGCGCCCGGTCGGAGCGGGGTCGAGCAGCGGCAGCGCGCTCGAGCGCAGCTCCTGCAGGCGCCGCTCCAGGCGCGCGAGCAGTTCCTCGGGCATGTCGTCGGGCGAGGCGAGCGCGGCCAGCGTGAGGCGAGCGCTCGCGCCCCCCGCTGCTCCGGCGCACGAGCAGCACCTCGGGCACGATCAGCGACGCGGGCTCGAAGCCCTCCCAGTGCGGCGCGCGGCCGCCGTCCGGCGCGAACGCGAAGCCCCCGATCGCGACCAGACCGCCGCCCGCGGGATGCTCGGACGCATCGGCGTCCGCGATCGCGGTGCGCCGCCAGCTCGCGCCAGCGCTCGGTGACGCGCGCGAAGCGATCCGGGCCGGCGGCGTGGAGGGCGACCGCCTCGCCGAGCCCTGCGCGCGCGGCGCGGGCGCGGTCGGGCTGCTCGAAGGCGAACCAGCGCTCGCCGGGGCGGCGCGACGCGCACACGACAGCCGACGGATCCACATCCTCGGGCAGCGCGACCGAGATCGTCGCCAGCGTCTGCTCGCCATGCTGGCGGGCCCGGCGCACCGCGCGGCGCAACCGCTCGCGCCAGGCGCTCGCGATCGGTGTCGGCCAGCGCGAACGGCGAGCGTGGGCGCGTGTCCAGCAACAGCTAGGTCTCGGTGCGCCCCCGCGAGATCGCGATCTCGCCCGTGCGCATCATCTCGATCAGGCCGAACGGGCGCACCATCGCCTCGAACGCCTCGATCTTCTCGGTCGTGCCGGTCACCTCGACAATCACCGCTCGCTTTGTCACGTCGACGACCTTGCCGCGGAAGATCTCCGCGATCTGCATCAGCTCGCCGCGCTGGACGCCGTCGGCTGAGACCTTGAACAGCGCGAGCTCGCGCGCGACCGTGTCAGCGGGCTCGAGGTCGCGGATCTTCAGGACGTTGATCAGCTTGTGCAGCTGCTTGGTCACCTGGTCGATCGGATGCAGCGCACCGTCGACGGTCAGCGTCACGCGCGAGATCTGCACGTCATCGGTCGGGCCGACAGTCAGCGTCGAGATGTTGAAGCCGCGTCGGGCGAACAGCCCGGCGATCCGCGTCAGGACACCCGACTTGTTTTCCACCAGGATCGACAGGACGTGCTTGCGTCCCGTGCGCATGTTGGTCGCCGCGTGGAGCTCCTCGAGGCTCAGCGGCTCCTTGGTTCCAGGCTCACCCACGGAAGCGCTCACCCGACCATCTCGCGAGCGGCCTGGCCGGCGGGGATCATCGGATAGGTGTTCTCCTCGCGCGTGACGCGGACATCGACCAATACCGGGCCCTCGATCGCGATCGCGCGCCGCATGTCCTCGACGAGCGTCGTCTTGTCCTGCAGACGCATCCCGGTCACACCGTAGGCCTCGGCGAGCTTGACGAAGTCGGGGAACTCACCCATGTCCACGTGGCTGTATTTGCCGTCCCAGAACAGCTCCTGCCACTGGCGGACCATGCCGAGATAGCCGTTGTTCATGATGAACACCTTGATCGGGATCTTGTTCTGCGCGCACGTCGCCAACTCCTGCGCGTTCATCTGCACCGAGCCGTCGCCCGCGATGCAGCAGACGAGCCGCTCGGGCTCCCCGACGGCCGCGCCCATCGCCGCCGGCAGGCCGAAGCCCATCGTCCCGAGCCCGCCCGAGTTGATCCAGCGCCGCGGCGCAGGGAAGTCGTAGTACTGGGCTGTCCACATCTGGTGCTGGCCGACGTCGCTCGTGACGATCGCCTCGCCGCCGGTCGCCTCGTACAGCGCCTGGACCATGAACTGCGGCTTGATCTCGTTGTCGGCGCTGTCCTCGTAGCCGAGCGGATGCTTGGCTTTCCAGCCCTCGATGCGGGTCCACCAGGACTCCAGCCGGGCCGGGTCGGCGCCGATCGCCCGGTACTCGATCAGCAGCTTCGTCAGGACATGCTTGGCGTCGCCGACGATCGGGATGTGGGCAGGGACGTTCTTGGAGATCTCGGCCGGGTCGACGTCGATGTGGATGAACTTCGCGCGCGGCGCGAACTCCGACAGCTTGCCCGTGATGCGGTCGTCGAAGCGCGCCCCGACCGCGCAGATCAGGTCGGCCTCGTCCATCGCGTAGTTGGCTGCGCGGGTGCCGTGCATGCCGAGCATCCCGAGCCACTGAGGATTCGGTTCCCGCCCACCCTCCCGGCCGCCCGCCCCCTCCAACGTGGCCGGGAACGCGCCGAGGCCCATCAGCGTGCACGTGACCGGGAAGCGGTCGGAGGTGGCGAACTCGGTCAGCTCGGCGGAGGCTTCGGCGTTGACGACGCCGCCGCCCGCGTAGATCACCGGTCGCTGAGCCGCGGCCAGCGCCTTGGCGGCCTGGCGGATCTGCTTCTGGTTGCCCTCCACGCGCGGCTGGTAGCCGGGCAGGCGCACGTCGGTCACGGGCTCGTAGTCGATCTCTGCTCGCGACAGGTCCTGCGGGATGTCCACGAGCACGGGTCCGGGCCGGCCGCTGCGGGCGATGTAGAACGCCTCGTGGATCGCGCGCGGGAGCTCCTGCGGGTGCTGGATCATGAACGAGTGCTTGACCACCGGCATCGTTATGCCGATCGTGTCGGCCTCCTGGAAGCCGTCGGTGCCGAGCAGATCGGTACGCACCTGGCCGGTGATGAACACCACCGGGACGGAGTCCATCATCGCGTCGGTGATCGGCGTCAGCAGGTTGGTCGCGCCGGGCCCGCTGGTGGCGAACGCGACCCCGACCTTGCCGGTGGCCTTGGCATAGCCCTCGGCGGCGTGGCCGCCGCCCGCCTCGTGGCGAACCAGGATGTGCCGGATGCCGCCGTTGACGAAGGCGTCGTAGGTGGGCAGGTTCGCGCCGCCGGGAAGGCCGAAGACGACGTCCACGCCCTCCGCCTTCAGACATTCCATCAACGCATCTACTGCCCGCATCGCGTCGACCTGCCTTCCTTCATTTCCGGGGAAAAAGCCAGTGTACCAGCGGGTTTCCAGGTACCTTGGCCGAACCCGTGCGGCTCACCTGGCGGTCGCTCAGGAGGACCCGATGGCGACGCCGATCGCGACTGCGATCACGCCGCCGACGGTCACGACCAGCAGCGAGGAGCGCATCGAGACCTCGAGGAAGCGTTTCCTGACCCAGGCGATCGCGAACAGCTCGACGGCCACGACGAACCCAGCCACGAGGAGCGCTTTGTGGACGTTCGAGATCAGGAACGGGAGCGTGTGGAAGATCCCTCCGAGCGCGGTCATGCCGCCGGTGATCGATCCGCGCACGACGGCCGAGCCGCGGCCGGTCTGCTCGCCGGTGTCCGACAACGCCTCCGACCAGCCCATGCTCACCCCCGCCCCGAGCGCCGTCGAGAAGCCGACCAGCAGCGCGGTGTGCGAGCTCGAGGAGATCGCCGCGGCGAAGATCGGTGCGAGCGAGGAGACGGTGCCGTCGATCATGCCGACGAGCGCCGGCTGCACGACGCGCAGCACGAAGTCGCGCTCGTCCCCGAAGCCGGCGCGATGGATCCAACGCGCGATCAGCGAGTCAGCCGGCCGCGGGGCGATTTTGACCTGGGTGCTCATGGCACCGACAGCCTAGGCCAAGCATCGGATTAGGGCGCCCGAAATCGGCTTAGGGAAGCCGAACCCGCGCGGCGCCACGGCACGTCGCCGACGGCGCGCTCAGGCGCTTGGCACGCGCTCCCACGATTCGGGCGCGATCGCCACGTCGGGGAAGTCGAGCTCGGTCCCGCAGCGCGTACACAGCGCGTCATAGACCTTCGTCACGCGGCCGCATTGCGGGCACTCGCGGCGCAGCTCGTCGCGCTCGAACCGATACACCAGCGCGGTCAGCAGACCGAAGAACGGCACCAGCCCGGAGATCAAGAACCACAGCCAGAACGAGCTGCCCTTGATCTTGCCGACGATCCCGCCGGCGAGTCCGAAGCAGAAGGCGATGATGACGTAGGCCATCGCCGGGACGCGCTTCCTACAGCAGCACGCGCAGGGCCCAGATCACGCCGACGACCGCGGCGATCAACAGGACGGTGCTGAACAGGAACGAGAGTACGTGGCCGATGACCCCCAGCAGCAGCCACCCGGCCACGAGCAGCACCAACGCTGCGAGGACAGTCCGTCCGAACGACTTGGAAGAGGATTCATTGAGCGCTGGATCGGCCATTGCTGAACCAGCTTAACGGTAGCGCGGCCGGACAGGAAGCTCTACCCCTGTCCGGCCGCACTCCCGATTGGCACCGGCCGAGGGAAGCCGGCACGTACGCTGGCGGAGAGGGGCCGCCACACACATGACCGTCCCGACCGAACTCGCTGGCGATCCTTGCCGTCACGATATTGGCGCGACGGGCGCCGTTTGCCTTTGGCCCACAGTCCAAGATCTCGCGCTCGCTGATGTCTGAGGTGACGTCCGGCGCGGCGTGGCGCAGCGCCCCTGGCGCGCAGACGCGACCGGTCAGCGGTGCGGGGCGCTCAGATTCCGAGCTGCTCGTTCACCAGGCGTGCCACCTCGGTGCCATCGGCGCGGCCCTTGGTCTGACGCATCACGTGCCCGACGATCGGCCCGATTGCCTTGGCGTTGCCTTCGCGCACCCGCTCGGCGGCATCCGCGTTCGCCTCGAGCGCCGCGGCGACGATCCCGGCGAGCTCGTCTGCACCGTCGATCGCGGCGAGCCCCTCGGCCTCGACGATCTGCTGCGGGTCGCCGCCGTCGGCGACCAGACGGTCGAGCACCTGACGCCCCGCGCCGACGCTGACGCGCTTCTGTGCGACCATCGCGACGAGCGTAGCGAGCGAGCTCGGGCGCACGCGCGAAGCCGCCGGCTCCTCGCCCTCGCCGAGACGCGGCAGCAGCTCGCCGGTGATCCAGTTGGCCAGCGCCTGCGGCTCAGGCGCGGGCTCCCCCTCCGGGGACGATGCGGCGTTGGCGCCGAGCGCGGCCTCGAAGTAGTCTCCGAGCTCGCCGCGGAAGGCGAGCGTGTGAGCGCTCTCGGCGCTGATCGCGAGCTCGCTCTGCAGGCGCTCTGCGCGATCGGCGGGGAGCTCGGACATCGCGGCGCGTGCGCTGTCGATCATCTGCTGGTCGATCGCCACCGGTGCGAGGTCCGGCTCGGGGAAGTAGCGGTAGTCGTGTGCCTCCTCCTTCGAGCGCAGCGAGGTGATCGCGCCGGAGGCCGGGTCGTAGTGGAGCGTCTCCTGGGTGATCTGCTCGCCGCGTCGCAGGATCTTCTCCTGGCGCGCGATCTCGGCCCTGATCCCGCGTTCGATGAAGCGGAAGGAGTTCATGTTCTTCAGCTCCGTCTTGACCCCCAGCTCGCTGCTCCCGCGCGGGCGCAGCGAGATGTTCGCGTCGCAGCGAAGCGAGCCCTCCTCCATGTTCACGTCGCTGACGCCGAGCTGGCGTAGCGTGCTGCGCAGCAGCTTCAGCCAAACGCCTGCCTGCTCGGCCGAGCGGATGTCCGGCTCGGTGACGATCTCCGCGAGCGGCGTGCCACCGCGGTTGAAGTCGACGATGCTCGCGTCCGAGCCGTGGATCCGCCCGCTGTGCCCGACGTGCGTCAGCTTGGCTGCATCCTCCTCCAGGTGCACGCGGTGGATGCGCACGTGCTCGAGCCGCCCGCCGAGGCACAGGGGCTCGTCGAACTGGGAGATCTGGTAGCCCTTCGGCAGATCGGGGTAGAAGTAGTTCTTGCGGTGGAAGATCGACCGCGGCGCGAGCTCGGAGCCGAGTGCGAGGCCGATCATCAGCCCGAAGTGCACCGCGCGTGCGTTGGCGACCGGGAGGCTGCCCGGGAGGCCCAGGCAGACCGGGCAGGTCCGCGTGTTGGGTGGCTCCCCGAAGGACAGCGCGCAGCCGCAGAACATCTTCGTCGCGGTCGCGAGCTGCACGTGGATCTCCAGGCCGATGACGGCCTCGTAGCGATCATCTTGAGGGGAGCCGCCTGCCGGCTGAGGGGAGCCGCCTGCCGGCGGCTGGGGTGGGGTGCGCTGTGGCTCAGACACGGGCGGGCGCTGCGTCGAAGTCGATTGCCCGCTCGAGCGCGTGGGCGACGTCGAGCAGCCGGTTCTCGCTGAACGCCGGCCCCGCGAGCTGCAGGCCAACGGGAAGACCGCCGCTCGACCCGCAGGGGATCGAGATCGCGGGGATCCCGGCGAGCGACATCGGCACGGTGCAGTAGTCGTTGAGGTACATCGCCAGCGGATCGCCGGTCTTCTCGCCGAGCGCGAACGCGACGGTTGGTGCAGTTGGGGTGACGATCAAGTCCACGTCCTTGAACGCAGTCGCGAAGTCCTCGGAGATCCTCGTGCGCACGCGCTGGGCGCGCCCGTAGTAGGCGTCGTAGTAGCCGGAGGACAGCGAGTATGTGCCGAGCATGATGCGCCGCTTGACCTCAGGGCCGAAGCCGTCGTGGCGCGTGCGCGTGTACATCTCGAGCAGGTCCTCGGAGCCCTCCACCTTCGATGACGACGCGGCACGCAGCCCGTAGCGCACGCCATCGAAGCGCGCGAGGTTCGAGGAGGCCTCGGCGGGCGCGAGCACGTAGTAGGCCGACAGCGCGTGCGGCGCGTGCGGCAGGTGGACCGCCGTGACCTCCGCTCCGAGCTCCTGGGCGCGAGCGAGCGACGCGTTGAAGGCGTCCAGCACGCCCGCTTCGATCCCCTCGCCGGTCAGCTCCTCGGGCACACCGAGCGTCACTCCGTCCAGACGCTCCGCGCTTGGCATCACGATCGCGCTCGGAGACTCAAGCGATGTCGCATCGCACGGGTCGCGGCCGACCATCAGTGACAGCATCAGCGCGGCGTCGTTGACGTCGCGCGTCAGCGGTCCGGCCTGGTCGAGTGAGGAGGCGAACGCGATCATGCCGTAGCGCGAGACCGTGCCGTAAGTGGGTTTCAGCCCGACGATCCCGCACAGTGCAGCGGGCTGGCGAATCGAGCCTCCGGTATCGGTGCCGAGCGCCCACGGCGCCAGGCCGGCGGCCACCGCGGCCGCGCTGCCACCGGAGGAGCCTCCCGGCACGCGCCCGCGATCCCACGGGTTGCGCACGGCCCCGAACGCCGAGTTCTCGTTCGAGGAGCCCATCGCGAACTCGTCCTGGTTGGTCTTCGCGAGCAGCGTCGCCCCCGCGTTTTTCAGGTTCGACACGGAGGTCGCGGTGTACGGCGGTCGGTAGCCCTCGAGGATCCGCGAGCCAGACTGGCTGGGTACCCCTTCGGTGCAGAACAGATCCTTGACCGCGAGCGGCACACCGCCGAGCGGCTGCGGCTCGGTCTCCGTGGGCGCCTCATCGGCCACCCAGGTAAAGCAGTTCAGGCCGTCCTCGCCGGCCGCACGATCGGCGGCCGCACGGGCGCGGTATGCCTCGAACAGCTCCGTCGCGGACAGCGACCCCGCGCGGATCGCCGCCGCGGCCGCCGAGGCACTCAGGTCCAGAACATCGCTCATCTCGGCCAGGCCAAGGTCACGCTTGCGGGCTGGGGACCGCGAATCCCTCGTCGCGCACAGCCGGTGCCTGTGCGAGCACAACCTCGCGCGGCAGCGACGGGCGAGCGTGATCGGCGCGCAGAGCATCGGTGATCTTCACCTTCGATGACGACGCCACCTCCGATGACGACGCGACCACGTGCGAGGTCGGTGCGACGTCCTCCAGGTCGAGCTCGGCGATCGTCGCGACGTGGTCGAGCACCGCCGAGAGCTCGCGAGCCATCGGCTCGATCTCGTCCTCGCTCAAGGCCAGGCGCGCCAGTCGGGCGACGTGCAGGACTTCATCGCGTTCGATCACAGTGGCGCGCATTCTACGGGCCGCCGCCGCTCACACCACGAGCGGACAGTCTCGGCGTGGCGACCGGACAGCCTCGGCGTGGCGACCGGACAGCCTCGGCAGCGGCGCCTACGGCCTGGGGCGTGGCTTCGGCGTCGCCGGCTTGTACAGCGAGGGCCGTTCGTCGCCGATCGAGCGCCACGCCCCGATCAGGATCGCGAGCGCTCCCACGAGCGCCAGCCAAACGCCGACGCACAGAGAGGTGGAGCCATCTGGGTACTCGAGCACTCTGACGATCGCAGCGATCGTCCCGATCAGGCCGAGCGGCACGCACCACACGCCGGTCGAGACCGGCAGCGCGGTGCTGCGCTCGGTCAGCGCGCTCACGACCATCGCGAGCGCGGCGGCCACGGCGGCGAGCAGCAACAGGACGGCGCCACCGAACGTGTCCCAGGCGTCGAGCGTGCCCGTCGGCCCTTCGTAGGAGGGCACGAACGTCGAGACGATCACGCAGATCGCGCCCGCCAGCGCCAGCAGCTCGCCGAGGCGCAGCCGTTTGAGGCTCATCCGCGCAGCGCCTTCGGTAGGTGCCTCAAGGGAGATCCCGTCCGAGCTCGGCGAACTGCGCCTCGAGCTCGGCGTGATAGCGAGCGGCCTGGAGCGCGTTGCCGAGCAGCATCGCGATCGTCATCGGCCCGACGCCGCCGGGAACAGGCGTGATCGCCGAGGCGACCTCGGCGACCGCGTCGAAGTCCACATCGCCCACCAGGCCACTCTTGTTACCCGCCTGCTCCGGGGTCAGGCGGTTCATGCCGACGTCGATCACTACCGCGCCCGGTTTCACGAACTGCCTGTCAACGATCCGCGCGCGACCGACCGCGACGATCAGGATCTCCGCACGCGAGCACACGGCTGGAAGATCGCGGGTACGCGAATGGCACACGGTGACGGTCGCGCTGGCGGCCAGCAGCAGCTGGGACATCGGCTTGCCGAACAGGTTGGAGCGCCCCACCACGACTGCCTCCGAGCCCTCAAGCTGCACGCCGGTGTCCGCCAGCAGCTCCATCACGCCGGACGGCGTGCAGGGTCGCAGGCCCGGGCGCCCGAGCGACAGCAGCCCGGCGTTGACGGCCGTGAGACCGTCGACGTCCTTATCCGGGCTGATCATCGCGGTCAGCGTCGGGCCGTCGAGATGCTCGGGCACTGGTAGCTGCAGCAGCACCCCGCTGACCGCGCTGTCGGCGTTCAGTCGCTCTAGCTCGTCGGCCACGTCGTCGAAGCTCGCAGTGGCAGGCAGCCGACGGTCGAACGGCATGATCCCGACCTCCACGCACGCCTTCTGCTTGGCCCCCACGTACACGGCTGAGGCCGGGTCCTCGCCGACCAGCACGGTCGCCAATCCCGGCGCCTTGCCGACCTTGCGTGTGAACTCCTCGACCTCGCGTGCCACATCGCCGCGTACGCGCGCAGCGATCGCCTTGCCGTCGATGATCGATGCGCTCATGCGACAGATGCTATGTGTTGAAGCCCAACGAGCACAGCGCGTCAGGTCCCAGACGTATCGGTAAGTCCGCCCCACCCGCACCGGCAAGGTCAGGCCCAAGCTCACCCCATCAGCGTCGGCTGACCGGGGCGTACTCGGCCATCAGCTTGCGCTCGGACCCGTCGTCGGCGAAGCGCACGACGATCACGCCGCCCGGCTCCACGCCGGTCACGACGCCGTCGCCGAACGCGGCGTGCACGACGTCCTCGCCCAGGCGGAAGTGCTCGCCGGTCGATGAGCCGCCCTGCGCACGCGCTCCGGCGCCCGGCGCTCGCGGGCTCGAGCTCTGCGCCCACCCGCCGCCGTATCCGCCGGAGGCGCGTGCGCCTGAGCCGAGGACGCCCGCGGAGTATCCGCCGCCACGGAAGATCGTCTCCTGGGGCTCCTCCAGCAGATCTGCCGGAATCTCGTCGAGGAAACGGCTGCGCATCCCGTAGGTCTGCGCGCCGAACACCGCGCGCCGGCGCGCGTAGCTGAGATACAGCTGGCGCATCGCGCGCGTGATCCCGACGTAGAACAGGCGGCGCTCCTCCTCCAGCGCGCCTTCGTCGAGCGCGCGTGAATGTGGGAAAACGCCCTCCTCGCAACCGGCGATGAACACGATCGGGTACTCCAGACCCTTCGCGTTGTGCAGCGTCATCAACGTCACCAGGCTCTCCTCGTCGCTGCGCGTGTCGGCGTCGGCCACCAGTGCGATCTGCTGCAGGAAAACCTCGAGTGTGTCCTCGTCCTCGCCCGCCAGCGCGTCGAACTCGCGTCCAACCTCGACCAGCTGCTCGAGGTTCTCGAGGCGACCCTGTGCCTCGATCGTGTGCTCCGCCTCGAGCGCCTCGACGTAGCCACTCTGCGACAGCATCGCCTCGAGCAGGTCCCCGACCGGGATGCCGCGCCCGGCGACATCGGAATCGCCGTCGGCTGCCGTTGGCCCCTCGGGCGGCAGGCCGGCCATCGCGCGCAGCTCTTGCATCGTGTCCATGAACCGCCCCAGCGCCTTCACCGCGGCCGCACCCAGCCCCGGGACCTGCTCCGGCTGAGCCGCCGCCTCCCACACCGAGACGTCGATGCTTGCCGCGTGGCTCAGCACGCGCGCGAGCGAGGTCTGGCCGATGCCGCGCCTGGGCGAGTTGACGATCCGCGTGAAGCTGACGACGTCGAACGGGTTGGCCAGCAGCGACAGGTAGGCGATCGCATCCTTGATCTCCGCGCGCTCGTAGAACTTCGTCCCGCCGATCACCTGGTAGGCGATCTCACGGCGCACGAGCGTGTCCTCGATCACGCGCGACATCGCGTTCGTGCGGTAGAAGACCGCGATCTCGGACCTGGAGGCGCCCTCGTCCAGCAGCCGCTCGATCTCGCCGACGACGAAGCGCGCCTCCGCGTGCTCATCGTCGAGCGCCCGTGACTGGATCTGATCGCCCTGGCCTAGATCGCTCCACAGCCGCTTGGCGATCCCGCCGCGGTTGTTCGCGATCACCGCGTTCGCCGCCGACAGGATCGTCTCCGTCGAGCGGTAGTTCTGCTCGAGCTTGACCACCCGTGCATCGGGGAAGTCGTCCTGGAAGTCGAGGATATTCCTCACATCAGCGCCCCGAAAGCTGTAGATCGAGTTGTGCGTCACCAAGCCGTTCGCGACGAAGTTGTGAACACCCTCGACGTCGAGATCGAACACTTGGCTCTCGATCGGCACACGCTCAACGGTGTCGATCACGTCGAACTCGCCGTCGTCGCCCACCATCACCATCCCCGGCCGTAGCGATGATGCCGATGTGAACGGCAGCGTGTTCGCGACGCCATCCGGGTTACGCGCCAGCCGAGCGTTGAGCTGGAGCTGGACGTCCAGCACCTCTCCCACCCTGTCCGCCGTCGAGAGCAGCCAGCCCATGTCCACCGACGCCGACTCGTAGCGCCATCCCGTAGAGCCGCGTCGTGCCGGCCTCACGCTGAGGCCAAGGCGCTGCAGCGCCTGCCTGCCCTCATCGTCGTAGCCGAACATCGCGATGCGGTGTAGCGCTGATGCACCACGGCGATCGCCGCAAAGGGTGAGGACCATGCGGCGACGCGTGCGCTGCGAGCCACGCCTGCCTGACGTGTGCGCCGTCGGAGTGAAGTGGGGAAAGCGAATGTTCAGTCCCTGGTCGGCCAGCAGCCTTAGCCCGCTGGTCTCTGTGTCCAGCTCGGCGAACACCCGGTCGATCAGCTCTTGGCTGGCCACGACACTGTCGACCGCCCGTGCCCCCGACCGTCGAGCGTTGAAGGGGAGCGTCGGAAGGCCATAACGCGCCGAGAGCACATGCTCGGCGACGCGTGCCTCTGCATCGCTCTCGTGAACAGAGACGACCCAGGCCGCATCCGCGCCCTCAGTTCTCATTCTCAGGCGAACGCCGACGACCGGCTTAACCTGGCCCGCGGTATAGGTGCGAGACGTACCGACGCGGAACCCGACCCCACGCTTGAGCATCACATAGGTCATGCGCAGCTGTGGAGTTCTGCCGAGCACGAAGCCCGCGAAATGGGTGTGCTCGGCGGTACTAACGAGCCGGCGTCCTGATCGGGTGGTTACCGCGATCCCATCGGCCCCATCGGCTTGGTGGCGGCGCATCACCAACGCAGACCGAAAGTCCCCGCTCCCGTAGGAGGCGAGGACACGATCCCCGGCGGATACATCCTCGATCGCGCACTGAGTGCCATCTGCCATCGTGACCAAGGTGCCGCGCACGAGGCACTGAGAGTCATCGCCGACGACCGCCAGGTTGCGGTGTCCGACCGGGCCGGCGTACGTCGGCCGATCGCCCGGCTCGGGTCCCCCCCGCTGCGGCGGGCGCCCGCCCCCGACCAGCAGCTGCAGCAACCGGTACTGGGCGTGGTTGGTGTCCTGGTACTCGTCCACGAGCACGTGGCGAAACGTCTCGCGGTAGCGCTCGCGCACGTCCTCGAACAGCTCCAGCAGGTTCACCGTGCGGAACAGCAGGTCGTCGAAGTCCATCGCGTTCATGCGGTGCAGGTCGCGCTCGTAGATCTCGTACACGTCGGCGACCATCTCCTCGAACGGCGAGCCCACCGTCTCGCGGTAGCTGCCCGCGTCCAGCAGACGGTTCTTCAGCGCGGAGATCTGGTTGTGGATCGCCGCCGGCGTGTAGCGCTTCGGGTCTACGCCGACAGCATCCGCCGAGCGCTTGGTCAGGCGGCGGGCGTCCGCCTGGTCATAGATCGTGAACTGGCGCGTGTAGCCGAGCCGCTCCGCCTCGACGCGCAGGATGCGCGCGCACGCCGCGTGGAACGTCATCAGCCACATCCCGCGGGTGCCGTGCCCGAGCAGTCTCTGCACCCGCTCGCGCATCTCGCTCGCCGCCTTGTTCGTGAACGTGATCGCCAGGATCTCCCCCGCCTGGACCTGGTCGGTGTAGATCAGGAACGCGATCCGGTGCGTCAGCACGCGCGTCTTGCCGCTTCCCGCACCAGCCAGGATCAACAGCGGCCCCTCGCCGTGCGTCACGGCCTCGCGCTGGGGCTCGTTCAGGCCCTCCAGCAGCTCCTGCAGGTGCGCTGCGTGGGGATTCGAGGCCATGCAACTGAGAATAGATGCGCCAGCGGCCGAGAGAATGCGACCATCCGCCAGTCAGCCTCCGGCCGGGTTGGGGCCTCTCACACTGCGCAGCGGTCTGACCTCCGTCACCGGCTGTGGCTCGGCGTCCGACAGCTCGGCGATCGTGCTTTCGAGCGTCGCGATCCGGCTGGACAGCGCCTGGATCGCCTCGGCGATCGGGTCCGGCAGGTGGATCCAATCGGCATCCGGACCCTCCACGCGCCGCCCGTCAACGCGCACGGGGTGGCCGGGGTTGCCGACGACTGTCGAGTTCGCCGGCACGTCCGTGATCACGACGCTGTTCGCGCCGATCTTCGCGCCGTGGCCGATTGTGATCGGCCCCAGCAGCTTCGCCCCCGAGCCAATCGTCACGTTGTCCTGCACCGTCGGGTGGCGCTTGCCGGTCGCGAAGCCCGTGCCGCCGAGCGTCACACCCTGGTACAGCGTCACGTCGTCGCCAATGTCAGCCGTCTCGCCGATCACCACCCCGGCACCGTGATCGATGAACAGTCCTTTGCCGATCCTCGCAGCCGGATGGATCTCGATCCCGGTCACCGCGCGCGTGGACATCGATACCAGCCGCGGCAGCAGCGGCACGCCCGAGGATTGCAGCGCATGCGCGACCCGGTAGGCGAGCAGCGCGTGGATGCCCGGCCACGTCGCCAGGATCTCCGCCGGCGACACACCGCGCGTCGCCGGATCGCGATCGCGCGCGGAGAGCACGTCGCGGCGCACCTCTCTCACGACCCGGGCGAACGCGTCGAAACCGGCCATCGCAACAGCGTAGCGCCGAACCTGGCGAATGTTGCCCACGCAACCGAATCCTCACCGCACGCGACCTCGCTGGCTAGGGGCAAAAAACGCTTGTGAGATGTAGCGCTCGCCGGAGTCGGGCATCATCACGACTATCCGCTTGCCCTTCGATTCCGGGCGCGCGGCCACCTGCAGGCCGGCCCACATGGCCGCGCCGCAGGAGATTCCCGCGAGCAGACCCGCGCGCTTGGCACAGCTCCACGCGGTCTCGATCGCATCGTCGTCGCTCACCGGGATCACCTCGTCGATCAGCTCTCTGTTCAGCACCGGCGGGACGAACCCCGCGCCGATCCCCTGGATGCGATGCGGCCCGACCGCTCCCCCCGACAGCACCGCCGAGCCACGCGGCTCCACCGCCACCACGCGCAGCTGCGGGTTGGCGTGCTCGCGCAGGTACTCGCCCACACCGGTGATCGTGCCCCCGGTCCCGACGCCCGCCACGAACACGTCCACGCGTCCGTCCAGCGCGCGCTCGATCTCCGGTCCGGTGGTGCGACGGTGGACCTGCGGGTTCGCCGGGTTGGAGAACTGGTCCGGCAGGAACACGTCGTTCTCGCGCGCCATCGCGCGCGCAGCCGCAACCGCCTCGGCCATTCCCCCGAGCGACTCCGTGATGTCCACGCGCGCGCCGTACAGCCGCAGCAGGCTCTCGCGCTCGCGGCTCATCCCCTGCGGCAGCGTCAGCACCAGCTCATAGCCCTTGGCCGCACACACGAACGCCAGCGCTATCCCCGTGTTGCCGCTCGTGGCCTCCACGATCGTCGTGCGCCCCGGCTCGATCCTGCCTTCCGCCTCGGCCGCCTCGATCATCGCCACGCCGATCCGGTCCTTGACGCTGCCGCCCGGGTTGAGCGCCTCGAGCTTCGCGAACAGCTCTACCCCGTTGTCCGCCGCCGGCGTTCCCGCCAGCATGCCTGCAAGCCCTACCAGCGGGGTCTCTCCGACCAGTTCGGCAATGTTGATCGGGATTCGGGACATAGCCACGACAATAGAGGTCGTGGCCGGCCGCAGCTATCCCGCCAAGCCGGCAACCTGCAGGGCCTTGTCATGGTCGAGATACGCGCGCAGCCGCCAGACCTGCCCGCCGCGCAGATCCCAGACCGCACCGACCGGAGAGTCGACCGGAACGCCACCGCCGCGACCGCGACCCTGGAGCCGGCCGAGCACGACCACGCTGTCGCCGAGATCGTGGAACCGATCCGCGCGGAAGCGGAACTCATCCCAGGCGCTGCCGAGCCTGGCGAAGTACCTCTCGACGCCCTCGTGTCCCCGGAAGATCTCGCCCTCGATCGCGCCCAGCCCAGTGACCCATTCCAGATCAGGCGTCGTGAGCGCAGCGAACGTCTTCGCGTCGCCATTGCTGAAGGCATCCAGCGCCCGCCTCACGACCTCCACGTTCTCGCCCGACATCGCCCGCGCAGTATCCCGCAGACGCGCTCCCTGTCGAGCTACTGGCGCTGCTCCACGAGCGATTGCAGCTGACTGCCGACCTCGCTGGAGATGCGCTTGACATCCCACTTGCTGAGGGTGATCAGGCGCATCGGCGAGGTCGCG
The DNA here is from genome assembly GCA_963734755.1 of uncultured Solirubrobacteraceae bacterium. Lineage (GTDB taxonomy): Bacteria > Actinomycetota > Thermoleophilia > Solirubrobacterales > Solirubrobacteraceae > Palsa-744. Next base: position 1,221,111 of record CAVTIF010000001.1, on the reverse strand, counting down.
ATCACGTCAGCCATGCGCCTGGCGCCGGCGAGCACCCCCATCTCGCCAAAGACATCCCCCGGGCCGAGCGACGCGATCACCTCGCCGCCCTTGATCACGTCCGCGGTGCCGGTTTCGATCACGATCAGGTCATACGCGTAGTCGCCCTCGTGCACGAGCCGCTTACCGGAGGACACCGACGTCTCGGTGGCGAACACGGCCACCGTGTTGAGGGCCTCACCCGACAGCGACGAGAACAAAGGAATGGCCTTCAGATGATCGGGATCCATGACTCCCCTACTTTCGCGATGGCGGTGGAAAAACAGGCCGACGAAAAACGGACCGACGGATCCTGCCCGGGATCGGCCGCGCCGATGATCTGCAGCCTATCGCCCGCGGCTCCAATCGCGCAGCCGTCACAGACGGAGCCTGCGCCTAGATGTGGTACATGCTCGCGCCGGCGTCGCGCATCTCGCGCTCGATGACATCGGCGATCGTCGTCTGGCCGAGCACCCTGCGCGCGGCGTCTGCCGCGTCGCCAAACACCCCCTCGGCTCCGCGTCCGAGCGGCCCGTCGAGTAGCTCGACGATCTCCAGCACCGTGATCGACGAAGGCTCGCGCGCGAAGCGATAGCCGCCCTTGACGCCGCGCTGGGAGCTGATGATGCCGCTGCGCCGGAGCACCGCGAACAGCTGCTCGAGGAACTGCACCGGGACGTCACGCCTGCGCGCCAGCTCGCCGATCGGCACCGGCTCGGTTCCGGGGCTGCGCGCCAGCTCGGCGAGCGCGAGTACCGCGTACGGGGACTTGCTCGTGATCGAGATCATGCTTGCGTTGGCAGCGTCGCACGGTTGCGTTGGCAGCGTCGCACGGCCGCCGGATCGTTCGATCGTATTCAGATCGATGGCGCGCGGTTTGCTCGCCAGTCGAGCGTATAGCCATGGTTATACGGAACTCACAAGAGTACTCACCCGCCACGCGCCACGACACCACATCGACAGGCGACGTCGGCGCCACGCGCGCAGACTGAACACCTGCCCCGAGCGCGATCTACAGCCAGCCGCGCTCCGTGGCGATCAGCACGGCCTGTGCGCGGTCGACGGCGCCTAGCTTGCCGTAGATGTTGTGCAGGTGCGTGCGAACCGTGCTCGTCGACAGCGTCAGCTCGTGGGCGATCTGCTTGTAGACCTTGCCCTCGGCCAGCCGCTGCAGGACCCCCAGCTCACGTCCGGAGAGCGGGCACGGGTCGACGTGGCGCTGACGCTGGCTGGGGGGCTCGGGAGTTCGTACATCACCCGTCTGAGCTCCTCCGGCCCAAGACCGACGCTGCGCGCGGTCGCGAGCATCTCGGTCGGCGAGACGCGTGCGCCCTGTTCGTAGTGCGCGAGCATGTCGGCCAGGCGGATGAACGCCGCCTCGCCCTCGCCGTCGGGGTTGTGGTGGCGCTCGATCGGGGTGGCGACGGTCGCGGGCAGGCCCCAGCGGCGGACGAGCACACCGCCGACCAGCGCGTGGTCGACGCCGAGCTCGCGCCGCTCCTGGTGGATGCGCTCCTCGGGCGTTCTCGCGCCGCGGTGGACCTGTGAGGGATATCCCGGGTATGCGTGCAGCAGAACCAGCTTGCCGATGTCGTGCAGCAGGCTCGTAACCGTCAGGCGGTCGCGATTCTCATAGCCGACCTCGGTCGCGATCCGGTCTGCGGCGTGCTGGGTGGCGAGGGCGTGCAGCCGGAAGCGCTCCGGCGCGGCATCCCACACGCTGGCCCGCTCGAAGAAGTCGAACGTGCGCACACGGCTGGCCACAGCCTGGACCGTGTTCGGGGTCAGAAGCTCGACCGCGGATACCGCGGTGTCCACGCGGGCGCGGCCGTCGTTGGCGCGGTTCGCGAGCCGCAGGACAGCGATGATCAAAGCTACATCTGACTCGACCGCGGATACGACGTCGGCGGTCGCAACGTGATCCTTGGAGACGACCGCCAGCAGACGGTCGCGCGACTCGGCAAGCGCGGGGAACGCCTCGAGCGCCTCGAAGGCCATCGTCAGGCGCCGGCCGTGGCCCTCGTTCTGGTGGCGCTCGCCGGAGGCGGCGGCAGACGTGCCGTTACGCCGCTGGGGCTCCAGCGGTCGGCGCGCGCCGGCATTCGTCAACTTCCGTGCTGTCAGCTCTTTTGCCGCGATCGACTTGTTCGCCCCCGTAGGCGCTTTCTTCGCTGCGGTCAGCTTCTTTGCCGCGGTTGCCTGCATGCTTATTTGACCCCTTCCTTGGGTTCATCGGCGATTGGAGCCGTGATTCCAGTTGGGGTCCTATCGGCATCCGCGAGCAAAAATCTGAGGGCGCGTCTGCCCCCTTGCAATCAGCCACCGCCGAGCGCCGCGTCGATCCGCCTCAGGGTCTCCTCGCGACCCAGCAGAGCGACGCTCTCGAAGATCCCCGGGGAGACGGTCCTGCCCGTGATCGCAACGCGCAGCGGCTGGTAGACCTCACGCGGCTTGACTGCTCGACGCTCGATCACAGCGGCCAACGACTCGCCAATCGAATCCAGATCGAAGCTGACAATGTCGGCAAGCGCGGTGCGCACGTCGGCGAGCGCCGCGCGGCCGTCATCGCCCAGCCAGCGCTCTCGCGCTGCCGGGTCATCGACGACGCCGTCGAGCAGCGCTCCCGTCAGCGGCATGAAGTCGGCGAGCGTGTGGATCTTCTCCTGGCTGATCCGCGCGGCCTGCTCGAGACCGTCGCGGCCGGTGAACACCTCCAGGCGCTGGGTCAGCTCGACGACCGGCAGCTCGCGGATGTACAGGCCGTTCAGCCACTTCAGCTTGGCCTCGTCGAAGCGCGCCGGGTTGCGGCTGACGCGCTCCAGCGTGAAGCGCTCGATCAACTCCTTCCTCGACAGGACCGTCGCGTCGTCGCCGGTCCCCCAGCCGAGCAGTGCGAGGTAGTTGTCGACCGCCTCGGGCAGGTAGCCGGCGTCACGTAGCTCCTGCACCGAGGCGGCGCCGTGGCGCTTGGAGAGCTTCTTGCCATCCGGGCCGTGCAGCAACGGCAGATGGGCGTAAGCGGGCGGCGCGGCGTCCGGGCCGAAGCCGGCGGCCCTCGCAGCCTCGAGCACCAGCAGCTGCTTGGGGGTGTTCGACAGGTGGTCCTCGCCGCGCACGACATGCGTGATCGCGGCGTCGAGATCGTCGATCGCGACGGCGAAGTTGTACAGCACCGACCCGTCCGCGCGCGCGATCACCGGATCGTCCAGATGGACGTGCTCAAAGCGCGTGTCGCCGCGGATCACGTCGTGCACGACGGTCGCCCCGTCGGCGGGGACGCGCAGCCGCACGGCGCCATCCTGCTCGGGCCGGCCGCGAAACCCGCGGTCGGCTCCATACAGATCCTTGTAAGCCTTCACGTCCTCACCGGTCGCGGTGGAGCGGTAGGCGTGGCCCGACTCGAGCAGCGCGTCCAGTGCCTCCCGATGGCGCTCGGAGCGCGCAGTCTGCAGGATCGGTCCCTCGTCCCAGTCGAGCTCCAGCCACGCCAGCGCGTCGAGGATCTGCTCGATGTTCTGCGGCGTCGAGCGCTCACGGTCGGTGTCCTCGATGCGCAGCACGAGCGCCCCGCCGTTGTGGCGGGCCAGCAGCCAGTTGAACAGCGCCGTGCGGGCGCCGCCGATGTGCAGCGCGCCGGTGGGCGAAGGTGCGAAGCGAACCCTCATAGGATGCGCCGCATGCTATTCGCAGCCGTCTCTCCGCACGTGCCGTGTTGATCGGAGCGCACGTCTCGCCGGCGGGCGGCCTGCCGAAGGCGATCGAACGCGGCGTCGAACGCGGCTGCCGCGCGATCCAGATCTTCAACCAGTCCCCGCGGATGTGGAAACCGACTGCCTATCGCGACGAGGACTTCGCGGCGTTTCGCGAGGCGATGGACGCCAGCCCGATCGATGCGGTGCTGATCCACGCCGTGTACCTGCTGAACTGCGCCAGCGACGACCGCGAGATCCGCGTGAAGTCGCTCGCGTCTCTGACTCACTCGCTGCGCGTCGGGCGGGCGATCGGCGCGGCCGGTGTCGTGCTGCACCCGGGCTCGGCCAAGACCGGCGACGTCGGCACGGCGATCGCGCGCGCCGGGGAGACGATCCGCGCGGCGTTGGATGACAGCGAGGGCTGCGAGCTGCACCTCGAGAACACCGCCGGCGCCGGCGGCACGCTCGGGCGCTCGTTCGAGGAGCTCTCCGGCCTGCTGGACGCCGCCGGCGGCGGTGAGCGGCTTGCCGTGTGCCTCGACTCCTGCCACCTGCTGGCGTCGGGCTATGACATTCGCACGGCAAAGGGGATGTCCTCGGTGTTGCGGCAGGCCACGCGCAAGCTCGGCAGCGGGCGCATCCGCTCGCTGCACCTCAACGACTCACAGACGCCGCTCGGATCCAACCGCGATCGCCACGCCAACGTCGGTGCTGGCGAGCTGGGCGAGCAGGGCTGCATGGCGTTCCTCGCCGCGCGCGGGCTGCAGAAGCTGCCGTGCGTGCTGGAGACCCCGGGCGTCAACCGCGAAGGCCCGTCGCGCGAGGAGGTCGCCTGCGCGGTCGAGCTGCGCGAGCGCGGTCTCGCCGCACGCTGAGCGTCAGCCGGCCGCGGCAGCTGCTGCGGCCGGCGCCGGCGCCGGCGTGGACCGCGCGGGCAGCGCAACCCGGGCCCGCGCCAGCGCGTGCTCGATCTCAGCGAGCACGGTCGGCGTGTTCTGCACCCGGTAGGCATCACCCAGCCGAACCCGGCGCGTGCTGTCCCCGTGGTCGATCTCCACGAACACTTCCGCCGGCCCGGAGAAGTCCTCGATCGTCTGCTTCAGATCCTCGAACACGCTCGGCGACAGGTGCTCGGCGCAGACGCGCAGGTGGACCGGCTGGGCAAGCGCCGTCGCGCTGCGCACGGCCGCGCGAGCCTCCGAGCGGGCTCGCTCGATCTCCTCCTGCGAAGGCGCGAACGGCGCGGCCGTCTGCACGACCAGGCACGTCTTGCCGGCTTCCTTGTGATCGATGCGACCCTTCACGATCACGACCTCATCGACCGCCAGCGCGTCCTCATGCTCGGCCAGCGCCTTGCCGAAGATCAGCAGCTCGACGTCCCCCGCCAGGTCGTCCAGCGTCGCGAACATCATCGGATCGCCGTTGCGCGTGCGAATCCGCTTGGCCTCGGTGATGATCCCGCCGACCGTTACCCAGTCCTTGTCGCGGCGGTCCGCCAGCGCGGAGAGCGGACAGTCCACGCGCGCACGCAGCACATCGCGCAGCGGCTTGAGCGGATGCGCCGAGACGAACAGCCCGATCGCTTCCTTCTCCGCGGCCAGCAGCTCGGGCTGATCGAACTCCTCGCGCGGGATCGGCGGATGGATCGGGCGGGCCAGCCCCGCGCCGGCAAGCGCGCCGGCCTCGGCCGAAGTCGCGGCCGGCGCGGCGTCCGCGGACAGCTCGTCGTGCAGGTCGAATATCGACCCTTGACCGATCAGCGCGTCCTGCTGAATCTTCTGGCCGCTGGCCTGCGCCTGCTCGAGCACCTCCAGCATGCCCTTACGAGTAGCGCCCGTCGAGCCGAACGCGCCGCACTTCACGAGCGCCTCGATCGCCTTCTTGTTGACCGTGCGGTTGTCGACGCGCTCACAGAAGTCCCACAGCGAGGTGAACTCGCCGCCCTCCTGCCGCGCCCGTTTGATCGTCTCGACTGCCTGGTAGCCGACGCCCTTGACCGCGTCCAGGCCGAAGCGGATGTTGCCGATCCCGCCGTCGTCGCGCTTGCCCTCGCTCGGACCGACGGTGAACTCGTGGTCTGAGAGGTTGACGTCCGGCGGCAGGATCTCGATCCCCATGTCCTCGCAGCGGGCGACGAAGTACGGCACCTTGTCCTTGGTCGACATCACCGAGGAGATCAGCGCCGCCATGTACTCGGCCGGGTGGTTGGCCTTCAGCCACGCGGTGCGGTACCCGATCAGCCCGTAGCAGGCGGCGTGGGACTTGTTGAACGAGTAGTCGGCGGACTTTTCGTTGGTCTGCCAGAGGAACTCGATCACCTCTGCCTTGGTGCCCGAGACGCGGCAGCCCTCGACGAACTCGGGCTTGAGCGCGGCCATCGCAGCGCGGTTCTTCTTGCCGATCGCCTTGCGCAGGTCGTCGGCCTTGGCCCCGGAGAAGCCGGCGAGCTCCTTGGAGATCTGCATCGCCTGCTCCTGGTAGAGGATCACCCCGTTGGAGGACTCGAGGATCGGGCGCAGGCGCTCGTCGGCGTAGGAGATCTGGTCGGGGTGGTGCTTGCCCTTCGCGTACACCGGGATCTGATCCATTGCCCCGGGGCGATATAGGGCGTTCAGCGCGACGAGGTCTTCGAACTCGTCCGGGCGCACCTTCTTGAGCGCCTCGCGCATACCCTCGGACTCGAACTGGAAGACCCCCGTGGAGTCCCCCCGAGCCATCATCTCGTAGGTCTTCTGGTCGTCGAGTGGCAGCGTCGTCATGTCGGGCCTGCTCCCGCTCGAGCGCTCGATGATGTCGAGCGCGTCCTCGATCACGTCGAGATTGCGCAGGCCGAGGAAGTCCATCTTGAGGATGCCGATTTCCTCGATCGGCTTCATCGAGAACTGCGTGACGGTGCGGAACGCCCGCTCCCCGTTCTCGTCGGTGCCCGCGTCGGCGAGCTGCAGCGGCACGATGTCGGTGAGCGGCCGGTCGGCGATCACGACGGCGGCCGCGTGGATCGAGGAGTTGCGAACGATTCCCTCCAGGCCCTGCGCGACGTCGACGATCCGCTGGGCCGCAGGATCCTCGTCGCACGCCTTGCGCAGCGGCTGGCCGGCCTTCATGCATTCCTCGAACGACGGCGAGCGACCCATGATCGGATCGGGGATCAGCTTCGCCAGGCGGTCGCCGGTGCCATAGTCGAAGCCCAGCACCCGCGCCGCGTCGCGCGTGGCCGCGCGCGGGAACATCTTGCCGAAGGTGACGATCTGCGCGACCGACTCACGCCCGTACTTGTCGGTGACGTACTTCATCACGCGCTCGCGGCCGCGCACCGAGAAGTCGATGTCGATGTCCGGCATCGACACACGCTCGGGGTTCAGGAAGCGCTCGAACAGCAGGTCGTACTGCAGCGGGTCCACGTCGGTGATCGCCAGGCAGTAGGAGACGATCGACCCAGCCGCCGAGCCTCGTCCAGGTCCGACGGCGATGCCGCTCTCCTTCGCGAAGCGGACGAAGTCCCACACGATCAGGAAGTACGCGTTGAAACCCATGCCATCGATCACCTCGAGCTCCATCTCCATGCGCTCGAGCGCCGCGGCCGGCGGCGGGTCGCCGTAGCGCAGGCGCAGACCCTCCTGCACCCGCTCGCGCAGGTACTCGCGCTCGGCGCTGCCGTCGGGCGTCGGGTAACTGGGGATCAGCTGCTTACCGAGCTCGATATCGATCGAGCAGCGCTCCGCGATCTCCAGCGTGCTCGCGATCGCCTCGGGCCACTCCGCGAACGAGGCGATCATCTCCTCGCTGTCGCGCAGGTAGAACTCGTTGGTGTCGAACGTCAGCTTCGGCGCGGCCATCGTGCTCTTGGTCTGCACGCACAGCAGCGCTGTGTGGTGTTCGTAGTCGTCGCGGCTGAGGTAATGCACGTCCCCCGTGCCCACCAGGCTGCCGCCGACCTCGCGGGCGATCCTGACGATCCCCTCGTTGCACTTGTCCTGCGGGGCGAGGCCGTTCTTCTGCACCTCGAAGTACACGTTCTCAGCGCCGAACACGCGCAGCAGATCGTCGGCGTGGGCGCGTGCCTCGGCATCGCGATCCTCGAGCAAACGCTGGCAGAAGCGCGAGGCCAGGCAGCCGGTGAGCGCGATCACGCCCTGCGAGTAGCGCTCGACCTGGGCCAGGTCGACGGTCGGCTTGCCGCGCTGCAACCCCTCGAGAAAGCCCACCGAGGAGAGCTTGACGAGGTTGCGGTAGCCGGCGTCATCGGCAGCCAGCAGCGTCAGATGGTTGCGCTCGACCCGTTCGCGCGAGCCCGCCGTGTGGTCGTCGACGAGATAGATCTCACAGCCGACGATCGGCTTGATGTCGTTCTTCCTGCACGCCTTGTACAGCTCGACCGCGCCGTTCATCACGCCGTGGTCGGTCAGCCCGAGCGCCGGCTGGCCGAACCCCGCCGCACGCTCGGCCAGCGCGTCGATCTTGCAGGCGCCGTCGAGCAGCGAGTACTCGGAGTGGACGTGGAGGTGGGCGCACGAGGGACTGCTCACTGCCACGGCATGCTAGGCGTCCGCCCGGCGGAGGCTCAGCGGCTGCGCCGCTGTTTGCGTCTATTCCGCAGGCGTCCGATCAGCGACAGGCTGTGCTTGTGGCGCACCCGCTGCACGGCCACCGCCGCCCCCTGGGCGTCGGCCTGCGCAGCCGCCGGCTCCGGGCTAGGCGGCGCAGCCTGGGCCCGCGCGCGCAACCGCTCGACGGCAGCAGCCAGGGCGTCCGCCATCTCGCCGTCGGGTGCGCGGCTCGCGGCCGCAGAAACCGGCTCGTGCTCGCCGGTATCCGATCGATCGGCGGCCAGTGCGAGCGTCGCGCGGGCGACGATGCCCTTCATCTCACCGAGCACGGATTCCATCTGGCGGTGGCCCTCGCGCATGCCCTCCACGAGCCGCTCGGACTGCTCGCGCGCGGCCCGCTCCGCTTCGAGCCCCTGCTGGATCTCCAGCGCGCGTCGCTCCAGCTCGGCGATCCGGGGCTGCAGATCGTGCGTGCCGACGGATTCGAGGTCGGAGCGCACCGCGGCAAGTTCGGCGGCTGCCGACTGCCCGGCCTCGGCGAGCTGGCGCTGGACGCCCTCCAGACGCCGCGTCAGCTCGCGCGCGTCGCGCTCGCTGGCGCTCAAGCGCATGCTCAGCTCGTCGACCTCGAGCCGGCTCTCGCGGTCGATGCTCAACAGCCGTTCCTCGGCCTCGACGCGCAGCTGCTGCTCGGCGTACTCGCGCTGCTTGACGCGCCGCAGCTCGTGCTCGCGCTCTTGCGTCGCCGCGCGCTCGGCGTCCACCAGCTCGGCGATCCGCGCGTGCTCGTCCTCGGCCTCGCGCAGGCGCTGCTGCAAGCTCGCGACGTGGCGTTCGAGCGTCTGCACAGTAGCTTCGGCAGCCTCCGCGCGGCGCGTCAGCGCCACCTCACCGCTCTCAGCCGCCCGGCGAGCGCGGCGTTCTGCCAGCAGATCGCCCTCGGTCCTGCGCGGCGGTCGCTCGTGTGTGCCTCCCGGATCGCCGTCCGGCGTCTCGTTGCCCTCGGCCATCACCTTGAGCGGGAAGTTAGGCCAGCCCCGGACGACCCGTCCGTCGCCGCTACTCGTTGTGCAGGCGCCAGGCCATCCGCGACTGCAGCGACCACAGCTCGATGAAGCCGGGGGAGGCGGTCTGCGAGAACAGCCCCCCGGACTCCGTGAACGACGCGAGGCTCGCGTCGTACACCGCGTTCGGCGAGCAGCGCGTGACGACGCGGGCGTGACCCTTGTACAGCTTTACCCCAATCGTGCCGGTGACGCGCTCGTTGACGCGCTCCATGTACGCGTCGAGATCCTCGCGCAGCGGCTCCCACCACAGCCCGGCGTAGACGAGGTAGGCCCACTGGTGGTCGAGCTGCGGCTTGAACTGGTTCTGGTGGATCGTGCACACCAGCCGCTCGAGCTCCTGGTGAGCCGGCAGGATCACCGTCGCGGCGGGCGCCTCGTAGATGTCGCGAACCTTCAGCCCGACGATCCGATCCTCGATGTGGTCAACGATCCCGACGCCGTGGCGCGCGGCGATCTCGGCCGTTCGTTCGATCAGCTCTACCAGCCCAAGGCGCTCCCCGTCGAGCGCCACCGGGGCCCCGTTCTCGAAGCTCAGCTCAAGCGTCTGGGGCTCGTCGGGCGCCTGCTCCGGACGCGTCACGAGCTGGAACACGTCGTCCTCGGGAGCGTGCTCGAGGTCCTCGATCCAGCGCCCCTCAGACGAGCGCCCCCACAGGTTGTCGTCGATCGAGTACGGCGGCGCCGACTCGGTCCCTCGGTCGGGTGGGTCTTGATTGGGATGCCGTGCTCGCGCGCGTAGGCGATCTCCTCCTCGCGGCCCATCTGCCACGAGCGCACCGGGGCAATCACCTTCAGCTCGGGCGCCAGCGTCGCGATCGTCGCCTCGATCCGCACTTGGTCGTTGCCCTTGCCGGTGCATCCGTGGGCGATCGTGTCGCAGCCGCTCTTGCGCGCGTAATCGACGGCCAGCTTGGCGATCAGCGGCCGGCCGAGCGCGGTGAACAGCGGGTAGCCACCACCGTATAGCGCGTTCGCGCGGATCGCCGGCACGAGGTACCCGCGCGCGAACTCCTCGCGCGCGTCGACGACGTGGCACTCCAGCGCGCCGAGCGCCAGCGCCTTGCCTTCGATCACCGAGTAGTCCTCGCCCGGCTGGCCGAGGTTGACCGTCAGGCACACGACCTCGGCGCCGTAGGAGTCCTGGATCCACTTCAGCATCACGCTCGTGTCCAGCCCGCCCGAGTACAGCAGCAGCACGCGGTGGACGTCCTCCGGCGCGGCCTCGTAGGAGGCCGTGCGGACGGTCGGGATCTCGTTCTCGCGGCTCACGGGCTGGAATCGTAGCCGCGGCCGCGTTCCATCAACGGGTAGGTCGGCGGGTTGTTCACGCTTTCGACGAAGCCGAGCTGCGCATACAGCCCCTGGGCGTCGGCTGTGTGCAGCAGCCAGCGAACCTCCGGAGAGAGCTCCGCGGCGGCGCCATCGACGATCTCGCTCACCAGCGCCACGCCAAGCCCACGGCCGCGAAACGCGGGCAGGATGTACACGTCGGCGAGGTACGCGACTGTGACCCCGTCGGAGACCGCGCGGGCGAACCCGACCTGATCATCGCCCCGATACACGCCGACGACGCGCCTCGATCCACGGATCGCGTGCTCGACCCGCTCGCGCGGGCGCCCGCGACCCCAGTAGGACTCGCGGCTGATGAACGCGTGGACCGCGTCGACGTCGATCCGAGCCGGGTCGTCGTCGAGCTCGAAGCCGTCTGTGAGCTTCCGCCGCACGCGCTCAACCCTCCAGGGCTCCCGCCAGCCGCGCCAACGCCTCGTCGACGTCGTCCTGCTCGATCGTCAGCGCCGGCAGCAGCCGCAGCGTGGTCGGACCGGTGGCGTTGATCACGAGCCGCTGCTCGATCAGCGCGCGGCTGACGACCTCGGGTGCGTGCACGTCGAGCTCGCACGCGAGCATCAGCCCACGCCCGCGCACCGAGACGACGTGCGCCAAGCGCTCCAGGCCGGCGCCCAGCCGATGCCCCAGCTCGCGCACACGCGCCAGCAGCTGCGGGTCGTCGGTCAGCTCGAGCGCCGCGAGCGCGCCCGACGCGACGGCCGGCCCACCGGCGAACGTCGAGCCGTGGTCGCCCCGCTCGAGCACGTCGGCCAGGCGCTCGCCGGTGACGAGCGCGCCGATCGGCAGGCCGCCGCCGAGCGCCTTGGCGGTCGTCATCGCGTCAGGCACGACGCCCGTCTGCTGATAAGCCCACAGGCTGCCCGTCCTGCCCATCCCGCACTGGATTTCGTCAAACACGAGTGCCGCTCCGTGCTCGTCGCAGACTGCACGCGCCGCCTGCAACAGCTCCTCGGAGAGCACGTGCACGCCGCTCTCGCCCTGGATCGGCTCGAGCATCACCGCCGCGGTGTTCCCGTCGACCGCTTCGGTGAGCGCCCCCGGCTCGGGGGCGACGGCACGGAAGCCGGGAACCAGCGGTGCGAACGGAGCTTGCTTGGCCTCCTGGGGCGTCGCCGACAGCGCGCCGTAGGTGCGCCCGTGGAACGCGTTGTGCACGACCACCACGTCGCCTCCGCGCCTGGCCTTGCGCACGAGCTTGATCGCCGCCTCGTTGGCCTCGGCGCCGGAGTTGCAGAAGAACACCTTGCCGCCGAGACTCGATGACGACAGCGCACCGGCGAGGCACATCGCCGGCTCGGTGTAGAACAGGTTGCTGACGTGCATCAACCGCCCGAGCTGGTCGCGCACGGCCTTCACGACGCGCGGGTGGCAGTGTCCGAGGTTCGTGACCGAGATCCCGCACAGGAAATCCAGGTACTCGTTGCCGTCGTCGTCCCACAGCCGCGCGCCCTCGCCGCGGACGAACTGCACGGGCTGGCGCGCGTAGGAGCCGATCACGCTCGTGCGCTCCAACTCCTGAAGCTCGGCGAGGCTCATCCCGAGCTCTCGATCTTGGTGCCGATCCCGGCGTCGGTGAACAGCTCCAGCAGCAGCGAGTGCGCGATCCGCCCGTCGAGGATGTGCGCCGCGCTGACGCCGTCCTTGATCGCTTCGACGCACGCTTCGAGCTTCGGGCGCATCCCCCCCTCGAGCGTTCCCAGCGCCTGCGCGACGCGCTCCGCGCTCGCCTGCCCGATCAGGCTGGCGGGATCGCCGGGGTCGCCAAGCCAGCCGGGGACATCGGTCAGGAAGATCACCTTGTACGCGCCGAGCGCGCCGGCCACCGCGCCAGCAGCCTCGTCGGCGTTGACGTTGTAGGAGTGCCCGTCGCGATCCGCGCCGACCGACGCGATCACCGGGATGTAGTCGCTGGCGACGTGCTCGATCACCCCGACGTTGACGCGCTCGATGCGCCCGACGAAGCCGATGTCCTGCCCGTCGGGTCCCGAGCGCCGCGCGACGCGGAACAGCGAGCCGTCGTCGCCGCACAGACCGACCGCTGGCTGCCCGTGGCGGCTGAGACGCAGCACGATCTCCTTGTTGACCTTGCCCACCAGCACCATCTTCGCCACCTCGACCGTGCTCTCGTCGGACACGCGCAGGCCACCGACGAACTCCACCGGCAGGCCCAGGCGCTCCATGTACCCGGTGATCTCCGGCCCCCCGCCGTGCACGACGATCGGGTTCAGGCCGACGTACTTCAGCAACACGACGTCGCGCGCGAACTCCTCGCGCAGGGCGGCGTCCTCCATCGCCGCGCCGCCGTACTTGATCACGACCGTCTTGCCATGGAACTCCCTGATGTACGGGAGCGCCTCGAGCAGCGTGCCTACGTCGCGCATAGTCTCCTCATGTCGTGTAGTCCGCATTAATTGAGACGTACTCATGCGACAGGTCGGAGAAGAACACCTCAGTCTCTGCTCCCGCGCCTGGCAGGCCGATCTCGTATTCGACCTCGTCGCGCTGGACGGCCTGGTCGAGCGCCGCCTCGTCGTAGGGAATCGCGGTGCCGCCCGAGCAAACCTGCATGCCCTCGATCGTCACGTCGAGCGCGAGCGGGGCCGTGCCGAGCAGCGCACCGCCGACCGACTGGACGATCCGGCCCCAGTTGGGGTCGCCGCCGTGCAGCGCGGCCTTCACGAGCGGCGAGTTGGCGACGGCGCGTGCGGCCGCCTCGACGCCGTCCTGGTGCCCGCCACGCACGACCACGCGCGCCATCCGCTTAGCGCCCTCGCCGTCGGCGACCATCATGATCGCCAGCGCCCGTAGCAGCGCGTCGAGCGCCTCGCCGAAACGCAGCTCGTCCTCGCTCTCCGGCGTGATGCTGACGCCGCTGGCGCCCGAGCACATCAGGATCGCGGTGTCGTTGGTCGACAGCTGCCCGTCGACCGACGCGCGGTCGAACGAGCGCTTCACGCAGACCCCCAACAGCAGCTCCGCGGTCTCGGCGCTGAGCGCCGCGTCGGTCTGCACGAAGCACAGCATCGTCGCGAAGTTCGGCGAGATCATCCCGGCGCCCTTGCACTGCGCGTTCAGCCTGACCGTCCCGGACGGCAGCTCGACCTCCAGGTTCGCCCGCTTCTCGAACGCGTCGGTCGTCTGGATCGCCTGCTGGAAGGCGGCGTCGCCATCACGGCTCAGGCCGGTGCGTGCCTCGAGGATGCCCTGCAGCACCTTCTCGACCGGCAGCGGGTGGCTGATCCCGCCGGTCGAAGCGAGCGCAACCTCGGCGGGGTCGACGCCCGCCGCGAGCGCGGCCGCCCCCTGCGTCTTGGCGGCGTCGTCGAGACCCTGGCGACCGGTCGCCGCGTTCGCGCAGCCGGAGTTGGCGAGCACCGCGCGCAGCGCCTGCAGGTGGCAGCGCTCACGGCTGACCAGTACCGGCGCCGCGGGCGTACCCGACGCGGTGAAGCACGCGGCGCTGACCGGCTCCGGCGCGTCGCAGATCAGCAGGCCGACGTCCGGTCTACCACTCGGCTTGATACCGCAGGCCGCGCCCGCCGCGCGAAAGCCGGCCGGCAGTCCCGAGCCCGGATCAAGCTCGCGCACGTGCGCCGGCGCGGGCGCCCAGCGCGAGCGGAAGAACGGCCGCGGCGCGCTCATGCGCTGACCGCCGGACAGATACGAGGCCGGCACGGGAACGCGGGGCGGCTGTGCGCGCTCATAGGAGACCCGCCGTCTCGGGCAGGCCGAACATCAGGTTGAGGTTCTGCACGGCCTGCGAGGAGGTGCCCTTCCACAGGTTGTCGATCGCGCCGAACGCGATCACCTTGCCGGTGTGCTCGTCGGCGGCGGCGAACACCCTGCAGAAGTTGGTCTCGCGCACCTCGAGCACGCCGGGGGGCGCATCGACAAGCTCTACAAACGGCTCGTCGGCATAGGCGTCGGTGTAGAGGTCGCGTAGCGCGTCAGCCGCGACGGGGCGCGTCGTGGTGATGTAGCAGCTGGCCATCTCGCCCTGGTCGAGCGGGACGAGATGCGCCTGGAACTGGACCTTCAGGTCTGGATGCGCCGGGTCGAGCGCGATCAGCTGCTCCTCGATCTCGGGCGTGTGCCGATGCGCGGCGACCTTGTACGGGACAATGTTCTCGCCGGCGAACGACAGGTGGGTGCTCTCGTCGAACACGCGCCCGGCGCCGGAGATGCCCTGCTTGGCGTCGATCACGACGTCCGCGATCAACCCGGCACGGGCGAGCGGGGCGAGCGCGAGCAGCGACGCGGTCGGGTAGCAGCCGGGGTTGGCGACGATGCCGGCCGTGGCGATCCGCTCGCGGTGCAGCTCGGTCAGCCCGTACACGGCCTGCTCGAGCAGCTCTGGCCGCGGATGCTCGCCGTAGGAGCGCTCGTACGCCGGCAGCGAGCGCAGGCGGAAGTCGGCGCTCAGATCGACCACCCGCGCGCCGAGCTCGCGCAGCGCGCCGACCGTCGGCGCGGCGGCCGCGTGCGGGTAGGCGACGACGGCCGCGTCGATCTGTTCGAGCCGATCGAGCTCGAGTTGCTCGATCTCCAGCGGCACGCGGTAGCGCGGGTAGACCTCCTGCAGCCGCCTGCCGATCTCCGAGCGCCCGGTGATCGCGACGAGCTCGAAGTCGGGATGGCGCCACAGCAGGTGCGCGGCGAGCGCGCCGGCGAAGCCGGTGGCGCCGGCGACGATCACCCGCGGGGAGCCTGGGGCGAAGCGCTGGGTGGCGGCGTCAGCCACGCAGCTCACCCCCGAGCTCCTGCAGCGCGGCAACTACCCTGCCCCGCACGGGCTCGATGTCTTCGTCGGTCAGCGTGCGGTCGAGCGCGCGGAACGACAGCGCGAGCGCGAGCGAGCGCCGGCCCTCCCCCACCTGCGCGCCGGTGTACACGTCGAACACGCGCACGTCGTCGAGCGTCGCGCCGCCGGCGGCGCGCACGCGCTCGAGCGCCTCGGCCGCGGATACCGACTCAGGGAGCGTCACCGCCAGATCCTGGCGCAATGGCGGAAACGGCCCGAACGCCGTGAACGCGACCACCGGCGGGGCCAGCGCGGCCAGCTTGCCGAGATCGATCGCGAACGCGATCGCGGCATCGATATCCCACGCCCTGGCCACGAGCGGATGCAGCTCGCCGACGAACCCCAGCCGGATCGGCTCGCCAGTGTCCGCGGCCCCGGTCTCGGCATCGGCCCCGGCGCCCACGGCCCCGGCATCGGAGCCGGCAGCGTCGGCGCTCCCAGCCGCCACGGACGCCAGCACGGCAGCGCTGCGCCCCGGATGCAGGAACGGCCACACCTCGGGCTGCACCGACCAGGCGACGTGAAAGCGGTCGAGCACGGCGCCGAGCAACGCCTTGGCGGCGAAGAAGTCCGCCTGCCGGCTCTCGCCGCGCCACGAGCGTGGCTCGAGCGCGCCGCTGAGCAGCACGCCCAGGCCGTGGTGTTCGTCGGCCGGGCGCCGATCGCCGGAGGCTCGATAGACCGTCCCAGACTCAAAGATCGCCACGTCGGGACCGTTGCGTGCGACGTTGTGCTGCGCGGCGTCGAGCAGCGAGCCGAGCAGCGTCGGGCGCATGATCGACTGTCCCTCCGACATCGGGTTTTCGATCCGCAGGACGCTCCGCATCGCGTGATCGGCGGGCAGCCGCAGACGGTCGAGCAGCTCGTGATCGGCGAAGCTCCAGCCGACGATCTCGTGCAGGCCGCGGCCTAGCATCGCGTCCTCCGCGGCGCGGCGGACGTGCTGGGCGTGGGTCAGCTTGCCGGCGGCCCCGCGCCGGGCGGGTAGAGTCGCCGGCAGGCGCTCGAGGCCGTCGATCCGCGCGACCTCCTCGATCAGGTCGACCTCGCGCGTGACGTCGTCGCGCCGCAGCGCAGGGACGCTCACCTCGAGGCCGCCCTCGCGCGGTTCGCTGGCGAAGTCGAGCGCAGCGAGGATCTGCGCCTGGCGCTCGACCGCGACCTCGACGCCGAGGATCGCTCTTACTCGCGCCTCGCGCAGCCCGATCTTCGCCGGCGCCGGGCCGTCGCCGCCGATGTCGATCGTGCCGGGCGCGACGCGTGCACCGCACAGCTCGATCATCAGACGGGTGGCGATCGCCTGCGCGTGCATGCACTGCTCCGGCTGCAGGCCCTTCTCGAAGCGCCCCGACGCCTCGCTGCGCAGCCCCAGCGCCGACGAGCTGCGGTGGATGTTCGGGCCGCTCCACGTCGCGACCTCGAGCAGCACGCGCCTGGTCTCCGGCTGGACCTCCGAGCGCGCACCACCCATCAGCCCGGCGATCGACGTCGGCCCGTCGTCGTCCTCGATCACGACCATCTCGGCATCGAGCGTGCGCGTCTGGCCGTCCAGCGTCCGCACCTGCTCGCGATCGTGCGCGCGGCGCACGGTCAGCCGCGCGCCGGCCACACGGTCGAGGTCGAACGCGTGCAGCGGCTGTCCGCTGAGCAGCATCGCGTAGTTGGTGATGTCGACCACGTTGTTGATCGGTCGCTGTCCAGCGGCGGTCAGCCTCGCCTTCAGCCACAGCGGCGAGGGGGCGATCGTGACGTCCTCGAACACCCGCGCGGTGAAGCGCGGGCACAGATCCGGACACTCGACGATCACCTCCGCTCCGGCGAGCGCTCCGGGCGAACCCTCATCCTCACTCCACGGGGCGTCCGCCAGCGACGTACCGGTGGCCGCGTGCAGCTCGCGCGCGACGCCGTACACGCCGAGGCAGTCCGGCCGGTTGGGCGTGATCTCCAGCTCGAGCACATCGACCGAGATGCTCGGAAGCACGTCCGCCAGCGGCGTCCCCGGCGCCAGCTCCCCCTCGGCGGACGATGCCGCGTCGATCGTCAGATCACGTGTGCCCCGAGAAGGGTTATCGAGCACGAGGATCCCCTCCGAGGGGGAGCTCAGCTCCAGCTCGGTCTCCGACAGGATCATCCCTTCGGAGACCACGCCGCGGAGCTTCGCCTGCTTCAGCTTCGTGCCGTCCGGCATCACCGCCCCGGGGCGCGCAACCGCGACCGTCTGCCCGGCCGCGACGTTCGGCGCGCCGCATACGATCGTCGCTGCCTCGCCGTCGCCGTCACCGAGGTCGACCGCGCACACCTTCAGCCGGTCGGCGTCCGGATGCTGCTCGGTGCTGAGCACGCGGCCGACGACGAACCCGTCCGTCGAGCCGACGCCCTGGTGCTGGATTGCCTCGACCTTCGTCCCAGTCATCGTCAAGCGCTCCTCGATCGCGCGCACGTCCAGCTCCGGATCGCAGTATTCGCGCAGCCATGGCAACGGGACGCGCATCAGAATTGCTCCAGGAAGCGCAGATCATTCTCGTAGTACAGCCGCAGATCGGGGATGCCGTGCTTGAGCATCGCAATCCGCTCTACTCCGAGCCCCCAGGCGAACCCCTGGACCTTCTCCGGGTCATAGCCCGGGGCGTTGGCATCTGTGGTGGGGACGTGCGCGTAGACGTTCGGGTCTACCTCTCCCGCGCCGAGCACCTCCAGCCAGCCCTCGCCCTTGCACAGGTAGCAGCGCGAGCCGTCCTTCAGGAACCCGTTCCCGCCGCAGTGAAAGCACGACACGTCGACCTCGACGCTCGGCTCGGTGAACGGGAAGAAGTGCGGGCGCAGCCGGACATCGCGCTCGCTTGCACCCTCACGGGTATCGCCGAACACCGCGCGCGCGAACTCCAGCAGCGTGCCCTTGAGGTCGGCGAGCGTGATGTCCTCGTCGACCGCCAGGCCCTCGATCTGGTGGAACTGCGGCGTGTGCGTGGCGTCGGAGTCCGGTCGGTAGACGCGCCCGGGGATCACGACGTACAGCGGCGGCGGGTGCGCCTCCATCGCGCGCACCTGCATCGGCGAGGTGTGCGTGCGCAGCACCAGCTCCTCGCGCGGGTCGATCGGGCCGGCGGCTGCGCCGGTATCGCCGCCGGCCCCGCGCTCGACGTAGAAGGTGTCCGTGCGCGCCCGCGCGGGGTGCGTTGGGCTGTGGTTGAGCGCGTCGAAGTTGTAGTGGACGGTCTCGACCTCAGGGCCCTCCATGACGGTGAAGCCGAGGCCGAGGAAGATGTCTTCGAGCTCCCTGCGCGTCGCGCTGAGCACGTGCAGGCGCCCGATCGACTGCGGCGGCGCGCCGGGCAGCGTCACGTCGAGACGATCGGCGCGCAGGCGCGCGTCGAGCTCGCCCGCCGACAGCTCCTCGACGCGCGCGGCGATCAGCGCCTCGAGCGCCTGGCGGGCCTGGTTGGCGGCCTTGCCGACGGCGCCGCGTTCGGCCGGCTCAAGGGCTGCCACACCGCGGAGCAGCTGCGGCAGCTCGGCCTTGCGCCCGAGGTAGCGCACGCGCAGCTGCTCGAGCTGATCGCTGGAGGCGGCAGCCGCGATCGCGCTCTCGGCCTCGCCCTGCAGCGCTTGGATCCGATCGATCATGACGTCGGGACCGTATCGATGGGGCGGGCGGGACAACGATACGGTCGGCGGGTCATCTCGTACAGCGCCACCGTCGCGGCCATCGCGGCGTTCAGCGAGTGCGAGGCGATCGGGATGCGCGCGGAGCGCTCGCAGGCGGCCACGACCTCGACGGGCAGCCCGTCGCGCTCGGCGCCGACCAACAACGTGACCGCGCCGCTGACGCCGGCGGCGCCGTCCGCGCTAGCCGCGCCATCGCCCAATGGACCCCCCAACGGCCCGCGCAGCACCTCTTGCGCGTCGGCCACCAGCGCGACGCGCTCGCCCGGCAGCTCTGACAGATCGCTGATGCGTGCGAGCGCGACGCTGAAGATCGCGCCCATGCTCGCGCGCACGGCCTTCGGTGCGTGTGGGTCCGCGCAGCCGGGGCCGAGCGCGACGCAGGACGCACCGAACGCCTCGGCGGAGCGCAGCACGGTGCCGACGTTGCCGGGATCGCCGACGCGATGCAGGTACACGCACAGTGGACCGTGCGGCGTCTGCCACCGCTGCTCGTATACCCCGATCACACGCGTGCCGGACCCGAGCACGGAAACCTCCCCGAGCGCGGAGCGCTCGACATCATGGAAGTTGTCGTTGCCGAGACCGGAGCCGGCCAGCCTGTAGCCCTCGAGCGGCGGGCGCCCCGCCCGCTCGGCCGCGGCGATCAGGTCCTCGCCCTCGACCGCGAACGTGCCACTGCGGGCGCGCTCGCGCCTGGTGTGTAGGCGGCGCAGCGCCTTCAGGCGGGGGTTCGTGGGAGATGTGATGTGGGTCATCTGGTGTGGGTCATGTCAGGTGCGTCATGTCAACAAAAAGGGCGCCGTCCTTTTCAGGAGCGACGCCCGGGAGGCTGTCTGTCGTTTGCCGGTTCCCGGCGGGTCCGGGATCAGGCAGCCGACGCCTCGCGGGCCTCGTGGCTCGCCTCGCGGGCGACCTCGGCGAAACGTCGGAACGTATCTGCATCGCGCACGGCGATGTCGGCGAGCACCTTGCGGTCGAGCTCGACGCCGGCCAGTTTCAGGCCGTGCATCAGTTGCGAGTAGCTCATGCCGTTGATCCGCGCGGCGGCGTTGATGCGCGTGATCCACAGCCTGCGGAAGTCGCGCTTGCGGTTACGCCGGTCGCGGTAGGCGTATTTGTCAGCCTTCAGCAGCGCCTCCTTGGCGCGCTTGTAGTTCGAGTGCGCCTCGCCACGGAAGCCCTTCGTCTGCTCGAGCACCGCGCGACGCTTCTTGCGCGCGTGGACGGAGCGCTTGACGCGCGTCATTTGCCGACCCCGAGCATCCGCTTGACCCGTGGCACGTCGTCCTCATGCAGCATCTTCGGCCGGCCGAGCGCGCGCTTCTTTTTCGGCGACTTCTTCTCGAGAATGTGGCTCGTGAAGGGGTGCCGGCCGCGCACCTTGCCGGTGGCGGTGACTTTGAAGCGCTTCTTCGCGCCGGAGTGTGTCTTCATCTTGGGCATGATGCTCAGCGGACGATTATGACACGGCGGTGTCCGCGGCAGCGTCCGCGGTCTCGCCGGCCGGCGAATCGGCAGCCTGATCGGCGCCTGCGTCGGGCGCCTCGGCAGCGGCCGCGGGCGCATCGCCGGGCAGCTGCTCGGCTCCCAGCGGCGACTGCAGTGCGGTCGAGGCGACGTCGCCGGTCTCACCTTCGGTGAACACCTCGTCGGGTGCATCGCCGGCGTCGGCCTTCCCGGCCAGCACAGCTTTCGAGGGGGCCATCATCATCGTCATGTTGCGCCCTTCCTGCATCGGGCGCTGCTCGACCACACCCAGGTCGGCCAGCTCCTCGGCCAGCCGGTCGAGGATCGCGGTGCCACGCTCGGGGTGCGTGACCTCGCGTCCGCGGAACATGATCGTGACCTTGACCTTGTCCTTGTGGCGCAGGAAGCGCTCGACGTGGTGCTTCTTGGTGTCGTAGTCGTGCTCTGCGATCTTCGGGCGGAACTTGATCTCGCGCACGGTGATCTGCTGCTGGTGCTTGCGCGCCTGCTTGACCTTCTGCGCCTGCTCGTACTTGTACTTGGAGTAGTCGAGCACGCGGCACACCGGAGGACGCGCCTCGGGCGCGACCTCGACCAGGTCGAGGTCGCGTTCCTGCGCGAACACGAGCGCGTCGGGCGTCTTCAGCACGCCGATCTGCGTGCCCTCGTCGTCAATCAAGCGCACCTCAGGTACGCGAATACGCTCGTTGATCCTCGTCGTGTCCCGCTCAGGCGGGCGCCGGTCGAACCTGCGGGGAACCGGCACTAGCTGTGGTGGCCTCGCGTCAAGCGAACGCTACGCGTGGCCGTGTGAGGATTTGTCGGGCTTCAACGCGGACGAGTATAGCTCTCCGCGCAAGCGCTCGGTGAACTTCGCGCTCGGCACGCTGCCCTCCTCGCCGCCGCGATGCTCACGTATCGACACCGCCCGATCCTGCTGCTCGCGCTCGCCGACGATGAGCATGTACGGGATCTTGCGCAGCTCCGCGTCGCGGATCTTGCGCCCGATCGACTCGCTGCGCGTGTCGAGCTCGACGCGGATGTCGTGGTCGCGCAGTTCGTCTCTGACCGACGCGCCGTAGTCGTTGAAGCGATCCGACACAGGCAGCACGATCGCCTGCACGGGCGCCAGCCACAGCGGCAGCTCGCCGGCGTAGTGCTCGAGCATGATCCCGATGAAGCGCTCGTAGGAGCCGAACATCGCGCGGTGGATCATCACCGGCGTGTGCTCCTGGTTATCCGCCCCGTCGTATGTCAGCTGGAAGCGCGCGGGCATCGAGTAGTCCAGCTGCACGGTTCCGAGCTGCCACGAGCGTCCGAGCGAGTCGGTCATGTGCATGTCGATCTTCGGGCCGTAGAAGGCGCCGTCGCCGGGGTTCAGTTCGTATTTCAGCTCGAGCTCGTCGAGCGTGCGCATCAGCTTCTGCTCGGCGCGATCCCACATCTCATCCGAGCCGACGCGCTGCTCAGGGCGCGTGGACAGCTCGAGTGTGACGTCGAAGTCGAACAAGGCGTAGGTCGCGAACGCCATTTCCAAACAGCCCTTGACCTCGTCGACGACCTGCTCCTCGGTGCAGAAGATGTGGCCGTCGTCCTGGGCGAAGTGGCGCACGCGCAACAAGCCGTGCAGCACGCCGGACGGCTCATTGCGGTGCAGCAGGCCGGGCTCGAAGTAGCGCACGGGCAGGTCACGGTAGGAGTGGCGCTGGCTGGCGAACAGCTGGCAGTGGCCGGGACAGTTCATCGGCTTGACGCCCATCTCGCGGTCTTCGACCTCGACGGTGAACATGTTCTGGCGGTACTTGCCCCAGTGCCCGGATGTCTTCCACAGCTCGGCGTCGTAGATCTGCGGTGTCTTGACCTCGCTGAACCCACGCTCGGCGCCCATCCGGCGCGACAGCGCGACGAGCGCGTTGAACACGGTGGTACCCCCGGGCAGCCAGAAGGCGGCGCCGGGCGAGACCTCCGAGAAGGTGAACAGCGACAGCTCTCGCCCCAGCTTGCGGTGGTCGCGCGCCTTCGCCTGCTCGATCCGCTCGAGGTGCTGCTCGAGTTCGGCCTTGGTGAAGAACGCGGTCCCGTAGATCCGCGTCAGCATCGTCCTGGTCGAATCGCCGCGCCAGTAAGCGCCGGCGACAGACGTGAGCTTGAACGCACCGATGCTCTTCGTGCTCGGTGCGTGCGGGCCACGGCACAGGTCGGTGAACTCGCCGTTGGTGTACAGCGAGACGGTTTTCAGTGGATCGCCACCCGCCCCGCCGTCGCCGGCGGCGCTGACGAGGTCGTCGATCAGCTCCACCTTGTAGTCCTGGCGCTCGCCCAGAAACCGCTCGCGCGCCTCGGCGATCGACACGTCGCGGCAGTCGAAGCGCTCAGCCGCTTTCACGTGCGCGCGCATCCGCTCTTCGATCTTCGGGAAGTCGGCCTCCGAGATCGTGGTCCCAGCGGGGAACTCGAAGTCGTAGTAGAAGCCGTCGTCGATCGGCGGCCCGATCGAGATCTTCACGCCGTCGTACAGGTCTTTGACCGCCTCGGCGAGCACATGCGCGGCGTCGTGGCGGATCAGCGCCAGGGCCTGCGGCCCGCTCTTTTGAGTGAGGATCGCCAGTTGCGAGCCGTCGCGCAGCGCCGTGGTCAGATCGCGCACCTGCTGGACGATCTCTGATCGGTCGTCGCCGTCCTGCGGATCGCTGACCTCGACCGCGAGCGCCGCGCGCGCGAGACCGGGGCCGATCGCGGCGGCGGCGTCGGCGCCGGTGGCGCCGTCGGGCAGCTCGAGCGCCTTGCCGTCGGGGAGTGTGACCGTGATCGACATCGCAGCGCTGCAGGCTACCTCGCCGCGCGCGTCCGGCAGTGATATGGGCGTCGGGCGCATGTCGCAGCCGCCGGATGAGAAACGACCATTGCTGACAATCGTCTGCAGCTGTAAATATCACCAACATGCCTAACAACCCACGAGCAACGATCTCGATCGCACTCTCCCCCAGCCAGGTCGCGGCGGTCGTGCGCGCTGCCTCGCACAACCACGCGCCGAGCGTCTCGAGCCTGATCGCCGGCGCGCTGCACGCGCCGCTGTCCGACGGCGGACCGGCGAACGGCAGGCGCTCAGCGCGATCGCGTAAAGGTGCGCAGCGCCCGGACCCGGATGCGCTGGCGCGGGCGCTCGACGACAGCGACCCGCGCTTCTCGCGATCGCTACTGCGCGGCCTGTCGATCCTCACCCGCTTCGGTCCCGACGGCAGCTCGCGCGGGATCATCGAGCTGGCACGCGAGCTTGGGATGAGCGCCAGCACCACCCACCGCTACGCCTCCACGCTCGTCCAGCTGGGCCTGCTCGAACGCTGCCCCGAGTCGCGCAAGTACCGCCTGCCGCAGACCGGATAGCGATCCCGACTTTAGACCGGGCCGCAGCCTCCGCCTGAAAGTGGCCGGCACCCGCACGCGGTGCGCGGGTGCCGGCCGAGCCAGCGCCTTCTGTGGGGATGGCCTGACAGCAGCAGGATACCAGCAGTTGGCTGTCTGGATCTTGCTACTCGCGAACTGCGATGTTTCTAGTTGTGTCCGCACCCAGCCAGGCCGATTCGGCGCTCGCCACGACGCTTCGCAGCATGCGTATCGAGCGTGGCGAGACGCAGGAGGACCTCGCACACCGCGCCGGGCTGACTGTCGCCGCGTACGCACGCATCGAGCGCGGGCACGCGAACCCGACATGGACGACCGTCAGACGCATCGCGGTCGCGCTCGGCGTCAACCTGGTGGCGCTCGCCGAGGCCGTCGAGGGCACCGCTCCGCGTCGCTGAGCGCCGGGCGGGACGCGTCGCCCGCACGGAGCCCGGGCGGAGTACTCAGACCGGCTCCGGCGCCTCCAGCGCAGCCAGGTGCCGGTGGACGCGCTCGACCCATTCCTCGGATACCGCATCGGCCTGGACCGACAAGCGCGGCGCGTCGCCCGTGGGCGCCTGCGGCACAGGTATCCCGAGATGCCCCAGAACACGCGCGACGACCGCGTCAGTGCTCTGCGCGAGCTCCTCGTAGGTGAGCTTCAGCGGCTCGTAGCCGAGCCCCAGGAAGTACGCGTCCCAGGAGGCGTCGTGAGCGGTCAGCAGACGCACGAGGTAGTTGATCGCGCGGAACGAGAACACCGGCTCGAGCGCCCCCTGCTGCTCCACGCCCGACTCGCGCTTCCACGCCTGCGTCTGCACGGCCTTCCACAGCGACACCGCCTGGCGGACCTTGTCCTGGCGCGTGATCTGGATGTAGCGCAGCCCCGGAAACGCACGTCCGAGCAGCTCGGGCAGCGGCCGGCCGGCCATCCCTTCAATTCCACGCAGCAGCTCGGCGAAGTCGCCCAGGTAGCCCCACATGAGCTTGGCGGCGAACACGCCGTTCGGCGTGGTGCCCTGCTCGATCGCCCACGCCAGGTAGCGGTCGTAGGTATCCGGATGCCACAGTGGGTTCGGCCTGGCGGCGCCGTCGGGCATCTCGCGAAAGGCCAGGCGCTCGACGATGTTGGCGTGACGGTCGGGGTCGAAGTACTCGTGCGGGCGGCGCGGCAGACCGGAGCGGTGGAGCGCCTCGAAATACTCCTCCGGGTGGCCCGCCATGCCTGTCGCGTCGAGCGCGTGGCACAGTAGAGTGCTGCCGCTTCGCGGCGTCGCACACACGAGGTAGGAAAGCATCGGCGTCATCGCAGGGCCTTATCCGATCAAACAGACTGGATTAGTGGACAATACTGTGAACAAGCGACCGAACATCCTCTACCTGCACTCGCACGACACCGGGCGCTACGTGCAGCCGTACGGCGAGCCGGTGCCAATGCCGAACGTACAGGCGCTGGCCGACCAGGGCGTGCTGTTTCGCGAGGCGTTCTGCGCGGCGCCGACCTGCTCGGCCAGCCGCGCGTGCCTGCTGACCGGTCAGTACGGACAGAGCAACGGGATGCTCGGCCTCGCCCACCGCGGCTGGTCGCTGCGCGACTACCGCCATCACATCGTCAACGTGCTGCGCGGCGCCGGCTACACCTCGACGCTGATCGGCGAGCAGCACATCTCCAAGGAGCCGGAGGTGATCGGCTACGACGAGGTGATGAAGGTCCCGACGACGCGTGTCGAGACGGTCGCGCCGCTGGCGATGGAGGTGCTGCGCCGCCCGCGCGATCGCCCGCTGTTCCTGTCGGTTGGCTTCTTCGAGACGCATCGCGAATTCCTCGGGCCGGGCTCGCTGCGCGACGTCCACTACTCAAAGCCGCCGAACAACCTGCCGGACACGCCCGAGGTACGCGCTGACGTGGCGGCGTTCAAGGCCAGTGCCCGCTCGCTCGACCACGGCGTCGGGATGGTGCTCAACGAGCTCGACTCCTCCGGCCTGGTCGATGACACGCTCGTGATCTTCACGACCGATCACGGGATGCCGTTCCCGGGCGCGAAGGCGACGCTGTACGACCGCGGCCTCGGCGTGATGCTGATCCTGCGCGGGCCCGAGCCGTTCCACGGCGGGCGCGTGCTCGACTCACTGGTGTCGCACATCGACATCTACCCGACAATCTGCGAGTACCTGGGGATCGAGCGCCCGCCGTTCCTGCAGGGCGTCTCGCTGCTGGCGCTGCTGCGCGGCGACGTCGACAGTGCGCGCGAGGAGATCTTCGCCGGCTCGACCTGGCACGCCGCCTACGAGCCGCAACGCGCGATCCGCACGAGCAGCCACAAGTACATCCGGCGCTGGGGCGAGCGCTCGACTCCCGTGCTGGCGAACACCGACGACGGCCCGAGCAAGGACCTGCTGATCGACGACGGCTGGGCCGGGCGCGAGATCGCCAAAGAACAGCTGTACGACCTCGTGTTCGACCCCAACGAGGCAGACAACCGCGCCGATGACCCTTCCTACGCGCCGGTGCTCAGCGATCTGCGTGGACGCCTTGAGCAGTGGATGCGCAACACCGAGGACCCGCTGCTGGCTGGCCATGTCGACCCTCCGCCCGGCGTGGAGATCAACCTTCCCGATCAGATCTCGGCGAGCGAACCGACCACGCGGATCGAGTAGGCCCGACTAACCCCTACGCTGCAGGAAGTCGACCAGCGCGGCGTTGGCGAGCTCGGGCTGGTCGTCCCACACGAAGTGCCCGGCGCCCTCGATGACGAGCAGCTCCGATCCGCCCAGCTCCCGGTGGAAACGCTCGGCCATCTTCACGCCAGCGAAGCGATCCTCCCGCCCCCAGACGACCAGCGCGGGCAGCTCCAGCGCGGCAACGCGCCCGTCGTACGGGATCAGCTTGTCGAAGTCGCCCGAGCGGTACAGCTCGAGCTGACCAAGCCGGCGGGGCTCGTCGGCGAACGCCTTCCAGTACTGATCGAGTGCCTCGTCGTCCATCCCGCTGGACAGGGTGCCGAGCGCAGCGCCGAGCCCCTCGCGCGTGTACGCGGCGATCAGCTGCTCGCCGTCGCCCGGGGTGCGCATCACGTTGGCCACGTCGTGCCAGCGCCGGTCGGAGAAGAAGCCGCCATCGGAAATCACCAACAAGCGCGCGGCGCCGGGACGGTCGCACGCCCAGCGCAGCCCGATCATCACCCCCCAGTCGTGTGTGACAAGCGCCACCGGGCCGAGCTCCAGTTGATCGACAAAGCGCGCGAGCGCCTCTACGTGGCGCTCCCACGTCCCCGGCGGCTCGGGCTCGGAATCGCCGTAGCCGGGCAGATCCGGTGCGATCGCGCGCCAGCCCGCGGCGGCCAGCTCGGGTAGCGCGTGACGCCACATGTACGAGGACTCGGGGTAGCCGTGCACGAGCAGCGCGACGCGCTCGCTCGACTCCCCAGCCGACCGGTAAGCCAGCCCCGCCGCTCGCTCGAGCCCGCTCATGCGGCCAAGTCTAAGGCGCGGTCAAGGTCCGGCAGCGATTACGCCCGCGCCCGAGCCGGGCCACGGCGTTTACTGCGCGGGCGGTACTGGTTCGGTCGGGGGAGCGGGCGTGGACGGGGTCGGCGTCGGAGGCGACGGCGCTGGCACCGTGGCGGCCGGCTGCCGGTAGGCGTCGATCCATGTCTGGACCCACGATGCGATCGGCGCGACGCGGGTGAACACCGACGGGAGCCGAGTCGAGCAGCGTCCGTAGCCGTGGACGGTGATGCCGATCTCGACCAGTTCGCCGCTGACCCCGAGCACAGCCAACAGCGGCCCGCCGCTGTCTCCGTGACACGCACCGGTGGCATAGCCCGACGGATCGACCGTGCAGATCTCGCTGCGCGCAAAAAACGGCGGCGCCTCGCGGGTGCACCATCGGGCTCCCTGCACGACCGTGTCGGCGACGCGCAGCGCTTCGGTCAGATGCCGCTGGTTGAAGCGGGTCACCCCCCACCCGGCGATCGTCGCGGTCGTGCCCGCAGAAACCGCGCCGCCGCTGGCCATGGTCGCGAGCGTGACAGGCGTAGCTGTCGTCGGCGTGGACAAGACGAGCAGCGCCGCGTCTCCGTCGTCGCTGTGACGCGCGAAGCGTTCGTAGACGATCACCCCGGAGACGGCCAGGATCTGACTTTCACCGCCTTTCGCACTGGCGCCCGGGATCAACACGCGAAAGCCGGAGGCCGGCTCGATGACCCCGGTGGCGATGTCCTCGGCGCAGTGGCCCGCGGTCAGGATCAGCGTCGGAGCGACGACCGTTCCCGTGCATTGGGCACCCTCGCGACCGCGGATGTCGAATATGTCCACGACGGAGGAGAACGCGCCCGGCCGGGCGGCAGCCCCACCGATTACGGCCGCGTGAGCGGATGCGGCATGCGGGCGAGCGGCCCGATGAACCGACGAGGCAGCACCAGCATCGACACCGGCATCGGCACCGGCACCGGCACCGGCACCGGCACCGGCACCGGCACCGGCGGGTACCGCAGCGAGCAGCGCCGCGAGTACGACCACGAGGGCGCAGGCGAGCACGAGTGGGTATTTCGGCCTGGTGATCATCTGAGCGAGGGCACCACGGGTCACGGCGGCCTTCCAGTCATTGGCCCGGCGCCGCGAAAGCTGCATCGACACGGAGCAGGCGCTGCTTTACAAAACCCCTACCCCTTGGCCGCGCGGATCGTCACGGTCGTGCGCGCGGTGTGCGCCGATCCCTGGGGATCGTGCGCGAGAATCGTCGCGCGGGCTCGCAGCCGGTGAACGCGCGCGAGCAACGTGCGTGCCCTGGGCAGCAAATGCAGCCTGACAAGCTTCGATTGCCCGGCAAGGGCGGTGAACGAGCCCTTTGCGAGTGTCAGGATCGCCGCCTTAGCCGGCGTCGGCTGGCCGCCCGCAGACGCGAGCACGGCGGCGAGCGTGCGCAATGTGACGGTCCCCGTGCAGCGCTCGACGCCGGTCGGACAGCGCAGCTTGACGTCGACGGTGCCGGACGAGCTGGCGGTCAGAGACCTGCTGGCGAGCTCCGCATCGGGTGAGCGCGGCGCCGCGCTTTCGAGCGATGAGAGGATACCGATGCTGCCCGGGAACTGAGCCACGAGCGCAGGCGTCGGCGCGATCGGCGTCAACGTCACCGTGCCCGGTTCCTTGGGTGCGGGCACGGTGCCGACGCCGCTGAAGCTCACCTGATGTGGGCCGGTCGTGTCGTTGCCGGTGATCGCCCAAGTCCCACTAGCTTGACCTTCTTTGGTGGGTGTGAAGACGACGGTCTCTTCCAGACTTCCGCCCGGTTTGATCGTGCTGCCCTCGGGGAGCGATGTCGTAGCCGCGAACTCACCGCCGATCGGCGGCTTGGACTTTGTGATCTCGACGGACGTCCCACCGACGTTCGCGACCGTGAACGTCCTCGTTGCGCTTGACGCGATTGGAACGGAGCCATAGTCGTTCGTCTCGCTTGTGATGCTGAGCTCACCGGGCAATCCGGCGCTGCCGGTCAGGCCGACGGCTTCGTCGCCGCCACTGGTGTCGAGCTTGATCTCGCCTTCGAACGTCCCTACGACTTCCGGTTTGAAAGTCAGATTCACCGTTACCGATTCCCCCGGCGCGATCGTCGAGCCCACTTTCGGGGCACCTTCGGCTCCGAACGGGGGTTCCGGCTCATCCACAGCGTCGATCGTCAGCGGCGTGGCGCCGACGTTGCGGAACGTCGCGCTGCCGTCGAGCTGCGCGCCGACGCTAGTACCGCCGAACGTCACCAGCGGCGGGCTCGCTTCGAGCCTCCCGCTCGCCGATTGTCCAGCGCCGGAAAGTGAGAACGCGACCGTGTCACCTTTGCTCGTCGCGGCAGTCAGGGTTGCGGCGAGCGGACCGGCGCTCGTCGGCGAGAAGGTAATCGGGATCTGAATCGTTTCACCCGTCAGCAGCGCCGCCGGCAGTGGGCTGGATGGCGTGCCGACTTCAAACTGCGACGAGCTCGATTTCAGGCTGGAGAGCGTGAGCGCCGTGTTTGCGCTCAGCGTGAGCATTCGTTCCGAGGAGCTGCCGACGGTCGTCGTCGGGAAGGCGGTCGCCGGGCCGCTCAGCAGCGGTGTCACGGGCGATCCGAATCCGAGCACGTGACCGTCGCGCGCGCCGACGTACAGACGTCCGGCGCCAACACCCGGGGTCGCGAACTTCGACGAGGTTCCAACCGGCGCGCTCCACAGCAGTTCCGGTTCGTGCGTCTGCGGGTTGGGGGTCGGCGCGTACGCGCGCAGCTGGGCGCCGACCCCTGTCCCGTTCGGCGACCAGACGAGCCACACGAGCGCCGATCCCGACGTGGTGCCTTCGGAGGTGATCACCGGCGCACTCGAGCCGAAGCCGAATTCTTCGGAGGAGACCGCTTGGCGCGAGAGCGCTGGGGTGCCGCTGCCGGACAGGCCGTACTTGTACTCATATAGGTTGCCGGCCGAGCCGCTGGCGCTTTCTCCTCCGGAGGCGGTTGGGATGTAGACCCAGCCGCCTTCGCCGGGCCATACGCCCGGCCGCGACCAGACGCCGCCGTATGGGCCGATGCGCTGCACGACGTCGTCCGATCCCGCCGAGCCCTGGCCGATCCCGCCGAGGTGATCGCGGTTGAGCAGGTAGACGTAGCCGTCCTTGCCGACGGCGACCGCGAGATGCGGAATCGATTGCGTGCCGAAGTATTTGCCGGGCAGGCCGGTCACACCACCGGATGCGAAGTCGGCGTCCCAACCGTCGAGCGAGGCAGCGTCGAACGGGGCGAAGAAGTCGGTCGCCTTAAGCGAGCCATCGGCCTGGACGCGCAGACGCACGACCGACTCGCCGAGATCGATCGGGGGTTCGTCTCCGGGCGTCGGTTCTGCGGGCGCCCCGCCGTTGCCGGTGCTGAGCAGGATCGTTTCCGGTTCATCGGAGGTCAGCCCGGCGCCCGACTGCCAGATGCCGGCGCCGTTGCCGAGCTCGTCAGCGACCCAGCGTGCCTTGACGGCTCCCGCGGTCGAGACGCCGAACACCCAGCCCTGCCACGGGGTGGTGTCGCAATCGGAGCCGAAGCCCGCGTAGACGACGCCGTTCATCAGCAGCAGCCCGGGGCGCTGCAGCTGAGTCTGCGCGTTGAACGACTGCGATTCGCCGTCGGCCACGTTCTGCGCGGTCCCGCTGAGCAGCACAGGGAAGCCGGGCCGCTCGCTGCCGTTCGCGAGGTCGATCGCATCCATGAACCACTCGGACGCCCCGGAGCTCCCGGACACGTAGGTCTTGTGCGTCATGTAGGCCGTGTTCGTGCTCGGGTCGACGACCGGTGTCGCTGTCACCCCGATCTGTGGAGACAGGTCCCCGCATCCGATTTCCGCCGGGTTCCACGGCGTGCCGAGGTTGACCGGTTTGGCCCAGTTGGGGGCGCCGGTCGCCGGATCGAGGCTGTAGACCTTGTTGTCCTCTGTGGCAACCAGCAGCGCGCCGTCGGCCAGCAGCGGCTGCGCGTAGACCTGACCTTCCACCGGAGTCGACCACAGCCGACCGAACGTCCCGCTGCTGAGCAGCTGCGGCGTGATCGAGGGCTCATCCGGATACCAGCCCGTGCGCAGGGAGTCGCCCGAGTTGGTGATTTCCGCGCCGAGCGCCTGCCCGGCAACGAGCGACGAGAACAAAAGACTCAGTACAACGACGGTCCGTGTCTTGCGCAATGCGCCTCCTTCCCGAGGATCCCGCACAGCACCTCGAGCGCCCGCCCGCGATGCGAGTCGAGCTCGCGTACGAGCCGGTCGGCGTCGCCCGCGCGCATCGCCTCGAGGATCCGGTCGTGCGCATCGATCGAGCGGCGCCGCTCGGCGGGATCGTTGTAGTACATCGCGCGGTAGGCCTCGGTCGACTCCCACAGCAGCGTGATCAGGCGCATCGTGTGCGGCTGGTCGGGTGAGGCGAGGATCGCGAAGTGGAAGCGGCGGTTGGCCTCGAGCTCGGCGATCACGTCGTCGGCGACGGCAGCGTCGTAGCAGTCGCGCGCCGCGAGCGAGATGCGCTCGAAAGCGTCCTCGTCGAGTGTCGGCAGCGCGCGCCGCGCTGCGCGCTCCTCGAGCATCCGGCGCAGCTCGTAGATCTCCTGGAGGTCCTCGACGCGCAGTTCGGTGACGAAGTACCCGCGCCGCGGGCGGTAGGTGACCTGCCCCTCCTGCTCGAGTACGCGCAGCGCCTCGCGCACGGGCGCAACGCTGAGCCCGACGAGCTCGGCGACGTGATCCTGGTTGACGCGCTGTCCTGGCCGCAGCGCTCCGGAGACGACCATCGCCCGCAGCGCCTCGACGGCGTGCTGCTGGGCGGTCGCAAGGACCGAACGTCGAGAGATCAGCGGCCCAGCTGCGTCGCCAGATGCGCCGCGAGCCTTCGCGACGTCAGCAGCGGCGCTCATCGAAACGCCTGAATTCCGGTCAGCGCTCCCCCGACGACGAGCGCGTGCACGTCGGCGGTGCCCTCGTAGGTGACGATCGACTCGAGGTTGTTCATGTGGCGGATCACCGGATACTCGAGCGTGATGCCGTTCGCACCGAGCATCTGGCGCGCGGTCCGCGCGACGTCGAGCGCATCGTCGACGTTGCCGAGCTTGCCCATGCTGACGTGCTCGGGCAGCAGGCGCCCTTCGTCCTTCATCCGCCCGAGGTGCAGCGCGAGCAGCGTCGCGCGGTTGACTTGCAGCGCCATCTGCGCGAGCTTGTGCTGCTGGATCTGCGTGGCGGCGATCGGCCGTCCGAACGCGATCCGCTGCTTGCTGTAGTCGAGCGCCGATTCCAGGCACGCGCGCGCGGCCCCGGCGGCACCCCACACGATTCCGTAGCGGGCCTCGTTCAAGCACGACAGCGGCCCGCGCAGCGACGTCGCCTCGGGCAGCATCGCCTCGGCGGGCAGCCGCACGTCGTCGAGCAGCAGCTCGGAGGTGACGGATGCGCGCAACGAGAGCTTGCGGTGGATGTCCTGGGTGGTGAAGCCATCGGTGCCCCTGGGCACGAGAAACCCGCGCGTGCCCTCGTCGGTGGCGGCCCACACGACGGCGACGTCGGCGATCGAGCCGTTGGTAATCCACATCTTCTGCCCGTGCAGGATCCAATCGGGGCCGTCGCGGCGCGCGCGCGTGCGCATCGAGCCGGGGTCCGATCCGGCGTCGGGCTCGGTCAGCCCGAAGCAGCCGATCGCCTCGCCGGCGGCCATCCGCGGCAGCCAGTCCTGCTTCTGGCGCTCGCTTCCCCAGCGCCAGATCGCGTACATCGCCAGCGACCCCTGGACGGAGACCAACGAGCGCAGCCCGCTGTCGCCGGCCTCGAGCTCCATGCAGGCGAGGCCGTAGGCAATCGCGCTGGCGCCCACGCAGCCGTATCCCTGCAGATGCATCCCGAGCACGCCCAGCTTCCCGAGCTCGGGCGCGAGCTCGTCGGTCGGAAAGCGCGCCTGCTCGAACCAGTCGCCGACATATGGCAGCACCCGGTCGCGCACGAACGCCCGCACGGTGTCGCGGATGTCGCGCTCCTCGTCAGAGAGCAGACGGTCGATGCCGAGGTAGTCGCTCGGGGTGACCGTCGCGGGCGCGGCTGCGGTGCTCGCCATTGCTGTCCGCTCCTTTACGTCTAGATTTTCGAGGATCTAATATATAGAGGGATGGCGAGCGCGCTGGCAGACCTTCGCATCGTCGACTTCTCGAGGGTCCTGGCGGGACCGCTGGCGACGATGATGCTCGCTGATCTTGGCGCGGAGGTGACGAAGATCGAGCGCCCGGCGACGGGCGATCTGACCCGTACCTGGGGTCCGCCGTACGACGACGCGGGCACGGCGACGTACTTCGCGTCGGTGAACCGCAACAAGACGAGCATCGTGCTCGACCTGCGCGCGACGCAGGACGTGCGTCGGGCGCGCGAGCTGGTGGCGGATGCGGATGTGGTCGTGGAGAACTTCCGGCCGGGGGTGATGGACGCGCTGGGCCTGGGCTATGACGATCTGCGCGCGGGGCGACCGGGGCTGATCTACTGCTCGATCACCGGGTTCGGCGCCGGCGCGGGCGCACAGCTGCCGGGCTATGACCTGCTGATCCAGGCGGTCGGCGGGCTGATGAGCATCACCGGCGCGCAGGACGGGCCGCCGCAGAAGGTGGGCGTCGCGCTGGTGGACGTGATCTGTGGGCTGTTCGCGAGCATCGGCATCCTGGCGGCGCTGCGCCATCGCGATCGCACCGGCGCCGGACAGCGGGTCGAGCTCGACCTCCTGTCCTCGCTGCTCGCGAGCCTGGTCAACCAGGGCTCGGCGTACACGCTGGCCGGGGAGATCGCGGGCCGGCTGGGCAACGGCCACCCGAGCGTCGCGCCGTATGACCTGTTGCGAGCCGCCGATGGCGATCTGGTGGTGGCGGTCGGGACCGACGAGCAGTTCCGCGCGCTGACCGAGGTGCTCGGCTGCCCCTGGCTCGCGGACGAGGACGCGTTTGCGACGAACGCAGCGCGTGTCGGCAGCCGCGAGCGCCTGCGCGATCAGCTCGAGGCCCGCCTACGCGAGCGGTCAGCCGCACATTGGGTGCAGGAGCTGTCGCGGGTTGGCGTCCCGGCCGGGCAGGTAAACGACATCGCAGACGCGTTCGCGCTCGCCGAGCAGCTGGGGCTGAACCCGATCGTGGAGGTCCCGCGCCCGGACGGCGGTGTCGCGCGGCTGACGCGCAACCCGATCGGGCTGTCGGCGACGCCCGCGAGCTACCGCTCGGCGCCTCCCCCGCTCGTCTGAGCCGCCGCGCTCAGCTCAGACGAAACAGGGGCGCGAGCGGCGGTCGACGCCGACTTCGGTGATCCCGCCCGATGTGATCTTGATCCGCGTGGGGACGTTGTCGCGCTCGAGCAGCTTGACGAGCACGGACTCGCCCTTCGAGGCGATCCCCGATCGCAGCGGCTCATCGAACGCCTCGGGCCGCAGCGACGACGCGATCTGGACGTACACGTGCTGTTCGGCACGGCCGTTCTGAACCTTCCAGCGGTAGGTGTCCCCTACGCGCGGGGCCTGGATCGGAGTGGGTCCGCCGATTATCTCTGGATGCTCTGGCATGGCACAAGAATGCAGCAGACGACGGTCGACGAAAACGGCCGCCTGGCCAAAGATGCCGGGACGGGGTTTGGACATGTGGCGGCAACGCCCGACGCTGACGTAGCATCCTCGAGGTGAGGCCGGCGCTGGCAGCGGCAATCCTGATGTCCGTCCTGCCGGTGTTGCTCGGGTGCGGTCGACAGGCGGGCACGACATCGGCTACATCCAGGCCACGGCCACAGACGCCGGCCGTGGTCTCGGCGCCCGCGCCCGCCGTCGCCGCCACGACCAACGTTGCCACCGCGCCGCCGGCCAGCACCGCCCCGGCGGCACCCGCAGCGCCGCAAACGCCCACCGCTCAGGCGCCACGCCCGGAGATCCATTGGTGGCCGATCCCCTACCGCGCGGCCCGCCGCCACGAGATGGCGGCGTACTCGCTGCGCCACTACGGGGAAGACACATATGTGCTCAGCGACCCACAAGTGATCGTCGAGCACTACACCGAGACAGCGACGGCCCTTGAGGCGTTTAACACATTCGCGCCGGACATCCCCGACAACGAGTTCCACGAGCTGCCGAACACGTGCGCGCATTTCCTCGTCGAGCCGAGCGGCAGGATCGACCAGCTCGTGCCGCTGTCGCTGCGCTGCCGGCATACCACCGGTCTGAACTGGACGGCGATCGGGATCGAGAACGTCGGTCTATCCGATCGGGAAATCCTCGATGACCCTCGCCAGCTGACGGCCTCGCTGGCGTTGACGACTTGGCTGCGCTGCCGCTATGCGATCGCGCTGAAGAACGTGATCGGCCACAACGAGAGCCTGTCCTCCCCGTATCACCACGACCGCGTGCCGGCGTTCCAGCATCAGACGCACTCGGATTGGAATCATGCGGACATGGACCGCTACCGTGCGCTCCTCGCGCGGCGCCCCTGCGTGCAGCCATCGAGCGAAGACGCGCAGGCTCCGTAGAGCGGATCTCAGCGCTTCAGCGCTTGAGTGTCAGGCGCACGCTCGCCGGTGCTCCGCCGCCGGAGGAGAAGCGCACGTTCGCCCACACTCTGCTGCGGCTGTGAGTCTTGACGAGCTTGAGGCCTAAGGTGCTCAGCTTGACCTTGACCTTGGTGGTCGTGCCGGCCTTCAGTGAGAATCGGGCCGAGCCATAGCTGATGAGCTTGGGGGGCTTCGCGCGTTTCGTGCTCGCGGTTTTTGCGGGGCGGGCGCTCTGGAGTGCGATCAGGCCCCTGCAGTCGAGCACGAGGCATCGAATCG
The DNA here is from genome assembly GCA_963734755.1 of uncultured Solirubrobacteraceae bacterium. Lineage (GTDB taxonomy): Bacteria > Actinomycetota > Thermoleophilia > Solirubrobacterales > Solirubrobacteraceae > Palsa-744. Next base: position 1,184,799 of record CAVTIF010000001.1, on the reverse strand, counting down.
GAACGGCGGCTGCTCCTCGGCGCACCGGGATCGTTAGCGTCGGCAGAGCGATCGCCGGAACCGGCGCGCCCCCGCCGCCCGCTGGAGCGCCGCCACCGGGCCCGCCGCCGCCGGGCGCCCCACCGCCCCCGCCGCCGGTGTCGAGATCAGCATTCATCAGCACCTTGAACCCGCTCAGGTCGGCGAAGCCCGCAATCGGGTTGGGGCTCGGGGCGGGAACGGCTGGCGAGGTGGGGGCCGGATACCAGGCGTAGCTGAGCACGTTGAGGTCGGCTGCCCCACCGGCGGTCGCGAACAGCGGCACCTGCACGGTCGGGTCGAGCGATGACAGCGCGAGCTGATCGGTGGCGGCGATCGTGCTCGTGTCGGCAGGCGAGGGGGTCGGGTCGACCTTCACGGGAAGACTCGTCTGGACGGTGGTGATCGCGTTGGGGGTCGGGGTGAACACCGGACCGTAGGCCTGCACGAAGCAGCACGCGAGTTCCGGTTTGGCGGGATCCCCAGTCTGGCGAAAGAGAAAGCGGATCACGTCGATTTGCATCGGCCCGGTGGTAGCGCCTGCCCTGACGTGCACCGCGGTGACGGTCCCGGATGCGGGAGCGGTTAGTGATTCGGCAGCCGAGCCAACGACGATCGAGGACCACGTGCAAGTGTCGTTGAACGGGCCAAACGGGCTGAACTGCCCGAGAAACTGGTTGAACACCCCCTGGCCACACGACAACGGCGCGTTGGGCGCCTGATTCAGATCGGTGCCGAACGTGAGCGCCCCGGCCTGCTCGGCGCCTGAGCCGAACCCGGCGGCGATCACGCCCGCGACGGCGAGCATCCGTGCCTGACGTCTGATCCCCATGGACACCCAATCCTACGCAGGTCACGCTTGGCGGCCCCTGATGCCTGGCGGGGCGGGCTCCGGAGCGCTCCTAGTCCACCGGCCTGACGACTTTGAGCACGGTGGCCTTGGGAACCGGGGCGCCGGTGCCCAGGCGAGCCGCAGAGACGAGCTTCAGCTCATGCTCGACTTCACTGCCGTGACTTGCGCGAGCGCGAAACCCGACGCGCCGCAGAAGCGCGCGCGCCGGCTGGTTCTCCCACAGCGTGGTGGCGGTGAGGAGCGTGAAGCCATTCTCCCGGGCGCGCCGCACGACGTGCGTGACAAGCGCGGTGCCAACGCCCATGCCGTGCAGTTCGTCGGCGACCTCGACGGCTACTTCGGCGACTGTCGCCCGACTGACATCGCGGGCGTAGCGGCCAACGCCGACGATCGAGCCGTCCCACCGATCGATCGCGGCAACCGCCTCGTGGTGAACGTGGTCGATGTCGGTGAAATAGGTGAGCTCCCGAGAGGTCAGCTCGCCCTTAGTCGAAAGGAACCGCCTGCGACGCGACTCGGGGCTGAGACGAGCGAAAAGCGTCGCCAGCCCGTGGCGGTCGTGTCGACCGATGTACCTGAGCGCAAGCCGGGAGCCGTCGGCGAGGTCCAGCACGTCGAGCGCCTCATCCGAGCACGCTCGCGCGCTCGTCGAATGCATCCGTGCAAATGCGCCGCTGCGCGAGCGGTCGGTCGGGGTGGTGAAGCGTTTATCCATTCAGGCCCAAAGACACCGACCGCGCATCCTCCTTCCCGCGTTGGGCAAATACCCACGTCCCGTCGAAGACCCCGAGAACGGATTCGCCGTTTTGGCGTAAAGGGCATATATCGCGCTTTCACACGCATCCCCGCTCTCTGATGCTGGACGCCTTTCGGCGTCGGGTCCTAGTTGAAGCAGGCGGCGCTGGCGACGTCCGGGCCGGTGCCGCGAGGGTCGATGAGGATCTTCGCGTGGACCTCGGGGTTGCCGAGCGCGGTGAACGCGGACTCCACGCCTTCCAAGCCGACGCTCCCAGTGATCAGCGGGCGTGGGTCGACGTCGCCCTCGGCGAGCATGTGAAGCGTGTCGCGGAACTCGAGCGGCGAGTACCCGAGCACGAATCTCAGATCGATCTCCTTGTTGATCGCCATCGCGGGCATGATCTGATCGGCGCCGACGCACACGCCGACGACTACGACGCGGGAGAACAGCGGCGCGCCGTCGATGATGCTCTCGATCACGCCCGGCAGGCCGACGCACTCGAAGATGACGGGGTACTTCGGCGCCGCGCCGAGCGCCTCGCCGAGACGCCATGCGTGCCACCACCCGACGGGGAGTCGCTCGAGTTTCTCGCGCGTGTCGACGCCCAGCTCGAGCGCACCCGGAAGATCCATCAGATGTTCGCTGCCCTCGACAGCGTTGTAAGGCGAGTTGTGCGCCGGGTCGATCACGACATCCGCACCGCACTCACGCGCAAGAGCACGGCGCGCCGGCGAGTAGTCGCTGGCGACGACGGTGCGCACGCCCTTGGCCTTGAGGAGCAGGATGACCGACAGCCCAGCCGGCCCGCAGCCGATCACGATCGGGACTTTGCGCTTGCTGACATCGCCGCGGCGGACGGCGTGCCACGCCACGGCCATCGGCTCGGTCAGTGCCGCGATGTCCGGCCCGAGACCGTTGGGTACCGGCATCATCAACGGCTCCTCGACCATCAGTTGCTCGGCGTACGCGCCGGGGGCATGCACGGACAGTCCGACCGCATCCAGGCTGGCACCCCCGCGCAAGAGCGGCAGCGCCACGACCTGGCTGCCCGCCTGCACCGTGCGCCGACATCCGGTGCCGTGTTCGGCGACCTCACCGGAGAACTCGTGGCCGAAAACGATCGGCTCGTCAGACCGAGCGAAACGCTCATAGCCCACCTTGGCGGCCACATCAGCCAATTCGTCGCAACCGTGACGCGCGTGCAGGTCAGACCCGCAGATCCCGCAGCGAAGCACCTGGAGCAGCACTTGCCCTCGTCCCGGGACCGGCTGCGGGCGCTCGACGACCTCGAGCTCGGCGTTGGTACACGTGACTGCCCTCATCGCACGCGGCGCTGCTTATGGGGGACAGGCACGCAAGGATTGTGGCAGGTCGCCGAGAGCGCTCAAGGCCCTGGAGGGGCACGCCCGAGCGCCGATATGGGGTGGTAGGTTTGGCGCCGTGAGCTCAGGAAGTGCGGACGGGAGTGGATGGCCGGCGGAGCTCGACGGCGTGTTCGCACGCGCGATCACCTGCCAGTACGCCAGCCTGACCAGGATCGGCTCGCCGGTGACGGTGCCGACGACGCCATACCTGAGCGGTGCGACGATCGACGTCTCCACTGGGCTGACCTATCCGGCGAAGGCCGAACGCGCGCGGCGCAATCCCAACGTCGCGCTGCTGTTCGCCGATCCAATTGGCGCAGGCTCGGACACGCAACCAGTCGTGTTGGTGCAGGGTCACGCGGCCGTGCGTGACGCCGACCTGCAGGGCAACACCGACCGTTACGCGCGCGTTGCCGCCGAAAAGGTTCCTGAAGCCACGAAGGGCCAGCCAAAGCTGCTACTCAAGCGGTTGGCCTTCTACTACGCGCGAATCTGGATCGAGATCACGCCGCTGCGCATGAGCTGGTGGCCCGATCGCGATCTCGCGGGACCCCCACAGCAATGGCAGGCGCAGACAGGCAGTCCGCTCCCGGAGTCCGACCCGGCTCCCGCCGGCCGCCAGCCGCCTGCCTGGTTGGAGCCGCCCGCCGAGTGGCGCGAGGTAGCTGCCCGAGCCCTGCACGAGCTGCCGCTCGCGGACCTCACGCTGCGCGACGCCGACAGCTTTCCATTGTGCCTGCCGGTGACGCCGGGGCGGCTGGCCGGCGACGAGCTTCGCCTCACGGTCGGAGCCGGCGCCCCGGAGCTCTCGCCCGGACCTGCGTGCCTGACGGTCCACGGCCACGACGCGAAGTTCACAACTCAGGAGAACCACACGCTGATCGGACAGCTCGTGATCGACGGGGACGGGCCGCGGCTGCACATCGAGCGCGCCTTGGCCGACTGGAGTCTGGTCGGCAACCGCGCGCAGATCGCGCTCGGCTTCATGGCCAAGGGCCGTCGCCTGAGACCACGCCTGAAGGCCGAGGCTGCCAGGCGTGGTCAGCCGGTGCCGCGCGTGAACCTGCGCTGAACTCAAGCCAAGCGGAGCGACGGCGCCATATTAAACCGCCGCGCTCGGCGGATGCTCCGCGAAGAAGCTGCCGAGCGTCTCAAACGAAACTAGCGGATGGGTCTCGACGGCTGCGAAGTCGGCCATGTCACCAAGCAGCTCGAAGGCCTCGACCTCGGAGGAGACGTTCAGTACCGCGAACCCCTGGCGGTTGCCTGCGAAGATCCCACCGATCTCGAGCTTTCCGGCCTGCTCCCACTCCCCTACCTTCTCGCCGATCTTGGCACGAAGACGACCGACATCAGCTGGATCGATGTACGTCTGAAAGGCCGTGAAGCCCACGTAGAGTCTCATGTTGCAGCTCCCCTGGAGTAGCGGCCCTGGCGAGCGGTTGCTCGACGCTGGCCGGTTGCGATCGTCGCATATGGGGCTATGCGAGCGCCGTCTGGGCCGTGGTGCGTCGCTGCGGGACTTGCGTCCAAAGGCGAGGCAGGTTGAAACAGTTGCCTCGACCCTCTCGCAACCCTTCGGGCGCTCCTTCCCTGGCCGGCCGAGAGCAGGGCTTCTGGTGCATGGGCGATACTGGGCTCGAACTCGCCTCTGGTGCTCAGATAGGGCCATATAGCCCTGTTTTATTGGGGTGCGGTGCCCTCAGATCAGCTCACGTTCGCTCAAATTGCTACCAAAATTGCTACCAAGGCTCGTGTCAAGTCGCGGCGGTAGAATGGGAGCATGACCACGCGCGCCCAAGCAGCGGAGAACGCATTGGCATCTGTGCGTGCCGAGGGTCTTGATCCGGGCGTTGCCGACGCGCTGCTGGGTCGTTGGGGGCGTGGCGAACTGACCGACGCACAGCTAGACGACGCGGCGCGTCTCATAGCCGCTGGCGAGCCGCTCGGCGAGCCGCTCGTGCCGGCACGCGCGTAGTCTCGACGCCGGAACTCTCGATACGTTCCGGCGGTGGCCGTCGATCCATACGTCTATCCCGGCACCGACGTGCTGCGCAACCTTCTGGACGTACGTCAGGCGGACGAGCTAGCGGGGCGCGAGGCGGCACTCAGCGCGATCTGCATCGCGCAGCTCGAACGACGTTTCATCCCCGGCGATTTCGCCTCGCCCACCTACAGGCAACACACCGATACATCTTCGGCGTCATCTACCCGTGGGCCGGCGAGCTGCGCACGGTGCGGATCACCAAGGGCGGCGACCGATTCGCGCTGCCCGAGCACATCGGCCCCTACCTGACGACACTTTTCGCAGACCTCTCACGCGAGGACCGTCTCCACGGCCTGGGCCGCGAGCAGTTCATGGAGCGCCTGACGCACTACTACGCCGAGATCAATGCGGTCCATCCGTTCCGCGAGGGTAACGGCCGCGCACAACGCGCATTTCTTGGCCAGATCGCCAAGGCTGCCGGCCACCCGATTGCGTGGGTTCACCTCGACGCCGAGCGCAACGTCGCCGCCGCCCACGAGAGCCACCGCGGCAACAATGCGCCACTTCGCGAGATGCTCAGTGACCTCTTGGAATAGCTCGGCGCCGTGATCCTTCAGGAGCAGTTCGGAGACGACATCACGCTGCCCGCCCTGCGATAGCCCGGACAGCGCCGCTTGACCCGAAGGCTGCCTCCACAAATGCCGACTCGTGCGCGCTTGGCGAATAGTCGGCGTACCGCTGAGTTGTCTCGATGTCCCGATGCCCCATCCACTCCTGGAGAGTCCGCATTGGAACGCCGGTGCCAGCCATTGCCGTACCGAACGTGTGGCGCAGATCGTGGAAGCGATGCGATTGCTCAAGCTGCGCAGCCTTGCGCGCCCGGCGATAACGGCGCAGGATCGCTGCCTTGTCGAGCGGCCCGGCCGTGTGGGGATCGGCGAACACGAGAGCATCGCCACTGCTGTCCCCCACGGTGCGGCTGAGCCGGTCCAGCTCTCCCGCGACCTCATCGGCCATCGGAACGCTTCGCGTGGAGCGGCGGGACTTCAGCGTGCCGAACTCGCCCAGCACGTAGTTCTGGCGAACCCTGATCCGGGCGGCAGTCCAGTCCACGTCACGCCACCGAAGCGCCACCAGCTCCCCCTGCCGCAGCCCCGTCGTCGCTCACGCGGGGACCGGAAACCGGCGGCGGATCACTCCGGCGTCCAGCGAGCGTCCGTCTTCGCGCAGACCCTCGACGTATAGATCAAGGGCCTCTTGAGCGTTGGCGGTCGCCTCCTCAAGCGTGTCGCCCTGAGTGTGCAGGCCGGGGAGGTCCGGCGCATATACGTGATAGCCGCCCTCGTCCTGCGGAGCAAATACAAGCTCGATCTCCTGTCGCTGATCCATGCCCATCAGGATAGGCGAGACGGCCGTCGAATCAAGTCGGCTGGCGACAGGCTTGTGGGAAGAATGTGGGGAAACCGCCGGCTAGCGCCCAGCACGTCCGACGGTCGACGCAGAGAAACCCATGCATTTGCAAGCACTTCTGTGATGGGCGATACTGGGCTCGAACCAGTGACCTCCGCCTTGTCGAGGCGGCGCTCTCCCAGCTGAGCTAATCGCCCTGGGATCGATTTTCTAGCGTATCAGCGGGCGAGATTCGCAATCGGCCGACGGCCGGGGCCAGCCCAGGCGTGCCTCGACGGGGCATGAGACCCGAGCGCCGCGAGTGGGACGGGCATCCCAGAAGCGCCCGGGTCTCATACCTCGTCAGGGCACGATCACTACCTGGCCTTCGTCTTCGGACGCGAACGATTCAGGGCCGATCGAGCCAGAGCCGGCGTCGACAGCTTCAGGACCTTCTGTCGTAGCTTCGGCTTCCGGGCCGGCGGCTTCGCCTTCATCGTATGGACTCTGCGAGCCATACGGCGAGCGCCTTCCGTAAGGAGACTGGCGTTCCGTGCCACCTTCAGACTGGGCTTCGCCCTGTTCGGACTCAGTCCCGCTCTGCGTAGAGGGATAGGCGACGCCCTTGCCGAACTCGATCGCCTTGATCGCCTGGGCGACGGTGTTGGAGGAGATCGCGAAGCCTACTCCGGTGCTGCCGGGCTGTGAGCCGGCGACACTGGCCGCGTCGCTGGCGATCTGGGAGTTGACGCCAATCACCTCACCCTGGTTGTTCAGAAGTGGCCCGCCAGAGTTGCCGGGGTTGAGCGCCGCGTCGGTCTGGAGCGCACCGGTGATCTTGGCACCATCCGGCGCGGAGATTTCGCGGCCGAGCGCTGAGACGATCCCTCGAGTGAGCGTCTCGTTGAGTCCGTAAGGGTTTCCGATCGCGTAGACCCCGTCACCGACCTGCACGGAGCTCGAGCTGACCAGCTTGAGCGGCTTCAAGCCGAGGCCGGACGGATCGACGCGGATCAGCGCGAGGTCGTTGTTGGCTTCTTCACCCACCAACGTCGCGGCATGCGCGTTACTGGAAGCCCCATTCGAGCTAACGGTCATACTCCGCGCGCCCTGCACCACGTGGTCGTTGGTGAGGATAAGGCCGTGTTCGTCGAGCACGATTCCCGTGCCGCTGTCTTCACCCTCGGATGTGACCGCCTTGATCGAGACAACGCCCGGTGAATCCTGCTGGTAGATCTGAGTGGCAGTCAACGCCGTGGAGGATGCCTCGCGCCGAGTTCCGCTGGAAACGTCGCGCACAGAGGTGGGCAGCGATCGGGCCGAGGACGCATGGCGGCTGGCGCTGCCCCCGAGCGAGAACACAGCGCTGGCAGCGACTCCTCCTACGATTGCAGCCAACAACATGGGTGCGATTAGGCGCTTCACGGACGACCTCCGGGTGTCTCGGGAGAGTCCATCCTGTGGCACCGTGCTCTGCGCGAGCTAACAATGTCCCTAAGCACGCATAACGAAGTCGCAAAATGTTCATAACCGGACCCACACGGCCAGATAAGCCCCGCGACTCGGCAGACCTGCTCTTCCGCGCCGTCTCCCCCACTCGACGCCGGCCGCGTCGCTTCTAAGCGCCCGCTCGATACGCTAACGAGGCATCACGGCGACGTGGCGGAGTGGCTACGCAGCGGCCTGCAAAGCCGTCTACACCGGTTCGATTCCGGTCGTCGCCTCTACTGGGCCGTCAGCCGTTCCTGCGTCCGGCCCGTCCCCTGGAGGTGCTCGCCGGCGCTCACCCCGGGCAGATCAACCCGGCCTCGCCGCCTTCAGCGTCCTGCGGGTACCCACCCTGCGGGCTCATAGCGAGCCGCCGGAAGCTGGATCATCGGCCGGCGACGGTACCCCCGTGCCTCCAGCATCTCCGGGGCCGCCAGGTGGGCCGGAACTGGCGTGCCTGTGTCGGCCTCGGTACGCGGCGATCGCCCACGCCAGCAGCCCCGCCGCGCCAGCGCCTATCAGACCCCAGGCCCAGCCCGGCAAGCCTTCGTTGCGTCGCTGCTCGGCTACACCGTCGTCAAGCTCGGCGTCCAATACCCCTCCTCCGGAGGGCTGATCGCATAACCTGCTCGAGGGATTCGGCAACGGGCGCCTCGTCGGCATCGCCTCATGGCTCGGCTACTTCGCAGCAATCGTGATCGTCTGCTCGATGGTCGCCGTCTCATTCAGCAGTTACGCGACCTCGCTCTTCATCGGCGAACACGCGGCTGCCGGCTGGGACAACCTGTTCACCTCAGCGATTGTTCTTGCGATGGTCGCCATCAACCTGATCGGCGCCCGCTTCGTCGACCGCGCACAATCCGCGATCGTCGCCGTCTTGCTCGCCGTCTTCACCGTCTTCATCTGCGTGACGCTCGTCAATATTAACCCGGACCTGCTGGCCTTCAGCGGATACCCCTCGCTCTCGACCATCATCGCGAGCGTCGCGATCACCTTCTTCGCTTACCTTGGTTTCAGCGTCATCACCTTCTCCGTGGGAGACCTGCGAGAACCAACGCGGGAACTCCCGCGTGCCATGTACATCGCGCTCGGCGTGACGAGTCTCACCTACGTCCTTATCTCGCTCGGGGTGTTCGGGACGCTGACCGTCCATGAAGTCGTCGGCTACGGCGCGACAGCGATCGCGGAGGCCGCCCGGCCAGCGCTCGGCGACACCGGCTTCACGACCATGGCCATAGCTGCACTGCTGGCCACCGCGTCGTCGGTGAACGCAACCCTATACGCATCCTCCGGCCTGACAGGGATGCTCGCCGAGGTCGGGCAGTTCCCCCCATTCTTCGGACGCAATTCGCCGCTAGGGCAGAAAGCAGGCCTTCTGATCACAGCAGCGATCGTGCTCGTCGTGTCGAACTTGGTTGACCTCTCGGCGATCGCCTCCGTCGGCAGCGCCTACTCACTGATGATCTTCCTGCTCGTCGGAATCTCCGGCTACAAGCTCCGATCACAGACAGGCTCCCGCGCCGTGATCCTCCTGCCGGCGATCGCCGTGACCGCCGTCGTGCTCGTCTTCTTCGCCATCGGCACCCTCGAAAACACTCCCGCCACATTCGCAGCGATCCTGTCCATCGCAGCGCTCTCGGTCATCCTCGACCTCGTCTGGAAGCATTTCCGGGGCCCGAACATCCCCGCATCGCCCGAACCAGGCGTCGCGGGTGCGAGCCGATGAGCAGGGAGTGCCATACATATGCGGCCCAAGCCGTCCCGAGGAGCATGCCGGCGATCACGTCCGAGGGATAGTGAACGCCAAGGTAGACACGTGAGGCGGCGACCGCGACGACGAGCACCAGCGCCAGCCCAGTAGCCACGCGGGTAATCATCCTTGATGCGCCCACGGCTCTCAGCACGAACACCAGCGAGAACCAGAACGCGCTTGCCTGCGTTGCATGCCCAGAGGGAAAGCTCGAGCCGGTCACCGCCTGCAGGTGCTCGATGGGTGGGCGCGGGCGAGACACGAGCAACTTGACAAGGTCGGACAGCAGCATGGCCCCGCCGAGGCTGAGCGCGAGCGCGAATGCCTCTCGGCGCAGACCCGCCCCGCTGAGCGCAAGGCAGCAGATCACAGCGAGCGGGACCAGCAAGAACGCGCTACCCGCCCAGGTCACCACCCGCGCCGCGTTGGTCAGGGCCTCCGAACGCTGGGCGGCGAGGTCACCTGCCGCATTCAGGTCGGCCGAACCGACGGTCGACAGCCACAGCTCCCCAGCCCCCCAGCCTATGAGCACGAAGGCGAGAAAGCCGAGCACCAACCGTGTGGCCGAGTGGCTCATTTACCGACAGCCACTCCCGGCGGCGCGACCGGCGCGAGGAGCGCCCCGACCGCAGCAACCCGTGGCCACCATGGCGGCCGGGCGGCCAGACCTCGACCGGACGTGGCGGGAGCCGTGCACGGTCAACCATCTTCCCAGACACCCGACGCGGCGTCATCCCGCGGATGCGCTCGCAACCCCGCAGAGGCGCTAACAGGAGGCGGCCGACGAAGGGGTCGCTGGAGCCCATCGAAACAATGGGCTTTGGCTGATGCCGGGACAGAGATCTGCGAGGTCGGCAGGCGGGCGAAGCTGCCACCAGAATGTGCTCCAACGATGGGTCCCATCGTTAGGATCAAGCGGAATGTGTCGGCGCAGCGTCCGTAGGGAACGACCCGTACAAAGGTGACACGATGGCGGCAGGTCTAGCGGGCAAGCGTCAGAGGCGCCTGGCGAGCTTCATCGAGCCATTCCGTGTGTCGCCCGGAATGACCGTGAAGCTCGCCAAGGACTTTGACCCTGCGTTCAAGGGCGGGATCAACAAGAAGCGCGAAGGAGTCGCGCTGCTCGAAGAGGGAGTCCAGCTGCTGAGCGAGTACCAGGCCCGCTTGGCAGCGCAGGACACGTGGGGCGTGCTGGTTATCCTGCAAGCGCTCGACGCCGCCGGTAAGGACGGGACGATCCGCCACGTGATGAGCGGTGTGAACCCTCAGGGAGTCACCGTGCACAGCTTCAAGGTCCCATCCTCCGAGGATCTCGAGCACGACTACCTTTGGCGCTACGCGCGACGCCTGCCGTCGCGCGGTCGGATTGGCATTTTCAATCGCTCGCACTACGAGGAGGTGCTCGTGGTGCGTGTGCATCCAGAGGCACTCGTGCGGCAAAAGCTCCCCGGCCAAGCACGAGAAGGAGACCTCTTCAAGCGGCGCTATCGCGAGATCAATGACTGGGAGCGCTACCTGACCGACAACGGGTTCAAGATCGTGAAGCTGTTCTTGAACCTATCGAAGGAGGAGCAGCGCGCCCGGTTGCTGCGCAGAATCGATCTTCCTGATCACAACTGGAAGTTCTCCGAGGCCGACGTCGCCGAGAGGGCGCTCTGGGACCGCTACCAGACGGCATTCTCCGACACGCTGTCGCAGACGAGCACCGAGTGGGCGCCGTGGTGGGTGATCCCCGCGGACCGCAAGTGGTTTGCGCGGATCGCGGTGGCAGCGGTGCTTGTGCACACGCTGATGGAGATCGACCCGCGCTTCCCGGCTGTCAGCGAGCAACAACGCGAGGCGCTGGGCGAGGTCAAGAAGATCTTGGAGGCACAGGCGCCGAACGGCGCCGCCGGGGATCCTTACCAAGGCCAAGACGGGTCGTAGCGACCGACCGCTAGTCAACTCCTCGTCGACCTCGCGTCCGACAACGTCCCGAGCGCAGCCTCGAACGGCAACAGCACCGGACCAGAGATGTCCGCAGCGCCGCATAGGGTACGAACATCTGTTCGCATACGAATCCGCCCAGGTGGCAACCGATAAAGACTCGAGCAGCGGCAGAGGTTACCGAATGCACCTAGCCAAAAGCGTGAACATAACCAAGCAATCAGGAGCGCTTAGAGCGCTTATCTTTCAGCTCGTCCGCCTTCGTAAGCACGACGCTCAGACGAACGTGCAGACCGTTGGCGAGCCGGAGCAAAGTGCTGAGTTGCGGATTGCTCGTGCCTCGGATGAGCGCATTGATCTGCTTGATGTCCAAATCCGAATCCCTGGACACCGTGTCCTTGTCAATGTCGGGGTTTTCGGCTATCAGCACTTCTATCGCATGACCCAGCGCCGCATAGTCGGGGCTGCGCGGCGTGGACTTCCGTTTAGCCTGGATCCACCGTTTCTGTCCGGTGGTGAACGGAGGATGACCTCCTGAAAAGGGCTTTGTAGCGGCTGTTTAGGCCAGCCGCGGCCCTCGTTCAGGAGGTCACCTTCATGGTGCACGATGACGGGACGGTCGGACTGGATGGTCTGCGGGTCGAGTTCGACGATGAGCGGGCCGTGCAGGGCGCTGGGGTGGCGCTCGTCGCGGCTCTTGCCGGCCGGTTGGGGATCGAGGCCTCGGCGGGTCGTCTGGTGCGGTTGCGCGGGGATCGGCCGGGGGCGGCGAACGCCGGGCGCAAGGTGATGGCGCTCCTATTCGCGATGGTGCTCGGCGCGGACAGCATCGATGACTGCGATGCGTTGCGGGCCGGGCGCACTCGGCGGCTACTCGGCGGCTGGATCCCGGCGCCGTCGACGCTTGGGACGTTCTTGCGCGCGTTCACGTTCGGGCACGTGCGCCAGCTCGATGCGCTGCTCGGGGAGGCCCTCGTGAGGGCGTGGCGGGCCGGTGCCGGGCCCGGCAAGAACCGGCTCGTGGTCGACGTGGACAGCTTCGTCGGTGAGGTGTGCGGCCGCCTGAAGCAGGGCGCCGCCTACGGCTACACAAGCCTGCTTGGCTATCACCCGATCCTCGCCACCCGCGCGGACACCAGGGAGGTGCTTCATATCCGGCTGCGCAAGGGGTCGGCGAACACGCAGAAGGGGATGCTGCGCTTCACTGAGGAGCTGATCGCTCGCGTGAACCGCGCCGGCGCAGACGGCGTCAAGCTGCTCAGGGCCGACTCGGGGTTCTGGAGCACCAAAGTGTTCTGCCGCCTCGAGCGGGCCGGCTGGCAGTACTCGATCGGCGTGCGGATGCAGAAAGGGATCCGTGAGGCCATCGAGTCGATCGGACCCGAGGCATGGCAGACGGTCGCTGAGTACCCCAAGGACGGTGAGGCCCAGATCACCGAGACCGTCTACGGCGGGCGGCGCCTGATCGTCCGCCGAACCCGGCTGGTCGGCGCGCAGGCTGAGCTGTGGCCCGACTGGAGGCACTTCGCGTTCATTACCAACCGCACCGAGGAGCTCGATGTCGTGGAGGCCGAGCATCGCGATCACGCCGTCGTGGAGCAGGTCATCGCCGACCTCAAAGACCAGGCGCTCGCGCACTTCCCCTCCGGCGAGTTCAACGCCAACGGCGCGTGGACCGTGCTCGGCGCGCTCGCGCATAACCTCCTCCGATGGACACAGCTGATCGGGCTGCCCGACAGCACCATCCGCGCCGCCAAGACCCTGCGCCGCCGGCTGCTGCAAGTCGCCGGACGCCTCACCCGCCACGGGCGCTCCTGGACGCTGCACCTCCCCGCCCGCTGGCCCTGGCACGGCGACTACCTCGACGCGCTCAACCGGATCCGAGCGCTCCCCGCCGCCTGACACCCGACCGGCGGGCTCCTCGAGGACAAGCAGGCCCTCCGCCCCGCTTGGCGTGCCCGCAAACGCTGCCAACACCCCTCCTCGCGACCGGCCAGGCGCATCACCCCGCCCACACACCACCGCCCACGACGATCAACCACCAATCCGAGCGGCCTCCCCCAACCCACACAGTGAATCGGTGGATCCAGGTTTAGGTGGCATGAGCGAGAGGTTTACTCATCCCGCCAGGATAAGGATAGGGCATATATTGGCTATCATCGTTGCGGACAACAGTCTTCAACCCAATTTGGGAGCTTTTCCGTTTCTGAGCCCATCCAGCGAAGCCTGCGATGTTTCGGCCGAGCATTCCAGCAGGTACGCGAAGAGCACGGCATGAGCGTGCGAGGGCTCGCGCAGACGACCGGCGTGGCGCCTACGCGCATCCGTGCACTCGAAGCCGGAACACTGGATCCGGACTACGGGTTGCTGCTCGTGCTCGCGGAAGGCCTCGGCGTCTCGGCTGCCGCGTTCGTCCTGCGTTCAGAAGACCTGACCAATGAGGCAAGCCTCGAGCAGTGACCGCGCAGCAATGCTCAGCTATGTTCCACGCCGTCGAGTGCCGCGTGTAGCGAGCGTTCGCTCTGTGGACCACGCAAGACCACGCGGATGCGCCCGCTGCCGTCGATGACGAACGTCGTCGGCAGACTGGGCAGACGGTAGGCGTTGCCGACTGTCCCTTCGGCGTCGCGCACGTTCGGGAAGCTCCATGAGTAGCGGCGGATGAACGAGCGCGCGCCGGACAGCGCGTCGCTCCAGTCCACGCCGACGATCCGCCCGCGACCGGCGGCCGTTTGCGAGAAGCGCTCGATCGCCGGCGCCTCGTGGCTGCACGGCCCGCACCAGCTCGCCCAGAACACAACCGCAACGGGACGCCCCCGAGCGCCCGCCAGCAAGCTCGCCAAGGTCTGGGGTTGCCCTGCCAGCTGTTCACGAGGGAGCGCCGGAGCGCGCCGCGCGCTCGAGGAGTGCGAGGCCAGCCCGAACACCGCCAGCACCGCGATCACGGCGGTCGCCACCAGTGTCCAGCCGAGCACTCGCCGCCGAGGCATCGCCGGTCGATCAGCGAACTGCCAGGAGGGGAACGTCGTGCGCGATTTCCGAGGGCTGGAAGCTGGACGCGTACACCGCCAGCCGCTGGCCTGACCCGGTGATCCCGTAGATGAGCCCCGAATGGTTGATGAACTGGGGCTGCTGGGCGTCACGTTCGGAGCCCACGCCCCACGCCTTCCATACCTGCGCCAGTTCGTGTGCTGAGCCGATCAGGTACTGCATCCGGCCGGTCATCTCGTGGCGCGCGAGAAACGTCCCTACAGCCTTCGGCGTATCGCCGTGAGGGTCTACCGACACCGCGATGATCTGCACTTTCGAGGCCGCCGCCGGTCCCATCAGATTCAACGCTACACGCAGGTTGGACGTGATCAGCGGACACACATCCGGACAGTTCGTGTACAGAAACGTAACCAGCACGGCCTTGCCCTTGTAGGAGGCCAGGTTCACGGGCTGGCCGAGGTAGTTGTGCAGCGCCAGCGGCGGCGCCTGCCCCGGTGGCGACAGCTGCGCCTGGGCATCGAGACCCGCGCGGGCGGCATCCGCGTGTCCGCTGTGAGCCCCGAGGAGCCGCCGATCGCGAGCAGCGCCACGCCGCCGGCAACGACCACCAGCACGAGCAACGAGAGCAGCAGTCGGGGGTCGAGTCCGCGCTTGCGCATCGACAGCGAACTTATCAGCGCGCGTCCTCGCGCGTGCCCGGTTCCGTCGGCAATAAACCATGCACTCCTGCTTCAGGGATGCATCTTGCAGGGATTTCTGTTAGGTTGCCGCCCGTCGTGCCGAGTCCTCGACCCCATGGGGTGGAGGAGCGGGGGACCCAAATGCAGTCGAGAGACTGCGGGGGCGAATCGCCACAACGTGTGGCGTAGCGTAAATCCTTTTACGCGAGCCCGACAGCTAACCCCGTAGGCGCCCGGAAAAGGATTGAAGAAAGGACGCCGCGCATGTCGGGTTACCCGCGTGATCTTGCAGTTCTCGAGCATTGGAACGCCTCCTATGAGCGCTCCCGTGCACGTCGTAGCCGGGCCACCCGCGGAGGAGCACGCCGCGACGCCCACGCCAACTCGTCGTTGACTGCGCTGATCGGCACGCGCCGGGACCGCGACCTCGCCGAAGTCGAGCCGTGGCAGCTGTCGCTCGGCCGCTCACGTGCACGACGCCGTGCCGCCGAGCTGCGCTTCTCCCCCACGACCTCGCGCGCCAAGCGCGTCTCGCTCGGCGCACTCGCCGCGCTCACGGTCGGACCGACCGCCAGCCTCGCCAGCGGCCAGATCGCGAGCTCGACGCCCAACCCCGAACCGCCGACGACGACAGAACACGTGATCGTGCTCAGCTCCGGCAGCGAAGGCCGGCAGGTGCAGCTTCTCCAGCAGGCACTTGGCAGCATCAAAGTCGACGGCGTGTTCGGCCCGGAAACCGAAGAAGCCGTGCGCAAGTTCCAGGCCAGCCGTGGCCTCGCGGTTGACGGCGTAGTCGGTGCGCTCACCGGAGCCGCGCTGCGTAGCGGCTCGAGCACGGCGTTCACCGCGGACGTCAGCGTCGTGATGCCAGGCGCGTCGACCTCGCAGCAGGGCGGCACCGTCGCACCCTCGTCGACGAGCAGCTCCACCGCAGGCTCTGCCCAGGACGTCGCCCACATCTCGACCGCCGCCTCCACAGCCAACGGCACAGACGCTTCCGCGGAACCGGCAGCGGAAATGCAAGCCCCGGAAAAGAGCGCCGATGACGCCGTAAAGCGGCTGCAGAGCGCGCTTCGCCTGACCGCGGACGGCGACTTCGGACCTCAGACCGAGGCGGCCGTTCGTCGTCTGCAGGCGCGTCATGGCCTGACCGTCGACGGTGTCGTCGGACCGGCCACCTGGCACGTGATCGACGTACACGAGCAGGAAACGCTCACCCCCCCAGCCTCGGCGTTGCCGAAAGCCCACCACCACCATCACCACGCCACCGCCACGACCGCCGATGTGACAGAAGAACCGGCTGCGGGCGAAGAAGAAGGCGAAGGCAGCGCGAGCGCCGTCGCACGGCTGCAGAAAGCACTCAAGCTCACGCCCGATGGCGAATTCGGTCCGACCACGGAGGCCGCGGTGGAGCGTCTGCAGGCCCGTCACGGCCTCACGACCGACGGCGTCGTCGGCCCGGCCACCTGGTCGGTGCTCGGCCTGAAGTCCGAGGGCACGCTCACCCCGCCTGCCTCGGCGCGTGCCGGCGCACAGTCCGGGGGCGGATCGAGCAGCACGGCGGGCGGGGGCGAAGGTGCCGTCGCGAGAGTGATCGCGGCCGCCGATGAAATAGCCACGCGGCCGTACGTGTGGGGAGGCGGCCACGGCTCGTTCATCTCCGACGGCTATGACTGCTCCGGCTCGGTCTCCTACGCGCTGCACGGCGGCGGGCTGCTCAGCTCACCCGAGGACTCGACTGGCCTCGAGTCCTATGGCGAATCCGGTCCGGGCAGGTACATCACGATCTACGCCAACTCCGAGCACGCGTTCATGGTGATCGACGGCAGGCGCTTCGACACGGTCGCGCTGTCCGAGTCCGGGACGCGCTGGTCGGACAGCATGACCTCCACGGCAGGCTTCGTCGCCCGCCACCCAGACGGACTCTAGGCGCACGTTGGACGTGTGAAGCGGGGGCGTGCAGTGCACGCCCCCGTGCAGGGCCGCATGCGGCCCTGCGGACGCGCCGCATGCGGCGCGTCTCCGGCAGGCGCATGCGCCTGCCGGCACCCCCGCACATGTGCGGGGGTGAACAACTCCTGCGAGCGTCCCATCCCAAGCGCCCCATAGCCTCGCCTGCTCCGTTACAGACATCGGCGAGAGGAGGCGTGGCCGTGCTTGCACGCGCGCACACGTTCACTATCGAGGGGCTGCATACCAGGCGCGTCACCGTCGAGGTCGACGTCAGACCCGGGCTGCCGGCGTTTGCGATCGTCGGCCTCGCAGACACCGCGGTGCGCGAGGCGCGCGAGCGCGTCAAGGCAGCGATCCTGAACTCGGGGTACGAGTTCCCGGCGCGGCGCATGACCGCGAACCTCGCACCCGGCGACGTGCCCAAGGCTGGTCCCGGACTCGATCTGGCACTTGCCTGCGCGGTCCTGGCGGCCAGCGGACAGGTTCCGGCCGATGAGCTCGAGCGCATCGCACTGTTCGGTGAGCTCGCCCTCGACGGCGCCGTCAGACCCTCGCGCGGAACGCTCGCGATCGCGCAGGCGACGATGAGAGCTGGCTTGGGAGGACTCGCGATCGCCGGCGCACGCGCCCACGAGGCTCGCTTGATCGATGGCCTGCGGGTCACCGTCGTCGAGCACCTTCGCAGCGCAGTACGAGTGCTCAGTGGCGGTCCAGGCGACGATCTCCCTGGCGCCCGCCTCGAAGATCGTCCGCAGCCGCGAACCCGACGCTCGAGCTCGGGGCATCTGGAAGGCCCAGATCTGAGCGATGTGAAAGGCCAACGACATGCGATCGAGGCGATCGTGATCGCCGCCGCGGGCGCCCACAACGCCCTCCTGAGCGGCCCGCCGGGCACCGGCAAGACGATGCTCGCCCAGCGTCTGCCCTCGATCCTGCCGCCGCTCAACAGAGACGAGGCGGTCGAGGTGACCCGTCTGCATAGCCTGATCGGCTCCCGCGTCGAGCGGCTTGCCGAGCGCCGGCCGTTCCGTGCACCACACCATTCGATCACCGCGGCCGGCATGATCGGCGGTGCTGGCCGTGGCTGTATCGGGGAGGTCGTGCTCGCTCACAGCGGCGTGTTGTTCCTCGATGAGCTCTCGGAGTTCTCGCGGTCGACGCTCGAGGCGCTACGTCAACCACTGGAGGACGGGCGTATAGCGATCGCCCGGGCTCGCCACTCGGCCGTCTACCCGGCGAGGTTCATGCTGCTCGCAGCCACCAACCCGTGCCCTTGCGGATATGCGGGTGACGGCGAGCGCTGTCAGTGCAGCGAAGCCGAGATGGCCCGCCACCGGCGCCGGCTGAGCGGACCACTGCTCGACCGCATCGACCTGCACGCCGACCTGCAGAACGAGCGCACCCGCAACCCAGAGGAAACGTCAGTCAGCTCCGAGCATGCCCGTGGACGGGTGGCACACGCCCGCGAGCGCCAGGCCGCGCGGCTCGCGCCGGACGGCGTCAGCGTAAATGCGCACATGGACGCCCGCATGCTGCGCGCACACGTGCGGCTGGACGCACGCGGCGAGGAGATGATGCTAGCCGCGCGCCGGGCAGGGATGCTGAGCGCTCGCGGCGAGCATCGCGTACTGCGCGTGGCACGGACGATCGCCGATCTGAGCGCACGCGAGCGGGTCAGCGCCCACGACCTCGGTGCCGCGATCGCGATGCGCACGGATGCGCGGCTCGCGTCGACCCGCGCGGCATGAGCTCGACCTCGCACGGCATGAGCTCGACCTCGCGCGGCTGGCAAGCGAAGCGAGCGTGCCGGCAATGCATGCGCCGGGCGTGGTTGCTGTCGGCTCTGAGCGGACCACTCGAGTTCTGCGCGCGCGACCGCGGGCGACTGCTGGACCTGTTGGCGCTGCCCGACCCCGAGTTGCTAGAAGCGGTCGCCGGAAGGCGCACCGCCGAGCTCAGAGTCCGCTACGAGCGCTTCGACCCGGTCGAGCCTGTAGGTAATCCGCATGCGCAGGCGATCTGCAAGCACGATCGCGACTACCCGAGTGCCCTCAGCAGTCCGGCGGCTCCGCACATGCTCGAAGTCCTCGGAAGTGCGGATCGATTCGCTGCGTTGACCTCGGCACCAGTCGTTGCGATCCTCGGCACAAGGACCGCCAGCGACTACGGGATGGCGATGGCCAGGAGCCTCGCTCGGGGGCTTGCCGCGAGCGGCGTGAGCGTTGCGGCGAGCTTGACAGACGGGATCGGACACGCCGCCCATGCTGGCTGTCTCGATACGCGCGGCGCGAGCATCGCTGTGATGGGCGGCGGGCTCGGTGTCGCGTGCCCGGCCGGCAGGCTCTCGCTGTATGAACGGCTGCCGCGGGACGGCTGTGCGGTATCCGAGCTGCCGTGGGATTGCGGCGGCCGGCGCTGGGGCCAGCTGGCGAGCGAGCGTACCGTCGTGGGGCTGGCCGAGCTGACCGTAGTGGTCGAGGCCGACGAGACGACCGCTGACCTGGCGGGTGCGCGTATCGCGCAGGGTCTCGGTCGTAGAGTGGCAGCGGTCCCGGGCCGCGTAACCTCTCCCCTCTCGCGCGGCACGCACGGCCTGCTGATCGACGGCGCCAGCCTGGTGCGCACCGCACACGACGTTCTCGACCTGCTGCACACAGACAGCGCACAGCTGCTGCCCACAGATACGACAGCCGGACGACCCGCCGAAGCCAGGGCGCCGACCGGACTCGACGTGCGCCTACGTACGACGCTCGAACGCGTCGGGATGGGGTGCGATACCCCCGACAAACTTGCGCGCGTAGGTGGGAACTGGGAGGAGGCGCTCTTGAGCCTCAGCGAGCTGGAGCTGATGGGTCTGCTCGTGCGCGGCGACGGTGGACGCTATGTGCCCCGAGACCCACTCAGCACGAGCGTCCCTCTAGCGCCCCTCTAGCGCGCTGCCACTGATCGTCGACTGTCGGCACAAACGGGCCATTTGCAGCGCATATATGTACTCCATATGGCTGAGGCCAGTCGTCTATTCATCCCGTCGCGCCTCAAGCAAACAGGCGGTTTCGCCGACGCCTTGGCCTGAGATGATGGATCAGCTCATTGCCCGGGAGGGAAGATGGACCTGCCCGTGAAACGCCGCTCCGGCCCGGAGGAGATCGATCGCGAGATACGACGCCTCGGCGAGGCGCTCAAAGCGCGCACCGCCGATGTGGTTGAGATCATGGCGAGCCTGAACGAGGCCGCGGGCTTCGGTCTCAACAATGTCGACCAGGAGAACTTCGAGCGCATCGGCGAGATCTCGACTGTGTTCGTTGCACAGTGGATGGAAGGAGCCGACCCGCGGGCCGGGATGGACGCCGGCCGTGACGCATGGAACGTGTTCGGTCACGTCGCCGCGGCGGGTGCGGCCCCGCTGAACGAGGTCACCAAGCGCTGCCTGCGCTGGCGCGATGCGGTACACGAGGTGCTTCGCACGAGCGCCTCCGCGCAACGGATCTCCGCCACCGCGCTCACGAAGGCGATGTGGATGGCACAACGAACGCTGGACGTGACACTTGTGCGGATGTGTGAGGTCTTCGAGCGCGAGCGCTCGCGCACCGCCGAGGAGCTCACGCGACGGCAGGAGGAGCTCGCGTTCATGGCGACCCACGACCCGCTTACCGGGCTTCCCAACCGGACGTTGATCCTCGACCGCGGAGAGCAGATGCTCGGACGTGCTCGCCGCCAGCAGATTCCCGTGGCTGCACTGCTGATCGACCTCGACAACTTCACGAGCATCAACGACACACTCGGACACGCAGCCGGTGACGAGCTGTTGCGGGCAATCGCCGCACGGCTCGATGGCGTCGTGCGTGACGTCGACGCACTCGGGCGCATCGGTGGCGACGAGTTCGTCGTGCTCGCCGAAGAGGTCACCGCAGGTGCCGGCGCCGAGCTGATCGCCGAGCGGCTGATGGAAGCTCTGAAGGCGCCGTTTACGCTCGCCGACGGCGAGCACGGCGAGTTGACCGTGACGGCCAGCATCGGTGTCGCGACCGGCGAGCGAACTTCGGTCGAGGACTTCCTGCGCGATGCCGATATCGCGATGCACCGTGCCAAGGACGGCAAGAACCGGCTCGTGATGTTCCAGTCGGACATGCACGACGTCGTCCAGAACCGCATGGAACTCGAGATGGACCTGCGCGGCGCGCTCGAGCGCGATGAGTTCTTCCTGCTCTACCAACCGACGTTCGACCTGCGCGGCTTGGTCCCGACCGGTGTGGAGACGCTGCTGCGCTGGAAGCGCCACTCGCAAGGCGTCGTGCAACCCAACGACTTCATTCCGCTGCTCGAGGAGACCGGGCTGATCGTGGAGGTCGGAAAGTGGGTGCTCGAGGAGGCCTGCAGGCAGGCCGTCTTCTGGCGGGACGCCGGGCACCCCGTGGGGATGGCCGTCAACGTCTCCGCACGCCAGCTCGAGACCGATCAGTTCATCACCGATGTTCGTGAGGCGATCTCACACAGCGACATCGAGCCCGACGCGCTGACGCTCGAGATCACCGAGACGACGCTAATGCGCAATCCCGAGGAGACCGCCCGCCGGCTGGGTGCGATCAAGGACTTGGGTGTTCGCATCGCAATCGACGACTTCGGTACCGGTTACTCGTCGTTGGCACATCTGCAGCGTTTCCCCGTGGACGCGCTCAAGATCGACCGCTCGTTCATCTCTCAGCTGGCCGAGAACCCTGAAGGCGAGACCCTTCTGCGCACACTCGTGCAGCTTGGCAAGGCGCTGTCGATCGAGACGCTCGCCGAGGGCATCGAGCTCGAGGATCAGCTCACGCTGCTGCGCGAGGAGGACTGCGACAGTGGCCAGGGCTTCCTGTTCGCGCGGCCGCTTACCGCGGGCGCCGCGGAAGAGTTCCTGCAGAACTGGGGTAAGACCGCGCCGCCCGAGCCGCCGGTCGAGCCGACGGACATCGCCTCGCCGCCCCCACTCAACGGCGTCCCGGCGGCCGTCGCCGGGCATGCCCGGCGCCTGCTCGCGGCCGGCGGAGAGAGCGTCTGAGGACTTCACACCCTGGTCTCCCGAGCGCCGTGCGGGCGATCGTGCGGTGGGCAACAACAGGAAGCGGATGAAGGGATTCGAACCCTCGACCTTCGCCATGGCAAGGCGACGCTCTAGCCAGCTGAGCTACATCCGCGAGGTTCGGCCATTCTAACCCCAGCGGCGGTCGCGCGTCCAGCAATCCCCTGCTGTCGCCGCACCCCCGCGTGCCGCACACGCGGGCCGGAGATCACAGCGGCCGTCGTGCCCGCACTTGATAGACGGCGGTGAGCCCAGTCGAGAAGCCGTGTCCGGCGGCCCGCAGATACAGCCGCCACACGCGCGTGCGCTCGATCCCGGCGAGCATCTCGGCCTGTTCGATGTGGTCATCGAGCCGTTTAGCCCAGTGGCGCAGCGTCTCGGCATAGTCCTCGCGGAAGCCCTCGACGTGCTCGCTGTGGAAGCCGGCGCGCTCGAGCGCGAGCTGTACGCGGGAGAGCGGCAGCGGCTCGCCGTCGGGGAACACATAGCGGGTCGAGAACAGGTCCTCGTGCGGATCGGCGCCCGGATCGAGTGCGGCGATCGCGTGGTTCAGCAGCACGCCGCCTGGGCGCAGCAGTCCGAACAGCGAGCGGGCGTACACGTCGACCTGGTTGTCGCCGACGTGCTCGGACATGCCGATGCTGGCGATTGCGTCGAACGAGCCGCTCGGCAGACGCCGATAGTCGGCAACACGGATCTCCACCTGCTCCTGCACCCCCGCTTCCGCGACGCGCTTGCGCGCCAGGTCCGCCTGCGGCTCGGACAGGGTGATCCCGAGTACCTCGACACCGTGCTCGCGCGCTGCGTGGATCGCGAAGCTGCCCCAGCCGCAGCCGACGTCCAGCACACGCATCCCGAGCTCGAGGCCCAGCTTGCCGGCAACGAGCTCGAGTTTGGTCTGCTGCGCGTCCGCGAGTGTCTGCGCGCCGCGGGAGAAGATCGCGCAGCTGTAGGTCATCGACTCGTCGAGGAACAGCGAGAAGAACTCGTTGCCGACGTCGTAGTGGTAGCGAACGGCCGCCGCGTCGCGCTCGGCGCTGTGCAGTTGCCCGCGCAGGATCAGCTCCAGGCCTGGACGCCGGGGCAGTCCACCCGGGGCTGCTGCGGCGACGAGCGCGAGCCCCAGACGCATACGATCGGATACGCCGAGCGGCGGCGGCTCCCAATCGTCGACCACAAGGAACGCGCTGTCGAGGTCATCAACCGCCAGCGAGCCGTCGACGTAGGCCCGGCCCAGGCCGAGGGTGCCTGGCGCGGACAGGAAATGGGCGAGCGCGGTTGGTCGACGGATGAAGAACGTCGGTGCCTCGCTGATCGTCGCCGCGACCGCGCCGCCGTCCCAGAACCGCACATGGAACGGCCTCGTTGGGAAAACCCGCTGAAGCTCGTGGCCAAGCGGACGGCTGACGTGGATCACTGCCACACCCCTACCATTACATACGCGCGCTAGCCCTTGAAGGTTGAGCGTCCGAGGTCCCCGAACGGCTCGTCGCGCTCGCGTACCGCCTCTCGGAATCCGGCCTGCGCGGCCCGCTGTTGGAAGGCATAGCCCTCGGCCGTGTGGCGGGTGATCCCGTCGAACACCGTGCCCAGCACCTGCGTGGCGTGCAGCCCCTGTGCATACAGTGTCTGGTTGACCAGCAGCTTCATCATCATCAGCTGGTTGACCGGCACACGTGCGATCCGCTCGAGCAGGATCTCGGTGCGCTGCTCGAGCTCAGCCGCCGGGTGTGCCTCGATCGCCAGCCCCCACTCGACGGCCTCGATCCCGGACAGCGAGTCACCCGTGAACAGCAGTCGCTTGGCGCGCTGGGCGCCCACGCGGTGCGCCCACAGCGCGGTCGTCGGCGAACCCCAGACACGGGCCGGCGGGTAGCCGATCTTCGCGTCCTCGGCAATCACGAGCAGATCCGAGCACAACGCCATGTCGGTGCCGCCGGCGACGCAGAAGCCGTGCACCCTGCAGACCACCGGCTTGCCGCAGGCGAACAGGCTCATGAACCCGCGGACATTGCGGCCCATCATCGCGTAGTCCAGCATCGGGTCCCACGTCTCGCGCGAGTCGTGGTTGGCGGCAATGACAGCCGGATCGAGTGGCGAGCCGGGCGCCCCCGGCTGATGCTCATCGATCGCCTCCCCCATGCCCTCTGCGCTCTCAACCAGGTCATAGCCGCCGCAGAACCCCG
The DNA here is from genome assembly GCA_963734755.1 of uncultured Solirubrobacteraceae bacterium. Classification (GTDB taxonomy): domain Bacteria; phylum Actinomycetota; class Thermoleophilia; order Solirubrobacterales; family Solirubrobacteraceae; genus Palsa-744. The sequence goes on along the minus strand of CAVTIF010000001.1, from coordinate 1,160,416 downwards.
GTCCGTTGCCCGCGAGCACCAACACGTGGACCGCTGGATCGAGATCCGCACGCTCGACGCACGCGGCCAGCTCGCGCACCAGGCGGGCGGTGATCCCGTTGCCGCGCTCGGGCCGGTCGAGCGTGATCCTTGCCACCCGACCCGTGACCTCGTAGTCGACCGCCGGAGACCCGCTCATTGGAGCTCCGTTGACCCCAGCCTGGAACCGTTGGCCGACCGTCGGGCACGCCTCGTGCTCATCGCGCCGGACTCTACAGCGGCTGGAACTCCCGCCTGCGACCCGCTGGCGCGAAGTTGGCGGGAAATCTCCGCCGGCTCCCGGCGCTGATCGGCTAGCCTGAGCGTGTGCGCCTGTTCGGTAGAGATCACAGTGAGATGGTCGACTCCGCATCCGCGCTGCCCGGCCGAGCCGAGGCGGTCACCGTGCCGGAGCGCCACGAGGTTCTGGGAACGCCGCTGGAGGGACCGTTTCCCGAGGGGGTGCAGGTCGCGATCTTCGGCATGGGCTGCTTCTGGGGCGCAGAGCGGATCTTCTGGGAAGCCGACGGCGTGTACACGACCGCGGTCGGCTACGCGGGCGGGATCACGCCCAACCCCACCTACCAGGAGGTCTGCGGCGGGCAGACCGGACACGCCGAGGTTGTGCTCGTCGCGTTCGAGGAGGCCAAGACGACCTATCGGGAGATGCTGAGGCTGTTCTGGGAGGGGCACGACCCCACTCAGGGTATGCGCCAGGGCAACGATCTCGGCACCCAGTACCGCTCGCTGATCCTGTGCGACGGAGACTCCCAGCAGGCGGCCGCGGAGGCTTCGTTGAGCGCTTACCAGCAGATGCTCTCGGCAGCCGGCCACGGCACGATCACGACCGAGATCGCGAAGCTCGACCCGGCGCACCGGTTCTACTACGCCGAGGACTACCACCAGCAGTACCTCGCCAAGAACCCGGATGGCTACTGCGGCCTCGGCGGCACCGGGGTGTCATGCCCGGTCGGCATCGCCAGCTGACCCGTATCGCCAGCTGACCTGCCGCGGCGATCACCCTGGCCGATTTCTGGGACCGATCGCCCGAGCCGATCCCTGGACCCGGACACGACGGCGGCCCCGCCGAGGCGGGGCCGCGAATCGTGCCCAACCCCGAGGCGGGCGAGTCCGTGGGGAGGACGCGCCCGCTCCGGGGAAGAGCTTCCCTGCCCTAGAGCTTCCCTGCCCTAGAGCTTCCCTTTTCCTAGGCGCCTGCTCCGGCGCCCGCGGGCGTGGCACCGCCGGGCTGCCACGCGGGGGCGTGGGGACCGCCGAGCGTCGGCACGTCCGACGGGTAGACCTCGTTGCCGTGGATCGCGTGATCGCCGATCTCCAACTCCTCGTCGGACAGACGAAGCGGCATGAAGATTCCGACCACCTTCAGCAGGATGAACGTCATGATTCCGCTGAACACGATCACCCACGCACCGGCCTCGGCCTGCCAGCGCAACAGCGTCCAGCTGCCGTGGATCACGCCGTCTTTGCCAGGCAGGTTGCTCGCGCCCCCGACACCGATGTACTCGATGACCTTCGAGTTGGCGAATATACCCACGAGCAGACCACCGGTGAGCCCAGCGACGCCGTGCGTGTAGATCACCCCGAGCGTGTCGTCCACGCTTCGGAACACCGGGGCTCGGCTGAGAAACCTGATCGACATCCACACGAGCGTCGATGCGATCACCCCGACCGCGATGGCCGACCAGCCGGTTATGAACCCGGCCGAGGGCGTGATCGCCACCAACCCCGTGATCATCCCGTTGACAGAGCCGATCAGTGACGGCTTGTCGCGGAAGATGTAGTCCCATGCGATCCACACGAGCATCGCGACGGCGGTGCAGATATTCGTGTTGAGCACCGCCAGCGAGGCGTTGGCGCCCGCGTAGTAGGAATCCCCGCCGTTGAAGCCGTTCCAGCCGAGCCACAGCAGACCGGCACCCGCGGCGACCATCAGTAGGTTGTTCGGGGCGTCGATCTCGCGATCTCGCTGCAATCTCGGACCGATCACCGCCGCGGCCACGAAGCCGGAGATGCCGGCGGCGAGATGGATCACGTAACCACCGGAGTAGTCAAGCGCGCCGTGGAAGGCGAAGTATCCACCGCCCCAGATCAGGAACGCGTTGACCGTGTAGACGAACGTGATCCACAGCAGCACGAACGGGATCCATGCCTTGAAGCTGACGCGCCCGAGCACGGACCCCAGCATCAGGATCGGCGTGATCGCTGCGAACACGAACTGGAAGTACACGAGCGACGCCTCGGGGAAGTGGAACGGCGGGCCTTCGGTGATCGACGGGATGATCGCCTGGCCCTCCTCGGCCCCCTGCGAGAGCACGGTGCCCGACTTGCCCCAGAAGGAATCCAGGAAGCCGTGGCCGCTGCCGATCGGCGTGCCGAAGCCCATCTTGAATCCCCATCCCACCCAGGCGATGAGTACGAGCGAGAACGCAACGAACGTGAGCATCATGCTGTTGACCGACCAGCGCTTCTGCATGACGCCGCCGTACAGGACCGCCAGGCCCGGCAGGCTCATCAGCCCGACGAAGGTCGCAGCGGTCATCTGCCACGCGTTGTCACCTGCGTTAAGCCAACTTGGATATGCCAGCCAGGACATGGGCCTCCATTTCCTACGTTTGAGGATGGGACGACGCCGACCCCACGAGAGCGGTCACCGCGCACCAATGACAGTCCGGGTATGAAATCCGCACAGCACGAATGCTGGTAGGGCCATCCTGGCCAACTCTTGCGCTGGCCGTTTCGACATTTGTCTAGAAGCCCGCCGGCGGGCTAAAGTCAGCCCTGGCTGGGTGCACGGAAGGCGTAGCCCGCGTGCTCGCAGGCAGCCTGCAGTTCATGCGTGATACTGCGGAACTGCCCCGATGCGCAGATCCGCTGGGCCTGCGCGCCGCAGCCATGGAGGTCGGCACCGCCGAGCGTGCTCGCGAACGTCACGCGGATGCAGTTGGACGCTTCGGCGCCGTTGTGCGTTTTGATCGTGTGGACTCCCAGCGCGATCGCCGCCAGCAGCACGCACACGATCAGCGCGCCGATCGCGCTCTTCTCGCGCCTGCCCCAGTGCAGTGGCTCAGACAGCCGGCGCGACTGTTCCTGCATCACCATGCCGCCTCAGGCTACTAGAGGCGCGATCCCAGACGGCGGCGCTCAGCGCACGCGACCGGCCCGTCAGCTCGAGGAGACGTCCTCGGAGGCGTCGTCCTCGGGCATGAACTGGAGCGCCGCCGAGTTGATGCAGTAGCGCTGCCCGTCCGGGCCGGGCCCGTCGTCGAAGACGTGTCCGAGATGCCCTCCGCAGTCCCGGCAGACGACCTCGGTGCGCTTCATGAACAGGCCGTTATCAGGACGCAGTTCAACCGCCTCGGCGATCGCCGGCTCGGTGAAGCTGGGCCAGCCGGTGCCCGAATCGAACTTCGTGTCGGCGCTGAACAGCGTCGCCCCGCAGGCGGCGCAGCGGTAGTCGCCGGAGTCCTTGTTGTAGACGTACTCGCCGGTGAACGGCGGCTCGGTGCCGGCCTTGCGCAGCACGTCGTACTGCTCCGGGGTGAGCTCATCGCGCCATTGCTCTTCTGACTTCACGACCTTCGGCTCATTTGTGGACATACCCACGTTTTAGCACCAGCGCCCGGCTCTCGTGGCCGGTGTCGGCCGTCGCCTGTTGTCCTGTTATCGTGATCTTTACGTTCACGTCAATTTCTTGATAAAGAAGGTCGGTACGAAGCTAAGTTGATCACCACGACGCCGTCGCAGGACGCTTCACCGCGGACCCGCCCGTCGCGCCTCGGGGTGGCAGCCGGTCACGCCGACTACAAGTGGTGGGCGCTGTCGTGCACGAGCCTTGGGATGCTGCTGGCGGCGACCAACTCGGGGACGCTGATCATCGCGCTGCCGGACCTCGAGCGCTCGCTGCACGCGAGCCTGCTGGCGCTCGTATGGGTGATTCTCGCGTATCTGATCGCGGCCACCGTGCTGGTGCTGACGGCAGGGCGGCTGAGCGACCTGTTCGGGCGCAAGCGCGCGTATGTCGGCGGCTTCCTTGTGTTCGCGCTCGCGTCGCTCGGCGCCGGCTTCTCCCCGGACGCGACGGTTCTGATCTTCTGGCGGGTGCTGCAGGGGATCGGCTCGGCGTTCCTGTTCGCGAACGCCGCCGCGCTCGTGACCGACGCGTTCCCGAAGGAGGAACTCGGCTTGGCGATGGGCGCGAACACGATGGTCGCGGCGATCGGGCTGGTGCTCGGCCCGGTGCTCGGCGGCGCATTGGTGGCTATCTCATGGCACTGGGTGTTCTGGTTCAACGTGCCGTTCGCGCTGGCCGGTGCGGCGTGGGGCGCGCTGATCCTGCGCGAGCTGGCCAAGCCCGACTCCGTTCGTGGCTATGACGTGCTCGGCACGTGTACGTTCGTCGTCGGGTTGACCGGGCTCGTGCTCGGCGTCTCGAAGGGCGGGCTGAGCGGCTGGAATGATCCGGTCGTGGTCGCTGGCCTAGCCAGTGCAGTCGTGCTGCTGCCGCTTTGGGTGGCGATCGAGAAACGCTCGCGCGCGCCGATGCTCGACCTGCGGATCTTCAACAACCGCCTGTTCGCTGCGGCCAGCGCGGCCGCGTTCATCAATGGGCTGGCGCGCTTCGCGCTGATGTTCCTGTTCGTCTTCTACTTCCAGGGTGCGCAGAGCAACACGCCGATCACCGCCGGGATCAAGCTGATCCCACTCGCGCTGGGGATGCTGATCGCCTCGCCGCTCGCGGGGATCTACGCCGACCGCCACGGCTCGCGCACGCTGGCCGCGCTCGGGATGCTCGTCAGCGCGGTGGGACTGGCCGGGATGACCACGCTTCAGGTCGGCAGCCCGTACTGGCAGAGCGCCCTGTGGCTAGCACTGGTCGGCGTCGGCTCCGGCATGTTCAATAGCCCGAACACAGCTGCGATGATGGGCGTCGTGCCAGCCGACCGGCGCGGCATCGCTGCCGGTGCGAGGACACTGCTGCAGAACACGGGCGCGGTCCTGTCGATCGCGTTCGTGCTGGCGATCGTGACCTCGGCGATCCCCAAAGCGACGCTGTTCGCGATCTTCTCCGGCGTCCGCAAGGGGCTCTCCCCGGAGAAGCTCGCGCCGTTCATCGCCAACATGCACACCGCCCTGTGGGTGCTGGCAGGCATTTCGTTCATCGGCGTGTTCGTGTGCTTGCTGCGCCCGAGTCACGCGAGCGCCGAACAGGCGCACCCGGACCTCCTGTCGAACGACTCTCCCCCTTCCACCCCATCGCCCTCCCCCACCCCATCCCCATCTCCGTCCCCGCTTCACGCGAGCTCGCGGTGAGCGACCCGATGATCAGCGCACTACCCGACACGGCTGCCTCGGCCGACCCATGCGAGAGCCTGAGGATCGGCGACGTCGCTCGACTGGTGGGGACTACGCCGCGGACGATTCGCTACTACGAGGAGATCGGGCTGCTCCCGGAGGCTCCTGCGCGGCCGTCGGGCCGCCATCGCGTGTACACACACGAGGAGGTCGAGCGGCTGCGCGAGGTGATGCGCCTGAAGCACCTGCTCGGTGTGTCGCTGGATGAGCTGAAGACGCTGCTGACGGCAGAGGACGCGCGCGCCGAGGTGCGTGCGCAGCTGCAGCGCGAGGACGTCAAGCCGGCGCGCCGCCGGGAGCTGCTGGACGAGGCGCTCGGGCACCTCGACCGCCAGCTGGAGCTGGTCCGCCACCGGGCCAGCGAGCTGGGCAAGCTGGAGCACGAGCTGCGCGAGACGCGCAAGCGCGTAAAGCGGAGGATCCGCGAGCTGGAGGCCGACACGACGCTCGTCGCGGCCACGCGCCGATGAGCGGGATGAGCTTCGCCGGGTTGACCGGCGGCGCCCGGCTCAGCCATGCGCGTGATCGATGGGACCGCGCGCCTGATATCCCGGGCATAACAGCACGGGAAGCCTCGGGTAGCGCGGATAGGCGGGGTCCTCGCGCGAGCGCAGGCAGAGCGAGAACGCCGAGCCGCGCGTCGTACGCACGAGCTGCTGGTACTCGCATGTCTCGCATAGGCCCGCCCGCGGTGCGGGGGCGGCGGGCGAACCCGGTCCTGGAGCGCTCGGCGGGGACATGACCCGAGCTTAGGAGCAAGCTGGCTTGGCGGCCCACAGGACGCGCCGGAGGCCGCATGCGATAATCGTTGTCCACACAACTATGAACACCTTCTACCGACTACTCACGTTCCTCAGCCCGTACAAGCGCGGGCTGAGCGCATCGTGGGCCCTGGCGAGCGTGGCGATGGTGATGACGGTGGCGTTGCCGGCGCTCACCGGTCGCGCGGTGGAAGCCGTGCGCAAGGGCGCGCAGCATCCCGCTGGGAGCGCTGCGCGCGCGCACGATCGGCACACGCTGCTGATGCTCGCGCTGGCGATCCTCGCGATTGTGCTCGTCCGCTGGGGCCTGACGTACTGGCGCAGGATGATCGCCGGGCGCGTCTCGTTGGGCGTCGAGTACGACCTGCGCGAGCGCATGTACGGGCAGCTGCAACGGCTGGAGCTGGGGTTCTTCGACCACCAGCAGACGGGGCAGCTGATGTCGCGTGCGACGGTCGACCTGCAGGCGGTGCGCTTCTTCCTCGGCTACGGGCTGGTGTTCATCCTGCAGTCGATCCTGACGATCACGCTCGCGGGCGTGGTGATGATCGCGATCAACCCGGTGCTCGGCCTGATCGCGCTGGTGCCGGTGCCGTTCGTCGTGCTGATCTCCTACCGCTACGGACGCCGCGCACGCCCCGCGATCCAGGAGACCCAACAGCGCATCGCCGAACTGACCGCGGACGCCGAGGAGAACATCTCCGGCGTGCGCGTGGTTAAGGCGTTCGCCCGCGAGCAGCGCCAGCTGACGCGTTTTCAGAACACCGTCGGGCGCGTGTTCAGCCAGGCGATGGTCGCGACCCGCCTGGAAGCGAAGTACAACCCGGCGATCGCGTTCCTGCCGCAGCTGGGCCTCGCGGCGGTGCTGCTGCTGGGCGGTAAATCGGTGATCCACACTCACCTCACGCTCGGCCAGTTCACGGCGTTCTACCTGTACCTGAACATGCTGATCGCGCCGATGCGCTCGCTCGGCGTGACGCTCAACCTGGCCCAACGCGCGACCGCCTCGGGCGCGCGCATCTTCCAGCTGCTGGACCGCGAGCCGCGGCTGACCGATCCCCCCCACCCCCGGCCGCTGCCTGCCGGCAACGGACGCGTGCAGCTGATCGACGTGACGATGCGCTACGAGGACCCCCACGACGAGCTCGGCGCGAGCGCACAGGAGGGCTCGACCCGCCAGCGGCCGGAGAGCGGGCGAGCGGTGCTGCGCGATCTGAACCTGGACGTTCCGGCCGGGCGCACGGTGGCGCTGGTGGGCGCGACCGGCTCGGGCAAGACGAGCCTCGTCGCGCTGATCTCGCGGCTGTATGACCCGGTCGAGGGCGCCGTCCTGCTCGACGGCACCGACGTGCGCGAGGCGCCGGTGCGCGACGTGCGCGGCGCGGTGGCCGTGGTCAGCGACGACCCGTTCCTGTTCTCCGCGAGCGTCGGCGAGAACATCGCATATGCACGCCCCGGGACGCCGATGTCGGAGATCGAACAGGCTGCGCGCCAAGCCCAGGCGCACGAGTTCATTGAACATCTGCCGCAGGGCTATGGAACCCAGGTCGGCGAGCGCGGCCTGACGCTATCCGGCGGGCAGCGTCAGCGTCTGGCGATCGCGCGTGCGCTCGTCGCCGACCCGCGCGTGCTGATCCTCGACGACGCGACCTCTTCGGTCGACGCATCGACCGAGCAGAGCATCAAGCTCGCGCTCGGCGAAGCAATGGCAGGACGCACGACGTTCGTCATCGCCCACCGCCTGTCCACGATCGCGCTGGCGGACGAGGTGATCGTGCTCGACCACGGGCAGATCGCTGCACAGGGCAGCCATCGCGAGCTGCTGCACAGCTCCGAGCTGTATCGCGAGATCGTCACCCAGACCGCGACGTCCTCCGCGGCGCCGGGAGCGATCGTTCCCGAGCCCGCACTCGCATTCGACGCCGGCACCGCACGCGCGGGAAGCGGACTGTGAGCCCGGCCGGCATCGGCGGGATGGGGGGCGGCGGGCGTGGCAGCTCACGCGGCGGCCTCGGCCCGGGCATCGGGCGGGGCGGTCAATGGGCTGGAGAGCGCGCCAGCCGCGACAGTCGCGGGCGCAACCTGCGCGGGCTGCTCGAGCTCGTACGACCATACCGGGTGCGCGCGGCCGCGACGATGGTTGTGCTGGTGCTCGGCACCGCAGCATCGCTCGCGCCGCCGCTACTGGCGAAGATTGCGATCGACAAAGGCATCGAACAGCACGACGTGCAGACGCTCGAGCTGGTCGTGCTCGCGTTCCTGCTGTCCGCGGTGCTCGTGTGGCTGACGACCGGCGCGCAGACCTATCTGGTGGGCTGGGTCGGACAGCGCGCGCTGGCGGACCTGCGCCTGCGGATCTTCACGCATCTGCAGCGCCAGCCAATCGGCTTCTACGAGAGCCGCCCGGCGGGCGTTTTGATCTCGCGCATGACGAACGACGTGGAGGCGCTGGAAAGTCTCGTGACCGACTCGGTAGTGACGCTGTTCCAGGCCGGGCTGACCTTGATCGGCGCGGTCGGTGTACTGCTGTTCCTCGACGTCAAGCTCGCGCTGCTGACCTTCTGCGTCGTCCCGTTCGTGGCCGGCGCGAGCATCTGGTTCCGCCTCGTCTCCGCTGGCGCCTTCCGACGCACTCGGGAGACGATCGGTTCGATCACGGCCTACCTGCAGGAGACCCTGTCGGGCATCCGGGTGGTGCGCAGCTTCGGCCAGGAGCCCGTGCACGAGGTTCGCTTCGCGGCGCTGAACGAGAACAACCGCGGCGCGAACATGGTCACCGTGCGGCTCAACGCGGCGTACTTCCCGGCTGTGGAAATGCTCTCCGGGGTGGCGCTCGCGCTGATCATCCTGTACGGCGGCGTGCAGGCGATCGAAGGCCACATCACGGTCGGCACGATCGTCGCGTTCGTGGCCACGCTGTCCTTCCTGTTTGAACCGATCCAGCAGCTCTCCCAGCTGTACACGACCTACCAGTCGGGGATGGCGGCGCTGGAGAAGATCTTCCAGCTGCTGGACACCGCCCCCGAGCTCGAGGACGCGCCGAACGCGCCGGCCCTCGGGCTGATCCGCGGAGAGGTGCGCTTCGAGGACGTCTCGTTTGCCTACCGCCCGCGCGCCCGGACACGCGACCGCGGCAACGAGCGCCAAGGTCAGGCCACGAACGGCACCGACCGCTCGCTCGAACCCGAAGAGGTGCTTGCGCTCGAGCACATCGACTTGTCCGTACCTGCCGGCCAGACGATCGCGCTGGTGGGCGCCACGGGAGCGGGCAAGTCGACGATGGCCAAGTTGGCCGCGCGCTTCTACGACCCGACGCGCGGGCGCGTGCTCGTCGACGGACACGACCTGAGAGAGGTTTCGAGCCACTCGCTGCGCTCACAGATGGGGATCGTCCCGCAGGAGGCGTTCCTGTTCTCCGGCACCGTGCGCGAGAACATCGCGTTCGGGCGCTTGGACGCCGACGAGCGCCAGATCCGCGAGGCTGCGGCTGCGGTAGGCGCCGATGGGTTCATCTCTGAACTCCCCCACGGCTTCGAGACGGAGGTCGGCGAGCGCGGCGCCCAGCTGTCCGCCGGTCAGCGCCAGCTGATCGCGTTTGCCCGCGCCCTGATCGCCGACCCGCGCATCCTCGTGCTCGACGAGGCGACCTCGAACGTCGACCTGCACACCGAGGGCAGGATCGAAGCGGCGATGCGCAGGCTGCTCGCCGGGCGGACGTCGATCGTGATCGCCCACCGCCTGTCCACGATCCGTCAGGCCGGGCGGATCGTCGTACTCGAGCATGGCCAGATCGCCGAGCAGGGTAGCCACGACGAGCTGATCGCGGCCGAAGGGCGCTACTTCGAGCTGTACCGCGACTGGACCTCGCAGGCCGCCGCCTGATCACAGGCCCCACGGGCTCCCGGACGATCATTCGGCGGCGACAAGGTCCTCTGTACCTGTACCTGTGGCACGAGCGCGGACGCGGCAAGGCCAGCGGCGTCCCGATGGATCAGCGGGGAGCGACTGTCGTGACGCTGCAGGAGGGCCGCATCACCCACCTACGGCGTATGTCGACCGTGGCGCGGCCTTCCGTAGCGGCCGGGCTCTCCGAGTGACCTCGACGCCGCCTGCCGCTGCGTGAGACCCTGCTGGGCAGGGACGACGCCTGGCGCGTCGACCATTTAGGCGCGAACCGCCGCATACACCCCGCGAACAAGGAGCTCAGCAAATGGTCAACGTCATCACCGGTCGCAGGGCAGCCGGTATTGCGATCGCCGGAGCCCTTCTGATGGCTCTGGCGGTCGCATCGAGCGCCCAGGCGACGACCTACTACGCGTGCGTGAAGAAGAGATCCGGATCGATCCGGATCGTCGCGCGAGTCACGAGATGCAAGCGGAGCGAGCGGAAGATCTCGTTCAACAGCCGGGGCCTGCCCGGCAACAGAGGGTCAAATGGTGCGAAAGGCCCTCAGGGCAAAGGCGGCATGAACGGGACCAACGGCGTGACCGGCTTCACGAGCACGCTTCCCGTGGGGGCGACCGAGAAGGGCACGTGGGCTATGGAAATCCACGACGAAAAAAGCAGCGGCTTCAGCGCAATCAGCTTCAACATCCCGTTGGCTGCGGCACCGAAAGTCAACGTCATGCAGAAGGGCGCCGGCCCGACCGCCGCTTGCCCCGGCAAGCCCAACGCACCTGCCGCTGCCTCCGGCAACCTGTGCGTGTATGTGTCGACGAACGACAACACCACAGTCGGGCTGCTCGATCCCTCCGTCGAAGGCGGAATCACGAACAGCGCGAGCCCGTGGGGCACAACGGTCGACGCCTTCACCGAAACGAAATTCCCGGGAGTGGCTTACGGGACATGGGCGGTCACCGGCTGACAATCGGCGTCTCCCCCGCGCGTCCATGGCTCGAGGGCGCGCGGGCCTGCATCTCAGCAGCCCGTCGTGGCCGCGGAACGTACCCGTCCCCATCGCCGCGCCCATATAGCCCATGCTCCACGCCAATCACACGGTGCCGAGCGCCCGGTAGGCCCAATTACTAACAGCCAGCTCGAAATGTATGATCCGCGCACATCCCTAAGAGGAGGTTCGCCATGTACACGCGTGTCGTGCGATTCACTGATGTGAGCGCAGAGCGGATGGAGGGGCTTCTCGCACGCATCAACGAGGCAAACGGGCCACCTCCTGACGTGCCATCCACGGGCCTCGCGGTTCTGTTTGACGAGGTTCAGGGGACTGCGGTGGTTCTGCAGCAGTTTGCAACCGCACAGGATATGGACGCGGGCGCAAAGGTGATGGCCGCGATGAACCCATCGGAGACGCCGGGCACACGCGTCTCCGTTGACGCATGCGAGCTGAAGCTCGAGATTGAGCTTTAGGCGTCCCTGCTAAGTAGATCGACTGCACCGCTCCAGGCCTGCTGAAACCGCTTACTCCTGCAGCCCTACGGCCGTCAGGGCGTCGGCGCGGTCGGTGTACATCTCGATTCGCACAATCCTGCCCGCCTTCACGCTGTAGGCATAAGCGACCGACCAATCGAGCGCTACGCCGCTGGCTCGCCCGCGCCCATAATGACGGGCGACCACGAACACCCGCTCGCCGACTGCCCGAGCCTCCTCGATGTCGAATCGGTAGTCCGCGCCAAACGAGCGAAACCAGTCCCCGAACCAGCTGCCGACGGCGTCTCGCCCGCAGAAGGTCCCAGCGTTCGTCGGGAGGACGCCGCCATCGACAACGAGCACCACCGCTTCGTCGTAAAGGTCCATCGCCGCTGCGAAATCGCGGAGATTCGTGGCGTCGAACAGCCTCCGCACGATCTCCACGTTCTGCTGCGACATCGCCTCCCCCTACCCCTCGATGACGTCCGAGCCAGCTTACGAAGCGCCGCAAGAAGAAGTCAAGACTGCGCGAGAACTGGCGCGTACCTCCACCTCAGACGCGCGTACCTCCACCTCAGACACAAGAAGACCCCGTAACACGGGACCTTCCGCTACTCCGGGACAGGGACTCGAACCCCAAATTCGTGCTCCAGAGGCACGCGTGTTGCCAATTACACCATCCCGGATCGAGCGCCCAAGGATAGTCAACGGCGTGGCGTAACCCCGAGTCCTCGCACACCTGGTGCCCTGTATCCGCCCGCGCTCAGAGTGTGGCCGGTTGGCCATCCGGGGCGAAGTAGGCGGTGATCGCCTCCTCCAGGCCCGGGTCGAGCACCAGCAACACCTCATCGCCCGCTTCGATCAACGTGTCCGCCTTGGGGACGAACCCGGATCCTCCGCGCAGCACGGAGATGATCAGACTGCCCTCCGGCAGGGCGATGTCGACCACCCGCTCGCCCACCGTGGGCGCGTCGGCGCTGACCTCTAGCTCGATGATCTCCAGCCGCTCCTCTTCGAGCGCGAGCAGGTGGACGAGCCCGTAGCGCGGCACCTCGTGCTCGATCAGCCGCAGGATCAGGTCGGTCGCGGACACCGCCGGCTGGATCCCCAGCAGCCTGAAGTGGTCGTGGTTGCGAGGGTTGTTGACGCGGGCGATCACCCTGTCGCATAGGTACTTCTCCTTGGCGACCTGGCAGACGAGGATGTTGTCCTCGTCATCGCCGGTCACCGCGATCACAAGATCGGCGCGCTGGATACCGGCGCGCTCTAGCACCCACAGCTCGGTCGCGTCCCCGTACTGCACGGCATGCTCGAACTCATCCTCGTTGGCGAGGTAGCACTGACGCGAGGACTCGATCAGCGTGACTTCGTGATCCTTGTTGATCAGCTCCCGCGCGAGGTTGCGCCCGACCTTCCCGGCGCCGGCGATGATCGCGTACATCCGCTAGACCGCCTCGGGCTGTAGCGCGCTCTCGAACATCTCGATCGCGTGCTTGGTCGGGGAGATCGTCTGCAGTCCCTGCTCGCGGTACCAGTCCGCGCGCGCGGGGTCCATCACGCGCACGATCGCCTTCTCGACGCCGAAGCGCTTTTGCGCGATCTGCGCGATCACCAGGTTGGTGTTGTCCCCAGCAGTCGAGGCGATGAACACATCGGCGCGCTCGATACCTGCCTGGATCAGGGCATCGACCTCGAGCGCCGTGCCGACAGTGAACTGGCCGTCCGCGTCCTCCCAGCTCTTGCTCTGGCCGGCGTCGAGGCGCTCGTGCGACAGCGGATCGGCGTCGAGGACGGACACTTCGTGCCCTCCTGCAAGCGCCGACTTGGCGACCGCCGAGCCGACGCGCCCAGCGCCGACGATCAGAACGAACATGGGACTCCAGGAGTGCTCATAGGTGCGCAGGTTAGACCATTGGGACGTCGGCTCGGTGCGCTCGCCGTGCCATCTCGACCGGCGAGTCGCGTGATGCTGGGGCGGTGACGATCACGCGGCAGCTCGCCTTGCTGATCACGTACTTGGTGATGTCTCCCACGTAGCCCTCCAGTGGCCCGCCGCGACCTCCAAGCCGCGCCCCACCGCGGATCAGCGACGGTTCCTCAGCGCCGAGCACGATCGCCTCGACCCCGCGGCGGCGTGCCTCGTCGACGATCGCGTAGCCCGCACGACGTGTGCGCACGGTGGCCGTCGCGACCTGCACGCCCGTGTACTCCTCCCCCACCGCCTTCGCGCGCGCGAGAACCGTACGCGCGTGCTTGACCTGGGCTTCCGGCAGACTCGCGTCCAGCGGCAGCGACATCGGGATCACGAACACCCACAGCGCCTCGATCGTTGCCGCGTCGATCGCAGCATCGTCGGTCTGCTCGCCGGAAACCAGCAGCGCGGCCGTCTGCACGATGTCATCGTCGAGGTCCGTGCCGAACAGCGGCACCAGCACCGAGCCGTAGTCGCGCTCCTGCGGCGGCTCGGCGCGCAGCACCTGCGGCGCGACGGTGACCCTGCGCAGCAGCGAGGTTTCATCGGCCCGGCGATAGATCACATACAGCGCGATCCCCGCCGCCATCCAGCCGAGGCCGATGTAGCGCGCGGGTTCGTGCACGACCATCACCGCGACCAGGCCGAACGCGGACACCAACGCGCCGAACGCGGCCGGCAGTGGCAGTTCGCCACCGCGCACGGTGATCGACAGCGGCATCTTGTACGGCCGGTCGCGGTCGGGCTCGGTGTAGCGCAGCCGGCAGATCGACAGGTGCGCGATCGTAAAGGCGAGCATCGCCCCGAAGGCGTAGCTGCCGATCAGCAGTTCGAGGTCCTCCGGAACAACGAGGCCGGCGGCGATCACGCCGGCGATGATGATCAGCACGTAGGGCGTGGAGCGCTGCGGGTGAAGGCGCCCGAGGCCGCTGGGGATCTGGCGGTTGGTCGACAGCGAGTAGGCCAGTCGCGAGAGGCCGAGCATCGCCGAGTTCGCCGCCGCGACGAGCGTGACGGCCGCGAGCCCCGCCACCAGATAGGTGAGCGTCCGCTCGAGCCAGTGCGGGTGCACCTGCATCACGATGCCGATCATCGGCGCGTCCAGGTAGCGCGTCGCCAGTTCCGTCTGCCCGTTGTGCACCGGCAGGGCGGTGACCGCCACCAGCGCGATGCCGACGTACAGGAAGGCGACGGTCGCGGTGGTGCTCCCGACGAGGCGCTTCAAGCCCGCGCGGCTGATTCTCACCTCGCCCGCGAGCCCCGAGGCGGACTCCAGGCTGGTGAACGAGATGACGGCCACGGTCAGGGCGAAGATCAGCCCCGACCACGTCGGCGAGCTGCCCAGGTCGATCGGGTCCAGCAGCGTGCTCGGGTTGAAGAACAGCGCCATCCCGAGCACGACGATGAAGCCCTGCAGCGCGAGGTCGCCGGCGAGCAGGATGCCCACCCTACGTGCACGGCGGCCGCTGAAGCCGCGGATGTTGCTCAGCACCACGAGCGCGATGAACGCGAGCGCCAGCCCGAGCGCCTCGCCGCGATTGCCGAGCGGGCTCCAGAACGTCTGCAGGTACTGGGTAGCCGAGAACGCGGTGACCGCGATCAGGATCACGTAGTCGAGCAGGATCGCCCAGCCGGCGACGAAGCTGACGAGCTCGTTGAACGCGTAGCGCGCGAACACCGTCGACCCGCCGCGGTCCTGGTGCAGCGACGCGCCCTCGACGTACGTCATCGCGGTCAGCGCGTACAGCAGCGCAGCGGCCAGGAACACGAGCGGGGTCAGCCCGAGGGCGTGCCCGGCGATCACCCCGAGCGAGAAGTAGATCGCGCTCGCCAGCGAGGAATAGACGATCGTGAACAGGATCGGCGAGCCGATGCTGCGGCGCACGATCACGCGCGAGCGCGCGCCACGCTCACCGCCCGCGCCGTCGTGTTCATGCCCGTGTGCGCTCACGCGCCGCGCCCTTTCCTGATCTCGAGATAGGTCCGAGCGACGCCCGCTGCGACGAACAGAACGCCGAGCAGCAGCCGCGGCGAGATCGCGCTCGCGTGCGCGCCGAGCGCCTGGACGATCAGCGCCAGGCCGATCCCGAACATCAACACGGAGAGCACGAGCGTCCCCGTGCGATGCACCTGTCGGCCGTTCATCTCAATCGGAGCTTAGGTCCTCTGGGGGCCGACGGGAAACCGGCGCTCGCGGCGGCTCTGGCCACCGGACGCGCCGGTCCCGGCGAACGGCTTCGGCTTCAGGTTATGAGCGGGATGATCAGGATCGCGACGATGTTGGCGACCTTGATCATCGGATTGATTGCCGGCCCGGCGGTGTCCTTGAACGGGTCACCGACCGTATCGCCGGTCACCGACGCGGCATGCGCGTCGGAGCCCTTGCCGCCGAACGAGCCGTCCTCGATCAGCTTCTTCGCGTTGTCCCACGCGCCACCGCCGGCGGTCATCAGCACGGCGAAGAAGTAGCCGACGACGATCACGCCGATCAGCAGGCCGCCGAGCGCCTGCTCGTCGATCAGGCCCACGATCAGCGTCAGCAGGATCGGCAGCAGCGAAGGCAGGATCATCTCGCGCTGCGCCGTCTTGGTGACGATGTCCACGCAGGCCGCGTAGTCGGGCTCTTCGGAGTAATCCATGATCCCGGGGTGCTCACGGAACTGGCGGCGCACCTCCTCGACGACCGCCCCGCCCGCACGCCCGACCGCCTCGATCGACAGCGACGCGAACAGGCACACCATCATGCCTCCGAGCAGCAGGCCGATCAGCACGGGCGGTTCGTTGATGCCAAACGCGATCAGGTGTCCGGCCTTGAGCTCGAGTTCTTTCTCAAACCCAGCGAACAGCACGATTGCGGCGAGCACCGCCGAGCCGATCGCGTAACCCTTGGTGACGGCCTTGGTCGTGTTGCCGACCGCGTCCAGCCGATCGGTGACCTTGCGCACGTCCTCGGGCAGGTCGGCCATCTCGGCGATCCCGCCGGCGTTGTCGGTGATCGGGCCGAACGCGTCGAGCGCGACGATCAGCCCGGTCAGCGACAGCAGCCCGACGGCCGCCACGCCGATGCCGTAGATGCCGGTGACGCCGCCGCCTGCCAGCTTCCATGAGCCGAGGATGCCGAGCACGATCACGATCGCCGGTAGCGCGGTCGCCTGCAGTCCCGAGGCGAACCCCTGGATGATGTTCGTGGCGTGTCCGGTGATCGACGCTTTCGCGGTCTTCTGCACCGGCGAGAAGCGGGTCGAGGTGTAGTATTCCGTCAGTCCGAACAGCAGCGCCGTGACGGCGATGCCGATCAGCGAGCACAGGTACAGGTGCCCCCAGCTCGGGGTGTTGACGACGTTGCCGACCACCCTGAAGGTGATGTCGCGCATCAGCCAGTAGGTGATCGGCGCGAACGCGGCGGCGGCGATCACGCCGGAGACGAGCAGCCCCTGCAGCAGCGCCCGCTCGACATTGTCGGTTTTCGTGCGCACGGCGAACGTGCCGATGATCGAGGCGATGATCGCTACGCCGCCGATCACCAGCGGGTAGAGCACGACGCGCGTGGACTCGTGGAAGGTGAGGACCCCGAGCAGCATCACGGCGATCGCCGTCACCGCGTAGGTCTCGAACAGGTCGGCAGCCATGCCGGCGCAGTCGCCGACGTTGTCGCCGACGTTGTCGGCAATCGTCGCCGGGTTGCGCGGGTCATCCTCGGGGATGCCCGCCTCGACCTTGCCCACGAGGTCCGCGCCGACGTCCGCGGCCTTCGTGAAGATCCCGCCGCCCAAGCGGGCGAACACCGAGATCAGCGACCCACCGAAACCGAGCCCGATCAGCGCGTCAACGGCGGTCTTGGGGCTGTCGTTGAAGAACGATGTCAGTACGCCGTAGTAGCCGGCGACGCCGATCAGCGCCAACCCAACCACCAGCAGACCGGTGATCGCGCCACCGCGGAACGCGACTCCCAGTGCCGGCGAGACGCCAGAGCGGGCGGCCTCGGCGACACGCGCGTTGGAGCGCACGGACACGTTCATGCCGATGTAGCCGGTCGAGCCCGACAGGATCCCGCCGATCGCAAAGCCGCACGCGACAGCGATGTTCTGGATGAAGATCAGGGCCACGAACAGCACGACGCCGGCGATCGCGATCGTCGTGTACTGGCGGTTCAGATAGGCGCGTGCGCCCTGCTGGACAGCCAGCGAGATGCTCTGCATCTTCTCGTTGCCGGGTGAAAGCGCTAGCAGGGACCGGGTGGTCACCAGGCCGTAGACCACGGCGCATACGGCGCAAACGAGGGCGACGACGATCCCATGATTCGTCAGAAAGCTGCTCAACAGAAATCCTCCGCGGTCCGATTTACGTGCCGCGCGAGGATGTGTCGCGCGCACATTTGACGTCCGGGTCGCTCAGGCGAGCGTCTCCCCGGTGCAA
This sequence comes from uncultured Solirubrobacteraceae bacterium, assembly GCA_963734755.1. Classification (GTDB taxonomy): domain Bacteria; phylum Actinomycetota; class Thermoleophilia; order Solirubrobacterales; family Solirubrobacteraceae; genus Palsa-744. Next base: position 1,142,512 of record CAVTIF010000001.1, on the reverse strand, counting down.
ACGCGGGCGCAGTCTATCGTGCCGAGGAACGGGGCGCCGGCCAGCGACCCGCGCAGCGGTGCCGTTAGATCCTTCCGCCGCCGGCAGGCGTACGGCGTTCTCGCACCTGCTTCACCTGCCCGGCACCCACAGCCGACCGCTCGACTCGGCCGGTCCGGGACCGCTTGGCGCCTCGCCCTCCTGCGGCGGCTGCTGAGCAGAAGCGGGTGGCGTCGGGCTGCCCGCCTGGCCTGCGGGCGGTTGCTCTGAAGCGCCCACGGCGCCCGCGGGAACCTCACGCGCGTAGGCCATCTGCAGACGTGAGAGAGCATCCCGCAGCGGGCCGAGCTCCTGCGGGATCGTGCGCTCGAGGATGTCCAGCAGTGCTTTGACGGCATCGATCGCATCCCGTGCCTGAGCGAGATCGCGCTGTGCACCAGCCCCCGCCGCCGCATCCGCGCCGGGCGCTTCTGCCGGCGCCAGGCGTCGCGCGCCGATGTTGAGCAACGAGACCGCCGCCTGCGCGATCATGTCCGTCGCTGAGAGGCGGCTCAGTTCCGCCTCGTAGGCAGCCTGCTGGGCGCGCAGCTGCTCCTCCTCGCTCGACCCGCCAGGGCCCACGCCCGGATCTTCCCGCGCGCGATCTCCAATCGGTCCTCCTTGCTGTTCGGTCAAACCGTCACCTCCTCCGGATAGCTCTCTCGTGTCTCGCTGACACTGGCAGCGAACACCTCTTCGCGTGTGGCGCCCGCCTCGATCATCTGGCGCTGGCGCTGCGCGCCGTTGCGCTCGGGGAACGCCGGGTCGATGCCCAGCTCCCCCCGCACCGGCGCGGTCCAGGCCAGCAGTCGGTCGATCGCCTCGCGTGCCGGGTACTCCTCGGCCTGCGCCAGGTCGACCAACCGGCCATCGAGGCCGAAGCGGATCGCGCGCCACATGTTCTCCTCGATCATCCGCCCTGCGGGATCGTCGAACGCCACGCCCTGGTCATCGTCGCGAACCGCCTGGGCGATGCACGCCACCATCAGCCCGGCGAGCGCATCGGACTCTTGAGCGGTCGCCTGCACGTCACAGATACGCACCTCGACGGTGCCGAAGCTGAAGTGCGGCCTGACAGACCACCACACCTGCGTGAACTCGACGATCGAGCGGACGCGGATCAGAAACTCGATGTACTCCCGGTAGGCCGCCCAGCCGCCGAACGAATCGGGGATACCGCAGCGCGGAAAGCTCCTGGTGAAGCTCTGCGTGCGCGCCGAATGCAGCCCGCTGTCGCGGCCGTCGAGGAACGGGGAGTTCGCCGAGATCGCCAGCAGCAGCGGCAGCACCGGCCGCAGACGGTCGCATGCGCGTACCGCGCGGTCGATGTCTCGCACACCCACGTGCACATGCAGGCTGAACGTGTTGTTGCGCCATGCAACGTATTTGAGACCGTCCTCGACGCGGCGGTAGTGCTCCGTGTCGATGATCGGCTGCTCGCGGTAGTCGGCCCACGGATGGGTGCCGGTGGCGCCCAGCGCGACGCCGTTCGCGCCAGCCAGCGCGAACAGCCGCCGGCGACGCTCGCGCTGGCGGGCGAGTGCGTCGTGCAGGTCCGAGCCGACGCCGGAGATGATCTCGATCTCCGAGGAGATCAGCTCGCCGGTGATGCCCTCGTGCAGCAGGCGGTCGCTTTCCGCCGCGGTGCGCAGCTGCTCGAAGCGTGGCACCAGCTCGAGCGTCCGCAGGTCCAGGATCGAGAACTCCTCCTCGACTCCCACGGTGAGGTCCGTGGCCGACGCGAACGTCTCGGCTGCTCGATCTAGATCAAGGCTGTTCATCGCGTGGCGTCTGCGTCGGTGTTGGTCAGAGCGCTCGTGCGTTCCAGTTTGCCGCACATACGGCCGGCTCGCCTCAGGTTAGATAGAAGTACAGCGCGTACAGCAGATCGACCGCCGGGCTGGATGTGTGGACGGTCACCTCCGGCGGAACGTCCAACAGCGACTCCGAGTAGTTGAAGATGATCTTGACGCCCGCCTCGACGAGCTCGTCGGCAAGTCCTTGGGCGGCGTGGGTCGGGACGGCGAGCACTCCGACGACGATGTCCTCGTCCTCGACGACCTGCCGAAGCTCGCCGATGTGGCGCACGCTCTGACTGCCGAGGAGACTGCCGACCTTCGCGTCGTCGCTGTCGAAGATCGCGACCACGCGAAAGCCGTGGTCGGCGAAGATTTCCGAGGACGCGATCGCGTTGCCGAGGTGTCCGGCCCCGATCAGCGCGATGTTGTGCTGACCGGCGGTCCGCAGGATCTTGCGGATCTGGGAGACGAGCGCCTCGACGTTGTAGCCAACCCCGCGCTTGCCGAACTTGCCAAAGCCCGACAGGTCACGGCGGATCTGCGTCGAGTTGACGTGGGTGTAGTCGGACAGCTCCTGTGAGGAGATCGTCTCCTTGCCCATCTTCTTGGCCTGCGTCAGCACCTGCAGATAGCGAGACAGGCGCGCCGCCACACCCAGCGAGAGCCGCTCCACCGGGGAGGCCGTGGCGTCGCGCTCGGCCGCCACAGCGCCGGTGGTCCGTTCTCCCCCTCCGGGGACGCTGCCGTAGCTCATCTTCGGGACTCTAGACGCTCGCGCACGAGCGCCTCCGAGACGTGGTATTCGCACAGCTCCTCACCGTCGAGCGTGACCACCGGAATACGCTCGAAATAGGCGCGGTGCAGCGTCTCGTCACCGGTGATGTCCAGCTCGTGCAGCTCGAACTCGAGCTCCGCCTGCAGCCGCCGCAGGATCGCGATCGCGTCTGCGCAAAGGTGGCACTCGGGAGTGGAGTACACGGTGATAACGCTCATCGGGTTCTCACGATCGTCCCGGCAGCGCGCTCAGCGCGGGTGTTCCCCGGTCGCGTACGCGTCCAGGGCCAGATAGTCGGGAAACGCGAGCCGCCTGCCGAAGCGCGCGGCGCTGGCGATCATCGCCGCGTTGTCGGTGCACAGCGACCGCTCCGGGACATGCAGCGTCGCGTCCAGCTCGTGTAGGCGCCGACGCAGCTCGCCGTTGGCCGCGACCCCGCCGCCGACTGCCAGGCGGGCGATCCCGGTCCGCTGCAGCGCCTGCTCGGCGCGCGCGAGCAGGCGCTCGACGATCGCAGCCTGATAGGACGCCGCGAGGTCCGCCGCACGCTCGCGCGTCGCCGTCTCGCCGAGCTCGCGCACCGTGTACAGCAGCGCGGTCTTGACGCCCGCGAAGGAGAAGTCGAGGCTGTCGGCGAACGGCTTGTGTCGACCTGGGCGGGCACCGCTCCGAGCGCGCTCGCCGGGCGATCCGGGGAACGCGAACGCATTGGGGTCGCCGCTCGCGGCCAGCGCCTCGAGCGCCGCGCCACCGGGATAGCCGAGCCCAAGCATGCGCGCGCCCTTGTCAAATGCCTCGCCCGCGGCATCGTCGAGCGTCCGGCCGAGCACCTCGAACCCGTCGTGCTCGCTGACGAGCGCGAGCAGCGTATGCCCGCCGCTTGCGATCAGGCAGACGAACGGGGGCTCGAACGCACCCTCCTCGCTCGGCGCAGCCGGCTGCGATCCCTGCTCCTCCACACCCGATGCCAGTCCGCCGGTGAGGAAGTTGGCGGCCACATGCCCCTGCAGATGGTCGACAGGTGCGAACGCCAGCCCCCTGGCTGCGGCCAGCGCCTTGGCCGTCGAGAGCCCGACCAGCAGAGCACCGACAAGCCCTGGGCCCTGCGTGGCTGCCACGAGCTCGACGTCATCGAGCGTCGCGCCCGCCCTGTCCAGTGCCTGCGCGACGACCACGTTGACCAGCTCCAGGTGCTGGCGCGAGGCGATCTCCGGAACGACGCCGCCAAAGCGCCCGTGGGCCTCCTGTGAGGAGATCACGCTCGAGCGTACTCGACCATCGGCAGCGATGACCGCCGCGCACGTGTCGTCGCAGCTCGTCTCGAGCGCGAGAACCGTCATACAGGACCAGGATTCGGCACGTCGCCGAGCGAGCCCTCGAGCGTCGCCGGGGTACGCCACATCACGAGCGCGTCCTCACCATTGTCCTGGTAGTAGCGCCGGCGCATGCCCGCGGCGCGGAAGCCCTCACGCTCGTACAGATGGATGGCAACGCTGTTGGAGCGCCGCACCTCGAGCGTGAAGCGGGCAGCGGGATCGTCGACGCGCTCGTACAGCTCGGCCAGCAGAGCCGACGCAAGGCCCATGCGCTGCTGATTGCTGTCGACGGCGATGTTCATCACGTGCCACACGGTGTCGTAGCGCGAGCAGATCAGATATCCGACCAGCCGCCCGTCGCGTACCGCCGCCAGGCAGATCCCAGACGACTTGGACAGCTCGAGCACGAACATCGCCAGCGACCACGGCGTGGGGAACACGCGCCGCTCAATCCCGATCACCTGCGGCAGGTCAGGATAGCTCAGCCTCCTGATTTCCACGGGCGCCTGCTCGACCTGCTCGCTTGACGCGGCTCGCTCGCTCATCGCGCGGAACCTCCGCCGGCGCCCGCTCGCTCGAGCGCCAGTTCGGCGTCGGGGCGGCGCCGGTAGTCGGGCTCGATCTCCTGGATCTCAGTCGGCTCGAGCCGCATACCCAGCTCGCAGATCGCGGCGCCGCCTACCCGATGCAGTGTCGAGTCATCAGGCGGGACACGAACGCCGGCGCGGGCGAGCTCGTCGCGAAAGCGCACAGCGCCATCGCCGACAGCCAGCCAGTCGCGCTCGGCGGCGCCGAGGGACCGCTCGGCATCGGCGAGCACATCCGCCAACGCGCTCGGCGCGACGGCCTGCGCCGGCACGAGCTCGCTCGCAGCCACCCGATCGCCCCGCTCGTAGGCGGCCGCGAAGGCCTCACCCCGCTTGGCGTCGATCACCGCGAGCACCGCCGCCGGCTCGACGGCCTCGATCTCGTTGGGTTGCGCGGCGAACGCGCTCGTGGCGAGCGCCTGCAGGCTCGAGACCCCGACCAGCTCAGCCTGCAGCGACTGCGCCAGACCGCGCGCGGTCGCCACCCCGACGCGTAGGCCGGTGAAGGTGCCGGGCCCAATCCCGACGGCAATCCGATCGATCTCGCTCCAGGCAACGCCCGCTTGCACGAGCAGATCGTGGACCATCTCAAGCAGCCGGGTTGCGTGACCGGGGTGTGCACCCGCGGGCGGGTCATCGAGCGCTACGGTCGTGTGCCCATCCGCCAGACGCAGGGCGACCGCGGTCGCAGCCGTCGAGGTGTCGAAGCCGAGAACAATCATCGTGAGCCGCCGTCGCGTTTCCGTGCGAGCTCGTCGATGTCGATCTGACGACGATCGCCTCCCCGGTGCGTGAGCGTCACCCGCAGGCGCGCGTCCGCCAGATCCCGCTGGGCGTCCTCGGGCCACTCGACGAAGGCGATACGCCCAGGCCCCAGGTAGTCGCCGAGCAGCGCCGGGTCCTCGTGCTCGAGTCCGGCGAGCCGGTAGAGGTCGAGATGCGAGACGGTAAGCCGCCCGGCCGTATAGCGATGGCCGATGCTGAACGTGGGGCTGGTCACGGGGTCCCCCACGCCGAGAGCGCGGGCGGCGCCGCGCACGAGCGTTGTCTTGCCCGAGCCGAGATCGCCGCGCACGAGCACGACATCGCCATCGCTGAGCGCTCCGGCGAGCTCAGCACCGAGCGATTCTGTCTCCGCGGGACCAGTGGTTTCGACGCTCCGAGCGGCCACCCCGAGACTCTAGAGCCTGCTCGGCCCCCGCCCGTGGCTCGTGCAGCCGATACCAAAAAAAGACCGACCCGCGGGAGAATGGGACGCGGGCCGGTCGTTTACTCCTGGAGGGATGGAGACAGGACCCTCATCGGCAACCTTGCCGACCAACTTTAGGGCCTGGGGGTAAATCTTCGACACCACACATAATAGCCCTTTCTATTGGGAAAACAGCGTCGAAAAACGTCTAGAACAGTCCCAGTTGGTCGGCCTCTCCCGTATTCTCCGAAGAGCCGTCGGGAGCAACCGGCGCGATTGCCTGGTCGTGCTCGTCGGCCTCTTCCGCATGCAGCTCGGGCACGGCCTCCGGGGGCGGCTGCTCCGGCTCCCCGAGCGCCAGCAGGGCGGGCAGCCGGGTGAAGTCCTCGCGTAGCGTCTCGAGCATCCGCGGCGTGTACAGGGCCGCGGCGGGATGGAAGATCGGGTAGAGGCGCACAGTGCGCGAGCCCAGCGCGATCACCTCGGGCTGGCCGTGCAGACGCGTGATTCCCGTTGGATCGCCACGCAGGAGCTTGGTCGAGAAGTTGCCGAGCGTGCAGATGACGGTCGGCTGGATCAGCTCGACCTGGCGCAGCAGGTACTCCTGGCAGTTGTCGATCTCAATCGGCTGTGGATCGCGATTGCCGGGGGGTCTGCACTTGAGCACATTCGCAATGAACACGTCCGCACGCAGAAGCCCAATCTCTTCGAGCAGCGTCTCCAGCAGTTTGCCGGCGCGACCGACGAACGGCACCCCTTGCTCGTCCTCGCTTGCTCCCGGCGCCTCGCCGATGAACATCAGCTCCGCGTCCGCATTGCCGGCGCCGAACACGACCGTTTTGCGCGTCGCTGCCAACTGCGGACAGCGCACGCACGAGCGTGCCTGCGCGAGGACCTCCTTGAGCACCTCACGCCGCTCGGCGGCCGACAGGCCGTGCTCCGCTGAGGACATCGCGGCAGATGGTATTTGCTAACGGTGAAAGCGCGTTTGTTCAGCCGAGACGCACTTCGAGCTGACCGCCACTCCCGCCGGTCAGCGATGATCTGGCGATGGCCTCGACCACCGACCGAGCCGTGACAGCCCCGTTCGCCGGTGTCGTCGTTTCAATCCCCGCCGCACCAGAGGCGCGTGTTGCCGCCGGCACGCCGCTGGTGGTGCTCGAGGCGATGAAGATGGAGCACGAGGTTCTCGCGGAGATCGACGGCATTCTCCGTGACCTCGCCGTCGCCGTCGGCGACGCGGTCGAGGAGGGCCAGTTGCTGGCGACGCTGGAGCCCGGCGCCGGCGTGGAGACCGATCCCGCTCACCCACAGGAGCACCGGCAGGCGGGAGAGCGCGCGGACCTGCAGGTGGTACGTGAGCGCCATGAGATCGGGCTGGACGCCGCGCGGCCAGACGCAGTCGCACGACGGCACGAGCTCGGCCGGCGAACAGCACGTGAGAACCTGGCAGACCTGCTCGACGCTGGCACGCTCGTTGAGTACGGGCCATTGATTTTCGCCGCCCAGGAGCGCCGCCGCTCGCGCGAGGAGCTGATCGCGCGAACACCCGCCGACGGGCTGGTCGGCGGGATCGGCCAAGTGGACGGCCGCACGTGCGTGGCGATGTCTTACGACTACACCGTCCTGGCCGGCACCCAGGGCATGCGCAACCACCTGAAGAAGGACCGACTGTTCGAGATCGCCGAGCGCCAAAGGCTCCCGGTGGTGCTGTTCGCCGAGGGCGGTGGCGGGCGCCCGGGCGACGTCGACATGCCGATCGTCGCCGGGCTCGACTGCAGGGCGTTCGAGCTGTTCGCCTCGCTCAGCGGCCTCGTGCCACTCGTCGGCATCGCCTCCGGCTACTGCTTCGCCGGCAACGCCGCGCTGCTCGGGTGCTGCGACGTGGTCATCGCCACCGAGGATTCGAGCATCGGCATGGGCGGCCCGGCGATGATCGAGGGCGGGGGGCTGGGCGTGTATGACCCGGCGGAGGTCGGCCCGATCGACGTTCAGGACGCAAACGGCGTGGTCGACCTGCGCGCCGTCGACGACGCCCAGGCGGTCTCGCTGGCCAAGCGCTACCTCTCCTACTTCCGCGGTGCCACCGACCCGGGACCGATCCCCGACCAGGACCGGCTGCGCGAATTGATCCCCGAGCAGCGAAAGCGCGTGTATGCAATCCGCAGCGTGGTCGACGCGCTGTTCGACGAAGGCTCAGTGCTGGAGCTGCGACGCGGCTTCGGCCCCGGGATGCTCACGGCGTTCGCCCGCGTCGACGGCCGCCCGCTCGGCGTCGTCGCCAACGACCCGACCCACCTCGGCGGGGCGATCGACGCGGACGGCGCCGACAAGGCGGCGCGCTTCATGCAGCTGTGTGACGCGTTCGATCTGCCGCTGCTGTTCCTGTGCGACACACCCGGCTTCATGGTCGGCCCGGCAGCCGAGCGGACCGCTACCGTACGCCACTTCGCGCGCATGTTCCTCGGTGGGGCAAACCTGAGCGTGCCGACCGGGACGATCGTGTTGCGAAAGGGATACGGCCTCGGAGCGCAGGCGATGGCGCGCGGGGGCTTCAAGGCGCCGCTGTTCACCGTCGCCTGGCCCACGTCGGAGTTCGGCGGCATGGGCCTGGAGGGCGCTGTGCGCCTGGGCATGCGACGCGAGCTGGAGGCCGTCGAGGACCCGGACGAGCGCGAGCGGCTGTTCGAGCAACTCGTCGCAGCAGCCTATGAGCGCGGCATGGGGGTCAACATGGCGGCATACGGGGAGATCGACGACGTGATCGACCCAGCCGACTCGCGACGTTGGATCGCAACGCTGTTCGACGAGCAGAGCGGCGAGTGGTGGCGGCGTCCGGGAAAGCGGCGTCCGCACGTGGATGCCTGGTGATGAGCGACCAGCGCGGAGTTGACGCCGGCTAGGAACGCGGACGTCTGGCGGTCAGGAGAAGCAGGTACAGGACGAACACAACGATCCCGACCAGCGTGCCGGCAACGAGCGACACGACCAGCACCAACGCGACCGCGAACAACGACGCGATCGCCCGATGCCGTTGCAGGCCTCTCACAGGCCGCTACTCCGCGGCCTTAGATCGGCGAGCGCCGCATACCGGGGTCTGACGTTCTCGACGCTCTCCTGCGACATGCCACCCGCAAGTATCCCGCAGCCGCAGTAAGAGCCGACACAAACGCCCCCATGCATCGGCCAGTCGGCATTCAACCTGGGGGCGGCGGGCGCCCGCTCGAGGATCCCTTGATGTCTCCCGCTGGGCACGGCGCCAGCGACTCAGCCGGCTGATGTAAGACTCGCTGGCGCTCCAACTCGGCAGTCCAAGAGTCGTTGCAACTTCGATCGGTCCTGCGCGTAGGGAATATGTGTGCGATGGCACACACACAACGGCGATAACCCCACAGGCCCGACAGCGGATGTATCATTTGCGCCAGGCCGTCAGCGGGCTCGCTCGCGATGGACCTGAATCAGCATCAGCAGTGCATCTGAAGTCGCGCCGGTATCCGTTGGGAACTGGACCGAAGCCGATGAGCCCCCGCCACCGAACCTCGCTCTGCGCATGAGAAACGTGCGCACGGTGCTCGAGCTGCGCGAGTCGCTCGCGTCGGCGCGTCGCGAGGGACTGACGATCGGCCTCGTCCCGACGATGGGCGCGCTGCACGAGGGGCATCTGTCGCTGATCGCCAGCGCTCGCGAACAGTGCGATCGCGTGGTCGTCTCGCTGTTCGTCAACCCGGCCCAGTTCAACGAGCGCGCCGACCTCGAGCGCTACCCGCGCCGGCAGGCAGAAGATGCGCAGCTCGCCGCGACCGCCGGCGCCGACGTGCTGTTCGCACCCAGCATCGAGGACGTCTATCCACCCGGCTTCGCCACCAGCGTCGAGGTGCTCGGCGTCAGTGAGCGCCTCGAGGGGGCAGCGCGCGGCGCGGAACACTTCCGCGGTGTGGCCACCGTCGTGACCAAGCTGCTGTGCATGGCGATGCCCGACGTCGCGTACTTCGGCCAGAAGGACGCTCAGCAGGTCGTGATCATCCGCCGCCTCGCACTAGACCTGAACCTGCCCGTCCAGATTAAGGCGCTGCCGACAGTTCGCGAACCCGACGGGCTTGCCATGTCCAGCCGCAACGCGCTGCTCACCCCGGACGAGCGGGCTCGTGCGCTCGCCATGCCTGCTGCGCTCGCGGCCGCCACCGAGGCAGCCGCCGCGGGGGAGCGCTCGGCCGAGCGACTGCTCGTCGCGGCGCGCGAGGCGATGCGCCCCTTCCGCGTGCAGCCCGAATACCTCGCGCTCGTCCAGCCCGACAGCTTCGAGCCCGTCACGGTTCTCACCGGCGAGACGCTGCTCGTGCTCGCCGCACGCGTCGGCAAGATCCGCTTGATCGACAACGCCATCCTGCAGCCGGCCGCCGAGCCTGCTGCCGGTCAACGACTCCCACGAAAGGCGATCGCCACATGCAGCGCGTGATGCTGAAGTCGAAGATCCATCGGGCGACGGTCACCGATTGCGACCTGCACTACGTCGGGTCGGTCACGATCGACCCCGATCTGCTTGAGGCCGCAGACATCCTCGAGCACGAACAGGTACACGTCGTGGACGTCGACAACGGCGCCCGCTTCGAGACCTACACGATCCCCGGCCAGCGAGGCTCGGGAGATATGTGCGTCAACGGTGCCGCCGCCCGCCTCGTGCACAAGGGCGACACGATCATCGTCATCTCCTACGGCTCCTACGACGAGGCCGACCTGGAGCGATACACCCCTCGCGTGGTCCACGTCGAGGCGAACACTAACCGCGTCGTCATCGTCGACGAGCAGGTGGCGACCCTGCTGGGCTGAGTTCAGCCCATCCGAGCGTCAACCAGCCGTCAGAGAGGAAACACCATGTCCAGCCGCCCCACCATCCAAGCCCCCGCCGACCCCGGCCATCTGCCGATGACGCTGCCGCTGCTGCTCGAAAAGAAGCGGCTCGCCGAACCGATCGTGATGGTCACTGCCTATGACTACCCGAGCGCTCGCGCTGCCGAGGCTGCCGGCGTCGACCTGGTGCTCGTTGGCGACTCCGCCGCGACGACCGTGCTCGGCTACAGCGCCACCACCCCGGTCGACCTGGAGGACATGCTCGTGCTGACCCGCGCAGCCCGCCGCGGCCTGAGCACGCCACTGCTGATCGGCGATCTTCCCTTCGGCTCCTACGAGGTCTCCGACGAGCAGGCGATCACGACCGCGATGCGGATGGTCAAGGAGGCCGGCTGCGACGCCGTCAAGCTCGAGGGCGGCGGTCAGAACTCTGCCAGCCGCGCACGCGCGATCGTCGGCGCAGGCATTCCCGTGATGGGCCATGTCGGCCTCACGCCCCAGACCTCGACCGCGCTAGGCGGCTGGAAGGCGCAGGGGCGCACCGCGACCGCCGCCGTGCGCATCGCCTCCGAGGCGCAGGCGCTGCAGGAAGCCGGCTGTTTCGCGCTCGTGTTCGAGGCGATCCCCAGCGCCGTCACCGACGAGCTGATGACACTGCTCGAGATACCCGTGATCGGCATCGGCGCCGGTCCCGCCACCGACGGGCAGGTACTCGTGTTCCACGACCTGCTCGGCATCCGCGACGGGCTCGGCGCCCGCTTCGTCAAGCGCTACGCCAACCTGCAGCAGGAGATGAACGATGGCGTCAGCGCATATGCCGAAGATGTGCGCGCACGCCGCTACCCCGGCCCCGAGCACACCTACAAGATCGATCCCAGCGAGCTCGCCGAGTTGCGCGTGCAGCTGTCCGCGCCCGACAGCGCCGCCGAGACGCCATAACGCGCGCAGGGCACACTGGCCGACCTCGCGGTCTCGCACGGTGCCCGCGAGCGCCGAACGGTCGTGCGGGAGTAGTCGTGCGGGATAATCGCCACGGTGTCAGCCGATAACGCTGAGTTCGTGCGTCGCTTCTTCGAGGCACTCAACAGCGAAGTCGCGATGCTGATCACCGCGCGGGGCAGGCGCACCGCGATCCCGGTCGAGCAGCGAACCGTCGGCGTGTGGACGCTCCGCGATGGAAAGGCCCTGCGGGCCAGGGTTTACCCGTCGGCCGCAGAGGCCCTCGCCTCAGTCGGGCTCAGCGCGTAGGCAGCGGCTCTCCGTAGCGCTCCGCGAAGGCGAACTCATCCACCGGCCTGCGGGCGAGGCGCGTGGGCCACTCCTCGGCACGGTAGCCGACGCCGATGTGAGCCGCCAGCGCGATCTCGTCCGGGATCTCCAGCAGGCGCTTGACCTCGGCCTCCGCCGGCACCAGCAGCGTCGTCATCGCCGCCCCCAGGCCCTCCGCGCGCAGCGCCAGCAGCAGGTTCTGCACGAACGGGTACACCGACGCTCCGCCGACGATGCTCTGGCGCGGCAACGCCGCGTCCGTCACAGCCAGATCCTCAAGACGCACACCCACCACCAGATGCATGGGGACCTGGTCGAGACTGGCGGCGTACTCGTCGGCTCGCCGGACGGTGCGAACGCGCGCCGCGTCGAAGTCCTGCGGTTTGGCGAGCATCTGCGCCGCGCCAGTCTGCTCGAGGTAGGCCCGCCAGCTCGGCAGGTACAGGTCGCGCAGCTTCATCCGCAGCTGTTGGTCCTCGACGACGACCACTCGCCAGCCCTGGCGGTTGCCGCCGCTCGGAGCGAAGCGCGCGGCCTCCAGCGCACGCACCAGCGCCTCGCGCGGCACCGCGTCCGCCTTGAATCGGCGGCTCGTGGGGGCACAGCGCATCGCCTCGGAGAGGTCCATGGTGGGGAGGGTAGCTTGCTGTGCCCGTGCAAGGCTACACTCGAGGCATGGATGTTCGGCCAAGCAGGCAGCTGCCGCACGTCTATCCGCCTGAGCACCGCCGACGGCGTCACCCGACCCGCCGCAGCACCTTCGCCGGTGCGCCCGCCGCGACAGAGAACGGCTCCACGTCGCGCGTGACCACGCTGTTCGCGCCGATCACGCAGCGCTCGCCGATGCTCACGCCGCTCGTCACAACCACGCCCGCGCCCAGCCAACAGTTATCGCCGACCCTAGTCGGGCCCTTGCTCTCGAATCCCTGCCACGTGATCGGCCGCCCGGGATCGTCGAAGCGGTGGCTAGCGTCTGAGACGAAGCAGCCGTTAGCGAGCATGCAGTGCTCGCCGATCTCCACCAGCTCGTGCGCCGCGATCATCACACCCAGGTTCAGGAATGTCCCCGCGCCGACCCGCACCCGCGCCCTCCCCGGCGCGGTGATCCACACGCCCGGCTCGAGCAGCACGCCCGGCCCGATCTGAAGTCGTCCCTCGCGCAGCGCCTCGAGCACGTTGCCGTGCACCGGCCAGCGCACGAACGCCTCCCGTCGCATGAACTCCCAGTGGATCGCCGCGCGGTTCCACGGCAGCGAGCTGCGCTCATACCAGCGCCACTTCTGCGCCCACAAGCGCGCCTCGCGCGCCAGCCCCATCGCCTCACCACCCGACTCACTCATCCGCGCACCATACGGGCGCGCCGCCATGCGTGCCCAGGTGGCCTCAGACGGCGACCTTCGCTCGTCGTCTGCGTTTGGCGGCACCGCCCGGCTTGGCCGTGCCGCGGATCGCCGCCGGCGTCAGCAGCTCCGCCAGGAATCTGCCCGTGTGCGACGCCGGCTCGGCCGCGACCTCCTCGGGGGTCCCGACCGCGATCGCCATCCCCCCCTCCTCGCCGCCCTCCGGGCCCATATCGATCAGACGGTCAGCGCTCTTGATCACGTCCAGGTTGTGCTCGATCACGACCACGCTGTTGCCCGCGTCCACCAGCCGCTGCAAAACCTCCAGCAGCCGCTGCACGTCCGCGAAATGCAGGCCTGTGGTCGGCTCGTCGAGGATATACAGGGTCATCCCAGTCGCCACCTTCGACAGCTCGCTCGCCAGCTTCACGCGCTGCGCCTCGCCACCCGACAGGGTCGTCGCCGGCTGGCCCAGGCGGACGTAGCCGAGGCCGACCGCGTGCAGCGTCTCCAGGCGCCGGCGGATCTTCGGGATGTGCTCGAAGAACTCAAGCGCGTCCTCGACCGGCATGTCGAGCACGTCCGCGATGCTCTTGCCCTTGAAGCGCACCTCCAGCGTCTCGCGGTTGTAGCGCTTGCCATGACACTGCTCGCACGGCACGTACACGTCCGGCAGGAAGTGCATCTCGATCTTGATCTGACCGTCGCCGCGGCACACCTCGCAGCGCCCACCCTTGACGTTGAAGCTGAAACGACCGGGCTTGTAACCGCGTGCGCGGGCCTCCTGCGTCTTCGCGAACAGGTCGCGGATCACATCGAACAGCCCCGTGTACGTGGCCGGGTTCGAGCGTGGCGTGCGCCCGATCGGCGACTGATCGACCGCGATGATCTTGTCCAGCTGGTCCAGACCGTGAATCGCCCGGTGTGCGCCCGGGCGCTTGCGCGCCCGGTGCAGGCGGTTGCCCACCGCCTTGAACAGCACGTCGTTGACCAGCGTCGACTTGCCCGAGCCCGACACGCCGGTCACGCACGTCAGCACACCCAGCGGGATGTGCACGTCGATGTCGCGCAAGTTGTGCTGGCTGGCGCCCAGGATCTCCACATAGCCGCTCGGCGTGCGGCGCCGTTGCGGCAGGGCGATCGAACGCGCGCCCGACAGGAACTGGCCGGTCAGCGACTCCTGCACCAGCTGCACCTCCGCTGCGGTCCCCGCCGCGACGATCCGCCCGCCGTGTTCGCCCGCGCCCGGGCCGAGGTCGACCAGGTGGTCTGCCGCGCGCATCGTCTGCTCGTCGTGCTCGACCACGATCACCGTGTTGCCCAGATCGCGCAGCCGCTCCAGCGTGCCGATCAGCTTCGAGTTGTCGCGCTGGTGCAAGCCGATCGAAGGCTCATCCAGGATGTACAGCACGCCCACCAGCGACGAGCCGATCTGCGTCGCCAGCCGGATTCGCTGCGCCTCGCCGCCCGACAATGTCGCCGCCGCCCTATCCATCGACAGGTAGCCGATGCCGACGTTCTCCAGGAAGCGCAGCCGCTCGGATATCTCGCGCAGGATCAGCCGCGCGACGTGCCTGTCCGTCTCCGACAGCTCGACCTGCTCCAGCCACTCCAGCGCCCGATATGCCGACAGCGCGCAGAAGTCCTCGATCCGCGTCCCCGCCACCAGCACCGCGCGCGACTCCGCGCGCAGCCGCGCGCCGCCGCACACCGGGCACGCCCGCAGCGACATGAACTCCTCGATCTTCTCCCGCGTCCACTCCGAGTCAGTCTCCCGGTAGCGGCGCTGCAGGTTGCTGACGATCCCCTCGAACCGCGTCGCGTACGAGCGCTGGCGACCGAAGCGGTTGCGATACGTGACCTGCACCGGCTCGCCGTCCGTCCCGTGCAGGAACACGTCGCGCTGCTCGTCTCCCAACTCTTCCCACGGGGCGTCCAGATCGATCTCGTACAGCTCCGCGATCGCCTCCGTCATCTGCTCGTAGTAGTTCGACGCGCTGTTCGCCCACGGCGCCAGCGCGCCGTCGTTGATCGACAGCGACGGGTCCGGCACGACCAGCTCGGGGTCGATCTCCATCTGCGAACCCAGGCCCGTGCAGCGCTCGCACGCGCCGTGCGGCGAGTTGAACGAGAAGATCCTCGGCTCCAGCTCGACCAGCGACGGGCCATGCTCGGGGCACGCGAAGCGCTCCGAGAACGTGAACAACGTCCCCTCCTGCGGTGCCACACCCGGCACGATCTGTGCCGCCGCCGCGCGCACGCCCTTGGCACCAGTCGCGTGCCCGCGTCGCGCTCTGTCACCCTGGCGGGACGCGCCGGCAGCCGCGCGTGAACCCTGCTCATCGTCATCTTTGGAGCTCGCGCGCCCCGACCCGACGATCTCGATCTCGATCAGGCCATCCGCGAGTGCCACCGCCGTCTCGATCGAGTCCGCCAGCCGCTTGCGCACGTCGTGGCGCATCGCCAGACGGTCCACCACCACCGAGATATCGTGCTTGTAGCGCTTGTCGAGCACGATCGACTCCTCCAGCATGCGCACGCGATCGTCTATCTTCACGCGCGCGAAGCCGTCCGCGCGCAGCTCGTCCAGCAGCTTGCCGTACTCGCCCTTGCGGCCCCTCACCACCGGCGCCAGCACCATGAAGCGCGTCCCTTCCGCCAGCTCCATCACCTGGTCGATGATCTGCTCTGCCGACTGGCCGACGATCGGCCTGCCGCAGATCGGGCAGTGCGGCTTGCCCACGCGCGACCACAGCAGCCGCAGGTAGTCGTAGATCTCCGTCACCGTGCCGACCGTCGAGCGCGGGTTGCGCGACGTCGTCTTCTGATCGATCGAGATCGCCGGCGACAGGCCTTCGATCGAGTCCACGTCCGGCTTGTCCATCTGCCCCAAGAACTGCCGCGCATACGCCGACAGCGACTCCACGTAGCGCCGCTGGCCCTCCGCGTAGATCGTGTCGAACGCCAGGCTCGACTTGCCCGAGCCCGACAGGCCCGTTATCACGACCAGCGCATCCCGCGGCAGCGTCAGCGAGATGTCCTTCAGGTTGTGCTCCCGGGCTCCCGAGACGACTAGCTGGTTGGTCTGCGCCATCTACCGTCCATGATACGAGGGCGAACAGATGTTCGGCTGTCCCGCTGCCCACCTGTTTGTCGGAAAGTGCGGGTAGGAATCAATGCTAGCCTCGTATGACATGCGCACGAAGGTCTCGGAGAAGGGCCAGATCACAGTTCCCAAGGCGCTGCGCGATCGCCTCGGCATCCGGCCCGGCGACGAGCTCGATCTGATCGACGACGGCGGGCGGCTCGTCGCCTCCAAGGCGCTGCCCGACGATCCGGTCGCCAGCGTGTACGGCATTCTCGGCACGAACCTCGATACCGACCAGATCATCGAGGATATGCGCGGTCCCGTCGACGCCGTGTGATCACCGCTGTCGACACCAGCGTCCTGATTGACATCCTCGGCGCGAACGCCGCGTTCGGCCCTCGGTCCGGCGGCGCCTTCCGTCGCGCCCTCGCCCAGGGTGCCGTAATCGCCTGCGAGACTGTCTGGGCGGAGACGACCGCCCACTTCGCCGACGCCCACGACGCAGCCCTCGCGATGGCCAGGCTGCGCGTCGAGTTCTCAGCACTCGACCGCTCGTCAGCGTCGAGCGCCGGAGAGAGCTGGCGGGCCTACCGCCGCCGCGGCGGCACCCGCGAGCGGGTCGCCCCCGACTTCCTCGTCGGCGCGCACGCGCTGCACCAGGCCGACCGTCTGCTGACACGCGACCGTGGCTTCTACCGGCGGTACTTCCACGATCTCCAGGTGCTCGACCCGACGGGTGACTCGACCCCGGAGGTCTGACGCCCGGGCCTACCCTTCGACGGCGGAGTACACCTCATCGACCAGCTTCATCCGGTCGGGCAGCTCGAAGTTGTCGGCCAGGTAGCGCTCGGTATCAGCGCGCGACTCGCCGTTCAGCGCCATGTTCAGCGCGATCAGGCGAGCGCCGTCGAGATCGCCTCCGCCGGCACCGGCGTTCGCGTCGGGCGTGGCCGGCACGGTTGCCGCGATTGCCGCGGCGGGCGCGGGGCTCGCAGCCTGCATCGGGGCGGGCGGCGCCTGCAGCGCGTCGTCCAACTGGGCCTCGAACGCGCTGGGCGGCGCCGTGGCCGCGCGAGGCATCTCGGCCTCGTGTGGCTGTGCCGGGCCGGCGCCGCGTCCGGAGGCGGCGTCGTACAGCTCGCCCATGCCCTTCTCAACCGCCGACAGATCAGCCGCGAGCCGACCGGCGCCCGCGCGCAGGCTCTCGACCAGCGCGCTCACCTCGCCGTCCATTGAGCCGACACGCTCCAGCAGGCCGGCCGCGACCTGTGCGACGGCAGCGACGTGCGCGCGCGCGCGCTCGAGCGCCTCTTCACGCGTCCGCTCGGCATCCCGGTCGGCCTCCTCGCGCACCTGGCGCGCGTTCTCCAGCGAGTGTCGCTCGATTTCCGAGGCCGCCGTCTCTGCCGCCTGGAGGATGCTCTGCACTTGGGTCCCCGCGGTCGAGGCGACCGACACGTCGGCACCGCCCGCGATCGCCGCACGCTGCAGCCCTTCGAACTCCTCTGCCAGCGCTCGCAGATGCACGTCCACCGAAGCCGGGTCATAGCCGCGCCGGCCAATCGGGAAGTCCCTGCGTTCGATTGCCTGCCGATCGAAGTCCACCGCGGGCATCCTAGGCTATGTCGCCCACGGAAGTATCGCTTGCCGCGACCTCGCCCGCCGGCGCTTCCGCGGACTGGATCTCCTGTAGGTCGCGGCGCAGCTCGCGCAGCTCGTCGCGCAGCTGTGCCGCGTACTCGAAGCGCAGGTCATCCGCCGCCGCGATCATCTCCTCCTCGAGCTCGACGAGCATCCGCTCGAGCTCGTGCTTCGGCATCTCCTCGGCGCTCCCGCGCTTGGCCGTGCGCCGTTTGCGTCCGCGTGGCACCTTCGACTCCGCCTGCAGGAA
Organism: uncultured Solirubrobacteraceae bacterium; assembly: GCA_963734755.1. Classification (GTDB taxonomy): domain Bacteria; phylum Actinomycetota; class Thermoleophilia; order Solirubrobacterales; family Solirubrobacteraceae; genus Palsa-744. Next base: position 1,124,392 of record CAVTIF010000001.1, on the reverse strand, counting down.
CTCGGCGATGTCCGAGATGCCCTTGACGATCGTCGCCGCCGTAATCCCGTGCCGCTCGTTGTACACGACCTGGATCTCGCGGCGGCGGTCGGTCTCCGAGATCGCCGCTTTCATCGCCCGCGTCTGCTTGTCCGCGTACATCAGAACGGTGCCGTCGACGTTCCGCGCAGCACGGCCGATCGTCTGGATCAGCGAGGTCTCCCCGCGCAGGAAGCCCTCCTTGTCGGCATCCAGGATCGCCACCAGCGAGACCTCAGGCAGGTCGAGCCCCTCGCGCAGCAGGTTCACGCCGACGAGCACGTCGTACTCCCCCAGCCGCAGGTCGCGAATGATCTGGATGCGCTCGAGCGTGTCGATCTCCGAGTGCAGATAACGCGTCTTGAAGCCCATCTCCAGCAGATACTGCGACAGGTCCTCGCTCATCTTCTTCGTCAGCGTCGTCACCAGCACGCGCTCGTTGCGATCCACACGCTTGCGGACCTCGTTCATCAAATCGTCGATCTGGTTCTTCGTCTCGCGCACCTCCACAACCGGGTCGACGATCCCCGTCGGGCGTACGATCTGCTCGACCACACGCGTGGACTGCGTGCGCTCGTACTCGCCCGGCGTCGCCGACACGAACAGCAGCTGCGGCGTGATCGACAGGTACTCGCTGAACGTCTGCGGCCGGTTGTCCAGTGCACTCGGCAGCCGGAAGCCGTAGTCGATGAGCGTCTGCTTGCGCGAGCGGTCGCCCTCGTACATGCCGCCGATCTGCGGCACGGTCTGATGCGACTCGTCGATCAGGCAGATAAAGTCCTTCGGGAAGTAGTCGATCAGGCAGTACGGCCGGGCGCCCGGCCTGCGTCCGTCGAGGATCCGCGAGTAGTTCTCGATCCCCGAGCAGAAGCCGACCTCGCGCAGCATCTCCATGTCGTACTGCGTGCGCTGGCGCAGACGATGGGACTCGAGCTGCTTGCCTTCGGTCTCGAGCTGCTCGCAGCGCTCGTTCAGCTCTCTGCCGATCTCCGCAACGCCGTCGTCGATCGTGCCCTCCTTGACGTTGTAGTGGGTCGCCGGCCAGATCGCCACGTGCTCGAGGTCATCGGCGATCAGCTCACCCGTCAGCGGGTCGAACTGCTGCAGCCGTTCGACTTCGTCGCCGAACATCGTCGCCCGGAACGCCGTCTCGGCGTACGCCGGGAACACCTCCAGCGTCTCCCCGCGCACACGGAAGCTGCCGCGCGAGAGCACGCTGTCGTTGCGCGTGTACTGGATCGAGACCAGTTTGCGCAGCAGCGCGTCGCGGTCGATCTCCTCGCCACGCTTGAGGATCTGCATGTTCATCTCGTACGTTTCCGGCGAACCCAGACCGTAGATGCACGACACGGAGGCCACCACGATCACGTCCCTGCGCGCGAACACCGCCGCCGTCGCCGCGTGGCGCAGACGGTCGACCTCCTGGTTGATCGCCGAGTCCTTCTCGATGTACAGGTCGCGGCTGGGGACGTACGCCTCCGGCTGGTAATAGTCGTAGTAGGAGACGAAGTACTCGACCGCGTTGTCCGGAAAGAACGTGCGGAACTCGTTGCACAACTGCGCCGCCAGCGTCTTGTTGTGCGCGATCACCAGCGTCGGGCGCTGCACCGCCTCGATCACGCCCGCCATCGTCATCGTCTTTCCCGTGCCGGTCGCGCCGAGCAGCGTCTGGAAGCGCTCGCCCGAGCGGATGCCCTCAGCCAGCCCATCGATCGCCTTTGGCTGATCGGCCGTCGGCGTGAACACCGAGTCGAGCTTGAAGTCGGGCATCGCCTCTTACCGTAGCGAGCACGCGAGCGGAGCTTCAGCAGCGGCTCTACTCCAGACCCAACTGATGCCCGTAGGTGCTGCGATACACCTGCTCGGCAGCGAGCACGCGCTGCACGTATTCGCGCGTCTCCGGAAACGGGATCTGCTGCGCCGTGAGGTGCGTTCCCGCGGCCTTCGCCCGTGCCACCCACCGGTCGACGTTCGCCAGGCCGCCGTTGTACGCCGCCACCGCCAGCATCTCATCGCCGCCGTAGTGGTCGAGCAGGTAGCGCAGGTAGTAGCTGCCGTACGCGACATTGATGCTCGGGCTGGACAAGTCGCTGGCCGTGAAGCGCCCGCCGCCGGACAGGTGCGCCAGGTAGTACGCGGTCGCCGGCAGGATCTGCATCAGGCCCTGCGCCCCCGCCGAAGACGGACGCGGTTCAAATTTCGACTCCGCGTAGATCACCGCAGCGATCAACGCCGGATCCAGCCGCTTGGCCGCCGCCTGTTCGCGGATGATGCTCGTGTCGGTCAGCGGCAGCGTCCGGTTGCTCGCAGCCTGATGCAGCACGGGCACGATCAGCGCCACGAGCAACACCGTGGCCACGATCGCCGTGACAACGCCAAGGATCCGCCGGCTCATCCCCCAAGCTTGCCAAGAACCGCCGACAGGTCGCGCTGCAGGTCATCCTCGGTGCCGTCGTTGCGCACCACGAACGTCGCCCGTTGTGCCTTCTCATCCTGCGACAGCTGGCGCGCCGCGCGCTCGTCGACCAGCTCGTGTCCCCGTCGAGCGGCCCTCGCGCGTCTCACCGACTCCTCGGAGATCACCGCAATTGTCGCGTCGTACAGCTGCTCGAGGCCCGCCTCGAACAGCAGCGGGACCTCCACTACCGCCGCGGGCGGGGCCGGTTGCGCGGCGCGCACCCGCTCCAGCCAGCCGGCCACGTACGCGCCGACCAGCGGCCACACTGTGCCCTCCAGCCAGGCGGTGTCCTCGTGGCTCGCGAACGCATGCCTGGCGACCGCGGCGCGATCGACGACGCCATCCGGCGCGACCTCTGCGCCGAAGCGCCCGACCACCGCGTCGCGCAGCTGCGCGCCTTCGTACAGCTCGTGGACGACCGCGTCGCTCGACAGCACCTCAGCGCCGAGGCGTCCGAGCGCCGCGAGCGCAGTCGACTTCCCCGCTCCAAGACCGCCGGTCAGCCCGACGAAGGGCACCGCCGCTCCCACCGCGCACAGGCCCTCGGGCCCGGTCAGTCCTGCGGCGTGGGCTCAGCCGCGAGCTCAGGCACGGCCGGCTCGTCTGCTGCAGCAGCGTCAGGCTCGATCGCCGCGACGGGCTCATCCTCCGCAGGCTCCTCGATCGGAGACTCCTCTGCGGCGACCTCTTGAGCGGCCTCGGCCTCGGGGGTGACCTCTACCTCAGGGGTGACCTCGGCCTCGGGGGCTGCCTCAACGTCGGGTGCGGCCTCAACGTCGGGTGCGGCCTCAACGTCGGGTGAGGCCTCAACTTCGGGTGCGGCGACGGCCGCCTCCGCCTGGGGCAACTCGGCGGCCTCGACAACCTCTGCAGCCTCGACGGCGAGCGCGCCCTCGGCGGAGTCCTCCACGAGGGAGGCCACGCCACCCTCGGGTTCACCGGGGCGGGCAACCGGCAGAATCTGGTCCTCGACCCGCTTGGCCGACAGCGACAGGCGCCGGCGCTCGGAGTCGATCTCGAGGATCTTCACGCGGATCTCATCGCCCGGGTGGACGATCTCGCGCGGGCTCTCGACGTGATGGGGAGCAAGCTCGGAGATGTGCACGAGGCCCTCGACGCCGTCGAGGATCTCGACGAACGCGCCGAACGTGACGACCTTGGTGACCTTGCCCGCGAGCTCATCGCCGACGTTGTAGGTATCGACGATCCGCTGCCACGGGTCCTCCTGGGTCTGCTTGAGACCCAGCGAGATGCGCTGGCGGTCGCGGTCGATGTCCAACACCTTGACCTTGACGGTGTCACCGATCGAGAGGATCTCGCTCGGGTGGTTGACGTGCGACCAGGACAGCTCGGAGATGTGGATCAGGCCATCGATGCCGTCGAGGTCCACGAACGCGCCGAAGTCGACGATGTTCGAGATCTGCCCTTCGACAACCAGTCCCGGCTGCAGCCGGTCGAGGATCTGCTGGCGGACCTCCTTGCGCTCCTCCTCGAGCACCGCGCGGCGCGACAGCACGACGTTGTTGCGTGAGCGGTTGAGCTCGATCACCTTCGTCTCGATCTTCGTCCCCATGTACTCGTCGAGGTTGGGCACGCGCCGGATATCCACCAGCGAGGCGGGCAGGAAGCCGCGCACGCCGAGGTCGATGATCAGGCCGCCCTTGACGACCTCGATCACGGTGCCCTCGACGGGCTCTCCGGACTCGGCCGCCGTTTCGATGCGCCGCCACGCCTTCTCGAAGCGGGCGCGCTTCTTGGACATGATCAGGCGGCCGTCCTGATCCTCCTTGGTCATGACGATCGCGTCGACCTCCTCGCCGAGGTGGACCTCCTCGCCGGGATCGACCGCCTTGCGGATCGAAAGCTCGTTCGCCGGGATGACGCCCTCGGACTTGTAGCCGATGTCCACCAGGACCTCGTCCTTGTCGATCCGGACGACGTGGCCGGTGACGACCTCACCCTCCTCGATCGGCCGGAACGTGGCGTCGTAGTTGGGGACGATCTGGCCGTCGACTTCGAGCAAGAGCCCGTTCGACCCGTCGACCACGCGGGCCTGGGGATTCTCCATCACTGTTTGCACCGGCCCGAAGCGTAGCGCAGCCGTATCATTGCCGGGCAGATGCCTGTCAGAGCAACGAAGCGAGGGGCACAGCGGACCCGTTTGCAGCGGGACTGCGACGTGCTCGTATGCGGCGCCAGCTTCGCCGGGCTGGCGGTCGCACGCGAGCTTGCCGGGTCAGGCGCGCGCGTACTCGTGATCGACCGCTACGAGATCGGCGAGCGCCAGACGTCAGCCTGTGCGATGCCGACGCTGTGGATGGAAGCGCTCGGGCTGATGAGCTCGCTGTTGCAGAGCTTCGACGAGCTGGTCATGCACACGCCGTTTCGCACCGCTCGCTGGCAGCTGCCGTGGTCGTTCTCGACGTTCGACTACCGCGAGCTGTGCGCGCTGCTGTGGGAGCAGGCCGGCTGCCAGGAGATCGAGTTCGAGACCGCCGCAGTCACCGGACGTGAAGGTCTGACAGTCGCGACCGATCGCGGCGAGCTGCGCGCGCCGCTGATCGTCGACGCGCTCGGCTGGCGCCGGGCGCTGTCGAACGGGGCGCCGATCCAGCCGCCGAACGCGCCGATGTCGCGTGGCCTGGAGGTCCACCCCGAGGGCCGCGGCGATCAGATGGAGCTGTGGATCCACGACGGGTACATCCGCTCCGGCTACGGCTGGAGTTTCCCGGCGCGCGACGAGCTCCGCGTGGGCATCGGCTCGTTCTGGCCCGCCCATCACGTCAAGCGGCCAACCGTTCGGCTCGCCGACGACCTCGGCCTACCCGCGGACGGCTACCAGGGCAACTGGATCCCGCACCAGCTGCGGCGCGCGACCGAGGACGAGGTCTTCTTCGCCGGCGACTCCGCCGGGCACTGCCTGCCGCTGACCGCCGAGGGCATCCGCACGGCGCTGTACTTCGGGCTGGCGTGCGGCCGTGAGCTGCGCGCGGTGCACGAGGGGCAGCGGACGCGCGCGCAGGCGCTGGCGCGCTACGCCGCCTTCTCGGACTCTCACGAGCGCAAATACCGCTGGTTGCTGAACGTCCAACGGGCGATCGGACAGATGACCCCGAGCCGCGCGGTCACCGCGCTGGCGCGCACGATGGAGAGCCGGCGGCTGTCCGCATGGGCGTTCGGCCACTACCTGGACATCGCCAGGCCATCGTTCGTCAACGGGACAGGCGCCCACTCGCGCCAGCAGCTCGCCGCCGCGGCTGCCTGAGCGTCGCCGCCGACCACCTGCGCAGCGCCTACGGCCACGCCCCGGGCGTGATCTCCAGGTAGCACATGTCCACGCGCAGCAGATCCATCGCCCGCTCGAACAGCTCGCGACCGAGCCCGTAGCGGCGGTCCAGCGCCCGCTCGGCAACGTGCTCCTCGGCTTGGTCGAGCACGCGCGCGCTCGCCTCCAGCGGCGCGCCGAGCGGATCGCCGCGCACGGTGCAAGGTGCTACCAGCAGGCGCGGGTCGCGGCGTAGCCGCTTGAGCTTGCCCGAGCTGCGCTCCGAGCGCACGTACAGCAGCCCGTCGGCCACCGCCGCCCACACGGGCGTCGGCACCGGGGTCCCGTCGCGCCGGTAGGTGACGAGCAGCGCGCGCTTGCAGTCGGTGATCTCCTGCACCGTGCCCGTGCGATCGCGCACGACGATCTCGCGCGCGCCCTGAGGCGCCGTTCGAGCGGCCAGCCGAGCCGACGGCAGCGCCGCCGGGAGGCGCCGGCCGGGAACCGGGCGTGCGCGTGGGCGCGCGTTGCTCATCCGCCACCTTCGCCCAGCTGGCCCAGCACCTCGGCCAGCCGTCGGATTCCCTCGGCGATCGCCGGCTCGGCAGGTTCGCGTAGCCCAGTACCAGCGCGTCCGTCTCGCGCGGCGGCTCGATCATGTGCCAGCTGAGCGGATAGATGCCCAGCGAGCGCTCGCCGGCCAGCGCGATCAGACGCTGGACCTCGACGGCGCGCGGCAGCCGCACGAGCGCGTGCAGACCGGCGGAGACGCCCGTGACGGTCGCCTGCGGGATGCTGCGCGCGACCGCCGCCACCAGCGCGTCACGGCGAGCGCGATTTCGCCGGCGTGCCTTGCGCAGGTGGCGATCGTAGGCGGCCGTCTCGAGCAGCCGCGCGAGCGCCAGCTGCTCGAGCGTCGAGCAGCCCAGATCCTCCATCGCCTTGGCCTGCACGACCGCGTCGATCAGCGACCCGGGCAGCACCAGCCAGCCCAGCCGCAGGCCGGGAGCGAGCGTCTTTGAGACCGTGCCCATGTACACGACGTGATCGGGTGCCAGGCCCTGCAGCGCGGCGAGCGGAGCACGGTCGTAGCGGAACTCGGCGTCGTAGTCGTCCTCGATCACCAGCCCACCCTCGCGCGCCCAGCGGATCAGCGCGCCACGACGAGCAGGCGAGAGCACGACGCCCGTCGGACACTGGTGCGCCGGTGTCGCGAGCACCGCGGGAGCATCGATGCCGGCCACGTCGATCCCCTGCTCGTCGACCGGCACGCCGCGGACCTCCAGCCCGGCATACGCGAGCACGCCGCGGTGCGGCGGCAGGCCCGGATCCTCGACGGCGATCGAACCGACCCCACGACGCACGAGCGCCCGGCCGAGCAGCGCCAAGCCCTGGGTGGCGCCCGCACAGATCACCATCATGCGCGGCTCGACGACCACGCCGCGCACGCGCCGTAGGTAGATGGCCAGGGCGCTGCGCAGCTGCAGCGCCCCGCGCGCGTCGGGGTAGGCGAATACGCTCGGCGGCGCCGAGCGCAGCACGTCGCGCATCGCGCGCAGCCACAGCGCGCGCGGAAACGCGCCCAGGTCGGGGCTGCCGGGGAAGAAGTCGAAGCGCGGCGCGGGCACGGGCGCCTGCGATGAGACGCTGTCCACGATTCCCGCGTTCGCCGCCACGTACGTGCCGGCGCCGTGGCGCGCGACGAGATAGCCCTCGGCGAGCAGCTGGGCATATGCGTCGACGACCAGTCGGCGTGAGACGCCGAGGTCGTCGGCGAGCGCGCGTGAGGAAGGCAGCCGGCTGCCGGCCGCCAGCGTGCCGTCGCGCACCAGCTCGCGCATGCGCTCCTCCAACTGAGCGCGGCGCCGCCCTCCGCTCAGGTGGACGAGCAGCTCAGGACCAATACTGGTACCCGCTTTTAGCACTGAACTGGTCACTGTTTGGGAACCACCTTGAGGTAGACTAGCGGCCATGTCAACCGTCCGGGTCGGGCTGCTCGTGTTCGCCATCTTCAACCTCGTGATCGCGCTCGCGTTGGTGATCACGCCGCACACGTTCTTCACCGACGTCGGTCCGTTCGGCTCCCAGAACGACCACTACCTGCGCGACGTGGCGACGTTCTACGCCGCCTTCGGCGTGGCTCTGCTGATCGCCTACAAGCGCGTTTCGTGGCGTACGCCGGTCCTGTGGATCGTCGCGCTGCAGTCCGGGCTGCATGCGCTGAACCATCTGGTGGACATCGGCGCCGCGCACCCCCACTGGCTCGGGCCGGCGGACTTCATCTCGCTCGCACTGGCCACCTGCGCACTGGTGTGGCTCGCGCGCGAGTCCATGCGACCACTGGAGGTACAACGATGACCAGGATCGACGCCATTCCAAAGCGCAAGGCCGGCCCGCTCGTGCGGCTCATATACCGGCTCTCCAAGCGCGAGCTCGGGCGCGACGTGGACCCGGTCGGGGTGTACGCGCATGCTCCGCGGCTGCTGCTCGGCTACGGAGCGTTCGAGAAGGCCACAGCCAAGGAGCAGCGGGTGGAGGAGCGCCTGAAGGCACTCGCCGAGACCAAGGCGGCCGCGGTCGTGAACTGCGAGTTCTGCTGCGATATCGCCTCCTCGATCGCGCGCGAAACGGGCGTCACCGAGCAGCAACTGCTCGCCATGCCCCACTACCGCGACAGCGATCAGTTCACCGCCCTGGAGCGGCTGGTGCTCGACTACGCGACCGCGATCAGCCGCACACCCACGAGCGTCACCGACGAGCTGTTCGCGGCGCTGCGTGAGCACTTCGACGAGCGCCAGATGGTCGAGCTGACCAACGTGATCGCGCTGGAGAACATGCGCGCGCGCTTCAACAGCGCATTCGATATGACCCCTGCGGGGTTCAGTGACGGGATGGTCTGCGTCGCGCCCGAGCTCGCGCCGACGCCGGTCGCCGTCACGGCAGTTTAGGACTGAATTTATGAGGGTTTTCGTCGCGGGAGCCAGCGGTGTGATCGGCCGTCAACTCGTGCCGTTGTTGGTCACGGCCGGACATCAGGTGACCGGTATGACGCGCTCGCCCGAGAAGGCGCAGGCGCTCGTGTCGATCGGTGCCGAGCCGGTCGTCGCGGACGCGCTCGACGCGGATGCCGTGCGCGAGGCGGTCGCGCAGGCGCGCCCCGATGCGGTCATCCACCAGCTGACCGCGATCCCGGAGCGACTCGATCCGCGCAAGATCATCCGCGACTTCGAGCTGACTGACCGCCTGCGCAGCGAGGGCACGAAGCATCTCGTCGCGGCGGCACAACAGGCCGGCGCGCAGCGGATTCTCGCCCAGAGCATCGCGTTCGCCTATGCCCCGGGCCCACCCGGCACGGTGCACGTCGAGAGCGAGCCGCTCGACCGCGACCCACCGCCGCAGTTCAAGCGCTCGGCCGAGGCCCTACGCGAGCTCGACCGGACCGTCCTCGGGGCCGGCGGGCTGGTGCTCCGCTACGGCTACTTCTACGGCCCGGGGAGCGCGATCGCGCGCGACGGCTCGATCGCGCGGGAAGTCTCGCGGCGGCGCCTGCCGATCATCGGCGGGGGCGGCGGCGTGTGGTCGTTCATCCACGTCGAGGACGCCGCGCGTGCCACCGTCGCCGCGCTCACCAGCGGCGCGAGCGGCGTCTACAACATCGTCGACGACGAGCCCGCGCCGGTCGCTCAATGGGTGCCGGCGCTCGCGCAGGCGCTCGGCGCGCCGCCACCGCGGCGCGTGCCCGCGTTGGTCGCCCGCCCGCTCGCCGGCAGCTACGGCGTCATGACCATGACCCGCGCCCAGGGCGCGTCCAATGAACTGGCCAAGCGCGAGCTCGGGTGGACACCGCGGTATCCGAGCTGGCGCGAGGGGTTTCGTACAGGACTGGGTTGAAGGACATGGTCGATTGCGGACCGGGCGCACCTGCCGCTATTCGCCAGCCTTCAGGCTCACCGACTGGCGAAACGGGTTCTCGACACGGACAGGGCCGAACATCTGACCATCGTTGAGGTCCTCGGTCAGCAGCCGCCCGCAGCCGGCGGCGACCGCGGCGGCCACGATCAGACCGTCCCAGTAGGACAACTGCGAGGAGCGGCTTGTCCGGATCGCTTGCGTGACGATCGTGGAATCGATAGCCACGACCTGCAACGTACCGAGCCAGTCGACCGCCTGGGCGGCAACGTCCGGATCGAGCGCTCGCCTGAGCTTGCGCGTCACGACGGTGTAGAACTCGCCCAGGACCTGCGAGCTGAGCACGAGCTCGCCGGGCTTGGCCTGCTCGAGCAGGTCTATGGCGCGCTGGGACTTGTCGGGTTCGTCGTGGTCGAAGACGTAGACGAGGACGTTGGTATCGAGAAACAGCTTCTCAGCGCTCATACAGCTCGTCGCGCATCCAGCTACGCCCACCGGAACCACTGCCCGCGTCGCTGCCGCGGGCCAGCTCGAGGATCGCTCCGACGGCATCCGGCGCTTTCCCCTGGCCGGCGAGCCCTTCGAGGTAGTCACGAACCAGCGCGTTCACCGATGTGTCCCGTTCGAGCGCGTGGATGCGTGCCCGCTTGAGTAGCTCAGAATCGATCGTGAGGGTCAGGTTAGCCATATGTGCTCCACGGATTCAGTGTAGCACTGGCACACGGGTAGTTTCGCAACGGAGCCCCTCTACGCCCCAGAAATCGCTCGTCCGAACCCCGTCCGCCCCTACTTCCGCACCACCAGCACGACCCCGACGATCAACAACGCCAACCCGAGCACGCGCTGCACGCCGATCTGCTGGCGGGCGACGCCGAGCAGGCCGAAGCGGTCGATCACAACCGAGATGGCGAGCTGGCCAGTGATGACGACGGCCGTCAGGCCGCTGGCGCCGAGCGTGCGCACGGCCAGCAGCGCGACGGTCACGTAGATCGCTCCGAGCAGGCCGCCGACGAGCGCCCACCAGGGCGCGTGGCGCGCGAGCGACAGGTTGCCGAGCCCGCCGTTGACGAACGAGGCGATCAGGACAAGTGCGAGCGTGCCGACGAGAAACGAGATCGTCGCCGCTTGCACGCTGCCGACGGTCCTCCCGAGGCGGGAGTTGATCGGCGCCTGCATGCCGACAAGGCAGCCGGCGCCGACGCCGAGCAGTACGGCGAGGCCGCGGCTCATGCCCGCTCCAACGGGCCGCACGCATTCGGGCACCGACCCCCGGGCGTCACTTGGCCTCCAGCCAGGTGCGTCCGGCGCCGATGTCGACGGCCAGCGGCGGCTCACGCCGATCCCACACGCCGACCATCTCGCGCTCGATCAGCTCGCGTGCCGCCGCGGTCTCGGCGGGCGGCCCTTCGAACAGCAGCTCATCGTGGATCGTCAGCAGCAGCCGCGTCTGCAGGGCGGACTGGGCGAGCGCGTCGTGGCAGCGCACCATCGCCAGCTTGATCATGTCCGCCGCGGCGCCCTGAATCACCGTGTTGACCGCCAGGCGCTCGCCGAGCGTGCGTACCTGGTAGTTACGGGCGCGCAGCTCCGGGATCTGCCGGCGCCGTCCCCACAGCGTCTTCACGTACCCCTCCTGCTTGGCCTGCTCGATCGTCGCGGCCATGAACTCCGCCACGCGCGGGAAGCGCTCGAGGTAGGCGTCGATGAACTCCTTGGCCTCCTCGCGAGGGATGTTCAGGCGGTCGGCGAGGCCGTAATCGGACAGGCCGTACACGATCCCGTAGTTGATCATCTTGGCCTTCGAGCGCATCCCCGGGTCGATGTCCGCCGGCTCGACCCCGAACACGCGCGAGGCGGTCGCCGTGTGCACATCCTCGCCGCGCTCGAAGATCTCCATCAGCACACCCTCGCCGGCGGCGTGCGCGAGCACCCGCAGCTCGATCTGGGAGTAGTCGGCGGAGATCAGCACGCTCCCCTGCTCTGCCTCGAAGCAGCCCCTGATCTCGCGGCCGAGCGGCGTGCGGATCGGGACGTTCTGCATGTTCGGGTTGGTGCTCGACAGTCGGCCCGTCTGAGCGACCGCCTGCAGGAACGTCGTGTGGATCCGCGAGCGCTCGTCGACGAGCTCCGGCAGGACGTCGAGGTAGGTCTTGATCAGCGTCGAGAGCTCGCGCCAGCGCTCGATCTTGGGGATGATCTCGTGCTCGGAGCGAATCGACTGCAGCACCCGCGCATCGGTCGAGAACCCGGTCTTGCCGCGGCGCTTGCGCGACAGGCCGAGCTTCTCGAACAGGATCTCCCCGAGCTGCTGTGGCGAGGCGATCACGAACTCCTCTTCCGCGAGCGCGAAGATCTCCCGTTCAAGCCCCTCGATCTCGCTGCGTACACGCTCGGTGATCGCCGCCAGGCGCTGCACGTTCAAGCGCACGCCGAGCAGCTCCATCTCGCGCAGCACGACCACCAGCGGCAGCTCGATGTCTGCCATCACCCCCTCCAGGCCACGCTCTGCGATCTGCTCGCGCTGCCAGTCGGCCAGCGGCCCGAGCAGCAGCGCATCGGCTGCGAGTGGGTCCTCGAGGTCGCTGGCCAGACCCCGCTCTTCGCATAGCTCGGCCAGCGGGTATCCGCGCCGCGCCGGCTCGAGCAGGTAGGCGCCGAGCAGCGTGTCATGGATGAGGCCCGTGGGCACGTCGCCGAGGGCCTTCGCGTCGTGGGCCAAGACGGGGCGCCCGGCGCATGCGGCGACGACCTCCCGCGGCCCGGCGCACTCCCCCGCCAGCACCTCTGCTCCCCCGGCAGCCACGGCGAAGCGCCACGCCGGTCCGTCGGCGAACAGCGCGCCCTCAGGAGCCTCGCTGGCGCGCACGACCACGCTCAGCTGATCGCCAGCCTCCCCGAGACGAGCGATGTCCGGCGGGGAGCCAGCGCGCACCCGCGCGCTGATGCGGACCTCGGCGGCGGGCGCCGGCGCGGCGGCCTCGGGATCGCCGAGCGCTTCCTCCAAACGGCGCAGCGGGTCGCGCAGCTCGTACTCGCGGAACACCTCGCGCACGCGCGAGCGATCCGGCTCGCGGATCGCCTCGGCGGAGATGTCGAAGTCGACCTCCAGATCGCGCTGGACGGTCGCGAGCTGCTTCGAGACACGGGCGTTCTCGGCGTGCTCGATCAGGTTCTCTTTGCGCTTGGCGCCTTTCACCTCGTCGACATGCGCGAGCACGTCCTCGAGCGAGCCGAAGCTCTGCAGCAACTCGCTGGCGGTCTTGTCGCCGATCCCGGGGATCCCGGGGATGTTGTCCGAGGTATCGCCCTTCAGGCCGTAGAAGTCGGGGATCAGCTCCGGCGGGATGCCGTAGCGGTCGATCACCGCCTGGCGGTCATAGATCTTCGTCTCGGTGATCCCCCGCGCCGTCGCCATCACCTGCACGAGCCCAGCCTCGTCGATCAGCTGGAACACGTCGCGGTCGCCGGTCACGATCGTCACCGCCACCGGGGGGCTGGCGCGCAGCGCGCGCTCGGCGAGCGAGGCGATCACGTCATCGGCCTCGTAGCCCTCGAGCTTGACGTTGCTATAGCCGAACGCCTCGACCAGCGGTTCCATCGCCGGCCATTGCTGCTTGAGCAGGTCCGGGCGCGAGCGGCGCTGGGCCTTGTAGTCGGCGAACAGCTCGTTACGGCCGGATGTGCCGGCATCCCAGGCCACGACCGTCGGACACACGCCGTACTCGGTGACGATCTTGACGAGCATCGAGGCGAACCCGAAAATCGCGTTAGTCGGCACGCCGGTCGATGTCGCGATCGACTCCGGCAGCGCGAAGAATGCGCGGTACACGAGGCTCGGGCCGTCGAGCAGGAACACGCGCCGCCCGCCCGTCGGCTGAGGCGCCGCCGGCTCGGTCTTGCGCTTCGCGCCGGGGCTCGCCGCGGTTGTCGTTTCGCTCGCCACGCCTGAGCACTCTAGGCGCCGCGGCCAGACACCGGCTGCCGGTGGCACCACGATGTCGAATCGCTGTCGACCAGGGTGCATGCACCCTGGTCCGGGCCGGCGCATGCGCCGGCCCGCGGAGGCGCGCATGCGCGCCTCCGAACCCCATACCTCCTAACATCCCGTCCCGCCAACGACCGAGGAGTCCCGCCAGTGAGCGCCACGCCAAGCGCGCAGTTCCGTCTGACGATCCGAGTCAAGCTCGAGGACGCCCACGGCATCCTCGCGCACCTGACGAGCACGATCGGCGAGGCCGGAGGGATCGTCGGCGCCGTCGATCTGGTCGAGGTCGACGGCGGCCACAGCCTGCGCGACATCGTCGTGGACGCATCCGGCAAGCAGCACTGGGAGGCGATTCTGGCCGCGATCACCGCGCTCGATGGCGTCGAGGTGATCGACACGACCGACCGCACGTTCATGTTGCACCTCGGCGGCAAGATCGAACAGCACAACAAGCACTCGCTGAGCACGCGTGACGATCTGTCGATGGTCTACACGCCCGGCGTCGCGCGTGTGTGCCTGGCGATCGCCGACGACAAGGACAGGGCATTCCAGTTCACGATCAAGCGCAACACGGTCGCGGTCGTCTCCGACGGCACCGCGGTACTTGGCCTCGGCGATATCGGCCCGCACGCCGCGATGCCAGTGATGGAGGGCAAGTGCTGTCTGTTCAAGGAGTTCGCCGGCGTCGACGCCTTCCCGATCTGCCTGGAAACCACCGACCCCGATGAGATCGTGCGCACGGTCAAGCTGATGGCGCCGACGTTCGGCGGGATCAACCTCGAGGACATCTCCGCTCCGCGCTGCTTCGAGATCGAGGAGCGGCTGCAGGAAGAGCTCGACATCCCGGTGTTCCACGACGACCAGCACGGGACCGCAGTCGTCGTGATGGCGGCGCTGCTGAACGCCGTCAAGCTGACCGGACGACGCCTGGAGGACCTGAACGTGCTGGTGATCGGCTTGGGCGCCGCCGGGATCGCGGTCACGAAGATCCTGCTCGCGGGTGGCGTCAGCAAAATCCTCGGCGCGGACTCCCGCGGGGTACTGCACGTCCAGCGCGAGGACTACCAGTACGGGACGATGAACGCGACCAAGCGCTGGTTCGCGGAGCAAACCAACCCCGACTGCCGCTCGGGCACGCCGGCTGATGTGATCGACGGCATGGATCTCCTGATCGGCGTATCCGGCGCACGTGCGATGCCGGCGCAGGCGTTGGCGCGAATGAACAAGGACGCGATGGTCTTCGCGATGGCCAACCCGAACCCCGAGGTCAGTCCCGAGGAGGCGGAGCCGTACGTCCGCATCATGGCGACCGGCCGCTCGGACTACCCCAACCAGATCAACAACGTGCTCTGCTTCCCGGGTATCTTCCGCGGCGCGCTCGACGTGCGCGCGCCGACGATCACCGAGCAGATGAAGATGGCTGCCGCGCACGCGATCGCGGAGATCGTCGAGGAGAGCGAGTTGCGCGAGGACTACATAATTCCGTCGGTGTTCAACCGCGACGTCGCTCCCGCGGTGGCGGCGGCCGTCGCCGAGCAGGCACGCGCGGCAGGCACCGCGCTCGCCGGCCAAGAGGTCGGATTCGCCCACGGCGACGCAGGCGCGGGCAGCTCATCGGGAGCGCCGGCGCTCGACGCGCGCATGTGACAGGCTGACCGCTCGACGCGCGCTTATGACAGGCTGACTGTCATGGGCGACCGATCAGAGATCGGCCTGCGCGTGAGCGTCACAGGAGCGACGGGCCTGATCGGCCGATCGCTGGTGGCCGCATTGCGCGAGCGCGGAGCTCAGGTGACGATCCTGACGCGTGACCCTCAGCGTGCGCGCCGCGCACTCGGCAACGTCGAGGCTGTCCGCTGGGAGCCGGCCGATGAACCGGCACCCGTCGAGGCGCTGGCCGGGCGTGACGCAGTTGTGCACCTGGCGGGCGCGCCGGTTGCCCAGCGCTGGAGCGCCAAGGCCAAGCGCGCGATCCACGACAGCCGCACGGTCGGCACCGCCAACCTGCTTGAGGGTCTCGCGGATGCCGGCGAGTCGGACGGCGAGCAGCGACCGCGAACCCTGATCAGCTCCTCGGCGATCGGCTACTACGGCGCCCACGGCGATGAGCCGCTCGATGAGGACGCGCCACCGGGCCGGGATTTCCTCGCACAGGTATGCGTCGAATGGGAGGCCGCGGCCGCGGCCTCCACGCAGCTAGGCATGCGCGCGGTCCAGATCCGCACCGGCGTCGTACTCGACCGCAACGGCGGCGCGCTCGCCAAGATGCTGCCCCCGTTCCGGCTCGGCGTCGGCGGACCGGTAGCCGGCGGACGCCAGTACATCTCCTGGATCCACGCCGATGACGTGCTCGGCATGATGCTCGCGGCGCTCGCGGACGAGCGCTGGAGCGGGCCGGTCAACGCCACGGCACCCGAGCCTGTCTGCAACAGGGACTTCTCCAAGGCGCTCGGTCACGCGCTCGGACGCCCGTCGCTGCTGCCCGTTCCCGGCCTTGCGCTGCGCGCGCTGTACGGGGAGATGGCGGAGATCGTCACGACAGGTGCCCGCGTGATGCCCGCCAAGGCGCTCGTGCTCGGCTACGAGTTCGCCTACCCGCAGCTGGAGCCGGCGCTGCGCGCAGCGCTCAGCGACTCCTGACCGGTCGCCGCCTCAGGCGGGCGCCGGGACGGCGGGCGACCGCGCGGCGACGCGGTTCTCGCTCTCGATGATCACGCGACAGGGGCGCTTGCTGAGCAGGTACGCGGCGGTCGGGCCGATGCGCTGCTCGCCGGCGGGGGCGTGGATCGTCGACCAGTAGATCACGTCCGAGCCGACGCGTTCTGCTTCCTCGACCAGGGCCGCCCCGGGGTTGCGCGTGCGGATCAGGCCCGTGTGGATCTTGATGCCGGCCCGCCTGGCCTGGATGCGGGCGCTCTCGAGCACCGAGCGGCCGTGCGCCTCCTCCTGCTCCAGGCCCGCCTCCAGCGACAGCTGGCGCGGCACGGGCAGCACGAAGATCGCGTACACCACCCCCTCTTCGCCGATCAGCTTGGCGGCGCTGCGCAGCGCCGAGGCGCTGACGTCATCGCCGAAGATCGGCACGAGCGCCGTCCTGTACTCGAGCTCCTCGAAATCCGCTGGGCGCTCGGGCCGGGCGATCCGGTAGGACTTGCGCGGGTCCAGGCCCTGACGATGGCGGTAGTAGAAGTACCCCACCATGCCGACGATCATCCACGGGATCCCGACGTAGCGTGCCTCAGTGTGCAGCACGACGACCGCCACCCACGCGGAGGCGGTTCCGATGCCGCCGATCACGGCGGTCATCGGGATCACCGCGCCGCGGATGCGGATGCCCCACGGCGCGCTGTACGGACGCGCACGATCGGGGTCCTTGACACGCAGCGCGACGACCGCGGCGTGGGCGATCGTGAACGACAGCATCGCGCCGAACGAGTAGAGGTTGCCCAGCACTTCGGTGTTGCCGTACAGAATCAGTACCCCGGCGAGAGCGGAGAAGAAGATCAGCGTGAACCACGGGGTGCGGAACCTCGGGTGCAGCTGCGAAAAGATCGTGGGCAGCTGACGGTGCTCCGACAGCGACCACGACAGGCGCGAGATCCCGATCATGCCGGCGTTCGTGGCGATGAACAGGATCGTCGCGGCGAGGATGCCGACGTAGTATTCGGCCAGGTGCAGGATCGTCCCGTGCAGGCCGAGGCGCGAGATGATCCCGAGCACGGGATCGTTCTGGAAGAAGCCTCCGAGCGCGGTGGCGTAACCGGGATGGTGGAAGCTTTCCTGTAGCGCCGGGCTGTAGCCGACGCCGTGATGGACGACCGGCAGCGCCGACAGCGCCACGACGGAGATCCCTGTGTACACGCCGAGCACCGCGAGCACGACCAGGTTGACGGCCTTCGGCACCTGCTTGCCGGGGTCGCGCGACTCCTCGGCCATGTTCGCGACGGTCTCGATGCCCGTGTAGGCGAGCATCGCGAGCGACAGCGCGAAGATCAGTTCTTTCCACGTCGGGACGCTGCCGAGGTGCACCTGGTCGATCAGCAACGTCGGGTTGAAGACGAGCACCAGACCGAGGCCGACGAGCAGGATCTGCGTGCTGAGGTCGAGGATCGCCAGGACGAAGTTCAGCTTCGCCGACTCGCCCAGCCCGCGGATGTTCAGGCCGGCGAGCAGCACGACGACGATCAGCCCGCCGATGATGTCGTCTGGGTTGTGCTTCAGCGCGTGCAGGCCTGGGAAGGCGCTCAGGTAGTGCGGCACGAAGAACGCCGAGATCGCGATCGTGAGGATGTAGTCGAGGCTGAGCGCCCAGCCAGCGAAGAACGAGACGACGTCGTCGAAGGCATGGCGGGCGAACGACGAGGAGCCGCCCGCTTCGGGGAACATCGAGGCGCCCTCGGCGTACGTTTTCGCGGTCAGCGCGAACAGTCCGCCGGCGAACACGAACACCAGCGGCGTGAGCCCGAGCGCGTGCGCGGCGACGAGCCCGAGCGCGTAGTAGATCGAGGACCCGACGTTGCCGTAGGCGGTGGCGAACAGGCCGGAGACGCCGACCGAACGGCGCAGTCCGTGCTCTGAGAGACGTGCCATCTAGCGCCCGCCCTGGGCGCCGCAGGCTGTCGCGAGGGCGCGCAATTCCACGCATCTCACGCTAGATCTGCGGACGTCAAGCTCGTATGAAGAATGCGCCGCCGCGCATTCAGATTTCACAAAGATCGTGCTGCTTGATACTCAGCCGCTGAAGCGGTACCCGATGCCCGAATCGGTTCGGATCAGCCGCCTTTGCGGTTGGCCGGCCTGAATCTTGCTGCGCAGGTTGGCGATGTGCGTGCGCAGCACCGGCGTGGCGTCCGCGTACTCCGCTCCCCAGACCTCGCTCAGCAGCTGACGATGGGTCATCAGCAGGCCGCGGTTGCG
This sequence comes from uncultured Solirubrobacteraceae bacterium, assembly GCA_963734755.1. Lineage (GTDB taxonomy): Bacteria > Actinomycetota > Thermoleophilia > Solirubrobacterales > Solirubrobacteraceae > Palsa-744. Next base: position 1,105,840 of record CAVTIF010000001.1, on the reverse strand, counting down.
CACGAGCACCCGCAGCAGCGAGAACTCCGTCGGGGTCAGGTGGACCTCGACGCCATCGACCGACACGGCGTGCGCGGCCAGGTCGACTACCAGTCCGTCCACCTCGACGCGCGGTTCGCTCGCACCGCTGCCCACGCGCCGCAACGCCGCCTTCACCCGCGCGACCAGCTCGCCCGGACCGAACGGCTTGGTCACGTAGTCATCGGCGCCCTCGTGCAGCGCGTCGATCTTCGTCTGCTCGTCGCTGATCGCCGACAGCACGAGGATCGGTATCTCGCTCCATTCCCGCAGCCGCCGGCAGAGGTCGATGCCGTGGCCGTCGGGCAGCAGCAGATCGACGATCGCCAGGTGCGGCGCGGAAACGGCAGCGCGGTCGAGCGCCTCCTCGACCGTCGAGGCGATCAGCACCTGATAGCCCGCCTCGCGCAGGATCAGGCTCAGCGCCCTGCGAATCTGCGGGTCGTCGTCGCAGACGAGAATCCGCTCCTGTGCCATCAGCCGTGCCGGGTGGTGCCAACGCCGGCCACGACCGCGGCGCCGGCCCCGCGCTCCGCGGCCGGGAGCGGGAACTCGACGACGAAGCTCGCACCCCGGCCGGGAAGCGACTCGACGCTGATCCGCCCGCCGTTCAGCTCAAGGAACCCGCGCGTGATCGCGAGCCCAAGTCCCGAGCCTGCATGGCGCCCGGGGTCATCGGCCGCCCGATAGAACGGCAGGAAGATGTGCTCCTGCTCGCGTGCTGCGATCCCCGGTCCCTGGTCGACGACGAGCACTCTTATCCGGTCGCGCACGGCACCCGCCCTGACCGACACCGGCTTGCCCGCGGAGAAGCGCGCGGCGTTCTCGAGCACGTTCGCGAACGCCCGCTCGAGCTGGCCGGGATCTCCTCTCAGCAGTGGGATGTCAGCCTGCACCGACAGCTTGAACACGGCGTTCTCACCGCTGAGCTGCTCGACGGCCTCCTGCAGCACCTCGTCGATCGAGTACCACACCAGCCGCGGCTCGGCGCGGCCGGCCTGCAGCACCGACAGATCGAGCAGCTTCTCGATCAGGCGCCACAGGCGCGTGGCCGCATCGAGCACCTGCTCGCGAACGTCACCGACGTTCTCGCTCGTCGGGCGCTGCGGATCGAGCGCCGTCGCGGCTATCAGGATCGCCGTCAGCGGCGTGCGCAGGTCGTGCGACACCGAGCGCAGCACCGCCGTCTTCAACTCGTCGCTGCGCCGCAGCGCGACGGTCTCGACAACCTCGGCCTGGAGCTCGGCGCGGTGCAGCGCGGCCGCCAGGATCGACTCCAGCGAAGGTACGACGCGATCGCGGACGCGCTCCTGGTCGGAAGCGGACAGCGTGCTCGCCAGCAGCAGCGTGCCGATCCGCACGCCTGCGGCGTTCAGCGCGAACGCCAGCGACGAGTCATTCGCGTCGGGTGCCTCGAGCGAGATCGCCGCGGACGCCACGCCGAGAGCCGCTGCAAGCCGCTGCGCGGTCAGCTCGAGCGCGTCGGGAAGGTCCGCCGCGCCGAGCAGCAGGCGCGCCATCTCCGCTGACAGGTCGGCCTCTTGGCGACGCTGCTCGGCCTCACGGCCACGGGCGCGCGCCAGCTCCGCCAGCAGGCCCGTGGCAACGGCGACCACGACGAACGCCAGCAGCGCCACCCACTCGCGATCGTCCGCGAGCGCGAAGCGCCCGCCCGGCGGCAGGTGAAAGAAGTTGAACGCCGCCGCACTCAGCACGCTCGTGGCGATCCCAAAGAACAGGCCCCAGAACATCGACACGACGACCACTGGCAGCACATACAGCACACCGAGCGAAAGGACCGGGCTAATCTGCTTCAGCGGATAGATCACGAGCGTCGCTGCCGCCACGCTGGCGATCGCCGTCAGAACGCCGGCGGTGCGCGAAGGTCGGTCCGCTTTCAACAGCAGCGGCGAGAACACGGTCGAGGTCATCGGCCTGCATGATCGTGCATCCCCGGCGCCCTGGCGCCCGGGCGGGGACAGCGCGAGCCGCCTCGCTGCCGTGCGAGCCGCCCCAAGCAGAGCCTCAGGTGAGCGCAGCGACGCGCTCGCCGCTCTGGGCCGGGCGGTTCTCGGTCTCGATGATCACCCGGCAGGGGCGCTTGCTGAGCAGGTAGGCAGCCGTCGGGCCGATGCGCTGCTCGCCGGCGGGCGCGTGGATCGCCGACCAGTAAATGACATCGCAGTTGGAGCGCTGCGCCTCCTCGACCAGCGCCGCACCGGGGTTGCGTGTGCGGATCAGCCCGGTGTGGATCTTGATGCCGGCACGCCTAGCCTGGATGCGGGCGCTCTCGAGCACAGAGCGGCCGGTCGCTTCCTCATCCTCCAGGCCCGCCTCGAGCGACAGCTGGCTGGGCACGGGCAGCACGTAGATCGCGTACACCACGCCCTTCTCCCCGATCAGCTTGGCCGCACTGATCAGCGCCGAGGCACTGACGTCATCGCCGAAGATCGGCACGAGCGCCGTCTTGTACTCGAGCTCCTCGAAATCCGGTGGGCGCTCGCGACGCGGCGCGCGTACTGTCGTTCGCAGGTCGAGCCCGTGGCGGCGGCGATACAGCACGTATAGCCCCATGCCCAGCGACAGCCAGACAACGCCAATCACCGCGACGTCGAGATGCAGCGCCGTCACGGTGACGAACGCGAGCCCAGTGCCGAAGATCCCGAACAGCGCGAACAGCGGCAGCGCGCGTCCGGCGATCCGTAGCGTTCCCGGGCCGCGATACGGCCGCGGACGGTCGGGCTCCTTGATCCGCAGCCTGATCACCGAAAGGTGCGCGATCGTGAACGACAGCATCGCCCCGAACGCGTACAGGTTGCCGAGGAATTCAGCCTTGCCGGGAATGATCGTCAGACACGCGACCCCGCCGAACAGCAGGATCCCGATCCACGGCGTGCTGAAGCGCGGATGCAGCCGGCTGAGACGGTCGGGGACCTGCCGATGCAGGCCCATCGAGTAGACCAGCCGCGAGGCGCCGATGATCCCCGCGTTGGCGGCGATGAACAGGATCGTCGCGGCGAGGATGCCGACGTAGATCTCGCCCGCGGACTGCAGCGCCCCCAGGTGCAGATGCTTGACGATCCCCAGCACCGGATCGCCGGCGAAACCGCCGTGTGCCTCGCTGGTCCCCAGCAGCGTGCTGTAGCTGCCGTCGGCCTGTTTTTCGACCGGCAGCGCCGACAGCGCGACCATCGGCAGCGCAGCGTAGATCGCGAACACCGCCAGCACGACCGCCCTGATCGCGCGCGGGATCGTGCGCGTCTCATCGCGCGCCTCCTCCGCCATATTGGAGATCGTCTCGATCCCCGTGTAGGCGATCATCCCAACCGGGATCGCCACCAGGAAGTTCTTCCACGTCGGCGCGACTCCTAGATGTACGTTTTCGACCAGGACGTGCGGCGAGAGCACAAGGAACATGCCGACGATCACTAGCAGCAGCTGCGTCGAGAGATCGGTGATCGCGAGCACGATGTTCAGGCCCGCCGCCTCTTTCACGCCGACGACGTTGATCACCGACAGCGTCGCCACGACCCCGATGCCGAAGATCACATCGCCCGGGCCGTGCTGCAGCGCCGGCCAGAACAGCCCGCCGAGGTAGTGCGGGACGAAGAACGCGGAGATCGCGATCGTGATCGTGTAGTTGAGCATCTGTGCCCACGCGGCGAAGAACGACCACAGCTCATTAAACGCGTGGCGCGCGAAGCTCGAGGAGCCGCCCGCCTCCGGATACATAGCCGTCGCCTCGGCGTACGTGGCGGCCGTCAGATAGAAGATCACGCCCGTGATCACGAAAACCACGGGCGTCAGCCCAAGCGCATACGAAGCCACGAGGCCGAGCGCATAGTAGATCGAGGACCCCACGTTCCCGTACGCGGTCGAGAACAGGGCGCTGGTGCCGAGCACCCGTCGCAATCCGTGTTGGGTCAGCCTCGCCACTGGGCGGAGCGTATATAGCCCGGCCGCGCCGCGCCGCGGTCGGCAGATGCAAAATCCCATGCACCGCAGCCGCGAAAGCAGGAACGCGACGTATGATCCCGACGAGCCGCACGGACGGGTCACGGAACGGGCAATGGAAACAGCGCGACGCGAAAACTACGACTCCGGTGAGGACTTTGTCCTCGAATACGGAGAGCTCCGCTTCACGTTCAACGAGGCGGACTTCTCCGAGCGCTGCGAGCAGGCCGCGCTGAAGCTGGGGTTCGTCGGCGGGCCACTCGGCGAGGAGGAGCTGGAAGACCTCGTCAACCTGTCCGTCAACGGCGAGATCCTCGATCCGGCGTCGGGTCTCGGCGAGCACGTCAACGACTGCTGGCCCGACCTCGTCGGACCGGCCGAGCGCTCGCTCGTCCACTGGCTGCGCCGGCTCGTGTTCCGCGGCGCATGGCTCGATCAACGCGTCAAGGAGGGCGAGCTCGAGGTCAGCTTCGACGAGCAGACCGGCAGCTTCGCCTACGTGCAGCCGATCGAGCGAGGCTCGCGCGGCGGCGGCGAGCCGATCGAGTTGGCACCCGAGCCCTCGTGGGGCCGGGTCGCCTACCGCCGCTAGCCATGACGCCGCCCTGGCCGCCGAGCTAAGCGGCGCGCGATTTCTTCTTAGCCAGCTGCTTCGACGGCGGCGGCGCGGGCCTTGGTGATCGCCTCGGCGCCGTCGTCTCCGACGAGCAGCTCTGGCTTGAGCGTGCCGCTGCTGATGAGGTCGAGGATTGGCTGACGGCCGGTAGAGGTGAGCGCTACGTCAAGCGCGATCACGGTCGTCTCGCCCCCGAGCGGCGCCTCGGCGGTGGCGATCACGGTCAGCGAGCCTGCCTCGCGGAGATTGCGTGCCGCCGCCAGCGCCTTGCGCGCCGCGTGCGGGTGCAGCCCGTCGAGGCTGTCGATCAGGACGACCGCATTGCCACCGCGCGCAGCCACGCGCTTGGCAGCGTCGATCGCACGCTCGACCGCCTGGTCCTGCGAGTCGGCCGACGCCGCGAAGCTGAGCGCCGCGACCGGTGCCAGCGGACCGGCATGCCATTGCGAGATCTCCTCGGGCCGTGAGCCGACGAGCACGAGCGTCAGCTCGACGCCCTCCTGCCCGTGCAACGCATCCAGCAGACGCCGCAGCGTCTCCGTCTTGCCGGAGTGTCGAGCGCCGACGATCACCGCACGCGAGCCACGGCCGATCGGGGTGAGCCACTCGATCGCCTCGAGCGTCGGGTCCTTTGCCGCGAGCGCGATGCGCTCGCCGGGCCAGTCCAGCGCCAGCTCATCGTAGCGGGCCCCGTCCGAGACCGCGTCGGCGGACTCGCCGTTGATCGTGTCGATCCGGACCAGCGATGGGTAGCGCTCGGAGCGCCGCGGCGTGCGCACAGGTCCGGTGACCCGGTCGCCGGAGACAAGCTCGCAGCGGCGAACCTGCGCGGCAGATATGTAGACGTCCTCGTCGGAGGGCTCAGGCGGGTCGACGCGCAGGAACGCGGAGCCGTTCCCCAGCACCTCGACGACGCCGGCGGCAATCCGTGCGGCGTCCTGCGCCGGGGCCTCGTCGCCGTCACTGGAGCCACTGGCGTGAGCGGATGCCCGCTCACTGGCCGCACCGCCACGCGCCCCTCGGCGGCGTGGCCGGCGTGCGCCCGCGGACTCCTCCTCAGCCTCAGCGGTCGCGGATGAGCTCGACTCGGAGGTCTCGGCGCCGCCGGCGGAGTCCTCGCGCGAGCGACGCGCGCGCGACGGGCGGCGCCTGCGCGGACGCCGGCCGCCGTCGGAGGAATCGCCCTCCCCGCCGGCGTCGTCGATGTCGCCACCGCCGCCCCCAGACGAACTCGAATCGCCGAGGATCGCGTCGATCAGATCGGCCTTGCGCATCCTGCGAAAGCCCTCGAGGCCGACTTGGTCGGCGATCATGTGCAGGTCGGCCAGCGGGCTGGCCTCCAGCTCGGGGCGCTCGAGTACGGGCATTCAATGCTCTCTTTCGTTCGTGGCAGGGCGGTTGGCGTCCCGCCGCGTTGCGCAGCGGCGGGCACCCGGTATCGAGCGAAGCCTAGCGACTCGTGCGGCTGCTCCGGCGCTCGACTACCAAACGACTAGCTTTTCCCGCCACCAGCTGGGCGGTCGGGACTACTCGCTCACGAGCCGGTCGTAGCGAATCTCCTCGGACAAGGCCAGATCGCCGCCCGGCTCGAGCTCGCCGGCGAGCGCCGCCCGGACCGCCAGGAAGTCGGCTGCGGCCGCGACGTCGTGGACGCGGAAGATGTGCGCGCCTTGCTCGACGCCGTGGGCAAGCGCGGCGAGCGTGCCCGGCAGCCGCTCGCGGGGCGAGCGCCCGGTGAGCGCCCCGATGAAGTCCTTGCGCGAGATCGCCATCAGCAGCGGCCGCTCGAGCTGGTGCAGGCGCCCGAGCCCGGCAAGCAGCCTGATCGTCTGCGCGGGCGTCTTGGCGAAATCGGGGCCCGGGTCGAGGATCAGCTGCTCCGGCGCGACCCCGCTACGGAGAGCCAGCTGGGTGCGCTCGGCCAGGAACGCGAGCACCTCAGCGACGACGTCCTCGTACAGATCCGGGTCCTGAAGCCGCTCGCGCGGAGCAGCGCGCGTGTGCATGATCACGAGCGCCGCGCCGGTCTCGGCGCACAGCTCCGCCAGTGCCGGGTCGCGCAGGCCGCTGACGTCGTTGACGATCCTCGCGCCCGCAGCGATCGCCGCGCGCGCGACCGGGAGCTTGTACGTGTCGACCGAAACGATCGCGCCGAGATCCCCGACGACCCGCTCGATCAGCGGCACCACCCGCTCGATCTCCTCCTGCACGGCAACCGGCGGCCGACCGGTCGACGCCGACTCGCCGCCGATGTCGAGGATCTCGGCGCCGGCGCCGATCAGCTCGCGGGCGAGCAGCAGTTGCGCGTCGAGCCCGGCGTGCAGCCCGCCGTCGCTGAACGAGTCCGGCGAGGCGTTGACGATCCCCATCAACCACGGACGCTCACCCAGCTCGAGCGTCAGCTCGACGGCGCGCAGACTACACAGCGGGGCGCTCACGGCATCGGGGGCGGCGCCGGCGCTCCGACCGCCGTGACGCTCGATGCGGGCTGGACCGCGCCAAGGATCCCCTCCGCGGCCGCCTCCGCGGCGAAGCGCTCGATCTCGAGCTCGAGCCGCTCGGGGCTCCAGTGCAGCTCGCGCGCCAGCACGTCGCCCACCCGTCGTACGGACGCAACACCACCGACCGGGCCGCCCGCAGACGGATCGGCGGTCAGCTCGCGTGCAGCCAGCAGCCCCAGACGGGTGCGTCGCAAGAGCACGTCGCCGATGCTTCGTGCCTGCTCGCGGTCGGCCGCGAGCGCCACCTCGGCCAGCAGGTCGGGCAGGCCCTCGAGGATCGGCTGGGCGAGCTCGCCACGCTCGGCGGCCAGCGCGAGCACGTCGTGCGCAGCGTGGCCATAGCGCGACGCGAGGGCCTGGTAGGACTCCGCAGGGACGCCCTCCACCCGCGGCAGCTCCTCCGCGGCGATCGCCTGGCCGAGTGGGATCTCGTGCGTGCGGCACGGTGCGTCGCGCGCGTCTCGCTCGACCAGCCGGTCGACGGTCATCTTGGCCATCCGCCGCCATGTAGTGAGCTTGCCGCCGGTGATCGTGATCATCCCCGAGGAGGTCTCATACAGCTCGGCCTTGCGCGAGATGTCGACGGACTTCTTCGGGTCGCCGGTCGAGATCAGCGGTCGCACACCAGCGAATGCGCCCGTCAGCTCAGCCGGCCCGATCGTCGTGCCGAAGAAGTCGTTGATCGCGCTGAGCAGGTAGTCGATGTCCTCGGAGGACGGGCTGATGTGATCGAGCGGCCCCTCGTAGTCGTTGTCGGTCGTCCCGACGAGCGTGTGCCCGAGCCACGGCAGCGCGAAGATCGAGCGCCCGCCGCCCGCCGGCACGATCGCGCCGCCGACGAGCGGGATGTCCTCGTGGCGGAGCGTCACGTGCGTGCCGCGGCTGGGTCTGATGCGCGGCAGCTCCGCCTCGTCGTGCAGCTCGTGCGGGCTCAGCTCATCCGCCCATACGCCGGTCGCGTTTACGACGTTCGCAGCGCGTACGTCGAAGCGCTCGCCGCTCTCCGTGTCCAGGACCTGCACCCCGTGCGCGCGCCCGTCGCGCTCGAGCAGGCCTGTCACGTCCACGCGGTTGGCGCACACGGCGCCGAAGCGCTCGGCCTCTCCGAGCACAGTCAGCACGAGGCGCACGTCGTCGGTCTGGCAGTCGTAGAACAGATACCCACTCGTCGGCTCGCGCGCGGCGAGCGCCGGGAGCAGCTCGAGCACCTCCTCGCCGGAGATCACCCGGTGGCGCTCAGGGCTCCAGGACTCGCCTGCCCCGATCAGCGTGCCGTCCTCGGGGGGCGACGGGCCGTTCGTCTGCGTCCGCTCCCCCCGAGCGCGCTTACCGCGGCGCGAGCGCCCGCGGTCGCGATGCACAGACATCACGTCGTAGAGGTTCAACCCGACCCCGGTCAGGCGATCCGGGCGCGCGCCGTCGAACGCGGGCACCACCAGCGGCAGCGGTCGCACGAGGTGCGGCGCCAGCGCGACCATCAGCTGGCGCTCGAGCAGCGCCTCGCGCACCAGGCCGAGGTCGAAGTTCTGCAGGTAGCGAAGGCCGCCGTGGACCAGCTTGCTCGAGCGGCTCGACGTTCCCGAGGCGTAGTCGGCGCGCTCGAGCAACGCGACGCTGTAACCGCGCGTGGCGGCGTCCAAGGCGACTCCCGCGCCGGTGATGCCACCGCCCACGACGACAACGTCGAACTCGTCTTGCGCGAGAGCCGACAGAGCCAGGCTTCGCTCGATCACGAGCCCAGTCTCGCAGAGCGCGAGGCGGGCTTGGCCGAGCCGCGAGCGGGCGGGCTCTAAATCTGGGCGAGCTCGGCGGTGATCTCGCTCACCGCCGACTTGGCGTCCCCGAACAGCATCGTCGTGCCCGGGTCGTAGTACAGCTCGTTTTCGATCCCCGCGAACCCCGGGTTCATCGAGCGCTTGATCACGATCACCGACTGGCTGTCCGAGACTTCGAGGATCGGCATCCCGTAGATCGGCGAGGACGGAGTGTTCTTGGCGGCCGGGTTGGTCACGTCGTTGGCGCCGATCACCAGCGAGACGTCGGTGCGCGAGAACTCAGGGTTGGCGTCGTCCATCTCCTTCAGCTGGTCATACGGGACGTCCGCCTCCGCCAGCAGCACGTTCATGTGCCCGGGCATGCGCCCGGCGACCGGGTGGATCGCGTAGCTGATCTCGACGCCGCGCTGCTCGAGCTCCTTGGTCAGCTCGCGCACCGCGTGCTGGGCCTGGGCGACCGCCATGCCGTAGCCCGGGACGATCACCACGCGATTGGCGTACGCGAGCTGGATCGCCGCGTCGGCCGCACTCGTCGAGCGCACCGTGCCCTCGTGCTCGCCCGCCCCGCTCGCTCCCTCGACGGCGCCACCGCCGCCGAAGCCTCCCGCGACGATCGACGGGATCGAACGGTTCATCGCGGTCGCCATCAGGCGCGTCAGGATCGTGCCCGAAGCGCCCACGATCATGCCCGCGACGATCAGCGCCGGGTTGTTGAGCGCCATCCCCGTGGCGGCCGCCGACAGCCCGGTGAAGGCGTTCAGCAACGAGATCACGACCGGCATGTCGGCGCCGCCGATCGGCAGCACGACGGCGTTACCGAGCAGTGCAGCGACGATCAGCATGCCGATGAACAGCGCTTCCGAGTGCGCGCCCGCGATCAGGTCGATGCCGGCTGCGACCGCCAGGATCAGCAGCACGAGGTTGACGATCTGCTGCGCCGATCCGAACGAGATCGGCCGTCCGGGGATGATTTCCTGGAGCTTGCCGAAGGCGATGTTCGAGCCCCAGAAGGAGATCGAGCCGACGATCGCGGCGAACACCGAGAAGATCGCGACGTACGTCGGTACGCCCGGGAGCTGGACGGGCACGCCGACGGCAACGCCGCCGAACTGGCCACTCAGATGGACGGTGTGCGAGCCGTACGTCGAGCCGATGTGACGGAACTCGACCCACGAGATCAACGCCACCGCACCACCGCCGACGCCGTTGAACAGCGCGACCATCTGCGGCATCGCCGTCATCTTCACGTTGCGCGCCGCGGGTACGCCGACCGCGACTCCGAGCGCGAGGCCGAGCGCGATCAGGCACCAGTTGCCCTCGCCGGGGTTCAGCAGCGTGGCGACGACCGCGATCACCATGCCGACCGCGGCGATGCGGTTGCCGCGCACGGCGGTCGTCGGCCCGGCCAGCCCGCGCAGGCCCTGGATGAACATCCCGAACGCGATGATGTACAGGACGTAGATGAAGCTTTCGCTCTGCAGGAAAACGGTGGCGGGCATCGCGCTCACGACTCGCTCGCCCCCCCGTCCTCGCCTGCCTGCCTGTGCCCTTCAGGGTGCGCCCCTTCACGGGGTGTGCCCTTCGGGCTGTCGTCGTCCTTGTTCGCCGACTTGGGCTTGGACTTGAACATCTCGAGCATGCGGTCGGTGACGAGGAAGCCACCGACGATGTTGATCGTGCCGAACGCCACCGCGACCACGAGCAGTGCCTTGCTGAACGCGTCGAGTCCCGCCAGGCCGAACAGCAGCAGCGCACCGAGCAGGACGATCCCGTGGATCGCGTTCGTGCCCGACATCAGCGGCGTGTGCAGCGTGTTCGGGACCTTCGAGATCACCACGAAGCCGATGAAGCCGGCCAGGACGAGGATCGCCAGGTTGGTAGTGAGAACGCTCGCGAAGATCACGACGCCGCTCCCCCACTCCCAGCCTTCTCAGCACTCGACGCGACCCTCCCGGCCGCGCCAGCGGCCTCCTCAACAGCTTTCTTCGCGCCGGCGTTGACGATCTCGCCGTCGCGCACGACGCACGCCCCGCTTACGACCTCGTCCTCGAAGTCCAGCTGCAGCGTTCCGTCCTCGCCGACGAACAGGTCGAGCAGCGCGAGCACGTTGCGCGCGAACAGCTGACTGGAGTGCTCGGCCATGCTCGCCGGCAGGTTCAGCGGCGAGACGATCTTGACGTCGTGGCGCACCACCGTCTCCCCCGGCTCGGTCAGCTCGCAGTTGCCTCCGGCCTCGCCCGCGAGGTCCACGATCACAGACCCGGGGCTCATGCCTTCGACCGCCTCCGCCGTCACCAGCCTCGGCGCCGGGCGCCCAGGCACCAACGCAGTCGTGATCACCACGTCAAAGCCCTTGATCGCGTCCGTCAACGCCTGCTGCTGGCGGGCGCGCTCCTCGTCGGTCAGCTCGCGTGCGTAGCCGCCCTCGCCGCTCGCCTCGAGGCCGAGGTCGAGCCACTGGGCGCCGAGCGATTCGACCTGCTCGGCGACCTCCGGGCGCACGTCGTAGCCGGTCGTACGCGCCCCCAGCCGCTTGGCCGTCGCCAGCGCCTGCAACCCGGCGACGCCGACGCCGAGCACCAGCACCTTCGCCGGCGGGATCGTCCCCGCGGCGGTCATCAGCATCGGGTAAAAGCGGCCCATCTCCTGCGCCCCCAGCAGCGCCGCGCGATACCCGGCGACGTTGCTCTGCGAGGACAGCGCATCCATCGCCTGGGCGCGCGAGATCCGCGGGATCGCCTCCATCGCGAACGCGGTCGCCTTGGCATCGGCAAGCGCGCGCGTCGTCTGCGGGCTCGTCAGCGGCGCGAGGAAGCCGATCAGGATCGAGCCCGAGCCCAGGCCACGGATCGCCTGCGGGTCGGGCGGTGCGATCGTCACGACCACGTCGCTGTTCCAGACCTGCGCCGCATCGGAGGTGATCTCCGCGCCGGCCTGCGCGAACGCCGCGTCGGTCAGCATCGCGTCGGCGCCCGCATCAGCCTGGACGACGACGTCCAGGCCCTTGGCCTTGAGCTTGCTCACGACCTCGGGAACGAGCGCAACACGGTGCTCGCCCGCCGCGGTCTCCTTCGGTACACCGATCCGCATACGAGGTGCGAGAACGTATCCGATTCCACGGATGAGGGTCGGCGCGGTGTGCGAAGCTCGACCTCAGAGGGCCGAAGGCCCGGTCAAGGCCGCCCGGACGGCGGCCCTTATCATCAAGGAGCCGGCTGGAAGCCGGATCTGGCTATGACCGTCAACCTGACCCGCATCTACACGAAGCTCGGCGACGGCGGCGAGACGCATCTCGGCGACATGAGCAGGGTCTCGAAGCTGCATCCGCGCGTCGAGGCCTACGGCACGGTCGATGAGCTGAACGCGACGATCGGCGTGGCGCTGCTGCAGCCGGGAATGCCGGAGACGCTCGCCGAGTGGCTGCGCCGCGTGCAGAACGACCTGCTCGACCTCGGCGCCGACCTATCCGTGCCCGCCGCCGCCGATGGCGATGACGCCGGCCAGGCAAAGGCTCGACTGCGTGTCGACGGCGCCTACACCGGCTGGCTCGAGCTGGCCTGCGACGAGGTCAACGCCACACTCGAGCCGCTGCGCTCATTCGTGATCCCCGGCGGCACACCCGCGGCGGCGCACCTGCACGTCTGCCGTACCGTCTGCCGCCGCGCAGAGCGCCGCACGATCGCCGTCGGCGGCGAGGTCAACCCGGAGGTCGTGCGCTACCTGAACAGGCTCTCGGACCTGCTGTTCATCCTCAGCCGTGCCGCGAACGTCGCAGCGGAGGGCGAGGATCGATCCGAGCCGCTGTGGGAGCCGGGCGCCCACGAGCCGGGCGAGACGCCGCCTCGTCCCTGAGGCTCGTCGGTCAGTGGCTGGCGCGGGGCGGCCAGCGGCGATCGGCTGCGCGCAGAGCGGCGACGGCCAACGACATCCACAGGGCTGCCACCAGGTAGCCGCCGATGATGTCGCTCGGCATGTGCCACGCGAGGATCAGCAGCGAGCAGCCGACTGCGGCTGCGAACACAGCGCCGACGCCCGCCACGAGTCCACGCAGGCGGGGCGGGGCGACGAGCACCGCGGACAGGACCAGCGCGAGCGCAGCCGTCGAGTGACCGCTCGGCCACGAGGCGGCAACGATGTGCACGAAGCCGACCTGCGCGTGCTGGTGGGCGAGCAGCGGCTTGAGCGTCTCGGAGGTGAACGGCGCCAGGCACATCACGGCGAGAACCGCGAGCGCGACGCGCGGGCGTTCGCGGGCCAGCGCGAACGCCATCAGGGCGACGCCCCAGAGGATGAACTGCGTCGGGTCGAGCAGGTGCAGCAGGAAGTTCGCGGGGCCGTCGACGCGCGGGCGGCTCAGCAGCGTGAAGTGGTTGAGCGCGATCGCGTCACGCAACTGAATCGCCGGCACGAGCTCCGCGAGCAGCCACACGAGCGCCAGCGCCGCCGCGAGCACGCCGGCCAGGGCGAGCGGAACTGCGGCTCCTCCGCGATCGATCCGGCGGCGAGTGGAGCCTCGCGACATGGCTGTCGCCGTGTATGCGTGTCCGGGCATGTCCTCATAAGGGTATGACGCTGGCTAAAGCTTCGGTGAACGCTCAACGCACGGCCGGCACAAGGGCCGCGCCAAGCTGCACGCCGAGCGCGTGAGCGGCGGCGATCACCGGCGCATCGATCGCCGGCGCATGCGACACCGTGCGCGCCTGGTCGCCGATCGGGAACGGCCTGCCGGCGAGCGCGGTCAGCGCCTGCGCGGTCACCCATACCGGAGTCTGGGAGCCGGTGCGTGAGTAGCGCACGCTCCCGTCCCAGGCGATCAGGCTCTCCAGGTAGCCGAGCGGCGAGCGGCTGCCGGCGCGCACGATCGCCGCTGGGTCGCGCCCGATCGCCACCAGTCCCTGCACCGCCCACGCGCTCGACTGTGCGTTCGACAGGCCGCCCTGCTGTTGGGGGTAGCCGCCGTCGAGGTTCTGCGCCCGCACGAGAAAGCCGCTCGCGCGTGTGAGGATCGGGTGGCTCGCCGTGCCGGCCTGCACGAGCGCCTGCACCACCGCGGCGGTGTCATCGACGTCGCTGCCGCCGCCGCGCGCGCCGAAGCCGAAGCCGCCATCCGCTTCCTGCTGGCTTGCAAGCCAGCGCGCGGCGGCGCGCACGGTCGGGTTCCCGGCGGGGTAGCCGGCGGCGCGCAGAGCGAGGATCGCGAACGCGGTCAGGTTGCTCAGATGGCCGAACGAGCCGTCGCGAGCGCGATAGCCCAGCAGCTTGGTCACGGGGTCGCCTCCGGGCAGCGAGCGAGTCGAGGCGCCACAGGCGTGCAGCGCGAGGATCGTCCGCTCGAGATCGCCGGCTCCGTGCAAGCTCGACGCTTCGCTGCGCAGCGCGTCGAGCACGCTGTGACCGCCGCGGCGCACGCTCGACGGATCGCGCCCGGCAGCGGCGAGGCCGAGCGCAGCCCACGCCGTGTACAGCTCGCTGCTGCGCTGTCCGGGCGCGCCGCCAAAGCCGCCGTCGGCGTTCTGGGCGCGGGCCAGGAACGCGACCTCGCGCGAGATCGCCACGCGCGCAGCGGCGGCCGACGGAGTCGTGGATACGGCGGCCGACGGTTTGGTGGATGCGTCGAACGCGGGAGCGCTGGGCGATGTGCTCGCAACGGCGGTGTTAGCCACTGAGGACGCGGCGCCGGCGGGCGCGATCCGATGACCGTCGAATATCCCTGCCACGCCGATCAGCGCGACGATCGCGACCAGAGCCGGTGCGCTCGGCAGCGGGTCCCACACGATCTCCAGGCGCGTGCGGGCGCGGACGAGGATGCGCAGCAGCGCCGGTCCGAAGGCGAACGCAAACACGAACGTCGCGACCACATGAGTGACGTCGAAAGTCACGGCGCTGGCGAGCCACGCGCCGTAGGCGGCGAGCGTGTGCGTACCCCCTTGGGTCCAGGTGTAGAGGTTGATCAGCAGGTTGAACGCCTCCGCGGCGATCGCACACACGAACGCGAGTGTGAGCCGCCCGAGTGGGCGCCCGGCCAGTATTCGGCCGAGGACTGCGCCGCCGAGGCCGACGATCCCCCAGGCCAGCATCTGCCACGGGGTCCACGAGCCCTGTCCGAGGAAGATGTTCGACGCCAGCGCACCGACAGCGCCAACCGCGAAGCCCGGCCCGGGCCCGAAGGCGTAGCCGCAGATGAACACCATCGCGGTCGTGGGCTTTACGTCGGGCAGTGCGACGAACGCGTCGCGGCCGAGTGCGCTCAGCGCGGCCATCGTGGCGACGAGCGCCACCTCCTTGGAGGAGGGGCGCGAGCGCTCATACCACCAGAAGCAGGCGGCCACGGCGATCACGACGAGGCTCAGCGACGCGAGCTGCCAGCTCATCGCAGCGCCCCCTTTCGCGCGGAGATCGAGTCGATCCCGCTCGCCTGCGCTGAGGCGCCCGAGCGCTCGATCCGACGACTGAGGATCGCCCGACCATCCTCTGGCAGCAGCGCCTGTCCGGCGCCGTCGAGGATGCGCGCCGTTTCGGTGGTGAAATACCAGCCTCCGGTGAGCACCTCGCCGACGCTCGCATCGGCGATCAGGCGCCCATCGGCGAGCAACAGCACTCGCTCGGCGAACGCGGCTGCGAACTCGACGTCGTGGGTGGCGACGATCACCGCTGTGCCTTCGGCTCGCCGCTCGGTCAACCACGCCGCGAGCACCTCCTTGGCCCCACGATCCATGCCCCTCGTCGGCTCGTCCAGCGCGAGCACCGCCGGCGGATCGTGGCTGTCGGTGACGATCGCCAGCGCCAGCCGCTGACGCTCGCCGCCGGAGAGATCGCGCGGATTGCGCTCGCCCAGCGCGGACAGGCCGACCCGCTCGATCGCCTCGCCACTCGCCTCTTCGACGACGCGCTCGTGCAGGAAATAGTCGCCGGGATTCTGGAGCAGCAGCGCGACCCGCCCGCCACGCTCGATCTCCCCGCGGGTGGGACGCATCAGCTCACCGGCGTGACGCAGCAGAGTGGACTTGCCGGCGCCGTTGCGGCCGAGCAACGCGACGCGCTCGCCTGCATCGAGCGCCAGGTCCACGCCACGCAGGATGCTGGGACCGTTGCGAACCTCGTGCCAGACGCCACGCATACGCAGCGCCGGCGGCCCCTGGGCCTGGGCACGTGAACCCTGGGCACGCGAACGTATCCGGGGCAGCCGAAAGTCCCGGACCGAGCGCGCGCGGTCGTACTCCTGCTCCGCGGCGGCCGCGGCCTCTTCTTCGGCGGGCTCGAGCAGGGCATGGGCGCGCAGCGTCGCACGCGCCTGACGGACGCCAACCGGCGCGGGCGCGAGCCCGACCTCCGCGAACATGCGCGCGGCCGGAGTCTGCAGCGGTGGGCATGCGCCGCCTGCCCAGTCGAGGAACGTGTGCGGATCGGAGTCGCTGACTAGCCTGCCGTGCTCGAGCACAACGACGCGATCGGCCGCCGCCAGGCAGCGCTCGAGGCGATGCTCGATCAGCAAAATCGCGGTGTCCCACTCCTGGTTCAGGCGGCGCAGCAGCCAGATCAGCTCGTCTCCCGCGACCGGATCGAGCTGCGAGGTCGGCTCATCGAGCAGCACGAGCTTGGGGCGTGGCGCGAGCGCGGCGGCCAGGGCTACCCGCTGCAGCTCGCCTCCCGAGAGCTCGTGGGTCGAGCGCTCGAGCAGCGAAGCGAGGCCGAGCGCGAGCGCAACCTCCTCGATCGCGCGCGCGATCGAGGCCGGCGGACGGCCGAGGTTTTCGAGTCCCAGGGCCAGCTCGGCGCGCACCGTGCCCATCACTACCTGGGTCTCGGGGTCCTGGAATACGGTGCCCGCGAGTGCACCGATCGCGGCCGGTCCGTGCTCGCGCGTGTCCAGTCCAACGACGCTGACGCGACCGGCAAACTCGCCGCCGTGGAAGTGCGGCACGAGACCGCACGCGGCCCGCAGGAGGGTCGACTTGCCGGAGGCGGACAGCCCTGCGAGCAGGCAGAACTCCCCGGGCTGCAAGCTCAGGCTGACGTCGCTCAGAGCCGGCGTCGGCGCCCCGGGGTAGCTATACGTCAGGCGCTCGATCTCGAGCACGCTCATCGCTCGATACCCCGGCGATCGAGAAACGGCGCGAGCGCAATGACTAGAACGAGCAGCGCCGAGAGCAGCGCACCGACACCGAAGGTCGGATTCAGCAGCGGATACACGTCAAAGCGAGCCGCGCCGCTCGCGCGCGTGAAGATCGTGGCGAGCAGCAACGCGAGCGCTGCAAGCGCGAAATGTAGATCGTGGCGGGAGACGGCGCGTGCAAGCCGCGCCGGACGTCCGCCGGCTCCGTAGCCGCGCACCTCGAGCGTCGCCGCCACGTCGAGCGAGCGATCGAGCGACCCGGCGATCACGGCGCGCAGGATCGTCATCCGCGCGCGCGCCCCGTCTGGAAATCCGTGTGGACGACAGCGCTGCGCGTCGGCCAGGCGCTCAGAGTCGCGCGCCAGCACGGGGACCAGCCTCGTGGCGACGGTGGCCGCGAGCGCCGAGCTCGGGTACAGGCGTCGCAGCGAGCGCAGCAGCTCATCGGGGTCGACAGCACTCGAGACGAGCACCGCGGCGAGCATCACGATCACCAGGCGCACGCCGACCAGCAGGCCGTAGACAGCCGCCTCGAGCGTCAGGTCGACCTGACCGAGCGGGCCGAAGTAGCCGAGGCGCGCGAACACGGTCAGCCCACCGCGGCTGACGAGCACGTTCACGAGGACCGTGAGAATCAGGATCGGCAGCGCAACCCGGCGCAGCGTCTGCGTCATCTGCGCGAGCGCGCCACAGGCATACCCGGCGCCGAGCACCGCGGCGAACAGCCCGGCGAGCACGACGGGATGCTGCGCGATCAGCGCGGCAGCTGCCAACGTAACGCCATACATCGCTCCGATCGAGGCGCGCGTCGCATGCAGGGAGCTGGCGCGACGGCGATACGCGATCAGCATGCTCACGAGCCGCCAACCGGGAGCGCCTGTACCCCGCCGACGGACACGGCGACGGCGAAGCGATGTGCGAGCGTCGCCTGATCGAATGCCCGCGCGGCGCGTTCGACGCCCCCGCCGTCCGTTCCGGTAATCACCCACACGGGAGCGTCTTCCGCCTGCCGCGTGGCGGCAATCAGCCCAGAGCCGGCGAGCAGCGTCCGCACGGCCCGGCCATCCTGGTCGAGCAACGTGAGCGCGTCGCCCGAGTGCGAGAAGCGTGCGTACACGCCGCTGGCATGCGGCCCGCGCTCAATACCCGCGGCATCGAGGTCGCCCGCCAGCCGGGGCCAGGTCCCGACCATCACACGCAGCGTATCCGGCGCGCCTCCGCTGCCCACCGCGGCGATCGCTGCGGGGATCTCGAACGCGCGCAGGCGCGCGGTCACCGTGCGACAGGCGTAAGAGCTGACGTCGGTGCATTCGACGCGCACTGGCAGCCGTTCTCCGGCGATGCCGTTCAGGAACGGCTCAGGAAAGGAGCCGACGACGGCGGGGATTTCCTCCGTCTGGCTCCAGTCGTGATGGTCCCACCACACGTGGTCGCCCGGATGCACGTTTGTGGCAGCGGCTCCCCTGGGCGCCTGGACGCCGTTGACGTAGTAGAACCAGTCGACCGGCTGGCCGGCTTCCTGCCCGCCGGACAGCCCGTCAATGCTCTGTACGAAGCCCCCGCCGAAGCGCGTGCTGACGGTGTAGTTGCGCTGCAGCAGGCTCATCACGGTCTCCTGCCCACGCACGCTCAGAGGCCCGTTCGCGTGCAGCACACGCGCGCCGAAGGCGCTCGTGACCAGCAGCTGAATCGCTTTCGGCGCGGGACCGGCCCCAAGGCCGCAGCCGGCCAGCGCAAGCACCGCCGCGACAGCAGCCAAGGCGGCGCACGGAGCGGCGAACAGGTGCGCCGGCACCGACCTCACCTGACCACGATCGTCTCCGGGAACGACGGCACGAGGCCATGCCGCGTAGCGCTCACCTGGTAGCGGCCCGGCGCGGACGGAGCGATCAGCGTCGCCTTCCCCCCCGCACCGCTGGAGGCGAAGTCCGTGCCGAGCGTCACGATCGCTCGCGCAACGGGCACGCCCCGACCTTCGTTTTCGCGCCCGCTGACGAACACGCTTAGCGACGCGCCCGGCGAGACCGTGAACGAGGCCGCAGCGACTTCAAGCGTGCGCTGGCAGCCGCCGCCGACGGCCTGACACCAGAACCACAGCACGTGCGCACCCGAGCTCAGCAGCCGGCCATCGCCCCGCGCGCCGCTCGGATCACCCGCGCCGGTCGTGCCTGAGACGCCGTTGACCTTGTACTCCCAACCGTTCTGCCCGCGGTTGACCTGCCCGGCGAGCGAGTACACGAACAGCTCGCCAGAGTTGCGCGGCGAGCCGTTGCAGCGACCGTAGTCCCGCAGCGCGAACGCCGGACCCCCAGCGCGCCTGGAGGCTGCAAGCACCGCCAGCGGCGTGCCGGCGGCGACCGCGCAACTCTTGGCGCCAACGCGAAGGCTGCTCGCGGCGGCCGTGACGTTGCGCGCCGGCGAGACGATCGCGCCGCTCGAGCCGACGATCATGCTCTGCACGCTCGGCCCCGAGACCGAGGCCGAGGCCGAGGCGCGGGCCGCGGGTCGCGCGTGGACCGACGCGGCCCCGGCCGCGCCGGCAGCGAGCACGAGTGCCGCCGCCAACATGACCGAGATGCGTCTGGACGACATCCGAGATCCGCCTAGCGGATGTTGTGCCTAGCGGACATAGAACACGATCCTCGACGTGCCCCGGGCGAGCGTCGTGCGGTTGCCCGCCAGATCGGCGGCCTCGATGTCAAGCACGTAGCGGCCAGGTGCAAGCGCGGACGGCAGCAGGTAGGAGAACGTGCTGTTTCCAGACACTTTGAAGAAGCTGCCGTGGCCGCAGCCGGCGCGCTGAAAGCGCTCCCGGACCCCTTCATAGGCGAAGCAGCGACCCTTGTACTCACGACGCAGCTCGAGGCTGATCGTGGATACGCCGCTGTGCGCGAGGATCGTGCCCGTAAGCACCCTCGGAGCAGCGCCGCGTCCGTATACGTGGCCATCGATCAGGTCTTTCACGTTGGCCACGAGCGCGAACGGGCCTTTGTAAGGGGCAGAGGATTCCCTTGCGCCCGCCACGCCACCAGACGCACCCGGGGCGCTCGTGCCGCACGTGCCGTCGTTGGCGGTGTGGACGCAGATCGTCGTCTCGGTGCGCACCGATTCGGGTGCGGTGACGTTGATGGTGGGCCGACCGGGAAAGCCGAAGCTGATCGTGGCCTGTCCGTTCGCATCGGTCGTGGCGGGAGTCGCACCGCCGGTGACCGATGCGCCGGACACAGGCGTAGCCATACCGTTGAAGGCGTACTTCACCACGTTCACTGAGACGGATTCTCCTACGCTCGCGTTCGCGGGTGCCTCGATGCCAAGAGGGTTGGGGCATTCGATGGCCGTTTCAGGACACGGGTACAGAAGTACTTCCTGACCCTCGTTGGGTTCGACTTCACAAGCGCCGACTTCGGATGCCGCGTGATTGACCCACAGGTCCCAGAAGGCGCCGCTGCCGAATTCGTGGCTCTCGCCCTTGATCGAGAACAGCTCGTACTGGTGGAAGCTCGCACTCCATGGCCCGCCCCAGTTACCGCCGGTCGCGATCTCGAGCGCGCCGAGTGCGCTCGTGCCCGGGCATGAGTCTTCGGCATGTCCATCCTTGACCACCGGATCAGTCGTCGTGGTGACCTGGGTTGGCAGTACGAGCGTTTGATTTAGGCCCTCGACACGGACGGTGACCGTCGCCGGTCCAGTTGCCGCGGCCGATGAGACAACAGCGAACAGACAGAGACAAGTGGCGCCTAGCGCCAGAGAGATACGACGAGATGTGAGCATTGAGCCAACCCCTTTCCACGAGGGTTTGTGGGCTTGGGTCGGAGGCAGGTCTCCTGGCTCCCGGGCCTACCCGCTCGCGCCTTCCCGTCCCGCCGCAGGCGGGACAGTGGCTGCGCGCCACGCTGGCGCGCCACGACGGGCATCCCCGGTCACAGTGGCGGGTCCGCGCCGGATTCTCACCGGCTTCCCTTGACCACCGACCGTATGAACGTGGCAATCCTACTCGACGTTGATCGCCCGCGGCCCTGGCGGGTCAACGACCGCGCCCGACCGCGCCCTTGGAGGCGGGCGAGTCGCTCGTTTCACGCGGTCTCCGTTCGCCGGACTGGCCGGCAACCGGCTGGCGAGACTAGGCGACGAGCGAGTCGAGGTCCGTGTCGAGATCGCCGAGCGCAGCGCGCTGGCGCTCATCCAGCGTGGTGCCCGCGGCGATCTGACGCCGTGCAGCGTCGAGGTCCTCCGAACGTCCGAACGTGAGCGCCGCCTTGACCGCCCCGTTGTTCAGATACCAGACGGTGAACGAGCCGTCGTCGATCGACCCGCGGACGATCTCATCGTCCCACTCGTACGCGGGGCCGACGTACTCCAGTTCGCCCCAGTCGGCGAGCACCGAGTAGAAGTACGGGACGACCTCGTGCGGGATGTCCCTGCCGAGCATATTCAGAGCCGCCGTCTTGCCGTGGTTGAAGGCGACGTCCCAGTGCTCGATCCGCACGGGGCTGCCGCCGTGCAGGACGGAGTCGTACTCGCAGATGTCGCCCGCGGCGTACACGCCCGGCGCCGAGCTCTCCAGGCGCGAGGAGCAGCGAACGCCTCCGCGCTCGCCGATCGTGAGGCCGGCCTTCTGCGCGACCTGCACGTCCGGTGTCACTCCGGCACCTACCACTACCGCGTCGGCGGCCAGCTCGAGACCGTTGCGTGTGATCACCTTCGCGACCCGCCCACCTGTGTCCGTCCGGGCATCGCCCTCGAAGCGCTCCAGCTCGTCGCTGCCGTGGATCGTGATCCCGTGCGATTCGAGCAGCTCGTGGAAGAAGCGCCCGACGCGCGCGCCGAAGCCCCGCTCGAGCGTCGTCTGCTCCTGCATCACGATCGTGCATCTCTTGCCCAGGAGAGTGAGCGACGCGGCGACCTCGCAGCCGATGTAGGAGCCGCCGATCATCACCACCTCCTCGGCATCCGCGACGCCCTCGCGGATCGCGTCGGCGTTGCCGAGCGTGCGCAGGTAGTGGATCTGCTCGAGCTCACAGCCGCCGACGTTCAACCGGCGCACATTGGCGCCGGTGGCAATCAGCGCCTGCTCGAACGCGATCTCGTCCTTGCTCGACAGCGTCGCGGTACGCGATTGCAGGTCCAGGGCCGTGACGCTGGTACGCGTCAAGACCTCGATGCTCTGCTCGGACCACCACTCCTCCGGACGGAACAGCGGCTCCTCGCGGCTCTCCTCGCCGCGCAGGTAACCCTTTGAGCAGTCCGGTCGGTTGTACGGCTTGTCGGGCTCGCGTCCGACGAGCAGCACCTCGCCCGACGCACCTTCCTCGCGCAGCCAGCGCGCGCAGTTGGCCGACGCCAGCCCTCCGCCGATCAGCAGGTAGTCGACCTTGCGCGTCGCCATATCCGCACCTTACAACCCAGGCGGGTGGCGGACCGACCAGTGCGCCCACGTCGGGATGTGGTCGAGGATTCGCCAGCGCGGGCCGTCTTCGTCAGCGTTCGGGCCCACATCGGTGCCGTTGTGGCTGGTGTCCAGGCGTAGTCCCGCGATGACTGCGAACGTGTGCGGGGTCGGGCTGTCGGTCGAGTAGATCGTGACCCACCGCCCGAGGCCGGGCGCACCCCAATGGACGTAGTCCTGGGCGAGCGGGTTGTCTTTGACGATTTCGGCGATCGACCTGACGCCCGCTCGGTACAACACGTAGCTCACCGTGCTCGAGCAGTCCTCTTCTGACGCACCACGCGGGTCGGGGTGCCCACCAGGACCGTAGGGCAGACTCTGAAGCTCGTTGCCCGCAACCAGCATCGCTTGCACGATCGCCGGAATCCCCGCCGGTATCAACGCGAGGTGACCGTCGCCGGGCGCCAGCTCCGCGCGTTCGCCGGCGATCAAGCGGACCGGCGTGCTCGTCTGGGCCTGCAGGGCGGCGTCCGCTCCCGCCCCCGCTTCCCCGATCAGCACCGACGTTTGTGGCGATGCTGGCGCGCGATATCTCGACGCCCACAGCTCGACCGCTGAGACGTACCAGCCCGCGTGGTTGTACGCCAGCAGCGCCTGTCGAAGACGTCCCGGGGCGCCGGATGCGTGGAGATAGTTGGCCGCCGAGTAGATCGCGTCAGCTGCGTCCCAGCGGTCGATCGTGCCATCGTCATCGCCGTCGATGCCGTACCTCACCCAAGTCGAAGCAATGAACTGCATCGGCCCGCCCGCCCCGGCCGAGTTGACGGAACCCTGTCTCGTGCACGAAGGGTCGGGGTCGCGCCCGTGATCGCACTCGACCTTGCCGATCCCCGCGAGGATCGACCAGTCCAGGCCATAGCGCTGGGCTGCCTGCTGATACAGCCGCAGGTAAGCGGGGGAAATTTCCCGCGCCGCGAGACTAGACACGCCATCGGCCTCCTTACCTGCCGCCTGCCCGCCGCCTGCTCCCGCCGAGACGCCACCGAGCGCCGCGATCATCGCCACCAGGAGGAAGCCGATCGCCGCAAGCGCAGCCGCGGCGGCGCCCACGGCACCGGCGCCGCCGAACCCGAGCCCTCCCGTCCTCGCCAGAACCGGCTCAGCGATCAAGGCCGGTCTCTCCCGAGCTGCCGTTTGCGTCGCGCGGCGACCTCGCGTGCGTCGCGCAGCACGCTGGAACGATCGGACATTGAATCGCGGCCGTGCCCGGCCTGCGGGCGACCGCTCGACTCACCTCGCCTTCTCGGGATGCCGGCAGCAGCGGCTTCGCCTCCCCGCCCCGGTGGACGGGAAACACCGGGCGCCCGGTCGGCATCACGCTTGCCAATCCGCGCCGAGCGCGCGGCGACGTCGGGCTGTGTCGCACCTCTTGAGCGATCTGTGAGCTCGCGCCGCAATGCCAGCTCGCGGTCGATCTCCACGCGCGCCGCCCGCGCGCGACGCGGATCCAGCCGTTCGTACTCCTCCCGTCCGTAGCCCGCCAATCCCGCCAGCGCGGCGTGTTCCCGTGCGCGCGGCGGGAGCCTGGCCTGCGCGTCCAGAAAGCGGGCATGGTCGGCCACGCGCTCGCGCGTGTAGACGTTGCCGGTCCTCCTCAGCGCATGCTCGCCATCGCGTAGGACCCGCCGCGCCTTTCCGAGCGCGTCACGCTCACGATCGATCTCGCCCGCAACGCGATCGGCGCGGTGCCCCATTTCAGCCGCTCGCCGTGTGTGCCCGACACCGGCCGCACCGGCACGCTCGCGTCGCAGCCGCTCCAGCTGTGCCTGTTTGGCCGATCGCCGACGGGCACTTTGCGGCTCGCCGCTCACCCGCGAGCTCGCCGCGCGGTGCTCGACTTCGAGCGCGTGCCTGACCTGGTCGTCTGCACTGGACGTTGCCGCAGTAGCCGTCGCCCTACCCGTAGCCGACCTCTGTCTGCCGAGCCGATCCGGCGGCCGACGCCGCTCGGTGTCTGGTGCCGGCCGCGAGCGCCTGCCCGCTGCCCAGCGCGCGGCGGACATCCCTTTCCGGCTCTCGAGCACGTCGCTCACGCGCCGCACCACCGAACGGCGCACCATGTGGTCACCTGCGGACCGATGGCCGGCGAGGGCGTTGTCGAGCACCCCGAGGACCTGATGGCGGCGGGCGTACGCGCTCCACCAAAACGCGGACATCAGCAGCCACTGGGTCCACCATCCGAGTGACCTCAGGTCCGACAGGATCGCCAACACTGCCAAGACCACGCCCAACAGGAATGAGAACAGCAGCTTCGAGACGACCGCACCGAGCAGACGAGAGATCCAGCGGCGGAACACCGCCCGACCGGACTGGCCGAACGCGGGGACGATGACCATTGCGGGAGCGAGCAGCAGATAGAAGACGCTGAACAGCGCCGCACCGAGCAGTCGCACCGCGATAAAACCCAGCAGCAACAGCATTCCGAGCAGCCCGGCGGCGATCAGCAGCAATCCTCCGAAGCGCGACCACGTGCCACCGTTGGTGCGGAACTCGGCCTGCGCTGCCGTCGGCCCGCGGCAGTTCGTGGCTTCGCTCGTCTGACAGAGCGTACGCAGCAGCGAGCTCTGCTCGTTGATCGAGTTGCGCGCCGACCCGTTGGCCGGCAGCGCGAGGAAGATCGCACCGTTGCTGCGGGCGCTGCGCAGCAGTTGTGCGCTGCGCTGCAGAGCCTTGGACGAGGAAACATCGCCCGCCGTGCAGACTGTCGATGCCGGTTTGCAACCGGACGACGAGGCCTCTCCAGTCGCGATCTTCAGACCCGCGACATGCAGCCGTGGGTCTAGCTGGGCGGGGTCCTTGCACCAGTCAACCTCGCCGAACTCCAGATAGCACCAGGGTGCTTCGATCGCCTGCGCGAACAACGCGTTCATGCCCTGACTGAGCGCCTGCCCAGGCGTCGCGGGGGTCCCCCTGGCCGCGACCGCCAGCGTGCCAACGCTGGCCTGACTGGCCCACCGGCCGAGCACGCCGACGGTACCGCTCGGGTCGAAGATCAACCAGAGACCGCCTGCCATCATCGCCCCCATCATCAGCGCCTCGCCGAGTGTCTCCGCCACGCGGCGGCGAATCACGCCGTCGTAGACAACCAGCAGCGAAGCGACAGCCAGGGCCATCGGCAGCCAGGGTCTCGTCAGCGCCTCCTGAGCGGTGCGCAGACTCGAGCCAAGGCCGCTGGCAGTCGCGCTGTCCAGCAGATCGATCGTGAACGACCACTCGAGCATCACGACCAGCGCGTGCACGGACCATACGAGCGCCATCCACAGCGGCGTCACGAACAGATCCTGCACCGTGCTGAGCAGCCCGCCGGAGCTCAGCCCCAGTACACCCGTGTCGATGTGGACATCGATCCCGTAGTTCCCAGTCGGCGCCGCCGCAGCAATGAATCCGGATGTCTCGCAATGCTGCCTGCTCACTGCCGACAGTTCCCCACCGAGCGCCCGTTTGCACGTGGGGCTGCCCAGGCCGTTGCTGACCAGCGGGTCGGCTTCGCCTGCGGGAGAGAGCCCTTCTTCTTCGTCCGGGACACCCGATGCGCCGGGGTTGAGCGGTGGGCCGCTCGGCGCCCTGCTCGACGGCGTTGCCGTCGGCGTCCTGGCCGGGCTGTCAGCTGTGGGTCGCTTGGGTTCGTTTCCGGCGTCGTGTGCGGCGAGCGCAATCGGCACGATCGACGATCCGGCCATCGCCGTGAGCACGATCAGGCCCGCCAGCGCGACCGAGCGGGGCGTCACTCAGCCAGCCGGCGTGGTCGAGAACGCGCGCAGCAGCGACGGTAGGACCAGATCCACCTGGATCGCCTCCACCCGGCCGCTGTGATCGCGAAACAGGCAGCGACCAGCTTCGAGCTCGAGCAGGGTTTGACGCATTCGCGTGTCCTCCGGGTCAAGCCCGAGCAGGGTCAGCGCGCGTCCCGCCTCCGTAGGTGAGCGCATGCCGAACACGAACGTCGCGCCGATCAGGTTCTCGAGCGACTCTCGCTCGCCGATCAAGGCGTCGGTGATCAGCTGCGTGCTGATGATCGGTACTGCCAGCTCGGAGCGGCCCATTCGCTGCAGCGAGGCCAGCAGCGTTCGACCAACCGGATCTCCAAGCAACCGCCAGCCCTCGTCAAAGGAGAACAGCTTCAGCCGCTCACGCTCGGCACCCATCAGCTGCATCGCGAACATCGCGATCAGCCGAACTATCTGCTCGCCCACGCGCTCGAACTGCGAGTACTCCGAGCGAGGAGTCCCGGGCTCCGGCGCGGGCAGATCGCGGATCGGCAGATACGTGACCTGGCGGGCACCGACGGGCGGGAGCTTGACCGCGGGGTCGGCGAACCCGAGCTGGGTGAGTCCTGAGCGGGCGTACACGTCGAGCGCCCTTCCAACCTGAGCCTCGACCCCGTCTCCATCGGCGAGCGCACGAACGACCTCGTGACAGCTCGGGTCGCGCGAGCGCGTGAGGACCCGATCGACCGCCCCAACCACAGCGGTCTCCCACGCCGGCTCCGCCCGCCCGGGCAGCAGGTCGCGTAGAAACGACACCGTCGCGTCCTGGCGCAGATGAGCCGGCGCGACGCGCAGCGGGTCGAGCATTCCTCGGAGCGAGGGGTCCGGGCGCAAAGTCACGAGCTCGACGTGCGGCATCACGTCAGGCAGCAGGTGGAAGCGGTGGTCGCCCTTCGGGTCGCAGTCGACCACCCTCGCTCCCTGCAGGAAGCCCTCGTACTTGAGCTTCTGAGCAAGCGTCGTCTTGCCTGAGCCCAGTGCGCCGACGCTGAGGATCGTCGCGTTCCGATCGCTGTCCGATCCCTCTCGCAGGTTGAATCGGACAGGCTGTCTAGAGCCCGACAGCGTGTGCCCTAGATAGAACCCCTTGTGCGACCCCGCCGCGTGCGTCGCGGTCGGCATCATCGCCGCCACCTGCTCGGCCGTCAGCGTGTCGTCGTAGCCCGCCAGCCTGGTCCGCTGCCCCGGCAGGTGCTGCAGAAACAGCTCGAGCTGATCGCCGAGCGGGCGGTGCAGCCGAACCTCGCCATACGCGCGCCTGCATCTCTCGACCCGCTCCTCGAGCTCCTGCTCGCCGCCCGCTGCCACCGCGATCGCCAGCGTCGCACGCAGCAGCGGCGGCTTGCTCGAAGCCTGCAGGTAAGCGAGCAGGTCTCGCGCCTCGTGCGTGCGCTCGTACCCGAGGTCGGACACGCCCTGCTCCCCAGCGGACTCCGCCCGCAGGATCTGGTCTGCATCCTGAATCCGTCGCCGCGCGATCTTCAGCGCCAGCTCGTTGGGAAGAAAGCGCGCGTTCAGCGAGACATCGACCCCGAACGGCAGGCTTTCCAGCGGCGCGAACATCAGCTCCGCCCGTGCCCCCGGAAACTGCACGCGCTCGGGCAGCGCCCCCGTCACCAGCTGCGCCTGCCAGCTCAAGCCCAGCTCGGACTCGATCTTCAGCGCCCTGCCGCGATGCTCGACGTAGCCGTCCGCCCAGCGCATGACGTCGCCCTCCAGTGGAGCCAACATGGCCTCCCCGTTTCGCTCGAACATCAGCGCACGCGGCTCGTGCAGGCCGTCTACCAGCGGCTCTCCCAGCCCCCTGCAGAACGCCCTGCGCACCAGCCACTGCAGCTCGACGCCGCGCGCCGGGCGCACTGGCAGGAAGTCGGCCAGGCGCGCGTGAGCCTGATCGGCGCGCACACGGGCGCGCTCCAGCTCAGACGCCCTCAGAATCCTCTTGCCGCGCGTCGCGAGCGTCTCCTTGAGCCCCTGCAGCCATTCTCCCGGATGCTGCCCAGCCGCGCGCGAGATATAGGAGGCGACGTCGCGCTCTGGTTCGCGCAGGCTCACGAGCAGGAACAGCGCCGGCTGAGACACCTCGACATCGCCGAGCTGCCGCACGTGCTCGTCGATGTAGCGCTCGCGAGAGCGCTCGCAGGGTCGCGCCGTCTCCGGGGTGCCTTCCTCACGAAGCTCGTGCGCATAGCGCTCGACCGCCCAGCGCCTGCAAACACGGAGGATCTGGATGTCGGCTTCGACCACCTCGAGCGCACCGAGCAACGCGAGGAAGCGAGCGCGCTTGGCATCCTCACTCAGCCACGCGTACGAGGAGCTCGGCAGCGCGAACGCCGCCCAGCAGTCGTCGAGGCCGTGCGCGAACACGCAGTTCCCGTACACGAATGCGATCGGCTCACGCATCCTCAGCTGTCCCCCGACGGCTGCGACCGGACGAGCAACCGCGCCCCGGTAGCGACCGAGATGACCTGGTCGGGGCCGTGAGCCTGGCCCCCCGACCCTCGCCCCCGCCTGGTAACCGGTTGCAGGGTCACCACCGAGCGCAGGCCCGGACGCGCGATCCCGACCGGCCCCCGCTCGCTCGCGCGACCATGACGCTCGTGCGCCGCCGAGACGAGCACCGCACCCGGGCCGGTGTAGCGCAGACGACGCAAGCGGCTGTCGGAGCCGTCCGGCAGCAGCACGATCTCCGCCGGGCACCAGCGATGCCCAACGGGAGCGCACCCGCGCAAGCCCGCAAGCTGGCGCGGCCCGCACGCGTGACGGAGCAGCGCTCCGGCGGCCAGGTGGAACGTCCGACCCTCGATGCGAATCGCGCTCAGCACGGTCGCACAGGCACCCGGCAGGGCAACGTCGCGCAGATACCACGGCAGCGCTACGACTACGTACCCAATCAGCGGGAGCGCTGCTGCGATCAGCTCCACCGTCAGGATTGCGAGGAAGTAGACGACCCCACGCACGGGCACGCCGCCCGGGTTCAGGCGCAGACGGTCAACGCTGTAGATGCGCCGCTCCAGATCGAACACGCGGCGATAGGAGCGGACCTCGATCACTGCGATCCGAACAGCGAGGCGACCGTGTCACGCAGCAGGCTCACCCCAGCCGGAGTCGCCAACAGCACCGAGACGATGCCGACCGCAAACACGCCCGCGGCCTCCTTGAAGTCCCTCCGGAACGCCAACACCGTCCCCGCTACGGCGAACGCCAGGCCGATCAAGCTCATCGCGACCGCCCGCCCCGTGTTCCCGGCCTTGGCCGCCGCAGCTTCCAGCGAGCTACCTTCGCGTTGCGGCTGGGAGGCCTGCGCGGCGCCGGCGGACGCGCCGCCCGTAACCGATGCGCCTGCTGCCGTCGGCGCAAGCGCGGTAGATCCCCACACCAACCACAGGACGACCAACCACCGCGAACTTGCAGTTCTCATTTTATGACCTCCTTGAGCTCGATCGCTAGGCATTGGGGTCGGTCTGCAATGCCGTGATCTCCCAGCGCCCCTGCGTATGGATCACGTCCAGTTCGTAGGCGAGCGTGTACCGAGCCCCGCGCGTGTCGTTCGCCTGCACCGTGGCGAGCACCGAGCTGCCCTTCGGCGCCCAATCCAGGCGTTGGAGCGAATCCAGGTTCAGGCCAAGCCCCGGAACCGATACGTGCGCGCCGGCGGACAGATCAGCCGCCAGCTCACCCGGCGAGGACGCGAGGTAGTTGCGCAGCGCGCGCTGCACGACCGTCGCGAGAGCCGGGTCGGCGACTTCGCGCAGATGTTCGGCAAGCTGCGCCGGCCCGGCCGCCGGGGCTCCGACGAACGCCGGATAGCCGGCCAAAGCCAGGCTTCCCACGGGCGTACGCGCGACGGCCACTGTCAGGTACAGCAGGCCGGAAGTATCGGTGTCGACCGCAACTGTGTAGACGTGCTGGGCGGGCTCGGGTTCGCGCGCCTGAACCACTTCGACCCACTCGACCCGCTGCTCGCCGCTCACAGGTAGCTGAAGCCCGGCGTTCGATTCCATCCCCGACCCGAGGAACGCGTCCAGTGCTTCCGAGCTTGGCTGTGGTTCGGCGGCGTTCCATGTCAGATACCGCCGAGCGAACAACGCTGCGTACGCTTCCGCCGCCCGGTCCGGTGGCGCCGCTCGATGCTCGACCGCTGGAGGAAGCATCGCTCTGGGCGGAACGATCGCGAACCGCGCGCTCGCCAGCAGCCCGGCCGCCGATGTCGCACACAGCAGGTAGCGAGGCAGTTCGCGCGCCACCCGGATGCGCCACAGGCTACGCGTCACGATCGTCACGGTCGGCGCCGTTGAGCTCGCCGTCATCGCCGCACCCTCAACGCTCGAACCCGAACTCGGGCGGCTGCGAATCCGCGCTCGCCACACGCGCGACCCGCCCGACTGCCTTCACCGGGATGCTCGAGACGCTCCGCCGGGGCACAACTGCAGCGACCACGCGCCTCGCCCGCCGGTCCACCGCAAATGGATGGAGCGTCCGACTTGCGTCGCGCCCGCGCGGAGGATACTCGCGAGCATTTGGCGCAGGCTGCCGCCGGTGACCGGCGGGCGTGCGAACGATGCGCGAGGCGACGGGAGCACCGGACGCTGCCAGGGCGCGCCCCGATCGCGCCCGCCGGCCGGCCCCTGACAATCCGACCAGCGCCAGCAGCCCGCCCAGCGACCCGACCGCCACCACCATCGTCATTGCACCGACGAGGTGCTGCAGCCGACGCCCGCCGACGCTGAGCGGCGCCGGCTCCAAGACCTCATCGACTCCGGCTTCGACCAGAAACTCCTCCGCGTCATGTACGCGGTAGACCTCGCGCCGCGCCCTTCGCATGCGCATCACCGCACCACCACACCGATCACGCGGGCGGCCGGAAGCCGAAGCGGGGAGCTGTCCGGCTCCCGGCCGCTTGCGCGCGGATAGGCATCGCCGCGCCGCCGTTCTTCCAACCGGCCGGCGGCGTGCCAGGGAGCTGACCTATGAGTGGGGGGAGAGATTTCATAGGCGTCCCTGCTCTCCATTCCGACGAACCTCTCCGGGCGGGACATGGCGGTCACTCGGCCGCCATCATCAGCCGCAGACGCGCACGCCCTCGCTGGGCGACCTTGCGGTACTTCTCCGCTGTCCAGCCGTAATGCCCGCAGAAGCTGACGCACCCGATTTCCTGCAGCTGAGACGCCAGAACCAGCCGCTGATCCGGTGTGAGCTCCTGCACGAGCGACCGCAGGCGTTGCAGTTCCTGGCGCGCGATCACCAGGCGCTCGGGTTCCGTGCGGGTGTCCGCAAGCTCGATCTGAACCTCATCGGGGCCCCCGGCCAGAGGCACCGCCGTCTCGAGCGCAGCCTGCATCGGACTCCGTCCCGACAGCGCACGACGCCTGTCACCGATCCGCGAGACGAACCGTTGCTCGATGATGTTCGCCAGGTGTCCTCGGCTCGAGAAGACAGCGCCCCTGCGGGCATACGACACCAGCTCGAGTGTCGCCTGGCTGTAGCAGTCCTCGAGGTCCTCCCTGCGCAGTCGATGACGGTGCGCACGGAGCAACAGTTCGCGCTTGGCCCGCGCCACCAGGGCGACCTCCTCCGCTGGGTCCATCCGACCTCTCGCCGACCCACCGGCACGCCAGCGGGTGCCTGCATCTCGTGTTTGCGGCTGCGATCGAGTAGACACATGGGGATGTCGCTCCCCGCGGCCCGTTGCCCCCCCTCTCAATTCTCGATCGCCGCCCGCGCCGAGCTAGCCCAGGGTCGCGTGGGGCGGGCACTCCGATGAGCCTCACCGACCACCTGCACGCGCTCGACCGCCGCCAACAGAGGAGCTCGGGGCTCGGCTTCCTCGTGGCCGTGATCAAGAAGTTCGGCGACGACCAGGCCGGGCAGCTCGCCGCGCTGATCTCCTACTACGCGTTCGTCTCACTGTTCCCGCTGCTGCTGGTGTTCGTCACGATCCTCGGCTTCGTCCTGCAGGGCGACCCGGACGAGCAGCACAAGATCCTCGACGGCACCCTCGGGCAAGTGCCGATCATTCGCGACCAGGTCGAAGTGCACTCGCTCAAAGGCAGCACCACCGCGCTCGTGATCGGCATTGTGCTCGCGCTGCTCGCAGGCATGGGCATCACCAACGCGGCCCAGAACGCGTTCAACCGCATCTGGGCCGTCCCCTACAAGCACCGTCCCGACTTCCTGCACTCGCGCCTGCGCAGCCTCGGGATGCTCGGCATCCTCGGCTCGCTCGCGATCGTCTCCGCCGTCGTCGGCGGCTTTGTCGGCTCCTCCAGCCACCCCGCGCTCACGGTCATCGGCGGGGTCCTAGTGGCGTTCGCGTTCAACCTCGCCCTGTTCATGCTGGCCTTCAAACTGCTCACCGCCGCCGATGTCTCATGGCGTGAACTGCTGCCAGGCGTGATCGCCGCATCGGTCTTCTGGCAGTTGCTGCAGCACCTTGGTGGCTACTACGTCGACCATGAGCTCAAGCGCCTCAGCCCGCTGTACGGGATCTTCGGCCTCGTGCTCGGCCTGCTCGCCTGGCTTTACCTCGGCGCGCAGCTCACGATCTTCGCCGCCGAGATCAACGTCGTTCGCCATCGCCGGCTGTGGCCTCGAAGCCTGTTCAGCCCGCTGATCGACGCCGACAAGCGCGCGTTGAGGTCAGCCGCTGAGGCTCAGGAGCGAGTCGACGAGCAGAACGTCGAGGTCAGCTTCGACGATCCGAGCTGATTTTGGCTTTCCCAAGCCATTTCCGGGATCACCCAAGAGTACTTGCGCACGCAACCATCCCGCGCTATACTAACTAAACTTTCGTAAGCTCATATGGAGCGATCACATGCCATCACCCTCAGAGAAGCCCACCATCCAGCCCTCCGATTCCAAGCCTCGCCTGCGGCTGATCCCGCTCGAGGACACCGTCGTGTTCCCCAACATGGGGATCACGCTGACGATCGACGTCGGCGATGACGAGCGCGTCGTGCTCGTGCCGCGTCACGAGAACGAGTTCCTCGAGGTCGGCACGATCGCCGAGGTCTCAGAGCAGGTCCGCCTCCCCGGCGGCGGCCGTGCGGTAGCCATCTCCGGTGAGCACCGTGCGCTGATCGGCGCCGCCGAGACCGGCCCCGGCGGCGAGCTGCGCGTCGAGGTCGACGAGCGGCCCGACGAGGTCCCCACCGACAAACGCACACGCGAGCTCGAGCGTGAGTACCGCGCGACCGTCGAGGAGATCCTCGAGCTGCGCGGCGACGACGGACGCATCTCCGCGTTCCTGCGGGCGATCGCCGAGCCCGGCGCGCTGGCCGACTCGGCCGGCTACTCCCCCACGCTGTCCTACGAGCAGAAGGTCGAGCTGCTGCGCACGCTCGACGTCACCGAGCGTCTCGAGCTGGCCGTCAAGCTGCAGCGCGAGAGCCTGGCCGAGCTGCAGGTGCGCAAACGCATCCGCGAGGACGTCCAGGAGGGCGCTGAGAAGCAGCAGCGCGACTACTTCCTGCGCAAGCAGATGGACTCCATCCGCAAGGAGCTCGGCGAGGACGACGCCTCGGTCGCCGACGAGTACCGCACCAAGATCGAGGACGCCGACATGCCCGAGGAGGTCAAGGAACAGGCGCTCAAGGAGCTCTCTCGCCTGGAGCGCATGGGCGAGCAGACGGGCGAGTCGAGCATGATCCGTACGTATCTGGACTGGCTGATAGCGGTGCCGTGGGGCAAGCGCTCCGACGAGCACCTGGACCCCGTGGCTGCGAGGGCGGTGCTGGATGCCGACCACGCAGGCCTGGAGGACGTCAAGGACCGCGTGACCGAGTACCTGGCCGTGCGCAAGCTGCGCCAGGAGCGCGGGATCGAGGCCGACCCGAAGTCCGGGGCGATCCTCACCCTGATCGGCCCCCCGGGAACCGGCAAGACCTCGATCGGCGAGTCGATCGCCCGTGCCACCGGACGCGAGTTCGTGCGCATGTCGCTGGGCGGCGTGCGTGACGAGGCGGAGATCCGTGGGCACCGGCGCACGTACATCGGTGCGCTCCCCGGACGCCTCGTCAGGGCGCTCAGGGACGCCGGCACGATGAACCCGGTGATCCTGCTCGACGAGGTCGACAAGGTCGGCGCCGACTGGCGCGGAGACCCCTCCGCGGCTCTGCTCGAGGTTCTCGACCCCGCGCAGAACCACTCGTTCCGCGACCACTACCTCGACGTCGAGTTGGACCTCAGCCAGGTGATGTTCCTTGCCACAGCCAACGTCGCCGACACGATCCCCGGGCCGCTCCTGGACCGCATGGAGGTGATCCGCTTCGACGGCTACACCTCCGAGGAGAAGCTGGCGATCGCCAAGGGCTACCTGTGGCCGCGTCAGCGCGACCGCAACGGCCTGCGCGAGAACGAGGTCGAGGTCTCCGACGAGGTGCTGCGCACGATCATCTCCGAGTACACCCGCGAGGCGGGCGTCCGCAGCCTGGAGCGCGAGCTGGGCACGGTCTTGAGAAAGACCGCCACCAAGATCGCCTCCACCTTCGATGACGACGCGAGTCAAACCGAGCCCGACACGGCGAAGGCCGACACGGGCACAGGCGATGACGAGCCGCAGCCGGGCTCGCAGAACGGCGCCAAGCCGGCGGAGGCAAAGGTTGCATCAAAGAAGAAGGTCGTCAAAGGTCTGAAGATCGACCTGGAGACCGTACGCGACGCGCTCGGGCGCCAGAAGTTCTTCCAGGAGTCAGCCGCGCGAACGGCGACCCCGGGCGTGGCCACCGGCCTGGCCGTAACGGGCGCGGGCGGAGACGTCCTGTTCGTCGAGGCCACCGCGATGAAGGGCGGCGGCTCTGGCGGCAACAGCCTGGTGCTGACCGGCCAGCTCGGTGATGTGATGAAGGAGTCGGCGCGAATCGCCCTCTCCTACGTCCGCGGACACGCAGAGGATCTCGGGATCGACGAGCACGCGTTCGAGAACCGTGAGTTCCACGTCCACGTACCCGCCGGCGCGATCCCCAAGGACGGGCCGAGCGCAGGCGTGACGATGGTCACGGCGCTCGCGTCGCTGCTGTCCGGACGCCCGGTCAAGCACACGGTCGGCATGACCGGCGAGGTCACGTTGCAAGGCCGCGTGTTGCCGATCGGCGGGCTCAAGCAGAAGGTGCTGGCAGCCCACGCCGCAGGTCTGACCGACGTGATCCTGCCCGAGCGCAATCGAGGAGATCTCGACGACATCCCCGAGGAGGTACGCCAGCAGATGGCGTTCCACCCCGTGATGACCGTCCAAGAGGTCCTCGACCGCGCGTTGGAGCCGGCACGTGATGTCGCGCACGCGTAGATGTGAGCCTGTTCCAGTGGAGGTCCGCGAGACCGCGGACCTCCTGGAGCGGCGCTGGCAGCTGTCAATCATCTACGCCGCGCTGACCGGCGCCCTGCGCTTCAACGAATTCGCCGACGCCGTCGCCGGGATCTCCCCGCGTATGCTCTCCGAGCGCCTGCGCGACCTGGAGGCCGCAGGGCTCGTCGAGCGCACCGTGATCCCGTCGAGCCCGCCCACCGTCGAGTACCGGCTGACCGATCGCGGACGCAAGCTCGGACCGATCATCGACGCGATGCGCGAGTACGCGCGGGATCCGGTGTAGCGGCCCTCACACGGTCGTCTCGGCCGGCTCCGGGTTGATCCCCACGAGCTGACCGCCAGCGCAGTCCTCCGCGCGAACGTCCTTCACCTCCGGATTGCGGATTCCTGCCACCCCCACCAGGCCTCCTACGGCGACGAGCACCGCGGCGATCGCCAGACCGAGGTGAAAGCTGTGCAGCGACGCCTGTTCGGCGGCCGCGCTGAGCGCGCGCGCCTGTCCCGGCGGCAGCGCGTGGACGTCCGGGCGCCCTAGCGGCAGCCGCTTGGCTTCGGCGACCGCCGCGTGTGCCGCGCCGCCGAGGCGCCTCCCAGACAGGTGGCTCTCGAGGCTCGCGCCGAACGAGGCTGCGATCGCCGCACCGACCGATGCGGTCCCCAGCAATCCGGCAACGCGCGCGATCGCGTTGTTCACGCCCGAGGCGATGCCCGCTTGGTGCTCTGCGCCGGCGAGCACCGCCGCGGTCAACGGCGCGACCGTCATCGACAGCCCGAGAGCGAACACGAGCAGGCCGGGCAGCACTTCCGAGACGTAGTCCGCCTGCACGCCGACCCGCTGAAGCAGCACCAGCCCGGATGCCGCCACCAGCGGACCGGCACCCATGAACAGGCGCGGGCCGAGGCGATCGGCCATGGCTCCGAAGCGACGTGACAACGCGAACATGATCAGCGTCACCGGCAGCGTCGCCAGCCCGCTCTGCAACGGCGTGTAGCCGCCGATCTGCTGCAGGAACAGCACCAGGAAGAAGAACAAGATCGACAGCCCTGCATACATCGAGAACGTCTCGATGTTGCCGGCCGAGAAGTTCCGCCGGCGGAACAGCTCCAGCGGCATCATCGGATCCTCAGTGCGCGACTCGTAGAACACGAACACCGCCAGCAGCACGACGCCAACGACCATCGGCACGATCACCGCCGGGCTCGACCACCCCAGCCGCGGCTGCTCGATCAGCGCGAACACCGGGCCGCCGAGGCCGAGCGCGCACAGCACCGCACCCGTCACATCGATGTGGCGGGCCGGCCGCGGCGCCTGGCCATCTGCGGCAGGCGTGGGGCGCGGGACGACGATCAGGATCAACGCCACGCACGCGATCACGAACGGGATGTTCACGAGGAAGATCAGACGCCAGGAGCCGATCGCGAGCAGCTCGCCGCCGGCCAGCGGCCCGAGGATGCCCGCGATCGCCCCCCACGCCGTCCAGCTGCCGATCGCTGCGCCGCGCTCTGACTCCGCGAACGTGTTCACGATCACCGCCAGCGAGCTCGGCACGAGCAGCGCCCCGGCGACACCCTGCAGCATGCGCGCACCGACCAGCGCGGCGATGCTCGGTGCGAGCGCGCACGCCAGCGACGCGACGCCGAAGCCGGACACGCCGAGCGCGAACACCCGCCGCTCGCCGTACACGTCGCCGAGCGAGCCTCCGATCAGGATCAGCGATCCGAGCGTCAGCAGATAGCCGTTGACCACCCACTGCTGCGCCGCCAAGCCGCCGCCGAGCGCCTGCTGGATGCTCGGCAGGGCCACGTTCACGACCGTGCCGTCGAGCAGCACGATGCCCGAGCCCATGATGCACGCGACCAGCGTCAAGCGCTTCCTCGTCGCGTCGCTGCGGGGGGCCGACATCAGGCCCCTCACGCTAGCCAGCCAGCGCGCTGCGGTCCACCTCGGCGATCGTCGTGTAGCCGCTCAGCGCGAGCGTCAGGTCAAACTCGGCGAGCAGGCAGCGCAGCACGTGCTCCACCCCCGTCTGCCCGTCCAGCGCGAGGCCCCACACGTACGGCCGACCGACGCACGCCGCGTCGGCGCCGAGCGCGAGCGCCTTGAACACGTCCGCGCCCGTGCGGATGCCGCTGTCGAATAGGACCGGAAATGCCTCGCCGACGACATCCCTGACGGCAGGCAGCGCGTCGAGCGCGCCGATCGCGCCGTCGACCTGGCGTCCGCCGTGGTTCGAGACGATCACGCCGTCCACCCCGGCCTCCAGCGCCAGTCGGGCGTCGTCGGCGTGCACGATTCCCTTGAGCACGATCGGCAGCTCGGTCTGCTCGCGCAGCCACGCCAAATCCGCCCACGTGACGGAAGGGTTGGAGAACTGCAGCGCCCAGTGCCCGATCGCCGCGCCGGGATCCTCCTCCGGCGGGCGCTCGAGCGCCGCACGGAACACCGGGTCGCTGAAGTAGGTGGCCACGCCCTCGCCTTTGAGGAACGGCAGATACGCGTTCTGCAGATCGCGCGGGCGCCAGCCCAGCATCCACGTGTCCAGCGTGACCACGACCGCGCCGTAGCCCGCCTCGCCGGCACGCGCCACGAAGCTCGCGGCGAGATCGCGGTCGCGCGGCCAATACAGCTGATACCAGCGGCTGGCCGACCCGACCGTCTCGGCGACCTGCTCGATCGAGTGCGACCCCGCCGTGCTGAGGATGAACGGCAAGCCCACAGAGGCAGCCGCGCGCGCCGTTTCAAGCTCACCCTGTGGGCGCACGATCGACTGGACGCCCACCGGGGCCAGCATCACCGGCGCCGGCATCGCCGTGCCCAGAATCGACGTGCTCAGATCGCGCGAGGAGACGTCGCGCAGCATTCGCGGCACGATCTGCCGACGCTCGAACGCGCGGCTGTTCGCGCGCACGGTCGCCTCCGAGCCGGCCGCTCCGGCGACGTACCCGAACGCCTCCGCGCTCATCTGCTCGCGCGCCCGCTGTTCGAGCTCGCCGACCGCGATCGGTAGCTGCGGCGTCTCCCCCGCGAGCCCCCGCGCATAGATCTCGTACTCGAAGTTCCCGAACGGCTGCTCCTGCGTGGTGTTCTCGGCGTCGGCCATCCCTAGACCCTAGTGCCCATGGAACGACGCCGTAATCCGCCACAACGTGATCCCCTCTATCGATTTCTTCGACCGGTCTTCAGCGCGCCTTCGACGCGCTTGAGCTTCGTCAGGCAACATCCGAGGAGCCCGTTTTCCGACGCACTCCCGAGCGAGGATGCACAGGACGCACGCCACCCAGCGCCTCACCCGCAGGCAGCTTCTTCGAAGCGCCGGGCTCGCCGCGGCCGGGCTCACGCTCAGCGGCGCGGTCGGCGAGATCGTGGCCGGCGCGCTGATCGCTCCGCACGCCACACCACCGCAACCGCCCAGATGGCACAGCCGACCGGATCTGCAGATCCCCTCGCTGACTGTTACCCACCGCCGCGAGGG
This sequence comes from uncultured Solirubrobacteraceae bacterium, assembly GCA_963734755.1. Taxonomy (GTDB): domain Bacteria; phylum Actinomycetota; class Thermoleophilia; order Solirubrobacterales; family Solirubrobacteraceae; genus Palsa-744. Next base: position 1,066,873 of record CAVTIF010000001.1, on the reverse strand, counting down.
CGTCTCGAGCGAACCGATCTTCATCGCCCCGTACAACGCGCCCGACGGCCAGGCCGGCGCGGTGATCGCCGACAACAGTGGCCAGCCCGTGTGGCAGAACCCGCTCGCCGGCAAGGTGACCGCTAACTTCCGCGTGCAGAGCTACCGCGGCAGCCCGGTGCTGAGTTGGTGGGAGGGAAACATCGAACTCGGCCACGGTGTCGGCGAGTACGTGATCGCCGACACCCGCTACCGCACCGTCCGGCGCGTGCAGGCAGCCGGCGGGTTGCACGGCGATCTGCACGAGTTCGTGATCACGCCGCGCGACACCGCGCTGCTGACCAGCTACGTCGTCCGCAAAGCCGACCTGTCGAGCGTCGGCGGCTCGCGCCACGGCAGCATCCAGGACGCGATCTTCCAGGAGATCGACCTCGCCGACGGCCGCGTCCTACTCGAGTGGCACAGCCTCGACCACATCGCGCTGCACGAGTCCTACGCGCCGGTCGGCGACGACTGGGACTACTTCCACATTAACTCAGTCGATCTCGACCACGACGGCGGGCTGCTGGTCTCCTCGCGCAGCACCCACACCGTGTACAAGCTCGACCGCCGTGGCGACATCGTCTGGCGCCTCGGCGGCAGCCGCAGCGACTTCAGCATGGGCGCCGGCAGCAGCTTCGCCTGGCAGCACGACGCGCGTCGCCAGCCCGACGGCACGCTGACGATCTTCGACAATGGCGCCACACCCGCCGTCGAGCGGCTCTCGCGCGGCTTGATCTTGGACGTCGACGAGAGCGCCATGACGGCGACGCTCGTGCGTCAATACACGCGCCCGCCGATCCTCGCCGGCAGCCAGGGCAGCATGCAGCTGCTGCCCAACGGCAACGTGTTCGTCGGCTGGGGCGAAGCCCCACGCGTGTCCGAGTTCGATCGCTCCGGGCGGCTGCTGTTCGACGCGCTGCTCGGCTCCAAGTACCAGTCCTACCGGGCATTCCGCCTGCCCTGGAGCGCCCGTCCCGCCGACGCCCCGGCGCTCGCGTTGGCGCGTTCGCGCGGCGGGCTGACCGCGTACGCCAGCTGGAACGGAGCGACCGACGTGAGCAGCCTGGCGGCTGCTCGCCGGTCAGCGGCCGGACGCCCTGCGCGCGGTCGCTCGCACACGCTCAGGCGGCTTCGAGAGCACGCTGCACACGACTGCCGCCGGACCTCATTTCGCCGTCCACGCGCTCGATTCCGGGGGCGTGACGCTCGGGCGGTCGAGCACCGTTGCGCTCGCCAGCTGAGCGGGCGGCGGCGGCTCAGCCCAGCACGAGCTCGGCGGCAGCGCGCACGGTGGCGGTGTCGCCGGTGACCAGCAGTGTGGTGACCGCGGACTCGCGCCACTTGGCCAGGTCGTCGAGGATCTTCTCGCGTGGGCCGATCAGCGACATCTCTTCGATCAGCCCGGTCGGGATCTTCGCGCCGGCCTCGTCCTTCTTGCCGCTCAGGTACAGCTCCTGGATTTCATCGACCTCGCGCTCGTAGCCCATGCGGATCGGGACGTTCGCGTGGAAGTTGGCGCCTTTGGCCCCCATGCCACCGAAGTACAGCGCGTAGAACGGGCGCAGCGAGTCGGCGGCTGCCTCGACGTCGTCGGTGACGATCAGCGGCACCATCGCGCACACCTCGAAGTCCTCGGCGCTGCGGCGCGCACCCTCCCGCGCGAAGCCCTCCTGCAGCGACGGCCGGTACAGCTCATCGAACACCGACGGCGCGAACAGCATCGCCAGCCAGCCGTCGCACAGCTCGGCGCACAGCGCGATGTTCTTCGGCCCCTCGGCGCCGAGATAGATCGGGATGTCGCTGCGCAGCGGGTGAATCGAGGACTTCAGCGGCTTGCCCAGGCCGGTGCCGTCCGCAAGCGGCAGCAGGTAGTGCGGACCGGAAGCCTCGAGGCGGCCCTCGCGTGCCCACACATCGCGCAGGATCGCGATGTACTCGCGCGTGCGGGCCAGCGGCTTGGCAAACGGCATCCCGTACCAGCCCTCTACTACCTGCGGCCCGGACACGCCAAGCCCGAGGATGAACCTGCCGTTCGACAGGTGGTCCATCGTCATCGCAGCCATCGCCGTGGCGGCCGGCTGGCGCGCGGACATCTGCACGATCGCCGTGCCCAGCTTTATGCGCTCGGTGCTCGAGCCCCACCATGCCAGCGGCGTCAGGCAGTCCGAGCCGTAGGCCTCGGCGGTCCAGATCGAGTCGAACCCGAGCCGCTCGGCCTCGGCGATCGCCTCGACGGCACCGGCCGGCGGCCCGCCGGCCCAGTACCCGGTGTTCAGGCCCAGCTTCAGCTCGCGTGCCATGCGCGCGAGACTACCGTGCCCGCCTCGATCGCGGACCGTGCCGCCTCGAACGAGGAGGAGTCACCGCGCCACCTCGCCGACGATCGCGAGCGTGAAGCCGTCGTAGCCCTTGCTGCCGACGGTCTGGATCGTCGTCGCGCTGACCCGACTCTCGCAAGCGAGCAGCTCGTGAAAGCGCCGCATCCCGATCACCCGCGGGTCGTCGCTGTCGCCGTCGGCCAGCGCGCCGGCTCGGACGACGTTGTCGGTGACGATCACGCTGCCTGGACGGGCGAGCTCGAGCGCCGCGGCAAAGTACTCGGGCGTGCTCTGCTTGTCGGCGTCGATGAAGATGAAGTCGAAGGGGTCGGCCTCCTCGACACGCAGCTCGTGCAGGCTGTCCAGCGCCCTGCCAACCCGCAGCTCGACCCGGTTGGCGAGGGCGGCTCGCTCGACGTTGGCGGCTGCGACCTGCGCGAACGTCGGATCGAGCTCGAGCGTGACCAGCCGCCCGCCGGGCGGCAATGCGCGAGCCAGCCAGATCGTGCTGTAGCCGCCCAGCGTGCCCAGCTCGAGGATCCGGCGCGAGCCGTGGATCCGCGCGAGCAGATGCAGCAGCTTGCCCTGGCTGGGCGAGACGGCGATCTCCGGCAGACCAGCCGCGGCGCTCGCGACGATCGCCTCATCCAACGTCGGATCGGACGCAATCAGCAGGTCAGCCGCGTACTCGTCGACGGCGCTCCACAGCTCCTGGGTCATGCGGGAGCAGCCGCAGCGTCGTGCTCGCCGCGTTCCTCGCGGCTCATCAGCGCGAGCGCCATGCCGAGTCCGGCCGTCCGTGCGACCGTCGTGATGCGCCGGCCCGGCTGCACAGCCGCGCGCGGCGGCGGCACATGCGGGGCGAGCAGCTCGACGGTGCGGTCGATGTCGTCGACCAGCAGCGCGAGGCCCCACAGACGCGCAGGGCGCTCGCGCCCGCCGGAGCGCTGAACGACCTCGTCCGGCTCCTGCACCAGCTCGAGCAGCTCCCGGCCGAGGCGAAAGAACGCCTGGCGCGGCGCGCCAGCGGGAGTCGGCTCCTCGCGCACCCGGCGCAGATCGAGCCCGGCGGCCTGCAGCGCGCGCACGCTGCGGTCGAGATCCGGCGACACAGCCACGATGTGGTCGATCCCCACGACGCCGTTGGGCTGGGGCAGCGCCGGCGGCGCTGCCGGCCGCTCGGAGGCGCTCGTCGGCAGCCCATCCAGATCGGTGCTCGTGAGGTCGCGCAGCGACCAGCCGACGATCCCGCGGCCGGCGCCCTCGCCCGCCAGACGGACCCGCACGCCAGCCAGCTGGCAGCAGTCGTCTGTGACCGCGAAACCGAGGGCCGCCCAGCGCTCCGGCTGCTCAGCCAGCGTGAGCTGATCGATCGTCGGTGTCGGCATGTCGGTGATCGCTGACTTTAGCTGGCCGTCGCGGCCTCCGATAAAGACCATGTGATCGCGAACGCCGCGAGCAAACGACGCTGGGTGCTCGCCGCATGCGCGATCGTAGCGATCGGCCTAGCGGCGTCGGTCACCGCATCGCTGCTGTGGCGCGCGAGCGTCCGCTCCCGCGAAACGCAGAGCTTCCAGACCTCGGCTACCAACATCAGCGGGACGCTCGAGACGCAGCTGCGACGCGACACCGACTTCGTGCAGTCGGCGCGCGCGGTGGCCACGAAGCAGCCGAACCTGCACGCGCGCGAATTCAACAGCTGGCTGATGCTGCTTGAAGACCATCGCCAGCAGCCGAGCGGCTCCGGCGCGCTGATGGTCAGGGACGTGCCCGCGAAGCAGCTGGCGAGCTACCAGGCCGATCGCAACTCCGACCCGACGTTCCGCAAGCTCGTCGCCGGACATGTGAGGACAATCGCTGCGGACGGGCGCGCCGACTACTGCCTGCTCGCCGGGGGCAGCGCCGGCCTGGGCCACAGCCCCACACTCACGCGCGCGCTCGAGCAGGACTCGTGCGACCCGCGCTCGCCGATCGGCGGCTACCGCCACGACGGCGGTACGCGCGCGAAGTTCACACAGGCGATCACCGACTCCGACCAGTACGGCGCCTACTCGATCGCGCTGGCGAACACCAGGAGCCTGATCGTCGAAGCCGCCGTGTACAGGCCGGGCGCACCCGTGAGGACCGTCGCGCAGCGTCGCGCAGCCGTGCTCGGCTGGGTGCTCGGCTCGTTCGACATCCCGTCGCTGATGCAGACCGCGATCGCTCGAGACCGCGGCCTGGGCGTGACGCTCTACCACGCCAACGAAGGCCTGACCCCGCAGTTGATCGGGCGTACGGGGGCCACCGCGAACGCCCACGCGTTCTCGCACGAGGCGACACTGCAGGTGGACGGCACCTGGATCGTGAAGGTGCGCGGCACCCCGGCGGTGAGCGGACCATCCGCGAACGTGCAGGGACTGGTCGTGCTGCTGGGCGGCGTCGTCGCGACGCTGCTGCTGGCTGCACTGGTGCTCGTGCTGGCGCGCTCGCGCGAGCTGGCGATCGGCATGGTCGCCGAGAAGACCGGACAGTTGCGCCACCAGGCGATGCACGACGCGCTCACCGGCCTCCCCAACCGCGTGCTCGCGCTCGATCGCGTCGAGCAGATGCTCGCACGGGCACGACGGCAGGATCTCCCGGTAGCGGCGCTGTATGTGGACATCGACGACTTCAAGAACGTCAACGACAGCTTCGGCCACGCCGCCGGCGACGAGCTGCTGCGGATCGTCGCGAGGCGGCTGTCGAGCGTGATCCGCGAGGGCGACACGGCGGCGCGCCTTGGCGGCGACGAGTTCGTCGTGCTCGTCGAGGGCTCCACGCTGGACGCCGGCCCCGAGCTGGTCGCAGAGCGCCTGCGCGACGCGCTGCGCGAGCCGTGCGACATGCGCGGCGAGATCGGCCGCGAGCTGTCGATCACGGCGAGCATCGGCGTGGCGTTCGGCCTGCGCGAGAGCCCTGACGAGCTGCTCCGCGACGCCGACCTCGCGCTGTACGCGGCCAAGGCCGCCGGCAGAGACCGCTACGTGCTGTTCGAGTCCTCGATGCAGACCGCCGCCCAGGACCGCCTGCGGATGCAGATGGACCTCGCGGACGCGGCCGCCCAGGGCCGGCTGCTGCTCGCCTACCAGCCGACGTTCGACCTCCAATCCGGACGCGTGATCGGCGTCGAGGCGCTGCTGCGCTGGCAGCATCCCACGCGCGGCATGCTGCAGCCGGCGGACTTCATCCCGCTCGCCGAGAGCACCGGCCTGATCGTGCCGATCGGCGCGTGGGTGCTCGATGAGGCGTGCCGCCAGGCGGCCGCCTGGCATGGCCGCGGTCACCGGATCGGCGTGTCCGTGAATGTCGCCGCGCGCCAGCTCGACACCGATGAGCTGCTCCCCCAGGTCCAACACGCGCTCGCTGACAGCGGCCTGGAGGCAGGCGCGTTGACGCTCGAGCTCACCGAGAGCACGCTGATGCGCGACCCCGACGCGGCCGTCGGGCGCCTGCGCGCGCTGAAGGAGCTCGGCGTGCGGATCGCGATCGACGACTTCGGCAGCGGCTACAGCTCGCTGGCCTACCTGCGCGAGTTCCCCGCCGACGCGCTGAAGATCGACCGCTCGTTCATCAGCGAGATCGCCGCGTCAGATCATTCGGCGACGCTGATCCGCACGCTCGTCCAGCTCGGCAGGACGCTCGAGGTCGAGACGCTCGCCGAGGGGATCGAGGATCACGCCCAGCTGGTGACGCTGCAGCGGGAACAGTGCGATCAGGGCCAGGGCTTCCTGTTCTCGCGTCCGCTCGACCCGCGCGCCGTCGAGGCGTTCCTCGCGGCCGCAGACACCGCGGCCCAGCCGCAGGCCGCCCAGTAGCGCCACGCGCGCGGAGCCCCACGCGCAAGGAGCCCCCGCGGGAGCTTGGATTTGGGTTCGTCACCCGCCCGCGACAGCGCGCCGTATGTCCGCGCTCGTGCGCCGATAGCCATCGTATATACGCTGTAGATACCACGTCAAGCGTCTAGAACTATCTGGCACGGACGGCACTCCTCAGCTGAGCGATCGACGGCGGCTGACGATCCTCGCGATCTGCTGCATGAGCCTGCTGATCGTGGCGATGGACAACACGATCGTGAACGTCGCGCTGCCGTCGATCCGGCGCGACCTGCACGCCTCGCTGTCGGGGCTGCAGTGGACGATCGACGCGTACACGATCGTGCTCGCCAGCCTGCTGCTGCTGTCCGGCTCGACAGCCGACCGCCTTGGGAGGCGGCGGATCTTCCAGACCGGGCTGGCGGTTTTCGCCGGTGCCTCGCTGCTGTGTAGCCTCGCACCGAGCCTGCAGTGGCTGATCGCCGCTCGCGCCCTGCAGGCGGTCGGAGGCTCGATGCTCAACCCGGTGGCGATGTCGATCATCACCAACGTGTTCACCGAGCCGCGCGAGCGTGCCCGCGCGATCGGCGCGTGGGGCGCGGTCGTCGGCGTGAGCCTGGCGCTCGGCCCGATCGTCGGCGGCGCGCTGACCGACGCGATCGGCTGGCGCTCGATCTTCTGGATCAACGTGCCGATCGGGCTGGCTGCGCTGATCCTGACGGCGATGTTCGTCCCCGAGTCGCGTGCCGCGCACCCACGACGAGTGGACCCGGTCGGTCAGCTGCTGGTGATCGTCGCGCTCGCGTCGATCACCTACGCGATCATCGAGGCGCCGGATGCGGGCTGGTCCTCGCTGCAGACGATCGGCCTGTTCGTGCTCTCGGCGCTCGCGCTGGCGAGCCTCGCGATCTACGAGCGCCAGCGCACGGACCCGCTGATCGACCCGCGCTTCTTCCGCAGCGCGCCGTTCACCGGCGCAGCGGTGATGGCGGTCACGGCGTTCGCCGGCTTCAGCGGCTTCCTGTTCCTGAACACCCTGTACCTGCAGGACGTGCGCGGCTACTCGGCGCTGGTGGCCGGCCTGTGCACGCTGCCGATGGCGCTCGCGGCGATCGCCGGAAGCCCGCTGTCGGGTCGCGCTGTCGGCGGCAAAGGACCGAGGCTGCCGCTGTTGATCGCCGGGTCGTGCATGTTCGCCGGCAGCGCACTGCTCACCGGCCTGACGCCCGACACGTCGCTGGCCCTGCTGTTCCTCGCCTACGCGATCTTCGGCCTGGGCTTCGGCACGGTCAACGCGCCGATCACGTTCGCGGCCGTGTCAGGGATGCCCGACAACCAAGCCGGGGTGGCCGCGGCGATCGCCTCGACCAGCCGTCAGGTCGGACAGACGCTCGGGGTGGCCGTGACCGGATCGATTCTCGGCACGGCCGCTGCACGAGGCATCGGCACGCACCTCGCGCCGGCCAGCCACGCTGCCTGGTGGCTGATCGCCGGCTGCGGTCTCCTCGTCGTGGTGGTCGGCGCGATAACGACCGGGAGCTGGGCGCGCGCGACCGCGCGACGCTGCCGCGAGCGGTTGGAAGAAGAGCAGCCTGCTCCCGCGCCGCTGGTGACCGTATGAGCGCGACTCAAGCGACCTCCGGCGGCGGGTCCTCCTGCGCGAGCGCGAACGCAGTCGCCTCGGAGTCCTTGCAGATCGCCCACCGCTCGCCTGGATGCACGATCGTGCCCCCGAGAGCCTCGACCCGCTCCAGCGCGAGCGCGAGATCGCCCACAGCGAAGTACGGCAGCGAGAAGGAGTCGCCGGGACCGCGCCCCCGAGCGTGGACTCCCAGCGACGGCGCCCCGGAGTGTGTCTGCCAGCCCTCTCCCTCCGAGTCGCCGCGAGGCTCGAGCTGGATCTCGAGCAGCTCCGTCCAGAAGCGACGAGCCCGCTCGAGATCATCGGCTGGGAACTCGATCAGGCTCAACGGAGCGCGGGGCACCGTCCCAACGATAGCTGCGGCCGATTCGACGGCGCTCGAGTGCTAGTCGGTCGAGCCGCTGGCGCGCCTTCGATATCGAGCGAACGCACCGCCAGCCACACCAGCCACGCCGATCCCGGCGACCGTTGCCGCAGCGCCGAGTATCACCGCGCCCCGGGCGAACCTGCGCTGGACACGCCGCACCCGCCGGCGTGCATAGAGGACGCCCGTCGAGACCGAGGTCGCGAGCAGCGCGTCATCGATCTGCCGGTCGATCCACCTCTGGGCCATCGCTTGAGCCTACACCGGAGCTTGTCGGGCCCTTGCCACACGTCATGAGCTTCCGTAGGATCGAGCTAGGGTTTCAGCCGCGATGCCGCAGGCCGAGCTACCGGGATTGACCCTGCACTACGAGGAGCGCGGCGAAGGGCAGCCGCTGCTGCTGATCGCCGGCATCCCCGCGATCGCAGACGACTGGACACCGCTGGCGGTCGGTCTCGCCGAGCGCGGTCATCGCGTGATCGCGTACGACAACCGCGGCAGCGGTCGCAGCTCGGTCACCGCGGGTCCGTATTCGACGGCGCAACTGGCACAGGACGCGGTTGCGCTGCTCGACCACCTGCATCTCGCGCAGGCGGACGTGTTCGGCATCTCGATGGGAGGCATGATCGCCCAAGAGCTCGCGATCGGTGCACCTGAGCGCATCGGCCGCCTGGTGCTCGGCTGCACACACGCCGGGATCACCCACGCCGCGCCGGCGCCCGCCGAGGCCGGCCGCGCCTTCGCATTACGCACCGACGATTGGGCTCTGCGCATGCGCACGCTTGCACCATTCGCGTTCGCGCGCGACGTCGACGCCGCTCTGCTGAGCGCGTTCATCGCGAAGAAGTCACTCGACGTCCAGGACCCGGGCGGATACCGGGCCCAGATCGAAGCTGTGCTCTCATACCACTCTGCCGCCCGCCTGGGCGAGATCCGGGCACCAACGCTTGTCCTGACGGGCGACGACGACCGGATCATCCCGGGCGAGAGCAGCAGGCTGCTGGCCGAGCGCATCCCGGATACGACGCTCCGCATCGTCGCTGGGACCGGTCACTTGTTCTTCCTTGAGCGACCGGACGAGACGCTCGAGATCCTGACGGCGTTCCTCGGATCAGCCGAGTAGTCGAGTCGAGGAGCTACTCGCTCGCTCGCCCGCGGCATTTGCGCGCGACACACATAAAAGACCGATACGAGATACAACGGGACATACGCCAACGTCATCCAGGTACCACCGGAGGAGTGCAATGACCGCAAAGGCCGATTTCACAGAGCAGGAGTGGGAGCAGGTGCTCGAGGGGCCGACGAGTGCAGGCATGCTCGTCATCACCGCGCAGCGCGGCGGGACGATCCGCGAGACCGTGTCGATGGCCAAGGCGTACGCCGAGGCCCGCCAACAGCACGGGCAGAGCGAGCTGCTGGACGCGATCGTCTCAGCCAAGCCGCAGATCGATCACACGCGCTACGGCTCGCCGGATGAGCTCAAAGCGCATTGCATTTCTCATCTTCGCGACGCAGTGACACTGCTGCAGAGCAAGGCGACGCCGCAGGAGCTCGACGAGTACAAGCGCTTCAACGTGGGCCTTGCGGAACGGGTCGCCGCCGCGCATCGCGAGAACGGCCGCGGCGAGGAGCCAGTCAGCGACGCCGAGAGAGCTGCGATCGCCGAGATCGTGGAGGCTCTCGGATGAGCTCCCCGACGTTGACGCTGCACGCACTACCGCCCTCCCATCCGTGCATGACGGTGGCGGCCGCGCTCGACTACAAGGGCCTCGAGTACGAGCGCATCGACCTCAAAGCAGGCGAGCACGTGGAGCAGATGCAGCAGATCTACGGCGAGGGCAACTCGACCGTCCCGGGCCTGCTCGTAGATGGCGATCCAGTCCACGGCTCGCGCGCGATCCTCGCCCGGCTCGAGACGATCGCACCCGACCCGACGCTGTACCCATCAGAGGACGTCACCGACGCCGAGCGCTGGGGCGACGAGGAGCTCCAGGACCTCGGCCGCCGGCTGCCGTGGGGCGCGCTTCATTTCCGCCCCGAGGCGATGGGCACGTTCGCCGACCGCGGGCCACTCGACGGGCCCGGCACGGACTTCGCGATCAGATACGTGCACGGCTCGTGGCGCTATCACAAGATCTCGGCCGCGCGACTGGAGCAGGATCTCGCCGGCCTACCGGCCAAGCTCGAGCACATCGAGGAGCTCGCACGACGGGGCGTGATCGGGGGCGAGCAGCCGAACGCGGCCGACTTCCAGATCGGGGCGACCGCTCGCGTCCTGCTGCCGCTTGGGGACCTTCGGCCGTTGCTCGAGGGCAGCGCCGCGGAGCGGATCGCGCTGCAGTTCTTCCCCACGTCTCCCGGACACGTTCCCGCCGGCGCGTTTCCGGCCGGGTGGGTCCCCGGCGGCTAACGCAGCACGAGCAGATCGAGGCCGCGATCGGCGGCACCGCCCCGGTCGAGCCGGCGTCGGGGGCGGGACTGCGCGGGACGGACGGCGGCTGACGTGCGAAGCTGGGGTTATGCGCCTTGCGGGGGGAACGCGACGATGGGTCCTGGCGATCGCGATGGCGACGTGTGCGATGGCGCTTCCGTCAGCCGCCGCGGGAGCAATTCGACTCGGGTCCGACCTGAGCACGCCGCTGCCATCGGGAGGCGGCCACACGTCTTCGATCGGCTGCCAGAAAACATATAGCCCCTGCGCCTACATGAACTTTCGCTCGACGAACTCGGAAGTGACTGTGACATCGCCGATCGACGGCGTGATCACGGGCTGGGCGATGCGGGCCGGCTGCTGCGCCGAAGGCCAGACTGCGCCACGCGTTCTGAAACTGGAGACCTACAAACAGGGCTCGCTCGACGGGTCGGGCGGCGCCGTCTACGCCGTGCCCGAACTGGCCGGGCCGTCATTTGAAATCCCGGGTCGGCAACCAGCTACCAGCCGAACCACCGCTCGAACTGCCCGCGCGCGTGCCGATCAAGGCCGGCGAACGGTTCGGCATCCTCGCCGACTACCCAATCGAATTCGTGGTCTATGAAAACTTCCCTGGCGTCACCTCGACACAGTTCGCCAGCGGCTTGGTGTTCGAAGGGCAGGACTACGGCGGCGCCTTCGGATTCACGCTCGCGCTGAGCGCGAACGTCGAGCCCGACACAGATCGCGACGGCTACGGCGACGAAACGCAGGACTGCCAGCCGACCGATCCGCTGCAGCATGGGACCGAATGCGTGCCCCCGCCGGCGCCGATCCCGCTACCGACACCGGTGCTGGTGGGAATCCCCTGCGGCTCGAACTGCAGTAGTGGGCCGACGAGCGGAGTGGTGTTCTCGCCTGTGTTGGGGACGGCGGTGCCGAGCGGCGATGCCACTCATGTGTACGTATCGTTGAAATGCCCGCCGACGGCGGTCAAAGCATGTGGAGGCTTCTTGGTGATCATGCCGGGTGGCGCGACCAAGGCCACAGCCATCAAGCGCACGCGTTACTCGGTCGCGCCGGGAAAGACACAGAAGGTCAGACACAGAAGGTCAAGCTGGCGCTCAGCCGGTCCCTGTTGACAAAACTGCGCCGTGCCGGCCACCTGAAGGTAACGATCAGGATCGAACCGACAGGCGGGAAGGCGACATCGATCATGAGGGTGCTGAAGCTCAGGCACCGCGCCGCGCGCTGACGCGGCGGCCTATTGGTAGCCTGGCGGAATCGGCTCGGCGAGCGCAGCACGCCCGGGAGGCGCGTGGAAGGGGTCAGCGAAGTACTGTGTCTCGTGCGTTACGAGACCGTCGGTGAGCTCCATAACGCTGAGCGAGTAGGTGGGGACGCCGTCATAGGTGATCACGCACTCGCTCACCCAAAGGTCGCCGCTGCCCAGGATCCGGCGGATGGTGAAGTGGCGTTCAGCCGGATGCCCGCCGCGTTGCGCTTGGATCCTTGACCGGCCTCTGAAGCGCTCGCCGGACTGCGGGTAGTCCAAGATCGCGTCTGCCGCGTAGATCGCGTGCTCAGCGTCGAGGTCCCCGCGCTCGGAGGCCTTCCAGTGCTGCTGCAGCCGAGCCCGGGTACCGGCTTCACGATCACTTGCGCTATTCACTCGCTAACCCCGCATGACCAGTAGGAATGTCGCTGGCTCGCATGACAGATATTACCTGTTCGAGCATGCGACCTATGCGCACGGCGCAACAAAGCCAGGCCACAGTGCGCCGGGACAGCCCATCTACATCTGTCCGGACGGATGCCGTACACTTTGCGTATGGCTTCCCGTGCAACGACCAAGACACGCAGGATCGAGATCAGAATCACCGAGGAGGAGCGCAACCTCGAGCAGGCCGCAGCGACCGTCAACGGCGAGACGTTGAGTGAGTTCGTACGCCGAGCCGCGCGCCACGAGGCCGAGCGTACCCTCGCCGAGCGCACCCGCTACATCCTCGATGACGAGGCAGCGCGACGGTTCCTCACTGCGCTAGAGCAACCCTCCCCCGATGCCGAACCGGGACTGCGCCGCCTCACGGAGAAGCCAAGCGTCCTACCCGAGGCGTGACGCCCCGGCTTAGCGCGACTGCTCCGTTTGACCGCAGAACACACCGCGTCGATCAATTCAGCTGCGGTGAGGAGACGCTGGACCGATGGCTGCGCGCCTACGCAGGCCAGAACCAGCAGCGAGACGCCGCACGCACCTTCGTGACGACAGAACCCGACGGCAAAGTCGCCGGCTACTACACCCTCGTAGCAGCACAAGTCGAACACGAGAAGGCAACAACCAGTGTGCGCCAAGGGCTCTCACGGCACTTCCCAATACCCGTGGCGCTCATCGCCCGCATCGCGGTCACTACGACACACCAAGACGCCGGACTCGGCCGCAGCCTTCTACTCGATGCGCTTCAACGCATCCTACGCGCCTCCGACCAGCTCGCCATACGAGCAGTCACCGTCGATGCGATCGGTAATCGCGCCGCACCGTTCTACCGCCGCTTTGGCTTCGAGCCATCGCCCCTAGCACCACGCACACTGATGGTCACGCTCGATGCCGTGCGACGTACGCTCGGCTCCTGAAGAAGCAGCCCAAAGTCGCGAGGCATTCGGTGACTCTTTGCTGTGGCGAGATCGCGCGACGGGATTGGCATGGACCTGTTCGCCGAGCGGGCCCGCATCGAGCTGCTCGCCACCGGCGAGAAGGGCCGCAAGCGCACAGCCGAGACCCGCGACGAGCTCACGTCGCAGGAGCGCCAGATTGCGATGTTTGCCCGCGACCGGCTCTCAAACCCCGAAATCGGCGAGCGGCTGTTTCTGAGCCCGCGCACCGTCGAGTGGCACCTGCGCAAGGTTTTCTCAAAGCTCGACATCGGCTCTCGGCGCGAGCTCGACAGGGTGCTCCCGGGCGCAGAGTCGAAGCTGGCCTCAGCCTGAGACCAGTGAGTCGGACCAGGGCGGCCACCGGCTCGAGGCATCCGTGGTGGGAGATCCTCGGCAGCCAACCGAGCAAGGGAGATCGATGCGCCGATCTGAAAGACGACGGGGAGTTTTTGTGCCCCGCCACCCAGGATCCGGGTCAGCGTCCAAGGTTGTGATCGGGCGCGAAAGGGACCGCAGCGCCTTCCTGCCGGTCCTATTGTGATCCCGCGCGAGCCGGGAACAGGCGAGAACGGCCGACCGCGAACCCAATCTTTTCGGGGCTCTCGCTCCTGTTCGCGGACCGACGGAAGCTCTAATCTATGACCGAAAGTCGAGGAAACAGGTTCCAGTTGGCTTTCCTGAGCCGTTTTTCGGAGTTCTGCGGTCCGTTTGCGGCCTTGATCCCCGCTATGGGTTGCGCCCGGTACGCCATTCGGCCACCGGCGACTCGACGACGCTCGGTACTGCGCTTTTGAACCGGCTCAGGAACGCGCTGCGGGCAACGTATCCGGAGCGCCGCTCGCTCCAGGGAACGAACCCAAGCGACGGGGCATATCGTGGGCCAACTACGGCAATCGGGCCTGGGGGTCTAGCCTCGATTCGCCAATAGCAGCTGGTGACGAGGCTGCTGAGGAGGCCTGAAACGTCCGCCTGGGCGGGGAGGATTGCGGTCGTCAAGGCAGCAATCCAGCCGCTCAGGAGGCTCACCTTGAAGGTGATCGGAAGTGCTTCATTGAGAACCGTAGATGTGCTCGCGGACGCCACCGGTTTGTCCTCGCGCGCGGGCACTGCGCTGCTCGCGCTTGTCGCGCAGCGGCTTGGTCTTACCGATGGCCTGAGCACTGCGCTCGCGGGTACGCGGCAGCGTCGCTCTGCCCACGATCCCGGCCGCGTTCTGTGTGATCTGGCGGTGATGGCGGCCGACGGTGGGCGCTGCGTCTCAGACCTCGCGGTGCTTCAGGGACAGCCCGCGCTGTTCGGCGAGATCGCCTCCGTTTCCACCGCGCGGCGTGTGCTGCTCTCGATCGGGCAGAACGAGATCGAAGGGATCCGCCGCGCACGCGCCCTGGCGCGTGGGCGAGCGTGGAAGGCGCCAGGCGACCCCGAGCGGGTAATCCTCGATTTCGACGCGACGCCGATCAGCATCCATTCCGAGAAGGGAACTGGCGGCCGGGCACTACAAGGGCAGACCGCGGAATGCCTGTCGTGGAGCGGGATTGCCCGATGCTCAGGAGTCCTTGGGAGTGCTCCTGAGTTCTCGGGGCTTGTGATCGGGGAGACAGGCATAGTAGCCCTTGCCACGGGCGATCCAACAGCTCGTGGGCGGTTTCGTGGGCGGTCCGCAGCTGCGGACAACCGACAGCGACGAGCAGCGACGCACCAGCGTAGATGTGCGCCTGGGTGTTCTTGACCACGAGCCGGCCCTGACACCCGTGGCCAGCTTACAACCTAGGCGTTCAACTTGTGCGCTAATTCTTTAGTCCGTCCGTCCGTCTCCCATCTGATCTGTGATATTCTCGTCTTTGTTCGTTAATCTTCGAGTTGGAGGGCAGTCATATGGCGGCACAAGAGACAGGAAAGATCAGTAGTGGCACGATGGAGGGGTTGGACGAGTTCTGCGGGTGGGTCATCAACAAGGGCCTTATGCGGTCGGCAGCAATGGAGCCACTGCGGTCGGCCACAAAGCAGATCCTCGCCACCGTCGAGCCCGACAATCCCGGGATTGACCTGCGCACGATCGACACCGATGACGTGATGAGCCGCTTTGAAACGCTTGCCGGGCAGAAGTACGCGCCGGACAGCCTGCGGGCGTACCGCAACCGCTTCAACCGCGCCATCGAGCTCTACCGGCAGTACCTGGACAACGGTGCGGCCAACTTCAAACCACCCCCAGGCCGGGCACCGCGACGCCGCACAAGCGAGCCCGGCAGCACCAACGGCTCCACGGGCAACACTCGGCCGGCGTCCACGTCGTCATCGTCGGCTTCGCAGACACCGGCGGGCGCACCGTCACAGACGCTGATCGACTACCCATTCCCACTGCGCACGGGAGGCATCGCGCATCTATACCTGCCGCCCACGCTCGAGAAGGACGACGCTGAACGGCTTGCGGCCTATGTCCGCGCTCTGGTGTTCGAGCCTCAGCGGCAGATCGAGGCAGGTCAGACGGCTTGACCGGGGACCGGCGAACGGATGGCTTGTGGACGGCTTGGAGCTGCGGTCAAACGGCAGCGAGCAGCAGCGACGCGCCGGCGTAGATGTGTGCCGGGGTGCTCTTGACCGCCTTGCCAACGAGCTTCGGCTCCTGACCGACGGGCGCAATGTCGATCGCGAACTCAAGGCCGGTGGCCGCCGCAATCTTCACGAGGGTCTCGATCTGCGGATTCTTCTCGCCGGACTCGAGCTCGACCACTCGCGGCTGGCTCACGCCGAGGCGCTCGGCCAGCGCGCGCTGTGAGAGGCCGTGATCGGAGCGGTAGCCGATCAGCCGGGCGGCGACCATGCGTGCCAGCGCCAGACGTTCCCATTCCACGGCGAACTCTGGGTCGTCCTCCAACGCGGCCGCCAGCACCTCGTCAGCCGTCCTGATGCCCTTCGGCCAGTGGCTCGGAATCTTGGTCATAGCTGCATGATAGGTCATGGCTTATCGGATTTCAATGGTCTGTCGTATCGCTCGGCGCGAGCCTGTGCACGTTCGATCAGCGCGGCGAAGTTCTTGTGCCGATCGATGGCGAGGATCGCGTAGAAGTCGCCGGCTCGGCGGTAGATCGCACGCCAATCGCTTTGCCCCTGTCTCGGACGCAGCTCGCGCAGCGCCGCGGCGCGATCTCCCTTCAGCGGCTTCATGTGCGGCGGCCCGAGCTGCTCTCCGAGTTCGCCCAGCTTCCGAACTGCGTTGAGCAGCGCGCGGTGCTCCTCCTTGGACTTCATCGCCAGCAACTCCACGACCGCCTCGGGGTCGTAGATGACCGTGTGGGGCCACGGCTTCGCTGCTGAAGTCATCGACGAAACCTACCCACGGGTTGGGATGGCATTGTTTGTCTACACCAGCCGTAGCTGCGTCGAGCTCGCGGTTCGCCCATAAGCGGCCGTCACGCGGTCCAGAGCGCGCTCGTGGTCGCGGTGCCCGTAGAGCTTGCGGACAAGCTCCCCGCCATCGGTGTGCCCGAGCGCTATCGCCACATCCTCGGAGGGCAGCTCCAGCACGTTGACCATGTACCAGCCTGCGAAATGACGGGTGGCGAGGTAGAGGCTGCCCTGCCACCCCGCCGTGCTCCTGACGGCCTTCCAGTGGTAGGCGCGAGCGCTTGCGGTCCAGTGCGTGCCACGGATCGGCGCGAAGCAGAACTCGCCTTCATCGGGCAGAGCAAGAATCGCATCACGCGCAGGCTCGGTCAGCGAAGCCTCACGCGTCAGGCCGTTCTTTGGCGGCGTGAACGTGCGGGTCTTCGCGTTGAACTGCTCGACAACACGGATACGCGCACGATCGAGATCGACGTTCGCCCGGCGCAGCGCATCCAGCTCCCCCGGCCGCAGGCCCGTGAACGCCGCGACCTGAAGCCACGCCGCAAACGACGGGCTCGCCAGCTCGTGCGCGCAGCGAATCAGCTTCCAAACCTGCTCCTCATTCGGAGGCTGCTCGTGACGACGGCCCGGACCCTTGGAGATACCGAGCCGCGCAAAAGGGTTCTGCCGCACGAGCCGCCCCGCCTTAGCCTGGATCCACCGTTTCTGTCCGGTGGTGAACGGAGGATGACCTCCTGAAAAGGGCTTTGTAGCGGCTGTTTAGGCCAGCCGCGGCCCTCGTTCAGGAGGTCACCTTCATGGTGCACGATGACGGGACGGTCGGACTGGATGGTCTGCGGGTCGAGTTCGACGATGAGCGGGCCGTGCAGGGCGCTGGGGTGGCGCTCGTCGCGGCTCTTGCCGGCCGGTTGGGGATCGAGGCCTCGGCGGGTCGTCTGGTGCGGTTGCGCGGGGATCGGCCGGGGGCGGCGAACGCCGGGCGCAAGGTGATGGCGCTCCTATTCGCGATGGTGCTCGGCGCGGACAGCATCGATGACTGCGATGCGTTGCGGGCCGGGCGCACTCGGCGGCTACTCGGCGGCTGGATCCCGGCGCCGTCGACGCTTGGGACGTTCTTGCGCGCGTTCACGTTCGGGCACGTGCGCCAGCTCGATGCGCTGCTCGGGGAGGCCCTCGTGAGGGCGTGGCGGGCCGGTGCCGGGCCCGGCAAGAACCGGCTCGTGGTCGACGTGGACAGCTTCGTCGGTGAGGTGTGCGGCCGCCTGAAGCAGGGCGCCGCCTACGGCTACACAAGCCTGCTTGGCTATCACCCGATCCTCGCCACCCGCGCGGACACCAGGGAGGTGCTTCATATCCGGCTGCGCAAGGGGTCGGCGAACACGCAGAAGGGGATGCTGCGCTTCACTGAGGAGCTGATCGCTCGCGTGAACCGCGCCGGCGCAGACGGCGTCAAGCTGCTCAGGGCCGACTCGGGGTTCTGGAGCACCAAAGTGTTCTGCCGCCTCGAGCGGGCCGGCTGGCAGTACTCGATCGGCGTGCGGATGCAGAAAGGGATCCGTGAGGCCATCGAGTCGATCGGACCCGAGGCATGGCAGACGGTCGCTGAGTACCCCAAGGACGGTGAGGCCCAGATCACCGAGACCGTCTACGGCGGGCGGCGCCTGATCGTCCGCCGAACCCGGCTGGTCGGCGCGCAGGCTGAGCTGTGGCCCGACTGGAGGCACTTCGCGTTCATTACCAACCGCACCGAGGAGCTCGATGTCGTGGAGGCCGAGCATCGCGATCACGCCGTCGTGGAGCAGGTCATCGCCGACCTCAAAGACCAGGCGCTCGCGCACTTCCCCTCCGGCGAGTTCAACGCCAACGGCGCGTGGACCGTGCTCGGCGCGCTCGCGCATAACCTCCTCCGATGGACACAGCTGATCGGGCTGCCCGACAGCACCATCCGCGCCGCCAAGACCCTGCGCCGCCGGCTGCTGCAAGTCGCCGGACGCCTCACCCGCCACGGGCGCTCCTGGACGCTGCACCTCCCCGCCCGCTGGCCCTGGCACGGCGACTACCTCGACGCGCTCAACCGGATCCGAGCGCTCCCCGCCGCCTGACACCCGACCGGCGGGCTCCTCGAGGACAAGCAGGCCCTCCGCCCCGCTTGGCGTGCCCGCAAACGCTGCCAACACCCCTCCTCGCGACCGGCCAGGCGCATCACCCCGCCCACACACCACCGCCCACGACGATCAACCACCAATCCGAGCGGCCTCCCCCAACCCACACAGTGAATCGGTGGATCCAGGCTTAGCCGAGGCTGCGTCGTTGAACATCGCACGCAGCGCGGGCACCGTGCCGTTGCGCCTCCCGCCCACGAGCCACTCCGCGACAACCTGGTCACCAATCCCTCCGATGCTCAGGTTCCCGTAACGATCGACGAACGCCCGCGTGCGCTCGCGATTGTGGATGTTCGTGGACTCCTTCGGACGGGCGAACAGCGGATCGCTGGTCCAGCGCTCCCAGAACGCCCGCGCCGTCACGTCCTCTACGCGGGCGTGTCCGAGCCGTTCGCGTGCCCTCACACGCGCCTGCTTGGCTCCGGTCTTGGTTGCGAAGGTTCCCGGGCCTCCGAGGACGTGCGAGACGCTGAGGTTCTTTCCCGTGGCCGGGTCATAGACCTGCGCCCGCCAGCGCCCGGAGGGAAGTCTGGTAACGCTCATGCTGCCTGCCTATCCGTCGCCCACCCGATCGCAGCCGATGGGCTGAACCGCCGTGTCCGCCGGCCCCAGGTCACTGACGGCATCCCCTCAGCAACCATCCGGTCGACCGTTGCCACGCTCACGCCCATGATCCGCGCGAGCTCGGCACGGGAGACATAGCGCTCAGCCTCTGCGAGCAAGGGGAGCCCACCGGCCCGGCGCGGGATGGAATTGGTGCCCATACCAACTACTGACCCCGAGCACCCCAAACCGGCCAACGCCTTGTCAGTTCGCCTCTGGGCCGTTGACCTCGCGGACGATCTCATCCCCTGACCGCCCCCGTTGCTCTCTGGGATCGAGCCGCAAAACGCAGAACGTCTGCTCATCCCGGTCTTTTCCTCGGCCGGTGTCCAGGTACGCTGATCCTGCATGGAAACCAATCCTTTCCGTGCCACGCCCCGGGCAGTTCGCGCTGCGCCGGGGCACTTCAATGGCGATTTAGTGACTTATAGTCCATATACTATTAGTCGGCCACGACGGAACTTTGCGCCCAATGCGAACCAGATCCCCCGCCCACGCAGCCGTCGGTAATGCCATCCGCGAAATCCGCAAGCGGCACGGAATCTCCCAGGCAGCTCTTGCCGAGGAGTGCAGACTGGACCGCACCTACATCAGCGGCATCGAGCGCGGCCAGCGCAACCCCAGCCTCACGAACATCCTCAAGATCGCCGCCGCCCTGAGCACCCCCGCCTCCCAGATCCTCGCCCACGCCGAGCAGCTCCGAGCCACCGGCAAGCAGTCCTAGCGCGTCCCCCAGATCGGACTATCCCAGCACCACGGCCAGCGCGCCGGTTGCACGCGCAACGAACTGCGCGGGTCCCGGACAGACTAGATGCACGCCCCAGCGAGCGCTGTGCAAAAGCTGGCCACCGATGAGGCACACAAGCCTGAATCGCCGAACGTGGTGGGACACTTTGGGCGCTATGGCAAACGGGTCTCAGAAACCCCTTTGGCAACATGGCCTCGACTGGCTACGAGATGCCGATCCCTCGACACACTGGGCGGATCGCGACCGCGCCTTCGAACTCGCCCGAGGCTTGCGCAAGCTCGGCGCGCAGCCCCCGTACCAGGGGGACGTGAGGCGCTACGTCCACGAACTCTGGGATGACCCGCACGTCGTGTCCATGGTGCGCAATTGCTGGTCCTCCGTGTACCGCGCAAAGACGAGCTGTGGTCGCGCCCGACATTCGCGCAGCAATCCGCTGTACGTGCCGGACATGCTGATCCGAGATGCCGGTCTGCGCCCGACGACTGAGGTCCGTTTGGCCGCTGTCGCGCGTGACGCCGTGAACGCACTCATCGAGAGCGCGCCCGAGACGGACGCTACATACAGGCACCGCAAGCGTGAGCTGGATGCAGCCCTGACGGCAGTGAATGAACTCCGATCCCTGCGTCTCAGGGACGGCTAATCTCTGCCAAGGACTCGCGGGCGTGGTCAGGTAGGGACATCTCGCACGCGCGAAGGTAATAGCCGTAACGCCAGGCGTAGGTGAGGTCCTCGTCACTAACGCCCTCGATCACGCGGTCGGCACCCTCCGGCGTCGTAAGCACGCTGTTGACCATCGACGCACACATGGCCGCGTGTACGTCATGCCCGGCTCCGACTGGCGCCAACCAGCTGGCGGGCCCAGGCTCGTATGGCGCTTTGAGGCTCGCATTCATCAGCATCGCGGCCGTCCCACAAACGTTGGAGAACCAACCTTCGCCAGTTTTGCCTTCGTCGGCCACCATCTGGAGCATCACCTCGGTTAGCTCGTCGTTGCTGTCCTCCAGGCTGAGGTCCTCAAACTCGACTACGCGAAGTTGGTACCCGAGCTTCGCGGCCACCAAGGCTGCTTCTGTCTGTTCGCGCGTGCCTTCTGCACTTTCTTCGCCACGCATTTTCCGCACGGTGTCGGAGAACGTGGAAACCTCGGCCAGATAGACCCAGTGCGCCACGGGATTCTCAACTTGATCTACTGCCTTTTGGCAAAGCATCAAGTACCAGCTCTCGGTGCGCTCCATGGGCACGGCGACGTATTTGGTGTCATCCGGGGCGGAGGAGGTCAGCTCTCGGGCAAGCTTCTTAGCACGGCGACGATCCTTGTCCCAAAGAGCCTTCATCTCGCGAAACCTACCTCTTCGGCGTCCAACTTCGTAGGGCCGCCGAAACCGTGAGCGAGCAGACTCGCTCAGACTCAGCAGAGCGTGTGCGGTGGATCCCATCCGTCATGTGCGGTCCGTGTGCGGTCCACCTCCAAACCAGAACATTCAAGGGAGTCCACCGCCGTTGACCACAGGGCCCCTGAATCCCTATCGCAGAGCGGTATTTTGAGGGCTTCTGAGGCTCTTAGCGGCCTCCTGATGCGAACTGCTTTTCTATCGGGGAGACAGGATTTGAACCTGCGACCGCCCGGCCCCCAGCCGGGTGCGCTACCAGACTGCGCCACTCCCCGTGGCAAAACAAGCGGGCGACGGGAATCGAACCCGCCCTAGAAGCTTGGAAGGCTTCTGTGCAACCACAACACTTCGCCCGCATGCCCGCGCGCCCAGCTTCATGTTACCGGCGGCTCAGCCACCGGCGGCTCGGCCACCGCGCCGGCCTCGCAGCGCGAGACGTCGCTACACGGCGCGACTCCGCGAGAGGCGAGCCCTGAGCCATCAGCGCCGCTCCTCGGTCGGGACCTCCCCCGACTCGTCCAGCAGACCCACCGGCGGCCAAGGTCCGAACCAGTTATCACGAGCGCCGTCCAGCGTGACCGTCGAGCCGCTGAACGCCCGCCCGAGCGGTGAGGCCAGCAGCGCGACCAGCCACGCGTGCTCGGAGACCGTACCCAAGCGCTGGAGCGGCACCGACCGCGACATGCCGGCGCGCACGCTGGCCGGGTACTTGACCATCACCTCTGTGTCGAATGTCCCGGCAGCGACCGCGCTCACCGCGACCCCTGCCGACGCCCAGCGCTGCGCCAGTTCCCTCGTGAGCGCCTCCACGGTCGCCCGCGCGGAGCCCGAGTGCGCCATCCCCGGCATGCCGTGGTGCGGCGATAGCGTCACGTTGACCACAGTCCCCGCCTGCGCTGGGCCGAGCGCCAGCTCGAACGCGACCTCGGACATGTTCAGCATGCCTTCGACGTTCAGCCGCCATACCGCGTGCCAGCCCTTCGCCGCGATCAGCTCCGCAGGGCTGAAGAACTGGCCGCCCGCGTTGTTGACCAGCAGGTCCAGACGCCCTCGGCGCTCCAGCACGGTTCGCACCACGCGCTCCGCGTCCTCTCGGTCGCGCACATCGCCCGCAATCCAGTCAGCCACATGGTCCGCGCCGTCGCCGTCGCCGTCGCCGTTCCGATCCCCATCGCCATGCTCGTCCCGGCTTCCGCCTGTCGAAGAGACCGCGACCGCACCAATCTCCGCGGCCGCCTGTTCGAGCACCGTCTCGCGCCGCCCCGCGATCGTCACCGCCGCACCGCAGCGTGCGAGCTCCAGCGCAGTGGCCATGCCCAGGCCGGTGCCGCCTCCGGTGACGAGCGCGACGCGACCGTCGAGCATCCCCGGCGCGAACACGTCAGATCGTCCCTCGGCGCCGTTCATGGCAAGCGATCATAGGCGCCGGTCAGCACACGACACGCGCACTGCCGGCGTCCGCTATTCAGGTGCGCATCGTCCGTCTGTCTACCCGCGCGCTGTCCGTCCCCCCACAGGGCTAGGGTTTTGCGCGTGTCCCACAGGCCGCTGGTCCTTGTTTTCGGGCTCACCGTCGGTGACTACCTGCTTTGGAACTGGTCGCTGAGCGCTGGCCATGACGTGCTTGCGCTCGTGTCAGGCCTGACCCTCCCTCCTCTGGCCGTCGCCTTTCTGTGGCTGCTCGCGCTGAGCGGCGCGCGACTGCTCGCGCGCGTGACCAGGCGTCGCCCGGCGCTGGCCGACGAGCGCCTGCGCCGGGATCGAGCGAGCGCGGCTGATGTGCCGGTGAGCGAGCCTCCGCCCTCGACAACGCCGGCCCACTCGTCCTCGCGCAAGCTCGCCGCTTGAGCGAGCCCCGTGCACGCTCGTGAGCGACCGTAGCCGGCGCCCGTTTCCCCGCTCGCGGCGTACGCGCATTGCCGCCGCAGCACTCCTAGCGCTGATCGTGCTCCTCGCCGCAGCCGCGTTCGGCGTCCGTCTGTACGAGCGCCATCGCACCGGCAGCATCTACCACCCGCACGCCCGCTTCGTCCCCCAGCCCACGCCCACGCTGCCCGCCCGCGGTCCCACGCGCTTCGCCTGGCCCCTGTACGGCTACAACAAGGAACACACGCGCTTCTTCCCCGCGCCCGGGCGCGTGCATCCCCCGTTCAAGCAGCTGTGGGTGCGCAACACCCACTCGCTGCTCGAGTTCCCGCCTGTGATCTACGGCAACGTGCTCTACCAACTGGCCGACGACGCCGTCCTCAGCGCCGTCGACAAGCACACCGGCCACGCCATCTGGACCCGTCCTCTCGGCCGGCTTTCGGCTTCCACGCCCGCCGTGACCGCGAACACCCTGTACGTCACGATCCTCTCCACCGGCCACCAACACCATCCCGGACGGATCCTCGCGCTGAACAGCGCTACCGGGGCGATCCGCTGGTTTCGCTCACTCCCCAGCCCCAGCGAGTCCTCGCCGATGATCGATCATGGCCGGCTGTTCTTCGGTTCCCAGAACGGCACCGTGTACGCCCTCAACGCCAGCACCGGACACGTCATCTGGACCTATCACGCGTCCGGCTCGGTCAAGGCGAGCCCGACGCTGTCCAACCGCGTCCTGTACTTCGGCGACTACTCCGGCCACCTGCAGGCGATCTCCGAGCGCACCGGCAGACGACTGTGGCGCAGCGGCTCTGCAGGAGCGCTGCTCGGCAGCGGCACCTTCTACTCCACCGCCGCCGTCGTCTACGGGCGCGTCTTCCTCGGCAACACCGACGGGCGCGTCTACGCCTACGACGCCTCCAGCGGCCGGCTCGACTGGGCGGTGCAGACCGGCGCCTACGTGTATGCCTCGCCGGCCGTCACCAACGCTCCCGGCCTCGGGCCGACCATCTACCTCGGCTCCTACGACGGCGTCTTCTATGCCTTGAACGCCCGTTCCGGGCACATCAGCTGGCGCTTCAACGCACACGGGCGGATCTCCGGATCGGCGACCATCGTCGGGCGCACCGTCTACTTCGCCGACCTCGGCGAGCACCGCACGTACGGCCTCGGCATCTCCACCGGCCGCCAGCTGTTCGAAATGCACACCGGCGCGTTCGACCCCGTGATCAGCGACGGCAAGAACATCTACCTGACCGGCTACACCGCCCTGTACGGACTCGCGCCCCCCTGAGTCACGCGCCGCGCGTGCACGAGCCGCCCGCTGCGAACATCCGCCCGAGCGAGAAGCGCGCTTCCACGAGCACCGTGCCCGGCGAGCGGACGTCCACCGCTGTCCATCCGCCGGGAGCCTGTGTCACACAGCCGGCGCCGCGCGCGATGCCCCAGAAGCGTGTGAAGTGGACGCGTACGACAAACCTTCCCGGCGAGCGCGCTTGCAGCGCGAAGGAGTCGTGCCCAAGCGACGTCAGTCGACCCGGACCAGAGACCAGCGGGGTCGCTGCGAGCACGCGAAAGATGCGCCAGTGGGCGCTCGCGAACACCTGACGCAGGTACGGCACGCCGTGACGGATCAGCGTCCCCTCTTGAGCGCTCGACGGATCGAGCGGCGCGTCCGGGAGTGCGACATACGCGACCGCCTGCGAGTGCAGCCAGCGGTCATAGCTCGCCGCGTTCAGCCCCGGGGCGAGCAGGACGCCGTCGAAGCGCGTCTCCAGCTGCTTCTCCCAGCCGCGCGCCAGCGAGACCGTCGGCGCCAGCTCCGCGGCCTCCCAGTGGGAGCGCGTCAGCGGCACCTCGATCCGTACAGGGCCGTCGGCGTGCCCGATCAGGAAGCGCTCGACCGGGGCATAGTACGCCGCGCTCGTGTCGCCGCTGCGTGCGACCGCCAGCGTCTCGCGCGCCGGCCCCCACGCCACCCACAGCCCGATCACGCCGAGCGCCACCGCCGCGGCCGGCCTGCGCAGAGCCCGCCCAACCGTTCCCTGCTCGCAGTCGACCAGCAGCGCGCACAGCAGCAGCGGGCCGGCCAGCAGCACCGCGTAGCGCTCGATGTTGCTGCCGATCGGCGAGTCGATCGCCAGGCACGCCAGACAGGCCAGCAGGTACACATACGCCCCGATCCGAAGCAGCCGCGCGCCGGCAGGCAGCGCCCACAGGAACACGACAACCACGAGCGCCGTTGCCACGAACGACGCCAGCGGATACGGCTCGTGGCCGCCTTCCGGGAACAACATCGCCAGCGCCAGCACGACGACCGCTGCCGGCCCCGCGAGCGTCGCCACGACGCGCGGCGAACGCTCGGCGATCGCCACCGACAGTGCCGCCAGGCCGAGCAGCGCACCAGCCACCGGGCTCGCCGCCGCACACAGCGCCGCCAGCGCCGCCGCCCACAGCCAGCGCTCGCGCATCAGGGCAAGCGCCGCGCCCAGCGCCAGCGTGACCCCCAACGCGAACGTCAGCCGCCCGATCCACACATCGCCCATCGCCGCCACCGCGAACCACGCCGCACCCCAGATCCAGGCGTCGCCGAACGCCGTGCGCGCCAACCGCGCGAACAGCACGGTCGAGGCGAGCACGCAGAGCACGCCCAGCAGGCGCATGCCGAGCAGCGATGCCAGCGGCGGGTACAGCAAGCTGTACCCGGGCAGCGCATGGCCCGCGTACCAGTGCGCGTCCCACACCGCGAACCCAAGGTGACCGAACAGCGCCACGCGATACGCCTGCGCGGCAAGGTCTGGTGTGCGCGGGTCGATCGCAAGCCACGCCGCCGCCAGCACCGACACGAGCGCTGCCAGCACCAGCGACGAGCGCGATACGCGCGCGAACCGCGAGCTCCCGGCGGGAAGATCAACTGGGATCCGGTGTGCCACCCCTCCAGACCCCGGCACGTCCGCGGCGATCGCGGCGGGTCCGTACCCGTTTGCACCATCGAGCGCCTCGGAAGTAGCTGCGCGCGCGTCGCGAGCCGCTGAAGCAGCTGTGCTTGAGGCGGGCACGCCAAGATAATGACGGTCATGACACCCAACACGCGCGATCACCGGTGCAGCCGGTCGAAGAAACTGCTCTGCGCGATCGTCGTTCTCTGCCTCGCGATCGCCGCCGGCGGGTGCGGAACCAGCCATCCCGCGCTGCTCACCGCACGTGAGCTCGCGGAAGCACAGACTTTCCCCTACTACAGGGTCTACTGGGTCGGCCGGAGCTTCGAAGGGCACGCGCTCGCAGCTGCCGACGGCCTGCGCGGCTACATCAACACGGTCGGCGACAGCGTCTACTACGGAGACTGCGTCCAGAGCAAGGGCATCTTCGGCGGCGGCAGCTGCCAGCTGCCGTTGCAGCTCACGACCGTCATTTACCGGCTGCATTCCAACGCGCCGCTAGGACAGCAGCGGAACATCCTCGTTCGCGGGGTCCCGGCGACTGTCTATGACGAAGGCCGCTCGCTCGAGATCTACACCGGCAGGGTCGCGATCGACGTGTTCTCCGACACGTTCGAGCACGCGTTGCGGGCGACACGCGAGCTGCGCCCGATCAACGCTCCCGGGTCGTCATCCGGCGCACTGGCTCCGCCGATCTACTGTCCCGGCCTGTCCGGACCCGTCGGTGCCGGCCTCGCCCAAGTAATGGCCAACCTGCCAGGGCACGCCTGCCAGCACGCGGCCTCCGCGCTCGCCTTCACCGAACGGCTCTCCGGCTAGATCGCGACCGGCTTGCCGATCTCCCGGCGCAGGCTCACGAACGCGATCGAGCCGATCACCGCCGGGACCCACAGCGAGATCGCCCGGTACACCAGCACCGCAGCGATCGCCACCGACGCCGGGCGCACCCCGAACAGCACGAGCATCCCGACCAGCCCGCCTTCCACCGCCAGGAAGCCGCCCGGCACCGGGATCGAGTTCGCGAGCATGCCCACCAGGTACGCCATCGCGACGACGCCCAGCGAAGGTGGGCTCGCGAACGCGGCCAGGCACACGTACAGCACGAGGTTGTCGAACAGCCAGTAGCCGACCGCGCCAAGCAGCCGCCAGTCGTGCTCGCGGATTAGCTGCAGCGCGTCGTGCACTCCGCCGTCGATCGCCCTCAGCGCGACGGTCGCGCGGCCGTCCTGCAGGCGGCGAGCAGCCGCCGAACGCGCCCACGCTGCCAGTGCAAGCGTCGCGAGGATGATCGCCAGCGCGACCGCCGCGGGCAGCAACGTGAGCACCGGGTCGCGCGAGCCGGGGATCACACCCAGCCACATCGGCACGCCGATCGCAACGACCGCGCCCACGTTGACCGCGCTGGTCAGGACGAACATCAGCACGGAGCGCTTGGCGATCCGCTCCACCGACACGCCTTTCGTGCGCAGCACCCAAGCGCCCAGCGCGATGCCGGCCAGCCCGCTGACCGAGACGACCGAGTTGACCGCCAGCTCTGCCAGCGACAGCCGCGAGCTCAGCCTGCGCCCGAGCCCGCCGAACACGAGCGAGAACAAGACGACGTAGCCGGCGCACGAGAGCAGCTCGAGCACGATCCCGGCAAAGATCCACGCCGGATTGGCATCCGACAGTCGCTCGGTGGCCGACCTCAGGCCGGGCACGCTGAACAGCAGCCCGACCACGAGCGCACAGAACACCGCCAGACTGACGATGCTGTTGCGCAGCGCGCGCGACTGTGCCGCCAGCGCATCGGCGTCCTCGTCGGGCAGGAGGGCCTGCTCAGCGATGGCTCCTCCCGGCGATTCTTCGCATTCTCTTCGCCTTTCCTTAGATGCGCGGGCGACAGCATCCGTCACGCTAGCCTCAAACCTGTGCCATCTCCCGTTACCCGCATTGGTGGCGGATGCAGCGCCACGCGGGGAGGCTCCGATCATGGCTGAGCAAGCACGCATACTGGTGGTAGACGACGAGCCCGCCGTGCAGAGCGCGCTGTTTCGGGCGCTCACGCTCGAACACTACGAGGTGGCCAAGGCCAGCGACGGGCACGAGGCGCTCGAGCGCCTCGGCATCGCGCCGTACGAGGCAGTCATCCTCGACATCGCGATGCCGAAGGTCGACGGCCTGGAGGTCTGCCGCCGCCTGCGCGAAGGAGGCGACACGACGCCCGTGCTGATGCTCACCGCACGCGGCGAGGTCGACGACCGCGTCGCCGGCCTCGACGCCGGCGCGGATGACTACCTGGTCAAGCCGTTCGCGCTGCGCGAGCTGCTCGCGCGCGTGCGCGCGCTGCTTCGCCGCGCCGGGGAGGATGATGGCAAGCAGGAGACCCTGACGTTCGAGGATCTGCGCCTCGATCTCCGAGCCCACGAGGCCTGGCGGGGCGAGCGGATGCTCGCGCTCACGCGCACCGAGTTCCTGCTGCTGGAGCTGTTCCTGCGCCACCCGCGCCACGTACTCACCCGCTCGGCGATCTTCGAGAGCGTGTGGGGCTATGACTTCGGATCGAGCTCCAACTCGCTCGGCGTGTACATCGGCTACCTGCGGCGCAAGACCGAGCTCGCCGACGAGCGCCGCCTGCTGCACACCGTGCGTGGCGTCGGCTACGTGCTGCGGACCCCGCCATGAGCTTCCGCCGGCGAATCACGCTCGCGTCGGCCGCCGCAGTGGCGGTCGCTGTTGTGCTCGCCTCGATCCTCACATACGTGCTGACCTCGCACCAGCTCCACAGCCAGGTCGATACGCAGCTGCGCAACCGCGGCCGCGAGGCCTCGCGGCTGCTCGTGTTCCTGAACGGCCGCGGCGTGGCAAGCGGAGCAGCCCGGGGCAGCGCGCCGTTCGGGCTCGCCATCGGCGCCCTCGCAGAACGCCCAGACGCCTCGAACGCCGGTGCCTCGCGCGGCGGCGTGAGCAAACCGGGCGCCGCCAGCGGCGTAAGCGAACCAGGCGCCGTCAGCGGCTCACGCAAACGCGGCGCGACCGCGAACCCGTTCGGCAACCTGCCGCCGAGCCCCGATCAGGTGCGCGGCTACCAGCAGGTCGTCGGCGCCAACGGCGCGATCCTGCTGCGCTCGGCGCGCGGCATCTCACTCCCGGTCGACGCCCGCACCCGGCTGCTGGCAGCCGGTCACGGCAGGTCGTTCTACCGCGACGCACATGTCGAGGGCACTCACCTGCGCATCCTCGCCGAGCCGCTCGGCTCCGGACGCGCCGTCCAGTTCGCCCAGCCGCTGACCGAAGTCGACAGCCTGCTCGAGCGTCTGCGTCTGATCCTCGCGCTGCTGGACATCGGCGGCATCGCGCTCGCCGCGCTGCTCGGACGCCTGGTCGCCGGCGCGGCCGTCCAGCCGTTGAAGCGCCTCACAGCAACCACCGAGCACGTCGCGCTAACGCGCGACCTCAGCCGGCGTATCGAGCCATCCGGCGATGATGAGCTCGGGCGGCTCGCGCACAGCTTCAACGCGATGCTCGACGCGCTCGAGCGCTCTGTCAGCGCGCTCGACGCTTCCGTGCACGCGCAGCGCCAGCTCGTCGCCGATGCCTCGCACGAGCTACGCACACCAGTCACCAGCCTGCGTACGAACATCGAGATCCTGCAGCAGCAGGGCTCCTCGATGGACCCCGAGGAACATCGCCGCATCCTCAGCGACGTCGTCGAACAGATCGAGGAGCTGACGCTGCTGATGAACGACCTGATCGATCTCGCCCGTGGTGAGGAGCCACGCGTCGACACCGAGGACGTACGCCTGGACCTGCTGGTCGAAGAGGTGCTCGAACGGGTCCGCAAACGCTCGCCCGCCACCTCCCTGGAGGTCGAGCTGGAGCCGACGATCCTCAGCGGCGTGCCCGCGAGGATCGAGCGGGCAGTCGGCAACCTGCTCGACAACGCTGTCAAGTACAGCCCGCCCGGCGAGCCCGTCGAGGTTCGCCTCCTGGCCGGGGTGCTCACGGTCCGCGACCACGGTCCGGGGATCTCCGACGCCGACCGTCCTTACATCTTCGACCGCTTCTATCGTGGCGCCGAGGCGCGCGGTCGGCCGGGATCGGGGCTGGGGCTGGCGATCGTGAGCCAGCTCGCCGCGCAGCAGGGCGGCAGCGTCGAGGCCGATGCCGCCGCCGGAGGCGGGACCGTGATGCGCCTGCGGCTGCCCGGCGCGGAGGCCGCCGACGAGCGCGAGCCGATCTACGAACGCTCCTCGGCCTGAAGCGCGGCCTCGCGGAAGCGCGCAGGGGCGAGGCCGAAGCGGCGGCTGAATACGCGTGCGAAGTGAGGCGCGTGGCCGTAGCCAACCAGGCGCGCCACGTCAGCCACCGGGATCGAGCGCTGCTCGGCCAGCAGATCTGCCGCCACGGCCATTCGTCGCGCCAACAGGTCCTCGCGGAACGTCGTCTCGCCGAACTGCGCATATGCGCGCTGCAGCTGGCGGGGCGAGCTCGCCAAGCCCACGCGCGACCACCGCGAGCGTCAGCTCGTGGCGGTAGTGGCGGACGACCAGCAGGCGGATCTGCAGATACAGGTGGCGGCGTGCCGCCACGGTTTCAGGGCGCACCTCCCCCACTCCGACCGCGCCGCCCGGACGGGACGACCGAGCTCGAGGCCGAAACGCGCGACGGTTCAGGCCGCCCGACCCAGCTGCCACCGTAGCGGCGGATCACATCTTCCGCTGCCGCGCAGTAGGAGCCGCCGAACAGCAGCGCGTGTACGAGCAGCGGCAGCAGCTGGTAGAGCTCGACGCGTTCCCGCCAGCCATCGGCGAGAGGCGCGACCTCCGCATAGGCGTCGAACACGCGCTCGCCCGGCGCGCCGAACAGGCGCAGCATCGCCAGGTCGACCTCGCGGTGCCCTCCGTAAGCAGACGGGTCGATCAGCCACGGTCGGCCGTCCGTGCCGGCCATCACGTTGCCGCTCCACAGATCGCCGTGCAGCCGCGCGGGCGGCTCGGCCGGACCGGTCAGCTCACCGAGCCGTGCGGATACCCGCTCGAGCGCCTCGATCGCACCCGCGCTCAGCACTCGGCGCTCGTGCGCGATCCGCATCAGCGGCAACAGCCTGCGCTCGCCGTAGAACGACGGCCAGTCAGCGCACGGCTCGTTCGACAGGCGCAGCGAACCGAACCCCGCCACTCCACCCGGCCCAGCGGCATCCGCAGCGCCGAACCCGCCCGCCCCGGCGGTGTGGGTGGCGGCGAGCCCGCGTCCGAGCTCCTCCGCGCCGACACGACCCAGCGAGCCGGCCTCGATCCACTCCAGCGCCAGATGGCGATCGTCGATCTCGAGCACACGCGGTGTCCGCAGAGCGCCCGGCTCGGCCAGCCAGCGCAGCCCGGCGGCCTCCGCTGCGTACTCGCCCGGCGCAGAGTCCGCACGGGTCTTGACGAACGCCTCGCGCCCGTCCGCCAGCCGGACGTGGAACGCCTCGTTGATGTCCCCGCCGCCAACGCGCGCGAGCACGCTGGACCCGGCGGGCAGGCTCACCGCGCCTGCCCGCCACGACCGCGGGCGGGTGCGCTCGCGGAACCTCGCCCGAGCGTGCTCACCGGACCTCGCCCGCCTGGATCTGTGCGAGCAGCCCTGTGCACGCTGCGTGCACGAGCTCGAACACCTCCGCGAAGCCGTCGCCTGAGCCGTAGTACGGGTCGGGGACATCCAGATCGTGTGAGCCATCGCTCGCCGGGTCGAACTCGCGCAGCATCCTCACCTTCGCCCGCTCCGCCTCGCCGGGCGCGAGCGCTCGGAGCTCGCGCAGGTTCGCGCCGTCCATCGCGAGCAGCAGATCGAAGTCCTCGAAGTCCGCCCGCGCGACCTGACGTGCGCTGCCCCGCAGAGCGACCCCGCGCAGCGCCGCGGCGGCGGTCGCCCGCTTGTCCGGCGCGCTGCCCACGTGCCACGCGCCGGTCCCCGCGGAGTCCAGCTCGATCTCCCGCTCGAGCCCCTGTTTGGCCACGAGATCGCGCATCGCGCCCTCCGCCGTCGGCGATCTGCAGATGTTGCCCAGGCACACAAACAGCAGCCGCGTAGGACCCGCGTGCAGCCCGCCCGGACCCACGTGCGGCCCGCCCGGAGCCGCATGCAGCCCGCCCGCACCAGCCTGCGAGGAGTTCATGCGTCAGTCCTCGCCGAGCTCGAGCACCGCGAGGAACGCCTCCTGCGGGACCTCCACGCGCCCGACCTGCTTCATCCGCTTCTTGCCCTCCTTCTGCTTCGCCAGCAGCTTTTTCTTGCGCGTGATGTCGCCGCCGTAGCAGCCCGCGATCACGTCCTTGCGAAACGCCTTGACCGTCTCGCGCGCGATCACGTGCGCGCCGATCGCCGCCTGGATCGGCACGTCGTACTGTTGGCGCGGGATGCGCTTGCGCAACTTCTCGGTCAGCGTGCGCCCCATCTCATAAGCCTTGTCGCGATGCACGACCATCGACAGCGCGTCGACCGTGTCGCCCGCGAGCAGCACGTCGAGCTTGACCAGATCTGACTCCTTCATGCCGCTCAGCTCGTAGTCCAGCGACGCGTAGCCTTTCGTGCGCGACTTCAGCTGGTCGAAGAAGTCGAGCACGATTTCAGCGAGCGGCAGCTCGTAGTTCAGCTGCACCCGCTCGGGCGACAGGTAGTGCATCCCCGAGTGCACGCCCCGACGTTCCTGACACAGCTCCATCACCGCGCCGACGAACTCTTTCGGCGCGATAATCGACGCCTGGATGAACGGCTCGCGGATCTCCTCGATCGTGCCCGGGTCTGGCATATCCGAGGGGTTATGGACCTCGAGCTCCTCGCCGTTTGTCAGCGTCACGTCGAACTCCACCGAAGGCATCGTCGTCAGCAGCTCGAGGTCGTACTCACGCTCCAGGCGCTCGCGCACGATGTCCATGTGCAGCAGCCCGAGGAAGCCGCAGCGGAAGCCGAAGCCGAGCGCGTCGGAGGTCTCCGGCTCCCACGACAACGCCGCGTCGTTCAGCACCAGCTTCTCCAGCGCGTCGCGCAGATCCGCGTAGTCGTCGGACTCGATCGGGAACAGCCCGCAGAACACCATCGGCTTGACCTCGCGGTAGCCGGGAAGCGCCTCCGTCGCTTCGCCGCCCGCCGGGCGCGCCGCCCCCGGTCTCGCGCGTGTGGTGAGCGTGTCACCGACGCGCAGCAGCGTGACGTCCTTCAGACCCGTGATCAGGTAGCCGACCTCGCCCGCCGCCAGCTGGTCGGTCGGCATCATCTGCGGGCTAAAGAAACCGATGTCATCGATGTCCGCCTGCGTCCCGGTGGCCATCGCGCGGATCGCCTCGCCCTTCTTGAACACCCCGTCCACGACCCTGATGTAGGCAATCACGCCGCGGTACTGGTCGAACTCGGAGTCGAAGATCAGCGCACGTGCCGGACCGGCGGGGTCGCCCGCGGGCGGCGGGACCCTGGCAATCAGCTCCTCCAACACCTCGCTGACCCCCTCTCCAGTCTTACCGCTGATCTGCAGGATCGACTCCGGTGGCTCGCCGATCAGCTCGCCGACCTCGCCCGCCACCCGCTCCGGCTCGGCGCCCGGCAGGTCGATCTTGTTCAGGCACGGGATCAGCTCGAGGCCCGATTCGACCGCCAGGTAGGTGTTCGCGACCGTCTGCGCCTCCACCCCCTGCGACGCGTCCACCACCAACAGCGCGCCCTCGCACGCCGCCAGCGAGCGCGAGACCTCGTACGTGAAGTCGACGTGCCCCGGCGTGTCAATCAGGTGCAACTGGTAGGTCTCGCCATCGCGCGCCGTGAAGAACACGCGCACCGCCTGCGCCTTGATCGTGATCCCGCGCTCACGCTCGAGATCCATCGAGTCGAGTAGCTGTGCGCGCATCTCGCGCGGGGCCACCGTGTGCGTCAGCTCGAGGATGCGATCCGCCAGCGTCGACTTGCCGTGGTCGATGTGAGCGATGATCGAGAAGTTGCGGATGTGCGCCTGGTCCATAGCCGCTACAGCGTAGAGACCCCACACGCCACGCCGGACGCGCTAGCGTTAACGGTCCGGCGGATCGCCAACTCGACTACGGGCCCTCGAGGCTCAACCGCGGCTACGCGCCGGCTTTCGAGCCGGCGGCCTGTCCAGGTGTCGAGAGTGTCACGCCGCCCAGGCAAGACACAGTAGTCCTGGGACGTAAGTAGTAAGCGGCGATCTCTGATCGGGCGCACGCCGGGTGGGCTTCGGTCCACCCGGCCTCTGCTCGTGGCCGTCAGGCTCGCCCGAGCCGGGCGCGGATGAGGCGGTTGACCTGGTGGGCCTCCGGGATGTGCATCGCGAGGACCGAACGTGTGTAGACCCACACGCCGGCGCCACCGGCGAGGCCCATGCTGATGATCTGCGCGGGCAGCGACTGTCCCAGTACCGCGTCCAGCGCGTACCAGACGCCGTAGGAGACCCCGGCGAGCAGCACCGAGGCGACGATCACCCGCACGGTGATCATCGTCGTCTGTCCGCCTTCCAGGCGACCGTTGAAGCCGGCCCGCAGCCGGCGCAGCTGCAGCGCGGTCATCACCGCGTTGGCGACCACCGTGCCGATCACCAGCCCGGCGATCCCGAGCGGCTTGTACAGGCTGAGGCTGACGACGATGTCGACGACGATGTTCATCGCCGCCAGGCGAGTCGGGATCCACGGCCGCTGCAACGCGAAGAACGTGCGCGTGAGCAGCAGGTTGATGCCCGCGAACGGCAGGCTGAACGCGAACCAGAACAGGGCTTCGGCGACCAGCTCTGTGGAGCGCGCGTCGAACTGGCCGCGTTCGAACACCAGCCGCGTGATCGGGGTGGCGAGCACGATCATGAACGCCGCCGCAGGGATTAGCAGCAGGTTGATCTGGCGCATCCCGGTGCCGAGCGTGCTGCGCATCCCACCCACGTCGCGGCGCGCGGCCAAGCGGCTGAGGACCGGGAACAGCACCGTGGCGACCGCCACGCTGAACACGCCCTGCGGCAGCATGTAGATACGGAACGCGTTGTCGATCGCGCGCGGTGCTTCGTCGGAGACAAAGCTGCCGAATGCGGAGTTGATCAGCTGGTCGAGGTTGACGATGCCGAGCCCGATCGTCACTGGCAGCATCAGCATGAACACCTGTTTGATGCGCGGATCGTGCCAGTCGATGTGCATCTGCAGGCGGAAGTCGATCCGTCCGAGCGCGCCCAGCGCCAGCGCGAGCTGCACGCCGGTCGCCGCGAGGATGCCGATCGCGTAGGCGTAGATCTTGCTTTCGCCGTGGAAGTGCGGCGCGAGCACGACCAGCAGCACGATGATCACCAGGTTCCATACCGCCGGGGAGATCGCCGGGATCGTGAATTCGTCGTAAGACTGCAGGATCCCGGTGAGCAGGCCGGTCAGGCCGAGCAGCAGCACGACCGGGAACAGCACCTGAGAGAGACCGATCGTCAGGTCGTTCAACGCGGGCGTGAACGTCGGCCCGATGAACAGCGGCATGATCGTGCCGGCGGCGAGGATGAAGAACGCGGACACCGCGCCCAGCACGATCAGCATGATCCAGAACAGCGTCGAGGCCAGCCGCAGCGCTTCTTTGCGCCTGCCCTGTTGCAGCAGGTCGGTGAACACCGGCACGAACGCCGCCGACAACGCCGCGTTGGCGAACAGCTGCGCGACCAGATTCGGGACCAGCGAGGCGATCGTGTACGCGGACGCTTCTCCGCTCGTGCCGAAGTAGCTCGCGAACACGATTTCCCGCAACAGCCCGACGATCCGCGAGACGCCCGTGCCGATCGAGAAGATCGCCGTGTTGCGGGCCACCCCGCGGGCGGCTGGACGGCCGACATCGCCTTCGGCGACGTCCTCGTCCCGCAACCCAGCGCCGGCCGCGGATGGCCCACCGGTCAGCTGTGCCTGCGCGACCGTCGACATGCGCTCGGCCGGCGACTCCGCCGCCTCGCGCTGCGGTTGCCCGGAGTCGGGCGGCTCCGCGCCGGCGGGGGGTTCTCCGGGGACGGACAAGGCCGCTATAGTACGGCGCGCCGGACGGGGTCGTTTTCGTTTGCCCGCACGGCCTTCAACCATGGCCAACATTCATTCCCAGAAGAAGCGGATCCTGCGCTCCGAGCGCGAGCGCCTGGAGAACCGCCGCTATACGTCGACGATCAAGACGTACTTCCGCAGCCTGGAGTCGCTGATCGAGAGCGGCGACACCGCTGCCGCCGACAGCACCCACCGCGAGCTCGTCAGCACGATCGACAAGGCTGTCAAGCGCGGCGCGATGCACAAGAACACGGGGGCGCGAAAGAAGTCACGCGCCGCCCGCACGCTAGCCAGTCGCTAGGCGGCGCCATGCTGTGTCCTCGATCGCTCGCGTGCAGAGCACGCCACGCTCACTGCATCCTTGCCTGGCTTGCCTAGCGACTGGCTAGGGCCAGTGGTAACCACCTACGGGGCGGCTGTGATCGTCTCGATCGCGCGTAGCGCGAGCGTGTCCTCGTCGAGGCCGGCGAGCGGCGTGCGACTGGCGAGGATTGGCGCGCCTCCGCGCGAGTCGAGCTCCAGGTTGGCGAGCGCTGCGAGCGCGGCGCGCAATCTGTCGACGTCGGTGCGCGCGACATCGGCGATGAACCGGTCGGCGGCGCGCGAGGGCATGCGCAGGCCGCGCTTGATCTCGGCGGTGGACTCGCCGGCCTGCAGGCACAGCGAAACTGCCAGCCCGTCGCGCAGCCGCTGAGCCATCAGGTAGGTCAGACCGGACAGCCGCTCGCCCTGCTGGCGTAGACGCAGGTACGCACGACTGGCCTCGCGGCTGTCCGCGCCGACGAGCGCGTCCGCCAGCGCGTAGGCCCGCCACTCGGTCGAGCGGGCGGCGCGAAGTTCGATGTCGGCAGCGCTGACCGGCCTGGGCGTCACGGCGGCCTCCGCCCGCGGCCCGTCGGCGTCGGGATCGCCTTCGAGCGCCAGCTTCTCCAGCTCACGCAGCAGCCGTTGCTGGCGCTCTCCGACCTGGCTGACAAGCGCTTTGGCGGCGGCGGCGTCGAGTGACAGTTCGAGGCGGGCGGCCTGCTCGCGTGCCCATCGGGCGAGCTCCCAGGGCTTGACGGTCATCTGCGCCACGATCTGACCGCCGGCACGCTTGACCGCGTGGTGCACGGCGGCGGGAGCCTTTGCGCGAGCCTCCTCGCGTGCGAACAGCGCGAGCGTGGTGTCGGGCGGCATGTGCTTCATCGCCGGCACGAGATGCTCCTCGGCGTCTGCTTGACGCCAGCGCTCGACGCCTTCGACGAGGATCACGCGGCGCCCTACGGCGAGCGTCATCGCGGCGAGTACCCCGGCGACCGCGACGGGAGTGCCGGACTCACCGGCGAGCAGCTCGACGCTCGCGCCCGCGCCGTCGGGACCTTCGGCGAGCGTACGCAGCCCGGCGCGACGCTCGGCGACGGCGCCGTGGTCGTCGCCGTGGATCAGATACGCGGGCTTGAGCTCGGCCATGTGGAAGTCGAGTGTAGGTCCGACGTCCGACGTCCGGCGCGCGACGCGCGCACGGAGTTCTGAACGTCCCTGAGCCCGTCAGCTACCGGCGCAGCAGACGCTCCTGCAGTTCGCGCAGCTCGGGCGCGGGTGCGGCGCCGAGCTCGTCGCGCAGCCGCTCGCGCAGACCCTCGTACACGCGCAGCGCCTCGGCTGTGTTGCCGCGTTCGGCGAGGATCTCCATCAGCAGGCCGTGCGCGCGCTCGCGGAACGGCTCGGCGGCGACGAGCTCGCGTGCGACGCGCTCGCCGGGCGCCAGCTCGGTCCCGCCGACGCCGAGAGCGACAGCGGCGTAGCACTCGAGCGCGGAGCAGCGGATCTCCTCGAGACGCCTGCGGCCCTCTTCCGCCCACGGCAGGTCCTCCCCGGCGAGGAAGCCGCGGCGCGCGGTGAACAGCGCGATCAGCGACGGACCCCATCCACGGGCCCAGTCGCCTTGGGCGACGGCGGACTCGGCGCGGTGGATCGCCTCCTCGGCGGCCTCGAGGTCGACCCACGCGTCTGACGGCAGTTGCAGGCAGAGCTCCCCGCGACCGCTGAGCACGTCGCGGCCGAGCACGGCGCGCAGTCGCGAGAGCAGCGCGCTGAGCGAGGTCTCCGCGCCGGCCGGTGCGCGCCACGGCCACAGCGCCTCGATCAGCTCCTCGCGCGGTGAGGGCAGCGACCGCTTGACTGTCAGGTAGGTGAACAGGACACGAGCCTGCCCGCCGGGGAGTCGATCGGTGAGCGGCTGGCCGGCCAGCTCGACGGCGAGCCTGCCGCACAGCTGAATCCGTGTCGGGGCTTGTCCGGGCACCTCGATGCAAGGAGAATCGCAGAAGTTTGCAAACTACCGACCGTAGGGTCGACCGCAATGAAAGAGGAGTGACATGGCCAAGGTAATTCGGTGCCAGTGCGGGTACGTGGGACGTGGCGAGACCGTCGAGCAGGCGACGAGCGTGATCGAGGATCACATGCGCAGCGACCATCCGGAGCTGGTGGGCAAGGTGACTCGTGAGGACCTCGCGGCGATGGCCGAGGAGGCCTGAAAGGCCGTCGGTCTCGCCGACGGCGCCAAAGATAGGGAGAGGGGCAGGCGGATGGGATCAACTGAAGCGGTGTTCCATGGATTTGATGGTCCGCTGGTGAGTACGGCTGTGCTACAGGAGGCGCTCGGGCATCCGTGCGTACGCGTGCTGGACGTGCGCGGACGTCATGCGAGCTCGCCGCTGCCGCACGCCAAGCACGCAGAGTTCGCCGACGCTCACATTCCGGGAGCGGCGTTCGTCGATTGGGAGCACGACTTCGTCGCGGCGGAGGACCCGGTCCCGTTTCAGGTTGCCGGCGCGGAGGAGTTCGCTCGCCGCGCCGGTGAGCTGGGCGTAGGCGACGGCGACGTGGTGATCTCCTACGACGACTACTACGGCATCTTCGCCGCGCGTATAGCGTGGGCGTTTCGCCTGTACGGTGCGCGCGCGTGCGTGCTCGACGGAGGCTGGCAGACGTGGTTGCAGGAGGGCCGCCCGACGAGCGCCGAGGCGCCCGCGCCGGCTCCGGTTCCGGTTCCAGCTCCAGCTCCAGCTCCAGCTCCAGCGAGGTTCACCGCCGACAGGCGGGCGCGGCTGAGGCGCACGCTGGCCGACGTTCAGGATGCGCAGGCTCGCGGTGCTGCGTTGGTTGACGCGCGACCCCGGCATCTGTTCCTCGGCGAGCCGGGCGTGGCGAACACGGGCCACATCCCGGGCTCGCGCTGCCTGCCCTACCAGGAGCTGGTGGACGGAGCGACCGGTCTGTGGGCGACGCCGGACGCGGTCGTGCGCCTGGCGCGCGATGCCGGGATCGACCCCGATCGCCCACCACGGGAGCTGATCGCGACATGCGGCAGCGGCGTGTCGGCGACTGTGGCGATGCTGGCATTGGAGCGCATCGGCGTGCACACGGACGGCGTGTACGACGGCTCGTTCAACGAGTGGAGCGCCGACGAGTCGCGGCCGGTCGCCTATGGTGCCGCTTAGCGAACTACGAGGTTGACGAGCTTGCCGGGCACGACGATCTCCTTGATGATCTGCTTGCCGTCGACGTGTGCGATCACGTTCGGCGCGGCGCGGCACAGATCCTTGAGCGCCTCTGGGCCGGCGGTGGCGCTCGCCTGCACGCGATCGCGGACCTTGCCGTTGACCTGGCAGACGAGCTCGTAGACGTCGCTCTCGAGCA
The DNA here is from genome assembly GCA_963734755.1 of uncultured Solirubrobacteraceae bacterium. Taxonomy (GTDB): domain Bacteria; phylum Actinomycetota; class Thermoleophilia; order Solirubrobacterales; family Solirubrobacteraceae; genus Palsa-744. The sequence goes on along the minus strand of CAVTIF010000001.1, from coordinate 1,026,885 downwards.
GCGACTCATCAGCCTGCGGCCAGGGCTGCTCCCACACGCGCTCGCCGGTCAGGCGGTCATAGATATCAGCGCACACGTGCGGGGCGAACGGGAACAGGAGCGACGCGGCTGACGCCAGCGCGAAGCTGAGGGTGTCCACTTGCACCGAGTCGCGCAGTCGCGAGCAGTCGTTCAGCAACTCCATCACCGCGGCGATCGCTGTGTTGAACGCGAAGCGTCTGAGGTCGCCGCTGACCTTGTCGATCGCCCAGTGGGTCTTGCGCAACAGGACGAGGTCGTCGCCCGATGCGCTCGACTCGCCGGCGAACGCGCTCCCTGACGAGCTGCCCCGGGTTTCGGGTGGGGCGCGTTCGGCGGTCTCGGCCGCCAGGCGCCACAGCCTCCCCAGAAAGCGGTACACGCCGTCGACGCCCTCGTCGGACCAGTCGGCGTCCTGGTCTGGCGGACCGACGAACAGGATGTAGCAGCGGGCGGTGTCCGCGCCGACGCGCTCGATGATCGACGCCGGCGAGACGACGTTGCCGCGCGACTTGCTCATCTTGGCGCCGTCCTTGGTGACCATGCCCTGGGTGAACAGCGCCTGGAATGGCTCCTGGAAATCGAGGTGCCCTAGGTCTGCGAGCGCCTTGGTGAAGAAGCGCGCGTACATCAGGTGCAGGATCGCGTGCTCGACCCCGCCGATGTACTGATCGACGGGCATCCACTCGTGCAACGCATCCGGGTCCCAGGCGGCGTGATCGTTCTTGGCGTCGCAGTAGCGCAGGAAGTACCACGAGGAGTCGACGAACGTGTCCATCGTGTCGGTCTCGCGACGGGCGTCTGCACTGCACTCCGGGCACTCCGTGTTGACCCAATCCTCGGCCGCAGCGAGCGGCGAGCGGCCCTTCGGCGTGTAGTCCTCGATCTCCGGCAGCTGCACCGGCAGCTGCTCGTCCGGCACGGGCACCATCCCGCAGCTGTCGCAGTACACGATCGGGATCGGGGTACCCCAGTAGCGCTGCCGTGAGACCAGCCAGTCGCGCAGGCGATAGTTGACCGACGCGTGACCCTTGCCCTCGCGGTCGAGCCACTCCACGATCGCGCTCAGCGCCTCGCGATTGCCCAGCCCGTCGAACGCGGGGTTCGAGTTCACGAGCACGCCGTCGCCTACGTATGGCAGGGAGCCCTCGCCGCCCAGGGAGCCCTCGCCGCCCAGGGATCCCTCGCCGCCGTCCCCGTCTGCCGGCGGCGCGTCCTCGGCTGTGGCGGCCGGTGCGATCACGCGCCTGATTGGCAGGTCGAATGAGCGTGCGAAGTCGTGGTCGCGCTCGTCGTGTCCGGGGACGGCCATGATCGCGCCGGTGCCGTACTCCATCAGCACGTAGTCGGCGACGTACATCGGGATCTGCTCGCCGTTGACCGGATTGGTGACGGTGCGCCCGAGCGCGACGCCGGTCTTCGGCTTCTCGGCGTTGCCGCGCTCCGCGTTGGCCTCGGTGAGCGCGTGGTTGACGTAATCGCGCACCTGCTGCTGATTGGCGGTACCTTCGGCCAGGCGCATCACGTCCGGATGCTCGGGCGCCATCACGAAGAAGGTCGCGCCGAACAGCGTGTCGGGACGTGTCGTGAAGACCGGGTAGTCGACGTCGAGCTCCTCGCAGCGGAAGGTCACCTCCGCCCCCTCGCTGCGCCCGATCCAGTTGCGCTGCATGGTCTTTACGTGCTCGGGCCAATCGATCCCGTCGAGGTCGGCGAGCAGGCGCTCGGCGTAGTCGGTGATGCGCAGGAACCACTGCTCGAGCTGCTTGACTTCGACGATCGCGCCGCAGCGCTCGCAGCGCCCGTCGGCGTCGACCTGCTCGTTGGCCAGCACGGTCTGATCTTTGGGGCACCACTTGACGGCGGCCTCGCGGCGGTAGGCGAGGCCGGCGCGGAACAGCTCGAGGAAGATCCACTGCGTCCAGCGGTAGTAGGACGGTTCGCTGGTGGCGAGCTCGCGCGACCAGTCGATCGAGATTCCCCACGAGCGGAACTGGCGCTGGAAGGATGCGATCGACTCGGCGATCGACACGCGCGGGTGCACGCCGGTCTTGATCGCGTGGTTCTCGGCCGGCAGCCCGAACGCGTCGTAGCCCATCGGGTGCAGCACGCGCGCGCCGAGCCGGCGATGGAAGTGAGCGATCGCGTCGCCGACCGAGTAGCACTTCAGATGGCCGATGTGCGGCTCGCCGCTCGGGTACGGAAGCATCTCGAGGACGTAGAATTAATGGGTTGCGCGCCAGCGCCGGAGTGCTCGGGGCGGGCTTCCGCGTGCCGGTCCGCGCGCGGGTCGTTCGAGACCTCCCACGTACGCTCGCTCGCCCACAACGCTTGCCAGCGCTGCTCGATCTCGTGTGGCTGGTATCGGTGCTCGGCCATCGGCAGTCGCAGGTTAGCGGGCAGCCTGGGACACAACGCTCAGGCCGCCCGCGACCCGCGATCAGCCGGCCGTGGCGAGCCGTTCCTGCTCCTGCGCCTGGAAGCGGCTGTGGGCGAGCAGCAGCTGCACGATCTCCGCAGGTGCTGTCTTCGGTGAGCCGGCGTCGAAGGGCGGCTGCGGGTCGTACTCGATGCCCAGCTGGATCGCCTGCGCGACCTGCTCGCCGGCGACGTTGGCGGCGAGCGCGAGCGCCATGTCGATGCCGGCGGAGACGCCGGCGGCGGTGACGAGCTTGCCGTCGAAGACGACCCGCTCGCTGACGGGCTGCGCCCCGAGCCGGGCGAGTTCGTCCATCGCCATCCAGTGACTGGTGGCGCGCTTGCCGTCGAGCAGCCCGGCGGCGGCGAGGATCAGCGAGCCGGTGCAGACGGAAGTGGTCCAGGTGCTCGTTCGATCGGCCGTCCTGAGCCAGTCGAGCACGGCGCCGCCGGCGCGCTCAGCGACCTCGCCGGGGCCACCGGGGACGAGCAGAATGTCCGGTTCGGGTTCCTGTTCGAGCGAGCGCTCGGCGAGCAGGGTGAGCATGCCGTTGTCGGTGCGCACGGGGCCGGCTTCGGCTGCGACGAACGCAACGCTGGCTCCGGGCAGCCGGCTGAGCACCTCGTAGGGCCCGATTGCGTCGAGCGCGGTGAAGCGGTCGTAGAGGACGATCGCGATCTTCATGTGTGTGCCTCCGTTGCGGTTGGGGAGTGAAAGCGCCGGCGGTACTCGCCGGGGCCGACTACGAGGGTGCGGAGGAAGACGCGGCGCATCGTCTCGGCTGTTCCGAAGCCGCAGCCGGCGGCGACCTGGGTGATCGGCTCGGATGTGTCCTCCAGCCGCCGGCGCGCCGCCTCGACGCGCACGCGCTCGACGTAGCGGGCGGGGGTGATCCCGGTCTCGGCGCGGAACGCGCGTGCGAAGTTGCGCGGGCTCATGTGCGCCCGCCCGGCCATCGCCTCGACCGAGTGGTCGCCGGCGATGTCCTCGAGCACCGTCCTCTGGATCTCGCGCAGCGGCTCGCGCTCGGGCTCCTGTGCGACGAGCGTGGCGCTGAACTGTGACTGATTGCCGGGGCGGCGCAGGAACAGCACCAGGTGACGGGCGATCAGCAGCGCGGCATCGCGATCGAGATCCTGCTCGACGAGCGCCAGCGCGAGATCCATCCCGGCGGTCACGCCGGCGGAGGTCCAGATCGGATCGTCGCGCACGAAGATCGGCTCGGCTTGCACCCGGACAGCTGGGAAGCGACGCTGCAATGCGGCGGCGGAAGCCCAGTGGGTGGTCGCACGACGACCGTCGAGCAGCCCGGCTTGCGCGAGCAGGAACGCGCCGGTGCAGACCGAGACGGTGCGCGTGGCTGCGACGGAGGCCGCGGCGATCCAGTCGATCAGCGCGCTGTCTTGGACTGCCCGCTCGTGGCCCGCGCCTCCGGCGACGATCAGCGTGTCGATTGGCTCGGGCGCGTCGCGCAAGCGGGCGTCGGGAACCACCGTCAGGCCGCTCGACGTGCGCAGCGGCTGGCCGTCGCCACTGACGATGCTGACGCGGTAGCTGGGCTCGCGCTGAGACGTTGTCTCGAGCAGCCGCTGGGCGCCGGCGAACACCTCGAGCGGGCCGGTCACGTCGAGGCTCTGCACGCCGGGGTAGACGACGATCACGACGTTACGTGGCTTGGGGGTATCGCTCACATGACGATCATCCTCCACAAGAGATCTGTCTGCAAGGACACATATCCCACGATTTCTGCCATCCCACAGGAGGCCGTCGAGGTGTGGTTTGTGAATGCCCAGCGCGCGCCGCGGCACCGGTCCGGCATCCGGGGGCGCTGCGGTTTACGATGGCCGCGTGGACGAATTCGAGGAGCTGACGCCCGAGTACGCGACGGAGGGCGATCCCGACGCGCTCGGGGCAGCCGCGGGCCGCGTCGCGAGCATCGTCGGCGCCGCCGAACGGGCATCGGTCGAGCTGCGTGAGCAGGCCGAGGTACGCGCCCGTGAGCGGATCGCGGAGGCTGAGCGCGCTGCCGACAACCGCGTCCAGGCGGCCGAAGACGAGGCGCAGGAGCTGCTCGAGGGCGCCCGCGCGCAGGCCGAGACGACGCGTAACGACGCACTCTCTGCTGTGGCGGAGCTGCACGGCGAGGCCGAGCGGACTCGAGACGACGCGACGCGCACGCTCGAGCAGGCGCACGAACAGGCAGAACGACTGCTCGCCGACGCGCGCAGGGAGTCCGAGCAGGTGTGGGCAGCCGCCCACCAGGAATCCGAGCGGGTGCGTACGTCGGCGAGCGCCGAATCTGAACAGCTGCGTGCCAACACCGAAGACGAGGCCAACAGGCTCCTGACAGCCACGCGCGCTGACGCGGCCAGGATCGCCGAGGAGACGGCCCAGCAGACCGAGAGCCTGCTGGCGGCGCGTCGCGAGGAGCTCGCACGCCTGCACACCGAGGCGGAAGAGCAGGCGCACGACATCAAGGCGCACGCGCGCGCCGAAGCACGCGAGATCACGAGCGAGGCACACGTCGTCGCACACGACGTGCTCGATCACGGGACCGACGTCTCGCGCAACCTCCGTGAGCTGTCGGCGTCGCTGCGCAACAACGCCGAGCGTCTGCTGCGCGACGTGCGTTTGACGCACGGCGGCATGATCGCCCGCCTCGATCAGGCGACCACAGAGGACGACCGGGGACGCAGCGAGACGGCGCGCGAGGATGGTTCGTACGGCAACGGCCCGCGGGTCCGCGGGCGGCGCCGCCCCAGCGGGAACGGCAATGGCAGCGGCAGCGACGACCTCGACGTGCCGGAGTTCATCCCGCGGGCGTGAGGCTGGGTTGGCTCGGGTTGGGTCGGTCTCTGTTGCCCAAGGCGCTGTGGCCCGGGACGCACCCGGCTTGCGCGTCGATGGGCGCGCGCAAGTGTCACGGAGTTGGCACAGAAGTCACGCACGGGGCACGCGACAGCCCATACCGTGTCGGGGCGTGGACGATCTGACACCAAGCCAGAAGGGAGCCGTGGCCGAGGCAGCGGTCACGGCCGCGGCGATCCAGCTCGGGCTGACCGTCCTTCGACCGCTGTGTGAGGGGCGGCGGTATGACCTCGTAATCGATCTCGAGCCTGAGCTGCTGCGGGTTCAGTGCAAGCTGGCGCGACGGGTTAAGGGCGTGCTGTCAGTGTCCCTGCGGACATGCCGCTGTACGCCCCGCGGATACGTCAGGACGAGCTACAGCGCTGCTGAGATCGACGCTGTCGCGATCTGCTCACCGGAGCTCGGACGCTGCTTCCTCGTGCCGATCGACGAGGTTTCAGAACGCCGGGCGATGAACCTTCGGCTCGATCCTGCTGCCAACAACCAGGCCCGTGGCGTGAAATGGGCTCGCGACTACGAATTGATGCGAGGATCGCAGACATGGCGAAGACACCCCAGGCCCGCATAGCTAAACTGCGCGTACCCAATTCGGGGCTATAGCTCAGCTGGGAGAGCGCCGCCATGGCATGGCGGAGGTCGTCGGTTCGAGCCCGACTAGCTCCATTTTCTGGTCGGCAAGCAAACTATTGTCGGCACACGCAGCGGCTCTTCACGTCTGGCGAGCCCCCAATTCGCCGCCAGCTGACCCTCGTGTACCGCTGCCCACTCCGCCACCAGCGCAAGCGCCCGAGGCAGCGCTGCCCTGAATTACCGGCGCGCGTGAACGATCAGACGATCGGTAGCCGCGTAGCCCAGGGGCAGATTGCGGCGCGCCCGTGAAAGGCGACTGTGCGCGACGTTGGCAACGTTTCTCGAGGTCGTGTACAAGCGCTTCATTGGGCCAGTCGCACTGATGATCTCGACCTCGCGGAAGTCGAATTCCTTGAGCATTCCTACCATTGCGGCCGCGTTCGGCCCCCACCAGTTGGAGTGATCGCCCTCAAAGTAGCTCCCGGGATAAAACGCGGCGGCAGGCCGAGAGGTGAAACTCATGTCGGAGAGCGTCTCGATCACCAGCAGCTCGGTCGTGACGCTAGCGACCGCCTCAAGCGCTGCCATCGGGTCACGCATGTGGTACAGGACGCCCAAGAACAAGACGACGTCGAACTGCCCGACCGCCTCGGGACTGATCTCCGGGACCTCCAACTCGACATCCTCCACGCTGGAACGAAGCACGATACGAGCGAGCTCGAAGGGGACCTTGGATACGTTTTGCCAGATCACGGAGTCCAGCGCCACCACACGACTGGCGCCCAAACGCTCGGCGGCGAAGGAGAAGTAGCCGTCCCACGCCCCGATGTCGAGGACTGACTTGCCTGCCAGCGGCGGGAGCCGTAGTGCCCGCAGCTTGTCAGCTGATTTGTCACGGCCAGGAGTCGTAACGCCCCGGCCGAGATCGATCTGATGATGCCAGGAGTAGGAATTGACTAGCGCGCGTAGCGCATCTGGGTCGTCCAGAGTCTCGACATCCGCCGTCAGGGTGTCGTCCACGCGCGCCATGCGACGCAGCATTACAGAGGACGCGCACGGGCGTCTAGGACGCCGGTGCGGTGTTGTACTCGCCGTCGGTGACGTGCTGGCCCCACGTGACGACGTTGCCTCGGTTCCGCCTGTTGCATCGCGAGATGGGTCATGAAGCGGCTGGGTGCAGCGCCGTGCCAGTGGTCCTCGTCGGGTTCGCGACTCACTGAATGCCCTGGATGATCGAGATCAGCTCCTCGGGCGGGTAGCCCTGCTGCCGCGCGAAGCCGACCAGCTCGCGAGTGCGCGTGATGACCGCACCGCGCTGTGGCGTGCCGCTGACGCGCACGCCGAGCCCGCGACGGAACTCCAGCAGACCTCCAACCGCCGCCGATCCGATCTACGGCGGCGGCGATGATTCCCGCCCACAGGAACCGGTCGGGCCGGCCGGCGAGATCGACGCGATCTTCACCGGCCCCGGCGTCGCCGCGATGCGGGTCGCGCATCTGGGCACCTTCAAGGCTGAGCCGGCCGCCGGCCTGCCCCCCGGAGCGAAGCAGATCCTTTTCTATCGACCGCCGGGCTCACGCGGCTCCGTGCTGGCGCCCGGGCTCAGCCCGCAGATCCTCCAGGGCGGTTTCAACCACGGCCAAGACGACCCGGCGTTGACCGAGACACTGCTCGATGCCGACGGGCATCCGATCCCGGTTCACCGCTCGCCGACGGTGACCCTCCCGAACGGCTACTGGCAAGGAACCCGGGCACCCCCAGCGCAGGGGCGCTGCGCGATGCGCTCATCACTAGCGGGGTACGGACGGCCTGGGGCGAGGTGACAACCAAGATCGCGGCCGATCCAAGCATCACGACTTCCGGCTGGCTCACTTGCCTGAACACATGGTTCTCCCTCCACGGGGCGAGCTACGAGGCCGCCGTGCTGCTGAACGCCCGATCGCCGGGCCGTGCGCCCGCGATGCTGTGGGGCGCGGTCGCGGTCCCGGGGCATCCAGGAGTGGTCGAGATCCCACCGGTACGACAAGCGGTCCACGTGCCCGGTCAGGAGCGGATGGCGTGGGACGTTTTCACTCCGGCAACCGTCGCGCGCCGGGCCGGACCGGCCTGGGTGCTCGTCCGCGGCGGCAACAGCCTCGCCGAACGCATCCATTTCCTCGACTCGCTCCAGGTCACGAAGATCGAGATCCCGGCGCCCCGGCGCTAAAGCAGACCTTGCGGACGCCCGCCCAGCAAAAGGCAAGGGCGAGCGCCCATCGAACCTCAAACGGCGGCCAGCTCGCGCACCTGTGTCAGCCGGATGCTGTTCCCGGACGGGTCGCGGAAGCCGCAGTCAATCCCGTACGGCCGGTCCTCGGGCGGTTCCACGAACTCGACGCCGCGAGCCTTCAGCTCCTCGTATGAGGCCTGGCAGTCGTCGGTCGTGAGGAACACCGTCCCGGCAAAGCCCTTGGCGACCAGGCCGCGTACCTGCTCGGCTGTCTCAGGGTCCATGACCGGAGGCCCGGGAATTGCCATCAGCACAATCGCGACGTCGGGCTGTCCGGCCGGGCTGACGGTGAGCCAGCGGAAGTCGCCGAGCTCGGCCAGCGTCGCGTCGAGCCGTACCTCCATGCCGAGCTTTTGGGTGTAGAAGGCGAGCGCCTCGTCCTGGTCGTTGACCCATAGATGTGCATTTGCGATTCTCATCATCGGCTTCTCCTGTTCGATGGGACGGTCGCTCGCCATGCTAGGTTCGCGCTGCGCTGCTGTCTTCTCGAAACGTGCTGTGTTGAGGGCGCCCATAGACACGCCAGACACACGAGGGGACCATCGCCCTCTGAGCAGCGGGCGGGAACGCCTCGCGATATGCAGTTGGCGAGCGCCCATATGTGCGGCCGAAGCTCGTGGTGAATGACCCGACGCTCTGCAGGCCAACGCAGAAGCAGATCTCTGTGACGGACCGATCCGTGCCCCGCAGCAGCGCGGCGGCGCGCTCGAGACGCCGGGTGAGCAGGTAGGCGTGCGGAGACTCCCCGAACGCTCCGCGGAACTGACGGCTGAAATGCGCACGGGAGAGACCGGCGGCTCGGGCCATGTCCGCCACGCCGAGCGGCTCGAAGTACCGTGCGTCGGCAAGGTCCCTAGCGCGAAGCAAGTGGCGGGCCGGCGGAGCGAAGGCCATGGTCATCATTATCGGACCCAAGAGGCCGATTCGCCTCGCCTCCGCGTCCAACGCCGCCTCAGCGTCCAACGCCGATACGGTAGCTGCGTGCGGGTAGCAACCTGGAACGTGAACTCAGCCAAGCAGCGGCTGCCGCGGCTGCTGCAGTGGCTGGATCAGCGCCAGCCGGATGTCGTCTGCCTGCAGGAGACCAAGCTCGCTGACGAAGCGTTTGTGACACTGCTCGGCAATCAACTGAGCGACCGCGGCTACGCGCTGGCGCTGAACGGCGAAGTGCAGTGGAACGGCGTGGCGATCCTCTCTCGAGTGGGCGTCGATGACGTCGTGGCCGGCATCGCGGGAGCGCCGGGCTTCCCGCATGCGGAGGCGCGCGCGGTGTCCGCCGGCTGTGGCGGAATCCGGGTCTCCTGCGTGTACGTGCCGAACGGACGCGAGCCGAACTCCGAGCACTACCGATACAAGCTCGCGTGGTTGGCGGCACTGCGAGAGATGGTGGTCGCCGCTCCGGAGGCGACGATCGTGTGCGGAGACATGAACATCGCTCCGGCGGACGTTGACGTGTTCGATCCGGACGCCTACATCGGCCAGACCCACGTAACGCCTGCAGAGCGCAAGGCGCTGGCGGACCTTCAGGCGGTCGGCCTGCACGATGTCATCCGCGAGCACTGGCCGAAGGAGCGTGTGTTCACCTATTGGGACTACCGCGCAGGGATGTTCCATCAGGATCTCGGGATGCGGATCGACTTGGCGCTGGCGAGCACGGATGTGGCGGCGAGAGTACAAGCCGCGTGGGTCGACCGGCAAGCCCGCAAGGGCACCGGACCGAGCGATCACGCGCCCGTGATCGTCGATCTGGACGACGCTCCGGACGGAGATATTGGGCCGGTCGTGCCGCCGCCTTCCGCGCCCGCCGCACGGCGAGGCGCAGCAAAGCTGCCGCAATCGCCCTGAGCCTCAGCTCGACTGCGGGCGCGCTCAACACGCCTCGGATTTATGCGAACATACGTTCGTATGGACTCGCACGCGCCGCCGGGCGCCGCAGACAAAACACCGCCACTCAGAAGTCCGCCAGAGAGCCATCGGTCGGTTGGCCGAGTGGCAGATGGACATCTGTCGCATTCCTCTCTGCCGGCAGAAAGAGTGGGAGCGATGAGCACTATGGAGGCGTACAAGGAGGAGCTCGCGCGGTTTCTCGAAGGCTTCGGCGACAACGTCCGCCGTGTGCGCAAGGCGAAGCGGCCTTACTTCTCGCAGGAACGGCTGTCGGACGCGACGTCGCTGCACCGCACGGAGATCGGAAAACTCGAGCAGGGAGCGGTCGAGCCTCGGCTCACGACGCTGATCATCCTGGCGGACGGGCTGGGCGTGAGCATCGACGAACTCGTGGCGGGCCTGTGGGTCCCCACCGAGCGCAGGCCTCCCCCGCACGGCGAGCAGTGGTCCTAACGCATCGGGTTGCGAACGGGGTCGGCCTGAGATGAACCGCCCGCCGAGGTGCGCAATCATCTCTGGGTGAGCCTCCTCGCCGTGAAGGTGCTGCTGGCCCCCGGCTTCGTCGTCGGTGCCTCGTTGATCGCCCGCCGCTTCGGCCCGAAGGTCGGCGGTCTGATCGCCGGGCTGCCGGTGGTCGCGGGCCCGATCGTGCTCGTGTACGCACTCGCCCATGGCCGCACGTTCGCGGCGGGCGCGGCCGCCGGGACGCTGCTCGGGCTGGTGTCGTTGATCGCGTTCGTGATCGTGTACGCGCGGCTCGCCGGGCATGTCTTCTGGGGCGCGAGCCTACTCGCGGGGTGGCTTGCGTTCGCCGTCGCGACGGTCGCATTCAGCGCACTGTCGGTCCCAGCCGGAGTGGCGCTCGGCGTCGCGGCGGTGGCGCTTGTCGTCGGGCTCGCTGCGCTACCGCGAGCCGGCCTGGAGGTCGGGACGCACCCACCCCCTCCGACTTGGGATCTCCCCGTGCGCGCGGCGTGCGCGCTGGCGCTCGTGCTGACGCTGACCGCCGTCGCGGGCTGGCTGGGCCCACAGCTGAGCGGACTGCTGGCGCCGTTCCCGATCATCGCGACGGTGCTGGCGACGTTCACGCACGCTCAACGCGGTACGGACGAGCTGCTGCGGCTGCTGCGCGGGCTGGTCAGCGGGTTCGGCGCGTTCGCCCTGTTCTTCTTTACCCTCGCCGTGTCGCTGCCGCGTATCGACACGGCGAGTGCGTTCGCGCTGGCCACAGTGTTGGCGCTGGTCACCCAGGCGTTCGTGCTCGTGCTTGTGCGACGCGAGCCGGCGTCGCGGCCGCTGCCGGAGTGCTAGATGCTTGATGCGGTTAGAGGTTTGATGCGGGCTTAGATCGCCCGCGCATAGCGGCCTGACTGCGGCGCTTGTGCGCGATGGTAGTTACGTAGTGGGGGCTTGGTGTACGCGAAAATGGCGCGCGATAGCTATAGTATTTACCTCGTATATACGATGGCTATCTCAGTCTAAAAAGCAACACACACCTGACTTACTCCTTTGCGCGCCTACTCGCGAGCAAGCTGGGAGAAACGCTGGAGAAACCCAGGCTTCAACCCAGCTCAAGGCCTAGGAGGAAATGCTCTCGCGCACTAGCTCGTGGCGAATGCGATCGCGAGACTCGGCGTAGCGCAGCGCCTCGTAGGCGATCAGCCCGGCGAGCACGGCGGCGAGGATGCCGAGCGTCGCGAGCGCGGGGAGCGTCGCGCCGGCGGGCAGCAGCGCGAGCAGCAGCACCGCGCACACGAGGCGGCGGCGGCTGAGCGTGTGCATGTTGCGCAGCCGAAAGGCCACGTGCGCGAGCAGGTAGATCGCCGCGCCGCCGAGCAAAGCGGCCGCCGGCACCAGCTCGAGCGGATCCTCGACGTTGATCGAGCGTGCGCTTGATGCCGACCGCGAGCAGTGCGATCCCGGCGACCATCGGGAAGTGCAGATAGGAGTAGGAGTCGCGGGCGATCTCGTTGCGCTCGCGTCCCGCGCGGCGCTTCGGCGAGCCGCCTGCCGGCGACGATCGCGACGACGTCGAAGTACACCCACCACATCGCCGCGGCGACGATCACGCCGAGCACGGCGACGGCTACGACGCCGGCGTCGAGCGCGACCTTGGCGCCGACGCCGATCGCGACGATCGACTCGCCCAGCGCGATGATCACGATCGCGCCGTGGCGCTCGGCGAAGTGGCCGGGCACGAGCTTCCAGCCGTCGGCGCCGAACAGGAACGGCCCGCCCGCGTCGAGCACGAGCGCGAGACCCCACAGGCCGATCTGCAGCGCCCGCGGATGTGAACGCGGCGACGAACAGCAGCCCGACGCCGATCGCGGTGCTGACGGCCAGGCCGATGACCGAGCGGCGCAGCTCGGGGTCCTCGCGGCTGGCGAGCATGAACAGCACGATGTGCGCGGTGCGCACGGCGCGCGTAGGCGAACGCGAACAGCAGCGCCTCCGAGCCGAACGCGCCGGGCACGCACAGCGCGGCGACGAGGAAGCGCTGCCATCGCGGCGAACATCGCCAGGCGCACGGCCCCCTCCTCGGGGTCGACGACGCTGGTCAGCCACGCGTAGCCGACCCACGACCACCACAGCATCGCCGAGCACGAGCAGGCCCTTGAGCAGGCCTTCCCAGGTCGGCGTGCGCTCCATCAGCGTCGTGCACTGCGTGAGCGCGAGCACGAACACGAGGTCGAAGAACAGCTCGAGCGGCGTGACCCGCTCGCCTTCGCGCATCACGGTGCTAACGCGTGGCGCGCGGCTCGAGCGGGCAGCGCTCGGGGTCATGCGCCCGCTCGCGGGCGCCCGCTCAGCCCTCGCTGGCGACGCGTGCGGGCGCCTCGCCCCATAGTTGCTCCAGCCGGTAGAACTCGCGTGTCTCCGGCGTGAAGATGTGCACGACGACGTCGAGGTAGTCCATCAGGATCCAGCCCGCCTGCGCCGAGCCCTCGACCCTGCGGGGGATCATCTCGTGCTCGTGCTTGAGCCCCTCGAGGACACCGTCGTGGATCGCCTTCGCCTGGCGCCCGGTGTTGCCGGAGCAGACGAGGAAGTAGTCGGTGTAGCCGAGCACGCCGCGCAGGTCGAGCTCGACCACGTCTATGGCCTTCTTGTCGGCCGCGTAGCGGGCGATCTCTGCGATCAGCTGCTCCGGTTGCATCAGCCGGATGCCTTCAGTGGCTCGCGATACAGCTGATGCTCGGCGATGTAGGCGGCGACGTGGGGCCCGACGAGCTGCTCGATCGGCTGGCCGGCGGCCACGCGGGCGCGCACGGCCGAGGAGGAGATCGCGACGGGCGCCATGCTCAGGAAGCGCACGTCTGTGGCCGGCTCGCGTCCCGCGTCGTCCCCGGGCCGGACCGTGGCGAGCGCGTCAAGCACGCTCTGTGGCGGCGTCCCGGCACGCGCGGCGATCACCAGGTCGGCCAGCTCGAACAGCTTCGCCGGCTCGCGCCAGCTGGGCAGCGTGCTCGCGATGTCCGCGCCCAAGATCAACGTCAGCTCAGCGTCCGGGTGGCTGGCATGTAGTGCGCTCAAGGTATCCACCGTATAGGACGGCCCGTCGCGCTCGATCTCCAGGGCACACGCTGACAATCCGGCGACGCCGTCGAGGACCAGCCGACACATCTGCAGGCGATGCGCCGCGCCGGGGTCCTGGTCGTCCGGCTTGTGCGGGGGCAGGCGCGCGGGGATCGAGCAGAACGCGGTCCAGGCCGAGCTCGTCGCGTGCTGCGCGCGCGAGCGCTAGGTGCGCCAGATGCGGCGGGTTGAACGTCCCGCCGAGGATTCCGAGCGAGCTTGTGCCGACGCCCGTCGCCGGCTGCTCAAGCGCGGACGTGCCCGTCGCCCTCGATCAGGTACTTGAACGTGCAGAGCTCGCGCAGGCCGATCGGTCCGCGCGCGTGCAGCTTCTGGGTGGAGTTGCCGATCTCGGCGCCCATCCCGAACTCTCCCCCGTCGGTGAAGCGGGTCGAGGCGTTCACGTACACGCATGCCGCATCCACCCCCAGCTGAAACGCGCGAGCGGCGCCGGTGTCACGCGTGACGATCGCCTCGGAGTGTCCACTGCCGTAGCGATCGATGTGCTCGATCGCGTGATCCACAGACTCGACCACGCCGAGCGCGATCACGGGCGCCAGGTACTCGCTCGCCCAATCCTCCTCCGTCGGCGTCTTCGAGGATCGAGATCGGGGATTGCGTGACGGTCGCCAATCGCGTCGCGCCCGGGTTCGTCTGCCCGGATCGTGACTCGGGCGGTAGCGAGCGCACGCGCGACGCGCGGCACGAACTCGGCGGCGATCCGCTCGTGGATCAGCAGCGTCTCGGCTGCATTGCACACGCCCGGTCGCTGAGCCTTGGCGTTGATCACGATCGCCTCGCGCTTGCTCGAGATCGGCCGAGGCGTCGACGTACACGTGGCAGTTGCCGGACGCAGCGTAGATCACGGGTACGGTGGCGACCGACTGCAGTGCCGCCTTCAGGCTCTCGCCGCCGCGCGGGATGATCAGATCGACGGTGTCGCTCTGCGTAGCGAGCTCTGCGAGCTCCTCGCGTCCGCCGCCGGCGACGAGGCTCACGCAACCCTCGGGCAGACCGGCCTCGACAGCGGCCTGGGAGGCGATCTGGGCGAGCGCGGCGTTCGAGTGAGCGGCCGAAGAGGAGCCGCGCAAGACGATCGCATTGCCGGACTTCAGGCACAGCGCGGCGGCGTCGATCGTGACGTTCGGACGAGCCTCATAGACGACGGCGATGACGCCGAGCGGGACGCGCACCTTGCGCACGTCGAGGCCGTTGGGCAGGCGATGGCCGTCGATCACCTCGCCGACCGCGTCGGCCAGCGCGGCGATCTGGCGGACGGCTCGGGCGATCGCCTCGACGCGCCCCTGATCGAGACGCAGCCGATCCAGCAGCGCGGCGCCGATATCGGCTTCGCGCGCGAGCTGCATGTCGCGCTCGTTGGCTGCCAAAATCTCTTGGACTCGCGTGCCCAGCGCGCTGGCGATCGCCTCCAGCGCGGCGTCCTTGACGGCGGTGTCGGTGCGCGCGAGCGTGCGCGCCGCCCGCTTGGCTGCGCGGCAGGTGTCGGCGACCGATGCGAGGACCGTTGCCATTCCCAAAGGGTACGACGTTCGCGCGCTCAGTCGAGCACGAGATAGTCGCGGTGGACGGCCTCGTCGGTCGCCCGCGGGAGGATCTCCCTGACCGCCTCTGACTTCAGCCCGACGACCCGCCGCAACTCCTCGGCCGAGTAGTTGCAGATCCCCTTCGCAAGCGTCCGCGGCTGCACACGGCTGTCATCGGCGCGCTCGGCGATCTCGACCGCATCGCCCGCGTCGAAGTCCCCGACCACGTCGATCACGCCCACGGGAAGCAGGCTGGCGCTCCCCTCGCGCACTGCGCGCACGGCGCCGGCGTCGATCACGAGCGTCCCGCGCGAGGGCTTGGCGTACTTCAGCCACAGCTTGAAGCTGCTGTAGCGGGCCTCCCGCGCCGGGAAGCGCGTGCCCTCACGCTCGCCGGCGAGCGCGGCGGCGAGCGACTCCGCGCGCAGCCCGTTGCAGATCACTGTGGGAATCCCGGCGGCGGTCGCCATCTCGGCGGCGACCACCTTCGAGCGCATCCCGCCTGAGCCCAGCGGCGAGGTCGTATGACCGATTTCGAGCTCGTCGAGCGCCGCGAAGTCGCTTACCTCGGCGACGATCCGCGCGTCGGGATGCAGCCGCGGGTCGGCGGTGAACAGCCCGTCGATGTCGGTCAGCAGGATCAGTTCGTCGGCGGCGATCAAAACGGCCACCTGGGCGGCGAGAAAGTCGTTGTCGCCGAAGGAGATCTCGTCAGTCGCCGTCGTGTCGTTCTCGTTGATCACCGGCAACACCCGCCATTCGAGCAGCGTGCTGAGCGTCTGGCGAGCGTTCAGGTAGTGCGTGCGCGCGCTCATGTCGAAGAACGTGAGCAGCACCTGCGCGCTGGTGACCTCGTGTTCGCGCAGCAGCTCGTCGTAGATCCGGTACAGCTTGCCCTGGCCGACCGCGCTGGCTGCCTGCAGCGCGCCGATCGACGTCGGGCGCTGGGGCAGGCTCATGACGCGCATCCCGCGGGCGATCGCCCCACTGGTCACGACGATCACCTCATCGCCGTCGTGATGGACGGTCGCGAGCTGCTCACACACACGGGTGAGCACGTCGTGGCGCGGCGTGCCCTCGCTGTCGGCGACCACGCTGGAACCAAGCTTGACGACCAGTCGTCTCATCTCACGGAGCTTATTTGGCCGAGCGCCGACTTCAGCGCCAAGCTTCGCGGCGACTCGACCGTGTGTCTCCACATCCGGGCGCCGCGGCGCTCAGCTCGGGTCGAGCTCGAAGGTCGCGCCGGCGACCTCGATCTCATCGCCTGGCTTGAACCCCTCGGCCTCGAGCGCCCGCAACACCCCGATCCGCCGCAGACGGCCCTCGAGATAGGCCATCGCGTCCTCGTTGTCGACGTCGAAGCGCTCGAACAGGCGCTCGATCCCCCTACCCCTGATGGCGAACACGGACGGCGCGACCCGCTCAATCTGAAAGCCGGCGCCGGCGGACGGCCGGAAGACCATGTGCTCGGCCAACTCCTGCTCGCCTACGTGACTGGCTGTGTTCGCACCGGCTGGCGTAGCGTCGCCCGCCCCGACGCCCGCCGGCTCGACGCGCCGCAGCAGCTCGCCGGCCAACTCCACGACGCCCAGGCCAGTGACGCTCGACGTGGCGATAACGGGGACATCCGGGCCGAGACGGCGCTGCCATTCGGCGACCGCCGCATGCACCAGCTCGGGCGCGAGCAGGTCGGCCTTGGACAAGGCCAGCACCCGCGGCAGCTTCGCCAGCCGCTGGTCGTGCGCGGCGAGCTCGCTCTCGATCGTCGCGTGATTGGCGAGCGCGTCCGTCGGCTCGCCCATCGAGATCTCGGGTGCGACGTCGAGTACGTGCACGAGCAGCCGTGTGCGCTCGACGTGCGCGAGGAAGTCGTGTCCGAGACCGGCTCCCTCGCTTGCGCCCTCGATCAGGCCGGGGATGTCAGCCACGACAAGCTGACGTTCCGTAGCCTCCTGTGCCCCGAACGGGGTATCGAGCACCCCCAGCACCGGTGAGAGCGTCGTGAACGGGTAGTCGGCGACCTTCGGTGCGGCGCGCGTCAGGCGCGCCAGCAGCGAGGACTTGCCGGCGTTGGGAAGGCCGACAAGGCCGACGTCGGCGAGCAGCTTGAGCGCCAGCTCGATCCAGCCCTGCTCGCCGCCGAGGCCGCGCTCGGCAAAGCGCGGCGCCTGGCGGGTGGGGGTGGCGAAGCGCTTGTTGCCCTTGCCGCCGCCGCCTCCCCGAGCGAGCGTCGCGGTCTGGCCGTCGGCGAGCAGCTCCCAGCTGCGCCCGAGCAGGTCTTCATCTTCCTCGTGCCCGCGATCGCCGACGATCTGAGTCCCGGGCGGCACTCGTATCGTGAGCCCCTCGCCGTCTGCGCCGTGGCGCTGGGAGCCGCCGCCGTGTCCGCCGCGCCCGGCGCTGTAGTGAGAGCGGCGCCTGAATCCCTGCAGGTCGCGCAAGGACTCGTCGCACACGACGATCACATCTCCCCCACGCCCTCCGTCGCCGCCGTCGGGACCGCCGCGCGGCACGTGCGCCTCGCGGCGGAAGCTCATGGCGCCGTCCCCCCCACCCCCGGCCTGTATGTGAATCCTCGCGCGATCGTGAAGCATGTGGACCATCGTGACAGCACACACCGAGACCAAGGGAGCACACCAGCCATGAGCGAGACTGTTCAGAGCACGCAGCGTGTCCTGTTGATCACCGGCGCGTCGTCGGGAATCGGGGCCGCGACCGCCCGTCTGGCCAGCCACGACGGCTGGCGCGTGGTGCTGGCCGCGAGGTCTGCGGAGCGCCTGCGCGAGCTGGCCGAGGAGCTCGGTGGCGCCGAGCACGCGCTGGCGGTCCCATCCGATGTGATCGAGTGGGATGACCAGCAGCGCATGGTGGCCGAGGGTTTGGCGGCTTTCGGCCAGATCGATGCCGCGTTCGCCAACGCAGGCTTCGGCGGGCCACGCGGGTTCCTGTCGGACACGACCGAGCATTGGCGCGAGATGGTGCTGACGAACGTGTACGGCGCGGCGCTGACGATCCGCGCGAGCATCCCCGCGCTGAAGGAGTCACGCGGGCACCTGCTGCTGACCTCGAGCGTGGCCGGACGGCGTGCACTACCCGGGTCGATGTATTCGTGCACCAAGCACGCTGTCACCGCGATGGGCGAGGCGGCGCGCCAGGATCTACAGGGAACGGGAATCCGCGTGACGCTGATCGAGCCGGGCATGACCGACACGCCGTTCTTCGATCAGCCTCCGACCGACGCGCTGCTTGACGAGGACATCGCGCGCGCTGTGCTCTACGCGATCTCCCAGCCGCCGCACGTGGACGTGAACGAGATCCTGATTCGGCCGACCGCGCAGCAGGGCTGAGCGCTCAGGCGCGGGCGGCCCGCCGTCAGTCGGGCGGCGGACGGATCGCTCAGGCGTGCGCGAGCCGCTGCGAGCAGTAGAAGCCGGCTGCCGCTCCAGCACCGGCGAGCGCGATCGTCCCGATCACACCTTTGCGCGGCAGCTGCTCGCGCGCCAGCCATGTCGCGAGCGCGTCGACCGAGTCGACGACCGCGCACAGCGCCTGCACTTGCGGCCCGGTCACGGGGTCTCCGAGCGTCTGCAGTGTGGCGATTCCGAGCGCCAGGTCACGCGCGCCAAGCGACCTCGCGAGATCGACTACGACGGGCTTCTCCGCGTTACTTCGGCCAAGCCAGCGCGCGGTCACCTGCTCGGGCGCGGCGAGCACAGCGACGCCCAGCGCGGTGCGCCCCGCGGCGAGCAGCATCGCTCCGCGCCGCGCGCTCGCTGCGGTCATTTCTAGCCCTGGCTGTTGGGCAGCACGCTGACGACGCGCCCGCGCCGTCCGGCGGTGAACTGCACGGTTCCGGCGGCACGCGCGTAGAGCGTGTCGTCCTTGCCGATGCCGACGCCGTCGCCGGGCTTGAAGCGGGTGCCGCGCTGGCGCACGATGATCTCGCCGCCGGTGACGCTCTGGCCGGCGAACGTCTTCACGCCGAGCCGCTGGGCGTTGGAGTCGCGGCCGTTGCGGCTCGAGCCGAGCCCCTTCTTATGAGCCATCCGAAGCCTCCTCTTTCGCCGCCTTGGCCGTTTTGGCCGCCGGCGCTTTCTCCGCCGGAGCTTTCTCCGCTGAGGCTTTGGCCGCCGGCGCTTTGGCTGCCGGCGCTTTGGCTGCCGGCGCTTTGGCTGCCGGAGCTTTGGCCGCCGCGACCGGCTGCTCTGAACTGTCTTTGGCGGCCGCTTTCGCTTTCGCGGGGGCTTTGGCTTTGCGCGCGGTGATCTCGGTCACCTCGATCTGCGTTAGCTCCTGCCGATGCCCGTTGCGCCGCTTGTAGCCGCGCTTGGGCTTGAACTTGAACACGCGCAGCTTCTCACCGCGGACGTGCGCGAGCACCTTCGCGGTGACCTTCACGTCTTTCAGCCCGGCGGCGTCGAAGACAGCCTCATCGGAGCGGTAGAGCATTGGCTCGAGCGCCACGTCGGCGCCCTCGGCTTGGGGCAGGCGCTCGACGAGCAGCCTTTGGCCCCGCTCGACGCGGTACTGCTTGCCGCCGGTCTTCACGATCGCGTACATATCTGTGTCCGTCTCAATTCTCTGGCTTGTGAGGGCGCTGCAGCCGAACCGCACTGGCGAGCGGCCGACTGGCTACTCGGGCGTGGCCTTGGCCTTGGCAGCCGAACGGCGCCGTCCGCCCCTGCGGCCACGACGCCGAGGCTTGGATTGTAGGCCATCCTCTGTGGCGTTGTCCTGAGAAGCATCCTCGTCGTCCGGCGCCTGCGCGGCCGGCTCCTGCTCGGGCTCGGAGTCGATGCTCGTCGGCGACTCGCTGAGACCGGCTTCGCGACGCGCCTCGGCGTCCTCGCTGTCCGCGGCCGCGCGGCGGCGGCGTGGGCGCGGCTCGCTTGCCTCGGCGGGGCCGTCCGCGGCGCCGGAGCTCGCCGGTGAGCGGCGCCGGCCACGGCCGTTGCTGCGGGCACTGGCCGGAGCCCGCACCGGCGCGACGACGACCTCTCCGGCCTCATCCAGCAGCAGGGCGCTGGCAGCCGTGCGCCCGACCTTGTCGATCCGCACCATTCGCTTCTCGCCGACGAACGGCGACGCTCCGGCAATCGAGATGATGTACCCGTCGATTTTCGCGACCGCGTCGTCTACGTCGTACATGTGCGGCTCGACGATCTCCACGAGCACCTCGTCGCCCTGGCGGAACGGCAGCGCGCGCTCCTCGACCTCCGCGCGCGTGCCGACGAACGTGATCGCGAAGTGGTCAAGCACCAGCCCTTCGGAGCCCTCGAACAGGAACGACTTGCCGGTCTGCGCCTCCAGCGCGTGCAGTACCCGCGAGCTGTGCCCGGTGAACTGCGTGCTGACGCGCGGGTTGATCTGGACGAGGAACGCCTCGGCGTCGGGATGTTCGACGGCCACATCGCGCAGTCTGCGCTCGAACTCGATCGCGATCGTTTCCTCTGAGCGGATCACGCCCTCGCCCTCGCACGTCGGGCACGGACGGCTCATGATCTCGCGCACGCCCTCGGTGACGTTCTGCCGGGTCATCTCGACCAGGCCAAGCTTTGAGATCTCGGCGGTGAACGTCTTTGTGCGGTCCTCGTCGAGCGTCTTGCGCAACGTCTTCATGACCGCGTCACGGTTGCGCGCGCGTGCCATGTCGATGAAGTCGATCACGATGATCCCGCCGATGTCGCGCAAACGCAACTGGTTGACGACCTCCTCGGCGGCCTCGAGGTTGGTCTTGGTGATCGTGTCCTCAAGCCCGGCGCCCTTGCCGCGACCGATGAAGCTGCCGGAGTTGACGTCGATCACCGTCAGTGCCTCGCCGTAGTCGACGATCAGGTAGCCGCCGCTGGGCAGGTCGACACGGCGCGAGAGCACCCCGTCGATCGCCTTGTCGACGCCGTAGGCCTCGAACAGCGGCTCCTTCTCCTGCCACAGCTCGACGCGCTCCACGAGCTCCGGTGCGGTACGCGTGAAGAACGACACCAGCCGGTGAAACTGCTGCTCGTCATCGACGATCGCGCGCTCGAAGTGGGCGGAGAAGATGTCGCGCACGACACGCACCGACAGGTCGGCCTCCTGGAATACGAGGTCCGGGGCGGCCGTGTCCTGCACGCGTTTGACGAGCACCTCGTGGAGCTTGTGCAGGTACTTCAGCTCGCGCTCGAAGTCCTCGCGCTTGGCGCCGTGGGCGGCCGTGCGGACGATCACCCCACCCTCGCCGAGCTCGAGACCCGAGGTCTGGCGGCGTAGGCGTTCGCGCTCGCGGTCCTCGAGGCGCCGGGACACACCGACGCCCTCGCCGGTGGGCGCGTAGACCATGTAGCGCCCGGCGATCGTCAGCTCCATCGACAGGCGCGCGCCCTTGGTCTTCAGCGGGTCCTTGACGACCTGGACAACGATCTCCTGGCCCGGCTTGAGCAGGTCCGCGATCTTGCGCGCCCCTCCCCCACGCCCGCGCTTGGGCGTCTCGACGCCCGGCAGGACGATCTCATCGACGTGCAGGAAACCGTTCTTCTCGAGGCCGATGTCGACGAACGCCGCCTCCAGCCCGGGGAGGACGTTGTCGACCTTGCCCTTGTAGATGTTGCCGACGATCGAGCGTCCGCCACGGCGCTCTATGTAGAGCTCGGCGACACGATATCCGGCGTCAGGACCTCCACTGCGTTTGCCGCCCGACCTGCGATCGGCGGCCGCTTTGCGAGCGGCGGAGGACGAACGTGAGGCGGCGGGCGTTCCGCTCGCCTCCAGAAGCGCCACGCGCGTCTCCGCGCGATCGACGCTGACAAGCACTTGCTTTTTCAATTTGATCCAGTCTTTCGGTATGGAAAGGGGCCGAGCGGCTGCGTGGGCGCCAGCACGTCAGGCGCCGCCTCGAGCAGCCCGCGTACGCGCGCCGCGTCCGCTGGGACGCGCATGGCGATTCGGGGCGGGCAGCCCCGGAGGGCTGACGGTCGAGGGAGGGGTGCTCGGCAGACATCGCTGATCTAGTAACGCAGTACGCGGCCCTTCAGTGCGGCCGAGGCGCGCGCCTGGACGTAGATCGATTGGAGCAGGCCGACCGCCAACAGTGTCGTGATGACCGACGAGCCGCCGTAGCTCATGAGCGGAAGCGTGACGCCGGTGATGGGCATGATGCCGATTGTCATTCCTACGTTGACGAAGACCTGAAACATCAGCATAGCCGCTACGCCGGCAGCGATCAGCGACCCGAACAGGTCCTTTGCCATCACGAGCACGCGCAGCGCGCGCGATATCAACAACGCGTACAGCAGCAGCACAAGCCCGGCGCCGACGAAGCCGTACTGTTCGCCGACGGCGGCGAACACGAAGTCCGTGTTGCTCTCCGGCACGAAGCCGTTGGCGACCTGGCCTTCTTCCACGCCGCGGCCGGTCTTCCCGCCCGCGCCGATCGCGATCTTCGACTCTTGCTGTTGGTAGCCTTCCTTCTGCGGGTTCGATGAGGGATGCAGGAACGCCGTCAGTCTGGCCACTTGGTAGGGCTTGAGCAGGTTGACGCCGGCGGCGGGCCCCGCAACGAGCATGAAGGCGACCGCGACACAGACGAGCGCTGCGAGCGCCGCGAGGTGCTTCCAGGGCGTCCCGGCGACGAACAGCAGCATCGCGGCGATCACCATGTAGACCATGCCCGAGCCGAGATCCGGCTGGGCGATCACGAACATCGCCGGTATCAGCGCTGCGATCATCACGCGGATCGTGGTGTCGCGCTCGCGTAGCCGTCGCGAGCGGTCGACGATCAGCGCGGACAGCGCGAGGATCAGCAGCACCTTGCCGAGCTCGGAGGCCTGGAAAGAGAACAGCGGGAATTCGATCGCGCGCTGAGCACCCTTGGCGGAGTGCCCAAGCCCGAGCACCGCCAGGATCGTGAACAGCAGCATCCCGTAGATCGCGTTTTTGTAACGCCGCAGGCGGGCGTAATCGAACCGCGAGAGCCCGATCATGAACAGGAAGCCGATCACCAGGTAGATCGTCTGGCGGTGCGCGTAGTAGGTCGGATCGTCCGGGATGAAGTTCCGCGTGGCCGCGCCCAGCGTGATCACGGAGGCGATCCCGAGGCCGATCACGGCGAGCATGAGCAGCGGGTCGAGCGGCAGGCTGAGGGTCCGCGGCTGGGTCGCCGGCGCCTGCTCGGAGGCTGCGATCGGGCTGAGCCGGCTCACAGCGTCTTGGAGCTCCCGGCGACGAACTTCTCGGGCGCGCCGAACCATTGCGAGGCCATCAGGCGGGCGACGGGAGCGGCTGTTTCGGCGCCGAAGCCGCCCTGCTCGATCGTCACGGCGACCACGATCGGGTGCTTGGGGTCACCGACATAGCACATGTACCAGGACTGGTCTTCGAGCCCTTCGTGCTGGGCGGTGCCGGTCTTCCCGTAGACGGGATGGGCGGCCTGGTTCCAGCCGGTCCACACATCCGCCGAGGTTCCGCCAGGCTGGCTGGCGGCGTCGTGGATACCTTCCATTACGAGGTTCAGGTCGGCGTCGTCGAGGTGCACGTGATGCGCCGCCGGGAAGCTCAGGCTCTGCACCAGCCCACCGTTGGATTGGTCGATCTCCATACCGATGTGCGGGGTTACGACCGTACCTTCGCCACCGTTCATGTACGCGTTGGCCAGTGTCGAGTAGGCGACCGCCATCTGCAGCGGGTCGGTCAGCAGGTCGCCCTGGCCGACGGCAAGATGCATGTCGTCACCGACGCTCCACGGTCGGATTTCGCTGACGATGCCGCACGAAGAGCGGTGAGTGCGGTGCCGGCAATGCAGTTCTTCGGCGTTCTGCTTGGCGCGCCACTTGGCGTCCGGGACGACCCCGTGGAGCTCGCTCGGCAGGTCGATCCCGGTCGGGTGGCCGATCCCCAGCTTGCTCGCCTCTTGCTGAATTACGCTGCCATGTGGGTTGGACAGCTCGCCGACTTCGAAGAAGTAGGTGTCCGAGGAGACCTTCAGCGCGTCGACCAGGCCGACGGCGCCGTATTCGGCGTGGCCGGCGTTGCAGAACGGCTCCGTGGAGACGTAGATGCACTGCCCCGCGCCGAGTCCCTCCGACGGCGTGATCACGCCCGCTTCGAGCGCTGCCATCGCAGTGATCGGCTTGAACGTCGAGCCGGTCGGGTAGGCGCCGTTGACCGCCCGGTCGGTCAGCGGGCCGCTGGCCGAGCCGCTGCCCTCAAGCGCAGAGTATTCGTGCTGGGTCAGTGGTTTGGCGAACTTATTCGGGTCGAACGTGGGCGAGGAGCCGATCGCGAGCACCTGCCCGTTGCGCGGATCGAGCGCCACGAATGCCCCCGCGACCGCCGGTTTGCCACCGGCGCGCGCCTGTTCGATGCCCTGCAGCAGCGCTTTTTCGCTCTCTTTCTGCAGCCCCGCATCGAGCGTGACCTTCAGGCTGAGCCCCGCCTTGGGCGGCGTCGGCGCGAGCTTGCTGGGGACCGGATAGCCGGACGCGTTGACGCCCACGCGTTGAACGCCCGTGCGCCCGCGCAGGTAGCGGTCGTAGTAGTACTCGAGGCCTTCCTGGCCGACGATCGTCCCAGCGCTCACCCCACGGAACGCGTGCAGCTTGAGCTCCGGTTCGGAGACCTGCCCGACGTAGCCGAGCGCTTGGGCGGCCATGTCGCCATACGGGTAGGCGCGGATCGACACCGGCTCCTGCTCTACGCCGGGATATTCGCTCTGCCGCTCTCCGAGCACGGTCAGGACGCCCGGGCCGGCGTCCGTCTTGATCGTCACCGGCGCGTACGGCACGGCCGAGCGCCCGCGCACGACCAGCGCCTCGATTCGCGCCGGGCTGAGCTGCAGCAGCGCTCCCAGGCGACGGTAGAGCGCCAGCCGCGGCGCGCCCGCGGGCGGGAGCGCCGACGGCACGATCTGGACTGCGTTGGTCGTCTTGCTGGAGACGATCGGCTGGCCTTCGCGGTCGAGGATCTGCCCGCGCGGGGCCGGGATCGGAAGGTCGCGCACGCGATTGGCGTTCGCCTGGGCGACGTACTGTTCGCGCGAGAGCACCTGCAGGTACCACAGGCGGAAGAAGATCACGCCGAAGATCACCATCGCGACGCCGCCGATGATCGCCACACGCACGGCCAGCTGCGGCGAGACCGGGATGTGCGGATCCCCGCCGCGCCCGCGTTCGATCGCGGTCATGGGCGCGACAGCGGGCTCAAACCGCCGGTCGTGTACGCGCGCCGCGTGCGGCGACGGCGCGGGTCCTCCGGCAGCGCGCCCTCGAGCGTGCGACGAACGATCGCCCACATCGGCAGTGCGACGATCGTGTTTACGACAACCCCGAGCACGATCTGGCGCAGCAGTTCGAAGCTGATCGGCGCGTCGACGCCGAGCATGAACTCCATCAGCGAATAGCCCACGAGCGAGACCGCAGAGGCCGCGGCACCGACGAGCAGCGGCGTCAGCGCGGCCTGCGGATCGCGCAGCTCACGCAGCCGCCCGCAGCCGTAGCCGATCAGCGTGAAGATCAACGAGGTCAGCCCGAGCGTCTGCAGCAGCGCCAGGTCGACGAGCAGGCCCACGGCGAAGCCGCTGGTCGCGCCGAGCGTCGAGCCGCACAGCAACCCGACGAACGCGACGAGCAGCGGCGAGAGATCGGCGTTGACGCCGAACACGGGCACCTCGGAGACGACCCCGATCTGGAAGAACACGACGAGGACCGACAGTCCCGCCAGCCGCAGCAGCAGCGATCCGGACGGCGAGCCCCTCACCCTTCTCCCCCCGTCGATGCGAGCTGTTCGCCTGACGTGGTGCCCGGCTGGCCCGAGGGCAGGGTGGACGCAAGCCGGCTGAGGCTCGACGCACGCGAGCCCGCGCCGGTCCTCAGCACCTGGACGATGTCGAGGTCGTGCAGGTTGGCCACCGGGCGCACGTTGACCGACTTGTAAGCGCTTTCTTCGTTCACCGAGGTCACCTGCCCGATCACGATCCCCGGCGGATACAGCGAATCGTCGGGGCTCGCCACCGTGCCCGAAGTGACGACGTATTCGCCGTCGTTGGCCTGCGAGTTCGCCGGCAGGTACTGCAGCAGCAGGTCATTCGGATCGCCGACCTTCGGCTGGACGATGCCGGTCGCGTTGCTCGTGCCGATCCGCACGGAGACGCCCATCGAGCTGTCGGTGATCAGATCGACCTGGGCGCCATCGGAGACGACCGCCGCGACCTTGCCGACGAGGCCTTCACCGTTGACGACCGGGTCGTTGACGCGTACGCCGGCGGACGTTCCCTTGTCGATGTTGACCGTCGAGTACCAGATGTTGGGCGTTTTTCCGACGACCGTGGCAGCGACCGGGCTGTAGCTGCCCACGCCCAGCTGGTCGAGGTGGTAAAGGGCGAGCAGCTGTCTGTACGAGCGTTTTTCGGCCTGGTTGGCGACCAGTTCACGGCGCAGTTTGTCGGTCTGCTTGAGCGAGTCGGCAAGCTGGCTTTTGGCATGCAGCGTATCGCCGAACCAGCCGAACAGGTCCCGAACCGGCTTCAGCGCCTTGTTGGCGCCGTTCTGGATCGGCGAGACGACCGTTAGGAAGTCGCGCTGCACGCCGTGCAGGCGACCGCCGGAGGCCTCGCCGAAGTAAGCGGTCAGAAGCAGCAGGGAGAGCACGACGAGCAGCACGAGTACCGCTCGTCGACGCCGAACCGTCTTGTCGTACACCGATGACTACCTTCCGAAGCGTTCAAGCGGACAGACTACCCACGCGAGGGGCGGGGTGAACCCACTGGCCCGAGCGGGCCCGCTCGAGGAGGGTAGCCGGGACTCAATCAGCGCTCATCGACGGCGCCGGTTGCGCGACGTGCGGTTCGAGCGGTGGATCGCCTCGAACTCCTCCAGCGAGCGCCCGGAGCCGACGGCGACGCACGTCAGCGGCGACTCGGCGAGGTGCGCGGGCATCTGGGTCTCCTCGCGCAGCCGCTCGTCGAGGCCTTGTAGTAGCGAGCCTCCACCCGCCAGCATGATCCCGCGGTCCATGATGTCCGAGGCCAGCTCCGGCGGGGTGCGGTCGAGCGTCTCCTTGACGGCGTCGATGATCTGGTTGAGCGGTTCCGCGAGCGCGGTGCGGATCTCCTCGCTGGTCAGCACGACCGTCTTCGGCAGGCCGGCGACCATATCGCGGCCGCGGATCTCGGCCTGCAGCTCCTCGGCCATCGGGCAGGCTGAGCCGATCTCGAGCTTCAGCTCCTCGGCGGTCTGCTGACCGATCAGCAGCTTGTACTCCTTCTTGGCGTAGTTGATGATCGACTCGTCCATCTCATCGCCGCCCACGCGGATCGACTGTGAGACCACGATCCCGCCGAGCGAGATCACCGCCACCTCGGACGTGCCGCCGCCGATGTCGACGACCATCGAGCCGGTCGGCTCGCCCACCGGGAGGCCCGCGCCGATCGCGGCCGCCATCGGCTCCTCGATCAGGTAGGCGGTCCGCGCACCAGCCGACAGGCACGCCTCCTCGACCGCGCGCTTCTCCACACCTGTGACTCCCGACGGAACGCACACAACCACGCGGGGGTGCGCCCAGCGGTTCTGGTGGACCTTCTGGATGAAGTGCCTGAGCATCTGCTCGGTCACGTCGAAGTCCGCGATCACGCCATCCTTCAGCGGACGGATCGCCTGGATCGTCCCCGGCGTGCGCCCGAGCATGCGCTTGGCCTCGATCCCGACCGCGTGCACTTCGCCGCTGCGCGAGTCGATCGCCACAACGCTCGGCTCGGACAGCACGATTCCCCGCCCGCGCACGTAGACGAGTGTGTTGGCGGTTCCCAGGTCGACCGCCATGTCACGGCCGCCGAACCCTGTCAGATAGCTGAAGATGCCCATATAGAGAGAGAGGGCACGCTCGGATCGGGTCTGGCGCCGCGTCTTCGCGGCGCTTCAGCTTCCGGCGCTCATCGGGGCGTACCCAGAGGCCAGTCTAGCGAACGTTTGCGCACGTCTGACAGGCCTGCCATCGGATTTGCAGGCGAATCGTCCAGCCTGCGCTCCGCCGCCACCGGCGCCACGGAGTCGCGCAGGCGGCGCCCGCGCGACACGCCGCTCACGATCCAAGCAGCTCGGGATACAGCTCGCGCAGCGCCGCCAGCGGCAGCCCGACGACGTTCTCCTCCTCGCCGTCCACCGCCAGCGCGAGCGCCGCGCCGGCGCCCTGGATCGCGTAGCCGCCGGAGCGACCGCGCCACTCCTCGGTGGCCAGGTACCAGTCGAGCAGCTCTGCGTCGATCGCTCGAAACGTCACCAACGTGCTCGCCAGAGCGGTGCGCTCGGTGACCTCGGAGCGCTGATCCACGAGCAGCAGCGCGAGGCCGCTGAGCACTTCGTGGGTTCGCCCGCCGAGCGCCGCGAGCGTCTCGCGGGCCGCTGCCTCGTCCGCCGGCTTGCCGTAGATCAGGCCGTCGAGCACGACGATCGTGTCGCAGCCGAGCACGGCCTCCGCCGTGCCGCGGCGATGGGCCGCGCGGGCCTTGCGCAGCGCGTTCTCGACAGCGACCGCCGACGGGTCCTCGCCCTGCTCGAGCTCGCTTGCGTGCGAGACCCTGATCGTAAACGGGACGCCGAGGCGCTCGAGCAACGCGCGACGCTGCGGCGAACCCGATGCCAGGACAAGTGGGAGCCGTGCAGCGACGGCGCTCCCCCTACTGCTCCGGGAAGAACAGGGCTGCCTCACGTGCTGCGGACTCAGGCGAGTCCGAGCCGTGGACCATGTTGGCGCCCATCTCGATCGCGAAGTCTCCGCGGATGCTTCCGGTCGCGGCCTCGAGCGGGTTCGTCGCGCCGATCAGCTGACGCGCCGCTTTGACCGCGTCGGTGCCCTCGAGCACAATCGCGAGGATCGGACCGGAGGTGATGAACTCGACCAGCTCACCGAAGAACGGCCGCTCGGCGTGCTCGGCGTAGTGGCGCTCGGCGAGGTCTCGCTCGACGGTCAGGTGGCGCAGCGCGACGATCCGCAGGCCCTTGCGCTCGAAGCGGGCGATGATCTCGCCGCTGAGTCCGCGGGCGAAGGCGTCGGGCTTGACAAGGATCAGCGTTCGGTCCATAGGTTCCTTTGGTTAGAGGTGCTGCCGGTCAGGAGGTCGGGCGCGGGCGCCTGCCGGAACGCGCGGCACGAGCGGCGCCCGAGGACCGGCGATCGGCCGGCAGGCTCGCCGGATCGGTGACCACCGCGGGCATCTCCTCGGCGGCTACCGGCTCGGCCGGAGGCTCTCCGTCCTCGGAGGTACTCGCGACGATCTCTTTCTCGCGCGCCGCAGCGGTGCGACGGCGTCGCGAGCGGGGCGGGGAGATCCCAGGGACATCGGCCTCGCAGTAAGGACAGATCGTCCACGTTTGATCGAGCGGGCGCGAACAGCTCACGCACGGCTCCTTGAGCTTGCGCAGACAGCTCGGACAGCGGATGAAGTCGCGCTCCACGCGATAGTCGCAGTAGGGGCACAAAGATTGGTCGATCTGATTCAAACGCGCCTCGGCTGCCTGTGTCTCCAGCTCGCGCTCGCGCACGTCCTCGAGGTACTCGGGTGGGCGCAGGATCATGTAGACGATCGTGCCGACGAACGGGAATAGCGACGCCGCGGTCGCACAGCCGACGAGCATCGGATCGACGATCCGGCGCCGCGCATCCGCATAGGTCCAGTAGATCAGCGAGAGGTACAGGACGACGAAGAACAGAATCAGCAGATCGACGGCCAAATTGAGGCCGCTGCTTTCGATTCCGAAATATGCAATGGGGGGCATCGGCCGGCTGAGTTTAGAGAAACACCCGGCCGAATCCGTAGCCAGCGGCGAAGAACACGAGGATCACCAGCGCAACGATCAACGCGACTGCGCCGATCATCGTCAGCACGGATGGACCTTCGTCGTTCATCTCGCAGAGCTCCGGGGATCCGCCCGAGGTATCGGCAGAGTATCGGAGCCGGCCGCCCGGCCAAGCAGGGCGCCGGCAAGGTACACCGACCCGGTGGCCAGCACAGCTCCACCGCGATCGCGAGCCCAGCCCTGCGCCAGCTCCAGTGCCCGCACGGGATCGGGCACGCATTGCGCCTGCTCGAAGCCGAGCTGACGCGCCAGGGACTCAAGCGCAGCGGGCGACAGCGCGCGGCTGCTCGCAGGAGCCGTGAACCATGCCCGCTCGCACACCGGCAGCAGCATCGCGAGCATCGCCGCGGCATCCTTGTCCTCGAGCACCCCCAGCACCAGCGCGAGCGGGGCCCGCCCGACGACGTCGGGGAGCGACTCGACAAGCGCCGCCACGGCATCCGGGTTGTGCGCGCCGTCGAGCACGGTCGGCGGGTCCGCTTCGATCAGCTGCAGGCGTCCGGGCACCTCGACCGAGGCAGCGGCCTGCGCCACAGCCTCCTCGTGCACTTCGATCCCGGAGGCGTGCAGGTAGGACTCCGCGGCGGCGCGCGCGAGCGCGAAGTTGCAACGCTGGAAGGCGCCACGCGCACACACGGGCAGACCTGAGTCCAGCTCGCGCGGGCGGACGACCGTCGCATCGCGCTCTTTCGCCACCCGCTCGGCAACCACGAGCGCCGGCTCGGCGAGACCCTGGCCGAGCACGAGCGTCCCCCCCACCTGGACGACCGCGAGCTTCTCCTCGGCGATGTCCGTGAGCGTCGGGCCCAGCCAGCGGGTGTGCTCGAGGCCGACGTTCGTGAGGACAGTCAGCGGCGAGTCGATCACGCTGGTCGCGTCGTATCTCCCGCCGAGACCGGCCTCGATCACGGCGACGTCGAGCTCGAGCTCGGCCATATGCCAAAACGCAGCAGCGCTCAGAAGTTCGAACTGAGTGACGTGGTCGCCCTCGGCCAGCGTGCGGTTGACGCGCTCGGCCGCCCATGACGCGCGCGCGATCGCGGCCGCGAAGTCATCCGCGTCGATCTCGCGGCCGTCGACTAGCACCCGCTCTCGGTAGGAGACGAGGTGCGGGGACGTGTAGGCGCCCGTGCGCAGGCCGTGACGCGTGAGGATCGTGGCGGTCATCCGTGTCGTCGAGGACTTGCCGTTCGTGCCGAGGACGTGGATCGTGTCGAACCGGCGCTCGGGCGAGCCGAGCACGGTCATCATCCGCCGCATCCGGTCCAGCCCGAAGCGCATCCCGAACAGCTCCAGGGAACGCAGCCGGCGCTCAGCCTGCGCCTCGGTCCAGCGGGGGTCGGTCAAGGACCTTCCCGGCGGTTCACGCCGACGCGCGGCGATGGCGGCGCTTGCGCTTGAGCTGGCGGCTGCGCGACAGCAGGAACAGGTCGCGACCGATGCCCTTCATGTCGAGCTTGCCCGTCAGCTTGCGCAGCTCTGTGCGCTCCTTGTCGCTGAGGTTGCTCAATCGCCCCTGCGAGTCGCGCACGAGCTGGGTGAGCCGGGCGCGGTCCTTCTCCGACAGCGCCCGCCAGTGCCGCCCGACGACCACGGTGCCCTGCAGAATCGCCGCCCACGGTAGCGCCTTGACGCGCGCCAGCCTGCCCCGCTTCTCGGCGTCGTCGTGCTTGGAGTGGCGCCGCGACAGCATCAGGCGGACTCCTCGCGCAGCGAGCCATCGTCTTCCTCGGGGGCGGCTTCGGTGACCAGCGTCGGGGTGAGACCCTTCTCGACGGTCTCCTTCGTGACCACGCACTTCTTCACGTCGCGGCGCGACGGCAGCTCGAACTGCACCTCCAGCAGGATTTCCTCGATTATCGAGCGCAGCCCGCGTGCTCCGGTTTCGCGCTCCAAACCCTTCTCGGCGACCGCCGTCAGCGAGTCCTCCGAGAACACCAGCTCGATGCCGTCGAAGGAGAAGAAACGCTGGAACTGCTTGACGAGCGCGTTGCGCGGCTCGACAAGAATCGATACCAGGTCCTCGCGTGTCAGCTGGTGCACAGCCGAAACCACCGGCAGACGTCCGATGAACTCGGGGATCAGCCCATACTCGATCAGATCCTCGGGCAGGCAGTGCTCGAACACCTCGCCCGTGTCACGCTCGGTCTTGGCCTCGATCGCGGCGGCGAAGCCGACACCTTTGTGCCCGATCCGCCGCTCGATCACCTTGTCGAGGTTGGCGAACGCGCCGCCGCAGACGAACAGCACGTTGGTCGTGTCGATCGTCAGGAACTCCTGGTGAGGGTGCTTGCGCCCTCCCTGGGGCGGAACCGAGGCCTGCGTGCCCTCGAGGATCTTCAGCAGCGCCTGCTGGACTCCCTCTCCGGAGACGTCGCGGGTGATCGACGGGTTGTCGGCCTTGCGCGCGATCTTGTCGACCTCGTCGATGTAGATGATCCCGGTTTCAGCCTTCTTAACGTCGTAGTCGGCAGCCTGGATCAGCTTCAGCAGGATGTTCTCGACGTCCTCACCGACATAGCCGGCCTCGGTCAGCGCGGTCGCGTCGGCGATCGCGAACGGGACGTTGAGGATTCGTGCGAGCGTCTGTGCGAGTAGCGTCTTGCCGCAGCCGGTCGGGCCGAGCAGCAGGATGTTGGACTTCTGCAGCTCGATGTCCGAGTCGCCGGACATCATCATCTGCACGCGCTTGTAGTGGTTGTAGACGGCCACCGACAGCGTGCGCTTGGATGGGTCCTGCCCTACGACGTACTCGTCGAGGACCTCGTAGATCTCGCGCGGCTTGGGCAGGTTCTCGATGTCGAACGTCGGCGGTGCCGAGAGCTCCTCGTCGATGATCTCGTTGCAGAGGTCGATGCACTCGTCGCAGATGTAGACCCCGGGGCCTGCGATCAGCTTCTTGACCTGCCGCTGGGACTTGCCGCAGAAGCTGCATAGCAACTGCTCATTAGAGTCTGTGGGTCTTGCCATATCCCTTGGTATCCCGAGTCAGACGCCGTCCTGATCTCGCAGCTAGTGCTCCGAGATCACACGGTCGATGATGCCATACTCCTTGGCCTCCTCGGAGCTCATGAAGTAGTCGCGCTCGGTGTCCGTGCGGACCTGCTCGAGATCCTTGTGCGTGTGCTTGGCGATGATCTCGTCCAGGCGCCTACGGACGTCGATGATCTCCCTGGCGTGGATCTCGATGTCGGTCGCCTGGCCCTGGAAGCTCGAGGAGACCTGGTGGATCAGGATCTTGGCGTTGGGCAGCGCCATGCGCTTGCCCTCGGCGCCACCGGCCAGCAGCAGCGCACCCATCGACATCGCGATGCCGACGCAGATCGTCTGCACGTCGGGCTTGATGAACTGCATCGTGTCGTAAATCGCCAGGCCCGCGTAGACGGAACCGCCCGGCGAGTTGATGTACAGCGAAACGTCCTTTTCGGGATCCTCGGACTCGAGGTGCAGCAGCTGCGCGACGATCAGGTTGGCGATCTGATCGTCCACGGGCGTGCCGAGGAAGATGATCCGCTCGTTGAGCAGACGGCTGTAGATGTCGAACGCGCGCTCGCCTCGCGAGGTCTGCTCGACGACCATTGGAACAAGTGGGCTCATGTCCTCGCCTTTGTTTCGCCTCGCCGCCCGGATTCCTTTAGAAGACTAGCTGCCCGATCCCTGATCGGTCGGGGTCCATAGTCGTCCGGGCGCAGCCGACCCACCCGCGACGCCGGCGCCCGCCTGCTCTTCGGAGCCTGGCGTCCACAGCTGTTCGCGAGCCTGCGCCTGCTCGGGCGGTATCGGCTTGGCGGCGTCAGCGAGCAGGGCGATCGCCTCGCGTGCAGCAAGGTCCTCGCGAGCCTCCTCCAGCCGTCCCGCGCTGCGCAGTTCGCCGAGCAGCTTGTCCGGCTCGACTCCTTCGCGCTCGGCAGTCGGAGCAAGCGCCTGCAGCAGCGCCTCGTCGGTTGGGGCAATGCCCTCGGCAACTACGATCGCTGTGATCACTGCCTCGCGCCGCAGCGCAAGCTCGGCATCGCCGTCCATGTCGGCGAGCAAGTCGGCCTCCTCGCGGCCGACGATCTGCAGGTAGGCCTCGCGTGATATTCCGCGATGGGACAGCGAGTGGAGCATCCGCTCCCACATCTCGCGCGCTCTGGCTTTGACGAGCTCGGGTGTTACCGCGACCTTCGCCTGAGCTACCGCGGCGTCGAGCGCCGCCTGGCGGAACTCGGTCTCGATTCGGGCCTCCTCGACCTCCGTCAGCCTTCCGCGAATGTCCTCGCGCAGCTCGTCGAGGTCATCGAAGCCGGCGTCGGTCGCGAAGTCCTCGTCGACGTCCGGAAGCTCCTTCAGCTTGACCTCCTTGACGGTCACCTCGAACGACGCGTCGCGTCCCGCGAGCTCGCGGTTTTCGTAGTCCTCCGGAAACGTCAGCGGGATCGTCCGCGTGTCGCCGGCGTTCGTCCCCAGCAGTGCGTCCTCGAAGCCCGGGATCAGGTTGCCGCCACCGAGCTCGACGAGCTGGTCGCGCCCTTCGCCGCCGGCGAACGGCTCCCAACGGAGCTCATCCTCGTCCGCCTGCCGATCGGCGGGCTCGAGGGCCAGCGAGCCCACGTAGTCGACCACAACGAAGTCCCCGGGCGCAGCCGGGCGATCGGCGGTCTCCAGTCGCGCCAGGCGCTCGCGCGCCGCCTCGATCTCCTGCTCGATCTGCTCAGCGGCGACCTCGGGCTCGCGACGAGCGACCTCGAGCCCTTTGTAGCTGCCCAGCTCGGCCGTTGGCAGCACGCCGATCTCGATCGAGAACTCGAGCGCCTCGCCCTGCGGCGGCAGCTCGCCGAGATCGAGCTGCGGGTCGCCGACCGGCACGATGCCCGCTGTGGCGATCGCATCGGAGTACCAGCTCGACAGGGTGTCGCGGACGGCCTCCTCCAACACCGCCTCACGGCCGATGCGCTGGATCACCAGCGGCACCGGCACCTTGCCACGACGAAAGCCGGGGAGCTTCAGCTCCCGCCCAAGCTGTTTCGCCTTGCGCTCCAGCCGTCCCTCAACCTCGCCGGGCGGCACCTGTACCTGTAGGCGCACGCGAGAGTCGCCCAGCTCGGTCAGGGTTGTCTTCAGGGTGGCGGCCGGCATGTTCGCCACGATACCGTGCAGCCCGATGAGGGCACGACCGAGTCGACAGCCGTACCGGCGCTTGGAGGCGTGGCTATGGACGGGTCCCGCGGGCCACCTGCTCGGCGGGACTCTGGACTTCGCAGTGGCGCTGGCGCGCTACGGGCTGGCACGCGTGCGGCGCAACCGGACGATTTGCTGACGTCCGGTCGCGCCGATGTGCGTGTACTGCGGTGAGATCCTGTCGCTACGCGGCGGCGATCCCGGCGGTCGAGCCGGCGAAAGCCAGTCTGCCGCCGCGGGGCACCACGAGCACCGGCGAGGTCGCCGTCTCGATCAGATGAGCGGCGGAGGAGCTGAGCGAGACACGCCCTGCCTCGGTGTCGGGACGTGAGTCGATGACCAGCAGGTCTGCCTGCTCGTTGGCGACCGGAGCGACGCTCGCGCCGAGTGCGCTGGCGAGCGCCTCTGCGGTCTCACGGGCACCCCCGTCGGCATCGCCGACGGCTACCACCTGCTTGACGGCGTTGCTCTGGAGGTGCTCGGCGAGGTCGACCGGCGCGACCGCGATCGCCGTGCGGCCGCCCTCGAGCAGACGCTGCGCGGAGTTGCCGACCGCTACGTGGCCCTTGGCCGTGTGCGAGTCTGAGCAGAAGACGATCACGTCGGCTCCCTCGCGCTCGGCGAGGGCGGCGAGTCCCTGGGGCGTCGAGCGGTCGGTGACGACGTGGCGCTTGGCGTTCGGGTTGCCGAGCAGCTCCACACCCTGGTCGAGGATGCTCTGTGCCTCGGCCTGCGCGATCTCCTCGCGCACGCTGTCGGTCTCGGGCGTGTGACGTACATAGGCCAATGACACCTCGCCGCCGGCGCCGGCCAGCAGCCGGCCAAGCGCGATCGCGTCCTGCTCGTTTGCGGTTCCGTCGTAAGAAACGATGATCTTGGCGGACATTTGAAGCTCTCTTTCGTGTGCTGGCCGTTGTCGGCCGGTTTGGACTTGTCGTTGGGTTCTGCATCATCGTGGCACCCTCCTGCCATCAGTTCAAGTGATTCTTTTGATTGCTACTGTAAGCTGCACTTATGCTTAATGTGGGTCGTTTGCGAGTCCTGAAGGAGGTCGCTTATCGCGGCTCGTTCTCAGCCGCTGCGACCGCCCTCTCATACACCCAGTCGGCGGTCTCCCAGCAGATCGCCGCGCTGGAGGCCGAGACGGGGATGAAGCTGCTGGAGCGTCACCCGCGTGGGGTCACCCTGACGGCGGCCGGACAGACGCTCGTCGGGCACGCGGAGGGGATCCTCGCGCGGCTCGAGGCAGCCGAGGCGTCGCTCGCGGCGATCGCCGGCCTGCGCGGCGGACGGCTCCGGGTGGCGTCCTTCCCGACCGCCGGCGCGACGCTGCTGCCGGTGGCGATCGCGGCGTTTCGAGCCTCCTACCCGGACGTCGAGCTGACGCTGGCCGAGGGCGAGCCTGAGGAGATCGTTCCGCGGTTGCGCGCTGGCGAGCTCGACCTCGCGCTGCTGTTCGAGTTCGCCGGCGAGACGCCGCTGTCGGAGGACATGACGCGCACGGAGTTGCTCGAGGACCCGATGCACCTCGCGCTGCCCAAGGAGCACCCGCTCGCAGGCAGGCAGCAGATCCGCCTCGGGGACCTCGAAGGGGATGCCTGGGTACAGACCTCGCGCTCGAGCCCGTGCGCGCGCCACGTCGTGCGCAGCTGTCATGCGGCGGGCTTCGAGCCCAACGTGGCATTCGAGAGCGACGACTACCAGACCGTTCAGGGCCTTGTCGCGGCGGGGGTCGGGGTTGCGCTGATCCCCCAGCTCGCGCTGTCGGTCGTGCGCGAGGACATCGCTATCCGCTCGCTCTCCCCCGCTCCGCCGGTGCGCCAGGTGATCGCGGCAGCGCCTGCCGGCGCGCGGCTGGTACCGGCCGCGCCGGCGATGCTCGGGATCCTCGAACAGGCCGCCCGGCATCTGGACCCTTAGCGCGGCGCCGGACTCTGCAAGCCCTACGGGGAGCGCGGCCGAACCGGCCGCGCTCCCCGAGCTTGTTATCCACCCCTAGCAGGGGATCAGTGGGTTGATCAGCCGCACTTCGCGTGCATCGCTCCGGCCATCTTTTCGTAACCCAGAGGGGTCGCGTGGATGTCCGGCCCGTCAGCACCAGGCTGACCGAACGTTTTGCCTTCGAACACGTTGAAGTTCGCCATGTTCGTCCATTCAGCCATCTGTTTTTCTTCCAGTTCCTCATTTGCCAGCGTGTCGGTCACAGACGCCGGGTTGAAGAGCGCCTGCATGTTCGAGTAACACACCTTCGTCTTGAGTACGTGTTTGGTGAACGTGGATTCCTCGAGCGTGACCAGCTGGGCGAGCAGCGCGTTGAACCCAGGCTCGAGTTCTTTATGTCCTGTCGAGACGAAACCGACCCGACCATACGCGTTGTAGGTACCGACGAAGATCACGGTGCCCTTGAATCCAGCGTCATGGATCGCGGTGATGATGCCAATCACGTTCGTGTCGATCTGAGCATACAGCGCCGGGATACCGGCTTTGATCAGTTCGAACGCGTATTTTTCGCCGAGCGCTTTCAGTGCGGCCGCGTGAGCTGCCGCATATTTCCCAGCCTGTTCAAGGCCGTAGGCTTCGAGTTCCGCCGCGTGTTCGGCCGGGTATTTACCCAGATCTTCGTTGCCGAACTGCGCGCCGAGAGCTTCGAGTTCTTCGGCGTGCGTCGCGAAGTATTCCCCAGCGTCTTTCGCAATCGCTTCTACGAATGCCGGTTCTAGGCCGCCGGTTTCTGCGAACGCCTGCGGAATTACCTGTTCGACTACGTACGCTTCGACCTGTTTTTTGGCTTCTTTGCCGACTTCGGCCTCGATGTGTTCGAAGACCAGGTTGTGGACGATCGCGGTAACTTCCGCTTCCACTTTCTGTTTCGCTTCGGCTTCGGCTTTGCCGATCGCGTGGAGCTCGTCGTTGGCGCCGATGTCGAGCGAGATCGTCTTCACGGGCTTGCCGGCGGATTTGTCGGCTGCGATCGTGGCGAGCGTCGCTTCAAGCTGCGATTTCCCGCCGTATTCGTTGTGCAGCGGGAGGCCGCTTTTGTGATACGCACACGGCGATTCACCGGTGATCGGCTCGTTGATCCGACGTCCGGCTTTGGTGTTCAGTTCTTCAATGAAAGCCACGTTGTTGCCAATCAGCGACTCGGTCGTCTCACCCGGACACCCGTAGTTGACCAACTGCGTCTTGCCATTCCCATTGATCAGATTGTGGTAAACGGTGACGTAGCCGTCTTCGAACCCAGATGGGTTCTCGAACGTTTTTTTGTTGTTGTTGAAAAGTTCCTGGGAGTAGCCGAACGCCAGCGAATCCCCGAGTCCCACATAGGTCGCCTTGACCGGTTTGGGTTTCATCGCGCTCGCGAACGACGGCGCGATCATCATCGCGCTCAGCGCCACAAGCGCAGCTATGCATCCGAGCAGACGCTTGCTACGCCGCGTCGACGCTCTGAAGCCATTCATGGCTTTCATTTCCATCCTCCTCGTTGCACGACGGGCCGGCTGATAGAGAAGACCCCAGCGGCGCAGCCCCTATTTGGTAATTGCCCTCCACGAGCAGCCCCCCAGAGTTGCTGGCGGGAAACGCAACCGTACTCCTTGCGTGTCTTCGTGTCAAACGGTACCCGCGCCGGCGCGACGTGGTTAGTGGCGTGCCAAAGCCGGGAAACGTCACGAACCGGCAGCCGACCGGTCGCTCGCAACCTGTCCGCGGGTCGGCCACGCCGCCGACTGGAGCGACGTCCGAAGCCGGTGCCATCTTGATAGATCGCGATGCCTGTTCTGCTGCTGATAATCGGAGTGCTGCTCGGCGCCGCGTTCGCCGCGGCGTTGGGAGGACGCGGGCGCCGCGAGCGCGATCGAGAGCGCCTGCACGATGAGCTGAAGGCGATCTCGCTGGACGTGCTGCGCCAGACCGGCGACTCGCTCGCCGAGCGGCTCGAGCAGGCACGCCGTGCCGAGCAGGAGCGCGCTGCCGGTGAGATGGCGACGCGAACGGAGGAGATCAAGGGGATCGTCACCCCAGTCGCGGAGAAGCTCGGCAGGATGGAGAGCGAGATCGGACGCCTCGAGCGCGAGCGCCGACAGGGCCAGGGCGAGCTGGCGCAGATGGTGCGTCAACTGAGCGAGGGCGTCGGCACATTGCGCCAAGAGGCCGGCAACCTCGCGACCGCGTTGAAGCGCCCCGCCACCCGCGGCTCGTGGGGTGAGATCCAACTTCGCAACGTCGTGGAGATGGCCGGCATGGTCGCGCACTGCGACTTCGTCGAGCAGAGCACGATCCAGACGAGCGAGGGGACGCTGCGTCCCGACATGCTCGTGCGGCTGCCGGGCGGGAAGCTCGTGGTCGTCGACTCCAAGGTCCCTCTGGATGCATACCTGTCTGCGCTGGAGGCATCCGAGGAGGACCCGCAGCGCGAGCTGCATGTCGCGCGCCACGCCAGGCAAACCCGCGAGCACATCGCCAAACTCGCATCCAAGGGCTACCAGCGCCAGTTCGATTCCACGCCCGAGTTCGTCGTGATGTTCGTTCCCTCCGACGGGATCTACCAGGCTGCACTCGCCCAGGATCCCGCGCTGATCGAGTATGGCGTCCAGCAGCAGGTGCTGATGGCCACACCGACGACGTTGATCGGCCTGCTGTGGGCGGTGCACTACGGCTGGCGCCAGGAGCTGATCGCGCGTTCGGCACGTGACATCGCCGAGTCGGCGCGGGAGCTGCACAGTCGGCTCGGGCGCTTTGTGGAACCGCTGTCGAAGGTCGGCCGTCAGCTCGACTCGGCGGTGTCCGCGTACAACGAGTCGGTCGGCTCGTTCGACCACCGCGTGATGCCCCAGGTCCGACGGATCGAGCAGGCCGGCGCGGCATCCGAACGCGAGGTGCTCGCGCCGGTCGCCGTCGAGATCACCGCACGAGCGATCACCGCGCGACCGGAGCCCGCCCCCGGCGAACAGCTCCTGGGTCGAGCGGACGAGCCGCAGGATCTCCAGGCCGGAGCGCGGATCTCAGCCGGTACCTGATCAGCACCAGGACGAGCGCGAGCGCAACCGGAACCGTCGCGGGCAGCTCGTCCACAAAGAAGAACAGCATGTCGAATCCGATCGCCAGCAGCGCGGTCAGCGCTGCGGCGCGCAGCTGCACCGAGCGTCCGACGGTAGCCGCGAGCAGGCCGCCGAGGACGCCGGCGATGAACAGGTCTCCGTAGCCCATCAGCGCCGAGCCGAGCACTGCACTCTGCAGCCTCGGCAGGCCGGCCGCCGGATGCGCCGCGTTGAGCGCGCTGTTCGGCCGCTGCAGCAGATCGGAGATCACGAGCGCGGCGTCCGCGAGGGCCATCGCGATTATCCCCGCGGCGAGCCAGCGAGGCGGCGTGACGGTCGCGAGCAGGACGCCGAGCGCGACACAGCTGAGCCCCGACAGCACCAGCGCGGCAGCCTGGCCCGCCAGCCCCACTCGATCGGCCCACGCGAGCACGAACAGCGGTAGCACCAACAGCGCGCGCAGCGGCCGCGCGCAGCGCGAGAGCCAGCCCAGCGCGAGCGCCGCGAGCAGCGGCACGGCCCCCAGCGCGAGGTAGGTCAGTCCCTGCGCGCTCGTTCGTTCCGCCTCGCGCGTGACGAGCACGAAGACGATCACCGACAGCGGCGGAACAGCCGCCCAGCGTCGCGATCCCAGGCGCGCGGACAGACCCCCATGCAGCGCGCACGGCATCGCCACCAGCAGACCCTGGACGAGCGAGAGCAGTGCGATCGATATCCAGAACGGGAGCACCGTCGCCCAAGATAGAGGGGAGCCTCGCGTACGATTCAACGCGTGAGCGCACCCGCGACCCCCGCGCCGCCGATCCTGCACCTGTCAGCAGTCGTCGGCAGCCCGCTGCGCGACTCTGACGGGGAGCGCCTCGGCAAGGTCAAAGACCTGATCGTCCGTCTCGGCGGGGCCGGCTATCCGCCGATCACGGGCGTGCTCGCGACGGTCGCCGGGCGCGCCTCGTTCGTGGGCATGGACCGCGTCTCAGAGATCGCGGCGAACGGCGTCGAGCTGCGCAAGGCCAAGCTCGACCTGCGTCATTTCGAGCGCCGGCCCGAGGAGGTGCTGCTGAGGCGCGATCTGCTGGACCGGCAGCTGATCAACGTCGAGGGCGCCCGCCTGGTGCGCGCCAACGAGATCGAGCTCGCGCTGATCGCGGGTGCCTGGCGCGTCGTCGGCGTCGACACCGGCCCGCGCGGCGGCCTGCGCCGGCTGCTGCCGAAGGGCATCGGCGCGCACATCTCGACCGGCGAATTCCTCGACTGGGCCGGCGTCGAGCCATTCGTCGGCCACGTCCCGACCGTGCGTCTGCGTGTTCCCCACCCCAAGCTCGCAAAGCTGCATCCGGCGCAGATCGCCGATCTTGTCGAGGCTGCATCGCGGCGCGAGGGCGAGGAGATCATCCAGGCGGTGGGCGACGACGACCGCGAGCTCGAGGCCGACGTGTTCGAGGAGCTCGACGACCATCACCAGCGCGAGTTCCTCGAGAGCCGGCCCGACACTCAGATCGCGGAGATCCTCGCGCGGATGGCCCCCGACGACGCCGCCGACATCGTCGGTGAGCTCGACGAGGAGCGACGTGAGCCGATCCTGGCGCTGCTGCCGGTCAGCCACCGCGTCAAGGTAAGGGCGCTGCTCGGCTATGACCCGGCGGAGGCCGGCGGGCTGATGAGCCCCGACTTCGTGCTGCTCTCCGGCAGCACCTCCACCGGCGATGCGCTGCGCGCGGTGCAGCGCAGCACGATCGCACCCGAGTTGCTGACGGGAGTGTTCGTCCGCTCCCCCGACGGCGCGCCGACGGGCAGCGTTCCGGTCGCAGCGCTGGTCCGCGCGGATCCCAACCGACGGCTGCAGGATGAGATCAGGCACGAAGTCCCGTGCCTAACGCCTGATGCGTCCTTCGAGGAGGTCGCACGACTGATGGCCGACTACAACCTGACCGCGATCCCCGTGATCGACGAGGACAGGCAGATGGTCGGGGTGGTGACCGTCGATGACGTGCTCGAGGCAATGCTGCCGCGCGGCTGGCGTCGGCGGTTCGGGCTCCTCGGCGAGGACTGACTAGACTGGCCGCCGTGAGCTTGCCAAGCGGGAAATTGGATGGCGGTCCGAGTACCGTCCGTCATGCGCCGGATCCGGTCGGCCACTCGTGGCAGACCGCGTCTGCCTGCCCGGCTTAGCTCTCGTCGCACACGCCTGATCGTCATCCTCGGTCTGCTCGGACCGGGTCTGATCGCGGCGAACGCCGGCAACGACGCCGGCGGCGTCGCCACATACTCGGCGGTCGGCGCCAAGTACGGCTACGAGCTGCTGTGGACGATCCTGCTGATCACCGTCTCGCTCGCGATCGTGCAGATGCTCGCGGCGCGCATGGGAGTGGTGACCGGCAAGGGCCTCGCGGAGCTCGTGCGCGAGGAATACGGG
The DNA here is from genome assembly GCA_963734755.1 of uncultured Solirubrobacteraceae bacterium. Classification (GTDB taxonomy): domain Bacteria; phylum Actinomycetota; class Thermoleophilia; order Solirubrobacterales; family Solirubrobacteraceae; genus Palsa-744. Next base: position 984,300 of record CAVTIF010000001.1, on the reverse strand, counting down.
ATTCGCTGGTCGGTGCTCGCGACGAGCGCCGTGCTGATCGCCAACCTGGGCATCTGCATCGCGGACTTCGTCGGCACCGGCGCCGCTCTCAGCCTCGCCGGGATCCCGGCGCAGGTGTCGGTGCCGATCGCCGCCGTCGGCATCTGGCTGGTGATCGTGCGTGGCTCCTACCGGTCGGCCGAGCGGATCTTCATCTGGTTCACGATCCCGTTCTTCGCCTATCCGATCGCCGCGATCCTCGCCCATCCCGACTGGGGCGAAGTCGCGAAAGGCCTCGTCGTGCCCCACGTCCAGGACAACTCCGCCTACCTGCTGCTGCTGATCGCGACGATCGGGACGACGATCACCCCGTACATGCAGCTCTACCTGCAGTCGGCTGTCGTCGAGCGCGGCGTGCGTGAGGACGAGCTGCGCAGCGAGGAACGCGAGGCGGTCTCCGGTGCTGTCTTCGCGAACGTGATCGCCGCCTCGATCGTGATCGCCACCGGAGCGACCCTGTACACGCACGGAATCCACGAAATCAGCACCGCCGCTGATGCAGCGCGCGCGCTTACGCCATTCGCCGGGCGCTTCGCCGAGGCGCTGTTCGGGATCGGCCTGCTCGGCGCGAGCCTGCTCGCGTGCGCGATCCTGCCGATCGCAACCTCCTACGTCGTCTCGGAGTCGCTCGGCTACGAGAAGGGCATCGGGCGCCGCCGCAAGGAGGCGCCCGTGTTCGTCGGCATCATCACCGCGATGATCGCGATCAGCGCGGTCGTGGCGATCGTCCCCGGCTTGCCAGTGATCTCGCTGCTGGTTGGCGTGCAGGTCGTCAACGGCGTGCTGCTGCCGATCAACCTGTTCTTCATCTGGCGCCTCGCCCGCTCGCCGATGCTGATGGGCGAGCATCGCATCCGCGGCTCGCTCGACTTCGCGGCCGGGCTGACCGTCGTCGTGCTCTCCAGCCTGTCGGTCGTGCTCGTGCTCGTTACCGTCGGGAGCCTTTAGGCCGGCCCGCCGTCGGCGAGCGTTTGGCCGTCGCGCGACGCGCCGACCTGCGCGAGATCAGCCGCGCGGCGCCGATCGCCCCGCCGAGGTCGCCGAGCGCGGCCACGTGCACGTGCGGCGGTCGCGAGTCGGCGAACAGGTGCGGCAACATCGCATCGGCGATCGGCTCCGCGTACCGGTCCCCGAGCCGGATCCCCAACCCGCCGCCGATGATCACGGCCTCGACATCAAGCACGTTCACCGCCGATGCGATCCCCGCCCCGAGTGCCCTCACGGCGCGGTCGAGCATCTCTGTCGCGAGCTTGTCTCCGTGCGTCAGTGCGCGCGCCCAGATGCCACTCGTCAGGCGGGTGCGGTCGTGCTGCTTCATCAGCTTGAACAGGTCCGTCTTGCGGCCCTTCTCCTCGTGCAGCTTGCGCACGTGTCGCTCCATCGCCGCTCGCCCTGCGTAGGCCTCCATGCATCCACGCCGCCCGCATGTGCAGCGCGCCCCGTCGATCTCCACCACGACGTGCCCAATCTCGCCCGCACCGCCGCGCCCCGTCCACGGCTTGCCGTCGAGAATCAGGCCACCCCCCACGCCGGTACCCCAGAAGACGCCCAACACAGACTTGTATGGCCGCCCGGCGCCGAGCCTGAACTCGGCCTCCGTCGCGACGCCGACGTCTTTGCCTACGGCCACCTTGCAGCCGAGCGCACTTTCGAGCGTCGCGGCAACCGGGAACGTGCCCTCCCAGCCCGGCAGGTTGCGAGCGCTGGTGACACTGCCCGCGTCGATCGTGCCGGGCGATCCGACCCCTACCCCGGCGAGCGCCGCCGTCTCGACGCCTGCCTCCTCGCAAGCATCGCGCAGGGCCCCTGCCATCTCCGCCACGACGTCCTGCGGTCCGCCGCTCGTCGGCGTTGCCCGGCGGGCCGAGCCGAGCGCCTGGTAGCGCTCGTCGAGAATTGCCGCCTGGACCTTGGTCCCGCCGAGGTCGATACCGCCGTAGGTGGCCATCGGGCGGATCATTGCAGACCATCAAAGCGGTGCTGGACGACCACGCGGGGCGGCTGTAGCCCGAATTTATCCCCGCTTGCAGCCTTTCTTCGCCCTCTCTTAGAGGGCCGGCTGACTATCTGTGTGAACGAAATGCCAGAACGCACAAGAGCAACCTGGCTCGTGTACGCACTGGGCGCTCTATGCGCCGGTGCCGTCGCGGTGGCCATCCTGATCGTCGGTCCCGCGGCCGGCAGCCAGCCGGCCGTCACGCGCACCGCCACCGTCTCCCGAGGGGTCGTGCAATCGACCGTCTCCGGAAGCGGCAACCTGCAGGCCGCCAACCAGCTGAACCTCGGGTTCAAGACCAGCGGCACGGTCACACATATCTACGTATCCCAGGGCGAGCAGGTCGTCCAGGGACAACTGCTCGCCTCGCTCGACCCGCAGAGCGCGGAAGTGACGCTCGAACAGTCCAAGGCGGCGCTCCAGTCCGCCGAAGCCAACCTGGCGACGGAGGAAGAATCCGGCGGCGCCACCTCATCGAGCCAGAGCCCGGGCGGCTCCGGGGCGGCAAGCGCAGCAGCAGCAGCAGCAGCAGCAGCCTCGGTCGGCGATTCAGGCTCGACGCGCACCCCGGCCGCGAAGAAGCCCACAACCCACGCCGGCGCCGGCGCCGGCACCGGCGCCGGCAAAACTACGACGGGCTCGCAGGAACGCGAAGCGACGGAATCGAACTCCGGCTCATCCTCCTCGAGCTCGAGCGTGAGCGAGGCCACGCGCGAAGCCAATTTGGCCTCTGCGCGAGCGACCGTGCGCAGCGACAGGCTCACCGTGCAGAGCGATCAGCAGGCCGTCGAGAACACGCGACTGTACGCACCGGAGAGTGGCACGATCGCTTCGCTCTCCGGCCAGGTTGGTGAAGTGGTGTCGGCCAGCGGCACGACCCGAGCGTCGAGCAGCGCAACCTCTTCAAGCGGGTCGGGGTCGGGAGCAGCCACGGCGGGCGGCGACGCCTCGTCGAGCTCGCGCACGGGCGCCTCGTCAGGCGTCTCGTCGAGCTCGTCGGACTCGTCGGACTCGTCGTTTGCCGTACTCAGCGACCTCAGCTCGATGCAACTCGTCGTAGCGCTCAGCGAGTCGGAAATCGGCAACGTGAAAACCGGTCAGATCGCGACCGTGACGATCGAAGCGCTCAGCGGCCGCAAGGTCGCCGCTCACGTTCGCGAAGTCGCGATCCTCGCCACGAGCGACAGCGGCGTGGTCAGCTATGACGTGACCTTCCAGCTCGACCAGATGGATGCGGGTCTGAAGCCGGGGATGAGCGCGACCGCGGAAGTCGTCGTCAAGCAAGCGGAAGGGATGAATGTGCCCACCAGCGCGATCACGAACGGCACGGTCACAGTTGCACGGGGAAGCTCCCAAGTGCGCAGACCGGTAGTCACGGGGCTGGCAGGCGACAGCTCAACGATCATCCTCAGTGGCCTAACGGCCGGCGAAACGGTCGTGCTGCCGGCGGCCAGCAGCAGCGGAGCCAGCATCACCTCGCGGCTCAGCAGTCGCCTCGGCAGAGGCGGCCTGGGGGCCGGCGCTCTCGGTGGCGGCGGAGGCACGGGCGGCGGTGCAGCCCTGCCAGCGGGCACCTTCTTCCGGGGTGGCGGCTGATGCGCGCACCGCCGATGATCCAGGTGCAGCAGGTCACGAAGACGTTCGAGCTCGGCCAGATCCGTGTGCACGCATTGCGCAGCGTCTCGCTGCGCATCGACAGCGGCGATCTGGTGGCCATCATGGGCAGCTCGGGGAGCGGCAAGAGCACGCTGATGAACATTCTCGGGTGTCTGGACACGCCGACGGGCGGCCGCTACCTGATCGACGGCGTCGACACCGGGCGGATGGACGAAGACGAACTCGCCGACCTGCGGAACCGCAAGATCGGCTTCGTGTTCCAGAGCTTCAACCTCGTCGCGCGTACAAGTGCGCTCGTGAACGTCGAGCTACCGCTGGCGTATGCGGGGCTGCGCGGCGCCGCGCGCCGGCAGCGCGCCGAGCGGGCGCTGCGCTCGGTCGGCATGGGCCATCGCCTGAATCATCAGCCGGCCGAGCTATCCGGCGGACAGCAGCAACGCGTCGCGATCGCGCGCGCGATCGTCACCAACCCCGCGCTGGTGCTCGCGGATGAGCCGACAGGCAACCTCGACTCGCGCTCCACCGAAGAGGTCCTACGGATCTTCGCGCGTCTGAACGAAGAGGGACGCACGCTGGTGCTGATCACGCACGAGCCCGATGTCGCCGCGCAGGCCAAGCGGGTGATCCGCTTGAGCGACGGTCAGATCGTGGCCGACGAGCGGGCTCGCGCGGTGCTCGACCGGCCACCGTCGCCGCGCCGCCAAAAGCCACCCCACGGCCGCTCCGACCACAGCATCGCCGCCGGGGCAGATCGATGATCGGCCGGGAGACCTTGCGCATCGCGTGGAGCGGGATCACGACGAACAAGCTCCGCTCAAGCCTGACGATCCTCGGGATGACGATCGGGGTCGCCTCCGTGATCGTGCTGATCGCCGTCGGCAACGGCTCCTCCAACGTGGTCAGGTCCCAGATCCAGGCGCTCGGAACCAACGTGCTCCTGGTGATGTCCGGCGCCGGGCGGGGCGGCCTGCGCACCTCGGGCTCAAGCACCGTCTCGCTCACCAAGCAGGACGCCGAAGCGCTTGAGCAGCCGGGCAACGCACCGGATGTCCAGAGCGCCTCGCCCGTCGTGGATGCCCGCGAAGTGACGCTCGTCGACGGCGCCACGAGCTACGAACCGTCGTCCTTCGTCGGTACGACCCCCTCATACATCACGGCCCACAACTACAAGCTCCAGCAGGGCAGCCCGTTCACATCCGCCGACGTTGCCCACCATCGACGCGTGGCGGTGATCGGACAGACGGTCGTGCAGGAACTGTTCGCCGGTGCCAGCGCCGTCGGTCAGAACATCAAGGTGAACGGCAGCAACTTCGAAGTCGTCGGCGTGCTCGCCCCAAAGGGGACCAACGGCGCGACCAACGAGGACGACGTGGTGATGGCGCCGCTCTCGACCGTGCAGGACTCGCTCACCGGCTACGGGCCGATCGACTCGATCACCGTGGAGGCAAGATCCGAATCCACGCTCGACGCCGCCGAAGCCCAGGTGACCTCGATAATCGAGGAACGCCACAAGATCACGAACACCTCCGAACCTGGCTTCGAGGTACTCAACCAGGGCTCGCTGCTGTCGACGTCCAGCTCGACCAGCAGCGTGTTTACCACGCTGCTCGGAGAGGTCGCCGCGATCTCGCTGCTCGTCGGCGGGATCGGCGTGATGAACATCATGCTCGTCAGCGTCACCGAGCGCACACGCGAGATCGGCATCCGCAAGGCGATCGGCGCCAGACGCAGCGACATCCTCACCCAGTTCCTGACGGAGGCGCTACTTGTCTCCCTGATCGGAGGTGTGACCGGTGTGCTCGTCGGAATCCTCGGCAGCCAGTTCAAGATCGCCGGCGTGCAACCCGAGATAGCCACCTACTCGATCTTTCTCGCCTTCGCTGCGGCTGCCGCCTCGGGCCTGTTCTTCGGCACCTATCCGGCTGCTCACGCCGCCACCCTCAAACCGATCGAGGCGCTGCGCTTTGAGTGAGCAACCTTCCCCCCAAGAGGAGCCCGCGATGCCCCACGAACAGACGACGACCGAGCAGTTCTCAGCCGGCCAGGAGCAGGAGGCTTCGGCGTACTCACAGCTCGAGCAAGACGACGACTGGCTGGAGCCACCGGAGGAGCTACCCCCACGACCGCGTCGGCGGCTTCTCAGCCCAGCCCCACTTGCCCTGCTGGGGGTGTTGTTGACGGCCTGCGGGTTCATCGGTGGTGTGCTCGTGGAGAAGGGCCAGGTGTCGTCTTCCAGCGCCTCACCCAGCGGCACGGCGAACGTCGTCTCGCGGCTGGCGGCGCTCCGCGCGGGTGCGTCGGGCAGCACCGCGAGCGGAGCAGACAGTGGCGCTCGCGAACTTCCCGGCCTCCGCAGCGGGTCCGGCAGGCCGGTGTCTGGCCAGGTGGCCTACCTGCAAGGAAGCACGCTGTACGTCGACGAGTCCGAAGGCAACACCGTCAAGGTCGGAACCTCGCCGGCCACGAGCGTCACGAAGACCGTGCAGGCGAGCGTAAAGGGCATCCACCCCGGCGAAACCGTGACGGTCACGGGCGCGAGTGCCTCGAACGGCTCCGTGAGCGCGGAATCGATCCGCGTTGGCTCGCTCGGCGCAGGTCTCGGCGCGCTGTTTGGCGACACGGGTCGTGAGGCGGCCGCTTCGTCGGGCGCCGCTGGCGGTGGACCGGCGCTGTTCGGCGGCGGCTGAGCCGACGCGCAACCCGGGAGTCATAGCCGACCAAATCAACCGCTATCCTGCGCACCCGCTGTCCGCCGAGAGGCACGGTGAGTCCGCATGGACGATCATCGAGAAGGAGTTCAATGCTTCGATCAACCAGTCACAGACACCTTTCGACGGCAGTCGCCCTGTTCGTGGTGCTGCTTGCCAGCGTCGCGCTCGCGGCCTGCGGGAGCTCCTCCAAGAGCTCCTCCTCGACAAGCGCGAGCTCGTCGGCGACAGCTACCCGCCCGGGCCTCAGCGGCACCTCCTCGACGAGCGTCGCCGCCCGCTTTGCCGCGATCCGCGCATGTTTGAGCAAGAACGGGGTCACGCTGCCCCCGCGGCCCAAGCCGGGGCAGCGGCGATCGCCCGGCTCGGCGGGCGCTATCCCGGGGCTTCATCTGCCGAAGGGGATGACGCCCGCGCAGTATCAGGCGATCGTCAAGAAGTGCGGCTTCAGGATCTCCCCGAAAGGTTTCGGCGGCCGCGGCGGGTTCCTGACGAGCACCGCAGGGAAGCGAGCACTTGCGCAGTTCGCAGCCTGCATGCGTGAAAACGGCGTGAGCGTTCCCGCCCCGAACACCTCGGGCAGCGGTCCGGTGTTCAGCAGCAAGGGCCTGGACACCAGCAGCCCGAAGTTCCAGGCCGCCGAGACCAAGTGCCGCGGCCATCTGCGCGGCGCGTTCCGTGCCAGCCCCGGTGCGGGCTCGGCGGCGCCCGGCTCGCCTCCCAAATCCCCGTAGCGATTCGGGGCCGGCTCCCGCCCGGGGCGCGAGATCCCACTGGACCGCGCGACGCGGTCCAGTGGCACTCCGCATAGCCGCCTAGCGCTGCTTCGGGTCGGGGATCGCCGAGGAGCTCGGCTTGGTCGCAACAGTCGGCGTCGGTAGCGCCGCGACGCGTTCGATCAGCTGACTCCACTGCGAGGCGCTGAGCGCGCTAGTCGTGACGAGCGGCGCGGGAGCGGTCGGACCGGAGCCGGCGGAGTGAGCCGCCGTCGTGGCTGCCGCCGGGTCGAGCTTGGTGTTGACCGGAGCAGTTGGGAAGGCGAGGTGGATGCGGCTGGCGTACGCCGAGTCGGCATGCGTGTTCGACGAGCCGGGGTAGCGCATCAGGCTGACGATCCGATGAGGGACGAATTCGGCCGGCAGGGTCATCAGCGCGCGGATCGTGAGATCGGTGATCGTCCCCGGCCCCTGGTGGCCGGAGATCGGCGTGTCGTTGATGGCCGAGATGTCGACGTTCTCGCCCGGCGTCGAAGCGCCGGCGGCCGTCGACTCGGACTGGCCGCAGCCGAACGCGGACACCGTCGGCTGCAGCCCGCTGCGCGACAGATACGCTAGTACGGCGAGGACCCGTCGATCGACGTGGCCGGAGGCGACTTCGTGACGAGCGCACGCGGCGAGCGCGATCCCGGGATCGGCCAGCACGGTGCGCTCGAGTTGCGTCCGAGAGAGCAGCAGGACATCGCTCGCGGTCGCGCCGAGCAGCGCGTCGGTGGCCTTCGCGCCGCGCGGATGCAGCGCCGTCTGCAGCTGCGCCCAGTTGGACAGGATCGGACCTGGGTTGACGGTGTTGGCGTCACCAGCCGGGCGAATCGCGAAGCGAAGGTGGCCGTCGCGCGCGCCCGGCGGAACGCTTACACGGCCGAGCACGGTTCCCGAGGAGACCACCGATCCGGCGCGCAACGGCAGGCGCTGGCCGACGTTGGTGCGTCGCGCCTTGCGCGCGGCGCTCGCAACGGCCGCCGCTCGAGCATCGGGATTGCCCGGGTGCGCAAACAGGCGAACCCTGTCCATCCCCGCTGGCGCTTCGTCTTCGAGGCCGACCTGAATCGATACCTGGCCGCGACGCGCATCGCTCTTCTTCGGCGGTGTCTTGACGTTCAGCGTGACGGGTGTCTGGGTTCCCGCGCTGGCGGGCTGCGACGGCGCAGGATCGTGCTTGCTGGCCGCTTCGACGATCGGCGACTTCGCGCGCGCGCTCGGGCTCTTCGACGGCGTGTAGGAAGGCGCGATGCTGCCCAGCCCGACGTACGTGAACAGGTCGCCGTACACGTCGCGCAGAACCACGAACTTGCCGAGCTCGTGAGAGTCGCCGAGACGAACGATCCGACCGTCCTGGACGGCAACCACGGAAGCGTTCGCCGGAGTGATCAGTTCGTCCAGCTGCAGAGGCCGCTTGGCGGCACGGGCTGACTTGGAGGTAGCGGCCGCCGCAGCCGCGCCCGGCGCCGGAGGCGCAGTCGATCCCGGGGTCGTGCCGACAGCGGCGGGTGAGCCGCTCACTCGCGGGGCCGCGCTGGACGCGCCCGCTGCCGGGCTGGGCACAGCCGTCGCGTCGGCGGTCGCGCTGGACGCCGGCAGCGAGGCGCTCGCGAGCGCGTGCCACGCAACGTGTTTGCCGGTCACCGGCAGACGGCCATCGACGAGGCCGGTCAGCGTCGCGATCACGCCCTTCGGATAAGTGGTGATCAGCTTCGCCCGCAGCAGCACCGAGTCGGCATATTCTTCGGAGTGGTTGTACGCGAGGATCGCGCCGCGCAGATCCTTCGCCGCGCCGGCGGCACGTAGGTAGCGCGCGGCGGCGAACACCGCGTCGACTGGGTTGTACGGGTCCGCGTACCCCGCGTTCAGAGCGTCGACGCCGTACTGCAGCCAGGTGCTCGGCATGAACTGCATCCAGCCAACCGCGCCGGCCGAGGAGACCGACTGATCGGTGCCGTAGTCGGTCTCGATTTCGTTGATCGCGGCGAGGATCTGCCACGGCACGCCGTACTGCACGGCGGCCGCCTTGTAGATCGGCAGCAGGAACAGCGGGATGCGGTAGAAGGACAGCGCTTGAGCCGATGCTTCCGAGGACGCGAGCATCGCTGCCAGCGCCCCTGCTTGGGCGGCCACCGACTGAGGCGACGCGGCCACGTTGTTGGGCCCCGTGGCCTTCTTGTTGGCCTTGCCCGGCTTGCCTTTGCCCTTGGTCGTCGTCCCGTTCGGGTTGGGGGGCGAACTGGTGCTGGGTTTCTGCTTGCGCTGGTGGAGTACCACAGTAGGTGCTTCGCTGCCCGTCGGAGCCGGGGTGCTCGCGGCAGGGGCCGTGGAGCTCGGCACGGTGGTACTCGGAGCTTCCGAGGTGGTTGTCGGAGTGGGCGTGGTCGACGTGCTCGTCGAGGGCTGCGCCGCTTCGCCTTCCGGGGAGCCGGTTGCGACTTCTGCCGGCGCCGAGGCGGAGGAGCCTTCGTTGGGCACAGGCGTCGCGGTCGTCGCCGTGGCGGCGCTCGCCCCACTGGCAAGCGGGCCCCCGAGGCTCGCAGCGGTCAGCCCGCCGCCGGCGACGGCAGACAACATCGCGCGGAGCGCCCGTCGGCGGGCGCTGTTCACAGGCGGCATACGCGGGGGTCGTTCATCTTGGGGTCGTCCCATGGTTTGTGGTTGGCGCAGCTGGCCCACAATCGCGGGTACGCCCACCTGGGATTCATATCGGCAGGCAATCAGGAATCCGTAAAGGATTCGTAATCACATCGGCAAAACGTGGTGAAGTCCGATCTTACGGTTGTCGAGGCTCCGGGAAGGTAGCGGCAACCGAGGGGGACGCGTCGCGGTTCGCCAAATCCCCAGCTTTTCCAGGCTTTGCGGCGGTATTGGCGCGATTTGCTCCGACTTGTCGCTGCAAGCGACGTTTCACGGAACCGGACGAGGAGCATCCCGCCGGTCTTCGAGACCGTCCACCCCACCCCTGCCGCCGGCGCCCAGTGTCGACCGGAGATCTGCACTTGCACTGGACCGTGCAGCCGCTCTATCGTTGACGTGTAGTCGCAGCAAGCTGGCCGGGCAGCCGAGGCCGCCCGCGGACATTGCGCATGAACACTGGGAGAACTGGGATGAGACGGACTCGGATGGCCGCTTCGCTGGCGTGCCTGGCCTTGCTCCTGGCCGTGGTCTCTTCCGCGCGCGCGGAAGAGACCGTGCGGATCACCGAAGCCGGCTTCTCGCCCAACAGGCTCGGCGCTCCGACAAACGCCTTCGGCAACGCGACGATCGCCTCCACGAACCTCCCGGTGCCCTCGCCGATCACCCACGTCAACGTGTTCGGCCCGGCCGGCTTGACGCTCGACCTCGAAGGCACCGGCATCTGCAACAAGGAACGGCTCGAAGACCTCGGCAACAAGGCGTGCCCCGCCAACTCCGTTGCAGGCACCGGCGGCGGCGAGGGCGTCTATGAACTGGGGGGCGAACTCGTCACCGAGCCGTACACGCTCAATTTCTACCTGGCCGACAACAGACCTGGCCACACGGCACTGCTGATCTTCCTCAAGGGATCGAGCCCGGTTTCGATCGAACTGGTGTTCAGCGCCGCGGTGATCCACGGCCCGCCGCCGTACGGACTCGGCTTCAGCGTCGAAGTGCCGCTGATCAAAGTGCTGCCCGAAGCGTCCGACGCCTCGGCGATGACCGCCTCGCTCTCGCTCGGCGCGCACAATGCCGTCTACTACAAGAAGATCCACGGCAAGCGCCGGCGCCTGCATGTCAGGGGCATCGTCCTGCCCAAACGCTGCCCGCACGGGGGCTGGCCGGTCGCCTCGCAGTTCAGCTTCGAGGATGGCTCAACGGTGATGGCCACGCGCACGGTTCCTTGCCCGTAGGGGTGCCGACGCGATACTCTGACCCGCGTGGAAACGATCCTTTCAGTCTTGCAGGTGGCGATCGCGGTGATCGTCATTTTCCTGATCCTGATGCACTCCGGCAAGGACTCCGGCCTGTCCGGCGCGTTTGGCGTGGGCAGCGGAACCGGTCCGCTGGGCGGCGGCTCGATGGTCGAGCGCAACCTGAACCGGTGGACGATCTTTTTCGCGGTGCTGTTCTTCCTGAACGCGTTCCTGCTGCTCAAGCGTCCGTGGGCCTGAGCAGCTCGAGCTGGTTCAAGATCTCGATCGCCTCCGCCCGCAGCTCGCCGTCGATCGCCTCGTAGTCCTCGCGCGAGAGCTTGCCAGTGCGGAAGTCCAGCTCGGCGTCACGGATCTCGCGGTACTTGGCCTCGCGAGCCGCATCCAGCTGATCATGCATGTCATCCGATGCGCGCGCGGGACCATGGCGGTCAGGCGTGGGCTCGCCAGACGCGATCCCTTCATCCCGAACTCGACGCGCGCGGCGCAGCGGCGCGCCGACGATCAGCACCACGGCCGCGATCAACACGAACGTGAGAACGACGATCAGTACGTTCACGCCAGCGAGCTCTCAGAGACCAAGGGTCTCAGGCGCGAGCCAGCCCGCGCACGGCGCGGGCGCGGGTGCGCGCGGCGACCCGACGCCGGACGAAACTCGGTGCGGGCCAGATCGCGATCAGCGCGCCGCCCAGCACGATCCCCCCGCCGATCCAGATCCACATCACCAGCGGCGAGACGATGAAGTGGAACTGCGCCTGCGGCGGGTGCTGCAGGTAGGCGCGCGCCAGATAGCCGATCGCCACGAGCGCGTCTTCGGGCGGCAGCGTGCTGTTGCCGACGCTCACGATCCGCTTCAGCGCGGGGGATTCGATGTTCGGCTCGATCGCGCTCCACACGTCGCGCGTGACGCCCGCATCCATCGCGATGTGGCTCACCGGCTGGCCGCCGATCAGGCTGCCGACCGTCCCCTGGCTGGGTTCCTGGGAGGCGTAGTAGCCCTCGCTCGGGTTCAGCGTGGCGACATGGCGCCCGTGCTTGGAGACGTCGAGCACCGCTCCGAGGCTCAGCGTCGAGCCGGTGTGTGCCGCGTCGTTGCGTGGAGTGATCGTCGCGGTTGGCCGAACGTAGTGGACCGTGTAGGCGCCAACGTGGGTTGACTGGCCGGGTGAGAGCCCGAGCTCGGAGGCGTGCTGGAAGGAAGACGACGCGGCCACGCCGACGAACAGCACGGCGATGCCGAGATGGACGATGTATCCGCCGTAGCGCCTGCGGTTGCGTCGCACCAGCGCCACCAGCGCCAGCGGCGCGGCCTCGCCGGCCATCGCGCGGCGCGCGCGCGCGCCGCGGTAGAACTCCTGTCCGATGCTGCCGAACACAAACGCCGCACAGCAGAACATCGCGATCGCCAGCGGCTTGTACGCGACCCCGGCGAGCTCGAGCACGAGCAACGTACCCAGCGCCACGGCGACCGGGACCAGGAAGTTACGTCGCGCGTTCGCGAACGTCGCACGGCGCCAGGCGATCACCGGCCCGATGCCACTCAACAGCACCAGGATCAGCGCCAGCGGCACCGTGTAGCGGTCGAACCAGGGCGGCCCGACGGACGCTTCCTGGCCCGTCAGCGCCTCCGATATCAGGGGGAAATAGGTGCCCCAGAAGATCACGAAGCACAGCCCCACGAGCACCACGTTGTTGGCCAGGAAGATCGACTCGCGCGACAGCAGCGAGTCCAGCCGGTGCTCGGATCGCAGCATCTCGCGGCGCGAAACCACCAGGTAGACCGAGCCGGCGATCAGGATCGCGATCAGCACGACGAACGGCACGCCCAGCGTCTGCCCGCCGAACGCGTGGATCGAGTTGAGGATCCCGCTACGCACCAGGAACGTGCCCATGATCGCCAGCGTGCCCGTGGCCAGCACGAGCGAGATGTTCCATACCTTCAGCATCCCCCGCTTCTCCTGGATCATCAGCGAGTGCAGGAACGCCGTGGCTGTCAGCCACGGCATCAGCGACGCGTTCTCGACGGCGTCCCAGCCCCAGTAGCCACCCCAGCCCAGCTCCGAGTAGGACCAGCGGGCCCCGAGCAGGATGCCGACACCGAGGAACAGCCAGCCGGCGAACGCGAAGCGCCGGATCGCTTTGATCCAGTCTGCGTCCACGCGGCGCGCGAGCAGCGCGCCCATGCCGAACGCCAGCGGGATCGTGCACAGCGTGTACCCCGAGTACAGCATCGGCGGGTGGATGATCATCGTCGGGAAGCGCAGCAGCGGATCGAGGCCCACGCCTTCGGCGGGCGCCGGGCTGCTCGTCGCGAACGGGTTCGCGTAGAACACCATCAGCGAGATGAAGAAGCCGCCGAACCCGAGCAGCACCGCCGTCGCGTACGCGGCGATGTCGCGCATGCGCTTACGCGTGAGGAACAGCGCGAGGCTCGACCACAGCGACAAAAGCCACGCCCACAGCAGCAGCGAGCCTTCCTGCGAGGACCACACGGCGGCTGCCCGATAGAACGTCGGCGTCGTGCGGCTGGATGTGTCGGCGACGGTGTTGAACGAGAAGTCGTTCGTCAGGAACGCGACCTCGAGCACCGCGAACGCAACCGTCAGGATTCCCGCGAGCGCGTACACCGAACGTCGTCCGGACTCCGAGAACTCCACGCGTCCACTGCGCACTCCGTACAGCGACGCGCCGATCCCGTACACGCACACGGCGAGCGACACGAGCAGACAGGCGAAGCCGAGGAGCGCCATCAGCGTCCGGCCTCACAAGCACTCGTGCGTACCGTCGCCCCAGGCACTCAGTCGTTCTGCTTCTCGCTCGGCGGGGCCGTCTTGTACTTGGAGGGGCACTTCGTGATCAACGAGTTGCGTTCGCCGACGAACGTCGCGCCTTGCTTCTCGACGCCGACGATTACCTCGCGGCCTTCGCGGAACGGATCGGGAACGGTCCCCGTGTACGCCAGCGGGATCGTCGTTCCCCCGGCCCGGTCCTCGACGCTGAACCGCAGCACGCCGCCGTCGCGATGTACCGAGCCCTGGGCGACCGTCCCCGTCAGCTGGTAGCTGCGACCTGGCTGGGCTTGGCGAATCAGCTGGCTGGGCGTCAGTGCGGGGCTGGCGGCGCTGAAGCTCGTGTAGATCAGCGCGCTGGCCAGCAGCACGGCCGCGCTCAACGCCACGACCAACCGCACGGTTCGCTTGCGCGCGGGGTTCATCCCAGCAAGTATCTCAAACCCACTTTGAGCCCGCGCCCCTGCCCGGCGACTGCCGATATGTCCACCTGACGAGGGCGAGCGACAGGAAATGCCGCTCGCGGACCGAAACCTTTCAGTGTGGACAACGTTCTAATCCTCAGCAGATGACGAGACCGAGCCTCCTACGCCCCCCCGCCGCAGGCCGACACGCCGATCGACGCCGCGCCCGCCGTGGCGCGCGCCCGGTCGAGACGACCGCGCGGCCATGCGATCCTGCGGTCCAGCGCGTGCGCGAGGCCGGCGGCCCGATCGACCGAGCTTGCTACGCGTGCTCCTGTGGCTACTGGTTCAACGCGGCCGTCTCGACGAGCGTCGCGTGCCCGCACTGCGGCGCCGACCAGGCCTGGTAGTAGCAAGGCCAGCCGACGCGCCGCCGCTCAATCGGGAGCGACTACTTGATGTGCATCCCGGAGATCGCCCGCGCGATCACCAGCTGCTGAATCTCGGCGGTGCCCTCGAAGATGTCGTAGATCAGCCGGTGATGGCTCTACAGAGCCGTTCTGGCTTACCTATGCGGGATCGACCCCGACGGAATCCGGTGGAATCCGGCCGACTCGGGACACGACTGGCGCGAGACTGGCGCGCAGTATCCGGGGAGGTATGTCCTAGCGCCGACCCGGCCCCACGCGGGAACGCCCGATGCAGTCGTCGCACCACAGCGCATCATAAGGCCAGTCGCCCAGCTCGGCCCACGGGCACCTACTCAAGCAGCAGGGCGAGCACCGGCGCCGGCAACGCCCACGCAGGGTTCGACAGATCGAGGACCGTCCGCGTAGCCACCACGCCCGCAGAGAACTTCCCCTCGATCACCCTCGCCTCGGCACGCCATCCGGAGGACACCCACTTCGACTCGATCGGCACGGTGTGCGCCGTCCCCGAGGGAGTCGGCACGGCGACCGGGGCGAAGTCGATCTCCTTCCCTCCGCCCGTTCGCAGGTACCCGATGGAGTCGTCGTCTTCCCATCGCCCGGGCTCGAGATCGTCGATGGCTCGGGCCAGCGCAAGGCCGAGACACGCCTCGGTGAGACGAGTGAAGTCCGGGTGTGGGAGTCCAGCCCGCAGCCGCGAACCAAGCCATGCGAGCACCGGGTCGCAGAGGTAGAGCTTTGATTGGGCCCCAGCCACCCTCCGCCCGTCCTCGTCGACCTGGTGGCACCAGATCGCCGCGTAGGTACGGACGAGACGCATGAGACGCAGGTCGGCCGTCTGGCGGCTCCCATAGCCGAGGTCCTCGGCGAGCGCTCGACGGTTGAGCGGCGAGGTGCAGCGGCCCTCAAGCGCGGATAGTAGCTTCGGCACCGAGTCCTCCGCCGCCTCCGGGTCCACGTCTCGATGCAGCCACGCCGTCAGGTCCCGCAAGAACGCCTCGCTAACCTCGCCGGTCTTGTGGTGCTCCGCGACCGCGCGCGGAAAGCCACCCGAAGTGAGGTACGCCTGCCAGGCCAGATCGAGCTCGTCCACGAAGAGCTCGAGCGACTCCGCGAGGACCCGGGCGGCCTCGTCCTGGAGCGCCCACGGCGAGAGTCGGGCGGGCAGGGGAATCTCCCTGCCCGCAGCGGCGAGCACATCCCGGAAGCTCATCGGATGAAGGATCCGGGATCTTCTTCTCGCGGAGGTCCCGGCCCTGCCGGCGAGGAGGTCCCGCTCCACCTCGGCCTCCCGGTCCCAAGATGAGCCGGTGCACACCACCGTGTCGGCGCCGAGCTCGGTGTTGTCGCGGAGGTACTTCAGCGCCTGCGTCCAGCCCCGGAGCCCGGTCACCTCGTCGAGGAACCAGACGCGACGCGCCTTCCCCACGGATCGGGTGAGCTCCCGGCCAAGCTTCGCCACGCGACCCAGGTCAGACGCACGCATCCCGTCGGTCGGCACGTAGACGAGCTGACGCGGATCCACGTCCCCGCGTCCGCAGAGTCGCGCCGCCGTATCCTTCAGCAGCACGGACTTGCCGATCCGCCGAGCGCCACGCAGCACGACGAGCTTGTCGTCGACCGGGCCGTCAGCGACATCATCGAGCAGGCCCGAGCGGTAGCCCAAGTCATAAGCGGCCCTGGCGCGAAGCATCTGGTCGCTCGCCACCCAGGCGAGGGCATCTCCCCCCGTTGTTGCCGCACGCCACCATGGGTTGCAATCACGAAGCCGCTCGCGCAGTTCATCATCCCTCATGGAATGAACCTACCAGAATGGCCCCCGTCCTGGTAAGGATACATGTCGCGAATCCCCCCGGTCTTGGTAAGCAATTGACCTACACCACCTCATCCCAGCGCCAGCGCGAACGCGAGCGTTACACCATCGGCGGTCCCAGCGCCGGCCACCCGCCCCCCTGCGCGACCTACGCTTCACCGTCCGCGCGCCCCAGGTAGGCGTCGAGCTGTGCGGCCGCCTCGCTCTCGTTGCCGGGCATCAGGTGACCGTAGAGGTCGAGTGTGATCTGGATGCCCGCGTGGCCCATGTACGTCGAGAGAGCCTTCGCGTTGACCCCGGCGGCGATCATTAGCGACGCGAAGGTGTGCCGGCACTCGTGCAGCGTGATCGGCTCAAGCGGCGGTTCGCGCGACCCTGACGGGACCAACTCGCCCTGGTCGTCCAGTTGCCAGCCCCACGCTTTGCGGGTGTGTTCCCGCATCGTGGTGTCGTTGAATGGTCTGTCGGTTGTGACACCGAACACGAGCCCGTCCGTCCAAGCGAGGGCCTGCAGCTGATCGTCCAGGTAGCCCCGGAGGATCGCGGGGATCGGGACGCGCCGGTCTTTGCCGGACTTCGTGGCGATCTCGCCCTCGACCGCATCCCAGCCGCGCCGCACATGGATCACGCCGGCTGCCAGGTCCACGTCCTCACGGCGCAGCGCCATCAGCTCACCACGGCGCAGCTCTGCGTACATAGCGGTCGCCCACAGCGCCCGGTCCGCCGGTCGGAGTGCCGCGAGCAGATCGGTGCCCGGCAACGATTAGGGCGTATGAGATCGCGCTGCGGCTGCGCTTGCTCCCCGAGATCGGTTCGATGCGACTATCGGAGGTCACACGCACCGATCTGCAAGACCTCGTCGACGGGCTGCTCGCCTCGGGTCTGAGCGAGAGCGCGATCGGTGTGACGCTGCTTCCGCTCCGTGCGATCTACAAGCGGGCGCTGGCACGGCCCGAGACGGGGATCGCGGTGAACCCGACGAGCGACCTGGAGATGCCAGCGGTGAGCAGTGGTCGCGATCGGATCGCCCGGGTCGCCCTTACGGTTGCGGATCAGACCCTCCTGCGCGCCCTGTAGCCATACCTCGGCGGCCTGATCCACAGTGGTCGACATCGACGCGCGCAGCGTCCGCTTGCGGACCGCTGTCTTGGTGTCGTCGCGCCACGCCTGCGCTGCGGCGTGCGTCGGGAACGTCTTGCGGATCTTCTTACGGTCGCGCTTGCTGTATACAAACGCCTCGTATGGGCACTTGCAGCGGCCGTTTCCATTGCACTCGCGGCCGTGGAGCTGACGCACTCCGGTGGCCATCAGAAACCTCGTCCGGGTGCTACGACGGTATACCGTGCTGATTGCATGGGAGCTAACTCTCCTGTGCCATGCCCCCGGCCGCGACAACGGTGCGGGGGCGCTTTGTAGGTGCTCGGCATTCTACTCCCCCACTCCGACGCTTTCAGCGTGCCGGTCAAGCCAAGCCTGAAGCTCGCTGACCGGGATCAACTTGCGGCGCCCAACGCGCACAAGGAGGTTGTCCCGTAGCTCGTAGATGTTTGTGAGGCGGCGGTTCCTTTCGCCTTGTCCGGTCCCGCTGGGACCGTGGCGAGTGCGAAATCAATCCGAAGACGAGAGGAACCGGAGGTTGTCCGTGTCCTCGTAGAACTTTGAATGGCGGTCCTCCCGCCTCGTCCGCTCGTGTTGCGAGCGTGACAGGCGCCAACCAAGTCCGCGAGGACAGGAGGAACCGCCATGAAGAAGGTATCTGCACCGCAGGTCGTGATGGCTGTCGAGAGTTCGCTGCCACCGGAGATCCAGGAGGCGCTCGGTGAGCTTGTGGGGGCAGCGAGGGAGGGATTGCTCGCGCTGAGCGTCGGTGTCGGGCTCGGTGTTGTGCATGAGTTGATGGAGCTCGAGGTCGCCGAGGTCGTGGGCCCGAAGGGCAAGCATGATCCCGGCCGGACGGCGAAGCGCCACGGCCACGAGGACGGGTCGATGACCTTGGGTGGACGACGTGTGAAAGTCAGCCGGCCGCGGATGCGCACGGCTGATGACGAGCGGGAGCTGGCGGTCACCACGTACCAGCACTTCGCCGACCGCGACCCGTTGACCCGGGCGGTGATGGACCGGATGCTCGCCGGTGTTTCCTCGCGCAAGTTCGCCGGTGTTGGGGAGCCCGTCGGCGAGGAGGTGCAGCGATCCTCGACGGCGACCTCGAAGACGTCGGCGTCGGAGATGTTCATCGAGCGCACCCGGACCGCGCTCGGCGAGCTGATGGGCCGGCGGCTGGAGGACGTGCGGGTGGCGGTAATGATGCTCGACGGTCTCGAGATCGCCGGGCGCACGCACATCGTCGCGCTCGGAATCTCGACCGAGGGCGTGAAGATCCCGCTTGGGCTGTGGGAGGGGTCGACCGAGAACGCCACACTCGCCCGGACGCTCCTGGCCGATCTTGTGGACCGCGGCCTTGACCCCGAGCAGGCGATCCTGTTCGTCATCGACGGCGGCAAGGCGATCCGCCGGGCGATCAAGGACGTGTTCGGCGAGCGCGCGCTGGTGCATCGCTGTCACCGTCACAAGGAGAGAAATGTCTGCGATCTACTACCCGAACGCGACCGCCCCGCCATCCTGGCGAAGATCCGCGGCGCGTGGGCGCTCAAGGACGCCGATCTCGCCGAGCAGCGCCTCGAACTCCTCGCTTCAGAGCTTGAGCGCACCTGGCCCGACGCCGCCGCCTCGCTGCGGGAGGGGATGCCCGAGACGCTGACGCTGATGCGGCTCGCGATCACAGGAGGACTCGCTAAGACGCTGTGCTCGACGAACCCATGCGAGAGCATGATCGAGATCGTCCGCCGCACTCAGCGCAACGTGAAGCGCTGGCAGGACGGCGATATGCGCAAGCGCTGGACCGCCGCCGGGATGCTCGTCGCCGAGCAGCAGTTCCGGCGGATCATCGGCTATCGAGATCTCGCCAAGCTCGTGACCGCGATCGAACGCCACACAGCACGAGCCGCCCTTCCAATCCCCGCCACCGCCGTTCACGCCGAGACACCACAAACCATTACTGTCTGACCGTCAAATCCCGGAGGCCGCTCTCAAAGTTCCACGACGATCCGGACATCCTCAGGAACCGCCATGGAGACCGTAATGCAGGAGCAGGACAGCCGCGGCGAGGGTTTGCCGCTGGGGGTGCAAGAAGCGCTCGGAGAGCTCGTCGGGGCCGCGAAGGAGGGGCTGCTCGCGCTCAGCGTCGGTGTCGGGCTCGGCGTGCTTGGCGAGATGATGGAGGCCGAGCTCGACGAGGTCGTCGGGCCTAAGCACGCGACCGTGAAGGACCGCACCGCGGTCCGGCATCGCCATGAGGACGGCACGGTCACGCTCGGCGGCCGGCGGGTCTCGGTGAAGCATCCGCGGGCGCGCACTGTCGACGGAGTGCACGAGGTGTCGCTGTCGACGTATGCGTATTTCGCTGACCGTGACCCGTTGAGCAGGCTCGTGCTGGAGCAGATGCTGGCGGGTGTTTCCGCCCGCCGGTTTGCAAGGACCCGTGAGCCCGTCGGCGAGGCTGTGAGCGCCTCGGAGCGCTCCACGTCCAAGTCGACGGTCAGCCGCGAGTTCATCGCGCGGACCGGTGAGCATCTGGCCGCGCTGATGGCCCGTTCGCTCTCTGATGTGCGCCTCGCGGCGTTGATGCTGGATGGGATCGAGCTGAAGGGCCGCTGCTGCGTCGTGGCTCTGGGCATCAGCACCGAGGGGGTCAAGATCCCGCTCGGGCTCTGGGATGGCTCCACCGAGAACAAGACCGTCACCGTCCACTTGCTCGCCGATCTGGTCGAGCGGGGCCTGGACGTCGAGCAGGGCGTTCTCGTCGTCCTGGACGGCGGCAAGGCCCTCAGGGCAGCCGTCAACGAGGTGTTCGGGCCCGTCCCGGTGCAGCGGTGTGTTCGCCACAAGGAACGCAACGTGCTCGAGCATCTCCCCGAACGCGACCGGCCGCTCGTGAAGAGCCGGCTCAGGAAGGCGTGGGCGTCAGAGAACCATCAGCAAGCACTCGACGCGCTGGGGCTGCTCGCTGGGGAGCTGGAGCACTCCCACCCCGGCGCCGCCGCTTCGCTGCGGGAGGGCATAGCCGAGACGCTGACGCTCACCCGCCTGGGGATCCGCGGGAAACTCAAGACCACACTCGCGAGCACGAACCCGATCGAGTCGATGATCGGCACCGTCCGTCACACCAGCCGCAACATCAAGCACTGGCAAAACGGCGACATGTGCCTCAGATGGACCGCCGCCGGCATGCTCCAGGCCGAGACCCAGTTCCGCAAGATCATCGGCTACAGCGACCTCGCAAAGCTCGCCCACGCCGTCGAACGCGACCTCGCCACCCGCCGACAGGTCGTTCACACCCCGGCCAAGGAGGACACCCGCACACCCATCACCGTATAACCATCACACTCAGACCGCCGTCCCGAACTTCCACGGCGACCGGGACAACCTCCGCACAAGCCGCACGTCGGGCTCGATATGCGCGCGCCAGGTATCCCAAGACACGCCCAGCGCTTCGCACGCCTGTTCGACACTGAGCGCCAGAGCGGGCGCGCTCCGATTCTGGTCAATAAGGGTGGCTGCCGTACGTGACGAGATTGAGGCCATCGCGGTTACAGACCCCAACCTGCCCGAACCGGCCAACGCATCAGGTACAGACGCGACGCCTTCGTGCGACAAGCGCGCAACCGATCGCCTTCGGCTGTCGATTGAACGGTCTTGCGAGCACGCGGGCTTCGCCCGCCAGTGACTGAGCCTCCACTGGTCGGCTCTCCTACCGTCCCCGGCGCTGTGTCGCTCCGACCTGTGCAGCCCTTCGGGCTGCTCGCTCGCCGCTCGCTATCGCTCCAGGCTCCGCTGCCGACGCACAGCACCAAAGCCCAAACAGACTAGATGCTCACCTGAGCGAGCACTGTGTCCGCGCTGTGCAAAGTCGTTGGCCGGTCTCGGGGGGTCGTGGTCTGTATCCGTTGTGATGACCGCAGCCAGCATCGGTGCCGCCAAGGGCGGCGGGTACGCGCGCTACCTGGAGTCAAAGACCGTGGAGCCAGAGCGCGGGGACTACTACCTGAGCCCCGACGGGGAGCCCACCCAAGCCCCCGGCCAGTGGCTTGCGAGCCCTGACACGCTCGCGCGGCTAGGGATCGAGGGCAGCTCGATCGAGGGCCCAGAGTTCATCGCGCTGATGGAAGGTCGCCACCCTCGAAGCGGTGAGTTCCTTCGGCGAGCGGGCGCCACCGGCGGCCGCGGCGGCGGGATCGACCTGACGTTCAGCGCCCCGAAGTCGGTGTCTGCCGTGTGGGCGCTCGGGGACGCGAACCAGCGTCGTGAGATGGAGGCGGCGCACGCCGCGGCGGTGAGCGAAGCGATGGCTCATCTGACCGAGACGGTGCCGACGGTGCGCCGCCGCTACGACGGGCAGCAGGTCGAGGAGCACGCGCGAGAGGTGGTGGCCGCCGAGTACCGCCACACCACTTCGCGGGGTGTCCTTGCAGGAGACGGCCCCGACCCGCAGCTGCAGCGGCTCGCCCTGATCGCTCCAAGCGCGGAGCTATCGAACATCCGCCGGACCCTTGACCCCGACGAACAGCGCGCGTGGTCAGAAATGAGCATGGCGGAGATCACCGGCACAAAGCTCTCGACCGAAACGATGATGACGATCAAGTTTCCGCGGGTTTGCGACGAGCGACGCAGGGGGAAAAAGCGGCGGTTGCGCGCTGTGCTTCATGAGGGCAGCGCGCCCTTTGTGGCTCTTCACTCACGGAACGCGATGATCGCTGCCGACGGGGTTCTTTGCATGATGGAGCAGATCGCTCACGAACGGCCCCGCGAGGTCACGCAGCACGTAGGAGCAGTCTGCAAGCGCCTTTTCGAGATTCACCGCGATCTAAGCGGCGAGAGCATCCCCCTCGACTTCGGACAAGCGACCGCCATGTACCGGATGGCCGAAGCGCTCGCGCAAGTCGACGACCCGTCAATAGTTGCGCTAGACGAGTCGCCGTAGGCAATGGGCATCGACCGTCATCGCTCGCGAGCGATGACGGCCTTCATCAAGGGCTCTTGGCCTGCGGCCTCGTCGAGCACTCGCAACGCGTAGCCGACGGCAAGGAGGTTCTCGACGTCGCCAGGTGGTAAGAGGTCGCGCCGTGCCATTCCATTCCGGGCGAGATTTTTATGGAACTGCATCGTGGCTGCGACGCTGAACGCCTGCCATGCCTCCATCGAGCACTTGGCCAGGTAGCAGATCACGTACCGTTCGTCGGCGAGAGTGGCAACGTACTCCAGCAGGGGTGTAAACCGGTCTGGCTCGTCTCCGAGGCGCTCATAGTCGATCTCGTCGTCCTCTAGCCTCGGTATCTCGCGCTGGGCTACCGCGATGGCTTGAATGGAGGGCAACAAGCCCTGCGACATACGCGTCGCGTAGCCCATCAACGCAACTCCCGAGGCCTGCACGAACAGCTGGCTTTCGTCCTCCAGATCGCTCATTGTGAGCAGTGTCGAAATCAGCGCTGTCCCCAGCCGAGAGGGAGCACCGAGGGTAACGAACACATCCTCGGCGCCGCCCAGCAGATCCATGCCGCGCTCGCAGTCCTCGGCCGAGAGCGCCGACATCGAACGACGAGCCCACATCAAGCCCTTCTTGCGACCAAACACCTCGCACCCCTCTCCGCTACGAACGCGACAGCCGGTTCCGTCATGCCGTGAGAATCTACAACCCGAGCCGAGCGGAAGCCGCGCGAGCGGTAGCGCACGAGATCGCCGAGTCTCGAAGCTCCGCCGCTCAGTCAAAGCAGAAGGTAGGCGGCGAATCCCGCCGCGAAAATCACAACGTCTGATACGAGCAGCGCGATCGACTGTGCCCGGTTTTCGATCACCCGTGTGTCGGGCGCCACAAGGTCGAGCTGGAGGGCTGTAACGATGCCGAGTGCAAGCGACGACAGCGCGAGGTACGCGAACGTACCTGCGGTTTCCGTTGCGTGGCCGTTGTGAAGAACCTTCAGCGCCTCGACCTCGCCCATGATCGTTAGCGCCATGATGAGGGTGGCGATCGGGAACACCACGAATACCCCTCGTGCGGTGGGTGAAACGCTTTCGCCTGGAAGACGAGCGTGATAAAAAGCACTGGAATGACGGTCGCCGACACGCTGTAAAATGTGAGCGGATCGCCAGCATGCCCAGCCGTCCTCGTGGCTGTAGAAGAAAGCATCGCCAAAACGGTCGCCATCGTGTAGATGATCGGGACGGCCCCGGACGACGCGCCTACTCCTCGTCGTCCTGCTTCTTTCGCCGCCGCATCAATAGCGAAAGCGGCGACGGTCCCAAGCTCGGCAGCATCATCCTCTGTGGCCGGCCGTCCAAACGTTCGCCGAGTCAAACGGACGCGCTACGCGACGCCGGACACGACCCAGATCTTGCATGACTGGCGCGAGAACTGGCGCGAGCAACCTTTCGAGCGCCTCTGCTCTGGGCCTCAGCGACGCCACAGCACGACCAGCACCACCCCGAAAAGCCAGTCCCAGAGCTACTTGATGTGCATCCCGGAGATCGCCCGCGCGATCACCAACTGCTGAATCTCGGCGGTGCCCTCGAAGATGTCGTAGATCTTCGCGTCGCGGTGCCAGCGCTCGACGGGGAACTCCCGCGTGTAGCCGTTGCCACCGAGGATCTGGATCGCGCGCTCTGTGACCCACACAGCGACCTCGCCGGACTTCAGCTTCGACATCGAGCCCTCGGCGTTCTCGAACGACACACCGCTGCGGCCCATCCACGACGCGCGCCAGACCAGCAGGCGCGCCGCGTCGATCTCCATCTTCATGCGCGCGAGCGTGAACGCGATCGCCTGGTTCTCGATGATCTTGCGACCGAACTGCTCACGCTCCTTTGCGTACTCGAGCGCGTACTCATAAGCAGCGCGCGCGATCCCGAGGGCCTGTGCGCCGACGGTCGGGCGCGAGGCCTCGAACGTCTGCATCGCCGCCTGCGAGTTGCTTTTCTTGCCCTCGCGCACGCGTGCAAGGCGTTCGTCGAGCTTGTCCTTGCCGCCGAGCACGTAGCCCGCGGGCACGCGGCAGTCGTCGAGGAACACGTCGGCGGTATGCGAAGCGCGCAGGCCGTGCTTGGAGACCTTGCTGCCCTGGGAGATGCCCTTGGCCTCGCTCATCGGCACGACGAACGCGGCGTGGCCTTTGGAGCCGAGCTCGCGATCGACCGAGGCGATCACGACGTGGACGTCCGCGATGCCGCCGTTCGTCGCCCATGCCTTCTGGCCATTGATCACCCACTCGCCAGCCGCCTCGTCGAACTTCGCGACGGTGCGCACCCCCGAGACGTCCGAGCCGGCGTTCGGCTCCGAAGCACAGAACGCGGCGACCTTCACATCATCCGGCGTGCCGAAACAACGCGGGATCCATTCGCCGATCTGCTCGCCCGTGCCCTGCCCGAAGATCGCAGCGACCGGAAGGCCGGTGCCCATGATCGCCATCGCGATCCCAGCGTCTCCCCAGAACAGCTCTTCATTCACAATCGGCAACGTCAAACCCGTCGGATCGGCAAAGAACTGCGCAATGCCTTCAAAGCCGTACAAGCCGATCTTCGCGGCCTCCTGGATGATCGGCCACGGGGTCTGCTCCTTCTCGTCCCATTCGTGTGCGGCCGGCCGAACGACATCGGCGGCGAATCCGTGGACCCAGTCGCGGATGTCCTTCTGGTCCTGCGACAACGCCAACGAGAACGTGACCTCCTGGTTGGCGGCATCGGTGATCGCCGCGACAGCGGCATCCGCCGCCTCCGAGGAATCGCTCACCATGCTGCTGGCGGAAGGCGAAACGGCTGTCTCTGGAACTGACATTCGTGCGGGGTCTCCTTTTGACTCGCGTGGGTCGCCGAAATGATGCCGGCGCCGAGCTTCTGCTGACAGATCACCCGTCGCGACGCTTGACAGGGTAGCCAACAAAACGCGCTTTTGCGCCCGTTGGCCCTGTAAACGCAGGGTTTTTCAGAACAGGACGCGATCGCGTCCTCGATCCGCGGGATATCCCGTGACCCGCTGAGAGCGCCTCTAGCGGGTGTGCCAGGCTTCGTCCTGGCGGGTGAGCGCGAGCACGTCCTTGGGGAGGCGGCCCGCGGCCACGTCGGCGACGGTCACATTCTCGAGCACTTTGCGCAGGTTGGCGCGCAGTGCGACCCACACCTGCTGCAGGCTCTCGGCCGAGCCGGCGTACTCGACCTCCTCCGGGCGCTGTCCGCGCACGCCGACCAGCGGACCCTCGACGGCGCGGATGATCTGGGCGAGGTTGACCTCATCTGCCGGATGGGCAAGCCAGTAGCCGCCCTCGGGCCCACGCTGGCTGCGCACGATGCCCGAGGAGCGCAACTGCGTGAGGATGTTCTCGAGGAACGACACCGGGATGCTCTGCGCCTTGGCGACTTCGTCGACCTTGCGCGGCGAATCCTGGCGGCTGTCGGCCAGCTCCACGACTGCCCGGACGGCGTAGTCGGCCTTGGCGGTGACGTGCACGCCGTGATTCTCCCGTATTCGACGACCGAGGGGCGTGCGGATCATCAAGTTAGGCAACCCTAATACTGTGCTACGGTCCCCATCGTCATCCCGACCACTGAGATCGGATTTGCCCATATGAGTGTTTCCAAGCCCCCCCTTTTGAGTGTCCTGTTGGCGTGCGCCGCGCTGCTTCTTAGCGCGTGCGGATCGTCCTCGCACGACACTGCGGCGATCACCCTGTACAACGGCCAGCACGAACAGACGACCGCGCTGCTCGTGGCGGCCTTCGAGAAGCAGACCGGGATCAAGGTCAACGTGCGCTCCGGCGACGAGGCCACGCTTGGCAACCAGATCGTGCAGGAGGGCTCGAACTCGCCGGCAGACGTGTTCTACACCGAGAACACCCCGGTGCTCGAAGAGCTGACCCAGAAGGGGCTGCTCGCGAGCGTCGATCCGGCTACGCTGACGGCAATCCCGGCCCAGTACAGCTCTACCAGCGGCCACTGGGTCGGCGTGTCCGCGCGCGCCTCGGTGCTCGTCTACAACACGACCCAGCTCTCAGCCTCGCAACTGCCCAGCTCGATCCTCGAACTGGCTGAGCCGAAGTGGAAGGGCAAGGTGGGCTTCGCTCCCTCGGAGACCGACTTCCAGCCACTGGTCACCTCGATCATCAAGCGCGACGGCGTCGCGGCGGCCGAAAGCTGGCTCGAGGGTTTGAAGACCAACGCCAAGCTCTACCCCGACAACGAGACGGTAGTCGCACAGGTGAACAACGGCGAGAGCGCGATGGGGCCGATCAACCACTACTACTGGTATCGCCTGCGCGCCGAGGTCGGCCAAGCCGATCTGCACTCCGCCCTTCACTACTACGCCGCGGGAGACCCGGGCGACCTCGTGAACATCTCTGGCGCGGCGGTGCTGAAGTCCAGCTCCCACCAGGCCGATGCGCAGAAGCTGCTCGCGTTCCTCGTGAGCCAGGCCGGCCAAGAAGTGATCGCGCACAGCCACAGCTATGAGTACCCACTGCGCCCGGGCGTCAGCCCAGCCCTGGGGCTGCGTCCGTTCGATCAGTTGCATCCCGCGTCGCTGACGCCGGCCGAACTCGGCCATGGCAGCCAAGCGCTGGCGCTGGAGCAGAAGCTGGGACTGCTGTAGCAAGGGCACGCTGTGAGCACCCTCGCCCCGACCGCGCCAGCTGCCAGCAGACTCTCGCGCGCGTGGTCGGGTCGGAGGCGCTGGCCGATCGTCAGCATCGCCGTCGCGATGTTCGCCGCGGGGCTCGTGCTATTGCCGCTCGTCTTCCTGGTCGTGCAGGCTGGTCAGTCGGGCTGGGGCGAAGTCCAACGCCTGCTGCTGCGCCACTCGGTCGCGGTCCTCTTGTGGAACACGGTTCGCCTGGCGGTCGCGTGCACCGTCCTGTGCGCGCTGCTCGGCGTCGCAGCGGCGTGGTGCGTCGAGCGCACTGAGCTGCCGGCCCGGCGAGTGTGGGCCGTCCTGCTGGTACTGCCGCTCGGGATCCCAGACTTCGTAGTGGGCTTCAGCTGGGTCTCGATCGCTCCGTCGCTGCACGGATATCTGGCGGCGGTGATGATCATGACGCTGTCGCTGTACCCGCTCGTGTACCTGCCGGTGGCGAGCTCGCTGAGCAACCTCGACGCCGGCCTGGAGGAGGCGGCGCGCAGTCTCGGGCTGGGGCCATGGCAAACCTTCCTGCGGGTCACGCTGCGCCAGATCTGGCCGGCCGTGCTGGGGGGCTGCCTGCTCGTCACGCTGGCACTGCTGGCCGAGTTCGGCGCGTTTGAAATCGTCCAATACCGGACATTCACCGTCGAGATCTTCACCGAGTTCAAGCTCGGCTTCAACACCGTCGGCGCGTGCGCGCTGTCGCTCGTGCTGGTGGTGCTGAGCGTCGCCGCGCTCGGCGGGGAGCTGTCGCTGGCCGGGCGCGGGCGCTCCTGGCGTGTCGGACCGGGCGCCCGGCGGATCGCGCCGAAGGTGGCGCTCAGGCGGCTGACGATCCCGGTCCTTGCTGGGCTGGCGGCGCTCGCAGGCGTGGCGCTCGGGGTTCCGCTCGGCGCACTCGTCTACTGGATGCTGCGCGGCAGCTCGAGCACCCTCCCCCCGGCGTCGATTCTCGCGGCGGCGGGACACACGGCCGTCTACAGCGCCGCGGCCGCCGCGCTGGCGACGGTGCTGGCCGTACCCGTGACCGCGCTCGCGATTCGCCACCGCAACCGCCTCACGCTGCTGATCGAGCGACTCGCCTACCTGCCGATGGCGCTGCCCGGCCTGGTGATCGCGCTGGGCCTCGTGTCGTTCTCCGTCCGCTACGCGTTCCCGCTGTATCAGAGCGCGTTCGAGCTGATCGTGGCCTACGCGATCCTGTTCCTACCGCTGGCAGTGGTGGGCGTACGCTCGGCGATGGGGCAGGCCCCGCCGCGCCTGGAGGAGGTGGGACGCTCGCTCGGCGCGCGCCCGGCGACCGTCTGGCGGCGCGTGACGCTGCCGCTGATCGCCCCCGGCCTCGGCGCCGCGTTCGCGCTGGTGTTCATCTCCTCAGCCACAGAGCTGACGGCGACGCTGCTGCTGCGCCCGACCGGGGTCAACACGCTCGCAACCCAGTTCTGGGCCTACACGACCGAATTCTCCTACGGCGCAGCGGCACCGTATGCCGCGATGATGGTGGCCATCTCGGCGGTCCCCGCGTATCTGCTCAGCCGCCGGATGACGACACTCGCGCGCGGGAGCGCAGGACGATGAGCATGCTGTCTGTCAGCGGTGTGTGGAAGGGCTACGCCGGAACCGAGGTGCTACGGGGCGTCGACCTCGAGGCACGGGCCGGCTCGCTGACGGCGGTTCTGGGCCTGTCCGGCTGTGGCAAGACGACGCTGCTGCGGGTGATCGCGGGGTTCGAGCGGGCTGAGCGCGGCAGGGTGTCGCTTGGCGATACGACGCTCGATGACACCCGCACCTACGTCGCACCCGAGCGGCGCGGCATCGGATATGTGCCCCAGGAGGGCGCACTGTTCCCGCATCTGACGGTCCAGGAGAACGTCGGCTTCGGCCTCGCTCGACGCGAGCGTCGGGGCGCGGCGGTCGAGCAGCTGATGGAGATGGTCGGGATCGCGCGGCTGGCACGACGCATGCCACACGAGCTCTCCGGCGGCGAGCAGCAGCGTGTCGCGCTGGCCCGAGCGCTGGCGCGAAAACCGCAGGCGCTGCTGCTCGACGAGCCGTTCTCCTCACTTGATGCGTCGCTGCGCAGCCGCGTGCGCGAGGAGGTACACGGGCTCCTGCGCCAGCAGGGTGTAACGACTGTGCTGGTCACGCATGACCAGGAGGAGGCCCTGTCGCTTGCCGATGCCGTGGCCGTCCTGCGCGACGGGAGGATCGTGCAGGAGGGACGTCCCGCGGAGCTGTACGAGCGCCCCGGCGACGAGCAGATGGCGCGTTTCCTCGGCGCCGTCAACCTGATCGATGCCGATTTCGAGCACGGGACCGCGCGCACGTCGCTGGGGACTTTGGAGCTGAGGGCCCGGACGCCGGGCGAGCACGCCGACGCACCCGAATCCGGAGCGCGAACCGGCGTCGTGATCATCCGCCCGGAGCAACTGGAGGTGCAAACGCGAGACGAGGGCCCCTCGATCGGCGTCGCGGGCGAGGTCGAGCAGTGCCGCTACTACGGTCACGACGCGCTGCTGGAGATCCGCCCCACCGAGCCGGACAACGCGGCAGTGCTGCTCGCGCGCGTTCACGGGGAGCATGCGCTGGCGCTCGGCACGCCGGTCAGAGTGGTCGCGCGCGGGCCGGTCACGCGGCTGGCCTAGACGCGACGGGAGTCCTCGACCTCCCCCGTGCCGGCGCGGAGGCGATACGCTCCCTCGGCTGTGAAGCTGACCGTCGTATTTCGTTCGCGGGCACTCGTCGTGTTGGCGATCGCCGCGGGAATCGCCCTCAGCCTGCACGCCGGGCTGAGCGGAGACGCGCTGCTGTGCCTGGCGCCGGCGTTGGCCCTGGCAGCAGTCCTGTTCGCTCGCCGCTACCCCGGCGAGCGTCTGCTGATCGCACTGGCCAGCGACCGCCCCTCGCGGCCACAGCGGGCCCTTCGGTCCGCCGGCCGGTCCCGCTCGCGCGGATTTGCGCGCGTCCCACGCGGCGGCCTGCTGCTGGGCTTCGCGCTGGCGGTACGCCCGCCCCCGCCGGCTTCGCTCGCGCGCTAGCGCCGCATCTCGCCCAGCGGGATCGGCGATGGCTCGCCCTGAAGCCGTCGGATCCACGCGAGAAAGCGAGAGTCAATGCGTCGTCTCCATCTGCTCGTCCTCGGGCTCGCCTGCGCAGCCTCGCTCATCGGCGCGCCGGCGGCGTTCGCGCATGCACAATTGCTCGGCACCTCGCCGTCGTCCGGGGCGACCGTGCCGGCCGAGCCCAGCGAGGTGATCTTCGAGTTCAACCAGAACGTCGGCGGCACGCTCGGCGCGGTGCGCGTGTACAACGCCGCGGGAAGCCAGGTCGACAACCTCGACGTGGCGCACCCGGAGGGACACGAGCATTGGCTGGGCGTCGGGCTGAAGCCCGGGTTGCCGGACGGCACCTACACGGCGACATATCGCGTGATCTCCGCCGACACGCACATCGTCTACGGCGGCCTGGTGTTCAACATCGGGCACCCCGGCGCCGCCCCAAGGGTCACCGTCGCCGGGCTGATCGCCCGTAACGAGAGCGGCGAGGTGACCCGGGTCGCCTTCGGTGTCGTGCGGGCGCTCGACTACGTGGCGATCTCGATGATGCTCGGCGGCCTGGCGTTCGTCCTGATCGCGTGGTTGCCGGGGTTCGCCGCGGTGGCCGCCGAGGAGTCGTATTGGCAGCTGGCGGCGCAGAGGTTCGCCGGGCGCACACGCCTGCTGCTGCTCGTCGCGGTGGTGCTCGGCGCGATCGTCAGCGTGCTCGGCGTGCTGCTGCAGGGCGCGAGCGCCGCCGGCGTGTCGCTGTGGGAGTCCCTGAAACGCAGCATTCTGCAAGACACGTTGGAAAGCCGCTTCGGGAAGGTCTGGGGGCTGCGAGCGCTCGACTGGGTGGTGCTTGGCGCGCTGTTGATGCTCGCGGCCGCGCTGCGACGCAGGGCCACGCGCGAGACCATCCTCCCGGGAGTCGCACCGCCGCTCGCGCCTGCCGATGCCGACGGAACAGCGCTCGCCCAGCCACCGGCCTGGCTGCTCGCACCGATCGCGGTTTGCGCGGCCTACCTGGCGCTGACGCCCGCCCTCAGCGGCCACGCGAGCGTCCAGAGCCCGACCGCCGTGTTCCTGCCCGCCGACGTGCTGCACGTGCTCGCCGCGAGCGTGTGGGTCGGAGGAGTCGCGTGTCTGCTGCTCGCGCTCCCCGCGGCGACGCGGCAGCTTGCGAGCCCGCAGCGCAGCCAACTACTGCTGGCTACGCTGACGCGGTTCTCGCGGCTGGCGCTCGCGGCCGTAATAGCGATCGCCGTGACCGGCGTGGTGCAGGCGTACATCGACGTGCGCAGCCTGCACGCGCTGTTCCACACCACC
The DNA here is from genome assembly GCA_963734755.1 of uncultured Solirubrobacteraceae bacterium. Taxonomy (GTDB): domain Bacteria; phylum Actinomycetota; class Thermoleophilia; order Solirubrobacterales; family Solirubrobacteraceae; genus Palsa-744. The sequence continues at coordinate 952,777 of CAVTIF010000001.1, read as the reverse complement.
TACGGCTTGCTGATCATCGCCAAGACGGTGCTCCTGCTGGTCCTGATGTCGCTCGGCTGGATCAACCGCGAGCGGATGATCCCGGCCCTCGAACGAGCCGTCGCCGCCGGTCGGCCGGCGGGATCGGCAGGCGTGCTCGCTCGTCGCACGCTGCGCGGCGAGCTCGCGCTGATGATCGTCGTGCTCGGGGTGACGGCCGCGCTGGTCAGCTACGCGCCGCCGATCGACGCCACCTCGGGCCCGTTCTCGCTCAACACGACGCTCGGCCAGGCGGAGCTCGAGATAACCGTCGAACCGGCGCGTGCCGGACTGAACACGGCCCACCTGTATCTGATCGACTCCAAGAACGGCAGCCAGTTCACCGCGAGTAAGGAACTGACCGTCAGCGCCAGACTGCCATCGAAGGGGATCGGTCCGCTGCCCTTGAAGGCGAACCTGGCGGGCCCCGGCCACTACATCCTCAGCTCCGCCGTGCTCAGCCCGGCGGGCACGTGGGAGATCGAGATCACCGATCGCGTGTCCGAATTCGAACAGCACAGCAGCGTGGTGAAGGTGCCGATCCGATGACGCGTCGCGCCCGCCACCCAGCCGCAACTCACACGACAGTCCCCGAAACCAAGGAGAACACGACCATGAAACGCAGCCACGCTGCACTGCTGCTGACCGCCGGCGCGCTGCTCGTGCCGGCGAGCGCTCAGGCACACATCAGCCTTCACCCGAACACGATCCCGGCGGGAGCGTTTGCGACGCTCGACGTGCGCGTCCCCGGCGAGCAGGAAGGCGCGCAAGTAACGAAGGTCGACGTGCTGTTCCCCCAGGGCTTCACCGCCGTCGACTACGAAAACGTTCCCGGCTGGAGCACACACGTGATCGAAACAAAGCTCGCCACGCCGATCACCGAAGACGGCGAAACGATCGACACCGAGGTCTCGCAGATCGTCTGGACGTGGGCTGGTCCGTTGGGGAAGGTCAAGAACGGCCAGTTCATCGACTTCCCGCTGTCGCTAGCGATCCCGCAGAACGCAGCCGGCCGGGCACTCGAATTCAGGACGGTGCAGAGCTACAGCAACGGACAGGTCGTCCACTGGATCGACCCGTCGCTGAGCGCCGAACACCCCTCGCCGCGAATCAACGTCACGGCAAAGGGCGGTGTTGTTGAGGATCTGGCGGGCGATGAGGCAGGCCCGGCGCCCCGCCAGGGTCACTCCGGCCGGCCAGCATCGGCGCCGGGAACGGCTGGCGCCCACGCGAGCACGGGCGCCAGCAAGGCGCTCGGCATCACCGCGCTGGTGCTCGGTGTGCTCGGCCTGCTCGCCGGCGTCGCTGCACTGCTGCGCACGCGCCGCGGCAGCGTGACCGTGTAGAAGCCTGCCGGCGGGACGGCGTCTAGCATCTGGCCATGACCGGGCGCTGGAACTGGGAGTTCGAGGACGAGAAGCGCGCTCGTCCGACAGCGCCCCCTCCCCCTCCCCTGCCGCCCCCCGCGCCGGCACCAGACCGTACGGCGCAGATCCGCCGTCGCAGGGTCGCGGCCGCGCTCGGGCTCGCCGCGCTCGTAGCGCTGATTGTGGCCGCCGTGGCGGGCTCACACCACGGGCGCTCGGCGGCCGCAGAGAGCGCGCGCGTGGCCAGGCGCCAACCACGCACGCTTCCTCCGGAACCACCGGAAGACGATCAGGACGGAGCGGTGCGAGCGGTGCTCGCGTATACGCCGTTCGTGAAAAAAGCAGGCGGCCGCACGCGCGAGATCGCGCTCACGTTCGACGACGGCCCGGGCCCGTATACCCCGGAAGTGCTCGACGTGCTCGAGCGAGAGCACGTGCACGCCACGTTCTTCGAGATCGGCAGGATGCTGCAGTACTTCGGCGCCTCGACCGTCAGAGAGATCAAGGACGGGGACGTGATCGGCGACCACACCCAGACCCACCCAGCGTTGGCGCAGCTCTCCGCGCACGACCAGCACGAACAGCTGTTTGAACAGATCGCTCGCGTTGAACTGCTCGGCGGCCGGCGGCCGGTGCTGTTCCGTCCGCCGTACGGCTCGTTCAACGCGACCACGATCGGCCAGCTGCACGCGATGCATCTGCTGATGGTCCTGTGGTCGGTCGACACCGACGACTACCTGCAACCGGGTGTCTCGGTGATCGTCCAACGCGCACTCGAAGGCGCGCAGCCCGGCGCGATCATCCTGATGCACGACGCGGGCGGCACGCGCACGCAGACGATCGCCGCGCTGCCAACGATCATTCAGATGCTGCACGCCCGCGGATTTCGCCTCGTGACAGTGCCGCAGCTGATGAAGGACGACCCGCCCCCGCCCGGGGAGCCGCTGCCGTCGAGCCTCGCTGGTGACTGATGGACGTCGAGGCTCTGCGCGCGCGTCGTGAGGAGCGCCGCCGGGCGACCCGGCGACGGCGGCTGGCGGCGATGCTGATCGCAGCGGCGACGGTAGTCGTGGTCGCGGTCGCGGTCGCCCTGCTGGCAGTCAGCTCGGGTGGCAGCTCCGGCTCGTCTCCCGGTACACCTCGCGCCGTAGCCCACCACGCAGCCACGGCGCGGCGCGCCGGCGGCTCGAGCTCCGGCGCCCCCGCGCAGAGCAGCGGGCCTCCGGGTACTCGACCGGTGCCGATCCTGATGTACCACGTGATCGCCGCCCCACCGTCGGGTGCTCCGTTTCCGGGTCTGTACGTCAACCCACAGGAGTTCGCCGACCAGATGCACGCACTGAAGGCCGACGGGTGGCACGCGGTCACGCTGGACCAGCTCGAGGCCTACTGGCGCCGCGACACGCCGCTGGGCGGGGGCAAGCCGATCGTCGTCAGCTTCGACAACGGCTACCAATCCCAGTACACGCAGGCGCTACCGGTGCTGCGGAGCCTCGGGTGGGTAGGCGATGAGAACATCCAGCTGACGGGGCTGCCGCCGTCGCAGGGCGGCCTCGGACCGGACGAGGTCCACGGCCTGCTGGCGGCCGGCTGGGAGCTCGACACCCAGGGCTTCAGCCACGCGGACCTGATCGCGCTTAACGCACAACAGCTCCACTACCAGGTCGCCGTCTCGCGGGAAGTCCTCAGACGCCGCTACCACGTAGCCGTCAACTGGTTCTGCTACCCCTCCGGCCACTACGACCCGGCGGTCGTGGCCGAGGTCAAGGCGGCGGGATATATCGGCTCGACGACCGTCGTGCCGGGATGGGCGCACCCTGGGGAAGATCGCTACCGCCTGCACCGTCTGCGCGTGCTCGGCGGGACATCCGGGCAAGGGCTCTTGGAACTGGTGGACGGCACGCGCGAAAACCCGCCCGCGCCGAGCTCCTACAGCGCCTAACGCCGATCCCTCGGATCGACCGTGCGCCGCTGCACCGCGGCCAGGCTCGCCTCGGCGGCCTCGGCACGAATCCGCAGTCCGTGGCACTCGATCTGGGCATCGCGCAGGCGCTCGTGGACACCACGGTTCTGCTCCACCGCACGAGCCAGCTCGCACTCGAGGAACGCCCGTGCGTCTTCGATCAGCCTGATCTGCGCGCGCACGCGCGGGCGGCTCAGGTCGAACTGGCAGGCGAGCTCCTCGACGAGGCCGTCTCGTGGCTCACCCTCCAACGCCGGCACCGCGGGATGATCGCCGGGGTCGAGGCGCTCACCGACGGTCGGCCACCAGATCCGCACCGTGCCTGGCTGGATCGCGAGCTCGGGCCCGAGCATTTCGCGCAGGTCGTGCAGCAGATCCTCGCTGGAGATGCGATAGATGCGAATTCCCGGACCGACCGCTTGACGGATGTCGCCGAACGTCAGCCCGGGCTCCTCCTCGTCGAGATCCGGTGCGAACCCGACGAGCGGCCGTTCGCGCGTCCACAGGATGTCCGAGCAGAAACGTCGCAGATCCCCGGCCGTCTCGACGGCCACGCAATCGGCATCGACCACCGGCGCGTAGCCGAGCCGGAGCTCGTGATCGACGGTCAGCTCGAACCAGCCGTCGCGATCTCCTCGCTCGATCACGCGAGTCTGTATCGACGAGTCGCGGGGTCGCGCTCGAGCAATCCCACCGCCACCAGCGTGGACACGTAGCGATGCGTGGTGCTCGGATTCATCCCGAGCACCCGCGCGATCTCGGCATTGGCGAGGTAGCTGCCGTCGGTCGGGAAGGACGCGAGCATCAGCAGCCCGGCGAGCAACGAGCGAGAGAGCCTGCTGTCCTCCATCTGTCGTGGCTCGCGTGAGAGCACCTCGCGGACGTCGCTGAGACCGGATAGCAGGACCGACATGCTGCCGCCCTCGGCGGCGCTGCGAATGACCCTGTCGATCTGTGCCGGGGAGAGCTCGATCGCGACCGTCTCGAGATCCGCCGGCCCCGAGGACTCCTGCTCGAGATCGGCCCTGGCGATGACGCGTGGCGGGTCGCCGCGCTCCTGGGGAATCCTGCGCGCGAGCTCGTCCGCGCCCAAGCTACGCTCCCGACGCACGGGTGCGGCCCGGGACAACCGGCGAGAAGTGTCTGCGTCTGCGGGCACGCTCTGTGCATGATGCAGTGCCCCGGTCATCGTGACAAGGCAGGGTGTTGAATGTTCTACATCCTGACTGTCTCTAAAAGATAGAAACGTCGCTTCTGTTCATGCAGCGGCTGAAGTTAGGCTATGCAGTTAGATGAGTGTCGGATCAGTCGCAGATAGGAGCGCGAAGCGGGCGGTCGGCTCGATGCAGTCACCTGTCCACTGGGCACTGCTGGGATTGGTGATCGAGCGCCCCAGCTACGGATACGAGTTGGCGCATCGATTCGAACATGCGTACGCGGGCATGCTGCAGCTGAGCGGGATCTCATACGTCTACACGGCGCTTGACACACTCCGCTGCAGGGGGATGATCGAAGAGATCGCCGGCACGCGCACCGGCCGCCAGCCTAAGCCCCGCTACCGTGTGACCTCCGGGGGGTTGCGGTCCTATCAGGAGCGGCTGATCGCCCAGATGCGCGAAGACTTCCGTCGTTCGCGACTGTTCGCACGTCAGCTGGCGGTGTTTGCCCAGGAGCCCGAGATCGCCCTGGATGTGATCGAGCGCTACGGGCAGGCGTGCTTGGAAGAGGCGGGCGATACGCCGGCTTGTGCACCGGCCGACGCGGACGCCCCGGCGGCATCCGGACTCGCATCGCGGCTCGTCTCCGAGGAGCGCCGCTTGGCGCTGGAAGCGAGGCTCCCGTGGATCGACTACGCCAGACGCGAGTTCAATGCGCTGGCCGCCTGCGAGGCGCGACAGCGATGAGCCTACTCGAGCTGGAGCACGTCGGCACAGATCGCCGCCGGGATCGAGACGCCGGACCGCGGGGTGGTGCACTTCATCGATGAGACCTGCGCGACCGCGCGCGCTCGATGAGTAGACGGCCGAGCACCCTCGCCGCGCCGGCGCCGGTCGGACTCACCCGCAGGGCGCGTCACGTGGCGATCGGACTTCACCCGCAAGCAGCTCGAGCAGGCACTCGCGGATTCCGCGCTCTGTCAACGACGTTTCGGCGGACGCTGAGCCGACGCGCGAGCGGATCGCATCGTTCTTTCGCCGCATCAGGCCTCACGCGCTCCTGCATTAGGGTTCGGCATCGTGGATGGTGAGATCAGTCGTGACGAGCCGCTGAGGCTGCTTGGCGACTGGCTGAGTGAAGCCAGCGAGGCCGGCGTGCCTGAGCCTGGAGCAGTCGGGTTCGTGACGGTCGGCAAGAACGCGCGGCCCTCGGCGCGGACGGTGCTGCTCAAGCGCCTGGAGGGCCGGGCGCTGGTGTTCACATCCGCGCTTTGGACGCGCAAGGCGCACGAGATCGAGGCTAATCCGCATGTTGCACTGCTGTTCTACTGGCCGACCGTGGGCCGGCAGGTTCACCTCACCGGCGAGGCCAGAGTCGCCGAGCGTGAGCTCGCGGTGGAGCTGTTCTCGCAGCGCGAGCTGTCGCATCGCGTGCAGACGCTCGTCTCACGACAGGGTCAGCCGATCGAGGACCTCGAGGCCCTGCGAGCCCGCCACGCCCATCTGCTGGAGGTACTCGAGACTCCCCCCGAGTGCCCGCCGGACTGGGGAGCGATCCGAGTCGTCCCGGATGCGGTCGAGTTCTGGGAGCGGGCACCCGACCGCCTGCACAAGCGCCTGCTGTACGCGCGCGGCGGAGATGGGTGGAGCGTCACGCGCCTGGCACCTTGACGCTCACGCTCAGCGCATGCGTGGGTCCACGAACACGTCGTCGACGCGCGATGAGCCTGTCAGCGCGGTGAAACGTAGCGCCGCCTGCGCGGTGCCTCCGGAAAGCGCACCGACGGCGATGGAACCCGTCAGCATCGGCAGCGTCGGGTGCCAGTCGCCGCTCAGCGCCACGACGCCCAGCGGCAGGGCGACCGGGCCGAGCACGGTCCGGTAGACAACCTGCACGAGCACCGTCGAGAGCGGTCCGTCGTTGCGTGCAAAGAAGCGGAAGGTCGGGTAGGACGCGTTCACGCAGGTGAACGGCGACTGTGCCGCGGCACCGGCCGGGAGCGACAGCGAGTCGGAGCCCACGGAGCCCGTTGCGCCGTAGGGCTCGCTACCCACGGCGCGCTGGGCTCCGCCGCTCAGGCTCCAGCCCGACAGCGATCCCTCGAAGTCGCCGCCCGGGATCAGCTCATACGAGTTGGTGTCGCCCCACGCTAGAAATGGCTGAGACAACGCGGCTCGGTTGCACGCGCCGGTGCTGAGGAGCGCCGCTCGGGCAGGCGCGACGGAGAGCACCGCGAGCGCGATCGCAGCGACGATCACCGCGAGTCCGAGTGTGAAGCGCCTCTGAGCGACCGGCGGCCACTGGACTGTGGTGAGAGGTGAGGGGAGCGAGAACACAAGAGCCTCCATGCTTTGTGCTGGCGGCCGAGCCATCTCGCGCGAGACCTCTTGCTTTGCGTCCCCACCTCGCGGTGGGTTTGCCTTTTTCAGTCCTGGTTATCCGTTCGGCATGCAGCATGGACGCTCGAGCGGCCGCTGGCAAGCGATGTGGACGCCTGTTTGAGTGAGGCTTGAACTAAGACCGGGTCCTGACGATACGCGAGCGAGGTCTATGTCAGGTCACGCCTTTACCGAATCGGAGCGCCTGCGCGAATCCTTCGCCGGACGCGAACAGCAAATGATCGACGCCGAGCGGCGCGCCGAGCTGATGATCGGCATCCCGTTCGTGCTCGCGGCGCTCGCGTTGGCACTCATGGGCCGCGGCGGGCACGAGCTGTCGCTACCGCTCGCGAGTGCGTACGTCCTCGGGATCGCCGCCACCGGCGAGATCCGCTTCGACATCGGTGCCGGCTTCACGGTGCCCACCGAGGTCCTGTTCGTGCCGATGCTGTTCGCGGTGCCGGTCTCGCTGGTCCCACTGTTGGTGGCACTTTCGCTCGCACTCGCGATGCTGCCTTCGATCGTCGCAGGACGCGTGCCGTTGAGCCGGATCTTGACGGTGCCGGGGAACAGCTGGTTCGCTGTGGGGCCCTCGCTGGTGCTGGTGCTGGCCGGCGATCGGACCCCAGATGCCCACCTGGGCGTGCTGGCGCTCGCGTTGGCAGCTCAGCTCGCGTGCGACTTCTGCGCGAACGCGATCAGGGAGCGTCTACGCCACGGGATCACGCTCCGGGAGCTTGCCGTGGAGGTGCGTCAGGTGTATTTGATCGACCTGGCGCTCGCGCCGCTCGGGTTGGCGGTCGCGATCGCGACGGTCGAGCATCAGTGGGCTGTCCTACTGATCGTGCCTCTGTTCGGCGTGCTGCGCTGGTTCTCCAAGGAGCGACGTGCGCGCCTGGAGCAGCTGATCGAGCTGAACGATGCTTACCGCGGCACCGCGCTACTGCTCGGCGACGTGGTCGAGGCCGATGACGCGTATACCGGCGAGCACTGCAAGGACGTGGTCCGTCTGGCGCTCGACGTCGCCCGACAGCTGGGGCTGGACGTAGAGCAGCAGCGCACCGTCGAGTTCGGAGCGCTGCTGCACGACATCGGCAAGATCGCTGTACCGAAGGAGATCGTCAACAAGCCCGGCAAGCTCGACCCGCGCGAGTGGGAGATCATCAAGACCCACACGGTCGAGGGCCAACGGATGCTCGAGCGAGTCGGAGGCTTCATGGGCAAGGTCGGGCGGATCGTGCGCTCCCATCACGAGCGCTGGGACGGTGGCGGTTACCCCGACGGCCTGAGCGAGGCCGAGATTCCGCTCGAGGCACGGATCATCTCCTGCTGTGACGCGTTCAACGCGATGACAACGACCAGGCCCTACCGCAAGGCGATGCCCAGCGCGCTCGCTCTCGCCGAGCTTGTCAAACACGCCGGAGCCCAGTTCGACCCGCAGGTCGTCGATGCGCTCGTGGCCGTCGTGAGCCGCCCTGTCGACGCCACCGGGACAGCGACACGCGCGGAATCGAGGCTCGCGCTCAAGCCTGAAGCCTCCGCCTAGCCTCCTCGTTTCACAATTAGCGCCCGTACATAACTCACAATATTGTTTACAGCAGACGTCCACGGTCGAGTCGTCAAGCATTAAGAGGTTCCCGGCAGCTGCCGATTGGCTCGATTGATGCCGAGTTCACACTCCCCGAGTTCACACTCCGATCCCGCCGCCGACGGGCTGCATCGGCTGGGCCTGGCAGTCGATGCCAGGACCGACGACGTGGTCAGCGCGATGCTGCTGCTGACCAGTGAATCAGGCTGCCAGCTCGACCCCGCGGTCGAGGAGCGGTTTGCCCGCGTGGGCGCTGTGTCGACGGTTGCCGTCGCGCGCTGGATGTCTGGAGAGGGCGCAGAGGTCGCACGCGAGGTCGGACAGGAGGCGTGGCAGATCTTCGGCCAGCTCGCCTCACAACGCGCGGCCCCGCTGAACGAGGTCACCAAGCGCTGCCTGCGCTGGTGCGACGCAGCGGGAGAGGTGGTGCGCGAGAGCGCGCGAGAGCTCGATCTAGGTGCGGACGTGCTCGCGCAGGCACTGGCGATGCTGCAACGCAGCCTCAACGTGACGCTCGTGCGGATGTGCGAGTCCTTCGAGTCCGAGCGCCAGCGCGCCGATGACGAGCTCGCGTTGCGTCAGCACGAGCTCGCATTTCTAGCAACCCACGACGCGTTGACCGGCCTGCCCAACCGCACGTTGATCCTCGATCGCGTCGAGCAGCTGATGATGCGCGCACGCCGAGACAAGAGCCCCGTGGCCGCGCTGTTCATCGACCTCGACAACTTCAAGTCGATCAACGACTCGCTCGGACACGGCGAGGGCGACGAACTGCTGCGGTCGGTCGCGTCGAGACTGACGGCGGTCGTTCGCGAGACCGACGCGGTCGGGCGGCTTGGGGGCGATGAGTTTGTCGTGATAGCCAGCGAGCTGTCGCTCACGCCGGGGGCCGAGCTGATCGCCGAGCGCCTGCTCGAAGCGCTCGATCAGCCGTTCACGATCGCCGGACGCGCGCAGGCTCCCCTGACGGTGACCGCCAGCATCGGCATCGCGTGCGGTGACCGGGAGTCCGCTGATGACCTGCTGCGCGACGCGGACATCGCGATGTATCAGGCCAAGTGGGAGGGGCGCCACCGCTACGTGATTTTCGAGTCCGGGATGCAGACGGCGGTACAGACGCGGATGGAGCTCGAGATGGACCTTCGAATGGCTGTGGAGAACGAGGAGTTCTTGCTCGTCTACCAGCCCACGTTCAGCCTGCAGGACATGGCCCCGACGGGCATGGAGGCGCTGATCCGATGGGCAAGCCCGACCCGCGGTGTCGTCGCGCCTGACGAGTTCATCGGGCTGCTCGAGGAGACCGGACTGATCGTCGAGGTCGGCCGATGGGTTCTGCGCGAGGCCTGCCTGCAGTGCGCGCGCTGGCGCGACGCCGGGCATCCGATCGGCGTCGCGGTCAACGTCTCCGCCCACCAGCTCGACTGCGACGAGTTCGTCGTTGAGGTCGTGGAGGCGCTGAGAGACGCGCAGCTCGACCCGGACTCGCTGACGATCGAGATCACTGAGACGGCGCTGATGCGAGACATCGAGCAGAGCGCGACTCGTCTGGCGAGCATCAAGGAGCTGGGCGTACGGATCGCGATCGACGACTTCGGCACCGGCTACTCCTCGATGGCACACCTGCAGCGCTTCTCGGTCGACGCTCTGAAGATCGACCGTTCGTTCATCACACAGCTGGCCCTCAACAAAGAGAGCGAGACAATCATCCGCAGCCTCGTGGCGCTCGGCAAGGCTCTGAACATCGAGACGCTCGCCGAGGGCATCGAGCAGGAGCACGAGCTGAACCTGCTCCAGGGCGAGCGCTGCGACAGTGGGCAGGGCTTCCTGTTCGCGCGTCCTATCGATGCGGCCGATACCGCAAAATTCCTGCAGAGCTGGGCTCAGGCTCAGGCGCCACCGCAGGCTCAGGCGCCGGACAGCCGGCCATTGCAGAGCCTCGCGTAGCAAGGCGCTTTGCGCGGCGCTCTAGGGGTTGCATGCGTGGGCCCGCCGGTAGAGCAGTACGAGCAGTCGTCGCTCAGTTGCCAGCGGAAATGGGTCGACGGCGCATTCGGACCTAGGATTCGACCGGGCGTCGTCCACGGCACGGTCATCTGCAACAAGCGCTCGGCGCGGGCGGCCCAGAAGGACCGGGAGCGTGACCGTGCCCGTCGGGAGCAGGACAGCCGGTGTATTGAACCTTACGGAGCATGTCCTCCAAAGATCGGGCAAATACCTCATGTGCCGACGTCGGCCGGAGCTTAGGCTGCTTGTCACTGTGAACCGCGACGAACGACAGGGAGCGATCATGCACAAATCACGGAGGGCAGCTCGATGAGCCTCGGAGAGCGACTGTTCGCCGGGATGTACGATCGTATGACCGCGGGAACCGAGAGGGCCTGCCTTGCCGCACACCGACAGACACTGCTGGGCGGCCTGCGCGGCGACGTGATCGAGATCGGCGGTGGCACCGGCGCGAACCTGCCCTACTACGACAAAGATGCCACTATATTGACGCTCACAGAGCCGAGCCGGCCGATGGTTAGCCGCCTGCAGCGACGCATCGACGAGCACCTACCCGCAGCCAAATTGCTGCGGGCACCAGCCGAAGATCTGCCGTTCGAGGACGACAGCTTCGACGTGGCCGTCTCGACGCTCGTGCTCTGCTCGGTCGACGACCAGCCGCGGGCTCTCAGAGAGCTGCGACGAGTGATCCGGCCCGGCGGCCGGCTCCTGTTCATGGAGCATGTCCGCTCCGATGAGCCACGTCTGGCTCGCCTGCAGGACAGGGGGAACTGGTTGAACAATCTGGTCGTCCACTGCGACTGCAATCGCCCGACTCTCGATTCGATCAGCGCTGCCGGGTTTTCGATCAACAAGCTCGAGCGCGGCACACTCGCCAAAGCGCCCCCGTTTGCACGCCCGCTTGTAGTCGGCATTGCCGACGCCTGAGCCGCGTCTAGGAGAGCCAAATATCGCCCTGGTCCTGTAAGCGGCGGACGGGGGTCGAACCCGCGACCTCAAGCTTGGGAAGCTTGCGCTCTACCAACTGAGCTACCACCGCACAGCTCAGATCTTACGCGTCGGCTCTACCCTTGGGGGCCGTGAGACGCCGCGTCCTGCCGATCCTTGTTTCGCTCGCGGGCGCCTGCCTGATCGCACTGCTGATCTACGGCGTGTCCGCGCAGTCTGCCAGCCGCACGCTCGACGAGTTGGTCGCGCGCCGGGAGTACCCGCCCGCGCCGCAGGCCGCGCAGTCGCTGCCCGTGCTCGGGAGCAGCGCGCACGGGTCGCTGGCGGCGCTCAAGGGCAAGGTCGTCGTGCTCAACTTCTGGGCCTCGTGGTGTGAACCCTGCCAGGCCGAGGCACCGCTGCTAGAGCGCACCGAGCGCCGCCTGCAAGGGCACGACGGCGCCGTGCTCGGGGTCACCTACCTGGACGCCTCGCCCGACTCCGAAGCTTTCGTCCGCCGCTACCACCTCTCGTACTCCAACCTGCGCGACAACAGCGGCACCTTCGCCCACTCCTACGGCACAGACAAGCTACCCGAGAGCTTCATCGTCGACCGCCAGGGACGGATCGTCGCGATCTCCCGTGGCGAGATCGATCAGGCGTTCCTCGACCACGCGATCGCGATCGCGCAGAGCTGATGAGGACGCTCGCCGTAGCGGCCGCGGTCACAGCAGTGCTGGCATTCGCAATCGCTGCTCCGACCGCGCTCGCAGCACCCGCCATCGTCGCGACCGCGACCACAGCGACCGCCCCGACCCCTGCACCTGCGACCGTCACCCCGCGAACCTCGCTGCCGGTGATCGAGCGCCAGGTGATGTGCGTGACGTGCAAAATTCCGCTCAACGTCGCCCAATCGCCGCAAGCCGACCGCGAGCGCGCCTTCATCCAGGGCCTGATCAATCACGGCGAGGACGAAGCTCAAATCAAGCAGGCGCTCGTAGGGCAGTACGGTCCCGCCGCGCTCGGGCTGCCGCGCGATCACGGATTCGATGTCACCGCCTACCTCGTTCCACTGACCGTCGTGCTCGCCCTGCTCGCCACGCTCGCGCTGCTGCTGCCCAGCTGGCGGCTCCATGCCCGCGCCCAGAACACCACGACTGCCTCCGTCGCCAAGCTAGACGCCGCTGACACCGCTCGGCTCGAGTCCGATCTCGCGCGCTTCGACTGAGCCGCGCTACATCTCCTCCGGCGCACTCACCCCAAGCAAGTCCAGGCCGCGCGCGATCGTGCGCATGCTCGCCACGCACAGCGCTATGCGCAGCGACTCCACCGACCTCGGCTGCGCACCCACGACGTGGCAGTCGCGGTAGAAGGCAGTGAACGTCTGCGCCAACTCCAGTGCGTACGCCGCTATCCGGTGGGGCGCGCGGCGATCGGCCGCCTCGGCCAGCTCGGCTGGGAACGCCAGCAGCTGCTCGATCAACGCACGCTCGGCCGGGTGCAGCGGCTCGCGCTCGGGGTCGATCACCTCCGCGCACGCCGCGCGCACGCGCTCCGGGCCGGCCTTCGTCAGCACCGACGCGATCCGCGCGTGCGCGTACTGGACGTAGTACACCTGGTTGTCGCTCGACTGCTGCCTGGCCAGGTCGAGGTCCAGGTCGACCGTCGTGTCGTGCGAGCGAGCCAGCAGATACCAGCGCGCCGCGTCCACGCCGATCTCCTCGACCAAGCCGTCCAGCGTCACAAACTCACCAGCCCGCTTGGACATCTGCGCGCGCTCGCCCGAGCTGACCAGATGGACCAGCTGCATGATCAGCAGCTCGAGCTCGTCCGGGTCGCCGCCGAGCGCCTCGTACGCCGCCTTCATCCGCAGCACGTAGCCGTGGTGGTCCGCGCCCCACACGTCAAGCTGGCGCTCGAAGCCCCGATCGCGCTTCTCTTGGTGGTAGGCGATGTCCGACACGAAGTACGTGTGCTCGCCGTTCGAGCGCACCAGCACGCGATCCTTGTCGTCGCCGAAATCCGTCGTGCGCAGCCACAGTGCCCCCTCGCTGCGGTACGTGTGGCCCTGCTGCTCGAGCACCTTCAGCGTCCGCTCGACCAGGCTCGGGGAGCCCTCGTGCAGAGCGCTCTCGTACTGCCAGTGATCGAAGCTCACGCCGAACACCACCAGCGACTCCTGCAGGCGCTCGATCATCGCCGCCACGCCCGCCCGCCCCAGATCCTGTGCCTCGATGCCCGCCGCGCCCTCCAGCTCGGCGGCCAGCTCGACCACGTACTCGCCCTTGTAGCCATCCTCCGCGACCTGCTCGCCCCGCGCCACCGCCTGGATCGACTCGCCGAACTTGCGGATCTGGGAGCCCGCGTCGTTGATGTAGAACTCGCGCTCCACGCGATGACCCTGCAGCATCAACATGCGCGCCAGCGCGTCGCCATACGCCGCGTTGCGCGCATGTCCGACGTGCATCGGGCCTGTCGGGTTGGCCGACACGAACTCCACCAGGATGCGGCCCGACGCACCCGGCTCGCCCGCACCAAAGCGCTCGCCCGCATCCAGCGCGTCGGCGAGCGCAGCCGTCAGCCACGCGTCCGAAACGAACAGGTTCACGAAGCCAGGCCCAGCGACCTCGAAACGGTCCAGGCTCGCACCCAGGCGCTCCTGCAACGCGGCGCCCAGACGCTCCGCCAGCGCTCGCGGCGAGACTCCCAAACCCGGCGCCAGCAGCAGCGCCGCGTTGGTCGAGTAGTCGCCGAACTCAGCCCGGCGGGGGCACTCGAGCGTGATCGGCCACCGACCCCTGGTCTGCGCGCCGCGATCACTGCCTCGATCGCCGTCCGCATCGCTCGCCATGGGGGACGCAGCCGCGCCCGACAGCCCATCCGCCAGCCCTTCCGCCACCAGCACCACCGCGGCATGCAGACGCTCCAGCGGCGTCGCTCCGCGACCCGCGGAGTCCCGCAAGGAGGGTTGCTGATCGTCTGGCGCGGGCTCGGTCATGGGGTCCGTGGTCGGCGGTTGCGATACTAGCTGCGTGAACGACCAAGACTCAGGCGCCGAGCGCCACATAAACATCCACCTCTCCCCCGAGATCATGGGAGGCGTGTACGCCAACTTCGCCAACGTCAGCCATTCCGACTACGAGTTCACCGTCACGTTCGCGCGCGTCGACCACGAGGTCGAGGCGGAGGAGGTCCCTGGCGTCGTCGTCTCGCGCGTCAACCTCTCCCCCCGATTCATGCGCGAGCTCATCGACGCGATGGAGGACAACTACTCGAAGTGGCGCACCCGTGAGGGCATCAAGAACCTGCCCGAGTACGGCGGGTCCGAGGGCGGCTCCGACGCCGACTAGCGTAATGCGCTGGGCGCACGCTCGCGCGTCGGGAACCGGCTGCATAGTTGCAGCGCGATCGATCGTGGAACAGGCGACGCATAGCGGTGTTCCTACCCTGCAGTGATGAAGGTCGCCGTCATCTCCGACATCCACGCCAACCGGCACGCCTTCGAGGCGGCGCTCGAGGCCGTCGCCGCCAGCGACGCATCCGAGGTCTGGTGCCTGGGCGATCTCGTCGGCTATGGCGCCGAGCCGGATGCCTGTGTCGAGCTCGCGCGCGAGCACGCTGCCGTCTGCCTGTGCGGCAATCACGACCTCGCCGTCACCGGCGAGCTCCCGCTCGACGAATTCTCGCGCGGGGCCGCCGTCGCCGCACAATGGACCAAAGAGGTGATCTCGCCCACGAACCTCGACTTCCTCAAGAGCCTGCGTCCCGAAGGCGAAGAGAGCTCCGTCGGTCTCTACCACGCCAGCCCCCGCGACCCGATCTGGGAGTACGTGCTGTCCGCGCTGCTCGCCGAGCTGTGCATGGACGAGCAGCCCGGCCGCATCGGGCTGGTCGGGCACTCCCACGTCGCGCTGTCGTTCGTGCGCCACGACGATCTCGCCACCGGCGAGCCGCGCCGGGCCGATGAGCAGCTCGACATCGCCACCGGCGAATGGCTGCTGAACCCCGGCAGCGTCGGCCAGCCACGCGACGGGGACCCGCGCGCCGCCTGGCTGCTGCTCGACCTCGACGGGATGACCGCCACCTTCCAGCGGACCGACTACGACATCCCCGGCGCAGCCGCCGCGATCCGCGCCGCGCGTCTGCCCGACTCGCTCGCCGAACGCCTGGAGTACGGCCAGTGAGCCTGTTTCTGCGCACGCTGCTCGCCGCCGCGCTCGGCCTCGCCCTCGCGCTGCTCGTCTCCTGCGGCGGCTCCAGCAACAAGCTGATCCCGCTCGCCAACGCCGGCCCGTTGCAGAGCGACTTCGAAGCGATCGCCCAGGAGGCCGAAACCGGCAACGGCAGCTGCACCGCCACCGAAGCCGCGATCGCCAAGACAGAACAGGACTTCGCCGCGCTCCCCCCGACGATCGACGCCGGGCTACACAACACGCTCCGCCAGGGCATCCAGAACCTGCGCTCCCGTGCGCTCACGCTATGCGCACAGCCGCTCACACCGACCACGACCACCAGCGCAGCTCCCAAAACGACGACCACCGCGACGACCACCGCGCCCACCGTCACCACGACCACCACCTCGACCAGCACCACCCCCACCACACCGACCACCCCGGCCACACCAAGCCCGGGAGGCGGCACGCAGGCACCCGGAGCCGGCGAAGCCCCGCCCGCCGGCGGCGGGCAGGGCGGCGGCACAGGCGTCGGTGAAGGCACCGGCGGGGCCGGGGCGGGCGGTGCGGGGGCCGGAGGCGTCCAGGAAGGCGGGAAATGACCGATCGGGGATCGCCCCGGGTCGAGATCGCCGGGCGCTACCGGCTCGACAGCCGCCTCGGCTTCGGCGGGATGTCCACCGTGCATCTCGCCCTCGATCTGCGCCTCGAGCGGCAGGTCGCCGTCAAGCTGCTCGCTGAGCACCTCGCCGAGGACCCGGCGTTCGTGTCGCGCTTCCAGCGCGAGGCGCAGGCCGCCGCCCGCCTCGTGCATCCGAACGTCGTGCAGGTGTTCGACTCCGGCCGCGACGAGGCCGCCGGGCACTACTTCATCGTGATGGAGTACATCGAGGGCTCATCCTGCGCCGAGATCCTGCGCGACGATGGCTGGGTCGAGGTCGCCGAGGCGCTGTCGATCATCGAACAGGCCTGCGAGGGGCTGCACTACGCACACCGCCACGGCGTCGTCCATCGCGACGTCAAGCCCGGCAACCTGCTGCGCGCGCGCGAAGGCGAGGTCAAGCTCGCCGACTTCGGCATCGCCAAGGCCACCGAGCAGTCGAGCATCACCCAGGTCGGCTCCGTGCTCGGGACAGCCGCCTACCTCGCACCCGAGCAGGCCCGCGGCGAGGAGGCCGGGCCGAGCGCCGACCTGTACGCGCTCGGGGTCGTCACCTACCAGCTGATCTCCGGGCGCCTGCCCTACGATGCCTCCTCGCTGACCGAGCTGGCGCTCAAGCAGCAGCAGGAGGAGCCGCCGACGCTCGACACGATCGTCGGCGCCGTCGGAGGAGAGCTGGCCGACGCGGTCGCCGTCGCGCTCGCGCTCGACCCGCGCGACCGCTACAGCACAGCCCTGGAGATGCGCCACGGGCTGAGCGACGGCGCGCGCGGGGTCTCGCCCGCCGATCGCTCGCGCAGCGGGCGTGGCGCACAGCCCACCCGCGCCACCACCGTGATGCCCAGCGCCGGCCGCTCGGGCGCACCGTCCGGGACCGTCGCCGCGCGGCGCCCGCGGCCCGGGCCGGCCAGAGCACCCGCGCCCGCCGCACACCCAGCGGGCGCCCGCCCCACCGCCGCGCAACGCCGCTCCAGGCGCCTGCTCGGCGCCGTGCTCGGCCTGCTCGCGCTCGCGCTCGTGGTCATCGCCGTGATCGTCCTGTCCGCCCCGTCGCAGACCAAGGTCGTGTTGCGCAACGTCGTCTACTCCGACGTCCAGCAGGCGTCCTCGGCGCTCAAGCAGCTCGTCTCCGAAAACACCCAATAGGAGATCCGGACCCGGCCCCCGCCCGGTCCGCCGATGCTCGCCGCGATCCTCAACGTCGACCACCTCGTTCAGGACTTCGGCTATCCGCTGCTGTTCGTGCTCGTGATGAGCGAGTCCGGCGGCATCCCGATCCCCGGGGAGACCGCGCTGATCGCCTCGTCCGTGCTCGCCAGCCAGGGCAAGCTGCAGATCGAGCTCGTGATCGCGATCGCCGCCGCCGCCGCGATCATCGGCGACAACATCGGCTACCTGATCGGGCGCAAGGGCGGGCGCTGGCTGCTCGAGCGACCCGGTGCCTTCCACCGCCAGCGCCACGAGGTGCTGCGCGTCGGCGAGCCTTTCTTCGAGGTCCACGGACCGAAGGCCGTGTTCTTCGGGCGCTTCGTGCTCGGCCTGCGTGTGTGGGCGTCCTGGCTCGCCGGGGCCACGCGCATGCCCTGGCGCTCGTTCGTGCTGTGGAACGCGCTCGGCGGGATCACCTGGGCATGCGCCATCGGGCTGATCGCCTACTTCCTCGGCAGCTCCGCCGGCAACGCGATCGAAGCCTTCGGACTGTACGGGCTCGCCGCGTTCCTACTCGCGATCGTCGGCGCACTCGTCATGCGCAGCCGTCACCTGCGCGGCCGGCGCGCGAGCGACCAGGACGATCCGCCCGGCGACTAGAGTCCGCCCGGCGACTAGAGCTCAGGCGCGACGCTGCAAGGGGCGATCCGTTCCCACATGTCCGCCAGGGTGCTCAGCTCGCGCTCGGAGAAGTGCGAGAAGAACTGCTCCCTGATCACCGCCAGATGCGTCCCGCGGGCTTCCTGCAGCCGCTCGCGCCCGCCGTCCGTCAGGCACGCATACGAGCCGCGCGCGTCGTGCGTACACGAGCATCGCTCGAGCAGCCCGTCGCGCTCCAAGCGATCGACCAGCCGTGTCAGCCCGCTGCGCGACAGTCGCGCCTGCTCGGCCAGGTCGCACATCCGCATCCGCCCGCCGCTCGACTCCTCCAGATGGTGCAGCACCTCGTAGGAGGTCATCGGCAACCCGTGCGCCTGCTCCAGCTCCGCGTCCAGCCGCTTTGCCAGACAAGCGTGCGCTCGTAGCAGCCCCCGCCAGGCGCGCAGCTCCCCCAGTGTCAGGTTCTCCTGCTCGGAGGGGGCGATCTTGACGGCGGTCACGGTTGACATTGCGGTCCAGTCCTGCGCTGTTACTCACTCGAACATAGCAGCGCCCACGCGCGCCGCTCGGGAGAGCATTTTCATCGCCGCGTCGCCTTCCACGCCCACAACATCATCAACGGCTGCAGTGGCAGCCGCGCATACAGTGCCCAACGAGGGATCTTGTGGAAGCGCTCCGGCGCGCTCGCCATGTACAGGTTCGCCGGGAACACCGCCGCCAGCAGCGCGATCAACGCCAAGCCCGACAGCCGCCGCGTGCGCGGCAGCAGCACCCCCACCCCACCCGCGATCTCCGCCACGCCGCTAACGTCCACGAGGCTCTTCGCGCGGTCCTGCAGGCTCGGCGGGACGATCATCTCGTAGAAGCGCCGCTGGACGAAGTGGTTCGACGCCAGACGCGACGAAGAACGCCGCCAGCAAGCCCCGTGAGCGTCGCCTCGACCCTGCCCTCTGCTCGTTTGAGCTCACCCTGCCTCCGTTCTCCAAAAGCGCCAACACCCCAGGCGGCCGGCAGGCCGCCCCTCAAGAATCTAGCGACCATCGATCAACGAGCGCCCCGTCATCTGCGGCGGCTGCTCGATTCCCAGCACCTCCAGCACCGTCGGCGCCACGTCCGCCAGGATGCCGTCGCGCTCACGCAAACGCACCCCCGGGCTCGTCACGATCAGCGGCACCGGATTCAGCGAATGGGCCGTGTTCGGGCTTCCGTCCGGCTCCAGCATGTGGTCCGCGTTTCCGTGATCGGCCGTCACCACGCACACGCCGCCCGCCTCCTCGACCGCCCGCACCACCTCGCCCAGGCACTCGTCGACCGTCTCGATCGCCTCCACCGCCGCCTCGATCACGCCCGTGTGCCCGACCATGTCCGCGTTCGCGAAGTTGATGATCCCGAAGCGCGGCCGGTCCTCACGCCACGCGCCCGTGAACGCCGCCGCCGCCTCGCGTGCGCTCATCTGCGGCTTGTGGTCATACGTCGGCACGTCACGCGGCGAGGCAACCAGCTCGCGGCGCTCTCCCTGCAGCGGAGCCTCCTCGCCGCCGTTGAAGAAGTACGTCACGTGCGGATACTTCTCCGTCTCCGCCACGTGCAGCTGCGAGGCCCCCGCCTGCGCCAGCACGACCGACAGCGTCGTCTCCGGGCGCTCCGGCGAGAACACAACCGGATACGGCCAGCCCTCCTCGTAGCGCGTCAGCGTCGTGTACCGCGACACCGGCGCCGCCCCGCCGCGCCCGCTCCAGCCCGGAAGCTCATCCGGCGCATCCGAGCCCGCTCCGTCGGGCGGATCGGGGGGCATTCCGAATCCCGGCTCGCACAGCGCGCGCGTCAACTGGCGCATCCGGTCCGGCCGGAAGTTGAACGCGATCACGCTGTCCCCCGGGCGGATCCTCGCCTCCTCGCCGATCAGCGTCGGCTCGATGAACTCGTCCGTCTCGCCCCTGCGATACGCCTGCTGCACCGCCCGCTCGCCGCTGTCCGCATGATGCGCCGCCGAGCCGTGCACGAGCATGTCGTACGCCCGCTGCGTCCGATCCCAGCGCCGGTCACGGTCCATCGCCCAGTAGCGGCCGATCACCGAGCTTACACGCGCGCCCGGGGTCCGGTCGAGCTCCGCCAGATATCCCGCCCCCGCATGCGGCAGCGTGTCGCGCCCGTCCGTGAACGCGTGTACCACCAGGTCCTTCACCGCCAGCGCGTGCCCCAGCGCGATCAGTGCGCGCACGTGCGTCAGCGAGGAGTGCACGCCGCCGTCCGACACCAGCCCCAGCAGGTGCACCCGCTCCGCGCCCGCGAACGCCGCCCGCAGCATCTCGTTCTCCGCCAGCGACCCATCCTGCACCGCATCGTCGATCCGCACCAGGTCCTGGCGGATCACCGCGCCCGCGCCCAGGTTCAGGTGCCCGACCTCGCTGTTGCCCATCTGACCCTCCGGCAGGCCCACCGCCCGCCCCCACGCCGTCAGCGTCGTGTGCGGATAGCCCGCCCACAGCTCGTCAAACACCGGCGTGCGCGCCAGCGACACCGCGTTGCCCGGGCCCGGCTCCGCCAAGCCCCACCCGTCCAGCACAACCAGGCACGCGCACGGGACCGGGAGCGTCCCGGGACCCGACGCCACGCTCATCGCGCGGGGGACGCCGACCTGCTCGCCGCCGCCACGATCTCCGCGAACGACTTCGCCTCCAGCGACGCGCCGCCCACCAGCGCACCGTCCACGTCCGCCAGCGCCAGCAGTTCCGTCGCGTTCTCCGGCTTCACCGAGCCGCCGTACAGGATCCTCACGCTCTCCGCCGCCTGAGCGTCACGATCGCCGACCAGCGCCCTGATGAACGCGATCGCCTCCTGCGCCTGCTCAGCGCTCGCCACCCGGCCCGTGCCAATCGCCCAGATCGGCTCATACGCGATCACCACCTCCGCCAGCCGCTCGTTCGGGACGCCCATCAGGTCGTCCCTGATCTGCTGGCGCAGCTTGCGGTCCGTGTCGTCGTTGTCGCGCTCCTGCTCGGACTCGCCCACGCACAAGATCGGCGTCAGGCCAGCCTCCAGCGCCGCCGGTACCTTCAGCGCCAGCGCCCTGTCCGTCTCGCCAAACAGCTCGCGGCGCTCGGAGTGCCCCAGCACCACGCCACGCACGTCCAGCTCCGACAGCATCGGCGCGCTCACCTCGCCCGTGAACGCCCCCTCCGGCTCGTGGTGCATGTTCTGCGCGTACACCTCCACGCGCGAGCCACGCGCGCTGTCAACCATCGCGCGCAGGTCCGTGAACGGGACGCAGATCGCCACATCCACGCCGTCCACCGCCGACACACGCGGGAGCAGCGCCTGGATGTAGTCCTCCGCCTGCCGCTCCGTCTTGTACATCTTCCAGTTGCCCGCGATCAGCGGCGTGCGGGGTCGCTGTGGTGGCCGGGACTCCGTCTCCGTCACGAGACCACGCCCGCGCCCTCGAGCGCCTGCACCCCCGGGAGCACCCGCCCCTCGACCAGCTCGAGCGTCGCCCCGCCACCCGTCGACAGGTGATCCACCGCCCCCTCCAACCCGAACTGCGCCAGCGCCGCCGCCGAGTCGCCGCCGCCGACCACCGTCACGCCGCTCGCCTGCGCGACCGCCTGCGCCACCCGGCGCGTCCCAGCCGCGAACGGCTGCAGCTCGAACGCTCCCATCGGGCCGTTCCAAAAGACCGAGCCGGCCGCCGCGATCACCGACGCGTAGCGCTCCGCGCTCGCCGGGCCGATGTCCAGGCCCATCCAGCCCGGCGGCACCTCCACGCCGTCCAGCACGCGATGCTCCGCGTCCGCCGCGAACCGGTCGCCGATCACCAGGTCACTCGGCAGCTCCACGCTCGCGCGACCCGGGTGCGTCGCCTTCGCCAGCGCGCGGCGCGCGTGCTCGGTGTCCTCTTCATCGCACAGCGAGTCGCCCACCGCATGGCCCTGCGCGCACAGGAACGGGAAGCACATCGCGCCGCCGATAATCACCACGTCAGCCAGATCCAGGAAGCGGTCGATCACCGCGATCTTGTCCGCCACCTTCGAGCCGCCGATCACCGCCACCAGCGGCCGTGCCGGGCTCTCCAGGATCTCCGTCAGCGTCCGCACCTCGCTCTCCAACAGCCGGCCCGCCGCGCTCGGCAGCAGATGCGCGACCCCCTCGGTACTCGCGTGCGCCCGATGCGCCGCGCCGAACGCATCGTCCACATACACGTCCGCCAGCTCCGCCAGCGCGCGCGCCAGCGCCGGGTCATTCGTCGTCTCGCCCGGCTCGAAGCGCACGTTCTCAAGCACCAGCAGCTCGCCCTCGCCGAGCTCTTCCGTCAGTGCCCTGACCTGATCGCCCACCACCTCCGGCGCCAGCGTCACCTTCGCGTCCGTCAGCTCGCGCAAGCGTCTCACCACCGGCTCCAATGACAGGTCCTGCTCGCGCCGCGCCTCCGGCCGACCCAGGTGCGACACCAACACCAGCCTCGCACCCCGACCGCGCAGCTCCTCGATCGTCTCCAGCGCCGCCACGATCCGCGTGTCGTCCGCCACCACCGGGTGCCCGTCCCCGTCCTTCGCCAGCGGGACATTGAAGTCCACCCGCACCAGCACCCGCCGCCCCTCGACCTCCAGCTGCTCCAGCGTCCTCATCCGCACACCGCCTTCTGCTCGCGCTCCATCACGATAACCGCCTCGCGGGCTCCGCCCGCCAGCCCATCCGTACTCACAAAACCCTCTGCACCAGGTCGACCACGCGGTTCGAGTAGCCCCACTCGTTGTCGTACCACGCGACCACCTTCAGCATCGTGCCATCGATCACCGCCGTCAGCAACGAGTCAACGATCGACGAGAACGGCGATGAGACGATGTCCGTCGAGACGATCGGGTCCTCCGTGTACGCCATCAGCCCAGCCAGCGGCCCGCTCTCCGCAGCCGCTTTCAGCGCCCCGTTGACCTCCTCGACGCTCGTCTCACGGGTGCACTCGACCGTCAGGTCCACGACCGAGCCCGTCGGCACCGGCGCGCGCACCGCGAAGCCGTTCAGCTTGCCCTGCAGCGCCGGGATCACCACGCCGATCGCCTTCGCCGCGCCCGTCGACGCCGGGATCAGGTTGATCGCCGCCGCACGCGCACGGCGCAGATCCTTGTGCGGCATGTCCTGCAGCCGCTGGTCAGCCGTGTACGCATGGATCGTCGTCATCAACCCGTGCTTGATCCCCACAGTGTCGTTGACCACCTTCGCCACCGGCGCCAAGCAGTTCGTCGTACACGACGCGTTCGAGATCACGTCATGGCGCTCACGGTCGTAAGCCTCATCGAAGTTCACGCCCAGCACCACCGTCGCATCCGGGTCCGTCGCCGGAGCCGAGATCACCACCTTCTTCGCGCCCGTCGACAAGTGCTTCGCCGCGCTCGCGCGGTCGGTGAACAGACCCGTCGACTCAATCACCACGTCCACCCCCAGCTCACCCCACGGCAGCGCCCCCGGGTCGCGCTCCGCCAGCACCTTCAGTTCTTTGCCGTCCACCTCCAGCGCGCCCTCGCCGGCCGATCCCTGCGATCCCTGATCGGTCGCGCGCACCGTTCCCGGGTACGGGCCAAGCACCGAGTCGTACTTCAGCAGGTGCGCCAGCGTGCGCGAATCCGTCAGGTCGTTAACCGCAACCCACTCGATCTCCTGCGCCAGCTCCTCGCCGCGGGCCATCGCCGCGCGAAACACGTTGCGCCCGATCCGGCCGAATCCGTTAATCCCCACGCGTACCGGCATTCATTGCCTCCTGAAGCGAAATGAACGATGCCGGGCCTCCGGAGTTCTGCCACTCCATCGCCCGGCGTGTGCCCCGGAGGCTATCAGCGCGCGCTTTGTCGGCTTTGTCGGCTTTGTTGCCTTGCGGCCTCGTTGCCGGTCGTTGGGTGAGTCGTTGGGTAAGTGTCCTTTTGCGGACGCTGTATAGCCATGGTTATACAGCGTGTGTCTGGTGACTTAGCGTCGCGAGCGCGCTGTCGCCGCGAGGCCGATCCCACACAGCACACCGATCACAGCGACCAGGCCGACGGTCGCCAATGCCCCCGCATGAAGGATCGCCCCTAGCCCCAGGCCGAACACCGCCGCGAACAACGACAGCGAAAACCGCTCAGTCGACGTCAGGCGATCCATCGCGACCGAAGCGTATCCCGTGGCCGGTTGACGTGGCCAGCCGACGTGGCCGGCTGACGTGAACGGTCAGGACCCGCCGGGCGACTTGCCGATGTCGCGGTGGGCCACCGCCACGTCGAGGTCGTCGTGGTCGCGGTAGCGCGCTGCCAGGTGCTCCGCGATCGCCACCGAGCGGTGGCGACCTCCGGTGCAGCCGATCGCGATCACCATGTGGGCCTTGCCCTCTGCAACGTACTGCGGGAGCAGGAAGTCGAGCAGCGCGTGCAGCCTCACGTACAGCTCCTGCAAGCGCCCGTCATTAGCGATGTAGTCGACCACAGCCTCGTCCAGCCCGGTCAGCTCGCGCAGCTCCGGCTCGTAGTGCGGGTTCGCCAGGAAGCGCACGTCGAACGCCAGATCCTCCTCGCGCGGCGGGCCGTGCTTGAAGCCGAAGCTCATGAACGTCACCGACAGCCGCCCGACCGTCTCACGCGGAAGGAATTCTTCGGCGATCTTCTCGCGCAGCATCGCCGCCGACATCCCCGTCGTGTCGATCACCAGGTCCGCACGCCCGCGCAGCGGCTCGAGCAGCGCGCGCTCGGAAGCGACGCCCGCCGCGATGCTGCCCTCCGGCGCCAGCGGGTGGCGTCGCCGCGTCTCCTTGTAGCGCGTCACCAACGTCTGCTCCGCCGCCTCCAGGAACAGCACCTGATGACTCAGACCAAGCGCGTCCAGGTCGTCCACCACCGCCCGCAGCGCCTCGAAGTACACCCCGCCGCGCACGTCCGAGACGACCGCCGCCCGCTCGACCTTCGACCCCTTGTGCACGAACAGCTCCACCAGCGAGCGGATCATCTCCGGCGGCAGGTTGTCCACGCAGAAATAGCCCGCGTCCTCGAACACGTTCATCGCCGTCGACTTCCCCGCCCCGGAGAAGCCTGTGATCACGACGAAGTCCTCCAGGCGCGACTCGATCACCGGCTTGCCGGACTTCCCGCCGGCGGCTCGCAGCGGACGCAGGGTCCTGATCACGGCCATCGTCATCCCATTGTGCCGCCTGCAGCGGACAACGGTGTCAATTTGCAGGGAAGTTTCCCACCCACCCGTGAGCCGGCTCAGCCCGCGCGGGGTCGGCTCAGCCCGCGCGATGCAGATACGCGTGAATATCCCGCCCGACCTTCGCCGGCAGGCCGGGGACCGCCTGAAGATCCTCGTTCGATGCCGCGGCCACCGCGTCCGGCGAGCCGAAATGGGTCAGCAGCGCGCGCTTGCGCGACGCTCCGATGCCGGGCAAGTCATCGAGCAGCGAGCTCGTCATCGCCTTGTCGCGGCGCGCTCGGTGGTGGGTAATCGCGAAGCGATGCGCCTCGTCGCGCACGCGTTGCAGCAGCTGCAGCTCGCGGTGTCGAGTGCGCGAGCACCAGCGGGGCGCGACGCCCCGGCAGGAAGATCTCCTCGACGCGCTTGGCCAGCGACACGACCGCAACGCCACGGTCGCGGAAACCGCCGCAGCGGCCTCAGGCCGGCGGCGAGCTGCCCCTTGCCGCCGTCGATCACGACCAGGTTCGGCAGCGACGCGAAGCTCGGGTCATACGCCGGATCGTGCGGTGAGATGTCGCTCTGGGTCTCCCACTGGGCGAAGCGCCGCCCCAGCACCTCAGCCATCGCTGCGAAGTCGTCCGACTCCCCCTCGGCCAGCGAGCGGATCTTGAAGCGCCGGTAGTCGGACTTCTTCGGCGCCCCGCCCTCGAACACGACCATCGAGGCGACCGTGTGCGTGCCACCGAGGTTCGAGATGTCAAAGCACTCGATCCGGATCGGCGGCACGTCCAGCCCGAGCGCCTGCTGCAAACCGTCGAGCGCCTCCACCCGACCCTGGCGGCGGCGCTCTGAGCGCAGCCGCTCCTGGTCGAGCGCGAGCGCGCGTTGCGTTCGGCCAGCTCGAGGATCCGCCGCTTCTCGCCACGCTCGGCCGCCCGCATCTCGACCGGGCCGCCGCGGCGGCTGGACAGCGCGTCAGCCAACGCCTCGCCGCGCTCGAGCCCGCGCTGCAGCACGAGCAGCGCCGGGATCGAAGTGTACCCGCCGTAGTACTGCAGCATGAACTCCTCCCCGACCTCTGCCAGCTCGCGCTCGGTCTCGTTCGCGAGATAGAACGACTGGCGGTCCGACAGCACGCCATCGCGCACCTGGAAGACCTGCGCGTTGGCCTCGCGCCCGTCCACCGCGACCGCGATCGCGTCGAACGTCCCGACCGACGCACCGGTCACGCGCCGTCGCTCCAGCAGCGAGCGGACTGCCTGCATCCGGTTGCGCTCGAGCGTCGCCTGCTCGAACTCCTCGGCCGCCGCCGCCGCACGCATCCGCTGCTCGAGGTCGCGCTCGATCGTCGAGAAGCGACCGTTGAGGAAGTCGATCACGCCGTCGATGCTCTCGCGGTACTCCTCCGCCGATACGTAGCCGACGCACGGGGCTCTCGCAGCGCTTGATGAAGTAGTCAAGGCATGGGCTGCCGCTACGCCGCCCCGGTTCCGCCCCCGTGCACGAGCGGAACATGAACACCTTCATCAGCACCTCGAGCGTCGCGCGCACCCGCTTGGCGTTCGAGTACGGGCCAAAGTACGCACGGCCCGCGCGGTGGCGCTCGCGCGTGAAGTACACGCGCGGGTAGTCCTCGTCGAGCGAGATCGCGATGAACGGATAGGACTTATCGTCGCGCAGGCGGATGTTGAAGCGCGGGCGGTACTGCTTGATGAAGCTCTGCTCCGCCAGCAGCGCATCCGCCTCGCGGGCCACCACCACGCACTCGATGTTCTCGACCGCCGCAACCATCTCCGCGTGCCCTGGGCTGCTCGGCACCTGCGCCTTGGAGAAATGCGACGCCACGCGCTTACGCACCGACTTGGCCTTGCCCACGTAGATCACGCGCCCGTGCGCGTCCCTGAACAGGTACACACCCGGCTGATCCGGCAGAGCGCGCCGCTGTTCGAGCAGGCTGGCGCCCGCGCCCGCCTGCTCGCTTCCTGTCAACTCGTCCGTAGCCGCCATCGCTGCTCCGAGGATAGGCCCCGCGCGGGCTCCCTCAGTACGCGCGCGACGGCGGTACACCTCCATCGCCGCGTAGACGATCAGGCCGATCAGCACGAACCACGCGAGCTCGCCGAAGCCGGTCTGCCACATCCGTGCGCGTGCCATGTACGCGAACACCCCCAGCGCCACCGCGCCGTACAGCATCCCGCGATGACGGTCGCCGAGACCGTGCAGCGCGACGCGGTATTCGCGGTACATGCGCAGGCCGAGATAGCCGATCCCCAGCCCGAACGCCACCCACAGCGCGGCTTCGAACGTGCTGGCCACGCGTCCGCCGCCAGGCAGGAAGTACACGCCTGCCGCGATCGCCAGCACGATCGCCACGTTGCGTGCGGTCTTCAGGGAATCCATCGACGGAAGTGTAGGTCAGTCGATCAACGTCTCCAGGCGCGCGTACGCCTGCTCGACCGCGCGTGTCGCCGCCGTGTGGCGCGCCTCGGACTTCGCCGACTCATAGCGCGTCGCCCATGCCGCCGGGTCGGTCAGCTCCGCTTCCACCTCGCGCAGGGTCGCCTCCGCCTGCTCGACCGCGTGCTCGGCCTTCTGCTGCTCGCTCAGCCGGTTCTTCGACGGCCCCTTGGCCGTCGCTTTCGGCTTGCCCTTCTTCGCCGGGGCCGGCCCGGGCTTCGCGCTGGCCACCGTCCCCCCGTCGCGCGCGCCCCGCGCGTGCGACCCGTTTGCCGCGCCGTTCGCTGTCCCGTTCGCGCCAGCCGAGGAGCCGTCCGCCGCGCCGCCGCCCGCGGCGAGCGCCCGGCCGGGCTTGCCGCCGGCCGCGGCGCGTTGCTCGTCGCGCACGCGCACGTACTCCGGCCAGCCGCCCACGTAGCTGCGCAGCGACCGCTGCTCGACGGCGATCGTGCGCATGCCGACCGCGTCCAGCAGCGCGCGGTCGTGAGACACAAGCAGGATCGCCCCCGTGAACGCGCGCAGCGCATCCTCCAGCGCCTCGCGACTCTCGATGTCCAGGTGGTTGGTGGGCTCGTCCAGGATCAGCACGTTGGCGCCGGAGTGGACCAGCACCGCCAGCGACAGGCGCCGCCGCTCGCCGCCGGACAGCCCGCTGAGCGGTTTCTCGGCGTCCTCGCCGGAGAACAGGAAGCGTCCGAGCAGGGCGCGGGCCTTGCCCGGGGTCAGCCCGGTTGCGCGCTGGGCTGCATCCAGCACGCTCTGCGTCGGCCAGCCCTCCCGCGCCGAGCTCGTCGGCGTGCTGCGATAGGTAGCCGACCTTCACGTTGTGGCCGGTGCTCAGCTTGCCCGCCCCCAGCGCCCTGCGCCCGGCGAGCGTCTCGATCAGCGTCGTCTTGCCGGTGCCGTTCGGACCGACCAGCGAGACGTGCTCGCCGCGTTCCAGCCACAGCTCGACGTGTTCGAGCAGGACGATCGGATCGCGAGCCACCCCGTCCGCGCCGCCCTCCGTGGCGTCGCCGCCCACCTCGATACGACCGTCGAGCAGCTCGAAGATCACCCGTCCCGTGCGCTCCGGCGCCGAGAACGAGAACTCCAGGCCCTTGCCGTCCGCCGGATCTCGCTCGATGCGCTCGATCTTGGCGAGCTTCTTGACGCGCGACTGCGCCTGTTTGGCCTTCGTGGCCTTGTAGCGAAAGCGCTCGATGAAGCGCTCCATGCGCTCGATCTCCGCCTGCTGGGAGTCGATCGCCTTGCCCAGAGCGATCTCGCGCGCGGCCTGCTCGCGGCGCCATTGGTGCCACGTACCGGCGAAGAAGCGGGAGCGGGCCGGCATGCTGCCGTACAGCTCGAGCACTGCCGTGCCGACGGCCTCCAGGAACCAGCGGTCGTGCGCGACCAGCACGACCGCCGCATCGAGCTCCACGAGCGTCTGCTCGAGCCACTCCAGCGACTCGATATCCAGATGGTTGGTGGGCTCGTCCAACAGCAGCACGTCCGCCCCGGTGGCCAGCGCGCGCGCCAGCGATGCGCGCGTCAGCTGCCCGCCGGAGAACGTATCCAGCGGTCGATCGAGGTCCGACTCGCGAAAGCCCAGGCCGTGCGCCATCGCGGTCGCGCGGTTGCGCCACAGGTAGCCGCCGCGCGCCTCCAGGCGCGCCTGCGCGCGTGCGTAGCGGGCGAACGTCGCCTCGTCGCTCGCGCCGGCGGCCATGCTCGCCTCCAGCTCGGCCAGCTGCGCCTCGATCTGCAGCTCCTCGGCGCAGCCCGAAAGCAGGTAGTCGCGCAGCGCCATCTCGCGCTCCCGGGGCGGGCGCTGGTCATGCAGCGCGATCCGCACGCCCTTGCCGATGCTCAGCTCGCCGCGGTCGATCGACGTCTCGCCGGCCAGCATCCGCAGCAGCGTCGTCTTGCCCGCGCCGTTGCGGCCCGCGACGGTCAGCCGTTCGCGGCGCTCGAGTTTCAGCGACACGCCGTGCAACAGCGGTTGCCCGGCGATGTCCTTGTGCAGGTCGGATGCGATCAGCAGCGCCATCGGCAGCTGATGGTAGGGACCTGTTCGCGGGCGCCCTCCGATAGCATTCGCGGCCGATGCGCCACCGGCTGTTCGCAAAGCTGTTCATGTTCGCCCTGCTCGCGTCGCTCGCGCTCGCGCCCGTCGCCGCCGCCACCGAAAACGACGGCCGCGGCTTCTACGGTGCGACCAACGACAAGGTCGTCACCAACGCGGGATTCATCGTGATCGTGTTCTTCCCGGTGTTCGTGTTCGTGATGAGCATGCTCCAGCGCTATCTGGAGAAGCGCAAGGAAGCGCGCAAAGCCGCGCACAAGGCGGTCATGGGCGACGCCCAGTGGCGCGGCGGCTGGTAGCCCGCCGCCGATGAGCGAGCCCGAGACCAGCGGGCACGACGCAAGCGACGCCAGCGACGGCGCGGGAACGCCGCAGGCGGTCCGCTACGAGCGCGTCGGTACCGCAGCGCTGATCACGATCGACCGCCAGCACCGCCGCAACGCGGTCGACGGCACGACCGCCGCGGCCCTGCACGAGGCATACCTGCAGTTCGAGGCCGACGACGACGCACGCGTACTGGTGCTGACCGGCGCCGGCGGTGTCTCCTTCTGCGCCGGCGCCGACCTGAAGGCGACCGACACGATGGCCGGGCGGCTGATCAGCGATGAGGGCCCGATGGGGTTCACCCGTCTGACCGCGTCAAAGCCAACGATCGCCGCGATTTCCGGCTTTTGTCTCGCCGGCGGCCTCGAGATCGCGTTGTGGTGCGACCTGCGGATCGCCACTGAGCGCTCGACGTTCGGCTACCCCGAGCGTCGCTGGGGGGTGCCGCTGATCGACGGCGGCACGCAGCGCCTGCCGCGCATCGTCGGGCTCGGACGCGCCCTAGACCTGATCCTCACCGGGCGCATGATCGACTCCGCGGAGGCGCTGGCGATCGGGCTGCTGACCGAAGTGGTAGCGCCCGGGGCATACCTCGACCGGGCGCTCGCGCTCGCCGAGGGCCTGGCGCGCTTTCCCCAACGGACGATGCTCGCAGACCGCCGCGCAGCGATCGAGGGCTTCGGCATGCCGCTCGCCGATGCGCTCGCGCTCGAGGCGAAGGCCGGACCGGAGGTGTTTCAAGATGGAGCGCTCGGAGCCGCGCGATTCGCCGCTGGCGAGGGACGCGGCGGCGCCGGCGCGGGGGTGTAGCGACCCGAACCAGGCGAGAGCGCAGCTCCTCACAGGCTGCCGCGAGGAACGATCCAGCGCGTCGCCTGGCCCGTGATCGCGGCGATGCGCTCGAAGTCCTCGTCGTAGTGCAGCAGCTCGACGCCAGCGGACTCCGCGGCGGCGGCGATCAGCAGGTCGGAGTGGCCAACGCTGCGCTGGTGGGCGCCGCCCTGGTGGGCCAGTTCGCGGTAGACGTCGATCGCGCGCCTCCACTCCCGGTCGGCGATCGGATACCGCGGAAGTTCGTCTATCTCCACTCTGCGCTCGTCGAACTCGCGGCCGTTGCGAGCGCCCTGCAGCAGCTCCAGGGAAACCATCGAGCACGTAGCGATGCTCCCCGCGAGCAGCTTCTGCTCGAAGGATGCTTGAAGGTCGGGCCGGCGGCGCGAGAGGTGCCATGCGCTGGTGTCGGCCAGCTGCATCACTCCTCGGCGAACCTGCCCCACGGCCTTGTATCTACGCGCGAACGCCGCAGCTCCTGCAGATCCTCCAGCGTTTTACCGCCGAGATCCCATTCAGCCAGCCGTTTCAACCGCTCACGACGGACCACGTCGCGCAGTGCGTCGTGCACCGTGTCGGTCGTGTTGCGCGTCTTCAGCACCTCACGCGCGTCGGCGACAAGCTCTGTGTCCAGGTTGATGGTCGTTCTTTTCACCATCGGCACCCTCCCATACATACACTTTTAGATCAATAGCCATACAGTGATTGTATCTGTGCGTGCACGTGTTGTCACAGCTCGGGCACACTTTGGATGTAGTCCGGGTTCTCGCGGGCCGTCGTCCGGGCGAACGTGCGACGCCCACCAGCGCCGAGACCGACGTGCGGCGCTCGCAAAAGGCGCGCCTGCCGATATGCTCGCTGAGCGATGGCCTACTTCGTGACAGGAGCCACGGGCTTCATCGGTCGCCGGCTGGTGGAGCAGCTACTGGCAAACCGCCAAGGCGACGTATACGTGCTGGTGCGCGACAGCTCTACAGGCCGCCTTGATGACCTAGTCGAGCGCTGGAGCATGACCGCGGGCGCCTCCGCGGCCGAGCGCGTCAAGCCGGTGATCGGAGACCTGCGCCGTCCACTGCTGGGGGTCGAGAAGGAGCAGGTGGAGGAGCTGCGCGGCAAGATCGAGCACTTCTTCCACCTGGCGGCCGTGTACGACTTCACCGCTCCGCCCGAGCGCAACACGGCGGTCAACGTCGGCGGCACGACCCACGCGGTCGAACTCGCGCGAGCGGTCGATGCCAAGCACCTGCACCACGTCTCCTCGATCGCCGTCGCGGGCACCTACAACGGCGTCTTCGACGAGGAGATGTTCGACGAGCGCCAACGGCTGCCCTCGCCCTACCACCGCACCAAGTTCGAGTCCGAGCGGATCGTGCGCGAACAGCCGTACGTGCCCTGGCGGGTGTACCGGCCGGGGATCGTCGTCGGCGACTCGCAGACCGGCGAGATGGACAAGATCGACGGCCCGTACTACTTCTTCAAGGCGATCCAGCGGCTGCGCGGCCTGTTGCCGGAGTGGGTGCCGCTCGTGGGCATCGACCTCGGCCAGACGAACATCGTCCCCGTCGACTGGGTCGCCGGCGCGCTCGAGCACATCGCACACGAGCCAGAGCTCGATGGCAGAGCCTTCCACCTGACCGATCCGCGCCCCCAGCGCGTAGACGAGCTAATCAACGAAATCGCGACCGTCGCGCACGCCCCGCGCTTCGCCGTCAGCGTCGACAAACGGCTGATCGACCCGCTGCCGAAATGGCCGCTGAGGCTCGCGATGGCGCTGCCCCCATGGCGCCAGGCGCGCCAGCTCGCGCTGCGCGAGCTGGGAATCCCCGAGGAGGTACTCGCGCATATGGAGCTGGTGCCGCGCTTTGACTCGCGCGAGGCCGCGCGCGCGCTGGCCGGCTCGCCGCTCGAGCAGCCACCGCCGCTGCACGACTACGTGGCGCGCCTGTGGGACTACTGGGACCGGGAGATGGACCCCGACCTGCGACGCGGCGGGACCTTGAAAGAGGCCCTCGACGGCCGCCACGTGATGATCACCGGCGCCTCGTCAGGCATCGGTCGCTCGACCGCGCTGAAGGTCGCCGCCGCGGGCGGCGTGCCGCTGCTGGTGGCGCGCAACGTCGAGAAACTCGAGGAGGTGCGCGCCGAGATCGTCGCCGGCGGCGGCACCGCGTACGTGTACGCGGCCGACATCTCCGACATCGAGTCGATCGAACGCCTGCTCGAGCGGGTGCTCGCCGACCACCGCAACGTCGACATGCTCGTCAACAACGCCGGACGCTCGATCCGCCGCTCGATCGCGCTCAGCTACGACCGCTTCCACGACTTTGAACGCACGATCCAGCTCAACTACTTCGGCGCCGTCAAGCTGATCATCGGCCTGCTACCGCACATGCGCGAACGCGGCTCCGGGCACATCGTCAACGTCTCCTCGATCGGCGTGCAGACCAACCCGCCGCGCTTCTCCGCCTATGTGGCCTCGAAGGCCGCGCTCGACGCGTTCTCGCGCGTGGTCGCCTCCGAGGTGATCGGCGACGGCGTCACGTTCACCACGATCCACATGCCGCTGGTGCGCACGCCGATGATCGCGCCCACCAAGATGTACGACGCCTTCCCCGCGATCAGCCCGGAGGAGGCCGCCGACATGATCTGCGAGGCGCTGCGCGCGCGCCCGAAGGAGATGGGCACCCGCATGGGCAAGTTCGGCGAGGTCGCCTACACGCTGTCGCCGAGCACCGTCGACCGGCTGCTGCACCTCGCCTACCGTGTGTTCCCCGACTCGGCCGCGTCGAAGGGCCACATTGAGACCGAGGAGCACGTGTCGTTCGAGCAGATTGCGATGGCGACGCTGACGCGGGGCGTGCACTGGTAGCGCTGCGCGCCGTCCCAGCGATGGCGCTGTTGGGATGATCAGAGGATGAGCGACACGGCCCCGGCGATCGAGGTGAGCGCCCTATGCAAGCGCTACGGCGACTACGAGGCGGTGCGCGGGATCGACATCACAGTGCAACGCGGCGAGGTGTTCGGCCTGCTCGGCCCCAACGGAGCCGGCAAGACGACCACCGTGGAGATCCTCGAGGGCTATCGCACGCGCACCAGCGGCGAGGTGTCGGTGCTCGGACACGACCCGGCGCGCCGCTCGATCGAGCTGCGCCGGCGAATCGGGATCGTGCTGCAGTCGGGCGGGATCTACAGCCACATCACCCCGCGCGAGGCACTCGCTCACTGGGCGAGCTTCTACCCGCATCCGCGCGACGTCGAGGAGGTGCTGGCGCTGGCCGGCCTGCACGACAAGGCCGACGTGCGCAGCCGTCGACTGTCAGGCGGGCAGCTACGACGGCTGGACTTCGCGCTGGCGCTCGTCGGCGACCCCGAGCTGATCTTCCTCGACGAGCCGACGACCGGCTTCGATCCGCAGGCCCGCCGTGCGGCGTGGGAGACCGTGCGCTCGCTGCGCACGCTCGGCAAGACGATCCTGCTGACAACCCACTACCTCGAGGAGGCGCAGGCGCTCGCCGACCGTGTCGCGATCGTCAAGGACGGGCGCGTGCTGGCGATCGGCCCGCCGCGCGAGCTCGGAACGGGCGCGTCTCACTACCGCGTCGCCTATCGCGCGCCCGACGGCGAGCTCGTCGAACGCGAGACCGACGACCCGACGGAGCTGCTGCATGAGCTGACCGCCGAGGCACTCGCGCAAGGGCACCAGCTGGAGGATCTGTCGGTCGGACGCCCGACGCTCGAGGACGTCTACCTAGAACTGACCGCCGCATCCACCTTCGATGACGATGCGTCCCGGGACGGGGATGCCTGACCCGTTGGCCCTGACATGGCGCCAGTACCGCCTCGAGCGTCGCATGTTCTGGCGCAATCCGAGCGCGGCGTTCTTCAACTTCCTGCTGCCGCTGCTATTCCTCGCCGGCGCAGGCGCCGTGCTCAGCGGCAACCAAAGCGACCTGAACAAGCTTGTGCCCTCGATCGCCGGGATGAGCGTGATGTCCACGACGTTCACCGCGCTGGCCTACAACATCGTGTTCCTGCGCGAGCGCGGCGTGCTCAAGCGCGTCCACGGCTCGCCACTGCCGACGATCTCCTATTTCGGCGGCGTGGCGGCCAACGCGATCACCAACACCACGCTGCAGATCGCGATCATCGTGCTGTCCGGGCGCGTGCTGTTCGGCATCGGCTGGCCATCCGATTGGGGCGCGCTGGTCGTGTTCGTGCTCGCCGGGGTGGTGTGCTTCGCTGCGCTCGGCGTCGCCTTCGCCCACGTGATCCCTAACTTCGAGTCGACTGCCGCGTACGTCAACGCCGTGTTCCTGCCAGTCGTGTTCGTGTCGTTCTTCGTGTTCGACTCGAGCAGCGCACCGGAGTTCCTGCGCACGATCGCGCAGGCGCTACCGCTGTACCCACTGATCGACGGGCTCTCGCGAGCGATGATCGCGGGCTCGGGCTCGGGCAACGACCTCGACTCGCTCGCCGTGATCGCGCTGTGGGCCGTGTTCGGCATGTACTTCGCCGTGCGCGGCTTCTCTTGGGAGGGCTCACGCTCATGACTTGCGGCCAGCGGAGCGCGACGTGAGGGCGCTGGCCGACGGTGTCCAGATGCTGTCCGGACGCCCCGCCAACGCGATCAACGTGTACCTCGTCGGTGATGTGTTGATCGACGCCGCCACGCGCCAGGGCGAGCGGCGGATCATGCGCCAGATCGCCGGGCGCGCCGTCAGCGCCCATGCACTCACCCATGCCCACCCCGACCATCAGGGCGCAAGCCATGCGATCTGCGAACGGCTGCAGATCCCGCTGTGGTGCGGCCAGGACGACGTCCCCGCGATGGAGACCCCGGGGGCGATCTCCAGCTCGCAGGCACCCGGCTGGCTGAACTGGCTGCAGCAGCGGTTCTGGACGGGACCGCCGCACCCGGTCGCCCGCGCGCTCGTCGAGGGTGACGAGGTCGCCGGCTTCACCGTGCTCGAGACGCCCGGGCACTCGCGCGGGCACGTCGCCTACTGGCGCGCCTCAGACCGGGTGCTGATCCTGGGGGACGTGCTCAACAACATGAACGTCAGGACCGGGCGCCCGGGGCTGCACGAGCCACCGACGATCTTCACCGCCGACCCGGCGCGCAACCGCAGCTCCATCCGCCGGCTGGCCGAGCTGCGGCCGACGCTCGCGCTGTTCGGCCACGGGCCGCCGCTGCGCGACCCGGACAGGCTCGCGGACTTCGCGGCGTCGCTCGCGGACTGACCGCGATGGCCACGAGCATCTTCCTCGCCGACGGCGAGCGCATCCAGCCGACCGAGCTCGCCGCTGGGCCGTGGGACCCGCAGGCGCTGCACGGAGGTGCGCCCGCGGCCCTGATCAGCGCCGCGTTCGAGCGTCTGCAGCCGGGCGAGGATCTGCAGATCGCGCGCCTCGGCTTCGAGCTGCTGCGCCCGATCCCGCTGGCGCCGCTTACGCTGTCCACGCGTATCGTGCGACCCGGGCGCCGCGTGCAGGAGCTGTTCGGCGAGCTGAGCGCAGCGGACCCTCGATCGGACGAGCAGCAGGTGATCTGCCGCGCAAGCGCCCTGCGGGTCCAGCAGGTTGGTGAGCTGCCGGCGGGCACAGCCGCCGAGCAGGATCGGCGGCTGCCCGGCCCCGAGCACGGGACCGCGGTGCGCTTCGCGCTCGACGACCCCGACCGGGTCAGCTTCGCGGCCAGCTCGATGGAGATGCGCTGGCTGAGCGACCCGAAGCAGCTCGGGCCAGGGCAGGTGTGGATGCGTTTGCGCCACCCGCTGCTGCCCGGCCAGGAGCTCACGCCGCTCGCGCGGCTGGCCGCGACAGCCGACTTCGGCAACGGCATCGGCGCCGCGCTGCCGTTCAATCGTTTCCTGTTCATCAACGCCGATCTCTCGATCCACCTGTATCGCATGCCGCGCGGCGAGTGGATCGGGCTGGACGCAAGAACGCTGCTGCGCGAGGGCGGCACCGGCCTCGCCGAAGGCGTGCTGCACGATCTCGACGGGCCCGTCGGCCGCTCGTTTCAGACGCTCGTCGTGCAGCCACGCTGAGCGCGGCGCTGGCCGATCCGGGGCCGCGTCGAAGGAGAGACTGCTGAGCCGGCGGGCCGACTGAGCCGGGCGCGAGTCAGGCCAGGACGTCGCCGAGCGCCTCGTCGATCGCGGCGAGCGTGTCAGCGTCGAGCGCGACACCCGAAGCGGAGGCGTTCGCATGAACCTGCTCGGGGCGGCTGGCGCCGACGATCGCCGAGGCCACATTCTGCTCGCGCAGGACCCACGCGAGCGCCAGCTGCACCATCGTCAGGCCGGACTGCTCGGCGATCGGGCGCAGCCGCTGCACCGCCTCGAGCACGCGGGGCTGGACGAGGCGGTCGATGAAGCCGCCCATGCTCTCGCTCGCCGCCCGCGAGTCCGTCGGCGGCGGCTCGCCAGGCAGATACTTGCCGGTGAGGACGCCCTGAGCCAGCGGCGACCACACGATCTGCGAGATGCCCTCGTGCTCGCACAGCGGGATCACCTCGGCCTCCGGAGCACGCCACAGCATCGAGTACTGCGGCTGGCTCGACACCCACCGCTCGACCTCCGGCAGCGCAAGCGACTGCTCGATCTTCTCGGCCGGCCACTCGCTGAAGCCGATGTAGCGCGCCTTGCCCGCGCGCACGACCTCGCTGAGCGCCTCCATCGTCTCCTGCAGCGGAGTCTCGCTGTCGTAGCGGTGACATTGGTAGAGGTCGACGTAGTCGGTCCGCAGCCGCTGCAGCGAGGCGTCGATCTGCTTGTGGATCTGCTCCGCCGACAGGCCCCGGTCGGTATCCGACATCGGGAAGTACACCTTCGTGGCCAGCACGTAGGAGGAGCGCTCGTGACCCGCGAGTGCCTCGCCGAGCAGCGACTCTGCCGCGCCGCGCCCGTACACGTTGGCGGTGTCGAGGAAGTTGATCCCCGCGTCGAACGCCGCCTCGACACACGCCTTCGCCTGCTCGAGCTCGACCCCGCCCGAGTACGTCAGCCATGAGCCAAGACTGATCTCGGAGACCTGCAGGTCGCTGCTGCCGAGTTTGCGGAGGTTCATGCTGGACCCACACTACCCTCTGGATAGAGCGATGTCCGTGATCGATCCGCATCTACGCATCCGCTCCGTCGCGCTTGACGTCGGCGATCTGTCGCGCAGCGCGGACTTCTACGAGCGCGTGCTCGGTCTGCCGCTGATCGAGCGAGACGGGCACCGCGCGCTGCTGGGCAGCGACCCGGAACGTCCGTCGCTCGTGCTCGGCGAGATCGTCTCGCCCTCCCCACTCCCGCCTGGCGCCACCGGCCTCTACCACGTCGCCTGGCTGCACCTGACGCGGGCGGCGCTCGCGGAAACCGTGCGGCGAATCGCCGAAGCCGGCTGGCGGTTCGAGGGCGCCGCCGACCACGGGGTCTCCGAGGCGCTATACCTGAGCGATCCGAATGGCCTCGGGATCGAGATCTACGTCGACCGTCCACGCGAGCAATGGGAGCGCGCCGCGGACGGGAGCGGTGTGAAGATGGGCACGCTCGCACTCGACCTAGACGACTTGCTCGCACAGGCCGAGCAGGGACCCGATCCGAAGATCGCCACTGGCACGGGTATCGGACACGTGCACCTGAAGGTCGCCGACGTTCCCCGCGCCACCGCCTTCTACCGCGACGCGCTCGGCCTCGAGGAGCAGGCCAAACTGCCGTCCGCCGCATTCCTCGCCGCCGGCGGCTACCAC
This sequence comes from uncultured Solirubrobacteraceae bacterium, assembly GCA_963734755.1. Classification (GTDB taxonomy): domain Bacteria; phylum Actinomycetota; class Thermoleophilia; order Solirubrobacterales; family Solirubrobacteraceae; genus Palsa-744. Next base: position 914,162 of record CAVTIF010000001.1, on the reverse strand, counting down.
CACCACGTCGGGCTGAACTCATGGCAGAGCGCCGGCGCCGCGCCCGCCCCGGATAGCGCGCCCGGCTTGCGCCGGGTCGAGTTCGAGCTCAGCGACCACGGCGCGCTAGACGCACTCGAACGGACGCTCGCCGATGGATCCTCCGAGCCAGTGCCTGAGCGCGATGCGCCCAACGAGCTGTCGGTGCGCGACCCCGACGGGCAGGCGCTCACTTTCGCGACCGCTGTCTAGGACCGCCTCGGCTGCGCCATACTTCTGAGCGATGTCGCAAGAGAACGTCGAGCTTATCCAAGGCGTGCTTGCGGGGTTCATCGCGACCGGCGAGCCGTCGTGGGATTCGCTGGACGAGCAGATCGAGGTTCACGACCATGACCTCGTCGACGCGGGCAACTATCAAGGACATGCGGGCTTCGGTAGCTGGCTCGAGAACTGGGGCGCGGCATGGTCGGACTTCACGATCGAGCCCGAGGAGTTCCTCGACGCCGGCGACCGGGTCGCCTCGGTCTTTCACATGAGAGCGACGGGACGGGGCAGCGGCGTCGAGGTCGACCGCCAGGACGCGATCATCTGGAGCGTGCGCGGCGGAAAGATCGTGCGCATGGACTACTACAACAATCGAGAGCAGGCACTGAGAACTGTCGGTCTACCGGGGTAGGCAGCATCCCGCGAGCATGTAGACGATCGCCGATCCCGATGTCGGAGTCCGTCGAGCGTCTCAGTCGCCGGCCGCGCTCAGCCGCTGCAGCTCGGCCGAGGACAGCGCGAGCTCGGCCACCGCCGTCAGCTCGGCGAGCTGGTCTGTCGAGGTGGCGCTGGCGATCGGCGCGAGCACCGTCGGCTGCGCGCGCAGCCACGCGAGCGCGACCGCCGCCGGCGAGCTGTCATGGGCGGCCGCAACGTCGTCGAGCGCGTCGAGCACCGCGAAGCCGCGATCGTTGAGATAGCTCTCCTGCACGCCGGCAGCGCGAGGGCTCTCGACCTCCGCGCCGTCGCGGCGGTACTTGCCGGTGAGGAAGCCTCTCGCCAGGCCGAAGTACGGGACGCACGCGAGCCCGCCCTGCTCGCACACCTGCGCCAGCTTTCCCTCGTACTCCTGACGCTCGACCAGGTTGTAGTGCGGCTGCAGAGCCACGTATGAGGCCATCCCCGCGCCAGCACCGATGCTCAACGCTTCGCCGAGGCGCTCGGCGCTGTAGTTGGACGCCGCCGCATGGCGGATCTTGCCCGCCCGGATTAGCTCCTCGAACGCGCCGAGCGTCTGCTCGAGCGGCGTCTTCGGATCGTCTTTGTGGGCGTAGTACAGGTCCACGTGATCGACGCCCAGCCTGGCGAGCGATCCGTCGATCGCGCTCGCGATCGTCGCCGGCGAGAGCCCCGGAAGCTCAGGCGACATGCCGACCTTGGTCGCGATCACGAGCTGCTCGCGGTTGCCTCGCGACGCGATCCAGCGGCCGATGATCCGCTCAGACTCGCCCGCCCCACCGGGCCCGCGGCGGCCATACGTGTCCGCCGTGTCGATAAAGTTCCCACCGGCAGCCACGTATGCGTCGAGCAGCTCGAAAGAGCGCCGCTCGTCGATCGACCAGCCGAACACGTTGCCGCCCAGGCACAGCGGAAAGACATCAAGGTCGGTGTCACCCAAGCGCGCGATGTACCGAGGTTATCGGCCGCCACGAGCCGGCCGGCGACGAACCCGGGACCTCGCGGCGCTCGTGCGGGCCGCGCGCCGGTTGCGAGCCCCGGCCGCGCCGCTCGTCGCTCGTCGCTCAGAACGGCAGCCCGTGCACCTCCACGCGGCCCGCAGGCCAGTCGACGCCCTCGCACAGCGCACGCCACATCGCGCGCATCGGCATCTCGATCCTGCCGTCGGGCTGATCCACCCGCACCGAGTCCGCGATCTCTTGGCACCCCAGGCGCCGGTACAACTCGACGAGCTCGGGACGGCAGAACAGCATCGCGCGCTGCGGGCCCATCCCACCCGCGATCGCCAACAGCGCGTCGATGAGCACGCGCATGTGCCCGCGACCGCGAGCCGCGCGCGTCACGATCAGACCGCCCAGGCCGACGACCTGGAAGCTCCTCCCAGGCGCCACATCCACGTCGGCGAGGACCGCACCGGCGGCCGCCACCAGCCGGCCGTCCGCTTCTCGCACCCCGATGTTGCGATCCTTATCGCGCCACGCGAGCATTCCCCCGACCGGCCCGAACGGCTCCTGCTCACCGGCGATCAGCTCGTCCCAGTAGGGCTCGCTGACCGCGTCCAGCTCGACCAGTTCCATGGCCCCACGGTAGCCGGATCGCCGAACACCGCCCCCTGGCCCGCCGTGAGGCGATACAACATGGCGCGGCGCCGCGGGCACTAACGACGCCGACCGATTGCGAAGCTCTGGATCGGCGGTGCCACGGCGCGCATGCTCGAACCGACCTCCACCGCATCCACGCCCTCCTCGCCCGCCGCGCTCGAGCCCTCCTGACCGACCGGCAGGCGATGCACGCGGGCTGGCTCGGCGCGCCCCTCGCCCTGCTCGATGCTGCCCGAGACGAAGCGCTCGAGCGGCGCGAGCTCGCGCACGATCACGTTGACGACCCCCTGCCTGTGCCCTTCAGGGTGAGAGCGCTCGAGACGGCCCCCGGCGAGCAGCAGCGGCTCCGCCCGCGCCAGATGGCGGTTCGCCTCGTAGACCGCCTTGCCCACGATCAGGTTGACCGTGCCGAACTCGTCCTCGAACAGCAGGAACATCGTCCCCTTCGCGGTCCCCGGCCGCTGCCTGGCGATCACCAGTCCCGCGACCGACACCTCGCTACCCGTGGGCAGATGGGGAAGCTGGGCGCTCGTGGCGAGCCGCTGCGCCGTCAACCGTCCGCGCAGGATCGCCAGCGCATGGTCGCCGACCGTCACCCCGCTGGTGGAGTAGTCGGCGATCAGCCGCTGCCAGCGCCCGAGGCGACGCAGTCTCGGCGCCTGCGGCAACTCCAGGGGCAGCGCGAGCTGGGTCCCCTCCTCGACTCCCACCGCCTCAGCCGACGTCGCCATCCCCAGCTGCCACAGCGCCGAGCGCCTGTCCTGCTGTGTCGATCCGGCGATCAGGCCGTCGCAGGCCCCCGACCAGGCGAGCTGTTCGAGCGTCCCGCGCCGCACGCCCGCGCGTCCCGCCAGCTCGCCGAGGCCGGCGAACTGCCCGTTTCGCTCGCGCTCGGCCACCAGCGCGTGCGCCTCCGCGCTCACCATGCCCTTGACGTAGCCGAGGCCCAGGCGCACGCCCCCATCCTCGACCGTGCATTGCACCGCCGAGGCGTTCACGTCGAGCCCCAGCACGGCGATGCGGTCGGGCGCGCTTCGATTTTCAGCCTCGTGCACGAGGCTGTCCGGAGCGTAGAAGCCCATCGGCTGCTCGTTCAACAGCGCGCACAGGAACTCCGCGCCGTAGTGCACCCGCAGCCACGTCGACTGGTAGGCCAGCAGGCCGAAGGCGGCACTGTGGGACTTCGGGAAGCCGAAGCCGGCGAAGCCCTCGACCATCTTCCACACGCGCTCGGCCGTCCGGCGATCGGCGCCCACGTGCCGCGACGAGCCATCGATGAACTCCTCGCGCTGTCCCTGGATCATCTCGTGCGAGCGCTTGCGGCTCATCGCCCGGCGCAGCCCCTCCGCCTCGCCCGGGGTGAAGCCGGAGAACGCTTCCGCGACCTGCATCACCTGGTCCTGGAAGATGATCGTGCCGAGCGTCTCCTTCAGCACCGGCTCGAGTGCCGGATGCTCATACGGAATCTCATAGTCCGGGTTCTCGCGCAGCAGCCTGCGCCGCTCGATGTACGGGTTGATCGCCCCGCCCTGGATCGGACCGGGGCGCACGATCGCCACCTGGATCGTCAGATCTTCGAGGTTCTCCGGCCGCGTGCGCAGCAGCGACTGCATCTGCGCACGGCTCTCGATCTGAAAGACGCCGACCGTATCCGCCTCGCGGATCGCCCGGAAGGTGCGTCGATCGTCGAACGGTATGCGCGACAGGTCGATGCGCTGACCGTGCACGCGCGCGATCTCATCCACGCAGCGCTCCACCGCCGAGAGCATGCCCAGGCCCAGCAGATCGATCTTCAGGAAGCCCGCATCCGCACACGAGTCCTTGTCCCACTGGACCATCTGCCTGCCCTCCATCGCTGCCGGCACGACCGGGCAGCAGTCGATCAGCGGGCGCGTCGCGATCACCATCCCACCGGAGTGCTGCGACAGGTGCCGAGGCAACCCCTGGGCCTGCTCGACCAGGAGAGCCAGCCAGCGCCAGCGCTCCGATCGACTCCCCCCGCTCCCGTCCACCCCGCCCGGCGAGCAGTCCCCGTCCTGGCGCTCGCCCCCGAGCGAGGTGGTGATGTCGTGCTCGGCGCTCGGGCCGTATCGATCGGCGCCACGGGCCACGCGCTCGATCTCGCCCGCCGGCAGGCCGAGGACCTTGCCCAGCTCGCGGATCGCCCCGCGCGCGCGGAAGGTCGGAAAGGCGGCCACCAGCGCCGCACGATCGCGTCCGTAGCGCTCGTGCACCCGCGGTATCAGCCGCTCGCGGATGTCGCGCGGGAAGTCCAGGTCGATGTCCGGTAGCCCATTCAGGTCCTCGTGCAGGAAGCGCCCCAGCGCCAGCTTGCCGGCGATCGGGTCGATGTGCGAGAGCCCCGTCAGGTAGCACACCAGCGAGGAGACCGACGAGCCCCGCCCGCGCCCGGGTGCCAGCAACGCGCGCACCGAGTCCGGCCCGCGGACCTCCAATGCGACCTCGCGCGCCAGCTCGAGCATGTCGTGGTGCAGCAGGAAGAAGCCCGCCAGCCCGAGCTTGTCGATCACCCGCAGCTCCTGCTCCAGACGGGTCCGCGCCTCCTCGCTGCTGACCCGCGCGACGGACGATCGTTGGCCTGCAGGAGATCCGTAGCGCTCCTGCAGCTGCGCACGGCACAGCTCGGCCAGGCGGCGTGAGGAGTCCTCGTCCTCAGCCCCCGGGTAGCGGTAGCCGAGATCCCTCGTCAGGTCGAACGTCAGCCGCTCGGCCAGCCGCACGGTCTCGCGGACGGCCTCCGGATGATCGGCAAAGCGGCTCGCCATCGCCCGGGGGGTGCTCATCACGTGGCTGTGGTTACCGCGCCGCAGCGGCTCGCAGGCATCGAGCGCGGCGTGGTTGGCGAGCGCCACGAACGCGTCCTGCAGCTCAGCCCTGGCGCGCGCGTGCGCGTGGACGTTGCCGCTCGCCACGCACCCGACCCCCAGGCGCCGGGCGAGCGCCGCCAGCGCCCGGTTACGCGCCCGATCGTGGCGAGCGTACGGGCGCTGCAGCTCCACGTACAGGCCGTCCGGGCCAAACGCGTCGAGCAGCCGTCCAGCGGTGTGCTCGTCGTGGGCGCTCCGAGTGCCGATCGCCGAGCGCGCGACCAGCGATCGCTCGGCGCAGCCCGTCAGGCAGACCAGGCCCTCGGCGTGGTCGATCACCGCCTGCACGTCCACCGACGGCTCCACGCGCTCGCGACGGGAAGACGACTCGCGCGTGTGGGCGTGGGCGAGCGTGATGATCCGGCAGAGGTTGCGCCAGCCACGCTCGTCGCGCACGAGCAGCGTGAGGTGGCCGGTCTCGCCCTCCCCACGCCCCCCGACCGAACCGGTGCCGATGCACGCACCCGCGCGGGCGGAGTCCAGGGTCACATCGATCTCCGCACCGTGGATCGCCCTCACCCCATGGTCCGCCGCGACCTGGGCCAGCTCCATCGAGCCGGAGACCGAGTTGTGATCGGTCAGCGCGATCGCCGTGTGACCCAGCTCGCTCGCACGCCGCGCCAGCTCGTGCGGCAGCGAGACGCCGTCCAGGAAGGAGTACGCCGAATGGCAGTGCAGCTCGATGTACGGAACCCCGCCCGCCCGTGTCGCGCTCGCCATCTTCTGCCCGCCTATGAGCCCTGGATGAACCAGCCGCCGCAGCGCAGGTCGTGGAAGACGACCAGGTTGCGCCCGCGCTTGCCCACCAGCTCCCAGTAACGGCGGCGCAGCGGCTCGGCGGTCCACCAGCGATCCTCCACCAGCCAGGACTCGCACAGCGACTCGATCGCTTCGCCGTTCACCTCCGCCGGCCTGTCCTCGCGCCAGCGCACGCGCGCAGGCCGGGGCGGGTTCAGGGTGCGCGTCACGGCAGATCCCTTGCGACCGCGACCGTCACTCGGGAACGGGTGCCAGCACCACCCGCCGCTCGGGCACGCGCGAGTCGGGGTCCACGCAGACGGCCCGCAGCGCCGCGTCCTGACCCGCCACAGCGCGCACCTGGGCGAGCGCTTCGCGCATCCGTGCGGCACGCGCGCCGCCGCGTGCCGCCGGGCCGACGGCGCAGTGAGCGAGACTGGCGGGCCCGGCGCGATCCTCCTCGAACAGGGTGCTCTGCTCGCTCGCCGGTGGTCCGAAGCGCTCGGCTGCCAGCCCCAGCGCGGCGGCCGGGGCGGGCAGCGCCTGTAGACGCACCGACAGCGCCAGCCAGATGCGCTCGGGATCGCATAGCGCCTGACGGAAGACCACGCGCTCGCGCCAGCCGCCACCGGCAACCAGGCGTGCGGAGAGCGTGACCGCGCGCAGCGTGCGCCCACGGCGCTCCGATCTCGCCAGCAGCCGATCCACGAGCACGCCCAGCACGCGCTTCAACGCCTCTCCCGAGCTTGCATCGCCGACCTCCATCGACTCCTCCAGGCGTTCCTGCACGCATCGCGCCTGCAAGCGGCTGTCCTCGCCGCAGGCCAGCCTGTGGGCGAGGACGCCGGGCACCCCGAAGCGATCGCTCAGCGCAGGACGCCCAAGCCTCACCAGCTCTCCGAGCGTGCGCACGCCGAGACGCGTGAGCGGCTCGACCAGCACCGCCGTCTGCTCGCGGAAGCCGAGCAACCCAACCGGGCGCCCGGCCAGCCAGCGCTTGGCCTCCCCGCCGTCCAGCACCAGCGGGCGGCGCGAGCGCACTGCCAGAGCAGCCGCCAGGGCACAGAAGCGCGTCGGAGCGGCGCCGATGCGCGCCGGGCGCCTCAGCGCGCGTCGCGCCGCGGCGATCGTCCGCTCTCGCGTGCCGTGGATCCTGCGCAGCCCGTCCGTATCGAAGTATGCGAGCCCGGGGCGGGCCGGCTCGACAGCCGCGCCGATCGACTCCAGCACACACAACGACTTCTCCCACACCTCCGCCACCCGCACCGGATCGCCCGGCACGAGGACCAGATCCGGACAGCGAGCGAGCGCCTCGCCGAGAACCATCCCCGCGGTCACGCCACGGGCTTCCGCTGCTCCCGAGACCTCGCCCACCCGCCGTTCGGCACCGACCAGCGGCGCCACCGCCAGCGCATGACCGGTCAGCGTCCGTCGGACGACCTCCAGACGCGCGCCAGCGGCCACCATCAGCTCGAAGCGGGGCAGATATATGCAGACGACCATACGAACACACGTTCGCATCCGAGGCCGTTCGCCCGCAACAGCTAGATGTCTACAAGTGCACGTCTCGCGAGCGGATCGGCGTGGGACAGCGGCACCGGTCAGTCCATCGTCAGCGGGCCCTCGGCGGACCCGCTGAGGAACTGACGCACGAACGGGTTCTCCGAGGAGAACATCCTTGCTGCGTCGCCAGCCTCCACGATCCTCCCCCGCCATAGCAGCGCGATGTACTCACCGATCTGCCGTGCGGAGGCGATGTTGTGGGTCACGACGAGGTAGGTGCCCCGGTGGATCTCGTGCATCTCCTGGATCAGTTCGCACAGCAGCGCGGTGCGCACCGGGTCCAGGCCGGAGTCGGGCTCGTCGAAGATCACGATGTCCGGCTCCATCACCAGCGCACGCGCGAACCCGGCACGCTTGCGCATGCCACCGGAGAGCTGCGAGGGCGCGTCGTGCATCGCGTCCGCCAAGCCGACGTCCGCGAGACGCTGGCAGACGCGCTCGGAGATCTGCCCCTCGGTGAAATCGGTGTGCTGGCGCAGCGGGAAGGCGACGTTGTCGTACACCGACATCGACCCGAACAGCGCCCCGTCCTGGAACAGCACGCCGATTTTGCGCCGCAGCGTGAGCAGGTCGGGCATCGTCAGGCTCGGGACAGACTGCCCGTGCACGATCAGGTCGCCGGAGTCGGGGAACATCAAGCCGATGATGTGCTTGATCAGCACGCTCTTGCCCGTCCCCGATGGTCCGAGCACGACGGTGATCGTGTCGTCGGGGAAAGCAACGTTGAGCCCGTTCAGAACTGGCACGCCGCCGAGGCGCTTGTGCACGTCGAGACAGCGGATCGACCAGTTGCCCGCCTCCGGGTCGCCCGCGAGGTCGAGTTCGGTCGAGTGGTAGTCGAAATGGCCGTCGTCGCCGTGCCGCTCGCGCCCGGGCTGCTGCTGCTCGAGACGATCGCGCTCGATGTCCTCCTCGTCGCTCATTTTTCTGAGTAAACCACGTGTGGGAACTGGCTCGTCTGGCCGTTGAACGTGAACGGCCCCTGCTGGTTGCATCCCGGAGCCGGCACGTCGTTTTCGGATTCCGGTTTGTTGGCGACTTTGAACTTGGTGATCAGTTCGAGGATGCTTTCGGAGATCGTTTCGCTGGCGGGGCCGCTGACCGAGGGCGCGGAGTTCGCGCATGCGCTCGAGCTGAACACCGACAGCCCGCTGGAGAGCGAGCGGTACGCGCCCGGCTGGGGGTAGGCGTTCGCGCGGTCGGTGCCTACCCGTTTCGGGTAGACGGCGAGGCTCTCCGGGCCGAGCACCGACATCGTCGTCAGGAAATGCTCCTTGGGACCTTTGCCCACGGTGTTGCTGTTGCCCAGGCTCTGCTGCGAGGCGGCGGTGAGGTTCGCAAAGAACGCCTGCACCTCAGGTACATATACGCCGGTGTACTGCAGGAACGGATCGAGGTTGTGCAGCACCGGCCTGAAGTTTTCGAGCACGGGAACGGTCAGGTCGAGGATTGGCTTGATGTCGGGCAAGCCCTTCTTGGCGGCCTTGGTCAGCGGCCCGAGCGAGGTGTTGAACTTGTCGAATTCGGGGGCGAACGGCCCGGCCGCGCGTAGTAGCGCCGAGAGTTGGCGCTCGGCGGGGCGGAATTCTACGAAGTACGGGTTGGCGATCGTCTGGAACTTGTCGACTTCCTTCAGCGCCACGGTCGAGTTGTGCTCAAACGCCGGCAGTTCCTTGAACGCTTCGGCCCACGCCTGGCTGGCTTCCGCGGCCGCGTGGAACGTGCGTTCGCCGTTGACGATCGCCCCTTCGAGCTGGTGATCGCGGCTGGCGAGGGCGTTGAACACGACGCCCGTGTTGTGGACGAGCGCGCGCACCGCGCCTTCCTGGGAATTAAGGATCGTCACCAGCTTGCGGGCGCTTTCGACAAACGGTTCGAGCTGGGCGAAGGACGAGTTGATCTGTTCTCCACGGCCGTTGATCCCGCCGGCGAGCGCCTGCTGCCAGATCTTGAAGTCGGCCCTTGTCTTGGGATCGAACGCGGACAGGATGTCATCGAGCGTGACCGACGGCTCGACCTGGTTGTCCGCGAGCTGTGCCCCATCTCCCAAGTTTGGTCCGGTCCGACCCTCGGGGATCAGCTGCACGTAGGTCTCACCCAGCAGCGTCTTCTGGCGCACGATCGCGTGCATGTTCGCGCGGATCGGCGCGTACTGGCCGGCGACTTCGATCGTCACGTGGGTGCGTCCGTCGCTACCGAGGTGCAGCGAGATCACGTGGCCGACATCGACGCCGCTGATCCGCACGTCCGACTGTTCTGCAAGCGCCAGCGTGCGCGGGAACGCGACGCTGAAGCGGTAGCCCTTCGGCTTCAACGGCAGCGGGCCGCCGAAGGACTCCCACAGGAACATCAGCAGCCCGAAGCAGCTGATCACGAACAGGATGATCACGAGGATGTTGCCGAGCGTCGGCGCGCGCTTCTGCATCTCAGCCTCCCCCTCCGCCGGTGCTCGTCGCGAACGGCTGCTCGCCGAGGCCCGAGAACGGGCCGCCGGTGGGCGCGGTGGAATGCCCCTGCGCAGTTGCGGGCGTCGCTGCGGCTTTTGTCGGGAGCCCCTGGCTCACGCATTCGGCTCCGTTCGGCGGCCTGAGCAGTCCAACCAGGAGCTTCACGGTTTCGTTCACTGTCGCGACCGAGTTGAGGATCGGCAGCACTTCGCAGTTGAAGTACACGAGGCTGCGACCGAGCGGGCCGTGAGCGTCGGAGGAGCTGACGACGCTGTTCAGGTTGTGGTTGCCCCAGTCGAGGAAGAACAGGAAGCCTGCCTTGCTTGGGCCCGGGTTGTAAGCGAGCTCGTTGAAGAATTCGTTGAGCACCTTGAAGCTGACGGCGAGCTTGGGGAACGCTTCGCCGAGCTGCTTTGTCGACGGGCCGAGTTCGTTGACCACGGGCAGAATTTCTCGCGCGAACGGACGGATCTCGTTCTTGAAGATCGGCGTCGTCTTCAACGCGAGCTGGCGCGTGGCCGAGTTCGCCGGCCCGAGCGCGGCGGCGAACGGCTGCAGCTTGTGCAGCGTCGGGCCGAGCACGTTCGCCGCGGTCGCGACCTTGGCGAGGTTGACGCTCGTCGTGTGCACCGCGCCGGGCAGCAGGTGCAGCGTCTTCTGCAGGTTCGCGTCCTCCTGCGCGAACGTGGCGAACACGGCGTTGGAGGCATCGACGAGCTCGGCCAGCTGCTTGTCCTTGCCGCCGAGCGCTTCGGTCAGCAGGCGGAAGTTGTGGATCGAGCGCGCGATGTTCACGTGGCGCAGCTGCAGTTCCTTGGTGATTTCCTGGCCATAGCGGGCAGCCGGGGCGAAGCGCTTGAACGCTGCGGCGAGGTTTTTGCCGTTGTGGTTGAGCCCTTCACCGGCGCCCGCGAGTAGCTCCTGCAGGTAGGCGCGCGTTTCGCCGTCGAGCCCGGCGAGGAATTCGTCGAAGTCGATGTTCGGCGCCGTCTGCGAGATCGGGACCGTTTCGCCGCTGTGCAGCTTGCCGGACGATGGCGTGCCGGGATTGACCTCGAGCGTCATGTCCTGCAGGCCGGTCTTGGGTCGCATTAGCATCGTCGTGTTGCGGTAGATGCGCGCGTACTTCGGGATAATCCTCATCGTCACCGTCGCGACGCCGTTATTGAGGTCCACGCTCGCGATTTCACCGATCTTGGCGCCGGCGATCGTGACCGCCTGCCCCTGGCCGGGGGTCAGCGCCTGGGCGGTCTGGAAGTCGGCCTTCAGCGTGTAGTAGTTGCGACCTAGCACCGGTACCCATCCCGGCAGCTTGAGGTTCTCGTGCGCGAGGATGTAGCCGCCGACGGCCGCCGCGATCATCACCATCACGACGACCGAGATGAACGCCGTGCGGTAGCGCTCGATCTGCTCGCGGACGCTCAGCGCTCCGTCGCTGGTCTCGGCCGGGTTCATCGTCAGCTCCCGTCCGCCGGACCCTGCGACAGCGGGCCGTTGAAGTCGGGGAGCTTCTGCTTGTAGCAAGGCACGAGCGGCTTGTACGGCGGCTCTTCGGCCGGATAGGCAGGCCGCGTGCCGAGCGGCGTCAGCGGCGAGTGGGTCAGCAGCTGCAGGCCTTTGAGTTTCGTGCCGAGGATCGACGTCGGGCGCGAGCGCAGCGTCTGCCCGCTGTTGCCGACGAGGAACTTGGCGAACGTGCCGTTGCCGTCGAAGCTCTGGCCGAGGCCGGCGAGGCCGACCAGGCTGTACCAGAATTCCTTGTAATCTTCGACGCCGCTGGTCGCCGCCCCGTCCTGCAGCTTGGTGTTACCGGCCGGGAAGATCAGGTTCGTCTGGCACTTGGACAGCAGTTCTCCTTCGTGGTAGAGCGGCACCTGTTCGCTCTGGAGTTTCGCCAGCGGCGGCAGCGCTTCCGCGAGTCCCTTGGCGACGCCGCCGAGCTCGGTCGGTGCTAGCGATGCCTTCACCTGTTCGATCCACGGCAGCGCCGCGGTGACGGTCGTGTTCGTGTTCTTGACACCAGGCAGGATGTCTTTCGCGAACGTCCGCGTCGGTGGGAACGAGCGGTCGAGCGCGGCGAGCCCATTGTCGATGTTTTTCAGCGCGCTCGGCAGCTCGGCGACGGTCGCCCGCAGCGGCTCCGACTGCGCCGCGAGCGCGGCAAAGAAGGTGTTGAAGTTGCCGATCAGTTCCCCCAGCTGTTGCTCATGGACGTTCAGCGCGGAGGTGACTTTGCCGATGCTGGCGATCAGTTTCGAGAGGTCGTGGGGCTGGGTGCCGGTCGTCGCCTGGTTGACAACCGCGCCCCCACGCAGCGCCTTCGGGCCGAGGTGGTAGGCGCGGTTGATCGCCTGGGCGCCGTTCAGCCCGCGCACTTCGGGGAGCTGTTCGGCGTCTTCAGCGGCGTTCGGCTTGAGCGTCAGCGCTTGGCCGTAATAGATCAGGAAGTGCTGGAGGTTGGCACGCGTGTCGGTGTTAAGCGCGTCGAGCACCTGGTCGAGCTGTACCGGGTCGGCAGTTTGGGTGACTGGGATCGTGTGGCCCGAGGACACCGTACTCGCCGAGGGGCTACCCGGCTCCAGGTCGATGAACCAGTTGCCTTCGAGGAAGATCCGCGGGCGCAGCTTCAGCGTGGCGTCCGAGTGGATCGGCAGCCCGCGCGATTCGATTTCCATGCTCACCAGCCCGCCCTTACCTTCGCGCTTGATCTTCGTGACCTTGCCGACGTCGACGCCGGCGATCCGTACGGGCGCCTTGGGATGCACGTTGAGCGCGCTCGCGAACTGCGCGTTGAGACGGAAGCCGTGTTTGAACGGGACGTGCTTGGTGAAGCCGAAGTACACGCCGATCACGATCACGACGATCATCACGATCGCGAAGCGCACCGGGCTCGAGCGGCCCAGCTGCGAAGCCGGAACCTGGTCGCGACGGCGCCACCAGCGCGTGCCGCTCATTTGCTCTTCCCCTTCGTGGCGATGCCGAGGCTCTTGAGCGTTTCGGCGGGGTAGGATTCGCCGAACAGGTCCTGTTCGCGGCTCGTGAGTTCGCGGTTCTTGCTGACGTTGGCGGCTGGCAGGTTGCCGATTACCGCTTTCCCAGGGATGTAGGTCTCGTTGCCCGCTTCGCAGACCATCGGCTGGCCGGGGCCGGCGACGTTCGGGTAGGGGTTGGCGTGCACGTGGTTGTTGTCGATGATCGTCGCGCTGTTGAACACGTGTTCGGTCGACGGTCCGTTGGCCGGCGCCGAGGACGGATAACCCTCATTGTTCGGTCCCGGCGGCGAGAGCACAAAGCCGGCGCGCGCGAGCGTGCCGATGCCGATGTTCTCCGACTGCAGGTTCGCGACGTTGCGGAACGCGAGCGTCCAGTAGTTGCACACGGCCTGCTCTGGGGCGATGCCGGCGAGCAGCGGGTTGCCGACTTCGAGCGTGCGTGTGAAGTCTTCGAGCCCGAGCGTAACGATCGGGTTGTGGCCGAATTCGGCGAGCGCCTTTGCGGATTCGGCGAGCTGCGTGTTCAGCGCCGTGGCAGCCGCGAGGTTTACGGCACCTTCGGTGACGGCGTGTCCCAGCTGCGGCGCGACGGCGACGAGCGAATGCGCACTCGGGCGCAGCAGGTGCATGAATTCAGCCGCGTTTTCATAGAACTGCGCCTCGTGCGGGAGCGAGTAGATCGCCTGTTCCAGCGACGGCGGCCCGCCCGTGTTCGCCGCTTCGATCGACGGTGCGACGGCCGCCCACGCTGTGAAGAACGTGTCCAGGTCGGTGAACAAATTGGCGTTCGCCTCCGCCACCGGAGCCGTCTGCGAGGCGGCGCGGTCGAGCGCTACGAACAGCTCTCCCAGCCCGGTCCGCGGGTCGGCCAGGTTGTGCAACACGGGCACTGCTTCGGTCACCAGCGGGCGCAGTTCGGCGATCGTATCGTTGAGGCCGAGGCCCCTGCCGGCGAGGCCGTCGCCGAAGTTGTTCGTGTTGATCTTGATCGCCGTGCGCGTCTTCTGGTCGAACATGTTGAAGAGTTCCTCGATGTTGACCGGTTCCTTCGTCCGGTTGATCGGGATCGTCTGCCCCGCCTTCAGCGGCTGGTGCACGGTGCCCTTTTCCAGTTCGAGGTACTTCAGGCCGATTGCCGATACCGACAGCACAGTCGCTTTCGTGTTGGCCGGCAGCGGTTCGAGTTTCTTTTCGAGCTTCAGTTCGGCAATCGCGCTGATCCGGCCCGTGCGCGGGTTCTGGTAGGGCGTCAGCTTGCTGACCAGCCCGACGCGCGTACCCGCGATCCGCACCTGGTTCGAGGGAATCAGGCCGGAGGCCTCGGGCAGTTCGACCTTGATGTTGTAGGTCGGCACGAACGGCAGGCCGTTGTTGGCGTTGTAGGCGAGGAACACGGCGACGAGGATGATCAGCGTCGTGACGGCGCCGATCAGCAGCGGGTTGCCTGCCAGCGATGAGCTGCGACGCCGGTTCATCTAGGGCGTCTCCTGCGGGTCGCAGCTGAGCAGTTCGTTGTCGCTGAACGGCGAGGACCCGTCGGCCGCCGGCTGCGTCGCGCCGCCCGGGCAGCGGCGCAGCTGGCCTGATTTCAGGTTTTCGAGGCCCTGCTGAGAGTTGGCAGCAGGCGTGAGGTTGTTGCCTTCACCCAGCTTGAACGAGGGGAATACCGGCGCGACGTGCGCGTAATGGCCGTTGGCGTCGTAGTAGGAGCCCGCCTGGCCGAACGTGCGCAGCGTCCCCGACAGGTCGGGCGAGTACGGACCGAAGAAGGCGGTGATCGGAACCGTTTCCTTCAATGCGGTGACAGCCGCCGGCGAGGCCGTCGTGAGCGTCTTGGCGAGTTCCGGAAGCACCCGGACGAGATCGGTGAGGTCGTTGTTCGCGCCCGGGCGGCTGAACGCGAGATTGAAGTTGTGCACGGCCGGTGTCGCGGTGTTGAGCAGCGGACGCAGACGTTCGAACAAGACCGTGACCGGCTTGATCGTCGGTTTCGAGGTTTCGAGCAGCGTCGTCAACGCCTGGAACGTCGACGGCAGCTGGGCAAACGTGGCATTGGCCTGGCGCAGCGTCACCGGCAGCTGTTTCAGGCCCTGCGCGAGCTGCTGCTGCTCGGAGCCGACCGCCCGGAACGTCGTGTTCTGGTTTTCGATCAGGTCGGCTAGTGACGCCTGGCGGGCGCCGATCGTAGTGACCGCCTTGGCGGTTTCCACGAGGAAGCTCGTGAACGTCTTCTGGTCGCTCGAGAGCTCGGACAGGAAGTGTCCGGTCGAGTTCAGAAACGGCGGGAACAGCTCGGTCGTTTCGCCCAGCTGGCGGCTCGCGCCGGCGAACTGTTCGGCCGACCCCTGGATGAAACCCTGCAGGCCCTTGCGCGTCTTCGGGTCGAGCGTGTTGAACAGCGCATCGAGGTCGGTGACTTCGCGCGTCGCGCTCGCCGGGATCGTCGCCCCGGACGCGTACGACGGGCCGTTGTTGGGTCCGAGGCTCAGCGCGACGTAACGGTTGGCGACGCTCGAGAGCGAAGGCACGCGGACCTGCGCGACCGTGCCGTGGTGCAGCGGGACCAGCGAGGCGTCGACGTGGATCGTGACGATCGCTTTGAAGTCGTGCGCCAGCTGGATGTTCGTGACGCTTCCCACGGGCACCCCTCCGACCTGCACCTGGTCGCCCTTGACGAGCTGGTCGGCTTCGACGAATTCCAGCTTGTAGTTCGCGCCGCCGGCACCCGCGAACAGCAGGTAGGCGACGATCAGCACGACGAACCCGAGCGCCGCCACGGCGAGAATCCGCGCGCGGCCGGCTCGCGGCGAGCTCACGTTCGTGCTGCGACCGGGAGCGCCTGGCGGAGGCGGCGACGGAGCAGCGGGAGGGCTCGGGGGGCTAGTGGTTGCCACCGGCTGCTCCTTTCGCTCCGGCTTCTCCGGGCGTGTCGGGGATCGCGGCGGCAGAATGTCCGCTGCCGACCGTCGGATCGGGGATCTCACCGAGGCGCGCGACGAGCTTGATCCACCCGCTGGGCGTGAGCCCCGAGTCGGCGAGACCGGCTGCACGCGCGGCACCGCCCCCGAGCGAGCCGAACACGACACGGATCGCCTTGCTCGCGCTCGGGCTGGCGAGCGTGGCGGTAGCACCGGGGAAGCTCATCAGGCTGACGATTCGCCGCGGCCGGGAAAGGCCCTGGAGCATCAGCAGCTTGTGCACGGTCGCGTCCGCGATTGACCCGTCGCCCTGGTGACCGGCGATCGGGACTCCGTTGACGGCAGTGATCTCGACCGAATCGGCGCTCGCGCTCGGCGCGGCGTTGGCCGCACCTGCCACGTTCGCGGCACGAGCGCACGGCAGCCCCGACACGGTCGGCTTCAGATCCGAGACCGACAGGTACTCGAGCATCGCCAGCACGCGCTTGTCGACCCGACCCTCCTGCACGTCCTGACGCCCGCATGCCGCAAGCCGGATGCCGTGATCGTGCAGGACTTGCGGCTCGAGCTGCTGCTTTGACTCGAGCAGGACCTGTCCAATGCTCGGCGAGGTCGCGAGGAACGGGTTCTCACCCTTGGCTCGGAAGATCGACGTGTTCTCGAGCGCCACCCATCCGTCGAGGATCGGCTTCGGATCGATCAGCGGCGCGCCGAGCCCGGCGGGACGGATCTGGAACAGGATGTGCGGGGAGCCTTCGCTTGCAATCCCGTTCGAGCTCGCGTCGGCGCCGACGTGACCGAGGACGGTCCCGGCGATCACCTGCACACCCGCGACGAGCGGATGCAGGTAGACGTCGTTCGAGCCTTCGCTGAAGACCCGCACGTGCGCAGGCGCCATCGGCTGCGATGACGGCGTCGGCGTGGGCGAGGGCGTGGGCGTGGGCGAGCTCGGCGCCGATTCCAGCCCGGCGGCGGCGCCCAGCGAGAGCCCCGAGACGGTCGCGGCTTCGGAGAACGGCGAGCGGGCCTGGGCGCCCGCGGTAGCCGGGCCGCTCGGCGCCGGTTCGGCAGTGCGTGCGGACGATGAGATCCTCGAGCTGACGGCGGTATGGATCCGCGGCTGGAGCACCGGGTATACGGACGCCACGTCGCCGAGCCGCGCGTACACGTATGTGTTGCCGTAGGCGTCGCGCAGCGCGACGAAGTGCCCGAGCGTGGGCGAGTCGCCGATGCGCACGACTTCGCCGTCCTGGACGGCGACGACGGGGGCGCCTGCTTGCGAGTAGATCGTCGTTCCGACGAGCGTCTTCGCTAGCCCGGTGGAGCCGGTGGTCACGCTCGGAAAGCCGTCGCTGAAGTGCGACGCGGCGTGCACGGGGAAGTGCGCCTCGGTCAGCCCGGTGATCGCGCCGAGCAGTTCCGAGGGCGTGCCACCGAGCAGCTGGGCGCGCAGCATGACCGATTCGACGTACTGCTGCGAGTGGTTGTACGAGAACACCGCCGCCCTAACGTTCTGATCGCCGCCGGCCGCGCGCAGGTACCTGGCCGCGGCGAAGATCGCGTCGGAGGGGTTGTACGGGTCCTTGAAGCCGTCGCCGTTGGCGTCCACCCCGTACTGCGCCCACTCCGCCGGAAGGAACTGCATCCAACCCTCGGCGCCGGCGCTGGAGACGCTGAGGTCGCGGCCATAGTCGGTCTCGACCTCGTTGATCGCCGCCAGCACCTGCCAGGGAATCCGGTAGGCAGTCCCGGCCGCCTGGAAGATCGGCAGCAGGAACGGCGGGACCTGGAAGCTTTCGATGAAGAAGCCCGGGACGCCGGCGATCGAACCGCGCAGCGCGAGCGGCAGCGACGGCGTGAGCGTCGAAGGCGACGGCGCCCGATGCTTGGCGCGCGCACCCGTGCTCGTCGAGCGTTCGCCGGTACCACCCGTTTCGCCGGCCGGCGAAGTGTTCGATTCCGCGTGACCGTGGGCCTTGTGCGTGCCGCTGGGGCTCGTGCCCTGCGCGTGCTCGGCCTGCACCTGCGGCGCCGCGACTTCGGCTTCGCTCGGAGCGCTCGGCGCGGTCCCGCTCGGGGCGGTGCTCGTCGGCGTCGCGGGGGCTTCGAGTGCCGGCGGCTGGGCGGTGCCTTCGGCCGGCGCGCTCGACTGCGTGGTGCCTGCCGGTTCGCTCGCGAGGCCGCTCACCGGGACGGCCAGGGCGACGATCGCAAGCACGGCGAGCGCCGGCAGCAGGATGCGGAGTGGTCGGGGTCGCAGGGTCACTGGATCATTCGTTGCCGAGCAGATAGTTGAGTAGCAGCCCGCCCGCTTCGGAGCCTTCGTCGGACGGCGAGTAGTAGGTCGTGCCTCCGGTGGAGCCTCCGACCGGCTGGGCTGTGCTCGGGGCGCCGAGGACCGACAGTTCGCTCGAGTTGGTGGCCGAGCCCGGGTATTTTGCTAGTGCCTGGGCCGGCGTCGCACCTTTGATGACCGCGAGGGTGCGCGCCATCACGAGGCCCGTCGGGTTCGCTTTGGCTGCGCTCGCGGTCGTGTTGCTGGACGCCGTCGCCGTGGAGCCCGTGTTAAACAGTTTGCGGCCGCACTTTTGTTCGGGCGCGATCGCGTAGGTCAGGCAGCTCGTGCCCAGACCCTCCGTGCGCAGGAAGTGGCCGAGCCCGTCGTAGCCGTTGGCCGAGCTGGTACCGAGGAAGATGAAGTCGAGCAGTCGCTCGAGGCCCCCGGTATTGCGCAGGCTCGTCAGCAACGACGAGAAGTTCGTCGAGAACGGAAGCGCGGCGCCGCCGAAGGTCTTGAGCTGTTTGAGCAGCGGTTTGGTGGCCACCAGCGCTGGGCCGGACTGCTTGGCTGTGTTGCCGAGGTTTTCGTAGAACTTGGTCGAGCTCCTTGAGAACGCGGGCAGCCCCGTGAACGCCTGGTTGATCCCCGCGGCGGCTTTGTTCAGATCGGTGAACGTCGGCGTGGTCTCATCGGCGAACCGTCCGAGCCGTTCCATCGCCGGCCCGAGCTGTTCGAGGAACTGCGGCAGCAACTGCAGATTGCGCGCCAGCGAGCCGCGCGTGGCCGCGCCCGCCTGCGCGACCGTGTTGCTCTGGACGATGAAGTTGGCGACGTGTTCGCGGACCCGCGCGAACGGCGCGAGCGCTTTGTCGGAGTCGACCGCGAGTTTGCTCAGCACGTCGTTCTCGCTGGCGAGGATCGCAAGCACCCGGTCGAATTCCCGCAGCGCTGGGTTGGCGCGGCGGATCACGGCGTTGAGGTCGCTGCCGCGCCCCGCCAGGCCGGCGCCGAATTCATTGAGGATGATCGTCAAGCGCTGGCGTTCGGGCAGACGGCCGATGTCGCCCAGCAGGTCGACATCGACCGGGCTGTGGGTGTTCTGCACCGGCATCAGGTACTCCCCCGAGCCTTCGTGCCCGCTCGGGATCTTGTGCAGCGGCGGAGGCAGCGGCGTGCCTTCCACGCGCGGCTGCGTCGGCAGGCAGTCGACGTACTTCTCACCGATCAGCGCCTGCGGGCGGATTTCGCAGCTCGCGTCAGCGCGGAAGCTCTGGAAGCCGGGGTTTTCGATCTTCAGCACGACCGCAGCCTTGGCCGTCGCCGTGGCCGTGACAGAGCCGACCGTCCCGACTTTGACGCCGCCGATCTTGACGTCCTCGCCGGAGATGATGTTGCCGGCGTCGTCGAAGATCGCGCGGATGGTGTAGCTGTGGTTCTTGCCACCGGCGCCAGTGGTGAGCAGCGCGAAGGCGGCGAGCGCGGCAACGCAGGCGAGAGCGGCAACACCGGCCGCCCTGCTCCTCCAGCCTGCTCTCTCCGTCCTCACCCCTATCCCTTCCTTTCCCTGCCGTTACAACAAGGCGGGCGACCCCATCCCTGGATGAGGCCGCCCGTCCCACTCTGCTGTTGCTGAGCTTACGCCCCCGTGGACGCGAACTCCCCGTGTGTCGCTACTTCCTGGGGCACGGCGCCTTGTAGCTCGCCGGCACGATCACTGGTTTCGAGGGTTCGCCATTTTCGGCGAAGATGATTTCCGTCTTGATTGGGAAGCCGCCCGCCGGGCACTTCTTCGGGACGCGGCCGTAGTAGATCGTTTTGCCGTGCGACTTGTATGCCGAGCCGGCCTTCACGCTGATCGTCTTGACCGACGCGTACGGGGCTCCCGGGACGCTCGCGACGAGCGGCACTTCGGCCAGCAGCTCTGGACCGAAGCCGCCGGAGCCACCGAGGTTGATGTAGTGAGCGTTGGAGATGATTTCTAGCGACACCGGGGAGTGGCCGTCGGTGAAAAACTCGAAGCCGCCGCCCGGCGCATAGAAGGAGGACAGTTCCGCTGCCTCTTCGACTCGTTCGGTCCCGAACGTCACGAAGCCGAGCACTTTGCCTACCGGGCCGGCCGCCGAGCCCTTCGGGCACTTGACCGGACCGAACTGTTCGAGCACCGTCTTCGAGCACGTCGGGAAGCCGCTCGGGTGCAGCTTGGTGCCGCTCGGCAGGTAGAAGTTGACGCCGATGATCGGCGGCGGCGAGCCGGCGTATTCGGTGCCTTCGATCTGGTATTCGGCCTGCAGCGCGGTGCCGGCGCCGAGGATGTTGCCCGTATGCGGGAAGCCCGGGATCGGAACGGCCTGGGCTTTGAATTTGACCGTCGGCACGGCCGACGCGACGCCCGGCAGCGCCAGCAGCGCAAAGCCAAGGACAGCAAGACAGGTGGATGCTCTGCGCATCAGATTCTCTCTCCTCTTTTGATTGACAGGTCGCCTCGATCCGGGTAGCTCCGGAGCCATGCCGGTCCGGCGACATCGAGATTCCCTGACGACTTCGCCGTCGAACAAGGCGACTGCTTGGCCCAAACCTTATCCGTCTTGCGCCACAGCTTCAAGCTGGAACGCTCGCGCGAGCTCGGGGATCGGCGGATTACAGCCACACGAGAACCGCCGGTGTGAACGTAGGAAACATCCGGTCTATGCAGGAGGTTCGGGCGCATGCAACCATTTAATACCCGCCGTCCGCCGAAAGTACCGCTGCCGCCTCAGCGACTTACACTAAAGTTCACCTAAAGGGTTAGCTCTGGGTCGCGGACAGATCGAACTCCTCGCCCGCGAAGCGCACGTCGACGGGCTCGAGGATCACCTGCCTCGGCCCCTGCTCGACGTGCCCCGCGACCAGCGCGCTCAGCCCCAGGCTCGCCGCGATCCGCACGATCTCCTCGCCACCGCCCGCCCTGCAGTACAGGGCATAGCCCGAGCCCATGTTGAACGTGGAGTACGCCGCCCGTGCATCCAACGCCCGCCTCTTGCGCGAGGAAGCTCAGCACCGGCGGCACCTCGGGCAGTCGCTCGATTCGATACGTCAGCGGCTTCGGCGGACGCATCAGCTTCAGCAGCCCATGGCCGGTCACGTGGCTGATGTAGCTCAGCTCGAGGTCCCGCTCGAGCAGCGCGGCGACCAGCGCCACGTACATCAGCGACGGCTGCAGCAGCGCCTCACCGAGCGTCGTGCGCGCCGCGCCCGGACCGGCCGGCAGCTCGGTCGCGTAGCCGTCGCTCAGCCGCCCGGCGACGAGCCGAGCCAGCGAGGCGCCGTTGGCGTGCAGCCCGCTCGACGCGACCAGCACGATCTGATCGCCCGGCTCGAGCGCCTCCCCGAGGATCGGCGAGCAGCCCGACGGCACCGCCCCGACGGCAGCCCCGGCGAGCTCGATGTCGTGCTCGGCGAGCATCCCCGGAAGCGACGGCGACTCCCCCCCGCCCCACACGCAGCCGGCGTCCGCGCAGGCGCTGCGCCAGCCCTCCAGCAGCGACTCGGCGCGCCCGTCCTGCAGATACCACTCAGACGCCCCGGTCGCGAAGTACGCGTTCGCGACCAGCGGCAGCGCGCCGACGCAGCAGAGGTCGTTGAGGATCGCCGCGACGGTGTCGTAGGCGACGTCGGCGAAGCGGTCGATCCCCTGCTGTTCGAGCACGTGGCGCGCGACGATCGACTTCGTGCCGAGCCCCTCGACGACGAACGCGAGCGTCTGCGAGCCCAGCTCGAACACGAACGCCGGCTCGCCCCGGGAGGCGTCAAGCGCGCGGCCGCCCCGAGCGCTCAGCAGCGGCGAGGTCGAAAGCGCCTTGGCAATTGCCAGGCGCTTGCCCGCGTCGAGCGCGTCGTAGTCCACCCCGGCCGCGCGGTAGCTGGCGCCTTGTCCGCTCATCGGCGATGATCCTAGGCCACCGCCGCCACCGAGGAGGACCGATGGAGTTCGAGTCGAGCCCGCGCTGCACCGAATTCAAGGAGCGTCTCACAGCGTTCATGGACGAGCACGTCTATCCAGCCGAGGCGCTCTACGAGCAGCAGCTACGCGACTCGGGAGACATCCACCACCAGCCCGCGATCATGGAGGAACTGAAGGCCCGTGCGCGCGAGGCCGGACTGTGGAACATGTTCCTGCCGGACGCCGAGCACGGCGCCGGGCTATCGAACAGCGACTACGCGCCGCTGGCGGAGATCCTGGGACGCTCGGCGATCGCCTCCGAGGCATGCAACTGCTCGGCTCCCGACACCGGCAACATGGAGGTGCTGCACCAGTTCGGCACGCCGGAGCAGAAGGACCGCTGGCTGATGCCGCTGCTCGACGGCGAGATCCGCTCGGCGTTCGCGATGACCGAGCCCGACGTGGCGAGCTCCGACGCGACGAACATCAGCATGCGGATCGAGCGCGACGGCGAGGACTACGTGCTCAACGGGCGCAAGTGGTGGACGACCAACGCGCTGCACCCGCACTGCCGGATCATGATCGTGATGGGCAAGACCCAGCCGGAGGCGCCGACGCACCGCCAGCAGAGCCAGATCCTGGTGCCGCTCGACACACCCGGCGTGACGATCTTGCGCGGCCTGTCGGTGTTCGGCTACCAGGATCAGGACGGCCACGGCGAAGTCGACTTCGCCGACGTGCGCGTGCCCGCGTCGAACCTGATCGCCGGCGACGGCGACGGCTTCATGATCGCCCAGGCGCGCCTCGGCCCGGGACGGATCCACCACTGCATGCGCGCGATCGGCGCGGCCGAGCGGGCGCTCGAAGCGATGTGCAAGCGCGCGATCTCGCGCGTGACCTTCGGCCAGCCGGTCGCGATGCGTGGCAACGTCCAGGACTGGATCGCCGAGTCGCGGATCGAAATCGAGATGGCCCGGCTGCTGACGCTGAAGGCAGCCTGGCTGATGGACACGGTCGGCAACCGCCAGGCGCGCACGGAGATCGCGGCGATCAAGGTCGCGGCGCCGAATGTCGCGCTGAAGGTCGTCGACCGCGCGATCCAGGTGCACGGAGGCGCCGGCGTGTGCGAAGACTTCCACCTGGCGAGTGCGTACGCGCACCTGCGCACGCTGAGGCTCGCGGACGGCCCTGACGAGGTGCACAAGCTGTCGATCGCCCGTCGCGAGCTGGCCCCGTACATGCCGCGTGACTAGGCGTCCTGGGATCCGATGAGCAAGCTCGTCTGCCCATGAGCGACCTCGTCTTCCTCGAGCGCCCGGCGACGGCGGAGCCCGAAGGGCTGCTGCTGCTGCATCACGGACGCGGCACCGACGAGCACGACCTGCTCCCGCTCAGCGACGTGCTCGATCCCGGCCGGCGGCTGCTCGTCGTGACCCCGCGGGCGCCGCTGGCCCTACCCGGTTCGCCCGGCTATCACTGGTACCTCGTTCCGCGCGTCGGGTATCCCGACCCCGAGAGCTTCCACTCGGCATATCGACAGCTGACCAAGCTGCACGACGAGCTGTGGCAGCGAACCGGGATCGCTCCGGCGCGGACGATCCTCGGCGGGTTCTCGATGGGAGCGGTGATGAGCTACTCGCTCGGCCTCGGTCCCGGTCGCCCGGTGCCGGCGGGGATCCTCGCGCTGTCCGGCTTCATCCCCACGGTCGAGGGCTGGGAGGCGGATCTCGACGGACGCCAGGGGCTACCCGCGTTCATCGCCCACGGACGGCGCGACGCCGTGATCGACGTCGGCTTCGCCCGTGCCGCGGCCGAGCGGCTGCAGGCCGGTGGCCTGAACGTTTCCTACCACGAGTCCGACGCCGCACACCACATCGATCCCCGCGAGCTGACCAAGGCGGCCGCCTGGCTGCAGGCAACCTTGGACCAGCCAGCGGGCACCGGTCCCTGAGCAGGGTCGCGCGGAAGGGCATAAGGTTGGCGGCGGCAGTCGGCAACGTCTAGAGCAGGAGTCGCATGTCCGCCACAGATGCGCGTCCACAGCCACCCGTGAAGCAGGCCCTGGAGGTGCTGATCGTGGGGGCGGGCTTCGGCGGGATCGCCGCGGCGATCGAGCTGCGCCGCCACGGGATCACCGACGTCACGATCCTCGAGAAGGCTCCGGACCTAGGCGGAACGTGGTTCTACAACAGCTACCCCGGCGCGGCGTGCGACGTGCCGAGCCATCTGTACTCGTTCTCGTTCGCCCAGCGGCGCGACTGGTCGCGCCTGTGCTCGCCGCAGGCGGAGATCCATGCCTACCTGCGCGATGTCGCGCGCGAGCAGGGAGTCGATCGACTGGTGCGCACGAACAGCACCGTCAGCTCGTGCTCGTGGGACGCGCAGCGCTGTCGGTGGACGGTCGAGACGACCGACGGTCAGGTGCACGAGGCCGATGCGTTGATCCTCGCGACGGGACAGCTACATCAGCCTTCGACCCCGTCGATCGATGGGGTCGAGACGTTCGCCGGCCACAGCTTCCATTCGGCTGAATGGGACCACAGCTATCCGCTGGCCGGCAAGCGCGTCGCGGTCGTCGGCACCGGCGCCAGCGCCGTTCAGTTCGTGCCGGAGATCGCGCCGAAGGTCAAGCGCCTGACGGTCTTCCAGCGCACCGGGAACTGGTTCCTACCGCGTCGAAACCGTCGCTACAACGCGGCCGTCAGGACGTTGATCGCAGGCGCGCCCGGATTGCAGTCGCTGCGTCGCCGGTTCGTGTTCGAGTACACCGAGTCGCTGACGCTGGCGATCCGCCATCCGCGCACGATCGGGCGCCTGGCCGCCGCACGCGCGGAAGCGTTCATGCGCTCGCAGCTGGAGGATCCGACGGTCCGTGAGCAGGCGTGGCCGGGCTACACGTTCGGCTGCAAGCGCATCCTGTTCAGCTCGCACTATCTGCCGGCGCTGCAGCGTCCGAACGTCGAGCTGGTCACAGACGCGGTAACGGCCGTCGTGCCGGAGGGCCTGATCGGCGCGGACGGCGTGCTGCACGAACTCGATTGCGTGATCTGGGCGACGGGCTTCAAGACCAACGACTTCATGTTCCCGATGGAGGTGATCGGCGACCGTGGGCTCAGCCTGCGCGAGCGCTGGGCGCGCGGCGCCCATGCGTATCTCGGCATGTGCGTGCCCGGCTTCCCGAACATGTTCGTGATGTACGGGCCGAATACGAACACCTCGGGCGGATCGATCATCGCCTACCTGGAGGCGCAGGCCGCCTACATCCGCCAGGCGCTGGCGCAGCTGAGCGCGCGCGATGCCGCGGCGATCGACGTGCGCGCCGAGGTCGAGACGGCCGGCGATCAGGCGTTGCAGGCCCGCTTCACCGGCACGGCGTGGACGCAGTGCGAATCGTGGTACCGCGACGAGCACGGACGGATTGTCGCCAACTGGCCCGGCTACATGCGCGAGTACATCGAGCGGACGAGGCAACTCGACCCCGCCGACTACCGGTTCATGCCCGCCCCGGACCGAGCTCCGGTCATCCCCGCCTAGAGAGGAAGGACGACGCCGCTATGTACGACTACGTGATCGTGGGAGCAGGCTCGGCGGGATGCGTGCTCGCCAACCGCCTGTCGGAGGACCCCTCGGTGCGGGTGCTGCTGCTGGAGGCCGGCGGCAAGGATCGCTCGATGAAGGTCAAGATCCCGGCGGCCTTTCCTGAGCAGTTCCACACGAGGCTCGACTGGGATTTCGCGACCGAGCCCGAACCGCACGTCGACGGGCGCTCGCTGTTCATCCCACGCGGCAGGATGCTCGGCGGGTCCAGCTCGATGAACGCGATGCTGTACGTGCGCGGACGCCCACTGGACTACGACGGCTGGGAGGCTCAGGGCGCGCCCGGCTGGGGCTACGCGGACGTGCTGCCGTACTTCATCAAGGCCGAGGACAACGTACGCGGCGCGTCGGAGTTTCACGGCGTGGGCGGCCCGCTGCACGTCGCCGAGCAGCGCTCGCCGCGACCGATGAGCCGCCGCTTCCTCGACGCGAGCGAGACGGCGGGCATCCCGCGGATCGCCGATTACAACGGCCCAGAGCAGGACGGCGTGTCGATGTTCCAGGTGACGCAGAAGAACGGACGCCGCTTCAGCGCCGCGGACGCCTATCTGCGCCCTGCGCTGACGCGCCCGAACCTCGAGCTGCGCACTAGGGCGACAGTGCTGGGACTGGAGCTCGACGGCGACCGTGTCCTCGGCGTACGGCTGCGCAAGGGCCGCAGCGGCGTGGAGGTAGTGCGCGCCCAGCGTGAGGTACTCCTATCGGCCGGTGCGATCGGCTCGCCGCAGCTGCTGCTGCTGTCGGGGATCGGGCCGGCCGAGGAGCTGAAGCGCGCCGGGGTGCAGGTGCGCCACGACCTCCCGGGGGTCGGTCGCAACCTGCAGGACCATCCGTTCGTGACGATGATCTGGGAGGTCTCAGATCACGACACGATGTACGGCGCGGACAAGCCGAAGCCGCTGGCCGAGTGGCTGCTGCGGAAGTCCGGGCCACTGACCTCGACCGTGGCCGAGGTCGTCGCGTTCACGCGCACGCGCGCCGGGCTGCCGGCGGCGGACATCCAGATGCACATGGGCGCGGCCTACTACGAAGATCACGGCGCGGAGACCTACGACGGCGACGCGATCGTGATCGCGCCCACGCTGCTCTCGCCGAAGTCGCGTGGCCAGGTGTGGCTGCGCTCGAACGACCCGACGGCGAAGCCGCGGATCATCACGAACTCCCTGTCCGAGCCGCAGGACGTCGAATCGCTGATCGCCGGGATGGGCCTCGCACGCGAGATCGCCGCGCAGCCGGCGCTGAAGGAGGTCATCGTCAAGGAGCTCAAGCCGGGGAACGGAGCGCTGGACCGGGACGAGCTCGAAGCGGACCTGCGCCGTCGCCTGATGCTGATCTACCACCCCGTCGGCACCGCGCGGATGAGCGACACCCACGAGGCGGCCGTGGTCGACTCGCGGCTATCTGTCCACGGCCTCGAGGGCCTGCGCGTGATCGACGCCTCGATCATGCCGACGATCGTCGGCGGCAATACCAACGCGCCGACGATCATGATCGCGGAGCGCGGCGCGGATCTGATCCGCGGCCTGGTATGAGCGTCTCGATCAACTACCACCGCGAGGGAGAGGGTCCACCGCTGGTGCTGCTGCACGGCGTCGGACACCATTGGCAGGGGTGGGAGCCGGTGATCGATCGACTCGTGGGCGAGTTCGACGTGATCGCCTGCGACTCCCCCGGCTTCGGCCGCTCTGCCGCGCTGCCCGTGTCGATCGAACCGACGATCCAGGCCTACGCGGAAGCGTTCGAGTGGTTCTTTGCCGAGCTCGGTCTCGAGCGCCCGCACGTGGCGGGCAACTCGATGGGCGGCGCGATCGGACTGGAGCTCGCGCGCGGCCGGGCGATTAGATCCGTCACCGCGTTCTCGCCGGCGGGGTTCTGGACGCCGAGCGAGCTGCGCTTCTGCCAGCAGTCGCTGGGCCTGCTGGACGGAATGCCGCGTGCGGCACGCCCGGCCGTCGAGGCGCTGGCGCGGACCCGCATCGGGCGCAGAGCGCTGTTCTCCCAGCTGTTCGGCTATCCGAGCAGGCTCCCCGCCGAGGAGGCCGTCGCGACGCTCAGGGATGCGTGGGCCTCGCCCGCGCTGGCGCGGGCTTTGGACGCCTTCAGCCAGTATCGGTTCGGAGCGCCGGAGCAGCTTCGCAGCACGCCGGTGACGATCGCCTGGGGCAACCGCGACATGCTGCTCCCCTACCGGCTGCAGGCACCGCGCGCCCGCGCGATGCTGCCGTGGGCGGCGCACGTGACGCTCGGCGCCGGCCACGTGCCGTACTTCGACGACCCCGCCGCGGTCGCCGCGGTGATCCGCGCGCGGGCACGCTCGGCCGTGGCGCTCGAGCGGCGTCCCTCGCCGAGCTGAGCGGCAACTTCGCTGCGCAGATCGCAGGGCGGATGTAACGCGTCGGGCCTCCGGCGGACTGAAGGTTGCACGTCCGCCCCCGACTTCAGGAGCAACCGACCATGAAAGCAGTCACCCCCCTCGGCGTGGCAGCACTCGTCACGCTCTCCGTGCTCGTCGCGACCGCCGGAGGATCGGCGTCTGCACTCGCCGCCGGCACCAAGCACGCGGTGTTCGTCCAGACCGACAACGTCAAAGGCAACCAGGTGGTCGTGTACGACCGCGCCGCCGACGGCACCCTGGCCCAGGCCGGCGCTTACAACACAGGCGGCCTCGGTGGCGCCCTCGAAGGCTCGGTCGTCGACCATCTTGCCTCGCAGGGCGGGCTCACCTACGACAGCGGGAATGGCCTGCTGTACGCGGTCAACGCCGGCAGCGACACGATCTCCGTATTCGCCGTGATCGGCGACCGCCTGGCACTCCGCCAGGTGCTCAGCTCGGGCGGTTCCTTCCCGGTCGGCGTCGCCGTCAGCGGCGACACGGTATACGTCCTGAACGGGCTCGAAGGCGGATCGCTACAGGGCTTCACGGTCAGCGCCGGCCACCTCGTGCCGATTGCCGAATCGACACGCGCGCTTGGCCTCGACCCGACGGCGACTCCACAGTTCACGCACACGCCGGGCACCGTGGTCTTCTCACCTGACGGCTCGCAGCTGATCGTCACGACGAAGGCCAACGGCAACGACGTCGA
Organism: uncultured Solirubrobacteraceae bacterium; assembly: GCA_963734755.1. Classification (GTDB taxonomy): domain Bacteria; phylum Actinomycetota; class Thermoleophilia; order Solirubrobacterales; family Solirubrobacteraceae; genus Palsa-744. The sequence continues at coordinate 885,432 of CAVTIF010000001.1, read as the reverse complement.
CGTGTTTGCTGTCGCGCCGGGGGGAACACTGTCGCCGACGCCGGTCGTCAACCCGCTGCCGGGCAAGGTGCCGTTCGCGATCTCGTTCGATAAGCAGGAACACCTGGTCCTGGCTGAGAGCGCGGGCTTTCTCGCGAGCTTCCAGCTGCCCGCAAGCGGGGTCATCGCGCAGCTCGACGCGGTCGAATCGGGCCAACTCGCCACATGCTGGGTCGTCGAGGCCCGCGGGCGCTTCTACACCTCCAACCCCGGCAGCGCGTCGCTCAGCGCCTTCCGGTCCAGCGCCCATGGGCAACTGCTCACGCTGCTGGGCAACACCCAGACCGACGGCGGCACGGTCGACGCGACCGCGGCCCAGAACGGCCACTTCCTGTACGTGCAGACAGGCGCTGCGGGGATCATCGACGAGTTCGCCGTCGAAGACAGCGGCGCGCTCAACAAAGTCGGCTCGATCGCCGTCCCCGGCGCCGAAGGCGGCGAGGGGATCGCGGCAGGCTAGGAAGGTCAGGCCGAGCGGGTTGCGGCGACCAACTGGTCGCCGTAGCCTGCACGGCGACCACTCAAACAGCATGGGCTGTGTTCCCGATTTCCTATCCGAGCTTCCGGCGTGCGCGTGGGCTTAATTCCAGCGCTCGCTACGCCGCGGCTGAAACGCCGCCGGCCGACCGCGCAGGATGCGCAGGACGACGACGGAGAGCTGCTCGCACGGATGCGCGCGGGCGACGAGCAGGCGTTCGTGCTGCTCGTCGCGCGTCATCACGCGGCGATGCTGCGAATCGCAGGCTCGTTCGTGTCGAGCACTGCGGTCGCCGAGGAGGTCGTGCAGGACACGTGGCTCGGTGTGCTGCGCGGACTCGACGAGTTCGCCGGACGCTCGTCGTTCAAGACATGGCTGCTACGGATCCTCGTCAATCGAGCTAGGACGGCCGGAATGCGCGAGCATCGCAGCGTCGCGGTCGGAGATGCCGGTCCGGTGGTCGATCGCTCCCGCTTCGACGCCTCGGGCGCGTGGATGTCCCCGCCGCAGCACTGGGTCGAGGACAGCGACGATCGACTGCTGGCCGAGGCGCTGTCGGGCACGATCCAGACAGCCCTCGCGGAGCTCCCTGAGCGCCAGCGCGAGGTTGTGATGCTGCGCGACGTCGACGGCTTGAGCGGCGAGGAGGTCTGCGAGGCGCTCGAGCTGAGCGAGGCCAACCAGCGAGTCCTTCTGCACCGCGGCCGCAGCCAGCTGCGCCAAGCGCTGGAGTCCGAGATGGCGGCGCTGCGATGATCCTCCGGGGCCGCGGCGAGCTGGTGTGCCAGCAGATGGTCGAGTTGATCACCGACTACCTGGAAGGCGCATTGTCCCGCTCGCAGCGCAGACGCTTCGAGGCGCACCTGGCCGGCTGCGAGCACTGCACCGAGTACCTCGAGCAGATGCGCGCGACGATCCGGCTCACCGGTGGTCTGCGCAGCGAGGACTTCTCGCCTGAGATGCGCCAGGAGTTTGGCGCGCTCTACCGGCGCTGGCGCGCGGAGGCGCACTGAGCACCGGGCGCCTGTCGCTGCGCTAGCGTTTGCAGGCTGTGGCGAGAAGGGTACGGTCAGAGGTCTCAGAGCGGTCTGAGCGACGCCCGCGCTTGGTGCTCGTCGGTGTGCTGGTGCTCACGCTGCTGGCGGTGCTATTGCTGCAGCGGCTCGCCGCCGAGGCTGCCCCGCCGCTGGTCGTGCACCGCACGCTCGCGGCGTACGTGAGGCTGCCCGGGAGCTCGCGTCCACTCGCGTGGCCGCGCGAGGGCCAGGCGGCGGTCGAGGTCGAGGGCATCGGCAGCGCCGGAACCTCGGGCGACACGACCCCGGTGCCGTTCGCCAGCGTGGCCAAGGTGATGACCGCCTACCTGACGCTGCGCGAACACCCGCTGGCTGGGCACGAGGAAGGCTTCACGATCAGGATCACGCCGGCGGACGTCGAGGAACAGGAGCAGCGCGCGGCGGCCGGCCAGTCGACGCTTCCGGTACAGGCCGGCGAGCGACTGAGCGAGCGCCAGGCGCTCGAGGCGCTGTTGCTGCCGTCGGCGAACAACATCGCGGCGCTGCTCGCCGCACGCGCACCCGGCGGCACGCCCGGTTTCGTGCGCCAGATGAACTCGACCGCCAGGAAGCTCGGAATGCGCGCGAGCACGTACACGGACCCGAGCGGCTATGACGATCGCACGGTCTCGACGGCCGTCGACCAGGTGACGCTCGCGCGCGTGGCGATGCGCGTGCCGGTGTTCGCGGCCATCGTCGATCGGCCTTCGGTCGTGCTGCCGCTCGTCGGTCGCGTCAGCAACTACGACGATCTGACCGGCCGCGACGGGTACGTCGGCGTGAAGACCGGCTCGGACCGTGCGGCGGGCGGCTGCTTCGTGTTCGCTAAGCGCGTGGTGATCGACGGCCGGCGGCTGACGGTGCTCGGCGCGGTGCTCGGGCAACGGGAAGGGCCGATCATCGAAGCGGCGCTGGTGAGCGCGCAGCGACTGGGAGATTCGGTGGCAGCGGCGCTGCGCGTCGAGACGGTCCTGCCATCCGGCACGCGCGTGCTCAGCGCGCGCAGTACCGACGGACGGGCGACGACGGCGCGGACGGCTGGAACGTTGCGGCTGCTCGGTTGGGGCGGGTTGAGACTCCCGATCCAGATCCTCGCGCGTCCGTCGATGACCCGTGTTCACACCGGCCAACGGATGGCGACCGTGGCAGTCGGCGGTGGCACTGTCGTCACGACCGGCGCGCTCGCCACCTCTACGGTCGCCGGCCCGTCGCTCGGCTGGCGCTTGCGGCACCTGCTCTGAGGTCAGTCCGCCCCCGTCAGCCCGCCGCGTGCTCGACGGCCGGCGCGCCGGGGTCACCCGCCGCGTCGCCGCTCCGCACGAGCATCGGCGCCGCGACCACCCGGCGCAGGCTGCGCACCCCGTACCAGCTGCGCGCGACGAAGCCGGCGAACAGCGCGACGTACAGGCCGCCCCAGTAGACGAACGGGATCAGCACGGTCGGCCGCGGCAGCGTGCCGTTCTGCAGCGCGTAGGCGAGCGTGAAGATGACCGCCAAGAGGATGCTCGTCTGGGGCAGCGTGTGCCCCCAGTGCCAGCGTGGGTCGTCGTGCTTGCGCGTGACCTTGTACACGGGCTTGCGGTTCGGCCCGCCGAGGATCGCCTGGACGGAGGCCTTGATGAATACGGGCGCCATGCCGCTCCAGATGATCCGCACCCGCCACAGCTCGCGGATCGGATGGCGCTGGCGGCGGCGGCGATCGTTGTACGGGCGGTTGATCGCCAGCAGCCACGCCTCGGTCGCCAGCACGATCGGCAGCATGTGGATCAGGAAGCTCCTGCCGCTGGCGGAGAACGGTACGTAGCCGAGCATTGCGCCGACGATGCTCGGTACGTACACGAGCACGGTGAACGACTGCAGGTAGTAACACAGCAACTCGTAGAACTGCGCCCGCTGGCGCACGTTCAGGCCGCGCAGATTCCCCCAGATCATCAGCCGCACGGTGTCGATCGCCCACGTCCCCCGCTGCTTGTACACGTTGGGCACGTCCTCCGGCGAGTGCTGGCCGACCGCCCCGACGATCGGCAGGTAACAGCTGTTCCATCCGCGGCGCAGCGCCTCGACGCCGGACTGCAGATCCTCGACCAGGTTCCACGTCGGGAACAGCCCGATGTCCTCCAGCGCGGCGCGTCGCCAGAGGACCCCTGAGCCGCACGGGAACGTGGCGTTGGCGGCGTTGCGGGAGAGCATCTGGCCGCGATAGAACATCGCCTCGCGGTTGTTGAACGGGTCGCCGGCGCTGACCTGCGATTCCTTGATCGTCTGCACGTACGCGAGCCGCTCGTCGTGCTCGAGCTGCCCGAGCACCTGGCGCAGGAAGCCGTTCGAGCCGAGCTCGTCGTCGCAGTCGCGCGTCTCGAGGTAGCGCAGCTGCGGATGCTCGGCTTTCAGCATCGCGAGCGCCGAGTTGAGGTTTCCCGCCTTGGCGGCGCCGTCGCGACCGGGAGCGAAACGCGGCGGCGGCGAGTGATAGAGCACCGGCCACGAGCTGAGCGCGTCGGCGAGTGCAGGGTCGTGCCCATCGTCGCTGATCACGATCACCATCCGCTCGTGCGGCCAGTCCTGCTCGAGCACCGAGGTGAGCGTGCGCAGGATCATCGGCACGGGCTCGCCGCAGCACGGGATGATGATCCCGACCGTCGGCTCCCCGCCATGAGCTAGTGGGCGCGGCGGTGGTATCGCTCGCCACCAGTGGTTGACGATGCTCAGCAGCGTGGTCGCGATCGTGAACAGGTTCACGACCAGGAACGGCCATGCCAGCCACGGAAGATGGCGGTTCAACGACGTGAACAGCCACGGCAGATAGATCGCCGCCGCGATCAGATACGCGATGCCAGCACCGCGCACGAGCCAATGGCGAGTGATCGGCGGGTAGTCGTCGCCGAACGCCCGTGCCGCGGTGGCCATCGGGCTGGACGGCGCGATCGCTTCGTCGGCAGACCCAGAGGACGAGGCCTGGACGTCGTGCAGCGTTGGTTCAGCCGAGGTGGTTGGCACCTCTTCGCTATCGACACGGCGGCGCTCACACCTTGAGTGTCCGACCTGCCCTGCCCCTGGTTCGGAGTGTGAGGATTAGGGTTTACGCGGCGGCGGACACGGCGAGCGTTCCAGGATGTACCGCGCGTGACAGCGGCCGGTCATCAAGCCACAGCAGCGTCGCCGCCAAAGCTCGCCACGGCCGCCAACGCTCGGCCAGCGCCTCGACTTGCCTGGGAGTCGCCGTCCGGTCTCCGGGCGGGGCCAGGCGGCGGCGCAGGCCGAGATCGCTCGTCGGGAAGGCGTCCGGCTCGCCGAGGCGCAGGGCGATGTACTGGGCGGTCCACGGTCCGAGCCCGTCGATCGCGGTCAGCGAGTCGAGCAGCCCGTCGAGGCCGGCGCCGCGATCGAGCACCACCCGCCGCTCTGCGACAGCGCCCGCGAAGGCGCGAATCGCGGCGGCGCGCGCGAACGTGAGCCCGAGGCCATCCAGGTCCGCGTGCGACAGCGTCGCGGCCGACGGGAACATGTGTGTCAGCCCGAGCGCCTGTAGCCCGGGCACCGGCGTGCCGTGGCGCGCGACGATCCGCGCGGTGACCGTCCCTGCGCCGGCGACGCTGACCTGCTGGCCGACGATCGCCCGCACGCCGGTCTCGAATGGGTCCCATGTGCCCGGTGGGCGAATCCCGGCTCGCTCCCGCAACAGCGGCTTGAGGATTGGGTCGTCGGCCAGCTCTCGTGCGGCGGCCGCTGCGTCGGCGTCAAGACCGAAGATCCGCCTGGCGCGCCGCGTGAGATGAATCAGGCCCTCCCAGTGCGGCAGGTGCGCGCGCAGCACGAGATGATCCGCACCGCCCTGGGAAAGCTCGATCACGCCCGGGTCGCCGTCGATCGCCACGGTGCGTCGGTAGCAGCCGTCCGAAACGGCCTCCACCCCGGTGATCGCGCGCGTGTGGAGGTAGGAGAGCATCGCCTGCCAGTGCAGCGGCGGCTCGAACGCCAGGCGCAGCGCGAGGCCACCGTCGGCCACCAGCCGGTCGCTGGAGCGCCTGCGCGCGCGCAGCTCGCTTGGAGCCACGCGGAACACCTCGACGCACGCGCGGTTGAGCTGACGGACGCTCCCGAACCCGGACGCGAACGCGATCTCGGTGACCGTCAGGTCGGTGTCGTCGAGCAGCCGGCGAGCGAAGTGGGCACGGCGCGAGCGCGCGAGCTGGTCGGGCGTGACCCCCAGGTGCTCGCTGAACAGCCGCCGCAGATGGCGGGTGGAGATCCCGAGGCGCGCCGCGAGCTCTTGCTCGGTAGCGCCGTCGAGCGCGCCGTCGAGGACCAGCTGGACGGCGCGGCACACGAGCTCAGACCCGGTGCACGCGATCGGCGGCTCGGCGCGATACGGGCGGCACAGCAGGCACGCCCGATACCCCGCGGCCTCAGCGGCGGCGGCCAGCGGGAACGGACGCACGTTGCGGGCCAGCGGACGGCCGCTGCATCCGTCCCTGCAGTAGATCCCCGTGGTCACCACGGCCGAGAAGTCGCTCATGCGGTTCATCATGGACGACAGCGCGCGCGGACGCAGGACATATTCGGACAGGTTCGCCTACCGCGCAAACCCCGTCCTAATCTGTCTGTCGTTTGTGGGCTCTGGGCTAGGACGCGCGCGCGATCGCCGCGTCCATCGCAGCGCCCGGCGCCTGGACGACCTTGCCGTGACCGGGCGCCAGCCGTGTCGGGTCGAGCATACGCAGCGCGCGCGCAGAGGCGAGCGCCGTCGGGCGGTGCCACGTCGCGAACGTCATCACCGGAAAGCGCGGGTTCATCCGCGCGGCCGTCTCGACGCCGCCTAGCGTGGAGTACGCATCGCCGCAGATCAGCGTCCGGTCGCGCGTGTCGAGGAACGCGATCTGACCGGGGGTGTGACCGGCCGCGTCGATCACCTCCAGCGAGCCGATGCGCTCACCGGCCGCGATCGTCCGCGTGGGCGTCGTCGCGGCACCCGGCAGATTGCCGCGCACCTTCACCTGCGGCTCGTCCGGGTCGGGCGAGCGGTCCTTGCGCAGCAGGCGCTCGTCGCGCGCGGACATCAGCACCTCGGCATCCGGCAGCGCCGCGGCGAGCGCATCGAGCGAGCCGACGTGGTCGCCGTGACCATGCGTCAGCACAATCCGCACGATCGGCGCACCCAGCCCGTGCGCGGCGGCGAAAATCGCCTTCGAGCTGCGCGGAATCATCGTGTCGATCAGCGTCAGGCCGTCGTCCTCGACGACGAGATAGCAGTTGACCACGCCGAAACGACTGACACGCGTCACCTGACTCACGTGCGCAGTATGCCCACAGTGGTGCGTGCGCGACAAGGCGCTCACCCGCCCTCGGCGCGCAGCTCGTCGATCGTGCGGCCGCTGAGCACCGACGCTGGCTGCTCGGCGACGACGTCCGAACCCGGGCGTGCCTGCTCGTCACGACGCTTGATCAGCAGCCACTGCGGCTTGGACCCCGGTCGCGTGCGCTGCAGCGCGAAGCCGCCGCGGAGCTTGTGTCCGTGCAGGACAAACACGGCGTGGCCGCGCTCGAGCGCCTGCGGCCAGGCGACCCTGCCGCCCTGCTCATAGTCGCCACGGTCCCACACGGTGACGCCACCGCCGGAGGTCGGGCCCTCGAACGCGTTGTGCTCGATCTGATGGTCCTCGACCTGGACCGCCAGGCGCTTCGCCGACGGGTCGAGCGACGGCCCCTTCGGCACCGCCCACGAGCGCATCACGCCCTCGACCTCAAGGCGCAGATCGAAGTGGTGCGCGGTGGCGACGTGCTCCTGCACGACGAACACCCCGGCGCGCACACCGCGGATCGCGAACTGCTCGTGACCCTCGACCCGGACCTGCTCGAGCGACACGTCCGCGACCACCGCCGCCGGTGGGCCCTCACGCAGGAAGCCGACGAACGCCTCGATCGCGGCGGACGGTCCCTCCGCGTGCACAGCCACGGTGCCGTCCTCGACGTTGCGCACCCAGCCAAGGACGCCGAGCTCGAGCGCGCGAGCTCGGATGGCCTGACGGAAGCCGACCGCCTGGACCTCGCCATAAACGGTCGCTCGAACCGCGTGCGAGTCGGTGTCTGCGACTGGCTTTTTGGCCGGCTTGGCGATCACACAACTGTACGCTGCGAACGCGCTCGTCGAACGTTCGTGGATTCGCTTGACTTCCAGAATTCCGGACATTAGATTCTGCCCGGTGAGCGACGCGACGCCGCCGACGGCTCCGATCACCGCGACCGGCACCCGCTCCGGCAACGTCGACGGGCAGGCGATCGCGATCACGGTCTTCAGCTCGGTCAAGTGGTGGGGGCGACTGTGGCTTCCGCTCGTCTTCTGGTTCGCCACCCACGTGCCGAAGTCGGCTGGGACGCTGGCGAAACTGTCGTTCATCCACTTCGCCCGCTGGACGCTCGTGCGTCGCATCCCGTACAACGGCCCGCCGCAGAAGCAGCAGCAGCTCGCCTATCCCCGGCTGTTCTTCGAAAGTAACTTCAACGGCGGCTGGGAGGAGTACATCGACGCCTTCTCCCACATCCTCACGAAAGGCATGAAGTTCTTCTGGGGCAGCTCATACGGCTTCCCGACGCCGCTGCCCACGGCGCCGTTCAAGCGCTACATCAAAGAACACGAAATCGAAGCGAGCCATTTCTACTCCGCGTACCCGCAAGCGACAACCACGATGGTGCTCGCGGCAAGACGCCTGGATGGTGAATTCGAGGCGTTCAAGCAGCGGGTCGAGGGCGTCGGCGCCGAGCAGTTCACGCGCGAGTGGAAGCAGTTCCTTTCCGATGTGCAGGACACGCTGTGAGCAACAGCTCCGGAAAGGCGTACGCGTTCATGGCGATCACGCCGATCCTGCCGGGGACTGCGGCCGAACTGAAGCTGTACCTCGAGCGGTTCACTCAGCAGACCAGCCCGTTCGCGAGCCTGCCACAAACCCACTTCGGCCGCTGGGTGATCCTTCAGCAATGGAACGACACGGGCCAGCCGCACAAGGACACCCTCGACTCTGAGTACCTGATCTTCACGAGCAACTTCGACGGTTCGACGGACGGTTCACCGGATGTCTACCTGGATGCGCTCTGTCAGCTGCCGCAGGCGGGTCAGATATGGAGCCACTGCGTCGGGTGCCCGGACCCACCGGCCGGCGCGCCCCTGAAGGCGTACCTGCTGCACAACCAGATCGACATCGGCTTCTTCGTCGCCGCGTACAACGACCTGTCGGTCGCGGAAGTCAACTCGAAGCTCGCGCTGCAAGCGCAGCTGAGGGCATTCGCGGTCAGCTCGCAGGGCCTCGATCCCGTATCGCTTCAAAGCGGGTTCAACGCGGAGTTCGGTGCGTGATGGCGGAGCTGGCGCCGGCGACGGTCGACTACACCGACATCCAGGGCGACATCCTGCGCGCGTACGGCAAAAGCTATGACCGCACCTCCTACATGCTCGTCCACTTCGAGCGCGCCCCCGGCGCACGGGCCTGGCTCGGCGGCCTGCTCGGACAGGTCACCAACGCCGAGGCGTGGCCGGCGGGCTGGCAGCCGGAGACGACGCTGAACGTCGCGCTGACCTATACAGGGCTGCAAGCGCTTGGGGTGTCAGAAAACGCCCTGTCCGGCTTCTCTGAAGAGTTCACGCAGGGCATGGCCGCGCGCTGGGAAACGCTCGGAGACACCGATGACAGCGCCCCGACGCGCTGGGAAGAGCCGTTCGGGACCGGCAGGGCGCACGCGCTGGTCACGATCAACGCGAAGACCACCGACCTGCTGGAAGCCACGCTGAAGGGCTTCTGCGCGGCCGTGGAAGCAGCGGACGGGGTGAGCATCATCCACCCACAGCACGCCCAACTGCTGGAGCGATCGCGTGAACACTTCGGCTACGAGGACGGCTTCGCCCAGCCGGCGATCGCCGGCGTCACCGATCATCGAACACTCGGCGACGGGGTCCCGGAACCGGCGGGCAAATGGCGCGGGCTGGCACTCGGCGAGTTCATCCTCGGCTACGAGGACGAGGACTCGCCGGCACACGGTGAGCGCCTGCTCCCCTCCGCGCCGGCCGAACCGTTGGGCCGCTCGGGCACCTACATGGTGTACCGCAAGCTCTCCCAGAACGTGGCGCTGTTCCGCAAGACCGTGCGCGATGCCGCACGCCTGTACGAGGGTGGTGAGGCGAAGCTGCTCGCGAAGATCGTCGGACGCTGGCCCAACGGCACGCCGCTGGTCAGCTCTCCCGACGCGCCCGATCCGAACTTCGGACCCGAAGACCTGAGCGGCAATGCGTTCCGCTACCTAGAGGTCGACGAAAAGGGTCTTCGCTGCCCGCTCGGCGCACACATCCGCCGCGCCAACCCGCGCGACGCGCTCGGCTGGAAAGCGCTCGAGCAGTCCGGGTTGCTGAGCTACCGCCACCGGATCATCCGTCGCGGCATGCCGTACGGCCCACCGCTTCCCGTCGAGGCGAGCGATACTGAGCTTGCCGAGGATCACGTCGATCGCGGGCTGATGTTCGTGTGCTTCAACGCCAGTATCTCGCGGCAGTTCGAGGGTATCCAGACGCAGTGGATCAACGACGGCAACGCGTTCGGCCTGAGCCACGATAAGGACTACCTGATCGGCGACTCGAGCACGACCGCGAAGATGACCGTTCAGGGCGACCCGCCGTTCTTCCTCTCGCCCCAGCCCTCCTTCGTGACCGCGCGTGGCGGCGAGTACCTGTTCGTGCCCGGCCTGGCGGCACTGCACGCGCTGGCCAGCGGCGCAGTCGGTAGCTCCGCGTGAGCGTCGTCGGCGAGCTCGAGCAGCTCGGCCGACGAGTCGGCGCCGACGTCGATCGCTTCGTCCGCGAAGGCGAGCACGCGCTCGCAGAGCACGCGACCGAGCACCCACAGCCGTTGTTCGCGCTGTTGCGCATGGTCAAGCCGGTGCTGCTGATCCACGACATCGCGATCGTCACCCGATACGACGACGTGGTCGAGGTCCTGAGCAACGATGAAGCATTCGGGGTCGAGCCGTACTCGCTGAAGATGACCTCGCTCGCCGGTCAGTTCATCCTCGGCCTCGACGACTCGCTCGAGTACGAACGCGAAGCGTCGATCCTGCGCCTGGCGGCACCACGCTCCGACGTCCCAACGCTGGCGAACTTTGTCGCGCAGACCGCCGAGGCGCTCGTCGCGCAAGCAGCCCAGCACGACGGGCAGATCGACGTTGTGGAGCTGACGAAGCGAGTCCCGGCACGGCTGATCGGACGCTGGTTCGGCACGCCCGGACCGGACGAACACGCGCTGATCGCGTGGACGCTGCCGATGTTCGAGGACATCTTCTTCAATGTGACCGACGACGCGCAGGTTCACCAGGCGGCGGTAGGCGCCGCGTCACAGATGCGCCCCTACCTGGAGCAGCTGGTCGCTCGGCCAGAGAGCCGCGACGAGGACCACCTGCTCGGACGGCTACTCGCGATGCAGGCAAGCCTGGCGACCGCGCTCGGCGACGAGCAGATCGTGGCGAACCTGATCGGGTTGATCGTCGGCTTCATCCCGACGATCGCGACCGCGATGACGCTCGCGCTCGACGCGCTGCTCGACCGCCCCGACGCGCTCGCCGCCGCCCAGTCCGCAGCGCGCGCCGACGATGACGACGCGGTCCGCGCGCACATGTGGGAGGCAATGCGGCTGGCGCCGTTCGCGGCCGGCGTGCTCCGACGCGCACGCATCGACGCGGTCGTTGCACAGGGAACACACCACGCGACGCACGTTCCCGCGGGAACGCTTACGCTCGCAGCGACCGAGTCGGCGATGCTCGACGGCGACGTGGTCGAGCATCCCGGTGAGTTCCGCGCCGGGCGGCCGGCCCATGATTACCTCCACTTCGGCGCCGGGCTGCACCATTGCTTCGGGCGCTTCGCAAATGCGATGCAGATTCCGCTGATCGCGAAGGCGCTGCTGCGCCAGCCCAACCTGGCGCGCACCCCCGGCGAGGCCGGACGACTCGTCAAGGAAGGTCCATATCCAAAGTCGCTTGTCGTGACGTTTGATCGCTGACGCCTCAAGCGACCCGCACCGCGGGGCGCCATGCGTTGCGGCGTCACGGCCGCTGGCTAGGATCTCAGCGGACAATGGGCGACGATCTACTACCGGCAGCCAGGGCATTCGAGGAGCTCATGCCGGCAGTCCAGGCATTCTCCGAGGCGACCGGCGCGCTCGGCCCAGTGCAGGAACTGACAGCGTGGGCGACCGACCTGATCCGCTACAGGAGGGCTCCTTATCAAGCCAAGCTGCTGATGTCCGCAGCCAAGAAGATTCGAGCGTCGGGATTGCCGCCCACGGCAGTCGAAGACAAGCTGTTGCGGGCAGTTCTCGAAGACGGCCCGATGGAGGATGACGCTGACATGCAGGAGCGTTGGGCCAACCTGCTCGCGAACGCGAGCACCGGCTCCACGGTCGTCAGAGCCGCGTTCCCGAGGATCCTCAGTGAACTGGAGCCACACGAGGCGTGGATACTGGATAAAGCGCTGGAGGCGGCGAGTCGCAAACAGATCGACGGCGTCGCGGTTGAAGCCGACTACGTCGTAATGGACAATCTCGCCCGACTCGGGCTGGCGCTAGAAGGCGAGACCTCGACGATCGTCATGCACGTCAAGCTCACCAGCTTGGGAAAGGCGTTCGTCCAGGCATGTCGCACGCCAAGCCCGGCCGAGGCGTCATAGACGCGCGGCGATCCGCTATCTGTCGCGTCGGGACTCCGTGCCACGACTCGAGCATCAGTCCCGCAGGAACGCCATCCGCACCTCGTCTGCGAGATCGACGAACGGCGCGCCGCTGACATCGACTGCTGCCATTTTGATCGTGCCACCGATGTGCAACGTGAGCTTCCCTTCGGCCGGCATGCTGTCGCGCATTATATTCAAACGTATATAATTAGGGAATGGATGCTGACACTGCGACCCTGCTGCGCGACGCCCGCCACGAGGCCGCGTTGACGCAGGCCGAGCTTGCTCGCCGCGCTTGCACGGCGCAGTCTGCCGTTGCCGCCTACGAGACCGGGGCGCGAACGCCGAGCATTGGCACGTTCAAACGCCTGCTTCGAGCGTGCGACCACGAAACCGACATCGTTGTGCGACCGCGCGTGCGTCGCGGCGCCAGTCCGCTGGCGGCGCTCGTGCCGACTATCGCCGAAGACCTGGCCGGCGGCGAGGAGCAGAACGCGATCCGGCTTCTGTTCGGCTTCGCCGACGACTTCCGTGGCTCCAGCCGGCCGGGTCAGATTGCGCTGATCGCCTCCGAGCCATCGTCGACGGGCGATCCGCGCTTTGATGCCGCATTGGCCGCGACAGCCGAGTTCTTCGCCGCTGAGGGAGAGATCGCGGTGCCCAAGTGGGTCGACAAATGTGATCGTTTCGTCGAGCCCTGGTGGTTCGTCACAAGTCGACCGGCGTTTCACGCATATACGCTCGCCCACGCGCCCGCCGTCTTCGCACGCCACGGCGTGTTCATCGCCCGCGAGGCGTTCGAGCGTGTCTGAGAAGCAGTTCACACGGGCTCGGATCGTCGCGGCACTTGAAGCGCTGGGTGAGGAACTTACGCGGCAGGGCGTGCACGGCCAGATCTTCATCGTCGGTGGAGCCGCCATGGCACTCGCATATTCCACAAGGCGGGTCACAAAGGACATCGACGCCGTGTTCGAGCCGAAGGCGATTATCTATCAGGCCGCTGAGCGTGTGGCCGAACGGCTTGGGCTCCCGGAGGACTGGCTGAACGACGGGGTCAAGGGCTTCCTACCAGGCGTGGACAAGGATGCGCGACCGCTACCCGAGATCCACGGCATTGAGGTCACGGCCGCCTCGCCTCGGTATCTGCTGGCGATGAAGCTGTTGGCGATGCGCTTCGGAGAGGACGAGCAGGACATCGAGGTGCTGCTGAGCCAGATCGGTATCAAGACCGCAGATGAAGCGGTGGAGCTTCTGAGAGCGATCTACCCACAGCGCGAACCCCCCGTGAAGACTCGGCTGTTCCTCGAGGAGATCCTGCGATCCTCGGCAGCGGACGAAGCCTAAGCTGACAGCGCCGGAGCTCGAGCGACTGGAGCAGAGCCGCGGATCTACTTCAGCAGGCGCACTCACTCCCAACCATGGAACGATGAGCGCTCGCCCGCGTTCCAGGCGTCGCGCAGCCCGGGAGCGCTGAGATCCCAGTCGGGGCGGATCTCACTGCGTTACAGTCCGCAGGTCACGGCGGAGGTCGTCGACCGACGGACGCCCCCAGAACCAGTAGCCGTTGTAGATGCTGTGGATCACAAGCCCGGGCTTCAGAACGAACGTGTGCGGGATCATCGGGTCGTGCTCGGGGTCGGTGTACTCCTGGATGTCGAGGTCCTGCTGGACGATCCGCCCGGGGTCGGAGAGGAAGGTCCACTGTGCACCGACGGACGCTCGGAGCTCTTTGACCTCATGGTCAGCGTCGGTCGAGATCGTGGCGATCTGCGTGTAGGCCACAGCGACCTTCGGATAGAACGCCGCGAGTTCAAGATGCTGCTGGTGCTCCTTCGGGCAATAGTTGCCGCGTGCGAGCGTGAGGATCAGAGGATCGTCGCCCTGCAACTCGGTGAGCTTGCGGGGATCTTTCGTGTGATCCGGCAGCTCGTAGTCCGGGAACGTACCGCCGGGGACAATGTCGGAGCGCATGGCTTCGATCAGCTCGCCATCGGCGGCTGCGCGCCGACCGCCTTGGACGCTGCCGCGATCTCGCCGCGGAGCGCCTTCAGCGCGGCGACGTAGATCTCCGAGAACGTCGGGAACGGCTGAATCGTGTCGGCCAGAACGTCGAGTGGGATGTGGGCGCGGATCGCGAGCGTGGCCTGCTGCAGCCACTCGCCTGCCTCGGGGCCGAGCGCATAGGCGCCCGTCAGCCGTTCGCCGTCGCTGAGCAGTGTCAGGAAGCCGTTCTGCTCGGCATACGCGCGTGTGTAGGTGGCGGTCTTCGGCACATCCGACAGCGGAACCATGGCGCTGCAACGGCCAGCGGAGGCGCCGACTGCGGCGGCCTGCGGGTCGGTGTAGACGACGCGCGGAACGGCCTCGTAGTTGGCCTTTCGCGGCTCGCCGAGGATGTTCGCGGCGACCACGTCGCCCTGGTACTTGCCGACGTGGGTAAGCGGCCAGAGACCGTTGACGTCGCCGATTGCCCACAGTTGCTCGGCCGCGCGCAGGTGCGCGTCGACCGGAACTCCGTGGGCGTCCGGCTCGATGCCGACGGTCTCGAGTCCGAGCCCGCGCACCCGCGGACGCCGGCCGGTGGCGACGAGCAGCTTCTCGCCACGCAGTTCGCGCCCGTCGTCGAGCTCGAGGACGTAGTCTTCGCCGTCGCGCCGTGCGGCGGTCGCGTTGGCGGACAGGACGAGCTCGATGCCCTCGTGGCGTAGCACCTCCCCGAGCGCCTCACCCAGCGGAGCAGGCTCCCGCGCGAGCACATGCTCGGCCATGTCGATGACCACCGCCTCGCCGCCGAGTCGACGAACCGCCTGCGCCATCTCCACCCCGACCGGCCCGCCGCCCAGGATCAGCAGGCGGCGTGGAACGGCCTTCATCGACGTCACCTCGCGGTTGGTCCAAACGCCGTCGAGCTCGCGCAGGCCCAGCACTGGTGGCACGACAGGATCGGCGCCGTTCGCGAGGACCACGTGGTCGGCGGTGTGCCGTACGCCGTCGACCTCGACAACGCCGGGACCGGCGAGCCGGCCGCTGCCGCGCAGCAGGTCGATTCCGTGATCGCCCAGCCAGCGCTCCTGTCCAGCGTCGGAGTAGTCGGAGACCATGAAGTCACGCCAGGCAAGCGCGGCCTCGACATCGACGTCGGCGCTCGCGGCTGCGTCGCGCGCCCCGTGCACTGCCTCGCCCGGTCGCAGCAGCGTCTTCGACGGAATGCAAGCCCAGTACGAGCACTCCCCGCCCACGAGCTCGCGCTCGACAATCGCCACGCGTAGACCGCCCTCTGCCAGAGCGGCCGCGCAGTGCTCGCCGGGCGACCCACCGCCGAGCACGATCACGTCGTAGTCGCCGTTCATGTCGGCAGCTCCTCGCCGGCACGCTCGCGCACCATGTACAGCGCGTACCAGTCCGGCCAGTCAGGATCCGCCTGGCCCGTTCGCTCCTCGTGCTTGCCGTGTGCCTCAGCGGCACGCCTGAGCGCCTCCGCGAGGTCACTCACGGACTCGTACGTCGTGGCCATCAGCATCTCCTTTCAGCGGCCTGGAAGCCGTGTCCTGATCTCCTGAAGCAGCCAGCCGTTGCCATCCGGATCGCTGAAGGCGACGAACGAGCCGTAATCGGCGTGTTCGGGAGCAGGCCCGCTCACGCGTCCATCGCTACCGGCGTGATGGAAGATCCCCGTCACGTCGTGGAACGGCTCGCCGACGTCAACCCCGCGCCCGATCAGATCGGCACGCGTCTGGTCGATGTCGTAGACCGTGAGCTGCAGGCCTTCGGATGAGCCAGGCGGGGCTGAAGTGACCCCCTTACCGAAGATGATCGAGCAGGCGGAGCCCGGGGGCGTCAGCTGCACCACCCTGTAGCCATCGTCGACGGCGAGGTCGGCGTCGAGCCGCCACCCCAGCCCCTCGTAGAAGCGCTTCGCTCGATCGACGTCTGAGACCGGCACGACCACGACCTCGAGCCTCACTTCGCCGGCCTTCACCGGCGGCGTAACCGCCACGCTTTCGCTGCTCACGTCGATGCTGCTCATCTCGGTGTTCATCTCGGCCTCCATCCGGTTGGTGGCGCCTCAACACGGCGGCGCGTTCTCGCCGACCGCGCAGCACATGGCAGCGACGGCGAAACGACCGAAGCTGCGGCCTGCGCTGCGGAAGGGATGGCACTGGCCCTTTCCCGGTCGCCCCCGGGCGCTCTTTGACCGAGGACGCTCCCGTCGGATCGCACACAGTCTCCTTCTCACCCGGGCGGAAGTCAAGGTCCTCGCGAGTGGCCAGCCGTCCAACGGCCCTGCTGCTCGACCCGAAGGCTCCGCCTACCCGAAGGCTCCGGCGGCGACCAGCTCGACGACCGCCGCGCCGGCGAGCCGGACTGCGCTCTCGACGTCCTCGCTGCGCTCCGGGGAGAAGTTGGTGTTGAGCGTGAGCGTTGCGAAGCCGTGGGCGAACGACCATGCGGCGAGCGCGCCGCCCCACAGCTCCTCGTCGCTCGCCTCAGGCAGGATGTCTCGGACCGCGCCGATCAGGACCTCAGCCGCGGCCGCTCGCGCCCTCGCGACCGCGTCGTCGTCGGGGCGGTAGAGACCGGGTTCGAACATCACCTCGAAATGTGCGCGACGCTCGAGCGCGAAGCGGATATACGCGACCCCCACTTCGATGAGGTCCCCACTGCCGACCCGCATAGCCTCCATCATCGCGTCGGCCAGGAGCACATACCCTTCGGCAGCTATCGCGGTGAGGACGCCTGCCTTATCGCCGAAGTGGTGCGCCGGCGCCGCGTGCGATACCCCGGCCCGGCGGGCGACATCTCGCAAGCTCAGCGCCGCCGGACGGTCCGCGGCGATCGCGACCAGTGCCCCTTCGAGCACAGCCTGGCGCAGATCGCCGTGGTGGTAGGGCCGGTTCGGCGTCGCTCGCGTCTGCACCCGTCGAAGGCTACTCGCGAGACTAGACGTTGACAAGATTGCATCGCCTGCGGTAATCTTGGCGCCGTCAAGATCTACGAGCGGGAGGTTTGGATGGCGGAAAGTGTCGGGCGTCTGCTGATGGGCGTCGGTGGGCTGGTGCGGCTCTCCTACGGACTTGGGGCGCTGTTTGCCCCGGACTGGATGTCCTCTCGCCGGCTAGCACCGGACATCCGCGGCCACGCGGATGGGCGAATGGACTTCCGCGGCTTTGGAGGACTGCACGTCAGCATCGCCGCGCTGACGTTGCGCGGAGCGGCTCAGAACCGCCACGCCCGGGTCCTGCTCGCGCTGAGCGTAGCCTGTGAGCTCTCAGACCTGTCGGCGACGCTTCTCGAGTGGCGCGAGCGCGGTGAAGCCGACCGCACCCTGATCGGAAGCCTCGCCCTCGCGACCGTTGGGTTGTCCACGTGGACTACGGCCCTGAGGCTGCTGAGCCCGAGGGCGAGCTCCGGGTAGCAGCAGCCTCAGAGCCGGAGTCTAGGTCGTTCGGAGCCGTCGACGGGATACGTTCTGCGAGCTCGACGACCGTCGCGCCGATCGAATCGTCGATCTCGATCTCGAGCACGGTCATCACGCGAGCGAGCATCAGATAGATGCCGATCGTCAAGAGCAGCTCGACGATCTCGCGGGGGTTCAGGTGCTCGTGGAGCGCCTTGAAGGTCGCGTCCTCGGCCCGCGGCTGCCGTACAACCTCCTGCGTGAACAGGAGGACGGCACGATGGGAGGCCTCGAGCGACGGATCGTCAGCGATGCGCCCGCTCTGCACCGCGGCGATCTGCTCATCGCTCAAGCCCACGTGCCCGCCGATCGCGACGTGTTGAACCCACTCGTACTCGGCTTCGCTCTGCTTGGCGACCTGCAGGATCGCCAACTCTCGCAGCACCGGGTTCAGCTCGAGATCGCCGAGGATCACCGCGGCAAGCCGCAGCCACGGCTGTAGGGCGGTCGAGGCATGGCCGAGCATGCGAAAGATGTTCAGCGGCGGCAGAACACCGATCGCCTGCTGAACCGCAGGCGGCGCATCATCGACGGCGAGATAGGGAATCCTGGCCATAGCGACGGCTCTAGCGAAGAGCGGCGTAGCCCCCGTCGACGACCAGCGTCTGGCCGGTGATGTAGCTCGCCTCCCCCGACAACAGGAAGGCGACCGCGTGAGCCACCTCCCACGCGGTTCCCTGTCGTTTGAGCGGCACCGGTCGCTCGGCGCGGTCCGGGTCGAAGGCGGTGGCCAGACGCCCGAGCGAGGAGTCGATCAACCCCGGGGCGACGACGTTGACTCGAACCTCGCGCCCGGCGGCGTCGTGGGCGGCGTAGCAGCAGAGCCCACCCAGCGCGGCCTTGGAGGCGTGATAGGCGGGGATCTGATTGACGGGCATGAGCGCCGCGATCGAGGAGATCAGGACCGCTGAGCCGCCGGGAGCAAGGCGTGGGAGGCCGTGCTTGCAGCCGAGGAAATGCGAGCGCACGTTGATCGCGAACGCCTCATCCCAGTCCTGCGAGGACGTTCCGGCCATCCCCACACCCCGCGGGACACCGACGTTCATCACGATCCCGTCGAGACCACCAAACTCATCCGTAGCCTCGGCGAGCATGCGTTCCACGTCGGGCTCGTCGCTTGCGTCGCCGAGGATCGTCACCGCCCGGGCGCCCTCGCGCACGACCCTGCGCGTTGTCTCATCGGCGCCGTCCGCATCAAGGTCGGCGACCGCGACGGATGCTCCTTCGCGGGCACAGAGGACGCTGATCGCTCGGCCATTGCCGATCGGCGCGTCCTGCAGACCGTAGCTCTGCTGACCGGCTCCAACGACGAGGATGCGGCGACCTGACAGACGATCGCGGGCGGGCGCCGTGCCGCTCGTCTCCGGTGCGACAGGTGGCTGGGTCTGGGTCGCGCCGTCATCCATACCCAAGAGTATTACATACTTTTGGGTATCGGACACTGGCAGGTATCATGTTCGCATGCGAAGTACGGAGGGTCGGGCCGCGGGCCGAGGCCGCTCGACACGAAGGACACCGAATTAGACCGCCCAGCGCATCGAAGCCGCCCGCCCGCGTCCGCCGTGCCCCTCGTACAGAGACGCGCACACGACTTCTGACGGCGGCGGCGGCCGTGTTCGCGGAACGCGGCTTCGCGGGTGCGACGCTGGACGACGTCGCCGAAGCCGCCGGCTTCTCAAAGGGGGCGGTGTATTCGAACTTCAAGAGCAAGGATGAGCTGTTCTACGCGCTGATGGGTGAGCGAATCGAAGAGCGCGTGGAGAGCGCGACCGATGCGATCTCACATCGGTCGAGCGCCGAGGCGCAATCTCTCGAGGTGGGCAGGCGACTGACCGAGAAGCTGACCGAGCAGCCCGAATGGCACCTGCTGTTCATCGAGTTCTGGGCGCGTGCAGTCAGAGACCCGGAGCTGCGTGAGGAGTTCGCACGGCGGCGGCGTCCCCTGCGTCTGTCGATCGCCGAGCTGGTCGAGCGGGCGGCCGCCGAGCACGGCGTGCAGCTGCCTATCTCGCCCGAGAGCCTCGCCACAGCCGTCCTCGCGCTGTCGAACGGGCTTGCGATCGAGCGCCTCGCGGACCCCGACAGCGTGCCGACCGAGCTCTTTGGCGCGGTCCTCAATCTCATGCTCGGAGCGCTCGACGCTGGGCCAAGCCAGTCCTGATAGAGCGTGTCGGGCGAGCTTCAGGACCGGCTTCGACAAGGCTGGAGGCCGCGTACGCCATGTGACCTCGGTGAGGCGAGACTCCGGGCTGCGAACAGCCCGGAGTCTCGTTTTGCCCTATAGCTACTTGCCCCGGGAATAGTCGGGGTGCTGTCCGACTCGTTTAGGAGGATCGTCCCTGCAAATGGGCTGGTTTCTGATCGAGGAGGGTGTTGATGCTGCGGCTTTCGGGCGGGCAGGTCGAGTCGTTGTGGGACGAGGTGCTTCCGGGCGAGGCGAAGGAGCTGCCAGACGATTTGGCGGCGTTGGATGTGCTGCTGAGCGATCGGCGGCTGCTCGAGCCGATCGCCGCGGATTGGCGTCAGGAGGCGGTCTGTCATGGTCGACCGTCGATTCCGATGGATGTGTATGTGCGTTTGATGATCGTCAAGGCGCGCACGGGCTGGGGATACGAGACGTTGGTGCGGGAGGTCTCCGACTCGCTGCATCTGCGGCGGTTCTGTTTGATCGCTCTTGGCGGGCGAGTTCCGCACGAGTCGACGGTTCGCAAGCTCACACGCCGGCTTGGTGGCGACGTGGTGGAGGATCTGACTCGGTGTGTGATCGCCAAGGCGCAGCACGAGACGCGCTTCCGCGCGAGAGCCGTCCGGGTCGACTCGACGGTCGTGGAGGCCGATGTGCGCTATCCGAGCGACGCGGCATTGAGCTTGGACGGGGCCAGGACGCTCGCGCGCGCGGCCCGCAAGCTGACCGGGCTGATCGGCAAGGACGCTGGGCGGGTGCGGGATCGCAGCAGAGCGCTGGGGCGTCGCCTGAGAGCGATCTCGCGCACGATGGGACGGCGCACCGGGGAGCGCAAAGAGCAGGTGCTGGCCCTGACCGACCAGGCCGGGCAACTGTTGACGCAGTCGATCAGGGAAGCCAGGCGGCTGGCGCTCACGGCGCGTCGGCGTGCGCGTGGCCGCGGCGCACAGCGAAAGCTTGCAGCGATCGCGAGACTGGAGCAGACGATCGATCGCGCCGAACGAGTCGCCACACAGATCAAGCTCCGGATCGAAGGCAAGCCGATCACCGACCGGCTGGTGTCGATGTTCGACCCCGATGCTCGCCCGATCCGCAAGGGCAAGCTCGGCAAGCCAAACGAGTTCGGCTATGTGCTTCAGATCTGCGAGGTGACAGCAAACACCAGGCGCGGCGCACGCGGATTCATCCTGCCGGCGTCCACCGCGCCGGGCAACCCGCCCGAGAGCAAGCTCCTGCCCGAAACCACAGCCGAGCTCGAGCGGCTCAGACTGCGCCCGCGAGAGGTCGCTCTAGACGGCGGCTTCGAGAAGGTCCCAACCGACCAAGCGCTCGAGCGGCTCGCGCCCGAGCGGGTGTTCATCGCCGGCCGCCAACAACCCGGCTCCAGACGAACACAAAGGCGACTCGCCAAATACCGCACCGGAGCCGAGGGCAGGATCAGCCACCTCAAGCGCAGCTACGGACTACGCAGATCACGCCTCAAGGGAGCACCCGGAGCCCGCGCCTGGAGCGCCTGGGCAATCCTCGCCTACAACCTTGACACCCTCGCCATCCACGCCACCTGAAAACATCACCACCGCTCGACCAGAGCAACAACCCAAATGCCCGGACCGGCCGCGCCCGACAACGAGCGCGGCCGTTCTGGTTCTAGCCATTTATCCGGGGCAAGTAGCTAGGATCGACGCTGATACCTGCTCATTTGAGCAGGTACGCGAGGCTCCATTCCCCGGTTTCGGTCGTGACCTCCCCCACCGTCATGCAACCGGTGGTTGAGGTGCATGAGACGCCGCCGAGGCTCGAATTGATTTCGCCTGGTTCTTTCGGTAGTGCTTCAATTTGCCAGAACGTGCCGTTCCAGTGCTGCACGAACATCTTTCCTTTTTTAGTTCCGACTGCGCGGCACGATTTTTCAAACGGACAGGACACGCTCATCAGGATGGATTCGTTCAGGCCTACTTCCTGAACCGTCCAGGCCGTGCCGTTCCAGCCCTCGTTGAGCGCGGTGCCGTTGCGTTCACCCACGGCGGTACAGGATTCCGTGGATGCACACGAAACCCCATTGAAACTGCCGGTTTCGACTCCTTCTTTTTTGAGTTTCGGCGTTTCCTGTACTGCCCACGTGGTGCCGTTCCAATGCTCGGCGAGTGGTTGTCCTGCGGTGCCTTCTCCCCCCGCGGTGCAGAACGTGGCGGATGCGCAGGAGACGCTGTTGAGAACGTTTTTGCCTTCGAGTGAGGGCGTCGTCTGGATTTTCCACGCCGTACCGTTCCAGCGCTCGACGAGCGGTTCTTTGACTTTTGCGGTCCCCTGGTAGCCGACGGCCGTGCATGCTTCTGCACTGGTGCAGGAGACTCCCCGGAGGAAGCCCCGTTCGGTTGTGAGCGATGGTGTTTCTTGTATCGCCCAGGCGGTGCCGTTCCAGTGCTCGACGAGCGGCCAGTAGGTCCCGCCGGTGGTTTCGTAGTTTCCGGCAGCTGTGCAGGACGTGCTGGACACGCACGACACGCCGTACAGTTCGACGTTTTTGCTTGCCGCGGGTACCGGCACTTCTTGGGTTTTCCATTTTTCCGTCGAGCTGCTGAATCCCTCGGCGAGCGGCTTCTGCTTCCCGGAGATCCCGGCGACGAAGTAGTGTCCGACGGTGCTACACCAAGCCTCGGAGGGCGTGCAGGACACACTCGAGAATGTGATCTGCGTGCCGACTGGAGTCGGGGGCAATCGGTGTTCCCATTCTGCGGCTGACGCGAGTGATGGCGCGGTGAGTATCGCGAGTGTCAGCGTGGCGAATGTCGCGGCCATCCTCCGCATCGTCGCTGAGGGGACGCTAGAATACATCTGACTTATATGCTTCATGCTTGCTCCTCTCGTTGTGGTTAATTGGAAGCTTGGAAGCCGTTGGGCGCAACGAGATTGAGTAGCGTCCTGGGGAGGACGCCGTCATTGCCTGCTGTCGAGGTTGGTTACGGGCTGTTGTGGCTGGTGTGGGTGGGGCGGTGGTTGTTGTGGCGGTTGTGGCGCGATGTTTTTGCGTTTTTGTGGGGGCAGCCGGTGACGGTTAGCTTGGTGTTTTGTTTGATGACGGCTCCGTTTTGGCCGGTGAGGGTGGTGGGGATCGTGAGCGCGACTCCGCATAGGCTGTTGTTGTCCTTGGCGGGGAGGTAGGCGCCGAGGATTGAGTGGGGGCCTCGGGGCAGCACGGTTTCAAAGGAGGTGATGGGGGCGTCGGGGACCGTTTCGAAGTGCGAGTAGGTGATGCCTTTCTTGATTTGGGTGTTGCCGTCGACGTCGATCCTGATTCCCTGTCCTTGTAGTACGAACACCACGTCGGGGAACGCCGCACCACCGTGGGAGACGAGATAGGCGGGCCCCATCAGCGCGACGTTCAGGACGGGTGTGATCGCCTTGGCCCAGCCGATCACCGCGCCTGCCGGGCAGCCCGCCGGGTTGGCGGCGAACTGGCGCTCAGTGCATGCTTGCTGCAGGGTGCTCAGGCGGGAGGGGAGCTGCTTCGGTAGCTGCACATCGACGCGGCCGATGTTGGCCTGCCCGGCGGCGGATGTGATCTTCACCGAGAGCGACGCGCCGTTCAATTTCGAGGTGCCAGCAGCGGTGGACGCGGCGAACGTTGGTCTGAACGGCAGCTGGCTGCAACCTGAGGGCTGGAACGGAGTCGCGGCGTTGGCGCTCGATCCCTGTGCGCTGGTGATCGTCGCGTCGATCGAGCGCCGCGTGCACCCGGTGGGGTTGAAGATGAACTGGGGGCGGTCGATCGTGACGTTCACCGTCTGGATGCGCAGCGGAACGCCGTCGATGATCTGCGGCAGAGGGCTACTCGTGACAGTGATCGCGGACGTATCGGGGTCGATATTGATAGCGGCACGGACGACGATCGTCCCGAGATTGAACGGGCCGGCAGCCGCAGGGACCGCGACAGACAGCCCGAACGGTGCGCCGTTGTATGGGCCCGTGAGATAGACAGGACCGCTCACCCACTGCGGGGTCGAGCCCGCACCGGCCGCGGTGTTGGCCGTACCGATACGCGAGGATGCATCACAGCTACCCTGCGCGGCCTGCGGTTCGGGGCACAGAGCGACATGAGAAAGCATCCCAAGCAGACCAGTCGGTGTCTTGACCTGGACGCCAGCGAGATCCTGGGTACGCGCGCCGCGGGTAAAGGTAGTCGTCAGAGTGGTGTAGGCACCCGGGACGGTAGAGGTAGTCCCCGCGGAGAACCCCGGGTTGAACACGACGGGTTCACAGCCAGTAACGTTGAACGCGAACGTGCTCGTGGCATCGGGGGTTTCAGGGCTACTCCAGGGGATGATGTCAGCGCTCCCGGTCGCGGTCCCGCAGGACTGCGGGGTCGCAAGCGGCGCGCGAGTCCCACCCTTCAGCGTGAGCTGCAGATCGCTGACAGGATCCTGCGGTGCTTCGGTAAACGTGACGGTCAGCTGGCCAGTCGTGGGATTCGCGGCAGTGACACCATGCAGCTTGACCGTCACACCGGAGCCTTCAAGCTGCAGGTCCAGGCCGAAGAGTTTCCCATCGAGCGCATCCGCCGGGCCACAGACAGGCTGTGAGGCCCCACCACACTGGGGTTCTGCGACGTACAGGTGCCCTTTCAACGCTTCGGTGAGAAGCGGCGTCTGCGCTTCGGCCGTCCCGATCTGCGAGCCAAGCGGACAATGCCCCGCACCAGACTGGTCCAGGTTGAAACCCCCAGGGCCTTCGGCGGGACAACCCGTGAGACCCTGCGCAGCCGCGGGGTTCAGCGTCAAACCAGCGGGCAGCGTGACGAGCGTGCTCTTCACGGGGGGCGTCGCAAGCCCTTCCAGGCCGCTGTTCGGGGCCTGGGGAACCTTCAGCTCGACGCTCGCACCCGTCGGTTCATCAGCCGTGCTCGTTTCCGGTGTGAGGGTGAAGGAAGGATGGAACTGCAGCAGGTTACAGCCCGTCACCGCTGGCGCTTCATACTGCGCCGTCACCCACCGTTCGGGTTCTTCCCAGCTATCAGAGCGAACGTTCGTGACGAGCGGGCGCCCATCGCAGTGGGCGGGGTTCGTCAGGAGCGGGGTGTGAACGCCGCCCGTCTGATCAGCAGCCGCCGGATCGCCGAAGAAGGTCGTGATCGCGCCTGCGATCGAGACGCTCTCCGGGACATCGGGAATCACGACCCGGGTGCGGTAGGCGGGGGCAGGGCCGATCGTGGCGTACAGGATCGTGAGCTTTTCGATGTGCGGGTCATACAGCCCGAACTCAGCCGGATACCCATGCTCAGGAACGATGTTGTACAGCTGGAACGACGGTTCGGCTTCGAACAGGCCCTGGCCGAGATTGATATAGGAGCCACCGACGCGGCTGGAGGACGGGCACTGCCGGGAGACGAGCTGCACGAGCATGCACTTGGCGGCGGCCTGCGGGTTACCGACGAAACCCGGAGGGAGTTCAACTTCGATCGCCTTGGGGTGCTGGACGACGAGTTCGGGGCCCGTTTCGCTTTCGATCTCGGGGAAGTCAAGAGCAGTAGTGATCGAGAACGGATGATCACCCGCCTGGCTGTCGGGAAGGCCCGACAAGCCGGTTGCCTGACTGGAGAAGTCGAGCAGTTCGTATGACGGGATCGGCGACGTCGAGCCAGTGACATGCGTCGTGCGCTGGGCCGTGACAAGGGGCGTTTCGGGACTCGAGACGGACACGGTGTTCGTGAGGGAGCCGGTTTTGGCGACGGCGAGTGGGATCGTGAGCGGAGGTGTCTGTGCGAATGCCTGCACGGGTTCCGGGTAGATGCATGTGAGTGCTGTGCGATCTTCGGCGATGGCGCAGTTCCAGCCCGTGCCGGTGGGCTGGTCGCCGGAGGCGACCGTGATGCCCGCCGGCAGGGTGTCGGTCAAAGTGACCGGGCCTCCGGAGGCGGCGCCCCCGGTGTTGGTCAGCACGATCGCGTACTGGTCTTTGACTTCACCTTTTTCATAGGCGGAGACCGCGAGGTTGGTGGGCTGGGCGGCGAGCGTGATGCTCCACGCGGCGGTGGCGGCGGGCGCGGCTGAGGCCGCCGCGATACCCGGGCCCGCGAGTATCGCCAGCATCGCGATCAGCGCGATCGAGACGGTGCGCACGGCCCCCACGAGCGAGGCGCCGGACGCGATCCAGGCCGTGTGTACTGGGCGACGAGCAGGGACGATCATGGGTGCCTCGCAGTGGTCTTCTTGAGTGGGTATCTGTGGTGGGCGGCGCGTTCGCATGCACGGCGACGTTTGGCGCTGTGTTTGCGTCGGCAGGCTTTCAACGCGGCCGCGAGCTTGTGAGCCGTGTCCGGGGTGCTGGAACTCGGAGGCTGTGCCGCGGGGGCGGGGGCGGGGGCTTCGTCTGAGAGGGAAGTGCTGGCGGGCGTCGGGAGCGTCGGCGCGATCGGCAGCGGGCCCTGGCAGCCATCGCCTGCGCACGCCGGCGCAGCCGGGCTGGGAAACCCGCCGTCGATGCGGGCGTCGTAAACGTCCTGTTGGGTGTCGCCGTCCTGCGGCGTGAGCTCATCGGCGCTCGTGAAGAAGATGTCCTGCCCGGACGGGTCCATTCCGACAAGCGCGGTACTGGGAGCGGGACCTTGCCCGACGGTACGGTCTTGGCCATCTGAGATCAGATGGATCTGGCCCGAATGCCACTCATAGACGTTCTCGGCATAGACGGGTTCACCGCCTTCGCTGGTGCCGATACGCACGCCGTTCAGCGCCTGCGGAGTCAGCGCAAGCGGGCTCTGGAACGCGATCGTCGATCCGTCTTCGGACAGGGAGCCGAGCCGGGATGCAGGATCGAGGTTGTGCGAGTAGTCGGACTGGATGATGGCCGCCGGGAGGGTGCTGGTGTTGCCGTCTTCGTTGAACCCACCCTGGCCGTGAGAGACGCGCGTGAGAGTTTCGGTGGTGGCGTCGTACTCGAAGACCTGCACGGCGTTGCTGTCATCGTCAGACGTCAGATGTGGGGCGACGCTGGTGAACAGAAGGAACCGGCCATCGGGCGTGGCCGAAACCGGGCGTATGTCTTTCTGAGCCCAGACCGTGTTGTCTTCACCTGAGAGCGTGGCGATGAACCGCGTGTGGTAGCTCGGGGTGGCGCAATGGGTCCCGCCTTCGGCGCATTCGAGGCTCGACGCATAGAGATTCGGTTGCCCGGCGGTGGGTGCGCGTCCTTCGTGGTTGGTGCCGGTGAGGGCGGCGGTGGAGACGAAGAAGGTGTGCGAGCCATCCTCGGAGAGCCTTGCAACGCCGAGCACTTCGGGTGCGATCAGCCTGACCCGGTTTCCCGCGGCGGCGTCGTAGTCGTACTCGTAGAGGCTCTTTTCGCCGACGGCACCGGCAAGGAGCGGCTGGCCGGAGAGGAAGAGGACCTTGGAGCCGTCTTCGGAGGCTCCCTGGAAGACAGCGCCGGAGGCTTCCTGGTTCTCGGCCGTGTCACACGCGCTGCAGTCCGCTTTCAAGGGCTCGGAGATCGCGATCGTGTGCAGCGCTCCCGCCGAGAACTGGCGGTCATAGAGCTCGTTTACCGCCGGCCCGGTGCCCTGTTCGGCTTCGTTACAGCGGTTGCGTTCAGCCCCGAGATGCGCTGCCGCGGACGTGAAGAAGGCGTGGGCGCCGTCAGCCGAGATCGCGTTGTAGCTCTCGTCGTCTGTGAGCGTTTTACCAAATCGGCCGCCTTCTGGAAATCCAAGGCTCGTGCCGCACTGGCTGATGAGTTTCCCGACGTCGTTCACCCCGACGAGCGAGGGCACCGAGTTCGCTCGGCCTCTGTATTCGTAGGTCGATTCGAAGCCGTACCCTCCAACGTCGTTACCTTCGACCGTGGGATCGCCGGGCCAAAGGTAGTCGATACCTCTTATTGGCCCGCGGAGCCCGAAGATGACCCGCGAGAGGTCGGCCGAGGCGCTCGGAGTGCCGATTTGTTCTTCCCGACTGGGCGGGTTCGCCCCCAGCACCGTTGCAGAGAACATGGGACCGATCTCCGCTGGCACTTCTTCATCTCCTCCGGGCAGCGGCGTGACATAGAGATCGCGTTCGCCCAGGGACGCCGCGGCGGACCGCCGATATGCGAACAGCCCCTCGGTGAGGTCCGGGGTTTCTGCCGCCGCGCCGCCTACCACCGGGTTGAAAAATCCGGCTGGTGTTTCGATCTCCGTCGGTTCCCACCCGCTGGTCGTCCGGGTGAGGTCGTTGAAGATTTCCAGTCCGTTCTGGGTTTTGGCTTGTCCGCCGAGGCTGTACATCACGACCCGCGAGCCGGTGGCGTGGGTGACAAATACGGGCCAGCCGTCCTTGGTGGTGGGGCTGACCAGCTCGTACGCGCGGCATTCGGGGAGCTGCGTCGCGCCGAGTTCTGAGCGGAGGGCTTCGTTGGGGCAGCTGGCCGCGGATGCCGATCCAGACGGCAGGACGACGAGCGCAAGCAGTAGCGCCGGCAGGATGTGTGCGGCCGCGGTGCGCCAGACGCGTCTCGGCGGGTTTGCTCGGGTCGAGTTCATTTGCTGCTCCGGTGTCCGTAGCGTTTGCGGGCCTGGCGTTCGCACGCGGCCCGGTGTTTGCCGTGTTTGCGCCGGCATGCCCGCAACGCCTGCTTCAGACGGGCCGAGCTGGAGACGGCTGGTTTGCCCGGGCCCGTGATCGTCGGGGTGCGTGGCGGTTCGAGCAGGTTCGAGGCGAGCAGCAGCGCAGCGGGCGGCTGCGCAAGCGCGCCAGGCGCGGGCAGTGTCGTGAAGGTCTCATCGGCTCCGTAGCTGCTCCCGGCTGCGTCTGAGGCTCGCAGCCGGTAGTGGTAGACCGTGCCGGGCAGCAAACCGGTGAGGGACACGGTGAGCGTTTCCGCGGTCGCGGTGGAACCGAACAGGCTCGTGCCGTAGGCGGTGCTGGTACCGACTTCGAATGTGTAGCCGGTGGGCTGCCCGGCGGGTTCGACGGAGCCAGAGATCGTCGCCGCTTCGAACGTGATCGAGCTCGCAGCACCCGTCGCAACGGCCGGTGGCGTGCCGGTGAGGGAACTGAAGGTGTGGTCCGGGCCGGTCGTTGTACCGGAGCTGTTCGACGCGACCAGCGCGTAGTGGTAGACGGTGCCGGGTGCGAGGCCCGTGATCGTCTGGGTCGCTTCGTCGGGCGTGTCGTTGTCGGGCAGCGAGGTCACCGGGGTGCTCCACCCGTATCCGGCGGTCGGGCCGTAGATGAAGTGGTAGGTGCTCTGGCCGTTGCCGGGGCTCACGGCGCCGTTCAACGTCGCTTCGTGCAGCGCGACGCCGGTCGCGAACGGGGGCGGGCTGTCCACCTCGGGGGCGGCGATCGGGGTTGTGAAGGTGCTATCGGGGCCGGTGTCCGAGCCGATTTCTGGCTTTTCACCGTAGAGCTGGCAGTGGTAGGTACGGTTCGGTGCGAGCCCTTCGACGTTGGCGGTGAACGGGAGTTCTTCTTCGCCTGCCAGTTCCTGCGGTTCGGTGCTCACTTCGCCGGGCGATTGACCGTAGAGGAAGCGGTACTCGGCGGAGACGCCTTCGGGGTCGGTGGTAGCGGTGAACGTGGCGCTGCGCGCCTGGATGTCACTCACGACGCACGGACTGACGAACACCGCGCCGGCGGTCTGGAACGTGCGGTCTTCGCCGAAGGTGCTGCCGTTCGCATCGACGGCGACGAGCCGATAGTGATAGGTCGTTTCCGGTTCAAGGCCGCTCAACGGAGCGCTGACAGGCACCGGGCTGCCGCCGTTGCCAGCTGATTCTTCGGTGGTCTGGGAGCCATAGCCGATGCTCGTGCCGTACTGGAAGTAGTAGCTGGCAACGCCCAGTTCGAGCGGGTTAACCGTCCCGTTGAGAGTGGCGGTCGTTTTGCGCGCGGCGGACGCCACGCCGGTGGTGACGTCAGCGATCGCGGTGGCGGGCGCGAAGATCGAGACGCCGTGGCCTTCTTCAGCGGAGGCATAGAGCTTCCCTGCAGTCGTGCCGAAGGCAACGCCGAAGCTCGCAGCGATCGCGCCGGGGCCGACAGCCGCGGATACACCGATGAGCTGGTGGGCGGGTGAGTACTCGGCGACCTGGTCCTGCTCATCAACGTACAGATCGTTCGTAGCAGGATCGACCGCAAGCGTGCTGCCGGACGCGCTGATGAACGTAGTTTCGGCGAGCGAGCGCCCGAACTGGCTGGCGGCGTACTCGCGGACGGGGCCATGTTCCCAGCGGTCGGTGTATACGTTGCCTTCGCCGTCGGCGGCGATGTTGCAGATTTCGCTTCCTTCTTCGAAGCGGTCGAGGCCGGAGAGCGAGGAGCTGTAGTCGGCATTTGTGACGGGGCCGGAGGCGGACGTGTAGCGATTGACGTTGCCGGAGGCGAGGCCGATGTAGACGTTGCCGGAGGCGTCGGTCGCGACACCGCACGGCTCGCTCCACGGCGCGCCACGTTCAGCGGTAACAGCTTCGTTCAATTCTCCGACCTGGGTACCGCCGGGGCTGTAGATCCGCACGCCTTTGCCGTTGGCGATGTAGATATCGCCCTTGGCCGGTCCGGCAGCGCTGCTGTCCACGGCAAGCTCATTTTCGTCTGCACCGTGGTGCCCGACACCTTCGATCACGTTGCCAGCGAGTTCAGAGAAATTGGCGGGTTCCCCCGCACTGTTGAACTTGTAGATCGATTCGTCGGCCTTGTCGTAGACGAACACGTCGCTCGTGGCCTGGTCGACCGCCAGTCCCTGGACGTTTCCGAACGTGCCGGGGCCGGCCGGGCCGAACGTCGTTCCGCTGTAGGGGAAGGTCGTGGCGGCCCGCGCGGAGCCAGTGACGACGAGCAGACAGGCGACCACGAGGCCGGCAAGCAGGAGCAGTGCACGCGCGTTGCGCGCGCGGCCGGCGTCGGCTGTGCCGGCAGTCCTCGTGGCCTGTTTGATGACCACCCCGCTCTGACCGGTCAGGGACGTGGGAGTCGTCAGCTCGATTCCGCACAGGTTGTCGCTGTTCTTTGCCGGGACGTCGGTGCCGAGGATCGACCCGCAGCGCCGCATCCCCGCACCCTCCGCCCGTCGCGGTGTCCCAAACTGCGACGGCGTTTGCGACGCTGCTGGGGCTAGCGAAACGGGACGTGTGGGCGCGAGAAGTCGTTGGCAGGCCCGCGCGTCAGTGTCATGTTGGTCTGGCTTCACTACCTCTCCCGTTCCTCCACTGCGTTTGCTGCGAGGCTCCCCGTGCTCTGCTGCGTGTCCTCGTCAAGCTGTTGCTCTCATGGCTGAATAAACGTCTCCGCGCAGCTTACACGATCCCGGCTACAGAATGCAACCCTGAACCCTCGCGCCAGCCATTCCGGCGGTCAAGATGCGACGGTCGACCGGCGAGAATGCAGATCATACGTCGCAGAAGAGCGTTGGCTCTCGTGCGGAAGTCACCGACGTCAGCGTCTCATAAACATTCGCCACGGTCTTGCAGAACGCGAAGAAGACCAGAGGTTTCCGAGTAGCTGCCAGCCTCCGCTGGCTCGTGTCCAACTGCGCAGGCATCCCTTCCATGCCCGCGCGAGGGATCCTTCCGGATGCGGGCCCGTTGACACTCAACGCTTAAGTGCCCATCGGTTTGGGCGAGCTGGCATTCCGGGGGCTGTTGAAGCTCGCGTGCACGCGCGTAGCCACATGCCGATGCTTGAGCCTTTGAGCCTGCAGTCACGGCCCGGAGCCGATAACCACGCCGGCCCCGTGCGCGTCGGACAGCCAGTTCCGGCCTGCCAACATCCGTGAGCTCCCGAGATCGGCGTCAGCCGAGTTCGGAGTCTCACACGACGCCGGCTGTCACTCGGATGTCATTCGGCTGTCACCGTCCAGCCCCAGGCCCGCCAAATGCTCCTGCACCGTCCCAGTGCCCACGCCTGGCCACCATCACCCGCTCGCTGAGCTGCGACGGACGGCGTCCTGGGCCTACAAGAAAACCGGGCTACCTCCGCCGCTGAGACCCAGAGCAGTCACCTGACTGTCATCCCAGTCGCAAAACCGCATCAACACTCGGATACAGCAGCCGTCGCGGTTTGGGACACTGCGACGTTAGTAGTAGCGCGCTTCCTAATCGCCTCCGTGACCTCGTAGCGCAGCGCGCTCTCGACCGCTTCGCCGCTGCTCGTGAGATGCCAGATGCTAGCGAGGCCCGGACGGCTCTTGGTGTCGCACCGGTTCTCGATCAGCCCCAGCCGGCGCAGGCGACTCAGCGTCTTTGACATCTGACCGTCATTGCCTACGCGTGTCCGCTCGGCCACCTGCGAGTTGCTCAACCCCGGTTGCGCACGGATCACGTGCAGCACCCTCGACGCCAACGGATGACGCATACCCCTGCCCGAATAGCCATGCAGCAGCTCCTGGGCAGCCTTCCTCGCCGCCACCTCCCGACCCATCACCGCCGGACGTCTCAACTCCCTGCGCGCAGCCGCCGTGCCGAGGAACGGCGTCACGACGAACGCCATCAGCTGCTGGGAGAGCTCGATCAACGGCGCCCGCCGCTCACAAAGCCGCGGATGCACCACACCCAGAACACCATTGACCACAGCCTCGGCGCTCAACCGCGGCGGATACGCACGCGACACGGTGGGCTCATCATCCAAC
The DNA here is from genome assembly GCA_963734755.1 of uncultured Solirubrobacteraceae bacterium. Classification (GTDB taxonomy): domain Bacteria; phylum Actinomycetota; class Thermoleophilia; order Solirubrobacterales; family Solirubrobacteraceae; genus Palsa-744. The sequence goes on along the minus strand of CAVTIF010000001.1, from coordinate 852,921 downwards.
AGCGCCGCCAAACCCGCGAGCACCTGCGCGCGCCGAGCCCGCAGGACCGGCCTGCCTTCAGCTGAACCGACGACGAGCAGCATCGCAAGAGCAGGCTCCTCATCGAAGAACTCCAGCAGCACCAGCAGACCCAGCCTGACGCGCTCGAGCCAGCCCTCCTCGGCCTCCACAGCTCTACGCGTCCGCTCACCCGCCCGCGCCAACGCATCGTCAAACGCCGCCAGCAAAGCCGCATCACGATCCTCGAAACACTCGTAGAACGCCTCCTCGGAGACCCGGGCGCAGCGTGCGACACGCTCCACGCTGACCTCCCCTACCCCCTCCGCAAACGCCACACGAACAACCCCCGCCACAATCCGCTCACGACGCCGGTCAAGCGCCCCGTTCGCCGAAGCGGCGGGCTCGGGCGCGCCTGAGCTCACGGCCGGGCCGGCATCCCGCATAGGTGCCGCCCCGTTCTCACCTCCGGTCCCAGCAATGAGCTGCTCGCCAGCGCTCGTCAGCTGCCACGCATTGGCCTTCGGGTCCCGGCCGGGCTGAGTGTTCACGACCAGTTCGCGCAGACGAAGACGTCTCAGCAGCTCCGCGGTCTGGGCCACACTCGCCACACCCGCACGCTCGCCGACCTCTCTGTTACCGAGCCCAGGCTCGGCACCAATGATCTTCAAGATCGAAACACCTCGACGATCCAAACCCGCAACCGCCGGCTCCGCGCGGCCAGTCACAGACCCGAAGGACTCGAGCGTGCCCCGTCGGCCAGGCGGCCAGCCAACAGGCCCTGCCTGGACCGGCGTGCCAACCGCGTCCTCACCCGGCGTCGCCCGGTCCAGCTCCTCACCCGCCAGCGTCAGCCGCCACGCATTCCCCTGCGGAACACGCCCAGGCTGGGTGTTCACGATCAGGCCGAGCCGGCTGAGACGCCTGATGACTTCCCCGGCGTGGGACTGATCGAAGACCCCCACACGCTCCCCTACCTCTCGATTGCCGAGCCCGGGCTCGGCAGCGATCACCTTCAACACCCAGACGCTGCGGTGGGTCAGGCGGCCACCGGCAGGCTTCGCAAGCTGTGCGAGCGACTCGAGATCAGGGTGCGGCTCTGGTGTAGAGGCTGAGACCGAGCCGTTTTCGGCGAGCGAGAGCGGGGCAGCCGACGCGCCGTTGCGCCGCGCTGGCGAGGATTTCGTGGCGCGCCTCGGTCGCTTGCCGTTCGTACGTGGCGTTTCGACGCCGTTGCGGTCAGGCGCGTGGGTGCGCGTACGTGTCGTCGGATTGGCTGCCATAACGTCGCCGCTTGATGATCTCGCGCTTTCGCGGCGTGAACCTCAAGGGTGACACATGAGGCGGCCGAGGGCGAGTGGACAGGGCGCCTCCGAGGCTCCGGCATTCGGAACGCGTGAGCGCGAGCAGCGGCATCACGCAGCGACGCTTGGAGCAAGAACGTAGATGCGCGCCCCGATAAGAAAATAAGTTTTAGACTATAATGACCTCGATGCACGCGGGACCAGCCCCACAGTCGACAATTCGCGGCGAAGCGTCACGCCCCGGGAGGCTTCTTGCAGACGCCCGTCTACACGCCGGGCTTACGCAGGCGGACCTCGCACAGCGGCTTACTATCAGCCAGGCATCGGTCGCGCAGATCGAGCAGCCTGAGTCGAATCCGCGAATCGCCACCCTGGACCGCGCCCTACGAGCCGCCGGAGCCGAGCTTGTGATCTTCGCGCGTCCGCGCCGGCCGTCAGTTGATGAGAGCCTGATTCGCCAGCAGCTCGCGCTCACGCCAACGCAGCGCCTGCAGGGTCTGGAGGTGATGTACGAGCAGGCACGCGAGCTTGCCCGTGCAGGCGCGAGGAGTCGTGGCGAACTGGCCTGAGTTCCGACCGACGGCGTTGCTCGGCATGCTCGCGCAGGCCGGGGTCGACTTCGTGGTCGTTGGCGGCGTTGCGATCGTGGTGCAGGCCAGTCCGCGTTTTACGCGCGACCTCGACATCTGCTACGCCACGGACAGGACGAATCTCGAGCGGCTCGGCTCCCTGTTGGTGTCACTTGAAGCAAGGCTGCGTGGCGTCGATGAGGACGTGCCGTTCGTGCCTGACGCGCGCACGCTTCGGCGCACTCCGATGCTGACGCTCAGCACACGCGACGGCGACCTTGATCTTCTCGTTGATCCGCCCGGCTCGCCCGGCTATGCATCGTTGCGCCGACGCGCTGATGTGATCGAGCTCGCCGGAGCTTCGGTCCGCATCGCATCGCTGGAGGACCTGATCAGCATGAAGCGCGCCGCCGGACGCCCGCAAGACCAGATCGACGTCGAGTCGCTCGAGATCGCGCGAAGCCGACTACGCGGTAAACGCAGCTGACCCGGCACACAGTGCCCCTACGATCCAAGTCCTTCAAGTGCATCGGGAGGCCGCTCAGCGTCGCGTAGCCGGAGCCCTCAGCCGATCCGCTCGGCCAGCTCGACGATGATCCCCTCCGGGCCGCGGACGTAGCACAGCCGATAGCTGTCTCCATAGCGCTCCACCTCGCCAACGAGCTCCGCACCGTGGGCTCGCAAGCCAGCGACCACTGCGTCGATGTCGTCGACTGCGAATGCGACATGGCGGATGCCGGGAGTGTTCGCCGGCGCGTGCCGGTCGCCGCCCCGGCCCGACGGGGCGTGAAACTTCGCCAGCTCGAGCCGTCCGTGGCCGTCCGGCGTCTCCAGCATCGCGATCTCCGCCCGGACGCCCTCGAGCCCCACCACACGGTCAACCCAACCGCCCTCGACCGGCCCCTCTCCCTGTAGCTTGAGCCCGAGCTCGACGAAGAACGCCGTCGCGGCCGCGAGGTCGTCGACCACGATGCCCACGTGCTCCATGCGTCGGATCCTCACGCGTTCGACGGTAGCGAAACACGCCGGTACGACATTCCATACCCGACACCCGGTCGAGAGCGCACCTCTCAATTCTCATAGTGGTAGCGGGCCTGTAGGATCACGAGGTCGGCGTCGAGCACCTGATATACCAGCCGGTGCTCCTCGGTAATGCGCCGCGACCAGGCCCCGGCGATTCCGTACTTGAGCGGCTCAGGCTTGCCAATCCCGCCCGTCGGATCGCGTAGAGCGTCATCGAGCAGGCGGTCGATGCGTCTCACGATCGCGCGATCTGCCCGCTGCCAGTAGGTGTAGTCCTCCCAGCCCTGCGGCGTGAAGACCAGCCTCACGTGCGGTCGAGCGGGTGCTCGACCGTCTCGCCTCGCTCGGCCCCAGGCGCTGATCGAGATCGGCGGCGACCTGATCCCGCCGCGAGGGCGCGTCCAGCGTAGGCGCGTCTCGGAGCGGGATGACAAGATCCGGGGTCTCCGGTCCGGGAAGACCTCTCGGGGCGCCGCCAAGGGGCCGCGGCCCTGAGGAACCCCGGCCTCCCCGGCTCAGGTCGAACCCGAGGCGGCTTGCGCGGCGGCTAGAGCGGCGATCGTGTCCTTGGCGGCAAAGCTGCCCGTAGGTAGTGGATCGAGGTCGATCTGACGCTGACTCACCATGAGGTCGTAAGCAGAAACCGCATCGAGGGTCCGGGCGCTCGCGGTGACCTGGACGGAGAGACCGGCTGACCCGAGCGCCTTATGCACGGGCTTCAGCAGCTCCTCGACCGCCTTCTCGGCGTCGATGTCGACTCCGCGCTGGCGGATGAGGTTCGGGTCAACGATGAAGTAGATCGTCACGCCCGCGGCCCACTCGGTGGAGCTCCACACGCCGAGCAGTGCGTCGGCGAGGAGTCCGGCCTGCGAGGTCTTCCCCATGCTTTTGATGAGCTTTTCACGGAGCGGTGCGAGTACGTGCTGCTCGAGCTCGTCCGGGAACGCGTGGCGACCGACGCGACGCATCAGCCAGTGCGAGAGCAGGATGCGCGAAGCCGGGTCCAAGGGCGTGGCAAGTGTTTTCACCTCCTCATGAGCGAGCGCTGCCTTCGCGACCGGAAAGCAGATCGCGCAGTCGACGGCGGGGAACTCGACATCGAGACCATCTGCTCGCGGTAGCGAGAAGAGCGTCCCACGGCGTCCGTTTAACGCCTCGTTCCACTCCTGCTCAGATAGCGCGACAACCGGCATCACTTGCAGGTGTTCGACGTGCTCGAGGCTCCGCACGACGTCGCACGTCTGGGTGACGATGACTGTCCAGCCCGAGGCGATCTCAAGGGGCGCGGGCGCCCAAACGCCGGCACTGTCGACGGGCTCGAGCTCGTGCGCGCCCTCGAGCAGGCTGCTCGCCGGGGCCTCGAGGGCGACGGCAACGGACGTCGCTAGGAGATCACCCTGCCAGAGCGAGCCAGCGATCTCCTCGGCGCGTTCGCGCCCTTGCTCATCGAGACGACTCACCCCGCGACGCCGCTACGCGCTCTGAGCAAACGCCCACCCCAGCGCGGAGCCCCTGCGTCCTGCAGGAGCTCAGGGTCATGAGCCTCGCGCCGACCTAGCGCTGCCACCTCAGGCGAGAGCACCCCCCAGCGAGCCGAGGAGCGCAGATCATGCTGACCGGCAGCCGCGAACCGATCACGCTGCATACCGATGACCCGAGCGTCTCCACCCGACCCCATCGCAACAGCGGGGCCCGTACCAGGCTCCCCGAGCACCGACACCACATCGACGGCGGCGTAGCGGGCATGCCCGCCCGGGGTCTGGCGACTCGGGACGAGCCTTCCAGAGGCACGGTAGTGACGGACAGTGCTGTCCGCGATGCCATACATCTGCGCGATCTCGGAGGTGGTGAGGAACTCTGCCATGGCAAGGACCCTACTCTCAGCACTACCGCGTGTCAACGGTTTCCACGGATTTATCGGTTCCCACGGCTTTTCCTTTAGCCAACATCGGTCCATCTCGACACGCTGCGCCTGAGCCAGAGCCTCGTCTTGGACACGCCCGACGGTCGCCAGCCTGTGCTCCGATACCTGCACGATCAAGCGCGCGCACGCGGGATGCGCTTCGTGCCGGTGGTGTCGGTAGCCGAGTCGACCGAGAGCGTCGAGTCGGTTGTCCGATGTGCGTGCGCCGCCGACAGGCATGGAGTGGCGCTTCGGTACCGCGTGCTGAAGACGCTGCCTCCGAGTGGCACGTCGCGGAAGGCACTCGTCGAATCTCAGCTTGGCCGCGTGGCGTGCGCGCCGAGCGAGGCCGACCTGTTGGTTGATCTGCAGTACTTGAGCGAGGACCGGGAGATTTACGGCGAGGATGTCGTCGAGCTCCTCCAAGAGGTAAGCACCATCGGTAGGTGGCGCAGCGTTGTGCTGCTCGGGACGGCGGATCGGAGCTGTGCCAATGTGCACCGCTCGAGCAGCTCGAGCCAAAGCGAGGCGCAATGAGGTCACGGGTAATCAATGCCCAGCCGTTGCAGCGCGGCTAGAGCCTCCCAGTGCCAGAGGAGCCGCACCAAAGTCTCGGCGTCTACCCCAGGGTTGGCGCCGGATGCCCGCACGGACCTGAACACGATGTGACCGTTGCAGGCCACGGTCGATATTCCCCACCAATCCGGCAGCAGCTCCTGGGCCCAATCCCCCAAGCGGCGTTCTGGACAGACCTCGAGCGCCACATCCAGAACGTCAAGGGCCAGGCCCGAGCACTACCTCATGTGCGCCCGCCGACGCGCCGGGCGCGAGCATGCGGCCGACCGTCCCGAGCTACCGATGAGCAACCACGCAGCACACGACTGGTAGTACCGCTGCCTCGCAAAGGCCGGGGTCGTGGCTGACGGAACGACCAACGGCGAGCGGATGCACAAGGCCCGCTACACCGCCGGCCAGCGAGTACTCGACAACACCGGCAACATCAAGGCAGTACAGAAGCTCCTCGGGCACGCCTCGATCCGAACCACCGGCGACCTCTACACAGACTGGGACATCAGCCAGCTCGAGGCCACGCTGACCGACGTGCTCGCCGACGAGGACTAAGCCGACCGCCTCACCAGCAACGTTGCCTTAGAAAGGCTCTTCGAGGGCCAAACTACACCAATGCGCCAGGTCCGAATGCGTCGCTGAAGGCAGCGTATCCCCAGTACCGACGGCTCGCGCACCGCGAACCCCGCGGATCGTTCCCACCGTCGTCCTCGACGTCGCAACAACCTATCGATTTGCAGGGCTTTCGTAACTTTTAGTGGAGAGGGCCGTACGTTGCGCAAACCCCTTGGTCGTCCGGGCCATCCCGCTGCGCTGCCTCTAGCCGCGCCTGGGAAGGGTGATCGTCATTTGGGTAGCCTGATACAATCGTGCCATGGTACAATCATATGATTCTCTGGTCAGTCTCCCATCGCCTGCCGCAGCGCTCCTTCAGCTTGCGCGCCTGAAGGCTGGGATGAGTCAGCGTGAGCTGGCAGAGCGCGCTTCCGTACCCACCACGATGGTTTCCGCTTACGAGAGAGACAAGCGTCAACCAAGTCTGCCGACGCTGATGAGACTCCTGAACGCCGCCGGATTCGAGCTGACGATGAAGCTTGAGCCGCGCGACGACCACGACGAGGTTCTGGCGCAGCTGGAGAACGCGCGAAGCGCGAGCGAGCGGCGACGACGCGATCGGCAGATCGAGTCGTGGCGCGGAGCACTGCCGATCGGCGCCGCACCTTGACCAACCGGCGGGGGGAAAGCCAGCCCCTAGAACTCGATGCTGGAGGGATCGTATCGGTGCTCAACCGGCACAAAGTGCAATACGTGGTGATTGGCGCCTTCGCCGCGATCGCGCAGAACGCCCCCATCGCCCCGACCCGCGACATCGACCTCACACCCGATGACAGCCGCGCCAACCTCGGCCGCCTATCGGCGGCGCTCAAGGAGCTCGACGCCCGCGTGCGCACCGATTCGGTCGCCGACGGCCTTCCCTTCGACCACAGCGCCGCATCGCTACGCCGTGCCGCAATGTGGAACCTGATCTGCCGACATGGCGAGTTCGATATCTCATTCCGACCCTCAGGCTTTGAGGGCGGTTACTCACAACTCGTTGGGCGCTCACATCGCGTGGTCGTCGCGGGCGTCGAGGTCAGCGTCGCGGACCTGGACGACGTGATCCGGTCCAAGGAGGCCGCCGGCCGCCCCAAGGACGTGCGGGTCCTTCCCGCGCTCTATCGCCATCGACAAGCCGGTGAAGCCGAGCGCCGCAGACACTGAGTCCCGCTGCGAATCAAGTCGGTGCGACTACTCAAACAAGAGCCAACCGATCCGGACTCGTCAGATGCCTGCCGGAGCCGCGGTTTGCGCAACGTCCGAAAAAGTGGAGACGGTGGGAATCGAACCCACGCAATGTTCCCGGCGCGAGGGGGAGTGAAGCAAGCCCCGGCCCTGCGGGGCGACCAGCCTTACGCCCGGTCGAGCGGATGCTCGGCCGCCTCGCCACGCTCCGCCGCCTCGGCGGCATCGAGCAGCCGGCATGCCTTCGCTGGCGAGCGGAACAGATAGGCCGTCTCCTGCCAGGCGGCGTCGAGCCTCACGGTTGATCCCGGGTCGATCCCCACGAACCAGTCGTGCTCCGGGCACAACCGCAGCCATTCGAGCAAGCCACCTGTACGCATCCAAGGCATTGTAGACAAAACGCTACACTCGTTTCGATGCGGACTCACCAAAACAACGATGAACCGAGGACAGAGACGGCACTCAGGGACGAGTTCGAGGCGTTTGAAAGCGCGCTGCGCACGCTGTCCGAACGCGTGCGAACAGACGATGCTTTCGCGGATGAGCTGTACGGCGCGCTTTGCAACATGCGCTGGCACCGTCGAGGCTTCGACAGCGATCCTGTCTCGATGAGCTGGCGCCACGCGGGCGGCGTCGTCTCAGACCTCTCCTGCAAGAGAGGCTGCTACCTCGACTACTACTGCTCCGGCAACGAGGGCGTGGTTTCCGCACGTATTCGAGATGCACTGGGCGCGCTGGGATGGGTCCTAGTCCCGTGGCCGGAGAGCGATCGAATGAAGACCGCGCTACAGGCGGCGCGCTGCGAGTCACACCCGACCAACAGCTATAGCCGAGCAATGCGCCGACACACCGACAGCGAGATCCAGCAGGCGGCCCAGAAGTTCAAGCAGCACGCCAACATGCTCGACCAACGACTGCGGAGGTAGAGAGCGTCGATCACGCGGCGAAGACCCGCCCCACGCGCTACCGTTTGGGTATGGCTGCCACGGACAAGATCACGGTTTCTCTCGACGCTTCCATCGTGGCGCAGGCTCGTGAGCAGCTCGGCGAGCCCGTAGCTGGCCTTGCAGATGGCGCGGTGATCGAGCGAACGATCAACGCCTACCTGTTGCGGCGAATGGTCGACACGACACAGCTCGCCGCCGGCCTCAGCGAGGAGGAGGCCGAGCGCGTGGCTTACGATGAGCTGTCAGCGGCCCGCCAGGAGCGACGCGCCAGCGCGTGATCCGGGTCGTCGTCGATCCCGGGGTCTTCATCTCCGTTCTGATTGGCTCTCGCGGATCTCCGCCCGATCGGATCTTCAGTGCTTGGATCGACGACCGGCTCGAGGTCATCGCGAGCCCGCAGTTGATCGCCGAGCTACGCCGGGTGCTGTTGCGACCCCGGTTTCGCCGCTGGTTCGACGAGACGAGCGCACAACAGCTCATCGCCCGACTTGAGCGTCATGCGACGATGCACGATGACCCATCGCCGGTCAAGGGCGCAACCCGCGACCCGAAGGACGACTATCTCGTAGCGCTTGCCCGGTCAGCCAAAGCTGATGCAATCGTCAGTGGCGACGGAGATCTGCACGACGCCGAACTCACCGACGTATCGGTGTGGACGCCGCGACATCTCGCGGACCTTCTCAGCGAATAGTGGCTTTCGCGCAACTTGCCGACAGGGCCAAGCACCTAACCTGAGTGCAATGAATGGACGCGTCCCTCCCCGTGGTTTTGTCGAACACGAGCTGGGCCTCCTTGTGCCAGCCGGCCAGGTAGCGGCGACCCGTCCGCTGAGCGCAGGTGTCTATGCAACCTATGAGGAGCTGACTGGACTTCCAATCCGCCACGAGGACATCGTGGGCCGCCTTGGCAAGCTTTCAGCGGCCGACTGTTTGTGGGCTCTCGCTCATGCAAGCACTCGTCTATTCGCAGCGAAGACCACCAACGAGCACGCCCAAATCCAGCGCCAACTCGTTCCGGAACTGGTGGGCGATGGACATCTTGGCCGGGCGCTTCTCCATCGACTTGACGAAGGTCGGGCGACCGCCGTGTTCCACGAGCAGCAACTCGTCCATCTCGCTCGCTTGGTCATCCTCCACGCTGATCGCCGACCGCACGACGACTTCGGCTCCGGTGACCTGGCCGATGATTGGGTCACGTGTTTGCTTGGAGCGTGTGATCTACTCGACGCTGGCCTCGACATCAAGGACCATGACCAGCGGCTCGCATGGGAGATCCGACAGTGCACACTGAACTACGCGGAGGACACGCTCCCTGCGATGGCGATCCATCACGAGGTCTACCGCGCCCTCTGGCCCACCCACGATAATGCACCCTCGAAGCAGATCGCTGGCGCCTTCAGACGCCAGACCCAGATGGAGATCGCTGACTACTTCACCGTGGGCGCGGCCGTTCTTGCCCGCCTGATTCTCCGCGGCGCCAACGGGGACGGACTGCCCGGCATAAAGCCAGCACACTACTTCGCCTCTGCCGAGATGCCCACAAGCGACTGGCAGCCTTTCTTCGACGTGACAGCCCGTGATATAGACAAGCTGACCGCTGAGCTCCGTGCTGAGATCGAGGAGCACGGAGAAACGACGTATATCTCTCCGACGTTCGAGCGGTATCCGCTTGTTGAGATCGAGGATGGCGTCTTCCTGCCGCTCTCGATGGCGAGCCTTCAGCGCCGCATTACCCAAGGCGTCTTTCACATCCTCAGCGAGGCGGCTGAGGCGGAGGGCAAAGACCGTCGCTACTATAGTTCCAACTTCGGGATAGTCTTCCAAGAATCCGTCGAGAACACACTTCGACGTGCGGTCGCCTTTGAGTCAACGCCGCCCTCCATCAGCGCAGACGTGGAATACGGCCCGCGCAGCGCTCGAAAACGCTCGTCAGACATCGTACTCGGATACGACGGCCATCCTATGTTCATCGAGGTCGTCTCCGGGCCACTTCAGGCTGCCACCATCACACAAGGCGATCTGTGTTCGGCCAAGGCCGATGCCGAAAGGCTTGTCATTAAAAAGGCCAAGCAGCTCGACCGATCGATCAGCGACTTCCTTGCAGGCATTCTCGATCTTCCAGGCATCGATCCAGCTACAACGTTGCGAGTGTGGCCCGTGATTGTAGCCTCCCATGCGATTCCGCACATGGAGTTGATCATTGACGACCTCGAGTACTGGGTCCGCGAGGAGGGGTATCTCACCGACGCAAGAATCGGACGCTTGGCCATCATATCGGCAGAGGAGCTGTTCTTCTGCGAGGGCGCCATGCAAATGGGTAAGTCGCTTCTAGCACTTACACGCGGCTGGAAGTCGGGACAAACCGCGCATCTCCCACTGAAGAATAATCTGATCGAATTGGGGGACGGACGGGCACCCGGTAGCGACCATTTTGTCCAACGGTTCGCGGAAGCAAACTCTGAAAACGAAAGCCGCATGCTTGGGCACACGGCGATCTCGTAATGCTTGATGCCTCTCGACTGCATGAATCCCTATCAAGCCATCAGCATTCCTCACCAGATCCAAACCTTGTGTAGCTTCTGAGAGCATCCCGAGCACGACCTAGCACAGGCATGACCTGCGTGAACGCATCGGGCGGTATCTCGTCCTCACCAGAGCCGCCAGTGTGTCGATAGAGCAAGTAAAGAAGCCCGTAGGCACCCGATACGGCTTGCCAACCCTCATCAGGCAAATAGTCAGCGAGAGCTTGCTGATGTTCCTTCCAGCGCGTGTATTTCAACTCCTTGCGCTCTGTGTCAGTCCACAATCCCTCGCTTTGCGCCTGTTCGATGGTTGCGGCTGAGTGGGCAAGCTCTGCCGTGACGAGCCGCGCTGCCCTACGCAATCCAGCTGCTGATCGTTCTCGCTCTCGTGACCGATCACGCCTCGCGCGGGTGCCCGCAAGCCAGATATTGGAGCCTGCCGTCATCAAGCCGCCAAGCAATGCACCGCCTGCACCGATAGCGGCAGTAGCGATCGGGCCGACGCTCATGTGGCCGTTGGCGTCTCCGCGCTGGCATTCGCCCGAGTTGCATGGTTCATCGTGCGCAGCCGCCTCGGTCGCTCACTTCAGAGCTGAATAGACGACCGGGAAAGATCACATTCGGGCATCTCGTGAGCCTCGGCTCACGACTCACCGACCGCGACCGTCAAATCGCGCTCGACTGTTACGACCACCACGTGCTGACGACCGAGCAGCTCGTGCGGCTGCACTTCGCTGGGCTGCGCACCGCGACCGCTCGGCTCGACACGCTTTACAAGCTACGGGTGCTCGATCGCTTCCGTCCGCCCGCCCAGCGTGGCGCGGGCAGCACCCCATATCACTGGATACTCGATGAGGCCGGCGCACACATCGTCGCCGCACACCAAGGCGTCGAGCGTCGTCGCCTGCGTTGGCGGCACTCGGACGCGCTCGGGGTAGCGCACTCGGGCAAGCTCACGCACCACGTCGAAATCAATGAGTTCTTCACGCTGCTCGCGCCAGAAGCCCACGCCGAGCACGGCGCGCTGACGGAGTGGTACGGCGAACGCATCACCCATCAGTTGTTCAAGGGCGTGGCACCGGACGGCTACGGCGTCCTCGCCCTCCCTGGCCGTCCGCCCGTGCACCTGCTGCTTGAGCTTGACCGTGCGACCGAGCCGGCGCAGCGGCTTCGCCAGAAGGCGGTGGGCTACGCCCGACAGATACCGCGAAGCGAGCTGGGCGAGTACGGCACATTCGTGATCCTCGCCGTGCCCACCGCCACGCGCGCCAAGCTGGCCCGCGAAGCCATCGCCGACACGGGTGCACCGATCGAGGTCGCCGAATGGAGCAAAGCGAACACGCGGTCTCCGCTCGCGATCGTCACCGACGCCGCCGACCAACTCGCCGTGCATCGCGCGGCGTAGCTACGAGATGCCGCACCGCGCCGACAGTCCTGCCAATCCCAGCATGCCGTCGCGCTCCGATGTCAGACCCTTGAGATCGGCGCACAGGTCTGGTCTGATCGACGTGAGCAGCCATGCGCCATATGCGCCGGACACACCAAACCCCAGGCCTGGAGCCTCGCCGACCCTTGCCGAAGCCGCGCGGCTCATCCGTGAAGCCGTGCGCGACAAGAGCTACCAGCTAACGCCGATCGGGGCCGACGCTGCTGGCTATCTGCGCGCGAAGCGAAAGCGCCTGACCGACTCCAGCTACCGCGACTACGAGTCGTGCCTGGACAAGCTCGCCCGCCACTTCCCCGACCTCCAGATCGAGGACTTCGAGCCGCCGGCCGGCACCGAGCGCATCGAAGAGTTCCTCGACGCGCTACTGGGGCTCCGGGGCGCCACGCACCTACAACAAGAACCTCTCGCATCATCAAAGACTTCTTCCGCTTCCAGATCGTGCGCGGCCGCCTCCACGGCGACCCGACGCTGCTGATCGAGCGCGCCCGCGGTCGGCAGGTCTACCGCACGACCTTCTCGACCGACCAGCGGCGGCGCGATCATCGCCGAGCAGTCCGAGCTCCGCGACCGGATCGCACTGCGCCTACTGCTCGACTACGGGCTGCGCAAGGGCGCGCTGCAGAGCCGTCCAGTTCAAGCACTTCGACCACCAGCGCCGGCGGCTGACGATCTTCACGAAGGGCCAGAAGGTCCGCGAGCTGCCGATCCCCGACGCCCGCGTTCTGGCTGGACCTCGAGCGGCACATCCTCGAAGTCGAAGCGAAGCCCGACCACTACCTGATGCCCCGCATGAAGGGCAACGGGGCGAAGGATGACGCGCGACCCGACGAAGCCGATGGGCGTCCACGGGCTGCACTCTGGTGGTACCGGCGGCTCGCAGACGCGGGGATCGTCGCCAGAGGGCACCACCAGCGGCGAGCGGATGCACAAGGCACGGCACACCGCCGGCCAGCGAGTGCTCGACGCCACGGGCAACCTGAAGGCCGTCCAGAAGCTGCTCGGCCACGCCTCGATCCAGACGACCGGCGACATCTACGCCGACTGGGACATCGACCAGCTCGCCGCCACGATGGCCGATGTGCTGTCGAGCGACGACGAGGCCCAGTAGCGAATCGATTCCCACTGGCCATCGGAAAATCCCTGCAAATGGGCCTTTAGTGGAGACGGTGGGAATCGAACCCACGTCCGCAATCGCGTAAGGATGGCTTCTACGAGCGTAGCCGGCGCTCTGATCTCGTCCGACGCTCGCCTCGCCGGCGGGGTTGCTGGGGACCAGCCTCCTTGGATTTCCCCGGCTTGGCGGAGGCGGACCGCACCGGGTGAGCCTGCTTTCTGATTCCGGCCTTCCCCGCCGCAGGCTAGCGGGGCCCGAAACCTCACGGCTTAGCTATTGACTAAGCGGCGAGGGCGTACTCGTGAGAGTCCGCACTTATGGTTTTCCCGGGTGTTTTACGAGGCCGCCCGGGACCTCGACTCGCCACCACCCCCACGAGCCGACCACGTCGAAGCCTGTCGTCCCCGGGGATGTACTGTCGCTTGAGTGTAGAAACAAAAGCGACGCGGTCCCGGGCCGCTTGAGGAACCCTTGCGGTCCGGCCCGGGGGCCCTTCCGGTTGGGTGGCGCGGCCTCACACCTCGGTGGCCTCGCTCTTTGCGGCTCGGTTCCGCGTCTGGATTCAAAGTAGCTCGCGGCGGGACGAGTTGCAAGTCCTTTGGACGTTTGATCCCGCACGTTCGGGAAAAAATCGCGCGGCGATCGGAGAGCGGGCGCGGGCGGCAGCGCAGCAACCGTTAGGAGCGGCTTAGAAGTGCTGCGACAATGAAGCTATGGACAACCCAGAGCTGTCCGTCTCCACCCCGGCGGCGGTCGTTTCCTCGCAGCCGCGGGTGCTTGGGGAGCAGGTCGGCTACCCGAGCGAGAATCCGTTCGGAGAGCCGACCGGCCGGCCGTCGATCCCGAGCGACGGGGGCCCGGCCGGCAGGATCCGCAAGCGGATCGGCAGCGCGCTGGCGGCGATCGTTGCGTTGTTCGCGAAGTTCTGGGCGGCGATCAAAGGCGTGGTGCTGCTGCTGCCGAAGCTGAAGCTGCTGACGACGGGCGGCACGGCGCTGGTGTCGGTGGCGGCGTACTCGTTGTTCTGGGGCTGGACGTTCGCGGCGGGCTTCGTGGTACTGCTGTTCGTGCACGAGATGGGCCACGTGATCCAGCTGCGCCGCGAGGGCCTGAAGGCAAGCGCGCCGATGTTCATCCCGTTCCTGGGCGCGGTCGTGATGGCGAAGTCGCTCGGCGAGAACGCGCTCGCGGAGGCACGCGTTGGGCTTGCGGGCCCAGTGCTGGGGACGCTCGGCTCGGCGGCATGCCTGGCGATCGCGGAGGCGACGAACAGCGACATGCTGCGCGCGCTTGCTTACGTGGGCTTCTTCCTGAACCTGATCAACCTGGTGCCGGTGGTGCCGTTCGACGGCGGCCGGGCGATGGCGGCGATGGCGCCGGGCGTGTGGTTCGTGGGCCTCGGCGCGATGGTGGCGCTGTTGCTGATCACGCGCAACCCGTTCCTGCTGCTGTTCGTGCTGCTGGGCGGCATGGAGACGTGGCGGCGCTGGCAGCTGCGCAAGTCTCGCTCGCTGGAGCAGGCGGCGTACTACCGCGTCTCGCCGCGCAACCGCGCGCTCGTCGGCGCGGTGTACATCGGGCTGATCGTGGCGCTGGTGTTCGGCATGAACGAGGCGCACATCCTCAGCTCCGCCGGGCACGGCTTCCGCTCGATCTAGACGAACTAGCGCCGTGCTTCGCGGATACCGCGTTCGATGTCGCGCCTGGTGTCCTTCTCGCGCAGCGACTGGCGCTTGTCGTAGAGGTCCTTGCCGCGCGCGAGCGCGATCTCGACCTTGGCGTTGGCGCCGGAGAAGTACACGCGCGTGGGCACGAGCGTGAGCCCGCGCTCCTGCGCACGCCCGGCGATGCGATCGAGCTCGCGCCGGTGCAGCAGCAGCTTGCGCGGACGCTCCGGATCGTGATTTTCGCGCGAGGCCGGCGCGTAGGGCGGGATGTGAATCGAGTGCAGCCACAGCTCGCCGTCACGGATCGCGGCGTAGCCGTCCTTCAGCTGAGCGCCGGAGGTACGCAGCGCCTTGACCTCGGTCCCCTCGAGCACCATGCCACACTCGATCCGCTCGATCAGCTCATAGCGGTAGGAGGCGTAGCGGTTCGACGCCACGTCGCCCGCCCCGATCTTGCGCTTGCCCTTGCCCTTTGCCATGGCCCGAGCCTAGCGGTGAACGGTCAGAACACGACGATGAAAGATCTACTGGCTCCGCCCTGCCTGTGCCCCGAATGGGGTAACGGGCTCCGCTGGGAGGGGTTCGCGATTACGATCAATCAGCGGGCACAAGGTCGACGCGCCCGCGTACGGCGTCGACGCGCGCGACGCGCACTGCAACTACGTCGCCGAGTCGCAGCGTCGCGCCGGTGCGTTCCCCCTGGAGGATCGTGCCCTGCTCGTTCAGCTCCCACCACTCGCGGGCGCCGTCACCCTGGCCGGCGCCGCGGCGTGCACCTTGCGCCCCGTTTGGTCGACCGCGGTCCCCGCCGCGCCCGCCGCCGCCGCCGCGGCCGGTGGTGCGACTCTGGTCGGGCGCGCGCAGCAGCCGGACGGGGAGCATGCCCTCGAACGGCGTCGAGTCGACGGCTTCCGCGGCTTCGGCGCCCTGCGCGCCGCCCGCGCCCGCACCCCCCGTTCGCTGCGCCTGCTGAATGCCGAAGGCGACGAACGCACCAGCGGAGATCAGCCCGGTGACCTCGCCGGCGAGCGTCACGTCGGGGCCGTGCTCGAACAGCGCTTGCTCGAGCGCGAAGCAGCGGGCGACGTCGTCGGCGTCGCGCTCGATGATCATCGCCTCGCGCTCGCGCTCGGACATCGCTGCGCCCAGCTCGACGAGCTCACCGGCCCGCGGTGCGCGCTCGCCGCCGCCGACGGCTGACAGCAGCGCGCGGTGGCAGACGAGGTCGGGATAGCGGCGGATCGGCGAGGTGAAATGGCAGTAGCTGCTCGAGTGCAGGCCGGCGTGCCCGAGGTTCTTGGGCGAGTAGTAGGCCTGCCGGAGCGAGCGCAGCACGAGCGAGCTGAGCGCCTGGCGGCCGTGACCGGTCCGGCGCACGTGCCGTTCGACACTCCTTGAGACATCACCGACGAGCTGCGCGGCCTGCGAGGAGGACAGCTGCTTGGGCACGGGTGGCGTGGGCACGTCGAGCGATGCGAGCTGGTCGATCAGCCGCTCCACGCGCTCGGGCTCGGGACGCTCGTGCACGCGATACAGGCAGGGCACGCCGCGCTGTGAGAGCAGCGCGGCGACGGCCTCGTTGGCGGCGATCATCAGGTGCTCGATCAGGCGATGGGACTCTGTCTGAGAGCGCGCGAGGATCGCGCTCACGTGACCGCGCGGATCGAAGGAGAACTCGGGCTCGTTGGAGTCGAGCACGAGCGCCCCGCGCTGCTCGCGCTCGCTGTGCAGCGCGGCGGCGGCCTGACGCGCGGCGGCCAGCGGCGCGCGCCACGGCTCGGCGGCGGGCTCGTGCCCGGCGAAGATGCGATCGACGCGCTCGTAGTCCAGGCGGGCGTCCGAGCGGATCAGCGAGCGGTGGAAGGCGGCGCGGGTGCAGACGGCGCCGTGCAGCTCCATCTCCACGGTGACGGCAGCGCGATCGACCCCGGGCAGCAGCGAGCAGGCGTCGCTGGAGAGCGCGTGCGGCAGCATCGGCTCGACGGCTCCGGGCGCGTACACGCTGGTTGCCCGCACACGCGCCTCGCGGTCGACGGCCGATCCCTCGGGCACGTGCGCGGCGACGTCGGCGATGTGCACCCACACGCGCGTGCCACCCCCATCGAGCGCTTCCGCGGAGATCGCGTCGTCGAAGTCGCGCGCGCTGAGCGGATCGACGGTGAAGGTGGCCAGCGCGCGCAGGTCGCGCCGCTCGCCGGGGTCGCTGGCGACGCGCTCGCCGGCGGCCCGCGCCTCGCGCTCGACCTCCGCGTCGAAGCCACGACTGAGACCGCGGTCGAGCAGCAGCCCCTCGATCACGTCGCGGGCGATGTCGGGGCGGCCGAGCAGGCGCACGATCCGCGCGCCGCCTTTGCGCCCGGGCGCCTGCACGAGCACGAGGTCGCCGGCGGCGGCCGAGCGCTCACCGCCTCTCCCACCGCGGCGGCCATGATCGGCTTGGCCGCCGCCACGCTTGCGAGCGCCGCCGGCGCGCGTCGATCCGATCACCACGCTCGTGGCGCGTCCCCCGCGCGGGGGCCCGGCGTCGCGATCGCGCCGGGGGAACAGCGGCTCGGCGGTCAGGAAGCGCCCGCGCCGCTCGAGCAGCGCGACGAAAGCGTCGGCAGGGGCCGGCCGGGGCTCGCTCACTTGACCTTCGCGGCAAGCGTGTTGAGCGCCACCGTGAGGCCGTGGTTCGTGTCGACGGTTTCCTGCGGCACGTGCACTTCTGGCTGGATCCCGGCGCCCTCTTTGACGCCGCCGCCGCCGAGGTTGCGCCCGTTGGGCGTGAAGTACTCGCCGACGGTGATGTCGAGCGCTCCACCGTTGGACAGCGACTGCTCCTCCTGGAAGACGCCCTTGCCGAACGTGTGCGTCCCAACGACGGTCGCCCGCTTGTGGTCCTGCAGCGCCGCGGTCACAATCTCGGCGGCGGATGCGGTGTTCTGGTCGACGAGCACGACGACCGGGACCGATGTGGAGATCGCATCTCCGCTCGCGACGATCACCTGCGTCGGCTGTGTGCGTCCGCGCGTGGTGACGATCGTGCCCTTGGGGATGAAGATGCTGGCGATCAGCTGCGCCTCCTCGACCAGCCCGCCGCCGTTGCCGCGCAGGTCGAACACGATCCCCTGCGCGCCTTTGTGCAGCTGGTTTTCGACCGCTTCGCGTACTTCGGAGTACGCGCCGGGGCTGAACGTGGCGAGCGCGACGATCCCGAGCTTGACCCCGTGGACGGTCTTGGTCACAGATTCGACGACCGGCTCGGAGACGACGGCGCGCGTGAGCTTGACGGTGTTCGTGGCCCCGTGGCCGAGGTGTCCGTCGCGGGGGTGTTCGACCTGCAGCCGTACGTCGGTTCCGGGCAGCCCCTTGATCAGCCCGGTGGCGGCTTCGCTGGAGAGCCCCCGGAGTTTGCGCCCGCCGACGGCGACGATCAGATCTCCGGGCTTCAGCCCGGCGCGGGACGCGGGTGAGGCGTTGAACACGCGTGCGATCAGTAGCCCGCGAGGCTCGGAGCCGACGGACACGCCGATGCCGGTGAAGTGCGGCGGAGTGTCGAATTCGCGGAATTCGTTGGGCGTCAGGTAGTGGGAGAAGCGGTCGTGCAGGCTGGCGACGGCGCCGGCGATCGAGGCGTTGGACAGGTCGCGCTTGGGGATCGGCCGGTAGTAGTCGTTGGCGATCCGCTGGAGCGCTTCGTCGACGACGCGCGTCTGCTGGTCGGCGACGAACGCATCCCTGACGAACCCGGGCAGGTCTTCGGGATGGCCGCCGAGCCACAGCCCGGCGAGCAGCAGGATCGGGAGCATGATCGCCAGCACAATGGTGCGCGGATTTCGACGTGCCGGAGACATGACTGCGCGCAAGCGTAGTCGAGCGGCGGGCCGGCCAGATCCGCTCGCGAACCTTCTAGGGTGGAGGCGATGGCGAACGTGAGCACGAGCACAGTCCCGGCGAATGGGCTGCCGATCCACCGCATCGAGCTGCCGGGCACGCGCGCGCTGACGGTCCTCGTGGCGTTCGACGCGGGCGCGCGCAACGAGCGCCCGGAGGAGAACGGGATGGCCCACTTCCTCGAGCACCTGGTGTTCAAGGGGGGGAGAGCTACCCGACGTACAAGGACGTCAACGAGACGGCTGAGCGTCTGGGCGGGGTGCTGAACGCGTACACGAGCCACGACCTGGTGGCGTTCCACATCACCGTCCGCGCGGAGAGCGCGCCGCAGGCGATCGATCTGCTGAGCGACTTCGTCGGGCGCCCACGCGTGGACGCAGAGGAGCTCGATCGCGAGCGCGGCGTGGTGATCCAGGAGATCAACCGCGCGTATGACCAGCCGTCGATGGTCGCCGAGTACCTGATCGACAGCGCGGCGTTCGGCGATCACCCGCTGGGGCGCACGGTGCTCGGTCCAGAGGAGAACCTGCGCAGCTTCAGCCGCGAGGGGATCATCGCGTTCCGTGAGCGCCGCTGGGCGGGCACGCGAGGCGGGGCGTTTTTGGCGGGCAACCTCGAGCACCTGCCGGACGAGGCAGAGCTCCAGGAGCGCTTCGCGCGCTTTCCCTCGCTCCCCGAGCCAGACTCCTATGTGCCGGCGCCGGCGTTCGCGCCGCAGAAGCTGGTCGAGCAGCGCGACACCAACCAGTCGCACCTGCGGATGATCTACCGCCCCGCGATCGCCGTCGCGGACCTGCGCGAGCGCGCTGCGCTGTCGATCTACTCGACGCTGCTGGGCGGCTCGATGGGCTCACGGCTGTTCGAGGAGATCCGCGAGAAGCGCGGCCTGTGCTATTCGGTCTCGGCGATCGATCACACGTTCGCGGACGTGCCGATCCTGCAGCTAAGCTCGGGCCTGGAGTCGGCGAAGTGCATCGAGGCGTACACGCGCATGCGCGAGATCGTGGACGAGCTGCGCGACCACGGCCCGACCGAGGAGGAGGTGCAGCGGGCGCGTGCGTACGCGGCCGGGCGCCT
The DNA here is from genome assembly GCA_963734755.1 of uncultured Solirubrobacteraceae bacterium. Lineage (GTDB taxonomy): Bacteria > Actinomycetota > Thermoleophilia > Solirubrobacterales > Solirubrobacteraceae > Palsa-744. The sequence goes on along the minus strand of CAVTIF010000001.1, from coordinate 833,127 downwards.
GGTGCTGGCGTTTGAGAACTCCGGCGCGGTAGCCCGCTACGGTGCCAACCGGAGCATCGTGTTCGGCGAGAACATCGACCCGGATCTGGCGATCGCGGCGCTCGACGCGGTCACCTACGAGCAGGTGCGCGAGGTCGCGGCGGGCGTCGCGGACAGCCTGGCGGTGGCGTGCGTCGGGCCGCATACGGCCGACGAGTTCTGAGACGGGCGCTAAGCGCCGAGTGTCTCGAGCCTTGCGGCCTCGGGTGAGTCCGGGCCGGACATATGGCGGATCCAGGAGACGGCGTCGTCGACGTCGATCGCCTTCGCCTCGATCATCGCCTCGATGTCGGCCCAGTCTCTGGTCCGGTCGAACATCGCCTTGAACACGGTCAGCGCGGTGCAGCCGACGACGGGGATCGTGCGCCCGGCGAACGGCACGTGTCGCACGTTCTTGGCGACCTCGCGGTGGAACGGCAGCACGTCGAAGAACAGGTCGATCGGGGTCTGCTCCCACCAGATCCTGACCTGACCGTCGCGTTCGGCCTGCTCGAGCTTCAGCCCGCTCACCTCCACCCCGTGCGGCAGGGCCGCGAATACCTCCCTGACGCGGTCGGGGGTGATGAACACGTTGATGTCGAGGTCCTTCGTTCCCCTGGCTTCCAGCGTGCAGTAGCCGAGCGCAATCGCGCCGCCGATCGCGTGCGGAAGATCGGCTGCGTCGAGAGCGTCGTGGACGGCGATCAGGCGCTCGGCGAGAGCGCTCACGCCGCCAGCCGGATCAGCGACGGATACGCGAGCTCGCGGCGCGGGCGCGACGGGAGCATCTCCGCCAGATCTAGCACCTGCGTGAGGACCTCGCCGGCATGCGCGAGCGCCTGCGTGTCTGTGGCGGGAGCGAGCCGGACCTCGAGGCCTGCCGCGGCGGCGATCCGCGCGAGCGCGGCGACCGACGGCTGGCGGCGAACGTGCTCGTAGGCGCTCAGGACCGAGCGCGGAATGCCGGCGCGGCGCGACAGCTCGGCTCGGCTGAGGCCGCTCGCTCGACATATCTCGCCGATCAGCTCCGCGGCGACGTGATCGTTAGGTTGGACCATCCAAATAGTTTAGCGGATCGCTAACAGATAATCGTTCTGTTGGCGAATGCGCTAACGCGACCGGCACCGCGATTCTCGCTGCACTGCGCCGCCGGCTGACGAGTTCGACCCAGCCGGCGACTACAATGGAGTTCATGGAGAGTTCTCCACGCACTTCGCTGCTCCGTGTCGGCGACCCCCGTTGGGAGCAGATCAACCGTGAGCAGGACGCCGCGGACGATGCTCGCGCGCGCGGCCTGAGCGTGATCGAGCGTCTGGACAGAGGACTGCGCCTTTCACGCTCGGCCGCCGAGCTGCGCCGGGCCGCATGGGAAGCCCAGCATGGGCGCCCCGCCACCTGATCCTCCCGATCTCGTAGCAGTCGTCACCGCCGCCAACGACGTCGGCCTGCCGTACGTGGTCATCGGCGGCTTCGCCGTGATCGCCAACCAGTACGTGCGGGCAACCGAGGACGTCGACCTTCTGATCAAGGCCGACGCGACGCTGAACCCGACGATCGAGCGGTTCTTCGAGCGCGTCGAGGCTCGGCGCAACGGCGAGCCCGTCCCTGCCGGCGCGATCGCGACCGCCGAGACGCTGCGCGTCGACACTCCGTTCGGCCCCGTGGACCTGCTGCGCGAGGGCGCCAGGCCGCTGGACTTCGAGACGGTATCCGAGGCGGCGATCAACCTCACCTACCACGGCCAGCAGGCGCGCGTCGCGTCGCTGGCGAGCCTCGTCGCATTCAAGCGCCTGGCGGACCGTCCGCGCGATCGGCTCGACCTGAGCGAACTCGAGCGCATCCACGGTCCGCTGCCGATCCAGCCGCTCCCCGGGCTCGACGACTGATCCGCGCGGCCAGACAAGCGGACTGGTCGGTCAGACAAGCGGACCGGTCGGCCGACTGACCCGCTCAGCCCAGCGCGACCATCCGCTCGATCGGCACCTTCGCGCGAACGGCGACCTCCTCCGGCACGCGCACCTCGAACTGCATCTCGCGCAGCGCGTCGCGCAGCTTGGGCAGCGTGATCATCTTCATGAACACGCACGAGGCCTCGGCGTTGGCGGGGATGAACTTGACGTCCGGCGCGGCCATCTGCAGCGGGTAGAGCATCCCGATCTCGGTCGCGACGACCGCCTCGCGAACCTTGCCCCCTTGCTCGGCCTGCTCGGCGTACTTGAGCATCCCGCCGGTTGACAACATGTGCACGCCCTCGGCGGACACGTCGCCGGCGGCGACGTACTCCATCACGCTGGTCGAGCAGCCACACTCGGGGTGGATCAGGAAGTCGGCGCCGGGGTGCGCGGCGCGCGTGGCCTCGATGTCGGCGGGGCGGATCCCGGCGTGCACATGGCACTCGCCGTCCCACACGTGCATGCGTTTTCCGAGCTCCTTCTCGACGTAGGCGCCGAGCCACATATCCGGGCCGAACAGAATCTCGGTGTCCGGTCCCTGTGTGTCGTAGATGTGGCGTACGACGTCGACGGCGTTGGCAGACGTGCAGCAGTAGTCGGTCAGCGCCTTTACCTCGGCGGTCGTGTTGACGTACATCACGACGACGCCGCGCGGGTACTCTGCGCGCCAGGAGGCGAGTTGCTCGGCGTCGATCGACGCGGCCAGCGAGCAGCCGGCGTCGAGGTCGGGGATCAGGACGGTCTTCTCGGGGCACAGGATCGAGGCGGTCTCGGCCATGAAGTGAACGCCGCAGAAGACGATCGTCTCGCCGCCCGCGGCGGACGCCTGGCGCGAGAGCCCGAGCGAGTCGCCGACATAATCGGCGACGTCCTGGACCTCGGGCACCTGGTAGTTGTGCGCGAGGATCACCGCGTTGCGCTCGGTGGCCAGCGCGCGCACCTCGTGCCCCAGCTCGGCGATCTCGCCCGGCGTGAGCGCGGGCGACTCGCTGTGCGCGGGAACCATCGGCAGCGTCGGGGCCATGGGCAGGTTCATGGCTGGGCCTCCATGATCAGGGAGAGGTCTAGGGCGGGCGCGGAGTGCGTCAGCGCGCCTATCGAGATCCATTCTATCCCCGTCTGTGCGAGCGCCCGAAGCGTTTGCAGCGTCACTCCGCCGCTAGCCTCGAGCTCGGCGCGGCCGGCGACCTGGGCGACCGCGGCGCGCAGCTGAGCCTCGTCCATGTTGTCGAGCAGCAGACGCGGCGCGCCGGCGCTCAGCGCCTGCTCGATCTCCTCAGCATTGCGTACCTCGACCTCGAGCGTGTCCGCCAGCGCGGGGGCGAGCGTACGGGCGCGCTCGACCGCCTGCGCGATCCCGCCGGCGGCGGCGATGTGGTTCTCCTTGACCAGGATCGCGTCGTACAGCCCCGCGCGATGGTTGCTCGCGCCCCCGGCCGCGACGGCGGCCTTCTCGAGCGCGCGCAGCCCGGGGATCGTCTTGCGCGTGTCGAGCACCTTCGCTCCCGTGCCCTGCACCTCGCGCGCGGCGCGCGCGGCGAGCGTGGCTACGCCGGACAGGTGCGTGAGGAAGTTCAGCGCCGTGCGCTCGGCGCTCAGCAGCGCGCGCGCGCTGGCCTCGACCCGCAGCACGGGACCCCCATCCTCGCACCACTGCCCCTCCCCCACGAGCCGCTCGCAGCGCGCGTCCGGATCGAGCAGCGTGAACGCGATCTCAGCGGCGTCCAGGCCGTAGATCACGCCTGGTGCCTTCTGTGTGATCAGTGCGCGCGCCCGTGCATCCGCGGCGACGGTCGCCTCCGTCGTCACATCGCCGGAGCCGATGTCCTCCGTGAGCGCCCGCTGCACGAGCGCGGTGAGATCGTCCACCGCCTACCCGTCCGATGATGCGCCGCTGAGCAAGAAGGCGCGCACGAACCCGTCCAGATCCCCGTCGAGCACGCGCTGCACGTCCCCCATCTCGTGGCCGGTGCGGTGGTCTTTGACCATCGTGTACGGGTGCAGGACGTAGGAGCGGATCTGCGAGCCGAAGTTGACGTCCTGCGCCTCGCCCTTCTCGCGTGCGATCTCCTCCTGGCGTTCGCGCTCCTTGCGCTCGAGCAGCTTCGCGCGCAGCATCGCCATCGCGGTCGCGCGGTTGGATGACTGCGAGCGCTCGTTCTGGCATTGCACGACGATCCCGCTCGGGCGGTGCGTGATGCGCACGGCGGAGTCGGTCTTGTTGACGTGCTGGCCGCCGGCGCCGGAGGCGCGGTAGGTGTCGACCTGCAGGTCATCGTCGTTGATCTCGATCTCGCTGGTGTCCTGCACGACGGGCGCGACCTCGACGCCGGCGAAGCTCGTCTGACGGCGGTGTGCGGAGTCAAACGGCGACAGCCGGACCAGCCGGTGCACGCCGCGCTCGGCGCCGAACAGCCCGTACGCGTTCTCGCCACAGGCGCGGAAGGTGGCCGACTTGATCCCCGCTTCCTCGCCCTCGCTGACCTCCAGCAGCTCGACCTGAAAGCCACGCCGTTCGGCCCAACGCATCAGCATCCGCAGCACCATCTCGGCCCAGTCCTGGGCGTCGGTCCCGCCGGCTCCCGCGTTGACGCTGACGAGCGCGTCGCCTGAGTCATAGCGCCCCGAGAACAGGCGCTGCTCCTCGAGCTCCGCCAGGCGCTGCTCGACGGAGGCGATCTGCTCGTCCACCTCGGCCTGCAGCGATCCGTCCTCGGCGGCCATCTCGGCCAGCCCGTCGAGATCCTCTACGTCGCTGCGCAGCGTGTCGAACATCTGCAGGCGCCGGGATGCGCGCGAATGCTCGGCGGATACGCCGGCCGCGCGCTCGGCGTCGTCCCAGAAGCCCTCGGCACCCATCTCGTGCTCGAGCGCGCGTGCGCGCTCGGCCAACGCAGCTGGGTCAAAGATAGTCCGAGAGCAGCGTCATCTGCTCACGGATGGCGGCCAGGCGCTGCGGGGTGGACTCGCTTGGTGCGGCTGTGGCCATGCGCTCACGCTATCAGCGCGTCCAGCCGGTGCATCTCCTCGCGCAGCCGCTGCGCCACCACGGGCCACGAGAAGTGGGTCTTGGCATGGTCGTAGATGCGCTGGCGGAGATCCTGGTCGTGGTCGATCTGCGCGGCGATCGCCGCGGCGAGGCCGCCCGGGTCATCTGGCGCTACGACCAGTCCCGAGGAGATGCCGTCTACGAGTTCAGGCAGCCCGCCGACCGAGGAGACGATGCACGGCACGCCGCGCTCGATGGCATGCAGGCCGACCCCGCTTTGCGTCGCGTCCTTGTAGGGGAGCAGGACGAGTCGTACCTCGTCCAGCAGCGTCTCGAGATCCGCGTCACTGACGTATTCGTCGCGCAACCGCACGTTCGGCAGTCCGCGGGCGAGCTCCGCTGACGGCCCGCGCCCGGCGACGATCAGCTCGACGTCGGACATCGTGGCCGGCAGATACCCGAGCGCATCCAGAGCGGTGTCCACACCCTTGTACGGAACCAGGCGGCCGAAGACGAGCAGCTTACGAGCGCTCGGGACGGGCGCCGGTGCGGGCGCCATGTCGGCGCCGTGCGCGACCACGCCCCTCGGCACGCGCCGCAGCAGTGGGCGGACCTGATCGAACAACCGCTCCGAGTGCAGGATCAGGCACGCGCAGGTGAGCTCGGCGGCGCGCGCGATCGCCTGACTGCGCATAGACAGCGTCGCGCCCGAGTGTGGCGCCGGGTCGTGCAGGATCAACGCGATCGGCATCGCCAGCCCGAGCACGGCGAGCCGCTGGTCGATGTGCGATTGGACGACCGCGGCCGCGATCCTGCGCCGGCGCATGTCTCGGCGCAGCCAGAGCGTGTCCTTGAGCAGCTGGAGCCACAGCGCGTCTTTCAGCAGCCCGCGAATGTTGCGCCGCGGAATCGCGACGACCCCGACGCCGGCTGCTCGCGCATGGCCGAGCATCAGCGCGCGATCTGCCGGGTTTTCGGCGAGCCTGGCGTGGTCTTCGACGTAGTACAGCGTCACGTTGCACCCCGTGTCCTTCAGGCCGACGGCCTGTGAGCAGCCGTAGCGCACGAATCCCGGACACACGACCGCGATGCTCGCCGGATCGGCGTCGGCGCCGGCTGTCAGCAGCCGCCTGATCTGGCGGGCGAGGCGATGCGCGGCAAAGCCGATCCAGCCGCCGATCGCTGGACGAAGCCGCGCGGGGTCAGCGCGCAGCTTGAACGATGTCGCGCTCACGCCCGTCTACGCGCCGTGGCACTTCTTGAACTTCTTGCCGCTCCCGCACCAGCAGGGATCGTTGCGCCCGACCTGATGCTCGTCGTCGAGCACGCGCTGCTCGACGACGGGCAGCGCTTCCATCTCCTGTCCGTCCTCGCCGTAGGCCTGCCCGCCTGCGATACCAGCGGCGGCGGCCGCAGCGGCCATCGCGCCTGCGCCGGCTTCGCTGTGCCCACCGGAGTAGGACACGCGCCCGGCGCGCGTCGAGCTGCCGGCGGCGGCGAACGACGGTACCTGCCCGCCGCCGCCGTTCTGGCCTTCGACATTGACTTGCACGTTGAAGATCATTCGCGCGTAGTCCGCCCACACGCTGTTCATCAGGTCGCCGAACAGCGTGAACGCCTCGTTCTTGTACGCCACCAGCGGGTCGATCTGGGCGAAGCCGCGCAGGTGGATGCCCTCGCGCAGGTAGTCCATGTCGAACAGGTGCTCGCGCCAGCGTTCGTCGATGATCTGCAGCAGCAGGAAGCGCTCGAGCGCTCCCATCAGCTCGTCGCCCAGCTCCTGCTGGCGCGCGTCGTAGCGCTCTGTGGCCTCCTGCACGATGCTGTCGGTGAGCGAGTTGCGGTCGACGGTCTCGTTGTCGAGATCCTCGCTGCCGAGATCGACGGGGAAGAACTGGCCGATCGCGGTGAACAGCCCGTCGAGGTCCCAGTCCTCGATGAAGTCACCGGGTGTGTACTGATCGACCGTGCGCTCGATCACCCGCATGACCTCCGTGCGGGCCTCCTCGCCGATGCTCTTGCCTTCGAGCACCTCATCGCGGTAGGCGTAGATCACGCGCCGCTGCTCGTTCATCACGTCGTCGTACTCGAGCACACGTTTGCGGATTAGGAAGTTCTGCTCCTCGACCTTCTTCTGCGCTTTCTCGATCTGTTTGGAGAGCATCCCGGCCTCGATCGGTTCCTCGTTGCCCTGCTCGTCGACGCCGCCGAGTTTGTCGAGGATCCGATAGATACGGTCGCCGGCGAACAGGCGCACGAGGTCGTCCTCGGCGGATAGGAAGAAGCGCGATTCGCCGGGATCGCCCTGGCGTCCGGAGCGACCGCGCAGCTGATTGTCGATGCGTCGCGACTCGTGGCGCTCGGTGCCGCAGATGAACAGCCCGCCGGCACTCGTCACCTGGTCGCGGGCGGTTTCGAGGTTGCGTTCGACCTCTGGCAGGATCTCGCTCATGCGCCGCTCGTAAGCCTCGGCGTCCTTCGGCTCGACGCCTTCTCGCGCCAGCTGCTGGCGGACGATGTGCTCGGGGTTGCCGCCGAGCTTGATGTCGACGCCACGACCGGCCATGTTCGTGGCGATCGTGACCGCTCCCGGCTGCCCAGCCTCGGCCACGATCTCGGCCTCACGCGCGGCGTGCTCTGGCTTGGCGTTCAGCACCGTGTGCTTGACCCCGTACTTGGTCAAGCGGTCGGACAGTAGCTCTGAGACCTCGACCGAGATCGTCCCCACGAGCACCGGCTGGCCGGTCTCGTTACGCGAGGCGATTTCTTTGACGACCGCGCTCCACTTGCCCTCCTTGGTCTTGTAGACCTGATCGTTGCGGTCCTCGCGCACCATCTCCTTGTTCGTCGGGATCTGCACGACCGGCAGCTCGTAGATCTTCATGAACTCGGTCGCCTCTGTGAGGGCGGTACCGGTCATCCCGGCGAGCTTGTCGTACAGCCGGAAGTAGTTCTGGTAGGTGACGGTCGCCAGGGTCTGGTTCTCCTCCTGGACGGACACGCCCTCCTTTGCCTCGACCGCCTGGTGCAGCCCCTCCGACCAGCGCCTGCCGTCGAGGATGCGACCGGTGAACTCGTCGATGATCTTGACCTCGCCGTCGACCACCGCGTAGTCGACGTCGCGTTTGTACAGCGCCTCGGCGCGCAGCGCCTGGATCAGGTGGTTGACGAGATGCCCGTTCTCGGCCCGGTACAGGTGGTCGATGCCGAGAAAGCGCTCTGCCTTGCCGACGCCCTGCTCGGTGATCGACACCGTTTTGTGCTTCTCGTCGGCCTCGAAGTCGAAGTCGGCCATGAACTGCTTTTTGCTGCGCGGGTCCATGCCTTCGGGCGTCTTGCCGACCTGCAGCTGCGGCGCCAGGCGCGCGAACTTGACGTACAGGTCGGCTGCTTGTTCGGGAGCTCCGGAGATAATCAGCGGCGTGCGCGCCTCGTCGATCAGGATGTTGTCGACCTCGTCGACGATCGCGAACGGATGGCCGCGTTGGACCTTTTCGCCGAGATCCTTGGCCATGTTGTCGCGCAGGTAGTCGAAGCCGAACTCCGAGTTGGTGCCGTACACGACGTCGCACGCGTAGGAGCGCTGCTTGTCCTCGAAGGACTGCATGTTCTGCAGCACGCCGACGCTCACGCCGAGCGCATCGTAGATCGGGCTCATCCATTCGGCGTCTCGCTGTGCGAGGTAGTCGTTGACCGTCACGAGATGAACGCCCTTGCGCTCGGGGACGAGCGTCTCGGCATCGACCTCTCCCTCTCGGGACGGACGCGGGTCGCGCACGGCGAGCGAGTTCAGCGCGACAGCGAGCGTCGCCGTCAACGTCTTTCCCTCTCCGGTCTTCATCTCCGATATCTGGCCCTCGTGCAGCGCCATCCCACCGATCAGCTGCACGTCGAAGTGGCGCATCCCCATCGTGCGCTTGCCTGTCTCGCGCACGACCGCGAAGCACTCCGGCAGCAGCGCGTCGAGCGCCTCGCCCTCGGCGGCACGCTCGCGCAGTGCGTCCATCCGCTCACGCAGCTCCTGATCGCTGTCGTGCTCGAGCTCGGCCTCGAACGCACCGATCAGCGCGACGCGCTTCTGGTAGGTCTTGAACTTCTTCGCCTCGCCGACGTTCAGCGCGCGATCGAGCAGGGAGGGCATGCGCCAAGGATAGCTTCCGAGGCGGGGTCGTTGGGCGGGACCCGGTCGCCCACTCGGGCTCCCGGGTTCCCCGTCCTCAGGTGGCAATCGCGGAGGGTTGTGAGTAGCTCAGACCGACGGCAAGCCGGCCGCCCCGCCGGCCGCGTGCATCACGCGGGCGGAGGCGGCGTGGGCCTCGCGCCGGTGGCGCAGTTTGTCGCGGTGGCGCTTGACCTGGCGGGCAAGCTCGTCGACAACCAGGTTCAGCGAATGCAGCATCTCCGGCGAGGCATCTCGCGCGCGCAGCGTCACGCCCTTCAGATACAGCGTGCACTCGGCCACGTTGCAGTCGGCGACGCGCGGGTTGCGCTCCTTGGAGATCTCGATCTCCAGCTGGGCCAGGTCCGAGACCTGCCGCGCGACCTTCCGCAGACGACGCTCTGCGTGCGTGCGGAGCTCGTCGGTGACCGGGACGTTTCTACCCTTGATGTCAATCTGCATCGTAGGCTCCCTTCGGCCGGCCCCATCTGGGGCCTGTTGTCTTCGGTGGCCACCGATCCTACGCCGGCTTGCGGCGGATGTAAATGGCACTCGACACAATGCGAGCGACCGCTTGGTGGGACAATTGGCCGAGATGAGCGCCAACCTGTCGTGGACGTTCAGCCCGGGCGTGGTGATCGGGGCGGTGCTGGTCGCCAGTGTCTATGCCCGGCGCTGGTGGACGGTGCGCACGAGCGACTCGCCGCGGCGCACTACCGAGGCGCCGGTGTGGAGGCTGTGCTGCTTCATCGGCGCGGTCGTGACGGCGCTGCTCGCGCTGGTCTCGCCGGTGGACGCGCTGGCCGACCAGCTGTTCTTCGCGCACATGATCCAGCACATGCTGCTGTTGGACGCCGTGCCGATCCTCGCGATCGTCGGCCTGACGAAGGTGATCCTCAGGCCGGTGACGCGCGCTGTGCACGACCTCGAGCGCCGTGCCGGCCCACTCGCGCATCCGGCGTTCGCGGTCCTGCTGTACGTGAGCGTGATCTGGGCGTGGCACGTCCCGGCGGCGTATGACCTCGCGGTCACGCACCCGGTCGTACACGTGCTCGAGCACATGACGTTCGTGATCGCCGGATCGCTGTACTGGTGGCACCTGCTCTCGCCGATCCGTGCGCGCATGCGCCTGAACGGCATGGGTCCGATCGTGTACATGGGCGCCACCAAGCTGCTGGTCGGCGCGCTCGGCATGGGCCTGGCGTTCGCCCCGGTCGCGCTGTACAGCTACTACGTGCACCACGCCAGGGTGTGGGGAATCTCGGCGATCGACGACCAGTCGATCGCCGGCCTGATCATGGCTGTCGAGCAGTCCGTGGTGATGGGCGTGGCGATCGTCGTGCTATTCGTGCGCGCACTGAGCGAGTCCGAGCGCGCGCAGCAGCGCCGCGAGCGCTACGAACTGGCCTGAGCCGCGGCGAGTGTGGCAACCGACCGCGAGCGTCGGGAAAACACGGAGCGTGCGGTGTTCCGGGGCAAGCTGACGCACTGCAGACTTCAGTCTGCTATGCTGACACCTGTCACAGTCTCACTTTCCGGGAAGGGGCTCGCTTCGGCGGGCCTTTTCTCGTTCTGGAGCGTCCGTGGCATCGGCGCGCCCTGCGCCCCGTCGAGCTCGCAGCAGCACGCGCCATGCGGCGCCCGGCTGTGCGGCGTCAGCCGCGCCGGCGCATGCTCTGCAGGATGCCGCTGTGCCCGGCGATCGCATCGATCAGGATCGATTCCTCAGCGACGTGCGTACCGGGGAACACGATGCTCGCGCGCAGCTGTGCACGGTCGCCGATCGTGACGCCGTCGCCGAGCACGATCGGGCCCATCAGGCGGACGTCGGCGCCGATGCTGACGTCGCGTCCGATCCACACCGAGCCGTCGATCTCCGTGCTTCCTCCGATCGGGCGCTCGCGCTTCGCTCGGTCCTCGCCGACGATCACCCCCGGGCTGATCTCCTGACCGGCGGCCTCCAGGCGCAGGCGGCCGTCGAGCGCGTCGAAGGTTCCCTGCTTGAGCTCGCTCAGCGAGCCGACGTCGTTCCAGTACTCGCGCGTCTCGTGGATGTGGAACGGGACATCGTTCTCGAGCAGCACCGGGAACACGTCCTGGGCCCAGTCGACGAACGGGCGCGCCGGGAAGTAGTCGAAGATCTCGGGGCTGAACACGTAGATACCGCAGTTGCCGAGGTTCGACAGCGCCTCCTCGGGCGCGGGCTTCTCCTGAAAGCCGGTGATCCGCCCGTCGGCGTCGTGCAACACGACGCCGTACTCGCGCGTGTCCGAGACCTGCTTGACCGCCAGCGTGGCGATCCCGCCGGACTGACGATGCCTGTCGGCGAGCGCACCGAGGTCGATGTCGGTGAGCGCGTCCCCGGAGATCACCACGAACGGCTGATCGCCGAAGAAGCTCGCGCACGCACGCACGCCCCCGGCCGTCCCCAGCAGCTCCTCCTCGACGCGGTACTGCAGCCGCTCGCCGAAGTGCTCGCGGATCGTGTCGGGGAAGTAGTGCAGGTTGGCGATCACCTCGCCGAACCCGTGCCGAGCGAGCAGGTCGACGATGTGCTCCATCACCGGCCGGTCGAGCACGGGCACCATCGGCTTGGTGATCTCGTACGTCAGCGGGCGCAGCCGGGTGCCGAGCCCCGCCGCCAGGACCATCGCTCTCATCTAGACGCCTGGGCTAATACCGATAGTGATCCGGCTTGTAAGGACCCTCGACTGGCACGCCGATGTAGGCGGCCTGCGCAGGCGTGAGGCTGGTGAGCTTCACGCCGAGCGCGTCGAGGTGCAGCCGAGCGACCTTCTCGTCGAGGTGCTTGGGCAGCACGTAGACCCGCTTTTCGTAGTCGTCGTTCTTCGTGAACAGCTCGATCTGAGCGATCGTCTGGTTGGAGAATGAGTTGCTCATCACGAAGCTCGGATGCCCGGTGGCGTTGCCGAGGTTCAGCAGGCGCCCCTCGGACAGCATGATGATCGCGTGGCCGTCTGGAAACACCCACTTGTCGACCTGCGGCTTGATGTTGACGCGCTCGATACCGTCGACCGCGGCGAGCCCGGCGATGTCGATCTCGTTGTCGAAGTGGCCGATGTTGCCGACGATCGCCTGGTGCTTCATGCGCCCCATCTGCTCGGCGGTGATGATGTCCTTGTTGCCGGTCGTGGTGACGAAGATGTCGGCCACGGCGATCACGTCCTCGAGCGTCTTGACCTCATAGCCTTGCATCGCCGCCTGCAGCGCGCAGATCGGGTCGATCTCGGTGATGATCACGCGCGCGCCCTGCCCGCGCAGCGATTCCGCGCAGCCCTTGCCGACGTCGCCGAAGCCGCACACGACCGCGACCTTGCCGCCGATCATCACGTCGGTCGCGCGGTTGATGCCGTCGATCAGCGAGTGCCGGCAGCCGTACAGATTGTCGAACTTGGACTTGGTGACCGAGTCGTTGACGTTGATCGCCGGGAACAGCAGCTCGCCAGCCTCGACCATCTCGTACAGGCGATGGACACCGGTGGTCGTCTCCTCGGTGACACCTTTGATGCCCTCGCCGATCCGCGTCCAGCGCTGCGGGTCCTCGTCCAGCGAGCGCGTCAGCGTCGCCAGGATCACCCGCAGCTCCTCGGAGTCGGCGCTCGCCGGGTCCGGCACCGTGCCCGCCTTCTCGTACTCGACGCCCTTGTGCACGAGCAGCGTCGCGTCGCCACCATCGTCGAGGATCATGTTCGGGCCGTGCGAGCTGTCCTGATCCGAGCCCCCACCCACCCAGTTGAGCACCTGCTCGGTGCACCACCAGTACTCCTCGAGCGTCTCGCCCTTCCACGCGAACACGGGGACCCCACGAGGGTCCTCGACGGTCCCGTCGGGTCCGACGGCGACGGCCGCGGCGGCGTGGTCCTGGGTGGAGAAGATGTTGCAGCTGCACCAGCGGACCTGGGCGCCGAGCGCCGTCAGCGTCTCGATCAGCACGGCGGTCTGGATCGTCATGTGCAGCGATCCGGTGATCCGCGCACCGTTCAGCGGCTGCGCGTCGGCGAACTCGCGGCGCAGCGACATCAGGCCGGGCATCTCGTGCTCGGCGAGCGTGATCTCCTTGCGGCCGAAGTCGGCGAGCAACAGGTCGGCGACCTTGAAGTCGTTGGCTACTGCGGTGGGTGTCATAGCGGACATGACGAATCCTCCTGTCCGGTCAGGTGAGCGCCCTTGCTGCAGAGAGGCCGAGCGTGGCGGATCGGAGCCCGTCGCAGCGCTCCTCGGCCGGCCCCGACGGTATCACACAGCCCCAGACGCCTGGCGCTCTGAGCTCGAGGCGGCTAGCGCTCTGCGAGCGCGGACTTCAGCTCATCGAGGACCTTGACCGGCCCCGGGTCGACTCCTCGCAGCGCCGCCAGGTAAATCGACACCAGGTCGCCGAGCAGCACGAGTGAGATCACGCGCTCGATCGCCGTCTCTCCGCGCGTCTCCAGACGGAAGCTGGCTGCGGCGCTGTCGGCGATCAGCTGCTCGGTCAGCGCCATGCGCTCCTTGACACGGGGGTGAGCGTCGGAGTCGTCGAGGAACACCGCGGAGAAGCGCCCGAGCTCGCGCGCGCCCTCCCAGCCGACGATCTCGTTATGGTCGAGCTCGGGAAGTTCGTTGGAGAACGCGGGCTGCTTGGCGTTCTCGTTGATCTGCGTCTTCCATCGGTAGGCGATCGGGTTGGTGAGCCCCGCTCCGGCAATGACCGGCGTCGTACCCGAGAGTCCTCGCGCCACGGTCTTTGCGAGCGAGTCCTCAGGCGCGTCGGGGCCCCACTCGGCGACCAGGTGCTCTGTGTGCGATGCCGCCACGTCGATCTCCGAGGTCAGCCGCGGACCGGCGCCGCACAACGCGGCGACCTCGAGCGAAGCCACGATCATGTATGCGACGGCCGCCCGCGGCTGAAAGCCGCCCGGCAACGGGATCACGGGCACGCTGTCCGCGCGCGCCATCTCGGCTAGGCGCCCCCCGGTGGTCACCACGGTGCGCTTGGCCCCCAGCGCACCGGCCGACTCGTAGCAGGCGAGCGTCTCCTCGGTGTCGCCGGAGTAGCTGGCGCACAGCACCATCGTGTCGGGCGTCGTCCACGGCGGCAGCCCGTACGCGCGTGTGATGAAGATCGGGCGCGAGGCGTGGTCGCCCATCGCGGCCCGCGCCAGCGCGCCGCCGATCGCCGAGCCGCCCATCCCGGCGACGACCAGGCCGGCGGGCGTGTCCCAGTTCTCCATGATCGCCGACTCGACCCGCCACAGGGCGTCGCGCAGATGCTCGGGCAATGCCAGCACGTCGCCCAGCTGGCCGGAGGGATCGATTCGGGCGATCGCCTCGCGTGAGAGCTCCTCTGCGGTGGGTGTCGCGGTCGCGCCGCCGTCGCTCATCTGGGTGCTCGCCTCCTGTTGGTGCTGGGAATTGTGGCCGTGGCCTGGGAAGTCAGCGTCGCTCGCGTGCGGCCAGACGCGGCGCGCAGTCTAGAACTCGATCGCGCCGTCAGGCAGCTCGACACCAGGGAAGATACGCGCCCCGCGCGTGATCACGTTGTGTGCCCCGATGATCACGCCGTCGCCGAGCACCGCGCCACCAGTGATCTTGGTGCCGGCGCCGACGCGACAGCCGGCGGCGAGGATGCAGTCGCGCAGCTCGCAGCCCTCGCCGATCTGCGTGCCGCGCAGGATGACGGCGCGCTCGACGGTGGAGCCGGCGCCGACCGATACGCCCTCGCCGAGCACAACCAGGCTGCCGACGTGAGCGCCGTCGGCGACGTAAACGTCGCGCTCGATGACCGCCGGCGGGATCACCCTGCCGCTGAGGTGCGCGTGCTCGTCGATCGCCAGCCAGCCGTCTGCCAAGCGCTCACTGATGGCGGTCGCGACGTTGCCCTCGATGATGTCGAAGGTCCCCTGCAGGTAACGGGACGGCGTGCCGATGTCCAGCCAGTAGCTGTCGGAGGCGAACCCGTACAGGCCGTTGTCGATCAGCAGCGGCCAGACCTCGCGCTCGATCGAGACGTTGCGCCCGGGCGCCACCAACTCGAGGATGTCGCGCTCGAGCACGTATGCGCCGGCGCTGATCAGGTTGCTTTCCACGCTGTCGGAGCTGGGCTTCTCGACGAAGTCCCTGACCGAGTTGTCATCGCGCAGGATCACCAGGCCGTAGGCGCTCGGGTCGGCGACCGGGACGAGTGCGAGCGTCGCGCGCGCATCGGTCGCCTCGTGCTGGGCAATCTGGGCGCTCAGGTCGATGTCCGTGAGCACGTCACCGTTGAGCATCAGGAAACGCTCATCGAGCATCGGCTCGGCGAGCTTCAGCGCACCGGCCGTGCCGAGCGGCTCGGGCTCCTCGACGAAGCGCAGGCGGATGCCCATCTGCGAGCCGTCGCCGAGCACGCTGCGCATGCTGTCGGCGAGGAACCCGCACGACATGATCACGTCGTCGATCCCATGCCCGCGCAGCCACTCGAGCATGAACGCGATGAACGGCCGGTCGACCAGCTGCACGATCGGCTTGGGCAGGCTCGAGGTCAGCGGGCGCAGGCGCGTGCCTTTACCGCCGACCAGGATCACGGCCTGCATCAGCGGCTACCCGCCGCCGACTTCCATCGACCCGCCGCAGCGGCGGCGCTCACTGGCGTCCGATCCCCTCGTAGATCAGGCCGGCGGCACGGATCGCGTCCGGGTCGAGGGCGTTGCGACCGTCGACCACCAGCGTGCCGCTCATCGCCTCGGCGACGCGCGTCCAGTCGAGCTCGATGAACTCGCGCCACTCGGTGACCAGCACAGCAGCGTCGACGCCCTGCAGGGCGTCGAGCGGCGCGTGGGCGAACTCGATCCCCGGCACCAGCGTGCGGGCCTGTTGCTCGGCTACCGGGTCACACGCGACGACCCTCGCCCCGTCGGCGTGTAGGCGTGCGGAGAGCACCAGCGAGGAGGCCTCGCGCATGTCGTCGGTGTTCGGCTTGAAGGCCAGGCCGAGCAGCGCGATGCGCTTGCCGGCGAGCCCACCGAGGTGCTTCTGCAGCTTGCCGATCACGCGCCGCTTCTGTAGCTCGTTGACCTCGATCACGGCGGTCAGCAGTTGGAAGTGGTAGCCGGAGTTGCCGGCGAGCTGCTTCAGCGCGTCGACGTCCTTGGGGAAGCAGCTGCCGCCGAAGCCGATCCCGGCGTGCAGGAACTTCGAGCCGATGCGCTCGTCCAAGCCCATGCCGCGCGCGACCTCGACGACGTCCGCGCCGGTCTCCTCGCAGACGTTGGCGATCTCGTTGATGAACGAGATCTTGGTCGCGAGGAACGCGTTGGAGGCGAGCTTGACCATCTCCGCGCTGGCCACGTCGGTGCGCACGAGCGGTGCGTCCAACGGCGCGTACAGCTCGGCCACCGCGTCCCCCGCCCAGCCTCCACGATCACCGACGACAACCCGGTCAGGATGCAGGAAATCCTCCACGGCCGATCCCTCCTTGAGGAACTCGGGGCAGGAGACGTAGCCGAGCCCGTCCTTGCCCTGCTCGCCGAACACGCGCTGCAACGACGCCCCGGTGCCGCACGGGACAGTCGACTTCATCACCAGTGCGTGGTTGCTGGAGCCGGGGACGGCGTCGACGACAGCGTGTACCGCAGACAGGTCCGCGTCGCCGGAGTACGTCGGCGGCGTCCCCACCGCAACGAACAGCAGCCGCGCGTGCTCGAGCGCGTCGGCAAGCTCAGTGGAGAAGTGCATGCGACTCGAGTTGCGCGCCAGCAACTGCTCCAGGCCCGGCTCGTAGATCGGCACCTCGCCTCGCTTCAGACGCTCGATCTTGGCGGCATCGATGTCGACGCACCACACGTCGCTGCCGAGCTCGGCGAAGCCGGCCGCGCTGACCAGTCCTACATAGCCGGTGCCGATGACTCCGATCGGCTCGCGTGCGTCGCTCATGAGGCGGGGAAGGCTAGCCGGTGAACAAGCGCGAGGCTAGTTGGCAACCGACAGGAACGCCTCGTAGCGACGCGCGTCGCGCAGCGCGCGGGCGTGTTCCTCGCTGCCGTCCTCGGCGTGCTCGGCCGCCGTGCGTGCCTCCGCGAGCCGCGTCTCGTACGTCGGACGGTCGATCGCGGCCGGGTCGAGTGCTTCCTCGACGAGCACCAGCGCGCGGTTCTCGGCGAACTGCAGGTAGCCCTCGGCCTGCGCGAAGCGCACGATCTCCGAGTCGGAGCGGTACAGGCGCAGCTCGCTCGGTTCGAGCATCGCGAGCACCGGCTCGTGGCCGGCGAGGATGCCGATCGAGCCGACCGCGGTGCGCGTCGAGAGCATCTCGACCTCCTCCGAGAACACCTCGCCCTCGGGGGTCAGCACTTCGACAGGGAACTTCGTGCGCGCCATCAGTCGCCGCCGGAGGCAGTCATCGAGCGGCCTCGACGACTTCCTCGATCGTGCCCTTGAGGAAGAACGCGCTCTCGGGCACCTCGTCGTGCTTGCCGTCGAGGATCTCCTCGAAGCCCCTGATCGTGTCCTCGATTTTCACGTACGCGCCGGGTGTGCCGGTGAACTGCTCGGCAACGAAGAACGGCTGCGAGAGGAAGCGCTCGATGCGACGTGCGCGCTGCACGGTCAGCTTGTCCTCGTCAGAGAGCTCGTCGATGCCGAGGATCGCGATGATGTCCTGCAGCTCCTTGTAGCGCTGCAGCACCTCCTTCACGCGGTTGGCGACCCGGAAGTGGTCGTCGCCGAGGATGTCCGCCTTGAGGATCGTGGATGTCGAGTCGAGCGGGTCGACCGCCGGATAGATGCCTTTTTCGGAGATCGACCGCGACAGCGTGGTCGTTGCGTTGAGGTGCGCGAACACCGATGCGGGAGCCGGGTCGGTCAGATCGTCGGCCGGCACGTAGATCGCCTGGATCGAGGTCACCGAGCCCTCGCGGGTGGAGGTGATGCGCTCCTGCAGCTGACCCATCTCGGTCTCCAGTGTCGGCTGGTAGCCGACCTGCGAGGGCATCCGTCCGAGCAGTGCCGAGACCTCGGAGCCGGCCTGTACGAAGCGGAAGATGTTGTCGATGAACAGCAGCACGTCCTGCCCCTTGTCGCGGAAGTATTCGGCCATCGTCAGCCCCGACAGCGCGACGCGCATACGCGCCCCGGGCGGCTCGTTCATCTGGCCGAACACGAGCATCGTCTTGTCGAGCACGCCCGACTCCTTCATCTCCAGCCACAGGTCGTTGCCCTCGCGTGAGCGCTCGCCGACGCCGCAGAACGCGGACAGGCCGCCGTGCTCCTTGGCGAGGTTGTGGATCAGCTCCTGGATCAGCACCGTCTTGCCGACGCCGGCGCCGCCGAACAGACCGACCTTGCCGCCCTTGGCGTACGGGGCGAGCAGGTCGACGACCTTAATCCCCGTCTCGAACATCTCGGTCGTCGGCGTCAGGTCGTCCACGCGCGGCGCCTGCTGGTGGATGCCGCGGCGCTCGACGTCCTTCGGCAGCTCCTCGCCGAGGTCGATCGGCTCGCCTAGTAGGTTGAAGATCCGCCCGAGCGTCACCTCGCCGACCGGAACGGTGATCGGCCCACCGGTGTCGATCACCTCGACGCCGCGTGCGAGCCCGTCGGTCGTGTCCATCGCGACCGCGCGCACGCGGTCATCGCCAAGGTGCTGCTGGACCTCGCACACGAGCACGCTCTCGCCGCCGCCCGGGCTGATGCCCTCGGCCTCCTCCTCGGCCGCCGCCGCGGAACGCGCGACCGTGATCGCGTGGTTGATCTCCGGCAGCTTGTCCGGGAACACGGCCTCGATCACCACGCCCTGGATCTCCTCGATGCGCCCGACGTTGCGCGCGGCGCCGTCAGCGCTCCCGGAGGCGGCTGAGCTGGTCGGCTCGGTGGTTGTCGTGGCATCCATTTTTCTCGGTTCTCCTCTTTGTCTAATTCAAGTCTGTTGCGTGAAGTTTGGTGGTAATACGCGCGTTTGAGGCGGCCGTCCTAGCTGAGTCCCTCGGCTCCGGCGACTACCTCCATGATCTCCTGGGTGATCTCAGCCTGGCGCGCTCGGTTCATCTGCAGTGTCAAGTCGGTGATGATCTCGCTGGCGTTGTCCGACGCGCTGCGCATGGCGGTCATCTGCGCGCCGAAGAAGCCAGCGGCGGACTCGACGAGCGCGCGGTAGATCGAGATCTCGATGTAGTCGGGGACCAGCCGCTTGAGGATCTGCTCGGGGTCGGGCTCGTAGTCGACGAGCGCGCGGGGGCCGCTGTCCTCGCCACCCGGTTCCGTGTCCGTGTTCGCGTCTCCCTGCTCGCCGGCGATCGTCGCGTGCGACAGCGGCAGCAGCCGCTCGTGCGTAACCTTCTGCGTGAGCGGCGAGACGTAGGAGTTGTAGATCATCTCCACGCGGTCCAGGCTGCCGTCGATGTAGCCCGCGATCAGGTCGTCGGCGATCGTGCGCGCATCGGCATACGCGGGGCGATCGGCAAAGCCGGTGTAGCTGCCGCGCAGCTCATGTCCGCGGAACGTCAGCGATGAGACCCCGCGCCGCCCGGTCGCGTACCACTCACTCTGCAGGCCATCCTCGGCGAGCTCGCCCGAGACGCGGACTCCGGCGCGGATGATCTGCGAGTTGAACCCGCCGGCCAGGCCGCGGTCGCCGGTCACGATCAGCAGGCCGACGTTGCTCTCGGACTCGTGCTCGCTGAGCAGCGGCAGACGAGCGGTCTCGGCACCCGCCGCCTGCGCCGCCTGACGGGTCATCCGCCTGATCGCCTCGGCGTACGGGCGCAGCGCCGCGATCCGCTGCTCGGCGCGACGCAGCCGGGCGCCGGCGACCATCTCCATCGCACGGGTGATCTTCTGGATGTTCTTCACCGAGCCGATCTTGTTCTTGACGTCGCGCTGGGATGCCATGGCGGTTGCTCCGGGGCGGCTCTAGGCCGCTGCCGAGGCCTCCTCGCGCTGTGCCTCGTCGTCGGATGAGGACGCGGCGTCCGGCGCCGAGCCGCCGGCGCGCGGCTCATCGTCCTCCAGCGGCTGACCCTCCTCGTCGAGGTCGTAGCCGAAGTCGGCGGCGAACGTCTCGACGGCGTCGTGCACCGCCTTCTGCGTGTCTTCTGACCAGTCTCCACCGGCGATCTTCGTGCGCAGCTCGTCGTGCTGTGAGTGCATCCGTTCGCTCAGCTCGGTCAGGAACTCGCTCACGCGCTCGACGTTCAGCCGATCGAGGAAGCCGTTCGTGGCGGCGTAGATCTGCACTGTCTGATCCTCGACCGCGAGCGGCGCACGCTCGTTCTGGTTGAGCGTCAGCACGAGCCGCCCGCCACGCGCGAGCGTGCGCTGCGTGTCGGCGTCGAGGTCCGAGCCGAACTGGGCGAACGCCTCCAGGTCGCGGTACTGGGAGAGCTCGAGCTTGATCCGACCGGCGACCTTCTTCATCGGGCCGATCTGCGCGTTGCCGCCGACCCGCGAGACCGAGATGCCGACGTTGATCGCCGGGCGGACGCCCGAGTTGAACAGTTTCGACTCGAGGAAGATCTGCCCGTCGGTGATCGAGATCACGTTCGTGGGGATGTACGCCGAGACGTCGCCGGCCTGCGTCTCGATGATCGGCAGCGCCGTCAGCGAGCCGCCGCCGAGGTCGTCGTTCAGCTTGACCGCGCGCTCGAGCAGGCGCGAGTGCAGGTAGAAGACGTCGCCCGGGTAGGCCTCGCGACCGGGCGGGCGGCGCAGCAGCAGCGACATCTGCCGGTAGGCGTACGCGTGCTTGGTGAGGTCGTCGTACACGCACAGCGCGTGGCGGCCGTTGTACAGGAAGTGCTCACCCATCGCGCAGCCCGCGTACGGCGCCATGAACTTAATCGGCGCGGCCTCGTCGGCCGGCGCGGCGACGATGATCGTGTTCTCCAGAGCCCCGTGTTCCTGGAGCGTCTGCGCGAGCGCCACGACCGTGGACATGCGCTGGCCGATCGCCACGTACACCGACACCACGCCGGTGTCCTTGTTGTTGATGATCGCGTCGATCGCGATCGCCGTCTTGCCCGTTTGGCGGTCGCCGATGATCAGCTCTCGCTGGCCACGGCCGATCGGGATCATCGCGTCGATCGCCTTCAGCCCGGTCTGCATCGGTTCGGTGACCGGCTGGCGCTGGACGACGCCCGGCGCCTTGAACTCGGCCGGACGCGTCTCGCTGGTGGCGATCTCGCCCTTGCCATCGAGCGGGCGTCCGAGCGGGTCGACGATGCGACCGAGCAGCGCCTCACCGACCGGGATGTCGAGCAGCTTGCCGGTCCGCTTGGCGGTGTCACCCTCGGACACGTGCTCCCATTCGCCGAACAGCACCGCGCCGACGTTGTCGGACTCGAGGTTCAGCGCGAGCCCGGTGACGCCGTGGGACAGCTCGATCATCTCGAAGGACATGCAGTTCTCCAGGCCGTGCAGGCGGGCGATGCCGTCGGCGACCGACAGCACGGTGCCGACCTCGGTCAGCTCTGCGCGCCCGCTGTCGAGCCCCTCGATGCGACTCTTCAGGATGCTTGTGATCTCGTCGGGGTTGATCTGCATGTCTAGGAGGCTCCTTGGGCAACGTGCCTACGCAGCTGCTCCAGTCGGTTGCGAATTGAGGCATCGAGGATCGAGTTGCCGACCCTGACCACGATGCCGCCCAGGATGTCGGGGTCCACGTGCGCGGCCAGCGTGACCTTGCGTCCGGCGCGCTCGCCGATCGTCCTGCCCAGGCTCTCGGTGGTCGCCTGGTCGAGCTCGATTGCGCTGGTGATCTCCACCGGCAGGACGCGGTTCTCATCGTCCCACATGCGCTCGTACTGCTGGCGGATACGGAAGATGACCGGCATGCGGTGGTTTTCGATCAGCAGGCTGAGGAAGTTCAACAGCGCCGGGTCCGCACCGTCGAGCACCCGGCCGAGCGCCTGCTGCTTCTCGATCGTCGAGAAATACGGCGAGAAGAAGAACAGCGCCAGCTCCCTGTTGTCCTTGAGCGCGTCTGCGAACTGCCCGAGCTGCTCGCGCAGGACGTCGAGCTTGCCCTGCTCGAGGGCGACCTCGAACAGCGAGCGGGCGTATACCTTGGCGAGCTCCTCCATCAGTTGTTCGACGCACCCGCGTGCGCGCCCGACGGTGAGGAGATCTCAGAGAAGTCCAGCTCGCCGAGGGCCTCGTCCACGAGCCGCCGCTGGTCATCGCCGGTCAGCGTCTTGCGCGTGACCTTCTCGGTCGCCATGATCGTCAGGTCGGCGACCTCGCGGCGGATGTCCTGGAGTGCCCGTTTGCTCGCCGCGTCGATGTCGCGCTCGGCACGCTTGGCGGCCTCATCGACGATCTCCTGCCCGCGCTGCTTGCCCTCCTGCTCGTGCGACTCGGCCGTCTGGCGTGCGCGCTGGACGATCTCCTCCGACTGCGCCCTGGCCTCCTTCAAACGCTCGCGGTATTCGGCCAGAATCTTGTCGGCCTCCGCGCGCGTGTGCTCGGCGCTGTCGATCGAGTCTTCGATCGCCTTCTGTCGACGCCCGAGGGCCTCGCTGATCGGCGGGAACGCGAGCTTCGCGAGCAGCACCATCGTGACCCCGAAGACGAGCAGCGTCCACACCATCAAGCCGATCCCCGGCTTGATCAGGAAGCTGCCACTAGAAGCCAGCACGTGCGGCTCCGGCGGAACGACGATCGATGCTGCGAGCTGTGCGAGCGGAGCGAGCATGGCTAGACGATGAACGCGGCCAGCAGCCCGGCCACGAGCCCGTAGAAGAAGCAGGCCTCGGTGAGTGCGAATCCCAGCCACTGCAGCTGGGTTATCTCGTCGCGCATCTCCGGCTGGCGGGTGATCGCCTCGATCGCCTTGCCGAAGATGATGCCGATGCCGACGCCGGCGCCCACGGCACCGAGACCTCCACCGACACCGAGGCCGATCGACTTGCCGGCCTTGGCGACTTCTTCGGTCACGGCGAAGATCATGATTAGTGCTGTGTGCACGACGATTGACTCCTTTTAGTGTTCCGCGGCGACCGCGCCGCCGAGGTAGATAGCTGTGAGAGTGGCAAAGATGAACGCCTGCAGGGCGGCCACCAGGCCGACCTCGAACGCGAACAGAGCGATCCCGAATGGGATCGTCACCCATCCCAGCCAGGCGACGCCCAGGATCACGGCCAGTGCTCCGGCCATGAACAGGATGATCAGGTGGCCCGCCAGGATGTTGGCGAACAGACGAATCGAGAGCGACAGCAGTCGCATCAGGTTGGAGAGCACCTCGAGGAAGAAGATGAACACGGCCATGCCGCCGGTCACACCGCGCGGGATCAGGCCCTTGAGGTAGCCGATCGGGCCCTTAGCGCGCACGCCTTCGAAGGTGTATGAAACGAACACGACCAGCGCGAGCGCGAACGCGACGGACAGGTTGGCAGTGGCGGCGTACAGCGAGAACGACGGGATGTGCGTGCCGAAGATCGCGATCTCGTGCTCGGTGTTCGTCGGCAGCGGAATGTAGCCAATCAGGTTGGAGAACATGATGAACAGGAACAGCGTGCCGATGAACGGGAACCACTTGGCTGCCATCTTCGCGTCCATGCTGCTACCGGTGATGTTGTCGTGCATCAACTGGTAGAGGATCTCGACGGCGGCCTGCACCTTATTGGGGCGCGCCTGCATTCGCCGTGCGATGTAGATCATGCTCACGCAGGTGAAGATGCCAGCCAGGAACAGGTACATCACGGCCTTGTTGATCGAGAAGATCCCCAGGTTCACCCAGTTGTCGAGTTTGAACTCGTTCTGCGGTTCAAAGCTCGTGTTGCGCGTTCCGTGGAAGCCGTAGATAGCCACCAGCGCGACGACCCCGGCGATGTACACGCCGAGCACGATCAGCAGTTTGCGCTTGACACTCGATTCGTGTGCGGGCGCCCCCCCGGCGACGGCGTTCATCGTCTCGGCAGTCCTCTGGCTGTTCGCGTCATGAGGTCGTCGGCCTTCCCGCCACGCTGCTCGCGCCACGCAGCGGATCGCCGCGTGTCAGGAAAGACATCACGAAGTAGACGGTGAACGCAGCGAGCACCAGCGCGGCGGCCATGATGCCGTCGTCCTTGCCGCCTACGTAGCGCGCGAGCACGACCGCCAGCGCGACGAGCCATACGCGCCCCATCATCGCGGCCACGTGCAAACCAGCTTTCAGCTTGGCGTCGCTGACGCTGCGTGCGCGGTCGTGCAAAACGGCCGTGCCGAACCGCGTCAGCAGCCACGCGCACGCGCCGATCAGGTAGCCGACCGTGGGCACGCCGCCGATCAGCATCAGCGGCGCCGTCGCGAGCACCAGGCACACGTCGAGGTAACGGAGGAAGAACACGTCAGATCGAAGGTCCGACCGGGCAGCGCGACCCGCCGATACCGAGACCGGGCAGGCGCGTGTGATCCTCTTTGGCAGCAAAATCTGGCATGTTCAGGCCACCCTACAGACGAGAAACTCACCGCGCTGTCAAGCGGCGGAGCCGTCGAGCTGTCCCTCAACTGTCTGCGGCGGCAAGCCCAGTCTAACCGGTCTTGGACTTCGTAACAAGTTTGTGACATGCGCCACAGTCCGACGGGGGCGGCCCCGGCGGCCGACCCGCCGATATCGTGAGCGGGCAATCGGCGCCAGGGGGCGCGATCCAACAGACGGAGGCTCGGATGCATTCAGCAACCACGAGGAATCGATTGACTGCGCTCGGCGGCCTGGTGGCGCTCGGCGCGAGCGTCCTCGCGCTGGCGCCAGCCGCGGTCGCCGCACCGGCGATCCACAAATGCGCGAACCGGCCGGAGACGCTCGAGATCGAAAGCGAGATCGGCCAGCCGCCGGTAGCGTTCAAAGAGACCTTCAAGACGGTCTCCGCCCAGGGGCTCACGTGCACCGCGGCCGACAAGTTCCTCGACCTAGTGGCAAAGAACAAAACGCCGACCGTGCCCGAGCACTACAAATGCACGATCGGGCACTTCAAAGTCCCGCTCGGCTACGTGCCCGAGGTGTGCGCCAAGCCGGGCGCGAAGATCGAGTACTCACAGCGCGGCGGCTGAGCAGCGCCCAGCGGCCTCGAGCAGGGATCGCCGCTAGCGCAACGGAGAAGCGGCCGCTCGGGGACCTGCAAGGCCACCCGGGCGGCGAGCACGCGAGACGAGCTCCACGATCAGCATGGAGACCCCGATCGTCAGCAGGCCGCCGACGATGTCCAGCAAGAAGTGATTGCCGGTGGCGAGCACCGCGATCGCCGTCAGGCATGGGTAGAGCACCGCGAGCGCGCGCACCCACAGGCGCGTCGACAGCGCCCACACGACGATCGTGCACCACACCGCCCAGGCCATGTGCAGCGAGGGCATCGCGGCGAACTCGTTGGCGTGCGAGGCCAGCGAGCCGGTGTGCCAGGAGCCGATCGCGTGGGTCGAGGCGACCACGTCGGTGAAGCCCGGGAGCATCCGCGGCGGCGCCACCGGATAGCGCCAGAAGACGACGAACGCGAGCACGTTGACGAGCACGAGCGCGTTGCGCAGCGGCCTGTAGATGTCGGCTCGCCGCCACCACAGCCATCCGAGCAGCCCCAGCGTGACGATGAAGTGGGCGTTGTCGTAGTAGTCCGAGATCACCAGCCCCAGCGTGTGGTGCCCGGCCAGCCAGCGGTCGAGCGCGCGCTCGGGATCGATGTGCAGCGTCTGCTCGAGGCTGAGGACGTCGCGAGCGTGGGCGAGCGCCACGTGCACGCGCAGCGGGGCCAGGTTGGTGATCACGTCGTACATCCAGCCCAGCCACGCGATCACCAGCAGCTCGACCCACCAGGGCGAGCGCTTGGCGGGCGGCGCGCTGTCCAGCGATGCGCTCTCCGGCGCGTGCTCCGCGACGGGCGGATCGGCAGCTGCCGTCACACCATGCATGTCGAGCGAGGCCGAGCTCAAGCGATTTATGTTAATGGCCGCCTCGTTGGAACAGCCTCCGGCGGAGGCGCGGATCAGCGGGTCACGGCGCGACTGGCTGCAGGTCTCGCGCGGCGAGCGTCTCCAGCACACGCGGTAGCGCCTCGGCGGTGCGTTTCCACGAGCCGGGCGCCGAATAGTCATCGGCGTCGTGCAACAGCAGCACCGCGCCGTCGCACGCACCGTCGGTGACACGCGCGGCGATCGACGTGGGCGTCGCGCGCACCTCCCAGTCGCGCCCCCAGTGGCTCCATAGCAGCGTGCGCCAGCCGCGCGCTCGTGCGAGACGCAGCGCCGAGGCGTTGAGCACCCCGTACGGGGGGCGATACAGCTCCGGCGTGTGGCCGGTGTGCTCGACGATGCTGTCGTATGCCCTGGCGATGTCCTCGCGCACCTGTCCCGGGGTCAGGCGCAGGAGGTTGCGATGGCGGTGGCAGTGCAGCGCGACAGCGTGGCCGGCGTCCACGAGCTCACGTGCGATCGTCGGGTTGCGTAGCACCTGCTCGCCGACGAGGAAGAACGTCGCGTGCACGTGCTCGCGACGGAGGATCTCGAGCACCGCCGGAGTGCCCTGGAGGTGTGGACCGTCGTCGAATGTCAGCGCGTAGCCTCGCCCGCTCGAGGTGCGATCCTCGACCCCCAGAGGACCGCGCAGCGCCGGCCACGCGCCGGCCAGCCCGGGAAGCAGGTAGCTGGCGAGCGCGGCACCGCCCAGTGCTCCGGCGATTCGCGTCCCCGGAGTGCGATGATCGTGAGCGAACATGGTCGATCTGGTGCTGGGAATCGTGGCGGCGGTGGGGGCGTCGACCCTCTACAGCCTAGGGATCGCGCTGCAGGCGATGGACGCGCGCGAGGCGCCGCACGAGGAGCATCTGCGATTGGCGCTCGTGTGGGGGCTGCTCAGGCGCGGTCGCTGGATGCTCGGCACCGGCCTGTCGATCCTCGGCTGGCCGCTGCAGGTGATCGCCCTGCTGCTCGCTCCGCTGGTCGTCGTCCAGCCCGCGCTCGCCGCGGGCCTGCTCGTGCTGCTGTTGCTCGGCGAGCGCATGCTCGGCGAGCACGCGGGCCGCTCCGAGCACCTGGCGACGCTCGCGATCGTGGTCGGCGTGGTCGGTGCCGGGCTGTGCGCGCCGCCGCGCACGACCAGTGAAACCGCGGGCCATGTGACCGTGACGCTCGTGCTGATCGCGCTCGCCCTGGTGTCGCTGCTGCCATACCTGCTGCGCGTGCTCGGGCGCTCGTATGCGAGCGTCACGATGATCTGTGCCGGCGCGGCGTTCGGCTGGAGCGGCGTCGCCACCAAGCTCGCGTCCGACGATCTCGCCAGCCACCATCTCGTGGCGGCCGGGCTGTGGGGCCTTGCAACCGCTGCCGCGTCGGGGGTCGGGGTGCTCAGCGAGACGAGCTCGCTGCAGTCGCGCCCGGCGATCCAGGTCGCGCCGGTCGTGTTCGTCACTCAGACGGTAATCCCGGTGGCGCTCGCGCCGCTGCTGTTCGGCGAGCGCTTCAGCGACACGCCGCTCAATGGGGTGCCGCTGGCGGTGTCGCTGGCGGTGCTGGTCGTCGGCGCCGCGCTGCTCGCGCGCTCGCCGCTGCTGCTAGCGCTGACGGAAGGCGAGCGTGTCAGCGAGCCGAGCGAAACGGTCCTCAGCCCGGATGAGCCAAGCCACGCGAGCACCCTTTCCAAGCCCGACGCCGAGGCGGGCGACCCGGATAGCTCGACCACGAGGACATCGCCGGCGCGCATCGGGCGCTGAGGCAGCGGGCTGGTCGCGTTCAGCCGCAGCGCGCCCTTCACGGGAATCGCCCCGGTCGTGCGCGCGAGCACCATCTGGCCCACCGACAGCCCGCCGTCCGGGCGCAGGTAGTAGAAGCCGTGGCGCAGCAGGCCGAGGGCGCGCGCTTGCGAGCGCAGGACGCCACGCGTGCGCACCCAGTGGAACAGCGCCGACCCGGGTATCTCCGGCAGCAGCTCGTCGCGCAGCCCGTTCAACTTGGCGATCCGTTCGCGCGACGGAACCCCGGAGTCATCCGCGAACGACAAGTGGATCCCGCGACCCGCGAGCCGCGCGGCAAGCGAGGCGATCTGATTAGAGGGCGCGTGGACGATCACGCCCACCTCCGGTTGCCTCGTCGCCACGTGTTCGAGTTCGTGTACGTGCAGGACCTTGGCCGCGACTGCGGTGACCTCGTCGGTCGAGAGCATCCACGCCCCGACGCCGACCAGCAGCGTCATCTGGGTTGCGAACGCCACCAGGCGCAGCCGCCAGCGCGGGATCGGCTGCACGCGCCGCGGCGCCTGCAGCACGAAGTCGACGGCCGCCGGATCCTCGACCGCGGCAGGCGCTGGGTCGGCGCCGGAGTTCGCGGTCGCCGTCGCCGTCGCAAAGCTTGCCTGGACGTGCGTGCGCAGCTCGTCGGTATCGTTGGCCAGGCGCACCAGGTCCAGCCCGGCCATCGCTCGCGTGTTCAGACGCGCGTGTCCCACCGGCAGGCCGTATGACACGACCGGGGTCCCCGCGGCCTTCGCCTCCAGGCATGTGACCCCGCCGGTCGAGTGCACGAGCACGTCGGCCGCCGCAAGGATCTCGGGCATCCTGTCCGTGAACCCGTACACCCGCACGCGGGACTCCTCGGCGAACGCGCCGCGGAGCTTCTCCGCCAGCTGGTCGTTGCGGCCGGCCAGGCAGACGATGCTGCTGACCTCGGGCACGCGCGTGAACTCGCGCACGGCGCCTGTAACGTCGCCGACACCCCAGCCTCCGCCCGAGACGACGACCGTGCGGCCGTCCTCCGGCAGGCCGAGCGTGCGGCGCGCCTCGACCGGGCAGCGGGGCTGCAGGAACTCCGCCGAGATCAGCGGGCGCACCAGCCGGACGCTCCCCTCACCGGCGATCCGCTCGACCGATTCCATCGACTCGCCGTACATCACCAGGTGCATGTCGATCCCTGGCTGGGCCCAGAAGAACAGGCCGGTCAGGTCGGTGATCGTAGCGACCGTCGAGCAGCGCACCTGCCCCGTGCGGCGCAACCGCGCCAGCACGACCGTGACCGCCGGGTACGTCGAGACGATCACATCCGGGTCGTGCGCGGCGATCACGCGCGCCAGCGGGCGCGAGCCGAACATGCACAGCAGCCGGCGGGCGAGCGCGCGGATCGGCAGGACGTGCTCGAGCAGCCAGTAGACGATCGTGTATGTCCACGGCACGAACCGCAGCTGAACGCGATAACCGTCCTCGACCACGGGCTTCAGCACGTGCCCCATCGCTGCGAGCCCGTCGATCACCGTAACCTCCGCGCGCTGCTCGGACGCTACGATCTGCGCCGCCAGGGCGCGCGCGGCGGCGGCGTGACCCTCGCCGACGTCGGCCGAGAGGATCAGCACACGCCTGCCCTCGCCGGTGGCGTCGGGTTCGCGCAGCTGCGTGTCCTGTCGCTCCCGCGCCGTCGATCGGTCGTGAGGCCCGCTGCGAGTGCGTTTGCGGTAGCGAGGACGCATGTGGTGGAGAGCGGCGGATCGAGGCCAGCCGGCATGGGCGTGCGGCCATGCGCAAGCCCCCCGAAGGGCGAAACTCGAACTAGGTTATCGAGCGCACGGGACACTCGCACGTCGGGGAGACGTAACAATGGGCGCGATGCAGGCGAGCACCCCGGTATCCCCCGTTCGGCCTGCCGGCAGCATGCCGCGGGACGCGCTCGACAAACCCGCAAGCCGAGGGACCGATTATGCGGTGCGCATCCTCGGCGCGCTCGGACTGCTCGGCATCGTGGCCACCGTCACGCTGTTGAGCGCAGGCGCGGCATCGGCGCCGTCGCAGTACGTCCCCGGACGCAGCGGCGGCTGGCCGGCCTGGCTGGCCGGCCCGCTGCGCGGCCTGGACGTCGGCCTCTCCAGCTCGAGCTTCCAGACGCTGATGCTGCTGATGTGCGCGAGCTACCTGCTGGTGCTGGTGGCCGCGCCGCGGCTGCCCATCGCGGCGCTCGCCGGCGCGATCGTGCTGGCTCACGTGATCCTGCTGCTGGGTCCGCCGCTGATCTCACAGGACGCGTTCGGCTATCTGGCGTTCGCCCGCATGGGTGCCCTGCATGGGCTCGACCCGTACACGCACGTGGCCGCCGAAGCGCCGGCCGATCCGATCTTCCAGTTCGTCGGCTGGCCGTTCCAGCACTCGCCGTACGGCCCGCTGTTCACACTCGCCAGCTACGCGCTCGCTCCGCTCGGGCTGGCGGGGGGGCTGTGGGCGCTGAAGGCCGTGGCCGTGCTCGCGAGCCTCGGCGCCGTGGCCCTGATCGCCATCGCGGCAGATCGTATGGGCCGCTCCGCACGCTGGGCCGCGGCGTTCGTCGGGCTGAATCCTGTCCTGCTGGTGCTGGCCGTCGGCGGGGCGCACAACGACACGCTGCTGCTGCTGGCGCTCGCGCTGGCGCTGTTCCTGAGCGCCGGTGCCAGCCCTCGTCTGCGGGCCGCGGCGCTGGCGCTCGCCGCTGGCGTAGCCGTCAAGGTCACGGCGGCGCTCGTGCTGCCGTTCCTGGTGCTCGCCTCACCGCAGCGACGCGAGCGTGTGGCCGTCGCCGTGAGCGCCTGCGGGGGCCTGCTGGCCGTCGCGGTCGTGGGCCTGATCGGCTTCGGCGTGCACGCGCTCGGCTTCCTCGACGCGGTCGGCGAGCAGCAGCAGCTCATCGCCACACACAGCATTCCCGCCGAGACCGCGCGCCTGGTTGGGCTGAGCGGGACACCCAGCTGGTGGCGCCACCTGTTCCTCGCCGCGTTCGTGGTCGTCCTCGTGTATGCGCTGTGGCGCACCGCGCGCGGTGCCGACTGGCGCGTGGCCGCCGGCTGGAGCACGATCGCGCTGCTGTGCTCGACCGCGTGGCTTTTGCCGTGGTATGCGATCTGGGTGCTGCCGCTAGCGGCCGTCGGCGGCGATCGGCGCCTGCGCGCCGCCGCGCTCCTGCTCTGCGCCTACGCGGTTCTGATCCACCTGCCGCTGGCCGACCCCGTTCTCAGCCCCTCCTCCCACCGCGTCGTCAGCCACTCCCAGCTGGTCGTCCCCGGGATTCGACATAGCCTCGAACTCGCCGGTTTCCAGGTGCTTCACCACATCCAGGTCGATCTCCGCTGGTGAGACGTCCGGGCGCAACCGCCGCAGGCGGATCGCGTCCAGGCGCCTGAACTTGAGGATCTCCAGCACGTACACGAGATACACGCTCGCCGCCGCGACCAGCAGCCCGATCGCGAGCATCACGAGCGACCAGCCCGTGTGGAAGTGACCTTTGTGGTCGCTGTAGGGAACGAACCGAAGCGCGAGCGCCAGCCCAGCGAGCATCAGCGTCCAGGCGTACAGGTAGGCGATCGTGCGCCGGCTGCTGAAGCCGATGCGCGCCATCCGGTGATGGAAGTGCTCGCTGTCAGCTCGATACACGGGCTGGCGGTACTTCAGGCGCTTGAGCACGACGAACGTGGTGTCCAGGAACGGCACCGCCAGCAGGATCAGCGGCAGCACGAGTGACACGACCGCGGCGGTCTTGACGGCCGCCTCGACGGCGATCACCCCCATCAGGAGCCCGAGCAGGTTGGCGCCGCAGTCGCCCATGAAGCTGGACGCCGGCGGGAAGTTGAAGATCAGGAAGCCGAGCGCGGCGCCCGCCGTCAGAGCCGCCAGCACGCCCGGCTGCTGGCGGTCGAGGTCGAAGGCGATAATCGCCATCGTCATCGCGATGATCGCGCACACTCCCGCGGTCAGGCCGTCGACGCCGTCGGAGAAGTTGACCACGTTCATCATCACCACCAGGCCGATCACCGTGAGCACCGGACCGGCGTTGGTAATGCCGGCGTTGGGGAAGGCGAGCTGGCCGACGAACGGCAGAGTGATCGCCTTCACGGCGACGCCGAAGTGCACGACGATCACCGCCGCCACCACCTGACCGAGCAGCTTCAGCGCGGGGTGCAACTCGAAGCGATCGTCGAGCGCGCCAACCACCGTGATGACCGCCGCGGCGAGCAGCACGCCGTGCCACAACTGCGGCTGATGTTCACGAGCGTATCCGGCAGGTAGCCAGATCAGACCCGCGACGAACACGCCCGCGAAGATCGCCAGCCCACCGAGCAGCGGCGTGGGACGCTCGGACAGACCCCGCTCGCGCGGTTCGTCGATCGCACCGACGGCCCTCGCAAGACGCATCGTGAGGGGCGTCAGCAGCGCGGTGATGAGCGCCGCGGCGAGGAAGGCGTAAAGCGCGTCGAGCTCGGTTGGATGCGCCATCGACTCCTGCACAGCATCGCAGGCCCGGAGGTCGCGAGCATCGAAGGGTTATGCAGGCGCGACAGCCGCGGCGAGCGGCTCGTACAGTGGATAGCGCTCGACGATCGCCCCGACGCGCTCGACGAGCTCCTCCGCGCGCGCGTCGTACTCGGGCGTCAGCGCGATCGCAAGGATCCGCCCGACCTCGACGAAGTCGTCCTGCTGCAGCCCCCGCGTGGCCAGCGCCGGCGTGCCGATGCGCAGGCCGGAGGACTCCATCGGCGGGCGCGGATCGAACGGAACGGCGTTGCGGTTGACCGTGATCTGGATGTCGTGCAGCCGGTCCTCGGCCTGCTTGCCGGTGAGCTCCGGCTGGGCGTCACGCAGGTCGACCAGGATCAGGTGCACGTCGGTGCCGCCGGTCAGCACGTTGACCCCGTGGGTTGCCGCGCTCGAGCTCAGCAGCTCCGCGGCCAGCGCCTGGGCACCGGCTACGGTGCGGCGCTGGCGCTCCGCGAACAGCTCGCTGGCGGCGATCTTGAAGGCCACGGCCTTAGCCGCGATCACGTGCTCGAGCGGGCCGCCTTGCTGGCCCGGGAACACGGCCGAGTCGATCTTTTTGGCGTGCTCCTGCTTGCACAGGATTACCCCGGCGCGTGGGCCGCCGAGCGTCTTGTGGGTCGTCGTCGTGACAACATCGGCGCCGTAGGAGATCGGATTCGGGTGCAGTCCTGCGGCGACGAGCCCGGCGAAGTGGGCCATATCGACCATCAGCAGCGCCCCGACCTCATCCGCGATTTCCTTAAAGCGCGCGAAGTCGAGCTGACGCGGATATGCCGACCAGCCCGCCAACAGCAGCTTCGGGCGCCGCTCGCGCGCGATCCGAGCGACCTCGTCCATGTCGATCATGCTGCTCTCGCGGTCGACCTCGTAGGCGGCAATGTCGTACAGGCGCCCCGAAGCGTTGATCTTCATCCCGTGCGTCAGATGGCCGCCGTGCGCCAGCGACAGCCCCATGATCGTCTCGCCGGGTTGCAGCAGCGCGTGGTAGACGGCCGTGTTGGCCTGCGCGCCGGAGTGCGGCTGGACGTTCGCGTGCTCGGCCCCGAACAGCGCCTTCGCGCGGTCGATCGCGAGCTGCTCGGAGATGTCGACCCACTCGCAGCCGCCGTAGTAGCGGCGCCCTGGGTAACCCTCGGCGTACTTGTTCGTCAGAACCGAGCCCTGGCACTCGAGCACGGCGCGCGGAACGAAGTTCTCCGAGGCGATCATCTCCAGCGTGCTCTGCTCACGCTCGAGCTCGCCGCGCAGAACCTCGGCGATCTCGGGATCGACCTCGGCGAGAGGACGGTTGAAGTAGTCGGGACTGAGCTCGGACACGGCGCTCTCCTTGGACGGGCGATGAGGACTGTTGTGCCCAGGCGCGCGGCGGGTTCGCTGGCCGCTCCCCGGTGGTCACTTCCACCTCAGGCGCCAGTCGCGGCAGCTATCCCGAGGCTATCACCCATGCGGGGCGCGCGCAGGACACACGACGACCGCCGATCCAACAGCGCCGTATGGCGCGCCGTCTCAGCTGAGCGAGCCGAGCATCTCCTGCGCGGCGCTGCGCGGCAGCGCTCCCTCGCGCAGGACGTGCCAGCGCCGCTCGGCGCCGTAATCGCGCAGGTCGATCACCGTCGAGGGCATGCCCGGCAGCTCGCCACCGTCGAGCACCAGGTCGGCGCCGTCGCGCAGGCTCTGGGGAACGTCGGCCAGCACACGCGCGTCGGGCTGCCCAGACATGTTGGCGCTCGACTGCATCAGCGGGCGCTCCAACGAGCTCAGCGCCTGCAGACTGGCCGACAGCCGCGGAACCCGCAGGCCTAGCGTCGAGGGGTCCGTCCGGCAAGCGGAGGCAAAGCGAGGCGTCCTGTTGCTCAGCAGCAGCGTCAGCGGGCCGGGCAGCAGGACTTCGAGCGCCGCGCGTTCGCTGTCGGTGAGGTCCGGCAGCGCGCTGAGGGCACGGTCGAGGACGAAGAACATGACGGCGGCGGGACGCGCCGCCGGGCGGCCCTTGAGCTCGTACAGACGTCTTGCGGCCTGCTCGTTGTCGGGGTCGCAGCAGACGCCGTACACGGTGTCCGTCGGGAATACGGCCACACCGCCCCCGGCCACGCAGTCTTCGAGGCTCCTGACCTGCTGCTCGCCGATATTCGCGTCCATCACCGATGCCTTTCCGCGACGACGACCCGCTGGACCCCAGCGAGATCTCGTTCGCAGCGTATCGCGTCAAAGCCCGCTCCGTGGGCGAGCTCGGCGACGTCCGCTGCCTGGCCGGCGCCTACCTCCAGCGCGATCAGCCGCACACGCTCCCGGTCGGCCAACTGGGCCAACAGCGGGCGGATCGCCGATAGGCCGTCAGGCCCCGCGAACAGCGCGTCGAGCGGCTCGTGGCGAAGGATCTCCGGGGCAAGCTGCGCACGGTCGTGCTCGGCCACGTAGGGCAGGTTGGCGAGGATCGCGTCGAAGCTGTCGGGCACACCGATGAGCAGATCGGCGTGCAGCCAGTGCACCTGCAGCTGCAGGTGCACGCCGTTGCGGCGTGCGAGCTCGAGCGCGCGCTCGCTGACGTCGCTGGCGCTGATATCGAGGTCGGGGCGCTCGTCCTTGAGCGCGAGCGCGACCGCGCCGCTGCCGGTCGCGAGATCGAGGACGCGCGCACCGGCGCCCAGCCCGAGGCCAGTCTCGACCAACAGCTCGGTCTCCGGGCGCGGGATCAGCGCGCGACGGTCGACCGACAACTCCAGCCGTCGAAAGCCGCGTCGCCCGATGATGTAGGCGACCGGCTCACGCTCAAGCGCCCGACGTTTGACGGCGTCCTGGAACGCGCGCACGGCGTCGCCCCGCACGACCAGCTCGGGGTTCGAGATCAGCTGCTCGCGGCCAACATCGAGGACGTGCGCGAGCAGCAGTTCGGCGTCCAAGCGAGGCGTTTCGCAGCCTGCCGCGGCGATCGCCGTAATCGCGCTGTCGAGCGCGTCGCGGGCCGGCGTGCCGGTGTCGAGCGTGTTGTGCATCGGCTGCTCAGGCGGTCGCCTGCGCCTCCAGGCGCACGCGCTTCTCGTCGGCCTGCAGCCCAGCCGTCAGCTCGTCCAGCTCGCCTTCGAGCACCTGGTCGAGGTTGTGCACGGTCAGCTTGATCCGGTGGTCGGTTACGCGTCGCTCGCCGTAGTTGTAGGTGCGGATCTTCTCCGCGCGGTCACCGGTGCCGACCTGCGAGCGGCGGTCGGCGGCCGTCTCCGCCTGCTGTTCGGCGAGCGCTTGCTCGTACAGCCGCGCGCGCAGCACGCGCAGCGCCTTCTCGCGGTTCTGCAGCTGGGACTTCTCGTCCTGCATCGAGACCACGATCCCGGACGGTTTGTGCGTTATGCGCACGGCTGAGTCGGTCGTGTTGACCGACTGCCCGCCGGGCCCGGAGGAGCGATACACGTCGATCTGCAGATCGTTGGGATCGATGTGAACGTCCACGTCTTCGGCCTCCGGCAGCACCGCGACGGTCGCCGTCGAGGTGTGGATCCTGCCTTGGGACTCCGTCTGCGGCACGCGCTGGACACGGTGCGTTCCGCCCTCGAACTTGAACACCGAGTAGGCGCCGTCAGGCGGGTGGGATCCGGGCGGGTGGGACGACTTGATCGCAAACGTGTACTTGCCGTCGCCGATGTCCAGCGGCTCGGCCTGCCAGCCGCGACGCTCGGCGTAGCGCACGAGCATCCGGTACAGGTCGCCGGCCCACAGCCCGGCCTCGTCTCCCCCAGCGCCGCCCTGGATTTCGACGATCACGCTCTTGTCGTCGTTGGGGTCGCGCTCGACCATCGCCATCCGGATCTGCTCTTCGAGCTCCTCGATCCGCCGGCGCGCGTCACCGAGCTCCTCGCGCATCTCTGCGTCCTCGCCGATCTCCGACAGCAGCTCCTCGGCGCCGGCCGCGTCGTCCTGGGCGTGACGCCATTCGCCCGCGAGCTTCGCCGCGGGCTCCAGTTGGCTGTAAGCACGTCCGACTTCCGCATAGCGCTCGCGGTCGGAGATCACCTCGGGGTCGGTCATCTGCGCCCCCAGCTCCGCGAAGCGCGTCTCGATCTGCTCAACGAGCTGTTCGATCATCGTCCGAGCGTACAAGGACCTCCGACCGACCCGCCGCCCGGCGTCAGGCCGCGACGCGACTCGGAGCGGCCAGCTCGAGCAGCTCGTCGAGCGTGGCCGACAGCTCCTCAACGGCCGCCCGCTCGCGCGGCAGCCCGTCGGCGCCGAGCGCCTCGTCGGCCTGGCCGATCGGCAGCTCGCGGTCGAGGACCTGCGCGCCGATCGTGCTCAGTACCTTGCGTGTCTCTGCCTGGGCCCACACGGCGCCGAACAGGCCTGTGCTCGCGCCGATGACCGCCGCGGGCTTGCCCCGCAGCGGCGTGTCGGCGATCGGGCGCGAGACCCAGTCGAGCGCGTTCTTCAGCGTGCCGGGGATCGAGGCGTTGTACTCGGGTGTCGCCACAAGGACGGCGTCCACATCGGCGATCGCCGCCCTCAGGGCAGCGACCGCCGGCGGTGCCTCGTGCTCATCGTCCTCGCTGTACGGCGGGATCTCGGCGAGCCGGTCAAACACGACCAGCTCGACCCCGGCCGGCAGCAGGGCGCGCGCCCCGGCCAGCAGGCGGGTGTTGTGGGAGTCGTTGCGCAGGCTGCCCGACAGGCCGAGGACCTTCATCGCCGCTAGGCCTCCCTGACGAGCTCCAGCGAAACCTGGAGCCTGACGTCGTTGTCGAGCGCGAATCCGCCCTTCGGCAGTGGTGCGTTCCACTCGAGGCCGTACTCGCGCCGGTCGATGATCGCCTCCAGCTCGACGCCGAGCTTGTCGCTGCCGGCGATGTCCACGTGCGGCCCGCTGACGCTCCCACGAGCGGTCACGCGGTGCGTACGGTCCTTGATCGTGAGCTCGCCCTGCACCTCGAGCTCGCCGCCGTCCGCGACAGCCAGCTCGTCGGAGACGAAGCGGATCTGCGGGTAGTGCTCGCTGTCGAAGAAGTCTGCGGATTTGAGGTGGCCGGCAAGGTTCTCGTCCTTGACGATGATCGAATCCACGTTCACCGAGCCCTGCAGGCGAGGCGCTCCGTCCTCGCCTGCGACGAGCGCGCCGTCGTAGTCCTCGAAGCGCCCGCGGAACGTCGATACGACCATGTGCTTGACAGCAAAGCCGATGTGCGAATGGACCGTGTCGATCTTCCAGGTCCCGGTGGCGATCGGCTGGGTGGTGGCTGTGCTCATCTTTGGCTCCTTGTCATTGGATTTCGGACTGCGGTCCGTTTGCTCTACGAACTAAGCTAGCACATAACCGGACCGAAGTCCACTTAGTATGCTTGTGTGTATGGAGGCACATCTCGAGCTACCGCTGATCGACCTCCCGCTGATCGAAGGCGACTCCGGCGAGCGCGCGGACGCTGCGCGCAACCGTGAGCGCATCCTGTGTGCCGCGCAGCGGCTGTTCGCCGAGCGCGGAGCGGCATGCGTGTCGATGGACGACATTGCCGAGGCCGCCGGCGTCGGCAAGGGGACGCTGTTTCGCCGCTTCGGCTCGCGCGCGGCGCTCGCGCTGGCCGTGCTCAGCGAGCGCGAGAGCGCCTTCCAGGAAGGGTTCATCCGCGGCGAGCCGCCGCTCGGCCCGGGCGCGCCGCCGCTGCAGCGCCTGGTCGCCTTCGGTGAGGCGCGCATGGACCTGCTTGCCGACCACGCGGAGGTACTGGCCGCCGCTG
Organism: uncultured Solirubrobacteraceae bacterium; assembly: GCA_963734755.1. Taxonomy (GTDB): domain Bacteria; phylum Actinomycetota; class Thermoleophilia; order Solirubrobacterales; family Solirubrobacteraceae; genus Palsa-744. Next base: position 795,103 of record CAVTIF010000001.1, on the reverse strand, counting down.
AGGTGGGCCCGGCGCGCTTCAGCTCCCCCCCGTATGGCGTCTACCGGCTGCACATGACGCTGCTGCTGCGGCAGGCGAACGCCGACTGCGACGCCGAGTACCTGGCCGAGGCGCTGCTCGCGTGCCTCGGTGTCGACTACTTCCTGTATCTGCGTGAGGGCCGCGAGATGCCTCTCGAGCGCGTGAAGGCAGGCTGGGGCCAGCTAGTCGAGCAGCTCGTCCCGCTCGCGGCTCAGGCGACGCGCTGACCTCGGTCGCGCTGGGTTGAACGGTTAGGCCACGACCTCGACGCCCAGCAGGTCCGCCGCGGAGAGCTCTCCTGGCGTCTCCCGCGCGAGCACCGCCTCGAGCGCCGCGATCGCCACCTCGAGTTGCTCGAGGTCCGGCTCGCGCGTGGTCAGCAGCTGCAGCTTCAGACCTGGCCACATCACCGCGCGCACCCACCGCCTGCTGCGGTTACGCCCCGCGTACTTGATCAGCTCGAAGGAGATGCCAGCGATCAGCGGCACGCCGAGGATGCGCGTCGCCACCAGCCAGTACCACGCCGGCAGGCCGATCGGGGCGAACACGAAGATCGCGACGATCATCACCACGAGCAGGAAGCTGGTCCCGCAGCGGGGGTGCAGCCGCGAGAAGCGCTGCGCGTTCGGCGGGGTGAGCGGGAGCCCGGCCTCGAAGCAAGAGATCGTCTTGTGCTCAGCGCCGTGGTACTCGAATACTCGCCTTAGATCACGCACGCGCGAGAGCAGCAGCATGTAGCCGAGGAACAGCGCCGTGCGCACGATTCCCTCGACGATCCAGAACAGCACCGAGGAGTTGAGCTGGCCCTTGATCAGGCTGGTCAGCCCAACGGGGATCACGAAGAACAGCACGACCGCCAGCGCGACCGCGACCACGACCGTGCCAACCCACACCGCGCGCGGGATCTCCTGCTCCTCCTGCTCCTGCCCCTGCTCGGCGTGCTCGGCCTCTTCGGGCGGCAGCTGCGCGTTGGCCGAGACCTCGAGCGCGCGAAAGCCGATCGCCATCGAGCCGCCGAGCGCGACGACGCCCCTGATGATCGGCAGCCGCAGCACGCGGTGGCGCTTCATCGCCGAGTCCAGCGGCCACGCTTTGACCTCGATCTCGCCAAGTGCCGCCTCCTCTGGCGAGCGCTCGCCCTCGAGCAACTGCTCGGGGCTCGGCTTGCGAACCGCCACCGCCCAGTTGGAGACACCGCGCATCATCACGCCCTCGAGCACCGCCTGTCCACCGACGGGAGCGTCGCGTTGGGCGTCAAGCTGACCGTTCTCCTCGACCCGTACGGCGGGCGCGGCGACCTCCCCGGGCGCGGCGGAGGTTGCCGAAGCTGTGGGCGTGCCCGGTGCCGCGGCAGGATCGGCGGTCGGCGTGTTCACGGCCGACACACCGGACGGCCGGCCGATCTCCGATCGCTCGGCGGCCAGACGGTCGGACATCGGACTACTGTGCGGACCGGGATTGGGCCGTTTGCAGGCGGCCCTTGGCGACCCGGCGCTGGAAGCGCTCGACGCGTCCGCCGGTGTCCATCAGCTTCTGCCTGCCCGTGTAGAACGGGTGGCAGTTGGAGCACACCTCGACGTGCAACTCGTCGCGTGTAGCGCGCGTGATGAACTCGTTGCCGCAGGTGCAGCGTACGTGTGCGGCGGCATAGGTCGGGTGGATCTTGGCCTTCATCGTCGCTCGATTCTAGCGGGCTAGGTCGCGGGGGCGGTCATCAAGGCGACGGCCGGCTGTTCGCAGCGGGGCGTGCGCAGTTCCTCGACCTTGATCACGTGGCCCTTCGCGTTCAGCCAGCGAAAGCGGATCGCGCCCTTGTAGAGTGCCGGCGAGGACAGGTTTGTCACGTGGTTGATCGACGTGAACAGCTTCACGCCGGGAGCGGAGAACCGCCATGCGCCGAGGCCGGGGGCACTCACGACGCGGTATTCGCTTTCCCCGGGGAGCTTCTCTACGAGGTTGATCCGCATCTCCATCCGCGCCGTGCCCACAATCGCGGTCATTTCACCGGCAAGCGTGGCCGAGCGTTCCGTCTGGCCGCCGGTCGCAAGGCACTGCTGCAGCATGGCCGACGTGCCGGGCGGAACGGCCCCGCCCGAGGCGTTCGACGCATTCGCGCCGGCGCTCGAGACCCCGCCCGGCGTATGCGCTGCGGCCGGGACGGCGCCGGCGCCGATCGACCCGGCAAGCGCGCAGCCGAGGAGCAGCGCCGCACGCCGAAACTGGCGGCGGCCGGGCATCCACATGGAAGACATCAGCCTCATGACTGTCCTAACACGACCCCCGCGCACATGTTTCGCACTTCACCGTCTGGGCCCTTGAGCGGCAAGGACCCCATGTAAGGATACGGCGGTGCGGATATCGGTGGTCGTCCCGACGTACAAGCGCCCGGAGAGCCTAGGCCGATGCCTCGACGCGCTCGTTCGCCAGCAGACGCCGGCCGCGGAGATCCTGGTCGTCGTTCGTCGCGAGGACATGGCCGGCCAGGCGGTCGTGCGCTCCTACACGCAGCCGGTGCGCCTCGTGCTCGTCGAGCGGGCGGGGGTGATCGCGGCGATGAACGCCGGCAGCGACGTCTCGACCGGCGATGTCGTGGCGCTGACGGACGACGACGCTGCACCGCACCCCGACTGGCTGGCGCGGATCGAGGCTGCGTATCAGGGTGACGCGCAGATCGCCGCTGTCGGAGGGCGCGACTGGATCTACAAACAGGGCCGGCTGAGAGACGGCGCCGAGCGCACGGTCGGCACGATCGGCCTGTTCGGCCGCGTGACCGGCAACCACCACCTGGGCGTCGGACCGCCACGGGACGTCGATGTGCTGAAGGGCGCCAACCTCAGCGTCAGGGGAGCGCTGCTGCGGAGCATCCGCTTCGACGGGCGGTTGATCGGCGTCGGCACCGAGCATCACTGGGAGCTGGCGCTGTGCCTGACGCTGCGTCGGCTCGGTTATCGCATCGTTTTCGACCCGAGCATCGCCGTCGACCACCATCCCGAGCCGCGTGTCGATGACTCACGCAGGTTCAGCTCGCGTGAACTGCGCGATGCGACGCACAACGAGACGCTCGCAATCCTCGAGTACCTGCCCGCCTGGCGACGGCCGTTGTTCCTCGTGTGGGCGTTCGCGATCGGGACGAGCACGAAACCGGGTCCCGCCCAGCTCGTGCGAGCGCTGACGCAGCGGAGGCTCGACTGGGCGCGGTTCCTCGGCGCCCAGTCGGGGACGATCCTCGGCCTGCGCAGCTATCTGCGCGGGCACAGGCGGGCGCGCGGGCCCGGGCAGCCGCGCGGGCTCAGGTAGCCGCGGGCACAGGCGGGCGGCGCGCTCGCTCAGGTGATCTGGTAGAGCGGCCCGTCGCCGCCCTCGGGCGTCGTCAACCGGCCGCCCTTGGCGGTGATCGCGCCGCACTGCACGCAGTTGGTGTAGTTGACGATCACGTCGACGTCGCCGTGCTCCGGTGCGTCGTCGGGTATCTCGTACACACCGGCCGGGCACATCCAGCGCCACGTCTCCGCAATCTCGCGCGGGACGTGTTTCTGCACGCGGATGTGGTTCGGCGCGTCGTCGCGCGTGGCGTTTCCGGTGATGAACACCGAGGACAGCTTGTCGAAGGTGTATTTGCCGTCAGGCTTGGGATAGCTGTCCTTCGTCTTGCCGACGAACATTCCCATCGCGTCGTTGCGATGCCAGGACAGGCGTCCGGGCGGCAGCTTGCCCTTGGTGGCGATCGCGAGGTTGACCAGCGGAGCGCCGAGCACGAAGCCTTTCTGGAACGGCTGGCGCGTGTTGCGCTCCTGGTAGAGCTCCTTGCCGACGCTCGAGTCCTCGATCGCCTGCTCGTATGACTCGAACGAGGACTCGCCGCGCACGAGCGCCGCGTAGATCGACTCGGCCGCCAGCTTGCCCGACATGACGCTGTGGTGCACGCCCTTCAGCGCGACCGTGTCGACCATCCCGCCCGCGTCGCCGACCAGCAGCGCTCCGGGCATCGACAGCTTCGGCATCGACCAGTAGCCGCCGCCGGGCAGCGCCTTCGCACCCCAGGCGACGCGCTCGCCGCCGGCGAGGATGCCCTTGACGAGCGGGTGCAGCTTGAACTTCTGCAGCAGGTCGTGCGCCGAGGTCGTCGCGTCGGCGTACTCGAGGTCGATCACGAAGCCGATCGAGACGAGATCCTCGCCGGTCTTCTCGTCCTTCATCGGGTACAGCCACGTGCCGCCGATCTGCCCGTACTTGGCCGACAGCTTCAGCGGCCACGGGCCGATCGTGTGGATCACGCGGTCGAGCGGCTTGGGGACCTTCCAGACCTCCTTGACGCCGAGCTCCCAGACCTGCGGTTCGCGCGCGTCACCGAGGTCGAACTCCTTGATCGCCGCCCCGGTGATGTGGCCCCAGCAGCCCTCCGCGAGCACCGTCGCGTGCGCCTTGATGTCGGTGCCGGGCTCGAAGTTGCCGAGCGGCTCGCCGTCCTTGCCGCGGCCCTTGTCGCCGGAGCGCACGCCGACGACGCGGCCGTCCTCGACGATCAGCTGGGTGGCGGAGGTCTCGGTCAGGATGTACGCGCCGGCCTCTTCCGCCTGGCGCTGCTGGAAGCGCGCCATCGCCGAGACGGAGATCACCTCGTTGCCGTGGTTCTTGAAGTTCGGCGGCGTCGGGATGCGAATCTTGGTTCTCGCCGACGGCGTCAGGTACACGGCCTCCTTGGTGACTTCGCCATACGCGAAGCCCTCCTTGCGCCAGTCCTCGCGGCTCATCTCCGGAAACAGCTCTTCCAGCGCCGCGGGGCGCATGACCGCGCCCGACAAGTTGTGCCCGCCGCACGTCTTGGCCTTCTCGACCACCGCGACCGGCACTTCGCCGAGGCGCTCCATCGTCTCCGCATCGTCGGCCAGCAGCTGCAGCAGGCGGTTCGCGCAGGACAAGCCCGCGGTGCCGCCGCCGACGATCGCCACGCCGACCTCGATCAGCTCGTCCTCGGGGTCGAGCCCGCGCTTGACGAACTCCTTGCGCGAGTCGACCGGCGGTGGGAACGCCGCGGGCGCGACGCTCCCATTGTTCGAGCCGTGGCCGCTCACTTTCAGCTCTCCTTCTTCGCCTTCACTGCCTCGGTCAGCTTGGGCAGGATCTTGTTCAGGTCGCCGACGATGCCGAGGTCGGAGAATTCGAAGATCGGCGCGTTGGCGTCCTTGTTGATCGCGACGATGTTCTCCGAGCTCTGCATCCCGACCTTGTGCTGGATCGCCCCGGAGATTCCCGCCGCGAGATACAGCTTCGGCGAAACCGTCTTGCCCGTCTGCCCGATCTGCGCGGCGTACGGATACCAGCCGGCATCCACGACCGCGCGGGTCGCGGCGACGGCGGCGTTGCCACCGAACGCAGCCGCGAGGTCCTCGGCCAGCTGGAAGCCCTCGGCTTTGCCCAGCCCGCGACCGCCGGCGACGAGTACGCTCGCGCCCTCGATGTCGACGTCCGCGCCGCGCTGTTCGCCACGCGTGACCATCGTCGCCTGCTGCGCCTGGGCGCTGAGCTCGAAGTCGAGCTGCTCGACCGGGGCATCGCCGCTGCCGGTCTCGCGGATCTCGAACGCGTTCAGGCGGCCGATGATGATCCCGACCTCAGAGCGGTACTTGATTTCCGAGATCGCCGAATCGCCGAGGATCGGGCGCTCGGCGATCAGCTCGCCACCCTCGGCGCGCACAGCTGTGATCTCCATCGCCACGCCCGCACCGAGTCGTGCGGCCAGGCCGGCGCCGATCTCGAAGCCGAGCAGGCCGCCGCCGAACAGCGCGTAGGAGTAGCCACCGTCGGTGATCGCCTTGGCCATCGCGTCGACCAGCGGCTGCGCGAGCCCATCCGGACCGTTGGCGACGAGCACCTTCTTGGCACCGTAGTTGCCGAGCGTTGCCGCCAGCTCCTGCGGAACGTTCTCGCCGAGCAGCAGCGCGTGCGCCTCGCCGCCGAGTTCGGCCGCGAGCTTGGCGCCCTCGGAGACGGCGCCGAGGGAGTTCTTGTTGATCGCGCCGTCGTAGTGCAGCGCGTAAACCAGGATGTTCGCCATCTCAGATCAGCTTCCTCTCGTCGAGCCAGGCGACGATCTTCTCGACCGTCTCGCCGGTGTCCTCGTCCTCGATGATCTCCCCGGCGGCCTTTGCGGGCGGCGCCTTCGCGGCGACCCACTGGGCGGCGGAGTTCTCGCCACCGACTTTCGCGGCGTCGATCTCGACGTCGCTCGCAGTCACGGCGTCGAGCGGCTTCTTCTTCGCGCCCATGATCGCCTTCAGCGACGGATAGCGCGGCTCGTTGATCGCGTCGCCGACCGAGATCACCGCCGGCAGCTTGATCTGCACGGTGTCGTAGCCGTACTCGGCCTGGCGCTCGCAACGAAGCGCTTCGGCGTCGATGTCCATCTTGATCACCTGTGTCAGCGACGGCATGCCGAGGTGCTCGGCCACGACCGCGCCGATCGTGTAGCACTCGCCGTCGTCAGACTGCTGTCCGAGCAGCACCAGATCGGGGCTCTCGCGCTGCAACGTCTTGGCCAGGGCATAGCCCGTCGCCGCGACATCAGAGCCGGCCACCACCTCGTCTGACAGGTGAACGGAGCGATCGGCCCCGAGCGAGACCGCCTTGTGCAGCGCGCGGACCGCGCTGTCGGGGCCCATCGTCACGGCGACGATCTCCTCGACCGGCACCGCGCCGCCCTCCTTGATCTGCATCGCCGCCTCGATGGCGTGCGTGTCATACGGGTTGAGGTTCTTCTCGCCGCTGCGGTCCATACGCCCCGTCGAGGGGTCGATCCTCTTCTCGACGGCGGCGTCCGGAACCTCCTTCACCAGGACGCATATCTTCATTGAGTCGGCTTCTCCTTGGGTCTAAGTAACGTGAATCCTACCCGTTCACGCGGTTGACTGACGAGTCAATCAGTTTCGTGGCGAAAGACATATGCGACAGGACAGCTCATCTAGCGAGCGACGACAGCGCCGCGGATGAAATCGACGATCGCCTGTGTGGGAGCCCCGGGGGTGAACACCTCGGCGACGCCCAGGCTCTTGAGCTCCGGGATGTCCTCTGCTGGGATCGTGCCGCCGACCGTGATCACGACGTCCTCGATTCCCTGCTCGCGCAGCAGCTCGACGACCCGCGGCACGAGCGTCATGTGCGCACCGGACAGGATCGACAGCCCGACAGCGTCGGCGTCCTCCTGGATGACCGTCTCGACGATCTGTTCGGGGGTCTGGTGCAAGCCGGTGTAGATCACCTCCATGCCCGCGTCGCGCAGCGCGCGAGCGATGATCTTCGCGCCACGGTCATGGCCGTCGAGGCCGGGCTTGGCGACGACGACGCGGATCTTGCTCTGGGTGAGAGGGGTTGCTGGCGTCATCGTCGAATGAGCCGGCCGCGCGCGCCGCGAAGGCCACCGCGAGGTCCGGAGGACCGGGATTGTATGGCGCGCGCGCCGCTCGCGGTCGGCCGCGCGATCCGCCGCTGCTGTGGCCGTTCCCGCTCGAGCACCATACGCGCGAGCGACCACAGCGCGGTCCCGGCGCCGAGCGCGGCCAGCAGCTTCAGACGGCGGCCGAGCCGATCGAGCTCGACCACCTCCCATCCTTCCGCGGTCGCGATCCGGCGCAGCGCGGCGTCGGGATTGACGACGACGGCGTGGCGGACGGCGCGCAGCATCGGCAGATCCGACTCGGAGTCCGAGTACGCGTAGGAGGCCTGCAGGTCGATCGCGTCTCGCTCGGCCACCTCGCGCATCGAGAGCACCTTGCCCTCGCGGTAGTTGAACGGGCCGGCCGGCCGGCCCGTGTAGCGGCCGTCGACGATCTCCGAGCGCGAGCCCAGACCGCCGTCGAACGACAGCACGCGCGCGAGCAGGTCGGCCATCTCCTGCGAGGCCGCGGTCAGGATGTAGACCGGCACGCCGGCGTCCTGGTGGGCGTACGCGCGCTCGAGCATCTCCGGGTACAGGCGCGGCAGCACGCCCGACAGGACACGCGGAGTCAGGCGTGCGAGGTCGCGCACGGGCACTCCGGCGATCATTTCGCCGACCCGCCTGCGCACGTCGTCGGCGCGGTCGTCGGTCGAGCCGCGCAGACGAAAACGCAGGTTCTCATACAGATCTCGCGCCAGGCGCCGGCGCGAGATCATCCCCGTCTCGTAGGCGGCGCGAGCGAAGAACACGCCCGAGGAGCCGGCCATCAGCGTCTTGTCGAGATCGAAGAACGCGGCGCCGCGCAGACGACCGTTCGCCGATCCTCCGGCGCCGCTGCCGGACTCAGTCACCGGACGTTGACGATCACCGCGTCGCCCTGCCCTCCGCCCGAGCAGATCGCCGCGCAGCCGTAGCCGCCGCCGCGCCGACGCAGCTCGAGCACGAGGCTGCCGAGGATGCGCGCGCCGGAGGCGCCGATCGGATGGCCGAGCGCAACCGCTCCGCCGTTCACGTTGACGCGGTCCTCGTCGATCCCGAGCATGCGGATTGAGTTCAGCGTGACCGACGCGAACGCCTCGTTGATCTCCCACACGTCGATGTCACCAGGCTGCAGGCCGGCTTTCTCGAGTGCCTTCTTCGCGGCGCTCGCGGGAGTGGTCGCCAGGTACGCAAAGTCGTTAGCACTCTGGGCGTGGGCGACAATCTCGGCAAGTACCTGCTTGCCGTTGGCGCTCGCCCAGCCCTCCTCCGCGAGCACGAGCGCGCCGCCGCCGTCGTTGACGCCCGGGGAGTTGCCGGCCGTGTGCGAGCCCTCCTTGCCGACCAGGCCGGGCAGCGAAGCGAGCTTCTCAAGCGATGTGTCCCGGCGTGGACCCTCATCGATCTCGACCACCGTGTCTCCCTTGCGACCCTTCACCGTCACGGGCACGATCTCCTCGGCGAGCCGGCCCTCGTCGGTTGCCTTCAGCGCGAGCTCGTGCGAGCGCAGCGCCCAGCGGTCGAGGTCGGCACGCGTCATCTCGAGCTCCTCGCCGATCTCTGTCGCCTCGACGAACATCTGCTTGCCGGAGAACGGGTTCGTGAGCCCGTCGTGGACCATCGCGTCGAGCATCGTCGCGTCGCCCATGCGGTAGCCGAAGCGCGCCTGCGGGAGCAGATACGGAGCCTTCGACATCGACTCCATGCCGCCGCCGACGCCGACCTGCACGTCGCCCGCGCGGATCGCCTGGTCGAGGATCACCGACGCGCGCAGTCCCGACGCGCACACCTTGTTGATTGTCTCCGAGGAGACCTCCTTGGGGATGCCCCCCTTGATCTGCGCCTGGCGCGAGGGAATCTGCCCCTGACCGGCCTGCAGTACCTGGCCCATCACAACGTGGTCGACCTGCTCCGGCTCGACCCCCGCGCGCTCGAGCGCCGCGTTGATCGCCAGCCCGCCGAGCTCGGTGGCATCGAGTGAGGACAGGCCGCCGCCCATCTTGCCGACGGGGGTTCGCGCGCTGGCAAGGATCACGGTCTTGGGCATGAAGGCGGCTCTTCTCCTATGGATCGCTGACAGGAAGAAAGACAGAGAGGGAGACTGGAAGGGAGATCGAGAATGGTAGTGGACGGCCCGCGATCGCCCGGGCGCACGGGCGGATCGGCGCCCAGCCGGATATCGTGCCCGGCCGATGGACGTTTCGAGCACCGACCAGCACGCAGCGGACAGCGACGCCGACACGCTCGCGATCGGCGTGTTCGACGGCGAGCAGCCGCCCGCCGGTTCGCCGGCCGCGCTCGCAGAGCTGCTCGCCTCGGGCGAGGCGCGCCGCTCGTTCAAGGCGCTGGCGCTCGCCCACGCCGACGCTCGCCGCTGGCTGCTCGTCGGCCTCGGGCCACGTGCAGACTTCACCGCCGAGCGCGCCCGCGTGATCGCCGCGGCCGTGGGAGCGCGAGCCCGCGAGATCTCGACGCGCGCGCTGTGCTGGGAGATCCCGGCGGAGGGCGATGGCGCGATCGCGGCGGCGATCGTGCAGGGCACGATCCTCGGTGACTACAGCTTCGAGCGCTTCAAGTCCGCTCCCACCGACGGCGACGCGGCTGGAGGGCAGCCGCCGAAGCATCTCGAGCGCCTGCTGCTCGCCGGAGCGGACGGGCTCGAGGGCGCCGTCTACAGCGCCACGCTCGTCGCCGAGGCCGCCAACCGCGCCCGCGACCTGCAGAACCGGCCGGCCAACGACCTGACCCCGACGGCGCTGGCCGAGTACGCCACAGCGATGGGCGCCGAGCTCGATGGCCTGTCTGTCGAGGTCGAGGGGCTGGAGAGCATCCGCGCCCGCGGCATGGGTGCGTTCGCCGCGGTCGCCCAGGGCTCCGAGCAGGAGCCTGCGCTGATCACGATGCGATACGACGGCTCGGCGAGCGGCCCGACGCTCGGGTTCGTCGGCAAGGCGGTTACGTTCGACAGCGGCGGCATCTCGCTAAAGCCGGGGGCGAAAATGGCGGAGATGAAGTTCGACATGTCGGGCGGCGCCGCGGTCGTCGAGGCGGTCTCCGCGATCGCACGCCTGAAGCTGGCGAGTGAAGCTGATCGCGGTCGTGGGCGCGACCGAGAACCTGCCGAGCGGGCGGGCGGTCAAGCCGGGGGACATCGTGACGGCCGCGAACGGTAAGACGATCGAGGTCAACAACACCGACGCGGAGGGCCGGCTCGTGCTGGCGGACTGCCTGTGCCACGCGGTCGCCCAGGGAGCAGAGCGGATCGTCGACCTCGCGACGCTGACCGGCGCGGTGATCGTCGCGCTCGGCTCCACGTACGCCGGCGTGATGAGCAACGACGACGAGCTCGCAGGACGGATCGCCGACGCCGGCGAGCAGAGCGGCGAGATCGTCTGGCGCCTACCGCTGCACGAGGAGTACGCCGAGCTGCTCAAGGGGCGCTACGGCGACCTGGATAACGCGCCGGAAGCGCGCAAGGCCGGCACGATCATCGGCGGGACGTTCCTGTCTAACTTCGTCGGCGACACGCCGTGGGCGCACCTGGACATCGCCGGCTCGGCGTGGGATCTCGACCGCGCCTACGTCGGCAAGGGCGCCTCGGGCTACGGCGTGCGCCTGCTGGTCGCGCTCGCCGAGTCCTACTGCGCCTAGCGCCAGCGCCGGCGTGCGAACGGCGCCTGCAGATCGCTTTGCGAGAACGGCCCGCTCGTGGTGTCCAGTCCGACCGCGTTGCGATACACGAACACCCTGAAGATCTGGTCGAGCGCGATCTGCACGGCGACCACGCCGAGCAGGCCTGAGCTGCCAAGGACGATCAGCACGCCCGCTATCGCGGTGGACGAGCCGGCCGCGCTGATCCCGACGAACAGCAGGATCACGAACGGTATATACAGCAGCACGCTCGCCAGGTTGATACCGACGATCCCGCCGAGCTGGGTCCCCCAGCGCTGCTGGAAGATCGTCCTCGACCGCCGTAGCGTCTCGCGCGGCCCTAGATTCTCATACGCCAGCACCGGGACCGCGAACATCGTCGCCAACGCCCAAGAGAGCTGCAGAAGCGCGACCAGGATCCTGGCGCCCAGCGGCACGTAGCGCTCGATCACTCGCAGCACGGCCCCGACCGTGCACACCAGCATCGTCCACGCGGCGATGATCCCGATCCGTTCGCGGGCCGCCATCCAACCATCGTGCGCCGTCAGCGGCTCGCCGTCCAGGCGGCCGGCGAGCACAGCCGCGAGCGCCACGCCGCAGTACAGCGAAACGAACGTGATCGGATAGGCAACCACGATGCCCGCGATGAACACAGCATCGCGCGTACCTCGCGCGGCACCGGCACCGCCAGCTGCGCCCGCTCCGGAGCCCGGCAGCGAGATCGCGGCCGTAAGGCCCGCGAGGATGATCGTCAACGCCAGCGAGACTGCCGGAAACACGAGCAGCTGAGGATCCCCGCGGAGCACGCTGAAGCTCGCCCGCATCAGCCGCCAGGCGCGCGGGCCGCGACTCTCGCCGAGCGCGGCGCTCACAGGAAACTGTTCGAGCGACTGGTGGGGCCCGATCTCCGCTGCGCCGTTCCCGGCCGGGCCTGTCGCTGCCGGACCTGTCGCCGCCGTGTCCGTCGCTGCCGCAGGATCGCCCGCCGGGCTCAGTCTGCGCTCGCTCGCGCAGCTCGGGCAGAATGTCTCGCCGCCCGCGACCGCCCAGCCCGCGCGCCCAAGACCCCGCGCCATCGCGCCTTCCTCGACGGAGACGGTGCCGCCGCAGCCGTAGCAATGGATCCGCACAAGGCTCACACCCGGGGGATCGGTTGTTCGGTCGTCCGATCTTGAGAGTCCAGCTGGCGAAATCGGCGGAATGACCCCTATACGACCGCGCGAACGCCTCGGCGACATCCCGGCTGGGGCGGCGGTCAGGACCGGAGCGGGATCGGACGCGCTGTCTGCAGCCGGCTCGTCACAGCCGCCCAGGCGGCTCCACGTGGATCGATGTGCGCCCGATGAGCGCCGTCCTCGCCCGCGATCTCGACGAGCTCGACCTCACCGCCGGCTGCGCGCGCGGCGCGCTCGTAGCGGCGGCTGAACTCGATCGAGACGGTCTGATCGGCGCTGCCGTGCACGAGCAGCACGGGCATGCCGGGCGCCAACAGGCGCATTGGGTCACCCGCGTCGTAGCGCTCAGGAAGCTCGTGCGGGCCGCCGCCCATCAGCACCCCGACCGCCCCACCGTGCCACAGGCGAAATGCACCCGCGAGATCGCACACGCCGGCCTGCGCGATCGCGTGCTGCAGACGCACGCGCGGCTCACCGTCGATCCGGCCGGGCGCGCCGGCGGGGAGTCGCTCGCGACCGGCCGCCCAAAGCGCGAGCTGCCCGCCGGCGGAGTGGCCGAGGACGCTCACGCGTTCGAGGTCGAGCCGCGGCTCGCGGAGCTCGGCGAGATGATCGACCGCTCGCGCGACGTCCTCGAACGTCCTCGGCCAGCCACCGCCGTCGCCGACGCGCCGGTACTCGATGTTCCACACCCCCCAACCGCGCTTCAGCAGATCGCCGGCCAGCCCTCGCATCACGGCCTTGCCGTAGCGCGACCGCCACGAGCCGCCGTGGATCAGGATCATCACCGGGTGCGGCCCCGCCGCCGCCGGCAGGTGAAGATCGGCGCGCTGCGAGCGATGCGGGCCGTAACGGAACGCGCGCCCGCGTCTGGTGAGCATCTCGAGGATCAGGCGCACGCGAGCCACGTTCAGCGCAATCGTCGCAGACGATCCTAGTAACCGGCCCGACCCGACCTCATAGGGGAAGTCTGTGAGAATGGCCGCCGTGGACTTCGACCTTTCCCCCGACCACGAGCTGATCAGGCGGACGGTCAGGGAATTCGCCGAGGGCGAGGTCGCGCCCGTGGCCGAGGAGCTCGACCGCACCAAGTCGTTCCCCTACGAGATCGTCGAGCAACTCGGGAAGCTGAACCTGATGGGGATCCCGTTTCCGGAGGAGTACGGCGGCGGCGGCGGCGACACGCTCGCGTACGCGCTCGCGGTCGAGGAGCTGACGCGCGTGGATTCCTCGGTGGCGATCACACTGTGTGCACACACCTCGCTGGGGACGCAGCCGATCTACCTGTTCGGCAGCGAGGAGCAGAAGCGCGAATGGCTGCCGCAGCTGTGCTCGGGCGAGCGCCTGGGGGCGTTCGGCCTGACCGAGCCGGAGGCCGGATCGGACGCGGGCAACACCCGCACCCGGGCGCGCCTGCAGGACGGCGAGTGGTCGATCGACGGGGCCAAGCAGTTCATCACCAACGCCGGCACGGACATCTCCGGCCTCGTGTGCATCACCGCGGTGACCGGTGGCGGCGACGGGACCGACGGTGCCGAGCCGAAGGAGATCTCGAACCTGATCGTCGCCAACGGGACACCCGGTTATGAGCAGGGCGAGCCCTATCGGAAGATGGGCTGGAACGCGTCCGACACGCGCCCCCTCAGCTTCACCGACTGCCGGGTTCCCGAGGCGAACCTGCTGGGGCCGCGCGGGGCCGGCTTCAAGCAGTTCCTGCACATTCTCGACATCGGGCGCATCGGCGTGGCAGCGATGGGAGTCGGGCTCGCGCAGGGAGCGCTCGACGAGGCGCTGAAGTACGCCAAAGAGCGCCGAGCGTTCGGGCAGGCGATCTCCAAGTTCCAAGCGATCCAGGCGAAGCTCGCGGACATGTCGACGGAGATCGCCGCCGCGCGACTGCTCGTGTACAAGGCGGCGCGCGAGAAGGACGCGAAGCGCAACTTCACGCTGACGGCAGCCCAGGCGAAGCTCAAGACGGGGCGTCTGGCCGTGCGCTGCGCCGAGGAGGCGGTGCAGATCCACGGCGGCTACGGCTTCATCGAGGAGTACCCCGTGTGCCGCTTCTATCGCGACGCAAAGATCCTCACGATCGGCGAGGGCACCGACGAGGTGCAGCAGATGGTGATCGCCAGGGCGCTCGGGGCTTGAGGGCAGGTTTATCTACGCATTGGTGCGTCACGCATTCTTGCGTAGTATCTAGCATACAATTCTGTGTTATGCTTTTGTGATGGCCGACTCGTCGACTGTCAACCCCTTTCGGTACGGCGCGCTCGCGCTGGATGATGCATTCACGGATCGTGAGCGGGAGACGGCGGAGCTGAAGACCGATGCCCTGAACGGCCAGGACGTCGTCCTTTTCGCCCCCCGCCGTTACGGCAAGTCGTCGCTCCTTTGGCGTGTGTCCCAGGAGCTGATCGGTAAGGGCGCCCTAGTTGCGCACGTCAACCTGATGACGACACCCACCACCACCCAACTTGCAGAGAAGCTGGCTCGCACGATCCATGAGGACATAGCTTCGCCGCTGTTCCGCGCCAAGGAGCGACTACGGATATTCCAGGGCCTGCGGATCAGCCCCACGGTCACGGTCGATCCGGAGGATGGCTCGTTGAGCTTCAGCTTCGACGCGGGCAGGCGCAAAGAGGACATCAACGCAACGCTGGAGCGCCTGCTCGAGCTGCCGGGACAGCTCGCCGGCGAGCGCAAGCGCCCAGTGGTACTGATCTTGGACGAGTTCCAGGAGATCGTCGACATCGATGCCAGCCTCCCGCGCCTGATGCGCTCTGTCTTCCAGCAGCAGCCGGAGGTCGCTCACCTCTATCTCGGGAGCAAGCGCCACATGATGGAGCACATCTTCAGCAACGAGAACGAGCCGTTCTGGCGCAGCGCCAAGGAGATCGAGCTCGGGGTGATCGATCCACAACCGTTCGGCACCTACATCGAGCGGCAGTTCAAACACACCGGCAAGAAGGTCACCTCAGCGGCCGTCGATGCTGTCCTCGAGACGACGGGTGGCCACCCATACGCAACCCAGGAGCTTTGCTATTTCCTCTGGCAGGACACACCCGCTGGCGCTACCGCAACCGACGAGCGTGTCGTCGAAGCCGTGGTCACGGTGCTCAACTCAGAGCATGCCCACTTCAGCCTCGTATGGGAGGACGCCTCCGCCCATCAGCGCCTTCTGCTCAGAGCGCTCGCCGCGGAGGCCGGTCATCCGATCTCGGCTGACTATCGTCGTCGCCACGCACTGCCCGGAGCATCGAGCGTTCAACGAGCTTTGGGAGCCTTGGAGAAAGCCGAGCTGGTGGGACGTCGGCAGGGAAAAGCCTGGATCGCCGAGCCGTTTCTCGCGCAGTGGCTACGCTTGAACGACGCATAGGCCAGTGCCGTTCTGCACACTATGCAAACTTGCGTAACGCATCACTGCGTATCACCGATCGCCTCGGCGTGGCTCGAGGACAATCAGCGGGATCTCCCGCTCGGTGTGCTTCTGATAGTCGGCGTAGCCGCCGTAGGTTTCCAGCACCATCGGCCATAGGCGCACGCGCTCCTCGGGGTCGGCGACGTGTGCGCGCACATCCCGATAACCCGATCCGACCTGGACGGTCGTGTCGGGATTGGCAACCAGGTTGTGAAACCAGCCGGGGTTCTTCGGATAGCCGCCCTTGGACGCCACCAGGATCAGGTTCTGGCCGTCGAGCGTGTACGCAATCGGGCTCGCGCGGCGAACCCCAGTCCTGGCACCGACGTGGTCGAGCAGCAACATCGGCGGCGCGCCGGGGAAGCGGTGTCCAATGAGGCCGCGGCTGGCACGGTAGATCGCGGTGTGGCCGGGTATCAGCCGGCCGAGCAGCGGCCAGTTGCGCTCCACCCAGTCGAGAGAGTCCATCGCCGCGGCGAGCCTACTCGACGGGCTGCTTGAGCGACGCCGCGCGCTCAAGTAGGGCCGCCGCCGCGCTCGCCGGGTCAAGGCGCCGGGCGACGACCGCCTCGATCAGATCCTGGAACTCGGGGTCCTCGTGCAGCCCCTCCTCCAGGCGCCGGCGCATGCGGGCGGTCGTGATCGCGAGCACCTCGTTGCGCAGGTTGCGTCTGCGGCGCTCCGCCAGCTGGCCTGCGGCGAGGATGTGCGCGCGGTGCTGCTCGAGGGTGCCGATCAGCTCCTCGATCCCGCTGCCGTGCGTGGCCTCGGTCTTGACGATCGGCACGCGCCAATGCGCGCGCGCTTCCTCCGGCGTGCGGTCGAGGTTGGCGAGTGACAGCACGCCCCGGATCTCACGGATCATCGTGTCCGTCAGCGGATGGTCGGCCTTGTTGATCACGATCACGTCCGGGATCTCCATCACGCCGGCCTTCAGCGCCTGGATCGAGTCGCCGGACCCGGGCATCAGCACGAGCACGATCGTGTCGGCGTGATCGATGATGTCGATCTCCGCCTGCCCGACGCCGACCGTCTCCACGAACACGTCCTGGCGGCCGGCCGCGTCGAGCAGCAGTGCGGCCTGTAGCGCCGCCTCGGACAGCCCGCCGAGGGCGCCGCGGTTGGCCATCGAGCGGATGAACACGCCGCGGTCCAGAAAGTGCTCCGACAGCCGGATGCGGTCGCCCAGCAGCGCGCCGTGGGTGAACGGCGAGGACGGGTCGATCGACAGCACGCCGACGGTCCGGCCGGCCGCGCGCCGCGCCTTGGTGAGCGCGCCGATCAGCGTCGACTTGCCGACCCCCGGGGGGCCGGTGAAGCCGACGACAGCGGCTTTCCCGGTATGCGGGTAGACCTCGCGGACGAGCTCCCAGCCCTCCGGGCGGTCGTCCTCGACGAGCGAGATCGCGCGAGCGAGCGCGCGGCGGTCGCCGTCGAGCAGACGCTGGGCCAGTGTCGGGTCGCTCATCGCGGCGGAATCATCGCAGGGCCCGGATCGTCGGCCGCTTCCCCCGGCGGTCCCTTACGATTCGGCGATCATGGAGCTGCTCGCCAACCCCGCGGAGGAGACCCACACCGAGGCTGTCTGCGACGGGCTGCGACCCACGCCCGCGCCGCCGCACGGCGGCCCGCTGGCGCTGCTGCGGTTTATGCGCGCCAACCACATGTTGAACGCCGACTACGCGCGCCTGCTCGTTCGCTTCGCGCTACTGAAGCTGCGCTTCCGCGGCCGCCTGCAGACCGACGGCATCTGCTTCGTGTGCCCGCACGTGAAGCTCGAGATCGGCCCACGCGCGAAGCTGCACATCGGGCGCTGGGCGTGGATCGGACACGGAACCAAGATCCGCGTCCACGAGGGCGAGGTGAGCATCGGGGCGAAGACCGTGATCGGTCAGGAGTGCACGATCTCGGCCTTCCAGCACGTCTCGATCGGGCGCGAGTGCATCGTCGCAGACAGGGTCATGCTGATCGACTTCGACCACGGTGTGACCGAAGTCGAGCGCCCGATCCGGCTGCAGGGGATCTACAAGCGCGACGTGTGCGTGGGCCACAACGTGTGGATCGGCTACGGCGCGTGCATCCTGCGCGGGGTGAGCATCGGCGAGAACAGCGTGATCGGAACAAGCTGCGTGGTCACGAAGCCGATATCCGCAAACGCGGTCGTCGCGGGCGCACCCGCTCGCGTGATCCGCATGCGCGAGGCGCCCCGCTCGATGCGCTGGGAGTGAGCGCTAATCGAGCGCTGAGCACGAAGGCTGATCGCGAGGCCGCGCAGGCGCGGGGCTCAGGCATGGCGCTTTAGGAGGGAACGAACAGCGCGGCGGGATCGACGTGCGCGGCCAGATTGCGCAAAGCGCCGACCTCGGCCTGCGGGCCGGCGGCGAGCGCCCGCTCGAGGCCCAGCCGGTGCGAGTCAAAGCGCTCGCGCGCATACGGCGCGGCGATCTCGCGCGAGACCATGAACGGCCAGTCGCTGGCCTGCAACGCCAGCAGCTCACGCACAGCGGCCCGGCCGGCATCCTTGGCGCAGGCGAGCGTGTGCAGCTCGGCCGCCCGCACCGCGAAGGCCATCTCGGCGACGGCCGGCGCGGACCACGTCGACAGGTCGCCGTGCTTGCCCCATGTGCTCACTCGCTGCGCGGCTTGCGCAGCGTGCAGGCGATCCGCCGTCGACGGATGCTGTGCCTCGGCCAAGGCGACAACCTCCAGCGCGTCGTCCAGCAGCACGAGCTCGAGTCCCTGGCGCGAGCACTCATCGACGACGGCCCGCAGCCAGGCGATACCCTCATACCACCAGTGCCCGAGCAGCTCGGTGTCGAGTGCACACACGACCAGCCCGCCACCGGGCAGCCGGTCCTGTGGCGACCCAGCCTGGTTCGCGCGGTCCAGGCGGACGATCGTGCGCGTGACGAAGTCGGCGGCATGCTCGCGCGCCAGCGCCAACGCCCGCGCGTTGTCGTAGGGGCGGCCGTCATTGCTCCAGGGGTTGTGGTGGTGGACGGTGTGGTGGTGGTAGTCGCGATACGCGCCGTTCGCCGGGTAACCGTCATCGCTCCACACCAGCGAGATCGTCTCGCGGTCGATCGGCACGAGCAGAACGCCCGACTCGGTGCGGATCGGCTGCAGATGCTCGCGCGCGCCGAGCCCGAGATCATTGGTCAGCTCGACGCACACCGCGCGCACGCCGGCGTCCTCCAGATCGCGCTCCAACCACGGCGCGTAGGCGCACTCCGGCAGCCAGAACCCGCCACCCCAGTGCTCGCCGAAGCGTGCGCGGTGGGCCGCCACGCCCGCCCCCACCTGCAGCCGCACGCCGGCGTCGCTCGCCAACAGCGGCAGGATCGCGTGCGTGGCCGAGGAGGTCCAGCGAGCGTGCCGAGCGAGCGCTCCGAGCAGGTCCCCCCCGCGTCGCCGCATTCCCTCAAGCGCGTTCGTGTAGTCGCCCCAGGAGCGCTCGAGCTCGCGTGCGAGTAGCTCGTGGCCGCCGACGCGCAGGCCGGCGGCGTCCTCGGCGTGTGTCGCACTGCGAACCTCGTCCACGAACGCGGTGAAGCGCTCGCCGACGCCGGCAGCTTCCAGCTGATCGCACAGCACGGGCGTGAGCGACAGCGTCAGCGGGACGTCTTCGTCGAGCAGGTCCAGCAGCGGCAGGTAGCAGCCGACGATCGCCTCCCACAGCCACTCCTCGCCGAACGGCCACGTCCCGAACCCCTCGACGTAGGGCATGTGTGTGTGCAGGACGATCGCCAGCGCGCCGCCGCCGCCGCGGCCGGCGCTCACGGTCGGCACACGGCGAGGAAGTCCAGCGCGCGGTCCATCTCGGCTTCCCCGGCGGGGCGTAGCGAGAAGTCCGACGCGGCGATCGCCGGCGTGAAGCGGTCGTAGAACGGCCGTGTCAGGTGCAGAGCCGCGTGCACTCGATCCCATCCGATGCGCAGCGCGAACTCGTGTACGCGCAGCTTGCGCGCGTGGAACAGGCCGTACATCTGCACGGTCGCGAAGTGTCGGGCGCACAGCTGCTCGAACTCCCGATGGTCGTACTCGTGCACGTGCCACGGGTTGCCCGAGCGCGACGCTCCTTTCGGCGCGAGCGTGAGCACGTTCGGAGTGGAGACGAACACGGTCCCCGCGCCGTCCGCGCCGCCGACCAGCGAGCGGAAGTGATCGAGCACGGCGTCCGGGTCCTCGAGGTGCTCGATCGTCTGCAGGAACACGACCGCGTCGGCCTGCTCGGAGAAGCTCCCGACTAGGTCCCTGGCAAACCGCAGGTTGGCGCGGGCGTACCGCAGCCGCGCGTGCTCATACGCCTCGGGGTTGGCGTCCACGCCAACGACCCCGGCGGCCGCGCGCGCGAGCACATCCGATCCGTAGCCCTCGCCGCACGCCATGTCGATCGCGCGCAACCCGGACACGCGCTCGGCGATCCATTCGTAGACGACGAGGTGGCGGCGGAACCAGTAGTTCTCCTCGGGCACGTCCGGAAGGGTCCGCTCGCCGGTCAGCGCGAGCGGCGGGACGCCGTCGGGCTGGTCGCGCTGCTCGTAGGAGAGGGGTGGATCGGTCGCGGGAGAGCTTGGGGTCAAGAGACGATCATCGTCGATTGATCAGGACCATGTGCGGGACGGGGACACGGCGCGCGAGTATATGGTCCGCCCGATGGCGCCCGTCCTCAGCGCGGATGAGATCCGCGACGCGAACACCCGCTACCACGATGTGGCGGCCGGTCACTACGACTCCAAGTGGGGGATCGACTTCGGCGAGCTCGGCGCCAGCCAGGTCAGCGCGAAGGTCCGCAAGGCGCTCGGCGCCGAGCCGGTCCACTATGCCCGGTCGCTGGAGATCGGCTCCGGTACGGGGTACTTCACGCTGAACCTGCTGCGCGCCGGGCTGATCGGGCAAGCCACGTGCACCGACATCTCGCCGGGGATGCTCGACACGCTGAAGGCCAACGCGGCAGAGCTGGGGCTCGATGTCCACACGGAGACGGCCGACGCCGAGCAGCTGCCGTTCGAGGACGAGTCCTTCGACCTAGTGCTAGGCCATGCAGTGCTTCACCACATTCCCGACCTCCCCCGTGCGTTCGCCGAGTTCGAGCGAGTGCTTGCGCCGGGCGGGACCGTTCTGTTCGCCGGCGAGCCGTCGCGTTACGGCGACCGCCTGGCGAGCGTGCCCAAGCGCTTCGCGATCGCCCTCGCGCCACTCTGGCGGCGCGCCGTCGGCGCCGCCCCCGCGCACAACGGCGACGCCGAGCAACCAGACGCGGCACTCGAGGGCGTCGTCGACGTGCATGCCTTCTCGCCCGGCGAGCTGTCGCGCGTCGCTCGCGCGGCCGCCCTGCAGGACGTGCGTGTCAACGGAGAGGAGCTGCTGGCGAACTGGTTCGGCTGGACGAACCGCACGCTGGAGGCCAGCGCCGAGCCCGAGGACATCCCGGTGGCGTGGCGTCTGTACGCCTACCACGGCTACCTGATGCTGCAAGGACTGGACCGCCGGCTACTCGAGTCGCGTCTACCGCCCGCGCTGTTCTACAACCTGATGATCTCCGCGCGCAAGCCGGCCGAGCGACCGTAGGCCCCGACAGCCGGGCCGGTGGGGTAGTAGATCGCCGGCGACGAGCGTATAACCATCGCGATACACCGCTCACTCCGGTAGACGGCAGACCTGCTGCGCGGTCTGCAGCACGAACAGGGCGAGGCGGCGGAGCACCGCGGGCTGGTGGGCGGAGTTGTCGCTGAAGCGGACGGTCCCGTATTCAGAGCGCACCGTGTAGCTGAGCACCGATCCGGGTGCCGGTGGCAGCGATAGTCCACTGGAGGCCGGCTTCTGCAGGTCTTCCTTGACTCCGCTCGCCTGGATCAGCTGCGGGTCGCTCAGCTTCAGCGTCGGCCCACCGTTGCAATTGACGCCGCCTTCTTCGTTCACGAGCAGCGTCAGTCGTGCGTGCGGGCCGGCGCCGGTGCGCGTGACGATGAACAGGTCTGCCGCCCTCACACCTCCGCAACCGACCGCCAGCGCAGCCGTGAGCAGCGCACACCCGGCAGCCGCGAGCCTCATGCGCTCACCGCGACACCGCCGCGGCGCGGATCCCCGGCTCCGCTGATCCGAGGCCCGCGCCGCAGCGCCGCCTGCACTCCTCCGAAGAACAGGTTGAGCTCGCCGAAGCGAACTATCCGCGCGTCGCCATCCAGTCCCAGCAAATCGATCCCGGGCTCGGCGAACACGACGCCGTCCTCGAAGTGCACGCGTGGCGCCTCGACGGCCGCGCGCACCGGCAGGTCGTGATCGACAACGCCGACGATCGTCTGCAGGAGCGCCGAGCGAATCCTGTTCGAGCCGGCACTGCCGAGGACGAGCTCGACCTCGCCGTCGCGCATCACAACCGACGGCGCCATCATGCTCGGCATCCTCCGACCGGCCGGGTGCAGATGAAAGCCATGGGGGTTCAGATCCTCCTCGCCCATCACGTTGTTCAGGTGCATGCCGGTGCCGGGGACGACGATCCCGGAGCCCTCTCCGTTGGTACACGTGACGCTGCATGCGCAACCGTCGCGGTCGATCACCGAGATATGCGTCGTGGAGCCAAGACGGGCGGCGAGGAAGCGCTCGAGGAACCCCTGCTGGTCGAGACCTTCGACGAACTCGGGCGTGCGCTCCGACTGGGCCGCGGCCATCGCGTCGATGACCGAGCGCAGTGTCGGCGGTGCAGGACCGTGGTCGAGCAGGGCGAGGGCATACGCGAGCAGCGTCCCCCCGGCCGACGGCGGCGGGTTAGTCAGGATCGCGCGGTCGCGATAGGACATCTCCACGGGCTCGCGCTCGACCGCCTCGTAGCCCGCCAGATCCGCCGCGCACAGGGAGCCGCCGCGAGCGGCCAGCCAGTCACACACCGCGGTCGCGATGTCGCCGGTGTAGAACGGCTCGGCACCGTCACGCGCGAGCCGCAGCAGCGCCTCCCCCAGCTCCGGGTTGTGCAGCAGCTCGCCCTCGCGCAGGAGGCGACCGTCGGGCGCCCACAGGGCCGCGCACTCGGGCGTCGAGGTCAGCAGGCCGGCGAGGATCTTCGCGACGTATGCCTGAGCGGCGTTCAACACGACGCCCTCCCGCGCGAGCTTCACGGCCGGCGCGGCCAGCTGCGCGAGCGGCACCGTGCCCCACCTGCGCAGCGCCTCGCACACCCCAGCCGGTGTCCCATACACGCCGCAGGACGCCGGGCCGACGTAGAACACCTGCTCGGCATCGCCAAAGGACACATCGATCCCACGTAGCTCGACCTCCGAGCCGTCGCCCGCGCGGGTCGGCGCCTGAACGAAGAAGTCGAGCAGCGTCGGGCATACCCCGCCACCCGCCACGAGCATGTATCCGCCCGCGCCCAGCCCGGTCAGCAGCGACTCGCTCGCAAACGACACGAGCATCGCCCCGACCGCGGCGTCGACCGCGTTCCCCCCCTCGCGCAGCACCCGCGCGCCGGCCTCCGCGGTCAGCGGATGCCCGGCCGCGACAACCCCGTTCTCAGCTGCGCCCATCGCAGAGCGATACCACAAGCGCCCCGCGCGATGTGCTGACGCGCGTCAGAAGTTGGGGAGGAACTCTGGGACTTCTAGTTCATCGACGGCGAGACCGCCGCGCCGTGCCTGGGCCGGCCGCGAGGGTGCAGCGCGCTGCACCCTGACCTCGCCGCTGGCGGGCTCCTTCAGGCGGTTGACGCTCTTGCGCCGGCCCTCGTCGCCGTAGCCGGTGGCGACGACCGTCACCCACACCTGGTCGTCGAGCTTCTCGTCGACCATCGCGCCGAAGATGATGTTGGCGTCCGGGTGGGCCGCCTCGGACACCGACTTGGCAGCCTCGTTGACCTCCCACAGCGACAGGTTGGCGCCTCCGGTGATCGACAACAGGATCGACCGCGCCCCCTCCATCGAGGTTTCAAGCAGCGGCGAGGAGACGGCCTGGATCGCAGCCTCGGTCGCGCGGTTCTCGCCCACCCCCATGCCGATCCCGAGCAGCGCGTTGCCCGCCTCGCTCATGATTGTGCGCACGTCGGCGAAGTCGAGGTTGATCAGGCCCGGGAGCGTCACGAGATCGGAGATCCCCTGCACCCCCTGGCGCAGCACGTCGTCGGCCACGCGGAACGCCTCGACCATCGCGGTCTGCTTGTCGAGTACCGCGAGCAAACGGTTGTTGGGGACGACAATCAGCGTGTCGACCTCGGCGGCCAGCGCCTCGACGCCGCGCTCGGCCTGCTCGCTGCGGCGCGTGCCCTCGAACCCGAACGGCTTGGTGACGATCGCGACCGTGAGCGCGCCCAGTTCGCGCGAGATCCGTGCGACGATCGGCGCCGCTCCGGTGCCGGTGCCTCCGCCGGCGCCGGCCGTGATGAAGACCATGTCCGACCCCTTCAGCAGAGCCTTCACGCGGTCGAAGTCCTCCATCGCCGCCTGGCGACCGACGTTCGCGTCCGAGCCAGAGCCCAGGCCGCGCGTCAGCTCAGCGCCGATGTGCAGCGTGATGTCCGCGGTCGAGTGCTGCAGCGACTGCACGTCGGTGTTGACAGCGAGGAACTCGATGCCCTCGACTTCCGCCTCGACCATGCGGTTGACGGCGTTGACGCCGGCGCCGCCGACACCGACCACGCGGATCACCGGCTGCCCCACGGTTCCCGGGCTGCTGACCGCGCCCGGATGCTCGAGCGCGCTCTGCTCGCGCGCATATTCGTCGATCGGCGAGCGGCCGGAGCCGGGGCGGTCCATCACGTTCTCCGGTATCTCCGATGAGAACGCATGGCGCAGACGCTCGCGCGGCGAGGGAACGTGCAGCTCCTCTTCGGGCGCCTGCGGCGAGGCGCTCAGCGCGGGATGGGGCAGCCCGCTCGCACGGGTACGCTCAGCGGTCTGAGTGTCGGCCGGCTCGATCGTCTGCTGAGGCGCACGCGTCGACGACGGCTGAAGGTCCTCCTGCAGCCCGTCGGGGTCCTCTTCGGTCTTGCGGAACAGGGCCGCCAGCGGCCCTTCACGCATGCTCGCACGCTTAGGATTGGGCATTGGTGAGGACCTCCTGCGCGAGTTGCCTGTAGGACTGGGCGGCTACGCCGTCCGGCTCGTACTTGAGCACCGACATCCCCTTGACCGGGGCCTCGGCGAAGCGGACGGTCTTGCGGATGCGAGACGCGAACACGCGGTCGCCAAAGTTTTCCTCGAGGATCTCGATCGCCTCCTTGGCGTGGATCGTGCGCGAATCCACCAACGTCGGCAGGATACCCTCGATGTCAACGCCCGGATTGAGGTTCTCGCGGATCATCGCGAGCGTGTTCTGGAGCTGGATCAGGCCGCGCATCGACAGATACTCGCATTGCACGGGGACGATCACCTTGTCGGACGCCGTCAGCGCGTTGATCGTCAGCAGCCCAAGGCTCGGCGGCGTGTCGATGCAGATGAAGTCGTAGTCCTCGCGGATCGGCTCGAAGGCCTTCTCGAGCGAGCGCTCGCGGCCGATCATCGTCGACATCGCGATCTCCGCGCCGGCGAGGTCGATCGACGCGCAGGCGATGTCGATCTCGCGCTTGCGAATCACCTCGCGGATCGAGACTTTGTGGACGAGCACGTCGTACATCGATTTCTCGAGCGTGTCCGGATCGATCCCTTGGGACATCGTCAGGTTGCCCTGCGGGTCCATGTCCACGCACAGAACCCGGTGCCCCTCCTCCGCGAACGCCGCCGCCAGGTTGAGCGTCGTCGTCGTCTTGGCCACGCCGCCCTTCTGGTTGGCGAACGCGATGACCTTGGCCTTTCCTTGCACGGTTGCTCCGATACTCGATTGTTGGAAAGCCGTCCGGTGGGTATTCGCATAGCGATCGGCGATTCCTGCATGGGAACTACGATCACGAGATGACCGCGACGAGCAGCCCGCGCGCCCGCACGCGCTCCAGCGGCCTGGCGGCGCGCCTGCGCGACAAGCGGGTGCTCGTATGTGTCGGCGCGGGCGGGGTCGGCAAGACGACCACCTCGGCCGCGCTCGCGCTCGGGCTGGCGCAGCGCGGGGGCAAGGTGGCGGTCGTCACGATCGACCCTGCAAGGCGGCTGGCCTCCGCGCTCGGCCTGGCCGAGCTCCCATCCGAGCCGCAGCGGATCGCGCCCGAGCTGTTCGCCCAGCAGGGCATCATGATCGAGGGCGAGCTGTGGGCGATGATGCTCGACGCCAAGCGGACGTTCGACGAGCTGATCGTCCAGCTGGCGCCGGATGACGGCGCGCGCGAGGAGATCCTGTCCAACCCCGTATATGCGGAGCTATCGACTGCGGTTGCGGGCTCACACGAGCTGAGCGCGATCGCGAAGCTGTACGAGCTGCACGAGGAGCACGACTTCGACGCGATCATTCTCGACACGCCGCCGTCGCGCAACGCGCTGGACTTCCTCGACGCGCCGAACCGCATGCTGGGCTTCCTCGAAGGACGCGCGCTGCAGGTGTTCCTCGGGCCGGGAGGGCTGACGGCTCGCTTGTTCGGCCGGGGCACCGCGCTGGTGTTCGCGATCTTCGCACGCATCACCGGCGTGGACATGCTCGGCGAGTTGTCACGCTTCTTCCGCTCGCTGACCGGGGTGATCGACGGCTTCGGCGAGCGGACGCGCGGCGTCTCGGAGCTGCTGCGCGCCCCACAGACGACGTTCCTGATCGTCACTTCACCGGAGGTCGAGCCGGCGCGTGAGGCGAGGTTCCTGGCCGACAGACTCGCCGAGGCGGACATGTCGGTCGGCGAGCTGATCGTCAACCGCGTGCACTCCCATGGCTTGCACGGCCTGTCGATGAACGAGGTCAGCGCACTGCTCGCGCCCGCGCTCGGCGAGCGGCTGGCCTCACGCGCCGCCGGCAACCTCGCTGACTTCGACGTGCTCGCACAGCGGGATCAGGAGACGATCGCGCTGCTATCCGAGGCGCTCGACGAGCGCCCGCCGATCCTCGTTCCACACCTAGATGAAGACGTCCAGGATCTCCTCGGCCTGGCACGGATCGCGGAACATCTGTTCGACTGACGCGACCGCGGGAGCCGAATACCCCGGATCGGTGACCTCGGGCACTGCATGCTCGTCAACGGGAGCTGTCAACAGAAGCTGGTCGGCGATCCCAACCAGATCGGGATCCAGATGCCCGCAGATCACATCCCGCAGCAGCGCGCGCAGATGGTCGGCGAGGTCACGAGCGAGCGTCTGGGCGCCGGAATGGGGCGCCGCGGTGCCGATCGTCACCTCGTGCTCGAGCGCCAGGGCTCTGATCGTTCGCTCGGTCAGCTCGACTCGGCGCTCGGGCGTCGCACACAGCACCGCCAGGCGCCCTGGAAGCAGGCCGCTCGCCGGGCCCTCGGGCTCGAGAATCGCGCGCAGGGCCAGCAGATGATCGGTGAGCGCCTCGAACGCGCTGTCGCGCTCGCAGCCGAGCTCGAAGCGCCTCAACGCCCACGCCAGCTCGTTGGCATGAGGTGCGCGGCGGGAGACGAGGTTGCAGAAGGCCCGCAGCTCGTCCTCCTGCTCGGCGCTCACGACGAGCATCCCGTGCGGGCGCCCGCCGGTGCCGAGCGCCAGCGCTTTCCAGGTTCCGCCCGCCACCTGTGCCCACGCCAGCGCACCGAGCGTCACGCGGCCGTCGCCGAACAGCCTCAGCGCGCGCAGCAGATCCTTCAAGACCTCGCGGCCGCGAGCGATCGCCTCCAGCGGATCGCCGTCACCGAGATCGCCATCACCTGCGGTGAGCGTGACGATCAGACGATCACCGCGCGAACCCTCGCCCGTGTCAGCCAGCGCCCCGTCGGGCAGCCCGCCGAGGACGTGCGGCCGTGCGATCGTCAGACCAGTGGTCAGCTGAAGCTCATCAGAGCCGATCGTGAGTCCGTGCAGCGTGGCCACAAGCGTGGTCGCGCCGCTGCCCGCGAGCGCTGAACGCTCGAGGCGCTCGAGTGCTGCGCGCATCCGCTCGGGGCGCAGCTCAAAGTCGTTCTGCTCGTCGAACACGTCCGCCAGCAGCGCCTGGATCGCGGCACGCGCAGCGCTCCTGAGATCGGGGCTCGCGGTGTCCGCGCCGACGCTCGCGAGATAGCGCTCGAGGCCGTCGAAGCCCTCGAGCAGCATCGCCGCCTCGCGGTAGCTCGGCAGCCGTTCCAGCTGCGCGCGGCGCTCGGCGATGAACTGGCTGCTGAGCGCCCGATAGCAGTACAACGACGGCCCCCCGGACGCACGTCGGGCGCGCTGCGGCTCGAGCTCGAAGGGGACCTCCGCGCCGGAGGCGACGTCCTCCTGGAGGCGGATAGCGGCCGCCTCGAGGAACTCGGTGAGCGCGGGCTGGAGCTGGAGTGAATGCATGCTCGCCGGAGTTCGCGCTCGCCACGCGCGCTCCTGCCACGCGCACCCCGTCTTGCACCGCGGACCGCCGCCGAGAGCCGTTGCCGGCGTGCGCGGGCGGCTGTAGGCTCTCAAACGTGGAGTTGTCAACCGCATCCTCAGGTGCGCGGCCGCGCGCTCACACGAGAGTGCCTGATTTCTTCATCGTGGGCGCTCCCAAGACCGGCACGACGTCGCTCTACCGGATGCTGAGAAAACATCCGCAGGTCTACATGCCAAAACTCAAGGAGCCGCGCTTCCTCGCAAGCGACATGCAACCTCGCCCGCGCCACGCACAAGGGCGCCCGGAGGCTGGGTATCCACGCACGTTGGAGGAATATCTTGCGCTGTTCGAGGACGCAGCGCCGGAGCAGCGCGTCGGTGAGGCATCGGCGTTCTACCTGTGGTCATCGACCGCCGCGGACAGCATCGCGGATCTGCAGCCCGACGCGCGCATCATCGCAATCCTGCGAGAGCCCGCCAGCTTCCTTCGGTCGATGCACCTGATGCTCCTGAACTGGGGCGTCGAGGGGGAGAAAGATCTGCGCAAGGCGATCTCGCTGCAGGACGCGCGCCGCGCGGGTCAACACATCCCTCGCCATTCACACCGGCCACAGTTGCTCCAGTACTCAGAGCATGTGCGGTATGTGAACCAGCTGGAGCGCTATCAGGCACGATTCCCGCGTGAGCAGTTGCTGGTGCTGATCTACGAGGACTTCCACAGTGACAACGAGGCGACGGTTCGGCAGGTACTCCGATTCATCGGCGCCGACGATCGGCATCCGATCGATGTGATCAACGCGAACGTCACTAAGGACATCGTGCGCTCCCAGCGCGCCAGGGAGCTGAAACAGTCGATCGTCAAAGGCCAGGGCGCTCTCGCGCGATCGACCAAGGCGGCTGTCAGGGCGATCACGACGCCCGGCATGCGCGAGATGTTCGAACGCCGCGTTGTGCGCGGCGACGCGCCGCCAACCGATGAGAGCTTCACGATCGAGCTGCGCCGCCGCTTCAAGCCCGAGGTTCTCGCGCTTGGCGAGTATCTCGATCGCGATCTCGTGAGCCTGTGGGGCTATGACGAGCTCGACTGAACGAGGAAGAGTGCCGAAGCCGGTCAGGCGGCGCCTCAAACGACTGGCCGGCTGGCGACGCCGCTCGGCACGGGGCAGACCGGCATCGGTCCCACCGACACCCGCTGCTGACACGCTTACCTCGCTGTCTGCATATCGACTGCAGGCCGATGCGGTCACCCTGCCACCCGACTCCCCCGACGGCTTCGTCGGCGCGAACGAGCACGGCTCCTACTGTGTTCCGCGCTCGTCTCTACACAGGCCCGTGTCGCGAACGATCCTCGCCGCCCGAGTGTGGGAGCCCAACACCCTCGACCTCATGCGAGCGGCCGATCCGGAAGGCGACATCGTCCACGCGGGTACGTTCTTCGGCGACTTCATCCCAGCTTTGGCGCGCTCGCGTGACGAGGGCGCCCGTGTGTGGGCATTCGAGCCGAGCAGAGAGAATTATCAGTGCGCTCAGATCACGATCCTGCTCAATCATCTCGAGAACGTCGTGCTCAGTCACGCCGCACTCGATGCGAACAGCGGCAGGGCGTTGCTCGCCACGAGCGACACTGACGGCTTGGCGCTGGGCGGCGGCAGCCACCTCGTGTCAGCTTCGGCCCAAGCCGACACGGCGAGCAGCGAAGAGGTGCCGCTGCTGTCCGTCGACGATGTCGTCCCGGGCGATCGGCGGGTGGCTGTGATCCAGCTCGACGTCGAGGGTCACGAGCAGGAGGCGTTGACCGGCGCAATGCGCACGATCACACGCTGCCGACCGCTGATCGTGCTCGAGACGATGCCCGCAGAGAGCTGGTTCGCGGAGCATCTTTCACCGTGTGGCTATCGCGTCGCCGGCGCGTTGGACCAGAACACCGTCCTACGCCACGCCTGACCACGGGTGCGTCGCCCGCCGGCTCGGCCAGGACCCGCTGTCGTGACCCTGTCGGCCAGTCCGACGTCTGTTGCTAGGCGACTGCGAGCGCCTGACGGCTGGCCCGCTCGGCGCACTCCGCGCTCAGCCAGTCTTCGCCGTATGCGCGCATGTCGTCGATGATCGGCAGCAGCGCGCGGCCCTTGTCCGTCAGCCCGTATTCAACGCGAGGGGGAACCTCGGGGAAGGTGTGGCGCTCGACGATCCCTTGCTCCTCAAGCGCGCGAAGCCGCAGCGACAGCGTGCGGGGGCTGATCCCCGCGAGCGACCGTTCCAGCTCACAGAAGCGGGAGCGTCCCTCGGCCAGGTCGCGTACGAGCAGCAGCGTCCACTTGCCGCACACGATCTCCGCGGTCATCGACACCGGGCATGTCGGATCGAGTGCCATCTCGACCTTTACTTTACCAAATGAAGTGAGAACGGCGAGCCGTGCGCGGCGTCGCGCACCGACTGGATCTGCTCGTCAGAGCCGCCGATACTGTCGATCAGGCGGCGGAAAGCGACGGTTTGGAATCGGCCTCGCGGTTGGCCTCCGCGGCGGCGACGTCCTCCATTGTCGTTCCCCTGCGCCCGTCCGACTGCATCAGCAGCTTGAAGTCGTGCGGGCTCGACGCCACGCGCATCGCGTCCTCGAATGTCACGCGCCCCGCCTTCACGTGTCCGAACAGCGCCTGGTCGAACGTCTGCATGCCGTAGTAGCCGCCGCTGGTGATCACCTCGACGAGCTTGCCCGTCTGGTCAGGGTCGATGATCATGTCTCGCACGCGCCCCGTCATCCGCAAGATCTCGCACACCGCCACGCGACCGCCGTCGGCGCCCGGCACGAGCCGCTGCGAGATGACGCCCTTGACCGTGCCCGCGATCATGCTGCGCGCCTGCTGGTGCTGGTGGGGCGGGAAGAAGTCGAGCATCCTGTTGATCGACTCGGTCGCGTCGACCGTGTGGATCGTCGAGAGCACCAGGTGGCCGGTCTCGGCGGCGGACAGCGCCGTCTGCACGGTCTCCTCGTCGCGCATCTCTCCGACGAGGATCACGTCGGGGTCCTGGCGCAGCACTCTGCGCAGAGCGCGCTTGAAGGAAGCAGTGTCCATGCCGACCTCGCGCTGGTTGATCACGCAGCGTTTGTCGGAGTGCACGAACTCGATCGGGTCCTCGATCGTGACGATGTGCTTGCTCATCGTGTAGTTCATGTGGTCGATCATCGCCGCCAGCGTCGTCGACTTACCCGATCCGGTCGTCCCCGTCAGCAGCACGATCCCGCGCTCCTCCTCCGCCAGTTCACTGACCACCGGCGGCAGCGAGAGCTCTTCGATCGTGCTGATCTTGTGCGGGATCGCGCGACATGCCATCGAGATCACACCGCGCTGCTGGAAGGCGTTGATCCGGTAGCGCGCGACGCCCTCGATTTCGAACGAGAAGTCGACCTCGTGCTCGTGGGCGAACTCACCGAGCTTCGTTTCGTCGCTGAGCAGCGTCTTCAGCGCGCTCTCCGTGTCCTCCGCCGTCAGCGGCGCGGCGTTCTCGTCGAGCGTCAGCTCACCGTTGACGCGGTACAGCGGCGCCGACTCGACCTTCAGGTGCAGATCCGAGCCTTGCTTCTCAACCAGCTCGCGCATGGCCGCCTTGACATCGAACATGCCCTCCTGATCGGCAGCCCGCCCCGCCGCCTTGAGCGCCGCCAGATCTGCTGGACGGCCTACGCCACGTCGCGGAGCTTCTGTGCCTCCGCGAGCGACTGCAGCTTCTTCAGCGACTGGTTCTCGATCTGGCGGATCCGCTCGCGGGTGACGTTGAACGTGCGGCCGACCTCGTCGAGCGTGCGCGGGTGCTCACCGCCGAGGCCGTAGCGCAGCTCGAGCACACGGCGTTCGCGGTAAGAGAGGTTCTCGAGCGCCTCCCGCAGCGCCTCCTTGGTGAGGATCTCAGCGGCGCGCTCGTACGGCGACTCGGCGCGCTCGTCGGCGATGAACTGGCCGAACTCGGACTCCTCCTCGTCGCCCACCGGCTTCTCGAGCGACACCGGCGCCTGGGCCGAGCGCTTGATCGAATCGACCTCCTCGGGGTCGATTCCGGTGACCTCGGCGATCTCATCGGCAGTGGGCTCGCGTCCGAGCTCCGTCACGAGCTTGCGCTCGGCGCGGCCGATCTTGTTCAGCTTCTCTACGACGTGCACGGGGATGCGGATCGTGCGCGCCTTGTCGGCCAGCGCGCGCGCTATCGCCTGGCGGATCCACCAGGTCGCGTACGTGGAGAACTTGAAGCCCTTGCGATAGTCGAACTTCTCGGCGGCTCTGACGAGCCCGAGCGTGCCCTCCTGGATCAGGTCGAGGAACGGCAACCCCTGGTTGCGGTAGTTCTTGGCGATCGACACGACCAGTCGCAGGTTCGACTCGACCATCTTCTGCTTGGCGTCGAGGTCCCCGCGCTCGATCCGCTTGGCCAGGTCGACCTCCTCCT
The DNA here is from genome assembly GCA_963734755.1 of uncultured Solirubrobacteraceae bacterium. Taxonomy (GTDB): domain Bacteria; phylum Actinomycetota; class Thermoleophilia; order Solirubrobacterales; family Solirubrobacteraceae; genus Palsa-744. Next base: position 762,625 of record CAVTIF010000001.1, on the reverse strand, counting down.
GGGCGGTCAGCAACCGGACCTTGCCGATGTCCTTCAGGAACAGCTGCAGCGAGTCGGTCGTCATGTCCGGCTTCAGGTCGAGCGCCGTTTTCGCTTTGCGGCGGCCACGCTTGTCGGGTGCTCGCTCCACCTGGGATGCGGCGGCGATCGCGGGGTCGATCTCCTCGACGAGCTCGATCTCCGACTTCTCCAAGAATCCGTGCAGCTCTTCGACGTCCGACTCGTCCAGATCAAGCTCGGACATCGCCTTGGTGATCTCCGCGTAGGAGAGGACACCCACCTGCTGGCCCTTCGCCAGCAGACCCTTGACCTCATCCAGCTCCTGCAGCTCGACTACTGACATTCGTGTTTTCCGTTTCTTCCGTCGATCGACAACCCGAGGGCCACAAGCACCCGCGCGAGATTATTGCTGAGACAGCTACACCCTCGGACATACGGTCGTAGCCCTGCCCACGTTACATATCCAGTCGGTTCTGCTCGCTCTCATCCTAACGCGTCGCGGTCGATCCTGGACCGGTTGCCGGTCTGCTTTACCGAGTCGCGTTAAGCAATGATGTGCCGGTGAGCGCTTCAGACAGCGACCGGGGATCAGACACAGCGCCGGACAACTCGGGCGTTCTGTCGAACCTGCCGCGTACCCGACCGCAGCGATCCAGCCCTCGACGAGCGGCCGCGCGCAAGGCGAGCGCCGTGGCCGCCTCCTCCGACACGGCACCCGCTCGCTCCGCCGCGCGGCCTGCGAAGCACGCCAAGAGAGCCAATGGGTCCCGGCCGCAGAGCGCTGAAGCTGTGCCTCTGCAGGGCTTCGAGTGCGAGGGCGAGCGCACCAGCGGACCGGTGCAGCCGCCTGGGGGCGCCGAGTTCCTCGCGTCCGCGGCAGAGATCTTGGGCGAGGTTACGAAGGCCGGGCTGTCAACCGGTGAGCGCATATTCCGGGATGTCCTGTCACGCCTGCCGATCTCCTGATTGCGGTCTGTTAGTCTGCCGCAACGCCGAACTGCCTCGACTCAGGTTGCGGCAGGCGGGGGACCCAATGCGGATGCATCCGATCCGTTGGGGCGAATCGGCCCGACAGGGCCGTAGCGCAGCGCTTGAGCGCCGTGCGAGCCCGTCAGCTCACCCCGTAGGCGTCGAACACGATGCGAATCGCTATCAAGACAGCCATCACGCTGCTCGCTGTGGCCGCGGCCTGCGCTGCCGGCCCGACAGTCGGCGCGTTCGCCAGCGCGGGCGGATCGGCGGCACCGGCGAGCTCAACACCGGCCAAGAGCACGATCCACTCGACTGGCATCACCACCTGGTTCGGCCCAGGCTTCTACGGCAAGGAAACCGCCTGTGGGCAGATGCTGACACCGGGCGTGGTCGGCGTCGCCAACAGGACGCTCCCGTGCGGGACGCTCGTCAGGGTGACCTACAAGGGCCACAGCCTGACCGTCCCGGTGCTCGACCGCGGCCCGTACGCACACGGTGCCGATTGGGATCTGACCTCCGGAGCGGCTGAAGCGCTCGATATCACCGAGACGGTCCGGGTCGGAACGCACATCGTCGGCCATGTCGCGAACACCCCCATGCTGGGCTCGCCACCCGGCTCCCCGAGCGCGGCCGCTGCAGGCGGCGCGCTCGCCGGCTGACGGCGACGGCGCCTCAGCTCTGCTCGTCGACCGCCGCACTCGGCCGGGCGGCCGAAGCACGAACAGCTGAGCGGGCGGCATATACACCCACGTCCGCATGCGCAGCCAGTGCCGCCGACTCGCGCCCGTCCTCGGGACACACCGCCGCGCCGACCACCACCTGCAGCGGCGCCCCCCGGTGGCTCACGGCGGACGCCACAGCCGACGCGAGACGCTCGGCCAGATGCCCAGCTCCACTGCGATCGGTATCGAAAGCCAGCAGCCAACAGCGGCCGGGACGCTCGCGTGTAAGCACGACCGAGGCTCTGCCGGCAGCGGCGGCCAGCGCGAGCTCAAACTCTGCCGCCAACCGCGATAGCTCGCCGGCGAGCTCGTCATGCTGCAGGCGCTCGATGTCGGCGAGCTCGACCAGCAGCACCGCGAACGGTCGGCCGTCGCGCGCGAAGCGCTCCAGCTGGGCCCCGATCGATCCGATCCACGCCGCCGGGCCCCCCCCGCCGCGCTGGTCGCGGATCGCGATCTCGACCGGCCTGGGCCGATCTCCGAGGACCGCGGATGCAGGCTCAGGTGCGAGACCCCCTGCGGAGGACCGACGGTCCAAGCCGGATACACCCGCCAGTTCGTCGACGATGACCGCCTGATGCCCGGCTGAGGAGGCGGACGCTGAGCACTCGGGGACCACGAGCGGGCGTGCGACCCCCGCCTCGGGCGGGCGCGCCGCTGACCCGATCCCACCGTCAACTACCGCGGCCAGCGAAGCTGCGCATACGTATGCGAGCCGATCGCATACGGCGGCGAGCAGCCGTGCCGGGAGTTGGTCGAAGGGCGCCCGGTCGAGTTCGTCGAGCAGCGCCTCCCACAGCACACCGCGCAGAGCCTCCACCGCCACGGCCGCCTCACGTGCGTTGTTCGCGCCGGAGATCGCGGCGATGCGGCGCGCCGGCGGCGAGCTCTCGTCAAGGTCGGCCTGCCCCGCCGTCAACCGCTCCAGCTCGACGTCCGACCGTATCGCCTTCAGCACATGCGTGCACAGCAGCGGCGCCTCCCGCGCGAGCTCCGCGAGCGGAACCTCGCCGATCGCCTCCAGCGGGCGCGCGAGGATCAGCGCTATCGCCCAGCGCTTGGCCAGCTCGTCAGTGCGCTCGAGCACCGCATCTCCAGCGGGCTCGGCGACTGGCGAGGCACGAGGAGCGCGGGGGCGCGGAGCGTCAGCCACGAGAAGGTGAATATCAGCAGCCGGGGACGCGATCGCCCCGCGGGATCATTTCGCTTCGCTGTGTTCGCGCTCCTTGAAGGCGTTCACTTCGGCGGCTTCTTCAGCTGCGAACTTCTTGCGGGCGGCCTGTTCGGCGGCGCTGGAGGCCGCGTTTTCGTTCTTCTTCGACCCTTTTTTCGCGCTCGACTGCTTGTTTGCCGAGCCTTTGTGCCCTTTGCTCGATCGCTTCCGTTTTGCGGAGCCCTTCTTTCCCTTCTTCCCCCCGCTCGGTTCGCCGGTTTCCGCCTGCCGTTTGGCTTGCGCTTCAGCCTTCTTGGCTTCGGCGATCGAAGCGGCTTCCGCGGCGGCTTCCCGCTTCTTGGCCGCCGCTTCTCCCGGTTCTTCGGCACCGGCCAGCACTTCCGCCGCTTCCGCCTTCGATTCGCCGCTCTTCGACCCGCCCTTCGAGTGCCCGCCACCGCCACAGCCGGCGAACGCGCAGGCGAGCAGCGCTGCGAGCAGACACACGAGCACCGTGCGACGAGCGCGGCTGCGCGCCGCGGTAGAAGCTGGATGCCTGTCAGACGGGTTCATCTCTATGCACGCGCCTCGCTCAGTTGCCGCTCGCGAGTCTTGCCCGAGAGCGTCTGTTCGAAGTCGCTCGACGCCTTCGCTTCGGCGTTACCCACGGACTTCCCTTCAGCTTCTTCGGCCTTCTTGGCTGCTTCCTGGAGCTTCTTGGCGACGGCCTTGGAGGCTTCTTCGCGCTTCTTGATCGTCGCTTCGGCAGCCTTTTCTTTCAGCTTGATCCGCTTCACGGCCGCCGCTTCCCTCTTCTTGACCCGCTTCGTCGCCAGCGCTTCAGTCTGCTTGGCGTTTTCGTTCGCCGTTTCTTCCTGGTTCTTGGCTTCTATCGTCGATAGCAATTCGCGCTCCTTGGCAAGTTCCGCGGCTTCTTCCTGCTTCTCGGCCTGCTGTTCGTTGCGTTCGATCTGCGCTGCGTTCGCGTCGGCGGATTTGGAATGGCCCGTGACGGCTCCACAGCCGGCTGCCAGACCGCCGCTCGCGAAGACGATCAGACAGGTGAGCGCTGTTCGCAGGACTTTACGACCTTTCACCAGGATCACGATCCACTAGATACCAGCCCGCGCTCTTGTGCTCAAGCGGCGTCGGCGCCCCCGGGATAGCCTGAAACCGTGCGCGGCCTGAAGCCGATCGGAGTCCGCCGCCGGCGAGCGGTGATCACCAACCTCGACGACTCGACCTCGCTCGACGAGGACACCGGCGCTGTCCGCTCGGTGCAGAAGGCCGATCTGGTGATCGAGCGGGCCGCCCTCGATCAGATCTGGGCGCCGGCATACCTCGAGCGACTCGCACGCACCTACTGGCGGTTCCTCACCCGCGTGACGCTCGGGCTGATTCGCGTCCGCTACGCCGAGGACGAGCGATCGGTCGTGCTCGTGTCCTGGCCGCTGAAGCTGCTCACGTTCCAGGCCCCCGAGTACGAACTGGACCCTTCGCGCGGTCTCGTGCGCTGGCGCATCGCGCGTGGCCTGCTCGTCTCCAGACGCGGGCGCGATGGTGGCGGCTATCTGAAGATAGAAGTCAGTAGACGCCCAGGCGATGACCCGTCCCACATGCGTCTGCACGTGGAGGTCGAGGTGGCCAACTTCTATCCGTCGATCGCCTCCAGGCTTGGACGTCGGCTGTACAACGCCACGCAGTCGCGCATCCACGTGATCGTCACGTACGGGTTCCTGCGCTCGCTCGCCCGCCTGGACCTGGCCGAGTCTCGAGTCGGGCGCTTCCGGCGCAACTAATAACGCTCGCCGCCGACCGCTCGCAGCTTGGCGCGGTCGTGCGTCGCCCCGATCCGCCGGATCGTCCCCGATCGCGAACGGGTGACCAGCGACTCGGTGGTCGCGCCCCCGGCGCTCGGGTAGCGCACGCCTTGCAGCACGTCGCCGTCGGTGATGCCAGTGGCAGAGAAAAACACATCGTCGCCGACGATCAGATCGTCACGGTCGAGCACCCGCTCGAGCTCATAGCCGGCCTCCAGCGCGGCCGCACGCTCGGTCTCATCTCGCGGCCACAGCCGTCCCAGCAACTGTCCGCCGACACACTTGACCGCCGCCGCCGAGATCACGCCCTCCGGCGTGCCACCGATTCCCCACAGCAGGTCGACCGGCGAGCGCTCGGTGACCGCGAGCAGCGCAGCGGATACATCGCCATGGGCAATCAGACGCACCCGGGCGCCGGCGGCACGGATCTCGGCGATCCCTTGCTCGTGGCGAGGGCGATCGAGCACCACCACGATCACATCACCGACGGGGCAGCCCCGCCGCTCGGCGATCAGCTTGACGGTCTCGCCCAGCGGGCGGTCGAGGTCAAGCAGGTCGGCGATATCGGGAGCGCCGGCCATCTTCTCCATGTACACGCACGGACCTGGGTCGAACATCGTGCCGCGCGCGGACAGCGCGATCACCGCGAGCGCGCTCGGCATCCCGTGGGCCGCGAGCGTCGTGCCCTCGAGCGGGTCGACTGCGATGTCCACCTGCGGAGGTGAGCCGTCGCCGATCTGCTCGCCGTTATAGAGCATCGGCGCCTCGTCCTTCTCACCCTCGCCGATCACCACCACGCCGTCCATCTGAACCGACTGCAGCATGTAGCGCATGCCGTCCACCGCGGCCTGGTCGGCGGCCTCCTTGTCGCCCATGCCGACCAGCGGCGCCGCCGCCAGCGCAGCGGCCTCGGTGACCCGGACGAGCTCCAGCGCGAGGTTGCGATCGGGCGGCTGCGGTGAAGAGTCCTGGTTCACGGTTGCTCGCGTCTGTCGGGGGCGATTTTCGGAAGTCCTGAGCGTATCCGGCGGTCGTCTGTACTCGCCGCGCCGAGGAGCGCTGAAACAGCCCCCAAGCGGCTGAGACGACATCGGAAACCTATAGGAGTGCCGCGCCCATTACGATCGTGGCGTGAGCGAGCAGATCCTGACCGTCAGAGCCATGTTCGGACCCGCTGAGACGGCAGGTACAAGACACGCTGACGCCGTGAGCGCGATACGCGCTCAGACCGCGAAGATCAAGGAGCCAAGGTGACCCAGATCGGTTTCGTCGGACTCGGCAAGATGGGCGGCAACATGGTGCGCCGCATCCGCCGCGACTCCGAGCATGAGGTCGTGGCGTTCGACTTCGATGAGAAGGCCGTCAAGCAGGCGGTCAAGCACGGGGCGTCGGGCGCACGCTCGCTGGCGGACCTGGTCAAACAGCTGGAGGCTCCGCGGATCGTGTGGATTATGGTCCCAGCGGGCGCGCCGACACAGGGCACGGTCGACAAGCTCGCAAAGCTGCTCGACAGCGGCGACACGATCGTCGACGGCGGCAACTCGAAGTGGACCGATGACAAGCTCCGTGCCAAGCAGCTGAAGGCCAGCGGCATCGAGTATGTCGACGTGGGCGTCTCCGGCGGCGTATGGGGTCTGGAAGTCGGCTACTGCATGATGGTCGGCGGTCCGCCCGCGGCGGTCAAACGGCTGTCGCCGATCCTCGATGTGCTGGCGCCCGAGACCAACGAGCAGAGCGTCAACGCGATCGGCCCACGCGGCTGGCTGCGCTTCGGTCCTTCGGGCGCGGGCCACTACGTGAAGATGGTCCACAACGGCGTCGAGTACGGCCTGATGCAGGCCTACGCCGAGGGCTTCGACGTGTTCGACAAGTGCGAGTACCAGCTCGACAACGCCAAGATCGCCCACCTCTGGGGTCAGGGCTCGGTCGTGCGCTCGTGGCTGTGCGAACTGGCCGCCCGTGCGTTCGAGGCCGACGGCAACGACCTCGGCGCGATCGAGGGCTTCACAGCCGACTCTGGTGAGGGCCGCTGGACGATCGAGGACGCGACGGCGCTCGACGTGCCGACGCCGGTGATCACCGCGTCGCTGTACGCGCGCTTTCGTTCGCGCGGCAACGGAGACTTCTCCGACCGCGTGCTCGCGGCGCTGCGCAACCAGTTCGGCGGCCATGCTGTGAAGTCGGCGCCGACAGCTGCCTCAAAGACCGGCGCGCGACGCGGAGGACGTTGAGATGGCCGTCAGCGCACGGCAGTCGCCGGCAGGAGCAGCGGGCGAGACTGCGGGCGAGAACCCGCTCGTCGCAGGCCTCGAGCGGCTCCCGGTGGCGCCGACGACACTCGTCATATTCGGCGCGACCGGCGACCTGGCCGGTCGCAAACTCCTGCCTGCGCTGTACAACCTCGCCCACGAGGGCGCGCTCCCCGAGCGCTTTCACCTGGTGGGCGTCTCACGCAAAGAGAAACCACACGAGGAGTTCCGCGAGGAGTGCGAAGAGGCGATCAGGCGCTTCTCGCGCCGCGCGCCCGACGACGACGTGCTGAAGAGCCTGCTGGATAGCGTCAAGTACGTCCCCGGCACGTTCGACGACGACGCCGTGTACGCCAAACTGGTCGAGGTGCTCGACGACTTCGAGCAGCAGGCCGGTGAGCCGCTAAACCGCGCGTTCTACCTGTCGACCGCTCCCAGCTTCTTTCCCGTGATAGTCGAGCAACTGGGCCGCTCCCAGCTTGCGCGTCATGAGAACGCAGAGGTTCGGGTGATCATCGAGAAGCCGTTCGGCACCACGCTGGAGGAGGCGCGCCAGCTCAACCGCGACGTGCTGGCGATCTTCGACGAGACCCAGGTGTTCCGCATCGACCACTACCTTGGCAAGGAGACGGTCCAGAACATGATGGCGTTCCGGTTCGCCAACGGCATGTTCGAGCCGCTGTGGAACCGCAACTACATCGACAGCGTGCAGATCACCGCCGCCGAGGACATCGGCATCGGCACACGCGCCGACTACTACGACGAATCGGGCGCGCTGCGCGATCTGATCCAGAACCACATGCTCCAGCTGCTGTGCCACGTGGCGATGGAGCCGCCTGTGAACTTCACCGCCGAAGAGGTGCGCAACGAGAAGGTCAAGGTTCTGCACGCGATCCCCGAGCCGACGCCGCAAGACATCCCGGATATGGCGCTCGGTGCGCAGTACGCCGCCGGGCACTCAGGCGGTGAGGACGTCCGCGGCTACCTGCAGGAGGACGGCGTGCCGGAGGGCTCGACGACCGAGACCTATGCGGCGCTGCGCCTGGAAGTGGACAACTGGCGATGGGCTGGCGTGCCCTTCTACATGCGCACCGGCAAGCGCCTCGCGCGCAAGATCACCGAGATCGCCGTCACGCTCAAGCCTGTCCCCCACCTGGCCTTCAGCCAGGACGGCTCACTCGGCGTGCAGCCGAATCAGCTGGTGCTGACGCTGCAACCCAACGAGGGCGTATCGCTGAGCCTGGGCGCCAAGATCCCCGGAACGCGCATGCTGATCCGACCGGTGAAAATGGAGTTCCAATACGGCACGGCCTTCCTGTCGCAGTCGCCCGAGGCCTACGAGCGCCTGATCACCGACGCGATGCGCGGCGACGCCACGCTGTTTACTCGTAACGACGAGGTCGAGGCCCAGTGGCGCGTCTGCGACCCGATCGTCAGCCAGTGGGCCAAGGCACAGGGGCCGCTCGCGCAGTACGAGGCCGGCTCGCAGGGGCCGAAGGAGGCTAATGATCTGCTGCGCGAGGGCGACGCCTGGCGCGCGATCTGATGAGCAAGCACGACGCGGTCTGGAGCGAGCAGGGGACGACACCCGACGCGATCGAAGCCGCGCTGCGCCAACTGCTGATCGAGGCGCACACCGAGAACGACGACGTCGTCCCGGCGCGCGTACTGAACATGATCGCGTTCGTCGACCGCGAATGGGCAGGCGAGATCGCCAACCGGCTGCGCGGCGTCGGGCGCTACCACGCCTCGCGCCTGATCGTGCTCGCATACGAGCCACGGCGCGAGCAGCTCGATGCGCGTGTGATGGTGGCCTCCGAAAACCCGACCGCTCCAGGGGAGCTGGCGCTGCTGCGCGAGACCGTGATCGTGGAACTCGGCGACCGCCACCTCGACGACCTGTTGACGATCGCCGATCCGCTCGTCGTCAGCGACCTGCCTACGCTGCTGTGGTCACCGCACGGCCATCACGAGATCATCGCCGATCTGCTGCCGCTCGCCCAGGCAGTCCTGCTGGACTCGGTCGACGAGCCGGACCCCGGCGAGGCACTCGAACGTGCGTGCGCACTCAGCGAGGAGGCCTATGTGGTCGACCTGGCCTGGCTGCGCAGCACGCCGTGGCGCGAGCGCCTCGCCGGCGCCTTCGACCCACCAGGACTGCGCCGCGAGCTGCGTACGATCACCGGCGTCACCGTCCGCCATCATCCCGCCTCGACCGTCGCCGCAATGTTGCTGGTCGGCTGGCTGGCCTCACGCCTGGATTGGAAGGCCGGCGCCTTGGTGGCCCATGGCGAGGCGCTTATCGGCAAGTACCACGCCCCCCGCCAGGACGTCGAGGTGCGCCTCGAGGCCGCTCCCGCGCAGCGAGTCCCCGGCCTGGAAGGCCTCGTCCTGGAGACCGCATCGGGACTGCGTCTGCGTCTGACCCGCGGAGCGGGTGGGCTGCGTGCCCGATGGCGCGATCAGGGAGGCGAGGAACGGGAATGGACGATCCCGGGCGCCTCGCGCGGCGAGCAGGGTGTGCTCGGCGAGGGCATCCGTCAGGCACTGTTGCGCGACCCCACATACGTTCCCGCGCTGAGCGCAGCGCGCGCGATGCTGTCATGACGCATCTGACGACCTGCCCGGACGCCGAGACCGTCGCGCAGCGCGCCGCCGCACACGTCGTGCGCGAGCTGCGCCAGGCGCGCGAGGAGCGCGGCGTGGCGCACATCGCGCTCAGCGGCGGAACGACACCCGGGCGCACCTACGAGCTGCTGGCGGCAAGCCCACATGAGCTGGCCGATGTCGAGGTGTGGTTCGCCGACGAGCGCTGCGTCGCGCCGCACGATGCCGAGAGCAACTATCGGCTGGCCGCCGAGGCGCTACTGGACCCGGCCGCCATACCGCCCGAGCGTGTTCACCGTATGGAGGGTGAGCTCGGCCCCGAGGAGGGCGCCCGCCGTTATGCGCGCACTCTGCTCGGCGCGAACGGGGACGAGCCAGCGTCGGGGCCGCCGGTGCTGGACGTCGTCGTGCTCGGCATCGGCCCGGACGGGCACGTCGCATCGCTGTTTCCAGGTGCGCATACGCTCGACGCCGGCGAGGATCAGATCTGCCTCGGCGTGTCGGACTCACCGAAGCCGCCGCCCGAGCGAATCACGCTCACGATGGGCGTGCTGCGCGCCGCACGCGGCTGCCTGCTGCTGGCGACCGGCGCCGGCAAGGCCGACGCGGTCAACGCGATGCTCGGCGAGCCGAGCCGGCACGTCCCCGCAAGCCTGCTGCGGCGGGGGCGCCTGACGATGATCGTCGATGACGCCGCCGCACCCGACGGGCCACTGCCATGACGATCGTGCTGGTGCGCCATGCCGAGACTGAGTGGAGCCTAGACGGCCGTCACACCGGCCTGACCGACATCCCGCTCACCGACCATGGCAGAGACGTCGCCGCAACGCTCGCCGGTCGGCTCGCCGACTGGAACTTCGCGCTCGTGCTCGTCAGCCCGTTCACGCGCGCACTCGAAACCTGCGAGCTGTGCGGGCTCGGCGCGCAGGCGCAGAAGCGTCCCGATCTGCACGAGTGGGATTACGGAAACTACGAGGGAATCACCACACCCCAGATCTACGAGCAGCGGCCAGGCTGGAACCTATGGCGAGACGGTTGCCCGGGCGGCGAGTCCGCCGCCGACGTCGGGGTGCGAGCGGACCGTTTGATCACCGAGGCGAGCGCCGTCGACGGTCCCGTCGCGATGTTCTCTCACGGGCACATGCTGCGCGTCCTCGGCGCCCGCTGGATCGGGCTCGACCCCGCGCACGGCGCCCATCTCGGCCTGTCTACCGCCGCTGTCTGCCTGCTCGACCACGAGCGCGAAGCGCCGATCCTCGCACGCTGGAACGATGCCGACGCCGGTCGCTGAGCGGCCGCGCTGCGTCCACCGGCGTGTCCGCGACGAGGCGCAACCCCGAGGAGCGGAACTTCCTTCTAGAGTGAGGCAGCACAGCCAGCCATGGCAGCCCGCGCGGAACAGACCAACGCCGTCTCCCCCGACGCCGAGCAGATGCTCCTGGCAATGGGCTCGACGCGCGAGCACACGCTGACGCTGATCGGCCATCTCTCGGACGAGCAGCTGGAAGCCGTCCACTCGGCGATCATGAGCCCGCTCGTCTGGGACCTCGGCCACATCGCCGCCTACGAGGACCTGTGGCTGGCCGCGCGCTACGGCGGTCTCGAGCTGATGCGCCCCGAGCTGGCCAGCCTGTACGACGCCTTCGAGACGCCGCGCGCGGTGCGTGGCGAGATTGAGGCGCTGCACCCGGACGAGGCTCGCGCCTACCTGGCCGGGGTTCGTGAGCGCACGGCGGGCGTGATCGCCGAGCGCGGTGTCGGCGACGGCGTGCTGTGTGAGCTCGTCCTCCGCCACGAGCTCCAGCACTGCGAGACGATGCGCCAGACGCTCGCGATCGCCGGCCTGCTGCCCGCAGGCGAGCAGATGCAGCTCGAGCGCCCGCTTGCCGCGACCGACGCTGGCTCCGAATGGCTGCACATCCCCGCCGGACCATTCGAGATGGGTGCAGCGAGCGACGGCTTTGCCTACGACAACGAGTGTCCGCCGCACATACTCGAGCTGCCTGCCTTCTCGATCGCCAGACGCCCCGCCGATAACGCCAGTTGGATGCGCTTCAGCGAGGGCGGCGGATACGAGCGTCGGGAGTGGTGGTCGGACGAGGGCTGGGCGTGGAAGGAGCAGCAGGACATCACACATCACCCGGCGATCGCCACGGGCCATCCGGAGGCTCCCGCCTGCCACGTCTCCTGGTTCGAGGCCGATGCCTTCGCCCGCGCGCACGGGGCACGCCTGCCGACCGAGGCGGAGTGGGAGAAGGCCGCGACCTGGGATCAGGGGGGCGCAGCAACAGAGACCACACCCGCCCCAGAGAACCCGGGAGCACGCCGCACATTGGGCGGCGTGGGGCGCGTGTGGGAGTGGACCAGCTCGCACTTCGGCGGCTACCCAGGTTTCCGTGCCTACCCCTACCGCGAGTACTCGGAGGTCTTTTTCGGCGACGGCTATCGCGTCCTGCGCGGCGGCTCGTGGGCGAGCGATTCGCGCGTCGCGACCGTCACATTCCGCAACTGGGACCTCCCGCAGCGACGCCAGATCTTCGCCGGCGTTCGCCTGACCGAGGCCGCGTAATGGGCATTGGAGGGTCCCGACAGCCGCTCGCCATCGAGCCAATCCAGATCGACTCACACCTCGACGGCACGCATGAACGCTCGCTCGCCGAGGACGTACTCGACGGTCTGACGCGCCCCTTCAAGGAACTGCCGCCAAAGCACTTCTACGACGCTCGCGGCGCCGAGCTGTTTGATCGCATCTGCGACCTGCCCGAGTACTACCCCACGCGCGCCGAGCGCGCGATCCTCGAGGACAGCGCGGTCGAGCTGGCGCAGCTGACCGGAGCGGTCGAGCTGGTCGAGCTCGGGTCCGGGACGGCCGCCAAGACGCGCGTGCTGCTGGATGCGCTGTACGAGCAGGGAACGCTCGAGCGCTACGTCCCGGTGGACGTCACCGAGAGCATGGTGCGCGACTGCGCCGAGGCACTCACGCGCGAGTACCCGGGGTTGCGGGTGCACGGCGTGATCGGAGACTTCGAGCGTCACCTCGATCGCGTCCCGCCGGCCGTCGGACCGCGAATCGTGGCGTTCCTCGGCGGGACGATCGGCAACTTCCCGCCCGGCAGCCGGCGCCGTGTCCTGCGCGAGGTCGCGCGTCTGCTGGCGCCCGGCGACCATCTGCTGATGGGCACCGACCTGGTCAAGGACCCGCTAGTGCTCGAGGCTGCCTACGACGACGCCGAGGGAGTGACCGCCGAGTTCAACCGCAACGTCCTGCGCGTGCTCAATCGCGAGCTGCAGGCCGACTTCGATCCTGAGGACTTCGACCATGTCGCGCTGTTCGACCGCGAGCACGAGTGGATCGAGATGCGCCTGCGCGCCCGTCGCGAGCACACCACGCTCGTGCGCGATCTCGATCTGCCGGTCCACTTCGACGCCGGCGAGGAGCTGCGCACGGAGATCAGCGCGAAGTTCACGCCGGCGCGCGTCGAGGGCGATCTGGCGGCCGCCGGCCTGCAGCTCGTGCGCTGGCTGACCGACCCAGACGAGCTGTTCGCGCTGACGCTGTCGCGCATCAGCGCGACCGCGTAGGCCGTCTGCGGATAGGCTCTCGGCCATGCAGCTCAGCGACAGCCCAGCAATCGTGGTCGGCGGCGCGTCCGGGCTCGGCGAGGCCACCACCCGCCGGCTGCACGCCGCGGGCGCGCTGGTAACGATCGCCGACGTAAACACCGAGAAGGGACAGGCGCTGGCTGCGGAGCTCGGGCTCGACTTCGTCGCCTGCGATGTGCGCGACGAGGCCCAGGTGCAGGCCGCGGTCGAGCACGCAGCGCAGGCCGACGGAGGTTTGCGGATCGCGATCTGCTGCGCCGGAACCGGCTGGGCGCAGAAGCTCGCAGGCTCTCAGGGTCCGCACCCGCTGCTGCCGTTCGAGACGATAATCGCGATCAACCTGATCGGGACCTTCAACGTGCTGCGCTTCGCCGCCAGCGCGATGATCGCAAACGAGCCACTGGAGGATGGCGAACGCGGCGTGTGCGTCAACACCGCCTCGATCGCAGCCTTCGACGGCCAGGTCGGGCAGATCGCCTACTCGGCGTCCAAGGGCGGCGTCGTCGGCATGACCCTGCCCGCCGCCCGCGACCTCTCGCGCTACGGGATTCGCGTCAACACGATCGCTCCTGGCCTGTTCGACACGCCTCTGCTGGCCGCCCTGCCCGAGGAGGCCCGCCAGAAGCTCGGCGAGGGCGTCCCCTACCCGCAGCGTCTCGGCGCGCCCGACGAGTACGCACAGCTCGCGTGCCACTTAGTGGAGAACCGCATGCTCAACGGCGAGACGATTCGACTCGACGGCGCATTGCGGATGCCGCCGCGCTAGCGCCGGCGCGCCCAGATCACCGGAGTCGTTCGACAAGCATCGCCATGCCCATCCCGCCGGCTGCGCACATCGACTCGATGCCATAGGTGGCGTCGAGCGTGTCGAGGTCGTTCAGCAGCGTCGTCATGATCCGCGCGCCGGTCATCCCGAAACGGGTGGCCGAGGGCGATCGCGCCGCCAAACGGGTTGAGCTTCTCGTCGGGGATCTCGAGCTCCTGCTTGCACGGCACAATCTGGGCCGCGAACGCCTCGTTGATCTCCACGACGTCGATGTCGCTGATCGTCATGCCCGTGCTCTTCAGCAGTTTCTGAATCGCCGGGATCGGGCCGACGCCCATCACCTCCGGACGCAGCCCGGCGACGGTCGAGGCGACGATTCGCGCACGCGGCTGCAAGCCAGCGGCCTTCGCCTTCTCATCGCTCATGATCAGCAGCGCCGCTGCGCCATCGTTGAGCGGGCACGCGTTGCCTGCCGTCACCGTGCCGCCCTCCCTGAATACCGGCTTAAGGCCCGGCCAGCCCCTCTAGCGTGGTGCCGGCGCGCGGGCCGTCGTCCTTGGTGACGACGGTCTCGGGCACGTCGATCTCATTGCCCTGCTTGTCGAGGTCTTTGTGCGCGGCAACCGTCACCGGGACGATCTCGCGGTCGAAGTGACCGGACTCCTGGGCGGCGACCGCGCGCGTCTGGGAGATCAGCGCCCACGCGTCCTGATCCTCGCGGCTGACCTTCCACTGCTCTGCGACGTTCTCCGCGGTCATCCCCATCGCGATGTACGCGTCATACAGCGATCCCGGCGAGCCGTCGAGCTTGTGATGGAACTCGAACGGGGCGCCCGGCGCCGTCCGCGAAACCGCCTCGACCCCCGCTGCGATGTACGTGTCCCCCTCGCCCGTCTTGATCGCGTGAAACGCCATCCGCGCGGTCTGCAGCGAGGATGCGCAGAAGCGGTTTACAGTGCAGCCCGGCACGTGGTAATCGATGCCCGCGAGCAGCGTCGCGATCCGACCGATGTTGTATCCGGACTCGCGCTCGCCGTAGCCACAGCCCATCATCACGTCGACGATCGTGCTCTGGTCGAGCTGCGGGTTGCGCTCGATCAGAGCCTTCAGCGGGATCGCCGCCAGGTCATCGGCGCGCACGCTCTTCAACGACCCCTTGACGGCGCGTCCAATGGGCGTGCGGATGGCATCGACGATCACTGCTTCAGGCATGTCAGGCTCTCTCCTTGGTTGTGGGCCCTCGCTGAGAGGTGCCATGGGGAAGGCGGAACATCCTATGGGATCGGCTCCAGATCAAGAGATTGCTCCGGTCGCGAGGGCGAGCCTCGCCGGAGTCGAGCCTTAACGACGTTCCCGACACCAGAGCGCAGGCGCCTGCCGTCGAGGATCGACGCGAACGCGAGCTCGAGCGCCCCTCGCAGCCGCCGGCCGTTAACCATCTTGGTGGCTCCTGCCCGGTAGTAGAACATTCCCCACACCTGCCTGCGACGCCGAAAGCGCGTCCACGCCGACGCGGATGCCAGCTGGGCCGAGAACTCCTCAGCGCTGAGAGCGCCCTCACCGTTAGCTCGCCTGCGCTGGTTCTCCGCCAGCCGCATCACGTTCCGATGCCGATCCCAGAAAAGATCGAGCTGCATCGAGCCTGCGCGCTTTCGGTAGTACACGAGTGGCTCCGCCAAGTTCATCACGACCCCGCGCTCGGCCATCCGGCAGAACAGGTCGAACTCGTTGGCCGCACCGTACTCGGCCGTCGAGTAGCCACCGAGCGCCTCGACGTCCGCCCGCGAGAACAGAGCAGATGAGTGAATTACGAAGAACAGACCACCCCTGCGTCTCACCGCCTCATAGTCAGCCTCAGTAGTGGGACCCATGATCGCCGAGGACAGGACTCTCCCGGCGTCGTTCATGTTGTAACCATGGGTGCCCAGCAGTACGATCCGCCGGCTTCCCTCCCATGCACGAACGAAGCCGATCTGGCGCTCGAGCTTGGTGGGCGCCCACGTGTCATCCGAGTCGCAGATCGCGATCCACTCGCCACGCGCAGCTGCGATCCCCGCGTTGCGCGCGGCCGCATCACCAGACTGGACCTCGCTGCGCGTATAGCGGACGGTGATCGCGCCGGCATGATCGGCGGCGAACCGTCGGACGAACTGCTCGGTGCCGTCGTTGGAACCGTCGTCGGAGACCACGATCTCGGCCGGTGGCACGGTCTGCGCGGCGATCGACTCGAGCGCTTCACCGATCCGTCCAACGTCGTTGAACGTGGGAACCACCACAGAGATCAACGCCGGGTCCGGCACGGCACTCATCCGCCTGGTCACCGCGCCTGCTCCGCCAGGCACACACGAACGTCTCGCTCAGCCAACGCCGTCATAGCCCCACAGCGTCACGAGGTCGCGTTCCAGATGCTCGCTGAGCGCCACGACCTCCGGCTTGAAGCGTCGACGCAGCTCGAACATCAGGCTCTCCTGCGGCGCCCGTGGCTCGCCGAAGACGAAGCGATTTCGGATCGCCACAGCCGACTCGCGGCTCAATTGTCGTGGCGCCAGTCTCTTGGCCGCCGTCTGCACGGCTCGCGGAAGCGTCCCCTTTCCGGCCGCCACCGTGTGCACCAGCGAGTGCAGGCGCTGCGAACGTACGCGTACCGTCGGGTTGGCTTCCCTGAACTTGATCGGCTGGGTGTCATCCACCTCGAGGAAGCGCTGCACGCGGCGCACCGTCGCCTCGTTGTCGCGGCGGTAGTCGTCGTAGATCAACACCAGCATCCGCTCCGCAGAGAACCGCTCCTGATAGCGACGCAGTTGCTCCACGTATCTCACATAGTCAGAGTAAAGAGTTGCCTGCGGGCCCCAAAAACGATTGCTCGGCACGCGCCTGCCTTCGCGCCTTGCGTCCTCGAGTGACAGCGCCGTGCGCAGATCTTTCTCCGGCTCGATGTAGATCTGCACGAACTGCAGATGCAGCGAGTGAAGGAAGCTGGCCGGCTCTCGCAGGATCGCGATGATGCGCGCATCCGGTCGCAACTCGGCGATCCGACCGGCGGCCGTGCGTGACCAGAGATAGGGAGCCGATGCCTCTCCGGCGCGCTGCTCAGGGGTCGCGTCGTCGAACAGCGACAGGTACTCCTCGAGCGTGCTCGGCGTCCAGCCGAATGTGCGCGGCGTGGCGTTCGGAGGGCGCAGCTCATCGGCCAGGAAATACGGCTCCTTGTTCGCTGGCATGTAGATCTGCGGGTGATCTTTGAGCATGTCCCAGAGGGCGGTCGTGCCGCTCTTAGGATGACCAACGATGAAGAACTCGGGGACGTTGCATCCCGCTCGTGACTCAGTCGACGCTGTCATAGTTCCACAGGGTCACCAGATCACGACCGAGATACTCGCTCGCGGCCTCGACTTCGGGCTTGAACCGGCGACGCAGCTCGAGCATGAACTGCTCGTCGGGCGCGGGAGGATCGGTGTAACGGATGTGGCGCCACGCCTGGCCCAGCGCGTTGCTTTCGCTCACACGCCGCCGCGTGAGCGCGTTGGCAGCTCGGACGAGCGGCACCGCGACCCTCGTGCGGCGGGCGATCGACAGCGCGCGCATCAGCTGGTCGAGCAGCACATAGCGTGGATGATGCAGCGACTCCAGCTCCACCGTTGGGACCGGGAGCGAATCGTCGACGTCGAGGAATCGCAGCACCTGGCGCACGGTCCCATCGTTGTCCGCGCGGAAGTCGTCATAGATCAGCACCAGCACGTTCTCCGGCGCAAACACCGCGTAGTAGCGGCTTAGCTGCTCGACGAATCGCACCAGCTCCGAGTACAGCAGCACGGCCGGGAACTGCGAGAAGCGCGGGATGCGCTTGCCTTCCCTTCTGGACGCTTCGAGCGACATCGCGTTGCGAAAATCCTTCTCCGTCTCGTCGTAGTTGCGCAGCGCCTGTAGGTGAACTGAGCGCAGCAGGCTCGCGGGCTCGCGCAGAATCGCGACGATCCGGGCGTCTGGCCGCACAGCCGCGATGTTGGCCGCGGCGACCGACGAGCGGAGGTAGGTTGGTGACGCCTCGCCGACACGCTGGTCCGGCGTCGCGCCGGCGAACAGCGAGAGATACCCGTCGAATGTCCTCGGATGCTTGCGCCTGCTGGACGGCGGTCGCCAGTAGCGAGTCCGACGGTCGGGCGCGAAGAACCGCGGCTCCTTCACCGGCATGTGGATCTGCGGATGGCTTATCAGCATCCGGTACAAAGCAGTCGTGCCGCACTTGCCGTGACCGACGATGAAAAAGTCGGGGACCTTCTCAGACACGATCGTCATAGCCCCACGCGGTCAGCAGATCCTGACCCAGGTAATCGCTGAGCGCCTGCACTTCGGGCTTGAAGCGGTGGCGCAGCTCGCGCATGAACCGCTCGTCGGGGGGCGGCGGAGCAGAGTAAACGAAGCGCCGCCAGCGCCGGCGGAAGGACTCGTTGCGCATGAATCCCGGGGTCAGCGTGTTCACGGTCCGCTCGAGGCTGCTTGCGTTGCCGGGATTTTTGTAAGCGCGTTTTCCCGCACCCGCGAGCTGGTGAAGCGGCAGTGAGCGGATCGCCTTAACTGGTTTCGTGTCTATCGACTCGATCGGTTGCCGATCGTCGACGTCGAGGAAGCGCAGGACCTTGCGCACCGTCGCCTCGTTGTCACGGCGAAAGTCCTCATAGACCAGTACCAGTACCTGCTCGCGCGGGAACACGGCGTGGTAGCGACTCAGCTGGTCCACGTAGCGGACGTGGTCGGAGTACAGGAGCGCCTCCGGATGGTGGCAGCGGCGGGGGATGTGCTTTCCCCGACGCCTGTCGCTCTCGAGTTCGATCGCCTTGCGAAAGTCTCTCTGTGTCTCAACATTGCTGGAAACCGTCTGCAGGTGAAACGAGCGCAGGTAGCTAGCGGGCTCACGCAGAATCGCGATGATCCGCGCCGAGGGCTGCAGCGCCGCGATCTCCGCCGGGGCAGCCGTCGAGCGCAGGTACTGCGGCGAAGCCTCGCCGACCCGCTGCTCGGGACGGGCGCCCGCGAACAGACACAGGTAGGCCTCGAGTGTACGTGGGCGGCGAACGTTCGAGGGATTTCGCGTCAGACGGGAACGCTGATCGGATGCGAAGAACCGCGGCTCCTTGACGTCCGACATGAAGATCTCCGGATGGCTGCGAAGCATCAGATACAACGCGGTCGTGCCGCACTTCTGATGACCGACGATGAAGAAGTCAGGGACCCGCGCCGCCTGTGAACCTCCGAGCGCCGGAGCGGGTGAGTCTTCCGCGGTCACCGCTCCCTTCACGTTGGCCGTCGCACCATCGATTGACCGCGACGAATCAGGCAAGGTTGTCATCACGATACCATCGGGGGACTACAGGTCCAAGCGGCTGACCCCGAGCTCGTCGAACCCGACATGGTGCGCCAGCTCGTGGCGCACCGTGCGCGTAACCTGGTCGCGCAGCAACTCCGGATCGTGGCCGAAGTCACGGCGCAGCGTGTCGCGAAAGATCACGATCCGATCGTGGGTGTCGTCGCGCGAGGCTCCGTCGCCCTGGTACAGACCGTAGGCGCCGCGACGACGCCCACCGTCGGAGATCACGACGGCGACGTGTGCCAGGGCGTTGCGCAGTAGGTCCGGCAGGTCGTCCAGCGCGTCGCGCACCAGCTCCTCGAAGTCGTGGTCGTCGAGCGGATCGAGCTCGAGGAACTCGCCTTCGTCGGGGTCGACGGCGAGGCCTTCGCGGGCCAGCCGCTCGGAGTAGCGCACGATCTCTTCGAACTCGCTCTCGGACTCGGGGTCGCGCCAGCCCGCCATACGAACCGCGACGAACGCCACACTCCCCATCAGCACAGCCGCCACGATCACGCCGAGCGCGACGTCCTCGAGCGCCCTCACGACGCCCACCGAGCTGAACCCCTGTCCGACGACCAGCACGATCAGGCCCAGCGACATGGCCACGAGCGCAGCAACGCCGACGCGTCTCAGCTGAGGTGATGTTCCCGGAGACTTGGACGCGCGCATCGCCGGAGTGGGTTGGTCCTACCTCAGGGTACGGGCGATCACGAGCCGCTGGATCTCGTTCGTGCCCTCGTATATCTGGGTGATCTTGGCGTCGCGCATCATCCGCTCCACTGGATACTCCTTGACGTAACCGTAGCCACCGAGGACCTGAACCGCCTCGACGGTGACGGCCATCGCCGTGTCCGAGCAGAACACCTTGGCCATCGAGGAGTACTTAGCCCGCTGTGGATGGCCCTGATCGGCCATCGCGCACGCCTTGTACAACAGCTCGCGTGCAGCGGCCGTGCGTGTTTCCATATCCGCCAGCTTGAACTGGATCGCCTGAAACTCGTTGATCGCCTTGCCGAACTGGCGGCGCTCGCGCGCGTAGCCCACCGCGTAGTCGGTCGCTCCCTGGGCAATGCCGACCGCCTGCGCCGCCGCCCCCAGGCGCGTACGCTCGAGCGTCCCCAACGCGACAGACAGGCCCTTGCCGACCTCGCCGATCACGTTCGCCTGCGGGACGCGCACCTCATCGAAGATCGGCTGTCCGGTCGGCGAGGCGCGAATCCCGAGCTTGTGCTCGAGCTTGCCGACACTGAACCCGGGCCTGTCGGCCTCGACGACGAACGCCGTCAGCCTGCGGGTCTCGCGATCCGAGACCGCGAACGTGATGTAGAAGTCGGCGACCCCGAGGTTCGTGATCCAGTTCTTCGTGCCGTTGATCACCCACTCCGCGCCGTCCTTGACGGCCGTCGTCTTCATTCCCGCCGGGTCCGAGCCGGCCTCAGGCTCCGACAGCGCGAACGCCGGCGACCACTCGCCGGTCGCGCATCGCGGGAGAAAGCGTTCCTTCAGCTCCTCCGAGCCGAACAGCTGGATCGGCAGCGTCCCCAGCTCCTGGACCATCAGGATTAGCGCACACGCGGCGTCGACCTTGGCGATCTCCTCGACCGCCATGTTCAGCATCAGCGTGCCAGTGCCCGTGCCGCCGTACTCGAGCGGGAAAGGCAGCCCGAGGATGTCCTGGTCGGCGAGCAGCTTGCGCACATCCCACGGATATTCCGCGCGCTCGTCGATCTCGGACGACCGCGGAGCTATCTGCTCGCGCGCGATCTGTCCGATCGTCGCGCAGAAGTCGAGGTGCTCCTGGGGGATCGTGTAGACGTCGCTCACCGCCTCCATGACCGCTGATCCTCGTGATGAGTTCTCCGTTGCGCGCTGTTCTCAACGAACGGCCAGCACGCGGGGACGCCGCTACGCTGATCGCGAATGGCCCGCGACGAGCAGACAAGCGCGATCGACGTCGACCCCGAGCGGGTCGCCGGCTGGCTCGCCGAGGACCCGCCGCCGCAGGTGATCGACGTTCGTGAGCTTTACGAGCGCGAGGCCGGACATATCGAGGGGACGCGCCACATCGAGCTGGTCCAGCTGACCGCCGAGGCCTCCACGATCGACCGCGAGCGGCCGGTGATCTTCTACTGCCGCGTCGGCTCGCGCTCGACGATGGCCGCACAGGCTCTGCGCGCCGCGGGCTTCGAGGCGTACTCGATGGCTGGCGGGCTCGCGCGGTGGGCGCGCGAGGGCATGCCGCTCATCCCACGCGACGGCCACGTCGCCGAGCACTAGCGCGGGCCGGGCGGGCCGGGCGGGCCGGGCGGGCCGGGCGGGCCGGGCGGGCCGGGCCGGCTTGTCGGGTGGTCCGCCTGCCGGCCGGCAGGCGGGCGACCGGCCGCAGAGATCGGCAGGACGGGCGAGCACGACTGCACCCTGAATGCTTTTTCGGAGACGGTGCGCCATGGTTATACAGACTCCGCGAGAGGCATCAGCGGACATGGCAACGACGAACACGAGAGGAGACCAGATGGAGGCTTCCACCGACTATCCCGGCGTCACGACAGGCGCGGGCTACGCAGTCGCAAATGTCGATGATCTGGGAGATGGACCCGGCTTTCGCAAGGTCCGAAAGGGCCTCGGTGTGACGGCGTTCGGCGTGAACGCGATCGTCCTACCACCGGGAATCGACACCGGCTTCCACTATCACGACGTCCAGGAGGAGCTGTACTTCGTCCATCGCGGCACGATCGAGATGGAGTTCGGTGACGGCTCGACGCAGCGACTGGGAGAGGGCGGCCTCGCGCGTGTCGACGCGGCCACGTCGCGCAAGATCCGCAATGTGGGAGACGTCGATGCCGTGTACCTGTGCGCCGGTGGCAAGGATGGATACATCGGCCGCGACGGACAGGTGCCGGCGGGCGAGGAGCAGGGCGTCAAGGCGCTGCACGACCTCTCTGGCGGGCACTCCGGGTGATCTGCGAGAGCGGCCCGAGTGAGCGAGGCTGACGACCGATCGGGGATCGACCGGCGGCGAACGCTGCACGTCGGAGACGAGCTGACGATCCCGTTGAGCGAGATCGTGCTGCGCACGAGTCGCTCTTCGGGGCCGGGCGGCCAGCACGCAAACGTGACCGCGTCGCGTGTCGAAGCCGTGTTTGATGTGCTCGCCTCGCCGTCACTGAGCGAGACCCAGCGTGAGCGCGTGCTCGCCCGTGCCGGCGAGCGAGTCGTCGCTGTGGCCCAGGACGAGCGCTCGCAGACGCGCAACCGCGAGCGCGCGCTGGCTCGGCTCGCCGAGCGCCTCGAGCGGGCGCTGGCGGTGCCGCGCAGCCGGCGAGCGACGCGCCCGACGCGCGCGGCACGCGTTCGGCGGCTGCAAGACAAGCGCCACGCGAGCCGGCGCAAGCTGCAGCGCCGCAAGCCGCCACAGGACGGCGACTAGTTCAATAGCTCCTTGACGCTGCGCTGGTGCAGCCGGCCAAGCGAGGTCTTTTCTGGGTGAAAACCGATCGCGTTCCACAGCAATCCGGACGCGGGTGCCCACACGATAATCAGGTATACGCCGACCACGAGCGCCGCCGTCCGCAGCTTGCGCGAGCTCGATAGCGCCGCGAGCGGGAGCACCCACAGTACGTACCACGGCAGTACCCAGCTGAGTGTCAGCAGCAGCGCCACGCTCGCCCACCCTGACGCAGTCACCGAGTCACGCCAGCGCCACGCCAGCCAGCAGCACAGCAGCACCGACCCGGCCAGGACGGCGCTCATCAGTGAGTGCAGGAACTGCGTCTCACCGCCGGCGCCGACCGCCAGCCCGACCAGATTGGGCACGCTCTCGCTCGTGATCAGGCGGCTCTGGGTGCTCAGGTCAGGGATGTGCAGCCCGAACGCCAGCAGGCTGGCCGCGCCCAGCACGACCCCCGCGAGCAACATTCCGAGTAGCACCTGCGCCAGCGCGCGCGGCGTGCGCAGCAGGCCTGCCAACACGACGGGGATCAGGACCCCGCCTGAGGCCTTCACCGCGGTCGCCGTTACGAACGCCGCGCCGGCGCCGATGTCCAGCGCCGACAGCCCCAGCAGCCATCCCCCGGTTGACGTGCGCTTCGACTCCTCGGTCGACGCACCTCGAAGATCGCCCGCGCGGGCACGGGCGAGGAACATTAGATAGAAGCCAAGGACGATCAGGAAGACCATCAAGAAGTCGTTGTGATCACCTCCCAACCCCCACACCAAGACGATTGGGTTGAGGCCCACCAGGGCAATTGCGGGCAGCGGGTCACGGCCGATCAGCCGCGCGCACTTCCACACGAGAAAGATCGTGCCCAGACTGGCGATCACGAGCACGCCCTTCAGCGCCCAGAACGACGCTGCCACGCCGAGCGGCACAACGACGAACGTCAGCAGCGTGAACATCGGCCCATAAGGGCTCAGCAGCTGGTGCCAGTTGCTGACGGCATAGCTCGGATCGTCGTGTGGCTCGAGGATCGGGATCGACGTGTACGGGTTCAGATGGTGCACGACCTCCATGCGCCCGTAGTTGATGTAGTTGAAGATGTCCGTCAGCGCCAGCGGCGGTGCCAGCAGGAAGATCAGATGCGCAAACACGATCGCCGCCACCAGCCAGCGCGTGCGTAGTTGCGGCGCGTACCTGTATGCGACGACGTAGGCCGTGTACATCGCCACAACCGCGGCCGAGAACAGATACTTGAGCGTCGTCCCGTTGCCAGTGAACCCCGGTAGCAACCCACCGAGCGGACCGGCCATCCAGTGCGGGAAGTAGCCGGCATGGGTGGTCGGCGTGAGCAGGCTCGGCCGGTTGGCCGCGATCAGCACGACAAACAGGCTGAGCACGACGATCGCTACAAGCGCGAGCGTCCCGGCAAGCACGCCTGCGTCCGCGCGGGCAAGCTCCCGAACGCGTCCGCCGGAGACCGCGTCGCCAGGTTTTGCCGGCCGCTCGCCGGCAGCGCCGCCGCCGAGTGGAAGAGTTGTCGCGTCGCCCGGCATGCTCAGCGTCGCCACGATATCCGTCCAGAATCGGGTAGGCGCCGGGCTCACCCCGGCGCCCCCCACACCACCGGACGTGCGGGTCCGCATCCGGCGGTTCGCTTGGCATCCCGGAAGCGGCGGTAGGGGTCGGTGAATCCCTTCAGGCCATGGCTGGTCCAGTAGGCGTTTGGTAGAGCCCGCTGGAGCGGCGCGGACCCAGCGATGCGCCAGTATCCCTTGCGTGTGCAGGCCCACTGATGGGCCTGATCTTCGGGGATACCGAGCGCGATCAGGTTGCGTCGCTTGGTGCGGAGACGTTTCCACTCCTTCCAGCGGACCTGCCTCAGTCGCCTTCTGAGCCACTCGTCGAGCTCCTCGAACGGCGAGGGTGTATCGGCCAACGCGAAGTAGGCCGTCCACCCAACCGTGAAGCGGTTGATCTCTCTGATCCGCCGCTCCATCGAGACGCCCCATCGGCGCGAGGTGAGCTGGCGCAAGCGGTCTTTGGCTCGCTTGCGAGCCTTAGTATCCACCCGCACCTTAATCTCACCGTCGCGGCGAAAGAAGCCGAACCCCAACAGGGGCCGCTTGATCGCCCGGTCAACCACCGACTTCTCGCGGTTGACCTTGAGCTTCAGGCGCTGCTCGACATACTGCGTGATGCTCTCCATGACGCGCTGCCCCGCGCGCTTGCTGGCGACATAGATCCTGCCGTCGTCTGCGTAGCGCACGAAATGATGCCCGCGCCGATTAAGCTCCCAGTCGAGGTCGTCGAGCATGACGTTACTGAGTAGCGGCGAGAGTGGAGAACCCTGCGGGGTCCCCTCCCCTGCCGTGTGCACCAGACCGTCAGCCATGACGCCCGCTTCCAGGTATGCCCGGATCAGCTTGAGCACCCGCTTGTCATGGACCCGTCGAACGACCCTCACCATCAGGGCGTCCCATTGAACCCGATCGAAGAACTGGTCGAGATCAAAATCGACGCACCACGCCGCGTCATCAGAGATGAACTGGCGTGCCCGCTCGACCGCTTGATGCGCCGAGCGCCCCGGGCGAAACCCGAAGCTGTGGGGATGGAAATGCGGGTCAAAAACAGGCGTGAGCACCTGCGATAGGGCCTGGCAGATCAACCGATCCACCACAGCTGGCACCCCCAACATCCGCTGACCACCCGAGGGCTTGGGGATCAACACCCTCCTGACGGGCTGCGGCCGGTAGGTGCCCGCGTCGAGCTGCGAGCAGACCCGCGGCCAGTGGTCTTTCAACCACGGCCGCAACTCCTTGGCGCTCATCCCGTCGATGCCTGCGGCACCGGCGTTCTGCTCGACACGTCTGAGCGCCTCAGCGAGATTCTCGCGGGCCAAAAACTGTTCCCACAAGCTCGCCTCGGCGGGGTGAGCGCTGGTGTCATCCGGCGCCGGGGAGCCGCTGCGCTCTGGCCGGGAATCCTTGGGCTTCACCCTCAGACCCTCCCCGCCAGACCCCCGGAGGGGTTGGCTGCGGTCAATGCGACTCCCACGAGCACAGACGTCCTGTCGCTCGGCTTCGCGTTCGGCCCTTTCCGGCGATACTGATCCCCGCCGGTCGTATGGCCTCTGCTGACTTCTCCACGGCGAGCGACGCCTTCTCGGACGCCGCCGTCCAGCACTACCCCATGATCCATACGGACGAGGCATCTGGGACACCCGTAGAGACCTCCCCAGGTAAGACCAGCAACCTTCATCGCACACCCACCGCGTCTACGTGACGGCCCCTTGATGGACATCGGGCTTCGCCATGATTGGCTGGCTCGCCCGGACCGCCCCGCCTTATACGCGCAGCACAACAAAGCCCAAACAGCCTCGCTGCACCATGTGTTCCTAGAGTCGCGACTTCGCCTCCGGCTTCCTTCCCACCCCGCCTCACAGCGACGCAGTTGCCATCGACTTGTGGTTAGTGCCATCAACCTCCACAGGGGACTCGCACCCCCGAGCTACTGGTCATGCTGGGCGCACCACGCAGAGGGCCCGCCGGAGCGGGCCCTCGAAGATTGGTTATGTGATTCGAGCTAGATGCTCTGGACGTTTACGGCCTTGGGACCCTTCTCCCCCTGCTCGGGGTCGTAGGAGACCTTTGCCCCCTCCTGCAGCGAGCGATAGCCCTCGCCGTTGATCCCGGTGTGATGGACGAACAGGTCCTTGTCACCGTCGTCGGGGGTGATGAAACCGAACCCCTTGTCGTCGCTGAACCACTTTACTGTGCCAGTTGGCATGGTGTGAATTCCTCCACGGTATGTGCGTGCTGCTACGCGGAGGATGCTCTCAAAGCTTCGACCTGCGAGCGCTTGCACTACTTTCGCCGGTCTTTATCTGCCGGCCATACACGACGACCGTAGCACGTCCCAACGGCCATGTGTTGTCCAAATGTTGCATGCGGACAAATGGCGGCCGCGCTGTGCGGGAGCCGGGCTGGCTAGGGTTGGGCGATGGGCCAGCAAGCGCAGTCGGATTCGCGCCCGGCGCAGAATCGCCAACTGCGCCTCAAACGCCTGCTGCCGCCGGGCCAGCCGGCCACGATCCCAGAGGTAATCGAGCAGCTCGGCCTATGGAGCCGCCCGGCCGGTTCGCGTCTGATCCTCAACATGGTCGCCACCGTGGATGGCCGCGCGACGCTCGGCGGGCGCTCGGGGCCGATCAGCGCACAGGCGGATCGGGCGCTGTTCCACGGCCTGCGAATGGCCGTCGATGCCGTGCTGGTTGGCGCCGGAACGGTCCGCACCGAGCGCTACGGCCGGCTGATCCCAGACGAGTCGCGCCGGCGAGTGCGCCGCGAGCGCGGCCTACCGGACGAGCCGCTCGCTTGCATCGTCTCCGGACGCCTGGCGCTGGGGACAGATATCCCGCTGCTGGCTGAGCCCTCGGCACGTGTGGCGATCGTGACCTCTTCAGCCGCCAGCCTGCCCGAGGCGGGCGCACATGTCGACTACGTCCGCGCCGGGGCCGGCGGGGCGATCGATCTCGCGGCTGCGCTCGAGCAGCTGCGCGAGCGCTTCGACGCGCATACCGTGCTGTGCGAGGGCGGTCCGCACCTGGGCTACCAGCTGCTCGCTCAGGGCCTGCTGGACGAGCTGTTCCTGACGGTCTCCCCGACGCTCGCCGGCGGCGAGCCGGCCGGCGGCGAGGCGCTGCGTATTCTCGCCGGCGACGAGCTACAGCCACCGGTCGGCCTCGAGCTCGCGGGGGTGCTCGCGAGCGACTCCTACCTGTTCCTGCGCTACGCCGTCTCGGCACCCGAGCGCGTCTCGCGCGAGACGATGCCCAGCAGCTCGCTCGCCAGGTGACGACCTTCGGCGGCGACGCGCGGCGTGGCAGCGATCCGTACGACCACCTCGTCGCCGTCGAGCTCCTCCAGCGTGATCCGGGGCGCATCACGCAGCGGTGTTTGCAATGACTTCTCGAGGATCTCCTGCAGGTCGCTAGGTGTCATGCCGGCGCGCAGTCGCGCTCTGAGGTTGACCGCCTCGGGCTCGCGCAGGGGCAGCACGGCGACGTTCAGAACGACGCTGTTGGGCACCATGATCGAGTCATCGCCGGTGGAGAACGTCGTGTAAAGCAGGCCCAGGGAGCTGACCGTTCCCTCGATCTGTCCGGCCAGCGGCCCGCCCTGCAGGCGCACGCGCTCGCCGACGCGGAACGGGCGGGCGCTCAGCAAGACCGTGCCCGCGATCAGGTTCCCGAGCGTCTGCTGTGCGGCGAGGCCGAAGATCACGGCGGTGAACGCGCCCCCCAGCGCGAGCGTCTGCGCCTTGACCCCGGCGACGCTGAGCGCCACGAACAGCGCCAGCACGACAGTGGTGAGACGGATCAGGAACCCGACCGTGCCCGCTGTCGCGGGGTCGAGGCGCCTGAACAGCGCCGGGCCAAGGCCGCGACCGAAGTCTCGCGCGATCGCCCAGCCGAGGATCATCAGCGCGAGCACAGTGATCACCGTTACCGGCGTTTCGAGACCTTCCAGCGAGGTCGTACCCGGGTGGCCGTGGCTCCGGGGTGTGGTCGTCCCGAACAGGCCGAGGCGATGGTCGTAGACGACGACGATCGCCAGGAACACGGGCACGAGCAGCAGCGCCCGCAGACGCGCCCGCTTGACGGTCCGCGGGCTGATGTGGCGCAGCAGTCCGACCTCCTGCCAGGCCTGGCTGCGGGTCTCGAACATCTTCGGCGGGGTCTTGGGCATGGGCACCGCCCACCATGATGGCGACAGCCGGCAGCCCGGGGCGTGCTTGGGCGAGATCGTGCTCTAGGATCTCGCGCGATGGACTCGCGCCGCAAGCTGGTGTTTCCCGCAGTGATCCTCGGTGTGCTGCTGCTCGCGGTGGCGGTGGTGTACTTCGTCGCATCCGCTCACTCGCTGCCCTCGTTCTTCCCCGGGCACGTTTCGACGACAAGCGCCGAAGCCGACCACCACCACACCAAGCACGGGATCGCCGCTCTGATCGTGGCGCTGGCATGCTTCGCGTTCGCCTGGTTTCAGACCGGACCCAGGACCGAGCCGCCGGCTTAGCGCTCAGCCGCCGAAGGCGAACACGAGCGTGCAGATCGTGCCGAGCGCGATGCAGTAGATCCCAAACGGCGTAAGGCGGCTCGTTTGGAAGTAGCGGAGCAGGAACTTGACCGCGAAGAAGGTGGTCACCGCGGCGCACACGCCCGCCACCAAAGCCTGGCCGCGCACGCCGTTGCCCTCGGAGCCGAGCAGTTCGGGCAACTTCAGCGCCGCCGCGGCGAGGATCACAGGGGTTGCCAGCAGGAAGCTGAAGCGCGCCGCGTCCTCATTGGAGAGCCCCACCAGCAGCCCGCCGCCCATCGAGAACCCCGACCGGGAGATGCCCGGTATCAGCGCGGCCACCTGCGAGAGGCCGACGCCGATCGCCTGGCGCCAGCTGAGCTTGGCGATGCGCGCGTCGCCGTCGCCGAGACCATCGCCCGGCTGCGGGGGGCGCTGGCGTAGTCGCTCGAACAGCAGCAGAGCGATCCCGTTGACGATCAAGAAGACAGCAGCGATCTGGGCCGAGGCGAACAGTTTGCGCAGCGACTGCTCCAGCAGCAGGCCGACGACCCCGACGGGGATCGTCGCGGCGATCAACAGCCAGCCGAGGCGGGCATCGACGTCGTCGTCGCGAATCTCGCGGATCGCGAGCGAGCGCCACAGCCCCTTCACGATCCGCACCCAGTCGCTGAAGAAGAAGCCGAGCAGCACGAGCGCCGTGCCGAGATGCGTGGCGACGAGGAACGTCAGGAAGAACTTGTCGTTCTGGTGGATATTCCAGCCGGCCAGACGTGGGAGCACGACGCCGTGGCCGAGGCTGGAGATCGGAAACGGCTCCGCGATCCCCTGCGTGATCCCGAGGACCACCGCCTGAAAGTAGGAGATCGGGTCGTGCACGCCGGACAGCTTACGGATCGTCGAGGATTTCTTGCGGATCGTCGAGGATCTGATAGGCCCGGAAACCGCTCGCGCCAGGTGATCCTCAGCGCGTACGCTCTCGGCAGATGCCACCGGGGGACGTCAAGGCAGAGCCGTCGTTCGCCGAAGTCGCGCTCGAGCTCGGGCGCGTCGGCTGTATCGGCTTCGGTGGGCCACCCGCACATGTGGCGCTACTTCGCGAGCTATGCGTGCAGCAGCGCCGCTGGCTCACCAGCCCCGAGTTTGAGCGGGCGATCGCGGCAACCAACCTGCTTCCCGGCCCGGCCTCGACGCAGCTGGCGATCTACTGCGGATGGCGGTTGCGCGGAGCAGCCGGAGGACTCCTGGGCGGACTCTGCTTCATCCTCCCCGGACTCCTGGCGATCCTGGCGCTGTCGGCGCTCTTCCTGACCGGGTCGCCGCCCGCATGGCTGCGGGGAGCCGGCCTGGGCGCCGGTGCCGCCGTCGCCGCGGTCGCCGTCCGCGCCGGGCTGGGCGTGGCCAGACCAATCTGGGTGGCAGCCAAGGGGTCGCGTCGCGGCCGGGTGCTCGTCTACGGGCTCGCGGGTGCCCTCGCGGCGGCGCTCGCCGGGCCCGGGCTCGTGCTCGTGCTGCTCGGATGCGGCACGGTAGAGCTGATCCGTCGGGGGCTCCATCGTCGTACTCCGAAAGCACATGCGTGGCTGGCGCCGGCGGCCTGGCGGCTGACGCGCACGAACGTGCATCCGGTCGGGCGGCTGAGCGCGCCATGGGCGCTGCTCGCCACCGCCGTCGAGCCGGGCGGGACGCTCGCGCTCGTGTGGACGGCGCTGAAGGTCGGCGCGCTGGCGTTTGGTGGTGGCTTCGTGATCGTTCCGCTGATGCAGGCCGACGCCGTTGGTACCTACCATTGGATGAGTCACGCCCAGTTCCTCAACGCGGTCGCGCTGGGACAGGTTACCCCGGGACCGGTTACGCAGACGGTTGCCGCCGTCGGCTATGCAGCCGGTGGCCTGCGCGACGGTCTGCTGGCCGCAGCAGTCGCGTTCGCGCCCTCGTTCTGCTTCGTCCTGCTCGGCGCGAGCCATTTCGAGCGCCTGTCCTCCGACGAACGAGTGCTCGCGTTCCTATCGGGCGCGGCTCCCGCGGCGGCCGGCGCGATTGTCGGCGCGGCCATTCCGCTGACCGCGGCATTGAGCGAGGACTGGCAGTACCCGGTGCTCGCGATCGCCGCCATCGCGGTGCTGGGATTTCGCCGCGGCGTCGTGCAGACGCTGCTCCTCGCCGGCTTCGCGGGCGCACTCGCGGTCCTGCTCGGGGCGCCGATCCCGAGCTGAGTTCACGGCCACTTCACACCATCGTTCCCGCTTGGTCACAAAAGACCGCTGTTTGCGAGGAAATCTGTCTGATATGGCTAGCCCGGAAACGACATCGCGTGACGGAGCGCCATCACCGACTCGGCCGGCTGGCAGCACGGCGGACATGCACTGCCACTCGACCGCTTCGCAGTACTCCAAGCTGGGGGTGCAGCGCGCGCTCGGGTTGCCGGAGTGCGCGACGCCGCCGCAGGAGGTCTACGAGCTGGCCAAGCGGCGCGGGATGGACTTCGTCACGGTCACCGATCACGACACGATCGCCGGGGTCCTACAGATCGCCGATCGTCCCGACGTGTTCATCTCCGAGGAGCTCACCGCGAGCTTTCGTGGCGAGCCCCAGGCCGTGCACGTGCTCTGCTACGGCATCACCGGCGAGGATCACGAATGGCTGCAAGCCAACCATGGCGACGTCGAGCTGTGCGCGGCGTACATGCACGAGCGGCAGATCACGTGCGCGCTTGCGCACCCCTACTACACGGTCGCCGCGCCGCTGAGCGCGCGCCACCGCCGGCGCCTGGCCGAGCTGTTCGGCGTCTGGGAGGTCCGCAACGGCGCTCGCGCCCGCGAGCTCAACGGACCGGCGGCCACCTACATCGCCACGCGCGACGGGATCGGCATTGGCGGCAGCGACGACCACGCCGGCGTCGATATCGGGCGCACCTACAGCGAAGTCCCGCACGCGCGGACCCCCGCGGAGTTCCTCGCACATGTGCGAGCCGGCGAGGTCCTCGCCCGCGGTGCCCAGGGGAGCGCCGCCAAGTGGGCGCACGCGGCGATCGCGCTAGCCGCGCGCTCGCTTGGAAGCGGAAGCGCCGATCCGACCGCACCGCCGCAGCGGCCCGATCCGCTGCGGGTGCTGACGATGGCGCGACGGTTGCTGCGCGAGGGCGACCTTCGCCATGGCGCTGTGGGAAGCGATCTGAACCCCGAGGACGCACGCTGCCTGCTGCGGGCATGGCTGGAGGCTGTGGAGCTCGAGCATCTCGATACCCCGACGGGTACGGGCGAGCACGGCCTGATCGCATACATGCAAGACGAGGACTTCAGCCACGGCGACCTCTACCGTCGATCCTGCCGCGTGCACGAGCGCAAGCTGCGCGCCGCGGTGGAGGCGGCCGTGCTCGCCGCCACGAGCCGGGACGGAGCCCTGGTTGCAGCCGGCGGCCTGTTCGAGGCGTGCATCGCCGTAGTCCCGTACGCGCCCGCGAGCGCGTTCCTGGCCAGCGAGCAGACCAAGCTGGCGGCGATCCCGTTCGCGCCGGCGCGCGCAGCGGATCGGCGCGCGGGCCTGCGCATGCTCAACGGCGACGGCGAGCGTCCGCGCGTGGCAATCCTCGCCGACGGCATCGGCTCCACGCACGGGGTCACAAGAACGATCGAGGAGATTCGCCTGCGCGGCGTTCCCGGCTTCGAGATCGAGGTACTCGGCACAGACGCTGAGGTCGATCGGCGCCTGCCGACCGTGATCGAGATCGACGTGCCCTTCTACCCTGGGCTGCGGATCGGGGTTCCCAGCCTGCCGAGCGTCGTACAGACGCTCGCCGGATCGGGCGGCCGAGGCTATGACGCGATCCACGTCTGCTCGCCGGGGCCTGTTGGCGTCGCCGGCGCACTCGTCGCGCGCGCCTTGAACCTGCCGCTGCTCGGCAGCTACCACACGGAGCTGTCCGCATACGCGGGGCTGCGCTCAGGCGAGCCGCAACTCGCGGACACGGTGGCGATGGCGCTCGGCGCCTTCTACGGTGCGTGTGAGGTGATCCTCTCCCCCAGCCCCGCCTCCGACGACGCGCTGGCTGCGCTCGGCGTGCCATCCGAGCGCGTGTTGCGCTGGGATCGCGGCGTGGACACCGCGCGTTTCGATCCCGCGCTGCGCGATGCCGCCAGCTCGCGCGACACCGTCGACGTCCTGTACTCCGGGCGCATCACACGCGAGAAGGGCGCAGAGCTGCTCGCCGACGCGTTCCTACTGGCGCGCGAGAGTGAGCCGGCGTTGCGGCTGGTGCTCGCAGGGGGCGGGCCGGAGCAGGAGTACCTGCGCGAGCGCCTCGGCGACGGCGCCACGTTCTTGGGCTGGGTCGAGGGCCGGGAGTTGGCTCGCGTGTACGCCAACGCCGACATCTTCCTGTTCCCGAGCGCCACCGACACCTTCGGCCAGGTGATCCTTGAGGCGCAGGCCAGCGGGCTGCCGGCGATCGCCGTCGCACGCGGCGGTCCGTTGTCGCTGATCGAGGATCGCGTCACGGGGCTCCTGTGCGAGCCCAACCCCCAGTCGCTCGCGCGGGCCGTTCTCGAGCTCGCCGGCTCGCCGCTGCTGCGCGAGCGCCTCGCTCGCTCTGCCCTCGCCACGGTGCGGCGGCGCACATGGGAGGGCACGCTGCAGCGCCTGGCCGACGGCTACAACCATGCGCTCAGCGATCTCCGGACGGCCGACGACGATGACTCGCGCCTACCGACGGGAGCGAGCGGCCGCGCTGCCTAACACGCCGCTTGGAGACTCGATGCCCACTCGCTCATCCTCACCCCGGCGCAAGACGATCGCCGTCGCGCTGCACGGGATCGAGCCCGCAACGTTCGAGCGCTGCGCTGTGATCCGCGACTGGCTTGACGACCACGGCGTCGATCGCGTGACGCTGCTGGTGATCCCTGCGCGCGACCTGCATCCGATCGGCGAGCGCTCTCCGGCGATGATCGAATGGCTCGGCGAGTGCCGCCGCACAGGCGACTCGATCGCCCAGCACGGCTTTCAGCTCGTGCGCCCGGGCGCCTCGAGCTCCTCGGGTCGGCTGCTCGGCCGTGGCTATGGTCAGCGGCGCGGCGAGTTCGTCGGGCTCGACATCGAGGAGACGCGTCGCGCGGTCCACGCCGGCTGGCGGTTGTTGAAGCTCGCGGGCATCGAGCCGGATGGCTTCGTCGCACCGGCGTATGCCTACACGCCTGCGCTGCGGCACACGCTGAGCATGCGCTTTCGCTGGTGGGCCGGACTGCTGCGCGTCCACGGTCAGCCATCGAGGCCCGACGGGAGCGTCTGGGAGGGTGCACGCGCGCCACAGCCGTCCAACTCGAACCCGTCGGAGGGAGACTTCGGCAGGCTGGCGCCCGCGTGGAGCCTCGCCACAGCGGGCCCGTTCAGCCGCACGCTGTCGCCGGCGCTCCTGCGGGCAGGCGCGCTGCTGCCGACCAGCACGCTGCGCCTGGACCTTCACCCGGCAGACCTGCAGGACCCGCGCCACATGATGGCGCTCGAGTGGGTGCTCGGCCGCTCGGGCGCGCGCCGCACGGCGATCACCTACGGCGAGCTTGCCGGGATTGGCCGGGCCAAGGTTGCGCCGGAGGCTCAGCCCTTGCCGGTTGTGAACATCGCCGGTTCGAACGGTTTGACCGCGGACAGACCCGTGTAG
Source organism: uncultured Solirubrobacteraceae bacterium (assembly GCA_963734755.1). GTDB lineage: Bacteria > Actinomycetota > Thermoleophilia > Solirubrobacterales > Solirubrobacteraceae > Palsa-744. The sequence continues at coordinate 728,223 of CAVTIF010000001.1, read as the reverse complement.
CCGAGATGCTTGAGGCCGAATAGGTCCTCGATCGTGCGCAGCAGCGAGAAGTGGTTGAACGGTTCCTCGTTGGTCGTCCCGGCCTTGACGAACGGGGACAGCAGCAGCGCTCCCACCGTCCCGCCGCCACGCGGCGCGCCGGCGGGCGTGGTCGACGGCGCGTTCGGGTATAGCGGCTGCCCGCAGCAGGAGCTCGAATCGGCGAACTGGCCGGTCGATGGCGCCTCGTCGACGGTGATCACGAGCAGACCGCTCTGCTTGAACGCCTTCGAGCCGGTGATCTCGGGTACGACCGATTCCAGGAACGCGTCGGCCGCCGCCGGTCCGGCTGGAGCGCCAGCGGTGCACGGTGTCGGGTTTGCGTCGTGGCAGCGATCCGGCACGATCCAAGCGAAGCTCGGCGTGTGCTTTGGCTGCGCCAGGTCGCCCTTCAGCTGCGCCAGCCCGACGTCGTCGGTCGCACACGCCGGCGAGGCCGTGATCGACTGGAAGTACACGAACGGGTTGCGGAAGGTCGCGTACTGCCCCACGCTCGAGGCCTGTTCGGCGGTCGGGTCGGGCTGCCCGAGGCTCGGGTGCGCGCACGCCCCGGCCTGCGTGCCGGGTTCGTCGATGCCCTGCACGTAGGCTCGCCACGTCAGGTGCTTGGCGGTCAGCTCGCCGGCGAGCGTCTGCGTCGAAGACGGGTACACGCAGCCGCTGCCGAGCACCTGTTCATCAGCGCCTAGGCTCGTGGGCTCGATGCTCGCGTAGGTCGGGCAGTTCGCCGCCGTCTGCGGCGTCGGGCCCTGGCCGCTGAGCAGCGCGACCTCGTTCGCGAGCTCCTCGTGAGCGACCGCGTCGTAGCGGACGAGCAGCTCGCCCTTGTGCTCGAGCGCCCCCGCCAGGTACGGCGCCGATGAGGATGGCCCGAACACGGCCGCGTACGGCTCCTCGGAAAGGACGATCGCGAACACGTGCTTGACCGGCGGCAGCTTCGACGCAGGCGCCGAGGGTTTGGGGGACTGGTTCTGCGAGCCGTCGGATTCGCCCGCCGGCGCAGGGGTCCGGCCAGCCGGGGTCGTGCCGCTCGCGTCGGTGGATGCCGGTGCCGAGGTGGGGGTCTGGGTGGGGGTCGGTTCGGGTTCGTACGCCGGCGGTTCTTCGCTCGAGCTCGCCGATGGTTCAGGCGAGCTCGCGGCAGGGGCAGCCGGGTTCTCCGCGCTCGGAACCACGACCCTCAGGTGCGAGCGGGCGGACGCGAGCGTCGTGCCGACACGCGGACCAGCGGCTCCGCCCAGGAGCACGCCGAAGCCGAGGAACACAGCGACCAGCAATGCCGAGAACTTCGGCGACAGCAGCATCAGGCCGGAACCAGTGGGCCTGACGACGGGCGCCAACGCTGATGGTGCCACGGTGCCGTCGGAGACCGCGTCCGCGGGCAACCAGTTCCCGGCACGCCGCAGTAGCCCCTCCAGCTGTGGGCTGCGTTCGCCGACGCGCGCACCGCATGCAAGGCAGTAGCGCTGGTCGCGCGCCAGCTCGCAGCCGCACTCGACGCACACCTGAGAGCGCCCCGCCCCGATGGCCGTTGCCTCTATCCGTCCGAGCCCGATACTGCCTGCGGGGCAGTGCCGCTGGGGATCAGCGTGTCCGCCCCGGGCGGGATGTTCGGCTCGCCGCGATCCTCGGCGGGAATCCGCTCCATCAACGTGGCTCCACACTGCCAGCAGTAGACCGCACCGCGGCTGTGCGGCGCCGCACAGCTGGGGCACGACCCCGCGACACCACCCTGCTCCATGCGCAGCAGACGCTCGACCTCCGCCAGCTCGGCGTCGCAATCCTGCAGCGCAGCTGCACGGCGCACGAGCACATCGAGGCGGAAGTGATCGCGGATCGCCATCTCGTACGTGAGCCCGCCGAGATCCCAATGCAGCTCGGTCACCTGTTCGGCAAGCCGATCGCGACGGCGCTGCAGTTCGGAGCGACCGTCGGCCGGCGGTTGCACCGGCGTTCCGGGAGATGCGAGAGCCGCAACGCCAGGGACGGACCCGGGCGGACCAGCCGCCATCGCCGGCGCGGCGTGGGGCGAGGGCCCGTCTGCGGGCGTCGGGTTGCTGAGAATCCCCACGCGCCTAGCCTGTTTCCACGACGTCGGGGAGCGCCTTTGATTTTTCCTCGTAGCTCTTGCCTTTGGCCGATCCGAGGCTTTTCAGCACCGATGGCGGCGCCGGATGGCTCTCGCTCGAGCCGGCACCCGCACCCGCTGATCCGCCCGACCCCTTGTTGGAGACCGCGATCACCTTGGCTGCCGGGAAGCTCCTCTTCAGCCCGGAAAGCGCCGCCTCGGCTTCCGCACGCTTGTGATCTACACCGGCGTAGATCACGTACCCGCCGCCGGTGAGGCTGGCGAATTCTTCGGCCTTCAACGCGCCAACCGCCTTGCCCCCCTTGGCGCTGGCGGCCGACTTGGCCGCTTCGACCGTGGCCACCGTGGTCCCGGCCTCGGGTAGCGTCTGCAGCTGCACGGTGTAGCCGCTGGTCCCCGACGGCCAGTCGCCGCTGAACGAGGCCGTGGGGGTCGTGGCGGCGGTCGCGGAGGGAGTGGAGGCCACGCTGATTACCTGCGCCGGCACGTTGCTCTGTCCGGAGGAGCCCGAGCGACCGATCAGGACCCCAACGCCCATCGCCAGCAGTAGCACGCCGATGCCTGCGATCACGGTCAGAGCGTTGTTGCGCTGGCCGGCGCCGTCGGCAGACGATGCCTTCGGCGGGTAGGACCCGGCGGGGGGCGCGACCGGCGCCGCTGCGCTCGCTCCTGTGCCGGCGGGTATCCCAGCGGCGAGGACGCTACTCATCGGCAGCCGACGCTCGCCGCACTCCAGGCAGTAGCGCTGGTCGGTGGCCAGCGCTGTGCCGCAGCTCGCGCACTGCGCGGCCGCGCCCGTATCAAGCGGTGGTGGGCTGGCGATCGATTCGGTGGACAGGATGACTACCTTCGTGTTTGTGCCGCGGGCGACGAAGGAGCGACACCGGGCGCATGACTGCAAGCTCTCCGTGCTTCCAGGACATGGTCGAGCCACCGGCCCGGCCCGGCGTGACGATTTTGTGAAGGGACCGTGGCCGACGCTTGCCGGTCCGCAGGCAACCCCGAGCGCGCGGGAGCGCTACGCGGCCACGCCACGGCTGTGCAGACTGGGAGCGTCGGGCTCCACAGCAGCATCCGAGGCGCCCGCATGCGCGCGAGCGGAGATCGTGAGGCGTTCCCCCTGCCTCCAGGCCTGGGCCTGCGACGATTCCCAACCGGCCACAGCCGGCGCCTGCGCCGTCTGCTGCACAGCTTCACCCGCGCGTGCCGCGGCGCACAGCCCCGTGACCAGCACGAGAACGAGTATCCAGATGGCGACTGCGAGCAGGAGGATCATGGGGAACTCCAGATGTCCGTTGGCAATTCCTCATCAAACATATCAGGTTTATCCGCATCCCTGATCCAGGTCGACTCAAGCACCGCATCGAACCGGCGCCGAACGTGTTTGCAAGGATGTGCCCATAGACACGGGATGTGAGCGTGCGGCCGAAGAAGCGGGCAGATAGCCAGGAGCAACGGCGAGAAACGGAGAGAGACACGGAATGACAAGTCTCAAGATCAAACGCATAACGGCGTTGCACCTACTGGCGCTGGCGATCGCGCTGGCAGTGCCGATCGCTTCGCAGGCCGCGACCGGGACATCCAAGGGCGCAACCCCGGGGAAGCCGCTCGTCAGCACCGGCGGCGCCAGCCACCAGACCCCCACCTCAGCCGTGCTCTCGGGTACGGTCAATCCGCGCACGCTCGCCACGACGTATTACTTCCAGTACGGCCCGACCGGCGCCTATGGCTCGCAGACGACACCCGCGAGCCTGCCCGTCGGAACCTCGCCGGTCAAGGTGAGCAAGACAGTCGTCGGCATCCTTTTGGGCAACCATTACCGCCTGGTGGCGACGAACGCCGACGGCATGGCGATGGGACACGACCGTACCGTCAGCCCCACAAAAGCAACCAAACCTGGGTTCACGCTTCCCAAGCTGTTCCAGCCGACGCCTTTGGGAACCGCGTTCCTGCTCAAAGGCACACTGACCGGTCCCGGCAACGTCAACCGTCAGATCGTCCTGCAGGCAACTCCCTACCCGTACAGCGCCCCGTACACGAACGTCGGCGCTCCGATATCGACCGGCGCCGGGGGGGTTTTCGCATTCCGTGTGCCCAGCCTGACGACGAGCACGAAGTTCCGCGTCAGCCGAGTCGGTGCCCCCGCGCTGTACAGCGCAGTCGTTCCCGAGACGGTCTCAGTGCGCGTCGCGCTCAAAGTTCGCTCGAGCGCCCGAAAAGGTCTCGTGCGCCTGTATGGGACAGTGTCGCCCGCTGCCGTGGGGGCGCACGTGTTCTTCCAGCTCGAAAAGCCACCGAAGAACGAACAGAACGCTGGCCCCAAAGCTGAAAAGCCGATCAGGCCTGAAAAAACAGGGAAGGGCGGCAACAACGGGAAGGGCGGAAGGTCGGGGAAGCCCGAAAAGGGACCGAACTTTGTCACCATGAAGTTCAGCACGATCGCCAAGCGGGGCACCAAAGCAATCTCGAGGTTCAGCGTCGTCGCGAACGTGAGCACGACCGGCCACTACCGTGCGTTCGTCCAGATTCCCCCGGGCGCCGTTGTATCGGGCCACAGCTCGAGCGTGCTGATCCACGCGGCACCGAACACGAAAAAGAACAAGAAGAAGGGCAAGAAGACGAAGTAGTAGGCGCAGCGAGCGCCTCACCGCCGGGCGCTCCGGGGCGCGCGCGGCCTGGGGCACGAGCGCGGGCCCGGGGTTCGCGCGAGCCAGGGCGCGAGACCGGGATCAGTCCGCGGTCGAGATCAGCCCTCGGGCGATCAGCAGCTCCATCACGCGGTCGACCTCTTGCTCGACGGTTTCCTCGCGGCCGCCCACCACGAGGTCGGGATCGGCGGGAGCCTCGTATGGCGCTCCCACCCCCGTGAGACCCGCGAGTTCCCCCGCCCGCGCACGCGCGTACAGACCCTTGGGGTCACGCTGCTCGCAAAGCTCCAGCGGCGCGTTGACGAAGATCTCGAGGAACGCCAGGTCGTCGGCCCCGTGGAGCGACGCCGCCGTCTCGCGGTCGGCAGCATAGGGACTGACGAGACTGACCAGTGCGACGGTGCCGGACTCCGCCAACAGCCTCGCGACGTGCGCGGTCCGCCGCACGTTCTCGCTGCGCGCGCCCTCGTCGAATCCGAGGTCTCCGTTGAGTCCGTGACGCAGGTTGTCACCGTCGAGCAGAAATGCCGGCTGGCCGATTTCGAGCAGCCGCTCCTCCACGCCCGCGGCGACCGTCGACTTGCCGGCCCCGGGAAGCCCGGTGAACCACAGCGTCGCACCGGCGTGCCCAAGCGACTGCCAGCGCCGCTCGCGGGTCATCCGCGTTCCCTGCCAGCGCACGTTCGGGCTGCGCTCGCTCTTCTCGAGCTCCGCCGCGCCCTCGACCTCGGTATCGAGGATCACGCCCGCGGCGACCGTGTCGTTGGTCGCCTCGTCGATCACGATCACGCTCCCGGTGACGCGGTTGCGCCTGTAGGAGTCGAACACGAGCGGCGCGCTCAGCTCCAGGTGCACGCGGGCGAGGTCGTTGAGCTCGAGCGTGGTCGCGCTCTCGTCACGGCGCAAGGTCTCAACGTCGATCCGGTAGCGAACGTCGATCGCGCCAACCGCGGCGGTACGGGTCGTGTGCTTGACCAGATAGCGGCGGCGCGGGCTAAGCGGCTCCTCGGACATCCAGCACATCAGACACTCGAAGTGCCCGGACACCGTCGGCTGGTTCTGGGTGCGCACGATCATGCTCCCCCGTGACACGTCGATGTCATCCGCCAGCCGCAGCGCGACGGACATCGGCGGGAACGCCTCGGTCACCGGCCCCTCAAAGGTGTCGATGCCGGCGACCGTCGTGCGATGAGCACCCGGCAGCACGACCACCTCGTCACCCTGACGGATGATCCCGCCGGCTAGCTGGCCCGCGTAGGCGCGGTAGTCCGCCACGCTGCTCGACGGCGGCCGGATCACCCACTGCACCGGGAAACGAACATCGATCAGGTTGCGATCGGACACGATATGGACATGCTCGAGGTGGTACAGCAGCGGCGGACCCTGATACCAGGGCATCGCCTCGGAGCGATCGACGACGTTATCGCCGAGCAGCGCGGAGATCGGGATGAACGTAACGTCGGGCAGCTCTAGGCGGGCGGCGAACGTGTCGAACGCCTCGACGATCTGGTCGAACACGCCCTCGTCGTAGTCCACGAGGTCCATCTTGTTGACGCACACGACAACGTGGGGAATCCCCAGCAGCGAGCTGATGAACGCATGCCGCTTGGACTGGGCGACGATGCCCTTGCGCGCGTCGACGAGCACGATCGCCAGATCAGCGGTGGAGGCGCCCGTGACCATGTTTCGCGTGTACTGCTCGTGCCCGGGAGTATCAGCGATGATGAACCGGCGCTGGGCTGTGGCGAAGTAGCGGTAGGCGACGTCGATCGTGATGCCCTGCTCGCGCTCGGCGCGCAGGCCATCGGTCAGCAGCGACAGGTCGACAAACTCGTGACCCATCCGCTGGCTCGTCTCCTCGACGTGCAGCAGCTGGTCGGCCAGAACCTGCTTGGAGTCATAGAGCAGTCGGCCGATCAGCGTGCTCTTACCGTCGTCGACTGATCCGGCGGTCGCGAAGCGCAGCAGGTCAGCTGGCCGCTCGGTCAGCCGCCGAAACGCGTCCGCGGCACCCTCCCCCACGAGCGCCGCCGCCGGGCGCTCGGCGGCATTCCCGTCGCCGTTGGCCGCCGCCTCGGTTGCGTTGCCGGGACTGCGCATCAGAAGTACCCCTGCCGCTTGCGATCCTCCATCGCCGCCTCAGTGACCCGGTCATCGGCGCGCGTCTGTCCACGCTCGGTCACGTCGGTGGCGGCGATCTCGGCGACCACCGCCGCGAGCGTCTCGGCGTCCGACTCGACGGCACCGGTGCAGCTCATGTCGCCGACAGTCCGGTAGCGCACGCTGGCCATGAACGGCTGCTCGCCTTCCATCAGCTCCACGAACGGGCTAACCGCGTACAACATCCCGTCACGGCTGAACACCTCGCGGGTGTGAGCGAAATAGATAGAAGGCACCTCCAACTCCTCCTCGGCTATGTACTGCCAGACGTCGAGCTCGGTCCAGTTGGAGATCGGAAATACCCGCGCGTGCTCCCCTTTACGGATGCGCCCATTGTAGAGGCTCCATAGCTCCGGCCGCTGTTTTTGGGGCTCCCACTGGCCGAACTCGTCGCGAAAGGAAAGGATCCGCTCCTTGGCGCGTGCACGCTCCTCGTCGCGACGCGCACCGCCGAACGCCGCGTCGAATCCGTGCTCGGCGATCGCGTCCAGCAGCGTCACCGTCTGCAGACCGTTGCGCGATGCACGCGGGCCGGCCTGCTCGACGACCCGTCCTTCGCGGATCGAATCCTCGACCGACGCGACGATCAGCCGCGCACCCAGTTCCGCGGTGCGGCGGTCGCGGAACTCGACCGCCTCGGGGAAGTTGTGTCCGGTGTCGACGTGCATCACCGGGAACGGCAGCGGCGCCGGGCGAAACGCCTTCTCCGCGAGCCTCAACAGGACGATCGAGTCCTTACCGCCGCTGAACAGCAGCACGGGTCGCTCGAACTCGGCGACGACCTCACGCAGGACGTGGATCGCCTCAGCCTCGAGCGTCCGCAGATGAGAGAGCTGGTAGGTGGCTTGCATCCGTGCTTAGCTGATTCAGGTGTTAGCCGTGTGCTCCAGACGGCCTGGGAGTGTGAGGTACTTGCGACTTGAGTCGTGTGAACATTACGTTGAGTGCGGCAAGATTTCAAGATCGGGACGATGCTCGGCATCGAGCACCCGGCCGCCGGCGCGTTGCTACGGTGCGAGCCTCCCGGGGGCGACTCGGCCTCAACGGCAATCGCGCCACGCCTCGCCAACGACCAATGAGCCAACAGACACGGCAATCCACCGGCGGTTCGGCTCGGTCCCCGGACATTCATCCCCGCGTGTTGATGCTCGGGATGGGCTGGTTCCCGACGACGCTCGGCGGCCTCAACCGCTACTACCGCTCACTGTTCGAACAGCTGACGGAGGCCAACGGCGTGGTCGTCGGACCGAGCGACGACGCGCCTGCCTCGATCGACGTCGTGGATGGGCCAGAAACCGCGCTCCCGCGTCGCCTGCTGGACTTCTGGATACACACTCGACGCGCCCTCGCCGACGCCGAGATCCTGGACGCCCACTTCGCTCTGTACGCCGCGGCACCGATCCTCTCCGGCAGCATGCGAGGCCGTCCGATCGTGTTTCACTTCCATGGTCCGTGGGCGTCTGAGAACGTTGCCGCGGGCGATCCCTCGCGTACACGCTACGTTCTGCGCGCGGCGCTCGAGCGGCTCGTGCTGCGTCGGGCAAACGCCCACGTCGTGCTGTCTTCGGCGTTCCGGCGCGTGCTCGTCGAGCAGTATCGGGTCCGCCCCTGGGAGGTGCACGTGTGGCCCGGAGGCGTGGCACTCGATGCGTTCACCCCGGGTGACGGACGGCTGGCGCGGGAGCGTCTGGGGATCGACCGTGACGCGTTCGTCGCCGTATGCGTGCGACGTCTCGTGCCGCGCATGGGCATCGACGTCCTGCTGGATGCCTGGGAGCAGATCGCGCGGGAGCTACCCGACGGCTCGCTGCTGCTGCTCGTCGGTGACGGCCCGCTGCGCGACGGGTTCGCGCGACGCGCAGCGCAGCCCCCGCTGCTGGGCCGTGTGCGCGTCCTCGGCCGCCTTTCCGACGAGGACCTGGTCGATGCGTATCGAGCCGCCGACGTAGCCATCGTGCCCAGCGTCGCACTCGAGGGCTTCGGGCTGGTCGTACCCGAGGCGGCCGCATGCGGCACCCCGAGCATCGTCAGCGACGTCGGCGGCCTCGCGGAGGTGACGCGTCCGCTCGATCGCTCGCTGGTCGTCGCGCCGGGGGACGCCACCGCGCTCGGCACCCGCATCGAGGCTGCGGCCGCAGGTGAGCTCCCGTCGCGGGCCGCCACGCGCAGCTTTGCCGAGGGCTTCTCCTGGCCACTGCTCGCCGAGCGCCACCGCGCTCTCCACCGCCGCCTGCTTACCGGTACCCGCGAGCAGCGGGTGCGGGTCGTGTACCTCGATCACGTCGCGCGCCTGTCGGGCGGTGAGATCGCCCTGATGCGCCTGCTGACCCGATTCCAGAACGTCGAGCCACACGTGATCCTCGGTGAGGACGGGCCGCTCGCCGACCGACTGCAGCAAGCCGGTGTCTCCGTGGAGGTCCTGCCGATCGCGGCTTCCGCGCGCGACGTGCGCCGCGACACGGTCCGCTTTGGCGCCACCACCCCGGCGACCGCACTGCACACGCTCACCTACACCGCCAGGCTCGCATGGCGCCTGCGCACGCTGCGCCCCGATCTCGTCCACACGAACTCGCTGAAGGCCGGCGTGTACGGAAGCCTCGCGGCGAAGGCCGCCGGCGTTCCGCTCGTGTGGCACGTGCGCGACCGGATCGCCGATGACTACATCCCGGCGCCGGCCGTACGCCTCGTGCGCAGCCTGATTCGACACCTCGCCGACGGGGTCATCGCCAACTCGACGGCGACGCTCGAGACGCTCCCGAGCACCGACCGGGGGCGGCTGAGCTGGGTGATTCCCGCATCCGTCGAGGTCTCGAGCCTCCCGCGCACGCCGAGCGCCGGAGGCACGAGGTTCGGCATGCTCGGACGGATCGCCCCGTGGAAGGGACAGGATCTGTTCCTGCGTGCGTTCGCGTCGGCCTTCCCGAGCGGGGACGAGCGGGCGATCATCGTCGGGGCTGCGATGTTCGGCGAGGAGCACTACGAGCGAGAGCTGCACGCGCTGGCGGTGAGCCTGGGAATATCCGCGCGCGTCGAGTTTCGCGGCTTTCGCGAGGACGTGTGGCCAGAGCTGGCGTCCTTCGATGTGCTCGTCCACGCGTCCGTGATCCCGGAGCCGTTCGGCACGGTCGTGCTCGAGGGCATGGCCGCCGGTCTGGCTGTCCTCGCGGCCGACGAGGGCGGTCCGGCGAGCGTGATCTCCGACGGTGAGACCGGGCGCCTGTTCGCGAGCCGCGACACGGACTCGCTGGCGGCGGCCATGCGAGCGCTGCGTAACGATCCCGGCGAACGCGAGCGTCTCGGCAACGCCGGCGTGAACGCGATCGCGCAGTACCACCCTGACGCGGTGGCACGACAGCTCGAGCAGGTCTACGAGCGCGTGCTCAGCGACGCCGGGTCGGGCGTCGACCGCGCGGCTCAATCGACCGCGCGGCTCAAGGAACCGGGGGGTGATGCCGATTCACCTACCAAGCAGGATCCCTCGACCTGATGCCGGATCAAGGAGCGATCACATCCATGCCCCTCCACTCTCATTGGCGTACGCGCCGAGCCTCGCTTCTCGCGATCGCCGCCTGCACTGCCGGCCTCGGATGTCTGTCCCCAGCGGTTGCCGCGGCGCGCGGGAGCGCGCATCTCGAATCCGCGATCAGCGAAGAACTCGCTACCTCCCCGCAGCCACCGGCCGCCGATCCGCCGGCTGAACCGCCTGCCGCCGAACCACCGCCCGCCACCACCGCTCCCGGTGAATCCGGCCGCCACGCCAGGCGCGAAGCCAGGCGTGCGAGACGCGACGCCCGAGCCGGGGAATGCAGCGTCGAGATCCAGGCGACGGCCTCCATCCTCACCACTGGCGAGCCGCTGAGCGTAACGGGCACACTGAGCTGCCCCGAAGCCGCCAGCGCGGCCGGCCAGCCGGTCTCCCTGTTTCAGAAGATCGCCCGCACGCCGGGCTTCAACGTCCTCGCCACCACGACCACGGCAGCGGACGGGAGCTTCCAGTTCATGCCGGAAGGACTCGAAACGAACAGCATCTTCTATGTCCGCGCCGGCAACGCGCACAGCGACCGCATCAGCGTCAAGATCGCCCCGCAGGTGACGATCAGCGCACCGCTAGCCGGCGCGCAGCTGCTGATCGGCGCAGCGCACGCGGCGCACGCCGGCATCGATGACGGGAGCGCGGTGACGTTCACCGGGACGGTCAGCCCGGCGGACTCGGGCGCGACCATCAGCCTGCAGCGGGAATACCGCAAAGGCGCGTGGCATCGGATCGGCGGCGGCGGGCGGGTCGACGACGAAGGCAAGTACTCGATCGTCCACTCGTTCTCGAGGCCCGGCCAGGCGAACATCCGTGTCGTCGTGCACTCCCACGGGCTGAACATGACCAGCGCCTCGGCGCCCGTCTCCTACCAGCTGTCCCGCGGCCGACACACACAGGTGACGATCGATGCCTCCGCCGATCCGCTTGTGTACGGCCAATCGGTGACGATCACGGGGAACGTGGCCGGAGCGGTCGGCCAAGCGGTCACGCTGTGGGCACAGACTGGAGATCAGGCGTTCGCGCCGATCGCGCAGACAACGACCAACGGCAGCGAGTACTCCTTCACCGAGTCACCGCTGCAGAGCACCCGCTATCGCGTGAGGACCACGAGCGCCGGCTCCGCGGTCCTGTCAGAGGGCGTCGGCTACGCGCTGAGCACAGAACCGCCTGCCACGACCGTCCCCGCCGGCGGGCAGCTGAGCTTCACAGGCACGCTGCTGCCGGCGCACGAAGGACAGCCCGTCGATCTTGAACGCCGCAACCCCTCAGGCCCCGGCTACCACGTGATCGCGGTCGGCAGCGTGTCATCGACCTCCACGTACTCGATCGCGCACACGTTCTCCACGGCCGGCCCCGAGCTGCTGCGGATCAGCGTCCCAGCGAGTCCCGAACTACAGGGTATCGTCGGCGAACCGTTCGCCGTCGACGTCACGCCCGCCTCCTCCTAGAAGCGCTCCCGGCTGTTAGAAGCGCTCCCGCGCTCCCGGCTGTTAGAAGCGCTCCCGCGCTCCCGACTGTTAGAAGCGCTCCCGCGCTCCCGACTGTTAGAGGCGCTCCCAGCTGTTCAACTCACCGTCGAGCGCATCGGCGCGCGTCAGCAGCGGATAACCGAGCGCGACCAGCTCCGCGCCGGCTAGCCGCTCGGCCTCAACGAGCTCGGCCTGCTCGCGTCCTCCGTGAATCCCGACGGATCGCGGGTGCGCGCCGCGCAACCGCTCGGCCGTCCGCGGCGTCATCTGCTGGTCGAGATGCCGCACGATCGCCGCCCCCTGCCCGAGTGGATCTGCGATCAGATCCTCGTAGCGCACCTGCAACACGCGCCCCGAAGCCGCCACGTCCGCACGCTCGAAGAAGCTTCTGCAGCGCCTGACCATCTCCCGCCACATCCAAACGGCGCGCAGGTATGGGCTCGCCTGCAGGAACGCCTCACTGTCGCCGTCGCTCACCCACCACGGGACGTAGAGCTCGCCAACCCGACGTCCGATGTGAACCTCGTTGCTGTCAAGGCTGCTCAGCTTCTCGTCGGTGAGCACGTCATACGTGCGGACCAGCGAATCGGCGACGTCGCGCCCGTCACGAAATATGTACACCAGACGAGACTCCAGCAGCGCCGCATATGCGAGCTCCGGCGCGAACGCCAAAAACGGCTCCTTGTAGATCAGGATCTGCTCGATGCGCCTGCCCCTGAGCGCTGGCTCGAGTGTGGAGATGCGCCTGCTGGCGTCCCACCACTTACGCAGCGCGGCCAGCCGCGCGTGATAGGTGCTCGTTGTCAGATAGTCCGTCAGCGCGACACGAAAGCTGCGCTGCAGTGTTTCACGCACGTCGGTCGGTAGATCCTGTGCCGCGAGGTGAGCCACACCGACGGGCAGCAGGTTCCCGCTCACACACTCCGCTGTCGCAAGCGTGTTAAGCACGGCCATCAGAAATGTCGTTCCCGAGCGTGGCACGCCGAGCACGATCGCGCGCTCGGCAGTCACACGACGCCTCCGTGGTCGTCTCCCCCGATCAAGCCAAGCGCCATCGTTTGGCGACTCTATCAAGCACACAACCGACGCCAGGGTGGACAGACGGGATAGCTTGGCCCGCAAAACGGCTATCGTTGCTGGGCGCATGGTGGAGAGTGATCGGTCCGCGTCAATCGCCCACTCGCCTGAGGTGACGGCGCCTCGATCCGTGCTCCTGGGGGTGCCGCGCTGGACCAGGGACGGTGGTGTGTCCGCCCATGTCCAGACGAGCGCGACGGTGCTCGCGGAACACGGGCTCGACGTGCGCGTCCTGGCTGCGCGCATCGAGTCCGCCGAGGATATCCCGGGGGTGACCCTGTATCGATGCCCCGACCTGTTTCACGCAGAGGTCCCGATGGCAACGCGGATCGGCGACGCGCTTTCGTTCACCCCGGACGTGATTCACCTCCACCAGGTCGATCTGCCCGACGTCGTGCGGGCGCTGCGTGCAACCGCCCCCGTCGTGATCAGCGCCCATGTCTACTCGGCGTGCCCCTCCGGCCTTTACTACTTTCGCCCCGGCCATGAATGCACCCGCGCCCACGGGCCCGGGTGCGCGTTCAACCTGGTTGCGCGCGGCTGCGCCCACAGCTCGAACCTCAAACCACTACCCACGCGTTACAAGAGCTCCGCACGCAGGGCCGAGGCTCTCGCGGATGCGGATCTCGTGATCTCCTACTCCAGCTCGGTCGACCGACACCTCGCGGCGAACGGACTGCTCGAACGGCGCATCGTTCCTTTCCCGGCGACGGTCACCGCGGTCGAGGGCTCTGGTCATGACACGCGGCGACGCGTCGTGTTCGCTGGCCGCATGGTGCGCCACAAGGGGATCGCGGTTCTGATTCGCGCGGCACGGAAGGTCGACGCGGAGTTCGTCATCTGTGGGGATGGCCGGGAGATGCAGGCGATGCGCAGATTGGCGCGCCGCGCCAACGTGGATGACCGTGTGACGTTCAAGGGCTGGCTCTGCTCCGAGCAGCTCGCGCAGGAGTTCGCAGACGCATCGGTAGTGGTGGTTCCCTCGCTGTGGCCGGAGCCATTCGGGCTCGTGGGGATCGAGGCACTCGCCGCCGGCCGCCCGGTGATCGCCAGCGCGACCGGCGGAATCGAGGATTGGCTCGACGACGGCGTCAGCGGCTTGTGTGTGAAGCCGGGAGACGTCGACGATCTCGCGGATGCGCTCAACCAACTGCTAGCCGATCCCGACAGACAGAGAGCGATGGGAATTGCCGGCAGGGAAGCCGTGAACGCTCGCTTCTCGCCGGAGCGCCACGTCACAGCGATACTCGACGCGTATGCGTCCGCACGCGAGATGTGGCGGCACACGGCACGCGAGAGCGATCTGCGGGTGTGACTCAGTCGATCGTGTCGTAGCCCCACTGCTTCACCAGGTCGCGTTCCAGGTATCCGCCCAGGGCGACGACCTCCGACTTGAAACGACGACGCAGCTCGAGTATGAAGCCCGGGTCAGCGGGCGGCGCCTTCGCGTAGACGGTACGACGCAGGAGCGGGTAGTAGAGCTGCTCGCGAGCCCGCTGCGTGGTAAACGCCTTGCCGAGATCACGCAGAGCTCTGAAACCCGGTCCGCGCCCGGCACGCAGCGAGCGCCGGAGGCCGTCGAGCCTGACCGAGCGCACCCCGACAGTACGGTTCGCCTCGATGACCTCGATCGGATGGCTGTCGTCGATCTCCAGGAAGCGCATCACGCGGCGCACGGTCGCCTGGTTGTCCGCACGAAAATCGTCGTAGATCAGGACCAGCATTTGATCGGCGGGAAAAACCGCGCGGTATCGGGCCAGCTGCTCGACGTACCTAACGCGATCTGAATATATGAGCACCTGTGGCCAGTAGGAGGTCTTCGGGATGTGCCGGCTTTCACGACGCGCATCGTCAAGTTCGACCGCCATACGGAAGTCCTTCTCGGTCTCCGTGTGTGTTGAGAGCATCTGCAGATGAAGCGAGCGCAGGAAGCTCGCCGGCTCGCGGAAGATCGCGACGATACGAGCGTCCGGCCGCATCGCCGCGATGCTCGCGGGTGCACTGCGTGACCATAGATATGACGAGGAGGCCTCGCCCACGCGCTGGCCGGCCCGCGCATCGGCAAACAATGAAAGATAGTCACCCAGACTTTCACGCCTTCGGCCTGTGAACGCAATCGATCGCTCACCGGTGGTCTGGGGGTTTGGGTTGTCGCACGCGAAGTACCACGGCTCCTTGCGATCGGGCATGAACACCTGCGGATGGCGCCTGAGCATCTCGTACAGAGCCGTGGTACCGCACTTCGCGTGGCCAACGATGAAGAAGTCGGGCACGCTCGCATGCGACCCGCGTGCGGCAGCCGAGCCGTCGATCGATGCCCCGCCGATCGATGCCCCGCCGATCGATGCCCCGCCGATCGTTGCCCCGCCGATCGTTGCATCCGACCGTCGCGCAGCCGGGCGGCGGGCGCTCAGGATCCAGCCTCCGCCACGACATCGCCTTTCACCCGCGCCAGCCAATCCGGGTCATCGGTCCTAATCGCCTCGAAGATCGCGCGTGATTGCTCGTTGTTTCGCGCGATCGCCTCGTTCCACTCCGAACCGCCGCGAATCCGCTCGATACCGGCGCTCACGAGTCGTCGTGCCGGGTGCTGCGTCCTCTGCTCAGCGGCGCGTGCCTTCAGCGAATGGCGATCGACGCGGGGCAGCGCGTCGTCGCGGAAGCCGGCCCCGTGGTGATAGACGATGTCCCCGTAGATCGCGAAGAACAGCGGATGCAAGTCGGACCCGTTTGTCCGCAGTAGCTGCACCCACGGTGTTTCCGTCAGCTCGAGCGTTCGCAGCAGGTTTGCGCCCACGTCACTCACACGCCGACCATTCACCGGAGGCCATACCCAACCCTGCGACCAGTCGCCGGGGAGCGCACGCCAGGTGCCAACGGTGGTCACACAGAAGCACGGGTGCGGCTGCGGATCGTTAACGTTCTCGGCCCGCCTGACCGCGACCAACGGCGCTCGCTCGAGGCCGTCCAGCAACACGGGCATCGGGTCGGCGACGGGGAACGCGTCGCCGTCGAGGAACATGATCAGGTCATCGTCCTCTGCGACATGGCAGATCTCGAGCGCGAGGTGATTCAGCTTGCCCGAATGCGGTCCGCGCTGATCGAGCACGCGATCAAAGTGCGTGGCGTAGGACGGATCGATGCCCTCGAGTGACGACCAAGTCTGATACGGCACCGAGATGTGCCTACGTAGGTGGCTCGCCTGGATCTCAACCCAACGCGGCGACTTGTAATGGATCGTGGCTACATACAGCAAGGCGGGCCCTCGGCTTGATGATACACGGAGCTGAAACAGCGATTTGCGCAGACCGGGCGACCGCCGGCCCCGCAGATCTGCGCCTCAATCCAGCGGAGCCTCCAGCCGGTCAGTCGATCCCGTCATAGCCCCACAGGCCGACCAGGTCGCGACCGAGATACTCGCTCAGCGCCACGACCTCGCTCTTGAAGCGCCGCCGAAGATCCAGCATCAGTCGCTCGTCCGGCGCACGTGGCACACCGTAGACGAGATGGCGGCGCATGCGCACCGCGCGTTGGCGCATCCGGGGAGACGTGACCGCCTTGACCCCTTTGGTGATTGGTCCACGTCCGACCAACGTCGCGTGTACCAGGTCATCGAGCCGCCGCGAGCGCATCCGCACGGTGGGGTTGGCCTCGCGCGCCTCGATCTGCAGCTGCTCATCGACTCCGAGAAAATTCAACACCGTGCGCACGGTGCCCTCGTTGTCGCGGCGGAAGTCGTCATAGATGAGCAGCAGCATCTGCTGCTGCGGGATGACCGCGCGATAGCGTTGTATCTGCTCCATGTAATGCACGCGCTCTGAATACAACAGCGCCTGCGGCCAGCGGCAGCCGCGCGGGATACGCTCGCCCTGCCGCCTATAGCGCTCGAGCAAGAGCGCCTTGTTGAAGTTCTTCTCCGTCTCGATGTGGTTCTGCACCATCTGCAGGTGCAGTGAATGCAGGAAGCTAGCCGGCTCGCGCAGGATCGCGATCACGCGCGCCCCAGGCTGCAGGGCCGCGATGTTCGCCGCTGCCGTGTGCGACCACAGATAGACCGACGATGCCTCGCCCGCAAGCTGCGTCGGCTCGGCATCAGTGAATAGCTTCAGATACTGCTCGAGCGTTCGTGGCCTGCTCTTCACCATCGCCCACAGCCCCGCGTGCAGATCGCTCGCCATGAACACGGGCTCCTTGACCGCGGACATGTAAATCTCAGGGTGGCCCCGCAGCATCTCATACAGTGCGGTAGTACCGCTCTTGGACTGGCCGACGATGAAGAAGTCCGGGACTCGCCTGGGAGACGTGCCGCAGCCCGCCGGCGCGTCAGCCGAGATCGCGGCCGCTACGGCCGGGCTACTGCGATCGGGGTGCGAGATACCCGGCGCGATCAAGATGTCTGCTCCAGGGCGATGCCACCGGTTACCTTCGTCAGCCAGTCCGGATCTCCGTCCCGGATGGCTTGGAGGATCAGACCCGACTGCTCGTTGTTGGACGCCATCGTTGCACTCCATGAACGACCCCGGAGCCGGTCAGCGACGGCCGTCAGAAGTGCTCGCGCCGGATGCCGCGTACTCTGCTCGGCCGCCCGGGTCCTCAGCCGATCGCGATCGACACGCGTTAGCCCGCTATCGCGGAAGCCAGCGCCGTGGTGATAGATGATGTCGCCGTAGACCCCGAAATACAGCGGGTGCAGGCTGGACTCATTCGTGCGCAGCAACGGAACCCACGGGGTGCCTGACAGTTCCAGGCTGCGGAGCAGGTTGGCACCGACGTCGCTCACGCGGCGACCGCGCACCGCCGGCCAGACAGGCCCGACCGACCAGTCTCCGGGGAGGCTGCGCCAGATGCCGACCGTAGTCACACAAAAGCTCGGATGGGGTTGCGGCTCATCCAGGTTCTCAGCCCGCCTGATCGCAACCAACGGCGCGCTTTTGAGACCGTCTGTAACCACCGGCATCGGGTCTGCCACGGGAAACGCGTCCCCGTCGAGGAACATGATCAGATCATCGTCCGCGGCTACATGGCAGATCTCGAGCGCGAGGTGATTCAGCTTGCCGGCGTGCGGACCGCGCTGCTCCAGCACCCGATCGAAATGCACAGCGTAGGAGCGATCTATGCCCTCGATCGATGACCATGTCTGATACGGAACCGAGAGGTGCCTTCGCAGATAGCTCGTTTGGATCTCTATCCAGTGCGCTGACTTGTAATGGACCGTGGCGATGTAAAGCATGAGGTGTCCGTAGGGAAGGGTTGATGATAGCCAATGCGGTTGCTGACGAGGACGATCCGCCTCAGGCCCTGGACGCTGATCGATGGCGTTGCCCAGCGCTCGACGTGGGGGCCCTCAGGGCCGGTATCTTGGCCTCTACTCACATGCCGACTTCGAGTCAACCGATACGAGGACACGACAAGGTCTGGACCGGAAGCCCTCAAGCGTCCGGGAGCCCTCTGCCAGTGTCGATGCGGGCGCTGATGAAGACGCTCACCGGCACACAGCGCAAACAGATCATCATTCAGGCTGTTCTCACGATCATCTCGGCGATCGCCGAAGTGGTGAGCCTTGCGCTGATCGCACAGATCGCAGCAGCGCTTGTAAAACCGGACAGCACACATGTGAAACTGACACTGCTTCACATCCATGCGCCCACCAAGACGCTGATCTTTGCCGCTTTCATCATCGCCGTCGCCCGCCTGTTGCTGCTGCAGATCCCGCTGACGATCCTGCCATCGCGGACGATGACTGCCGTCTCGGCTCGCCTGCGCACAGAACTGTTCGACGCCTTCAGCCACGCGTCCTGGGAGCTCCAGTCCGGGGAGCGCGAGGGTCAGATCCAAGAGCTCATGACAAATCAAATCGCACAAGCGACCGGAGGATTGGGGAGCATGCTCGGTCTCATCTCATCCTCCCTTACCTTCTTCGTGCTGCTGGCATCCGCTTTTGCGCTCAATCTGTTTGCCGCAATCGTGGTACTCTCGCTGGGCCTCAGCATGTTCGCACTGCTGCGCCCGCTACGGGGCCTCGGCGTCCGCCGTTCGCGCTCTCTTTCCCAGGCGCAGGTCAACTACGCCACCGGGATCGCCGAGTCGATCCGGATCGCCCAAGAGACTCAGGTGTTCGGCGCTGGCGCCGCCCAGCGTCGCCAGATCGACGAGCGAGTCGACACAGCCCGCAAGCTGCTGTTCGAGACTCAGCTGCTCACAAGAATCGGCTCGAACGTCTCTCAGAGCTTCGTGTACCTGCTGCTTGTCGGTGGCCTGTTCCTCGCGAACGCAAGCGGCGCCCATCATGTCGGCTCGCTGGGCGCGGTCGTCCTAATTCTCGTGCGAGCTAGCTCGACCGGGCAGAGCATTCAGTCGGCGTATCAGGGTTTGATTCAGGCGATGCCGTTTGTTGAGCGTACGCAGGAAGCGGAGCGGCGGTATCGGGAGAGTGCTCCGGTGGAGGGCACGGAGTCGCTTCCAGAGGTCGAGAAGCTCGCGTTTGAGGGCGTGGGCTATGCGTATCGTGAGGGTCGTCCGGTGCTTTCGGATATCGACTTTGAGGTCAAGGGTGGGGAGGTGATCGGTGTGATCGGCCCGTCGGGTGCGGGCAAGTCGACGCTCGTTCAGCTGCTGCTGCGGTTGCGGGTCCCCGGCGAGGGGCGCTATCTCGTGAACGGCATCCCAGCCCAGGACATCGTGCAGGATGATTGGCATCGGCGGGTGGCGTATGTGCCGCAGGAACCGCAGCTGCTGCACGCGTCGGTAGCGGACAACATTCGTTTCTTTCGCGAGCTCGACGACGAGGCGGTGCAGCGCGCTGCGCGTCTGGCGCGGATACACGAGGACATCATCGGCTGGGCTGAGGGGTATGACACGATCGTCGGGCCGCGTGCGGATGCGGTCTCCGGTGGCCAGCAGCAGCGGATCTGTCTCGCGCGAGCGCTGGTCGCAGAACCCGAGGTGCTCGTGCTCGACGAGCCGACGAGCGCGCTCGACCCGACGTCCGAGTCGCTGATCCAGGAGTCGCTGACCGGGCTGAAGGAGCACCTCACGTTGTTCATCGTCGCGCACCGCATGTCCACGCTCAATATTTGCGACCGCGTGATGATCATCATCGACGGCAAACTCGCCGGCTTCGACACAATCCCCTACCTCCAACAACACAACACCTACTACCGCTCAGCCTCAGCACTCGCCAGCGGAAACACACTCCCCGAACTCACGTCTGTTCCTGAGGTCTCTCCGGCCGGCGGAGTGTGACGATGACAGCACGACTGCCTGACTTCTTCATCGTCGGCCAACCCAAGAGCGGCACCACGGCGTTGTATGAGATGTTGCGCCAACACCCGCAGATCTACATGTCCGACGTCAAGGAGCCGCGGTATTTCGCCAGTGATCTTCCGTCCTCGTTCCAGCGCCAGTCAGACGCACCGTCGGCAACCTTCGAGGACTACCTCGCGATGTTTCATGACGCGAGCCCCGACCAGCGCGTCGGCGAGGCCTCGACCTCCTACATCTGGTCTGAGACCGCCGCTGCGGCGATCGCCGAGGCCCAGCCGAGCGCCCGCATCATCGTCATCCTGCGCGAGCCCGCGAGCTTTGTGCGCTCGATGCACCTACAACTTCTGCAGATCCGCCTCGAGCAGGAGCCGATGCTGCAAAAGGCGGTCGCGCTGGAGGACGCGCGGCGCCATGGCCGAAGCCTCCCGAGCGCCGTCGCGCGCTGGCCGCAGGTGCTGCTGTACACCGAGCGCGCTCGCTATCTCGAGCAGCTACGTCGCTACGACGCGGCCTTCCCGGACGAGCAGGTGCTCGTCCTCATATACGACGATTTCCGCAGCGACAACGACGCCACGGTGCGTCGAGTGCTGCGCTTCCTCGACGTCGACGACAGTGCGCCGATCGAGGCCGTGAGAGCAAACCCGACCGTGCGCATGCGCTCGGGGCGCATGCATGACATGGTCAACGCCGCCAACCAGGGACAGGGATCGCTGGCGCGAGCGGTCAAGGCCACCGCCAGAGTCGCGATGCCGAGCAAGCGGCTGCGCAACGAAGCGTTCTGGTTCGTGCGCCGCAAGGTCGTGTTCGGCGCTCCCAAGCCGCCGGACGAGCGGTTCATGCTGGAGCTGAAGCGCCGCTTCAAAGGAGAAGTCGAGACGCTGAGCGAGCATCTCGACCGCGACCTCGTGACGCTCTGGGGCTATGACCGTCTCAGCTGAGTAGCGCGCGCTCAGCGGTGAGACAACATTCAAGCGAAGATCTCGCCGCGGTAGGCCGCATCGATCGCCTCTGTGAGCGAACGACAGTCGCCGGTCGGGAGGACCAGACCATTGACGCCCGGCTCGAGCAGATCCTTCATCCCCGTGTCCTCGCTGACAAGAACCGGCACGCCACACGCGAGCGCCTCGGCAGGAGCGTAGGCGAACCCATCCTCGTAGCTGGGGTGCACGTACAGGCGCGCCCGACTCAGGTGCGGCAGTGGATCGCCTGGGCCGATGGTGATGCGGGAATCGCGCGCCACCGCCCCTTGTAGGAAGCGACGCATACCTCTCGAGCTCCAGCCACCCACCAGCACGAGCCGTAGATCCGCGTACTTCAGATCGCGGACGGCGTCCACCAGCAGCGGCACGCCCTTGTCGACCGACAGCCGCCCGACGAACACAACATCGAAAGTCGCTGACTGCGATCGCTCGCCGTCTGCCTGGAACCGTGGATCGGGGACGAACGGGAACAGCGCTAGCTTGCTCTCCTCATAGCCCACCTCGACGAACGACTCCCATGTGTACCGAGACCCGACGTACAGGCGATCGACCCGTTCGTACTCCTTGACGTTCCGCTTCACCAGGTGTGTGGCCCACGAGCCCTCTAGTGGATATTGACGATGCGCCTTCGCGTGCTGGCGCACCACTGCTCGCATGTGCGAGTTGGCGGACAGCAGTGACACGGAGCTGTAATCCGCACGCCTGGCGGCCTCGATCTGCTTCAGCGCCTGCCCGTTAAAAGCGATCAGGTGCTCGGCCGCCGGCAGCCGCTGCGCGGCGTAGCTGTCGAAAGCGATGCTCCGCCGCAGGCTGTTCCACGCGGGCGAGAAGCGCGTGAGCCGCCCGAGCGAGGTGGCCAGACCGGTCACATGCAGTTCGTGGTGCAGCGACGAGCAGGACCCCGACATATGGCCGCGGGCCTCGCCGCACATGCAGATCGCCGGCTGCCCGCCACGATCGATCGCGTCGGCGAGCTCCTTCAGGTGTCGCCCCAGCCCGCCCGCTCCGAACGGTGCCGGCGATGAGACGACAACCTGGCCAGAGGGCATGAGGTCCTGCTGGAGCGCTTCTCGCTGCTCCCGCCAGTTCGTCCCGAATGGCCCGTCCGCCTTCGCTTCAGCCGCCCCCGGGTCAGTCGATCTCGTCATAGCCCCACAGGCTGACGAGGTCGCGATCCAGATGCTCGCTGAGAGCGATCACCTCGCCCTTGAACCGGTGGCGCAATTCGCGCATCAGCTCCTCGTCCGCGCGCTGCGGCTCGCCGTAGACCACACGCCGCCGGGTCAATCGGAGCATCTCGCGGCGCAGCCGTCGGGACGTGAGAGATTTGACCCCCGTCTTCACCCCGCGTGAAACCGGTCCGCGTCCCACGTATACCGAGCGGACGAGGTCGTGCAGCTTGGGCGAGCGGACGCTGAACGATGGATTCGCCTCGATCAGCTCGATCGGCGTCGAATCATCGACGTCGAGGAAGCTCAGAACCTGACGCATCGTGGCCTCGTTGTCGGCCCGAAAATCCTCGTATATGAGAACCAGCATTCGCTCCGGCGGGATCACCGCCTCGTAACTCTTCAACTGCTGCACGTATCTCACGTGATCCGAGTACAGGAGCTCATGCGGTCGATGTGAGTGACGAGGAATCCGTTTTCCCTGCCGCCTTGCACCCTCGAGTGCGATCGCCTTGCCGAAATCCTTCTCCGTCTCTACGTGGTTGCGCAGGCATTGAAGATGGAACGAGCGAAGGAAGCTCGCGGGCTCACGCAGAATCGCGATGATACGAGCGTCCGGCTGCACGTCCGCGATGCGCTGCGCAGCGGTCTGAGACATAAGGTAGGCCGGGGAGTTCTCACCGACCCGCTGTCCGAGTTCAGCACCGCTGAACAGCGACAGATACTGCTCAAGGGTTTCCGGCCGAGCCACCGGCCGACGTCGCTTGCCGACCGAGCGCAGCTCCGGCGAGAAGTACCACGTCTCCTTCACCTCCGGCATGTATATCTGGGGGTGGACCCTAAGCATCTCATACAGCGCCGAGGTGCCGCACTTCTGATGCCCAACGACAAAGAATTCCGGCACTCGCTGCTGCTGTGCAGGCGCCGCTGCAGGTACGTCAGTCGATGCCGTCATAGCCCCAGAGGCTAACAAGGTCACGGTCGAGATATTCGCTCAACGCAACGACCTCCCCCTTGAACCTGCGCCGCAACTCCAGCATCACGCGATCATCGGGCGCAGGCGGCTCACCGTATACCAGTCCACGGCGCGCGAGTCGCAGCGCGCGGTGGCGCACCTTCCGAGTGCTCAACGTCTTGACCGGCGTCGACACCGCCCGCATCATCGGCCCCCGCCCAGCCAAGATACCCTTCACCACGTCGTCCAGCTGCGGCGAACGCAGGCGAACCGTCGGGTTCGCGTCTTTCACCTCAATTGGATGCGTGTCGTCCACCTCCAGAAACCGCAAAACCCGCCGCACCGTCCCCTCGTTGTCGGCGCGGAAATCGTCATAGATCAAGACCAGTAGCTGCTCGGAGGAAAAGACCGCATCGTAGCGTCGCAATTGCTCTACATAAGGCAGATATTCCGAATACAGCAGAGCCGCCGGTCGCGGGCAACCGCGCGGGATCTGTCTACCGTTGCGTCGGTCGTCCTCAAGCGCGAGCGCATTGATCAGATCCCGCTCTGTCTCGCTGCGGTCCTGCAGCAACTGCCGGTGAAGCGAATGCATGAAGCTCGCCGGCTCGCGCAGCAGCGCCACGACACGCGCCGCCGGCTGCAACTGTGCCATGTTCGCTGCCGCGTCACGCGAACACAGATACAGCGCCGAAGCCTCGCCCACGCGTTGCTCTCCTCGCGCGTCGCCGAACAGCGCGAGGTACTGCTCGAGCGTCCGCGGGCGAGCACGAACCGTCTGTCGGCGGACGCCGGCGAGCAGATCGCTGGCCAGGAACATCGGCTCCTTGAGCGCCGGCATGTACAGCTGCGGATGACCGCGCAGTGCCTCATACAGTGCCGTCGTTCCGCTCTTGGGTTGGCCGGCGATGAAGAATTCGGGGATTCGCGTCGGCCGAGACGTGACGCTGGCCGTGGACTCATCCGAGCTCGTCATAACCCCACAGCTTCACGAGGTCGCGATCCAGGTAGTCGCTGAGGGCAACGACCTCCGGCTTGAAGCGCAGGCGCAGCTCCCGTGTTAGGGCCTCGTCTGGCGGTGGTGCGCTGCGATTGACGACGTTGCGTTGTAGGCCCTGCATAGCCCCGCGGCGCATCCGGGCCGGCGTGAGCGTTCTCAAGACGGCCCTGATGCCGCGGGCGAATGGTCCGCGTCCCGCCCTCAGCCCGTGTGCCCAGCCGTCCAACGCGCGTGAGCGGGGGGCAACCGTGGGGTTGGCGTCGACCACCTCGATCGGTGCGTCGGCGTCCACGTCGAGAAACCGCAGCACGGTACGTACCGCGGCCTCGTTGTCAGCCCGGAAGTCGTCGTAGATCAGCACCAGTACCTGCTCCGCGGGAAACACGCTGTGATAACGGCCTAGCTGCTCGACGTAGCGAACGCGGTCTGTGTATTGGTGAACCCGGTTGCCGTCGCTCGCGACCCCCTCCCCCAGGATCGCCTTCCTCAGATCCGGCTCGCCCTGGACGTGGTTGCGCAGCATTTGCAGATGGAGTGAGCGCAGGAAGCTCACCGGCTCGCGCAGGATCGCGATGATCCGCGCCGCCGGTTGAACCTCGGCTATCTGGCGCGCCGCCGTGTGGGATCTCAGATACGAGGGCGAGGCCTCCCCGGCTCGCTGCCCCGGCTCGGCGGCCTCAAACAGCGACAGGTACTCCGCGTAGTTGTGAGGCCGTGTTCCCGCGAACGTCTGCCCAGGGGAGCCACGCGGACCTTCTTGACGGCGAGCGAGATCGCGACCGAAGAACTCCGGCTCCTTCATCTTCGGCATGTAGATCTCGGAATGCCGTCTCAACATCTCATACATCGCTGTCGTGCCGCTCTTGTGGTGACCGACGATGAAGAAGTCCGGGACCCGACCGGGTGCTCCCGCGTTCGCCGGATCGGCTGGCTCACTCGACATCGTGATAGGCCCACAGGCTGACGAGGTCGCGATCCAGATACTCGCCGAGGGCGACCACCTCTGGCTTGTAGCGTCGGCGCAGCTCGCCCATCAGCTCCTCGTCTACGGCCGGAGGGGCGCCGTAGACGACGCTCCGCCGCAGCGCACCAAGCAGTCGGCGTCGCGGTCCGGTCGGCGTGAGTCTCGTGATCGCCGTCTTGACTGCACGCGAGAGCGGCCCTCGTCCGACCGCCAGAGTGTGCGTCAGCTCGTGAACGGCACGCGAGCGCGCCGCGACCGTGGGGTTTGCCTCCACTTGCTCGACCGCGGTGGTGTTGTCCACTCCGAGGAACCTCAGCACCCTGTCCACCGTTCCCTCGTTGTCGGCCCGAAAATCGTCGTAGATGAGTACCAGAACCTGCTCCCGCGAAAACGCGGTGTGGTAACGGCGAAGTTGCTCCACGTAGCGAACGTGATCGGAGTACTGAAGCGCCAGCGGCCAGTATCCGTGTCGAGGCAGATTTCTCCCTTCCCGACGGTCGACCTCGAGCGTGAGGGCGGTGCGCAGATCGTGCTCGTCCTCGATCGCGGCCTGGACGAACTGCAGATGAACCGAGCGCAGGAAGCTCGCCGGCTCCCGCAGGATCGCGATGATACGCGCCTCCGGCTGCAGCTCCGCGATCAGCCCCGCAGCAGTATGCGACCTGAGATAAGAAGGAGAGGCCTCACCGAGGACCTGGCCCGCACGAGCGCCGTCGAACAACGCGACGTACTGCTCGAGCGTGTCGGGCAGCTGCTCCGGTCGTGCACCGACGTGCATCTCGGTGGCGAAGAACTGTGGCTCCTTCAGCGTTGGCATATAGATTGCCGGCTGGCGTCTGAGCATCTCATACAGTGCGGTGGTCCCGCACTTCGGGTGGCCGACTATGAAGAAGTTCGGCACCCTCTGATCAGAGAATCGGACGCCCGCAGTGACAGCACGCTCAGCAGACACTGTTGTCAACCAAGAGCGATACCGTCATAGCCCCAAAGTGTAACGAGGTCGCGTCCGAGGTATTCGCTGAGCGCCACCACCTCTCCCTTGAAGCGATCACGAAGCTCGCTCATCAGCTGCTCGTCGGCCGGATGTGGAGCGGTGAACACGACGCGGCGTTGGGTCGCATGCAGGGCCTGACGACGCAGCCGCTGAGGGGTCAGTGCCTTGACCGTCTCCTTGACCGCCACCGAACCCGGTCCCCGCCCCACCGAGAACGCGTGAACCAACTCGTGCAACCGCTGCGATCTCGCTCGAACCGACGGGTTGGCGTCCGGCACCTCCACGGCGACGGTGCCATCCACGTCGAGAAAGCGCAGCACTCGCTGCAGTATCCCCTCGTTGTCAGCGCGGAAATCGTCATAGATCAACACCAACACCTGCTCCGGCGCAAACACGGCATGGTAGCGGCGAAGCTGCTCCACGTAGCGAACGTGCTCAGAGTAGAGCAGCGCCTGCGGCCAGTAGGTATGAGATGGGATCGACCGCCCTGCGCGTCGCTCCTGCTCGAGCGCCAGAGCCGTGCGCAGGTCGCCCTCGGTCTCGACATAGCTCTGCACGAACTGCAAATGCAGCGAGTGCAGGAAGCTCGCCGGCTCGCGCAGGATCGCGATTACGCGCGCCTCGGGCTGGACTTCCGCGATCCGAGCGGCCGCGGTCTGTGACCACAGGTACAGCGCTGTCGCCTCACCCACACGCTGCTCCGGCCTGGCTGCCGCGAACAGCCGCAGATACTCATCGAGCGTTCGCGGCGTGCCTTCCGGCCGCGGCGGGGTACGGACGTGCAGCTCCGGCGCGAAGAACCATGGCTCCTTACCATCGGGCATGTAGATCTGAGGATGGCTCTTGAGCGCTTGATACAGCGCGGTGGTGCCACTCTTGGGGTGTCCGACGATGAAGAAGTCCGGAACCCTGCCGGTCGAGGTCGAGGTCGAGGTCGGTGCCGGTGCCGCTGCCGCTGCGGATGCCTGCCCCGGCGTCGATCCCGCAGCCGCCTCCCTCACCGGTGTAAGCGTCGAATCGACGGCAAGTGGCTCTGTACCGCCAAGCTCAGACTGCGGTCCACCTTCAGGCAGTGAACCCTCAGCCGTTCCGCTGGCGAGTGCTGAGGCTGAGCGGTAGTAGGTGTTGTGTTGTTGGAGGTAGGGGATTGTGTCGAAGCCGGCGAGTTTGCCGTCGATGATGATCATCACGCGGTCGCAAATATTGAGCGTGGACATGCGGTGCGCGACGATGAACAACGTGAGGTGCTCCTTCAGCCCGGTCAGCGACTCCTGGATCAGCGACTCGGACGTCGGGTCGAGCGCGCTCGTCGGCTCGTCGAGCACGAGCACCTCGGGTTCTGCGACCAGCGCTCGCGCGAGACAGATCCGCTGCTGCTGGCCACCGGAGACCGCATCCGCACGCGGCCCGACGATCGTGTCATACCCCTCAGCCCAGCCGATGATGTCCTCGTGTATCCGCGCCAGACGCGCAGCGCGCTGCACCGCCTCGTCGTCGAGCTCGCGAAAGAAACGAATGTTGTCCGCTACCGACGCGTGCAGCAGCTGCGGTTCCTGCGGCACATACGCCACCCGCCGATGCCAATCATCCTGCACGATGTCCTGGGCTGGGATGCCGTTCACGAGATAGCGCCCCTCGCCGGGGACCCGCAACCGCAGCAGCAGCTGAACGAGCGTCGACTTGCCCGCACCCGACGGGCCGATCACACCGATCACCTCCCCACCCTTGACCTCAAAGTCGATATCCGAAAGCACCGGACGACCCTCACGATACGCATAGCCCACGCCCTCAAACGCGAGCTTCTCGACCTCTGGAAGCGACTCCGTGCCCTCCACCGGAGCACTCTCCCGATACCGCCGCTCCGCTTCCTGCGTACGCTCAACAAACGGCATCGCCTGAATCAAACCCTGATACGCGGTTTGGATATTCTGACCGCTCGAGCTAGCTCGCACAAGGATCAACACGACCGCACCCAGCGACGCGGCATGTCCCCTGCCAGCCTCGTATAGGAGGTACAGGGTGACGATGAACAGCAGCGAGATCAGGCCTGCATAGATATTGGCTGCGAGCCTGAGGAGCAGCTGGGTGGCGAACATCTGACTCCGTGCGGCGGTGACGAAACGACCGATCCGTTTGCGCTGAGCGGCACCCGCACCGAACACCTGCGTCTCCTCGGCCAGCCGGATCGACTCCGCGACCCCACGGGCGTACTGGACCTGGGCGCGAGACAGCGAGCGAGCGCGACGGACCCCCAAGCCGCGCAGCGGCCGCAGCGCCGCGAATAGCGACAGCGTGAGCGCCAACACGATCACGGCGGCGACCGCGTTAAGTGCGAACGCCGACAGCAGTAGGACGAGCAGCAGCAGCCCGGAGGTCAGCAGTCCGAGCATGTTCAGCACGGCTCCCGTCGCCTGCCCGACCTGGCCGGTCATGATTTCCTGCAACTGCCCCTCTCGATCACGCGCCTGCACATCCCAGGATGCGCGGGAGAACGAATGAAACAGCGCGGTGCGCAGCGAGGACTGCAACTGAGAGGCAATCCGGGGCGGCAGGATCGACAGCGGCGCCTGCAGCGCGAGCCGAACCAGCGCCAGGCAGAACGCGACCAGGATCAGCGTGTCGATCGATGCATGCACGTGCAACGGGCCGATGTGAAGGTGGGCCTCGCGAGCTCCTGAGGCCAGTGTGGCCGCGGCCTCCGCGATCACCGCCAGGGTCGCGGCTTCGACGAATCCGGACGCCGCCGCCGTGACTACGAGCACCGGGATCCAACCGCGCCGGTCGTGAATCAGCAGCCGCAGACGCGCGCGCGAGGACACCGCCAACGGCGAGGTCCGCGCATCGGGCGAGGTCCGCGCATCGGGCGCACGGCGTCCCAGCGTGACATCGCCGCCCTGGTTGCTCATGCCTCGCGCTCGCGCTTGGCTGCACTCGCGACGGGTCTCAAGCGCGAGACAGCCGCGGTCCACGGCAGTTGCAGCAACGATGTGAAAAGCGACCTCTGCGGAGGCATCGGGACTTTCTTCTTCACGGCAATCACATCGGATCTGATCAAGCGGTTGCCCTTCAGCGGAAAGCCAGTCTCCAGCGTGCTCAGGTCCGGGATCGCTGCCGGGGACTCGACGCGGCGGAGGATGTCCCGCAGAACCGCTTCCGGGTTCGCCAAGAAGTCCTCGTGACGCAGCAGCATCCGTCGGTCACGCCGCTGTCGCAGGAAGACGAGCACGGACAGCATGTGGGTCATCCACAGATTCACGTTCGTCGTCAACTCGAGCAATCGCCGCTCAGCTACGTCCTGACGTCTGACCAGGCGGGTGAACGATGCGACGACGCTGCGCGGGTCACGGAACAGGAACACGATGTACAGGTCGATCCCGCGGATACTCTGAAGCTCGCGTGCACGCAGAGGAAAATGCGAGGTGTCGATGATGTAGTTCGCACCGGCCGCGCGGGAGATGGCCCCGTAGAGCTGCTCGGTTACGCGGCGGTAGCGCCCGCGCAACCGGCGCCGCGCAGGCCAGAGGTCAATCCGCAGAGCTGCCGAAGAGCGTTCTAGATAGCGCCTGGCGTCCCCGCCGAAGATCTCCTGCGCACCGGTTACATCCTCGGATACTGCGCTCCAAAAGCGGGTGCGCTGCAGGCCGCCGAGAACCGGTGCTCCCGATCGTGCCAGCCAGGTGTCCATCTCGCCGGCGTAGAACATGCTCTCGCAATTTCCCAGCGTGACCCCCAGGATCGTGCTGCCGCTGCGACCGGATCCCATCACGTAGATCACTTTGGGTCGATGCCTGGGGGCGTCCCCAGGCGGGGAGGTGGTTGTCGAAGACCGTGCCATGTTGATGCGCTCTGAAGATAGGCCCGGAGCCTCAGTTTGCCGCAACCGCGGGTGCCATCGCCCTGCGCCCGGGGCCCGCCAGCCAGTACGCGATCACCCCGGGGACGAACCAGACATAGATCCCAGCGGGGGAGACCGCCAGCGTCGGCCCCGCGAGACCCTGGACTGTGACACCGATGAAGCTGGCGACGACCGCTACAAGATACGTGCGCAGCTCGGGATCCACGATCCGTCTGAGGCGGGTCGCCACGAGCACGAACACGTTGATCGCGAGACCGAGCCACAGCAGCAGCCCGGGCAGCCCAAGTTCTACGGCCAGCAGGTTGTACGCCGACCCTCCGCTGACCTTCTGTTCTTCGATCACTTTTTCCACCTTGCCCCCGAACCCGGCGACCGACCCCGCGGTTCCCAGACCCAAGCCGAGCGGCTCGTGCTCGATGTCCCCTGGGATCTCACTCAGATGCTTCGTCTTGGCATCTCCCCCGGCTTCCGATTCTTCTTCCCCTTCGCTGCTGACCCCCACCTGCGAACCGACAACCGATGGTACTTGTGAGCTTACGACGGACGGAAGGCTTTCCTGGCGCTTGAAGATGCCACCGCCGACCGACGCGACCAGCACCGCGCCGATCGTGACAGCGAGCGCCGCGACGACGATCAAGCCCACCAGCGCACGACTGAGTTTCAGCCGTACGAACAAAGACAGCGCTGTATAGCTGGCGAGCACAACGACGCAACTGATCACAGTGGTCCGCGACGCGGACGTGGCGATGCCCGCTAGGGCACCAAGTGCACAGAGCACCACCAGCCATCGTCGGCGCCCGCCTCCAGCCATCATCAGCGCGAGGAGGCCCG
Source organism: uncultured Solirubrobacteraceae bacterium (assembly GCA_963734755.1). Classification (GTDB taxonomy): domain Bacteria; phylum Actinomycetota; class Thermoleophilia; order Solirubrobacterales; family Solirubrobacteraceae; genus Palsa-744. Next base: position 697,194 of record CAVTIF010000001.1, on the reverse strand, counting down.
GCATCGCCAGAACGCCGACCCCGCCACCGAACCCGGAGTCGGAGCCGAGCGCCAATGGACGCGGATGGGCTTCCCCTTCGCTCTTGAACGTGCGTCCGCCGCCGTTGCCCGAAAGCCGCTGGTTGTAGCCAGGACCCCAGCGCGCCAGCTGAGCCGGGCTGAGGCGCGACTGCACCGTGCCGACGACCCCGTTAGCCAGCGCGATCACCCCGAGTATCAGGAACAGCTGTCGGAAGCGCTGCTTGCTGCGCATGATCAGATACGCGAAGAAGAAGAACGGGACGAACTCCAGCTGCTGCCTGTAGCCCCCCACTGCCTTCAGCAGCCCGCCGGTCCGCGGGTTGAGCGCCTCGACCAGCACGACGGCGACGAACGCCAACACCCAACTCGCCAGCGGGGGCAGCGTGACGCGTTCGCGCTTCAGCCCGAGGCGCATGATCATGCCGAGACCTATCGCGACGATCAGAACGTCCCGAAAACCCGACGCCAGGCGACTGGTGCTCTCTAGCTTGATCGGCCCGTCGAGCAGTCCCAGGTACAGCGCGAGCAGGGTCAGCGTGACCGCGTAGCGCGTGCTCAGCACGAGCGCGACCACCCCGATCGCGCCGAGCGTCAGGACGAGCACCTCCAATACGCTCCTGACGTTCGGGCTCGGCATCTGGACGCTGATCGCGAGCGCGAGGACCACCGGGACCAGAAAGGTCAGGCACAGCAGCAGACGCTCGCGAGCGCGTCGACTCGTGACCGTCGGATGGCCGCCTCCGACTCGATTGGCCAGATGCGGATATGGCGTGCTCATCAGCCGATGAGCTTGCGGCGCCAGCCGCGCCCGGTGCGCGCGGAGAGCCCGTACTTCTCCCTGTCGGCCTGCGAGACGGCGTTGGCGGCGACGCCGAGGACCGGCGCGCTCGGCGTCTGCTTCAGCAGTTGTGCCAAGCGCTGAGCCGAGTTCTCACGCGTGTGCCCCACTCGCGCGACGATCACGATCCCGTCCACCACCCCGAGCAGCGGCATCACGTCGCTCACCTGAAGCGGGGGCGGAGCATCAACCAGGACGTAGTCGTACTCGCCTGCGAGCGCGCGTGGCAGATCCGTCATCGCTGGACGGGAAAGCAGTGCCGGCGGGTTAGTAACGGTCGTCGCGCCGATGAGCACCGACACCGATCCCGAGGACTCCATCAACATGGCCGTGGCGCCCGCCGCGGCCTGTCCCACCCCGACACCGGCCTCGGGGCGCACCAGGCTCACCGTCTGCATCGCTTCATCCACCGTGAGCCTTCCGGCGAGTACATCTGCCAGCCCCTGGTGACCCTCCAGATCCAGGAGCCTGCTCTGAACTGGCCGGCGAAAGTCCGCCTCGACGACGGCCACACGCTCACCGGCCTCGCTCTGGCTGAGGGCAAGGCCGGCAACCAGCGTCGACTTGCCGTCGCCGGCATCTGCGCTGACGCACAGGATCACGCGCCGCGCGGGGCCCGCCTCGTGCTCCGGTGCGCTTCCGACCTGCAGCGTCGTCTGCAGCCGCCACAGAGCCTCACGCAGGGCCTTGGCCGGCAGCGGTTGTCCCTCGCGGTGGATGATCGGACGTCTGACGGCGGGCAGCGCTGTCAGGATCGGCGCCCCGAAGGCATCTTCGATCGCGCCGAGCGAGCGCAGGCGGCGGTCGAGTCGGCTGAGCGCGTACGCCGCGAACACGGCCAGCAACAGGCCGATCACGAACCCGAAGATCGCATTGCTTTTCGGGTGGGGCGACACCAGCTTCGACTGCTTGCGCATCGCAGGGTCGACCTGCGTGACCTGCGACACCGGCAGATCGGCTTCCAACTGGTTGATTTTGCTTGCGAGCGTCGCCGTCTGGAGTGTGGCCGAGGTACTAGAAGATGCCTTCCCTCCGGATTTCGTCTTCGAGCTCGTGCGCGCCACCTGGCTGGCTTCGATCCTGCGAACCTGCCTTCGCGTCAGCGCGATCGCGGCCTGGACCTCTCTGTGGTAGTGCGCGTTCGCGCGTTTTACATATGCCTGGGCCGTGGTGTCAACCAGAAGCGCCGCTCCCAAAGCGTTGTGCGCTTCCCCGTTGATCACGATGAACTGGCTCTTCGGACCGGACTTCGCCTTCGTTTTCCCCTTCAGAGCCGCACGTACCGCCGGGCTCTTATGCTGTCGGCGCAGCCGACTGTGGACCGCTGACTTGATGATGCTCGAGTTGATCAGCGCAGCCTGAGCGGATGCGTTGGGGGCGCTGGCCTTCTTGCCGCCACCACCACCACCACCGCCGCCGCCGCCGCCGGAGCTTCCGATCTGAGCCTGTTCTTCGGCGCCATTGCCCGTGTACACCTGCGTGGTCGCCGAGTACACCGACGGCTGACGCCGGTAATAGAAGTAGCTACCCGCGGCAGCCAGGATCGCGACGATCAGAATCAGCCACTTGCGCTTCCAGATCGGAGCGAAGATAGCGGTGGCATCAGGTGTTTCGTTCATCGGCAGAGGATCCGTCCAAGGCCGCAGACCGGCCATCGTCCAGCTTAGGTTGGCTGGTAAGTGGGCGCTAAAGACTAGCGGCCGCAAGTATCGGCAGCCAGGCCCGCATGGACGCATGCAACGATGTCTCTGTGCGCCCAAAGCGACGACTGCTCGTAATCAGCCACCCAGCAGTCGTCAATGTCAACCAAGAGGTCTACCGAGAGCTCCTGCGGCGCGGCTGGGATGTGACCATAGTGTTGCCACGGCGATGGCGCAACGAGTACTCGCAGGCCCCGGTCAGGCCACAGGCGCTCGACGGGATGGAGGGCTCACTGCATCCGATCCCGGTTGCATTGCCGGGGCGTCCGCAACGGCATTTCTACCTAGCCAGATGCCGCTCGCTGTGCGCCCGCTTGCGTCCCGACGTGGCCTTCGTCGAGGCCGAGCCGTACTCGCTTTCGGCAGCCCAATGGCATCGTGCCTTCACACGCTTGAACATACCGTTTGGCGTTCAGTGTTATGAGAACATCGACCGGCCGCTCCCCGCGCCGGTGCGCTGGCTGCGCACCCGCGTACTGCGTGACGCCGCCTTCGTGGCAGCTCGCTCCGACAGCGCCGCGCGCCTCGTAGGAAAATGGGGGGCCAGTGGCGAAGTCGAGTTCGCTCCACCCGCGGTTCCCAGCTTGTCCAGCGTACCCGCCGTCGCCGAGCATCCATTCGCGATCGGCTACGCAGGTCGCCTGATCGAGAGCAAGGGTCTGTTCGACCTGCTCGCTGCGGTTCGCACGCTCGAGGCGCCCGTTGAACTGTTGATGATCGGTAACGGCGAGATCCGCTCACAGCTTGACGGCCAGCCGATCCCGGGTTCGCGGCTGCGTGTCGTTGACGACCTGACCCACGACCAGATGGCCGCTGGTTACGCACAGCTGGATGTACTCGTTGTTCCTTCACACACGACACGCACATGGAAGGAGCAGTTCGGTCGGGTGATCGTCGAGGCGCTCTGGTGTGGCGTACCCGTGCTCGGCTCAGACTCCGGCGAGATCCCCTGGCTGATCGAGCTGACCGGCGGAGGACTGGTGTTCCCCGAGCGCGATCCCGACGCGCTCGCCGCCCAGCTACTCAAGCTGCGCGAGACTCCCGAGCTACGTCACGAGCTGGCGGCCACAGGCCGCGCGGCTGTCGAGCGGCTGTTCTCGGTCTCGGCCGCGACGGACCGGCTCGAGCGCATGCTCGTCGTGGCAGCCGACTTGCGCTGACGGCTCAGCCCGGCTCAACTCAGCTACGCAGCCGAGGTGATGGCGAGTCGCATGTACAGCTCGTGATGGCCGGCGACCATCCTGTCCGCGCCATACTCAAGCGCCGACTGGCGAGCGGCATCCCCCAGCCGCGCCCTCAGCTCTGGGTCCGCGGCCAGCAGCTTCAGCCGCTCGGCGATCGCGCCCGGCTCGCGCCCGATCAGGAAGCCGTTGCGCCCATCTTCGATCAGCTCGCGGACACCGTTCACCGGCGTGGCGATTATCGGCAGACCGCTGGCTGCCGCCTCGAAGGTAACGAGCGAGAAGGTCTCATAGCTCGATGGCAGCACAAACGCGTCTGCGAGCTGGTAGACAAGTTGCACCTCACGCGTCACACCCAGCCAGTGCACGGCATCCCCGACGCCGAGCGAGTCCGCGAGCGCTCGATAGTGGGCCTCGTCGCCGCCGCCGGCTACCACCAGATCCCAGTCGGGCGCGAGCGCGAGCGCTCGGAGCAGTGGCTCAAGGCCCTTGCGCTCCCACTCACTCGCCACGAACACGGCCACCAGCCGATCGTCGCGGATCCCCAGTCGGGCACGCAGCGCATGAGCTTCGCTTTGACGCAGTGCGGGCGCAAAGCTCGCCGGGTCGACCCCGTTGTGGATTGTCCGCACCCGATCGGCGAGCCGCGGGAAATGCTCGCGGATCTCGGTGGCAACGCCTTCGGACACGCACACCACAGCCGCCGGCCGGTTGATCCGCAAGCACACCCGTTCACCGATTCGCTTCACCGCACCAGCGAGCCGCGCGTGTATCCGAAACAGTGGCGTGGAGCGACTGGGGGTCGCGGTCGCAACCTGGTGACAGTAATGCACAGCTACCACATCGAGCCGGTTGAGCACGATCGCTCCGGTGGCCTGGACGACGCCGCGGCGCCATCTTCGCACGGCGAGTGACCCGGCGAGCAGGAACCACGGGTAAGCGATCAGAAACGGGCGACTCGGCCCCCTTACACGGTGAAACACCGCTCCAGCGTTTGCAGGCAGCTCGCATGCGCGCGCGATTACGGTGACCGGATGACCCAGCAGCCGAAGTCCCGTAACGAGCGCCGACAGTTGACGCTCCATCCCGCGCACCGATCCGATGTCATGAGCAACGATCGTCACTGGACACGCTGCGGGGGTGAGACTTCCAATCGCCCGGCCGTCCGCCGACCGCTCGCCGACCACCAAGCTCATCCGCTCACACGCTCAGAGCGCGGCCGTTCGACGCTTCACCTCTGGCCTGGATGACCTCTCTGAGATTGTCAAAGAAGCGCTTACGCATCGCCGCGTCGGTGAAGTCGCGTAGGAAGCTCTCACGGCCCGCGCTGCCGATCGCCTCGCGCTGATCGGGTGAGACCAGCAACGGCTCGAGCGCGTCCGCCAGCGCGCTTGGATCGCCCGAGCTCGCGAGCTGGCCGGTGCGCCCGCTCTCGATGAACTCTCCGGGACCGCCCGAGTCAACGGCCACGACGGCCACGCCTCTCGACATCCCCTCGAGCAGGACGATACCGAAAGGCTCGGGATCGGACGCGTTCACGAGGATGTCCATCTGTTCGATGTACGGCCCGGCGTCCGGTACCTGGCCGGTCAAGGTGACATCATCGCCAAGCTCGAGCTCGCTGACGAGCTCGGGCAGCGAGTCCGCGTATTCCGAGGACAGTCCATACGCGTCGCCTCCGACTATCACTGTGTGCATCCTGTGCCCTCGGTCGCGCAGCAGAGCCTGCGCCCGGAGTAGTCGATCCTGACCCTTCCACGGCTGTAGGCGACCGACTAGGCCGACGATCGGACTATCAGGGGGAAGCTCCAGCGGCGGTGGCTGTGAGCTGGCCTGAGGAACAGGCGCCCCGGCGTTGACCACAAAGGTGCGACGGGCCGGGAAGAGTCGCGCCTGCGCGCGGGCCGAGGCATTTGAGTAACAGCCAATTGCCGCCGCGGGGAGCAGCGTCGCACAGCCATCCAGCCAGCTGCGCCGCGGAATCGCCTGCTGCCACCAGACAACGCGGTCCGCCATGCCAACCAGTGCAGCGGCGGGTGCACCGTATAGCTGTGTTTTCGCAGCCCAGTTGAGCATCAGGTCGGGTTTGCGGGCGCGCATCATCCGTGCGAGGTGATGGACTGTGAGAACCCAACGGTGAGCTTCACGCAGGCGGCCGGCGGGGATGACCTCGACTCGAAAGCCGGCATCGCTCAGCGCGGCGGGCCACGGCCCGGACTCGAAGAACACGAGGTCGACCTCGTGTTGTTCCTGCTGTGCGCCGTCGAGAACCGCCTGGAGCATCGCCTCGGCGCCCCCCAAGGACTCCCCCCACGGGACCGTTACAAGGACGCGCATGGCATGTCTACAGCCGTCATGTAGCAGCTTTTCGTCGCTCATGCGCCGCATCGATCACAGTGTCGCCATTGTATCCGTATGTAGACGGCCCCGGCCGGCAGGCATCGGATATCCTCCGAGCATGCGTGACACGATGCTCCGGGTTTTTGGGTGGCGGTTCCTGCTTGTCACAGGGGATCCATGTGTCTTGGATCGTTGGCTCTGGTTGCGGGCGCGTTTGCGCCGCGGCCGTATGAGGACATTCGATGCAGGGTGTGGTAACGGTGCATTTAGCATCTTCGCCGCGAGCATTTGTAACGAGGTGGTTGCGGCATCGTTCTCGCCCGACGAGCAGCAGCAAGCACGCAGGCGAGCCGACGTACTTGGAGTGACCGGTGTTGACTTTCGTGTAATCGATTTGCGCGAGCTCGAGGAGCACCGCCCGGCTCTCGGCATGTTCGACCAGGTCATCTGTCTGGAGACGATCGAGCATGTCACCGACGACGAGGGTTTGGTCAAAACCCTGGCGGCGATGCTCAAACCCGGAGGGCAATTGCTGTTGAGCACTCCGTATGACCGCCACCTGCCGCTGTGCACGGAGGACCCGGAGCCGTCTCCGCAGGAGGACGGGTCACATGTTCGCTACGGGTACTCGCGCGAGCGCCTCTCCCGAATCGTCGATCGCGCCGGGCTGGAGGTTCAGGACGAGGGCTTTGTGAGTGGCGTGGTCTCACAAAAGCTGACGGACCTGATGAGAAAGCTGAGTGCACGAATCGGGCTCTCCCCGGCATGGGCGATCGTGCTTCCGCTGCGGGCACTGGCAATATTCGACAAACCGCTGACCGCATTGCTGGGCTATCCCGACCTCAGCGTCGCGCTTCGCGCGGTCAAGCGCCCGTTGCAAGACGCCGCGTGAGCCTCTTGTCTGATCCAGACGATCACCACGAGGGCCCGCTTGCGCCCGCCGGTGCGATACAGGTGCGGCCTGGCGGGAACGAGCGCGTGGCCCTCGTCCACGACTATCTGCTCGTCATGCGCGGCGCGGAGCGCACCTTCGCGGCAATCGCCGATCTGTACCCGCAGGCCCCCGTGTTCACCCTGCTGTACGACGAGCTGGGAACGAACGCGCGTTTCACCGATCATGAGATCACCACCTCGCCGTTGCAGCGCTTGGGCCCGACGCAGTCGACGTTCCGGCGCCTGCTGCCGCTGTATCCGTCGGCCGTTAGTCGACTGCGACTCCCGCGCTCGGATCTTGTGCTGAGCAGCAGCAGCGCCTTCGCCCACGGCGTGCGCGTTCCCCCAGGAGCCGTACACGTGTGCTACTGCTACACGCCCTTTCGCTATGCCTGGTACGAGGAAGACCGTGCCCTTGGAGAGACACCGCGACTACTGCGTCCACTGCTGCGCTCGCAGCTGGGAAGCATTCGTCGCTGGGACCTCGCAGCGAGTCGGGGAGTTGACGACTACATCGCGATCTCCGAGCTGAGCCGCGAGCGGATCAAGCGCTACTACGGCCGCGAGGCCACGATCATCCATCCGCCGGTCGAAACCGACCGCTTCTCGATCGGCGAGCCCAGCGACTCGCTGCTGGTCGTCTCGGAGATCGTCCGTCACAAGCGCGTGCAGATCGCGCTGGAGGCAGCACGACGCGCCCGGGCACCGGTGCGCATCGTCGGCTCGGGTCCTGACCACACCGCTCTACAGGAGGCATACCCGGAGGCCGAGTTCCTTGGGCGGGTCGATGACGACGAGCTCGCAAAGCTGTACACGAACGCCCGCGCGGTGATCGTGCCGAGCATCGAGGAGTTCGGAATCACGGCCGTCGAGGCCCAGGCAGCCGGGCGCCCGGTGATCGCCGCAGATGCCGGCGGCGCTTTGGAGACGGTGCTCGACCGTGAGACCGGCTGGCTCGCTGTGCCGGACAGCATCGAGTCCTTCGTCGAAGCGATCAACGGCATCGACGGGCTCGACTTCAGCGCTGAGCGCGCGGTGCAGAACGCCGAGCGCTTCTCAGTTTCCGTCTTCCAGGAGCGCTTGTCCGCACACGTGAGCACGGTCGTGGAACGCAGCACGCACGAGGTGCGTGGGTGACAACAGGCGAAGCGTCCGGCGAGCCCCGGAGATCACTGCGGATAGCCTGGGTCGGTGCCGGGCCCGGCACCCGGGAAACCGGAGGCGTTCCCGGCGTGGCAACCGACCTGCTGCACGGGTTGGCAAGGCGAGGCCACCGGATCGACTGCCTACTCCCGGGTAGCGGCCACAAGCTGCCGGACCGTCTGGAAGGCGAGCAGAACCTCACCTTCATCTGGGGAATGCGAGAGCGACGCTGGAACCGTTGGTATGACCGCACCAGGATCGGAACATTCGCTTCGGGCCTGCTGTTCCGAGGTCTGGCGTCCGTGCGCCTTCGACAGGTCCTCGCGAGCCGGCATCGCGAAGATCCTTATGACCTGATCTACCAGTTCTCGAGCATCGAGGCACTATCGGTGCCGTCGGAGCTCAGGCACAAGGTCCCACTTGTGATTCACCCCGAGACTCACGTCGTGGGCGAGCTCAGGTTCCTGATCTCCGAGCACCGCCTCGGGCGACGATGCCAGCCGGCGTATACGCTCGCGATCGCGGCGACGGTGATGGCCGCGCGCGCCGTCGTGCAGCGGATCAGAGTTCGCCGCGCCGACTTGCTGGTGTGCATCAGCAGCGTCTTTCGCGACCATCTCGTCGCCGACTACGGTTTCCCGCTCGAGAACACTGTCGTAATCCCGAACCCGGTGCGGCTCGAGCGATTCGCGGGCCGCGAGCGCGAACTGGCGGAGCCACAGACGATCCTGGTGCTCGGACGAGTCTCCGTGCGCAAGGGGGTCGAGGATGTGGTGGCGGTGGCGCACATGCTGCTGGAACGCGGTGTGGATGCGAAGGTGCGCGTGGTCGGCGGACCGAGCATGTGGTCGGACTACACGAAGCTGCTCGACGATCTCCCAAACGCGAACGCCGAATACGTGGGCCGCATCGCGCCGGCCGACATTCCGGCGGAGCTCGCTCGTAGCGATGTCCTGCTGCAGGCGAGCAAGTACGAGCCGTTCGGACTGACCGTGGCCGAGGCGCTGGCCGCCGGGGTTCCGGTCGTCGCGACCACCGCCGTCGGCGCGATCGAGGGAGTCGACTCCGCGGTCCTCGCAGCGGTCGAGCCGGGTGACGTGGCAGCCATGGCGAGCGCGCTCACAGCGATGCTCGAGCGAGCCAGACAGCACCCAAATGAGACCAAGCACACCGCGCGCGCCGAGGCCGCCAGGCTGTTCGCAGCCGACACGGTCTGCGAGCAGGTCACAGACGCGCTCGAAAAGCTAGCGGCGTGACGGGGTTGAAGTCTGGGTTTCTCCAGCGTTTTCTCCCAGCCTGTTCGCGAGCAGGCTTGCGAGGGGCAGGTGGAGTGTGTGTTGTTTTACAGACTTGGATAGCAATCGTATATACGGGGACTGTAAATACGATGGCTATCGCGCGCCGTTTGCGCGTACACCACCAGCCCCCCCTACGTAACTACCATGGCTATCATGCGCCTCGGGCAGGCCGCTATGCGCGCGGGCGATCAAACCCGCATCAAACCTCTAATCAGCCCGCGGCGAGACGCCGGGTACCAAGCCTACGAGCGGACGTTCGTCGTGATCAACTGAGAGGACTAAAGGTCCTGCAAGCGCCTACCGATGGGACAGCATAAGCGGAAGCGACCGACTCGCTCCCGTGACGTTTCGAGAATCGGAGACCACTTGCTGCTGATCATCATCCCCGCCGTCTGGCTCGCACTAGTGGCGTTCTTCGTTCTCGTCTGCGTTGGCGCCGCACGCGCCGACACGATGATGACTCCGGCAACGCCTGAGTCCACGCGCAAGGCCTCGCCGGGGATGCGGCGCGGCGTCTTGGTGATGCTCGAGGATCGCCGTCGTCACGTCGTGCGACGCTCCGCCGCCCGACTCTGAGCAGTTAGAGTCCGTGGCGTCCGATGACGTGGGGGATGGTGCGTAGGAGGATCTTGATGTCGCTCCAGAGTGACCAGTTGGCGATGTAGATGTAGTCGATCGCGACCATCTCTCTGAGTGGGACGCGGGACGGGCCGAGGATCTGCCAGGGGCCGGTCATGCCGGGCATCAGCTCCAGCCGCCGGCGGTGCCAGCCCTCGACGCGCTGATCCTCATCGACGACCAGCGGCCGCGGCCCGACGAGACTCATCTCACCGCACACGATGTTCCACAGCTGCGGCAGCTCATCCAGCGCAGTAGAGCGCAACAGCCGCCCGACGCGCGTCACACGCGGGTCCGCAGCGATCTTGAACAGCCCCTCACGAGCCTCGTTGCGATGCCGCAGCGAGTCCTTCAACGCCTCCGCGTCCGGGACCATCGTGCGGAACTTCAACATCTGAAAGCGCTGCCCATGCCTACCGACACGCAGCTGGCGAAAGAACACCGGGCCACGACCGTCGAGCTTGATCGCGACCGCGATCACGATCAACAACGGCGAGACCGCCAACAACCCCAAAGACGCACCCAACAGATCGAACGCACGCTTGAACGCCGCCGAGGAACGCGTCAGCTCAAAACGCCGCACGCCCATCACCGTAACCCCATGCAAATCGTCGAACTCGACCGATGAGCCCACGACCTCCAACAGCCGCGGCAACACACTCACACGCACCCCGACCGCCTTCAACGTACGCACCAGATTGAGCATCTCCCCCCCATCGACACTACGCGGAGCGATGATCGCACGATGCACATCAAGCGTCTGCGCGAGATCGCGAATCTCCGCCAGACGCGCCACCGAAAACGAATCCGTAGACCACGACGCCGCCTTATCCAGATCCAGATGCGCGACGACCTCCGCCTTGACCCCCCCATGCCCCGTCAACTTCGAACGGATCGTCTCAGCCGACACCTCATCACCGATGAACAAACACCGCTCCGCCGGCGCGACCCGCAACGCCACCGCCCGCGAAACCCCACGCGCCAAGATCAACCCCACCGCCAACGCCAACCACAAAAACAACGCCTCATGACGATCCAACGCCCGATGCGTGATCAACCCCCCCGTCAACCACGCCACCAACGCACACAAAGTCGCCAACTGAAACAACTTCGGCGCCTCATCCAACGTCGTCTTACGCAACAACGTCTCATCCCGATCATACAAACCCGTCAACTTCGCACACACCACCAAAATCGGAACCCCAGCAGCAGCCGCCCACGTCAACTGCAACGACCGCCGCGCAAACTCAACCGTCAACACAAACGCACCAACAATCGCCACCACATCAGCCACCAACAACAACCGACGAAACAACGCGTCCCGCCGCATACACGCCGCCGGACCACGAACCTCAGCAATCCCCCCAACAACCAACCAACGCCGCCCAGCCAACCCCAAAAACCCACGCGAACCCCCAACCGACCCCCCAACCGGCAACCCACGCGAATCAACCAACGACGCAGGACCCCATCCGACTCCAGCCTCGGCCCCGCTCCCCGTCTCGACACTCATCGCCGCCTCCCGCCTCCTTGCTCGCCACGAATGGGACCCTGTCGCGCGCGCCCCACAACCCCAACAGCTGTCGAGATTCCTAACCCCTTCTAAGGGCAGGCATCATAAACATCGGCGGAACCTAAAGCAAGGCCCACGCGAGAATCGCCTCACCACATCTCTGCTCAATTGGACCCACAACGTGAGGAACTGCTCTATGATTGCCGGTCCCGAGCGAGAAATCGATGACGTGGCCCGGGATGGGTTTTCCTAAATCGGCGGCTCGGATGTAGGCAACAGCCATGCACATCGATCCGTACATCGTCCTCGGGAGCGCCATCATCGGCTTCCTCGTCGGCATGACCGGAGCCGGCGGCGGCGCCCTGATGACGCCGATGCTGATCCTGCTGTTCGGGGTCACGCCGTCGAAGGCGATCTCCAGCGACCTCGTGGCCGCAGTTGTGATGCGCCCGTTCGGCGCCGCCGTGCACCTGCGAAAAGGGACCGTCAACAAGCGGCTTGTGGGCTACATGGTCTTGGGCTCGGTGCCGATGGCTTTTCTTGGCGCCTACCTCCTGCATCTGATGGGCAACAGCAAGGCCGCACAGGAAAACATCGAGATGGTGCTCGGCGCAGCGCTGCTGGTAGGCGCGAGCGCGATGGTCCTGCGCTACTTCCTCGACCTCCGCAGCGGCCAGAGCCGCATCGGCGTCGTGCACAACATCGATGTGAAGCCGGCGAGGACTGTGCTGATCGGGATGATCGGCGGCGTGATCGTCGGGATGACGTCGGTCGGCTCGGGCTCGCTGATGATCATCCTGCTGCTGTTCCTCTACCCGATGCTCGGCGCCAACCAGCTTGTGGGCACCGATCTTGCCCAGGCGGTGCCGCTGACGATCGCCGCGGCGCTCGGCGCGCTCGCGTTCGGGCACATCGACTTCGGCGTCACGATCTCGCTGATCATCGGCAGTGTCCCCGCTGTGCTGATTGGCTCGCTGCTCTCCTCGAGCGCTCCAGATCGCTACATCAGGCCGATGATCACGTTCGTCGTCGCCGCCTCCGGCCTCAAGTACGTCGGCGTCGGCGTGACGGCGCTCGGATGGATCCTGTGCGGGATCCTGCTGGTCGGCGCCGGCACATGGCTGTTCGTCAGCCGGCCGTGGGAACGGTCGATCGGGCTCGATGAGCTCACGCCGGTGGACACCGCCCGACCTGAGGTCGTCCGACCTGAGGTCGTCGAGGCCGAGTAAGCACCTGCTCGAGGGATCGGGCAGACGAGATGCTTGCAGATTGCGCAGCGCGGTCGAGGATCTGCGCAGCGACTGAGCGCAGGCGCAGGAAAAGCGGCTAGCGTGATGCAATCTGGGATAGCCGGTTCGAACGGAGACTGCTCACCCCTTCGGTCGGGAGCAGAACGGACAGCAGTCCGGCCGCGACGAGGAACCCGGCTGAGGCCCAGAGGCACGCGGTGAGGCCGTGCCACTGATAGAGCAGCCCCGAGAGGACGGTGCCGGCAAGACGTCCGATGGCGTTGGCCATGTAGTAGAAGCCGACGTTCATGGCGACCTTGTCGTTGTCTGCATAGGCCAGGATCAGGTAGGAGTGGACGGCTGAGTTCATCGCGAAGCCGATGCCGAACGGGATCAGGCCACCGACGATCGCGATCGTCGGGTTGACGCCCGCGCCCAGGGCCAGCGCCATCGCGGCAGGGCACGGGGCGACGCCGAGGGCCAGCCAGACGGCGGTCCTTCCGTCGGGCTCGCCGTCGAGGCCACTGCCTCGACGGCGGACGAAGCGCGGTGCTGCCGCCTGGACTACGCCGTAGCCGATCACCCACACAGCAAGGAGGGCTCCGACCGCCCAGAAGCTCCAGCCCAGCTCGGAGTAGAGGAAGAACGGCAGGCCGACGACAAACCACACATCGCGGGCGGCGAACAGGAGAACCCGTGCGCCGGCAAGGATGTTAACCGCGCGGTTGTTGGAGAACATCTGCTTGAACTTCGCGGTGCTGTCCGGGCGCCCGAGGTGGCCGCGTATCGAGGTCGACGTCACGATCAGAGCCCCCAGCACGAGTACCGCGAGTGCCAGCACCGCAGTTTGAAATCCGAACAGCGTGAGCAGCAGACCACCGAGGAAGAAGCCAACTCCCTTCAGGGCGTTCTTTGACCCCGTCAGAATTGCGACCCAGCGGTACAGCGTGGACTGGTCATCCTCAGGCACCACGAGCTTGACCGCGCTCTTGGAGCTCATCTTGTTCAGATCCTTCGCCACGCCCGATAGCGCCTGGGAGGCCATGACGTAGGGGACGACCAGCAGCGACGGCGGCGCGAAGCCGAGCATGCACAGGGCGAGGACTTGGATCGCCAGGCCCATGAAGAGAGTGATCTTGAGGCCAAGGCGGGCCGCGAGCCAGCCGCCGACCAGGTTCGTGACCACGCCGGCGATCTCGTAGAACACGAACAGCGAGGCGACCTGCAGGGGCGTGTAGCCGAGCTGATCGAAGTAGAACAGCACGAGCGTCCGAATCGCACCGTCGACGAGCGTGTCCGTCCAGTACGCCCCTGTCACCAGCACGTAGTTGCGTAGGTCTCCACGCCGCTGTGGTGCGGTGCTTCCGGCGGGCGTTGCAACGCTGCTAGCCATCAGTCGCCATGGCGGAGCCGGCGGTCGGCCCGCCCGTGACGAGGCTGTTCGCGACCTGGCGAGCGAGCTCGGCCATGCGGTTGGCATAGCCCCACTCGTTGTCGTACCAAGCGAGGATCTTCACCTGAGTCTCGTCCGTGACCATGGTGGACGGCGCGTCGACGATTCCCGAGCGCGGATCGTCCTTGAAGTCGACCGACACGAGGGGCCGTCGCTCGTACCCGAGGATCCCCGCCAGCGACCCCTCGGCGGCGGCCTGCAGCAGGCCGTTGACCTCCTCCACGGTGGTCGGGCGAGCGACCTCGAACACACAGTCCGTCAGCGAGGCGTTGAGCAGCGGCACACGCACGGCGAGGCCATTCAACTTACCCTCCAGCTCGGGGAATATAAGCCCGATCGCGGTGGCCGAGCCAGTCGTCGTGGGAATCAGCGAGACGCTCGCGGCGCGCGCCCGACGCAGATCCTTTTGGGGGGAGTCGATCAACGTCTGCGTGTTCGTCATGTCGTGCAGGGTGGTGATCTGCCCGTGCCGGATTCCGATCCCCTCGTGGATCACCTTGACGACCGGAGCAAGACAGTTGGTGGTGCACGAGGCGGCCGTCAGCAGATGGTGGCACCGCGGTTCGTAGAGGTGGTCGTTGACGCCGACCACGACGTTCAGCGCCTGTGCCTTGACCGGCGCCGCGACAATCACCTTGCGCACTCCCTGCTGGAAATAGCCGTCGAGCAGCTCCGGCGTGCGAAATCTGCCCGAGCACTCGAGCACGATCTCCACGCCGAGCTCGCCCCACGGCACGTCTCCAGGCTTGGCAGCATTGCTGTAACCGAGCGTCGTTCCGTTGACGTCGAGCGCATCGTCGCGGCCTTGCACGTCCTCGGACCAGCGTCCGTGGATTGAATCGAATGTCAGCAGATGGGCAGCTGTACTCGAATCACCCTCGAGCTCGTTGACGTGTGTGAACGCGAGCTCCGGCCAGCCCCATGCGGCACGTAGAGCTAGCCGACCCATGCGCCCGAAGCCGTTGACACCGACGTTCGCGCTCATCGAGCCAACGGCGTGAGCAGCTCGCACTTGTCCTGGCGCAGGCATTCGCGCGTCTGGCGATGCGCGAGGGTCACGATGTGCGAGCGGACGCGAGCTCCATCGAAGCCTTCGAGCACCGCATCGGCGCACGCTCGGATTTCCTCGGCGGGCTTCGTCGCGGAGAACTCTGCGGCGAGCATTCGCAACAGCTGCGCGAGCCGTAGCTCGTGCGCCGTGCGGTCGGTGCGGATCAGCTCGAGCCGCTCGTCGATCAGCTCGCGGACGTGGGCCTCGATTCCGTCGCGGATCGCTCGTACGTCCTCAATCGGCCGGCCGGCCGGGTCGGGGATCTCCCACGCTTCAACCATGCTCGGAACGTATGGGCAGACGTCACCGCAGCCCATCGTGACGGCCCAGTCGGCGCGCAGCTGCATCTCGAGCGTGAGCCTCTTTGGCTTGCGCGGCTCGAGCTCGATGCCTATCTCACGCATGGCTTGAGCGACGGACGGCCAGACTGTGGGCGAGGGTCTGGTGCCCGCCGATTCGGCGTACACATCGTCGGGGCCGTCGCGATCGAAGAACGCCTCGGCTATCTGCGAGCGGCCTGCGTTGTGCTCACAGACGAACAGCACACATCGCGAGGCATGACCAGGCTGTCGCTCCACCGGCTGAGCATCGTCGAGGCTCATCACGGGAATCGTATTACATCGAGCATCGTAAGTGTTATTGATATAACCTGATAGATGCCTGTCGATATGGAGCTGGCGCCCAAGCAGAAGCGGGCCGCAGGCGAGCGCTGCTGCGAGCCCGTGGTCTATCCCGAGGTGGCGCGTGATCACGCCCTGCGGATGGCCGAGGTCGCAAAGGCTCTCGGCGATCCGATCCGCCTGCAGCTTGTGGACGTACTGCGCACACACGCGGGGAAGGTCTGCGTCTGCGAGCTGGTGCCGCTGTTCGACATCGCACAGCCCACCCTCTCCCATCACCTGAAGAAGCTGCGCGACGCTGGGATTGTGGACTCCGAGCGCCAAGGCCTGTGGGCCTACTACTACGTGATCCCCGACGCACTGGAGGAGCTGTCCGCATGGCTGACCTGACCGCAGATCCTTGCTGTGGCCCTGAGCAACAGGCCACATGCTGTGAGCCAAGTGCTAAGGCTGACTGCTGCGGCCACGAGGAGGTCTGCGGCTGTGACGCCGACGCCGTCGGGAGGAAGGCGGGCGCGCTGACGCCGCGGGAGTTCGAGCAGGCCATCGCGAAGGCCAGCCTCACGGACGTCGAGATCCGCGAGACCGATCGTGTCCACGCGCAAGCCGCTTCGGCCGTCGTACGGGCACACAAGGCGACAGCAGGTTCCCTTTGAACGCCGCGGCTCACGAGCTGCATTTGCACGATCCGCAAACGCTCTACCGCCATTGGGAGGAGTGTCAGTGGAGCCCATGGGAGGTCGATCTCGCTGGCGATCGCGCACAGTGGGCGGCCATGGAGGACCGCTCGCTGGTGTCGTTCGTCCTCGCCTCGCTGATGGTCGCTGAGGAGCGCATCACGACGAAGTTCTCGGGCCTGGTGGGCGCCGGCGGCAGCGAGGAGGAGGTGGCATTTCTCGCCACGCAACAGGTCGACGAGGCCAGGCACATGCGTTCTCGAGGCGACGCTCGGGCTGACGACGTTCGAGTTCTCGACACGCTTCCTGGAACGTGAGGGCCTGCTGGCGGGGTTTGTTGCGGGATACACCAAGATCCATCACGACGAGCACCGCCACATCGGCTACGGCGTCTGGTTCCTGCGCAACGCCGTCGCTAACGACGTCGGTATGGGCGACGTCCTGCGCAGAGCCCTGCGGGAGCTCCTCCCCGCCGTCGCGGAGTCGCTGACGCCGCCCGCAGGGACCGGCGCGTCCGGTTTGGGGGCATCGGCCGACGAGCTGCGCGCCTTTGCACTCGACGGCCTCGCGCGTCGACTGAAGCTCATCGGCGTGCCCGTCGAGACACTATGACGCGAGTCCACAGTCGTCGTGTCGATTCACGAGTGCGTTAGAGTCCGTGGCGTCCGATGACGTGGGGGATGGTGCGTAGGAGGATCTTGATGTCGCTCCAGAGTGACCAGTTGGCGATGTAGATGTAGTCGATCGCGACCATCTCTCTGAGTGGGACGCGGGACGGGCCGAGGATCTGCCAGGGGCCGGTCATGCCGGGCATCAGCTCCAGCCGCCGGCGGTGCCAGCCCTCGACGCGCTGATCCTCATCGACGACCAGCGGCCGCGGCCCGACGAGACTCATCTCACCGCACACGATGTTCCACAGCTGCGGCAGCTCATCCAGCGCAGTAGAGCGCAACAGCCGCCCGACGCGCGTCACACGCGGGTCCGCAGCGATCTTGAACAGCCCCTCACGAGCCTCGTTGCGATGCCGCAGCGAGTCCTTCAACGCCTCCGCGTCCGGGACCATCGTGCGGAACTTCAACATCTGAAAGCGCTGCCCATGCCTACCGACACGCAGCTGGCGAAAGAACACCGGGCCACGACCGTCGAGCTTGATCGCGACCGCGATCACGATCAACAACGGCGAGACCGCCAACAACCCCAAAGACGCACCCAACAGATCGAACGCACGCTTGAACGCCGCCGAGGAACGCGTCAGCTCAAAACGCCGCACGCCCATCACCGTAACCCCATGCAAATCGTCGAACTCGACCGATGAGCCCACGACCTCCAACAGCCGCGGCAACACACTCACACGCACCCCGACCGCCTTCAACGTACGCACCAGATTGAGCATCTCCCCCCCATCGACACTACGCGGAGCGATGATCGCACGATGCACATCAAGCGTCTGCGCGAGATCGCGAATCTCCGCCAGACGCGCCACCGAAAACGAATCCGTAGACCACGACGCCGCCTTATCCAGATCCAGATGCGCGACGACCTCCGCCTTGACCCCCCCATGCCCCGTCAACTTCGAACGGATCGTCTCAGCCGACACCTCATCACCGATGAACAAACACCGCTCCGCCGGCGCGACCCGCAACGCCACCGCCCGCGAAACCCCACGCGCCAAGATCAACCCCACCGCCAACGCCAACCACAAAAACAACGCCTCATGACGATCCAACGCCCGATGCGTGATCAACCCCCCCGTCAACCACGCCACCAACGCACACAAAGTCGCCAACTGAAACAACTTCGGCGCCTCATCCAACGTCGTCTTACGCAACAACGTCTCATCCCGATCATACAAACCCGTCAACTTCGCACACACCACCAAAATCGGAACCCCAGCAGCAGCCGCCCACGTCAACTGCAACGACCGCCGCGCAAACTCAACCGTCAACACAAACGCACCAACAATCGCCACCACATCAGCCACCAACAACAACCGACGAAACAACGCGTCCCGCCGCATACACGCCGCCGGACCACGAACCTCAGCAATCCCCCCAACAACCAACCAACGCCGCCCAGCCAACCCCAAAAACCCACGCGAACCCCCAACCGGCAACCCACGCGCATCAACCAACCCTGACGACACTTCCTCGCTCCTTGGGACCTGCAGCTCAGCCGTCGTCCTGCCGACCTCGACACTCATCGCGCCTCCACGCTCGTCGCCACCGCTCGCGACATCTTGACGGCAGCGTGCCTACAGTTGTCTAGATTCGGTGACTTTCTGGGCTCCGGTGCTGGACCGTCGGGTCACGCCGGGCTGGCGATCTCGACTACGCAAGCAAAATGGCCGGACCGCCCCTTCCTTGGGGCGCCCCGGCCGTCCGCTGCTGCCTGATCGCTGTCAGGCTCCGCGTCTACCGCCAAAGCGGTATCCGAGGAGTCCTACGGCAGCCAGTTGATGAATTTGACACCCTGCGTCGCCTTGGCCGCAACCGGCTTCGGCATCGCCAGGTAGTCGTGGCCTGCGATTTCCTTCTGGCCACCCTTCTTTTCGGTCACGTACGCGAGGTAGTTCTCGACGGTCGTCGCCTCACCCTGGGTGGTGCCGTGGTTTTCGAACGCCGCGTAGTTGGCGATCGCTAGGTCGTACGTCAGACCGCACAGCGGGTAGGTCTTGGAGAACTGGTCAGCCGTGACGTTGTTCCACACTTCCTTGACCGACGGCGGCGGGAACGTTTTCGCTCCATTGCTGTAGACGACCTTCTTGCAGTTGGAGTTGGACGCTTTGACATTGATCCCGTTTTCCGACGGGTCCTGGAATTTCAGTTTGCCGTGCTTGTTTTCCGATTCCAGCTCCGCCCAGAATTTCGTGGCGCCCGTGAAGCCGAATTCGCGCGCTTCGGCGAGTACCGAGTAGCCGATGCTTCCTGGCGTGGCGGCAACCTTTTCGAGCAGCCCCGAGTTTTTTTCGCCGTGTTCCGGCGTGATGGCTTCGGGCCAGATGGTGCTTTCGGGCAGTTCTGAGAGTTCAGCCCACGTCTCTTCGACGGCTTCGCCTTTGCTGTTTTTGACTTTGATCGGGTTTTTGTTTGCCCAGTTCAGGAAGCGCTTGAAGATGTGCGTCGTGCCAGACGCATCGGTACGCACGACCGGGATGATCGCCGTTTCGGGGTTGCATCCGACTCCGGTGAGTTTGTCGCCACCTGCGGTGAGCTGGTTCCAGGTTTTTACGGCGCCGGAGAAGATGCCCTGCAACTCGGCTTGGGTCAACACGAGGCGCGAGGTCGCGCCGGAGACGCTGCTTTCGGCCAGACAGCCTGTCGGCAGGTTCATCACGATTGCCTCGGAGGACTGTGCAACTGGGATGGTCAGGATTTCCCCGCCCGTGCTTCCGACTTTCGCCTCCGCTTCGAGCTGAGCTTTTTCAGCCGCGTTGACGGTGTTGTCCGTGCCGATGAATCCCCACTGCGCGAATTCGCCCGCAGCCCATTTCGCGAAGCCTTTGCCGCTACTGGTGTTTACGTATTTCACGACCGGTTTGTGGGTGCCACCGCACGCGCTTTTCGCTTTCGACGTATCGAACTTCGGATTCCAGACATTTATCTGAGCATCCCCTTGCAGCGACGAACCCTGCGCTTCCTGCGGGCTTGTGCCCGTACACGGCGTGAGCAGGGCCGCGCCGGCGGTTCCCGGCACGACCAGCGCGGCCATGGCCGCGGCTGAGACCACGCACGCCGGCACTATCCGGCGCACAGTCAGAGACTTCATTATCGACTACCTCCTGGTTAGCAGGTTCCGCCATCGAGCACCTGGAGTTCCGATCCGTGGCCCGGCGACGCAGGGAGCTCTAGCCCCCCGCGGGAGAGTCTGTCTGCTACCGGCGTTCACAAGGTTGCCAGGAGGTGACCTGTCGACCGGCCCATCGCGTGTTCACGCCACGGTCACATCCTTTGACAACGGCTTAACAACTGGCGGTGGAGGGCGCCGCAGTCCGCCGCCACGGCATAGGCAAGGCACATCGAACCCCCGCGACCCGTGCCTTCCACGCTCTAGTGATGCTTGCCGGGCTTGGCGCGCAGCGTAACGTTCGAGGTCGTCGTGTGAGAGGCACCGAGGGAGTCGTGCGCGAGGATCGTGGCCCGGCCGGCGACGCTGTGGCTGTGGGTCAACAGGATGCGTCCCTTCGAGGACAGGTGCAAGGTGATCGTCTTCACCTGACCACCGCCGACAGAGAACGAGCCGCTCGCCAACGTGAGGATCGCCGCCTTCTTCTTGGCGCCACGCGCAATGCTCGCCGCGACCGCTTTGAGCGTGCGTACCGTCACCGTGCCGAAGCACGTCGTCTCGCCGCTGGGGCAAGTGATCTTCAGCGGGAACGAACCCGAACTGCTCACCGTCGCGGAGCTGCCAGCCAGTGTCGCGATCGGGCTCGGCTTCACGACCGTGCTCGGCAGTACTTCGACGCCGGGCGTCGTTGTCGTCGGCGTGGTTTCAGTCGTCGTCACGGGCGGCCGTTCGGGTTCGCTTTCGAGCGGTTTCGCCAGCGTTTTGAACTGCGCGTCAGACGTCTGCGCCGCGCCGTTGATGTTCTTGGCCACGAGCGCGAAATGGTAGGTGGTGCCAGGGCTCAAGCCCGAGATTTTCGCCGAGACCGAGATCGGTGTATTGCCGCTGCCGGGCGCCGCGGGCGTGCAGGGAACCGTTCCAAGGCTGTAGGACGTCGTCGTTCCGTACTCGAACTTGCATTCGGTCACTTCCAGGCCTTTGGGATTGACCGTGCCACCGACCGTGATTCCCGTTTCGGTCGGCCCCGAGGAGCCCGGCGTTCCCAGCACCGGTAGCTGGGCAGTCGTTTTGAATGTCTTGTCGCTGCCTTCGCCTGTTCCTTTGGCGCTTGTGGCCACGAGGCGGAAGTGATACGTGGTGTTCGTTTTCAGGCCTGTCAGCAGCGCCGAGACCGGCTTCGCGGTTTCGCCTTTGCCCGGTAGCGACGAGCACGAGGCCTTTGAGCCGTACGCCGTCGTTTCGCCGTATTCGAATTCGCATTTCGTGACTTCCTGCCCGTTGGGGTTGACGGTGCCACCGAGCATGGCCTGGACCCCTTCTACTTTGGCTTCTTCGGTCACAACCGTCGGCGCGCCGACGATCTTCACTTTGCGCGTCCTTTCGATCAGCGGCGTGTCGCGGTTGTCGGTGTGGATCTTCTCTGTGACCGTGAATTCGCCCGATTCGGCAAACACGTGCTGGACTTCAGTCGTCTGCTGCTGGCGTTTGGTTTCAACCGTGGCTGTCGTTTTGCTTGAAGCGTTGGTGAATTCCCATACGGTGTTTAGCGCGTTCGCCTGTTTGACTGTCGATGACAGGGTGACCGTTTCGCCCTGCGCAAACGGTTCGACTTCGACGCCACCCGCCTTCGCGCTCGGGCTCGAGGCGCTCGCCGTCGGGCAACCGCCGCCATTCGGTCCGTACTCGATGACCTTCGAGCTCGTAGGGCTACGTTCGAGCATGAAGACGGTTTCGCCTTCTCCCGCGGCGAGGGCAGGTTCGCCTTCGCTGTCGTTGAGAATGCATTTACCGGCCGGCGAGGCGGGGCTCTGACCACCGGTCCAGCCCACCTCGGAGAACGCGATTTCACCGGGGTTCGGGCCGGCGCCTGGTTTCAGGACGAGCGCACCTCCGAACTGCTGATTGCCTTCCAGTTCGTTGGTTACGCGTGCCCGGACGTAGAGCTGGCCTTCGCCGCCGAGCGACATCTGTGCACCTTCGCTGGGTTCGAAGCCGGGGAATTCCGTCATCAGTTCCTCGGGGCACCCGGTTACCGATTCGCATTCGAATTCGAACACCGGCGTCGGTTGTTCTTTGCTGTTGAAGCTGGCGGGGATTTCGAAGATCTGGTCGCGTTCGCCGAGAACGTAGACGCTGCCAGTTTTGGAGACGACCGGCGAGTTGACGCATTCGCATTCTTCGAAGAAACCTTCGGTTCCCGTTTCGTCGATCCACTTCGCGGTCAGTTTGCCTTCTGTATTGACCCTCTGCAGGACCGTGGTCGAGGTTTCCGAGCCGGGGTCGAATTCGTGTTTCCCAGCTTTGAGTTCTTTCGCGGTGAAGTCCTGGGTCGCGGTGATGATGACTTCATCGGTAGTCGGGTCGACCGTGATCCCGCTCGGCTCGAGCAGTGGAGCTTCCCCCACTTTAGATCCAACGCTCGAAGATGCTGTCTTGAACGTCGCTTCGTTCACCAGCACGCCTTCCGCGATTCCAGGCCCGGTTGCGAACTTGAGCGCTTTGCCTTCCTGTTCGGTGCTGAACACGAACAGGTATGCCGCCGCCGGTTCTTCATCGGCCGGCCCCGTGGATCGCGGCTTGTTGGCCAGCACGTACACGCGTTTCAGTTTCGGGTCGACGGCAACGCCCTCGATTTCGTCGCCTTCTTCTGAGTGTTCCTGTATCGGCTTGAATTCGATCGACGCGACGGCCTGATATTTGCCCGACACGCTGCTGAACTTCTGCAGGCGGAACGTCGGTTTCTTGAAGTTGCCCGGAATCGTGTCCACGGCGAACACGCTGTTGTCTGTGGGATCGACCCCGAGATCCGGTTCGGGTTCGTTGAACTGCCCAAGACCCGAGCCCTTTTCGCCGAAGTGCGTGAGTTCGCCGTACGGGTCAGCGGAGGCGCCGGTGGCCAGCGCGCCCGCGATCAGCAGCGCTCCAACCAGGACGGTCAGCATGCTGCGAAGGACACTCCGCGGGTCAGACATCAGGCTCCGATCTGTCGCATTTGGAAGTCTTGGCCGACTCGCTGCCGGGCGTTGAGCGATGACACGCCGCTCATCGTGCAGCAGCGACGCGATCGCTCGTGATCGAGATCTTGGCGGCCGGCGACCGCCAATTCGTGTACAAGTCGTGAACGGTGCGTGAACCCGCAGCCGGACGCGAAGTCCGGATCGCTCGCGCGCTGCACCGATCGGAGCTCAATATCGACGTCCGCGACGTGGGTCCATCTTGCGTTGCGCGCGCATCCCCGACACGGTTGCTGGAGCGACCCGCACGTCACGCCCCCGCCTACCGGGGCGCCCGCGAATCGAGGCGCCGGCGAACGCCGCCAGCAGCACGATGCCGAGTAGATACACCGGGGAGGGCTCGTGTTCGGAGGTGCGGTAGGCGACCGCCTCGTTGCTCACCGACTCAGGCGCCGCCTCCTCCTCTTCTTCGCGCTCGGGTGCCTCTACAGGAGACGTGACCGCCGAGGTGCCGCTCGGCGGCGTCGGACGCGCCGGCGTGGGAACCGGCGGCGGGACGATCGCAGGCACGAACGCCGGTAGCGCCGGCTGTACGAAGAACGGCTGCGGCAACGAGACATGGGCAGCGGGCACCGGGGGGGAAGGCGCGGGCACCGGTGGCACCAGTATCGGGACGACCGGCGGGGCAGACGACGGCGGGGACGAGGATGGCGCGGGCGCCGGAGAGGGCACCAACGGTTCGGCCTGCTGCGTGGCGGCGACCGCTTTCTGCGGCGTGGTGCCACACGGCTGACGGACGCTGCCTGCCTGCACTGTGACCGGCAGCGAGTAGCTCAGCCCACCGGTGCTGACGGTGACGCTGGTGGTACCCGGCGCGTAAGCACAGAACAGCCCCGATTCGTGATTCGGGATCGGCTTTCCGTTCGAGCCGAGCAGGACTGCACGGGGGTTGCCTGTGGCGAGGTTCTGGTCGACGAAGTCACCGACTTCAGTGTTGGACGAGCTGAACGAGAACTCCGGCAGCACCCCCTTGCTGCATTCGTTGCCCACACAGCTTGAGTTCGAGGAGATTCGGATGTACGGGCTCGTCAGGCCTTCTTCGGATTCGTCGCTTGCAACGTTGCCCGAGCGCGGTCGTCGTGCCAGTGCTTCGAACAGCGCCGCTTGGCTGCGGCGCAGCAGCGTGCCGTCGGTCGCTTCCATCGCCAGTTCGCCGACGTCCGGGATCAGCCTCACGCTGACCGGCGCGCGTTGCGTTCCCGGGACGCGTTCGGCCACGTCCACCTTGGCCAGCAGGAACCCGCTCGCGCCGACAAACCCTCCGGCCGCTTCTTCGCTCTCGAACTTCACGTAGCCGAGAGTGCCGGTCCCGAAGGCCGGGGTTTCGCGCCCGCCCGCCCTCAGCGACGGCAGCTTGACGTTCTTTTCCGGCGAGTCGTAGAAGTAGGCCGACGCCTGGCCCAGGACGATCGCCCTTGCAACCCTGCTCGCAAGGGCAGCGGTTTCGCCGCCGGCAGCGATCTGCGCGTTCAGGTCGGCATGGCCGACGACGATCGCGGGCTCAGCTCTTTCCTGAGCGCCCGCGAGCTGCTGTTCGAGCCACACGACCTGGCCTTCCCCGGCGGGCGTCGTGTCGTCGAGCACGACCACGCGCACTTTCCCCGTAGCTGCGGTCGAGTCGATCGCGTAGCCGGCTTGGCAGCCCGAGGTCCCATTGCAGCCTTTCCCTTCGGGGCCCGCTTCGCTCAATTTACCCGTGGGGGTGGCTTCCCCGAACGGCCTGGGGAAGCCGCTGAATGCCTGCTCGAACAGTTGCTCGCTGTCCGCGCCGTCGAGGTCTGTAGGCGACGGAGCCGCATACACGTTGGAACTCGTGCCGAGGACCTGCGCATAGCGATCGAGCTCTCGTGCGTAGGGGATCACCTGCGTCGCCGGGCCGTTGGTTTCGCCCGTGGTTACCCTCGCTCCGGTATACAGGAACGCGCGCACGCCGGGGATCGAGTGCGCTCGCACCAGTGCCGCGGACAGCCATTCATCCGGGCCGATGCGTGTGCGGACGCGATCCGCGCACGGTGCGGCGCACTGAGCGCCCCCGCCGATCGCGAACGTCGGGTCGTGGGGTTCCAGCGGTGGAACTTCGCCCAGTTTGTGTGGAAGTTCGGGCGGTACCGGCGCCGAGCCGACGCCAACCGGCGTGCTCCCATCAGCCGGGTAGCGGTCGACGTCAGCGGTGTCCAGCATGCCGTGTGCGCTGTTGACTATGCCCCCGACGGCCCAGCCCTGTGAGCCGCTTTCGTCGACGAGCACGGCGGCCACGGGGTCCGGCCGGTAGACGGTGTCGTAGAACTTGTAGTTGCCGGGCGGTTCTTTGGCGTTGTTGAGTTCGTGCTCCTCATCACTCCAACCGCTCGCCGTCTGGCGCAGAACGCCGGTTTCCCGCCCGCCCTGAGACAGCGGATAGGGGCCGATCAGGTTCGGTGGAAATCCCGGGGGCGGAGCGGGTTCGTCTTCCACCTGGAAGGTGTTGGGTTCGTTCCCGACGGTGATCGCTCGCAGCGCCCCCGCTTCGCGGAACAGGCTCAGTGATCCGGCCGCGCCGTTACCTGGGAACGGCGTGCTCGTCGGCTGCCATGGCCCGCCGGAACCCTGGCGCTCGAACACCTGAGCGCCGGTACTCGGAGCATTGGCGCTGAACGCGGCGCCCCCGTCGGGCAAGCCCGCGACTGCCCACGGAACGGCGGCGCCCATCGCTTCGGCGGCGCCCTGATCGACGCTCCAGCCGGCGCCGTTGTTGACGAGCAGCCCACCGCTGTACCTTTCAGCCGACGGGCTAAGGAGCTTGCGGTAGGCGACGATCGCCTGCGAGCCAGAGAAGGCGATCGAGGTGAAGCTGGCACCTCGTGCTGGTGGCGGGATCGACGATTCGGGTTCCTGTGTCCACGTCTTGCCGTAGCTCAGCAGCACACCCTGCTCGCCGACGGCGTAGCCGCGCGTCGGGTTGCCCGGCTGGAAGGCGACCCCAAGCAGGTTGCCGCGGAAGTTCACAGGCTCCGCGGGGTCGGGTTCCCACAGACCCGTTTCGCCGCGCCACAGCCACATCTGCCCGAGACCTTTGAGGACGTCGCCGACCGCATATGCGCGCATCGGCGTCGGCCACGCCACCGCACGCAGTCGCGGCTCCTGGCGCCGGCCGCCGGGGCCGAGCAGGGTTTCCGGCAGCCAACCCTCACCTGGCTTGTATCGCGCGACCTCGCCGCGGTCGCCGACTGCAAGCGCCTCGCTCGTGGATGCCCCCACCGGCGCGCCGGGCTGCGGCGCGATCGCGGTGAGCGCATCGTGGAAGGAGACGGGCCAGGGCGCGAAGCGGCTGGCCGACGCGGCGGCCGCCGGGGTTAGATGCACCGGCAGCGCCTGTTTGCCTAGCCAGCCCTCGTGCGGATCGGAGAACGCTGCGCCGAAGCCGGCGCCCTCTTCGCCGCCGAGCGAGAGCACGCGGGTGAATTCGCTGCCGTCGAGGCGCAGGCTGACGCCGTCTGCAAGCCCCGTGATGACCCGTTCGCCGAGGCCTTCCAGGGTCGAGGTGTTGGCCCACGCGAAGCTGCGCGAGGGGCCGACGGGCAGTGGTTCTTCGAGCGCGTGCGCGCATTGGGGACCGTTGGCCGGGGCGGCGGCGGGGAGGTTGCACCAAGCCGAGGCCACGCGGCCCGCCGCCGCTTCTCCTTCGGGCTTGAAGAACATCGTCGTGGAGCCCTGGGAGTCACGCCGCAGCCCGTCGAGCCACACCCCTTCGCTCGTGACCGTGAGCAGTTGGGATTGATCCGCGCTGGGGACGGTGAACTCCTGTTGACCTTCGTTCGTGGGAACTGCCAGCGGTTCTCCCGCTTCGCCGCCGGGCGTCGGCGTGACCGCGCGCCACGTCGGCGCTTCGCCCCCGCCACCGAGGTGACGGCGGAACAGCGCGACCGAGCCGGTCGGGTATTCAGATGAGAGCCGCGCAAGCAGCCAGGCATTCGCGGGCGAGCTCGCCCCGAGCGCGATGACTTCGAAGTGTTCGCTGCTCAGCGCGGGAACTTCGATCGGCTCACGCGACCAGGCGTGCCCGTCCCAGTGCAGCACGCCGTCGTCGACCGCGTGTTCCTCGTTGACGGGCGCCACTAGCGCCCCCGCCTGCCCGCTCGCTTCTTCGAGCGCGGCGAGCATCGGTGCGCTGTTGACTCCGAACAGCTTCTCTCCGTGCTTCAGCCCGGCAGGTTCTTCCGCGCCGCCTCCTTCCGATTCCCCGCCTCCTTCTTCTGCGCCCGCGCCTTCTTCCGCTTCGGCGGGGACTGGTGCGGTCTCCTGAAAGGCGCCGCCATGGTCGCGCACGAGCAGCACCCGTCGCGGTTCGCTGGAGGCACCGCCGCCACCGGGGACTGTGCCCAGGAGGGCTCCGTCACCGTTGGCTGTCATATCGCCGGACAACGGGCTGGGCGCTCCGAACCGGAACGCTTCCGGTTGCGCGAGCTTGAAGCCCGACAGCGGCTGCCCGCCTGTGTCGAGCAAGCTGGGGCCGAGCGCCCAGCCCTGCCCGGAGGAGTAGCGGACCGCCACCGATTCGCCCCTGTACTGGCCGATTCCCCACGTCTCGGCAGGAGCCTCCTGCGGCGAGGACCCGATCATCGTCACGCTGTGCGCCGGCACG
This sequence comes from uncultured Solirubrobacteraceae bacterium, assembly GCA_963734755.1. Classification (GTDB taxonomy): domain Bacteria; phylum Actinomycetota; class Thermoleophilia; order Solirubrobacterales; family Solirubrobacteraceae; genus Palsa-744. Next base: position 669,161 of record CAVTIF010000001.1, on the reverse strand, counting down.
GACGCGTCGCTCTGGGGGACGACTTCGCCTTCGCCGGGCTGGCCGGCTGCTGTCGGCGTGGCGCCCCGGCCAGACAACGCGAGGAACAGCGCGAGCATCAGCGCGAGCGCCGCGAACAGCACTATGGCAGGCCGGTGCAACCGGCGCAGAACCGGCTCAGGCGATCTCAACGCGGCAGTCCCGCTTCGATCAGCGTCGAGGTGCGCGGAAACGCCAGCGACGTCGACACGCTGTTACCGCCGGGGCCGGCTTCGCGCGTCGTTGTGGTCTTCAGCGGCTGCAGCGCGTGTGTCTGAAAACTGAGCTTGGTGGGCCAGCGATGGGCGTCGAGCCGCAGCCTCAGGCTTCGGTTTCCTGCGTCGAAGATACGGTTGGGCGTGCTCGCGACCACACTGCGGCGGCGCTTCGCGACGAGCCGTACCCGCGCCTTGACCGAGAGATGGAATTTCAATTCGAGCGTCGTGCGATGCAACAGGCGCGAATGAAGCCCTGACAGCAGCGGCACGGTCACAGCCGCGAATGGGTTGACCGGCACGGGCTTCGCGGCCTCGGTGCTTTCCGGCGGCGTTTCGCTCAGGCCGGAGTCGTCGATTGGAGGGGCGTCGGGCGGCAGCTGCGGCACGCCCAGGTCAAGCGGGCGGAACCCGATCGGTTCCACGCTGGAGAAGACCGGATCGCCGTCCAGCTGCAGCTGGCGTTCGCCGGCGTCGGCGAGGTGCGCCAGCCAGCCGTCGGTGGTCGTCAGCCAACAGTCGTGTGGCCCCGGGCAGGCGAGCTTGTCGGCGGCGCCCTTGGGCCCGAACGGTTCCTCGCCGGATGGCAGGGTCAGCTCGTCGGAGATCGTGCCATCGGCCGAGATGCGCGCGATCTGAGCGTGTGCGCCGGGGTCCGGTTCTTCGCTGCCGGCGTCGACCTCCGTGTCGAGCGCGATCCACGCGCCTTCCTCGCCCGGTTCGGCGGCGATCGCGTCGACGACGTCGCCGGGGAAGCGGTCCAGGCCCGACGGCGCGGTTTCCGGACCCAGCAGCTGGGTCCAGGCCGGGGCGCCTTCGGGTTTGCGGACCACGGTCACACCCGCTTCCAGCGAGCCTTTCGGGTTCTCCAGCGCGGGGCCAGCGGCCGCCCACAGCGCATCGCCCGCGCTGCTCAGGTGCAAGAAGTCCAGCGCCGCGAAGAACTCGCCTTCTTCGTACAGGGGGAGTTCGGCGATGCCTTCCCATGTGCTCGTCGCGCCTTCTTCATCGAGCAGGTGCAGCGGCGGCGGGTGGCGCAGCACGGTCACGACGCGATCGTTCTCCAGCAGCCGCACGCTCGAGTACAGGTGTCCTTCGAACTCGCGCATGTCCATCACCGCGTGACCTTCGGGCAGGTACGGTTCGGGTTCGAGCGAGCTGCCGTTCCAATGCAGCTGGAACGCGCCGATCTCAGGGTTTTCCAACGCGTCGCCGGCGAACCAGCAGTCGGACGGCGACAGGCACGCGGCAGCGTGCATCGCGCGGTATGAGATCGTCTGGAACGCCGGAGAGGCGTACGAAGCGACGATCTCCAGCTGGCCGGTCGGATTGCCGGGTGGCGGAGCGAAGTGGCAGAGCGTGTTGTCCTGCAGCGGCGGACGTTCGCCGTTGACGAGTGCCTGCCCCGGCCTTCCGTCGGAGATCGTCCAGAATTCGTCCGGCCCGGCCCACGCGATGCGCCCGTCGGTTGCCCCGCAGGCGGTCGACAGCTCGCGCCAGCGTTCGCCGTTGTACAGCCACACTCCCGGCGGGATCGTGCTGCCGTTGCCGGCCGTGATCAGCGCGCCGCGGTTCGGCGAGAAGAACTCGATGTCACCGATCCGGCCGAGCCCGATCGGGATATTGGACCCTTCCACCCCGGGCGGCGGCGTCGGAGGTTCCGGTTGTTCGACGCGCCATTCGGCGCCGCCGAGGTCGGCGAGTCCTTCGGCGCCGGCGCTCGCCACCCGCGGCCCGAGCGCGAGCGCGAGCACCGCCAACAGCAGCGGCCATGCCCGAAGACTGATCATCGGGACCTGCTCGGTTTTGCCGGACGCTGGCTGCTCGCGGCCCCAGGGGGCTTGCGCCTGTGTGCGCTCGACTTGCGCACGAAGCTGAGCGTCAGGCGCTCGCGCAAACGCGGATGCCCGGGGGCGCTGAAGCTGATGGTGATCGCCGCCGACAGGCCACCGTGCCGGGAGGCAAGCGCGGCGTAGCGGTGGCTCAGCGCGAGCAGCACCGTGCTCACGCCCTCGGCCGCAGAGGCCAGCGTGCGCTTACCAGAGGCTACGGTGCGGACGAGCACAGTCGTCGCCGCGGCGCGCGCTCCGGAGATGCTGGCGTGCGCGCCTCGGGCGCCACGCGCAGCGCGGGCACTAGACACACGCACGGAGCTGACCGCTGAGGCGCTCAGCTGCCCGGCGCCGGGTGCGGTCACGTACAGCGCCACCTTGCCGTTGCTCAGCGACTGGCCCGTCACCCCCATCCGCCAGGCGACGGCAGCCGTGGGATTCGCGGGTGCAGGGGAGATCGTCTGCGGGGTCGGCATCGGGCTGAACAGCTCGCGTTCGACGACGAACGCGTCGGTGCCGTCGTGCGCGCCTCTCGCCGGAGGGGTGTTGCCGTCGCCGAACACGAGATTCGATGCGGTCGAGGAGAAGGACAGCAGGGCTCCGTTCTCGGAGAACGACGGTGACAGCGCTCCGTCACCTTCTCGATAGGGGTCGAGTTCCCCGAGTTCCTGGTGTACGTGTTCGCTGGGACCGCCCTGGTCACTCTCGGTGGCGCGCGTGAGGGTGTCGTCGGCCAAGTCGACCTCATACAGTTCCTCCATCCCCGGAACCGCCGCGGGAGCGCTGACGTATAGCGGCGATCCCAGCGAGAACGCGGTTCGCCGCGTCGTGAACGCGACCTGAAGTCCGTCGGCGGAGATCGTCGGTTCGAGGACCGAGGCGTCGTCGGCGATGTCCGTGAGGTCTCCGCTGGAGATTTCGGTCAGCTTCGTGAGCGCCTGCGTGCGTGAGATCCCTTCCTGCATGCTCGCCACATACAGATCGCCCGGGCGACCGATGTCCCCGCCGCCGGTTTCGCCGAAGCCGGCGCCCTGGGACACGAGTGCGCCGTTGCCGACGAACGCAACGGTTTCGCCGTTCGCGCTGAGCTGCGGCACGTTGCCCCCGCCGGTCCACACCCCGCGGGTGGGAGTCGTGGCGAATGGACCCTGGCAGGGATCGGCAGCCGAAGCCGGCCGGGGCAGCGAGCCCTCGGGGTGCGCGACGCAGCCCGGTGCCGACGGGTCCGAGCCGCCGGTAACGCGTCGCGTCGGCGTCTGCTCGCCGTCGCCGATGCGACGCCACAGCGGCTCGCTGTATTCGCCCGCGAGCTCTTCGGCCGGGAGCGTGCGGGCTTGCTCGCCGATGTCCTGTCCCATCCACACGACGGTCGATCCATCAGCGCTGATCGATGCACCGACGCCCGAGGTCGGGGTATATGGCAGCCGGGCCCTGAAGAACGGTTCACCGGACACGTACGCCGCGCCGAACTGAGTCGTTCCGCGAAAGCTGGGCTGCACCGGCTTCGGGTGCCCATTTTCGGTCGCCGGCAGGCCGGTCGTGGGGTCGTCTTCCACGCTCACGAGTTCGGTGGCATCCGTCCGCAGGTCGTGGACGGCGACCTGCAGCGGCGGCGTCTCCGGGCCATCCAAATTCGACACGGCGGTCGTCACGAACACGACCTTGCTCCCGTCCGCGCTGATCGCGGAGCGCCCGGCGGCTTCTGATCCGAGGTGTTCTTCTTCTCCCAGAGACTCGCCCGAATACTCGTAGCTCAACGGCGAGGCGAGCGTGAAGGCACCAACTTCCTCAGGGCCTACTTCCATGTCGCGCACATACACATTCGGCGCTTCATCGGTGAAGTGTTCGGGGTCCGGGAGCCCGTCGGTGACTTCTCCGAGATGTTTGCCTTCGTTGGTGGTGAAGCTCACGAACCGTCCACTCGCACTGATCGACGGCAACTCCGCGTCGCCGCCGGCGACCTCGACGAGGTCTCCGCCGGGGCGGTTTTCGCGGCGCCAGACGCCGGTCACGCCGCCAATCGAGCCGTCGAAGACGACGTAGCGCCCGTCGCCGGAGATCGCCGGGTCGTGTGCGTATTCGACCTGCTGGAAGGGGCTCGCAGATACCAGCGAGATCGAACCGAACACGTCGGCGCTGGCGGACGAGCAGAGCATCGCCGCCAGCGACGCGCTCGCCGCGAGCACCAGCGCGAGGCGAGGGACGATGCTGCTGGCGCTGGTGCGTCTCACAGTGCCTTCACCAGCCTGCGGACCGTACCCTGGTTGCCGAGCTTGCTGCGGACCGTGACTGTGACCGTGTAGAAGCCCGGGCGCGCGTACACGTGATGGAACTGCTTGCGCCCCTTCGCGCGGTACCCGTCGCCGAAGCTGACGCTCACCGCGCGAGCATTGACCCCGGAGTAAGGGTCGCTGACACGAACCGCCACACCACGACCGCCGCTGGCGCGGGCGACCTTGACCGCTGGAGGCCGTCCTTCGACCTTCAACGCGGACGGCGCTGTCAGCGTCGACTGCCCGAAGATGTCGGTGCTCAGCAACTGCACCTTGTGAACCCCATCGCCGAGGCCGTGGCTGTTGAAGCGGTAGGAGAAGACGCCGGCCGGCGTATGCAGCGGATGACCATCCAGCACGACGGTGTATGCCAGCGGGCCGTTGGCACTGACAGCGGGGACCCAGCTGACCTGGGCCTGCGCAGGTTTCACCCAGCCTTTGGGAAGCGTGATCACGAACGGATCGGGCGGCGCGGTGACCTGCGCGGCGACGATCGCGGCGTCTCCGAGCGGTCCCTGCTGAAAGGCGACGAGGCCATCGCCGAGGCCCGAGCGACCGACTGCCAGTTCGCCGATCGGGCCGCCGGCGCCTGCACTGAGCAGACCCGTCTGCACCGCACCGCCGGGGAAGTCCTCGCGCACCGCGAGCGCCGGGTCGCCGTGCGGGTCGGCGCTCGGCCACGCCGAAACGCCTCCGCCTTCAGCGTTCATGACACTGGCCGACTGCAGTTCGTTGGCCGGCGTCAATGCCGAGCCGACGAACGCCGGGCCGAGCGAAAGCGTCCCCAACAGCCCTTTGTCGGTGCCTTTGATCACCCGCGGCGTTCCGTTGCTGTCGTACAGGATCCGCGTCGCGCGCCGTTCGTCGACGTCGATGCTCGGCCGCCCGACCGACGCCGACCTGCCCCCGCCGACGGCGTTGTCGGCGATGCCCGGCCCTTGGAACTCAGCGCCGCTTGCCGATTCGCCGTCGGGCAGGACGTTCAGGAAGATCCGCGCGCCCGGCAGCGGCGATCCGGGTCCGGCGATCTGCCGGTAGGCAACCTCAGCCTGGCCGAGACGCGAGAAGGTCACGCTGGGCGCGTCCGCGTCCTGTTCGATCGGCGATCCGCCTAGCGCGGGGGCGCTCACCGGCATCACGTAGTCAAGACTCTGACCGAACACGCGCCGCGCCCACAGCCGCGCGACGCCGCCGAGTTCGGGCTCCTGCCAGACGACCACCCCGTTGCCGGTCGGCCCGATCGCGATCGACGGCGCGTTGGCCTGCGTCGGCGCTCGCATCGAGAGCCCCGGATCGCGGTTGACCGCGCCCAGGCCCGACCAGCGTTCGCCGTTGAAGTGCGCGACGCGCACGCTCTCGTTGACGTCGCCCGGACGCAGCAGCGGAACGTTGCTCTGGGTTTCGACCGCCCGGTAGGCCACGTCCGCCTGCCCGGTGGAGCTCATCGCGAGGTCAGGGCTGGTGCCGGTGCCTTCTCCGATTTCCGGGTCGACGATCATCGCCGAGCCGAAAGCGCTCGAGCCCGGACCGAGCGTCGCACCGAGCAGCTCATCGACCGGCTTCAGTTCCCTGGTGGCGAACGGCGTGGCCCACACGACGACCAGCTCGCCACCGTTGGCGGCGCCGATGCGCGGCCAGCTCGCGGCAAACGGCTGTTCGGTGTCGACACGAATCGGCGCCAGCCAGTGGCCTTCCAGGTAGCGCGAGACGAACACGTGCGCCACGCCGCCCACGCGCTTGAGATACACCAGTCCGCCGGTCCCGTCTTCGGCCATCGCCGCCCCGCCGAAGCCGACGATGTCCTCGCTTGGACCGTCGATCGTCACCGCCGGGAGGATCACCGCGCCGGCTCGCTGCACTCCGAGCGCGAGCACAAGCACAAGCCCAAGCACAAGCACCGTGAGACAGACCGACAGGCTCAGCCGACGCCGCCGATCCCCGGCATCGAGCCGGCTGGAGATCGCACGATCGCTCATCTGCGAGGCCTCAGGATTCGGATTTGTTGAGTGCGCCCGGCGCCTTGGCGAACGCACAACGGAAGCTCTCGGGGTCGACGACCGGCTCCGAGCCCGCGAAGCCGCCGTTGTTGCCGTTGTCATACACCGTCACGTACTGCAGCGATTCGGGCAGCGGGTTGGCAGACAGCGGCTGCGGATTGGGCTGGCCCTGACGGGGATTGCCCGTGGCCCCTTCGCTGACGCCCTCGAAACCAGCAGCGGCCGAGCCGGCCTCCGTCGTCACCAGCGTGGAGCTCATCTCACGCTCGTCTTTCAGGCCACGGCTGGGGTCCTGGTCGATCGTGGCGGTCAGCGGCGAGTCGTGGATCGTCGACTCGAGCTTCACGCGGTCGGCGGCTCCGAGGAGCTCGGACGCCGAGGGCAACCAACCGCCTTCCGCCTCGCAGGCTTTGCTCGCGAACACGTAGTTGTTCTTGCCGGCCTGCGCGTTCGTAAGCGGATACGGCGCGGTGTCCAGACACCACGTGCCGATGTCGACGCTCGCCGGCGGGCACGTGCCGGCGAGCTGTTGGGCAGTCTCTCCACCGACCCTCGAAGCGTTCTTGACGGTCGGGATCGCCGCGGCGGGGAACTTCCGGTTCTTACCCAGCAGGAGGATGCCGCCGGCATGCGGCTTGGCGCTGATCGGGTGTCCGGCCACGGCGCTGGTGACCGCGCGTCGAGCCGCATCGGCTAGACCGGTCGTCGAGAACACCAGCGCCGTCAACGCGATGACCATCGCCGGCGAGGGCAGACGCCGCGGTCGGCGCAGCTTCATTGGGCTTGCTTGGGGTCGTGCGTGGTGAAACGCGGCGGAGCGGCGCGGCGGACCTGGCTGAGCTCCTCCAACGAAACCTCCTGCACGGTAGAGAGCACAGCATCGAGCGCCACACCGGACAGCGTCTCCTGCTCGAGCAGGGCAGCGGCCGTCTCCTCGACAGTCGACCAGTTGCGGTCGAGCACGATGGCTGCGCGCGCCTCGGCGTCACCGACGATCCGCTCGACCTCATCATCGATCAGGTTCAGCGTCTGCGGGTCCGACCGAGCCCAGGTCCTGGAGCGAAGCGCCGAGGAACACCTCGCCGCTCTTCTCGCCGATCGTCACCAGGCCGAGCGCCTCGGACATTCCGAACGAGGTGACCATGCTGCGAGCGAGCGCCGTCGCGGCGTGGAGATCGTCGTGCACGCTCGTTGAGGAGTGACCGAAGGCGATCCGCTCTCCCGCGAGGCCCGCGATGATGACGATCAGCTGGCTCTGCAGGTCGGGCTTGGTCATGATCACCTGGTCGCGGTCGGACAGCATGTGCGCGGCTGTCCCGAGCTGGCGACCGCGGGCGACGATCGAGAGCTTGCGTGTCGAGGTCGTGTGCCCGAGCGCCTCGGTCACGACCGCGTGCGATGCCTCGTGGACCGCGATCAACCAACGCTCGTTCTCGGTCAGGATGTGACGCTTGGCGGGGCCGGCGACGACCCGGTCGATCGCCTCATCGAGCGTCGCTGAGTCGATCTGCCCGCGACCGTCGCGGACGCTCAGCAGTGCCGCCTCGTTGATCACGTTGGCAAGCTCGGCACCGCTGAATCCAGGCGTCTGGCGCGCCACCTCCTCCAGTGAGGCGTCGGGCGCCAGGGGCCGCTTGTCGCCGTGCAGTCGCAAGATCTCCAAGCGCCCGTGCACGTCAGGTACGTCCACGACGACCTGCCGGTCGAAACGGCCGGGGCGCAGCAGAGCCGGGTCGAGGATGTCAGGCCGGTTGGTAGCGCCCATCACCACCAGACCGCCATCGCCGGCGAAGCCGTCCATCTCGACGAGGATCTGGTTGAGCGTCTGCTCGCGCTCGTCGTTGCCCTGCCCGATGCCCGCGCCACGCTTGCGTCCGGCGGCGTCGAGCTCGTCGATGAAGATGATCGCCGGAGCAACCTTGCGGGCCTTGCGGAACAGGTCGCGTACACGTGCTGCGCCGACGCCGACGAGCGACTCGACGAAGTCCGAGCCGGAGACCGAGAAGAACGCCGCGTCGGCTTCGCCGGCGACCGCCTTCGCGAGCAGCGTCTTGCCGGTCCCGGGCGGGCCGACGAGCAGGACACCCTTGGGCGCGGCGGCCCCGACCGCCAGGTACTTGCTCGGATCGGAGAGGTAATCGCGTATCTCGCGCAGCTCGGCCAGCGCCTCTCCGGCGCCCGCGACGTCCGCGAACGTGATTCTGTCGCGCGTGCCCTTGCCCTTGCGCCGGCCCTTGCCGGTGAACTCCGAGAAGGCCGCCAGACCACCGGCGGCGTCGGCCCCCAAGCGGGTGAACAGCGAGAACAGGCAAACCAGCAGCAGGATCGGAATCAGGAACTGGACGATGATCGTCTTCGTGCCCTTGCCCGCCTGCTGGTCGACCGCGACGATCGCGCCGCCCGCGTACAGTTCGCGTAGCAGCTGCTGGGTCTGCGCGCCGGAGGACGGGTAGGCGGCCCACAGCCGCTGGGCGACGCCGGTGGCGACACCGCTCGTCGAGGAGCTCGCCGGAGTGCCGGATGCCGCCGAACCGCTGGCTGCGCGTTTCGCAGCGATTGCCCCCGTTGCGGACACCTGTGGGGTCGTGGCGGTGGTCGTGAGCTCGACCCGGTCGTCGTGGTCGAGCAGGACGGCCGTCCGCGATCTCGTGATGCGCTGACAGCGACTGCACCGTGCTGAGCGGCACCCCGATGCCGGAGCTGCTCGGCTTGATCGTCACCGAGCAGCGTCGCGAACGTGATCGCGAGCGCGATCGACGCCGCGAGCAGAAACGTCGAGAGCGGGTCGCGCGTGATCAGCCGGCGCGCGCCGCGGAAGAACCCTCCGAGGGTCTCCAGCACCGGGTTGCGGCGATGGGCCAGGCCGGAGCGCACGGCCGCCTTGCTCTCGCTGGCGGTGCCGGCGCCGTTGCTCGACGGGGGCACGGGTGGGATCGGGTCGTCGGTCATGTATGTGAGTGGTGGTGCGCCGGATCGTGAGTGGTGGTGCGTCGGATCGCCGGACGATCGAAGCCGTGAAGCCACGGCCGAGACGAGGCGGTTCACGTTCGCCCGTAATCGAGCGTGGAACGGCCATCGTCGCGGCACAGAGACGCGGCCGCCGAGCGTGGAACCAATCGGACGGCCGCAGCGTCACACGCGGCAGCCGGAAAAGCAATGGCGTTCACAAAAACGACACATCAGGCCGGCCTTGTTTACAAAAACAACACAATCATCGCGCGACTATTTTCACAAAACGTTTACAGCAGTGTTCGGCGGGTCGTTCACAAAAACGAAACAACGGCCGAAGCCCCGATCGACACTCTTCCCCCAGCGGTGAGGTTCATCGCGCATACCGCATCGATTCACACCCCGACCTGTTTCCTCCCCGGCGTCGACGACGCAGAAGTCGAACCCAACTCGTAAAGGAGCAATCACCGTGCGCGCGCATCGCACCCTCATCGTTTCCATTGCCCTCGCACTCGTCCTCGCCCTTCCGGCCGGCGCGATGGCCCGGCGGCTGATCGTCGGCGGCTCGACCTCGGTCCTGCCGCTCGCCCAGAAACTCGCGACCGCCTACCACAAGACCTATCCCAAGATTCCGGCCCCTCAGGTTCAGGGAGGGCAGTCAGATGTCGGCATCACCGGCGTCGCCAGCGGCCGCTTCGACATCGGCGACTCCTCGCGCGATCCGCTCCCGACCGACCCCCACCACCTCGTGTTCACGAAGATCGCGCGAGACGGCGTTTGCATGATCACGAACAAATCCAACCCGATCTCGAACCTCTCCCAGGAAAGCGTCGAAGGCATCTTCACCGGTCGCATCCGCGACTGGAGCGAAGTCCCAGGTGCTGCGATCAGCGGCCCGATCGACCTATTCGACCGTGACGGCGCGTCCGGTACCCAGGACGCCTTCCAGCACATCTTCCTCGGTGAAACGCTGAAGATCTCGCCGAGCGCTACCGCCGAGACCTCGAACGGCCTCGAGCAGAACGCGGTCACCAGCGACAAGCAGGCGATCGGCTTCGTCTCGTTCGCCTACACCGCGGGCGTGAACCCCGTCGGGTTCGAGGGTGTCGCGTGTAGCCTGCGCAACGCCAAGTCCGGGCAGTACGGCGGCGTGCGTAACTTCTGGATGGTCACCAAAGGCGCGCCCAAGGGCGAAGCCCTGAAGTTCATCCTGTGGGTCACAAGCGGCAAGAAGAACGTCGACAGCATCATCAACTCGAGCTGGATCGCCATCCACTAGGAGGTGGCCCCGGGCGCTCACAAGCAGATGGGCGGCGGGTCAGGCGTAAGCGCTGACAAGCGCGTCGAGCGAATGCTCGGCGCGCTGTCGGTCACAGTGCTGCTGCTGATCGCGGTGATGGTCATCACCGTGCTGGTCAAGGCGTGGCCGTCGTTCTCCTACAACGGCCTGAGATGGTTCGCGCCCGGCGGCGACGTGGATCTGCAGCTGCGCGCGATGCGCGAAGGCACCCCGCTCCCCGGCCACGGGCTGCTGTACTTCCGCGGCTGGTCGCTGATCTGGGGAACGCTGCTGACGACGGTCCTCGCGGTGGCGCTCGCGCTGGTCGTCTCGACGCTCGCCGCCGTCTTCCTGACCGAGTTCGCGCCGGACCGGGTGCGACGTACCCTGGAGCCAGTGGTCAGGCTGCTCGCGGGCGTGCCGTCGGTGATCTACGGCCTGATCGGCATCCTCGCGCTCGCTCCCTGGATCAACGAACACCTGATCAGCAATAGCCGCAAGCACTCGGTCATCTACGTCGTCCAGCTCAACGGCGCCGACCTCGCGACCGCAATCGTGATCCTCACGGTCATGATCCTGCCGATCATGGTGGCGATCAGCGCGAACGCGCTCGAAGCCGTGCCGATGTCGTGGCGCGAAGGCTCGGCCGCGCTCGGGGTCAACCGCTGGCGGACGATCTGGCGCGTGTCGCTGCGGACCGCGTGGCCGGCGATCGCCGCCGCTACGGTGCTCGCGACCGCGCGCGCCCTGGGCGAGGCCGTGATGCTCGCGATGGTCTCCGGCGGGCGCGGGTTCGCCGCCAACCCGCTCGACGGCCTCACGTTCCTGTTCGAGCCGGTGCGCCCGCTGGCGGCGACGATCTTCCAGGAATCCGAAGGGCTGACGATCGGACCGCTCGCCCACACGATCTACGCGATGGGCGCCGTGCTGCTCGTCTCGGCGACGATGCTCTCGCTCGCCGGATGGGCGGCCAAGCAGCCGCTGAAGCGCTACGGGATTCGCGCCTGATGGCCAGCGCCGCGATCTCGCCGACCCCGATCGCACCGGCGGTCGCGCATCCACCGCGAGACAGCCCGTCGTCGTGGCCGCTCGTCGATCGGATCTGCTACTGGCTGTGCTGGGTGACGGGCATCGGGCTGTGCCTGATCGCGCTGGCGATCGTGCTGTTCATGCTCGTCAAGGGCATCGCCTACCTACGCCCGAGCCTGTTGTTCCAGTCACCGGCGCCGTCGCTGCACCAGACCCAGAGCGGCGGCTTTCGCGACCCGATCATCGGGACGCTGATCGTGACCGCGATCGGAACCGCGATCGCCGCACCGATGGGAGTCGCGATCGCCGCCTGGCTGTCGGAGTACGCGCGCCCCGCGTGGCTCGCGCGCGCGGTCGAGTCGGCGATCGAGACCGTCGCCGGCGTCCCGAGCATCGTGCTCGCGATCTTCGGGCTGCTGATCTTCTCGCAGGGCTTCCTGGGCTTCCTCTCACAGGGCGCCGCGCAAGGTGCGCTCGGTCAGTCGTTCTTCGTCGCCGGGATCGTCATGTCGACGCTCGCCCTGCCGCTGGTCGTCGGTGCCACCCGCGAGGCGCTCGCGCAGCTTCCCGACCGCCTGCGCGAGGCCTCCTACGCGCTCGGCAAGACACGCGCCACGACGATCCGCCACGTGCTGCTGCCGGCGATCCGGCCGAGCATCGCCAGCGGCATCGTGCTCGGGATGGGCCGGATCATCGGCGACACGGCGATCATCACGATCCTGCTCGGCGTCGGCTACAAGCTCGAACCGGTCGGCCACGTCCCTGTCCTGAGCACGCTGCGCGGAGCTGGCTCGACGCTCACCAGCTACGTCTACAACAACTCGCCAGCGGGCGACGGCAACTCGCACGAGAAGGCCTACGCGGCGGCGTTCGTGCTGCTGATGATCGTGCTCGCGCTGAACGCACTCGTGACCCGCCTGACGGCCGGAGGCGGGTCTACCGGCGAGCGCAAGCGGCGAGCGTATCTCCCGCGGCGTTTTTCGGGACGCGGGAAATGACGCGACTCTCGGTGATCGCATGGACCCGCTGATGCCGCCGCCGATCAGGCGGATCGCGCTCGAGCGCGAGCCGCACGTGGCCGCGCCCAGGCCGGCTCCCGCCACGAACGGCGATGCTGGAGCCGCAGCTGCAGCCGCCGTGCGCCTACGCGCGGCGCGCACACCGGTCGCCGAAGTGCGCGAGCGGATGCGGATCGAATCGGTGTGGCTCGCCTACGGCGAGAACTGGGTCGTGCGCGACGTCAATCTCCCGGTGCGCCAGGGCGAGGTGCTCGCGCTGATCGGCGCGTCCGGCTCGGGCAAGACCACGCTGCTGCGCTCGCTCAACCGCCTGACCGAGATCACCGCCGGCGCCGCCCGCAGCGGTCGCATCGCGCTCGACGGCGTCGACATCCACGAGCTCGAGGTCAACGACCTGCGCCGTCGCGTGTCGATGGTCTTCCAGCAGCCGAACCCGTTCCCGATGAGCATCTTCGACAACGTCGCCTACGCGCTCGCCGAGCAGCGCCCCGAGCGCGGCCGCCGTCGTCGGCGCAGTCCCGAGCTGGAGCGTGCGGTGATCGACGCGCTGCGGCAGGGCCGGGCTGTACGACGAGCTCGGAGGCGACCTCGAGCGCTCGGCGCTGCGCCTGTCAGGCGGACAGCAGCAGCGGCTGTGCATCGCGCGCGCGCTCGCCGCGCGCCCGGAGGTGCTGCTGCTCGACGAGCCATGCTCGGCGCTCGATCCGATCTCCACAGCGACGATCGAGGAGCTGATCGTCGGGCTGCGCGAGAGCGTCGCGATCGTGATCGTCACGCACAACCTCCAGCAGGCGTTCCGCGTCGCCGACCACGTGGCGTTCATGCACCTAGGAGAGCTCGTCGAGTACGGAGAGAGCGAGCAGGTCTTCGACCACCCGACGATGCAGCGCACGCGCGACTACATCAGCGGGGCGTTCGGGTGAGGTGGGCAGCGCTCGTGCTCGGCTGCGCGCACTGGCGCTGAGCGGATGTGAGACGACAGCGGAAAAGAGCGCCAAGCTCGAACGCGTAGCCCAGAGTCACGCCAGACCTGCGCAGCGCGCTCAACAGGGACTGTCGATCGCCCATCAGAGCACCGACGTGAAGGTTCTCCAAAGCGCTGTCGTTCACAGCAACGAAGGCAGCGCCGCGGTCGTGACGCTGCGCAACCTCTCCCCGCGGCCGCTGAAGGACGTCCCGATCGCGATCACCGTCAAGAACTCAGCGGGCACGACGATGTACGCCAACAACACGCCCGGTCTCGCACCGACGCTCGTCTCAGCTACGTTGCTTGGCGCGCACGGCGAACTGACCTGGGTCGACGACCAGGTCCAGGGCGCGGGGACTCCGGGCAGTGTCGCCGTGAAGGTCGGCGAAGCCCCTGCGGCCACCGGGGCGATCCCCCAGCTGACCGTGCGCGATGCGCACCTGTTCGAAGACCCCTCCAGTGGGGCCGGAGCCGAGGGCACCGTGACCAACCACTCGCGGATCGCACAACAGGAACTGGCGATCTACGCGATCGCGCGCAAGGGCACGAGCATCGTGGCCGCCGGCCGGGCCGTCCTGCCGCTGCTGCCCGCGGGCGCTTCGCTTCCGTTCCAGGTGTTCTTCATCGGCGACCCGCACGGCGCCAAGCTGGCGCTCAGCGCGCCGCCGAGCACGCTTGGGTGAGCCTCCGGCCCCGGGGGAGCCTGCGGCCGCGACATCGGTATCGGTCGGGCCCGTTCAGCGCCGGCGCCGGCGCTGCTTGAGCGTGATCCCCTCGAGCACGTGCGCGACCGTCTCGCACGCGTCCACCGCCGCCTCGAGCGACTCGAAGATGTCCTTCCAGCGGATCACGACCATCGGGTCGATCCCGCCTGCGAACAGCGAGGCCACGCCGTCGCGCTGCAGGCGGTCGCCCTCGTTCTCCAGGCGGTGGATCTCGACCAGATGCGGTCCGAGCTCGGTGCCGCGTGCGCAGACAGCGCAGCGCCTGGGCGATCTGCTCGCCCGCGCCGACGAGCACCTCGGTGAACTCGACCGCCTGCTCCATCGGCGCCTCGACCCCGTACAGGCCGAGCTGAGCGGCCACCTGCTCGGAGTGGTCGACGATGTCGTCGAGCGCCGTCGCCAGCGCATAGCCGTCGCCCGCGTCGAACGGCGCACGCACGCGCCCACGCCCGGCCAGCCGGTGGATGATGTCGTGGGTGATGCGGTCGCCTTCCTGCTCGCACACCTTCAGGTCCTGGGCGAGCGGCGCGCGCTCGGGGTACTCCATCAGCAGGTCGCGCAGCAGCAGGCCGCAGCGCTGCACGTTGCGCCCGGACTCCTCGACGAGGGACATCAGGATCGGGTCCATCCCGCGCACCAGCAAGCTCATGCGGCGAGGATATTGCCCACGGCCGGCGCTCGCACCTCGACCCTGCCATCTCGCCACGGCTTTCACGGATTCTTCACCGTTAGATCACGAGTTTGCAACGCCTTGGCAGTCGCTGCCGTGCGACGCTCCGCGTCGTGGCGGCCTTTCCGGAGAGCACCGATATCTCGACGGACGTCCTCTATGCCGGTGAGCTCGAGATCAGGCTCGAGGAGGGGCTGGTGCTCGCCACCGGCCGCGCCCTGACGCTGTCGGTGCGCGAGTTCGAACTGCTCGTCGCGATGGCCCGGAAGCTCGGCGCGATCATCACGCGCGAGGAGCTGTACGCAACCGTGTGGGGCGGCGAGCTGCGCGCCGGAGACCGCTCGGTGGACGTCTACGTCAGCAAGCTGCGCAGCAAGCTCGAGGCGGCGCTTCCCGACCGCCGGTTCATTCACACCCACCCGGGGTTCGGCTACCGCTTCCAACCGGAGCCTTCACGAAATGTTCACATGGAGGCTACCGGCGGCTGACGAGACTGTCGCCGGCACGCCGGTTCGGCGGAGAGGCGCGTGCGGAATGCGCCGTCAAACAGATAAACCAGCCAGAGGAGACGTAGTGATCAAGAACAAGATGGGCGCGCTCGCAGGTTGCGTGGTGCTCGCGCTGGGCCTCGCTGCATGCGGCAGCTCCAGTTCCTCGACCAGTTCCAGCTCGAGCGCCTCGGCGACGATCTCCGGAGCCGGCTCGACGTTCGCCGCCCCCGTCTATGAACAGTGGGCCTCGTCGCTCTCGCCCCTGACCGTCAACTACCAGGCCGTCGGCTCGGGCGCCGGCATCACGGCGCTGGAGAGCAAGACCGTCGACTTCGGCGCGAGCGACCCGCCGCTGAAGCCCGAAGATGAAGCAGCGATCGCCAAGAACGGCAGCCCGGCGGTCCAGATCCCGATGTTCCTGGGCGCGATCACCGTCTCCTACAACCTGCCCGGCGTTCCGACCGGCCTGAAGCTCGACGGCAAGACGATCGCCGACATCTACCTCGGCAAGATCAAGACCTGGAACGACGCCGAGATCAAGGCGCTCAACCCGGGCTCAAGCTGCCGAGCACCACGATCACCGTGATCCACCGCTCGGACTCCTCGGGCACGACCGCGGGCTTCACCAGCTTCCTGGCCGCGGTCGACCCCGAATTCAAGAGCAAGGTCGGCGAAGGCAAGGACGTGCAGTGGCCGATCGGCACGGGCGCGAAGGGCAACGCCGGCGTCGCCGGCGCGGTCCAGCAGACGGCCGGCGCCGTCGGCTACGTCGAGCAGGCCTACGCGCTCCAGCACAACTTCACCTACGCCTCGGTGAAGAACAAGGCCGGCAACTTCATCGCGCCGTCGCTGGCGTCGACGAGCGCCGCCGGAGAAGGCGTGACCATCCCGGCGAACCTCGGGATCAAGATCATCAACCCGCCGGGTGCGAGCGCCTACCCGATCACCTCGCAGACGTTCATCGTCGTCAACAAGGACCTCTGCAAGGCCGGCACGCCGGGCGGCGAAGCGGCCGCCAAGGGCGTGGTGAAGTTCCTCGACTACGGGCTCGGCGCAGGGCAGTCGATCCTCTCCCAGGCCGACTACGCCGCGCTGCCCGCCGAAGTCCTGGCGAAGTCCAAGGAAGCGGCCGCCGCACTGCAGTGCAACGGCGCCGCGCTCAAGGGCTGACCGTGACTCCACGGCCACAGATGCGGTAGACACGTGGCCGTGGACGCAGCATCGATTCCAGGCGGTGACCGCTCGGTTCTCGAGCGGTCACCGCTGGCTCGACTGCCCGGATCGCGCGCTCAAGTACGGCCTGACCGCGCTCGCGGCGCTGATCCTCGCGCTGATCGTCTTCTTCTTCATCCGCCTCGTCGGCGAAGCGCGGCCGGCGTTCGCCAAGGAAGGCGTGCTCGGCTTCGTGTTCGGCAACGACTGGAACGTCAACGCAGAACACTTCGGCGCGCTGCCGCTGCTCGTCGGCACGCTGATCACCTCCGCGCTCGCGCTCGTGATCGGCGTCCCGATCGCCGTCGCGACCGCGGTGTACGCGACCGAGCTGTGCCCGCTGCGCCTGCGCGCGCCGCTGACCGTGCTCGTCGAGCTGCTGGCCGCAGTGCCGTCGGTCGTGTACGGGCTGTGGGGCATCTTCTTCCTCGCGCCCAAACTGCAGCCGGCCGAGCAGTGGGTGGCCGACCGGCTGTCGTTCATCCCGTTCATCGGCGGCGGCACGGTCACGATCCCCAACTACTTCGTCACCGGGCTCGTGCTCGCGATCATGATCCTGCCGATCGTCAGCGCGATCAGCCGCGAGGTGATGAAGACCGTGCCCCCCGATCACAAGGAGGCGGCGCTCGGGCTCGGCGCCACGCGCTGGGAGATGATCCGCATCGCGGTGCTCCCCTACTGCCGCTCGGGCATCGTCGGCGGCGCGATGCTCGGCCTCGGCCGGGCGATCGGCGAGACGATCGCCGTGACGATCCTGATCGGCGACGCACCCCAGCTCGGCCACCACCTGTTCGGCCAGGGCTACAGCCTCGCGGCCGTGATCGCCAACGAGTTCGGCGAGGCCCAGGGCCTGCACCGCTCGGCGCTGTTCGCCGCCGGCCTGGTGCTGTTCGTGCTCACGCTGCTCGTCAACGCGCTGGCACGCCTGATCGTCATGCGAGCCGCGCGCAGCAACCACGCGCCCCAGGCAGACGACGGCGCGGACATCGGGATCGGCCCGGCTGAGTTGGCAGACGTGGCGGCCGGCGCATGAGCGCGCAGACGTGCCATGCAGCCGCGAGCGGCTCGCGCGCTTCGCGCTCAGCCCGGCGCGCAGGCGCAAGGACAGGCTCGCTCGCGCGGGCATCCTGGCCGCGACCGCGATCGCGCTCGTGCCGCTCGTGCTGATCGTCTACTACCTGCTCCGCAAGGGTCTGAGCGCGTGGAGCTGGAGCTTCTTCACGACCGATCCGACGGGCAACACGTTCTTCAAGGCGTCGAGCATCGGCGGCATCAAGAGCGCGATCCTCGGCACGATCGAGATCGTCGCGCTGGCCTCGGTGATCGCGATCCCGATCGGCGTCGGCGTGGCGATCTGGCTGGTCGAGTACGGCCGCGACAGCTGGTTCGCGAACGTCGTGCGCTTCTTCGTCGACGTGCTCACCGGCGTCCCGTCGATCATCTTCGGCCTGTTCGTCTACATCGTGCTGATCATCGGCACCGGCAGCTCCTACGCCGGCTACAAGGGCTCGATCGCGCTCTCGCTGCTGATGCTGCCCGGTCGTCATCCGCTCGGCCGAGGTCGTGCTGCTGCTGGTCCCGGGCGCGCTGCGCGAGTCCGCGCTGGCGCTCGGCGCGCCGCGCTGGCGAGTGATCTTCAGCATCGTGCTGCCGACCGCGCTCCCGGGCATGGTCACCGGGATGCTGCTGGCGATCGCGCGCGCCGCCGGCGAGACCGCGCCGCTGCTGTTCACCGCGGCCGCGACGCACAACACGAACTTCGACCTCCGGCAGTTCATGAACTCGCTGCCTGTGCAAATCTACAACGACGTCACGTCCCCCACGACTGCTGTCGTCGACAGGGCATGGGGAGCGGCGCTCACGTTGGTGACGATGATCCTGGTGCTCAACCTGGTCGCCCGCCTGATCTCGCGAAGGAGTCGCCTTGCATGACACCCAACCGACCAACTCAGGAGTTGACTGACGTGGACCCCGACAGCAGCTCCGAGCTCCAGCGCAGCGAGCAAGGCGCGGCGGATGCGAGCGCACAGCCGACCGTCCAGCGCATCACCGGCGCCGCCGGCAACGCGACCGCGACGGACGCGAGCATCGAGTCCAAGCCCGGCCTGAGCGTCAAGCTCGAGCAGCTGCGCGCGTTCTACGGCGATGCCGAACAGGTCAAGGGCATCGATCTCGACTTCCACGCCAACGAGGTGACCGCGATCATCGGGCCCTCGGGCTGCGGCAAGTCGACGATGGTCCGCTGCATCAACCGCATGCACGAGGAGATCCCCGGGGCGCGCGCCGAGGGCAAGGTGATGCTCTCGGACTTCGACGTGTACGACCCGTCGGTCGACGTCGTCGCAGTTCGTCGCGCGGTCGGCATGGTCTTCCAGAAGCCCAACCCGTTCCCGACGATGTCGATCTTCGACAACGTCGCATCCGGGCTGCGGCTGAGCGCGCGCGGACGCGGCAACCTGCGACCCAAGGTCGAGGCCGCGCTGCGCGGCGCCAGCCTGTGGAATGAGGTCGCCGACCGCCTCGACCAACCCGGAGCCGGCCTGTCCGGCGGCCAGCAGCAGCGACTGTGCATCGCCCGCTCGCTCGCCGTCGACCCCGAGGTGATCCTGATGGACGAGCCCTGCTCGGCGCTCGACCCGGTCGCGACGCTGAAGATCGAGGAGCTGATCGAGCAGCTCAAGCAGCGGGTGACGATCGTGATCGTCACGCACAACATGCAGCAGGCCGCACGCGTCGCCGACCGCACCGCGTTCATGCTCGACGGCAAGCTCGTCGAGGTCGGTCCCACCCAGGAGATCTTCACCAAGCCAATCGATCCGAGAACCGAGGAATATGTCACCGGAAAGTTCGGCTAAGGGCAACGAGGGGCCCGGACGCTCGGGCACAGGGGCCGCGAGCCCGCATCCGCTGGGCCTCGCAACGGCCGATGACGCGCAACCTCAGGGGCGCGCACACTTCCAGGCCCAGCTTCGCGAGCTCGAGTCCAACGCACTCGGCGGCCTCGACCTGATCGTCGAGCAGCTCGACCGCGTGCTCGAGGCGCTGCACCACCAGGACGTCGAGCTCGCACAGATGGTGATCGCCGACGACGACCGGGTCGACGGCCGCTACCTGGAGGTCCACCAGGGGATCCTCTCGCTACTGGCGCTACAGGCGCCGGTAGCAGGCGATCTACGACTCGTCGCAGCCCTGCTGCACATGATCAAGCACATCGAGCGGATGGGCGATCAGTGCGTCAACATCGCCAAGCTGATCCCCCTCTCGGGCTATGAGCCGCCGGTCCACGAGGACATGCTCGACGCGCTCGCGCGGATGGGCGCGTTCGCCCGCTCCGAGGTGATCCAGTCGAAGGCCGCGTTCGCCGGACGCGACGTCGGGCTGGCCGAAGACCTCGTACGCCAGGACCGCGAGATCAACCGACTCAACCGTGAGATCTTCCGCCTGGCGATCGAACTCGGCGATGACCCGGACCGCCGCGAGTGGGCGATGCACATGACGCTCGTCGCGCGAGCGCTGGAGCGAATCGGCGACAACGCCGTGGACATCGGCGAGCAGGTGGCGTTCGTCGTCACTGGCCTGTTCCGGGAGTTCTCCGACTCCTCCCGGCCCACCGAAGGCCCGGGGGGCGATGTCACACCCGGCCTCGCCGGACCCGGATAGGTCGGAGCCGGAGGGTCGGGAGCCCGGATAGGTCGGACCCGGATAGGTCGGACCGGGGGAGTCGGGAGCCCGGCTGGTTCGGTTCCGGGTGGTGTGCCTTTGCGAACGCTGTATCGCACCTGTTATACACCGCTCGCTCGTGCACATAGCGAGTACCCCTGTGAACATCCTGTTACGTTCGCTTGCAGAGCTGTTCCGCGTCCCCGAGATCACGTACACTGCGCCGCGATGAGCGCAAGTCAGAGCGCCGCGGATCGGGAGGGCCCGTCAGCGGCTCCCGATGGCACGGCTTCCTCCTCGGCGTCGCTGCGGATCGCTGTCCTTGACCGCGATAGCGGCTTTATCCAGGTCCTCAGCAAGCGCTTGGACCGGCTCGGATGGGAGCACAGGGTGCTTGCCAGCCCGGTGCCGGCCGAAGCCGTCGTATCGATGCGGCTGAGCGCGCTGGTCGTGGACCTCGCCGTGCTCGGCCCGCAGGCATGGGAATGGCTTGAGCGACTTTGCGAGGCGCTGCCCGAGCTGGGCATCGTCGTATGCACCGGCCCCTCCACGGTGGCCCAGCGCGTGCGCGGGCTGCGACTCGGCGCGGATGACTGGATCACCAAGCCGTGCCACCCGGAGGAAGTGATCGCTCGCGTGCAGAGCGTCGTGCGCCGCCGCCGGCGCAGTGCCAGTCGAGCCGAGATCGAGCCGATCGTCGCCGGCGAAGTGGAGATCCGCTCCGACCGCTTCCAGGCATTCGTCGGTGAGCGCAGTATCGACCTGACCAGGCGCGAGTTCGAGCTGGTCGAGCTACTGGCCTCCGCCGAGGGGCGCGTGCTCGAGCGTGAGGAGATCTACTCGCGGCTGTGGGGCTACACGATGGTGCGCGGAGATCGCTCGGTCGACGTGTTCGTGCGCAAGCTCCGCCAGAAGCTCGAGAAGGCCTCACCGAGCTGGCGCTACATCCACACCCACTTCGGCATCGGCTACCGCTTCGCCGCCGAATCGGTCGAGATCATCGACCCCGGCGCCGTCCCGTCCTCAGTCCCCGTGGAGTGGAGCCCCACCGGCGAGCAGCGCAAGCTCTCGGGGTCGCATGACGACGACGAGCTCGCCGCCCGCTCCCTCTAGACGCAGCACCACCAGACCGCCCTTCTTCACGTCGACGCGACCACCGGCGATTTCGCCAGCCACGCGCGAGAGATCGGGCTCGTGGCCGACCATCAGCACGCGCGCGTCCGCGCCGGTACCGGCGATCGCATCGAGCGCCTGGGCGGCGTCGAATCCCCCGCCCAGCGGCTCGTGGACGGCCAGCAGCGCGCGCTGCTGAGAGGACCACGCCTCGGCGGCGAGCTCCGCGGTCTCCAGCGCACGCACGCGCGGGCTGAACAGCACCGCCTCGAAGTTCGCCCCGAGCCGCGCCAACGCGATCCCGGCCGCGCGCGCCTGACTCTCACCCCGCTCGGTCAGGCGGCGCTTGGCATCCTCGCGGGTGCCGTGAGGCTCGGCCTCGGCGTGACGAAGTAGCCAGAGCTGACGCGCCATTCTCCCGATCAGAACCCTAGCGCTTGCTGTAGCTTGAGGGTCTATGGACGGCGTTCGCGAGGACACGCAGGAAGCGCGATCGGCGGTCGCTGCCGCCGCCGAGGAGACCCCCGTGGATCCCTCGCTGTACATCAACCGCGAGCTCTCCTGGCTGGATTTCAACGACCGCGTGCTGCAGCTTGCCGAGGACGAGCACGTGCCGCTACTGGAGCGGGTCAAGTTCTGCGCGATCTACACGACCAACCTCGACGAGTTCTACATGGTGCGGGTCGCCGGGCTTCGCGACCAGATCGACGCCGGCGTCGAGAACTCCAGCCAGGATGGGCGCATCCCGTCCGAAACGATCGCCCTGATCCGCGAGCGCGTGCTGGAGATGGGACGCAGGCTGACTGACAGCTTCGAAGGCAAGCTGCGCCCCGCGCTGGCCGAGCACGACATCCGCGTGGTTGGTGTGCGCGAGCTCGACGAGGAGCGCCGCGCGCAGCTGGCGAGGCATTTCCAGAAGGCGATCTTCCCGGCGCTGACCCCGCTGGCGGTCGCACCCGGGCGCCCGTTCCCATACATCTCCAACCTGTCCCTCAGCCTCGCCGTGCTGGTACGCGATCCGATCAGCGAGCAGACCGTGTTCGCGCGCGTGAAGGTCCCGACGGAGATCCTGCCGCGGTTCGTCACGCTGCGCCAGCCCGCGCCCGCGCCGGCGCTGCTGGTGCCGCTCGAGGATGTGATCGCGCATCACCTCGACGCGCTGTTCCCAGGCATGGAAATCGCCGACTACGACGTGTTTCGCGTCACCCGCGACGCCGACCTGGAGGTCTCCGACGACGCGGCCGACCTGCTGCAGGCGGTCGAGGACGAGCTGCGCCGCCGACGCTTCGGTGAGGTCGTACGCGTCGAGGTCGGCGCCAACTGCTCGCAGCAGCTTCGCGAAGCGCTGTCGGGCCTGTTGGGCGTCCAGGACGACGAGGTCTACCCGGTCGATGGCCTACTCGACATGGGGGCGCTGTGGCAGATCGTGAAACTCCACGGCCATTCGGAGCTGCGCGAAGAGCCGATCGTCGGGGTGACCCACCCGCGCCTGCTGCGCCGCGAGGGCGAGCGTCCGGATGTGCTCGGCGCGATGCGCGAAGGCGACCTGCTGGTGCACCATCCGTACGCGTCGTTCGCCACCTCGGTCGAGCGCTTCGTCGAGCAGGCGGTGGCAGACCCGAACGTGCTCGCGATCAAGCAGACCGTGTATCGCACGAGCGATGACTCGCCGCTGGTCCCGGCGCTGATCGACGCCACCGAGCGCGGCAAGCAGGCGGTCGCGCTGGTCGAGCTGCAGGCGCGCTTCGACGAGCGGATGAACATCCATTGGGCGAAGGCGATGGAGGAGGCCGGCGTCCACGTCGTGTACGGGCAGCCGGCGCTGAAGACCCACGCCAAGTGCGTGCTGGTCGTACGCCGCGAGGGCGACGGCGTGCGCAACTACGTGCACATCGGCACCGGCAACTACCACTCGACAACCGCGCGCCTGTACACCGACTTCGGCCTGTTCACCACCGACGAGCAGATCGGCGCCGATGTCGCCGACATGTTCAACTACCTGACCGGTTTCGGGCGTCCCCTGCATTACCGCAAGGTGCTGACGGCGCCCGAACATCTGCGCGAGGGGATCATCGCGGAGATCGAGCGCACGGTCGCCGCCCACACCGAGGAGCGCCCGGCGCGAATCACGATGAAGATGAACTCGCTGGTCGACGGACGCTGCATCCGCGCGCTGTACGCGGCCTCGCGAGCCGGGGTGCGCGTCGATCTGAACGTCCGCGGGATCTGCTGCCTACGCCCGGGCCTGGCCGGCGTCTCGGAGAACATCCGCGTCGTCTCGATCGTCGGACGGCTGCTCGAGCACTCGCGTGTGTATGCGTTCGAGCGCGACGGCGAGCACAAGGTGTACATCGCCTCCGCCGACCTGATGCCGCGCAACCTCGACCATCGCGTCGAGCTCGCCGTCCCGATCGAGTCAGCGGAGCTGCGCGGCGAGTTGCTGGACACGCTCGAGCGCGCGTTCGCCGATAACCAGAGCTCGTGGGACCTTGACAGCGACGGCCGTTGGCAGCGGCGCGGGCGGGGGGAGATCGAGTCCGGCGAGCAGCCGCGCAACCTCCAACTCGAGCTAGCCGAGATCTTTGCCGCGCGTGCCGGCGCGGAGCGTCCGGCCGGCGAGCGCGAGGCCGGCGCATTGGGCGCTGTCGGTCGCTGAGCCCGCGGCGACACGACTCCACCTCAAGGGCAGATGAGCATCGGCGAAGCAGCCACTCCCCGCGCGCGTCCGCGCGTGGCGATCCTCCTCGTCAACGGGTTCCGTCGGCGCGGCCGGTGGGCGCAGTTCAACCTCGATCAGGCCTTGGAGTACCCGTGGATCGACCTCTGCCTCAGCCAGATCGAGCGACACTCGCCCGGCTGGGACTACGAGGTGTTCGTGTTCGACAACTCACATCTCAGCCCGCATCGGGCGTTGATGCGCAAGCACGCTCATGTGCGAGTCAGGCCTGCGAGCTGGGTCGCCGCGCTCGGTCGCGTCGCAAATCGCATCCCTGTTCCCCAGATTGGCCGGTTTCTGGAACGCTCGCACCCGGCGGCTCTCGACTACCTCGCCCGCAAGGTACCCAGGGATTTCGACTACGCAGTCACCCTGGACAACGACTCCTTCCCGGTACGCGACGACTGGTTGGATGTGATGGTCTCAGCGTGTGAGAAAGGTGCCGCGGTCGCGGGCGTGTACAGGGATGAGATGGCGCCGGAGATCGAACCTTTCATCCACGTGAGTGCTCTGTGCGTTCGCCTCGATGACCTCCGCGCGCTCAAGGTGTCATTTGGTCGCGGCGCCCAGCGAGAGATCGCGCACAACCAGGACGTCGGGCAGAGGATCACTTATGAGTTCACTCAACAGGGTCGCACGATCGCACCGCTGCAGCGCAGCAACAGAGTGAACGTTCACTTTCTGATGGGCGGGCTGTACGGGGATGTGATCTACCATCACGGTGCGGGAAGCCGCAGGGGAAGGTTCTGGACGTCGGCCGACCACGACGACGACGAGCGGATCAACGCCGCGCTGCGTGACGCGGCGTTCAAAGACCTCGATCATCTGATCGCCGTGCTGCGAGGGCAGCAGGCGAACGACCTCGGTCTGAGCTCCCGCTAGCCGACCGGCGGAAAACTGTCGAAGTAGCGGTCGATCGGAAAGGCACACACAGCGGCGATTGCCGCGCGTCTGCGCTCGACGTCGCTCGCCGCCAACCGCTCGGCCAACACCTCATACGTGGGCAGGCGACGGGCGCGTTCTGTGAACGCACGCAGACGGGCAGCATCGAAGTGCAGCGCCGCGATCCGCAGGCGATCGTAGAGGCGCTCGACGTCGTTATCGGCGTCAGCCTCGTGCGTCTCCCCCCCACCCCAGGCCTCTACCTGAGGGACGATGCAGCAGCGAAAACCCATTCGCCACAGTCGGACGCTCAACTCTGTCACCGCGGCATCGGCGGAGCTGAAGTCCTTGTCCATCCCGCCCGCGGCGACGAGCACCGAACGATCGAACGCACAGTGAGCGGCGAACAGCAACGCCACTTGGACTGGCCTAGACGCCCTGCGAGCGGAACAGAAGCGCACAGTCAGATCCTCGTCTCTGAACGCCCGGCCGAAGTAGCGTCGAGAGGGGCTGGCGTCGAAGCGCACGACCGGTCCGAGGCCCGCCACCTTGCGCGGTGCCAGCGCCCGCTCGAACGGTGCGTACCACTCATCGCAGCGCAGGCTGGCGGTGGTTACCAGCACGATGCGCCCGCGGGCCGCCTGTGCGCCGAGCGCCAGCGTTTCGGCTTCGCGGGAAGGACGCTCGCCGTCGATCACACGCACCGAGACGGCATCGCGACCGTCCAGGTCATCGGCGATCGCACGCCGATCGCCCGTCACGAGTATCTCGCTGCCGGCAGGCAGGGTGGCGGCGAGCGCCGGTAGCGAGGCCCGCGTACCGGCGTCGTCCTGCGCAAGCAGGACCGACAGCGGCGGCTCGTGTTCCGATCCCGCCTTCGGCCGGGCCACGCGGGGAACCCGCAGGTGAGAGGGCAGATCCGCTGCGTGTGGCATGCGTCCGCTGCGTGTCGCGACATGCTCGCGGATCTCGCCAAAGATCGATTCGGTCTCAGGCGTCTCGGCGGGCAGCGTAGGCGGTACGTACGACGCCTGCGTGCTCGGTACGGCCGCGGCCGCGGCCAACGCCGCCCGCTCCGCCGAGATCAGCGGTCCAGCCCGCAGCTCTGTCCATGACGCCTGACTGTTGCGCAGGCCATCCGTCGCGAACGCTCCCGCCACCGTCCGATCCACGGCGAGCGCCGAGGACCCCACCTCACCAAGAAAGGTGACCAGGCGATCACACCAGTCAACGGGATCGCTGAGCACCTCGTCGTAGGTGCACACCATCATCGGCCGGCCGGCCGCACCGAGCATCGCCTGTCGTGTGTAGCGCTCCCATAGCGCGAGGCTCAGCGATCGGCTGAATCCGTCGCGGCGGGCAAGTGAGTCACTCACCTCGAGTGGATGACGTACGACGAGCACGTAGGCGGTTCGCTGCCCGAGGATCGAGGACCAGAAGGGCAGCAGCAGGCTGGTGCGTGGGTCCTTCCACACCCACGGCCGGCGAGGATGCGCATGCCTGAGCATCGCGAGCGCCTCGGGCCCTTGCCCGTCCAGCAATCGCACTACCTGCTCTGAATCCAGCGGCGGCGGCGGGCAGAACCACGAACCGCCCAGCTGATCGAGCAGTCGGTCGTTGAAGTCGAGTAGCGACCTCGACTCCCAGTGGCCACGCGGGTTGGCCTTGTGACCGACGAGCAGGTCCTGCTCGCGGCAGACCGCGAGACCGAGCAGGCTGACCAGTCGTGTCACCAGAGAGGTTCCGCTCCGATGCATTCCGATAATCACTACGCCCTCCAGCGCGGTGGAGTCGCTCGATTCGTCGAGCCTCGCACCTGAGCGGCGCGATGTTGCCATGACCGATGAGCGGTACGCCCAACTGCGCATTCTCATCAATCGTCGCCTTGCGGGCAGCGGAACCGCCTTTTCCAACGCCTCCCGTTTTTCTCGCAATGACAGTCGCAGTATCGCCTCACCCTAGCGGAGCGCGTTTCGATACCTGGCTGCTATCGTCGCGGCGTGAAAATCGTCGCAATCCTGCAGACCTACAACGAGCAGCGCTTCATCGGCGGCTGTCTCGATCACCTCGCCGATCAGGGCCTGTCAGCGTACCTGGTTGACAATGAATCGAGCGACGAAACCGTAGCGATCGCCGAGCGCCGACTCGGGCGCAACCTACTCGGCATCGAGACGCTGAAACGGGATGGCAGCTACGCGCTGGAGAACCAGCTGGCTCGTAAGGAGGAGCTGGTGCAGACCCTGGATGCCGACTGGTTCATGCATCTCGACGCCGACGAACTCCGCGTCACACCCGAGCCGGGACGCTCGCTCGCTCAAGCATTCACCGAGTTCGACGAGGCGGGGTTCAACGCGGTTAACTTCTTGGAGTTCACGTTCGTGCCCACGCGCGAGGAACCCGATCACGACCACGCCGACTATGCCAAAACGATGCGTTCTTACTATCCATTCCTACCTCGGTTCCCGCATCGACTCAATGCCTGGAAGCGACAGGACGGGCCGGTGGGGCTAGCGGCCTCCGGCGGTCACCGGGTTAGCTTCCCCGGGCTGAAGATGGCACCGCAGTCGCTGTACATGCGACACTTCCTGTTCCTCAACGCCGCCCACGCTGCGCGCAAGTTCGGACCGGGGCGCTATGCCCCCGACGAGGTCCGCTTCGGGTGGCACGGCTGGCGAGCGCAGCTGGATCCGGCGATGATCGAGTTCCCCTCCGAGCGTGACCTGCGGCGCTACACGACTGACGATCGCCTGGACCCGTCCAACCCACGCAAGACGCACGTCGCCGAGGAATGGGTGCCGACGAGGCGGCGTTTTTCCGCCTGGCTGGGGCGGGCAGCGGGACGCGGGCGCCGTAAGACGCAGGTGTAACTCGCCCGTTGATCGATCGCTTTCACTGTGAGGGGTGAGGGCTCACCCGAGGCTGCACCCGAGCCTGGACTACGCGGCGGCCGGAATCGCTTCGAGCGCGGTTTTCAGGTCATCGACCGACTGGTAGTCGAGCCCGAGCAGGTGGTCATGGCGGTGGCGCACGATGCCGCCCTCGTCGATCACGATAACGGCCCGCTTGGTGCCGAGGCGGCCGTGTGCGCTGTACAGCTTGGCGACCGTCCCGTCCACGTCCGCCAGCAGCGGGACGTTCAGCGCCTGCTTGGCGGCGAACGCCTCGTGCGAGGCGAGATCCTGCGCTGAGATCCCGACGACGGTCGCGTCCAGCGCCGCGAAGTCCCCGGCCCGGTCACGATACGAGCAGAACTGTTTCGTGCAGACCATCGTGTTGTCGCCGGGATAAAAACACAGAATGACCCGCTCGCCCCTGTGCTCTGAGAGCTTGAAACGGCCATCCGTGCCATCCAGCTCGAAATCGGGAGCCGGTTCGCCTACAGCGGGTTTCTTGGCCATGTCCGGGCGAGTCTAGCGCTATCGGCGCGGGCGGTAGTGCCCGGCGTCGTATGCGCCGCCGCTCCTCGCGAACTCGAGCGCGAGAGTTTTGTCCTTCTTGTCGCCTCCTTTGAGGTGAGCGGCCTTGAGAGCTATGGGCTCGCCGGCCCGCACCATCTACGCCAACAGCGCCCACGCCTGGATCATCGTCGCAGGCATCGCCCTGGACACAGCCAACTACGGCGGCGCGGCGATCCCAGCCGGCTCAGGGCCCCGCTGGCGCACACAACCACTCGCAAACCTCGCCGACGGCACAATCTACGTCGCCCGACACCCACCCGGGCTATGAAACGCCGCGGCGCTGCATTTCTGTTCGCCCTCGTCGGCCTCGCCGGATGTGGCGTCGGCTCGACCTCGAGCACTACGCCGCCGCTCGGCAGATCGCTGGGCTTCGCAGCCGCATCTGTACGCGCAGCACCCCCTCCCACCGGAGACCCGCGCCCGGAACGTGGCGGCGCGGTCCCGCTGGGCGAGGCGGTGGCGGAGCAGCAGCCCACGCCCGGGTCGCTCGCGTCATCGGCGCAGGTCGCGCTACTCCGATATGCCCTCGCGTACACCAACTGGCAGGCGAGCAGCCTGCCCGCCCACGAGCGACAGCTCGCCTCGCTGGCCATCAGCGCGGCAAGACTCGCCGCCGAACAGATCGCCATCTCGCAAAGCGGCGCTGCCAGCCTCGCCGCGGACCACGTTCGAAACAGCGGCCTCGTCTTAGCGATCGCGCCTGGAAAAGGATCCGCCCGCCGCCAGTGGGTCGTAGTCACCAACGAGCAGACCACGGGCACTGGACCCTACGCGGGGCTCCCGTCTCTGCCGCACGTGACGTTGGCGCGAACTACGCGTGTAGGCTCCGGCTGGGCCGTCAGCGAATGGAGCCCAAAGAGCTGATTGTCTCGCGGACGCAACTTCGCCAGCCCGCCAGGGAAGCAATAGCGGCCCATGAGCTCATCGCCTATCTCTTCGAGCGCCCCTCGTTCCCGGCCGGTCCCACACGCTAGTCTGCGAACACACGTTCGCCCTACTGCCAACTACCTCAGGGTCTCGCCCTGCGGGCTCGAAGATTTATTTGGTCTGGTGTGCCGGCGCAATCGGCGCCGCGTCAGGTCGAGGAGTACCACCGTCGCCTCAAGGCAAAGGCGATCTCAACGCGGTGGCCCCAACTTTGAGTGCTGCGATAACGAGGCTCAGCAGGTTTGGCGAATCGGGTCATCCAGCCTCCGCTGTCGCACCCAGTCGAGGGGTTTGCGCCGACGCGGTCGGTCGAGGGGTCAGTCGGTTTCCGCGGGTTGGGTGGCGAGGCTGTGGTCCTAGGGCGGTAGCTGTCGCCCTTGAGGCTGAGGATCTCGGCGTGGTGGATGAGCCGGTCGATCGTGGCGACGGTGACGGCCTCGTCGCCGAAGATCTCCCAGGCCGAGAACGGCTTGTTCGAGGTGACGATCATCGAGGCCTGCTCGTCGCGGGAGGAGACGAGCATGAACATGAGGTTCGCGGCCTGGGGGTCGAACGGGATGTAGCTGACCTCGTCGAGCTATGCCGATATCGGCATAGCTCGACGAGCTCGGGTACCTCGCGCTACCCGCCGGCGCTGCCGAGCTCGTGTTCCAGGTCCTCTCCGAGCGCAACGAGCGAGCCAGCCTGATCGTCACCACGAACCTCACGTTCGGTGAGTGGACCAAGGTCTTCCAAGACGCCCGGCTCGCCAAGGCCGTCGTCGACCGCCTCACCCACCGCGCGCACATCATCGACACCGGCACCGAATCCTGGCGCTTCCGCCACGGCCTGCAACAACGCAACACCAAGAAAGGAACCTGACCCCCCCCGATCGAGATCGCGCCGCGAGCATCGCTGCTCCGCCTCGCCTACGGCTCGGCTCCACAGCGACGCTCGCCAAGCACATCAGGCAACATCAACACCAACAAAACCCGACACGAAGTGGAGCCACTTCAAACGTCGAACCCGGGGCCACTGCAAGCGGCGACACTCAGTGTCTAGTCGGGACGTGAAACTATGCCGATACCCACGCCGGCGCTCAGCCCGAAACACCCACCAGACACAAGGCTCTCCAAGACAGGGGAGACGACCTGTCGGCATAGTCGCGGTGTCGGCCTAGGTCGAGGATCAACAGCGGGATGCGTATGAGCCGGGCGAGCTCGCTCTCGAGCTTGCCTTGGTGCTGGGCATCGGCGGGGCGGCTGATCCATTCGGTGGCGGTCGCTCATGTGCCGATCAGAGCGTCATAGCGGGCCAGCGGGGGCAGCTGCACTCGGGCTCGGCGGCACCGCGCAGCCCCTGCGCCGACGTTGAGGGCGCGAAGGCGTCGCCCACAATCGAAACGAGAGCTAACCCGCAAGCGTCAGGGAGAGCTGGAAACCAGCCGAGCGGAGAGGGGTTCGCACTATGCATAACCGACGCCCGGATGTTCCGAGAAGGACTGTCTCCAAAGGAGCGCGGGAGCGCCCGGGCAGGAACTGTGGGTATGCCGACGTGTTGTGGATGACATGAGTCGATCACGACCGAGGCATGCTCGGATCCATGCCGCGTGCGCCGCGCTCAGCATCCTCGCCCTCGGCGTCCCGTTGGCGGCCGTCCTCGGCACCTCCGCGGGGCCCAGTCCGGCACGCCGATCGCCCACTCAGCCCGCACGCTCAGCGTGCGCGACGAAGGACGACTGCGTTACGTCAAGAGCTCCGGGTCGGTGATCATCGACGAAGGTCGCGCGTCTGGGACGTCCCAGGCTGGGTGAAGGTGCGCTTCACCCACAACGGAGAACCGACGGTCGGGGCGCGCTTCACGATCGACGACGGGGGCGGTTCGATCAGCGCGCGTGGTACGGCGCGGCTCAGTAACCCCACCACCCGGAGCCCAAGCTTCCATGGGTCGACGACGATCATCGGCGGCACTGGCCGCTACGCCGATGTCCGCGGCGGCGGGGAACTGTATGGCGTCTACAACCGTCGCACCTTTGGGCTCACGGTGCAGGCGATCGGCAAGCTTCCCTACTGAGCCTAGTTCCGGGCGGAGGCAACGTTGCCAAGAGCACGTTTGACATTAGCCGTGCTGGCGGCGTGCCCCTGCCTGCCCTCGAACGCTCTGGCCACGGCCACGGCAAAGATGAGCGCCGCGTTCACACCTAAGCATCTCGGTGCACCTACAACCGTCTCGTTCGCATTCCAGATCGAACAGGGTGGAAAAGGCCCCCCCGCCACTGACCGGCGTCGAACTGGCCTACCCCCGCGATCTCGGGCTGGCCACGAGCGGTCTCGGTCTAGCTGCGTGCTCCCCTGCCAAGCTGGCAGCTCTCGGACCTGGTGGCTGCCCCGCCGACTCGCAGATGGGCTACGGCGACGCGACCGTCGAGATCGCGTTCGGTCCTGAACTCGTCGAAGAGCCAGTCCAGCTCGTGTTGTTCGCCGGGCCCTCGCCCGACGGCTACGTACACCTCCTCGTCTACGCCCGCGGCCGAGTCCCAGTGCAAGCCGGCGTGATCCTTACCGCCGAAATGCTGCCCGGGCATCTCGCGATCACGGTCCCTCCGATCCTGAGCTTGCGCGAAGCGCCGTACGTATCGGTCGCGGAAATGCACCTTACGATCGGGGGGAGCTTGACTTACTACGAAATGGTCGGGGGGCCGTCGCGTGGCCTATCACCCGGCAGGAGTGGGACTGCCTAGTGTCTGCCCACGCGGCGGATTCCGGTTCGCCGCGACCTTCATCTTGCTCGATGGTGAGCGGGTACGCTCACACGCCGCAGTGATGCGGCCCCAAGCGGCGCTGACCCACCGCCCCCCGCGAGGCCCAACGGGCTCCGTCCCTGGTCCTCTTAAGCTATCGCCTAAACTGCGCCCCCACGCTCGCCCCTAGCTTCTTGCCGGAGGCGGGCGCGAAGCTGAGCTTGACCTTGGTCTTCAGCTTGTGATGGTCCTTGGCTTTCAGGGTGAGCGTCAGCACACTGCGGCCTTTCGGGTCCTTTGCGGCTTTGCTCAGCCCCTTGCCGGTGGCGGTGAGCTTGCCGGCCGATGGGACGGCCACCTTCAGAGTCAGGGTGTGCTTGTGCACCTCGTGGGAGAGGATCGTGATCGAGTTGGGGCAGCCTTCGGGTTCGACGAGCGTGTTCTGGTTGACCACGGCGCCATTCTGGGCGACGATCGTCGTGGGCATGCGGATCTCGGTCTGGCAGAGGTTGCCGTTGGCGCCGAAGATCGAGAAGGGGCCCTGTGGGGCGTTGAATTCAAAGCTCGTGAAGGGTGCGTCGGGGACGCTTTCAAAGCGGCTGAACGTGACGCCGTTCTTGATCTGGGTCTTGCCGTCGAGGATCAGCGTGACGCCTTCGCCCTGCAGGATGATCTCAGTGTCCGGGAACGCCGCGCCGCCGTGGCTGACGAAGTAGACAGGGCCCGAGAGCGGGCTGCTCAAGAGCGGCGTGTGGACGGTCGCGGTGGCGATCCTCGAGGCCGCCGGGCAGCCGGCGGCATCGGCGTTGAACTGGGCTTCGGTGCACGCCTTCTGCAGCGTCGTCAAGCGTGAGGGCAGGATCTTCGGGATCGTCAAGTCGACCTTGGCGATGTTCGCCTGGCCGATGCCACCCGAGGTGATCTTCACGTGCAGGCTCGCCCCGTTCTGTTTGCTGGTGTGGCCGAGCGTGGAGGCGGTGAACGTCGGTTTGAAGGGCAGACTCGCGCAGCCCGTCACTGCAAATGGAGTGGAAATGTTTGCCACGGCGCCTTGCTGAGCCGTGACCGTCGAAGCGAACGACTGTTGAGCACAGTTCGTTGGATTCAAGGTGAAGCCTGGCCGATCGAGCGCCACATTGACGGACTTGATACGCAGCGGGACGCCGTCAATGATCGTCGGGAATGGATTTGAGACGACTATGGCCTGGGCTGTGGTTGGGTTGATCTGGAACGATGCACGCACCACGACGTTGCCCAAATTGAATGGACCTGCCACCGCTGGCACGACCACTGAGGCTCCGAACGGCGCACCGTTGTACGGCCCGGTGAAATAGATTTTGCCAGCCGTATGGAATGGGTTAGGCCCAGAACCCACGCCAACAGTGACGGTCCCGATCTGCGAAGCTTCAGGGCACGTCCCTGCATTTGCCTGAGTTTCGGGGCACTGCGGCACGCCCGCGATCTTAGCGAGAAGCCCTGGGGGCGCGGTGACACTCAACCGCGATAGGTCCTGTTCACGATCTTGACGCGTAAGACTCAGGGTAACCGGACTAAACGCGGCTGCCGTCGGAGGCGTAGTTCCAACGGTGAAACCAGGGCTGAACGGCAGGCTCGCAGGACACGCTCCGCCTTTGCCATCCCAGTCCACGCCGAACGACGGGGAGACACCCGACTGTTCCTGCCCGGCCCAGGATGTGAGGGTGGAGCTGGTGGCGTAGGACCCGCAGGCCTGCGGGTTCGCCAACGGTGCCCTGGCGCCGCCATGGAAGTGAAGTTCGAGCTTTTCGAACGGGAGCTGCGGGTTTTCGGTGAACCTCCCCGTCAGCTGGCCCGTGACCGGGTTCGCTGAGACGATCCCGGGGATCTTCACGATCACCCCCGCCTGATGGTCTTCAGCTTCGAGATAGAGGCCATAGAGTTCGCCGTTGGTCGCGCTCGCCGCGGTGCACGCGGGCTGGCCCGGGCCGCCGCATTTCGGCTGGGCGAGGTAGACGTGGCCCTGGAGCGGCGCCGGGGATTCCCCTTCCTTGCAGGCTGGCTGTCCAGCTCCGCCGCAGCGCGCCTTGAGCACCGGGGTGCTGATTCGCACCGTGCCGAGCGTCGAGGCGTCCGGGCAGTGCCCGGCCGTCATGTGCGGCAGCCCGTCCGGGCCGATCTCTTCGCCTTCGCCGACTTCGTGTCCGGAGGTGCTCTCGGGGATGTCGATCCCGTTGGGGCCGTGTTCTTCACAGCCCGTGAGGCCCTCCGCCGCCGAGGGGGAGACGGAGACGCCTTCGGGAAGCGTCACCGTCGCGTCCTTCAGATCCGGTGTCGCCGATTCCTCAAACAGCGACTTCTGCGGGACTTCGAGGCTCACGTCATACGCCGAGGGGGTATCCGCCCGGCTCGTGCCTTCGTCCGTGGATGGGGCGGGCGCCATCGCGAGTTTCGGTTCGAACTGCAGCAGATTGCATTCGGTGATCTGCGGGTAGGTGGTCGAAACCTTTGAGACCCAGCGGCCGGGGTTTTCCCACGAATCCGCTTCGATGTTCGTCGCCAACGGGCCCGCAGAGCAGTCCGCGGGGTTTGTGAGGAACGCGGTGTGGGGATCGCCACTTGTCCCTTCATCCTCAGCGGCGGGGTCGCCGAAGAACGTCAGCGAGACACCGACAATGCCGATCGCCGCAACGATTCCCGGGGCGCTTACCCGCACCCGGTAGCCAGCGGGCGTGTGCACGAGCGTCGCATACATGAAGACGGACTTCTCGGCGAACTGGAACCCGAACACCGCCGGATACCCCGCCTGCGGTGTCATCTCGTAGATCGACGTCGGGCCCTGGAATTCCCCGGAACTGGCCGATTCTTCACCCATGTGGCCTTCCGAGTCAATCGAGAGGATACCAACCCGGCTCGCCGGTGGGCACGCCGTTTTGACCGACTCTGGCCCATCGAGCCGGCGGACCAGGTCAGCATCCGGGCAGGTCACAGGTGTCGCCTGGGGATCGCCGATGAACCCGGCGGGGAGTTCCACGACGACCGCACGCGGGTTCTCGACCGGCTCCTCCTGGGTGAGGGGTTCCTGCCCCACGCCGGCAGGCTGGAAGACGTTGGCGAACTCCAGGCTAGTGGTCACGTCATCGGGACGCTCGCCAGCAGCGGTATCCGGCCCGCCGCCGACAGCCTCCGCTTGCAGGCTCGCGGTCGTCAATTCAAACAGCTGTGGTTCGGAGCTGACCGAGGTCGCGTTCATCGCCGTCACGGCTCCGGGCGCGCCACCGCCCGTGACTTCGATTTCGTTCTTCTCGACACATGCTTCCTCGGCTTCCTTTTTGCCTTTCAGCAGGCATGCCCCGTGCTGCAGGGTCGGGGCGTCGGCGCTCGGAGCCGTCGTCGGGATCGCAAGCGCCGTCGTGACACCCTGTGGCGGCACTTCCAGCAGATAATGGCATTTGACCACTGTCACCTGTTCCGGTGCTTCAACCGGAGCCGTGCATTCCCACGCTTCACCGGACACCTTCTGGGCCACTTCTTCTTTGCCGGTCGTCGTGATACCCGCCGGCAGCCTATCCGTCACTTCGACCGGTTCGGATACGGGTGACGCTGATGCCGTGTCGCCAACGTTACGCACCACGAGCTGATAGCGATCACACCTGCTGTCTTTATTGCAGTTCACTTCATCGCTCGCGGAAAACTGCGACGGGGTCACAAACGTGTGCACGCTGAGCCCGACGTTCGCCCCCGCCGACGCCGCGTCCACCAAAGCTCCACCGGCCACGATGACACTCACCAGCAGTATCTCGGTCAACGCCGACACTATACGCCTCATCGGTTTACCTCCCGGCTCGTCCTGGCTCTCTTCGATTTCGGGCCGTAGCGTTTACGGGCCTGCGCTTCACAGCCAGCTCGCTCATGCTTATTGGCCTCTTTGTGACAGGCCTTCCGCGCGCTCGCTAGTTTCTGCGCTCGCGTCGAGGCCTTCGACAGAGATGCTGGTTTGACGGGCGCGGCTGGTTTCACCGCCGCCGGCGTCAAATTCCCGCCACCGGGCGTCGATGCGCTCGCGGGCGAAAGGAGAAGCGAAGAGCCCGAGGGCGCGCCCTGGCACGCTTCGCCGCTACAGCCAACCGGCACAGCCGGTTCGGCGAAACCACCCGCGGCCCTCGCGTCATACAGGTCCTTGCCGCCGTTCGTATCCTCCGCCAGCAACGAGTCACCCGTTTCCAAGATCACATCGCTACCCGAAGCATCGGTACCGAACAGACCGGCGCCCTGGACATCCTTCCCATCCGACAGGAGATACACGTTGCCGTCGGTGATCGAGCCGGTATTGCGGTATTCATACACGCTCTGCGCACCAGCTTCCGTCGCCACCACCGCTCCTTCCGTCAGGTCTTCCGCGCTTTCGAAGAACACATGTGAGCCATCGTTGGAGACGCTCAGGTGCGACTCGGCTTCGGCGGGGCCATCGTTACCGGCAAAGGATGGAGTTGCGATTCCCGCTGGGTACGGCCCTGTGTTGCCATCATTATTGAAACGTTCCGCGGGAGCGCACGTTGCGGCCGCCGGCGGGCACTGTCCGACCGAAATCCGCACGAGCAGTTCAGCCTGCGCGTCGTACTCAAACACCTGCTCCACCGTGCTGGTGTCATCCGCAGTCAGATCCCCGCTGCTCGTGAACACGAGGAACCGTCCGTCGGGCGTCGCCTGCGACTGCAAGAGGCTCGAACCGGGAAGCGTCGCAATGAAGCTCACCTGTCCAGCAGTGTGAGCAGCATCGCGCTCGAACACGTACAGGTTGTGCGCTCCGGGCGCCGCCGAGGGGGAGTTGCCTTCGGCGTTCGGGCCGCTCAGCGCGCCAGCGGCGACGAAGTACACGTGGGACCCGTCCTCAGAGACCGACACTACGCTCTGCACTTCAGGCGTGGGCGACCCCGTCGAGGCGAGCACGATCTTGCCGGTTCCCTGGCTTCCCCCATTGTCGGAGTCGTACTCGTAGAGATTGTTCGTCGTCTGCCCCGGCAGCAGTTCCTGTTCGGTCGTGAAGAACGCCTTCGAGCCGTCTTCGGAGGCGCCCTCGAATGTTGCCGGCTCTTCGGTGGTCGACAGGCCAGTTTGGCATCGCCCGCACTGGAACCCAGCCGGCTCAGAGATATTCACCGTTTCCGTACCATCAACGCGCGCGAACAGATCGTTCACCGGCGGACCTTTCCCTTCTTCTTCCTTGCCGCTTACGTTCAACCCCTCACACCCGCCAGCGTTTGCGGTGAAGAATACCGTTTCGCCATCAGCCGACACCGCGTTATATCTATTGCGAACTCCGCTCGGATCACTAGGGCCCGTACCGAGGGCGGTGCCGCACTGGGTGATTTGCCTCCCTTCGTTATCGACCCCGACCAGCACCGGTCTCGAGAGCCCGGTGCCCACGTACTCATACAACGAATCCAAGTTGTTATTTGCGAGCGTCGAATCACCAGGCCAACGGTCGCCAACAATGCCTGGAGCGCCAACGACACTTACCAGTACGTGTGACAGGTCGGCCGACGCGCCTCCACCCTTGCCATAGCTTGTATTGACTAGACCCGCACGCCCGATCGTAGTAGTCGTCCCGGAGGGTGGGCCGCCGGCAAACGATGGTGGGACCATCTGGCCGATCTCGACAAAGCTCCCGTCCGGCTCGCGAAGATAGAGGCTTTCTTCATTGACCGAGCCGGTCGGGCTATGCAAAGCCCACAACGTCTTCGTCAAGTCCTTGCTCGGGCCCAGAAATTGCGATTCTGGCGATAGCGCGCCGGGGGGAGCGAGGGCTGAGGGCATCCACCCCGAAGTGGTGCGCGAAAGCTCATAAACAGTGTTTTCAAACGGCTCGCTCTCCGTTTCCGCGAACGCACCCAGCGCGAACGACATCACATGCGACCCGTCTTCAGAAATCGCACTTTGCCCGTTACCAATCGTCGTGACCGTGAAATAGCTTCCAGCTTTGTACACCGGGGAGACCATCTCGTACGCACGGCAGTCCGGGAGCTGACCGGAGCGCAGTTCCAGGCGCAACGCTTCATTGGGGCAGGCGGCCTGAGCGGCCGTGGAAATGATGCCGCCGATCGCACACGTGAAGGCGATAAAGGCAGCAAGGCCGATCGGGCCGCGTCCGAAGCGCGGCGCAGATGCCCAACCATCGCGCGCAAACGCCGCCGGAGGACCCACAAGTCTCTGAAGCATCGGCATAGCCACCATACCCACTCTCTTTCGTTCTCTATTCTGCGATCTCGTTTGACGATATCGATACCAAAAACCACACTCGGCGAATCCGCGAGCGCACAGGGATGGGGTGAAGCTGACCCTAAGCTCACCCCATCCCCGCATCATTGCGACCGGCGCGCTAGGAAGCCGTCAGGGTGCCGCCTCCGGTCAGCGTATCGGTGAGGCTCCCGAAGATCTTGAGCGGGCCCAGCCCAACGTTGAGGGTGTTACCTTTGAGTTCAGGTTTGGGGAAGTTGAGTCCGACGGTGCCTCCCGCAAGATTCGTTACTGTTGCGAGCACCTGACCTTTGACCCACCATTCTTCGGCGAGTGGTTCACAAGCTTTGGCAACTTCCGATTTGAATTTGATCGTCATGAACCGTTTTGTCGCTTTTACTTCTTCGAAGTCCTCAGCAAGGACTTTGCTTCCGAAGGCAGTTTCGCGTTCGACGAGCTGCGTCGGGAGGTCCGCCGCGACGAGCGTACCAACCGGCTCACCTTCCGAGTACATAGTGCAATTGGCTTTGTTCGTGGTACAACCCGTGAACTTGAGTTCTGTCGCTTCTCCGGCGCCCGCGGCTTTAACCCTCGCCGTACCTGTGACGCTTTTGCAGGAGAACATGATCGAGGACACTTCGTCTTTGAATTCGCTACCTGTGACGGTTACTTCCTGTCCGGAGGCTTCTGCTCCGTTGACCTTCCACTGGTGTGCCGATGCGCCGCTCGCGGCGACGGCCCCGATGGCGAGCGCAGCAACGAGCGCAACCGGCACGATTCTCAAAACAGATCTCATATGGCGACAGCCTTTCGGTTTGTGTTATCGGGCACCGAGACTTCCACCCTAAGCGAGGGGCGAATCCCCGGCGCCTGTCTGGTTACCAAGCACGCCCGCGCCAGACGAAGCGACCATCCGCGCGAACGCACACTTGAAACGCGGATCACGCGGCTCCTCGCGATCCACGACGGTCCCTGGCGGATAAGTCGCGCGACCTGCCCTTTGCACGAAACGCCAAGCTGCAACAGTGGGCGGAAGTCGATGGTGGCCCGTGGTGTCGTGCTCATCGCCCGTAGCGCTTCCTGGCCGGGCGCATACGTGCGCTTGAGACGGGACAGTGGCGCGGGCACGCCTGCGGGGCAAGTGGGAGACAACGGTTGTGTGGGCTGCCCGGAAGCGAATATCGTTTTGGTCGATGACAGAGACATCGGTGAATTCACTCGCTTTCGGCGGGCTCGGTACAGAGAGGGACAAGCGGCTGCGTGATCGCGGTTACGAGCGCGATGCCCGAGGGGGTGAGCTGCCAGGCGTTCGCTTCGAACGGCAGCGGGTCGACCATCAAGTTTTCGATCAATCCGAAGCGGGCGAGCCGAGCGAGGAGAGTCGAGGCGTGGCCCTTGGCTTCGATCCCGACGCGCTCGGAGATCTCGTTGTTGCTGAGCTCCGGCTCTGCGCCGATCGCGCTAAGGACCGACACCACGCGATGGTTCAGGCGACCGTCGCGATCACGGAGCAGACTGAGCGCCAAGCGGCGCTGGTCGGAAGCTGGAGTCTCGTCCCAGATGGCACGCTCGAGGTCCTCGCCCGCGAGGCTCAGGTGCCAGGCGTTGAACTTGCCACCGTTCCGAGCGTTCGCGACCAGCCCGCGCCTGGCGAGACGCGCGAGGAGCTGCGAGGCGGTGTTTTCATCGGTGATCCCCACGCGCTGGGCGATGCCGACGTTGCTGAGGACGGGCTCTGCGCCGATGACCCTCAGCACGGAGAGGTCGCGCTCGCTCAGGCGCCGGCCAGAGTCGTACATGAGATCCAGGGCCCGGCTGCGCGGAACGGCCGGAGCGTCGCGGCCAATGGCCCGATCGAGCCGCTCGCCCGAGGAGGTCAGGCGCCAGACGTTCGGGGTGCCGCGCCCGTGGGCCTCCCGCTCGCGGACAGCGAGGCCGAGACCTGCGAGGCCGTCCAGCAGAGTGTTGGCCTGGTTCTCGTCGTGCAGGCCCGCGCGGGCAGTCACCTCAGAGCTTCGGAGCCACGGCTGGTCGGCGATCACCCGCAGCATCCAGACAGCGCGATCATCCAGGCGGCCGGCGAACTCCGGCGGCAGGCCGAACGACGAGGAGGGCTCGGGGGTGGCAGCCTCGCGCTCGATCGCCACGCGCACGCGCTCGCCCGAGGCCGTGACTGTCCATGCCTTTGCGCCGAAGCGGCTCTCGGGGTTGCGCTCGTTCTGGATCAGGCCGAGGCGGGCGAGACGGGAGAGGAGCCGAGACGCCTGGCCGTCGTCCTTGATGCGCGCCCGGCCGGCGACGGCGCGGCTGTTGAGGCCCGGCTCGGCTGCGATCACGCCCAGCACGAGCGAAGCGCGCGCGTTCACGCGGCCGGCGGAGTTCTTCAGGACGTCGACGCCGTGTGCCGCATGCTGAGCGTACGCTGCCGGGTCCCTGCGCGCCAGCTCCCGGCGGGCAGCGCGCACCCCGAGGAACGGCAAAGCGATGAAGCTCATCAGCGCGCCCGCGAGCTCGGCCAGCGGCGCGGGCTGCGGCTGCGATAGATGGCCGGAAAGCACGCCGAGCACGCCACTGGCGACCGCGTGAGCGGTCAGGGACGGCGGGTAGCCGCGCGCTGGAGCGCGTTCGTCGTCGACCAGCACAGCGATGCGGTCGAGGGCCTCGCGGCGCCGGGCAAGGACCCCGTCTGAGGCCTGCGCGGAGTGCACGAGAAGGTACTGCGCGAGCTCCGGCTCCTCGTCGAGGAACTCGAGCAGGGCGATCAGGCCGGCGCGCAACGAGTCCAGCCAGCCGTGCTCCGCGTAGAACGCGAGGCTCGCCGACTCGCCCGCGAGGGCCAGGGCGTGCTCGAAGGCCTCGAGCTGGCACGCGTCGCGCGCTTCCAGGTGCTGCTTGAGAAGCTCGCGCGAACCGAGTGCGTGGTTGAGCCCCTCAAAGGGAAACGTGCGGAGCGCTTCCGCAGCGGTCACGAGCTTGCGCGCACGCTGGCGATCTATTCGCGATGGCGAGGGCGCCAGCGAAGGTGCGGGCACGAGGGATGGCGCTGACCGGCGCGGTTTATCTAACTGCGCCGGCCCCGAGATCCGAGTACCCCTGCAGTGCCTAGAGCTGACGTCCTACCCGCCCGTTCGCTCGTGCGCCCCTCGGCGCTCCCGTCCGACTGTTACAAGGCTTGACTTATCAACGAGCGCTCCGCGCGGGACAATTCCGCCGATGGTGAGAGAGGACTGTCGCTGCGCCCCTGCGCGGACTGCGCGCCGGGCGCTATTGGGTTCTCCGGGCAAACACATCATCGCCGTTTACTGGCCTCGCCCGAATACCCGCGCCATCGCGCAGACGCCCCTGAACACTTGCCTGTTGCATCTGTCGAGGAAATCTAGTAGCGTGCGCTTCAACATTTATCCGGGTACGAGCGAGACTCATGCCAGACGCACCAGAGGAGTGGGGAGAAAGTGATGCAGCAGGCGGCACCGGGCACTGACGTACATGGGGATCCGGCGGGCCACGTACGGGTTGACGCCGACGCACAAGCGCTCGGCGACCCGGCGCGGTTAGATAAACCGCGCCGGCTGGGCCTGCAGGAGTAGCCTGCAGGTTGTATAGCCGACGCCCTGCTCTGCCGGAGACAGGCAGAAACGCTGACAGCTCGGTGACAGCACGGCCGGGTGGCGGTGAGGCCGTGAGCTGCTGGTGGTCAGGAGCCCGCCATCCCGCCCCAGCGAGCTTGAGACGGTTTAGCAGCGCGGCGCCTCTGCCGAGCACGTACACACCTACACGCATCGCGGCAGCCGGGTCGCTATCGACGGCCGGCTGGCCTGGCGCGAGTGGAAGACCCGCGACCAGCAGAAACGCCAGATGGTGAGCGTGCTCGCCGGCTCGGTGATGTTTCTGGATAGCCCCGGCCCGCGGAGAGGACGGCGAGCCGATCGGCGTGGGCGCCCGCGAGAACAGCCTGGTCTTCTGAGGCCTAGCCGAACAGCTCGACGGCAACGCGCGCGGAGCCACGGCCCTCGTTGATCACGGCGCGCTTGACGATGGCTTTAATCAGACCGCGTTTCTCCTCAAGTGTTAGCTTCTCCCAATCGGCCGCGCCGTCGACGGCGACAGTGGGCGCAGTGTCAGGAAGCTGGTTCAGGTGGGCTTCTGCCTCGTCTCGCTCCGAGCGCAGCTCCGCAAGCTTGGCCACCGCCTCCGGCTCAGTCCAGCCGTCGAACGCCTTGATCGCTGCGCTCAAAGTGTCCTGA
The DNA here is from genome assembly GCA_963734755.1 of uncultured Solirubrobacteraceae bacterium. GTDB lineage: Bacteria > Actinomycetota > Thermoleophilia > Solirubrobacterales > Solirubrobacteraceae > Palsa-744. The sequence continues at coordinate 626,553 of CAVTIF010000001.1, read as the reverse complement.
GCCCTCTGCACGCGGTTCTCGGCGTCCTGCACGTTAGTCTGCACCGAGGCACGGCCCTCGACGTCCGCGAGAGCGGCGCGCACCCGGTCGGAAACCACCTGCTCGGCGATGCTGGCCGTGATCGCCATGCGGTTCGTGCAATCGCCGGTCGGCGAGCAGCGGTAGATCGGATAGGGCCCGCCGGTGTTGCCCACCTGCATGAGAGCCCCGCACGATCCGCACCTGAGAACGCCGAGACGGGCGAGTAGGTGGTCCGACTTCGCCCGGCGTCCTCTCGGCAGAACCATCTTCTGCACACTGCGCCAGGTGGATTCATCCACGATCGGCTCGTGGGAGCTCGGGTTCACGAGATCGCCGAAGCGGAGCTCTCCGAGGACAACGCGACTGCGCAGCAGGGCCTGGACGCCGTGAAAGCTCCGCTCGATCCCGTTTTCCGCGAGGAAGGCCCGAACCTGCCTGATCCCGGCGCGGTCAGCGCGCAGCTGGAACGCCTGAGCCACGATCGGAGCCTTCACCGGATCGGGAACAAACCTCGGGTTCTTGCCCCTGTCGTCGGTCACGCGCATGTAGCCAGGACAGTCATACGGATACGGCACGACGCCGCGTTCGACGGCCTGGCGCTGAGCTTTGGTGATCCGCGATTTGGCCTGCCTGCGCTGATACTCGCTCATCATGCCCTGCATCGTCCCGTTCAGCCACTCCTCGGGCGTATCTTCTCCGACCCTACCGAAGCCGACCGCGAGAACGTCTCCCCCAGCCTTGTTGACGCGACGCACGACCTCGCGCTGCACATCGAGGTCACGAAAGAAGCGGTCGAAGTAGGCGGCAACGATGGCCTGCACCTCGCCCCTCTCGACAGCTTCAACCGCATAACGCAGACCTTCACGGTCCTTGAACGCCGTACCCCCGCTCACGTCCATTTCGTCGGTCGTCGCGAGCAGCTGAAGCCCGTTGGCCGCACACTCCCCTTGGATGCGCTCGCGCTGTTCCTCGGGGCTCCGGAAGCTTTCGCCCTCCCTGCCTTTTACGCTCGAAACCCGGATGATGCCGATGGCCCTTCGCATGGTGTCCATGGGGCCAGTATACTGTGTTTGGGGGCGGAAAAATTGTCGCCCGGGTAGAACAGCAGCACGACGCGCTCGCCGCTGTGTTCGGACAAGCGGAACGGACCGGCGGTGCCCTCGAGCTCGAAGTCGGGCGCCGGCTCACCGACCTGCGGGGTCTTCGCCATGTTCGCCAGACTAGCGCATGGACAGCTGCAGAGAAGTATCTCCCGCCTGATCTCCCCGCCTGCCGCCACGAGATTCTCGTGTGCCGGCTAGCCTCCTGAGACGATGTCCGAATCGATGTCCGAATCGCTTGCCGGGCAGTTGCTGCTCGCCTCACCATCCCTGCTGGATCCGAACTTCGTGCGCACCGTGGTGCTGATCGGCCTGCACGGCGAGGACGGCGCGATGGGCGTCGTGCTCAACCGGCCATCGACCGTGACGATCGGCGAGGCCGTCCCCCAGCTGCAGGAGACCGTTGGCGTCTCGGAGCCCGTCTACGTCGGCGGGCCGGTGCAGCCGAGCTCGGTCGTGTTCCTCGCCGAGTTCATCGACCCGTCCCCTGCGGGACTGCTGGTGCTCGGGCGGATCGGCTTCCCGGCGCCGGACGCGGGCATCGAGGAGCTCGCCCAGGCAACCGCGCGCCGCCGGGTATACGCGGGACACGCCGGATGGGGGCGCGGACAGCTCGAGACGGAGCTCGCCGACGGCGACTGGATCACCGACGCCGCACAGCCGCAGGACGTCTTCACCGATACTCCCGAGGACCTGTGGAGCGGCGTACTTACGCGCAAGGGTGGAAGCTACGCGCTGATCGCCCGAATGCCACTCGACCCTAGCGTCAACTGAACGGGTATCAACTGAACGGGTAGCTACCCTTGTCTGTGTCCTCGGCGTGCCGGGGCACCTGGCCAGCTGAGCCACCGCCGTTGACGTCCCCGTCCCCGCCGAGCCGTCTGGAGCCCGCCGTGCTGAAACTCGCCCGCTGGTCAACCACTCACCGCCTGTACGTCGTGATCGGGTGGATCGTCCTGCTGGTCGCCGTCAACGCGTTCGCCCAATCGGCCGGCACGAACTACTCGAACAACTTCACACTGCCCAACTCCGACGCTCAGCGCGCCTCCGACCTGCTCGAGCACAGCTTCCCCGCGCAGGCCGGCGACCGCGACACGATCGTCTACAAGGTCAGCTCGGGCAGCGTCCGGAGCCCGGCCGTGCGCGCGCGGATGAACGCGATGTTCGACGAAGTCGCGAAGCTGCCGCACGTCGCCGGCGTGATCAGCCCATACGCCGGAGCCGCGGCCGGCAGGTCGATATCGGCGAACGGAAAGATCGCGTTCGCGACCGTCGTGTTCGACGAAAAAGCCAACCTGCTGCCGAAGAGTGCGCCCGAACGCGTCGTGCAGGTCGCGCGCGCAGCCGAGCGGCCTGGCCTCCAGGTCGAGCTGGGAGGACAGGCGATCGAGGCCACCCAGCAGGCCGGCTTCGGGCTGTCCACCGCCGTCGGTCTGCTCGCGGCGATCGTCGTTCTGCTGCTGACGTTCGGCTCGCTGACGGCGATGGGGCTGCCGATCGTCACCGCGCTGTTCGGGCTCGGCACCGGCCTCGGAGCGATCGCGCTGTTCACACACGTCGTCGACACGCCGAACTTCTCCTCGGAGCTCGCGGCGATGATCGGGCTCGGGGTCGGGATCGACTACGCGCTGTTCATCCTGACACGTTTCCGCGAGGCGTATGCGACCCCGGGTCCGACCTTCCACGACTCGCGCGAGTCGGTCGTGCAGGCGATCGACACGGCCGGGCGGGCGGTCCTGTTCGCCGGCTCGACGGTCGTGATCGCCCTGCTCGGGATGATGCTGCTGGGCGTCGACTTCCTCTACGGCGTCGCGATCTCGGCCTCGATCGGCGTGCTACTAGTGATGCTCGCCTCGCTCACACTGCTGCCTGCTCTGCTGACGATCGCGGGTGCGCGGGTGGCGATCGGCGGACGCCGCGCTCGCGCTCGCGCCGCGGCCGCCGCTGAGCGCCGCTCGGAGCCGGCCTCGCCCGCGACGCCCGCCTCCGGCACACCCGAGCCGGCGGGCGCCGGGCAGACGTGGCTTCGCTGGAGCGCTTTCGTCCAGCGCCGGCCGAAGACGATCGCGACCGCGGCCGCGCTGACGATGCTGCTGATCGCCGCGCCGGCGCTCGCGCTGCGGCTCGGCTCCAGCGACGCCTCGAACGACCCCTCGAGCCAGACGACCCATCGAGCCTACGAGCTGCTGGCGGAAGGCTTCGGACAGGGCTTCAACGGCCCGCTGCTGGTCGTGGCGAAGGTCCCCAACCCGCAACGCGAAGCCACCAAGGACGGCGTGCTGCTGACGGGCGTCGATGCTGGCCAGAGCTCGGTGGCTGCGCTGCGCGCGGCGATCTCCGCCACCCCGGGCGTCGTATCGGTCACACCCGCGAAGCTCAACCCGGCCGGCGATGTCGCGACGATCACCGTCTATCCGCACTCCTCGCCGCAGGCCTACGCAACTACCCAGCTCGTCTCGCGCCTACGTGATCACGTCCTGCCGCCGGTTGCCGCGCGCACCGGGATGAACGTGTACGTCGGCGGCGTGACCGCCGGCGCGGTCGACTTCGCAGCCACGCTGTCGGAAAAGCTGCCGCTGTTCATCGGCGTGGTCGTGCTGCTGTCCGCGCTGCTGCTGCTGATCGTGTTCCGCTCGCTGGTGATCCCGCTTCAGGCGGCGGTGATGAACCTGCTCAGCATCGGCGCGTCGCTGGGCGTGATCGTGATCATCTTCCAGTGGGGCTGGTTCGGGGGCCTGATGGGTGTCCAGAAGGGACCGATCGAGTCGTTCATCCCGGTGATGTTGTTCGCGATCGTGTTCGGCCTGTCGATGGACTACGAGGTCTTCCTGATCTCGCGTATCCACGAGCGGTGGGCGCAGACGCATGAACATTCCCGGGCCGTCAATGAGGGGCTCGCGCTGACGGGCCGCGTGATCACCGCCGCCGCGGCGATCATGGTGTGCGTGTTCCTGTCGTTCATGCTCGGCGAAGACCGCGTGATCAAGGAGTTCGGGCTGAGCCTCGCCAGCGCCGTGTTCCTCGACGCACTCGTCGTCCGCTGCCTGCTGCTGCCGGCCACGCTGCACGTGATCGGCAGCGTCACCTGGAGCATCCCTACATGGCTCGACCGGTTGCTGCCGCGGCTGAACATCGAGGGTGCGCTGCCACGGGAAGAAGGCACAGCAGACGGGCGCAGGGACCCCAGCCCGGCCGGCGTGCCCCGCGCACGAGCGGACGCCGCAACAGAGGGAGCAGAGGTCTGAGTCCAACACGGCGGTGTGCGGCGCTGGGCCTCCTGTGCGCAGCGGCGCTCGGCGCCTGGCCGTCGGCGGCCGCAGCGGCGCTCGGCGCCCGGCCGTCGGCGGCCGCGCCCGGGCGCTCGGCGTTGCTCGTGTTCCTGCCGGCGGACGTCTCGACGCTGGCGAGCGTCTCCGGCCTGTCCGTGGGCATCATGTCCGCCACCCAGGGCGGCTACTCCAGCGCGCAGTTCCTGCTCGACGTCACCCAGGGCGCGCGGATCGCGGCGTCCGCCTATCCGACGAGCAGCCCACCGCAGCTGTCGCTGCAGCGCTCCGGGGCCGGAGCGCTGGTCACAGGCTGGCCCGCGGCACGACGAAGGGCGCAGCAGGCGCCGCAGCTGCTGCGTCCGGGCCTGCTGGCCGGCGAGCTTCCGGGCGGCGCGGGCTACGCCGGGATCGCTGGCGCGGGCTACGCCGGGACCGCGGCGGCAGACGACATCGACGGCGTCGCGGCGGCCGACCGCGACGGGCGGATCGCGGCACTGTCGCTCGGCGCGCCGGGCACACTGCTGGAACGCACGACAGCGCTCCAACGTAGGCATCTCCTGGTCGTCGTGGATCTTCCTCCGGGTACCCCCGGCCTGGCAGACCTGCGCACGCTGGTCGCGCGACGCGCCGCAGGCGAACTGCTGCTCGTCGTGCAGCGCACTCCCGACGCGCCCGGCCATGAGTTGCTGTGGGCCGCCGCCGCGGGACTGCGCGGCGGCGGCGCCCACGAGCTGAGCTCATCGAGCACGCGCCAGCGCGGTCTGATCGCGGCGGTCGACCTCGGGCCGACGATCCTCGACCATCTCGGGCTGGCGACCCCCGCGGACATGCGCGGTGAGCCGATCGAGACCGACGGGCCGTTGCGCACCTCGGACTTGAACGCGCTGATGCGCCGTCTGCACGTAGTCGGCGGTCGTCGGCTCAGCGCGCTCGGGTGGCTGCTGTGCTCGTGGGCATTGCTTCTGCTGATCGCCTCGCCGTGGCCGCGCGCCCGCGCTCGGGCGATGCGCGCGGGCGCAGTCGCCGTCATGTGGGCGCCTGTCGCGGTGCTGATCCCGGCCGCGTTCGAGCCGAGCGCCCCGGTCGAGTACGTCACGATCGTGCTCGCCTGCCTCGGGCTCGGCGTTGTCACCGACCTGCTGCTCCCGTGGCCGCGCGCCGTGATCGCCCCAGCGGTCGTGGCGATCCTCGCGCTCACCGTGGACGCGCTAGCCGGCACACAGCTGTTGATGCGCTCGCTGCTCGGGCCGAACCCGATCCTCGGCGCTCGCTTCTACGGGATCGGCAACGAGTTGAAGTCCGGGCTGGCGGTGCTCGTGCTGGCGGCCGTCGCAGCCGCGCTGTACCCAGCTGTGCGCGGTCCTCGCGCGGCGCTGGCGATGGCCGGCGCCGGGGCGCTGCTCGCTGTCGTGGAGGGCTCAGCCAGGATCGGCGCGGGTGTCGGCGGCGTGATCCTCGTCAGCTTCGCGTTCGCCGTGGCCACCGTGATGCTGCTCGCAGGCGCTGTCACCCGCCGGCGCACGCTGGTCGTGCTGATCGCTCCGGTTGCCGGGTTGGCGGCGCTGGCCGCGATCGACCTCGCGACGGCCCACGGCGGCGGGCATTTCACCGGCAGCGTCCTGCACGCTCGTTCGGCGGGCGACCTGCGCGACCTGATAGTCCGCCGCTATTCGGCTGCCTGGGGCGAGCTGCACAACCACGCGATGCCGGTGGCAGCCGCCCTCGCGCTGCTTTACGCCGGTGTCGGGCTGTACAGGCGCGATCGTCTGCTGGCCCCTGTCTGCCGCGATCCGGCCTGGCTGGCGACACTCGCCGGCGGGCTCGCAGCGGGCGTCGTCGGAGCACTCGTCGAGGATTCCGGCCCCGTGCTGCTGGTGGTGGCCGTGTTCTCGCTCGGCTGCGTCGCCACCTATCTATGGGGACGGCCCGACCCACCGGTCGAGAGCGATTCCGCAGCCGAGCTGACGCCGGACGCGGTCGCAGCCGGCTGAGCGTCAGCCGCGAAGCCGCTCGGAGCCGCGAAGCCGCTCCTACCCCCGAAGCCGCTCCCACCCGCGGCTGAGCATCTCGATCCACCCAGATCCGATCCGCCGCTCGCGCTCGACGGCGAGACCATCCAGCTTCGGTCCCTTCGAGCAGACGAACGCGAGCCGCCGGCCGCGACGGTAGTCCTCCATACCCGTGTAGTCGGTCATGTTCAGGGCGAGCGGCACCGTCGTGAACCCGAACTCACGAGCGAGATCGATCAACGCGTCGCGCGTGGGCAACAGCACCAGCCGCTCTTCGCCCACGTACAGCGGGTCCTGCAGCCGCGAGACCTCGAAGTAGCTGTAGGCACTCAGCGACACAGCCGTCTCGATCACGACCACCTCCGCACCGACCCGCGAGATGATCTCGAACAGCTCGACGGGCTTTGCCACCTGGTCGATCAGGTCTAGGCAGAGCACCACGTCGAACCGCTCGGCGAACTGATACTCGAAGACATCCGCGTGCTCGAAGCGGTAGCGCGCGGGATCGACTCCCTTCGTCTCGAACACGAGGTTCGCCTGCTCGATCGGCATCGTCAGACCATCGATCCCGAGCACGAAGTCGGCCCCCGCGTCGATCGCGTCGAGTGACCACATGCCGGCGTCGCAGCCGAGATCGAGTACCCGGCGACCCCGCAACGACCCACCCATTGCCTCCAGCAGCGCTGCGAAGAAATACCTGCGTCGCTGCTCAGTGCGATTGATCGTGCTCTTCGCCGATACCGGCGTACTCACGCCGTTGTCGAACTCGAAGCGGTAGTTCCACCATGGGAACTCCGCGATCCGCTCCTCGAGACCGTTGGCCGCCAAGGCGGCGAAGCATAGTCGTCAACCCCAAACGTCTTAGGCGTCGCAATCCTGGCAGGACCCACGCAGCACGATCTCGTGCTCGGAGACCCGCAACGGGACCTTCGCGCTCAGCTCGCCGATTGCCCGCTCCAAGTCGGCGTCGGAGAACGGGATCACCACACCACACTCGTCGCACACGAGGTGATGGTGGTGGTGCTCGTGCTCGCTGACGCGCTCGTAGCGAACCATTGCCTGCCCCGTTTCCACGCGCTGGACCAGCCTCAGCTGCTCGAGCTCGTCAAGGATCCTGTACACGCTCGCCCTGCTGACGCCGCTCGCCCTGCTGACGCTGCTCGCCCTGCTGACGCCGCTCGCCCTGCTGACGCCGCTCGCCCTACTGACGCTGCCCGCCGGTGTGCGAGTGGAGCCGTGTGCGCGCAGCGCATCCTCGATCTCCAGCGCGGTCAGCGCGCATTCCTGCTCGGCGAGCAGTTCCAGCAGCGCGCGGCGCGCGCCACCGCGCTTGTGGCCCGCGGCGGCCAACTCGCGCTGCGCGCGCTCGACCCAGCTCTCCGAGGCGGTGCTAGAGCTCATCTTGAGATGGTAGAGACGCCGGCGCATCAGGCTGTGGAGACGCCAGCGCATGGGTCTGCGCGGTAGCCGTCGCGGCTGTGCGCCGCCGGGCCGCCGACACGCGTCCGATCGCGTACGCCACGGCGCTGAGGGTGCCGACGAAGAAGCCGACCGGGTAGTCGGTCTCATATGACGCGGCGATCGAGCTCCACACTGTGACCAGCGCGATCGCGACCGACAGCGCGATCGCCGCGCCCGGCCGATCGGTGAAGCAGCGGGCGGCGGCCGGAGCGCCGATCATCAGGCTGAAGATCAACAGCGTCCCCACGACTGGCACGGTCATCGTGCTCGCAAGCGCGACGGTGACCAGGAAGCACAGCTCCATGCGGAAGCTGCTGACCCCGCGCGCCTCGCCGACCTCCGCCAGCACCGAGGAGATCATCAGCGGCCGATACAGCAGCGCTACTGCGAACACGCACACGACGGCCAGCGCGGCGGTCGGCGCCACCTCGGTGCTGGAGACCCCGAGCACCTCTCCGAACAGCAGCGAGTAGACCTGCGGCGCGTACTCGACGGAGAAGCTCAGGAACAGCGAGCCGAGCCCGAGCATCACTACGAGCGCGAGCGCCGTGACCACGTCGTGCCGGCCCCGCCGGCCGAGCCAGCCGATGCCGAGCGCGCCGAGCAGCGAGAAGACTCCGAGCCCGACGAGCGTGCTGATCCCCACGAGGCTCGCGCCGGCGGCCCCGGCGAACGAGCCGTTGGGCACGGCGTGGGCGACGAACGCCGAGCCGCGCAGGACGGTGAAGAAGCCGACCAGGCCAGCGACGACCGCGACGATGCTCGCGACCGCCCACGCGTTGATCATGAAGCCCGAGAACATCTCCCGCTCCTCGCGAGCACGCCTGCGAGCAGGTAGCCGATGAAGATCAGCGTGACGACGAAGAAGCTGACCGGCCAACCGGTGCCCACGGGAGGCCAGTAGTAGCTCTCGTAGGCCAGCAGGACGCCCAGCCACATCGAGCCGACGCCCACGAGAGCCGCCACGGCGATCGCCACGCCCGGTCGCCTGGTCAAGCGCAGCGCCGTCGCCGCGGGTCCGATCAGCAGCGCGGTGCTGAGGATCGTGCCGATCGTCATCGCCGCCAGCGCGACGGCCAGCGCCAGCGCGAGCAGGTACACGGCACCCACCCGACGCACCGGAATCCCGCGCGCAGCGGCCATCTCGGCGCTCATCGAGCTGAGCAGCAACGGCCGATACAACAGCGCAACGATCCCCAGCGCCGCCACGGCGAGCGCCACGATCAGCGGCACCGTCTCCGGAGCGATCGTGAACACCGACCCGAACAGGATCGTGACCGTGGCGCCGGTGGTGTTGTTGAACGTCGTATCGAGGTACAGCAGCAGCGCCGCCAGGCCGAGACCGGCGCCGAGCACGATGCCCGTCGCGACGTCCCGCCCACGCGGCCGCTGGACGCCGATCAGCTCCATGACCGCGGCGGCGGCGATGTCGATCGCCACGAACCCCCACAGCGGCCCAACCCCGACCAGGAAGGCCCCCGATCCGCCGGCGGTCCCGATGTCGCCGAGCGCCTCGCCCGCGAAGGACTGCCCGCGCACGACGGTGAACACGCCGACGGTCCCCGACACGACCGACACGACCGCGCCGACGAGCAGCGCCACGCGCACCGCTTCGCTCGAGAAGAACCCCGACGCAGTCGCGGATGCGATGACGCTCACGAACCGAGCTCGAAGTTCGGGAACACGCCCTCGTGCCCGTGTAGATCGTCGGCGTCTCCGGCGCCGGCAACCACCAACACACGTCCGTGCACGTTCAGAACGTCGACGTGATGTCCGTACAGCGCGCTGAGCACGTCGGCGCGCACGACCTGCTCGGTGCTCCCGCTGGCCGCGCGACCGCCGGCGATGTAGACGATGCGGTCCATCACCGGCAGCAGCGGGTTCATCTCGTGCGCGCTGATCAGAACGCCGATCCCGAGCTCGCCGGTGATCCGGGCGAGCAGCCTGACGACCTCCTGTCCGCTGCGCAGATCGAGGTTGGCGAGCGGCTCGTCGAGCAGCAGCAGCTTGGGGCGCCCGATCAGCGCGTGCGCGATCAGCACGCGCTGCTGCTCGCCCCCCGAGAGCTGGCCGACGCGCGAGTCGGCGAAGTCGCTCGCGCCGACCGCGTCGAGCATCTCCTCGATCCGGGCCCGACGCGCGCGTGACGGACGCGGGATGCCGAGCCGATGCGCGTCGATGCCGAGCCCGACGAGGTCGCGCGCGCGCAGCGGCATGTCCTCATCGAGCAGGAACTTCTGTGGCACGTAGCCGATCAGCGGGTTACGCCGCGAGCGCGGCCGTCCGTCGAGCAGGACCCTGCCGGCACTCGGCGCCTGCAGACCGAGGATCGTGCGAAACAGCGTCGTCTTGCCGGCGCCGTTCGACCCGATCAGGCCGGTGAACTCGCCTGGGCGGATAGCGAAATCGACCTCGTGCAGCACCTCGCGCCCGGACAGCCGCACGCTGATCTGCTGGACGGACAGGATCTCCTGATCGACGGCCATCACAGCTTCTCGGTGGACTGCTTCGCGACAACCGCCCGGCGCAGCGCACGCAGCTCGGCGAACATCCACGACTGGTAGTCATAGCCCGCGGGCATCGTCTCGTAGACCCCGACGACCGGCACGCCGCTGTGCTTGGCCGCTTCCAGGAACGCCTCGGTCAGCGAGTCGGTCACCTGCTGGTTGTAGAGCAGGACCTTTACCCTGTGATCGGCGAGCAGGTCTTCCTGCAGCGTCACGTCCTGAGGCGCCGGGTCGACGCCGTTCATGATGTCCGCCTGCAGGTGAAACGGCGTCAGGTTGCGCGTCCCGGCCGCTTCCAGCATGTAGTTGCCAACGGGCTCGGTCGTGGCCACGGGTGCGTGCGGATATTCAGCTGCGAACCGCTCGAGCGCGTGATGCCAGGGCGTGAGCGATCGTTCGAAGGCCGCCGCGTTGGCATGGAAGTACGCGGCGTGCGACGGCTGCACGGCCGACAGGTCGGCCGTGATCGCTCTGGCAACCGCGGGCATCGTCTGCGGCCGGTACCAGAGATGCGGGTTGGCGGTGGAGTCCGGCAGCGCGAGCAGCTTCTGCGCGTCGATCACCTTCCTCGCGGAGCTCGGCGTGGCGGACTCGATGCGTTCCATGAAGCTGTCGTATCCGAGCCCGTTCTGCACGACCAGCCGCGCCGCCCCCACCGTGCGGGCGACGCTCGGACTGGCCTCGAACGCGTGCGGATCGGTGTTCGGGTTGTTCTCGACCGATGCGACCTTCACGTAGGAGCCGCCGACCTGGGCGATCACGTTCGCGTACTGGCTCTCCGCGCCGACCGCCAGGATCGAGCCGTCTCCGGTCGTGGTGACACCGGACGTCCCGTTCCCGCAGCCAAGTGCCACGGCGGCCGTCGCGACGATCGCCAGGGCAGCCGCGATCCGGGCACCGACGGTCGGATGCCGGGCTGTGCAATGCCGGTTCACGATCACAGCGCGCCACAATATCAAGACTGAGTCTTGTTCTTAGATCAGAGAAGGGGTGCGCGAAGGCGCGCGGGAGCTCCCTCGGCGAGGGCCGCGATCGGCGAACTCATCACCTGACCCTGGGCGAGAGCCGCGATCGGCGACCCGACCATGGGCGAGGGCTGCCGACCAGCACGTCATCCACCCGAGCGCCGATAGGCGCTATTCGTCGTTGGCGCGTTTGCGCCGAACCACGAGCACGACACCGATCGCGAGCAGGATCAGCACAACGAGCGCGATCCCGCCGAAGATGTAGCGGCGTTTGTGCGAAGGGGAAGGCGCCTTGCTTGCCGAGATCGTCACGCCGGCCGCCTTGAGCGCCGCGGCGTACTTCGCCCGCTGCTGGGGCGGATAGACCACGCGCACCTTGCTTCCGTCGTTCAGCGTCAGGTGCAGCGAGTGCTTTTTTGCGTTGAACCGCGCGACCTTGATCTGACCGCCGGCGAGCTGCTTTTCATAGATCTGGACGCTCTCGAGCGGGAAATGCGTCGACGCTTCGGACTTCGCCGCGAGCGCGTCTGGGATCGGCGACGCGAAGGCCACGCCGATCGCCGACACGGCGATCGCCCCGGCGAGAGCCGCTCTGCTGGCTCGGATCATGGCGGTACCCTATCGTCAGTCGTAGGTCTGCGGCGGCACTCCCAACAGAGGTTCACAGCTCGGCTACACGCGTCCTGTATCCCGCCGGTAGGCCCAGATCGCGAGCCTGCTGAGCACGATCGTCCAGACGAGCATCACCAGCCATCCCTTGCTCGTCCAGGCGTGCCCGCCGAGCGCGACGTGGCTCGCCTGCACGAGCCAGTAGGAGGGCAGGAGTTCGCCGAGCTGGCGTAGGAAGCCGCTGCTCAGCGGGAACCACGTCCCACCGAGGAACGCGAGCAGCGACACGCCGCCGCCGATCGCCGGCCCGATCGCATCCGGGGTCAGCAGGTGGCCGAGCAGGATCCCGAGGGCCGCGAACGGGACCAGGCCGATCAGGATCAGCCCGGTCATCTCGAGCCAGTGGCCGGCCGGCAGGCTGACCCCCAAGGACACCCCAGCCGCGTACAACAGGACGAGTGTCAGCATCGCCATCATGTACGCGGTCAACACCTTCGCGCTGAAGTACGCGCGCGGCGTGAGCGGCGTGATGCGCAGCTGGCGCGTCCAGCCCGCAGCGCGCTCGGTCGCGATCCTAGCGCCGCTCGAGAGCATCGCGCTCATCATCCCGAACGAGGCGAGCCCAACCATGTAGTAGAGCGGCGCCGAGACGCCCGAGCCGCTGAGGCTTTCGACGTTGCGCTGCGGGCCGGCGATCAGGTAGTAGAGCACCAGCGGAAATCCGAGCGCGAGCAGGAAGAAGCGTCGGTTGCGCACGGTCCGCAGCAACTCGTAGCGGGTGTAGGGGAGTGGGCTCATCGGTTGACGCTCGGCCCCCACGGCCGCTCGGCGGCGGGCTGCTCCTCGGCGCCCTGCTCCTCGGCGTCCTGCTCCGCGGTCAGGGTCAGGAACGCCTGCTCCAGGCCGGCGGCCGCGATCTCGATGTCGCGCGCGTCCGGGAACGCCGCGAGCAGCGCCCTGATCGCCGCATCGGAGTCTGCGCACGACAGCACCACAGCCTCGCCGCGGCGCTCGGCGTCGCTGACGCCGGGCAGCGCGGCGAGCGCCTCGGCATCGACATCCGGCAGCGTCGCGCGAATCGTGCGCAGGCCGACCATCGCCTTGATCTCCGTCGTGGGGCCGTCGGCGACGATCTCCCCGTGCGCCATCAGCACGGCGCGGTCGGCGTACGCGTCGGCCTCCTCGAGGTAGTGGGTGGCGAACACGATCGTGCGACCGCCGGCGGCGAACGCGCGCATCGTCTTCCAGAACGAGCGTCGTCCCTCGACGTCCATCGCGACGGTCGGCTCGTCGAGCACCAGCAACTGCGGGTTGCTGACCAGCGCGACCGCGAAGCGGACTCGCTGGGACTGCCCGCCTGAGAGCTTCTGCGTGCGCTGGTCGGCGATCTCCTGCACCCCGGTCAGCTCGAGCACCTGATCGATGTCGAGCGGCGCGGGGTACAGCGCGGCCATCATCGCGACGAGCTCGCGTACCGACAGATCCCTGATCAGGTCGCCCGTCTGGAGCATCGCGCCGACCCGGCCCTGTGCGACCGCGTCGCGTGGCGGGCGGCCGAACACCGAGACCGTGCCCGCGTCCGGCGCCAGCAGACCGAGCAGCATGTCGATCGTCGTCGACTTGCCCGCTCCGTTGGGACCGAGCAGCGCGACCGTCTCCCCGGCCGCGATCCGCAGATCGATCCCCCGCACCGCCCTGATCTGACCGTGCGGTCCGGCGAACGACTTGCTCAGGCCGGCCAGCTCGATCTGCGCCGACCCCTCCGCGGCGTGATGCAGCTGCGGCGCGGCCGTCCCGCTCACGCCGTCCCGCTCACGCGGTCCCGCTCACGCGGGGGAGTCCGTGCCGATCGTCATTTGCGCGCCGCCCGCACTGCCTTCAGTCGATCGACCTTCGGCAGCACGACCTTGCGCATGCGCACCGAAGCGGGCGTCGCCTCGACAGCCTCGTCCTCGCGCACGAACTCAAGCGCCTCATCGAGCGTCAGCTTGCGCTGCGTGTCCAGGCGCACGAGCACATCCGAAGTGGATGAGCGCATGTTGGTCAGGTGCTTCTCCTTGACGGGGTTCACGTCCAGGTCCTCCGAGCGCGAGTTCTCGCCGATGATCATCCCCTCGTATACCTCCTCCCCGGGTCCAACGAACAACGAGCCGCGCTCCTGCAGGGTGAACAGCGAGAAGGTGACCGTCTCGCCGCGGCGGTCGGCGACGAGCACGCCGGAGTTGCGCGTCAACAGCTCGCCCGCCCACGGCTCCCAGCGGTCGAACACGTGGTGCATGATTCCGGTCCCGCGCGTCTCGGTCAGGAACTCAGTGCGAAACCCGATCAGCCCGCGCGCCGGCACGAGATACTCCATCCGCACCCAAGCCGGCCTGTGCCCCGCATGGGGTATGCCGTGGTTGGTCATGTGCTCCATCCGCCCCTTGCGCGCGGCCAGCAGCTGCGTGACCGTGCCGACATGCTCCTCCGGGACGTCCACGGACAGGCGCTCGACCGGCTCGTTGCGCTTGCCGTCGATCTCGCGCTCGACCACATGCGGCTGCCCGACAGTCATCTCGAAGCCCTCGCGACGCATCATCTCGACGAGCACCGCGAGCTGCAGCTCCCCGCGGCCCTGCACCTCGTAGGTGTCCCGGCGCTGGGTCTCTGAGACGCGCAGCGACACGTTGCCGATCAGCTCCTGATCCAGGCGCGCCTTGATCTGGCGGGCGGTGATCTTGTCCCCGTCTTTGCCCGCCAGCGGCGAGCTGTTGACGCCGATCGTGATCGACATCGCCGGCTCGTCGACGGTGATCACCGGCAGCGGCCGCGGATCGCCCAGGTCGGCGAGCGTCTCGCCGATCGTCACCTCGGCGATCCCGGCGACCGCGATGATCTCCCCCGGCCCCGCCTCCGGGGCATCGACCCGATCGAGCGCGTCGGTCACGTACAGCTCGGCGACCGTCGCCCGCTGGATCGAGCCGTCGGCGCGGCACCACGCGATCTGCTGGCCCTTGCGGATCGTGCCGTGGCGCACGCGACAGATCGCCAGGCGCCCGACGTACGGCGAGGCGTCGAGGTTCGTCACGAGCGCCTGCAGCGGATGCTCGGGGTCGTACATCGGCGCGGGTATCCGTTCGAGCAGCAGGTCCAGCAGCGGCGCCAGATCGCTCCCCTCCAGCTCCTTCCCAGGCTCGTAGTGCAGCGATGCCACCCCTGCCTTGGCGTTGCAGTAGACGATCGGGAAGTCGATCTGCTGCTCGTCGGCGTCCAGATCGAGGAACAGCTCGTACACCTCGTCGACGACCTCCGCGACACGCGCGTCGGGCCTGTCGACCTTGTTGACCACCAGGATCACCGGCAGTTTCGCCTCGAGCGCCTTGCGCAGCACGAAGCGCGTCTGCGGCAGCGGTCCCTCGGAGGCATCCACCAGCAGCAGCACGCCGTCGACCATCGTCAGGCCGCGCTCGACCTCTCCGCCGAAGTCGGCGTGGCCGGGGGTGTCGATGATGTTCAGCTTTACATCCCGGTAGCGCAGCGAGGTGTTCTTGGCGAGGATCGTGATCCCCTTCTCGCGCTCGAGATCCATCGAGTCGAGCACGCGCGTGGCCACGTCCTGACCGACGCGGAACGCCCCGGACTGCCACAGCATCGCGTCCACGAGCGTGGTCTTGCCGTGGTCGACGTGGGCGACGATCGCCACGTTGCGGATGTCATCTCTCAGAACGAGCACGGCCGACAGGCTAGCGGCGTATGCCCGCGGTCCTCAGACCGGTGCGTACTCCGAAGCGCGCGAGCGCCGACGGATAGCGCTCGGCGGCGGCGATCGTCTGCTCCAGCGCCGCCGCGAAACGGCGTATCTCCGCCTCGTCGATCGTCAGCGCGGGGAGCGCCTTGATCACGTTCATGTGGTGGCCGGCGACCTGGCAGAGAATCCGGTGCTCGTGGAACAGCGGCACCGTAACCAGCTGCGAGAACAGGCCCGGCTGGCGGCGCTCGACCGTCTCCCACAGCCGCCGCGCGCTCGCGCCGGCCGGGGGCCCGAACTCGATCGCCCACATCAGCCCCGAGCCGCGCACGTCGCTGACGACCTCGAAGCGATCGACCAGCGGGCGTGTCAGCTCGAGCAGCAGCGCGCCGAGCCGCTCGGCGCGCGCGACCAGGCCCTCGCGCTCGAGCACGCGCAGCGTCGCCAGCGCGGCCGCCGCCGCGAGGTCGTTACCACCGAACGTCGAGCCGTGGCGAACCGCGCGCTCCATGCCATCGAACACCGCGTCGAACGCCGAGCGCGAGACGAGCAGCGCGCCGATCGGCACGAGCCCGCCGGACAGCGACTTGGCCAGGCAAACCATGTCGGGCTCGAGGGCCCAGTGCTCGAGCGCCAGGAAGCGCCCCGTGCGCCCGATCCCGGTCTGCACCTCATCGCACACGAACAGGGTTCCCGCTTCACGGCACAGCCGCTGGACCGCCGGCAAATACTCCACGGCCGGGAGGTTCACCCCCTTGCCCTGCACCGGCTCGAGCACGAACGCCGCGACGTCGCCATGCGCGAGCTCCCGCTCGAGTGCCTCGAGGTCGCCGAACCCGACCGGCTCACAGCCCGCGAGCAGCGGCCCGAAGCCGTCGCGGAACTCGGCGTTGCCGTTGATCGACAGCGAGCCCAGCGTCAGCCCGTGGAAGGCGTGCTCGGCATACAGCACGCGTGGCCGTCCGGTGGCGGCGCGGGCGATCTTGATCGCCGCCTCGACCGCCTCGGTGCCGGTGTTGGCCGGGACCATCGCCGCGACGCTGCCGGGAGCGCGCGCGAGCAGCTGCTCGGCGAGGACGCCGCTGAGCAGCGTCACGCCGAGCTGGGGCAGGTTCCCGGTCCTGGCCGCCATCACCTGCTCGATGGCCGCGATCGCTTCGGGGTGGTTGCGACCGATCGCGAACACCCCGTAGCCGCCGAACAGGTCGAGGTAGCGCTCGCCGTCGGAGTCGATCAGATACGCCCCCTCCCCGCCCGTCCACACCTTGTCGAACCCGAGCGTGCGTAGGATGCGGCCCAACTGCGGGTTCAAGTACCGGTCGTTGAGTGCCAGCTCCTCACCCGTCCGCTCGGCCAGTATCTCGCGCACGCTGGGCGGGTTCTCGCCGGACATCGTTTGAGCGTAGCGGCGCCATGTGCGGGTAGGAGTGCTCGAGATGAACGCGTTGTGGCCAGATCAACGCCGCCTCAGGGGCGTAGAATCCCCGCTACGAGCGGTATCGCCGTGCGGTGCTGAGCGCTTGAGAACGATGGCTGAACTCCCCAACGTCCGCCTGACGCTCTCCAACCGGCCCGAGAACGTCGCGCTCGTGCGTCAGGCGCTCACCGGACTGGCCGAGGGGCTCGGGCTCGATCCCGGGGACTTCGACCACATCAACACGGCCGTCGCCGAGGCCTGCAACAACGTCGTCCTGCACGCCTACGACGGCGCGGCGGGCCCGCTCGAGGTCGAGATGCACGTCTCGCCGCAGGCCCTGCGGGTCGTGGTGCGCGATCGTGGCAACGGCATCCGGCCACGGATGGAGGCGAGCGAGCCGGCCGACGGCGGGATCGGGCTGCCGATGATCCGCGCGCTGTCGAACAGCGTCGAGCTGAGGGACCTCGGCGGCGATGGCACCGAGGTGCACATGGAGTTCGCGACGCCTAGTGCCACGACGATCGAGCAGGTAGCCGATCGCGAGCTGCTCGAGCTGACCGACGACTCCCGACCAGAGCACGCGGACACGACCACCTTGGCGGTCGCGCCGACCCCGCTCGCCCGCAGCGTGCTGCCGCGGGTCCTGTGCTCGCTGGCCGCACGCGCGAGCTTTTCGACAGAGCGGATCGCCGACACGCAGCTGCTGGCCGACTCGCTACTCGAGCACCTCGACGGGTCAGCCGGCGCCGGCCAGCTCGGCTTCGAGATGAGCGTCGCGCAGGACCAGCTGGAGATGCTGATCGGACCGCTGCACCAAGGCGGAGCAGCCAGCCTGATCGCCGACTGCGCGGCCGACGGAATGCAGGCGTTGATCGAGCGCCTGATCGATTCGCATCGCGCGGGAGGCTCGGGCACGCGCGAGCTGCTGTCGCTGCGGCTCGTCGATCGACGCTGAACGCCCGCCTCAGCGCAGGCGCTTGTGGCCTCAGCGCAGGCGCTCGTGGCCTCAGCGCAGGCGCTCGTGGCCCCAGCGCAGGCGCTCGTGCACTCCGCGCAGGCGCTTGTGCACGCGCACGACGCTGCCGGTGCGCCCGGAGCGGATCTGCACCAGATCACAGAGCTGGTTGACGAGCCACACGCCGCGGCCACCCCGCGCCTCGGGCTCCGGCCGGGTCCGCCCGACCAGCGGATCTTCGATACGTCCTCCATCCTCGACCTCGCACAGCACCAGCTCCTGCTCACACCAGCAGCGCAGCACGCCGGCGTCGCCGCCGTAGCGGATGCTGTTGCTGGCCAGCTCGTCGACCGCCAGCACCAGCTGCTCGGTATCTTGCACGCCCAGCCCAGCGCGCATGGAGAACTCGGCGACGAACTCGCGGACGCGTGCAAGGTTCCCGCTGGAGAACGCCACCTCCGCGACCGACCCGGGCGGGGCGGGGAGCGTGCCGAGGAAGGGATGCGGACGCTCCTCGCCACGGGCGTATTCGTCGTTTCCGCGGCTAGCGCCGTCGCGCGCGAGCAGCGGGTGCGTGTGCTGCGCCGCCTCGAGCACGCGATCGTCCAGCCCGTCGAGGTCGTACGGGCACAGCAGATGCCACCTGGGGCCATCGTCGAAGGCCAGGTTGAGCAACGCCTCGTGGCGCTCGCACTCGCCAAGCTCCGCCGGGCTGCGACCCGGCCAGACCGGTTCGCCGATGCCTAGCGCACCTCCGTCGCCGCCCGCCTGCTCGCGCACGAAGTCACGCCACACGGGAATGATCCGCGCGGGGTTGCGACCGAGCTCGGGCATGTCGATGAAGCACACCCGCTCGGCCTCATCGCCCAGTGCCTCGGCCAGCGCGCTCGCCCGCCGCGCGCCAACCGCGACCAGCGTGCCCGCCCCGCGCTCGAGCGCACGCGACACGAGCCCGAGCGTCCCCTCTACGAACCCGTCATCTCCGGCGTAGAGAAGCATCTCGTGGCGGAACTCCGCCGCTCGAAGCGAGACGGGCGCGCCGGTGGAGCCATGCGATCGATCAGGCGCCGTATCCTGCGGCGTAGAGTCGCATGTTCCCATCGCGTCAACGGTAGCAACGGACACGAAGGCCGCACAGTCAGCGGCCGTACCAGCGTCTACCTCCGGCGCCCTCGACACCGCCGCCGACGAAGAACCCGATCAGCCACAGCAGCACGGCGAATATCAGCACGTACCACAGCACGTGAGCGGCGAAACCCAGGCCTCCAAAGATCGCCAGTATCAGTACAAGAGCCAGTAGAGCGACCATTGTCGTACCTCCATTCGTATGGGGTTCTCGCGCACACCTGAAGTCACAGGTGAAATACGCGACGCAACTCGTTGAAGCTGAGATGCCCCGATTCACAGCAAGCCAAACGCCGAGCGGACTGGGCGAGCCCGCCGCGCCGGCCCCTTGACTGGACCGGCATGTCTCGTCCAGGCATCCCGGATCGATGTTTAGGCCGACGCGAAGCTGGGCAAAACCCGGTCAGTGTCTTCCCGCGGTGGCAGCCGCTTCCCCCGGCGGATGTCGCTCATATAGGGAACAGGCACGGTGGCATGCCGGTCCGGTTTGGGCGTCCCGACCGCAATGCTTGCCGACCGGCATGCCACCCATAACTTGTTTGCTCCCCCCATAACTTGTTTGCTCCCGCCATAACTTGTTTGCTCCCGCCATGAAAGGAATGTGAACGGTGAGACTGAATCGGCGAACTGGCACGGTCGAGAACGAAACCACAGACGAAGGCACGACGCCCGGTGAAGGCGGCGTTGAAGGTCGCGCCACTGAACCCGCGCTGGAGGAACCCCGGCGGTCGCCGGCTCGTACGGCGCGCAGGCGTCGCTCGGTCGCACGGCGGAGCCGCAACGCCGGCGCATCGGCTGTCGGTGCTGCGGGTGCGGGTGGGATGGTGCTCGCCCGGCTCGTGATGAGCGCGGCAGTTCTGATCGCGCTGCTGATCGGGCTCGCGATCGTGCTGCGCGACGTCGACGCCAACTCTGCGAACACGATCGTCAAAGGTGTGCACGAAGGCGCCAACTTCTTCGCCGGGGCATTCACCGGCCTGATCCGCTTCGACGGCAATCCCAAGCGCGCGATCACGATCGACTGGGGCATCGCGCTGCTCGCGTATCTGATCGCCGGGGCGTTGCTCGCGAGCCTGATCGCCGGCGTCGGGCGAGGCGGTCTGCGCTTCGGGCAGAGCCATCGCACGGCCCCGACCAACTACTGAGCGAGCTGCGGGCGATGCGTGCAGTGAGCGACGAGCGCAAACGAGCACGGTTGGCGGCGGCGTTCGCGGGAGCTGTGCTTGCGGCGGTGTCGCTTCCGGCGGCCGCCGCGGACGGCTTCTCGATCTCGAAGTGGGAAGCCGGCACGTGCACAGAATCGAACTGCACCGACGCGGGCCCCCACTCGGCCTTCTACACGCAGGCAGCCGGTCACCCGGACTTCGGGATCACCGACTTCGCGTTCGCCTCCAAGGAAGTCGGGCTGGTCAAAAAATGGAAGGAACCGGAAGGGCGGGTGAAGGACGTTCGCGTCGATCTGCCGCCGGGCCTCGCGGTCAACCCCGAAGCGACCAGTCAGCTGTGTACTGAAGAACAGCTGAACGCGGATGACAAAGCGTGTCCGGCGGAAAGCCAGGTGGGCGAAGACGAAGCCACCGGCACTGCGGAAATCGCGATCGGCGTCAAGGAAACGGTGACCGAACACTTCCCGGTCTACAACATGGTGAGAAAGCCTGGCGAGCCTTCACGGTTCGGCGTTGAAATCGCCAGCCCGACGTTGGCGCTGCTCAACCTCCAGGGGCACGTGTACCTGGAAGGTGGCATCAGCTGGCAGAGCGAAGCCGAAACGAGCGAAACGAGCGGCGTTCCCAGCGGCGACTACCACGAGTTCTTCAAGATCCAGAACATTCCCCAGCAGCCGGAAATCGTCGAGTCGCGTCTGATCTTCTGGGGCGTACCGCAGTCCCACACGGGCGTCGGGACGCCGACGGCGTTCATAACGCTGCCGAGCGCCTGTGCGAGCAAGCCGATCACCCGTCTGCATGTCGACTCCTACGAGGACCCCGGCCAGTTCCTGGCGGGCGCCAACGAAACGCCCGTCCTCGCGACCGGCTGCAGCCAGCTCGCGTTCAACCCTTCGCTGTCGCTGAGCCCGGGAACGAGTCAGTCCGACGAACCGGATGGCGCGAGCGCCGATCTACACGTCCCGCAGTTCACCACCCAGCCCTCGAGGCCCGACTCCCCGGACGTGCAGGGCGCCGAAGTCGCGCTGCCGGAGGGCATGACGCTGAACCCGGCCGCCGCACACGGGCTGGAAGGGTGCGGCGACGAGCAGTTTCACGGCGGCGGCTGCCCGGGCGCGTCGCAGATCGGCACGGTCAGCGTCAACGCCCCCGGCATCCCCGACGGGGCCCTGAACGGCGGCGTGTACGTCGGCGCCCCCGAAGCCGGCCAGGGGCCTGAATCGGGTGGCGAGTACCGAATCTTCCTGATCGCCCAGGCACCGCAGTACGGCGTCGGGCTGCGCCTGGAAGGCCGGGTGAAAGCGGACGCCCAGACGGGCCGCCTCACGGCGAGCTTCTCCGGCGCGCCGCAGGTCCCGGTCGAAGATCTGCAGCTGCATTTCGATGGTGGGCCGCGCGCCGCGCTGGCGAATCCCCTGGCGTGCGGGGCGATCACCCCGAGCGCCGCGATCGCCCCATACGGCGGCGCGCCCGCGGCCACCGCCGCGACGAGCGGCTTCGTCGTCGACGGCAACGGGTCCGGTGGCGCCTGCGCCGCCCCGCTTCCGTTCGTCCTGGCGCAGAGCATCGCGCCGCAGAGCCCCGCGATCGCGGGCGCCTACAGCCCGTTTACGTTCAACCTCGCGCGGGGCGGCGGGCAGCAGTACCCGTCACGGATCACCACCACGCTGCCACCCGGGCTGCTCGGCGCGATCCCGTCGGTCCCGCTGTGCGGGGAGCCAGCCGCGAACGCCGGCACATGCCCACAGGCCAGCCAGATCGGCACGGTCTCGGTGAGCGCCGGCGCCGGCAGCGAACCGTACGCGTTCACCGGCACTGCGTACCTGACCGGCCCGTATGACGGCACTCCGTACGGGCTCTCGATCGTGGTACCGGCGCTCGCCGGTCCGTACGACCTCGGCAACGTGGTGACGCGCGCGGGCATCAACGTCGGCCTGTACAGCGGCAGGGTCGGCGTGACCGCCACGCTGCCGACGGTCGTCGGCGGCGTGCCGCTTCGACTGCGCAGCCTCGACGTCGCCGTCAACCGCCACGATTTCGTGTTCAACCCGACCAACTGCGCGCCGCTGGCGACCGAATCGACGCTGATCTCGACGCTCGGCGCCGGCCAGAGCCTGAGCAGCCCGTTCCAGGTCGCCGGCTGCAATGCGCTCGCGTTCAAGCCAAGCCTGGGTGTGATCGTCGGCGGCAGAACCTCGAAAGCCCGCGGCGCGAGCATCGAAGTCAAGATCACCCAGGGCCCCCACCAGGCCAACCTGCGCGAGGTGCAGCTGCAGCTGCCGGTGCAGCTGCCGTCACGCCTGACGACCTTGCAGAAAGCCTGCCCGGTGGCCAGCTTCGAAGTGGGCCTGCCACCGGGATCGTGTGCAGGCGCGGCGCGGGTGGGCGGCGTCACCGTCACGACGCCCGTGCTGCCAGGAACGCTCACCGGACCCGCCTACCTGATCTCCCACGGCGGCGGCGCGTTCCCCGACCTCGACCTCGTCCTGCGCGGCGACGGCGTGGAGGTCGTGCTGGTCGGCCATACCCACATCTCGCGTGCCGGGATCACCACCTCGACGTTCGAAAGCCTCCCGGACGTCCCTGTCTCGAGCGTGAGGGTCAGCCTGCCGGTCGGCGCGAACTCGGCGCTGACCGCCAACGCGCGCCTGTGCGGCGCGACCCTTCAGGCACCGACCACGCTGATCGCGCAGAGCGGCGCGCGGATCGCGCACAACACGAAGATCACCCTCAGCGGCTGCGCGATCGTGCTCGTCTCCCACAAGGTTCGCGCTACGCACCTGCTGCTGAGCGTCTGGGCGCCGGAAGCCGGGCGTCTGAGCGTCACCGGGCGCGGCATCCCGCGCGTGAAGAGCCGCGTGCGAAAGGCCGGCCGGATCAAGCTGAGCGTGCCGCTCAGTTCGAGCACGAGCGCCGCACTGCACGGCCACGGCAAAGGCCTGAAGCTACGGATCGCCTTCACTCCGCGCTCCGGGCACAACAGCTCGTCGCTCGCGCACACGTTTCGCTGACGCTCGTTCGCCAGCGCCGCTGACGCTCGCTCGCTAGCGCTGATCGACGAACCGTAGCTCCAGCGTCTCTCCGGTCTCCTCGCGTGCCACTCGTTTGGTCTCGGTGAGCCGTTCGACGACCGGCGCGAGGCCATCCGCGGCGACGGCGACGAGGCTCTCGCCCTGTCCGGAACGCAGCGGCCCGATGCGCAGCTCGAGGTAGCGCTGTGCGACCGTCACACCGACGTCGAGATGATTCCCGTTGATCGAGCCGTCGGCGTTGGCGGCCAGCGCATCGGCGACGAGCTGGACGTCGGAGATGCGGTCGGTCGAGAAGTACGCACGGGCGGCGAGTGTGCTCAGCACGCGGGGGAGCACGGCGCGCGCGAGGGCGTTCGGCGCGAGCCTCAGCTCGATCGCCTCAGAGGAAACCCTTGGCGCCCAGCCCGCCGAGTCGTCCACCTGCCCATCTGGCCTGACCCTGAGCGCCGTCGCTTGCGCTGGCGGGACCCTGAGCGCCGTTGCTTGCGGGGTCGCGAACTCCATCCGAACCTCGGTGCCGCCGCCGGGCACGTAGACGAACCGCGATCGATGGGACAACGCCTTGATCACCGGGAGACCGATCCCATCGTGAGCTGCCTCCCTCCCCTCGGGGTCATCCCGGCGCACGATCCCGCTGCCGCGGTCACGCACGATCACCTCGATCGCGCCTGCCAGCGCGTACACATCGAGCTCGAGCGGGCCCTCGCCTCCGCCGTAGGCGTGCAGGACGACGTTGTTGCATGCCTCGGTGACGGCGGTGTTGAGGTCGTTTGCGTCGATTGCGTCGAGGGCGAGGCTGTCGGCCACCCCGGTAAGCGCCTGGCGCACGACCAGTACGTTCTCGGGCCTGTTCGAAAGCCTCAGACAGACGTTCGGAATCTCGGCCATCGAGCAGCGCTGATCGACCGGATCCGCCAAGCCGGGCGGGTGAGCATCAAAGCTTCCGTCGCTGTTGCGTCGCTGCTTTCAGCCCGCATCGGTGAGCGTTCGCAGCTGCTCCAGAGAGCGACGCAGCAGACGCGACACCTGCATCTGGGAGATGCCGATGCGCTCCGCGATCTCCGTCTGGGTGAGATCCTCGACGAAACGCATGCGCAGGATCGACTGATCGCGTGCCGGTATGTGCGCGAGCACGGCGGTGATCGTGGCATCGAGCTCGACGAGCTCGTAGCGCTCATCTTCGCGCCCTACTGAGTCTCCGTAGGCGACGACGTCGCCGTCCGTTCCGGGACGCGGGGCATCGAGCGAAAGCGTTTCGTATGCCTGGATCGCCTGCAGCGCGTCGATCACCTGCTCGGTGTCGAACTCGAGGTACTGCGTCAGCTCGTGAACGCTCGGAGCACGACCTTGCTCGTTGGCGAGGTGCTCCTGAGCATCGCGAACCTTCAGGGCGCGCTCCTGTGCCCCGCGTGGGACGTGAATCGCCCAACCGGAGTCACGGAAGTAGCGCCGCATCTCACCGAGAATCGTCGGCACGGCAAACGACGCAAACGGGTAGCCGCGACTGGCGTCGTAGCGGTCCAAAGCCTTCAGCAGCCCAAGCGAGGCGACCTGGGCGAGATCCTCGAACGGCTCCGATGAGCGACCGTAGCGTCGCGCGAGGCTGCGCGCGAGCCCCATGTAGCGCGAGACGAGGATCTCGCGGGCCGCTGGATCGCCGTCGCGCTGCCAGCGCTGGAACAGCTCAGCTGAATCGTCGACCGCGACGTGACCGGCGGTCGCTGTGGATCGTGAGGTAACGGCCATTGCGGGCATCCCTCGACTCCTTCCGATCGCAAACCCCGTGGACGCGCCACAGGCTGCCTGGTGGGAAGTCTACCCGGTTCCTCGCGGGCTAATCATCAAATTCGCCAGCCCCTATTCATAGGGCTCACGCTCGACCACACGCTCTCGAACGACGGCTCCGCGGCGAGGACGCCGGGCGAGCGCGTAGAGGAACGACAGCACGAATCCCGCGATACCCGCAATCATGAGGATCAGTCATGCGGATACCCGGTTCCACGACCTCCCAACCTCCCTCGACACGACGCACGCACGCCTCCACGCGAATCGACGGCCGATGAGCGACGCGACGCAGCGCCCGTACGCCGTCGGCGTGGAGCTGCTGGTGGAGGCAGGGGCAGTGATGGCCGCGTCGCTCGATCTGGCCACGACGATGAACCAAGTGGCTCGGCTGACCGTCCCGCGGATCGCCGACCTTTGCGTGATCGACCTGCGCGACGAGGACGACTTGATCCGCGAGGTTGCGGTGGCGGCATCCGACGCGCAGATTCCGGCGGCGCTGGAGACGATGCGCCGGCGCTACCCGCTCGACCCCGCGGGCGGGCATCCTGTGGCGCGCGTCATCCGCAGCGGCGAGCCGGAGCTGCTGGCGAAGATGAACGAGATGCTGATGCGCTCGTTCGCCCAGGGCTCCGAGCACGCGCGCTTCATGATCGACCACCGCTATCACTCGGCCGTGGTCGCCCCGCTGCTCGCGCGCGGGCGCACGTTGGGCGCGCTCTCGCTCCTGCGGCTCGGCGACACCGAGCCCTACGACGAGCACGATCTCGACCTCGCCTGCGAGCTGGCGCGCCGAGCGGCGCTCGCGATCGACAACGCGCGCCTGTTCTCGGAGGTTCGCCGCGTCGAGCAGCGCCTGGAGGCGATCCTCGTGAACCTCGCCGAGGCGATCACCCTGACGGACAAGCGCGGCCGGATGGTGTTCGCCAACCAGGCCGCCGCGGACCTGCTCGGCGCGAGCTCGCCGGCCGAGCTGATGAGCGCGACACCGGGGACGATCATGCCCCGCTTCCTGGTGCTCGATGAGCAGGGACGGGAGCTCGACCTCGAGGGGATGCCGGGCAGACGCCTGTTCGCGGGCGAGCGCCCGGCGCCGCTGTTGGTGCGCAACATCATCCGCGCGACCGGGGAGGAGCGCTGGCTGAACGTGCGCGCCTCGCCCGTCATCGACCCGGACAGCGGCCGCGTCCTGTTCGCGGTGAACGTGTTCGAGAACATCACCGATGTCAAGCGGGCACAGCTCGCGGAGAGCTTCATGGCGGAGGCCAGCCGCGTGCTGGCGTCCTCGATGGACTACGCCGAGACGCTGCGGCAGGTGGCGCGCCTGGCCGTGCCGCAGATCGCCGACTGGTGCGCCGTCGACGTCCTGGCCGAGAGCGGCGAGATCGAACGCGTGGCCGTGCATCACGGCGATCCGGCCGGGCTCGCGCTGGCGGAGCAGCTCGACAGCGACTACCGCCCCGCGCCTGAGGACCCGCTCGGCGTGCCCGAGGTGATCCGCACTGGGCTGCCGCGCATCTACAGCGAGATCGATCCGCACGCCCTCGCCGCATACGCGCGCGACGACGCCCACCTGAAGCTGCTCCGCGCGATCGGCGCGCGATCGGTGATCATCGTGCCGCTGGCCGCCCCAACGCGCACGATCGGGGCGATCACGCTCGTCTCCTCGCACTCGGCTCGCAAGCTGTCGAATGCCGACTTGGGACTAGCCGAGCGACTCGGGCGCCGCGCAGGGACTGCCGTGGAAAGTGCCCGGCTATACACCGAGCGGACACGGATCGCGAAAGTGCTCGAAGCGGCGCTGCTGCCCGAGTCGCTGCCGAGCGTTCCGGGAGTCGAGATCGAGGCGCTGTATCGCGCGGCCGGCGAGCTCAACGACGCGGGCGGAGACTTCTACGACGTGCTCTCCTACGGCCCGCAGCGCTGGCTGTTCGCGATCGGGGACGTGTGCGGAAAGGGGCCGCGGGCCGCCGGCGTGACCGCGCTGGCACGCCATACCCTGCGCACGGCGGCGATGCTCGGCCAGACCCCGGGGGGGATGCTCGCCACGCTGCACGAGGCGTTGCGCCACCAGCCGCAGGGCGCGGACCTCTGCACCGTATGCCTGGTGACGCTCGAGCGACCCGGAGAGCGGGCACGCCTGACGGTCACACTCGCGGGTCACCCGCAACCGGCGATCATCGGCGTAGACGGCGCACCGCGACCGATCGGCGCTCCGGGGACGCTGCTCGGCGTGCTCGACCCGATCGAGATCCACGAGGTCGAGGACGAGCTGCGCACGGGCGAGACGCTGCTGCTCTACACCGACGGGCTGCCCGAGGCGGGGCGCTCCAACCGCCCGCCCACCGGGGGCTGGCTCGAAGCGCTCTGCCGAGACTCGCCCGGGCTTGCCCCGGCGGGCCTGCTGCAGCGGATCGCGCAGGACGCCGTCGAGCGCGCGGACGGCCGCCCGCGCGACGACATCGCGCTGCTCGCCGCGCGCCTCCGTGGCCCGGTGGGCGACGCCGAGAGGTAAAATAAAGCGGGATGGGGGCCCGGGACCAGCTGAGTATCGATGTCATTCTCGAGGTGGACCGCTTGATCGTCCGCCTCGAGGGAGAACTGGACATGGCCAACGCCCCGCTGCTGCAGAGCGCGATCGACGGTGTAGGGCTCGACGCGCAGACGATCGTCGTGCTCGACCTCGAGGGCTTGCAGTTCATGGACTCGACCGGCCTGCGCATCCTCCTCGCGCTGCGCGAGCGCACGCTCGAGCAGGGGCACGAGTTCGCGGTCACGCCCGGCACCCAGCAGGTCCAGCGACTGCTGAGCCTGACCGGCGTCGCCGACCATCTGCGCACGATCGCAACAGCTGACGCGCTGCTCGCGTAGGCGCGCGACCGCAGCGGCAACCGCGATCGCAACGGCTGACGCGCTGCTCAGCGTCGGGCTACAGCTCGGCCAGGCGGCGCTGCAGGAACCGCCGCTCGGGCTCGGAGCGCACGAGCTCGAGTGCACGCCGGTAGGCCTCGCGCGCGTCTGCCCCGCGACCGAGGCGTCGCAGCAACTCGGCACGCGTCGCGTGCAGATATTGATAGCCGCCGAGCTCGAGCCGATCGACGGCCTCCAGCCCGGCCTCGGGCCCCTCGGCCTCGGCCAACGCGACGGCGCGGTTGAGCTCGACGACCGGCGAGCCGGTGATCCGCACCAGCTCGCCGTACAGCTCGACGATCTGCGGCCAGTCGCTGCTCTCCCCGGTGTGCAGCGATGCGATCGCGGCCTGCACCACGTACGGGCCGCTCCCGCGCAGCGCCAGCGCGCGCTCGAGCGCCGCTCGTCCAGCGTGAATCTGCTCCCAGTCCCACAGCTCGCGGTCCTGGTCGGCCAGCAGCACGATCTCGCCCTCGCGCACGCGCGCGTCGCGACGCGAGTCGTTCAGCAGCATCAGCGCGAGCAGCCCGCACACCTCGCTCTCGTCGGGCATCAGCTCGGTCAGCGAGGCGCCCAGGCGGATCGCCTCGGTGGCGAGCTCCCCGTGACCGTCGTAGCCCTCGTTGAAGATCAGGTAGAGCACGGCGAGCACGGCGGTCAACCGGTCCGGCAGCAGGTGTTCGGGCGGGACGCGGAACGGGATGCCCGCGTCCCTGATCTTGCGCTTAGCGCGCACCAGACGCTGGGCCATGGTCGCGTCTGCCACCAGGAACGCGCGTGCGATCTGCTCGGTGGTGAGCCCGCCCAGAGCACGCAGCGTGAGCGCAACCTGCGCGTCCACCGCGAGCGCCGGATGGCAGCAGGTGAAGATCAGCTCGAGCCGCTCGTCGCGGAATCTGGTGGTCTCGTGCATCTCGTCTTCGACGGCTTCTGGCAGATCGAGCAACTTGGTCTTCGCGGCCAGCGTGCGCTCACGCCTGATGCGATCGATCGCGCGGTTGCGAGCGCTGACCATCAGCCATGCGCCCGGGTTTTCCGGGATGCCGTCGCGCGGCCAGCGTTCGGACGCGAGCGCGAAGGCATCCTGAGCGGCCTCCTCGGCGAGGTCGAAGTCGCCGAGGAAGCCGATCATGCTCGCGAGAACGCGGCCCCACTGCTCGCGGAAGACCTGCTCGATCAGCGCTCCACCACCGGACGCACCTCGACCGCCCCGCCCATACGCGCGGCGGGAATCCGCGCGGCGAGCTCGATCGCGGCATCGAGGTCGCCGGCCTCCAACAAGTAGTAGCCAGCGAGTGCCTCCTTGGTCTCGGCGAACGGCCCGTCGGTCGTCAGCGTGTGGCCGTCCTTGACTTGCACGGTGGTCGCGGTGCTCGCCGGCTGAAGCTGCTCGCCACCCTCGACGCCGGGTGCCTCGCTGATCGCGAAGTACTCGCCCGACACCGCGTTCTGCTGGTCCTCGGAAAGGCTCTCCCACACCGACGTGGTGCCTTCGGTGTAAATCTGGAGCAAGTACTTCATCACTGCCTCCTTTTGCGGATAATGGTCGCCTGTAGGACGAACCGGGCGCGGTGGGATCGACCATCAACAGATATATGTCTTGACATACATATATTGACCTGATTATCTATCATGAATGAATGCGTTTGACGTGGTGGCCGAGCCGGCGCGCAGGGAGATCCTCGACCTTCTGATCGGAGGCCCCAGGGCGGTCGGCGAGCTGGTCGAGCAGACCGGCCTGAGCCAGCCGAACACCTCGCGGCACCTGCGGCTCCTGCGTGAAGCCGGCCTGGTCGAGTCGCGGACCGCCGGACAGCGCAGGCTGTACGCGCTGCGTGGCGAGGGCTTTGCCGAGATCGCCCTGTGGCTGACGCCGTACGCGCTGCTCTGGCGCGGCGGCCGGACGGCAGTCGAGGGTCACCTCGAGCAGGCGACGCCGCAGCCGTCCTAGCCGAGCACGAACGCGACCTTGTCGAGCACGCACCAGGACCAGTCCTCGCCGGGCTCGATCGAGCTCATGATCGGGTGGGCATCCGCGGCGGCGTGAGCGGAGGCGTGTTTGTTGGGCGAGGAGTCGCAGCAGCCGACCTTGCCGCAACTGCGGCAGACGCGCAGGTGCACCCAGCGGCCGCCGATCTTCAGGCACTCCTCGCAGCCGGGCACCTCCGCGCGAGTGGGAATCTCGATCACCTCGACGCTGTCGAGGTGCGAGCAGATCTCGGCAGTACTCATGCGCTCTCCTGACGATCGCCGACCGTAGTCGGATGGTAGTCCGCGACCCGCTCGTGCAGCGGCAGCCATACGTGAAAGACGGTTCGCCCGGGTTCACTGTCGACGTCGATGCTGCCGCGGTGGCGCTGGACGACGATTCGCCGCGCGGTGTCGAGACCCAGCCCGGTGCCCTGGCCGACGTCCTTGGTCGTGAAGAACGGGTCGAAGATGCGCTCGCGCGCGGCCGGCTCGATGCCGGGACCGTCGTCGGCGATGTCCACGCGCACGCACGGACCGTCGAGCGCGGTCGCGATCGTGATCGTGCCTCCGTCGCCGAGCGCCTGGATCGCGTTGTCGAGCAGGTTCGTCCACACCTGGTTGAGCTCGCCTCCGTGCACGGTCAGCTTCGGCAGCGAGCGGTCGTACTCGCGCACGACGTCGATCTGGGTGTGCTTGAGCTTGTGGCCGAGCACTGTCAGGGTCGTCTCCAGGCCCTCGTGGATGTCGGCTTCGACCGTCGCGCCGCGGTCCATGTAGGCATACGCCTTGACCGCCGCCACCAGCGAGCTCATCCGTTTGGTCGACTCGGCCAGCTCGGCCGCCAGTTTGCGCGCGGCCAGCGAAGCGGCGATCCACTGCAGCGCCGCCGGCGTCGCCGGCCCGGCGAGCTCGGACACCCGCGTGAGCGTCGCGGCATCGACGCCCGCGCCGGCGAGCGGCTCGGACAGCCGCCACGGTTCGGGCACGCCGAGATCCTCGAGCGCGTCGCTCATCTCATCCTCCGCGTCGGCCGCGTCGAGCGCGTCGAGCGACGTCCGCACCGCGCACGTCGAAAGCGCCTTGCGCTGGATCTCGACGAGCTCGCGGGCCTGCTCGCGCTCGATTCCCGATTCGACGAAGTGCCCGAGCGTCGAGCTGAGCACGTCGAGCGCCTCCGCCAGATCCGCCGCCGCACGCTGCGCGGCGGCGGCCGGGTTGTTGAGCTCGTGCGTCAGCCCCGCGGCCATCGTGCCGAGGCCCGCGAGCCGTTCGCGGTTGGCTTCGATCGTGGACACGCGCTGCACGACCGGGCGCACCTTGGCGATGACCGTGTCGAACACGGGGCGATGGGAGAGCGCGAGCTCGACGAAGCGCTCGCCGGGGATCGTCGCGATCGTGACGTCCGTGACGGCGATCGTGCGCAGCGTGGAGACGCCGCGGGTGAGCGCGACCACGGCGCCGACCCACGTCGGTGCCCGGTGTTTGTCAAGCGGCTCGATGCTGCCGTCCTCGCCGATCGACATCGACTCCAGCGTGCCCTCCAGCAGCAGGTGCAGCGACCCCTCCGGCTGGTCCTGTACGCCCACAGGCGTGCCGGGCGTGAGCGTGCGTAGCTCGGCCGCCTGCGCCCACGCCTCCAGTTCGGCATCGCTGACGCCGTCGAACAGGTCGACCGGGCGCAGCTGCTCGACGCTCGGGTGGCTCATGCGTTGGTCATACCTCAGTCATGCCTCGGCGAGGTACTCGTGGATCAGCGAGACCGCCATCGAACCCTCGCCGACGGCACTGGCGACGCGCTTGATCGAACGCGCGCGCACGTCGCCCGCGACGAACACCCCCGGCACGCTCGTCTCCAGCACATACGGGTCGCGTCGCAGCGGCCAGTCGTGCTCGCGCACCTCCGAGCCGGCGAGGATGAAGCCGCGCTCGTCGCGCGCGACGACCCCCTCGAGCCAGTCGGTGCGCGGAACGGCGCCGACGAATACGAAGCACGCGTCCACCTGCTCGAGCTGCTCGGTGCCGTCGGAGTGGCGGACGCGCAGCGCCCGCAGGCTGCCGTCGGCGCCCTGCGCCTCGACGGCCTGCGCACCGGTACGCACGTCGACGTTCTCGAGCGCGGCGATCTGCTCGATCAGGTAGTGCGACATCGACTTGGCCAGCGAGCCGGCGCGCACGAGCATCGTCACCTTGGCGGCGTAGCCGGAGAAGTACACGGCGGCCTGACCGGCCGAGTTGGCGCCGCCGATCACCACGACGTGCTGGTCCGAGCACGAGCGGGCCTCGGTCAGCGCGGCGCCGTAGTAGATGCCGGCACCGGTGTAGTCCGAGAAGCCTGGGGCATCGAGCTGGCGATATGAGACGCCGGAGGCGACGAGCACGCAGTTGGCGCTCAGCGTGCCGCCGCCGGACAGCTCGACGATCCGCCCGGCGCCTTCGGCGCGCAGGCCGACGGCGTCGCGCACGGTCAGCAGCTCGGCGCCGAGACGCCGGGCCTGGTCGGTCGCGCGCCGCGCGAGATCCGATCCGGACAGCCCGGCCGGGAAGCCGAGGTAGTTCTCGATCCGGCTCGACTGACCGGCTTGCCCGCCGGGCGCCTCGCTCTCGACCATCACCGTGCGCAGGCCCTCGGAGGCGCCGTACACGGCGGCCGCCAGCCCGGCCGGGCCACCGCCGACGATCACCAGGTCGTAGTGCTCGGCCAGCGGTGCGATCGCGATCCCGAGCCGCTCGGCCAGCTCGAGGATGCTCGGCCGCTCGAGCACCGAGCCGTCCTCCAGCAGCGCGACCGGCAGGCCGCTCGCGTCGACCCCGGCGACCGTCAGCAGCTCGCGCGCCTCGCCGTCGCGTTCGACGTCGAGCCAGCGCGCGGGCACACGGTTGCGCGCGAGGAAGTCGCGCAGGTCGTGCGACTCCTTGGAGAAGCGATGGCCGATCACGCGCACGCCGCCGGCGTCGAGCGCGGCGCCCGCCTCCCAGGTGGTGAGCAGATCCTCGACGACCGGCAGCAGCTGCTCCTCGGGCGGGTCCCAAGGCTTCAGCAGGTAGTAGTCGAGCGCGACGTCGTTGATCGCCGAGATCGCGGCCTCGGTGTCCGCGTAGGCGGTCAGCAGCACGCGCTTGGCCTCCGGCACAAGCAGGCGTGCCTGCACGAGGTACTCGGTGCCTTCCATGCCGGGCATCCGCTGGTCGGCCACCAGCAGCGCGACCTGCTCGCCGCGCTTGCGGATCTGCTCGAGCAGCTCGAGCGCCTCCGCGCCGGAGCTCGCGCGCATGATCCGGTAGCGCTCGCCGAACCCGCGGCGCAGATCGCGGGCGACGGCGGCGAGCACGGCTGGCTCGTCGTCGACGGCCAGGATCACTGGGCGACGCGGCCGGTTCTCCGGACGAGGCTCCGAACTACGCTCCGGGTTGGCCTGCGAACTGGCGTCCGAGCTGGCCGGCGGGTGGAGCTCCGGACTGGTCTCGCTCATCGATAGAACGCTAGCGAGCCTGTAAAGCCCCGGCCGCCAGCGCCACCCCGCATCGACCATCCCGCATCCTGCATCCGGCATCCGGCATCGAAGGCGATGCGGCTGGTAGCCTCCCCGGCGACTAGAGCGATCGATCTAATGGCGAACAGCGGAGGTGCTGGCGGATGCCAGGAGCACAGCAGCCGGTGCAACGTTCCTACGCGGCGAGCCCGGGACCACCCCATGGCCATCGTCCGCACGGCTGGCTGCGTCACTACGCGGGCCTGCTCGGACCGAGCGGTGCGGTGGCCGGCAGGGTGGCGCTTGAACGCAATCGTGAGCAGCGTGTGACCCGTCTGAAGGGTGCGCTGAGCGCGCGCCGCAGCTCCGGTACGAAGCGCGGGATGCGCGCGATGCTCGCGGCCCCGGGTGGGCGGCTGCGCTGGCAGGAGGCTCCTGCGCCCGGCTCCCCGGAGGCTCATGCGGCGATCGTTCACCCGATCGCGGCGTCGACGTGCGACATCGATTGCGCGCTGTCGCTCGGCGCGACGCAGCTGCCGCTGCCGCTGCACCTCGGCCACGAATGCATCGCGGAGGTGCTCGCGGTTGGCGAGCAGGTCCGCACGTGCAAGCCGGGCGACCGCGTGATCGTGCCGTTCCAGATCAGCTGCGGCGAGTGCTTTGAGTGCCGTGACGGGCACACGGGCAACTGCACGTCGGTGCCGCCGATCTCGATGTACGGCTTCGGCTTGGCGGGCGGCCACTGGGGCGGCGCGTTCGCGGACGAGCTGGCGGTGCCGTACGCAGACGCGATGCTGGTGGCGTTGCCGCAGGGCATCGAGCCGGCGGCGGCGAGCGGCCTGGCGGACAACGTGTGTGACGCGTATCGCCATATCGCGCCGCACCTCCCGGGTGTGCTCGAGCGCGACCCGGACGCGGAGGTGCTGATCGTCTCGGTCCTGGCTGCGGACTCGATGTTCAGCGGCAGTGTGCCGCTGTACACAGGCCTGGTTGCCCGCGCGCTCGGCGCCCGCAACATTGTGCTGGCGGACGGACGCCCGCACATCCGCGCCGAGGCGGAGCGCTTGGGGATGCAGGCGCTGCGACCGAGCGAGCTCAAGCGCCGCGCTCCGGCACCGCTGGTGATCGACATGACGTTCGACGCGCTGGCGCTCGCGCTGTCGTGCACGGCCGCGGACGGGATCTGCACGAGCTCGGGCAGCCTGCACCGCAACGCGCGCGTCCCGGCGCTGCTGATGTACATGCGCAACATGACGCTGCACATGGGCCGCACACACGCCCGCGCACTGATCCCGCACGTGCTCGAGCTGATCGCCAGCGAGGACCTGCGCCCACTCGATGTGAGCACGCGGATCGCGTCGCTCGACGACGCTCCGGCGGCGCTCGCCGAGCACCGCCGCGGGGGCATCATCAAGACGGTGCTCACCGAGTAGCCATCGAGTAGCGGCTTGGTGCGGAAAGCGCCTAGCGTGCTCGAACGCGCTCGGCGGCATCCAGCTTCGCCCTGCGCGACAACGGCATCGCGAACCACAGCGTCGCGAACGCGATCGCCGCGACGATCACCGTGACGACGCCGGCGGCGAGGCCGAACAGCAAGTTCGATACGAGCATCAGGCTGCCGCACATCGCCAACGCGAGGAACGCTAGCCCGGCGATCACGACGCGATTGGCGACGAACACAAGGTGGCGCTTGTCGTCGTGGCGGAACAGAAAGCGATGCTGGGCCGAGGGCGCGATCGTGCAAAGGGCCGCCAGCGCCGCGAAGATCAGCGTGAGGAAGTAGACCGTACGCTCGAGCCCGTCGAGCCGCGCAAACCGTGCATCGAATGGCACGACCAGCAGAAAGGCGAACAGCACTTGCACGCCGGTCACGACGACGCGCAACTCGCCCGTCAGCTCCTCGAGGTTGCGGTCGAGGCGCTCGAGCGGCGTCTCCTCGCGTCCGGCACCGGGCGTCTCTTCGCGTCCGTCGCCACTGTGGGATTCCAGGCCGGAGGACTGCCCGCGTCGATCGTCGATCAGTCGAAGCCGACTATTTCCGCGGGTGACCGTCATGTTCCTCTCGATGAGCGCCGCCGAGACGCCCAATTTGATTCGCGTTTGCAGTCTGACGCTGTGCTACCCGTGCAGTTGACGCCGAAACCGCGGGCCAGTACCAGGAGTCCCGCAGTGAGGTGTGAAGGGTACGTGGGGTGTGGTTTGTTTTACAGACTCGGATAGCCATCGTATATACGAGGTAAATACGATGGCTATCGCGCGCCGTTCGCGCGTACACCAACCCCCCTACGCAAGCCCCCACTAGGTAACTACCATCGCTATCAAGCGCCGCAGGCAGACCACTATGCGCGGGCGATCGAACCCACATCAAACCTCTAGTGCTCGCCCCGCGAAGCCGCTATGCCGCTATGCCGCTATGCCGCGACGGGTCATTGCTCGACGATCGGTCGCACCTCGACGGCTCCGCCCATCCGCGCTTGCGGAACGCGCGCGGCCAGCACGATCGCACTGTCGAGGTCGTCGGCCTCGAACAGGAAGTAGCCGCCGAGCGCCTCCTTGGTGTCGGGGAACGGCCCGTCGGTAGTCAGCGTGGTGCCGTCCTCGACACGCACGGTGGTCGCGCTCGTCGGCGGCGCCAGCCGCAGGCCGGGAGTGACGCCGGGCGTGGAGGTGATCGCGGCGAACTCGCCGCCGATCGCCTGCCACTGCTCCTGGGAGAGGTTGTCGATCGCCTCGGCGGCGTCGTTGAAGTAGATCTGCATTAGGTATCTCATCGCTTCTCCTTTGGAGCGTCGGTGATGGGTTGCTTACATGACGAACGGCGAGAACGGAAATCGACAGCCTTATAACGAGATGAGGAGACGCAATGGCGAAGCTCAGGTTCCAGATAACGATGTCGATGGACGGCTTCATCGCGGGCCCCGATCAGAGTGAGGAGAACCCCCTAGGCATCGGCGGCATGCAGCTGCACGAGTGGGCGTTCAAGCTGGCCGCGTGGCGCGAGCCGCACGGGAAAGACGGTGGCGAGGTGAACGCCAGCACCGACGTGGTGAAGCAGTCGCTGGAGAACATCGGCGCGACGATGATGGGCCGCAACATGTTCGGCGGTCACCCGGGCCCGTGGGGGGATGATCCGTGGGATGGCTGGTGGGGCGATGAACCGCCGTTTCACGTGCCGGTGTTCGTGATCACGAACCACGCGCGCGAGCCGCTGGAGAAGGCGGGCGGCACGACCTTCCGGTTCGTGACCGACGGCATCGAGTCAGCCCTCGAGCAG
The DNA here is from genome assembly GCA_963734755.1 of uncultured Solirubrobacteraceae bacterium. Classification (GTDB taxonomy): domain Bacteria; phylum Actinomycetota; class Thermoleophilia; order Solirubrobacterales; family Solirubrobacteraceae; genus Palsa-744. Next base: position 589,783 of record CAVTIF010000001.1, on the reverse strand, counting down.
GCCAAGCAGGCGGCGGCGGGCAAGGACGTGGCGCTGGCGGGCGGGGCGAGCGTCGCGCAGCAGTACCTGTCGGCGGGACTGCTCGACGAGCTCGAGCTGACGATCGCTCCCGTGTTGCTTCGCGACGGCACCCGGCTGTTCGAGAACATCGCAGACGTGGAGGCCAAGTTCGTGCCCGTCCGCACGGTCCACACGCAGGAAGTAGTCCACCTCAAGTACGAGATCGTGCGCTGAGCCGAGTCGTACGCCGAGCTTCTCAGCTCGCTGATGATCGGTCGGACGTAGTTGCCTGCACAGCCTTGTGTCCCGGGAGGCGCTCCAGCTGATCGGCGATGACGGTCGCGCCGTCGCTGCGGGCGAGGGCGTCAGCCATTGCCCGGGCACCCCGTTTGATCGACTGGTCCTCGAGGGCTCCGGCGATCACGCTACGCAGCTTGCTTGGGGAGCTCTTCTTGCTGACCCTGACGCCGGCGTTCACGAACAGAACGCGGGCGGCGTTGTCGGGCTGGTCGCGTCCATCGGGGATGCAGACGAGCGGGACACCGTCGGCGAGCGCCGCGTTGACGGTCTGCCATCCCGCGTGGGTGACGACGAGCGACGCGTGCGGTAGCACGGTTCGATGGGGCACGAAAGCCACGCTGCGCGCGTTGGCGGGGATACGCAGGTGACGGGTGTCAAGCGCGGGACCTGCTGTCAGCAGCGCCCGGACCGGCAGCGTGGCGATCGCGTCGAGCACCCGCTGGGCGAGCTTGCCCTGGTCCATGTAGCTGGTGCTGAAGCTGATCAGCACCAGCGGATCGGTGTTCTCCTCAGGCCACGGTGACTCCCAGTCCTGCTCGAACGGCTCGAACGCGGGGCCGACGTAGTGGACGTTCGCGGGGAGCTGAGCTTTGCTCGAGAAGTCGAGCTCTGGCGCGGTCATCACGTAGATCGCCTGCACACCGAGCAGCTGGTCCTCCCAGTTCTCGAGCGGCGCGAGCCCGTGCTCGGCACGCACACGGTTGAGCACGGGCAGTCCCGCCGCCGAAAAGCGACGGGTCACGCTGTTGAACAGGCTGTCCCGCACGTCACCCAGCGGGCCCGACATCGGCTTCAGGCCGCTGAACAACGGTGGCGCTCCGCGCGCCGGAAGCGGATAGGGGCAGTGGACGAGCGCGACCGCGGGTATGCCCGCGTGCTCGGCAGCGACCGCGGCGCCACTGAAAAGCCAATCGAAGACGACCACATCGGCACTCCAGCCGTCGAGCAGTTGGGTCGTCTCCCAGGCCCCGTCGGCGATCGGCTCGATCAACGCGTCGCGCATCCGCTTCGCTGCGCCAAGCGACGTTCGCGCCTCCCAGTCACGTACCGAATCCGTCTCGCGCCGCGTGATGTCGAGGTCGGGGAGCGTGCCCGCCCGCCGGTACTCGACAAACTCGGCCCCGGTGCGCTCGATCCGCTCGCGCGCGGCGCGGTGGGCGAGCACCCGCACCTCGTGACCCCGGTCGTGGAGCTCGCGTGTGAGCGCGAGCTGCGGTGGGGCGTTGCCACTGAACGCGAGAAGTGTCTGGAAGACTCGCATATACTTCATCTTAGTATGACCAAGATGAAAAAGTCAAGCACCTCTCCCACAGGGCGCACCTATCGCATGTCCGCCCGTGCCGATGCCGCCGCCGCGACCGGCGAGCGGCTGCTCGCCGCGGCTTGGGAGCACTTCGGTACACGACCCTACGAGGAGGTCCGCCTGCGCGAGATCGCCGCCGACGCGCTCGTCACCGAACAGACGCTTCTCGCACGCTTTCACACTAAGGACGAGTTGCTCACCGCCGCATACAGGTGGTGGGGGATGAGCGAGAAACCACTTCGCGACGCGGCGCCCGTGGGCCGTTTCCCCGAGGCCGTCGCCAACGTGTTCGACCACTACGAGGCGCACGGAACCGCGATCCTGCGCATGCTCTCCCAGGAGGACCGCATCCCCGCCGTCCGCGGCCTGACCGACGAAGGACGGGCCTATCACCGCGATTGGACCAGCAGGATCTTCCAGCCACTGCTCGCCGGCCCGCCGTGCGCGTCCAGAGAGCGCCGGCTCACAGCCCTCGTCATCGCGACCGACGTACTCGTTTGGAAGCTGCTGCGACTCGACATGCAGCTCAGCCGCCCGCACGCTGAAAAGACCGTCCTGGAGATGATCGAGTGCTACTCGAGGCGATCGAATTGAGAGATCAAAGATCTGAGACGCTGCACGCTCCACGGGAGGTAGAGAAGAGATGGACAACGACCTGCTGACGATTCTCGACGAGCTGCATCGCCACGGCGCCGAGCACGATGCCGGTAAGGCGGACCGGCTCGAGCGGCTGCGCAACATCGAGCCCGACAGCGCCCAGGTGCTTTCGGTCCTCGTGCGCGCGGCGAGCGCGCGGCGCTTGCTGGAGATCGGCACCTCGAACGGCTACTCGACGCTGTGGCTCGCCGACGCCATGCGCAGCGTCGGCGGCCGGCTGGTGAGCGTCGACGTTGATGCTCAGCGCAGCGCCCAGGCCGCCCGCAACCTCGAACGCGCGGGGCTGGGCGAGTGGGTGGAGCTTCGGGTGCAGAACGCGGCGGTGACGCTGCGCGAGACGCCGGACTCGGCGTTGGACATGATCCTCCTCGACGCCGAACGACCCGCGTACGCCGGCTACTGGCCCGAGCTGCGACGTGTGCTCAGACCCGGCGGGCTGCTGGCGGTCGACAACGTCCTCTCGCACGCCGATCAAGTCGAGCAGTTCCGTGCGTTGGTCCGCGCCGACGAGCGCTTCACAGAAGCCGTCGTGCCAAGCGGCGCAGGCCTGCTGCTGGTCGTCCGATCGAGCTAGGAGATGTCGCGGCGGCTGTCGACGAGCGCTGCCACGAGCACGAAGGCGACGGTCCAAGCGAGCATCACGAGGAAAGCGGCGGCCCACGGCAGCACGTCTCCACCGGTGTCGCCGCCGATCGCCGTGGCCGTCTGCCCGATCGCGAACTTCGAGATGCCCCCGAGCAGGCCGCTGAGCGGCTCGAGGATGAACAGCCAGACGAGCGCGCCGATCACCGCGGGCACCTGGCTGCCGACCAGCGTCCCGACCCCCACGCCGATCATCGTGCTCAACACAATCGCCAGCAGTCCACCGCCGCCGGCTCGAAGATAGTCACTCACGCCGAGGTCCGGCCCCGGCTGACCGGCGAGCAGCGGCAGCCCGATCGCGAACGTGACGATCGTCAACACCACGCCGATTGCCAGGCCGGCGAGGCCGTAAGCGAGCACCCGGGCGGCCAGCAGGCGTCCCCTCCCGGGCGCGACCAGCAGTGCGGGGGCGAGCGTCCGGTGACGGTATTCGCCGCCCGCGCCGACGACCCCAAACAACAGCAGCAGCGTCGAGATGGAGCTGCCAGCCGCCAGCGCGCTGCGCTTGTCGGCGATCGTTTCCGGGTTGCCCGCGAGGATCGTGGTCAGCACGATCGCCAGGGTCAACAGCGCCACTGCGGCAGTGAAGCCGAGCGCCGTGCGCGTCGTTCGCAGCTTGATCAGCTCGCCGCGAATCAGCCTGCCCATAACGCAGCCTCTGCTTGCTGAGCAAGTGAGTTGCTCATGCGCTCGCGCCGTCTTCCGAATCGCTGGTCAGGCGGAAGAAGACCTCCTCGAGCGATGCGGCCTCCACGGCCAGCTCGTGCAGCGGCATCCCTGTGGCGAACGCGACGTCGCCGACCTGGTCGGTCGTGCGTCCCTGCACGAACAGCAGTTGCTCGCCGTCTCTGCGGACCTCAGCCCCGTCGCTCTCCAGCGCGGCGGCCAACTCCGCGGCACGCGGTGAGCGAACGCGGACTGCCTCCGCCGCTGTGAAGCCGGCGATCGGCCCGCTCTTGACGAGGCGGCCGCGATTGATCACCACGACATCGTCGACGGTCTGCTCGACCTCGGACAGCACGTGGCTCGATACGAGCACCGTGCGACCGTCCGACGCGGCGCCGCGCAGGAAATCGCGCAGCCAGCGGATGCCCTGCGGGTCCAAGCCGTTGGCGGGCTCGTCGAGTACCAGCACCTCCGGATCGCCCAGCAGGCTCGCGGCGAGGCCCAGACGCTGGCGCATGCCCGTGGAGTAGCCGCCCGCGCGCCGGCGACTCGCGTCGCGCATCTCGACGAGCTCGAGCACCTCGTCCACGCGCGAGGCCGGCAGACCGGCGAACGCGGCCAGCGAGCGCAGGTGGTTGCGCCCCGAGCGCCCCGGATGCATCCCACAGATCTCCAGGTTCGCGCCCACCGAGCGCGCCGGGTCGGGCAGCTCGGCGAACCGCCGCCCAAGGATGCTCGTGCTCCCCGCCGTCGGGCGAGCAAGACCCAGCATCATCCGCAGCGTCGTCGTCTTGCCCGCGCCGTTCGGGCCAAGGAAGCCAGTGACCGCGCCCTCACGAACCTCGAACGACAGATCCTCGACGGCCGTGACCGCGCCGTAGCGCTTGGTCAGGCCGTCGGCGACGATCGCCGGTGCGCCGTCGCGCCCGTCCGTCATGCCCGCACCATCGCCGAAGCGCCGCCGCGGCCGCCCGTCACGCCGCGGATCATCGCCGATTCGCCGCCGCGCCCGTCCCGCACAGTGATCGTCGCGTCAATCCCGGGCAACCGACGTCCCGCCCCACTCCTCGGGCGCGACGTCGGCGAGCGTCTCGGAGAATGTCCACTGATGCCCGGCGCGATCCTCGGCGGTGTACTGACGCTCGCCGTACTCGAAGTCCGTCGGCTCCATCAGGATGCGCGCGCCGTGCTCGCGAGCACGCTCGCAGTGGGCGTGGGCGTCCTCGACGCGTACGAGCACCGAGTGCGTGGCCTCGCCCGGGCGCGGAGGCCGGCGCTCGCCGCGCACGTCGGCGACGATCACCGCCCCGTCGCCGAAGCTCAGCTGTGAGCGATGGGCCTCGCCGATTCGCACACGCTCCTCGAAACCAAACGCCTCGCCCAACCAGTCGACCGCCTCGCGCACGTCCGCGTACACGAGTACCGGGATCACGGTCGACTGCGGAATCGAGCGGTTGGACTTCAAGGCCGAGCCAGCTTACATCGGGCCGGTGTGAAGAACTTTGCTTGACAGCCACCCAACTCGATGCTTAGATACTCGACTTAGTCATATGACTAAACCACTCGAAACGACACCCACAGAGACCGGCAACGGCCCCAGCAGCGCCGTCGGCAACGGCCCCAGCAGCGCCGTCGGCAACGGCCCCAGCAGCGCCGTCGGCAACGGCCCCAGCAGCGCCGTCGGCAACGGCCCCAGCAGCGCCGTCGGCAACGGCCCCAGCAGCGCCGTCGGCAACGGCCCCAGCAGCGCCGTCGGCAACGGCCCCAGCAGCGCCGTCGGCAACGGCCCCAGCAGCGCCGTCGGCAACGGCCCCAGCGCCGGCGGGCCGGAGACCGGCAACGGCCGTCCGTCGATTCGCGAAACCAACGTTGTCGCGTTCCTCGACGCGGCCGAGCGGTTGCTGATCAGGGAGGGCGCCGCCGGGATCTCCACGCGGCAGCTCGCCCGCGAGGCCGGGCAGAACCACGGACTCGTGCACTACTACTTCGGCTCGATCGACGAGCTGCTGCTGCAGACGCTCGAACGCTTCACCGCGCGCATCATGGACCGTCAGCGCGCGATGTACGAAACGGACGCCCCGTTCATCGAGAAGTGGCGCACCGCGATCGGGTTCATCGAGGGCGACCTAGCGGCCGGCTTCCCGAAGGTGTGGGCCGAGCTCGAGGCGCTCGCCTGGGACAAGCCCGAGTTGCGGGACCGACTGAACGGGCTCAACGACAGCTGGCGCTCGCTGCTACGCGACGCGCTCGCCCTGGCGATCGAGGAATACGACCTCGACCGCTCCAGCTTCTCCGCCGAGGCGTGGGCCGCACTCGTCATGCAGTTCAACAAGGGCCTGCTCTACGAGCGCCTACTCGGCTTCGACCGCGGCCACGCGGAGATGCTCGCCGCGATCGACAGCTGGCTCAGCTCGCTCGAGCAAAGAAAACCGGGAGTCGGCCATCGAAACCCCAAACGCAAACCCAACATCAAGAAAAGGAGCGCACCGTGACGAGCACCGAACAGGCAGTCGCCATCGACCCCGAGAAGCTCCAGCAGTTCGTCTTTCGTGCCGTCGACGAGGTCGGCGCGACGCTCAACGCGGCGCTCGTCGTGATGGGAGACAAACTCGGGCTGTATCGCGCGCTCGCCGACGCCGGCCGCTCGACGCCCGCCGAGCTCGCCCAGCGGACCGCCGTCAACGAGCGCTACGTGCGCGAGTGGCTGAACGCGCAGGCCGCCGGCGGATACGTCGACTACGACCCCGCAGACTGCACCTACACGCTCGCACCCGAGCAGGCCGTCGCGCTCACCGACGAGAGCAGCCCTGCCTACCTGCCAGGGTTCTTCCAGATCGCGCTCGGCAGCGTCATCGACTCGCCGCGGATCACCGACGCAGCACGCAGCGGCGCCGGTGTCGGCTGGCACGAGCACAACCACGACGTTTTCGAGGGCTGCGAGCGCTTCTTCCGCCCCGGCTACAACGCCAGCCTCGTCCCCGCCTGGCTGCCCGCGCTCGACGGCGTGCTCGACAAGCTCCACGCCGGCGCCAACGTCGCCGACATCGGCTGCGGCCACGGCTCCTCGACCATCCTCATGGCGCACGAGTTCCCCAACTCCACATTCGTCGGCTCCGACTACCACGACGGCTCGATCCAGACCGCCCGCCAGCGGGCGCACGAGGCCGGCGTCGCCGAGCGCGTGCGCTTCGAGACCACGCCCGCCGCTTCCGCAGCCGGCACCGGCTATGACCTCGTCACGATGTTCGACTGCCTGCACGACATGGGCGATCCCGTCGGCGCCGCGCGCCAGGTCCGCGAGATGCTCGCCCCCGACGGCACCTGGATGATCGTCGAGCCGATGGCCGGCGACAACGTCGAGGACAACTTCAACCCCGTCGGTCGCGCCTTCTACGGGTTCTCCACGTTCCTCTGCACGCCCGCGTCCCTGTCCCAGGAGGTCGGGCTCGCGCTCGGCGCGCAGGCCGGCCAGAAGAAGATCCGCGAGGTCGTCGAAGCCGGCGGGTTCACGCGCTTCAAGCGCGCCGCCCAGACGCCCTTCAACCTCGTCTTCGAGGCGCGGCCATGAGCGCCGCGATCGACAGCCTGGGGGTCGGGGCCGGGGCCGGGGGCGGGGTCGGAGGCGGAGTCAGCGAAGCGGCCGGCCTGTCGATCGGCCGCGGCGGCGAGCAGAGTCGCGCGCGCTACCCCGACACCCAAGGCTACGTAGAGCGCGACGGCCAGCGGCTGTTCTACGAGGTCTACGGGGAGGGCGAGGAAACGATCTTCCTGCTCCCGACATGGTCGCTCGTCCACTCGCGTCACTGGAAGATGCAGATCGCGTACTTCGCGCGCCACTTCCGCGTCCTGGTGATGGACGGTCTCGGCAACGGGCGCTCGGACCGCTGCCGCGACCCGCGGCGCTACGGAGCAGATGAGTTCGCCCGCGACCTGCTCGCGGTGATGGACGCCACTCACACCGAGCGGGCGGTGATGGTGTCCATCTCGCGTGGCGCGCAATACCAGCTCGAGCTCGCGCGGCTCGCTCCCGAGCGCCTCGCCGGCGCCGCGTTCATCGGACCGCTGTTCCCGTACACGTTCTCGCACTGGTCGTTCCTGCTGCAGTCACGCGCCATGAAGCTCGCCCTCCGCAGGCCACTGCCGGCGTACCGCTGGTGGGGGCGCATGAGCCCCGTTCACTGGATGCGCGACTACCCCCAGTTCGCCGACTGGTTCATCTCGCGATCCATCCCCGAGCCGCATTCGACGAAGGCGATCGAGGACGGAATCGAATGGGCGCTCGACACCGACGGAAACACGCTCGCCGCCTCCGCCGGCGGCTACGTGCACCACAAGCGCGGCCCGCTGCGCGAGCTCGCGCAGGGCATCGACTGCCCGGTGCTGGTGATCTCCGGCGACCGCGACAAGATCACACCGCCACGCGACGCGCGAGCACTCGCCAGGATCACCGGAGGGCGCCTCGAGGTCGTTCGCGGCGGCGGCCACATGCCCCACGCGCGCAAGATGGTGCAGGTCAACATCGCGTTGCGCGACTTCTCAGAGGATGCTTTCGGGCGGACGCGCACGCCGCGCGACCCCACCGTCTACCGACCCGACGGGCGTCCCCGCGCGCTGTTCATCTCCTCGCCAATCGGGCTCGGCCACGCGCAGCGCGACGTCGCGATCGCGCGCGAGCTGCGCCACGCACAGCCCGACCTGCAGATCGACTGGCTGGCTCAGGACCCCGTCACCCGGGTGCTCGAAGCCGAGGGCGAGCGCATCCATCCGGCCAGCGCGCACCTCGCCAATGAGTCCAAGCACATCGAGTCCGAGTCCGCCGAGCACGACCTGCACTGCTTCCACGCGCTGCGGCGCATGGACGAGATCAAGGCCGCCAACTTCATGGCCTTCCACGATCTCGTGCGCGAGCAGCGCTACGACCTGTGGATCGGCGACGAGGCGTGGGAACTCGACTACTACCTGCACGAGAACCCGCGCGAGAAGCGCGTGCCGTTCGCATGGCTGACCGACTTCGTCGGCTACCTGCCGATGGACGACGGCGGCGCGCGCGAGCGCTTCGTCGCCGCCGACCACAACGCCATGATGGTCGACCACATCGCCGAGCATCCCGACGTCCGCGACCTGTCGCTGTTCGTCGGCAACCCCGACGACATCGTCCCCGAACGACTCGGGCCGGAGCTGCCGATGATCCGCGACTGGACCGAGCGCCACTTCGACTTCACCGGCTACGTCACCGGCTTCGACCCAGCCGACCTCGGCGAGCGCACCAAGCTGCGTGCAGAACTCGGCTACGGCGACGACGAGCGCGTGTGCATCGTCACCGTCGGCGGCTCCGGCGTCGGCGCCACCCTGCTGCGCCAAGTGATCGCCGCCTTCCCCGAAGCCAGAGAGCGCGTCCCCGACCTACGCATGATCGTCGTCGCCGGACCGCGCATCGACCCCGCGTCGCTGCCCTCGCACGACGGGCTCGAGGTCGTCCCCTACGTGCACAACCTGTACCGCCACCTCGCCGCCTGCGACCTCGCGGTCGTCCAGGGCGGCCTCACCACCTCGATGGAGCTCACCGCGCAGAAGCGGCCGTTCCTCTACTTCCCGCTGCGCCACCACTTCGAGCAGAACTTCCACGTCCGCCACCGCCTCGAACGCTACGGCGCCGGTCGCTACATGGACTTCGACCACTCCCCGCCCGAGGCAATCGCCGCCGCGATCGCGCAGGACATCGGGCGCGAGGTCAGCTACCGCGACGTCGAGGTCGACGGCGCCAGTCGTGCGGCGCGGCGGCTGGCCGAGCTCCTGAACTGACCTATCCACAACACGAGGAGGAACCATGAAGGCAATCACGCTCGAGCAGCTGCCGGCCGTCATCGACGACGGCGTCCAGCTTCGCCTACAGGACCACGACGGCATCTCCGTCGGCTTCGTCCGCCTGCCCGCCGGCGCGGACCTGCGCCCGGCCACCAAGGGCCTCGCCGATGACCTCTGCCCGTGTCCGCACTGGGGTTACATGATCAAGGGCCGCGTCCGTATGCACACGACCAGCGGACATCAGGACTTCGCCGCCGGCGAGGCGTTCTACTGGGCTCCCGGTCACGCCCCAGAGGCGCTCGAGGACTCCGAGTACGTCGACTTTTCCCCCACCAAGGAGTTTTTGCCCGTGATCGAGCACATCACCGGGAGCGCGCCCGCGCGAGCGTAGGGCCATCACGATCGCCTCGAGGGCTCGATGTGGGTTGATCGCCCGCAGATGGCGAGTGCGGTGTATGAGATGGGGAGTGCAGTGTATGACTACGCGCGCGGCCAGCGATAGCCATCGTATCTACGATATCTACGGCGTATATACCTTTGCTATCGCAGTGCGTGAACAGACACAAACCTCTAGCGTGTCATCGAGCGGATGGCATCGAGTGTCGAGACGATCTTCAGCCGCATACGCCGGGTCCCACCCGGCTACGTCACGACCTACGGCGACCTGTCTCCCGGCGCCCCGCGCCACGCGGGACGGGCGCTCTCGCAGATGCCCGGTGACCTTCCCTGGTGGCGCGTGGTGCGCAGCGACGGCAGCTGGGCGAAGGGAGACGAGCAACGCGCCCGCCTACTCGAAGAGGACGTGCCGATCCGCGGTCAGCGCGTCGTGATGGCCGAAGCGCGAATTCCGCCCGAGGTGATCCTTTAGCTGCCTGTAGCCGCGGGGACGCACCCAGGCTCCGTGCACACCCACGCTCCGCCGCACGTCAAGCGTCTCGTGGCGAGCCCACGCCACGCTCCGCTCCGCCGCGCGTCAGGTGAACAGGGCCTGCTGCGTGAATCCGGGGGCGCGCTCGATTTCGAGCATCCGTCGCTTGGTCGAGATCCGAGGCCCACGCACAGGCAGGTAGATCCAAGCCGTCACCCCTGACCGCGCCCGCATCCCTGAAGCTGCTGGAAGAACATCTCGCTGCGATCGAGCGGCACGTCGCGTTCGCGCGAAGCCACCCCGAACTGCTTCCTGCCGAATAGGCGCTTTGCGGCCCGGACAGTCCGCGGGTTATGCTCGTCGCTCGTGCGCGTCGTCGATGTGCACGGAACCCACGAAGAGGGACGGACAGGCATGAGCTCAAGCGGCAAGAAGAAGACCACGATGGCGAAGCTCACCCGTGAAAGCAAGCTCCGCGAGCGTCGAATGGACAAGCAGGCGAAGAAGGACGCACGGAAGCTGGCCTCGCTGCTGCCGGAGCCGGCCGCCGACGAGGCCGGCGATGCGGCCGCTGCCGCGCCAGGCGCGGCAATCGGTGAGACCGGTCCCGTGGGTGACGAGCAGCCCGCGCTCGAGACCGTCGTCCCGGCGCTCACCGACGCCTGATCGCGGAGGACTCTGCGATGGATACCGCGACCACCGCCACGACGCCGCTGCGCTCCCGCCCCGCCTGGAAGGCACTCGAGCGGCACTACGAGGAGATCCGTGGAGCGCACCTGCGCGACCTGTTCGCCGAGGACCCCGGGCGCGGCGAGCGGCTGGTGGCGGAGGGAGCGGGGCTGTACCTCGACTACTCGAAGAACCGGGTTCGCGAGCAGACGATCGCTCTGCTCGTGCAGCTGGCCGAGGAGTGCGGGCTGCGCGAGCGGACCGACGCGATGTTCAGCGGAGAGCGGATCAACGTCTCAGAGGACCGCTCCGTGCTGCACGTCGCGCTGCGAATGCCGAAGGGGGAGTCGTTGGTGGTGGACGGCGTGGACGTCGTCGCCGAGGTCCATCGCGTGCTCGAGCGAATGTCCGAGTTCGTCGACCGCGTCCGCTCGGGCGAGTGGAAGGGGCACACCGGAAAGCCGATTCGCAACGTCGTCAACATCGGCATCGGCGGCTCGGACCTGGGACCGGTGATGGCCTACGAGGCGCTGCGCCACTACTCACAACGCGACCTCCAGTTCCGCTTCGTGTCGAACGTCGACTCGACCGACTTCGCCGAGGCGAGCAGCGACCTCGACGCCGCCGAGACGCTGTTCATCGTCTCCTCGAAGACGTTCACCACGCTCGAGACGATGACCAACGCGCTCACCGCGCGCGAGTGGGCGCTGGCCGCGCTCGGAGATGAGTCCGCGATCGCCAAGCACTTCGTCGCCGTCTCCACCAACGCTCAGGAGGTGTCGAAGTTCGGCATCGACACGAACAACATGTTCGGCTTCTGGGACTGGGTCGGCGGTCGCTACTCGATGGACTCCGCGATCGGCCTGTCGACGATGCTCGCCGTCGGCTCCGACGGCTTCTGCCAGATGCTCGCCGGCTTCCACGAGATGGACGTCCACTTCCGCAGCACGCCGTTTGAGCGCAACCTGCCGGTGCTGATCGGGCTGCTCGCCGTCTGGTACGGCGACTTCTTCGGCGCGCAGACCGTCGGCGTGCTGCCCTACAGCCAGTACCTCAAGCGTTTCCCCGCGTACCTGCAGCAGCTGACGATGGAGTCCAACGGCAAGCACGTCACGCTCGACGGGCGCACCGTCGACTACCAGACCGGCGCCGTCTACTGGGGCGAGCCGGGGACCAACGGTCAGCACAGCTTCTACCAGCTGATCCACCAGGGCACCGAGCTGATCCCCGTCGATCTGATCGGCTTCGCCAAGAGCCTCAACCCGATCCGCGATCATCACGACATCCTGATGTCGAACGTGTTCGCGCAGGCCGAGGCGCTCGCGTTCGGCAAGACCGAGCAGCAGGTGCTGGCCGAGGGCACGCCCGAGGCGGTGGCGCCGCATCGCGTGTTCGAGGGCAACCGGCCGAGCAACGTGATCCTCGCCGAGCAGCTGACGCCGCATTCGCTCGGGGCGCTGGTCGCGCTTTACGAGCAAAGCGTGTTCACCCAGGGCACGATCTGGGGGCTCGACTCGTTCGACCAGTGGGGCGTCGAGCTCGGCAAGGTGCTCGCCAAGCGGATCATTCCCGAGCTCGAGTCAGTTGACGAGCCCGAGCTGGGGCACGACAGTTCTACCAACGCGCTGATTCGGCGCTACCGGGAGTTGCGCTGAGCACCGGCTGAGAGGATCGGTCTCGCCGGCGCCAGTTCGCCCTCATCACTCGAGCAGCCCGACCTGGCGGAGGATCCCGACAGAGTCCGAGTACACGTCCTTGCGCTTGATCAGACCGTGCTCGAACGGGATCACGTCCATGCCGTTCCAGCGGATCTCGTTCCCGCTGGCCGGCGCGACGTGCTCGCCGCGGCGAAGCTCCGTCGCGTGCGTCGCACTCGCCGTCCACTCCTGAACGACGAGGTCGGTTCGCACGTACAGCCGTCGGGTCTCGAACTTGAGATCCGGCCACGCCGCGAAGATCCGACCGATGTGATCGCGGACCGCGGCGCCCTCCGCCAACTCGCCGGCCGTGTGGTTCTCGAACACCATGTCCGCAGCGTGCATCGCGACGACCGCATCGAGATCCTGGCAGTTCCAGGCGTCGTTGTACCGGCCGATCGCCGCCGTCAGGTCCTCGCCGGCCGCCGGGGTCGTGGCCGGTGTCGGGGTCGGGGCCAGGGCGCTCATGCCCACTCCATCGGCCGGTACCCACTCGTGCGCGGCGCCGAGACGATCAGCACCGAGGCCGCCTCGGCGCCGGGGTTGCGAACCGTCCGGCGGTGCTGAGGATCGAGACGCGCGAACGTGCCCGCCGGAGCCGGATGCTCCTCGCCGTCGATCGACAGCAGCGGTTCGCCGGCGACCACGAAGAACAGCTCCTCCTGGTCACGGTCGCGCTCGTCGTGCTCGGGAATCGAGCCGCCTGGCGCGATCTCGACGAGGTTCGCCCCGAACGCCTCGCAGTCGAGCGTGCGGCGCACCAGGCGCCAGTCGCCAGCTCGCTCGAGCTCGTCGGCGTGGACGATCTTGTAGGTGTCGCGTTGCTCGATCTCGGTCTCGTGTCGCATGTGGCCCCCGATCGTTGATGTCGCCGGCGATGTTGATCGCCCCATCGATTCTTACCTACTAGTAGGTAGATAGTCAAGCGTCGACGTGCAAGAATTGCGGACATGGCGTCGCTCACAGAGAGCCGGTCGTCTCGCAAGCCGAGCGAGACCTCACAGCGGATACTCGATGTCGCCGAACAGCTCGTACAGGTCCGCGGCTTCAACGCGTTCAGCTACGCCGACATCGCGGAGCGGATGGAGATGACGACGGCGAGCCTGCACTACCACTTCCCCGGCAAGGCAGAGCTCGGACGGGAGCTGATCGCGCGCTACGCCGCACGGTTCGCCCAGGCACTCGTCGCGATCGACGCGAGAGATGAGCGCGCGCCGGCGAAGCTAGACGCCTACGCGGCACTGTATGCGGATGTGTTGCGCGCGAAGAGGATGTGCCTGTGCGGCATGCTCGCCGCCGAGTACCAGACGCTCCCGGCCCAGGTCAGAGAGCTGGTTGTCACGTTCTTCGAGGCGAACGAGGCGTGGCTGGCGGGCGTCCTCGAGCAGGGCAGCGGAGAACGAACCCTGGCCTTCGACGGCCCAGCGCGCGAGACCGCTCAGATCCTGATCGGCGCGCTCGAGGGAGCGATGCTCATTGCGCGCCCTTATGACGATCTGAATCGTTTTGAAGTGGCTGTTGCGAGGCTACTGTCGAGCCTCGCGACCAACGGAGCAGATCCCGCTCAGTAGACCAGCATTCTCTGTGCTCGCCGGCCTGCCGCCAGCTGGTTCCAGCCCTTGCTAGAACCCCTGCGGCCCGCGCAGCGCCGAAAGCACGGGCTCGTGCAGGCGCTGCTTGATCGTTCGCAGCGTCACCGCGTCCTTGCCGGCCAGCGCAGCGGCGCGCGCGAGCGCGGTCGGCAACACTGCATGCTCGGCGACGGCGTCGTCGACGATGCTCGCCACGGCAGCCTCCTCACCGCCGTAGCGCCGCCCGGTCGTCATCGCCTCGATTGCGGTGCGGACGGGCAGCCGCGCGGCAATCAGCGCGCTCATGCCGGGAGTGAAGGGAATGCCGATATCGACCTCCGGCAAACAGAAGAAGCCGCGATCACCACGCATCACGCGCTGGTCGTGGGCAAGCGCGAGCATCGCTCCTGCGGCGAAGACGTGGCCCTGCAGCGCCGCCACCGTCGGCACGCCGATCTCGAGCACGCGTGCCAGCAACTCGTGGACACGGCCCACGAACGGCATCGCCGCGTCGCCCTGGGCGGAGATCCACTCGAGGTCCAGGCCGTTCGACCAGATCTTGCCGCTCGCGGAGGTGACGAGCGCGCACGGAGCGGCGGCTTCGACCTCGCCAAGACACGCCTCGACCGAGTCCAGCGAGTCGCCGTTGAAGCGATTCTCCCCCTCCCCGAGGTCGAGGATGAACACGTCTCCCTCGCGTACCAGCGTTGCCACTTCGACCTCCTTGTAGAGAGCCTGCTCTAGAAGATATACTCTACAATGACTTGGCCCGGCAGGTGTTCTCGACGGAGGCGATCCTCGACGCGGCGCGCGCGGTGGTCCTGCAGCGCGGCATGCGCGGCGCGACGGTAGAAGCGATCGCCCGCGCCGCCGGTGTCCCAGTCGGCTCGATCTACCATCGCTTCAGCTCGATCGACGAGTTGCTCGCGCGCGTTTGGCTGCGGGCCGTGCAGCGCAACCAGGAGCGCGCCCTGGCGGTGCCCACCTCGCGCGAGCATCCGCTCGAAAGCGCCGTCGCTGTCGCACTGGCGATGTACGATCACTGCCTCGCCGAGCCTGACGACACGCTGCTGCTCGATGTGGTGCGCCGTGGCGATCTGCTGGCACGCGACCTCGGCTCGCTCCGCGAGGAGCTCGCGGCGGTCAACGATAATGTCGAGGCGCTGATCGGCACGCTTGCGAGGGCGCTGTACCGGCGCTCCGATCGGCGCGCGCGCGACCTCGTACTGCTCGCCCTGGTGGATCTTCCCCACGGGTTCGCCCACCGTCAGCTGATCTCAGGCGTTAGGACGCCTGCGCGACGAAAGCGGCTGCCGATCGCCGTCCGCGCGGTGCTCGGCTGACGAGCTCAACGCGCTGCTCGGCACGATGTCGTTCTGGTCGAGGCTCTCGCCGGAGCAGCGCGAAGCTGTCGAGCACGACAGCCGGACCCTCTACGAGCGGCTCGGTCGGCCGATTCGCTCCAGCATCCTCGCCTGTGCCGTGACGGCTCGTCGAGCCGCATAAGGCGCGACCATGGGAATCAATTCCAACACCGGAGGTCAGCATGAGCACCATCGACCAGCAGATCGTCTTGGCCCATTTCATCGTTTCAGATGACGTCGAGCGTTCCCGCCGCTTCTACACCGACGTACTTGGCGGCAGGACCGTCATCTCAGGCGAGGGGGATGACGAGGTGACGTACGTAGCGCTAGCGAACAGCTGGATCATCATTAACGTCGGAGGAGGTCCGACCGACGACAAGCCGACCGTCACGCTCGAGACGCCGCCCGACCCAGATCGGGTGAACAGCTTCCTCAACATCCGGGTTGCGGACATCCAAGCGGTGTACGCTGAATGGAGCGAGCGGGGCGCCCAGTTCCTGACCCCGCCGAAGCAGCACGAGACCGAGATGCGCTGCTACATCCGTGATCCTGATGGCTACCTGATCGAGGTGGGCCAAACGACCGTGGCCAGAGGTTGGCGTCCACCGTCTTGATCACATCACATATGTGGGCGCACTGATGAGGGGCGGCCCCTCCGGAATCGGCAACGCCTCGCAGCCCGCGTTGGGCGGGTGGAGATTCAGGATCAGACGAACTAATGCTCGGCGTCAACCAATCACAGCCCTTATCAGCCGCGAAGGTGGACAGCGGGGGCTGTGGGCTGCGCTTCGCGCAGCTGAAGGAACAGAGTGAACGCGGCGTCAACGCGAGCGCGTTCGCCGGTGGTGAGGAGATCCAGCAGCAGTCCGCGTAGGACGGCGAGCTCGAGCGTAGTCTGCTCGAGTTGGTCGCTTGTGAGCCAGTCGGAGATAACCCGCTCGAGGAACGCGCGGTAGTGCTGTGGTTGGCGCAGCGCGAGGCCGTATGCCTCGAAAAACGAGCGGAAGAACGCCAGGCGCTCGGGACTCGACGTCCACGCCCATGCGCCCTGCAGCGAGATCTCGCGGGCGTCGGGCTGCAAGTCCGAGAGCATCCTGCGTAGGCGATCGCGGACACCGTTGAGGACGGCGCTGAGCAGCTCATCCTTGCTTCCGAAGTGATGCACGAGCGTGTTGGGCATGACGCCGAGCGCGTCAGCCAGAGGACGAAGCGTGAGGTCGGCCAGGCCATGCTCCAGCGCATAGTCGACGGCGCTGTCCAGGAGCTGCGCTCGGCGGACTGGGTCAGCCCTGCGAGCCATTTTCCTTTCCTTGTACGATTGTGCAACTATAACGACGATGCGGACATTGAACGCTGCGGCCATGTCCGTCGGGTACCTGCTGCCGACGCGCGACGCCGTGACGCTTGCGCGTCCCGCTGCCGAGCCGCTGATCGCGCTCGCCGTGCGCGCCGAGGACCTCGGGTTCGACGCAGTGTGGGTCGGGGACGGCCCGCACGCTCGCCCCCGCCACGATGCACTGACGATGCTCGCGGCGGTCGCGGCGAGGACCGAACGAGTGAGCGTCGCCACGGGTGTACTGCTCGCGGCCCTACGCGCGCCACTGCTGCTCGCCCAGGCCGCGGCGACCCTCGATCAGATAGCCGAAGGACGGCTCATCCTCGGGGTCGGGGCCGGGTTCCCCTTCCCGGAAACCGAGCGCCAGTTCCAAGCCGTGGACGTCCCCTATGCGGGACGAGTTGCACGTCTCACCGAGACGGTCACGGCGATGCGCGCACTATGGCAAACACCGGGTGAGCCGGTCACGTTCGCCGGGCGTCACATCGAGCTCGACGATGTGACGCTCGAACCGGCGCCATACCGCCCGGGCGGCCCGCCGGTCTGGTTCGCGGGAGCAGGCGAGGCGGCCGAGCGGCGCGTCGGGCGACTCGCAGACGGATGGCTGCCCTACCCACCGACGGCCGAGCAGTACGCGCAGAGCTGGGAGCGCGTCAGCGAGGCCGCACGCACCGCGGGCCGCGAGTCGCCGCCGCTGCCCGCCCTATACGCCACCGTCGCCGTCGATGACTCCGCCGATGTGGCACGGGAGCGGCTGCGTCGCAACATCGAGCGTTACTACTCCCAGCCGCTGGAGCTGATGCAGATGATCCAGGCCTCGTTCGCCGGAACACCCGCCGAAGTGTGTGACTGGCTGAATCAGTACGTGCAATCGGGCGCGAGACACATCGTTCTGCGTATCACCGACGAGGACGCTGAGCGCGGACTGAAGGCCGCCGGACACGCACGCGAGCTGCTCGCGGAGAAGTCATGACCGATCCCGCCGCTCTCACCCAGATCCGCGACTCGATGCCGTTCGCCGCGATGCTCGGTGTGGAGTTGCTCGACGCCGACCCGGAGCTGGTCCGCGCACGGCTGCAGTGGACGCCGGAGCGCTGCACCGCCGGCGACGTCCTGCACGGGGGAGCGCTTATGACGCTCGCCGACACATGCGGTGGCGTCTGTGCATTCCTCAATCTTCCCGAGGGCGCGCAGGGAACCGCCACCATCGAGTCAAAGACCAACTTTCTGCGCGCGGTGCGCGAGGGCACCGTCACCGCCACCACGACACCACTGCATAAAGGCCGCACGCTGATCGTCGTGGAGACCACGATAGAACGCCAAGACGGCAAGCTTGCCGCCAAGGTCACCCAAAGCCAGACCTACCACTACGAGCGCGGCTGACGCGCTCGACTGGAGTAGCTCCGCCGTGCTATCGCCCTCGCCTGAGCTGCACTGCTCGCCCGGATTGCATTGGCATTGATTCTGTTCGCTAGTGTAAGTGTGATGGACGGAATATTGTGGTCATCGTCTTGGGGGCTGCGTGGACATGCCGATTGGATGACGAGCGCTGCTCGACTCGTTGTCAGCGGTGGCCGGTCTCCTCACTGCGCGCGACCATGCTCGCTGGGGATCTGACGTAAGTCACCTGTCTTGCCGGCGGATGTCCTCTATCCACCGATTCGGCCCGAGATTCCGGTCGGCCGCTATGGCCTCGTGCTCGGCGATCCGGCCGGAACAGCGATCGTGCCCGCCGCCAGCCAGGACAAGTCCCGCTCGCTCGCGCAGGCGATCGCACAGGCCCGCAAAGAACGCAATCCGCCGCTGACAGACGCTGCGTCCTTTGAAGGCGCCGTGGAAGACGCGTCGCAGGTGATCGGCAAGATAGAACGCACGGTCACTCTCTTTACTGAGATCGCGCAAGGCCGTCTCGATCCGGCGTCGATCAGCGACGAGGTCGACGCTCTGGTCGGTCTGCTTGGGCGACTCGACCACGAAAAACGGTGGGAGGAGGCTCTGCGGTTCGCGCGCTCCCTCGCGATGCTGCTGGCGTTGCTCGGGCGTTGGGTCGAGCTGCTGCAGTCGCTGCGGGCGGCTCTGAGCGCCGCGGAGCAGCTCGCAGACACCGCCGGCAAGGCGTGGGCGCTACACGAACAGGGCACCTTGCATCTCGCCGTCGACAAGCATGCTGAGGCTGATGATCTGCTCACCCAGGCGCATGATCTGCGAGAGCGGATCGGTGACCAGCGCGGCCTAGCGACGACGAATCGCAACCTTCAGGTCCTGTGCAGGGCACTACGAGCGCAGCTGCATCCGCCGGAGAGCGTTCTCAAATGGATCCTGCACAGACCGGTGCCCGCACTCGTCTTCGCAGTACTGCTGTTGATGGCGGGAGGTGCCGCCGGGGCCGTCATCCGCGGCTCGGGCAACGCTGATCCGACGCTCGACCGGCTGGTCATAGCGATTGCGCTCACTCCCACCTCGCCTCATGCCGAAGAGCCCGTCGTGTTCCATGCCACCGTCGCGGGCGGGGCGCACTCCGTGCATTACGCCTGGCGGTTCGATGACGGTGACCATGCCAGCACCGCGAATCCGACGCACGTCTACCGACATCCCGGCACCTACACCGTGACGGTGAAGGTGAGCGGCCTGCACGACACGGCAACCGGGGAAGGGACTGAAACGGTAGTCGTACATCCCAAACTCTCCCTGCCACCGCCGCATGCGACGTTCTCATTTCGGCCCAGCTCACCGTCCGTCGAAGAACATGTCAGCTTCAACGCCACGAGCTCCTCTGACCCCGACCCGAACGCCGCGATCACCAGCTACACATGGAAGTTCGGCGACGGCCAGACAGCAACTGGGCCTACACCGACCCATGCCTACGCCAGACCCGGAACCTACACAACAGAGCTGGTCGTCCTCGATACACGAGGCGCCAGCGAAGACACGACGCGCATAATCGCAGTCAGGGAAGCGACCACAACCACTACGAGCTCCGCGCCCGCGATCACCTCAGCGAGCACAACCACACTCACCTACAAGCAGATGGGAAGCTTTACGGTGACAGCAACCGGTAGTCCGCCGCCTACGATCACCGAGGCCGGAACGCTACCCAACGGCTTGACGTTCAACGGCGGGGTGCTCTCAGGCACACCGACACGGATTGGCACGTACCCGATTACATTCACCGCCGCCAACAGTGTTGGCTCAGGTGCCATCCAGAGCTTCACGCTCACGATAGAAAGATAACGCGCTGAGCCATCGTTGGTCGGCGCTATCGAGACTCGTCCGAGACGGGAGCGCGCCGCTGCTCGAAGTCGAGGCTCACTCGGGCTCCCCGCCGGCCGTACTCGAGGGCCAGCCAGGGGGCGTCCAGTCCCCCTCTGAGTCCGTCGTTTGCCCCACCTCGATCAGATGACCGTCGGGATCGCGGATGTAGCAGCGGATCTCGTACTGGTGCTGCTTTGGCGGCGTCAGGAATTGAGCGCCACGGGCGCTCCATTCGGCGTACACGGTCTCGATGTCCTTGACCCGGATATTGAGGAAGCTGCTGACCCGGTCGGGGTCGCGTGGCGTCTCCAGGGTGACCGCGGGCTTGTCGTCGGTCGGGCCTCCGCCCCGATTGATGACGATCCAACTGTTGGCGAGCGCGACGTTGGTTGGCTCTCCGGAGCGGACCACCGTGCCACCGAGCACGTCGGTGTAGAAGCGCCGAGAGCGCTCAACGTCGTCTGAGACGATGAAGTGGGTGAGCACAATTCCCTCTGCCGGCGGTTTGAGGTCGGCCATCTGCTACCTCCACTGGTTGGGCCTCATACCCCGCTTACGGACGGGGTCTGCAGTCGATACCGCGATGGTCGGGGATTCCATCTCGTTCCACGGTACAGCTATCGGCCACCCCGTTTGATCCGATGGCCCTGCCCTCAGTAAATCGGGTCGGCTCACACGAGCTTCTCATCCGCGCGCGGGTCGTGGTGGCCTCCCTCGAGGACGGACGGCCCAGCCGATCGTCGGGCAGTACGCCGCTCGCCGAAAGGCCCGCTGCATTCGCCCCCGACCGGCGCACCCCTGGCAAGACGATCATCCGGATCACCGAACGCGGATAGCCGGATATGGGCCGGTGACGAGCTGTCGTGGGCCGAGACTGAGCGCCGTTGCGGTCCATTTGCGGTCTGATTCGACGCGGTCTGCAGTCCTCTTGCGGTCTCCAGACCAACGAACAGCCGCGAACACGCGCGAATACCGTCCCGCGAGGCCCAGCGTGTTCGGGTCTTTCGCCGGTATTCGCGGCTGTTCGCGGTTCTTGAAGACAATCGGGGCGAACGGTTAGAGTTGGCTTCCTGAGCGGGCTTCGGCCGTTCCGCGGTCCCGCTGCGGTCCGAACTCGCGTCGTATGCCATCGAGTACGAGCGTACGCTTTTACTCGTCGCTGCCGGTGCTCACGGAACACCTGGCGTCGAGTGTGACTGAGGGCAAGGATGCGCCATGCCGTCAGGCGATGGTCGTAGCATTGAGCCCATGCCATCGCCACTCGCAATTTGGAGCGTGGGACATTCAAACCACGCGGTGGAGAAGCTGCTTGGCCTACTGCGCAGCCAGCAGATCGTCTACGTGGTTGACGTGCGCTCCTACCCCTACTCGCGCCACGCCCCGCACTTCAACCGCGAGGAGCTCCAGCAGACGCTCGCTGTTCAGGGCATCGGATACGTGTTCATGGGACTCGAGCTCGGCGGGCGGCCACGGCATGCCGATCACCTCGATATCGACGGGCACGCACTCTACGGCGAGATGGCGCAGCTCCCCGAGTTTCACGACGCGATCGAACGTCTCGTGCTCGGTGCCCGCGCGCATCGCCTGGCGCTGCTGTGCAGCTGTGGACGCCCGGCCGAGTGCCACCGGAGACTGCTCGTCGGCAGAGTGCTGTGTGAGCAAGGCGTCGAGCTGCGGCACGTCCTCCCCGACGCGAGCATGATCATCGAGCGATCCGTGACCCTAGAGCAGGACCCCGCCCGGCAGACGCTGTTCGGCGATGATGTGCCGGCATGGAGATCTACACAATCGGTTTCACACAGAGCACGGCTGAGCGCTTCTTCACACGCCTAGCCGACGCCCGCATCGAGCGGCTGCTCGACGTCCGCCTGAACAACACCTCACAGCTCGCCGGCTTCGCGAAGGCCCGAGACCTTCCCTACCTGGCGCGGGGGCTCGTAGGCGCAAGCTACGAGCATGAGCCACTGCTCGCGCCAACTCAGGACATTCTCGACGCATACAAGAAGCAAAACGGCGACTGGGGCGCTTACGAGACCGCGTTCCATGCGCTGATGGCGGACCGCCGCATCGAGAGCGCTCTCTCGCCGACCTCCTTCAAACAGCGCACGGCCCTACTGTGCAGCGAGGCCACCGCCGAGAACTGCCACCGCCGGCTGGTCGCCGAGTACCTCGCCGTCCACTGGCCGAGCGTGTGGATCGAGCACCTTTGAGCGGATGCAGATCGTCGTCAACCACTTGACGCGCATGACGAGCGAATCGCGGATTTGCATCGCGGGGATCGACCTCGCAACATTCGAGCACATGCGGCCCGTGACTCCCGCCACGGACCTGCTTACGCGTGCCCTGCTCCGCGAGAATGGTGGGGCCTTCGGTGTCGGCGCGCTTGTCGACCTCGGCCCGGTCGAGGCCTGCCCGAACCCGCCCGAGTGCGAGGACCACCGGTTCGAGACGGTCAACGCGCAGGCGGTCGAGAACCTCGAGGACGACATCGCTACAGGTTCCGCACACTCCCGCCGAGCTGCGTGTCACTGACGTGCGTTTCTATGAGGCCGACCACACGACCGTGAAGAGAGCGCTCGTAGACGACGTCAACCGGCGCCTTCAAGCCGGCGAGCAGTGCCACCTGATGATGGGCCTCGCGCGGGCGTTGCACGACCTCGAAGCGGGCGATGTGACTGGCTTATGGCGAACGGCCTGTGCCTGGCCGATCGGGCGGTCAGCGATGTGCCCTGACCACCGACGGTGCGTGCTGTCGCGTCCGTCCGCACTTGATGCGAACATGTGTTCGCATGTCAGCCCCGTCGATACCCCATGTGGAGCGCCCCGCGATGGCCAACGGTAGCGCGATCGAGTGGACCGAGGCGACGTGGAACCCGGTCACCGGTTGCGACCGCGTGTCCCCCGGATGCGCGCACTGCTACGCGCTTGACCTCTCCGCACGGCTGAAGCGCTTCGGTCAGGCCAAGTACCAGCGCGACGGCACGCGAGCATCCAGCGGCCCGGGGTTCGCGGTCACGCTTCACCGCCAGACACTCGACGCGCCGCTGCGCTGGAAGAAACCCCGCGTGATCTTCGTCAACTCGATGAGCGACCTGTTCCACGAGGAAGTGCCGCTCGAGTTCATCCGAGAGGTCTTCGATGTGATCGAGCGCTCCGAGCGCCACGTCTTCCAGATTCTCACCAAGCGCCATGAGCGCCTCTCAGAGCTCGCGCCGCTGCTGCCGTGGCCAGCGAACGTGTGGATGGGCGTGAGCATCGAGAACCGGCGCTTCGTGCACCGAGCCGATCACCTACGGGAGGTGCCCGCAGCCGTCAGGTTCATCTCGGCTGAGCCGCTGCTGGGGCCGCTCGAGAACCTGGACCTCGATGGGATCGACTGGCTGATCGCCGGCGGCGAGTCCGGCGCCAAGCACCGGACGGTCAGGGAAGAGTGGCTGCTTGAACTGCGCGACAAGTGCCTGGATGAGGACGTCGCTTTCTTCTTCAAGCAATGGGGTGGGATGCGGCCGAAGTCAGGCGGGCGAATGCTCGACGGCCGCGAGTGGAACGAGATGCCACCCAGCGTCGTGGTGGGCATCTGAGCGCATCGGCCACGGATGGCTCGCCCGCACGACATACCCGACGACGCCGATGAGAAGTGGCAGTACACCGAGCACGCGGCCGCCAAGCACGAGATCCTCAGCCGCTACCTCGACGCGTGGCTGGCAATCCTCGGCCGGCCACGCAAAGACTCGACGTTCAGGCACCGTCGGCTCGTGCTCGTGGACGGGTTCGCCGGGCGCGGACGCTACATCGGCGGCGAGGCCGGCTCACCCGCGATCATGTTCGATCGTGCAGTCCGCGCCGTCGAGGCCGGTTACGCCGAGCGCGTCGTGATCCGCTGCGCCGAGCCGAACGAGTCGAACTTCAAACAGCTCCAGGAGGTCTGTGCCGATCTAAAGCATGAGGCGGTGGAGATCCTTCCTCGCCAACAGACTTTTGCCGAGATTGGAGCCGCCGTGGCGACGTGGGCCGCGAAACAGAGTCCGGCGGTACCGACGTTCGTGATGGTCGACCCGTACGGGGTGCGGGGCATCGAGCTGAGCATGCTGAGAGATCTGATGAGCAACTCCCGCCTGGAGGTGCTGCTGACGCTGATGGTCCGCGACCCGAGCCGCTTCCTCAAGGAGGACAACTACGCAGAGCCCCTGACAGCCCTCTTCGGAGGCGAGGCGTGGCGAGCGTGCGAGCAGGCGCCGAACCGCCCCGAATGCCTGCTGCTGCGCTTCCAACAGGCCGTCACGCCTGCGGTCGCCCAGTGGGCGATGCCCTTCCGCGTCTTCGAGGACGAGCGACGGACCGTCCTCTACTACCTGGTGCACCTCACCAACCACGACCTCGGCATGCGCGAGATGAAGGAGGCGATGGTCAAGAAGTCGGGCGAGATGACCTTCTGGCCAGTGACCGTGCGTCCTCCGGAGCAGATGGCGCTAGAGGTCGAGGAGACCGCACCGTACCCAACCCTTCAGGAGCGACTGGCCCGCGAGTACGCCGGGCAGGCCCTTACGTTCCTCCACCTGCTCAACGAGGACTACACCAACGGTGCCTGGGTCGAGAAGGAGTACCGCATTGCCATCAAGGCGATGTCACGGGTCGAGCCTCCGACGGCGAGCATCGACCGGGTCGAGGCACGGACTCAGACAGGCCGAGCGGCGACGGGGCTATCGAGCGGCGACACTGTGACCTTCCTGGCGGCTGCGCGGGCGCCGCGGAGCTGAGACCCGCGGCAATGCCCGGATAAGGTGCGGTCCGTTTCGACGCTTTCTGCGGTCCCTCTGCGGTCCCAATCCCCACGAACATCCTCGAACAGCCACGAATACCGGCCCCGCCACCTGCAGCGTTTTCGCGGTCTTTCGCCCCTATTCGCGGCTGTTCGCGGTTTCTAAGACAATCGGGGCGAACGGTTCAGATCGGCTTTGCAGTGCGGTTTTTGGGCATCTTGCGGTCTATTTGCGGTCCTCCATACCCGGTCCATGCCCGGCTTCATCCTCGCCGAGACCCCGCGTATGCCGTATCGAACGCATGTCTACGAGACAAATCGGCACGAGCGATGGGGGCCAGGCAGGCCGTCGATGTCGACGGGCCGAGATCCAAGATGTCCGGGCACGCTGGCACGATTTCGCCCGATATCATGAGATCCGTGGCAACGACGCAAACCAATGGCAATCTCGAGCGCCTCAGCCCCGAGCGGCTAGCTGAGCTGAAGCGCCCTGCGACAGCCAAAACTCCTGAGGAAAAACGCGCAGCCCTAAAGCGCGCCACGGAGGGACTCCGGGTCAAGGTTCGCGTCACGCCCGACATGTACGGCCGTCGATAGGTCATGGCCGCTACAGGCGGACGCCGGCCCGCCACGCGTGGCGTCTTCGCCATCGAGGAGCCGGAGCTTCTCCTGCCCGATCCGATCGCGCTCGACACTAGCTTCGTAGTCGAGGCACTGATAGCCACCCAGCCGCTGCATGCAGTATGTCGTGCTCTCCTGCACCGGATCGACGAGAGCGGCGTCCCGATCACGACCAGCGACCTGCTCCCCGCCGAGTTGGCTGAGGCTGTATTCGCAATCGCGCTCAAGGAACGCTGGGGGAGCCGCTGGCGACAACACCGAACCGACGGACGTGCCCGCCGACGCGCCGCGCGTCTGCTGAACGACACCATCGCCCGCTATGAGACCTTGCTCTTGTCGATCGACCACTTCCCCGTACCCCTCGGCGACACCGCGAGCAACGCAAGGAGCCTCATGACCGGCTACGGACTCGCCTCCTACGACGCGATCCATGCGGCGAGCGCCGTAGCTGCCGGCGCCGAGGCGATCGTGACGCTGGACACCGGATTCGCACTCTTGCCCGCGTCACTGCTCACGATCTACACCGACCGCTCACGGCTCGCCTCCTGCCGCGCCAAGCGACCTCGCTAAGCAGGGAGGCACGGTTACGCCGGGACGCGCCACCTCGATGCGCTCGCGATGAACGTTCTATCCGCACGACTCGCGGTACCGCTGCGACCGCGCTCGCCGGAACGCGAGCGGCGACCATTCTAGGAACAGGCGGCGTCAACTTCTCGCAACACTCGACGCAACTCTGATCGAATTTCAGACTCCACCAGCTCACGAGAGAGGTCTCGCGCGCGAAGAGTTTTGCACCCCGCCGCTTGGAGGGATTGATTGAGCGCCCCAAGCAGCTCCTTACCCGGGGCAAGTTCGATCCGTCTGCCAACCTCGGCCCAAGCGGCGTCGGCAGCCCGCTTCGCCTGCTTCCCGATTGCGCCGTCATCAACACCTGTCCGCCTCAACCGCCGCTGGTGCTCCGCGTAAATACCAGAGTACACCTCATCTTCAAAACCATCGACCAAGATCGCGAGTTGTTCTTCGATCCACGCCTCGTCAGCACCGCTGACACGAGCGATCGCACCTGCAGCCAGCAGATAATTCTCAAGCTCATGTCGCTCCCAGAAGTGGGGGCTCACTCCGCTCTTACGCAGCCGACGTTCGATCTCCCTGACCGCACCTGCGTCTCGGTAATCCCGATCGAGGACGACAAAGGCCTTTACGCTCTTTTCGAGCACGTCGTCGATGAGCCAAGCAAATGCGTCTAGATGGTCCGCACGGTCAATTCCTTCAAGCGAAACTATGGTGAGTCCGTCTTCACGCTCAATATGCGTCGCGCCGACCGTACTTGCCAATAGTCGAAGTAGCTTTGCGTCCTTACCCTCTACAAAGAGCACACATTTTGTACGTAGCGTGCGAGCTAGCCTCAGATTAAACTGAGTACCGAGCGCGTCAGATAGACCCCCAAGCAGACGATCCTTGGGCGCGGTCATGGCTCGCTTGCGATTCCGCGAAACCCAGACGATTGCCTGAGTATCAGCCTCGGCTAGCACCTCGGGAGAATGGGTAGCGGTAATCACCTGTGCTTCTATTGATTCAAGCAGATCAACCAACCGCCGTTGTAGATCGGAGTGCAAGAAGACGTCGGGCTCATCGAGGACAATCACATCGGCACTCCGAAGTCTGAACAAGTGCAGCAGCAGTTGAAGCCAGATCTGCATACCGTCGCCTAGCCAGAAGGCCTCCTTGGGCTTGTTGCTCCCCACCTCGTGATAGATAAGGTCGAGGCTTGCACCGCCAACACTTGACAATTGAATGCCCGCGAGGCTCATGTCGGTCAGCCATGGTTCCGCGAATGCGCGAAAGGCCTCATAACGATCATCCTCGTTCTCCGCGAACTGAAGCCGGTAGAGCTGATTGCGGAAGTGCCTACTCGCGAGACGACTATCCAAGTTGGCCAGGATGTGGCTGTCGGAGAGCGGCTGCTCTTCATGCTCGATAGGGCTCAGCACCGGGATGAGACCGACGCTTGGAAAGGCACGACGAACCTCTTTGGGGCGCCTTAGCGTGACGTCCTTGTGACGGACATAGAAGAACCCACCGGAATCGTCTCCGGCTGCCCATACTGCGGTGAGCTCCGCGTCGTCATCAAAGACCAAATGCATTCTCGTCTCGATCTGATGAAACTCATGGCGTAGATTCTCTTGGACGAGCCCTATCTGTTCGGCAGTAAAGCGTGACCGTGCCGAATGCTCCCGTCCACTTCGTCGCTATCAGTCGCCCGAAGCCGGTTCGCGATCCGCAGCATGTTGGCACCCGCGCGAAGGGCAGCAATGAGGGTCGACTTCCCCGCATTGTTCGGTCCGACTAGAAAGACATCGCCACGCAGATACACCGTAAAGCGCTCGAAAGCCTTGAAGTTGGTCAGCTCTACGCGACGCAGCATGCCGGCAGTAGCCTGCCAGACGTACCGGACCGTGATGGCCCTTGAGATCTGTCCGAAGATCTGATCTGATCGCGCGCCATGAGCGGCGACGCCGACAACCGACCAGAGCGATGGATCTCTAAGCACGCACTCGCCGAGCATCTGAGCGTGACCTGCCGCTGGATCGAGCTCCAACAGCCTCGCGGCCTCCCGCACCTCCATGCAGGCGGCATGAACCGCTATCGAATCTCCGAGGTCCAGACTTGGCTACGGAAGCACTACGGCTCGCCACGGGGCGAGTAGAAGCGTTCGGGTATCTACGCCTCTCTACGCTTCCATTCACCAATCTTTGCGGACAACTGTCATATCGGGGCGAACGGTTCAGGTTGGCTTTCTAATGCGGCTTTTTGAGGCCTTGCAAACGTCCTGCAAACGCCATACCGCCGCCAGACCGGCCCCGCGCCCGCTTCCGCCCCGGTGTATGCCATGCCTAACATGCGTATGTTGACCGGCGAGGCAGCGCCGGCAGCCCGGGACGCTAGCGCCGCCGCAGTTCAATCCGTGCTGAGGCCTTCGGAACGCCGAAAGAGCGCCCCGAGTTCGACGCCAAGCGCACGAGCCAGCCGAACCATCCGCTCGTAGGTCAGGGCTTTGTACTCGCCGGCCTCGATCGCGCGTATGCCTTTGAGCGATATGCCACGTATCGAGTCGGCAAGCTCGCGGTCGGTTAGACCTCGTTCTTCGCGCAGCTCGCGGACTGCTCGGCCGAGTTTGGCCTCGTCCTGGGCATAGCGGCGTTTCGTGGCGTCGTCGTCCATCGCGGGCTCCTTTGCTCTGGGGGCGCGCGATCAGAGCAGAACCCGCCGGCGATCTCAAGAGGCGAGTAGGGATCGCGTGCCAGGCGCGCGCAAGCTCGCTGGCCGGGTCCAGCGGCGCGTCGTCGAACGGCAATGGCGGCGCTGAGCGAGCACGATCCTTCATGCCCTACAAACGTCGTTTTCGAGCGACTTACGGTACGCGCCACGAGCAGCCGCGAAAGTTTCCGCCGTGGGCTCTGCTCTGATCGCTGGCGACCTAAAAATCAAGCGGCCGGGACGAGTGTTACTAGCACCCGCCCCGACCTTTAGCACCGAAGATGCAGCCTTCGATGCCGCGCCTAACCGTAGCTCCTACGGCTAGTTCGTCTTGCATGGATCGTGGCGCCTTCTTCGGTGTGGAACCGAAAGGAGTCTCCCACATGGGCATGACGATCAATCGCCGGTATCGGGATGCGCTGTACGACGGGCTGATGACGGACCTCAGCGCGCACAGCGACATCTTCACGCACCTACGCAACGACGAAACAACGGAGGCCAAGCGGCTGCATAATCGCTTCAAGGGCGAGCTGCGGCTACTCGATGACCTCGGCTGGGAGCGCGAGCCCGAGGCCGAGCAGTTCGAGTTGACGATGCCGCCGCGTGAGCTGCGGCCGATCATCGAACGGGTCTACTGGTCAGCCGTCGCCTCGCTCAACAACGAACCGGACCAGTTGGTCGATGAGGCTCTTGCCAACCTCAACGAAGCCATCGTGGCGTGCCCGGAGATGCTTGCCCGGCTCGCCGACGAGTTCATGGACGGCCAGCAGGGCAGGCAGCGAGGAGGCAGCGGCGGCGTGAGCGCGACTGCGACTCGAATCCACAGCCCGGAGGAGCTTGGCCAGGCGATCCGCACCAGGCGCCACGAACTTCATCTCACGCAGCAGACAGTGGCAGACCTTACGGGGGTCAATCGGGTCGTAGTCGGTCAACTAGAGCACGGCAAGAGCACGGTCCAGCTACGGATCGTGCTCTTGATCGTGCAGGTGCTCGGCATGGACTTCGAGCTTCGGGTACGCGGATGACTCCGCGCCGAGCACGACGGCGGCGCTGGCGCGACCGGCGCCCCTGGCATGTCGGATACGCCTTGACGAACTGGAAGCTGCGCGTCGGGTACATCGTTGTCGCGGCTTGCATCGGAGTGTGGATGGCGCACATACGCCATGCCAACCCCTTCCTGGGCCTCGCCGTCGGCATCTGCGGAGCGTTGCTCAGGATTTGGCTGGAAGTCAGGCAGCACGAGCCACGCGACTGACCAGCGCCCGCCAAACCGGCTACGTGCCGAGGCCTAGCAAGACGCGCACACGGGCACGAACGTCGGGTGTGTCTGCCTCACGATCCTGACTGCGGCCTCCTCGCACTCTGAGGCAGACCCGCTCCACGGGTCTTTGCGTCCGAGACTTGACGCACGGGTCATCTGGTAGACGGCACGGAAGATGTTTTGCGCCGATCCACGAGAGTCGCGCGGGAAATGGGCCAGCTCGTTCTCGATGGTCCTGTTGATCTGTTCAAGCACTGGGTCTGTGGCGGGGGTCGGCTTGCATCGCGATCCAGAATCATAGAGTCGCCATCCCTGGAATCGCGTTCTAAAACCAGACCGACCGCAGTCTGACCTCGCTTCCCTCGAGGATTCGCCGTTGTTGCCTATTCTGGATCGACCGTCCCTCGGTCGATCTCGATGCCTGATTTGCCCACCCCACATAACCCTCGCGATCCGGCTCATGCGGTGCAGGTGATGCTCAGCGGCACGCATGACCGCAGCGCACTCGTGCCGCTTGAAGTGGCCGTCCGAGGACGGCGTGTTCCCGGCAGCATCGTTCTTGAGGGAGCCACGGCCGGTCGTCGGGGATACTCGCTGGCTAGCCGAGGACATCGCCTACGCCTGTAGGGAAAACCGACGCACGGTGCTGGTGACCGCAGCCAATGAGCAGATCATCCGATTGTTCTGCTCGGCGCACGTCGTCAGGGAGATTTTCAAGAATCACGCGATCTGGTCATCGGAGGCCAAGCGGCGCGTGCCCAGCGAGGAGTTCCTGCGGCGCTACGTCACCGAATACATGCCGCTCATGCGTGTCGTACCGGACGACGGCGTGCCCGAAAGCTGGCTATCCCCTTCCGAGCGCCAGCGGCTTGCGACGCTCGCGCTCAGCAACACCAACGACTTTCCATCGGTGAAGCTCGCGCTCGCCGTTCGCGGCCTCTTCCTCTCCAAGGACAAGCGCGCTCTCAGAGCTGTCTACGGCGCGGAGTCCGAACTCGCCAAGCACGCCGAGTGGCTTGAGCGGCTACGCGCGGGCGGCAACGCGGCCGAGCTTGAACGGTTCATGGACAGCGCCAACAGGTTCACCGCCCTGTCAGGCTACGGCATCTTCAAGGGCGCACAGCGCGCGTATGACGCGATCGGGCCGTTGAGCATCCTTCTCGGTGCTGTCGGCGCCTATGGCGCCTGGCACTGGCTCAGCGATCCCTCGCGTCAATCCCTACGGGACGGGTTCGGCCGGTTCGTTGACTTCTGCGCGGAACTGATGATGCAGCAGCGCGCCTACGAGCAGCAGTTCGACGCGGCGCTTCCCGCCGTGCCCACGCTCCGCCAGTTGGCGGCTCATACATCAGCGGACGCGGTGCTCGGTCGAGCCTGCCTGCACGCGCTCGCGCGTGCGCCGGAAGGGCATCTATCGGCCCAAGAGCTTGCAGCGCGTGTTCGGCGTGAGCTTCCGTGCGCCGACGCGCGCGTGAGGGCGATTATGCGGGAGGCTCGCTCGTTCTCGGAGGTCCGTCGCGGGCGATGGCAGGTCGGCTCTGACTACTCCCGCGCGATTCTCGGTACGTCTTCCGGAACAACCGCCGCTCACCAAGGCACTGTGTCGTCGGGCGAAGTCCAAGCGGCGACTCTGTAACGGAGCCGCGCCAGCGCGGCTCCTCAGAAAAGCGTCGTCGCACGCTCCGCCTGTGCGAGAGTAGCCCACAACGCCTGCACAACCTTGATCGAGGCTTCGGCTTCCTTCGGTCCCATCGTTCTGCCCTCATGCACGACGGCGTTGCGACGACTCAAATGTGCCTTGAACTCTGGCCAATATTGACTCTCGGTGACATCTACTCCCAATAGCAACTGGACAGAGGCCTCGCTGATCTCATTGGAGAGGGTCGCCACGCGTCGGTTGTTTACGAGACGCGCAGCCCATTTCGTCCCTATCCGCCGCGAGGCGCGCTCTAGCAACAGCTTTAGTTGGAGCTCGAAGTGGATTTGGGCGGCTACCACGGCCAGGTCAAACTGCTCGCCGCCGAATAGGCTCTTTGCCTGCTCCAAGAAACGATGGCTCTCCTGCTCACCATCTAGGGGCGTTACCCACACGACGGGCAGAATGTGGGCTTCCAAGCCAGCCTCCCGCAAGGAGAAAGCCGCGAGCTGTTGAGCAAGGTCTTCGGCGGCGTCCGCACTTTCCGCCTGCAGCTCTAGCGTCACGAAGGGCGACTCCTCTACTTCGTGATCCCAAAAACCCCCCACAATTAGCCGAATAATCGCATCGTGGGCAGGCAGGACTTCGAGATTACACATCGCTCGTGCCTCGTCACGACGCAACACTAGGCGTACCGACCAATCAATCTTTCCGCCCTCGCTCGTCACTTCGCCAAGCCGATCACAAGATTGCGCCGCGGATACTCAATCGCAAGTGCGATCGCTCGGTCGAGTACCGCGACGAGGGGGATTCTCTCTAGCGTGCCACGCTCTTGTGCCCTCTTGAGCTTCCGTTCGAGCACAGGTCGAAGCTCCTCAGCTAGGCGTCCCTTCGTACTTTGCCGAAACATAGTCTCAAGATTGCCGTGCGCCGCCCGCAACTTCTTTACGGTGGCAGTCGCCGCCTCAAGGGTCTGAGACCGGCCCGACCTGGGGAGTCGTAGGACAGCTTGGGCGATCTCGCGATCAGTAAAGTGCGCGAACTCAAAACTATCACCACGCCGGTTCCATGTCATCAGCTCAACCAACCCATCGACCTGTTCGGCAACAACCTCATTGTTGCTCTCGCCTGGGATCGCTCGTTGGATTCGCTCAACCCACGCTTTGCGTCTCTTTTTTCGCCCCTCCTCGGTGCTGACCCGCCCCTCAGGGTCGAACACGATCAAGAACCGTGTTGGCGGGCGAATAAGATCGAGATACCGTCCTTGGACATCGGGCTTCACTCTTGGCGCGAGAAAGCCGAGAAGCGTACTCAGGTCACGCTCAACGCCTTCCGCGTTCTGCACGGAGATAAAGTCCTCGTCCGTGCTTACGTCGAGCAATTCCATCGCACGCGGAATCAGCAGCAACTCGGTAGCACCCTCGACGACCAAGACCAACCTCGGGTGCGGCGACAGACCGAACTCAGTAAGCACCTCATCGAGCGGCCGCGTCGCCTTAAGCCTACGGGAGAACGGTCCACGTACTCGCGTGTCCTGTAGCTCAACCGCTTGTGCGTCTCCCTGGTTCACGAGATCGTCGTGCAATTGCAAAAACAACTCGGCCGTAGTTCGCATATCCATCGCGCCCCGAGCACTTCCACGCAGCTCAGTCCACTTCTCCGGATCAGCGCGAGCCACGATCTCTACCCAATCGCGCAAGGGGTCGATACGGTCGGCCTCCTGTAGCAGCGTTGAAGCTGCCTGAGCGACCCAGTGCTCATCCACACCCAACCAGGCCAGAAGCGATGTAGCTGATAGGTTTCTACGCCACTGATCGTACTCCCCGATATCTTCGTGCCCTGCAAGTTTGAGACGCCCAGTCACGCGCGGGTAGTAGGCAGGCTCAAGGACAATTGCAGCTATAACTATGTCACGCAACCTCGCGCACCGATCTGTCGCCCGACTTTGCCACTGACGAGGCGTCTTGAGCTTTATTGGATCGTACTCTGCTCGAGGTGTCGTCCGATCGAAGAATGGGAGGGCGGCTTGTATCGTGGGCAACATGATGAGCTGGTGCTGCGAATATACGTAGGCACTCGTTTCATACGTCCTCATCGCTACTGTGCGACGGCGCTGCCGCAGAGACACAAGTCGCTCATCCGCGGGGTCGTGCAGCGAGCGCTGCGTGCGAGCTACGAGGAGATCGTCGCGCGAAGGAGCAGACCAATAAGCCAAACGCCAAAGCGTCTCGGCGTCCTGTCGCGCAGCTCGCGCAAGTACGCGAGCATCACGCGATACCCGAAATATAGGAACGAGAAGCCGCGCGCGGTGTATGCCTTCCAGTTCATCCGCGGTTAGATCGACACCACGATCTGCCGCCGCTTTCCGAAACGCATCCCCAAGCAGCAAAGGAAATTGCGAAAAGGCGTAGGGCAAGTCGGGCAGATCAAGCGGTGACCTCACGGGGTTCATCACTCACTGCCTGGGACAGGCGCAATCGCCCGGTCTTTGCGCTGCACTTGCGGCGGCAGCTCGATTCGCAAGGCTGCCGGCTGAGCCTGAGCAGGCGTCCGCCACGTCACCCGAATGTCACGAAGCACCTCGACATATTCATCTCCCAACGCTGCAAGTTCAGCGTCACGGCCCCCTTCAACACCGGGGGTTCGCACGCCAAGCTCCCACAGCTCAACTGCCCGCTCTTGGTCAATCGGCTTGACCAAGACCCTCATCGGAGATGAGTCGCCGGGAGTACGGTGCTCGACACGGCGTAGCGAGGCGCCAAGATCGCAAACGATCAAGGCCGAGGCATCGGATGGTCCAGGCTCATACACTGGGACACCGCTCAACGTGGCGACGTTCAACTTGTCGCGCATAAAGTTGTCCTCCCACTTCCAGTCAGCGTGACTGCTAAGCAGCGGGCGAACGTAAGGGTCATGTGGGAGCAGCACTGCGTCGGGCATATGCCCTGCACTACGAAGCTGTCTGATAGCTTCAGCAGCCTTACCAGCAACCCCCTCCCCGCTCTGCGTTGGCTGCGCGGCTCTCGCCAACACCTCATACGCTGTGCGAAGTTGCTGCTGCACCAGGACATTGACTGCTCGCTCGGGATCAATGAGCAGTGGCTGTCCAGGCAAGTCAACAAAAGGTCGCTTCGGCAAAATGGTAGGCCTAGAGTTATCAATGCCTTCTGCGTCATCCACGACCTGCTCGACTGCGCCAGCGATCAGCAGCCGCTCACGCAAGTAGTCGCCCTTGACATACGCCTGCCGCTGGCGCTCGATATAGGCTCGGACCCGAGCGGCGTCCAGAGGCGCGTGCGCCAAGCTCTCGCCTGTTTGCTTACTCTCTCGTTGCACGGCCTCCTCGACCGCCATCCGGAGTCCGCTTGCTCGGGCGGCAAGCTGGCCGCCAACAACCTCTTCCCAATCCGACGCTGCCGCCATGATGCGATCGAGATTCGCAGTTACCGTTCTGCCTATGTCGGCAGCTGCGGGACCAAGGTTTAGCTCGCCTGCCGCGCCTGTCGGCTCGACCGTGCGCAGCAGCATGACTGTCCCCCACAGGAGCGCGACTGTGCGGTCGTCGGGCTGCCAGTCTTGCTTTCCATCCCAGGCTCTGAGCTGCCATGCTCTTAGCGGCTGCAAGTCTAGTGTGTCCTCAAACGTGCGCAACAGTCGAACTGCTCCGTCAGCATTGACGACCACGGACGCTAGTCGTGGCACAAGTCGTAGCCACTCATCGGTTTGCATCTTGCCCTGTTGACGCCGTTCAAGTGCCCAACTTCCCAGAGCGAACACAAGACGTGATCGCGTGCCTTCTAGCGTTCGCTTGGCGTCGGTTAGTTCGCGCGCGCTTTCCAAAGCGCGCGCGGCCCTCGACTGCTCGGACCCTTCTGCTGTGATGCTGAGCAATTGAAGTTCTTCTACATCGTGCTCTGGCTCCCAGTTTTTGGCCCACTGGTTCCAGAACTCCCACGCTTCGGCGAAGTGGTCTGTATCACCGCTGTCTACATACATCTTCATTACCTCAACTTGGTGGCGGAATAGCCCAACCAGACCCGGCTGAACACCCAGCCGTTCGCTCATTGCGGCGTCACGATCTTCGGCGGGATGCTGTTGCAATGTGACTGCCTCGGCGCCGAGTCTGCCGATTTGCTCGTGTAGGCGCTGTTCTACGTCAGTGTCACCGACAATCTTGACGACGTGAAGCTGGTGGCGCCATAGCGCTGCTCCTTGTTCCGTCAACAGCGAAGCACTCTTGCTAAGACCTACATGAACGAGCCCGGCGGCTACCTGTGGCATTAGCGTGATTGCCTCAACTCTGCCGCTCCGAAATGCGTCATCGCTCAAGCCAGCAAGCGCACGCAGGATCTCGTCCTCGGTCGATAGTGAGAATGGCTCACGCACATTGTCGAGCGTGTACGCGACACCCCAGCGCCCATAGGCGTCCGGCAGGTCAGCGAGACAGTCCACGACTAGCTGCATTGAGTCCCGGAAATTGGCTTGGGAGCCCGAGGCAAGCGCACGACGACCCACGTCGAGCACATCGTTGAATACGGGCAGTGCGAGCGGCGGGGTGTGCCTGCGATGTAGCACTACCGCCTGTCTAATCATTCGGTCAAGCCAACTGCCGTTCACTCCGTCGCACTTTGCTAGCGAGTCTTTAGCCTCATATGACCGGCCTGGTTCGAGCGTCAGGGTGACAGCATCACCGACCATGAACTCATCGAGTCGTTGAGGCAGTCTGCGATCTACATCTACTAGCCGTCCTGCCTTTTTCGCCAGTATTGGTTGGCCCCGCGCAAATATTCCGTAGGAGACGTGCTCGTCCGACAATTGGTGGAGGTCTGCGATCATAAGGCGTCTCAGGATTGCGTCTTCTACCGCACGACCCATTGAGTCGCGTGCGGTCACTCTGAGTATTTGCGCCACGCCGGCTGGCGAGACAACTCTGAGCGTCCGCGCGAATGCGACGCCGAAAGCGATTATCTGGCAAACAAACGCTATGAATGCCCACGTGTTCGCCCATGCGGGCGGCGATCCTGATGTTGCTCCGAAGCGCTCCAAAGCTCCGATCGAGACAAGGAAAGTGAGCGCAAGCGCGGTGGGCCATACGATCCAGGTATTAGCAATAACCGCACTGAATGTTGCTTGGCTACTGAGGCTCTGTGCGCTGGCCGCTTGGAGCAAGAAGACGACCAGGGCTACCCCCAAGCCAACCAAGGTGCCGCTAACCAGCCAAGCCGTATCGAGCCACGACGGGAGTCGAGCGTTGAGCAGCCCAAGAACAAAGGGCACATGCAGGATCAGCGCGAGGCCTACAGGCCACCACATATCGAGTTGACGCGTAGATGCCCCGAGATGCTGACGCCAGGCGGTCGCGCCTGTCACGGTGCGCGTCGTTCGCAACTGGTGCTTCGCCCTGCGGCGAAGCGAGCGACTCCGCGATAGACGCCACCACTGCACCGGGGGAGCGTATTGAGACGCACCGGCCTTTGTCGGCCGGCGGGGCACAGGCCGCGCGAACCAGCCGGCCAGACGAGATTTGCTAGCCGACAACCAACCCGAAGCCAGGGCCCTCGCGTGCGAGCCCGAGCGTCGAGCCCGGCGACCGTCCGCGCTGACCCCCAAAGATCGTGCTTCGGGTAGGGTCCACCTGCTCGGACACGTATCTCCAGGCCGACTCCACAGCCGTTGGGACGAGAACTCGTAATCAGTAACGATCCCGGGACGACGATTCTCGCGGCGGTGGGTGTCGCGCTGGCGCTGCTTTCCCTCGGGTGGCAAACGTGGAGCTTCCTGCTTTCGGGCAGCCGCGTCAGCGTCACGGTGCGAAGCGGGCTGAGGGATGCGACAAGAGCAGTCACGATCCCCAGGACCGCGACCCAAGCGGAGATCGAGCTTCTGCGCTCCCAAGGCTTCACCGAGCCCATCCTCTCCGTTCATGTGGTCAATGCGGGGCGCGGCCCGACGTCGGTGACGTCGGTCACGCTGCTGTTCGAGGAAGGAGGAGCCGTGGACAGCACCGTCCACCAGCCCCCGCTTCCGTTCAGGCTTGCCGGCGAGAGTGAGCAGACTTGGCACTTCGCCGCTCAGGATGCCTACTTCTATATACGTGCCTTTCAGCAGGATATGACTTCGCCTTACTTGGTCCGAGCGGCTGTTGGGCTTGGGGGGAAAAAGAAGCCCGTCATCTCACGCAACAAGGTCGCCGTCCCTGATCTTGCCTCCGGGGACGACTCCTAGAGGAACTCGCAGACCTATCTAGCGGCCCAAACCTTCCAACATGCGATACTGCGGCGCCTGAGGGCCCGGCTATGGCGCAGATCAGCAAGCAGACCATCACCGTTGGAGGAAACCGTATCGTCGGACAGCTCTCCGTCGATGGAGGCGCCCTGCGCGGCGAGGGCGGCCCGGCGAAAGCGCAGCTGGTCGTACCGCTTACAATCACGATGACCAACGCCCCGGCTGGCGCTATGCTCGCGCTTTGCTGGCTGCGCGCTCATCTCGCCACGGACCAACATGCCTCGCCCCAACTAGCAGTCGCGGCACCCACAACGGAGCTGCTACTCAACGATCTACCCGCGCGCTCCCTCCCCAATGGTTCAAGCGAAC
Organism: uncultured Solirubrobacteraceae bacterium; assembly: GCA_963734755.1. Lineage (GTDB taxonomy): Bacteria > Actinomycetota > Thermoleophilia > Solirubrobacterales > Solirubrobacteraceae > Palsa-744. Next base: position 551,524 of record CAVTIF010000001.1, on the reverse strand, counting down.
ACGTCCTGCCGCTTCGATTCCACCTAACTCCGGCTGATGTCGAGGAGTTGGAGAACAAAAGGCACCGAAGCCCTGACCGGACCCCGTTTGTCGGTCCACCACGAGTGAGAGGGTGGTGGATGTGACGGGGGAGAAGGTAGCGCCCGCCGCGGACGGATGACCACGCTTGTGCTGCCCGCGGGCGTCGCCGCGAAGGCGCGAGCGTAGCGAGTGCCGAGCGGCGATGGCCGCGGCGCGCTGCTCGCCACACCCCCTCCTGGTCACGCGGCCAGCGCTGGCTCGCCGTCAGGCGCCCACTCGGCGGCGAACACGGCCGGGGCGCGCATCCTGAGTGAACTGTGCGGCCGTCTGAGGTTGTAGTCCTCGCGCCAGTCCTCGATCACCACGCGCGCCTCGGCCAGACAGGAGAACTCCTCCACGTCGAGCAGCTCGTCGCGCACGCGCGAGTGGAACGACTCCACGAACGGGTTCTGCCACGGCGAGCCCGGCTCGATGAACACGGTCCCGGTCTTCGATAGTTGACACCAGTCCTGGAGCGCGTGTGCGGTCATCTCCGGCCCGTTGTCCATCCTCAAAAGCTCGGGGGCGACGCCCCGCTCGCCGCATAGCCGCTCCAGCGCCTGCACGACCGTGTCGGCGTCGATGCTGCGCGCCACCAGCATCACCAGCGCCTCACGCGTGAACTCATCGACGATGTTCATCAGCTTCAGCGCCCGCCCATCGGCGGTCTGGTCGAACTGAAAATCGAACGCCCACACGTGATTCGGCCGCTCCGCGCGCAGCCGCTCGGCCGGGACCGTCGACTCCCCGAGCCGCCGACGCTTACGCTTGCGCTGCGGCACCCGCAGACCCTCATCGCGCCACAGCCGCTGCACCCGCTTGCGGTTCACCTCCCAGCCCAGCTCGCGCAGCCTGTGATGCGCGCGCCGGTACCCCCACCGCGGGCGCTCCACCGAGAACTTCCGCAGCTCCGAGCGCAACACCTCGTCATCCTCGGCCAGCTTCGGCTCGTGACGCTGCGTCGAGCGATGCTGGCCGACTACCTGACACGCCCAGCGCTCGCTGACGCCGAGACGGTCGCAAAGCATCACGACCGCCCGGCGCCGGCGGACCGGGCCTACCAGTTTCCCCGGGAAATCTCCTTCAGCGCGACGACCTCGAGCTCCTTGTCGGCCACGATCCGCTTCAGCGTCGCGTTCTCGCGCTCGAGTTCCTTCAGCCGCTTCGCGTCATCGGCCTTCATCCCACCGTACTGGTTACGCCAGCGGTGGAACGTCTGCTCGCTGATCCCCAGCTCCTTCGCCGCCTCCGGGATCGTCTTGCCCTCACCGAGCAGCCGCTCGGCCTCCCGCAACTTGCGGATGATCTGCTCCGGCGTATGCCTGCGTCGCTTCATCGTGTAGTTCCTTCCTCGCCCATGATCGCGGGCGCGAGAAACTCTCACAAGGGTCGGACCGATCCTCCGGGGTCAGGCCAGCCCAGGTGACGTGTTCGCTTTGTATTTGGGCCTCGAGGCGATCGTCGCCGGCGTCAAGACCTACAATCAGGTTGGTTCGCAGGCGAATACCGAGAACATGCCATGGGACTTGCAGTACGGAATGTTCTCGCAGCTTTTCCCTTTTTGGCGGACGAATATCTCACCCGTCCCGATCTCGATCGAGCGCTCCACTTGGGTCCGCGATGTCCTAGCTGGCCTCGGCTATGACCGTGCGCGCCTTGTTGAAATGACATTCCCGCCGCCGCTACCAAACCATCCAAGTGCTGCAAGCGAGTGGGACAAGGCAAAGCGGGCGCTTGACGACCAACGGTACAGCGACTGCATCTCCGAGTGCCGAGACATACTTGCAATGTGGCAAGCCCAACTTAACGCCACCAAGGATCGCCCCGTAGCAACCGTCATCGGCGCCAAGCGCGGATGGCCGGAGGACGACGGCCGCATCACATTCCTCGACCGTTTGTGGAAGGCCGCAATAGATATCGTCAACGCACCACACCACCCCGAGGGCCAGAAGTCCGAGCAGGTCTTCGACGCCGCGGATGCTCGCCTTATGCTCACCCTCACGGCAGCCCTGTCGCAGTATGTGAGCGACGGCTAAGTCGCTACTAAGGCTGACTCAGATGAAACACTACGTCTGCCCGAGCAATTGCCGGTAGACGAGTCGTGTCGCGCGGGCGGGCTCAAGGCCTAGCTGCTCATCGAGGGAGCGGGTCAGCTCGTCGTAGCGGCGGGTGATTGACTCGCGCAGTCCGAGGGCGTGTTCGGCTTGGAGTGCCAGGCGCCAGCTTGGCTCGTGCAGTCCGTCGAGCGCGATGGCTTGGTCCGCCATTTGGAGTGCGCCACGCGCGTCGTCGCGTCCGAGTCGTGATCGTCCCACTCGCTCAAGCAGATCGACAAGGGTTGCATGGAGTACACGTAGCTCTCCCTCGGCCCATAGGTAGTCGCTGCCTTCCAACGGCTCTCCTCGCCACAGCACCAGCGCGCTTTCAAGCGCGGTCGGGTCGTCGGTCGCGCCGCTGTTCGCGGCAAGTAGGCGGTCGAGGTCATCGAGGTCGACGCGGACCTTTGAGCGGTCCAGTTCGTAGCGCTCGCCGTGATGAACCCACGCATCCCCGAGCGCCTTTCGGGCCTCTGTGACGGATTGCCAGAAGCGGGGTCGTGTGCGCTCGGGGTCCTGCGCCGGCCAGATGGCCTCGATCAGCTCGTCTCGACTGGCGCCTTTGGGGTGGAACGCCAAGTAGGCCAATAGCTCGTGCGTTGCCGCGCGCTTGATTCGCCCGAGTAGCCCGTCCATTGCGAGCGGGCCAAGGACGGAAATCGAGATGGTGCGCGGGTCGTCCTCGAGCGACGCGGCCTCTGCCGCCACTGGCGGACTCGATGATGGCGATGGGGATCCCGTGGTTCGGTCCTCGACTAGCGGCGCCGAGATGGTTAGGACGTAGCGGCCGGGGCGAGCGCGCCCACCCGCGAGACGCTGTGCGGCCGGCGTCCCTCGCCTTGGCAGGACGCCGGGCACTTGCCTCGCCGTTGGTATGACGCTTCGTATCGCGCGACTGAGGAGGACCGCTACAAGGCACGCGGCGAGCACCCACGCAACGCAGGCCACTACCTGCTCGACCTCGCTTGCCGTGATCGGGCTCGTGAGCGAGCCGGATAGGCGCGGCAGCGCGGGACGAATGAGGCCGAGCCCAACGATGCCTGCGAGGGCGATCACGGCTTGCGCCGTTGCCCGTGCCCACCGTACTACTGCATGGCTGCTCATATCAGGAGCGCCAGCAGCGAGCCGGCGGCCATGAAGGGAGCAAGCGGCAGGGCGAGGCGTAGTGCCTCGCGTCCGCGTCGGAGAGCGAAAAGCACGGCGACCACGACGGCAAGCTCGACGGCGAGCATGACGGCTAGGAGTGTTGCGCCGTGCAGGCCACAAAGGATGAGAAGCGCGAGCTTCACATCGCCCATGCCGAGCCACGCGGGACGCAGGAGGCTCGCGGCGAACAGTAGGACTATGAGGACGCCGCCGCCGACAAGGCTGCTTAGGCGCACCGCGTCGATTAGTGAGAGTGCCGCGCAGGCGACGGTGGCGGGGAGCACGATGCGGTTGGGTATCCGGCGCTCTCGCAGGTCGTAGCCGACGATTTGGCCGAGCGCGCCACCGAGGATGACGAGGCGCACGAGCACGATTAGGTCGAACCCAAGCTCGGCACCCACCACGAGGAACGCAAGAGCGCCTGCGGTGGCGGATATTGCGGGTGACGGTTTCACGGCTGGCGAGGCGCTGCGGTCGCGTGGGCTGAGATCGTCAGGGAGTGGAGGCCGACGACGCCGAGCAGGATCGTTGGCACCGTGCGAGTGACGGTGACGGTCACTTGGCCGGTGGTCGCGGTCGCTTGGCCGGTGGTTGAAGGGTTGGCGGTGATCGTTCGCAGCGCTTGTTCGCGTGCTTCGCCGGGGTCAAGCTCAAGATGCCCGGCGTGCAGTTCGGGAATGTCGATGGCCTGACTGCCTGAAAGCGCGGCATCGTCGGCTATCGAGGTCAGTTGCCGGCGAACGAGGAAGGCGTGCCCCACGTCTACACCCAGGCCAATCACCATGACTACGGCGAGTGAGAGCAGGAGCCCGCCTATCAGTACGGAGCCGCGCTCGCCGAGCAGCCGGTGTCGTAGTGCGGTAGTCATGGCGCCTGCAAGATGCTTCGGTAGCGATCGACGGGGGCCGATGCGCGGCTACGCACGACGATCGTCCCAAAGTGCCCGAGGAAGGGCAGCGTGCCGATGGGAACGCTAGTAGTGACTTGGGCGCTCATCACTTCGCCTCGTGCGTAGGTGCCGGTGAGGCTCAGCGTCAGAGGCGTGGGCGAGTTGGGCTGTTCGCGTGCAAGCGCTTCGGTCGCAGCCGCGTGAGCCGCTGATGGGTTGGGAGCTTGGGTCGCCGAGAGCACCGCGTCATTGGCGGCCTGCTGGCCGTCTACGTGGGCAAGCTCGATCCGTGCATACAAGGGCACGAGGAACATCAAGGGAACGAGGACGGCCGCAAGCAGCAGTACGCCGCTGATAATCGTCGCTTCGCCGCGCTCCTCCGAGAGCCTGCTTACTAGACGGCGCATGGTCACTGTTCGTCCTGTGGGTAGCGCTCCACGGGCTCGCTCGCGGTCGCGGTGATCGTGGGGAGCACACAGCCGCTCTACCGCTGCCTAGTCCGCGTGGCCGTCGCCGCGTCCTCGAGCGCCGAGGCACGCGGTCGCATACACGGCATCCTCGGTGGCTTCGCCGCGTATGAGGGCAGGGTCGGGCTGCGCCGCCGTCGTGTTCGCCGTGCGCCCGTCAAGCTGCGCGAGCGTTGGCTTGGCCGCCGCGCGTTCCTTGCGAGCACAGGCGAGCTGGCGGCGCTCGCGCACCTTCCCGGCGAGGATGCGATCCCCGGCGTAGTGATGGCCGGAGCGCGCGAGGTCGCACCGCCACCCGGACTGCCAGCGCAGGGTAAGCCGCTCGGCCTCAGCTCAAGCGGCGCGACGGTGAATCTCTCAGTGCCCGATGCTAGGCGCCACATTCACGTTCTCGGACCCACGGGCGTCGGTAAGTCCACACTGATCGCGCGACTCGTGCTCGCCGACTTCGACGCCGGCAGGGGCGCAGTCGTGATCGACCCGAAGGGCGACCTCGTGGAGGACGTGCTAACGCGCATCCCCGCTGGCAGGGAGAACGACGTGGACCTCTTGGACCCACTGGACGAGGCGCCACCCGGCCTGAACGTCCTCGATAGCCCCGATCGTGACCTCGGCGTCGATCAGCTCGTGGGCATTTTCAGGCGAGTGTTCGACCGCTACTGGGGTCCGAGAACCGATGACATTCTCCGCGCGGCCGTCCTGACGCTCACCACCGCCTCGCCCACGAGCACGCTTGCCGACATACCACGGCTGCTGACCGACCGCTCATGGCAGGCCAAGCTCGCCGCGCAGATAGACGATCCGGTGCTCGGCCCGTTCTGGGAGTGGTACGGCGAGATGTCCGACCCCCTGCGCGCACAGGCATCGGGTCCGCTGCTTAACAAGCTACGCGCGTTCCTACTGCGTCGGCCCGTCCGCGCGATCGTCGGGCAGTCAACCACGACCCTCGACGTTCCACGCGCGATCAACGAGGGTCGCCTACTGCTGGCGAAGCTGCCGAAGGGCACGCTCGGCGAGGACACAAGCCGGCTACTTGGCTCGTTCCTTTTCGCGCGGGTATGGCAGGCGGCGCTCGCACGCGCAGCCGTGGTGCCCGAGCAGCGCCGCGACGCCTCCTGCTACGTGGATGAGTTCCACAACTACCTTGACCTTCCGACGCCGGCCGAGGACGTTCTCGCCGAGGCTCGCTCCTACCGGCTCTCGCTATGCCTTGCCCACCAGCACCTCGCGCAGTTGCCGCGCGACTTGCGCGAGGCGGTGGCCGCCAATGCCCGCACGAAGGTCTATTTTCAGCTCTCGCGCGACGATGCAGCCACGCTCGACCGGGAAGTGCGCCCCGAGCTTTCCGCGCACGACCTCGCGCACCTGCCGGTCTACACGGCGGCTGTGAGGCTCTGCAACGATGGACAGCCGGGACCGGCGTTCACGCTCACCACTGAGCCACTGAGAGAGGCAACGCCCGATAGTGCAGAGGCAGTCCGCGTGTCGGCGCGTCAACGCTACGGTCGCAGCAGGGAGCAAGTCGAGGCTGAGCTTGCGGCGCGTCAACGCACACCCGCCGTTGCTATCGAGACGAAGCGCAAACGCCGTGCAGAGATGCCGAACAAGGGCTCCTCGCTTCCGCCCTCGCGCCCGTCCTCGCACCCGTCCTCGTCTCCGTCCTCGCATGATGAAACGAGGAGGCGCGCTGCATGAAACCCGCCGCAAACCCCGTGAAACCCACCATTAGAAAAAACCCCGATAAGGGGGGTAAAGCAACAAACGTAAGTGAAAACAACAGAGAATCGAGACGATCGAGCCGTCTCACCGAGGGCGAGATGGTCGAACTGGCGTCGCACATCACCGACCGCGACCGACAGATAGCGCTCGACTGCTACGAGCACGCCGTCCTCACGACCGACCAAATCTCCCGGCTGCACTTCACGAATCTCCGCATAGCCCAGGTACGCCTTCAGCGCCTCTACAAACTGCGAGTCCTCGAACGCTTCCGCCCTGGCCCGAACGCAGGCGAAGGCTCGCATCCCTACCACTGGATACTCGATGAAGCTGGCGCGCTCCTCGTCGCCGACTGCGAAGGGATCGACCGTAGCGAGCTGCGCTACACCCGCGACGACGGACTGCGCCTCGCCAGCAGCCGCAACCTCACGCACCACGTCGAAGCCAACGAGTTCCTTGTCCGCCTAGCCGCTGACGCAAACGCAGCCGGTGGCGAGCTAACCGAGTGGTACGGGGTCCGCACAATCGCTCATCTTTTCTCCGGCGCCGTCGTGCCCGATAGCTGGGGCGTACTGACCATGCCCGGTGCCAAGCCGCTACACGTCCTCCTAGAGCTTGATCGCTCGACCGAGGCATCCGAAGTCCTCCGCGCCAAGGCAAAGCGATACGCCGAGATACTGCCCCACAGCAGCCTGCGCGACCTCGACCCTATTGTGATCCTCGCCACGCCGAGCGAGCGCCGTACACGCGCCGCACGGGCAGCCGTAGCGAACATTCCCGCGCCGCTCAGCGTAACGACTTGGAACAGTGAAACTCAGCGATCAGTGCTGGCTACCGTCACACATTGCGCCGCTGACGCTCGCTCACATTTGCCGCAAAGACAGGAGGCAAATCTTTAGCCAATCTTAGAGCAAAACCCCTTGAAATTAACCGTGTGGTCTGGTCTCGTAATGAGTATGGAAAACGCAAATCCCGACATAACAGTAAGTCGCACACTCAACACCACCACTTACGAAAGCAGCGAGTTCGGGATCATCCTCGCAACCGTTGACCGTGCCAGTAGCTACTCATGGCGCGCGGCGTGCTACTTCGCCCCCGACGAGTACGACGAGGAGATTCGCGGCAGCCGCGCAGCAGCCGAGACGATCGCGCTGCGTCACACCCAATCAGTGATCGACGCACTGTAAAGGAGACACGACCATGACCCCGACAACTGACACCCCGCGCCGCACATACCGCGAGCGACGCGAAGCCCGAGCCGAACGACTGCGCGAATGGGCAACCAAACGCGAGGCACACGCCGAGCAAGCCGCCGCCTCGGTGGATGCACTCGCAAGCCTTATCCCCTTGGGACAACCAATCCTGCGCGGCCACCATTCACAAAGGCGTGCCGAACGCGACCGCGACCGCATCGTGAACGGGACACGCCGCGTTGTCGAGCACTCGACCAAAGCACGCGAGTTCACCAGCCGCGCCGAGAACATCGAAGCGGCAGCCGAGCACGCGGTTTACTCCGACGACGCCGACGCCATCGAGCGGCTAACCGAGAGGATCGCCGGACTTGAAAGTGAACGAGACACGATCAAGGCATACAACGCGGCGTGCCGCAAGGGAGCGGCGGACCCCGCGACGCTACCGGCCAAGCTCGCACGCGAGCTTGCCAGCAGCATCCGTGTTTGGGGCGACGTTCAATGCCCCGGCGGCCGGTTCCCGAGTTACACGCTGCGCAATCTCTCGGGGAACATCAGCCGTCAAAAGCGCCGCCTTGCCGCACTCACGGCGGGAGCGTCACAATGAACGCCACCGCTCGCACATCAGACGACGTAAGCGTGACCGTGACGCCATCCGTTGCCCGCGCCTTGCTCGGCCTCGCCGGATTCGAGCGCGACGAGCGCGGACGCTGGACGCACGACGATGGCCGGTGGACGTGGGCGACTGACGAGGCGCTGCGATGGGCGCTCGTCACTCTCGCCGAAGATGACGACGAGCAGTACCCAGCCCCGGCACGCAGCAAAGCGCAAGTGCGTTGCCTAACGGGTCTGAGCACGGAGCGCGGCTCGCTTACGGCGTGGAACATGATCGCCAGCGGCGATGTTGTCTGCCGGTTCAAGGACGGCTCGATCGTTCGCATTGGTATCGACGGCCGCCACTTCAACGCTGACCGCGCGGCACTCGCGGCACACACTGAGGCTCAGGAAACAGCCATCGCCGCGCTTGCCGAGCGTAACGGCCCACTGATCGCCCATATCCCCCGCTTCGATGCCGACACCGTTCTGCAATTCGAGAACGGGCGCGTATTTCGCATGGCAGCCGATGGCCGCTGCATCCCTGCTCCACGCTCCGCAATCACTCAACACAAGGAATCCATCTAATGCACACTCAGCGCGCAAATCCAGCGATGCCGCCGCTCGGCGTTCGCTTCGACTCCCCGGCGCCGGGCACTGGTAGCCTGCCACCGTCGCAGCAGCTTCAACCGAGCGGAAGGACTCCATCATGCGCATCCGTGTCGTCACGATCGCCGCCCTCGCCGCCGCGTGTGGGCTCACGACACCCGGCGCAGCCAGCGCAGCGATCCACACTGGCCGCGTCGTGTTCCCCGAACCGCACAACCCTCCGAGCATCGGCGTACCGCCGCCTCCCGCGGTCCAGACGAAGGAGTCCACGCGCGAAGTCATCATCCAATACAACGCGAGCGCCGGCACCGTCACCCTCCGTGCGGAAGTTTTCGACCCAACTTTTTGGGGCGAACAGATTGGCGAAAGCTTCAAGCTCGGCCCGAAATGTCTCAGCTACGACGAAAGCGCGTTCCATCCCCCCGATTTCAACGCGAGCATGAGCGCCAGGCCGAAACGCACGGGGCTACTCGGCGAAGAAGTAGGAGGCGTCACCGGCGAAGCGACGCTGCGCGGCTACACGGGCCATGTCAGCAGCATTGGCACGTTCAACGGCCGCTACTTCGAGATCACGTTCACGAGCAGCGCGTTTCGCAACCAGAACTGGCATTGCGCCATGCTCACATCGGACGGCTTCCCTTGGCCGCGCGTTCCCCTCGGCGGCTGGCGCAAGGCGAAGCAACCACGCAAGTAGAACGCACGGTCCCGGTGGCGACCCATGTCGTCCGGTCGCGCGCCGAAGCCGCTGTCGAACGACAGCGATTTCGTGTTAGGCTCCGCGCATGTTCAGGGGATGGCGGTGCATCTTGATCGCTTTCGCGTCACTGATGATCGGCGTCGGCGCAGCGTCCGCACTGACGACGGTCACGGTCAAGCGCTGCGGCTACGCGGCCAAAGGCTTCTACGGCAAGGACGCGATCTATCCGTGGCACATGTCATGCGCGCGGGCCCAGACAATTCTTGCCGGTGCCATCAACCCACACGCCAAGCACATCGAACTGACCGCGGACGGGGCCGCCACCGGCGACGCCGGGCCGGTACTCATTGGCGGCCGCTGGTGGGTGTGCGGGGGTCGTATGGGGTTCTATTTCTGCGGCTATCCCTACCGTCCGGCCTATGTCTCAGGGATCGGCGGCGGAACGACTTGGAAGGGGCCCTTCACAGAAGAGTCCGACTACAACGCGTGCTCGGCCGGCGGCACCTGCGGTCCCCGAGTTGTTGTCTATCTGCCGCACTGAGCGGCATTGCGCTGGCGACAGGTCGCCGAACACAGGACAGTTCACGAACCTGACCTGGGGAGCCGTGTACCACTAGAGGCGCTAGACGACCTTCTCTCATTCGCACAGGGTCTCTCACCGACGCCCTAATGAATGACTGAAAACCGAAAGACTGCTGACCTTCCGCTCGCCGTGTGGCCGTGCGCGCAACGCACAAGTCAGTGGCAGCGATACGGTCGCTACCTCGCGGAGTCCAACCGGCACCCCGGCAAGATGCTCCCCGCGCTCGCGCGCCGGGCAGTTGAAACGTACAGCGACCCGGGCGGGCTCGTGGTCGATCCCATGTGCGGGATTGGCACGACGCTAGTTGAGGCAATCGACCTCGGGCGACGCGCCATCGGTGTAGAGCTGGAGCCTCGCTGGGCCAAGCTCGCCGCCGCCAACATCGAGCACGCACACGAAAGCCCACGTACTCGCGCACTCGCGCAAGTGGCCGAAGGCGACGCACGGCAACTGGCGCGTGTGCTCACCACCCAAGCGCGGCGCCTCGTGAGCCCCGGGGACAGCACGGTTCGCCGCATGGCATACGGCGTCGCCGACTTGATCCTCACGTCGCCCCCGTATGCGTGCGAGGTCGCCGACCTGAACACCGTCAGTGGACCCGAGCCGCTGCGCCGGGATGACACGACCAACTACAGCCGCGACCGGCGCAATCTCGGTCATGCACGCGGGAGCGCGTACCTCGTGGCTATGGACGACATCTACCGTGCGTGCGCGGCGGTGCTCAAGCCCGGTGGATTCCTCGTGTGTGTCACCAAGGACATGCGCTCTGGAGGCGGCGGCGCGCTGCGCAACCTCTCGGGCGAAACGATCGCGCTCTGCGAGGACGCCGGCCTGATCTACTGGCAGCGCGTCATAAGCCTGCTGGCGACCGTCCGCGACAGCGAATTGGTCATGCGCCCCTCGTTCTGGCAGACGCTCCACGCCCGCCGCCGCCGCGAGAAAGGCGACCGCACGCAAGTCGTCGCGCACGAGGACGTGCTCGTGTTCCGCAAGCCGCAGGTGGCCGCCGCTGCTCGGGCGCGGGAGCGTCCGGTACGGAAGGCTGCGTGATGGCGAGCACGACCGCAACGATTGCGCATAGGAAAGCCGATTTTGCCGGGCAGGTCTGCCGTTTTCGACGTGCGGCCGGTCGCTTCTGTCAGGACCTTGAGAACACGGCACCGATCTGGTCTGATCGACAGCGATGTGCCGCGAGCGCCGAACACGTCGAGCAGCAGCCACCACCGCGACCCGTCGCCGTCCGGCACCCAGCTCAGGTCCACAACCATGCGAGCGGCGGCGCCTACGGCACGGGCGCATGACCGGCCGGATGCCCGCACTCATCGAGCCCACAAATGAGCCGTGGGTCACAAAGCAGCAGCTAGCCGGCCACCTGCTAGTCACTCCTCGCTGGATCGAGCTTCAACAGCACGAGGGACTTCCTTATCTGCGCATGTGCGGCCTTAACCGCTATCGCGTGTCAGAGGTCGAGGCATGGCTGCGTGAACGCTACAACGCATCGGAGAACGACTGATGCCACACAATCGAGGCACACGTCATAACCCCAAATGGGCAGGCGTCGTCTCTTACAAGGGACACCGGAAATGGGTGAGTGCGTCGAGCATGGAGGAGTACAGCGCAGCTAGGGAGAAGGCACGCGAAGAACTGCGCGAGCAAGTTGACAATCCGAGTCGCCGCGAGATTCCAACGGTGCTTGAGTTCGCGGGCGCGGAAATCCACGAGAACGGCAGAATCACGATGACGTGGCCGGACGGGGAGCGCTGCCACAAGGAGACGGGCCGCCGAGACTCATCCGTCAGACGGCTACGCGACGGATTGCGACTGTTCATCCGTGAGTTTCACGACCGACCGCTTGACAGCTTCACTCGTGACGAGGCGGTGACGTGGACTCGCCCAAAGGGCGCCAACATTCAACAGGCGGTGCGCCAGTTCTTCAATCACGCGCTCGACCGCGACTTGATCGAGCGTAACCATTTCACACGCCTTGGAGCGAGCAAGCGCAAGCGACGGGTGGACCGGCCCGACTTCGAGATTATTACCGACGAGCAATATGCACGGCTGCGCCAGTGTGCGCGGGAGAGCCGCGCCGACGATTACAGGCTCGTCCTTGAGGGAACAGTCCTCGCGGTCGGCGAGGAGGCGATGCGTCCCGGCGAGGTCTTCGCGCTGCATCGCCCCGACCTTCATTTCGCCGACAACTTGATCCATGTACGGCGTCAAATTGACCTCGACACGGGCAAGATCACATGGCCCAAGGACGACGACGGGCGGTGGGTTGTAATGAGCCCTGCCATCCGCGAGCACCTAGAAAAGATGCCTCGCATGGGCAAGGTCATCAACGCCAAGATGGGCGAGATTGTCTATCCAGCGCCGCGCGGCGGGTACATGCTGCGAAGCACGTGGCACACGCACTGGCACTCAATCCGCGCCGCCGCAGGGATGCCCGATCAAGACTTCTACGAGTTGAAGCACCGCGCGATTCAATGGATGGTCGATCCCGTGTCGGACGGCGGGCTCGGGCTAGACCCGGCGACAGTCGCGGAAATGGTCGGGCACGACGACGGCGGCTATCTCATCGCCACCGTCTACACCAAGCTAGGCCAGCGTCGCGCGCTCGCACGCGCGCAGCAAGCAATGGCCGCCTACCAGGAACGGCACGCCGCCGCCGAACCTCGCCACCTGCGTATCGTCGGCTCTGCTTAGCGCTGCTGCCATGCTGCGAGTTCAGAGCAGCAAGCTTCGCTAGGTGGTGAGCGTGACGAGCGCAACAATCACGCCCGCCGCCGTGAGGATCACGCCCAGCGCCGCGAGGACGATCGTGGCTCGCTCGAACCCGCGCTTCGCGGAGTCTAGGGCGCGTGTGGTTGCTTGCAGCTCCGAAACGGCGCTGATGACCATGACCGCTAGGAAGGCATCGGACGGTTGTAGAGGGGGCTTCTTGTCGTCTAGGAGGCGAAGGATGTCCTCAGGCCCGAGCGCTACCAGATCGGCATACGACTGGACACCGACCGATTCGAGCACCACATCGGAAAACTCAGCCATAGCCCCAGGATCGCCCGTCGGGCGGACGGCTTCGCCCGCGTCCGGCCCGCAAACGCTCTGCAAACGTTTTGGGCCGCCGCTGCAAACGTCCTGCAAAGACGCGACCGCCGAAACCCCGCGAAACGGGGCGAAGCGACCCGCGCCACCCCCTGTGTTTCCGGGGTTTTTTGCCTATGTTCGCTGGCTTTCGCCAACCACTAACCAATCGGGGCGCCGAGATTCGAACTCGGGACCTCACCGACCCGAACGGTGCGCGCTACCAGGCTGCGCCACGCCCCGACGCGGAGACAGTATCCCACACAAGCGCGAGCTGCTACCGGGCCGCTATGGTCGCCGAATGCCGGCAACCACCTCTGACCTCCTCGCTGAGATCGACGGTGTGCTGGAGCCGGCTCGCTTCGAGGACTACTGCGCGAACGGCCTGCAGGTCCCAGGGCCGAGCACGGTGGAGACGATCGCGACGGGCGTGTCGGCCCACGCGGAGCTGTTCGAGCTGGCGGCAACCGAGCAGGCAGATCTGCTGCTGGTTCACCACGGCCTGTTCTGGGGCGCGGGCACGAGAGCGATCGACGCGCAGCTGAAGCGTCGCCTGCGGTTGCTGTTCGACAACGAGATCGCGCTGGCGGCGTACCACCTCCCGCTGGACGCGCATCCCGAGCTGGGCAACAACGCGCTGCTGGCGAAAGCACTCGGCGCAAAGGACCAGGCCCCGTTCGCGCTCCACCGCGGCCAGCCGATCGGCTGCATGGCAACGCTCCCGAACGACGGCCTCCCGGCAAACGAGCTGTTCGCACGCGTGGCACGAACCACGAACCGCGAACCACTGTCGTTCGACGCGGGCCCGCCGCTGATCCGCCGCCTGGCGATCGTGTCGGGCGCGGGCGCGGACTACACGGCTGAGGCGGCGGCAGCGGGCGCGGATGCGCTGCTGACGGGCGAGCCGTCGGAGCGCTCGATGGCGCAGGCGCGCGAGTTGGGCGTGCATCTGATCGCGGCGGGGCACTACGCGACAGAGACGTTCGGCGTGAGGCGCCTGGGCGAGCTGTTGGCGAAGCGCTTCGGCGTGCGCCACGTGTTCATCGACGTCCCGAACCCGGTTTAAAGCTTTCCTATCCAAACAGCCAGTCAGCGTCTAATATCCCAGGAACATTCGGGTTTAGCACGAGGAGGGAGTCTTGATGGAGGCCACGGCTACGGCATCGACGACGGTGTCGACCACGGGATCGCAGACGATCGCCGACCTGATCCCGCACGCGGCCGTCGAGTACGCCGAGCAGGTGGCGGTGCGCTTCAAGCGCGACGGGGAATGGCAGGACGTCTCCTACGGCGAGCTCGCGGACGTCGTCCAGGAGATCGCGATCGGGCTGATCGACCTGGGGATCAAGCCGGGCGAGCGTGTGTGCATCCTGGCGAACACCCGTCCCGAGTGGTCCTACGTGGACATGGCCGCGACGTCGGTCGGCGCGGTCGTCGTTCCGATCTACCAGACGAACTCCCCCGAGGAGTGCCTGTGGGTGATCTCGGACTCTGGCGCGTGCGCGATCATGTGCGAGGACGAGGAGCAGCTCGCGAAGATCGAATCGATTAGGGATCGCGTTCCGGAGTTGCGTACGGTGATGGTGATGGACCCGCCGGCCGGGGCGAGCACGAGCAATGGATCGGGGATCGGCGGCGGGAAAATCGACGCGATCACTCTCGATCAGGTGCGCGAGCGTGGACGCGGGCGCCCGGCGGATGAGCTCGAAGCGCGCCGTGCGGCGGTGCGCCCGGAGGACCCGTTCACGTTCATCTACACCTCCGGCACGACCGGACCGCCGAAGGGCTGCGTGCTAACGCACGGCAACTACCGCGCGATCATCGACATGATTGCCAACGCGGGCGAGATCCAGGGCGATGAGATCATCTACCTGTACCTGCCGCTGGCCCACTCCTTCGCGCTGCTGATCCAGCTGGCGGTGTTCGACCTCGGCGGCACGCTGGCGTACTTCGGCGGCGACACGAAGCAGATCGTGCCGGAGCTGACGGAGGTCAAACCGACATACCTGCCGTCGGTGCCGCGCGTGTTCGAGAAGATCTACACGGTCGCCCACGGCGCGATCGAGGCCCAGCCGCCGGAGGAGCGCGAGCGCGCGGGGAAGGCGATCGCGCTTGGCGTCAAGGTGCGCGACATGATGAACCGCGGCGAAACGGTGCCACCGGAGCTGATGGCGCCGTTTGAAGAAGCGGACGAGCAGCTGTTCAAAAACGTGCGCGCGATCTTCGGCGGGCAGGTGCGTCACGCGACGAGCGGGGCGGCGCCGATCTCACGGGAGATCCTCGAGTTCTTCTGGGCGTGCGGCGTGCCGGTGCTGGAGGGCTACGGGATGACCGAGACGGCGACCGCGGCGACTGTGTCGACGGTCGAGAACCACCGCTTCGGCACGGTCGGGCGCGCGCTGCCGGGCGTGGAGGTGAAGATCGCCGAGGACGGCGAGATCCTGATCAAAGGGCCGAACATCTTCGCGGGCTACCACAACCAGGCCTCGACAAGCTTCGGCGCGGTCGAGGACGGATGGCTGCACACGGGCGACCTCGGCTCGATCGACGCGGACGGCTACATCTCGATCACCGGGCGCAAGAAGGACATCATCATCACCGCGGGCGGTAAGAACCTGACGCCGGCGAACATCGAGAACGACCTGAAGCAGTGCCGCTGGATCTCCCAGGCGGTGATGCACGGCGACCAGCGGCCCTACCCGGTGATCCTGATCACGCTGGACGAGGAAGAGATCCCGACGTTCGCGCGCGAGAACGACCTGCCGCAGGACATCCCGTCGCTGTCGCGCGACGCCGCCGTCCACGCGCTGATCCAGGGCGAGATCGACCGCGCGAACGCCAAATACGCGCAGGTCGAGCAGGTCAAGAAGTTCACGATCCTCGACCACGACCTGTCGCAGCCGACGGGCGAGCTGACGCCGACGCTGAAGGTCAAGCGCAACGTCGTCAACGAGAAATACGCCAACCTGTTCGATGAGCTGTACAACGGCTGACGCGGATTCGCTTCGGTAACTGCGAACATGGGTAGCGATGAGGAGTGATCCTTCGGATAACGGCGGCCTGTTCGTAGGTCGCCGGCCGGGTACAGCACCGGTCCACTTCCGCGCGCTGCCCGAGCGCGGTGGCGAGCGCCGCCAGCGCATCGACGGCTCGTTCGCGAACGTGCTGTTCGCAGCGATCGTGGTCCTCAGCCTGCTGTGCTGGGGTCCGATCCCACTGGCGTGCCTGTGGCTCGGCTCGCAGGCCGACTACCTGACCGGCAGCATCGGCTTCGGCATCCTGGCTTCGTTTATCGGGCTGT
Source organism: uncultured Solirubrobacteraceae bacterium (assembly GCA_963734755.1). Taxonomy (GTDB): domain Bacteria; phylum Actinomycetota; class Thermoleophilia; order Solirubrobacterales; family Solirubrobacteraceae; genus Palsa-744. The sequence goes on along the minus strand of CAVTIF010000001.1, from coordinate 535,098 downwards.
TCGCGCTGCTGTTCGGCGTGCTGTCGCTGCTGCGTCGTCTCGACAACGCGTGGATCCTGGTGCGCCGCGCGGCCGGGCACGACCAGCGCACGGGCGTGATGGCGCGCGTGTTCGGGATCACGGCGCTCGTGTGCGCGGTCGTGTTCACGTTTTGGTTCGTCGTGATCCACGGGCCCGGCTCGAGCGTCGTCTCTGGCAACGGCACGGTGTGAGGCTGCGCCACGCCGACGCGGCGAGCGCCGCTCCCGCGGCGCGGATGAATAGCTTGCTAGAAAGAGAGTAACTGTGGGCCCACTCGACTACTACCGCCAATTCGAGGGGATGTCCGAGGAGGAGGTCAACGTCGGCCTGCGCGAGCAGGCTGCTGAGCGCAAACGCAAGGCGCTGACCCGCGTGGAGACGCTCGATCTGTCGCACACGACGTGGCCGGAGCTGCCGCACCCGCACATCGTCAACGCGATCACGTTCGTGGCGCGCCGCGGGATGCATCGCTACCCGCAAATGAGCGGCTCGGATCTGCGCCACCGGCTGGCCGAGCTGCACGGCGTAGAGCCGGATCGCCTGATCCTGGGTAACGGCGCTGCGGAGCTGCTTACGGCGGCCACGCGCGCGCTGATCGAGCCGGGACAGCAGCTGCTTACGCGCTGGCCGTCCTACCCGCTGTATCCGATCATGGCGCGCCGCGCACACGGCCGCGCGGTCCGCGTGGAGGGCGGGATCGACGAGTTGCTAGCAGCCGCGCGCGACCCGGATGTGCGGGCGATCGCGATCGCCAGCCCGAACGACCCGACCGGAGAGCTGTTGGCGAAGGCCGAGCTGCAGCGGCTGCTGGAGGAGCTTCCGGATGGCGTGGCGGTGCTGCTGGACGAGTCGCTGGTCGACTTCGCGGACGCGCAGCCGACGAGCTCGTCGCTGGAGCTGCTCGAGAGCCATCCGCGCCTGTTGGTGTTCCGCAGCTTCTCCAAGGCCTGGGGCCTGGCGGGGCTGCGCATCGGCTACGCGCTCGGAGCCCCCGGGTCGGGTGAGCTGCTGTCCGAGCTGGAGCCAGACCTGGGCGTCTCGGAAATCTCGCAGGCGGGAGCGCTGGAGGCGCTGCACAGCTGCTCGGAGCTAATCGAGCGGCGGATGCGCGCGATCAGCGAGGAGCGCCCGCGCCTGACGGCCGGGCTGCGCGAGCGGGGCTTCGAGGTCAGCGACAGCCAGGCGAACTTCGTGTGGGCTGCGCACCCGTCGATCCAGGGCGGCGAGCTCGCTGCTCGCCTGGCCCGCGCGGGCATCCTTGTGGCCGCCGGCGACGCGCTCGGCGAGCCCCACCACGTGCGCATCGCGGTGTTCTCCCAGCCTGCCACCGACCGCCTGCTGAACGCGGTCGACAAATCGCTGTAACGACCGGGCGCGCCCGGCACCGGCGCTCAGGGCTAGTACGGGATCGCTCGGCCCAGCCGGGGTCAGCCGGCCCGTGGCCTGCGTCTGCTAGCCGGCGGTGCCGGCCTGGCGCAGCAGAGCGCCGGTGGTGCCCTCGAGGATCTTGCGCCACGCGCTGACCGACTCGGTCTCCTCGTCGAAGTGCTCGACGACCTTGCGCACGCGCTTGGCGGAGATGTCCAGGCCGTGGCGCTCGGCGACGGCCTGGTAGCGGTCGTATTCGCCGGCTAGCTGCTTGGTCACCGACTCGAAGCCGTGGCGCGCGATCTCGACGCGGGAGGTGAAGCTCATCATCGAGGTCTGGAACATCAGTTCGTCGGTCTGCCTCCGGCTCGATCAGCACGATGTCCACGCCGGGGTAGCGCTGCTCCCATGTCTTGGCCAGTTCGTGTAGGCGCTGGTGAGCGACCAGCTTGAAGACCTGGTAGCCGATCTGCGCGAAGCCCATGTCGGAGATCCGCCGCGGACGCTTGCCGCGCAGTGTTTTGACGCTGCCGGAGAAGTCGTTGACGAACGGGACGATCGGGTTGATCACGACGATCAGCTTGGCGCCCGCCTGAACCGCGATGTCGAGGTTGGTCGTCGAAACGATCCCGCCGTCGATCAGCTCGCGGTCGTGCACCTCGACGGGCGCGTAGACCATCGGCAGCGCTCCAGAGGCGCGCACGGCGGTCGAGATCGGCACGTCCTCGCCCTCGACGCCGAGCACGACCCGCTCGCAGGTGTCGAGGTCGGTGGCGGTCAGGTACAGCTCGCAGTCGAGCTCGCCGAAGTCGTCGGTGCGCCCGGGCTGGCTGAGCACCTCGTGCAGGTAACGCTCGATCCCCTCGCCGGTGTACAGGCCCGAGGGCAGGTTATCGGCGAGGCCCATCACTACGTCCATCAGCGACACGCCGCCCGGCTGGGCGATCAGCTGGCGCGCGAGCGCGGCGGCGCGCAGCGGTATCAGCGCGCCCTTGCGCGCGAACTCGAGCAGGTTCGGACGCAGCAGATCGCCGATGTCGATGTCTTTGAACGTGGCTTTGCCCTGCCCGGTGACCACGCGCATCATCTCCTCGGGTGTCACCCCGTTGGCGCACAGGGCGGCGATGAACGAGCCGGCGGAGGTGCCGACGTACACGTCGAAGTTGTTGACCGTACTGTTCACGGCGAGCAGGTCGAGCGCGCGCAGCGCACCGATCTCATACACGCCGCCGGTGAAGCCGCCCCCACCGAGCACGAGCGCGGTCTTGTCGCGCCGCGGGCGACGCCTGCGGTCGATCGACTCTGGCTGTCCGACGCCGCGCGCGGCGACTCGCCCGGTCCGCGGCTTGCGTGCCTTGGCCTTGACGGTCGGTTCCAGCTTGACAACCTTGCCCATGCCAGGAACATTCTATGGACAGGTGCCTCGGAAGCCCGTGCGACAACTTGCGATTCTGCTTTGCGGACTCCTGCTGACGAGCCTCGCGGCAGCCGCCACGGCGCGCGCGGACAGCGGTCTGGCCGAGCTACAGGCTGACCTGGGCCACCAGCTGGCGCTGGCCGGGCATGCAGACGGCGGCTACGTTTACGACCTGACCTCCAAACAGGCGCTGTTCTCCGAGCGCGCAACGACGGCCCGCCCGCCGGCGTCGGTGGAGAAGCTGTACACGGCCACGGCGGCGTTGACCCGCCTGGGCGCCACGGGGCGCCTGTCGACGACCGTCTTTGGCACGGGGCGCCTGGCGCCGGGTGGCGTGTGGGAAGGCAGCCTGTACCTGCGCGGCGGCGGCGACCCGACGTTCGGCACGAGCTCGTTTATCCACAGCCACTACGGCGGCATCGGCGCGAGCGTCTCGTCGCTGGTCTCCCAGCTGGTGCACGTAGACGGCATCCACAGCGTCACCGGTGCGATCGAGGGAGATGAGTCCTATTTCGACTCGCGCCGCGGCGAGCCGTCGAGCAACTACGCGCCGGACCCGTTCCTCGAAGGCACGCTCAGCGGGCTCGCGTTCAACCGCGGTGCGAGCGGCTCCGAACACGGCGCGCACGCGCCGGCAGCGTACGCGGCCCGGGCGCTGCACTCGGCACTGAAGGCGGCCGGTGTGAGCGTCGCCGGCGCGAGCGCAGCGGCCACGACCCCGGCGGGAGCGGCGCAGCTCGCGCAGGTGCAGTCGCCGACGATCGCCCAGCTGCTCGGGCTGATGCTGCCGCCGTCGGATAACTTCTTCGCGGAGACGCTGTTGAAGGACCTCGGCGCGCGCTTCGGCGGCGCTGGGACGACGCCGACCGGCGCGTCGATCGTGTCCAGCACGATCTCATCGCTGCTGGGTTTCTCCCCGCGCGTGATCGACGGCTCGGGTCTGTCGGGGTCAAACCGCACCTCTCCCTACCAGGTCGCGGACCTGCTCGTGGCGCTCGCGCCGACCCCCACTGGCGCGATCCTGCGCGAACACCTGGCGATCGCGGGGCGCACGGGCACGCTGTCGCTGCGCATGCGAAGGACGGCAGCCGCGGGACGCTGCCAGGGCAAGACGGGCACCCTGACCGGCGTCTCCAACCTGGTCGGCTACTGCCAGTCTGCCGACGGGCACCTGCTGGCGTTCGCGTTCTTCAACGACGGCATCGGCACGACGGCCGCGCACGTCTTCCAGGACCACATGGCGATCGCGCTGGCGAGCACGGAAGTCGCACCGGAGGAGCCGGAAGCGGTAGCCGCGCGCTAGGCATGAAGTGTGTTCTGTATGCGTTCTGCTTTGAGCGCCGCGATAGCAAATGTATATACGATGTAGATACGATGGCTATCGCTCGGCGCGGGCGCAGTCATATGGCGCGCTGTCGTGGGCGGGCGATGGACCCACATCAAGCTCTACGAGCCGAGCAGCCCGAGCAGCGCGGCTTCGTCGAGCACGGCGACGCCAACGCGCTCGGCCTTCTCGAGCTTGGAGCCGGGGCTGTCGCCGGCGACGAGGTAGTCGGTCTTCTTGGACACCGAGCCGGTGACGCGCCCGCCGGCCGCGAGCACCCGCTGTGTGGCGTCCTCACGTGAGAGCTGCGGCAGCGCTGCCGGTGAGCACGAGCGTCTTGCCGGCCAGCGGACCCTCCGACGGCGGCGGTCCCTGCTCGTGAAAGCAGAGCCCGATCTGACGCAGGTCGGCGATCAGCCTGCGCATGCGCTCGTGATCGAGTTGCTCGCGGATCGAGTCGGCCATCTTCTCGCCGACGCCGGGGATCTCCGCGATCTGCTCCGGCGTGGCTTGCAGCAGCGCGTCGATATCACGGAAGCCCTGTGCGAGGTTGCGTCCGGTGACCTCCCCCACCTCCTCGATCCCGAGCGCGAACAGCACGCGTGCGAACGGCCGCTGCTTGCTCGCGTCGAGCGCCGCGAGCAGGTTCTTGACGGACAGCTCGCCGAAGCGGTCAAGCTCGAGCAGCTGCTGCTCTGTCAGCCGGTAGAAATCGGCGGGCGTGCGCACCAGACCGTGTTCCTGGAGTACCGCGACCTGCTTCTCCCCCAGCCCGTCGATGTCCATCGCGCCGCGCGAGACGAAGTGCTTGAGCAGCTGCCAGGCCCGTCCCGGGCAGTCGCGGTTGGGGCACTTTGTGAACACGCTGTCCTTGGGCTTGACGGTCACGGTGTTGCAGAACGGGCAGTGCTTGGGCGGTTTCGGCTTCGGCGGCCGACGCTTTCGCTCGGCGACGTGGGGGGCCGGCGAGACGACCTGCGGGATCACGTCGCCGGCGCGCACGACGATCACCTGCTCGCCCTCGCGGATGTCCTTGCGGACGATGTCCTCCTCGTTGTGCAGCGTGGCCATCCTGATCGTCACGCCGGCCACGGCGACCGCCTCGAGCACCGCGTACGGGCGCAGGTCGCCGAACTTGCCGACGTTCCACATCACCCGTTCGAGCTTCGTGACGGCGGTCGTTGGCGGGAACTTCCAGGCGACCGCCCAGCGTGGGTCGCGCCCGACGGAGCCGAGCCTGCGCTGCAGCTCGAGGTCGTCGACCTTGACGACGACGCCGTCGATCTCGAAGTCGAGCTCGCCCCTACGCCGCTCCCACTCCAGGCACTGGTCGATCACCTCGTCCTCGCTGCCGAGCAGCTTGATGTCGCGGTTGACGCGAAAGCCGTGCTCACGCAGCCAGTCGAGCGCCTGCGAGTGCGCGGTGAACGACAGCCCCTCGGTGACGCCCACCTGGTAGCACCAGATCGACAGCGGGCGCTTGGCGGCGTCGGCGGGATCGAGCTGGCGGATCGTGCCGGCGGCCGAGTTGCGCGGGTTCATGAACGTCGACTCGCCGGCTTCGGCGCGGCGCTCGTTGAGCGCGGTGAAGTCCTTCAGCGACATGTACACCTCGCCACGCACCTCGACCAGCGCGGGTGCGTCGCTGACGTTCAGCGGGATCGCGCCGATCGTGCGCAGGTTGTGCGTGACGTCCTCGCCGATCTCGCCGTTGCCGCGCGTGGCGCCGCGCTCGAGCACACCGTCGCGGTACACGAGGCTGATCGCCAGCCCGTCGATCTTCGGCTCGACCACGAACGTGAACTTCGGCGTGTCGATCCCCTCGCGCGCCAGGTGGTTGCGCATCCGCTCGACCCACGCGCGCAGCTCCTCCGCCGAGCGCACGTTGCCGAGCGACAGCATCGGCTCGAGGTGCTGGACCTTCTCCAGCCGCCCAACCGGCTCGCCCCCCACCCGCGCGTCGGCGAGTCCTCGGTGGCCAGCTCCGGATGAGCGCGCTCGATCTCGCGCAGCTCGTCTAGCAGCCGGTCGTAGGCGTCGTCGCCGATCTCGGGGTCGTCGAGGACGTAGTAGCGGTGAGCGTGGTGTGCGAGCGCCTCGCGCAGCTCACTCGCCCGGGCGACGGGCTGCGTCTCGCTCACGGCGCGGCGCTGCTCACGGCGTCGCGTTGTGTGCCGGCCGATCTCCGATCGGCGGCTCCAGCAGTGCCTCCAGATCGAAGCGCCGCAACGCGTCGAGGCTCGGTCGGTCGGTCAGGTCGAAGTGGATCGGGGTGACGGCGATCCGGCCGGCGGCGACAGCCGCCAGATCGGTCCCCGGCTCGTCGTGAAAGCCGGGGTCCGAGCCGTAGATCCAGTAGCGCCGGCGGTTCTCCTCCTCGCGCTCGAGCTTCAACTCGTCGCGGTAGATGCGCTTGCCGAGGCTCGTCACCTCGACGCCGCTCGGCGCCCCGGCGGGGACGTTGACGTTGAGCAGCGTCCTGGCCGGCAGCGGCACCTCCTCGATGCGCTCCACCAGCCGCGCGACGAACCCGGCCGCAGTCTCGAACGCGAAGCCGCCGTCGAAGCGGTAGTCGAGCGCCCGCGCACCGGACTGCTGGGAGACGGCGATCGCGGGCAGCCCGAGCACGACCCCCTCGAGCGCCGCTGCGACGGTGCCCGAGTAGGTGATGTCATCACCGAGATTGGCGCCGTGGTTGATGCCCGCGACGACCAGATCGGCCTCGAAGTCCTCGACCACTCCGAGGCTGGCCAGCCGCACGCAGTCGACTGGCGTGCCGTCTGTCGCGAAGCCGACGGTGTCGTCGGCGAACGGCACCTCGGCCACCCACAGCGGCCGGCGCGTCGTGATCGAGCGCGCCATCGCCGAGCGGTTGCCGTCGGGAGCGATCACCGCCAGGCGAACGCCGTCGAGCGCCAGCAACGCGCGGCGCATCGCCTGCAGGCCGTCGGCCTCGATCCCGTCATCGTTGGTCAGAAGCACGTTGAGCATGTCTGTGGCTCCAGCATAGGGGCCGGTTCGGTCCCGGGGCGTGAAGATATGCGACCGGGCGGCGCGTCAGGCTCCGCCGTAGGACACGCAGGCCAGCGCCAGCCCGTGTGCAGGCGCTGTCCTACCGGCCTCCACTCGCGGGCGTCCGTCGAGCAGCGCCACGAACTGCTCGACGGTGAGCAGCCCGGCTGACACGTCGAGCATCGAGCCGACGAGCACGCGGTTCATGTGGCGCAGGAACCTGTCGGCCTGGATCCAGAACTCGAGCAGCTGGCCGTCGGCCCGCCACTCGGCGGAGAGGACCTCGCAGGTGAAGCGCGAGTGTTCGCTCTCGGTGGGTGTGAACGCGGTGAAGTCGTGGCGGCCGAGCAGCGCGCGTGCGCACTGATCGAGCGCGCGACGGTCCAGTTGGCGCGGCCACCAGAAGGCCCGCTCGCGCTCGAACACCGAGCGGGTGCGCCGCGTGAGCACGCGGTAGCAGTAGGTGCGGCTGACTGCGTGGCGTCGCGCGTCGAACCCCTCGGGCGCGGGCTCGGAGGCGAGGATCGCGACGTCGTCGGCGAGCAGCCTGTTCAGGCGCGCAGGATCGACGGCCTCGTGCGCGTAGCTGGCGACCTGCCCCCACGCGTGCACGCCGCGGTCTGTGCGACCGGCGACCGTCAGCTTCAACGGCCTGCCGTCGTGGCCGCGGTCACCGAGGATCGTCTGCAGAGCGAGCTCGACGTCCTCCTGCACGGTGCGCTCGTCCGGCTGGCGCGCCCATCCGGCGAAGCCGCTCCCGTCGTACTCGATCGTCAGCTTGGTGACCATCTGCCTGCCTGTGCCCTTTGGGTGCGCCCTTCAGGGTGTTTTGCCCTTCGGGCACTCCCCGCGCGGGGCGAGGGCGAGCGCGCGAGCTCAGACGAGCTCGATGTAGACCATCTCGGTCGAGTCGCTGCGCCGCGGGCCGAGCTTCAGAATGCGCGTGTATCCGCCGGGCCGCTCCGCGTAGCGGGGCGCGACCTCGGCGAACAGCTTGTGCACCGCGAACTTGTCCTGCGACAGCGTCGACAGCGCCTGGCGGCGCGCGTGCAGGTCGCCCCGCTTGGCGAGCGTGATCAGTTTCTCGATCTGCGGCTTGACGGCCTTGGCCTTGGCCTCCGTCGTTTCAATCCGCTCGTGCTCGATGATCTCCTTGCTGAGGTTCATCAGCAGCGCCTTGCGGTGCGCGGAGTCGCGGCTGAGCCTGTTGCGTGTCTTCTGGTGGCGCATAGGTCGGGAGTGTAGATGATCGGATTCACGCGGCGACCTGCGGCGGCGGGCGTGAATCCGATCACTCACTCCCTCCTGCCGAGGTCTCGAGGCGGCGCAATTCAGCGCACGCGTCACCGCCGAGGATCAGTCCTGGCGGAGGTTCAGTCCTCTGGCGTGCAGCGTTTCGATGACCTCGTCGATCGACTTTTTGCCGAAGTTGGGGATCGCGTTGAGCTCTCCCTCGGACTTGGAGATCAGGTCACCGACCGTCTGGATGCCTGCGCGCTTGAGGCAGTTGTAGGAACGCACGCCGAGCTCGAGCTCCTCGATCAGGATGCCCCACTCCTCGCCCTGCAGCGCGGCCTGCGAGCCGCCGCCGACGGCCAGGCCGTGGCCGTCGAGCTGCTCCGCCCGGGGCAGCGCGCAGCTCCTGGATGCGATCTGCGTCGGTGAAAATGGCGAGCTGTGAGATCAAGAGCTCGGCGGCCTCGCGCAGCGCTGCCTGCGAGTCGATCGAACCGTCGGTCTCGATGTCCAGCGTGAGCTTGTCGAAATCGGTCTTCTGCCCAACACGAGCCTGCTCGACCGCGTAGGCGACGCGGCGCACAGGCGAGAAGATCGAGTCGATCGGGATCACGCCGATCGGCTGGTCGGCGGACTTGTTCTCCTCGGCCGGCCGGTAGCCGCGACCGCGTCCGATCGTCATGTACAGCTCGAGCTTGGTTTTCTTCTCGAGCGTCGCTATATGCAGGTCGGGGTTGAGGATCTCCACACCGGCCGGAAGGTCGATGTCCTTGGCCGTGATCTCACCTGGGCCGGTGACGACGAGCGGCGCCTCGACCTCGCTGGCGTCGGAGTGCATCCGGCAGACCACGCCCTTGAGGTTCAGCACGATGTCGGTCACGTCCTCCTTGACGCCCTGAATGGTGGAGAACTCGTGCGCGACGCCCTCGATGCGCACGCTCGTGACGGCGGCGCCTGCGAGGGATGAGAGCAGTACGCGCCGCAGCGAGTTGCCGAACGTGTAGCCAAAGCCGCGGTCGAGCGGCTCGATCGTGAACGTTCCACGATTCTGCTCCACGGACTCGCTGGTGATCCGGGGGATTTGGAAGTCGAGCATGGGAGTCCTAACGTCGTTTTGGTGTCGCACCGGCGTCGCCCGGACGCCGGCTCTGAAGCGCCGTCGCCCAGAACGGGCGTCGGCGGGGGAAAAGTCGTTCTACTTCGAGTACAGCTCGACGATGAGCTGCTCCTGCACCGGCGCGGCGACCTCGCGCCGCTCCGGCCTGCGCAGCACCTTGGCCGAGAGCGACTCGTGATCGGCCTGCAACCACGCGGGGATCTGTCCGGTCAGCTCGGTGGCGTCCCTGACCACCTGCGTAGCCGGCGTGTCGGCCTTGATCGAGATCACATCGCCCGGGCGTACCTGATAGCTGGGGATGTTCACCCGGCGGCCGTTGACCATCCAGTGGCCGTGGCGGATCAACTGGCGCGCCTGCCGGCGGGATGCGCCGAAGCCGAGACGCACGAGCACGTTGTCGAGGCGGCACTCCAGCAGCGTGAGCAGGTTCTCGCCGGTGATCCCGGTTTGGCGCGAAGCCTTTTCGTAGTAGCCGGCGAACTGTTTCTCGAGCACGCCGTAGTAGCGCTTGGCCTTCTGCTTCTCGCGCAGCTGCACGCGGTACTCGCTCTGTTTCATGCGCCCGCGACCATGCTCTCCGGGCGGGTAGGAGCGTCGCTCGACGCCGCACTTGTCGGTCAGGCAGCGCTCGCCCTTGAGGAACAGCTTCTGTCCCTCACGGCGGCACTGCTTGCACTGCGGGCCGGTATCTCTGGCCATCTCTAGACCCTCCGCCGCTTGCGTGGACGGCACCCGTTGTGGGCCTGCGGGGTGACGTCCTTGACGCCCGTCACTTCCAGGCCGGCAGCCTGCAGCGAGCGGATCGCCGTCTCGCGACCGGAGCCCGGCCCCTTGACGTAGACCTCGACCTTCTGCAACCCCTGCTCGAGCCCCTTGCGCGCGGCCGCATCGGCGGTCACCTGGGCGGCGAACGGGGTCGACTTGCGCGAGCCCTTGAAGCCGGCGCCGCCGGCGGACTCCCACGCGATCACGTTGCCGGCGGTGTCTGTCAGCGAGACGATGGTGTTGTTGAACGAAGTCTTGATGTGAGCCTGGCCGACCGGGATGTTCTTTTTCGGCTTGCGGCGGCCGCGGGCTCGTTTTGGCGCTGGAGGCACTACTTCTTACCCGCCCTCTTCTTGCCGGCCACCTGCATGCGCTTGGGTCCCTTGCGCGTGCGAGCGTTGGTCTTAGTCTTCTGCCCGCGTACCGGCAGGCCGCGGCGGTGTCGAAGGCCGCGATAGGAGCCGATCTCCTGCAGGCGTTTGATGTCCTGGACGCGCTCGCGCCGCAGATCGCCCTCGACGGTCAGCCCGTCGTCGATCGCGTCGCGCAGCTTGGCAACCTCGTCCTCGGTGAGGTCGCGGATGTAGGTGTCGGGGCTCACGCCCACCTGCGCGAGCACCTTGTTGGACGTCGAGCGCCCGATCCCGTAGATGTAGGTCAGCCCGATCTCGGAGCGCTTGTTGAGCGGCAGGTTGACGCCGGCGATGCGTGCCATCTAGCCGCCTACCCCTGCCGCTGCTTGTGGCGCTTGTTCTGGCAGATCACCAGCACGACGCCGTGGCGACGGATGATCTTGCATTTCTCGCACATCGGCTTGACCGACGGTCTTACCTTCATGATCCCTTTCGGCGGCTGGGTTCCGACGGCCCGGCTCTGGCTGCCGTTGCGGCCGCCGCTACCAAGTCGAGGACATGCTCAAGCGCGGGACAAAGGCCTCGCACCTGGGCAGGACTCCAGATGGTAGCAACCTCAGCGTGCGCTCGCGATGCCCTCGACAGCCTCGCCCCCAGCGTCGGCCTCCGAGGCGGTGTGCCAGGGCGTCAGGACCCGCGGTCCGCCGGCAGTGATCGCGACCGTGAACTCGAAGTGCGCGGCCGGGGATCCGTCCTGCGAGAAGATCGCCCAGCCGTCGCCGCCCATGCGCACACTAGGACGACCGGCGGTCATCATCGGCTCGATCGCCAGGACCATGCCCTCCTCGAGCAGCGGCCCCTTGCCTGGCTTGCCGTAGTTGGGCACCTGTGGGTCCTCGTGCATGCTGCGCCCGACGCCGTGACCGACGAGCGAGCGCACGACCGACAGCCCGGCTCCCTCGGCGAGCTGCTGGATCGCACTGGAGACATCGCCCATGCGGTTCCCGGGGCGGCATTGCGCGACGCCGGCGTAAAGCGACTCCTCGGTGCCGGCGAGCAGGTTCTGGACGTTCGCGCTGAGCACCCCGACCGGGAAGGTCCTGGCGGCGTCAGCCACCCAGCCGTCGAACGTGACGCCAACGTCGATCGAGATCACGTCGCCGGGCTTCAAGCGATAGGAGCCGGGGATCCCGTGGACGATCATCTCGTTCGGCGACGCACAGATCGAGCCGGGAAAGCCGCGGTAGCCCTTGAATGTCGGCGTGGCGCCGCGCGCGCGGATGAAGTGCTCAGCGTGCTTGTCGAGCTCGCCGGTACTGATACCCGGGCGCACCCTGCCCTCGAGCTCTTCGAGCGTCGCGACGAGGATCGCTCCCGCGCGCGCCATCTTGTCGATCTCCGCTGGGGACTTCTTGATGATCACCCACGGAGCTTAGCTTGAGCGCCAGCCCCGACGGCCATCGAACATGCGGGCCGCGGATCGCCTACGGCTGTCCCGCAGCACCGCCCGCGCGGCGCTCGCCTCGCGGCGGCTCGCCTACATCCCCTCCTCGAGGCGAAGGGTGGCGACGGTCGCCCTGATGTGCGCGTGGACCTCATCGGCCGAGCGTCGCCCGTCGAAGCGACGCAGCAGCCCTGCGCGATCGTAGTAGGCGATCAACGGCTCAGTCTGGGAGTGGTAGACCTCGAGGCGATGACGGATCGTGTCCTCGCTGTCGTCGTCGCGCTGGATCAGGCGCGCGCCGTCCTGATCACAGATACCCTCGTGCTTGGGCGGGTCGAAGTCGACGTGGTAGATGTGCGTCGGGTTCTTCACGCATACCCGGCGTCCGCCGAGACGACGCACGACCTCCTCGTCGGACACCTCGATCAGCAGCGCCGCCGTCAGATGCCGCTCGAGGCCGAGCAGCGCCGAGCCGAGCGCGTCGGCCTGCTCGTTGTTGCGCGGGAAGCCGTCGAGCAGGAAACCGTCGCGGGCGTCGCCGTCGCCGATCCGCACGGTGATCATGCCGACGATCACCTCATCCGGGACGAGGTCGCCGGCGTCCATGTAGCGCTTTGCTTCGCGCCCGAGCTCGGTCCCGTCGGCGACCTGCGCGCGCAGGATGTCACCAGTAGAGATGTGCGGCAGCCCGAAATCGTCGTGCAGACGATCGGCCTGGGTCCCCTTCCCGGCTCCAGGCGCGCCCAACATGATCAGGTTCAACTCGGACAAGACGGGCCAGCCTATCCGGTCGGGGGGTACGCTTGCCAGCGTGAAAGCCACAAAGCACGTTTGACCAAGCGCCCTTGTCTCGGCCAAGCGAAGCCGGTCCGCATGGCGGTCGCCGCGAAGTCGCGGCCGCCAGGCGGACCGGCGTAGCGCTACTTCAGGAATCCCTCGTAACTTCGCATCATCAGCTGCGCCTCGAGTTGCTTCATCGTTTCGAGCGCCACGCCGATCACGATCAGAATCGAGGTGCCGCCGAACTGGAAGTTCTGGTGCGTGCGGGCGAACAGGATCGCGGGCAGCGCGGCCACTGCGGCCAGGAACAGCGCTCCGGGGAACGTCAGACGCGCGAGGATGCGATCGAGGAATTCAGCGGTCGGGCGCCCGGGGCGCACGCCGGGGATGAACCCGCCGTACTTCTTCAGGTTGTCCGCCTGGTCGACCGGGTTGAACGTGACGGCCGTGTAGAAGTAGGTGAACACGATGATGAACAGCGACTCGCCGACGACGTAGTGCCAGCCGTTGGGCGTGAAGAAGTCGGAGATCGATTTGCCCCACGGGGTTTTGATCAGCTGCCCGACGGTCGGCGGGAAGGCCATGATGCTGGCGGCGAAGATCACCGGGATCACGCCGGCCATGTTCACGCGCAGCGGCAGGTAGGTCTGGCCGCCCTCCGACATCCGCCGGCCGATCACGCGCTTGGCGTACTGCACGGGGATGCGGCGCTGCCCTTCCTGCACGAACACGATCCCGGCCACGACGGCCAGCACGAGGAACGGCATCATCACCTTGAACACCTGGTCCTGGGTGGTCCACCAGGTCTGGATCCCTTGGGGTAGACGCGAGACGATCGAAGCGAAGATCAGCAGTGAGATCCCGTTGCCGATGCCGCGCTGGGTGATCAGCTCGCCGATCCACATCAGCATCACGCACCCGGCGGTCAGGCAGACGACGATCAGGAAGATGTGCGGCGGGTCGAAGTGCTGGATCACGTTTTCGCCGGCTTTGGCCTGCAGCGTGTGGAACAGGAACACGTAGCCGATCGACTGGGCGAACGCCAGGCCGACGGTCAAATAGCGCGTGTACTGGGTGATGCGCGCCTGGCCGACCTCGCCTTCCTTGGACAGCTTCTCCAGCGACGGCACCGCGACCTGCAGCAGCTGCAGGATGATCGAGGAGGTGATGTACGGCATGATGCCCAGCGCGAAGATCGCGAGTTTGGACAGACCACCGCCGGAGAACAAGTTCAGGTAGCTGAGGATCCCGCCGCCGCCGAAGGACTTCTGGATGTTGTTGACGGCCGTCAGGTTGACGCCGGGGACGGGCACGTGCGAGCCCAGCCGGTAGATCAGCAGCATCCCCGCCGTGAAGGCGATCTTCTTGCGGATCTCCGCAACCTGGAATGCGTTCAGGATCGTCGAGAGCATGGGCTTGTGTCCGTCGCGCGTCGACCGATCGCCGCCGCACCCACGGAGCGCGGGATTCTAGTCGATCCACAACCGCGCGAGGGCCGGTTGCAGGGTCGGGCGAGCTGTCTAACCCTCGATCGTCTTGCAGGTGCCGCCGGCCGCCTCGATGCGCTCGCGCGCGCTGGCGCTGAACGCGTGCGCGTGCACGGTCAGCGCCTTGCTGAGATCGCCCTTGGCGAGAACCTTCACGGGGATGCCCTTGCGCGTGGCAAGGCCTCCTGCCTGCATCAGCTCGATCGTCACCTCGGTGCCGGCGTCGAAGCGGCTCTCCAGGGCGGAGATGTTGACCGGCTGGGTGTGCGTGCGGAAGGGCTCGAACGGCATCGACTTCTTCATGTGCGGCCCGCGCAGCTTTCGCATGCGCATGTGGATTGGCATCTGGCCGCCCTCGAAGTTGGCCCGGCGCTTGGAGCCCGAGCGCGAGCCCGCGCCCTTCTGGCCGCGCCCGGAGGTCTTGCCGGTGCCCGAGCCTTCGCCGCGCCCGATGCGCTTGCGCGGACGGCGGCTGCCAGCGGCGGGCGCCAGGTTGTGCAGGCCGACGCGCTCCTGCGCGCTGTCCTCGGCGGCGCTCACTTGGACTCCTCGACCTCAACCAGGTGGCGAACCTTGTGCAGCATGCCGCGAGACTGGTCTGTGTCGTTGACTTCGACCGTGTGGCCGATGCGGCGCAGGCCGAGCGAGCGCAGCGTGTCGAGCTGTTTGCCGTCGGCGCCGTTGCTCGATCGGCGCTGGGTGACACTCAGCGTGCCCATCACGCGGAATCCCCGTCGGCGCCGGCGGCCGCGACGGCTGCTGTCTCCGTCTCTGGCTCAGCCGCGGTCTCGTTCTCGGCGTCGCTCGCCGTGTAGAGCTCCTGCCCGTTGGTCGGTGCGCCGCCCAGGCCGAGGACCTGGTTGACCGACAGTCCGCGCAGCTTGCCGACCTCCTCGGGCGTGCGCAGCCCGCGCAGTCCGGCGACGGTGGCCTTGACGAGGTTGATCGGGTTCTGGGTACCGAGGCTCTTGGAAAGGATGTCGTGGATGCCGGCGAGCTCCAGCACCGCCCGTACTCCTCCGCCGGCGATCACACCGGTACCGGGAGAGGCCGGCTTCAGTAGCACACGCCCGGCGCCGAACACACCTGTCGTCTTGTGCGTGATCGTGCTGCCGTGCTTGGGCACGCGGAACAGATCCTTCTTGGCGCGCTCGACACCCTTCTGGATCGCCAGTGGCACCTCGTTGGCCTTGCCGTAGCCGACGCCGACTACTTCGCGTTCGTCACCGACGACCACCAGCGCGGTAAACGAGAAGCGCCGCCCGCCCTTGACGACCTTGGCGACGCGGTTGATCTCGACGACGCGCTCCTGGAGGTCCAGGCCGGCGGCGTTGACTGAGCGATCTATCGATAGGGACATGGGCAGCAGGGAGAGGGTAGCGGGACGAGGGGCCTTCGGCGCCTAGACGGTGATGCCGGCCTCGCGGATCGCTTCGGCGAACGTGCGCACGTGACCGTGGTAGCGGTAGCCGCCGCGGTCGAACACCGCCTCGGAGATACCGGCCGCCTTGGCGCGCTCGGCGAGCAGCTCGGCGGAGCGCTTGGCGCGCTCGGCTTTAGCCAGCGAGCGCAGCTCTGGCTCGAACCAGTTGACTGCTGCGAGCGTGCGCGCGTCGACATCGTCGACCAGCTGCGCGGACAGGCCGCGGTTCGAGCGGAACACGGAGATCCGTGGGCGCGCGGCCGTGCCGGAGATCTTCGCGCGCACCCGGCGGCGGCGTTTGAGTCGGCGATGCTCCTTCGTGAGGACGGTCATGCGCGCTTACCGACCTTCCGCTGCACGTACTCGCCCTCGTAGCGGATGCCCTTGCCCTTGTACGGCTCTGGCGGGCGCTGCTTGCGGATGATCGCGGCGGTCTCGCCGACGAGCTGCTTTGAGATGCCCTTGACGACGACGCGTGTCGGCTGGGGCACTTCGAACTCGATGCCGGACGGCGCCGGGATCGGCACCGGGTGCGAGTACCCGACGGCCAGCTCCAGGTTCTTGCCCTTCAGCTGCGCGCGATACCCGACGCCCTGGATCTCCAGGCGCTTCTCGTAGCCGCTGGTCACGCCCTCGACCATGTTTGCCACCAGCGTGCGCGTCAGCCCGTGCAGCGCGCGGTGCTCGCCGCGGTCGGTCGGTCGCGTTACCACCAGCTGCTCGCCGTCCTGGGTCACCTGGATGTCCCTGTGGATACGCTCGCTGAGCTCGCCTTTGGGGCCGTTGACGCGAACCGACTCGGGCTCGATCGACACGGTCACGCCGGAGGGCACTGGGATGGGCTGTCTACCGATTCTTGACATCTTCAGCTACCAGACCTGCGCCAGGACCTCGCCGCCGACGCCCGCCGCGCGAGCGTCGTGGCCTGTCATCACACCGTGCGAGGTCGACACGATCGCCGTTCCCATTCCACCGAGCACCTTGGGGATGTGCTTGGAGTCGACGTACGTGCGCCGACCCGGGCGTGAGACGCGCCGTAGTCCCGAGATCGCCGAGCGGCGGTCCTCGGTGTACTTGAGCCTGATCTGAATCAGCTGACCGGTCTGCCCCTCTGGTGCGGAGATCACCGACCAGGAGTCGATGTAGCCCTGCTCGTCGAGGATTCGGGCGAGCTCGCTCTTCAGTTTCGATGCCGGCACCTCCACGGTCTCGTGTGCCGCGTGGATCGCGTTGCGCACGCGCGTGAGGAAGTCGGCTATGGGATCGGTCATCGACATGGGTTGAGGCTCCTACCAGGAGGACTTCGTCATCCCGGGGATCTGGCCGTTGTGGGCGAGGTCGCGAAGGCAAATGCGACACACCCCGAACTTGCGGTACACCGCACGCGGACGACCGCAGCGGCTGCATCGAGTATATGCACGGGTCTTGAACTTTGGAGTGCGCGCCTGCTTAACGCGCTGTGAGGTCTTGGCCATTTAGTCGCTGCTCTCCTTCTCGCTGGTCGCGGCGTCCTCGTCCCCGGGGGCGTCGTCCTGCTCGGCTGCGTCGGGCTGCGCGGTCTCAGTCTCAGCGGTCGCCTCGGGCTCGGGCGCCGCAGCGGCCTCCGGCTCCGCGGCCTCGAGCTCCGTAGTCGCCTCGGGCTCAGGCTCCGCCGCGGGCTCAGGCTCCGGCTCGGCAGTCGCCTCGGGCTCAGGCTCCGCCGCGGGCTCAGGCTCCGGCTCGGCAGTCGCCTCGGGCTCAGGCTCAGCGGTGGGCGCGGGCTCAGCCGCAGCCTCCGGCTCGGCGACGGCCTCTTCTGAATTTGGAGCGGCCTCGGGCTCGCGGGCCGCGGGCTTGGCGGCCTTGACCTCGGCCTTCGTGGCCTTCGCTTCTTCCCGTTCGACTTTTGCCTTGGCGGCTGCCTCGGCCGCCGCTTCCGCGTCAGCCTCTGCTTTGACGGCGGCTGCGGCGCTCGCGGCCTCGGCCTCCTCGTGCGCACGGGCGGCTGCATCGTCGGCCTCGGGGTCGTAGCCCTTGGGGCGGCCCTGAGCCGAGAACGGCATGCCAAACGCAGCCAACAGCGCGTACGCCTCGATGTCGGTGGCAGCGGAGGTGGTAATCGTTATGTCAAGTCCGCGCACCTGATCGATCGAGTCGTAGTCGATCTCGGGGAAGATGATCTGCTCCTTGACGCCCAGCGAGTAATTGCCGCGACCGTCGAATGAGCGTGGGTTCAGGCCGCGGAAGTCACGGATCCGCGGAATCGCGATCGAGACGAGGCGATCGAGGAACTCGTAGCCACGCTCGGCGCGCAGTGTCACGGCGAGCCCGACGGGCATGCCCTCGCGCAGTTTGAACGCGGCGATCGACTTGCGCGCGCGGCGTACGCTCGGGTGCTGGCCGGCGATCGTCGCCAGCTGCTCGGTCGCCGCCTTGAGCATTTTGGAGTCCTGCTTGGCGAGCCCAACGCCCATGTTGACGGTGATCTTCTCGAGCCTCGGCGCCTGCATCACAGAGGAGTAGCCAAAGCGCTCGATCAGGCTGGGGCGGATCTCCTCGAGATAACGGGTCTTCAGTCGTGCCGTGGGAGCGGTGTCGGTCGCGGTCGCCATGCGGTCAGTCCAGCCTTGCGCCTGAGCTCTTGGCGATGCGAACGCGCTCGCCGCCATTACGCTCGATCCCGACGCGGGTGGGTGCGCCCTTGGCGTCGAGCAGCATCACGTTGGAGATGTGGATCGGTCCCTCGCGCTCGATCACACCGCCCAGCTGAGCCGCCGTCTGGGCACTCGCCCCCGGGGTCGCCTGTGGCTTGGTGTGGCGCTTGATCATGTTCAGGTGCTCAACGTACACGCGCTGCTTGGTCGGCTCGACGCGCAGCACACGGCCGCTCTTGCCGCGATCCTTGCCGGAGATCACCTGCACGTGATCGCCCGAACGGATCTTCAGCGAGCGGCGCTTGGGACGAGCGGTCGCGCGCGCCATCACAGCACCTCCGGGGCGAGCGAGACGATCTTCATGAAGTTGCGCTCGCGCAGTTCGCGCGCCACCGGGCCGAACACGCGCGTGCCGCGCGGGTTGTTCTGCTCGTCGATGATCACCGCGGCGTTCTCGTCGAAGGCGATGTAGGTGCCGTCGTCGCGTCCGATCGCCTTCTTCGTGCGGACGACGACCGCGGTCACGACCTCGCCCTTTTTGACCGTGCCCTGCGGGTTGGCCTGCTTGACGGTCGCGGTGATCACGTCGCCGACGAACGCGTAGCGTCGCTTGGAGCCGCCCTTGACGCGGATGCACAGGATTTCGCGCGCGCCCGAGTTGTCGGCCACCCGCAGCCTCGTCTCATTCTGGATCATCGCGCGCGCTCCAGGACGTCGACGAGCGCCCAGCGCTTGGTGCGCGACAGCGGCCGGCTCTCGATCACACGCACGACATCGCCCTCGTGGGCCTCGTTGTTCTCGTCGTGGGCGTGGACGGTGCTCGAACTGCGGACAATCTTCTCGTAGCGGCGGTGACGACGCGCGACGTCGATGCGCACGGTGATCGTCTTCTGCGCCTTGTCCGACACGACGATTCCCTGGCGCACCCTGCGAGTGCCTTCGACCGGCGCGTGCACGGGCGGCAGATCCTCGGGCGCGGGCGCAGCGGCGCGGCGCTCGGCTGCCTTGGCGCGTTCCTGCAGGCGGCGGGCGCGTCGACGCGTGGCCTTGTCACGACGCTCGAGCAGACGCGCGGCATGGCGCTCCTCGGGGGAACGGCTTGGGCGCACGTCGCCCGAATGCTTGGAACGGGTCTTGCGGCGGCGCTCCTTCGGAGATAGCTGCTCCACGGGCTCGGCCGGCAGCGACTCAACGACCGGGGTCGCGTCGTGCACGGCAGCGTCGGCGTCGGGCTCGCTCGCGTCCGCCTCGGCGGTCGTATCGATCTCGCCTGGGGCGGCGTCGGTCGCGTCGACGGCAGGGGTCTGCTCGGGCGCGTCCTCGGCGGTCTCAGGTGTGTCGTTGTCTGGTTCGTCAGCCATTTCGTCCACTCATGTCGGTCTTTGATCCTCAGTTGCCCTGGCCGGGTCCGGCCGCGAGATCCCGCTCGCGCGCGACAGTCAGCGCTCGGGCGAGATCGCGCCTGGCGTGCCCGAGCCTGGAAGTGTTGTCCAGTTCCCCGGTCGCGTTGGAGAAACGCAGCCCGAAAACCTCTCTGCGCAGCTCGGCTACCCGTTTGCCAAGTTCGGCGGCATCCATGTCTCGCATCTCGCTGGCCTTCATGTCAGTCCTCACGCAGCACGAACTTGGACTTCACGGGCAGCTTGTGCGCGGCCAGCCGGATCGCTTCGCGCGCCAGCGGCTCCGACACGCCGGCGAGCTCGAACATCACTCGTCCCGGCTTGACCACCGCGACCCAGCCTTCCGGCGAGCCCTTTCCCGAACCCATGCGTGTCTCGGCGGGCTTCTTGGTGACGGGCTTGTCGGGGAAGACGTTGATCCACACCTTGCCACCACGCTTGATCTTGCGCGTCATCGCCACACGAGCGGCCTCGATCTGGCGGTTGGTCAGCCATCCGCACTCGAGCGACTTCAGTCCGTAGTCGCCGAACTGCACGTGCAGCTGCCCGCGCGAGTTGCCACGACGACGCCCACGGTGCTGCTTGCGATGCTTGACACGCTTGGGGGAGAGCATCAGCGCGGGCCTCCGCCGCCGGGACGGGGACCGCGTCCACCGCCGCCGCTGGGACCGCGTCCTCCGCCACCGGGACCACGTCCGCCGCCGGGACCGCCCGGACCACGTCCACCGCCGCCACGTCCACCGCCGCCGGGTCCGCCGGGTCCGCGTCCGCCGCCGCCGCCGCCTGGGCGGTTGCGCCCGCCGCCGCGACCCTCGCGCCCGTCGCGTCCACTGCGACCATCGCGGTCGTTGCTCGGCGGGGCCGGGGCGGTCATGTCCGTCAGGTCGGCTCCGGTGTAGCCCTCGGGCATGATTTCGCCCTTGTTGACCCAGCACTTGACGCCGATGCGACCGAACGTCGTGCGGGCCTCGTAGAAGCCGTAGTCGATGTCCGCGCGCATCGTGTGCAGCGGTACGCGGCCGTCGGAATAGCTTTCCGTGCGGGCCATCTCAGCACCTCCGAGGCGGCCGGCCACCTGCACCTTGACGCCCTTGGCGCCCGAGCGCATCGCGCTCGTCAATGCGCGCTTCATCGCGCGGCGGAACGCGACACGATTCTGCAGCTGCTCGGCGATCGACTGCGCGACCAGCTTGGCGTCGAGCTCGGGGCGCTTGATCTCGAGAATGTTGACCTTGATCTGCTTTTTGGTCATCCGGTGCAAGTCGCGGCGCAGCGCGTCGACTTCAGTTCCGGACTTGCCGATCACGATGCCAGGGCGGGCCGTGTGGATGTTGACCTCGAGCTCGTTGGCGTCCTTGCGGATCGTGATGTCGGACAGGCCCGCGTGGGCGAGCTTGCGCACGATGTGCTCACGCACGTGAACGTCCTCGGCGAGGTACTCGGCGAAGTTTTTCTCGTTGAACCAGTTCGACTTCCAGTCGTGGATGTAACCCACGCGCATTGCCTCTGGATGTACCTTCTGTCCCATTTCTCAGTCTCTCAGCCGTGTCTTTTGGTGGTCCCGGGCTCGGGGCGCGGGGTCAGGGTTATCGTCAGGTGGCTCGTGCGCTTGCGGATCGGCGTCGCCCGTCCCATCGCGCGCGGGCGGAAGCGCTTGATCGTCGGGCCTTCGTCCGCGTAGGCCTCCCGCACGATCAGATCGTCCTCGAGCAGCTCGTGGTTGCTCTCGGCGTTGGCCACAGCCGACTCGAGCAGCTTGCTCCAGTCCCGCGCCACCTCACGCGGTGTGAAGGCGAGGATAGCGCGTGCCTCCTGGATGGACTTGCCGCGCAGGTGCCCGCACACCATTCGCGCCTTGCGCGCAGACGTGCGGACGTAGCGGGCGTGAGCCTGCACGACCCTGCGCCGGGGCGCGTTGGCGGCGGCTTTGCCCTCGCCTCGAGGCGCGGCGGCCGGCTTGGACGCTTTCTCGGCCGCTTTCTCTGCAGGCGGCTTTTTCTCCGCGGTCGGTTTGTTGGCGGCCTTTTTGGCGGGCGCTTTTTTCGCGGCGGCCTGCTCGCTGTCCGCCGGCTCCTCCGCCGCATCTTTGGCTTTCGCTTTCGCAGCTTTGCTCGCCGGTTTGTCCGCTTTCGGCGCTTTCTCAGCTTTCGGCGCGTCGGCCGTCGTCTCGGCGTCTGCGGCGTCCTCGGGCGGATCGGTCGGGGTATCGGCGCTCATCTACCTGACCTTGCCTGAGCCCGCGTGACCGCGGAACACGCGCGTTGGAGCGAACTCGCCGAGCTTGTGCCCGACCATCGACTCGCTGATGTACACGGGCACGTGTTTCTTGCCGTCGTGAACAGCGATCGTGTGGCCGACCATCTCGGGGAAGATCGTCGATGCCCGCGACCAGGTCCTGAGCATTTTTTTGTTGTTCGCGGCGTTCAACGCCTCGACTCGCGTCATCAGGCGCTCTTCCACCCACGGGCCCTTCTTACTCGAGCGGCTCATCGCTGCTTGCCCTTCCCTCGGCGACGGCCACGGACGATGTAGCGGTCGGATGTCTTGTTCTTCTTGCGGGTGCGGTAGCCGAGCGTCGGCACGCCCCACGGGGTCACGGGGTGACGGCCGGCGGTCGTCGATCCCTCGCCGCCTCCGTGCGGGTGGTCGACCGGGTTCATCGCCATGCCGCGGGTCTGCGGGCGCACGCCCATGTGGCGCTTGCGCCCGGCCTTGCCGACCTTCACGTTCTGATGCTCGGCGTTGCCGATCGTGCCGACGGTGGCGCGGCACTCAGCGCGCACGAGGCGCATCTCTCCGGAAGGCAGACGCAGCGTCGCCATGTCGCCGTCCTTGGCCATCAGCTGCGCCGAGGCGCCGGCTGAGCGCGCCATCTGCCCGCCGCGGCCTGGCTGCAGCTCGATGTTGTGCACGACCGTGCCGACGGGCATGCGCGCGAGCTCCATGCAGTTGCCGACCGCGATATCTGCGCCGTCACCTGAGGCGACGGTCATGCCGACGGTCAGGCGCTGGGGAGCAAGGATGTATCGCTTCTCGCCGTCGACGTAGTGCAACAGCGCGATGTATGCGGAGCGGTTCGGGTCGTACTCGATCGCCGCGACCCGCGCGTCGACTCCGTCCTTGCGGCGCTTGAAGTCGATCCGGCGGTAGGCACGCTTGGCGCCGCCGCCGCGATGACGGGCTGTCTTACGCCCGAGCGCGTTGCGTCCGCCGCTCTTCTTCAGCCCTTCGATCAGCGTCTTCTCGGGCTTTGACTTGGTGATCTCGGCGAAGTCCGGGTAGGACACGAAGCGCATCCCCGGGCTAGTCGGCTTTGGCTTGCGAATCGGCATAGGTCAGTTCTCCAGCGCGGCGAGGCCTTGGAAGATCGGAATGTTCTCGCCGGCACGGACCTGCACGATCGCCTTCTTCCACGCGCGCGTGCCGCCCTTCGGCGTGCTGCCGCGGCGCTTGGGCTTGGACTTGACGCTCATCGTTCTGACCTCGACGACATGGACGTCGAACAGTGCCTCGACCGCCTGGCGGATGTGCGTCTTGTGCGCGTCCGCGTGCACGCGGAAGGTGTAGCGATCGGCCGCCGAGAGGACGTAGCTCTTCTCAGAGACGACCGGGCGGATGATCACCTGCGTGTGCTCCATCAGGCCTTCGCCTGCTCGCCGGCCTGCGCGCGCCCATCAGGGTGTGCCCCGTCATGGGGTGCACGCGGCTGTCCAGTGCGGGCGGTGAGCGCCTCCAGGGCGGTCTCGGACACAAGCAGCGAGGCAGCGCCGAGCAGATCTGCGACGCCAACGTTCTCAGGCGTCAGGACGGCCACGCGGGCGAGATTGCGAAACGACAGCGCCGCCGAGGACTCCTCCGCGATGAGCACGACGAGCGTCGGGCGTGCCTGACCCCAGTCATCGAGCAGGTCGCTCGCCTCGCGCGTCTTCGGCGCCTTGAAGGCAGCCGCGTCGAGGATCGCGAGCGAGGCACGCCCGGCATGCAGCGACAGCGCGCTGCGCAGGGCGGCGCGCTGCTCCTTGCGGTTGACCTTGAAGGTGTAAGACCGTGGCTGCGGTCCGAAGATGGTGCCACCGCCCGTCCAGATCGGCGAGCGGCTAGAGCCGGCGCGCGCGCGTCCGGTGCCCTTCTGGCGCCACGGCTTGGCACCTCCACCGGAGACCAGGCCACGGGTTTTCGTCGAGGCCGTGCCGCGGCGGCGAGCTGCCTGCTCGGCACGCACGCTCTGATGGACCAGTGGGCCGGCGAAGCGCGCGCCGAACGCGGCGTCATCGAGCTTGACCTTCTTGCTCGTGGCGCCAAGGATCGGGGCGTCAGGCATCGCTGCGCACCTCCACGATTCCGCCGGGGGGGCCGGGCACCGAGCCGCGCACGAGCAGCAGGTTCTCGCCGATGTCCACGCGGATGATCTCCAGGCCCTTCTGAGTCGCGCGCTTGTTGCCCATCTGCCCCGGGCCGCGGATGCCCTTGTGTACGCGTGACGGCGTCGCGGAGGCACCGATCGAACCGGGGGCGCGAACGTTGTGCGAGCCGTGCGACTTGGGGCCGCTGGCGAAGTTGTGGCGCTTGATCGTCCCCTGAAAACCCTTGCCCTTGGACGTCCCGGCGATCTTCACGCGCTTGCCGACCTCGAAGGACTCGACCGTCACGGCGTCGCCCAGCGACAGCTCGCCGGCCTCATCGCGAAACTCGGCGAGCGTGCGCATCGGCGGCGCGTCGGCCTTCTTCAGGTGACCGAGCTCTGGTTTGGAGAGGTGCTTCTCCTTGGTCTGACCGAACGCCAACTGCACCGCGGCGTAGCCGTCGCGCTCGGGCGTGCGGATCGCCGTCACCGGGCACGGCCCGGCTTCGAGCACTGTCACCCGCGCGACGCTGCCGTCATCCTGGAAGACCTGGGTCATTCCGAGCTTCTTGGCGAGGATGGCGGGCATGGCGATGAAGGGCTGATCTCTGGGTAGGAAGCGATGGCCGGTTAGGTCGCCAGGCGGATCTCGATGTCGACGCCGGCCGGCAGGTGGTCCAGGCGCTGCAGCGAGTCGACGGTCTTCGGCGTCGGCTGGTGGATGTCGATCAGGCGCTTGTGCGTGCGGATCTCGAAGTGCTCGCGCGAGTCCTTGTCCTTGAACGGCGAGCGGATCACGCAGTACACGTTCTTCTCGGTAGGCAGGGGCACGGGGCCGGACACGCTCGCGCCTGTGCGAGTGGCCGTCTCGACGATCTCCTTCGCCGCCGACTCAATCGCGGAGGTGTCGTACGCCTTCAGGCGAATTCGGATCTTGTTTTGGTTGGCCGCTGCCATGGAAGCTCTCGTGTGCTCGTCTCTGTGTCGTGCTCGAAGAAGTCTGGTCTGTACTCGTGTGAATCTCGTCTGCTCGCTGCTGCCCTGCGCTCGCCACGCTGCCTCGCCGGCGGACCTTCCGCCGGGTGGCCCCTCGAAGGTGAGAGGGGCGGGGGCGGGCCCCTCATCCTCGGGAATCCGCCCCGTCCTTCCACACCGTGTGGCGGGGCCGTGTTAGTCGTATCGGACTGCCAATGTGCGCGTCGCCTCCGACGTCATCGGATGCGACGCACGTGTGCTACTCGATGATCTCGCTGACCACTCCCGAGCCGACCGTGCGACCGCCCTCCCTGATGGCGAAGCGCAGGCCCTGGTCCATGGCGATCGGCTGGATCAGCTCGATCTCCATCTGAACGTTGTCTCCGGGCATGACCATCTCGACGCCGTCGGGCAGCTTGGCCACGCCGGTGACGTCTGTGGTACGGAAGTAGAACTGAGGCCGGTAGCCCGTGAAGAAGGGGGTGTGACGTCCGCCCTCCTCCTTCTTGAGCACGTAGACCTCTGCCTTGTACTTGGTGTGCGGCGTGATCGAGCCGGGCTTGCAGAGCACCTGGCCGCGCTCGATCTCCTCGCGCTTGGTGCCACGCAGCAGACAACCCACGTTGTCCCCCGCCTGGCCCTGGTCGAGGATCTTGCGGAACATCTCGACGCCTGTCACAACCGTGGAGGTCGAGTCGTGGACGCCAACGATTTCCACTGTGTCACCGGTGTTGACGATGCCCTGCTCAACGCGGCCAGTGGCAACGGTGCCACGGCCGGTGATCGAGAACACGTCCTCGACCGGCATCAGGAACGGCTTGTCGAGCTCGCGTACGGGCTCCGGGATGTAGGAGTCCAGCGCCGCGGCAAGCTCGAGGATCTTCGCCTTGTAGGCCTCGTCGCCTTCGAGCGCCTTCAGCGCCGAGCCGGTGATGAACGGGATGTCATCGCCGGGAAAGTCATACTCGGAGAGCAGCTCGCGAACCTCGACCTCGACAAGCTCCAAGAGCTCCTCGTCATCGACCATGTCGGCCTTGTTGAGGAACACGACGATGTACGGGACGCCGACCTGACGGGCGAGCAGGATGTGCTCGCGGGTCTGGGGCATCGGGCCATCGGCTGCCGACACCACCAGGATCGCCCCGTCCATCTGGGCAGCACCGGTGATCATGTTCTTCACGTAGTCGGCGTGACCTGGGCAGTCCACGTGCGCGTAGTGACGGTTTTCCGTCTGGTACTCGACGTGGGAAGTAGCGATCGTGATCCCACGTTCCTTCTCCTCGGGCGCGTTGTCGATCTCCGCAAAGGTGCGCGCTTCCGCGCCTCCATGCTCGGCCAGCACCGTCGTTATGGCAGCGGTCAGCGTCGTCTTGCCGTGGTCGATGTGACCGATGGTCCCGACGTTGACGTGCGGCTTGTCGCGCTCGAACTTCTCCTTCGCCACTTTTGGTTCGCTCCTGTATCGACTTGAATGTTCGCCACTGGGAGGGCGAACCTGAGAAATCTATCTGACTGCGTCCTTCCGTGACTGCTGGCTGCTGGTGATGCGGTGATCGCCCCCGTCGCACACAACCACGAGATGGCCGTGAGTCGAGCGAGACAAGGACGCAGGGGGCGTCGCGTACTCAGTACGCGAGCGACCGAGGACGCAGTATCGCGAAGCGCTCACGGTCATCTCAGGCCGGAACCGGCTCTCCCGTTCGCTGTTCCACGATCTTCTCCGCGATGTTCGGCGGAACCTCCTCGTAGGCATCGAACTGCATCGTGTACGTGGCGCGTCCCTGCGTGTTTGAGCGCAGGTCGGTCGCGTACCCGAACATCTCGCTCAACGGCACCCTCGCGGTCACCGCGAGCGCGTTGCCACGACGCTCCTGCCCTTCGACGCGACCGCGACGGCGACTGAGATCGCCGATTACGTCGCCGAGAAAGTCCTCAGGCACGACGACCTCGACCGCGAAGATCGGCTCGAGCAATACCGGCTTGGCGCGTTTGGCCGCCTCTTTGATCGCCAGCGAGCCCGCGACCTTGAACGCGATCTCGGAGGAGTCGACGTCGTGGTACTTGCCGTCGACCAGCGTCACGCGCATGTCCACCATCGGGTAGCCGGCCTTGACACCGTTCTCGAGCGCCTCTTCGACGCCCTTCTTGACCGCCGGGATGTATTCCGAGGGGATGTTTCCGCCCTTGATCTTGTTGACGAACTCGAAGCCCTCGCCGGGAGCGGGTTCGAGGTTGATGAACACCACCCCGAACTGGCCCGAGCCACCTGTCTGGCGCACGAACTTGCCTTCGATCTTCTCGACCGTCCCACGCACCGTCTCGCGGTAGGAGACCTGCGGGCGCCCGACGTTCGCTTCGACGCCGAACTCCCGCTTCATGCGGTCCACGAGCACCTCGAGGTGCAGCTCGCCCATACCCGAGATCTCGGTCTGGCCGGTCTCCTCGTTGCTGCGCACCTGGAAGGTCGGATCCTCTTCGGCCAGGCGCCCGAGCGCGGTCGACATCTTCTCCTGGTCGGCCTTCGTCTTGGGCTCGACGGCGACCTTGATGACCGGCTCCGGGAAGACGATGTTCTCGAGATGGATCGGAGCGTCGGGAGCCGCCAGCGTGTCTCCGGTCATGACCTGCTTGATCCCGACCGCGGCCGCGATGTCGCCGGCGAACACGCCCTCGACCTCCTCGCGGTCGTTGGCGTGCATCATCAGGATGCGCCCGACCCGCTCGGTGCGACCAGTGCTCACGTTTAGTACACGCCCGCCGGCCTCGAGGTGCCCGGAGTAGACGCGGAAGTAGGTGAGCTTGCCGACGTACGGGTCGGCGGCGATCTTGAACGCGAGCGCGGCGAACGGCTCGGAGTCCTCGGCCTTGCGCACGACCTCGCGCTCCTGCTCCTCGCCCTTGATCAGTTCGGTGCCCACGACCGGCGGCACGTCGAGCGGTGAGGGCAGGTAGTCAATGACCGCGTCAAGCAGTGGCTGCACGCCCTTGTTCTTGAACGACGACCCGCACAGCACCGGCGTCAGCTTGGTCGACAGCGTCGCCTTGCGGATTGCCGCCTTGAGCGTGTCCTCGGGGACCTCGGCTTCCTCGAGGATCAGCTCGAGCAGCCCGTCGTCGTAGTGGGAGATCTCCTCGAGCAGGTGCTCGCGCGCAGCCTGAGCCGCTTCGGTGAGGTTCTCGGGGATCTCGACCTGTTCCTGTTCCTTGCCCAGATCGTCCTTGTAGACAATCGCTTTCATCGCGACGAGGTCGACGACGCCGAGGAAGTCGCCCTCGGCTCCGATCGGCAGCTGGATCGGCACGGGATGCGCGGCGAGGCGGTCGATCATCGTCTGCACGCCTTGCTCGAAGTCCGCGCCGATACGGTCCATCTTGTTGATGTAGGCGATCCGCGGCACGTGGTACTTGTCGGCCTGGCGCCAGACGGTCTCCGACTGGGGCTCTACGCCGGCGACGGAGTCAAACAGCGCGATCGCGCCGTCCAGCACACGTAGCGAGCGCTCGACCTCGACGGTGAAGTCGACGTGGCCGGGCGTGTCGATGATGTTGATCCGGTGGCCCTTCCACTGGGCAGTGGTGGCGGCGGAGGTGATCGTGATGCCACGCTCCTGCTCCTGTTCCATCCAGTCCATGACCGCCGCGCCCTCGTGGACCTCGCCGATCTTGTAGGTGCGCCCGGTGTAGTAGAGGATGCGCTCGGTCGTCGTCGTCTTACCGGCGTCGATGTGCGCCATGATCCCGATGTTGCGGGTGTTTTCGAGTGTAAACTTACGTGGCATCTGTGATCAAGGGGGTTCGCTGCCGGGGGCTGTGCGGGCAAAAAAATTGGGCCCCTCGGGCCCACGCGCGCAGCTGGTCTGTGTGGACCGGTCAGCGTCGTTATCTGCTCGAGGTCTCCATCTTGATGCCGAGTTCGCGGGAGGCACACGAATGCATTGCGTCCACCCGCGACGCGGACCCGACTATAGCAGAGGAATTCTGCGTTCTAGACGGGCTTCCTGCCGAGTACAGCGGGCATTCAGCGACCCTGCGCGTGCGTCTGGCAGCCCTCGGCGGCGGGGGCATCCTCGACCATCGCACCGAGACGCTCGAGCACGTGCTTGGCAGCACGCAGCTCCTCGATCTCGACGCCGGTGAGCGCGTCCTCCCAGCGGCTCTGCCAGGCCTCGCGCTTGGCCTCGATCTTGCGCTGGCCCTGGCGCGTGAGCCGCGTCAGCACGACCCGCCGATCGGTCTGCGAGCGGACCCGCTCGACGTGACCGCACTCGGCCAGGTGGTCGAGCATCTGGGTGACCGTGGCGGGCGTTAGCCGCGCTGCGGCCGCGAGCTCACCGGCGGGCTGCTCACCGCGCTCCTGCAGCTCGATCAGCAGCTCGAACTGGGCGTGGCTGAGCTCACCGGGGCCGAGGTGCGTGTCTCGCCCGCGAAGCCGGTTGAGGCTGCGAAACACGCGACGGAAGGCCAGGCCCAGCTCGGTCAGCTCCGTCGTGCGAGCGACCTGCGTCGCGGTCGGCTCGGCTGCAGGCTTGCCCGTGACGGTCGGGGGGGTCATCGTCCGACGCCTCAGGCCCCGAGTGGCTCGACGGTGCTCTCGGCGTTGGCGGCCGCGCGACTCAGCCGTGCCCGTGGGTTCTCGGCGCGCAGCAGCACTACGCAGGGGATCAACCCGAGCGCGGCGGTCGCGAACGCCCACCAGTAGGCGACGTTGAACGCGTGTGCGAGATGCGTGACCGACGGCGCGTGCCCGGCGGTGCGCTGCAGCACCACGGCCAGCACTGCCGTCCCGATCGCACCGCCGATCCGCTGCAAGACGTTCAGCTGCGGCGTTGCGTCGGACAGCTGATCGGGGCGCAGCGAGGCGAACGCGGTGGTCATCGCGGGCATGAACGAGAAGCCGATGCCGAGGCCGCGCACGAGCAGCACGGCCGAGATCGCGAGGATCGAGGTACTCGGGCCGACGAACGCGAGCGGGATCGTGCTGAGGCTCAGCACCGACACCCCGCACAGAGCGATGCGACCGCCGCCGTAACGATCGGTCAGGCGCCCGGCGATCGGCATCGCGACCAGCATCCCGAGCCCCTGCGGACCCACTAGCAGCCCGGTCGCGATCAGGCTCTCGTGGCGGACCTCCTGGTAGTACAGGGGCACGAGGATCATCGCGCCGAACAGCGCCGCGCCGAGCGCGAACGTCGTGAACGAAGCCGCCGCGAAGATCCTGTTGCTGTACAGGCGGACGTCTAGCAGTGGCCGCTCGACGCGCAGCGCGTGCCAGCAGAAGACACCGGCCAGCACCAGCCCTGCGAGGCACGGCAGCACGACGCCCGGAGCCGTCAGGCTGCTGTTCGAGCCGAGCTGGCTGAGCCCGTACACGACCGCGGTCGATGCCGTGGAGAGCAGCGCCAGCCCGACCACGTCCAGACGCCCGGCCTCACCGGATTCGGTGTGCGGGATCGTCCGCCAGCCGAGGATGAACGCGACGATGCCGATCGGCACGTTGACGAGGAAGATCCACGACCAGTGCAGGCTCTGGAGGATCGTCCCGCCGAGCACCGGCCCGAGGATCGGTCCGAGCATCGCGGGCATCGCCACGACGCCCATCACGCGGCCCATGCGCTTAGGTCCTGCGACCTGCGCCATGATCAGCTGCGCGACCGGCATGATCATGCCGCCGCCGGCTCCCTGCAGCACGCGGAACAGCACCAGCTCGGTCGTACTCGTGGCCACCGCGCACAGCGCAGAGCCAGCGGTGAACAGGACCAGCGAGGTCATGTACACGCTCTTGGCGCCGAAGCGCCGTGCCGCCCAGCCGGTGATCGGGATGACCGCAGCGAGCGACAGCAGGTAACCGGTGACCACCCACTGGATCTGCGCGATCGAGCTGTGCAGATCGTGTCCGAGCGTGCGCAGAGCCACGTTGACGATCGTCGTGTCGAGGATCGACATGATCATCCCGAGGATCACCACGCCGGCGATCTTCCACACGTACGGCTCGATACGGTCGGATGCGCCCGGACCGGCGTGCGGGTCGGATACGGATGCGGATGCGGATGCGGATGCGGAAGTCATTCGGTACCTAAAGCTTAGGTACCAAATCTTATTTCTTCAAGTCCGTCCGGAACCGATCGGCTATGTTCGCCGAATGGGCCGCTTCGGACGGGGCTGGGCGCTGGCGAAGCAGAGCTGGACGGTGGTCCGTGGCGACCGCTCGCTGTTGCTGTTCCCGGTCGTCGCGAGCGTCTGTGCACTGGTGGTCGCGGCGGTGTTCTTCGGAGCCGGCGCGGGCGTCGGCACGGCGGCCGACTCGTTCTGGGCCGCCCTGCCGTTGATCGTGATCGGTCTGTACCTGCTGATCGCGATCGGGCAGTTCAGCGCGGTCGCACTGGCGGCCTGCGCGACGACGGCGCTCGACGGCGGCCAGACGACGTTCTCCGAAGGGATCGCCGCCGCGCGCGGGCGACTGCGGCTGATCCTCCTGTGGGCAGGTGTGCAGCTGATCGTCGGCGCCGCCATCAGCGCCCTGCAGGTGCTGCTGCGCGAGGCCGCAGGCAACGTCGTCGGGTCGATCGTCGGTGGCCTGGCTAACTTCGCATGGACGGTCGCGACGTTCTTCGTCGTGCCCGTGATCGCGCTCGAAGGCCTCGGGCCGCGCGAGGCGATCGAGCGCTCCACCTCCGTCATACGCGAGCGCTGGGGCGAGGGCGTAGTGGGCTCGGCCTCGATCGGCTTCGCGGTCTTCCTGATCGGGATGCTGCCCGGCGCGGCGCTCGTCGTGCTGGGCCTGATGCTCGCCGGCAGCTCGGTCGCGGCCGGCGTGGTCGTGATCGCGATCGGCGTCGCCGTGCTGGTCGTCGCACAGCTCGTGCAGGTGACGCTCTCCGCAGTCTTCCGCGTCGCGCTCTACCGCTTCGCCACGCACGGCGAGGCGCCCGGGCACTTCAGCCAAGAGCAGCTCCAGGGGGCGTTCCACCCCAAGCGGTAGCGCGCTCGAGCCGACGCCTCGACGGGCCGACCTAGTGAACACAATGGTCGTTCGCACGGGGTTCGAGATCGCGATCATCCTCGCCGTGGTTGCCGTTTGCGCGTTGAAGGGCAAGTGGGGCTTCGTCGCCCTCGGCTTCGTGCTGCCGATCCTGTGGTTCGTAGGCGCCGTCAAAATCGCGAAGCCCAACTCCTTCTGGGCCCGCCGGTACTACGGCGACGCGACGATGTCGGAATCCGAACAGCATTTCGTCGTCACGAAGCCCACGCGGACACCTACCCCACCCAGCTGACCAACACCGCCCCGTCGGACCCGCCCCACGCAACCCCCTCAGCGGCACCCGGAAGGGTGCCCCATAAAAAAAACCCGGCATGCGCCGGGTGGTTTTCACGAGCATGTAGCGGTTCGAGGACCAAGCGAGCCAAGGACGCAGGACCGAGGACGCCGGCTCGCGCCGGTCATCGGGCCGCTACCAGCGGTAGTGGGCGAAGGCCTTGTTGGCCTGGGCCATGCGGTAGATGTCGTCCTTGCGCTTGTAAGCGCCACCCTGCTGGGACTGCGCATCCATCAGTTCGTTGGCCAGTCGCTGGGCCATCGTCTTCTCACGGCGTTGGCGTGCGAACTCGACGAGCCAGCGTACGGCGAGCGTGCGGGCGCGCCTGGTCGGTACCTCGACAGGCACCTGGTAGGTGGCACCGCCGACCCGCCGTGAGCGGACCTCGAGGCTCGGGGTGAGCGTCTTGATCGACGCCTCGAGCGTCTCGATCGGGTCTTTGTCGCTGCGCTCGGCGATCAGCGCCAGCGCGTCGTAGACGATCCGCTCGGCCGTCGACTTCTTGCCGTCGAGCATGACCTTGTTGATCACCTGCTGAACAAGCTTTGAGCGGTGGATCGGATCCGCCTCTACCGGGCGGATCTGGGCGGCTGCGCGGCGGGGCATCTACTTTTTCTTCACGCCGTACTGCGAGCGCGCCTTTTTGCGATCGCTCACGCCAGCAGCGTCGAGCGTTCCGCGAACGACCTTGTAACGCACGCCGGGAAGATCCTTGACGCGTCCGCCGCGGACGAGTACGACGGAGTGCTCCTGCAGGTTGTGGCCCTCGCCGGGGATGTATGCCGTGACCTCGATCGATCCGGAGATGCGCACGCGGGCGACCTTGCGCAGAGCGGAGTTAGGCTTCTTCGGGGTCGTCGTGTACACGCGCGTGCAAACGCCGCGACGCTGCGGCGCGGCGACCTTCTTCTTGCGACCCTTGCCGGACTTCAGGCCAGGGGTGGCAACCTTCTTCTTTGGGGTCACGCGGCCCTTGCGCACCAGTTGCGAGGTCGTTGGCATCGGGCGTGATCCTAGCAGCGCTCGACCAACCGAGCCAAACTGGCCAACCGGGTAACGCTAGGCAGTGGCCGAAGCCACGCGGGCGGCGCGCACGGGGGCGGGCATCAGCGCTGCGGCGACGATCACCAGCAGGAACGCGAACGCCTGCAGCACGACCCCAGTCGTACTCCCCGCCATCGGGTCACCGAACACGACGATCCCGCCGGCGATGCCGGCGATGTTGGCGGCAGTCCCGGTAACGGCTATCACGGGTACTGCGTCTCCGTCCTGGAGCCCGCGGGCAGAGGCGAAGAAGGCGACGATCGAGGCGAGGATCGCGACAGCCAGCCACGGGCTGAGCACGAGGCCGACCAGGCCGTGCGCGCCGGTGATGCCGGTCAGCGCCTTGATCGCGGTGTCCGAGACGCCGAACAGGACGCCGGAGGCCGCGCCGAGCATCATCCCGTGGTGCTCGACCGGGCCACCCATCCGGGGACCCATCAGCAGCAGGCCGCCGATTCCGAACAGCACCGCCTCGAAGGAGATCATCGCCGCGTCTGAGAAGTGGGAGTGCGCACCGTGCATCGCAGGCAGCGTCACGCCCAGCAGCACCAGCCCGGCGGCGGTCAAAGACAGGCCGACCCACTGCCGGCGGCCGACCTCGAACCCGAACAACCGCTCTGCCATCACCGCGATGAACACCACGCCCGCGGCGAGCGAGACCTGGATCACGGACATCGGCGCCAGCGCAAGGGCTGCAACGTGCAGGCCCCAGCTGGCCGTCGCGGTGATCATCCCCAGCGTGAACCACTTGGACGAGTACAGCGCCCTGACCGAGCGCCACGGGTGCAGGACCTGCACCTTGGGCACGTCGTTCGCCCCCCGATACTTGTAGAAGAAGCCGAGGTTCGCCACGAAGGCGCAGGCGAGGGCGAGGAGTATTCCGAGATCCAGGGTCATGATGGGGGGTGGGGCTGGGCGATCCATCGGCCGCCGCGGGAGACTGCTTTACTCAGCTGGCGCGGCCTAGCCACATCAACCGTGTCCGGCAGCGTACTTGCCCCGACCTGTATGGAAGCTAAAGAACCCGTCGACCGCACCGAAGGGCTCGGTCGGCCCCTGCTGATGGTCGATATCGACGGTGTTCTGTCTCTGTTCGGCGGCTGGGAGCGTAGCAACGAGCAGGCGGACGGTGAAGCGCTCGACGGATCCTTCCACTCGATCGACGGCATACCTCACTTCCTTTCGTCCGCCGCCGCCCGGCACCTGCTTGAGCTCTCTACGCTGTACGACCTCGTGTGGGCCAGTGGCTGGGAGGAGCGCGCCAACGAGCATCTCCCACACCTGCTCGGGATGCCCCCGGAGCTGCCGTTCCTGCGCTTTCCACGAGCCGTCGGACGCTCGAACGCCCACTGGAAGCTCGAGACGATCGGCTCCTACGCCGGCGAGCGGGCGCTGGCCTGGATCGACGACGCGCTCAACCCCGCGTGCCACGAATGGGCGGACGCGCGGGACGCGCCGACGCTGCTCGTCGTGACCGACCCCAAGCGCGGGCTAACCGCGCGGGAGGCGCAAGAGCTGACCGCATGGGCTGTTGCCTTGTAAGAGCACTGACAGCGCGTCCACTCCTGCTTGAATACGATTGCCGGAATGTCCCTCAGTCGCAACGTGTGGCCCGGGAAAGGCGCCTGGCTGTCCGGACGGCCAGGCAGCGAGTCCGCGAGGTCCCGCCACATGCGACGAGCCGAGCGGGAGCGAGCTCTGTACCGGAAGCAACATCCCGGTCCGTTTCGCCGCGCGATTTCGCGCGCGCGAGGGCTAATCCACCCACCACCGCGTTAGAGCAGGCGGTCGTGGCCAGTATTGGCCAAACGAAGGCCGTATAACCATCGTTATACGGCCTTCGCGACAGGAAACAAGGAACCTCCCCGGCGGTCGCCGCATCCGGCTACTTACTCCTCGGTGGGTGCGTCCTCGGCTGGGAGCTCGAGCTCGGCGAGCTCCTCGGCGAAGCCGGGGTCGGTGCCGCCGGCGCCGATTTTCTCCAGCGAGGCGAGATCGGCGTCGAACTCCTGACCGTAGCCGCCGTTGAAGCCATCGCCGGCGAGGCCGAGCTCGGCTGCGATCTCGTCCTGGTCGAGCAGGCCGACATCGTCGATCGCACGGGGCAGCGGCTCGGAGGGCTCGATCTCGATCCGCCGGTAGCGCTTCAGACCGGTGGCAGCGGGGATCAGCTTGCCGATGATCACGTTCTCCTTGAGCCCGTTCAGGCGGT
Source organism: uncultured Solirubrobacteraceae bacterium (assembly GCA_963734755.1). Classification (GTDB taxonomy): domain Bacteria; phylum Actinomycetota; class Thermoleophilia; order Solirubrobacterales; family Solirubrobacteraceae; genus Palsa-744. The sequence continues at coordinate 499,432 of CAVTIF010000001.1, read as the reverse complement.
CGATCTTGCCTTCGAGGGCAGCGTCGGTCAGCACCTTGGTCGTCTCCTGGAAGGAGGCGGCCGATAGGAATGAGTCGGTGTTCAGCGACGCCTTGGTGATCCCGAGGATGATGTCCTCGAACTGCGCGGTCTCACCGCCGGCCTGCGTGACGGCGTCGTTGGCTTTTGCGAATTCGAAGCGGTCCACAAACTGCCCCGGGAGGTAGTCGGTGTCGCCCTTCTGGTCCACGCGCACCTTCTTCAGCATCTGACGGACGATCAGCTCGATGTGCTTGTCGTTGATGTCCACGCCCTGTGACTTGTAGACCTCCTGTACCTCCTTGACGAGGTACACCTCGGTCTCGGTCCGTCCACGGATCGCGAGCAGCTCGTGCGGGTACACCGACCCCTCGTTGAGCTGGCGTCCGGCCTTGATCTTCTCGCCGTCGGTGACGAACAGGCGCGTGCGGCGCGGGAATGCGTGGCGGTGCTCCTCGCCGGCCTCGTCACTGATCACCACGGTCAGCGCTTTGTCGGTCTCCTCGATCGACACGGCTCCGTCCTGCTCGGCGATTTTCGCCAGGCCCTTCGGACGCCGCGCCTCGAACAGCTCGACGACACGCGGCAGACCGTGCGTGATGTCCGCACCGGCGACTCCACCGGTGTGGAACGTACGCATCGTCAGCTGCGTGCCGGGCTCGCCGATCGACTGCGCGGCGACGATCCCGACGGCGTCACCGATCTGGGCGAGCGTGCCGGTGGCCATCGCGCGGCCGTAGCAGGCCTGGCAGACCCCGCTGGGCGCCTCGCACTTCAGCACCGAACGCACGGGGACCGTGATCTCGGTGCCCTTCTCCTGGTCATCGGCGAACGCGGCGACCATGTCGGCGAGCTCGGCGAGGCCGATTTCGACGCCCTGCTCGGCGAGCATGCGGCTGCGCTTGGTCGTGATGTCACGCGCGGCGATCCGTCCGACGAGGCCGTCGTTGGGGTCTCCGCCGGCCTTGAACACGGGCATCTCGATGTACTGCTCGGTGCCGCAGTCGGCCTCGCGGATGATCACGTCCTGGGCGACGTCGACCAGACGCCGCGTCAGGTAGCCGGAGTCGGCGGTGCGCAGGGCGGTGTCGGCCAGGCCCTTTCGCGCGCCGTGCGTGGAGATGAAGTACTCGAGCACCGACAGGCCCTCCATGAAGTTGGCCTTGATCGGGCGCTCGATGATTTCACCCTTCGGGTTGGCCATCAGGCCGCGCATCCCCGCCAGCTGGCGGATCTGCTTGAAGGAGCCACGGGCACCCGAGTTGGCCATCATGAAGATCGGGTTCAGTGTGTCGAGGTTCGCGATCATCGCCTCGGCGACCTCGTCGGTGGCGGCGTTCCACTGCTCGACGACCGCCTCGTGGCGCTCCTCCTGAGTGATCAGCCCGTCGTCGTACTGGCTGGTGATGTCACCGACCAGCTTGTCGAACTTGTCGAGGATTTCCTGCTTCTCAGGCGGGATGACGACGTCGTTCTTGGAGATCGTGATCCCAGCCTGGGTGGCGTACTTGAAGCCGAGGTCCTTGAACGCGTCGAGCACGAGCGAGATCGTGGTGGCACCGTAGGTCTGAACGAGCATGTCGATCAGCCGTGTGGTGTCGCGCTTCTTCATCGACTGGTTGACGAATACGTACTTGGACGCGTCGAACTCGTCGCCCAGCGCCTCCGCCAACGCCCGCTCGATGCGGTCGTTGTAGATGATCCGCCCGATCGTCGTGAGCACGTGGCCGCCCTCGCGGCCGTACGGGCGGAACTCGGCGATGTCGTGCAGCTTGACGACGTTGCCCTCGTAGGACAGCTCGGCCTCCTGCGCCGTGCGGAACACGTGCGGGCGGGGCTCGTGCGTCGCCCGGTCGATCTTTGAGAGCTCCTCGGCTTCCGGCCCGTAGGTCAGGTAGTAGGCACCGAGGATCATGTCCTGCGTCGGCGTCGCCAGCGGCGCGCCGTGCGCAGGGCTGAGGATGTTGTTGGAGGAGAGCATCAGGATGCGCGCCTCCGCCTGGGCCTCAGCGGACAGCGGCAGGTGCACCGCCATCTGGTCGCCGTCGAAGTCGGCGTTGAAGGCGTGGCAGACCAGCGGGTGCACCTGGATCGCCTTGCCCTCGACGAGCAGCGGCTCGAATGCCTGGATGCCCAGACGGTGGAGTGTCGGCGCGCGGTTGAGCAGCACCGGGTGCTCGTGGATGACCTCCTCGAGCACGTCCCATACCTCGGCGATCATCGAGTCGACCATCTTCTTGGCCGCCTTGATGTTCTGCGCGGACTTGCGCTCGACGAGACGGGCCATGATGAACGGCTTGAACAGCTCGAGCGCCATGATCTTCGGCAGGCCGCACTGGTGCAGCTTCAGGTACGGACCGGCGACGATCACCGAACGACCGGAGTAGTCCACGCGCTTGCCGAGCAGGTTCTGACGGAAGCGTCCCTGCTTGCCCTTGAGCATGTCGGACAGGCTCTTCAGCGGGCGGTTACCCGGCCCGGTGACCGGGCGGCCGCGGCGGCCGTTGTCGAACAGCGCGTCGACGGCCTCCTGCAGCATGCGCTTCTCGTTGTTGACGATGATCTCCGGCGCGCCAAGGTCGAGCAGCCGCTTGAGGCGGTTGTTGCGGTTGATCACGCGGCGGTACAGGTCGTTGAGGTCGGAGGTCGCGAAACGCCCACCGTCGAGCTGGACCATCGGGCGCAGCTCCGGCGGGATCACCGGGACGGCGTCCAGCACCATCATCTCGGGCTTGTTGCCCGACTGGATGAACGCAGAGACCACCTTCAGGCGCTTGACCGCGCGAGCCTGCTTCTGGCCTTTGCCCGTCTTGACCTGGTCCTCGAGCTCGACTCGTTCGTCCTGCAGGTCAACCTGCTGGAGCAGGTCGCGGATCGCTTCCGCGCCCATGCCGCCGCGGAAGTACTCGCCGAAGCCGTACGGAGAACCGAAACGCTCCTTGAGCTCGCGGAAGGTCGTCTCGTCGTGCTCGATCTGCTTGGAGTCCATCGTCTTGAAGAGCTCCCACACGTTGCGCATCCGCTCGGCCGCGTCCTCGATGTAGGCTTCGGTGTCGGTGATGTCGGCGTCGAACGCCTTCGTCAGCTCTTTGGTCTGCTTCTCGCGCTCCTCGTCGGACAGTTTCGACAGGTTGATGTCGAGCGAGTCCGCCCACAGGTGGTCTTCGTCGTTGAAGTTGGTCTGTTTGCCGTTCTGCAGGTACTTCTCGCGACGGGCGAGCGACTCACGTAGTTCGAGCACACGCTCCTCACGCTCAGCGGCGTAGCTGTCGAGGACCTTGTTGACCTCCTTCTCGAGCGAGTCCAGGTCCTTGGCGCGCGCCTCGTCGTCCACCCACGTGACGATCGACGCAGCGAAGTACAGAACCTTCTCGAGTTCCTTGGGCGCCATGTCGAGCAGGTAGCCGATGCGGCTGGGGACGCCCTTGAAGAACCAGATGTGGCTGACCGGAGCGGCCAGGTCGACGTGGCCCATGCGCTCGCGACGAACCTTCGAGCGCGTGACCTCGACGCCGCAGCGCTCGCACACGATGCCCTTGTAGCGGACACGCTTGTACTTGCCGCAGTAGCACTCCCAGTCCTTGGTCGGACCGAAGATGCGCTCGCAGAACAGGCCGTCCTTCTCCGGCTTGAGCGTGCGGTAGTTGATCGTCTCCGGCTTCGTCACCTCACCCGAGCTCCAAGAACGGATCTGCTTGGAGGAGGCGAGGCTGATCTCGATTGCGTCGAAGTTATTGATATCGATCATCTGTGTGTGCTTTCGCTCGCGGGTGAATCAGGCAATTGACTTCGCCGGGGCTGCGCCTACGGCGCGTGCCCGGCTTTTTGACTTCGCCGGGGCTGCGCCTACGGCGCGTGCCCGGCTTTTTGACTTCGCCGGGGCTGCGCCTACGGCGCGTGCCCGGCTCTTACTCTGCAGGCTCGTCGGTGACCAGGCTCTCCAAGTCGACAGCCTCGGTGGCGTCGACGTCGATCAGCTCCTCGACTGCTGATGAGTCCTCGTCGGTGCTCTCCCCTGTGCCCTCCTCGGCCGCATCCGTGCTCGCGGCCGCATCGGTTGTGTCCTGGCCCTCCAGCTGCTCGTCTGAGCCCTCGCCTGCGAGCGCTCGCACGCCGGACAGGTCGATGCCAAGCTCCTCGGCCGCGCGCAGCAGGTCGTCGTCCTCGTCGCGCATCTCCGTGCGCTGGCCCTCCTCGGAGACGACGTTGACGTCGAGCGCCAGCGACTGCATCTCCTTGAGCAGAACCTTGAAGGACTCGGGAATCGACGGCTCGGCGATGTTCTCACCCTTGACGATCGCCTCGTAGGCCTTCACGCGGCCGACCGTGTCGTCGGACTTGATCGTGAGCATCTCCTGCAACGTGTACGCGGCGCCGAACGCCTCCAGCGCCCAGACCTCCATCTCGCCGAAGCGCTGGCCGCCGAACTGCGCCTTGCCGCCCAACGGCTGCTGGGTGACGAGCGAGTACGGACCGGTCGAGCGGGCGTGGATCTTGTCGTCAACGAGGTGCAGGAGCTTGAGGATGTACATGTACCCCACGGTCACCTGTTCCTCGAACGGCTCGCCGGAGCGACCGTTGAACAGCGTCATCTTCCCGGACGCCTGCTCGCCGACGCGACGCGACTTGTCGATGTCCATGCGGATGCGGCCCTCGTGCGCGTCCTGCCACTTCACGAGCGCGTTGTCCACGTCCTCGACGGTCGCGCCGTCGAACACCGGGGTCGACACGTACACGCGGCGCTTGCCGCCGTTCGCGTCCGCTTCCTTGTACGCGGCGGTGCCGTCGTCGTACCAGCCCTGCGCTGCCGCCCAGCCGAGGTGGGTCTCGAGAATCTGCCCGACGTTCATGCGCGAAGGCACTCCCAGCGGGTTGAGGATCACATCGACCGGGGTGCCGTCCTCGAGGAACGGCATGTCCTGCTGGTCGACGATCTTCGAGATCACACCCTTGTTGCCGTGACGGCCGGCGAGCTTGTCGCCCTCGGAGATCTTGCGCTTCTTGGCCACGAACACGCGCACGAGGTCATTGACGCCGGGTGGCAGGTCGTCGCCGGCGTCGCGGCTGAAGGTCTTGACGTCGATCACGACGCCACCCTCACCGTGCGGCACCTTCAGCGATGTATCACGCACCTCGCGAGCCTTCTCCTTGAAGATCGCGCGGATCAGCTTCTCCTCGGCTGTCAGCTCGGTCTCGCCCTTCGGCGTGACCTTGCCGACGAGCAGGTCGCCGGAGATGACCTCCGCACCGACGCGCACGATGCCGCGGTCGTCGAGGTTGCGCAGCGACTCCTCCGAGCGGTTGGGGATATCGCGAGTGATCTCCTCCTCGCCGAGCTTGGTCGTGCGGGCGTCGATCTCGTACTCCTCGATGTGGATCGAGGTCAGCTCGTCATCCTGCACGAGGCGCTTGGACAGGATGATCGCGTCCTCGAAGTTGTAGCCCTCCCAGGACATGAACGCGACCATCAGGTTCTTGCCGAGCGCCATCTCGCCCTTGTCGGTCGAGGAGCCGTCGGCGAGCACGTCGCCGGCGCCGATCTTCTGACCGCTGTTGACGAGCGGCTTCTGGTGGATCAGCGTGCCCTGGTTGGAGCGCATGTACTTCTGCAGCTCGTACTCATCCTTCGAGCCATCGGTTCCCTGCACGACGATCTGGTCGGCATCGATGTAGTCCACCGTGCCGGCCTTCTCGGCGAGCAGCACATCGCCCGTGTCGAGCGCGGCCCGACGCTCCATGCCGGTGCCGACGAGCGGGGCGTCCGACTTCAGCAGCGGTACCGCCTGGCGCTGCATGTTCGAGCCCATCAGCGCGCGGTTGGCGTCGTCGTGCTCGAGGAACGGGATCATCGCCGTGGCGACCGACCAGATCTGCTCGGGCGAGACGTCGACCAGGTCGACATCTTTCGGCCCCACGGTCACGTACTGGCCGGCCTGCGTGCGGCACAGGATCTCGCTGCCCTTCAGCTTGCCCGTCTTTGAGTCCACGGGCGTGTTCGCCTGGGCGATCAGCAGCTCCTCTTCCTGGGTCGCGTCGAGGTGCTCGACCTTGTCGGTCACCACGCCGTCCTTGACCACGCGGTAGGGCGTGGTCACGAAGCCGTACTCGGAGACCTCGGCGAACGAGGACAGCGAGCCGATCAGGCCGATGTTCGGTCCCTCGGGGGTCTCGATCGGGCACATGCGCCCGTAGTGGGTCGGGTGCACGTCGCGCACCTCGATCGGCGCGCGCTCGCGCGTCAGGCCTCCGGCGCCCAGCGCCGACAGGCGGCGGCGATGCGTGAGCCCGGCGAGCGAGTTGGTCTGGTCCATGAACTGCGACAGCTGCGAGGAGCCGAAGAACTCCTTCAGCGCTGCCACGACGGGCCGGATGTTGATGATCGTCTGCGGCGTGATCGTGTCGGCGTCCTCGGTCGTCAGACGCTCGCGCACGACGCGCTCCATCCGGTAGAGGCCGATGCGGAAGGCCTCCTGGATTAGCTCGCCGACGGTGCGCAGGCGACGGTTGCCGAAGTGCTCGTACTCGTCGAGGTGCTCGGCGACCGGCTCGCGCGGCATGCTCAGGGCCTCTGCCGCGTAGTCCTTGATCTCGATCTCGCCGTCCTCGGGCAGACCGAGGCGCTTGGGCAGCGAGACGAGCTCGCGCACGAGCGCCAGGATGTCGTCGTGGGTCAGCGTGCGCGTGTCGATGTCGACGTCCAGGCCAAGGCGCGAGTTGAGCTTGTAGCGACCGACGCGCGTGAGGTCGTAGCGCTTGGGGTCGAAGAACAACTGGTTGAGTAGCGCTTTGGCGTTGTCGACGCTCGGCGGCTCGCCCGGGCGCTGCTTCTTGAACAGCTCGATCAGCGCGCCCTCTTCGGTGCGCGTGATCTCGGTGTCGGCCTCGATCGTGTTGCGGATGTACAGCGAGTTCTCGAACAGCCGCAGGATCTCCTCATCCGAGGAGTAGCCCATCGCGCGCAGCAGCACGGTCACGGGCAGCTTGCGCTTGCGGTCGATGCGGACGAAGACCTTGCCCTTCTTGTCGATCTCAAGCTCCAGCCAGGACCCGCGGGCGGGCATCAGGTTGGCGATGAACACCTGCTTCTCGCGATCCTTCGGTTCCATCAGGTACGCGCCCGGGGAGCGCACGAGCTGCGTCACGACCACGCGCTCGGTCCCGTTGATCACGAACGTCCCGCGCTCGGTCATCCACGGGAAGTCGCCCATGAACACCGACTGCTCGCGGATCTCTCCGGTCTCGCGGTTGATGAACGCGACCGTCACGGTCAGTGGGCGGGCGTACGTGAGGTCCTTCTCGCGGCACTGGTCGAGCGAGGCGACCGGCTCGTCGAAGGTGAATTCGCCGAACTGCACGGCGAGGTTGCCGGTGTAGTCCTCGATCGGGGAGATGTCGTCGATCGTCTCGCGCAGGCCGCCCGTTGCCGGGTCGGTGAGCCACGCGAACGAGCGGCGCTGGATGTCAATCAGGTTGGGGACGTCAACGGTCTTGTTCAGACGCGCGAAGGTTCGGCGCGTCCGGAGAGCATCTGCAGCAGCCAAGAAATGACTCCTTCGGAGGGCGATACACGGGCAGAGGAGGGCGCCGAAGCGCGACTAAGAAAGATAGCACAGGCTATCCCTACCCTGAAGGGCGGCCAGCGCTCACGGACCCCGCCCTTCGAGAATTCGCGTATGTGGCGCGACCTCGGCCTAGTTGGGCGGCTGCGACTATCGGCTAGCGCGGAGCACTTTACCGGAAAACGCGGGGAATTGTTAGCCATGATCGGGTAGGCGCCGGGCTCACCCCGGCGCCCCCCACACCACCGGACGTGCGGGTCCGCATCCGGCGGTTCGCTTGGCATCCCGGAAGCGGCGGTAGGGGTCGGTGAATCCCTTCAGGCCATGGCTGGTCCAGTAGGCGTTTGGTAGAGCCCGCTGGAGCGGCGCGGACCCAGCGATGCGCCAGTATCCCTTGCGTGTGCAGGCCCACTGATGGGCCTGATCTTCGGGGATACCGAGCGCGATCAGGTTGCGTCGCTTGGTGCGGAGACGTTTCCACTCCTTCCAGCGGACCTGCCTCAGTCGCCTTCTGAGCCACTCGTCGAGCTCCTCGAACGGCGAGGGTGTATCGGCCAACGCGAAGTAGGCCGTCCACCCAACCGTGAAGCGGTTGATCTCTCTGATCCGCCGCTCCATCGAGACGCCCCATCGGCGCGAGGTGAGCTGGCGCAAGCGGTCTTTGGCTCGCTTGCGAGCCTTAGTATCCACCCGCACCTTAATCTCACCGTCGCGGCGAAAGAAGCCGAACCCCAACAGGGGCCGCTTGATCGCCCGGTCAACCACCGACTTCTCGCGGTTGACCTTGAGCTTCAGGCGCTGCTCGACATACTGCGTGATGCTCTCCATGACGCGCTGCCCCGCGCGCTTGCTGGCGACATAGATCCTGCCGTCGTCTGCGTAGCGCACGAAATGATGCCCGCGCCGATTAAGCTCCCAGTCGAGGTCGTCGAGCATGACGTTACTGAGTAGCGGCGAGAGTGGAGAACCCTGCGGGGTCCCCTCCCCTGCCGTGTGCACCAGACCGTCAGCCATGACGCCCGCTTCCAGGTATGCCCGGATCAGCTTGAGCACCCGCTTGTCATGGACCCGTCGAACGACCCTCACCATCAGGGCGTCCCATTGAACCCGATCGAAGAACTGGTCGAGATCAAAATCGACGCACCACGCCGCGTCATCAGAGATGAACTGGCGTGCCCGCTCGACCGCTTGATGCGCCGAGCGCCCCGGGCGAAACCCGAAGCTGTGGGGATGGAAATGCGGGTCAAAAACAGGCGTGAGCACCTGCGATAGGGCCTGGCAGATCAACCGATCCACCACAGCTGGCACCCCCAACATCCGCTGACCACCCGAGGGCTTGGGGATCAACACCCTCCTGACGGGCTGCGGCCGGTAGGTGCCCGCGTCGAGCTGCGAGCAGACCCGCGGCCAGTGGTCTTTCAACCACGGCCGCAACTCCTTGGCGCTCATCCCGTCGATGCCTGCGGCACCGGCGTTCTGCTCGACACGTCTGAGCGCCTCAGCGAGATTCTCGCGGGCCAAAAACTGTTCCCACAAGCTCGCCTCGGCGGGGTGAGCGCTGGTGTCATCCGGCGCCGGGGAGCCGCTGCGCTCTGGCCGGGAATCCTTGGGCTTCACCCTCAGACCCTCCCCGCCAGACCCCCGGAGGGGTTGGCTGCGGTCAATGCGACTCCCACGAGCACAGACGTCCTGTCGCTCGGCTTCGCGTTCGGCCCTTTCCGGCGATACTGATCCCCGCCGGTCGTATGGCCTCTGCTGACTTCTCCACGGCGAGCGACGCCTTCTCGGACGCCGCCGTCCAGCACTACCCCATGATCCATACGGACGAGGCATCTGGGACACCCGTAGAGACCTCCCCAGGTAAGACCAGCAACCTTCATCGCACACCCACCGCGTCTACGTGACGGCCCCTTGATGGACATCGGGCTTCGCCATGATTGGCTGGCTCGCCCGGACCGCCCCGCCTTATACGCGCAGCACAACAAAGCCCAAACAGCCTCGCTGCACCATGTGTTCCTAGAGTCGCGACTTCGCCTCCGGCTTCCTTCCCACCCCGCCTCACAGCGACGCAGTTGCCATCGACTTGTGGTTAGTGCCATCAACCTCCACAGGGGACTCGCACCCCCGAGCTACTGGTCATGCTGGGCGCACCATAAAGAAGGACCCCGCGCTCGCGAGGTCCTTCCGGGCCAGCTCTGACGGCCGTCCGCCCGCTCCCGGCCAGGTCCGACGGCAGGGCGCCCGGCCGAGCGGAGCGGTCCACGGCTGACGCCACCCTGCGCAGTCGCGCCACGGGCGAGGGACTCGCGGCGCCGGCCGCCCCAGCCAGCCGAAGGACGCCACAAACCTTCAGCCAAGCGAAGCCGTCCCGCTGACGGCTGCCCACGCAGTCGGCGGGCGTCAGCGGGACGGCGTAGCGCTACTTCAACTCGACGGCCCCGCCTGCCTCCTCGAGTTCCTGCTTGAGCTTGTCGGCCTCCTCGCGCTCGATGCCCTCCTTGACGGGCTTGGGAGCCTCGTCGACGAGCGCCTTGGCCTCTTTGAGGCCGAGGCCGGTGGCGGCGCGGACGACCTTGATCACCTGGATCTTCTTGTCGCCGGACGCGGTCAGGATCACGTCGACGGTGCTGCTGGCTTCCTCCTCCGCACCGCCAGCGTCGCCGCCGCCGGCGGCGGGAGCGGCGGCGGGAGCGGCCATCGCGGCTGCGGACACGCCGAACTCCTCCTCGAGCGCCTTGATGCGCTCGGCGAGCTCGAGCACCGAGATGCCCTTCAGCTCGTCGATCCAATCTTGTGTGCTGGTAGCCATGTGTGTTCAGTCCTCCTTGGTGGGATTCGTCTCGGCGTCCTCGGGCTGTTGGCCGATCTCCGATCGGTCAGCCGAGACGTCCGTCTGGTTGTCGTCCGCTTGGGCCGGCTGGACGTTCTCCGGCTCAGTCTCCTGCTCGGGTGGCGGCGGCCCGGCGGCTGTCTCCTCGGCCTTGGCCAGCTCCTCCGGCGGCTCTTCCTCGGCAGCGGGTGCCTCGGCCTCCGGGGTCGGGTCAGCCTCGGGAGCCGCCTCAGCCTCCGGCGCCGCGTCAGCCTCGGGAGCCGCGTCAGCCTCGGGAGCCGCGTCAGCCTCGGGAGCGGCCTCGGCCACGGGTGCGTCGCCGGCGGGTATCTCGCCGGACTGCTTCTTCTGCTGCACCTGGCCGAGCGCGACGGCGAGGCCGCCGAGCAGCCCGCCCATGGTGCGCACGAGGCCGGTGACGGGCGAGGCGACGAGCCCGACGAGCTGGCCGTAGAGCACGTCGCGCGAGGGCAGGCGCGAAAGCGAGCGGATCTGCTCGACGTCGAGCGCGCCGCCTTCCATGAGCCCGCCCTTGAAGGGCAGCAGCTGGGTCGCGCGGGCGTAGTCGGCGACTGCCTTGGCGGCAGTGGCGACGTCACCGCGGACGAAGGTGAGCGCGGTCGGCCCGGTGAGCAGTTGCTTGAGCGGCTCGGCGCCGACTTGGTCGGCGGCGCGCTCGGTGAGCGAGTTCTTGACGACCTTGAACGTGGCGTCGGTCTCGCGCAGCTTGGCGCGCAGCTCGGCGACCTGCTGGACGGTGATGCCGCGGTAGTCGACGGCGAAGATCGCGTCTGACTCATCTATGTGGCTGGCGATCTCGGCGATCGCGACGGCCTTTTGCTCTCGGTTCATGGGGCTCCTGTCCCGGGCTTGCACCGCGGCGCCCGATGGTGAATCGGTCGGCGGCTGCCGGGGGTCTCTGGTGGCCTGTGGGGAATGGCGCTAGGCGGCGATGGTAGCCGCGGGCGCCTCCTCGAGGATTTCACGTGTCTTGGATGTGTCGACCTTGACGCCGGGACCCATGGTCGAGGCGATCGTGATCGAGCGCAGGTAGCGGCCTTTGGCAGCGGACGGCTTTGCGCGGACGAGCTCTTCGATCACGGCGGCGTAGTTCTCGAGCAGCGTGCGGTCGTCGAAGCTGGCCTTGCCGATTACGAGATGCACGATTGCGGTGCGATCGGTGCGGTACTCGACCTTGCCGGACTTGGACTCGTTGACGGCCTTGGCGACGTCCATGGTGACGGTGCCGACTTTCGGGTTTGGCATCTTGCCGGACGGCCCGAGCACGCGGCCGAGGCGACCGACGATGGACATCATGTCGGGTGTGGCGATCGCGACGTCGAAGTCGTCGAAGCCCTCCTCGATCTGCTTGGCGAGATCCTCGCCACCGACGAAGTCGGCGCCGGCGTCTTCGGCCTCGCGGACCTTGTCGCCCTGTGCGAAGACGGCGATTTTGACGTCCTTGCCGAGGCCGTTGGGCAGCGCGATCGTGCCGCGCAGCTGCTCGTCTGCGTGGCGGACGTTCAGGCCGGTGCGTACGTGCACCTCGATCGACTCGTCGAATTTGGCGGCACCGAGCCCGCGTACGAGCGAGACGGCTTCGGCGGGCGCGTATTCGCGCTCGCGGTCGACGGTGTTGAGCAGCTCGGAGTAGCGCTTGCCGTGTTTGCTCATGACGCGACGTCCACTCCCATCGACCGGGCTGTGCCGGCGATGATCTTGGATGCCTGCTCGACGTCGTGGGCGTTGAGGTCGGCGAGCTTGCGCTCGGCGATCTCGCGCAGCTGGCTCTCGGTGATCGTGCCGACCTTCACGCGGTTGGGCTCGCCGGAGCCCTTGTTGATTTTGATCGCCTGGCGGATCAGCACGGCGGCGGGCGGCGTCTTCGTGACGAACGTGAACGAGCGATCCTCGTAGACGGTGATCACGACCGGGATCACGGTCCCGGTTTCGCTCTGCGTCTGCGCGTTGAACGCCTTGCAGAACTCCATGATGTTAATCCCATGCTGCCCCAGCGCAGGACCGACCGGCGGAGCAGGACTGGCCTGCCCGGCGTTGGCCTGCAGCTTGATTGTCGTGAGTACCTTCTTGGCCATATCTAGAGCTTCTTTACTTGATCGAATCCGACCTCGACCGGAGTCTCGCGGCCGAAGATTGATACCAGCACCTTCAAGCGGGCGGCGTCCTCGTTGATCTCGGAGATCTCGCCGGAGAAGTCGGACAGCGGCCCGGAGACGACCTTGACGGACTCGCCGATCGTGAACTGAGCGCGCGTGCGGGTGGCGGTGGCGACCTCCTTGTGCAGCAGCCGGTCGACCTCGCCTTGGGTGAGCGGGACGGGCTCTTGGGAGGCGCCGACGAAGCCGGTGACGCCGGGGGTTCCCTTGACGACGCCCCAGGAGTCCTCGTTGAGCTCCATGTTGACGAGCACGTAGCCGGGCATCGTGCGCTTCTCGACGGTGACCTTTTGGTTGTCCTTCATCTCGGCGACGGCTTCGGTGGGCACGACGACGGAGCGCACGGCGCGCTGCTGCCCGAGCGAGACGACGCGGTGCTCGAGGTTGTGCTTGACCTTGTTCTCGTGACCGGAGTATGTGTTGACGACGTACCAGCGAAACATTCAGGTTCAGAGTCCCTTACAAGATGAGTTCGACGAATTCCTTGGCGACGTAGTCGGCCAAGCCGAGATATAGGCCGGCGATCGCGACGAAGCCGAGTACGACTGCGGTCGCCTGGGTGACCTGCCGCCGGTCTGGCCACTGTACGCGCTGGAGCTCTGCCCAGCTGGCGCGCAGGAAGCCGATCGCGCGGTTGCCTTTGCGGATTGGAGCGCCGGAGGCTTGCTCGGGGGTTGCGGCGTGAGCGCTGCCCGCTGGTCCGGAGAGCTCCTGCAGGGAGTCCTCGCTGAGGTCGCCCTCGACCCTCGGCCTCCTGCTCGATTTCTTCCTCGGTGAGCCGCTCGGGAGCGTCGGAGATCGGGTCTGGCGCTTCGACTCCGCCGGCGCCGCGGATGAGCGCGGCGTCGAACTCGTCGACCTCGGCGGAGGCGTGGTCGAGCGCTCCGGGCAGGTCGGCGCGCTCGATCGAGCCGCTACCGCCGTTGGGCGCGCTGGCCTCGGCTGCGTCGTCGGCGCCGGCGTCGTTGGCTTTGCCGTTGGCGGCTGCGTCACGCCGGCGGGCGGCCGCGCCACCGCCGCGGATGCGGCGCTGCTTTGCACGTTTGCGGTCACGGGCCACGGCAGCGCTCCCGCGCTAACGGGTCTCCCGATGGCTGGTGTGCTTACGACACCAGCGACAGTACTTGCGCAGGGTGATCCGATCGGGGTTGTTGCGCTTGCTCTTGTTCGTCTGGTAGTTGCGACGCTTGCAGTCCTCGCAGGCGAGGGTGATAGCGATTCGAACGTCTCCGCGGGCCATGATCAGAAATCCCTGCGTCGTTGTGGGCGGCGGCTCTGGGCGAAGAAAAACCCCGCCCAGGCGCGAGGTGCAAGCAGTCTAGCGCGCTTCGGGTGAAAGGAACCCGCGACCCCGCATGTGAAGACGGCGTAGACGGGGCGGCGTTGACGGCGTCCGCCGCACGCGCGAAGCTCGGACGGCGAATCCGCGAACACGAAAGAAGGAGACATGCGCTATGCACCTGCCCGAGCCGATCCCGGCGAGCGTCCACGACGAGTCGTTCGCGGGTGTCACGTACCACATCCGCGGCGAGCTGGTCCCGGAGCTGCAGATCGAGATCGGCGGGCGGGCGGTGATGTTCGAGCACCACGTGCTGCTGTGGAAGGAGACGCAGCTGAACATCGAGCTGAAGAAGCTGCCGGGGGCGATGAAGCGCAAGATCGCGGGACTGGAGTTCTTCGTGACGCGCACGTCGGGGTCGGGGCGGATCGCGTTCTCGCGGGACTCGCCGGGCCAGTGCGTGCCGATGCACCTACGCCAGGGCGAAGGGCTGGACGTGCGCGAGCACCAGTTCATCGCGGCGACGGACAACCTGGACTACAGCTTCGAACGGATCAAGGGCGTGCAGAACATGGTGCTCGGCGGCTCGGGCTTCTTCATGGACAAGTTCCGTGCGACCGACGGCGATGCGCTGGTGTGGCTGCACGGCCACGGCAACGTGTTCCTCGTCCAGCTGGACGCCGGCGAGCAGCTCGACGTGGAGCCGGGGGCGTGGCTGTACAAGGATCCGACGGTGAAGCTGGAGGCGGTGACGATGGGGCTGAAGACGGGCATGTTCGGCGGCGGCGGCAAGCTGACGTGGAACCGCTTCACCGGGCCCGGGCCGGCTGGCGATCCAGACGCTGTTCATCGCCCCGCTGGAGGGTGTCGACACGAACATGGGCGCGGCGGCGACCGGTGGCGTGGCCGGCGCGCTGATCAGCGGCCTGGTGAAAGGCTGAGGCGGGTCGGGATGTTTAAGGGGGCCCGCCTGAGGGCGTGCCTGGGGGGGTTCGCGCCGCTGGAAAGCTCCGCGCGCGTCTGCTGTTGCGGGGCCGTGGGGCGGGGCGGGGCGACGGACGCGGGTTCGACCCCAATCGGGGCCTCGACCTCAAGCCCATGCTGAAGGCGTAAGGTGGGCGACAGTCCACCTCCGAGGGGATCAGCATGAGCGTGTTGGCAGCCGTCTTCAATCTGAACGATCCGTCGCATCTCGTGCATTGGCATTTCTTCCAAATGTCGGTCTCGAATATCGTCGTGATCGGGCTGATGCTGGTCGTCTTCGTCCTCTCGATCGCGCTGCCGTTCCCAGGGGCGGCGTCGCGTCGCCGCGGTAGAGGGTCATGAGCGTCGCCCCAACCTCCAAGCCGTCGTGGACTACTCGCACGCGCGAGCTTGCGATTGGTGCTCTGCCGCCTGAGAAGCTGCTGCCCGACAACCAGCCCACATACGTCGCATCCTGGATCTACGTGTTCGGCGTCGCGAGCCTCGCCGCGCTAGCGGTAATCATCGGCTCCGGCATCATCTTGAGCCTTAAGGGTCCCGCATGGTGGCACTTCACCGGGATCGGGCACTTCTTTAACAGCATCCATCTGTGGTCGGTGGAGTTGTTCTTCTTCTTCATGGTCATCCATCTGTGGGGCAAGTACTGGATGGCGGCGTGGCGTGGCGGGCGCTCCCGCGTATGGGTCACCGGAGCCATCACGTTCCTGGTCGCGGTTCCGGCAGCGTTGACCGGCTATGTCTCCCAGCAGAATTTCGACGCGCAGTGGATCTCCACGCAGGCCAAGGACGGTCTGAACTCGGTCGGCGTCGGCGCGTTCTTCAACGTAACCAACTTCGGTCAGATGTACAGCTACCACGTCCTGCTGCTACCGGTGGCCGTGATCGCCCTCGTGGTCGCGCACGTCCTGCTCGTGCGTAAGCACGGCGTTGTCCCACCGTTTGCGCTCGCTGAGGGACTGGGCTCCTCGCCGACCGCCCCCGAGACAGCGCCTCCGGAGTCCGGCGCGCATGGAGCGCCGTCGTGACTCGCCTGCGCTGGTCGCGACGCGAAGGGGAAACAGCCGAGTGGAAGGGCGGATACACGCCATACGACTTGGTGAAAGAGCTGTTCATCGCGATCGGCGTGGTCGCACTGCTGGCTGTGCTATTGACCGTGCTGTTCTCCTCGCCGGACGATCCGCCGAGCACCGTGGCGCAGTGGTCTCGTGAGCAGCCCGTCAACTTCGTCGCAGCGGCAGCGAAGGAGCTGGCCGGCACGAGCGATACCGCCACCTATGGTCCTCCTTACAACCACAACGGCGATGGCCAGCACGCCGCGTTCCTCTATCCGCAGAAATGGTTGGGCGTCAGCCATCCGATCAACACCGCCAACGACTTCGTGATCGACCCCTTGAAGACGGTTCCCGACAGCCCCGCGTTGCAGAGCGCTGTCGCCCAATATCAGGCGGCGCCCGAAAAGACACGAACGGCTTGGGCGGAAGCCTTTGCCAAGCCATTGGAAGAATATGAAACGGCGTTGGAAGAAAACAAGGCGCCGCACAAGGATGTCTCACTCGACCCGACCACCGGTTCGGTAACGGTCAAAGCCGGCGAAGCCGGCCCTGTCCCGACCATGATGGGTGGCCTGCTGGACCTCGCAAAGAGCGGAGGCTTGGACGGCAGCCTGCTGACAAGCCGACAGTTCTTCCAGACCGATTACACCAAGCCGTTGCTGTTCATGGCCGACGGCGGGCTGCTCGCTGAACGCGCCGAAGCCCAGCATCTGCTCGGCGACCAGTGGGGCATGATGAACGAGACGGGCAGTTACCCGGGCCAGACGTGGCTATGGCTGTACACCGTCTGGTACCAGGTCGAACCGTTCAAGGCCTCCGAAAACGCCGACATTCTGGTGATGTTGGTGATGGGTATGCTCAGCTTGGCGTTCGTATGCATTCCATTCATCCCGGGCATACGCGGCATTCCACGCCGAATCCCGATCTACCGGCTGATCTGGCGCGAGCACTACCGCGAACACGAAGTCGAGGCTTAGCCTCACTGCCGTGTCCTAAAGCGCTTCACATCACGAGAGCTCCGCGTCGTCATCGCCGGCGACGCCCGCAGGACGAGCAGCAAGAGCGTGAAGTGCGGTCATTGGGCGGGTCTCGACGGCGAGTAGCCCGCTACGAGACCAACGCATTCGGCGGCTGCGCCCAGACCTCAATGGGACAGTCCGACGGGGGCAGGTCCGGGCGGACCCTGCTGCTCCCCACTGGCTCATTTCATTTCTCCGGCCTGGCTACGGGATCTTCCGTAGCGTTTGGATCGGCGGGCTCATCGGCCGGAGCCTCCTCGGTGCTGGCTGCTCGGCCGTGGGTGCGCACACCCGTAGGCCAACCTCATTGGCGGCGGTGGCCATACGCACGTCGTAGGCGTACATGCAGGCAAGGCGCTCGCCGAGATCGAGCGCGGTGGCGATGTGGATCGCATCGAGCGAACGCAGCGTGGGAGGCTCGAGCTCGCAGGCTCGCCTGCGGATCTGATCTGTCAATGGCAAAAGGCGCACCCCGGCGAGCTGGGTGCGTGCGGCGCTGGCGCCGTCCTCTCCTGTCGCCCTGCGTGTCGCGCGCAGTGCCTCGACCTCGAGAATCTCCGAGGCGACCAGCAGGGTCTTGGAGGTGAGCGCCGTGACCAGCGCGGGCGTCTCGGGCTCGGGGATCACCAGCTTCACGAATGCTGAGGTGTCCAGATAGACGAGCTTCTCGTCCGTCATGGCGTCAGAATCTCGCGCCCCGCCGTCAGAATCTCTCGCCGCGCTGCTTCTCCAGTGCTTGCGAGGTCGAGTACGGCTTCGCGGGGTCGGGTGCGCCGAGCTTGGCCGCGGCCGCGAGTACCTGCTCTGTTGAGCGCTCGGCGGGTGTTGCATGTCGCTGATCGAGCCAGCGTTCGAGCTCGGTGCCCTGGTTGGAGAGCAGCTCACGCGCTCCGCGCAGGATCAGCTCACGTGCGAGCGTGGCCGTAGGCTTGCGCTCACCGAGCAGCGGCCTGGCGCGCCTCAGCGCCTCGTCGAGCTCAGGGTCGCGCGTCAGCGCTATGCGGGGGTGCACGGTAGACATCAGGCAAGTGTAACACCACAGTTGCACCCCCAGCGACGCCTCGTCCCGACGCTAACAGGTGGTCCAGCGCGGGCGCGGCGAACCCCGGTTGGTTTGTGCAACGTACGGTCCTCTCTGTCGGCCCGAACCCCGGTTGGTTTGTGCGACATACGGTCCTCTCTGTCGGCCTACTCGTACAACGTGAGCGTGGCGAGGATCACGTACAGCGAGACGAGCGCCCAGCCCTCGAATTCGGCGGCCTCGCCGTCGCCGGTCACCTGCCACAGCGCGAGCGCGGTGAGCGCGAGCGCGCCGGTGAGCACTGGGGCGAGCGCGAACGTGAGCGTGGTGGCGAGCAGAAACGACACGAGCACGAGCAGCGGGAACAGGAACGCGGCGATCTGCGCGACCGAGTTTTTGACGACCGAGATCGCGAGGTCGGAGTGGCCCTTGTACGCGAGCACCAGCCCGGCTGTGTTCTCGACGGCGTTGCCGGCGATCGCGACGATCACCAGGCCAGCGAACGCCTCCGACAGGTTCAGCTGCGTGATCGCCGGCTGCAGCCCGTTGACGAACCAGTCCGACACGAACGCGGAGGCGATGCCGGCGATCAGCAGCAGCGTGAGCGTCAGCCGCAGCGACAGCCGCGGTCCGGGCGCGGGCGCGGCGCCAGGCACGGCACTCGGGTCGGAGCCGGGGCCCTCGATCTCGCCGTCGGCGGGCTGAACGTCGCCGGGCGCCTGATCGGCGCGCAGATACGGCACGACCCAGGTCAGGTACACGACAAGCAGGCACACGGCGCCGACGGCGGAGATCGTCTTGACGTGGTGGCTGGCCGGGTCGTGCGAGGCGAGCGACAGGCCGAGCAGCACGATGATGAACACGGTCACCTGCAGCAACGTCGCGGTGTCCCTGGGCAGGCGCTTGGAGAAGCGCATCAGGCCGTCCGGCGAGCGACGGGCGCCGACGACGATCACCAGTCCGAGCACGAGCAGCGCGTTGGCGAGAATCGAGCCGACGATCGCGTACTGGGCGACGATCAGCTCGCCTTTCTGCAGCGCGAAGATCACGACGAACAGCTCGGGCAGGTTGCCGAGCGTCGACTGCAGCATCCCGGTCACGCCCGGCCCGAAGCGTTCGCCGAGCTGCTCGGTGGCGAACGACACGACCCACGCGAGGCCGGCGAGCGCGAGCGTCGCGGCGGCAAAGCGCGGCACCGGGGCCCAGTCGCCGTAGTCGGCGACGCCGGCGAGCGCGCTCAGCACGGCGACCGCGAGCAGGGCTGAGCGCTCGAGGGTTGTCATACCGGCCATCGCGCACAGCGACAATAGCTACGCTGCGCGGCGTGCGGCTGGCGACATTCCTGACACCGGACTCGGATACCCCGCATGCGGGCGAGGTGCGCGGTGAGCGCGTGCACGCCTACGCCAAGCCGGGGATGAGCGTGCTACGGCACCTGCTCGACCGCGGCGTCACGCACGAGCTCGGCGAGTCGTGGGATCTCGCCGACGTCACGCTGCTCGCACCCGTCCCCACCCCGCGGGCGATCTTCGGAATCGGCCTCAACTACGCCGACCACGTGAGCGAGATGGGCGGCGCGTCGCATCGAAGGTGGAGGCTCCCGAGCGCCCGCTCGTGTTCATGAAGCTGCCGGCCTCGGCGGCGCCGCCGAACTCCCCCGTCCGCTGCCCCGAGGTCGTCAGGCGCCTGGACTACGAGGGCGAGCTGGCCGTCGTCATCGGCGCGAACGGCTCGGTCGCCGGCTACGCCGTCGCCGACGACGTCACCGCACGCGACCTGCAGGGGCGCGAGCCACAGTGGACACGCGCGAAGGGCGCCGACGGCTTCTGTCCGTACGGGCCGTGGATCACCACCGCCGATCAGGTCTCAGACCCGCACGCGCTCGCTCTGCACACATGGGTCAACGGCGAGCTGCGCCAGCAGTCGAGCACCTCCAACCTGATCTTCTCGATCGAGCAGCTCGTCGCGTTCATCTCCGAGACCTGCACGCTGTTCCCCGGCGATCTGATCCTCACCGGCACGCCTTCCGGCGTCGGCATGGCACAGGACCCGGCGCGCTTCCTCGACTCCGGCGACGTCGTGCGGATCGAGATCGAGCAGCTCGGCGCGATCGAGCACTCGATCGCCTGAACCGCGACCGGCGGTGTCGGTGAACTGCGAACCCCTACCCGCGGCCGGTAGGCCGCCCCTAATACCTAGAAGGCGCTCAGTGATTCGTGAGCACGCGGTCGACGAGACCGTACTCGACGGCCTGCTCGGCGGTGAAGAAGCGGTCGCGCTCCATGTCGCGGCGCACCACGTCGGTCGCTTTGCCGGTGTGCTGAGCGTAGATCTCGTCGATCCGCTCGCGCACCTTGAGGATCTCGCGCGCGTGGATCTCGATGTCCGTCGACTGTCCTTCGAAGCCGGCCGACGGCTGGTGGATCAGGATCCGCGAGTTGGGCAGCACCGCGCGCTTGCCTTTGGCGCCGGCGGTCAGCAGCAGTGAGCCCATCGACATCGCCACGCCGACGCACATCGTGCTGACGTCCGGTTTGATGAAGTTCATCGTGTCGTAGATCGCCAGGCCCGAGTAGATGCTGCCGCCGGGCGAGTTGATGTAGATCGAGATGTCCTTCTCCGGGTCCTCGCTCTCCAGGTGCAGCAGCTGCGCGACCACCAGGTTCGCCACCTGGTCGTCGATCGGCGTGCCGAGGAAGATGATCCGCTCGTTCAGCAGCCTCGAATAAATGTCGAACTCGCGCTCGCCGCGGGCGGTGCGCTCTATAACCATGGGGATCAGCGGCATGGCTTCCCACCCTAGCGCTCGACGCGCACTGTCCGCGGCCGTGCTGTGCACGCTTGCATTTGCAGCGCCGGCGCTCGCCATGACCAGCCACGCTGGCTGGCCGGCCGATCAGCACCTGATCATGGACCGGGGCCCCGCCGGGCGCCAGCACGTGCTGAAGGGCCGCGCGCAGGTGCACAACTACCTCTTGGGCGGCTACGGCGACGACACGATCTACGGCGGCTCAGCTGGCGATGTGATCTGGGGCGACTACCACCCGTCCGGCTGGCCAGCCCACCAGACCGCAGTGATCCACGCCGGCAACGGCAAGAACTACATCTACGCCAACGACACCGTCAACTACGTGTGGACCGGCACCAACCCCAACACCGTCGTCCACGCCCACGAGGACTCCGGCGTGATCCACTGCGAAAACCCGCAGATCGTCGTCTACACCAGCCACCACGCCGTCCCCCACTACAAGCTCGACGGCTGCCGCCACATCAGCTTCTACTCGGTCGGATACTGAGCTGGCCGGTCAGAGGTTGACCGTCCGCATCCCGTGCTCGTCGTAGCGATCTCCGCTCGCAGTGGGGATCTCCTCGGCAATCCGCGCGACCTCTTCGGGGCTCAGCCGGACATCCGCGGCGGCGAGGTTCTCCTCCAGGTAGGACACGCGCTTGGTGCCGGGGATCGGGACGATGTGCTCGCCGCGGTTCAGCACCCACGCGAGCGCCAGCTGCCCGGCGCTGACGCCCTTCTCGGCGGCCAGCTGCTTGACGCGCTCGGCCAGCTTCAGGTTCTGCTGCAGGTTCTCGCCGGTGAAGCGCGGGCCGTAGCGACGGAAGTCGCCCTCGTCTAGCTCATCCGGTGAGGTGAAGCGCCCGGACAGAAAGCCGCGCCCGAGCGGCGAGTAGGCGACGAGCGCGATCCCGAGCTCCTCGAGCGTCGGCAGGATCTCCTGCTCGACGTCGCGTGTCCACAGCGAGTACTCGCTCTGCACGGCCGTGATCGGATGCACGGCGTGCGCGCGGCGGATCGTCTGTGCGCTCGCCTCCGACAAGCCTATGTGGCGGATCTTGCCGTCAGCGAGGAGCTCGGCCATCGCGCCGACCGTCTCCTCGATCGGCGTGCTCGGGTCGACTCGGTGCTGGTAGTAGAGGTCGATGTGCTCGACGCCGAGGCGCCGCAGCGAGGCGTCGCACGCGCTGCGCACGTACGCGGGGCTGCCGTCGATCGAGCGGACGGGAGGCCCGCCCGCCGTGCCCGGCTCGAGCCTGATCCCGAACTTGGTCGCCAGGAACACCTCGTCGCGGCGGGATGAGATCGCACGGCCGACGAGCTCCTCGTTGGTGTGCGGCCCGTACATGTCGGAGGTGTCGAGGAAGTTGCAGCCGAGCTCCAGCGCGCGGGCGATCGTGCGCAGCGCCTCCCGTTCGTCGGTCGCGCCGTAGAACGCCGACATGCCCATGCAGCCGAGGCCGATCGCGGATACCTCGGGGCCCTGCGGTCCGAGCGTGCGCTTGTTCATCGCGCTGTTCCTTTCGTACGAAACGCCAGCAGGAGATCGGCCAACGCTGTGAGTACATAATGTCTGCTGCGTGTTCCCCCTGAACCTACCCAACCTGCTGACGGTCCTGCGCATCATGCTCGTGCCGGTGCTCGTCGTCGCGCTGCTCGGCAACACGCCCGCAGGCGACGTGCTCGCGGCGGTCGTGTTCGCGCTCGCCTCGCTGACCGACTTCGTCGACGGCTACCTGGCCCGCGCGCGCGACTCGGTCACCACATTCGGCAAGCTGATGGACCCGCTCGCGGACAAGCTGCTGATCATCGCCGCGCTGATCTCGCTGGTCTCGCTGCAGCGCCTG
This sequence comes from uncultured Solirubrobacteraceae bacterium, assembly GCA_963734755.1. Classification (GTDB taxonomy): domain Bacteria; phylum Actinomycetota; class Thermoleophilia; order Solirubrobacterales; family Solirubrobacteraceae; genus Palsa-744. The sequence goes on along the minus strand of CAVTIF010000001.1, from coordinate 476,858 downwards.
CCGGCGTGGGTGGCGATGGTGATCATCACCCGCGAGCTCGCAGTCACGGTCCTGCGCATGGGCGCGACGCAGGCCGGCGTGGTGATCGAAGCGAGCCAGTTCGGCAAGGTCAAGACGTGTCTGCAGATCGCCCTGATCCTGTCGTTGATCGCCGTCCAAGGGACGCCCGTATGGCTCCAGGCCCTGCTGTACGCGACGGTCGCCGTAACCGTGCTGTCCGGCCTGGACTACTTCTTCGGCCTGCGTCGCAGGATGGCCCAGGTAGACGCCCGCACCGACGGCTGAGGATTACACAGCCCCGGCGTCACAGCCCCGGCGTCGAACGGGCCAGGCGGCCGAGCCGGGCGGCCACCCGGGCCCGGGCCTACGGGCGGGCGCCCGCGTTCAGCCACTGCTCGAGGCTCGTCTGGTGGGTGCTAGGGGCACCCGAGTGGACCTCGTTGCGTAGCTCTGACAACAGCCCGTGGCGCTCGGCGACAACGTTGTGTTGGTGGATCGTCTCGAGGTTCTCCTGGCGCGCGGCGATGAAGCTCGCCCCGTCGAGCTCCGGGAACGCGTCGATCACCCCGGCGATCGACTCGCGCACACAGTCCTCGACGAAGCGCGGGCGCCGATGCGCCTTCTCGACCACCTCGACCTCGTCGCTGCGCTTCATCAGCTCGTAGATCTCCGATGACATACTCGCCTCGGCGATCTCCAGCAGCGCCCTCGCGTCGATCTCCGCCACACACTCCTCGATGCAGCCGATCTGCAGCGTGGCCAGGCCACGCTGGTTGTGGGTCGCCACCGGAACCCGCTCGAGGATCCGATCGATCTGCTCCGGCGAGAATTGATCAGCGCTCAGCCGCTCGCGGGCGCGTGCGGCGACCAGCTCCTGAGCGCACGGGCACGCAGTGATCCCCGTGGCGGACACGCCGACGATCCGCCGCGTGCCGTGCTCGAACGCGACGGCGCGCCCGTGCAGCGTGTAGATCTCCTGCGTCTGCACCCCCGACACGGGTGCCGGCTTGTGCTCCGGGTAGCGCGCCGCGATCGCCACCTCAGCGCGCTCGGCCCCCTGGCGCTCGCGCACCAACTCGGCTATGTGCCGGGCGAGCGTCTCCGCACGAAACGGCGACTCGCTAAGCACGACCTCGCCGATCGCCTCGTTGACGACCTCGTCAAAGCGCGACATGTGCGCGCCCTTCTGGTCGCGGCCGAGATCCACGAAGCAGTCCAGCGTCGCGAGGAACAGCTCCTCGCGGATGCGCACGACCTTCTCGACGCCCGTGACCCCCACGCGTGAGAGCCCAACAGGGATCGCCGGGCGGCGTCCCTGGACGTCGTCGCCGGAGCCCATGGTTGGAGACGGCGTGGAGATCGACCTGCTTGCCAGCACCGTGGCCAAGCGTAGCGTGCGCGCGCCAACGCACCCACCGGGTGGACGTGCGGCGCCCCTCGAGCGCCGATCTGGTATCAATCGGCACTCGGCTGGTTGAGCCGAGTGGCCGGAGCCCCCGACGGGTCGCCGGCGGGAGGTGGAGGAGCACACGGGACGCGACGAGACTGCTGATGTAAACGCAACGCACATGGAGGCTTAGCGTAGGTCAGGGAGGTCGGGGCGGATGTCGCTCCGATGGGGAGTCGTATAGGTCCTAGGGAGGCCAGTTGAGCGAGAAGCTTGAGGGTCTGATGACCACCACCACTGAAACGCCGGTGGTCGAGCTGGAGGAGTTGCAGGGGGTAATCGCGGAGTCCCACGAGCGGGGGTTCCTCACGGCAAACGCGTTCGCGGCCGCGAACGAGGAGGCCGAGCTGTCAGCCCAGCAGACACACGATCTGCTGAGCTATCTGGAGGAGCACGGGATCGAGGTTCTCGCCCCGGGCGAGTCGGGGCCCGAGCTGACCTTGAGCGCGTCCGTCGGGCCAGGCGCCCACCACGACCCGCCGGCGGACCCGCTGGCGGGAAGCACGTCGGCGCCCGACAGCGCTGAGGACGACGGTGGCCAGCAGGTGCGCGATCTACACGTGCGCCTCGAGGAGCTCAAGCGCCCGGAGGTCGACCTGACCATCGAGCCGAGCCTTGACTCGCTGCGGCTGTATCTGCGCTCGATCGGGCGCGTGCCGCTGCTGAGCGCCGAGGAGGAGGTCGCGCTGGCCAAGCGAATCGAGCGCGGTGACGTCGCCGCCAAGCAGCACATGGTTGAGGCGAACCTGCGCCTGGTGGTCTCGATCGCCAAGGGCTACGTCGGCCGCGGGCTGACGCTCTTGGATCTGATCCAGGAGGGCTCGCTGGGCCTGATCCGCGCGGTCGAGAAGTTCGACTACCGGCGCGGCTACAAGTTCTCCACGTACGCCACCTGGTGGATCCGCCAGGCGGTCACGCGCTCGCTCGCGGACAAGGGCCGCACGATCCGTATCCCCGTCCACATGGTCGAGCGGTTGAACAAGCTGATCCACGCCGAACGGCGCCTGATCCAGCAGATCGGGCGCGAGCCCAGTCCGGCGGAGCTCGCCACGGAGCTCGACTGCACGGTGCGCGAGGTGCGCGACATCATGCGCATCACCCAGCAGCCGATCTCGCTGGAGAAGCCGGTCGGCGAGGAGGACGATTCCGCGCTCGCGGACTTCGTCGAGGACGTGTCCGCCGAGTCGCCGTTCGAGATCGCATCCGAGGCCCTGCGCCGGGAGAACGTCACGCGCGTGCTGTCGTGCCTGCCACGGCGTGAGCGCGAGGTGATCGAGATGCGCTATGGGATCATCGGCGGGCGCTCGCGCACGCTGGAGGAGGTCGGCCGCGCGTTCAACATCACGCGCGAGCGCGTCCGCCAGATCGAGAACCGGACGCTCAAAAAGCTGCAGACGCTGCCCGAAGCCCAGCAGCTGCGCGAGGCCTCTTAGAAGCTGTCTCATAACCTCCGTAGGCTGTTGGGTGATGGCGCGGACGTGGCTTCGGATACGGGTGGATTTGCTGGGTGGTCGTGGGTTCTTGTGCGATCCGTCGCCTGGGCGGGTCTTTTTGGTCGGTCCGTCGCATTCCTTTGAGCAGTTCGCGGAGGCGATTGACGCGGCGTTCGCGCGGTGGGATCTTTCACATCTGCATAACTTTGAGCTGGGGGATGGGCGGCTGGTTGGCTATCCAGACGACTCGTTCGGCCCTGAACTTGTGTGGCTCGATCATGCAAAGCTGAAGGTCGCGAAGGAGGTCAAGGCGGGCGAGGCGTTCGAGTACGTCTTTGATCTCGGCGATAACTGGCAGCACCGCTGTGTCGTTGAGCCAGAGAAGGGTGACCCGCTCGAGGAGTACGGCATCGTGCCCGAGGGGCCGGTGGCGGTCTGGGGCTGGGGCTCGATCCCTGACCAGTACGGACGGCGCAGCTTCGACGACGACGGAGAAGACGAGGATTGACTCAGGTGTCTGTGAGCTTGCGCTGGCAGACCACCGCGCAGCCGAGCAGCATGAATGCCATGTGTAGGCCGGGATCGCGCTCATAGCGGGTCCTCAGCCGGCGCAGGTTGTGCAGCCACGCGAAGGAGTTGTGCAGCCACGCGAAGGTGCGCTCCACGACCCAGCGTTCCCTGCTGAGCCCCGACCCGTGCTCGGTGTTGCGTCTAGCGATCACGGGCTTCAAGCCGCGTTTCCATAGTTCGCGACGGTACTTGTCGTGGTCATAGCCCCGGTCAGCGAGCACACGCTCGGCGCGCTGGCGTGGACGCCCGGGCTTGCCGGTGGCAGGACCACGGTCATCCACACGCGGCCGCCCTCCACGCGGATCCGGCGGACACTCCGGGAGCAACGGCTCGACCGCCTCCCACAGCTCGTCTCGCACCCGCCAAACAGAGCCCGCCACAGGCCACAGAGCACCTCCCTCACCGGGGTTATGTCACCCAGAAAGATTCGCTCCCCAACACCCAAACCTCCCCCCAAGAGGTATTGAGACAACTTCTTAGCCTCGCAACGACCGTGCGGGTAGCCCGAGCCGTCTCGCGCTGGTCGCAGGACGTAAACTTGTCGCCCCCCTGGCGGGGTTCCCGAGCGGTCAAAGGGGACGCGCTGTAAACGCGTTGGCTCTGCCTTCGCAGGTTCGAATCCTGCCCCCGCCATGCCTCTTCGTGCGAAGACCGGCGACGCCGTCCTTAAATGCCCGGGCTCGACCGCCTAAATGATCGAATAGCTGGACGAAGGCTCAACGAGCGGGCGCGAGTGAGCGCAACGCGCGATCGATGCTGGCAGGCGTCGCCCGTTCGGTGATCGTCCGCTCACGCGCGCGCTGACCATCGGCGAGAACCAGGGGGCCGTCGCTGCCGGCCGTCACTGTGATGTGAACTCTCTGCCCGGGCTTCCAGTCGGGGTTGGCGAAGCTGTCGTTGCTGAGGAGGGCGCCTTGCACGGCGCTGACGAGGATTTCCGCCGACGGGCCGTCGACGATCGCGGTCAGTTCGCCGTTCGGTTCCAGAGGGGCGCCCAGCGCCTGTACGACGCCTGGCGTAGTCGCATTTCGGACCGTCATGCCCGCGACTTCGAGGCCGAGCCTGCCCGCCCCTAGCTGCTTGCTCGTGCGCTGGGCTTCGGTGAGTAGGACCGGGTCGCAGGCGACGGCGCTGACCTGTGCGGAGAGCCAGTCCGAGCAGCGCTGGCTACGACCGTCGCACGTGAAGATGTCTTCTTGGAAGGAGCACCAAGGCGTCTGAAAGCGTGCCTGCACACCCGGTGAGCGCGGCGAGTTGGCGTCGAGCGCACCGCCACACGCGGCCGAGCAGCCGGCGCCCCATTCACCCGGCCAGTGCGTCCAAGGCTGCGTGGCCAGCGGGAGCAGACAGCTCCCCGGAGCGTTGGCGACGCAGGCTTCCGCGTTACGTCCCCACGGCGCCAGCCCATCGTGGTCGGTCTCCGGCGGCACGACGCCGTCGATCGCCAGGCCGGACGGCTGACGGCAGGAGTGTGCACAGGCCAGCGGGTAGGCGGAGTGACCGCCTTCCGACAGGTACACGACCGGCCGCGTGCCATCGCGGAACTGCAGCTGTGCGCCGCTGTAGCGGAAGGTCCCTTTGTGCGCGGCGTAGACGACGTATTCGACGTGCGTCTCATCATGGGGGCGTGTCACCACGGTCACGCCCTCCCAGTCGCCCTCGTGCTCATCGCAAAGACCGACTTCGCGCGCCTGTGCGAGCAGGCAACTCTTGTTGAAGCCCAGCTGTGTGAAGTGGTTGAAGCGCAGGAACCACCAGTAGTCGAGGTAGTAGCGGCCGTTCGATTCGGTGGCGTTGTAGTAGATCGCCGAGCGTGGGCCCGCGTTGCAGTCGAACGGCGGTCGGCAGGAGGCCGGACCCCGGTATTCCGAGACTTTGCTGCCGGCGATGTCCACGTAGCTCGGGCCGGCCTGCTTTTCGGTGACCAGTTTGTCGAACGCAGCGGTGTCGTGTATCGCGGAGCACTTCGCGACGCGCCCCTGGCGCGCACAGAAGCGCTGGGTGCCTTCGTCGAACATGTAGTCGACGTTCAAAGGCCGCCATTTCTCTTTGCTGTCGAACAGCAGCCAGGGGCGAAATCTCTCCGCCAGCATTCCCGCCATCGGCTCGTCGACGAGCGAGAACGGTTCCACCTTGCGCACCGACACGCGACCGATCGAGCCGTTGATGATCCACACCCCACCTAGCGCTACCACAGCGCCGATCAGCGCCCCAACCGCGAAGCCAATGTAGACGCGCTTCCCGACCGCCGTGCCCCCGATCTCGTTCAGCTCTCGACCAGCAAGGGGCGAGTCTCGCAGTATCCACACCGGCTGTCAACGGACCCGGATGGTTCCGTTTATCACTCCCCGTCAGCGACCTGCGAACGCCGCTTTGATCACCCGTTCGGCGTTGACGTGGAGGATCGCCTCCACATCGCTCTGGCCGGCTTCCCGGACCCACGTCTCGAGCTTGGCGAAGTCCGCCGCCTTCTCGAACCCGGCGAGTGTCGGCTTGATGAAACCATCGATATCGGTACCGAGCGCGGCGACGCTGGATGCGTCGCCCACGGCCGTGCCGATCGCATCGAGGTGCGCCTTAACGAGAGCGGCCGACTCGGCTTCGTTGCGCGTGTCGCCGAGCTGGTGCTGCGCGCCGATCAGACCGACCACGCCCCCCCGTTCGGCGATTTTGCAGGCGGAGCCATCCGCGAGGTTGTATTCCTGCGCGCGTGCGGCCGGTCCGGCGCTTCGCATCCCAACGTGGGTGGCGATGATCGGGTAGTTCGTCTTGGCGTTGTCGCCCTCCAGGCGCTCGACCAGTTCGAAGGTCTCGCTGACCGCCCGCGCCGACATGTGGCTGATGTCGATCAGGATTTTGTGCCGGTACATGGCTTCGATCAGCTTTTCACCCAGCCCGGTGAGGCCAACATCCTCGGGCTCCGGGAACAGCATGCGGAACTGCTGATCCGTGAATGCCGGTATCGCCGGGGCCTCTGTCGCCACTCGGCGGTAGAAGAGGTGGGCGACCGTGATGTACAGGACGCCCTGCCGTGAGAGCCATTGCACCCGCTCGTCGAGCCTCGCCACGTCGTCGCCCAGCTGGAATCCACCCTCGACACAGTGGATGAAGCGGATGCCCGGCCTTTCAAGGTCCGCGGCGGTCTTCACCACGAAGACGGGTGTTCCGTCCGCGGTCGCGTCCGGCAGACCATCCTCGATGAATTCGAGTTGCCGCCTGAGGTAGTCAAAGTAGCGGTCGAGCGGTGGCTCGTCGTTCAGGTGCGGCGGATCGAACTCGGAAGCCGGCCAGTAGAGCACCGAGCAGACAATCCCAGCTCCACCGGTCTTCAGGCCCTCGAGGCTGACGCGCCAATCCGAACTCCATCCAGCGTCGTTGACGACCTTCGCGACCAGGTCGAGGGCCCCGCCCTCGATTTTGTCCACGAACTGCGACAGCCAGCCCTCCTTTGGCCCCCCGGCGTCCGGCTCTTCGGCGACGAGGTGCATCGGATAGTGACAGTGCAGGTCGGCGATCACCTAGCAACCCCTCGGACCGTGTCTTGTGCTGCCCTTGCTGCCACGCGCACGGTACCAGAGGATTCGAAATGCTGGACACCGACCGCGAGTTCTCCAAGCTAGCCGTCAGTAGATGCGCACCGGAGTCCCAACGGCCACGTGGCCAGCGATCCAGTCGATCGCCTGGTTGGCCAAACGTACACACCCATGGGAGCGCGCGCTGCCCAGTGGATCAGCGAGGCTCGCGCCGCCGCGGCCGTGCAGCGCGACCTGCCCGTCGCCGCCGTCGAAGTGCTTCAGCACGGTGGAGTGGGCGGTGAGGGGGAGCACCCACGGGCCCTCGAATGCCCGCGGGCGGCCTGCTGCACTATCGACTGCTGGTCCGCGACAGCGGCAGCGAGGCCGCGCAGCAGCTGCGCGTGTGCGACCCGGTGCCGCGCCGATCGCCCGTTCTGCACCCTCGATCCACGGACGGCACCTGCTGATCGTGGCTCCTGTCGCCGCGTGGGGGCTCACCGTTGCCGTGTTCTGAAGCGTCCCCGAGCTCGCCGTCACGGTCGCCCGGACAACGACCTGGGCGCTCGCGCCGACTGCCAGCGTGCCCAGTTCGCAGGTCAGCGTGCCCGCCGTGTACTGACACGCCCCCTGGGATGCCGAGGAGCTCACATAGCTCGCCCCGGCCGGCAGGGAGTCAGCGACCGTCACCCCGTGCGCGTTCGACGGTCCACGGTCGGTGACGTTGAGTGTCCATTCGATCGGGCCGCCGCCCACCGCCGTCGCCGGGCCGGTCTTCGTGATCGCCATGTCGGCCGTCGGGCCTGTTTGCACCGACACCGCAGCCGTCGCCTCTTCGGGGGTCGGATTGCCGGTCGTGCTCGTCAGGACGGCCGCGTTGGTGACGGTCTGCGCGCCTAGCGTCACGCCGACTGCCACGACCAGATGGATCGTGGCGCTCGCGCCGTTGGCCAGTTCCCCGAGCGGGCAGGTGACCTGCTGGCCGGCAGACGAGCAGCCGGCGTCGTCGCTGACGTACGTCTCTCCCACCGGGAGAGAGTCCGTGACCAGGACTTCCTGGGCGCTGTCGGGGCCTTCGTTGCGCGCGGTCAGCGTGTAGGTGACCTCGCTGGGCACTTCGATCGTCGGAGAGCTGACCGTCTTTTCAAGCCTCAGCGAGGCCGCCGGCAGCACCTTGACGGACGCTTCGGAGGAGTTGTTGGCCGGTTGCGGATCTTCGGTCGGGCTCGACACCGTCGCCCGGTTGACATACGTCGCGACGCCGGCGGCCTGCACGGTCAGCACGACCGTGCGTGTGGTGTGAGCTTCCACGGTGCCCAACGGGCAGGTGACGAGCGCGCCTTCCGCCGTGCAGCTAGCGCCCGTGGCGCTCACGTAGGTCAACCCCGCCGGCAGCGTGTCCACGATCTTGGCTTTCACGGCGTCGCTCGGCCCTTCGTTTGACGCAACCAGCGAGAAAATAGCCTGCTGGCCGTTGAGCACTTCGGCGCTCAGCGCGGTCTTCACCAGGCTGAGATCGGCGAGAGGTTCCGTCGGCACTTCGACGCTCGCGCTGTTGTTTTCTGGTTCCGGCTGGGTCAGGCCACCTGCTGGAGCGTCGCGACCCGCTCCAGCTCGCGCGCACGCTCCGCCGCATCGACCGGCTCGGGCGCCCCCGCCGCCACGTCCCCGCGCGCCTCGGCTGCGCTCACCTCGGGCCACGCCGGGCCCGGGCGAGCGAACAGGAAGCCCTGCACGAGCGGCGCGCCCAGCCGCCGCACAACCTGCAGCTCGGCGTGCGTCTCGACACCCTCGGCCACAAGCAGGCAGCCGACCTGCGAGGAGTACCCGGCGAGCGCCCCCACGAGCGCGGAGCGCTCGCTGTCACTGTCGATCCCCGCGATCAGCGAGCGGTCGAGCTTCAGGTACGCCGGGTGCACGGTCGTGATCTGGCGCAGCCCGGAGTAGCCGGCGCCCATGTCATCGACCGCCAGGCGCGCGCCACGGCGGCGCAGCGGCTCGATCGCGCTCAGCAGCTGCATGTCGCCGTTGACCAGCGTCTCCTCGGTGATCTCCACGATCAGCCCCGCGAGGTCGTCCGGCAGGTGATCGCCGGCGTCTTCGAGCATCGAGATCGTCGTCGCGTCCAGCAGCACCCGCGCCGACAGGTTGACCGTCAGGCTCGTGCCCGGCGGACGCCGCGCGTGCAGCTCGAGCGCCTGGCGCAGGCACGCCCGCTCGAGCTGCGCCCGCACGCCCAGCTGATCGGCCAGCGAGAACCAGTGCAGCGGGCTCGCGCCCTGGCGCGGCTGGCCGAAGCGGGCCAGCGCCTCGAACGCGTGGATCGCGCCGCTGCGGATGTCGACGATCGGCTGGACCACCATCGATAGGCCCTCGCCGGTGAGCAGCTTCTCCAGCGCGCCGCGGGCGCTCGCGATCTCCGCCGCGCTCACGCTCGCCGGTCCCTCGCCCGCCTCGCCCGCCAGCGCGGGCGTGGGTGTGGGCGCCGGGGCCGAGGCGTGGCCGCCGGGGCCGCCGTGCTCGCCGAGCTCGCCCATGCGCGCAGCGATGTCACCTGCCAGCAGCAGCGTCTCCGCGCTCTCCGCCTGCAGTCGCGCCTTCATCAGCAGGTGGTTCAGCTCGCGCGTCAGCCGACCGCTCGTCAGCAGTAGACCAAGCGCTGCGACGCACATCGCCGCGTATTCGCCGCTCAGCCACCCGTACCGCGCGACCGGCAAGATCAACGCCGCGAGCACGATGTAGCGCCCGAGCCAGTGCACCCTCCCGCCGCGCGCGAGCACGCCGCTGGCGATCGCCACCAGCCACAGGATGCTCAGCACGCCGACGCGTTGGCTGCCAAGGCCGACGATCAGGATCCCGGCCAGCCCCGACAGCGACTCCTCAATGCTCAGCCACGACGCGTTCGCGCCCGCCAGCTGAACGCCCGCCGTCAGCGCGATCAGCGCAAACCCCGCCGCTCCCAGCACCGGATACGGGAGCAGGCGATGGTCGGCGGCGATCACCAGCGCGCCGATCAAGCCCATCGCAATTCGCGTGCAGGCAGCCGTCCTGCGCGCGCGCAGCACATGGTCATCGCGCTCGATCGGAATCGTCTCGTCAAGCAGAGCCATCGACATCGATTCGGCCGAGGCTAGGCGTTTCTTGATGTTTGAACCGATTCCTCGGCCTGTGGGCAAGCTACTCGGCGGCGAGATCCGGGTCGGTGTGACCGGCGTGCACGCCCGGGGGCACACCAAGCCGCCCGCCGACTCGCTGCAGCAGGTCGAGCAGCAGATCACGATCGTCCGCGCTGAGCTCCGCGGACAGACCGAGCTCCAGCGCGCTCGCCAGCGCGAGCGCGCTGCCGAGCAGCTCACGCCCGTCGCCGGTCAGGTACAGCTCGCGCGTGCGTCGATCATCGGGGTTGTGACGGCGTTCGAGCAACGAGCGCGCCTCCAGCGCGTCGACGAACGCGACCATGCGGCTCGGGGGTATGTGCAGCCGCTCGCCGATCGCCTGCTGGGACTGGCCCTCGGCGAAACTGACGGCGCGCAGCAGCGCGAACTCGCGCGGCTCGAGTTGCAGCGGCGCGAGCGTCTCGCGGAAGCGCCGTGCGACTGCGTATCCGATCGAGGACAAAGCGAACCCGACTCCGCGGAACGGCCTGCTTGAATCAGGGGACAGCCCGCCCTCGACAACCGAGGCGGGCACCAGACCGGCGGGCCAGGATCCGTCCGCACACTCGCTCGAGCCGAGGTCCGAGCCCTCGGCCGATGGGATCTCGCCGTCGGTCTCGATCTTCACACGGAGATCATACTTCAGCGGAAAAGATTATGGTATAGATTGTTCTGCCCGGAACGATTCTGTGCCCAAAATATTGGAGACGTTGCGATGACCGACTCCCCCCGAACCGGCGACCCACTCTCCCAGCCCCCCTCTCCCCAGCACGTCGGCGCCACGCCGGCGCCCCGAGCGACGGGTGCTCCCGGTGCGCCCGGTGCTCCCGGTGCTCCCGGTGCTCCCGGTGCTCCCGGGACGATCACGCGCCTGACCCACTGGGTGCTCGCGCACAAGCGGATCGTCGCCGGCTTCTGGGTGATCCTCACGCTGGTCGGCGCGGCGTCCGCCGGCTCGGCCACCAAATCGCTCAAACAGAAGTTCTCGGTGCCCGGCAAGGAAGGCTTCGTCACCAACCAGCAGATCCAGCGCGACTTCCACGGCACCGGCGGTAACGGCGCGCCGCTGCTGGCCGTCGTGACGCTGCCCGCGGGCGACGTCGGTCAGCTCGCCGGCCGTGCGCCAACAGCTGCTGAGCGTCGAAGCGCGGCTCCTGCGCGCACTGCCCGGCACGCGCCTGGCCGGCTACGCGAGCACCGCGAACGCCGCGTTCCTGTCGCACGACCGCCAGACGACGTTCGTCGTCGCCTACCCGCCGCCGGATCGCACGCAGGCGTTCGAAGACAACCCCAAAGCAGCCGAACACGCGAGCGCCGCGCTCGCCGGCGCGACCGTCGCGGGCGCGCCCGTGCACCTGACCGGCTTCGACGCACTGTCCGTTCAGAGCGGCGGCGGCGGCAACGGCCCCGGAGTGCTGCTCGAGGCGATGCTCGGCGGGCTCGGCGCGCTGCTCGTGCTGGCGTTCGTGTTCGGCTCGTTCCTGGCGGTCGTGCCGATCTTCATGGCGATCGTCTCGATCCTGACGACGTTCCTCGTCGTGTGGGGGCTGACGACGGTCACCGAAGTCTCTCCGATCGTGCAGTTCCTGATCGCCCTGATCGGCCTCGGCGTGTCGATCGACTACTCGCTGCTGGTCGTCGTCCGCTGGCGCGAGGAGCGCGCCCACGGCCTCGACGGCGACGCGGCCGTCGAGCGCGCGATGCAGACGGCGGGACGCGCGGTCGTGTTCAGCGGCACGACCGTCGCGATCGGCCTGTTCGCGCTGTCGCCCTGCCGGTGCCGTTCCTGCGCTCGGTCGGCTACGGCGGGATGCTGATCCCGCTGATCAGCGTGATCGTCGCGCTGACGCTGCTGCCGGTCGTGCTCAGCAAGCTAGGCCCGCGCCTGGACTGGCCGCACGTGCGCAACGACGACAAAGCCAGCCGCGCCTGGACCGGCTGGGCCGAGACTGGTCGTGCGCCGGCGCTGGATCGCCGCGCTCGGCGCCTCGCTCCTGCTGGCCGCGCTGGTGCTCGCCGCCACCAGCCTGCAGCTGGGCATCTCGAACGTCAACACGATCGCCAAACAGGGCGACGCCAAGCACGGCCTCGTCGCGCTCGAGCGATCGGGCATCGGCTCCGGCGTGCTGCTGCCGGATGAGGTGCTGGTGCTCGGCTCGACCTCGCCCGAGCACGTCGCCCGGACGCTCGCCGCGGTTCCCGGCGTGCACGGCGCGGTGGCGCCCGCGCTGCCCGCCTGGCGGCGGCCGGGAGCGGCGATCGTCGATGTGTACTCGACCCCCGACGGCTCGACCGCGAGCGGCCGCGCGACGCTCGCGCTCGTGCGCTCGGCGGCGCGCGCGGAAGGCCCGCCCGTGCGCGTCGGCGGCCTGCCCGCGCAGAACCACGACTTCATCGAAGCCGTCTACGGCAACTTCCCGCTGATGATCGCGTTGATCGCCGTGATCACGTTCGTGCTGCTCGCGCGCGCGTTCCGCTCGCTGCTGCTGCCGCTGAAGGCGGTCGTCCTGAACGTGATCAGCGTCGCCGCCGCGTGGGGCGTGCTCGAGCTCGTGTGGCAGCACGGCCATGGCTCCAGCCTGATCTGGGGCATATCCGCCACCGGCTCGATCACCGCGTGGATACCGCTGATGGTGTTCGCGTTCCTGTTCGGGCTGTCGATGGACTACGAGGTGTTCATCCTCGCGCGCATGCGCGAGGAATACGACGCCACCGGGTCGACCGACATGGCGGTCGTGCGCGGCATCGGGCGCACCGGGCGGCTCGTGACGAGCGCCGCGCTGATCCTCTTCCTGGCGTTCGTCTCGCTCGCCTCCGGTCCGGAGACGGAAATCAAAGTCCTGGCCACCGGGCTGGCCGCCGGCATCCTGCTCGACGCGACGATCATCCGCGCGCTGTTCGTCCCGGCCGTCGTCTCGCTGTTCGGGCGCTGGAACTGGTGGCTGCCGCAGATGCCCGCACGGCTGCTGCGCGTCGAGCCCTCCCCGGCTCCCAGCTCGGCCAACCGACGAGCCGCGACCGAGGGGGCTGCGTGAGCGACAGACCGATGAGCAACAACGGGATCGAGGTCGAAGGCCTCGTGCGCGACTTCAAGGGCGGCATCCGCGCCGTCGACGGCATCGACCTGCAGGTCGCCCCGGGCGAGATCTACGGGTTCCTCGGCCCCAACGGCGCGGGCAAGTCAACGACGGTGCTGATGCTCACCACGCTGCTGCCGCCGACCTCCGGATGCGCGCGCGTGGCCGGGCTGGACGTGGTCACGCAGGGCGCCGCGGTGCGCGGCGCGATCGGCGCGTCGCTACAGGAGTCCGCACTCGACCCATTCCTCACCGGCCGCGAGCACATGCGCCTGCAGAGCGCGCTGCACGGCCTCGGTAAGGGCGATCGCGAGCAGCGCGCGACCGAGCTGCTGGAGCGCGTCGGCCTGACAGACGCGGCCGATCGCAAGGTAGGCGGCTACTCCGGCGGGATGAAGCGCAGGCTCGACCTCGGCCTTGCCCTCGTGCACCGGCCGCGGCTGCTGTTCCTCGACGAGCCGACCACCGGCCTCGACCCGCAGAGCCGTGCAGCGCTGTGGGATGAGGTGCGGCGGCTCGCCGGCGACGGGGTCACCGTGTTCTTGACCACGCAGTACCTCGAGGAGGCCGACGTGCTCGCCGACCGTGTCGGGATCATCGACCGCGGCACGATCGTCGCCGAGGGCACACCGGCCGAGCTGAAGGCGCAGATCGGCCGCTCGAGCGTCGAAGTCGTGCCGCAGGACCCGGGCGACCGCGAGCGCCTGGAAGGCGTCCTGCATCGCTTCGGCGAGGCGGGCGCCGCGTCGCCGAACAGCGCCTCCGCCCGCCTGCCCGAGGGCGTCAGCGACCTGGCTGAGATCGTGCGCACGCTCGACGCGGAGAACCTGCCGATCGCCGACCTGCGGCTGCACACGCCGTCGCTGGACGACGTCTTCTTGGCCAAGACCGGCCGCTCGCTGGAGGGCGCCGGCGATCAGACCGACGAGCCGGGCGGACCGGGCGGACCGGGCGTGCCCGCCGCCGCCAGCGCATGAACGGCGTGCATTCAGCACAGATCAGCGTGCTCGCGCGGCGCTCGATGCGCAAGACACTGCGCCAGCCATTCCAGCTGTTCCCGATCGTCTTCTTCCCGATCATCCTGCTGGCCGTCAACGCCAGCGGGCTGAAATCGGCGACCAAGCTGGTCGGCTTCCCCACCAACTCCTACGTCTCCTTCGCGATCGCCGTCGCGTTCCTGCAGGGTGCGATGTTCGCGCTGATCAACACCGGCACCAACCTCGCCGAGGACATCGAGAGCGGCTTCTTCAACCGGCTCGCGCTGACCCCCCTGCGACGCGTATCGCTGATCGCCGGCCTGCTCGTCGGCGTCGCTGCGATCGGCGCCGTGCAGTCGACTGCCTACATCCTGATCGGCCTGGTCGCCGGCGCCCACCTCGAAGCCGGCCTCGGCGGCGCGCTCGTCGTGATCGCGCTCGGCTCGCTGACGACGCTCGCCTTCGGCGCGCTCGGTTGCGCCGCCGCCCTATGGACTGGATCAGGCGAGGCAGTACAAGGACTGTTCCCCCTCTTCTTCGTCTTCGTTTTCCTGTCCTCGAGCAACCTGCCGCGCAACCTTCTCGGAACCGGCTGGTTTCACACGGTCGCCAGCTGGAACCCGATCTCCTACCTGATCGAGGCGTTCCGCAGCCTGTACATCTACGGCTGGGACTCGACCGCGCTGTGGCGCGGCTTCGCGGTCGCCGTCGGGCTCGGCCTGATCTCGCTGCTCGCCACCAACGCGGCCCTGCACAAGCGGATGCAGCGCACATGAGCACCACGACACAGGGAGTGAGCACCACGACCCACGGTGGTCTGTGGCGCGTGGCCTGGACGATCGCCCGGCGCGGGCTGCACACCTACGTCCGCCGGCCCGACCTGATCTTCCCGTCGCTGATCTTCCCACTGGTGTTCTTCGCCAGCTTCGCCGGCGGCCTGTCCGCGCTCGGCAAAGTCCCCGGGTTCACGTTCCCGGCCGGCTACACCGCGTTCCAGTTCGTGTTCGTGATGTGCCAGTCGGCGATGTTCTCCGGCCTGTTCACCGGCTTCACGTTGGCGTTCGACTTCGAAAGCGGGTTCGCCCGCAGGCTGATGCTGGCGGCCGAGGACCGCCGCGGCATCGCGCTCGGCTACTCGCTCGTGGCGCTCTCGCGTGCGGCGATCACGCTCACGCTGATCACCGTCGTGGCGCTGATCTCGGGGATGCAGATCACCGGCGACGGCGTCGACCTGTTCGGGCTGTACGGCCTGGCGTTGCTGCTGGTGCTGATCGGCTACGGCTGGGCGGCCGGGGTGGCATTCCGCTTCCGCACGATCCAGGCCGGACCGCTGATGCAGACGCCGGTCTTCCTGATCCTGTTCCTGGCGCCCGTCTACGTACCGCTCGAGCTGCTCAGCGGCTGGATCCATTCTGTCGCCAGCCTCAACCCGGCCACCGCGTTCCTCGACGCCGGCCGCGGCCTGATCTCAGGGGTGCAAGACCACACCGCGCTCGCGTTCGCCTGCGCCCTCGGCCTGATCGTCCTGTTCGGCGTGTGGACGCTCAGCGGTCTGCGCAACGCGGAATCGTCAACGTAGGGCTCCAGGACGCGCGGCGGCGCGTTTCGATGTGTGTATGTGTATGTCCTTTTTTGTGGAAGGTGCGCAATCGTATTTACGGACGGGCATTGGCAGAGTCTTGGTATATACGATGGCGCACCTTCCCCTTGCGGAGCGGGATGAGCACGAGCTCACCCTCCGAGCTCACCCTCCGAGCTCGCGTGCCAGCTCCTGCGCGTGAGCGGTACTCAGCAGCACGCGACGCAGCTTGCCGGCGTCATTGACCGCGAACGACAGCGCCGGCACGCCGCGGCGCACGACGAACGCTTCGTCCAGCCGGATCGTGCGCGCGACGAAGTACAGCCACGGCAGCCGCAGGCCGACTTTCGTCCCAGCCGCCATCGCGATCTTGATCGGGTCCTCGACCACCTCGACGTCGCTGAGGTCGGCGCGCGCGAGGCGGATGTCGCGCATCAGGCCTAGCGCCTTCTGCCACGCCGCCAGACGCACTTCGACCGCGTCGTCGGTGAGCTCGATGCGCATCGCCGACAGCCTAGCCACGGCAAGCCGCACATGGCGCTCGGCGATTGGGGTAGAAATGAGACGAGCGCGTACGGCGCGAACGGCGCCGGTGACGCACAGCGATCGCGCAGCGACAACGCTGCGGCGAGAAGGGAGTGCCGATAGATGGAGTCCTCGCCCACAGCCACCAGGGTCCTCGTCGTGGCGCACAAGACCGCCGCGACCCCGCCGCTGCTCGACGTGGTACGCGAGCGGGCGACGCGCGGGAGCTGCACGTTCACGCTGCTGGTCCCCAACACGACACACGGCCTGCACAAGGTCGTCGACGCGCAGGATCAGGACGCGGCCGAGGCGCAGGGCGTGCTCGATGGGGCGCTGCCGAAGCTCTCCGACGCGGCCGGCGCGCCGGTCGAGGGCGTCGTCGGCGACCCCGACCCAGTGGCCGCGGTCCACGACGCGATCAACCTTCGCGGCTTCGACGAGATCATCATCTCGACGCTCTCGCCGCGACTGTCGAGGTGGCTGAAGCTCGATCTCCCGAGCAAGGTGTCCGGCATGGGCCTGCCGGTTACCACGGTCACGCCGCAGGACGACGCCTCCTAGCTGCGCAGACGTCTGTCTGTGGAACTTTCGTCTGCGCGGCAGCAGAGTTCACTCGGTGGATGAGGTCCGCCTCCAGTTCGCCGCCAACCTGCGCCAATTTCGCGCCGACTCCGGCCTGTCGCAGGAGGAGCTGGCAGACCTGTGCGGGCTGCACCGCACCGAGATCAGCCTGCTGGAGCGCTGCAAGCGCTCACCGCGGCTCGAGACGATCGTGATCCTCGCGCGCGGCCTGAAGCTGGGCTCGCCTTACGCTCTGCTCAAAGACATCAGCTGAGCCGACGGTCTCGAGTACCTACCTAGCGGAACACCCCCGTGTGCCCCAGCGAGTACCGGCCCGGCTGCGGATAGACGCACAGCCCATGGGGACCCTTGCCGACGGGGATGCGAGCCAGCAGCTTTCCCGTACGCGTACTGATCGCGTAGACCTCGGCGTTGTATCTGCCGGAGAGCCACAGCACCTTGCCGTCGGCTGATACACCCCCCATGTCAGGGCTTCCGCCACCGGGCAGACGCCACTCGTGCACGACTCTGCGCTGGGCGAATGAGATCACCGACACCGACCCTTCCTCACGATTTGAGACGTAGAGATCGCGAGAGTTGCGGCTCACATAAAGCCCGTGTGCTCCCATCCCCGTGGGAATGAAGCCGACCTTCCGCGGGCGCTTGGCATCGATCAGCCATACCCCGCCGGACATCATGTCGGCTACGTAGAAGACCCGCCCGTCGGGAGAGAGCTTGACATCCTGCGGCATCGCGTCCGCGCTCAGCGAGATCGACCTGATCACGGTCTCCCGTGTGACGTCGACCTCGACCAGCTTGTGGCCGAACTCGCAGCTCGCGAGCAGATAGCGACCATCGGCTGTGAAGTCCATGTGATCGACCCCCGCACAAGGTACGGGCAGTGAGTGATGCAGGTGCATCGTGTGGGCATCGCGGAAGTCGAGCCGCAGCAGTCGCTCCGCGACCACGATTGCGTAACGGCCGTTTGGCGTGAAGTAGAGGTTGTACGGGTCTGTGACGGGGACCGGCTTTCCGGGCCTGCCGGTGGCCGGATCGATCGGTGTGAGGCTGTTGCCTTCGTCGTTGTCCACCCACAGGGTTTTCAGGTCGTAGGAGGGAGTGACGTGCTGTGGCAAGGCTCCCACGGGAAACTGATCGATCACCTTGTAGGTGTGTGGATCGATCACGCTAACGGTGTTGCTCTTGCTATTCGGCACGTATACGCGCGAGGGAAAACTTTGCACTGCTGCTGCGAGCTGCCCGGGACGGTCGGCAGCGTAGACGTCGTGCGGATCGAGGGGCTGGGGCGTTGCGCCATCAGATTGCGAGGACGCCAGCTTGCGACTCTCTTGCGTGGACCGATGCGCACCGCCGCCGCAGCCCACCAGCACGACGCTGATCAGCCCCGCCACAACCGCAGCAGCCACCGTGGGCCTTGGCGCTTCTCGGGTCATTGGGAGATCTTCAGCGAGCTTGCTGAACCCCAGATGAGAGGCACGCTGGCTCTCATCCTGCGTTGAAGTAGGGACGCCAGAATTGTTGTCGGTGTTGCCTGCGCCCAAGAGAAGTCAGGAGCGGAGACGTCCATCCCGGCGCTTTGCCTCACGGCGAAGGAGACGAGCACGTCTGCTGCCCGCGCTCGCGCTTCTGCTGACGCTCGTGGTGGCGCTATCTCTGGCGCTTGGCTCCGGTGGAGGCGCCTCAGACACGAAGCCAATCGCTTCGGCGCCCACGAGTGAGACGCTCGGCCCGCCGAGGCTGATAGCTCGGCTCGCGCCACATTCATTGCCAAGACCGCTCTCAGGCGAGGCGACGGTGACACAGCACGGCGGTGTGCTTGTGCTCGGCGGCCTCAACAGCAGCGATGAATCGATCGGCGACGTACTCGAACTTAGCTCCTCGACGAGTGGATTCGCGACAGTGGGCTCTCTATCCGAACCACGTCATGACACCGCAGCCGCGTCATTGCACGGGACGGTGCTGGTCTTCGGGGGCGGTTCGTTCACTGAGCTGGACTCCGTGGAATTGCTGCGTAGCGGGCAGCCAGGGAGGCTGCTGGGGCATCTGCCGAGCACTCGATCGGACCTGTCGGTGGTCGCGATCGGTGGCAGCGCATACGTGCTCGGGGGCTATGACGGGCAAGCGCCAACGGGCACGATCCTGCGCACGCCAGACGGTCGCCGCTTCGCCGCGGTGGGGGCGCTGCCGGTCCCATTTCGCTATGCCGCGGTGGCCGCAGTTGGAAAGACGATCTATGCCTTTGGCGGCGAGTTGGCGAGCGGGGCCGACTCCGATGCGATCCAGGCGTACGACACGCGCACCACTCACAGCAGGTTCATCGGACGCCTCCCCCGTCCCCTTTCGCACGCATCGGCGGTTGCCGTAGGTGGTTGGATCTACATCCTTGGTGGCAGAACGGCGAGCAGACCGACCGGCAGGATCCTGTCCTTCAACCCCTCGACAGGGGTTGTCCACCCCGCGGGGCATCTGCCGATGCCGGTCACCAATGCCGCAGCCGCGACGGTGGGAAGCATCGCCTATTTGGTCGGCGGCCTAAACGCACAAGGCGAGTCGCTCGCGTCGGTGATCGAAGTGCAGACGCGCGGCTATGCGGGCTTGAGCGGCAGGGTTAGCCAGACGTCAGCTCCTCCCCCCTGGCGATTTTCGGCACGTGCCTCTCCGCGGTGAGCACGGGCGACTGTCTGCACGATCGCCAAGCCGAGGCCGCTGCCGCCGTCGCGGTGGCTTGAGGAAGCCCGGCTGAAACGCTCGAACGCGCGTCCCAGGAACTCCGTCGGAAAGCCCGCTCCTCGGTCCAGTACGTGAATCTCAACCGACTCGTCGTGAGCGGTCGCCTTGAGGTCAATCGGTCCCGAGCCATAGCGCAGCGCGTTGTCCACCATGCTGCCAATCGCCTGATCGAGGCGAAGCCGATCGCCGTCGAGCGTCAACAAGGCGGGAACTGTCACGTGTATCACCCGCCCCCCATCCTCGGCCCGCCGGGCGAACCTGCGACCGACGCCGTCGAGGGTCTCAGTCAAGTCCAGGCGGGCCACACGCAGGGGCAGCTCCCCCCGTTGGGTCTGAGCGATCACCAGTAGATCCTCAGACAGCTGGGTCAGGCGGTCGGTCTCCTCGGCGGCGGACAGAAGTGCTGCGCGCAGCTCGTCGGGCGAGCGACCCCTCGCCAGCGCCAGCTCAAGCTCGGTTCGCAGGATCGCCAAAGGGGTGAGCAGCTCGTGACTGGCGTCGGCCACGAACGCTCGCTCGTGCTCGAGCGCCTCGCCAAGACGTGCGAGCATCTCGTTGAGCGTCTTGCCCAGCCTCGCCACCTCATCGTGCGTCGGTGGAACGGGAAGGCGCCGGTCGGGCTCGGCCGCGGAGATCTCGGCGGCCCGCGAGCGCATCGCCTCGACCGGGTGAAGGGCGGCGGCCGCAACACCGTAGGCAGCGAGCGAGGCGAGCAGCAGTGCGAAGGGACCGCCCAGCGCCAACAGCTGGGCGAGATCCGTGAGCGAGTCGTTACGCGCTTCGGTCGATGTGCCGACAACGATGACGCGCTCATGCCCTTTGGCTGTGACCGGCACGGCCAGCAGGCGCGACTTCTGTGGAAACCCGGGAAGACGGCGGCGATCGAGGAAGATAGGGTCGCGCAGCGCTCGCCGCAGCTCGGAGGATGTGAGCAGGACGTTCTGGCCGACCGCCAGCGAGGAGTCCGACAGGCGACCGCTGGCATCGAGCACCTCGGCAAAACTCTCGGCGCGTCCGATCAAGCTCTGCTGACCCTCGCTCAGGCCCGAGTCCGACTCCTTGATCAAGGCTGCAACGTCGTTCGCTCGTGAACGCAGCCCAGAATTGATCGCAGCGTCAAGCTCGGCGCTGAAGCGCAGGTAGACGAACACGCCGGTGGCGCCAAGAACCAGCGCCATCACCGCGGCAAACGCGAGGGTGACGCGCAGGCGAATCGAGATATGGCTCAGCGTCCTCCGTCCTTTCGCAGTCGGTAGCCGGCGCCGCGAACGGTTTCGATCGACTTGACCGCAAACGGCGTGTCGATCTTTCGGCGCAGATAGCGGATGTAGACCTCGATCACGTTGGAACGGTGCTCGAAGTCGTACTCCCAACCTTGCTCGAGCAGTTGAGTACGGGCCAGCACGTGCCCCGGCCTGCGCATGAACGTCTCGAACAGGACGAACTCCTTGGTCGACAGCTCGATCTGAGACTCGCCACGCCAAACTTCGTGCGTCGCAGGATCGAGTCGCAGGTCTCCGACCTCGAGGATCGAGGGACGCTCGCTCTGGCCGCGTCGCACCAGCGCTCGTAGCCGGGCCAACAGCTCGGCGAAGGAGAAAGGCTTGGTCAGGTAGTCGTCGGCGCCTCCGTCCAGGCCGGCGACGCGGTCCTCCAACGCCCCGCGTGCGGTCAGCATCAGCACCGGTGACCAGATCCCCTCGACGCGAAGCCGATGGCACGTCTGAAAGCCGTCGATGCCGGGCAGAATCACGTCGAGCACGATCGCGTCATACCCACAGGACCGCGCCATGCCGACCGCATCCTCGCCGGTTGCGGCCAGGTCGACGGTAACGCCCTCCTCGTTCAGGCCGCGCTTGAGCAGGGCAGCCATCTTGACCTCATCCTCGACGACCAACACGTTCATACCCACAACGATCCCAGAGGATATGAATGCAAGATGAGAACGGCCATGGGACCGCACTTTGCCTATTCCGCACTTTGCCTATTCTGCGCGCGGGGCAGGCCGGCCGACCATCGTCGAGCGCCTGCCGGCCTTCGGTCAGTGGGTGGCCGCCACGGTCGTGAGGGGATAGCCGAGATGCGTCACCCGCTCAGGGAGATCCATGTGCAGCCAGTGTGAGACGTGGCTCGGCAGGGTCTCGAGGATGATCTCGCGATACTCGCGTCCGCGCAATGCCGCGACGATGTCGTCATAGGCATTGTGGCTGTTGGCGACCTGGCCCTCGACCGCAGCACCGGCCTGTTCCTGGAGCCGTGGCAGGACACGCTCCAGCGCCTGCGTCGCGGCCGTGGTGTCAGCACTGACGCGATCGAATGGGAGATGGTCGGGGTTCGGGATCAACACGAAGAACTTCGCGGGACCAGCGGCGGCGCGCTTTCGCATCGCTTCCACCAAGGCGGGGCTCGCCTCCGTCTTGTTGGCCACAACGAGCACGCCGGGCTCATCCGTCAGCGCGTGCCCGTTCAGGTCGGCCGCATGAGTCTGCTTAACTTCTGCGCTGGAGACGGCGATCAGATCTCGCTTGGAGATCGTCAGATAGATGACCAAGACCAGGATCGTGGTGAGAAAGATCAGGCTCGTCACGATCGTTCCCAGACCGAGGCCGGATTCTTCGACGGGCTGGGCGAGATAATCGCCGATCGAGGCGCCGAGCGGCCTGGTCAGGATGTAGGCGATCCAGAAGGCGAGGATCGCGTTTAGCTTGAAGCGCAGATGGGCGACGGTGACGATCGCAATCGCTCCGGCGAAGATCCCCACCGAGGGCAGGTATCCGAGTTCAAGCTTCTCCGCGACTATAGGTCGCCCGCGGACGTGCCGAGGGCGAACGTGAAGAGGATCGCCAGCCAGTAGAAGGCCTCACGGCGAGTGGTGACGATCGTATGGACGGACAGGGTTCTCTCGCTCCAATACCAAGCCGCGAAGACGCAGAGGGGTGATCTCGGGAACCTTGTTGAGCATCTGACCGAGTGACTTGCTTGATCCTTCGGCGGCTGTGGCGGCCGTGGGGGTGTATGTGGAGTTCATGGCGCGGCAGTGTTGGCCATCGCTCTTAAGCTCAGATGAGATGCGCCTCGTTTCACCCAGCTTTTACCTACCGACCGTCCGGCCGGAGCAACACGAGACGGGCCGCGCGAGCGGCGTATCACGGCGTCGTATGGGAGCTGCTAGCGCGCACTCATCAGCGGCAGTACCGTGGGCGTCGCGTCCGCGCCGCTCGTCGAGGTCTGTCCGTTCGCTCCGGCGTCAGTGGGAGTTCTGGTCATTTCGAGCGGCGCTCGATATCTCGATCGCCGACGATGAACTAGCATCCATCGTTCGCGCCGACGTAGCTCAGCTGGTAGAGCACCTCCATGGTAAGCGAGCGGCTTAAGAGCACCGAATCGCTAGTAATGGAGCCATTTTTGGCTTGTTTGTGCGGAAGAGGCTCCTGTCGCTCAGTAGACAGAAGCGGACAACTACGGTAAAAGAATACATCGCGCGGCGGTCACGTCACGGTAACGAGAAGAGAGCCGACGAGGGGATTCGAACCCCTGACCCCCGCCTTACCATGGCGGTGCTCTGGCCTGCTGAGCTACGTCGGCGTGGCGTTCGCATCGTATCGCCGTAGCGTCGGTGTCGTCCCGTCCGGCTGGGTATCCGGACGACGGGCCAGAGCTCAGACGGCGACCCGAGGCACCACTGGCGACAGTCGGCCTAGGCTCGCATCGTATCGCCGGAGTGCCACGGTCGTCGGCGAGCGCTTCTGCTGTCGCAGCTTCGATGTGCGCTACCGACCAGCGCGAACCCACCGCGGCGCCGCGTGGTCACGTCAGGCTGGAGCGCCAGCCGAGGCGGCCGAAGTCGCGCTACCAGGCTTATCCGATGTTATACGCCGATATCCGTAAGCAATCGGATACGTTAAGGGACGCTCGTAGACGCCCGCGTTCTACGCTCACGCGGGCGTCTTGACCCGTGGCGTCCGCGGTACGGAGCGAGCTTCGTCGTCTCGCTGCTCAGGCCGGGGGGGTCCAGCGCCGGTTTGCGCCGCACCAGCGACGCCATGCCCACGCGGTCGAACTTCGCGCGCGAAGGAGTGCCGCTGAACATCATCCAGAGCCAGCTCGGGCACATCAACCTCGGCACGACCTTCCATCTACCTACAAGAGATCGACACAGAAGAGATCATCGCGGACGTGAACTCACGACGAGCGCCGATGATGCCCGCCAGCGCCGGCCTCCAGCTCTGAGACACCAATCAGCGAAAGCGGGAGCACGTGGGCACTCCCGCTTCGCCCTGCTGAAGCAAGGAACGCACGGAGCGTCGCCAAGACCGCCGCTGCTCGTCCAAAGCGCAAGCCCGGCCGTGGGTCTGGTGGGCTGTCGCGATGCTCAGCTAGCAGGCGTGTCGTTGAGGGCCCAACACACCTGGGCCGTCCGTCCTGAGCGGCGGTGGGTGCCCGACTCCGCCAGCCCTGGGCTCTCGCATGCCGCGAATGCGAGCTGTGGCTACGCGCCCGCCTCGGCTTCCGCGACTCGTCCCGCCTCGCCGCGCTTTTCGACCACGACATAGCCGGGGTAGACCTCGACAGTCGACTCGACGGCCGGTTCCTCATGCCCTGGGAGCACGACGAACCGGCGCGGATGGGATCGCACGCGTGCGTACTCCCCGATCGAGAGGTCCAGTTCCCCACCGCAATCCACGCGGACGCACTCGCATATGAAGGTGTCGGCGGACTCTCCGTTGCGTGGACGCTGATACTCGATCCTGTCGTTTATGCGCCGTGCCAGGGCCTCGTTCTGCGCCATGCGGCGCTTGCGTCGATCATCCACTCCGGGAATCATTCCACTCGGGCCGGAAAGCGCTATCGGTGCTGATCGAGGAGAAGCCGTGCCATCGCCTTGCCGCGCCGCGCGGCCTCGAGGTCACCCTCTGCCGCTGAGACGATCGAGCCCTTCATGAGGATGTGCCACGAGCGCGCGAACGACTCGGTGTCGCGCAGGCCCGCTTCGTCTGCGAAGCGCCGGACGATCGAGCGGATGTGGTCGAGATATTCCACACTCGCGTCCCCCGCTGGGTGCTGAGGGCCCATTTCGAGCAAGACATTGATGAACGAGCAGGCCTCGAAGTCGTCGCGGTGGAACCATTCGTCGAAGACGTCGAAGATGGCGAGCAGGCGCTCCTCGGGGTCGGAGCCCCGCCTTTGGGCCTCTGCCTCGACGAGGCCATGGGTCCAACGCTGCTCGCGCATCTCGAGGAACGCGAGCACGAGGCGGTCCTTGGACGGGAAGTGCCGGTAAAGCGTCGCGGTCGCGACGCCGGCGCGGTCGATCACCTCGTTGACCCCCACCCCGCGGATTCCGCGCTGCGAGAACAGTTCGTAGGAGGCATCCAGAATCCGCTCGCGAGCGCTGGCTCCCCTCTCGGTCGCTTGGCGGGGGGTTTCAAGCATGCCTTGGAGGGTACCACTGGAAAGAGCGCTCTCTCTCTGATAGAAAGAGTGTTCTCTCTTATCGCATGAAGGGTTTGCTGAGGAGCATTCAACGTAAAGGAGGGTCGTGTGGGGCTCTTGGAGTTGGTTTTGATTGTTCTCGTAGTTGCTGCCATTGCTGGCGGGATAGGTATTAGCCCGTTGCTCTGGCTGCTGTTGCTTGTAGCCCTTGTGGTGTTCTTCACGGGCGGCGGATTCGGCTATCGCAGAGGCGGGAGGATCTAGATATGTCTATCGGCACATCGATATTCCTCATCGCCGTTGGCGCGATCATCCGCTATGGCCTGACATTTCACGTGTCGGGCGTATCACGGCCGGCCCGCTGATCGTGTGGCCCCTCAGCGGTGCGCTCATCGCAGCGGCGTGCCCGACAACAACCCTGCTGACGGGCGGCGGGCTCAGCTTCAGACGCCCGCGGCCTTTAGCGCCAGCGGCACCAGCACCCCCAACGCTGCTGCTTCTCGGGCCAGACGTCTTCGCGCGCCAGCCATAGGGGTCGCCCGGGAACCCAAACAAAATCTAGCTTTAGGAGGAAACCGTGAGCACCGGAACGATTATCATAATTGCTGTTGGCGCCGTGGTGGTGCTACTGCTCATCGCCCTCGTCGCTCGCGCCGCGAGCCGCAGGCGGGACGAACGTCGTCGTGAGCAAGCGGGCGAGCTTCGCGAGGTGGCCAGAAGCCGTTCGATCCAAGCGGAAAGTGCGCGCGCCTCGGCTGATGAGCAGGCCGCTGAAGCAAAGCGTGCTCAGGCTGAAGCCGACGAACGCGCCGCTCAAGCGCGACGGGAACGTGCAACCGCGGAGCAACAGGCCGTCGAGGCTGAGCATCTCACCGAATCTGCCCGCGATCAGCACGCGCAGGCACGTGCGCTCGACCCAGATGCGAGCGACAGCGGCCAAGACGAGGCGCTGACGATCAACGAACGCACTGACTGACCGGTTTTCATCAGACGTCACTCAGTGAGAAGGAATAAAGATTGAGGAGGAACAAATGGCTAAGAGTGACACGGACCTATTCAAGAGCCTGAGGGCGCGAGGCGTCCGCAAGAAGATCGCCAGGCAAGTGACCCGTGCCACGAGCGGTGCTGGCAAGCCAAAGGTCGCCAAGCGTGCGATGGCGGACCTTAGCTCGGTTGTCGGGGATGTTAGTGATCGCCTTCGCCACGGACCGGAGAAGCGAAGTGCGGCAGCGAAGAAGGCCGCGCGTACGCGCAAGCGAAAGGCTCACAAGCGCAGCCAGTCTGCCAAGCGCGGCGCCCGGACTCGCGCTCGGGCGTAGGGCCTAGTGAGCCAGGCTGGTATTGACGGGGGCTTGGTTCCGTGGTTTCGTCCGCGGGAAGGGAGAGCCCGTTGGCGACGAGCCCCTCCCCGCGGGCATCGAGTCGAACCCCAACAACAAGGTCGAATGGTTCTTCCTGAATGCTCAGATGGCGGTCATCCCTGGCGACCCCCGACGACCGGACCGAGAACGGAGAAGTGAAAACCCGCGGTAACGTCGTCGACGAGCACCGCCTCGCCCAGCAGAAGGAGCATCTGAAGGAGAAGTTCCTCGGGCGCGCGCTCGGCCGCGACCCCAAGGAGCTCGGCCTCAGCCGTCACGTCGTGTGGGTGACAGCGGCGATCGACTGGTCGACGTCGCTGGTCGCGGGCGCGGCCTAGGCGAAAGGCCGGTTCGAGAGTAAGCTCCTCTGAAAGACGCCCACGTCACCACCCGGAGGACACTTCGTGAGCACCACTAGCCGAGAGCAGACGCCGCTCGATCAAGTGCGGGTTGGGGACCTCGAAAACTTCCACGAGGGGCCACCGCTCGAGCTGTTCGGCCGGCTGCGCGCCGAGTGTCCGGTGCACTGGTCGGAGGGGATCACCGATTATCCCCACGAGGACGGCTTCTGGTCGGTGACCACAGCCGAGGACGTGTTCGAGGTCAGTCGCGACTGGCAGACTTTTTCCTCGGAGATCGGTGGCTTCACCGCCACCAAGAACGCCGGCCTGGCACTCGAGATGCAGCAGGCGATGTTCATCGGCATGGACCCGCCCAAGCACGATCGTCTTAAGTCGCTCTTCCAACGCGGCTTCACGCCGAAGCGGATCGCCGAACACGAGCACGCGATCCGCGCGATCGCGATCGACGTGCTTGAGCAGCTCGGGGGCCGGGAGGGTTGCGACTTGGTCAGCGACGTCGCGCAGCCGGCAGTCTCGCGGGTGATCGGCAGCTTTATGGGCCTGCCGCCTGAGGACGACGAGGTGTGGGCGCGCCTGATGAACGCACTCGTCGCCTCGGGCGACCCGGATATCTCGCCCGAGGGCACACAGGTGGTGATGGATCGTGACGTGCCGGAGATCTTCGAGCGCTGCGGCAGGCTGATAGCCGAGCGCAGGCAGGCGCCGACCGACGATCTGACCAGCGTACTGGTGCACGCGGAGATCGAGGGCGAGCGGCTTGAGGACCACGAGATCGTGATGGGCTTCGTGCTGCTGATGGCGGCCGGCAACGACAGCACCAAGGCGACGTACTGCAGCGGCATGCGGGCGCTGATGGATGAGCCGGAGCAGCTACGTATGCTCGTCGAGGATCCCTCGCTCGTGCCTGGTGCCGTAGAGGAGTCGCTGCGCATGTTTCCCGCGTTCGGGCACTTCGCCCGGACCGCGACTCGCGACACCGAGCTGCACGGGCAGAAGATTCGCGAAGGCGAGAAGCTCGTCATGTGGTACCCCTCGTCTAATCGCGACGAGACGCGCTTCGAGGAGCCCGACCGCTTCGACGTCACCCGCAATCCCGAGCACCAGGCTTTCGGTGCCGGAGGGCGACACTTCTGCCTGGGCACCGCGCTGGCGCGCTTGGAGTTGCGGATCCTGATCGAGGAGACCATCAAGCGCTTCCCCGACATTCAGATAGCGGGCACACCGCACTACGTAGTGTCGCCGTTCGCCAACCAGCTGAAGACGCTGCCGGTTCGCCTGCGAGCCTAACCGCGCATGTCAGCACCGGGCCGGCCCGCTCAGATGCCTGGTTAGGACAAGCGCCGATTCCTCGCCTCGCGAGGCCGAGGCGGGATCTCGGGCACGAGATAAGACGAGGCGGCCCAGCTCAAAGCGGCCGAGAGCACGCTCTACGCCTGATCCCGCGTCGGCTTGGACACGCCCGCAAGCAGCATGTCCTCACGCCACGCCCGCGGTGCCTGCGGCTTGTTGAAGCGCGCTGCGGGCAGCGAGGCGACCGCTACCGCGTAGCGGGGCGGCGCCAGCGTAGCGCCTTGGGGGCCGCGTCGCGGCCTGTCCAGCAGATGACGGCCGATCGTCCACTCGTAGCGTTCATAGGTCGACGGTGCGAGCCCGCCCTCGTTGCGCGGGTGGGCGTTGACCGCGAGGTAGAGCTCCAGCACCTCTGACCGGCCCCCGTTGGCTGGTCCAGGTGTTATGAGAGTATTGGTGTGGGTTGCTTGTGGTTGGTCTTCCATTTCTCGGCGTATTCGTCGGGTGGGAGCCCGTCGAGCGCTGAGTGTGGCCTGGTCGTGTTGTACTCGATTCTCCACTGCTCGGTCAGGATCTGCGCTTCGGTGAGTGTGGTGAACTCCTCGACGTTCCAGTGCTCATCGCGCATCCTGGAGTTGAACGACTCGACGTAGGGGTTCTGCCACGGTGAGCCCGGCTCGATGTAGATCGTGCTCGCCGTGTTGAAGCGACACCAGTCTTTCAGCGCCGCGGCGATCATCTCTGGCCCGTTGTCCATCCGCAGGAACTCGGGGGCTCCGAGCTCGCGTTGGAGGCGGTCAAGGACCGTGAGCACGCCGTCAGCGTCACAGGAGCGCGCGACATGGGTAGCGAGCGCTTGGCGGGTGAACTCGTCGAGGATGTTCAGGCTCTTGAGCTGGCGGGCATCGTTCGTCGCGTCGAACTGGAAGTCGATCGCCCAGACCTCCCCAGGACGCACAGCCCGCCGGCGAGCACCATCAGGGTCAGTGCTCGTCCCGCGGCGGCGCTTGCGCGCCTTCTGGGGCACTCTCAGCCCCTCCTCGCGCCACAAGCGCTGCACCCGCTTACGGTTCACCACGTGACCCTCGCGGCGCAGTTGCACGGCCGCACGCCTGTACCCCCAGCGAGCATGCTCGCGAGCGATCACGCGCAGCCTCGCGCGCAAGTGCTCCTCCACCGGCCGCGCAACGGGCGCCCGCAGCCGCTGCGTCGAGCGATGCTGGCCAACCAGCTGGCACGCCCTTCTCTCTGAAAGCCCGAAACGCTGCATGCACATCGCCACCGCGCGACGGCGGCGCTGCGGGCTCAGAAGTTTCCCCGGCCGACCTCCTTCAACGCCTGGATATCGAGCGCCTGCTCAGCCACGACCTGCTTCAGCCGTCCGTTCTCGCGCTCCAGCTCACGCAGCCGCTTGGCGCCTTCGGCCTTCATCCCGCCGTACTGATTGCGCCAGCGATGCAAAGTCGGCTCAGACACCTCCAAATGACGCAGCACCTCAGCGATGTCCTTGCCCTCACCCAGCAGCCGATCAGCCTCACGCAGCTTGCGAACGATCTGCTCCGGGGTATGACGACGACGCTTCATACGAGTCTCCTTCCGCCCACCATAGGGCGATCAGACTCTCAAAGCACCCGGACCACCACACAGGGGTCACGCCACCTCCCCAAGGCTCCGCGACTCT
The DNA here is from genome assembly GCA_963734755.1 of uncultured Solirubrobacteraceae bacterium. Classification (GTDB taxonomy): domain Bacteria; phylum Actinomycetota; class Thermoleophilia; order Solirubrobacterales; family Solirubrobacteraceae; genus Palsa-744. The sequence goes on along the minus strand of CAVTIF010000001.1, from coordinate 447,144 downwards.
TCAGCCTGATTGGCCTCCTTCGCGTCGAGGTCCAGCAGGAAGCGGCGCAGACTGTCCGGGCCGCAACGCTCCGCAGCGACATAGTCGTCCATCCACACGCGGGCGTGGCGCACCGACGGGAACGTGCGGGTCGTCTCCTTTTTCTCGTGGTCGTAATAGCCAACGGAGTAGGACTTGCACCCGTTCTTGGCGACGTACGGCCATTTGGAGCGCTTCGGCCAGGGTCTAGCCATCGCGGACCCCGTTTGCGGGCACACGAGCACAGGCGAGCAAAATGGGCACAGACAAGCCTTCGACGATCCGCTAGATGGGCTCCTCCGTGATCATCCGGCGCAGGTCCCCGGAAAAGTGCTGGTTATGCCGCGGCTACGGCCGTGACAGAAGACGTGCTCGACGTTACGAAAGTGTAAGCGTTCAGTTGGTCTTCGCTTGTGTGAGTAGCGGCACGGGGTCGCCGCGGGCGTGGGCGGCGATGGCGTCGGTGAGGTAGGCGAACAGCGAGCGCCGCTGTAGCCGGCAGGTGGTGTGCGCCGAGAGCAGCCTTGCGGTGCGTTGCTCGCCGTCTTCGGACTGGCTGCCGAGCGAGAGCTTGCGGTAGATGACGGCGCTTCTGAGGGCGCGCTCGGCGTGGTTGTTGGTCGGCTCGACACCGGGGTGCTTGGCGAACGTCCAGAGCGCCGGCCAGGCCTTCAGCAAGTTGCGTGCCATCCCGCGGCAGTGGCGGTTGCGCGCGCGTTTCGCGGCGTAGCCACGGATGATGGGCTTGTATTCGCGCTGCAGCCGACGAATCGTGAGCTGGAGGGCTCTGCGATCGGCGGTGTGCTTGAAGACCTCCCACGCCCAGAAGACGCGCTCGCATAGCTCAAGACCCCGTTCGCCGAACGCCTTCTCTGCGGCTAGGCCCTCGGCGTGGGCGGCGAAGTCCCGCTTCAGGTGAGCCCAGCAGAGCTGGCGACGTTTGAGGGGTAGGTGCGTGTAGGCCCACCAGCGGTCGGAGGTGACGATCGCCTTCGTGTCGGCCAAGAGCTGTTTGGCGTGGTCCTCGTGACGGTCAGCGGCGACATGCAGGTAGGCGTGGCGTTGATCGAAGACACCCCACAGCGCGCGGCGTTGACCGGCGGTCCGCCAGCCGGTCTCATCCATGTTCACAGCACGAGCCGAACGCAGGCGCTCGAGTAGATCGGCGTGCGGGTCTGAAAGAGCCACGCTGGTGCGCGTGAGGATCGCGTCGACCGTGCCGGTCGAGATCCTCGAGGAGAACAGCTGCTCGCATAGCTCGACCACATCCCGGCGGGAGATGCGGTTGCGCACCGAGAGCGTCGCGACGGCCGCCTGAAAGCGGGGGCCGAACGCGCTGGAGGCGACCTCCGCCTGGAACTGTCCGCGTGTGGGCTCACCGCAACCCGGACACCGAACCCGCTGGGCGCGGTGCTCTATGACATTGACCGAGATGACCGGGAGCTCCTCGACCTGGTGGCGCACGGGCTCACCGACCGCCACGTACTCTGTGGCGGCGAACACGTGCCCGCATGAGCAGCGCTCGGGCCAGTGCTCGATCACCTCGTCAACCGCCCACGCCGGCAACAGCCCCCGGCCCTTGCCCTCGTGGCCGGGCTGTGCGCCTCGAGGACGCCTCGAAGAGTCCTTGCTACGCGCCGGGGCGCTCGGTCCATCGGCGCTCGGTGGCTGTGAGCTGTTACGCGAGGAGCGGTTCAGCCGCCGCTCGAGCTGAGCGATCCGCTCACCCTGCTTCACGATCAGCACCTCTTGACGGGCAACCTGGGCGCCTAGCGCCTGAATCTGGCGATCCATCCGCAGCAGAACCTCGACAACAACCTCGCGGCCCTGGCCATAGATCGCCTCCGCCTCAGCGCGCTCCACACCCCCACATTCGGCGCAGCAGAGCTATGTCCCCCCGACCAACTGAACGCTTACACGAAAGTGTAACCGTTCAGTCGTTGGTTTCGGTGGGCTGTGGGTGGCAGCTCAGGCGAGTGCCGGGTGCGGGTCGCCGCGGGCCTGGGCTGTGAACAGCTCGGCGAGGTAGACGAATAGCGATCGGTGCTGAAGGCGACAGGTGACCGAGGCGGAGAGGGCGCGCTCGATGAAGCGCTCGCCGTCCTCGGATTGGGTGCCGTGGGACAGCTTTCGGTAGATGACTGGGCCACGGAGTGAGCGCTCGGCGGCGTTGTTGGTCGGCTCTACACCCTCGACGGTCACGAACGTAAAGAGCGCTGGCCAGATCTTGAGCAGGTTGGCCGCGAAGCGCCGGTGAAGACGAGTGCGTTTGCTCTTGCGCGCGGCGTGCTCGAGCAGCTCGCGCAGCTCGGCCTGGATCGGCTCCATCTCGTCTGCAAGTCGCGTGCGGTCCTGGTGCTCGCCAAAGGTGCCCCAGGCCGTGAACAGCCGGTTGGTAAGCGCAAGACCCTGCTCGCCGAAGGCTTTCTGCAGCGCGAGTCCCTCGGCGTGGCGGCGAAAGTCACGATAGACGTGCTGCCAGCAGACCTGACGGCAGCAGGGGTCAAGGTGGTCGTAGGCCCACCAACGATCCGAGCACGCGATCCCTTCGAAGTCCTTCCCGATCAACTCCTCCAGACGGTCGCGATGGCGGTCCTCCGCGATTCGGAAGATCGCTGCCTCGGGTGTCGTCGCGGTCCACAACGTGCGACCCTCGCCGGCGGTGTGCCAGCCGGTCTCGTCCAGATTCACCGCAGGCGACGCGAGCACCGCTTGAACGAGCTGCTCGTGCGGTGAGAGAAGCGCCGCTGCGGCGCGCTGACAGATCGCGTCGACCGCACCGGCCGAGAGTGAGATCCCAAACAGCTCCCTTGCCAGCTCGGTCATGTCGCGGCGGGAGATGCGGTTGCGCGCAGTCATGCTCACGATCGCGCCCGCAAGCCGGGGACCGAAGGCCGAGCAGCCAATCTCATCGGGCAGCACCGCAGTCGTCTTTGCGGCGCAGCGCAAGCAGCGCAGGCGGTGCGTGCGGTGCTCGGTCAAGATCACGCTGGTCGGCGGCAGCTCGGCCACCTGGTGGCGCCCGAAGCGATGCGAGGGGACGCGCTCCTGCATGCCGAACTCGTGTCCGCAGCCGTGGCAGGAGTCTGGATAGTGATCGACGATCTCGTCGATCTGGTCCTCCGGCGCGAGCTTTCGACCCGACCCGCGATGGCCAGGCTGACCGCCCGCCTTGCGCAGCATCTCCTTGGCCTTGGCCCGAGCCTCCGCCCGGCGCTGCTGGCGTGTTGCCGGTGGATCCTGCGATGGAGGCTTTGAGCTGTTGCGCGAGCTCTCGCGGGTCTGCTCCTCAAGCTTGCGCACCCGCTCCTCAAGTCGCGCGTTGGCAACGGTCAGCTGCTCAAGCGCCTGCGCCAGCTCGAGGACGAACTCCACGCAGCGCTCTTTGCCAGCCTCGTAGATCGCCTCCGCCTCACCGCGCTCCACACCCCCAAGATTCGCCCCCGCTACAGACGCTCCTTGTTATGGAAACCAACGACTGAACGGTTACACGAAAGTGCGGTTTTGCAGGGAAAACATCTTTAGAAAGACCACTTCCATGGTAAGCGAGCGGCTTAAGGGCACCGAATCGCTAGTAATGGAGCCATTTTCGGCTTGTTTGTGCGGGATACGCTCCTGCCGCTGAGCAGACAGAAGCGGACAACTACGGCAAAAGAATACATCGCGCGGCGGTCACGTCCCGGTAACGAAAAGAAGAGCCGACGAGGGGATTCGAACCCCTGACCCCCGCCTTACCATGGCGGTGCTCTGGCCTGCTGAGCTACGTCGGCGTGGCGTTCGCATCGTATCGCCGTAGCGTCGGTGTCGTCCCGTCCGGCTGGGTATCCGGACGACGGGCCAGAACTCAGACGGCGACCCGAGGCACCACTGGCGACAGTCGGCCTGGGTTCGCATCGTAGCGCTGAAGTACCCACGACCGTCGGCGAGCGCTTCTGGTGGCGCAGCTTCGATGTGCGCTATCGGCCAGCGCGAACCCAACCGCGGCGCCGCGTGGTCACGTCAGGATAGAGCGCCAGCCGAGGCGGCCGAAGTCGCACTATCAGGCTTATCCGATGTTATACGCCGATATCCGTACGCAATCGGATAAGTCCATGGACGCTCGTGGACGCCTGCGTTCTACGCCCCCGTGGGATTTTGATCGGTTGCGTTCGCGGCCAGCTTGGCCATCTGCGCGACTCGGTCACCGATTTCCCCCCAGCGGGACTCGAGCAGTGATGGGCGCGGCTCATCCGATGGGGCGGCGCGATCGCCGTGAAGCCACGCGGCGAGGTCTCGCTCGCGAAACGGGCCCGCGGCCTTGCGGGCGAGCATCTCCGGGATATCCTCGCCTGCCTCGGCAAGTCCGAGCAGCTTCTCGTAGTCCGCGATGTCGAGGAGCTGCAGCGGCTGCACTCTCGACCTCTCGAACGAGCTGGTCTTGGCCGGGTCGACGCTCTCGCGCATGTAGCTCCAGAGGTTCCGGGTTTGCATTACATGACCCACGGACACGACAACGGGCCAGATGCGTTCGATCTCTTCGATGTCGACGTCGGGAAGCGAGGCGGTTCCGTCCAACAGGGCGGCGATGCACTGCCCGACCTGATTTACCTTTACAACCAGGAGCTTTGAGACCTCGGTCGTCGCCTGCGCGGCGGTGCCGGTCACCGCGACCGTGGCCGCCACGCGACGGGCATGAATCTCGAAGAGGACCAGGTCGTCCTTCCCCCAGACGATGGCTACGTCACTGGTGCGCTTTCCTCCACCCTTGCCGTAGGCCTGTTCGCCCAGCACCGTGGCGGGCGCTGGGATGGCGGCGCGCGCGAGATCCAGCGCATACCGCTCCACGATCTCCCCGACAAAGCGGGTGTAGCAAAGCAGCTCGGCGCTGCCTAGCTTCTGCGCATGACTCATCGCGCGGTAGTGAAAGCCCTCCCCCAGCCAGCTCAGAAGCCACGGCACGCCGAGTAGCAACAGATCGCCGCGTGCGAGCCTCAGGAAGGGCGCGGTGTTGAAGGGTCTGACCTCCCACGCGAGGGTTTCATCGCCGCCGCCCAGGGCCACGAAGCTCGCCTGAAGCTCCGCACGCGAAGCAGAGATGACCGGCAGCTCGCGTGGGACCTCCTCCAACCCCAGCTTGACCAGTAGGTCGTCGATGTGCTCCGCCATGGCGCGCGGCCGGATCGCCTTATCAAATGCGTTTCGTCATCGCTGAGAGTCCGAATCCAAGCGCCCACTGCTCGTCAATCGTCATCCCGCTCGCTGCAAGCCACTCGTCCACGGGAACACGGTTCGCTGACGTACTCGAGTCCTCGGCAATCATCAAGTCGAGGAACTCTTGGTGGCGCGCCATCTCCTCAAGCAGAGGTGGTCGGTGAAAGAAGGTCGAGGCCTGCAACTCGTAGGCGAGGACGTTCTCCCGCGTGGGCATGGGCAGCGCATCCAGCGAGCTTTCGAGTGCCGAGTGCGCTCCAAGAACCGCTCGCTGCAACGTCTGGAACTCGTTGCCGGTCAGCTCTCGGAGCGGCTCCTCGCGGGCATGATCGATCAGTACGCGCATCAGGAGGGTGATGGGTTGCGGCGAGAAGATCAGGCTCTCGGGCGCGGATTCCCTGACGCGCTCATGGCGCGCAAGCAGATCCGGCTGGCCGGCGTAGAACTCCTGCGCCAACGTCCACTGGCCAGCCGGGTCGTTGAGCACAGGCTCCACGCGCATGTTGAGCAGCGCGACAGCCAGCATTGCTGCCTCGAAGGGCAGCAATTCGGCCAGGGCACGCAACTGCGCCAGCGTCGTTGTCGGCAGATTCAGATCCGGCTCGGTGATAAGCACCGACATCTGATCGAGTTCGCTCGGCGCGGGACGGACAGGAAGCATTAGCGGCGCTGCACTCCGGCGCAGTGGCGGCGGCGGCGCCTGCCGGCGTGCCTTGCGCTGGCGCTGATGGAGCTTCTTGTTCTGGCGTCGCTTCTTGGAGGCCATAGTTGAATTCAACGTACGCCTTAACTCGGCTGGTGCTGGCGTCACGATGCTCCGCCCGACTGGCCTACTCAGATGGATCGGCGTTTGCCTGGGCCTTGTCCAGGCGACGCCTGAGCGAGTAGTCTTGATCACCAGGTGAGCGCGAGAGCTTCGCGGACATGCGAACGACCTGCGCCGTTAGACAATGCGGTCGAACGAAGGGCGGTCCAAACAAAATGTGGCGACACGAGGCCGGATTCACGAGCACATGACCGTTCCGCCTGCCATTCTCAGCGCCGTCTCCGATGAAGCAGGCGGGTGTGTCGTTCTGGTTGTGGGAGCTGGCGCATCGTTTGAGGCACCTACGAACCTTCCGTTGTCGCGCACATGTGCAGCCGAGGCGTTCAGGCAGCTTGTAGCTAACGGAGTCCTTACCGATGAGAGCTGCACAAACCCCGACGATCTCACCTGCGTTGCTGATGCCGTGGTGCAAGCAACGGGGAATCAGCGCGCGCTCGTTGAGTGCTTGCCAATAGCAAGCTTTCGCTCGGCGGAGCCAAATGAGGGGTACTTAATGGCCGCTTGTCTCCTGCGCGAGCGCGCTATCGGATCCGTCATGTCGTTGAACTTTGACCTCGGCATGTCAGCAGCCTTGATGCAACTCGGTGCCAGAGACGACGTTGGCGTTGTCTCTGGCCCAGACGAGCATCACCGGCTCGGCCTTGTGAACCTGATCTACTTACATCGCAACGTCAACGCACCCCCTGATGCTTGGATCTTGCGCAGCAGCGCGCTGGACGACGAGTGGCGTGACAGATGGGAGGAAGTCATTGCGACCCGCGTCATGGCCGCCCCGGTGACGGTGTTCGCAGGCTTGGGAAGCGCGGCCGCAGTCCTGTCGGATACGATAGGCCGCATACGGAAAGCCATCCCCGATGGCACGCAAGTTTTTCAGGTCGACCCCGGGAGACGTGAGGACTCTGACTTTTTCGCAGACCTTGAGTTACCCGACGAGGCTTATCTCGAGATGGGTTGGTGCTCCTTCGCGAGACAACTCGGCGCTCGTCTCCTTGAGGAGCACCGCCACGAGCTCGACATGGCATGTCGCAGGCTTATCAGCGAATCCGGCTGGCAGGACGCCGACGCGAGCGGGCTATGCCAGAGGCTCTCCAACCTCGGTCTTATCGGCCTCGGTGAATTGCGGGCACGATGGATGCTGGACCCCTCGCCATACGCTCCCCGTCACATCGTCGATGCCGCACTCGTTGCGGATCTGCTTCTCGCCGTTGGATTGGTAGAGAGTGCCGCAGGCGTCCAAGCGATCTTTGATACCGATGGAATCGTCGAGTTGCGGCGAGGAAACGAAATCGTCGCATCCATCGCCGTGGCCTCCGGTAGAGGCACAAAGCGATGGGCTGCCATGGAAGCAGAGTTCGGCCGACACGTACACCGCCGCCGCCGGCGCATCGAGTCAGTGAGGGTCGGATTGGTGAGTGGTGTCGAGGGTCCCAGACCAGTTAGCGTCGCACCTCCAGCCAGCATCGTGCTCGACAAACAGCACACAAACATGGCGCTAGCCAAAGAACCGGCCAACGTGGCACCGCCGACCAGCATCGTTGACGGAGATACACCGCTGCGCTTGGTTAGCGTCGAGGAACTTCGGGCCGCTCCCAGCATCGCCCAGGAAATGGCCGCCTAGTGTCAGCGGCTGGGCTCACATCGACCGATCTCATCGCCGCAGCGTCGGAGATTCTTGAGAACAGTGGCTATGTGCGCATCGATGCAACGACGCCAGGATCAGCGATCTCCGACGCGCGCGTGTATGAGGATCCTTACAGCGTTGTGACGTTGCTTGTGTGCGAGACGTGGCCCGAGTTGGAGTCGCGATGGACCAACGCACAAGGGGGCCTCGTCGAGTTGATGTCCGCTCACATGAGCAGCGACGATCCCAAGGCATGGGAGGGATATCTGGTGTTGTTGACTCCAGGCTTGACCGCTGGGAGCGAGGACACGCAAACCGTTTCGTCGATCCGCTACGACATCTCGCGAGTCCGCAAGCTCGTGGCCACCGGCGACGATCTGAAGCAAATCAGCGATGTCGAGCGGACGCTGCTGCCGCTGCTGCCGCTGCAGCCGCTGCAGACCACCGGTGACGCGGGATCCGTTCTGGACCTTCTACCCGAGCTGCTGGCGGGACGCGAGCAAATCGAGGAGTCTGCCGTCAGGGCAGTCATCGACGCATTCATTGCGCAGAAACCACTCGTTGAGGCTCTAGACATGTACAGGTCGCAGGCATGAGGCTCACACGCCTCTCCTTGAGCGGGTTTCGAGGTTTTCCCATACCGCAGTCGTTCGATCTCGACGCCGACGCCGTAGTGGTTGTCGGTGTCAACGGCCAGGGGAAGACATCGCTATTCGACGGCGTGCTCTGGGGAGTGACAGGCAACATCCCTCGTCTGGGTGAAGACGACCGGCTCGTGTCCATGTACTCGCCGTCGGGTGAAGCCAGGGTTGAAGTGGAACTGCGGTCGGCCTCGGGAGAGCCTCTTACGATTACCCGCAGCTTTGACGGCGAGAAGCCGCGGCTGCGGCTTGAGCGTTCCGGCCAGGTAAGCGTCGACGACGCGGCGCGCGTAAAGATCATCGAGGTTCTTTGGCCAGAGGCCGCGTTTGCGCCCGACGGTCTGGCGGCGCTAACGTCAGCCCTAACTCGGAGCGTGTACCTCCAACAGGATCTTGTTCGCGAGTTCATCGAAGCGGATAATGACCAACAAAGATTTGAAGCAGTCTCCGAGATCGTTGGTGCAGGTCGGGTCACGGAGCTGAGCCTCGCCCTGGAGCGAGCAAAGACAGCCTGGAGCCGGGCAACCAATACCCGTGCGAAAGATCTGGAAGGCGCCGAACGCCAGCTCAATGCATTCCAGGGCCAACTCTCGTCACTCACACGGCAGACTAAGGTTGGCGCTGACCTCGAGCCTACCTGGAACGCATGGTGGCAACGCACAACCGAGCTGACCCTGTCACCGTTGACATCGCCACCAGCGCAGTCCTCAGAGGCGCCCCGCGCTCTGGACAACGCAGTCAAGCTAATCGACACACAGCGCCGCAGCTTGGAGCGCCGCGCGGAACTCGTGGACGAATTGCTCGGTGAGCTCGAGGATGAGACTGGACAACACAAGGCGGTGGCGGACACCGCTGGGCTGAAGCAGGCTGTCGCCAATGCGGCGGCCGAACTAGAGTCGGCACGTCAGGCGCTTGAGCAAGTCCAGGGTGAGGCTGCGGCGCAGCGTCGTCTACAGCTCGAACTCGGAGAAGCGCAGGCCGAGCTCCGAACGCTTGCTGAGCTTGCGTTGCGTCACCTTGGAGCAGCGTGTCCTGTTTGCGCTCAGGAGTACGACGAGGTAGGCACTCGGCGACGACTCGAGGCGCTCGCAGCAGAGGGCGTTGACGCTACCACGCGCCCTGGCGACGAGCCTCAGGCCGCTCGTGTCTCTGCCCTCGCTGCAACCCTTGAGAAATGGGAGCTGGCTCACTCCCGTGCCATGGCGGCGCTGCGTGACGCTGAAGTGGGCGAACGTGAGCGAGCGCGGCGAACACACGAGCGTGACCGCCGGATCAGCGAGCTAGATTTGGGGCCAGCCGACAAGCCCGAGCTGACGTCACGGGTCCAAAAAGCCTTGGGAGACGCGCGCAAGCGGCTTGGGGAACTCGACCGGCACCGAGCCGACGGAGAGCAGTTGGCTCTAGCCATTACACGCGTAAGTGAAGCAGCGCGACGGCGAGAACTTGAACAACAGGTCGAGCGTCTCAGCGCCGAGACGGCAAAGCTCAAGGAGCTGGTTAGCTCGCGCGAACTGACCGGTGCGTTGGCTGGCACCATGCTTGATGGGCTGCGAAGCGCCGCCTCTGACGTGGTTGCTGCGCAGCTTGAGAAACTCGACCCATTGCTGCAACGAATATATGCGACTGCTGATCCGCATCCATCATTTCGCGTCGTACGGCTGCTGACCAAAATCGCACGCGGTCGTGGACGCCTGAACGCTGCAGTCTTTGATCCGCATGCAGAGCTCAGCTCTGAGTCTCCAGAGACAGTGCTGTCGAGCTCTCAGATGAACGCTCTCGCGGTATCCCTATTCCTCGCTCTCAACTTTGCTGTACCAACACTCCCGATGCAAGCAGTAATGCTCGACGATCCGCTCCAAAGCCTCGATGACGTCAACCTGCTCGGGCTCATCGATCTGCTCCGGCGCTCGAAGGACCAACGACAGCTCCTAGTCTCGACGCACGATCTACGTTTTGGTCGTCTGCTGGCCCGCAAGCTGCGACCAGTCAGTGATAGCCAGCGCACGCGTGTGATTGAGCTCAGCACATGGGGTCCGGACGGTCCGGTTGTCGACCAGTACGATGGCCCGCGGGATTCAGAGCTTTTGCGCATCGCGGCGTAGGCTCGGATTCTCTGATTTCTACCAGCGGACAAACTGCCGGGCTTGCTCGGTCCATTGGGGGCGTCCTCTCGATGAGCTAGTCGGCCCGCGCAGCTGTGCTGAAAACGCCGCTCGGGGTGCAGCGAACCGAAAGCGGAGACATCGCTCTCGTGAAGAGTTCCGACAGCCGCTGAGGCAGACCGGGCACTCCTGCTCTGCTGCACAAGCGAGCACCTCGCAGGTACCGACCAGATGCCCACTCAGTACGAGGAGCAGCACTCTCGCCATGACCGCGCAAGACGCTCGCGTTGGACGAGTTGGAGCATTCCGCCCACCGACGCGCGACACTTCCGCATTGCGCGGCGCGAGCGACACTGTTGGGTAAGTGACGGTCGACTGGGCGTGTAGGCCGCAGCGGCTATGTGATTGGCGCGATTGACAGCGTACACGACGACCGGGTCGCCGAGTAGCTCGACGGCTCGCAGCATCGTCATGCCGACGCGCTCAGGGACTACGATCGAGCCAGTGTTGTCGGCTCGGATCATCGGGTCAGGTACGGGGTTGGTAGCTGCCGCAGGACCAACGGTCGTCTGGATGTTTACTACCCGGCCGCACCGGCAGCATCTTTGCGCGTAACAGCCACGCGGATGTTCGTGCGACGGGGCGTGGAGTCATCACGGCACGTGTCTAAAGAACACCCGCCTTGTCGAAACCGTTACCGGCCTAGTGTCAGCGCGGGACCTACTGCGCGGCTTGGATGCCGCCGCGAGCCTTGCGCAACTGCTGCTTGTACTTCTCAGCCGCCAGCCGCGGATCCTCCGCGATCTCTTTGAGGGCATCATCAATCGGGCCTAGCAGTTCTCGCGAATGGTTCAAGCCACGGAAGATCGTGGTCCCCTCGGCGGAGTCTACGACCAGTGCTGGAGATATGTCCTCGCGGGTCTTGCCAAGCGCACGCTGCTGGGAGAACAGCTCGGTGCTCAGTCGATCCGACATTCCTTGCGAGCGCCACAGCATCTCCTCGCGCAGCTCGGCCGCACGCGCGTCAGCTCTGTCGTCTGCACCAGCTTCCCTATCCATGGCTAAACATTGTATCAAAACTCACTTGGAGGGTTATTCTGGAAGATAGCGCTTTGCAAATCCGGGGCTCTGCGCTTTGCGGGTTGATCGCTGCTCGGCTGGATGCAACGAGTATTTCAGCGCGACGGCCAATATAGCTGTCACAATTACCATTGCGAGCAGCAGTATGTAAAGGCCTACAAGTGCCCAGTCTTCGGCGTCTCCGTTGAGCACGAGCGCGGCCGCCACGAACGCCATGATCCCGGGGGCAAGGGCCACGACGCGGAGCCCCACGACCAGATTATTCGTCACCGAATTGGGAACAGCGTAGGCGAAATATGCAGCGAGCAGGCCGAGCAGCAGCGCGAGACCGTCCGAGCCGGCGTGGCCGGTGACCTGCCACCGAGCCGCCACCGCGATCACGGCCGCGGTCGCGATCACGGCGGTGATCGTCGCCCCGCGTACGACCGTCTCCGCGCGCGGACGCAGGTTGACCAGCGCGTAGCCCGTAGCCGGCTCAGATATTGATGCAGGGATGTACAAGTGCGAGCGCTGCACCGTCCGCAACACGATGTCGAGCTCTCCTCGGCGGTCGTCGACGACCTTCGCGCGCGTGACCTGCAGACCGGGCGGAGCCTCGAACTCGAGGTGATAGCTGCCCCCCTCACCGAGCCGGTACTTGATCAGCAGGGACTGCGATCGCCAGGCCAATCCGCGCGTGAGCCTCCGTCCGAGCGTGAGCGTCGGAATCGGGATGCCAATCGCGCGCGGCGGCCTCTTGCTAACGCGCAGCTGAGTGCAGCGGATCAGCTCCCGCGCCGGCTCGTCTCGGCGGATCACGACTTTTACGATGTTGGCACCCACGAGCTGAAACCCGGACAGTGTCTCGATCTCCAGCTGGTAGTCGCCCTCGGGCATGTTGGGGATATCTCGGACGTCTTGTGTGCTGAGCGCGAACGTCTTCTCCATCTGCTGCGGCGCGAGTACTCGCACGAGCACACAGGGGGCGGCCGCCCCTCCTGTCTGGCGTGAGCCGACCGTCAGGGTCTCGCACGTCGATGAGAGAATCAGCGAGCCCACCGCCTCGGGCCGCTCGCCGCCGGGCTCCAGCCAGTCCTCGTCTGAGCCCGAGCCGGCGATCCTAGCCTTGAGCTCCCGCCATTTGCCACCGATGCGCTTGCCCACGGGGCGATCGACCGGCATCTCGTAGCTCATCTTCAGGATCCGGCGCGCGTCCACGGGAGCCGGACACAGCACGATCACGAGAAAGTTCTGCGCGAGCTCGTACGCAAGCTCCATGAATACTTCGCTCGTGACTAGCTGACGTCGCCATCTCGCTACCCTGCCAACTTCGGCTGGGGGCGTGTCTGCGCCCATCGCCGTCGCGCCGAGCTTGTCGCAGGTCCTGACCGCTGTGTCGGGCTCCTCAGAGACGATTGCGCGCAGGTCGTCTTCGATCTCGCGCGGGATCGTCTCAGGCGAGATCGGCGGCACGGCGTCGACACAGACCCGGTAAGCGAGGGCGATCAGCATGCCCGTCGTCAGTGGCATGTGTTCGTCGCGAGCGAGTAGCGGGATCGAGTTGTCGGCCTCGTCGCGAATGTCAAAGCGCGGCAGCCGCCACTTGTTTACGAGTGTGATCGGCACCGGGCACGCCCCCGACGGCGTTCCCAGCTCTTTTGCGGCGTCGGCTGGGAAGGTGAAGTCGATGCTTTTCTTGCGGATAAAAACCGACGGGTCCTCGCTGCCGAATACGTGGGTCTCCACCCGGCGATGCACCCACACCTCGAAGTCGCCGATCAGGCGGAGCATCCGCACTCCGCGCACGACGTGCTCCTCGGTCACCGGCGGACCCATGTTGAGGGCTCGCCGGCGCTCACGCCCGACCTGATCGGCTGTTCTCTCTTCCGGCTTCTCGATCAGGATCCAGGTCGCTGCCTCCTGATCCGCCGGAATCGCCCGCGTCGGGAAGATACCAAGGCGCCAGACGATCTCCTTGTACAACTTTTCGGTCCGTGCACCCCGTTCACCGTCGACCGTCAGCTCCTCGAGGCGGAACCTGGTGGCATAACCATTTAGCCAAGACTGGAGGCGGCGAACATCATTCCTATTCTCGCCATCCAATTCAGCAGCCGAATCTGAAGAACCCATCTGGTTTTCCTCCCCTATCCTGCTAGCAACGTTCAATCAAGCCGAAAAGTTCTGGTCCGCCAGCGGCAAGGTACCAGTACCATCGATCGACTGCTCTATCGCCGCCTCCTGATAGGAGGCGTATTGACCAGCTATGGCAAGACGCCTGCCACGGCCTGTGGTGAGAGTGCCCAGCTCGCTACCCCCAGCCCGCGGCGGCGGCGCGCGGGGGCGTAGCCGGTGCCCCCGGCTCGCATCGAGCGGCGCCGGTTGACGCGTGGCTCGTTGGCCAGGCCGCACCCGTTGGTCTGGATCTCGGGCACGAGATAGGACGAGGCGGCCCAGCTCAAAGCGGCCGAGAGTACGCTCCATGCCTGATCGCGCGTCGGCTTGGACACGCCCGCGAGCAGCATGTCCTCACGCCACGCTCGCGGCGCCTGCGGCCCGTTGAAGCGTCCTGCGGGCAGAGAAGCGACCGCCACCGCGTAGCGGGGCGGCGCCACCGTAGCGCCCTGAGGGCCGCGTCGCGGCCTGCCGAGGAGATGACGGCCGATCGTCCACTCGTAGCGTTCATAGGTCGACGGCGCGAGCCCGCCCTCGTTGCGCGGGTGGGCGTTGACCGCGAGGTAGAGCTCCAGCACCTCTCCGAGGCTCCGTGACTCTTCAGCCTGATTGGCTTCCTTCGCGTCGAGGTCCAGCAGGAAGCGGCGCAGACTGTCCGGGCCGCGACGCTCCGCAGCGACATAGGCGTCCATCCATACGCGCGCGTGGCGCACCGACGGGAACGTGCGGGTCGTCTCCTTTTTCTCGTGGTCGTAATAGCCAACGGAGTAGGACTTGCGCCCGTTCTTGGCGACGTACGGCCATTTGGAGCGCTTTGGCCAGGGCCTAGCCATCGCGGACTCCTTCCGCGGGCGCGCGAGCGCAAGAAAGCAGCACGAACACAGAGGTGGCCTCGACCGTCCGCTAGATGAGCCCCTCCGTAATCATCCGGTGCAGGTCCCCGGAAAAGTGCTGGTTAGGTTGCGGCTACGGCTTTTGACAGAGGACATGATCGACGTTACGAAAGTGTAAGCGTTCAGTTGGTCGGGGGGACATAGCTCTGCTGCGCCGAATGTGGGGGTGTGGAGCGCGCTGAGGCGGAGGCGATCTATGGCCAGGGCCGCGAGGTTGTTGTCGAGGTTCTGCTGCGGATGGATCGCCAGATTCAGGCGCTAGTAGTGCTTTGGTAGCTCTTGTGGTAGGGGTTGTGGTGGTTGTGGCGAACTCTTCTGGCGTCTGGTGTTCGACGCGAGGAGGTCATGATGGTGGCTGTGATGGTGGCTGGCTGCTCGGAGGTGGATGGTCCCTCGGCGGTGCGTGAGCGGCTTGGAGGTGTTCGGTGTCGAGGTGCTGGCGCGAGGCGGTGAACCGGCCGGTGCAGCTGGTGAATGGTGGGGTGTATCTGCGGGGGTTGATCGAGCAGGGGCCGCGGAAGTCGCTTGAGCCGATGGTCGCGCGGCTGGGCGGCGAGGCTGACTATGAGAGCTTGCAGAATTTCTTGGCGGTGAGCACGTGGGATCCGGCGCTGGTCGTGCGCGCCGTGGCCGAGCGGGTCGCGCCGCGGATCGACGTGCAGGCGTGGGTGCTGGACGACACGGGGTTCCCGAAGGACGGCAAGCACTCGCCGGGGGTCAAGCGTCAGTACTCCGGGACGCTGGGGAAGATCGGTAACTGTCAGATCGGTGTCTCGGTGCACGCCGTCGGCGAGCAGGGGCACGGTGCCGTTGGGGTGGGCGCTGTATCTGCCCGAGGAGTGGTGTGAGGACCCCGAGCGGTCGCCGGCGAGGCGAAGATCCCCGCCGAGGTTGAGTTTCAGACCAAGCCCGAGCTGGGGGTGGAGCTGATCGAGCGCGCCGCCGGCTGGGAGATCCCAGGGCGCCGGTGCTCGGCGACCAGGCCTACGGTGATAACACCGTGCTGCGCGAGCGCCTGCACGACGCCGAGCTCGAGTACGTGCTGTCCGTCGGCGCCGAGACGAAGGTGTTCAGACCCGAGACGACGTTCACGGTCCCGCAGCGCCAGGGCGACACAGGCCGCCCGCGCAGCCGGCCACGTCCCGACCGCGAGCCAGTGGCGATAGCCGCAGCTGATCGCCGGTCTCCCGCCGCGAGCAGTGCCAGACCGTCACGTTCCGCGACGGGCCCGAGGGACGAGCCGGTCACCTCGCGTTTCTGCTTCGTGCGCGTGCGCGCCGCCAACCGCGCCGAGAAGCGAACGCCGTGGCCACCCCGAGAAGAGTGGCTGATCGCCGAGTGGCCCGAGGGCCACGAGACAGCCGAGCGACTACTGGATCTCAAACCTGCCCGCCGACAGCCGAGCCCGAGCAGCTCGCGCGCCTGGCCCGGCTGCGCTGGAAGATCGAGCTCGACTACAGACAGCTCAAGGGCGAGCTCGGCCTCGACCACTACGAGGGCCGCTCCTACCTCGGCTGGTACCACCACACCGCGCTCGTCACCGCCGCGCACGGGTTCCTGACCCTGGAGCGGCAGAACCCAAATCACCCGCGGCCGGCCTGAGCCTCCCCCAGGCAGTCCTCCTGCTCCAGCCGATCTTCAAGTGCTGGACCGGCCGCTGCACCACCTGCCAGCAGGCGATCGACCTCGACGAACTACCCCTCCACTGGCCACCACAACAAGAGTGACAAGCTACCAAAGCACTACTAGGCGCCCAGGTTGCCCGTCAAGAGGTGCTGATCGTGAAGCAGGGTGAGCGGATCGCTCAGCTCGAGCGGCGGCTGAACCGCTCCTCGCGTAACAGCTCACAGCCACCGAGCGCCGATGGACCGAGCGCCCCGGCGCGTAGCAAGGACTCTTCGAGGCGTCCTCGAGGCGCACAGCCCGGCCACGAGGGCAAGGGCCGGGGGCTGTTGCCGGCGTGGGCGGTTGACGAGGTGATCGAGCACTGGCCCGAGCGCTGCTCATGCGGGCACGTGTTCGCCGCCACAGAGTACGTGGCGGTCGGTGAGCCCGTGCGCCACCAGGTCGAGGAGCTCCCGGTCATCTCGGTCAATGTCATAGAGCACCGCGCCCAGCGGGTTCGGTGTCCGGGTTGCGGTGAGCCCACACGCGGACAGTTCCAGGCGGAGGTCGCCTCCAGCGCGTTCGGCCCCCGCTTTCAGGCGGCCGTCGCGACGCTCTCGGTGCGCAACCGCATCTCCCGCCGGGATGTGGTCGAGCTATGCGAGCAGCTGTTCTCCTCGAGGATCTCGACCGGCACGGTCGACGCGATCCTCACGCGCACCAGCGTGGCTCTTTCAGACCCGCACGCCGATCTACTCGAGCGCCTGCGTTCGGCTCGTGCTGTGAACATGGATGAGACCGGCTGGCGGACCGCCGGTCAACGCCGCGCGCTGTGGGGTGTCTTCGATCAACGCCACGCCTACCTGCATGTCGCCGCTGACCGTCACGAGGACCACGCCAAACAGCTCTTGGCCGACACGAAGGCGATCGTCACCTCCGACCGCTGGTGGGCCTACACGCACCTACCCCTCAAACGTCGCCAGCTCTGCTGGGCTCACCTGAAGCGGGACTTCGCCGCCCACGCCGAGGGCCTAGCCGCAGAGAAGGCGTTCGGCGAACGGGGTCTTGAGCTATGCGAGCGCGTCTTCTGGGCGTGGGAGGTCTTCAAGCACACCGCCGATCGCAGAGCCCTCCAGCTCACGATTCGTCGGCTGCAGCGCGAATACAAGCCCATCATCCGTGGCTACGCCGCGAAACGCGCGCGCAACCGCCACTGCCGCGGGATGGCACGCAACTTGCTGAAGGCCTGGCCGGCGCTCTGGACGTTCGCCAAGCACCCCGGTGTCGAGCCGACCAACAACCACGCCGAGCGCGCCCTCAGAAGCGCCGTCATCTACCGCAAGCTCTCGCTCGGCAGCCAGTCCGAAGACGGCGAGCAACGCACCGCAAGGCTGCTCTCGGCGCACACCACCTGCCGGCTACAGCGGCGCTCGCTGTTCGCCTACCTCACCGACGCCATCGCCGCCCACGCCCGCGGCGACCCCGTGCCGCTACTCACACAAGCGAAGACCAACTGAACGCTTACACGAAAGTGCGGTTTTGCAGGGAAACCATCATTCGCAAGACCTCCTTCATGGTAAGGAGGGGGTCTCGGGTTCGAGTCCCGACGTCGGCTTCGGGATTGTTTTGCCTAGAGTGGGCGTCATGCCCACAGTCCGCTCACGGGCACAGCCCATAGCCGGTCGCCGAACGGCAGCGTCTGCTCGCCCGCGTGGATCACAACGCCCGCGACGAATCGCTTCCCGGCGGCGTCTCGCAGTTTTGCGAGCCCTCGAGTGTCGACCTGACTGAGTGACGCCTTGGCCTTCACCTCGATCGCGACGACGTTTCCGGCACGGTCCTCGAGCACCAGATCAACCTCTACATCCCGGCTGGTTCGGAAGTGGTAGACCCGAGGGTGGGTCTCGCTGAAGTCCGCGTGCTTGATGATCTCCATCGCCACGAACGTCTCCAACGCGATTCCTGTGACGCGATCGTCGTTGGCGAGCCTGTCTTCGTCGGCACCAAGCAGATGCGCAAGCAGGCCGCTGTCAGTGATGTAGACCTTCGGGGTATGCACGACCCGCTGCAGGAACCCCGGCCGCCAGGCGGGCACCGTGCGGACGAGGAAGATTGCCTCCAGCAGTCCGATGTAGCTCTTGACGGTCTTCTCGTCTAGGTCCAACGAGTCGGCGACGTTCTTGTAGCGCAGGAGGTTCGCCGAACGGCTCGCGAGCAGGGTGAGCAGGCGACCCATTTCATGCTGCTTATGCAGGTCGGCGATGGCGTCGAGATCGCGCTCCAACGTCGTTCTCAAGTAGCTCTCGAACCAGCGGTCGCGGCGGCGAGCGTCGCGCGAGCGAGCCTCCGGGTAGCCCCCGGTCGAGACCCGTGCCGCGAACGCCTCCCGTCCGATCGTCGCGCTGTCCACGCGGGGCGGGGAAGCGGCGAACAGCGCGTCTACGAAGTTGCCCTTGGCTCCAGCGATCTCCGACTGAGCCAACGGCCAGAGATTGATTAGCTCGATGCGCCCGGTCAACGCCTCGCTGATCTTGCGGGAGCTCAGCAGGTTCGCCGAGCCGCTGATGAGAAACTGCCCAGTGCGCTGCCGGCGGTCGACTACTCGCTTGATCGCGAGTATCAGTCGGGGGGCGCGCTGAACCTCGTCAATGAAGGCGTCGCCTTTCAGTGCGGCGACAAAGCCGGCCGGGTCGGACTGTGCGGCCTCGCGCGGCAGATCGTCATCGAGGCTGACGATCTGTGCCCGATGCTCGTGGGTGGCGATCGACTCGCAGAGCGTGCTCTTCCCTACTTGGCGGGCGCCCATCACCATCACCACCCGCGTATCGGCGAGCGCGTCGAGTACCTGCGGCCTTATGCGTCGCTCGATCACGATCACCGGCCTATCGTACCCCCCAGTGGTGGCAGAAGCGGAATTTGAATCGGGTAGACACGGAATTGGTGCCCGGTAAACGCGGAATGCGAGGCTGACGAACGCGGATTATGAGGTTGGCGGGCGCGGGTAGTCCGCTGCGCCGGGCGTAACCGTATGAAGCCGGCGGCACGCGGGCTGAGCGCGGCTATCCAGCCGTCTCGCGAAGTGCCGCCTGGACCTTGCGGCTAAACGCAGCGGGATCGATCGCCGGGTATCGGTAGAGCTCCGGCTCGACCGCGTCATAGAGTTCACGCAACAGCGTCGGATCCACGCGGCCGCGATCGATCATCTCGCGTACGTCCGCGAGATCCTGCTCGAAGCCTCGCTCGATCTTCGACAGCGCTTGCGAGTAGAAGTCGAAATGGCGCAGCTCGACACGCCCGTCCCGAAACACGACAGGGCTACGACCACGCCAACCGGGCAACTCGGGGATGAAGTCCGGCGGAGACGCGAGCTCGATGTTCACCCGCAAACTCTCCTTCAGCTCAGGCAGTGCTCGCAGGAGCTCGTCCGCTTCGGGCTCGAAGCGGAGGTCGACGTCGACGGTCGACGCGCGCCAGCCCTCTATTACGGCGGTCGCACCTCCGGTCAGATAGACGCGCGTCGGTCCGGGCGCGATCCGTCCGAGGTGCCGCGCGAGCTGCCGCAACCGCGGCTCGTCAACCGGGGGACGCATGCTCAGCCGCTCGGGCGAAGCTCACGAGCCGGGCGATCAGAGCGTTGTAGCGACCGTAGGCCCCGTCAACGTCGGAGGCCGTGAGCAGTTCGTAGAGACGATGCGCCGGGTGATCCCCGCCGCCCGGCGGAACCTCGATCCCGATGGTGCGCAAGCGCGACGCCGCCATCGCGACCAGCAGCGCCGCCTCGCTCTCACGGCCCGCGGTGAGGTCCTCGAGGCCCGCGCTCACTAGATCCTGCCCAGGCAGATCGGCCGACAGTTGCAGCATGGAGCAATCGTAGGCCAAGCGACTCGCTCGAGCAGCTGCACGCGCGCCGCGCCGCCGCGGTCGGGCCGGACCCCAAGACGCATGTCGCGACGCTCGAGATGATCCTCGAGCACTGCGCGCAGCACCCGACCGTGTACCTGCCCTCGCACGATCCCGAATCCGCAGCGCGGCTGGCCGACGCGACCATCGTCAGCTGAGGCTGTTAGCCGGCTCAGCCCGTCGGGCATGGACGACGCATGTTAGGGAGGAGTAGCCTGAACCGCATGCATGGACTGGCCACTCCCCTCTACTGGCTCCTGCGTCGTTGGACGGGCTACCGCCTGTACCACCTGCTCGCGCTGGTGGCGGTGCTGCTGGTGACGCTCGGCGGCATGGCGGTGCCGTTCTGGTGGCTGGGCGAACAGGCCGAGTCCGTCGCCGGCCTGACCGGCTTCGTGATCGTCTCGCTTCTGTACCTGTATGCGGCGGCCCTGGTACTCGTGTTCTCGGCGATCGTCGTCGCGCGTCTGGTCGTTCGCCGCCTGCGCAACTTCTTCCAGACGGGTGCGGCCGGCGGCCGGCGCGGCGCCGACCGGCGTTCCTCGCGAGCTTCGCCGCTCAGTCGATAGCCGCGATCTCACCGCCGTCGAGCAGCCGCCCGTACGTGACGCTCAGGAGGCTCTCGAGCTCCGCGAGGATGTCCAGATGCCGTTGTGCCCACGCGATCGCGAGGCCGGGCTGCAGCCCGCCGGCGGCGGCGCCTTCCAGCACGACCGAGCCGACCTCGCCGTTCGGCCGCGCCTCAGAGCTATGCTCGTACTCTGGCGGCGGCGACGGGGCTGACCGCGAGATCGATTGCCCGAGCGACTCGTACCAGTCGACCCGCGCGCGGCGTTCGGCGTCGAACGCGTCGCGTGCGTGCGCCAGCCGCGGAAGCCGATCGTCGACCGGCGCCAGGCGGACGAGCGTGCCCGGGTCCTCGAGCAAACGTGCGACGCGACGCAAACGCCCGGCACCGGTGCTGAGCACCGTCAGGTCGTGCAGGCGCCCGCGCCCGACGCTGCGATTTGCGAGGTAGTCGCGCACGGCCGTGTCGAGCAGCTGCGCCGAGTCCGACGCTTCGCGCGCGGCCGCGCCGAGCAGCTGCGCGGAGCCGCCGCCGAGCAGCGCTGTGACCGTCGCGTCGAGGTAGCGGGCCGCATCGACGTACGCCGCGCCGATTGCCCTGCGCACGATCGCGCGCGCGCCGCGCGGCCACAGCAGCACACCCACGAGCAGGCTGACGCCGGCGCCGATCGCGACGTCCTCGACACGCACGAGACCGACCTTCCAGCCGCTCGGCTGGAGCAGGTTGAACAGCACGAGCACGACCAGCGTGAACGCGGCCTGTCCCGCCGCGAAGGAGATCGCCTGCGGCGCGTATCCGGCCAGCAGAATCGCGAGCGGCAGAACCGCCCACAGAACCCCGTGATCGCTGCCGACGGCGATCACGATCAGGCCGCCGACGATGATGCCCGCGAGCGTTCCCAGCAGCGCCCAGGCGATCGTCGCGCTCGTCGAGACCGCGCTCGAGCGCAGCACCGACATCGTGCCGAGCACGATCCAGAACCCGTCCTGCAGGTTGCTCAGGCGTCCGACGAGAACGGCAAGTGCCAGCCCGAGCGCCCCGCGCAGGCTGTTGCGCATCCACACCGAGTTACGGTTTGCGTGGGTACGTGCCAGGCGCCCCGTCGCACCGACCCACACCCGCGGACTCGGCGTCGATCCGCCACCCTCGATGCACGCCTGCTGGACGTCCTTGCCGAGCTGCAGCGTGCCGAACGACAGCTCGCGCGCCCGGTAGGCATCATCGAGCTCGATCGCCGCCTCAGCCTCATCGCGGTCGGGTTGCAGACGCTCGAAATGGGCCAGCTGCGCTCGCCCGAAGGCCTCGTGCGCACTAGCCAGTCGTGCCAGGTCGAGCGTCGCCTGCGATGGACCGCCGTCGAGCCGGGCGGCCACGTCGCGTAGCGCGCCTGGCGCCGCCGCGGCGATCGCGGCATGCTCCGCCGGGCACGGGGCGTCGGCGCCACCGAGCGCGGGGACGCGATCGGCGGCGCGGTTCAGCCAGCCGAGATCCTCGATCACGCGAGCTAGCGCAGCGGTCGGCCCTGCCGTCCCGCTCGGACGCTGCGCCATCGAGACGAACCTGTCGCGCACCGCGGTTGTCGCCTCGTGCGCCGCCTCGGCCGCCGACTCGGCCGCTTCGCGATCTCCCCGCGACCTGGCTTCCGCGAGCTCGGCCAGCGCGCGTGCCGCGCGCGCCGCGCCCCGGCGAATCGCGCTGCGCGGTCGCGCCGGCCACAGAAGCAGCGTCGCGGGAATGCACAGCGCTCCCGCGAGCCCCCAGCCGGCGAGCCGAGCGGGAATCCCCGCCGCGTCGGCCTGGACCATCACCGGCAGCACGAACGTGAGGATCGCCGCCGCGTGTGCCGCGGCGACGTAGTCGTTGAGCACGCCCGCGAACAGGATCGCGAACGCGACGAGCCCCATCGCGAGCGTCGCAAGCCAGGTCGACTGCGAGCACAACGTTCCTAGCACGATCAGCATGACGCCCGCCGCCAGCAACAGCAGGTAAGCACGCAGCCGAATGCGCCGGGAACCGCCGAAGTCGACGAACACGAGCAGCGCCATCGAGCCGAACGCCGCGAACAGCGCAGTCTGCTTGACGTCGATCACCAGCAGCCCGACCGCGAACGCTGACGGCACCACGATCGCCGCCCGAAGCGCGCTCTTGAGCACGAACTTGCCCGGGTCCGCTGAGCCCACCCGGGCGATCATAGGTCGCCCTACGTTCGCGAGACCGGCTTACCGACGATGTACGCGTCGCTCAGGACGAGCAGGCAATCGACGCGAACACCCGCGAGTCCTTCGAGGCACCTGCGCTCCGCGTAGGCCTGCGCGAGCCAGCGACGGCGGATACGCGACGGCGAAACGTGACCGCGACGGCTCTCGGTCCCGATCGTGAGAACGCCGCCGGGGCCGATTGCGATCGAGCCAGTGCACGGCTCGCCCGCCATGCTCGACGGATCGGCAGCTGCGTTTCATCACTTGAGCCCTACCGCGCGCTTTCAGCGCCCACTGCTTTTCTGCCCGCCCGGAGCGCGTCGCCCTGCGCCGCAGCGCGACATACCGAGACGGAGCACGTCGCCACGGTCGACCAGCCGATCAAGATCAGAATGAAGAGCACGATGACGAGAGGATTTGAGCGATTGGAGGGTGCCTCCAGGGGGGCGCCAAGCTGCCCGAGACGTTCCGCCAGTTGTGGCTAAAAGTCAAATAGATATTGATGATTCTGATATAAGGAATTCAGATGCGCGATCGGGTCGAGCGCTCGGTACGCGCATCCCGGCGCCCGACGGCGCCGGGATGCCGGGCTCGCACGGCGAGTAGACTTCGCGCCATGCACAGGGTTCGTGCCAACAGAACTGCCCCGACGAGTGCCCCGCCCGCCTGATCGACGATGCCATTCAAACGCGGGCAGCTGCGATATTTCGTGACGGTCGCCGATGAGGGTCAGATCACGCGCGCCGCGCGACGTCTGAACCTTGCGCAGCCCGCGCTCTCACACGCGATCGCCCAGCTCGAGTCGGAGCTCGGGCTCGAACTACTCGAGCGTCATCCGCGAGGCGTAACGCTCACGACCGCCGGTGAGAGCTTCTACAAGAAGGCATGCCTGGCCGTGGCGGCCGCCGAGGATGCAGCCCGATCAGCGCAGTCGTTCTCGCGCGCACAGCGAGGAACGATCGAGTTCGGGTTCGTCGGCACCCCACCGGGGCTCGACAGCCCCGCACCGCTGGAAGCGTTCGCGGACGCGCACCCCGACATCGACATCCGCTACCAGGAGTTGCCGTTCCCGTCCGCCCCGACGTCGTCGTGGCTGTCCCAGGTCGACATCGCGGTCTGTCATCGACCGCTGGCCCATCCTGATGTGTGGGCTCAACCGCTGCGCCTAGAGCCGCGAGTAGTGCTCGCACCGCACCGGCATCCGCTTGCCCGTCGCGAAGAGCTGACCGTCGCCGAGGTGCTCGACGAGACGTTCATCGGCCTTCACCCATCGGTCGAGCCTTCCTGGGCGGGCTTCTGGAGCCTCGACGACCATCGAGGCTCCCCGCCGCTGAACGTGACTGTCGACCGGGCGGCCAGCCCACATGAGGTGCTGGCCGCGCTCGCTGTGCGTTGCGCGATTACCACCGTCCCAACCACCGTCGCCAGCCTGATCCCCAATTCCGCCACAGAGATGGTGGCGGTGCCGCTGCGCGGCGCCGAGCCGGCCGCGATCGTGCTGGTCGGGCACGCGGACCGTCGAAATCCACTGGCCGGCGACTTCAGCACGTTCGCGCGGAGCATCGTCGAGGGCGCAAAAGATCGCCTCGTGAGCGCCTGACACGAGGCGGCGGGCGACGGTGGATTTCAAGCGCGGGCAGTTGCGCTACTTCCTCGCGGTGGCCGAGGAGGGCCAGATAACTCGCGCGGCGACAAAGCTCCATATCGCGCAGCCGGCGCTGACGCAGGCGATCCGCCAGCTCGAGTCCGAACTGGGCGTCGCACTGCTCGAGCGTCACGCGCGCGGCGTCACCCTCACCTCTGCGGGTGAAGCGTTCCTGCCGAAGGCGCGCGCCGCCGTCGCCAGCGAGCAGGCCGCTGCGCTGAGCGCCAGGACGCTGTCGCGCAGCGAGCGGGGCGTTCTCGAGATCGGGTTCGTCGGGCCGCCGCCGACGATCAGCGCCCCCGAGCTGTTCGCGGCGTTCGCCGCGGCTCACCCGGAGGCCGAGCTGGCCTTCCAGGACCTCCCGTTTCCCCGCGGCAAGACCGCCTCGTGGCTGGAGGATGTCGACGTGGCCTTCTGCCACGCACCTGCGCCCGACCCCCGCGTGGAGATGCTGGCGCTGCGCGCGGAGCCGAGAACGGTCGTCGCGCAGGCCGCAGATCCGCTCGCGCGGCGGGCCGAGCTGAACGTCGCGGACGTGCTCGACGAGACCTTCGTCAGCTACCACCCCGAGGTCCAGCCGCAGTGGGCCGGCTTCCACAGCCTCGATGACCACCGCGGTGAGCCGCCTCGCTCGATGACCGTCGATCGCGCTGCGACGTCGTTGCAGATGCTTGGCGTGATGACGGCGCGCAAGGCGATCACGACCGTGCCGCTGTGCGATGCGAAGCTCGTCCAGCAGGTGATGCCCGCACTTGTTGCGCTGCCCGTGCTCGACGCTCGCCCGGCGATCCTATCGCTCGTCTGGCGCGCGGACAGCCCAAACGCGCTGGTCGATGCCCTCGTCGCTGTCGCGCGCGCGATCGCACCGGACGGCGCCGGTCCCGCGTCTGATCGCTGACCGCAGTCCGATCCGGCCCCGGTCGGCCAGCTCAATCGACGATCGAAAACCGCAGCCCGGCGCGAGCGAAACGCTCGATGCAGGCGGTGCCCAGGGCGGCCGCGGGAGTCAGGCAGCCCGCTCGCTCGGGCGTCGCTGCGTCTTCGGCGAGCAGGATGCCCGCCTCGCCGAGCAGCCTGGCGGTCGAGAGGTAGCCGGGATGCCCGTCCGCGTCGAGGCGGACGTCGACGCAGCGCCCTGAGCTCGTGCGTCCGTGCGCGACCATCGTCCAATGCCATTCCTCGAGGCGCTCGCCCTTGGGGCCGAAGCCCGACCCCGGGCCGAGTTTGCCGAGCGCGCTGGCGACCGGCCCGCGGACCGCCGGCCTGGCGCGCGCGAGCGCGCGAATCCCGGCCTGGCTCGCCGACAGCGCGCCGGCGACGGTCCACCTGAGCGGCAGCGTGAGCGTGCCGCCGCCGAGCGCCATCGCCTCTCGGTAGCGAAACGGCTCCGCCGGACGCCCAGCGGCGGCGGCGATCAACGCTGCGCTGCGATGGATCACTGCGGGGTTGATGAACGCGGCGGGCGACATCGGCGCGAGCACCACTCCGTCTGCGCCTCGCCTCGGCGCCACGGTGATCGGGCTGACGCGACGAACCGCCGCGGCAATCGCCGGGTCGGTGATCAGTAGCGCCGGATCGGTGATCGACGCGGCGTCCTGCGCCTGCGCAGCGGCGGTCAGACTTTGGAACGTGCCACCGGACACTCCGTCGGAGGGGCGCGGGAGACCGGGCGGCGGGACGATCGTGACCTCGATGTCGGCCTCCGCCAGGCCCTCTCCCCAGCGCTCTCGCGCGCGCTCGTCGGCGAGCGCGACCATCAGATCCGGTGGCAGCGCCTCGAAGCCACAGACCTGTACGAGCTTGACGCCGGCGGCGCTCGCGGGCCCTTGGAAGTCGGCGATGATCTCGCGTACGAAAGTGAGCTCGCCGGTCAGGTCGACGTAGTGCGCGCCGCCGGCGACGCACGCGTCGATCACCGGCCGCCCGTACAGCGTGTAAGGGCCGACGAGGTCGAGTACCACGCGGGTGCGCGAGACCATCGCCGCCAGCGATGCCGGATCGCCGACGTCCGCAGCGATCGTCGCCGGTGGACGTACGCCGATCTCGCCGAGCACGCGCGTCAGCTTGCCCGGGTCCCGCGCTGCCGCCGCCCAGCGCACGCCGGTCTCGTTCGAGCGCTCGGCCAGATACGCCGCGACGCTGCGCCCCGTCAAGCCGGTTGCGCCGAACACGACGACGTCGAGATCGCGATCGCTCACCGACGCTGACGATACCGCTCGCGCCTCGGTTGGATGCGGGAGTCTTCTAGCCCGTCGCCGGTGAGACG
This sequence comes from uncultured Solirubrobacteraceae bacterium, assembly GCA_963734755.1. Lineage (GTDB taxonomy): Bacteria > Actinomycetota > Thermoleophilia > Solirubrobacterales > Solirubrobacteraceae > Palsa-744. The sequence goes on along the minus strand of CAVTIF010000001.1, from coordinate 420,440 downwards.
GTCAGCAGGGCGGCGTTCGACGGGTTGAGACCGACGGTGATCACTCCATTCCTGTTCGGCACGACGGGCAGCCTGGAGGGCGCGCTCCAGATGCCGTTGGAGGCGACCGCGACGCCCCCCAGGCGTACTCCCGAGAGCGAGGTCGGCGACGGTGCGGTCAGCGACATGATGCTCGCTCCGGCGAAGCGGCTGCCGACATGCAGACGCACCGCCACGCTGCGCGATTTCCGCGGATCGTCGTCGACGACCACGAACCGCAGCGCGCCGTCCGGGGCGACGAACGAACTGACCACGACGTTCGGCTTCCCTGGCGCTGTCACACCTGTCGGCACGGGGCGCTCGCCGACCAGTTGGCGAGCTAGCAGCAGCGCGTACCACACCGGTTGGGCGCCCAGTGCGCCGGCCGCGAGAGCTTCGGGGGTCGCGGCGCACACGGGCGAGTAGCCGTTGCAGTTGGCTGGGTTTCCGTGCAGGTTGACGCCGGAGACGCCCAACGACATCGCCTGCGCTAGGTAGTTGACCGCCCACAGGGCGGAGGCGAACGTGTTGCTCACGCCGGCCACGCCCCCGCAGGAGACTGAGTTCGTCTCATCCATGCGGAAGGGAACTTCGCTCTGCCGTGCGATCGCGACGTAGCGGCGCACCGAGTTGCCCTCGCGCTGACGGATCTTCGGGCTGAGCAGTCGTTCGATGCTCGGCGCTGGCTGTTCTGCGCAGCCGAGCGGATAGTGGTGTCCGGTCAGCAGCGCGGGCTTCTGGTCGATCGCCTCATCCAGCCCCCAGCTTTCGTAGGCGCTCGAGCCGGACGAGTCGGGGCCGGCCAGCGGGATACCCGGGGCGGCCGCTTCGATCGCGTTGCGGTACACGGTCACCTGTTCGTCGTATTGGATGAACGACCACGGTTCCGGGCGCAGGCCGTGCAGCGCGTAGGCGTTCGGCTCGTTGCCCAGCTCGATTCCCTGAAGCCACGGGCCGAGGGCGGCCTTCGCGGCCGCCGCCTCGCGCGCGGCGGCTTCCGGTTCGTAGTGACCGAAGCCGATCGTCAGCAGCACGTGCCAACCGCTCTCGGCGGCCAAGTTCGCGAGCTCGCGCAGATCTCCAGCTTCCAGCACGTGCAACGCCCACGCCGGGCGGGGCGTTTCTGCATCGGTCCACGCGACCTGGGTGTCGGCCGACACGCCACCGAAGCGCAGCACGCCAGTTCCGAGTGAGCGCAGCATCGCGACCAGGTCGCCGCCGCCTGCGTACCCGGCGATCTGGCGCAGGCTCGAGACCTCGAACGAGAGCCCGAGAAATTCCTGCCCGACAGTCATCCCGGGATGACTGGCGTCGACCGACACCGATACAGGCAGCGGGGCCGGCCGTGGATGGCGCGGCTTGCGCTTCGCACCCTGGGCGACGCCGGCCAGCACCAACACGAAGACGAAGACGAAGACGAGGACGAGCGCAAGTATCGACGTTGTGCGCGCCGCCGCTCCAGGCACGCGGCCACGGCCGCGCTCTGGCGCTCGGGGGGAAACGTGTGCGCGGTCTCGCACGCCGGCCGCGTGTTGGTCGCCGCGCCTCATCGACGTTCCCAGTAAACACGTCTGCGGCCGTCGCTGCGCCGGTGCTGGGGTGTCCGGTCTCAGGAACGATCAGCGTCGCTTGGAAATTGGAGATAGAACAGGCGATCGTCGAGCTGTTGATCCGCTATTGCGCGGATCGCGGAGACGATCGCTCCGATGCCGGACGGTCGGCGCGAGAATCGGGACGAGAGCGCGATCAGGACGCCCGGGTGATGCCGGCCAGAGCTGAGATGTTCGCCAGATATGCGCGCGAAGTCGGCGACGTTCTCCGTGAGGAGCGTGTACCGGCCTGCGATCGCAGCCGCGAGGATCTCAGGATCGGGGGTCCCGGCGAGCCCGAGCTCGAGCACCGTGGCGACACTGATGTCCGCGTCTTTAAGTGCATCGGCCAAAGCGGCCTGATACATCTCGTCCAGGAGCAGCCTCAATGCTGGTCAGCGGATGCAGTCTCGTGACGGTGCAGCTCGATGCGCGCCGCGATCTCGTCGGGGTAGGCGGCGCGGTAGCGCAGAGCAGCGTCGACCTGCGACCGTGTGAGGATCGAGTCCTCGACGAGCGTGGCAAGCGGATCCGGCTCTCCTGTCAGATCCTCCATCCACATCACGACCTCCCATACGTCGGGCCCGCCAAGCAGCCCTGCACGTCGGCCCGCCGGTCCATCACGAAACGTGATCAACGGATGCTCCTCGCGACGCGTTCCTTCCTCGGCGTAGCGACGCAGGCGATCTGAGAGGGTCTCGCCGGCTGCTCGCGCCCGTAGCCGTAGGCTCTCGGCGAGGGCGTCATCAAGGCGCACAGACACGTTTACCGACATGTATGCACCGTAGCACGGTGTCCGCGTTGCTACCCCTCGAAACTGACCGCGAACCAGTCCGATTGCAGCTCGGGCGACCCTTCGCAGACATCGATCACGATCGCCAGGACCGCGCGGCGGCCGATGTCGACGCGTTCGTCGCTCGTCATCGCGACCGGGGAATCGTCTTCTGTGGTGGCCTTGATCACGGCGCCGACCTTGGCGAACGACACGTCATCACGGCTCGGGCCCAGCCGCTGCGCAAGCAGCTCGAGCGCGTCGGCGGGCGGTTTGAACGTCGAGTGGTGCGTGATCTTGAAGTTCACTGAAGGCAAGCCTACCGGCGCGCCGCGCCGAACGGGCGGCTCAGCCTCTGCTCACCGGTCACAGCCGTGCTCGGCGGTTACAGGCCGTGCTCGGCGGCCAGCCGGCCGCTGGCCACGGCGTCCTGCAGCGCGCGGTAGTCGAGCTCGTTCTGCTCGGCGTAGGCGACCGAGAACGCCTCGATCGCGCGATCGAACGCGTCTGACTTCCCCAGGTAGGAGGAGATCGCCACGCGGTCGCCGGTGCGCGCGTGCGCCCGCGCGAGCGTCCAACCGCACATCTCCCCCCACAGCTTCATCCCGGCCGGGGTCATCCCGCTGACGTCCGCCGATCCCTTCCAGTCGCGCAGCTGGCGGAGATAGTAGTCGCGCGTGTCGCCGTCCCAGTCGAAGCGCTCCCAGCCGAGGAAGATGTCGCTCGAGGCCTGCATCAGGCGCTGGCCGACGACGACCCGGCGGCCATGGTTTGAGAACTCGCTCTTGGAGGTGAACGGCTCGAGCACGGACGCCTCCGCCTGCTTGACCTGCAGGAACAGGGGCGAGCCCTGGTCGTCGACGAGCAGCAGGATCCACGCGTCCGTGCCGATGCTTCCGACCCCGACGACCTTGCGCGCGAGATGCACGAGCCGGTAGTCGTCGAGCAGGTGGCGACGATGGGGAGACAGCGTCCGCCGATAGGAGCGGATGATCTTGCTCATCGTCTGCTCGAGCACCTCGGGGTCGACGCCCTCGACGAACTGCTCGACCGGCATGATCAGCGGTGGGTCGCTGATGATCCGCGCCTCGCCCTCGTCGAAGTGGCACAGCTTGTCGAACGCCTGATGGCTGTCGTGGGCGCGCGCCTTGTTGATCGCCTTCCACACGCTCGGGGTCTGCTTGGCGTCTAGCAGCGAGCGGAACCGCGGCAGCATCTCGTCCATGTCCAGGTGCGAGTACCACACCGACAGCATCGCCATCTGTGCGAACTGCGCGATCGCCTCGCGGTAGGAGCGAGCGGCACGGCGCACGATGCTCGCGCGTTGCTTGCGCGTGAAGCCATTCTCGCGCGCGGCGATCTCGAGGCTGGCGGCGAGCCGCTTGACGTCCCACTCCCACGGGCCGGGTGCCGTCTCGTCGAAGTCGTTGACGTCGAAGAACAGGTGGCGCTCGGCCGAGCCGAAGATGCCGAAGTTCGACAGGTGCGCGTCCCCGCATGCCTGGACGGTGAGCCCCGAACTGGGTGTGTGGGCAAGGTCTGAGACCATCGGCAGGGCCGCGCCGCGGAAGTACGTGAACGGCGACACCAGCATGCGCCCGTGGCGGATCGGCACGAGCTCCCCGACGCGTGTCTTGGCCTGCGCTTCCAGCAGCTCGACCGGGTCGCTTCTGCGGGTCGGCGGCTCCCACGTGGCGTGACTCGAGCGTGGGACCTGCTCACGCGCGTCACGGCCGCGAGCGACACGCTCGGCAATCGAAAGGTGATTCGCCTTCACTGGCCAGCCCCCAACTCGCTCCTGAGTGTTCGTGCGAGCATAGTCCGCCTGCGACCGGACTGGAGGCAAGGATTCCAAGCGATGAGTCATCTGGTGTGAGCGCGCTGGACAAGCTGCGCGCCCGTCTCGAACAGCTGCGTGAGCGCGCGGAGGGGTCACTAGCGGGCGAGATCCTCAACGAGATGGTGCGCATCGAGGTGATCGACCGCGCGCTGGCGCTGGCGTCGAAGCTGTTCGTGGCGGTGATCCCGCTGAGCATCATCCTCAAGGCGATCGTCCCCGGCTCGGATAACTTCGGCCAGGATCTGGTGCTGCGACTGGGCCTGTCGGGCACGGGTGCGCAGGCAACGCGAACGCTGTTCGCGAGCGGCGGCGAGGTACGCGGCGCGATCAGCGTGGTCGGGGTGGTGATCCTGCTGTACTCGGTGCTCAGCTTCACGCGCGGCATGCAGCGGATGTACCTGACGGTGTGGCGGCTGCACCCGGAGACCTTTGAAGCGCTCGCGCGTCAGGCGACGTGGATCGTGGGCTTCATCGTGTACACGTCGCTGCTGTCGCCGATCCGCGACCTCGAGCACAGCAGCAACATCGGCTTCCTGTACGGGGCCACGGTGATTGCGGTCGGCGCGGTGTTCTGGGTGTGGACGCCGTACGTGCTGCTCGGGCGCCGCGTGCCGTGGCGGCGGATGCTGCCGACGGGCCTGTTGACCGCTATGGGGATCACCGTGTACTCGATCGGGACGGGCCTGTTCCTACCGAAGATCTTCACGCATAACGCGGAACGCTACGGGCTGATCGGGATCGCGTTCGGGATAGTCACGTGGCTGTTCATATACGCGGGCGTGGTGATCGTGTGCGCGGTCCTGGGGCACATCTGGGACCGCTATCGCAATGCGGAGACCGAGATCAGGACATAGAAGCGCAGGAACTACAGGCAGGGAGGCGAAGAACGGACGACGCGGTGATTCAGTCCCCTTGTTGCGCCACACTAAGATGATCGCTACGCTGAACGTCCAGGATAGGGGCAGATGAGGAGCCTTCCCAAGCCGTCCACCCGATGCCTGTCCTGGGCTGACCACATCACATCGGAGACTTGAATGGTAGCCGTCCACCAAGGACCAGAGGTCCTAGAAGACCTCACGAGATATGCAGGAAGCTGGGTTGCCATCCGCGACGGCAAGGTGATCGCAGACGCTCTCGACTCGGTCGAACTACGCAACAAGCCCGAGGTCAAACAGGACGACTTCCTTATGCCGGTCCCCGACGCGGGGTCGTCAGCGTTCCTTTTCTGAGCCGCCGTGCCTGACCCGCTTTATGCCGGAGTTGATCGTCGCGTACCGCGAGCTAGGCCTAGGCGAGCTACGCCCGTTCCTGGTTCTCGCGGTCACGGGACCCGGTGGCGCCAAAGGACCGATTCCTGGCCTGATCGATACAGGGGCCGACGGCACGGTCCTCCCAGCGGGCTACGCGCCGCTGATGGGTTACTCGCCGGCAGACATCGCCTCCCAGCAAGGATCTGGCGTCGGTGGCAGCGTAACGATGCACCAGGCAACGAAGCCATCGACTGCCGTGATACCGGAGATCCCAGATTTTGCATTCGAGATCAACCCTTGCTTCGTCGAAGGCTGCCAGATCGCACTCTGGGGGCGTAAGGATCTGATGCAGCACTTCGAGATCAAGATCATGGAGAGAAGCAAGCAGTTCTCTCTGACGAAGGTATAGCCATGGTAGTTACGTAGTGTGCGCTCTGGTGTCGCGCAGATAGCGTCCGGTAGCCATCGTATTTACAATGTATATACGATGGCTACCGTAGTCTGTAAAACGGAACACCCCCACCCCCCTTGCAAGCCCCCACCCCCCAGTAACAGCCATCACCCTGCCCGAGCGGACGGCGCTGGCGAACTCCTGATAGTCGCGCTCGTTCTGCTCGGCGTAGGCGGCCGAGAAGTCGGCGATCGCGCGGTCGAACACATCGCCCTTGCCGAGGTAGGAGGCGATCGCGATGCGGTCGCCTGAGCGCGCGTGCGCACGCGCGAGCGTCAGCCCGCACATACGCGCGTAGAGCGTGGCGCCGGGGACGCGGAAGGTGTCCTCTTCGGCACTGCCCTTCCAGTCGTGCAGCTGGCGCACGTAGTAGTCGCGGGTTTGCCCGTCGACGTCGAGCACGCGCTGCCAGCCGAGGAAGATATCGCTGGCGGCCTGCATCAAGCGCTGCCCGGCGACGACCCGCTGCCCGTGGTTCTCGTACCGGCTGCGTCCGACGAAGCGCTCGAGTACTGACGGCTGCGCCTCCTTGGCCTGCAGGAACAACGGGTCGTGCTCAGCGGCGGGTCGGCGACGATCCGTAGCTGGCCGTCGACTTCGCGGATGCGTTTGGCGAACTGGCGGGCGCTGTCGCGTGAGCGCGCGCGGGCGACGTCCTGCCGGGCCTCTTTGGCCTCGCGTTTGCCGAGCCGCTGCTCGCCCACCTCACGGCGGATCCAGCCGAGCACCTCGCCGATCTCCAGGTGCGCGTACCAGGCGTCGAGCGTGGTCATGCTGGCGGCCTGGCGCATCGCCTCGCGGTATTCCCTGACGCTCGCGATCACGACGGCGCGTCTGTCAGAGCGGGCGAAGCCGAGTTCGCGTCCGGCGATCTCGAAGCTGGCGGCGAGCCGCTTGACGTCCCACTCCCACGGGCCGGGGAGCGTCTCGTCGAAGTCGTTGATATCGAACATCAGCTTGCGCTCGGGCGAGCCGAACACGCCGAAGTTCGACAGGTGCGCGTCGCCGCACGTCTGCACGGTCAGCCCGGATGACGGCGTGTCGGCGAGGTCAGCAGCCATGATCAGCGCCCCGCCGCGGTAGAACGCGAACGGCGAGGCGAGTATCCGCCCGTAGCGGACGGGCACGAGCTCGGCGACGCGGCTGTCCGCCTGCTCTTGAAGATGATTAATAGGGTTGGCCCGGTGGGGAGCCGGCTGCCATCCGCCATGGCTCGATCGCGGTGCGGCGACCCGCCGCTGCTTGCCCAGCGCGACGCGCTCCGCGACGCTCATGTGCACGTGCGCGGGCGCCCCCTGTATCGCTATCCCGTCGTCTGAGCCCATGCTCGCTTGGCTATAGCATGCGGGGCCGTGACGGCGCTCCTGCACCGGGTCGGGCGCTTCTGCGTGGGCAACAGGTTCGCGGTGATCGGCGTTTGGCTCGTGGTGACGATCGCGCTGGTCGCCGTGTCGCACAGCCTGGGCGATAACACGAACGACAACCTGTCGCTGCCGGGCACGGACAGCCAGCAGGCGACGGACTCGTTGAGTGCGTCGTTCCCCGATCAGGCGAACGGGTCGAGCCCGATCGTGCTGCACGCGTCGAGCGGCAAGCTGACGGACTCCAAGTACGCGGGCGCGATCGAACAGGCGGCGGCGGACGTGGCGAAGGACGCGAACGTCGCGTCGGTGATCAGCCCGCTGACGCCGCAGGGCGCCTCGGCGCTGAGCAAGGACAGGGCGACGGGCTACCTGTCGGTCACGCTGGCGGTCCCGCCTGGCGAACTGTCGACGGACGAAGCGCAGGCGATCATCGACCGCGCGGACCCGGCGAAGTCGGCGGGCCTTGAGGTGGAGACGGGCGGCCAGCTGGGCCAGAAGGTGTCGAAGCCGGCGACCGAGTCGAGTGAGCTGATCGGGATCCTCGCGGCGATGGCGATCCTGACGTTTACGTTCGGCACGGTGGTCGCGATGCTGCTGCCGATCGCGAACGCGATCCTGGCGCTGGCGCTGACGCTGGCGATCATCCGCATGCTGGGTCACGTGTTGACGGTGCCGACGGTGGCGCCGACGCTGGCGACGATGATCGGGCTGGGCGTGGGCATCGACTACGCGCTGTTCATCGTGACGCGCCACTTCCGCGGCATGTCGGAGGGCCTGGAGCTGGACGACTCGATCGCGCGTGCGGCGGCGACGTCGGGCGGCGCGGTGCTGTTCGCTGGTGGGACGGTAACGATCGCGCTGGTGTCGCTGGCGGTGGCGGGCATCCCGCTGGTGACGACGATGGGCCTGATGGCGGCGATCGCTGTGGTGGTGGGCGTGCTGGCTGCGCTGACGCTGCTGCCGGCGGTGCTGGCGGCGACGGGCGGGCGAATCAACTCGGGGCGGGTACGCGACAACGATCCCGGCGCACAGGCGACCGCACAGGCGACCGGACAGGCGGCCGACGGGCTGTGGTCGCGGTGGGCTAACTACATCGCGGGACATCCGCTGCTGGCGGGGCTGGCGGCGCTGGCGATCCTGCTGCCGCTGACGATCCCGCTGCTGTCGCTGACGCTCGGCCAGCAGGACGTCGGCGCGCTGTCGACGTCTACCACGGCGCGCCGCGCGTATGACCTGCTGACGCAGAACTTCGGCCCGGGCGTGAACGGCCCGCTGCTGATCGCGGTGACGCTCGGCTCGCCGGCGAAGGCGGCCAGCGATCCGCGCCTGGCGAGCCTGCAGAATGACATCTCCTCGACCTCGGGGGTGGCGGCGACGACGCCGATCCAGATCGACAAGGCGGGCACGAGCGCGTACTTCAGCGCGATCGCGACGACCGCGCCGTCGGACGCGGCGACGGCGGAGCTCGTGGAAACGCTGCGTTCGAGCGCGATCCCGAAGGCCGAGCAGGGCAGCGACCTGCGGGCACACGTGGGCGGCAGCACGGCCGGATACGTGGACCTGGCGTCGAGGATCTCGGCGAAGCTGCCGCTGCAGATCCTGGTGGTGATCGCGCTGAGCTTCGTGCTGCTGATCCTGGCGTTCCGCACGCTGGCGATCCCGGCGCAGGCGGCGGTGATGAACCTGCTGTCGATCGGCGCGTCCTATGGCGTGCTGACGGCGATCTTCCAGTACGGCTGGCTGAGCGGCGTGATCGGGCTCGACGGGCCGGTGCCGATCGTGTCGTATGTGCCGCTGTTCATGTTCGCGGTGCTGTTCGGGCTGTCGATGGACTACGAGGTGTTCCTGGTGAGCCAGATCGAGGAGCACGTGCACGCGGGCGAGGACAACCGTGGATCGGTGGTGTCGGGGCTGGTGACGAGCGCGCGGGTGATCACGGCGGCGGCGGCGATCATGGTGTTCGTGTTCGGCAGCTTCGTGCTGAACGGCGACCCGACGATCAAGCAGTTCGGCGTTGGCCTGGCGGTGGCGGTGGTGCTCGACGCGACGGTCGTGCGCTGCCTGCTGGTGCCGGCGGTGATGATCCTGACGGGCAAGGCGAACTGGTGGATCCCGCGCTGGCTCGATCGGGTCGTCCCGCACGTGAGCATCGAGGGCGCGGAGTTCTTCGCGGTCGACGATCTGCCGACCGCGGCAGACAAGCCGCAGGAGGCGACGGCCGGCGCGGGCCCTGCGCTCTAGCGCGCTGGGCTTTCAGGATCGACGAGCACGCCTTCGGCGGCCGAGTACGGAATCCCAACCGCGTCGAGCGCCTGGTCGAGCCCACCGAACCAGGCGATCGAGACGACCTGATCATCTCTGAACTCGTATGTGGCGACGAGTCGTTGCTCGACCACCGCCTGACTCGCCGCTGAGACCCCGCGCCAGAGCAGCGGCGCGACGAGTATGTCTCCGACCTCGAGGAACGCCTCGGGGATCAGCTCGTTGCGCTCGAATGCACCCATGATCGACTCGAACGCGGCCATGATCTGATCGACGCCCTGCACCGAACCCTTGCCCTCCGGCCACAGCAGACCTCCGTAGGCGGTCAGATCCGCTGCGCATAGCTCGCGAATCGTCGAGACGTCACCTTCGCCCCAGGCCCGGCACGCGCGTCGCACCGCTTCGACATGCCTCGACATGCATTCCGAAGTATGACATTGCTTGCTACCAATCGGAGTAGACTGCGCGCGTCTACACGAGCGCAGGAGGCGATGGAGGCGCAGACTCGACGCGAGAAGGTCGCGGTGCTGGGCGGCGGCCCGGCGGCGATCACGGCCGCGTTCGAACTGACAGCGACGCCGGAGCTGCGTGAGCGCTTTGAGGTGACCGTTCACCAGCTCGGCTGGCGCCTCGGCGGCAAGTGTGCGAGCGGTCGCAATCCTGAGCGCTCCTGGCGCATCGAGGAGCACGGGCTGCACGTGTGGTTCGGGTTCTACGAAAACGCCTTCCGTGCGATGCGCGCTGCGTATGAAGAGCTGGGCCGCCCCCCGGATCATCCGCTTGCGAGGATCGAGGACGCGTTCAAGGGCTGCGACGAGGTCGTGCTGTATGACCGTCAGGGCGAGGGGTGGGAGGCGTTCTCGCTGATCGCACCCCCGAACGGCGAGACTCCGGGTGCCGTCGATCAGCTGCCGGACTTCTGGGAGCTCGCCGAGCGGACGTGCCGATGGGCGGTCGAGCGCTGGGAGACGCTTACCGCGGAGCGGCCCGAGGTCTCGCACGCCGCGGCAGGCCACCGGCGCCTCTCGCCGGCGTGGCTGCTCGATGCTGCGGCGACGCTGGGGGCGGGCGCGGGGATCGTCGAGCGCGGCGGTGAGAACCTGCTGCACCTCTCCCACCATGTGGCGCGCGCGGGCCGCCAGCTCGGCACGCTGCGGCGGCCGTGCCCGCTGCCGGGCGTTCCGAAGCTCGGCCCCCTGGGGCAGCCGTGGGGCGAGCATCTGCTGGCGATCCTGCTCACGAGCTTCCGCGACTGGCTGTGGGATTTCGTCGTGCGTGAGCGCTGTGAGGAGGATCCGCACCTGCGGCTGTTCTTCACGATGTTCGACACGTTCGCGTCGGCGACGGCGGGGGTCGTTGAGGACGGGGTGCTCGAGCGCGGCTGGGAGACGATCAACGACCGCGAGCTGTGCGAATGGCTGGCAGCGCACGGCGCCAAGCAGGTGACCGTCGGCGCCACGCCGGAACTTCGCTCGCCACTGCTGCGCTCGATCTACGACGTCGCGTTCGGGTATCCGGAAGGGGTGATCGCCAACGCCAACGTCGCGGCCGGAACGGCGATCAACGACCTGCTGCGGCTGATCTTCACCTATCGCGGCTCGGTGATCTACAAAATGCAGGCGGGCATGGGCGACACGGTGCTGACGCCCTTCTACGAGGTTCTCGAACGGCGCGGTGTGAAATTCGAGTTCTTCCATGCCGTCACCAATCTGGGGGCGAGCGATGACGGACGACTGATCGATTCAATCCAGGTCGTACCTCAGGTCGAGTTGACCAAAGGCACCTACGATCCGCTGGTCGAGGTCGAGGGCCTGGAATGCTGGCCGAGCGAACCGCGCTGGGAGCAGCTGAAGCACGGCGAGCGGCTGAAGCAGGACGGGGTCAACTTCGAGAGCGAGGCGAATCCGTTGAAACGCAAAGCCGTGACGCTGCGCCGTGGCAGCGATTTCGACTCTGTTGTACTCGGGATCCCCGTCGGTGCACTGCCGCCGCTGTGCGCGGAAATCGCCGAGCGTCATGAGCCGTTTCAGCGGATGCTGAGTTCTGCAAGGACGGTTCGCACGCAAGCCTTTCAGTTGTGGTTGACGAAGACGACGCCGCAGCTCGGCTGGGCGTACGGCACCGACTCGGTCGTCGGCTGCTACGTCGAGCCGCTGGATACGTGGTGCGACATGAGTCACCTGATCCCGCGCGAGGGATGGTCCGACGCCGACGGCGTTCACGGGATCGCCTATTTCTGCGGTGTGTTGGACGAGCGCAAGGGTGAGAATCAGGAGGCAGCGACCGCGCGTGCGAAAGACAACGCCCGCGCGTTCCTCGAAGGTGACGTGGGCCCGCTGTGGCCGCAGGCGGTGCGACCGAGCTCCGGTGCGATCGACTGGCGGCTGCTCGCCGATCACACGCACGCGCGCGGCGCGGCGCGTCTGGACTCGCAGTACTGGCGGGCGAACGTCACCGGCAGCGAGCTGTATGTGCTGACGCCGGCGAAGTTGGTCGCCGATCGGCTCGGCGCTGACGAAGCGGGCGTCGAGAACCTCGTGCTCGCCGGCGACTGGACGCGCAACGGCATCGACGGCGGCTGCGTGGAGGCGGCGATGACCTCGGGCATGCAGGCTGCTCGCGCGCTGATCGGTCACGAACGCGGCTTCACGGGAGAGAGCCCGACTTGGCTTACCGATCCCCTGACCGGACCCGCGCGCGGCGCGTCGAAGCAGCCCGGCTCCCGTGTGCGTCAGCCCGAGCCCGAGCCTATGCCCACCCGGCCGCCGAGCTCAGCGCGGAGCGGGCCGAGCACCCAGTCCCGATATATCGAGTACGGCACGCGTACGACCGCGCCACCGCCGTTCGCGTGCAACAAGGGACGCTTCCAGGGACTCGCGCTGGAGGGCGACCGCAAACGCATCGAGACACTGTGCGACGACGTGTTCAATGCCGCTGCCGACGGCGTCGTCGAGTACAGGCCGTTGAGCAGCCACGTGCTGATGTTGACCGGCTCGTTTGGCGAGGTCTCATCGTTGGCGCCGGGCTTCGAGCGCATGGGGCTGATCGCCGAGACGCAGATCTCGGTGTGGCTGGCGCTTGCGGCCGGACACCGCGAGGGCTCGAGCTTCGTCGCCGATCGACTCTGCATGGCGATCCCGTACATCTTTGTCGACAACCCGATGTCGTACCTCGGCGGGCGCGAGGACTTCGGCTACCCGAAGGCGATGGGGCGCTTCGACCCGACGGGCGGCGTCGGCGACCCCGTACAGATCGAAGTCTACGGGGGCGATTTCAGACCGCAGAACCAGGCCGCCTGGCACCCGCTGCTGGAGATCGCGCGCGTGCGTGGGTCCGCTGCGGAGACGACGGCGGGACCAGCGAGCACCGGCAGGGAGGACCCCGAGGCGGACTGGCAGTCGGCGGAGGATTTTGTGCGCCTGCTGTTGCGTCCGTCTACGCATGGCGGAGCGCACGCGTGGCCGGATTTCGCGTTCGTCGAGGACCTCGTCAAAGACCTCCTGCACAAGACCTCCACGCAGGTGTTCCTCAAGCAGTTCCGCGACGCGGGGATCCCTGGCGGCGCCTGCTACCAGGCGCTCGTCGAGGCGCCTGTTCAGATCACGAGCGCTTCGATGCGCCCCTCGCTGCTCGAGTGGCAGGTCACGGTCCGTCACCTGGATAGCCACCCGATCGCGCAGGAGCTCGGCGTCAGCACGCAGACGACGCGCATGACGTTCGAACTGGAGATGGACATGGTCGTCGAGCCGGGCACGATCATCGCTCCGTGAGCTGCCGCGACCCTCGCTAACCTGCCGCGACCCTCGCTAACCTGCCGCGACCCTCGCTAGCCTGCCGCGACCCTCGCTAGCCGGGCGAACGGACGGCGCACGGCCGATGCTCAGCCGCGCCGGGCGGCGATCGCGACGAGCTTACGCAGGCCACTCCACACACCGTCGGGCTCGATCGCGGACGGCGAGGCGCCGGGGTGCGCGCGGGCGATCCTGACGCGCAGCGCGTTCGGGCAGATGCGGAATTGCAGCGGTGGCTCGAGCTGCGCGGCCTCGCCGTCGATCCCGGCCGGGATCCGCGCGTCGGCCTCGACGGTGAATGTTCGCGTCGTCCACTCCTGCCACGGTCGCTCGGCGATCCCCGGTCGGGCTCCTCCGTCGGATCGCTCGCGCACTACCACCACGCCGAGCAGTCCCTCGTCCAGGCGCGGGCGCGTGTTCGAGCCGATCAGCTTGCCCATCCGGTAGCGGTTGTTGGACACGAGCACCGTCGCACGACTCTGACGCTCTGAACCGTCGGCGTCCGTCCAGCGCAGCGGCTGCAGCTGCGCTTCCGGTCCGAGCGCGTCGGGGATCGCGTCGAGCAGCGTGCGCAGCTTGGCGTCGCGGTACTCGGGTCGCTGCACGGCGTCCGCGTACATGCCGAGCGAGACGTTGTTGACGAACACGCGACCGTTCACGTCGGCCAGGTCGACGACCCGCTCGCCTCCGTCGACGAGCGCGTCGAGCGCGCCGACCACGTCGTCGCGGTCGACGCCGAGATCGAGCGCGAAGTGGTTGCGGGTGCCGGCGGGGATGCACGCGTAAGGCAGCGCCAGCTCGGCGGCGATCGCCGCGACGACCGCCTGGGAGCCGTCGCCGCCGGCCATCGCCAGCGCATCCGCGCCGCGCTCGACCGCGCCGCGCACGAGCTGCTCCAGGTCGGTGCCGGGCACGAGCTCGATCGGCTCGATGCCTCGCGACCTTGCCTGCTCGGCGAGCGCGAAGCGCTCGGCCTTGCCGCCGCCCGAGCGCGGGTTGTAGAACAGCACAGCGTGCCGCGGACGCGGCGCGCTGGCGAGCACGACGCGCACGCGAAACGCGGCACGCGCGGCGGCGAGCGTCGCGAACACCCCGACAGTGACGAGGATCGTGAGGATGCCGTCGTGCGCGGCGAGGATCGCCACGGAGATGCCCACGAGCGCGAGCGCCACGAGTGGCCCCAGGATCCGTGCGATGCCACGACGCACGAGGCCGTACAGCGCGGCGAACAGCGCGAGCGGGATGCACGCCAGGAACAGCGCGCCGCGCGGGAACTGGCTGAAGGCCGCGAACACGGCAAGCGCGAGCGTGGCCACGGCGAGCACGAGCGCGGCCAGCGCCTGCAGGCGCGCGCTCGCGCGCCAGTGGATCTGCTGCTCGGCTCGGTCGGTCGTGGGCGGCGCGGCTCGGTCGGTCATACGTCCATAGGATGGCCGCTGGTGCCGATCTTCGCCACAAACCCCCCACCGACGTCGCGCTCGCACAGCCTTCTCGCATGGCTGCTCGACGCCAAGCGGGTGGACGAAGCGCTGTACACCGCGATCACGCAGACCCCGACCCCGAGCCTCGACAGAGACATGCGCAGGCTGACGCAGGCGGCCAACCTGTCGCGCATCTGGCTCGGCTGCGCCGCGCTCCTGGCCATCACGCGTGGCGCTCGCGGCCGCCAAGCTGCGGTCGCGGGGCTCAGCTCGGTGGCGGTCACCTCGGCGGCCGCGAACCTGCTGATCAAACCGCTCGGCCGTCGCGGCCGGCCGGATCAGAGCGATGTTCCACTCCCCCGCCGCGCACCGATGCCCGCGAGCACGTCGTTTCCGTCCGGCCACTCAGCGTCGGCGTTTGCGTTCGCCACAGGTGTCGGCTCGGTGCTGCCGCGGGAGGCGATCCCGATCCGTGCGCTAGCCGCACTCGTCGCCTACTCGCGCGTTCACACCGGCGTTCACTACCCGGCCGACGCGGTCGCCGGCGGATTGCTGGGCACCGCGCTCGCCAGGGCCACAGTGCTGGTGCTTGCTCGCAGACGGTGAGTGCCAGCACTACTAGCTTGCCGTTGGAGAGCCGGCGGACATAGCAGCAGCCGTCGGCCTCTGGCTGGTGAGCAGGCCCTCGAGCGCCGCCGCCGCGGCCTCCGCTCCGCCCGCGCGTGCGAATGCATCACGGACTAGTTCGGCGCCCGCGCGGCATCCGATCGCTTGCTCGATCGCGCCGCGCAGCCGGTCCGGGCGCAGGCGCTTGGCGCGCAGAACTGTCCCCGCGCCGCAGTGCTCGACCCGACGCGCGACCTCGAACTGGTCGCGTCTGAACGGGACCACGCAGACTGGCACGCCGGCGGCCAGCGCCTTCTGGGTGGTGCCCATGCCGCCATGGGAGATCACCGCGGCAGCGCGGCGCAGGATCGGACCGTGGGGCAGATAGCGCTCCACGCGGGCATTCGCCGGGACGTCGAAGTCGCCGGGGTCATGTGCGGCCGTGGTGGCGATGACCGCATACGGCGCTTCGGCGAGGGCCTCGATCGCGACCCTGATCACGGCTGCGTCGTCCTGGAACGCGGTCGAGGCCGTCACCAGGACGATTGGGCGCTGCTCGTCTGCCAGCCACTCGGGGTCGGGAGCTGGCCGCTCCCACAAGGCCGGGCCAACGAGCCGCATGCTCCTCGGCCACGTGCGCGGGTATTCGAACGGCTCCGCCGAGAAGTGGATCAGCAGTGGCGCCGCGAGGCCGAAGTCTTCGAAGTGATGAAACGCCGGCAGGCCGAGCGCCGCCTGCCGGGAATTCTGGCTGTTCAACCAAGAGCGAAAGACAATCGGCTTGAGCGCCTCGATGCCCGAGTCACGGAGGGCGGCGAGCCGGCTGCTCGACGGCGCGAAGCCCGGGCCGTAGCTAGGCACTCCGGGAGACGGCCGTGCGTAGGGAGCCGCGAGGAAGTGGGCCCACGGCAGCCCCGAGGCCTCGGCCGCTTGCGCCGCGCCCAGCGCGACGATGTCTACCCAGATGAGATCCGGACGCTCAGCCTCGATCGCGGCCTGCAGGTCGGGAACCTCGTAACGCGCGCGCGTCTCGAACGTCTTCAACGCCGAGACAAGCGCTCCCATCGACGTACGGGCCTTCCAGTCCTCGAGCCGCACCGCCTCGATCCGCGGATCGATCGCTGCCGCCGACAGGCCGGCACGCCTGAGCGCGTCCACACTTGCGCTCTCGACGCGGACCATGACCTCGTGCCCCCGGTCGCGCAGAGCGATCGCGGTGGCGATCGGTGGATAGGCGTGCCCGGAGCCAGGAGTGGTGTACACCAGCACGCGTGCCATCAGTTGCCTCCCCGTGCCATCAGCTGCCTCCCCGTGCCATCAGCTGCCTCCCCGTGCCATCAGCTGCCTCCCCGTGCCATCAGCTGCCTCCCCGTGCCATCAGCTGCCTCCCCGTGCCATCAGCTGCCTCCCCGTGCCATCAGCTGCCTCCCCGTGCCATCAGCTGCCTCCCCGTGCCATCAGCTGCCTCCCCGTGCCATCAGCTGCCTCCCCGTGCCATCAGCTGCCTCCCCGTGCCATCAGCTGCCTCCCCGTGCCATCAGCTGCCTCCCGTGAGCGCATCGATCATCTGCACGATCGCCGCTTCGGTGTCGCGGCGTGACAGCTGCATGTCGAGGCGCATCAGCTTCCAGGCAAGAATGTCGGTGGCGAGAATCAACTGGACGACGAGCTGCTCTCTGCGCGCGCCCCCGGACGAGGCCAGGCTCGGCTCGAAGACCCGCTCGACCCATAGCCGGTGATACGTACGTCCCACGTTCGTAATCGCGCGCACGGCCGGGGAGCGATCCTCCTCGGCGAGGAGATGAAGGATCGATTCGCCTTCCGACTCGTAGTTCTCGAGCAGATTGCGGACCGCGCCGGGGTGATCGCCGACCGGAGCCTCGTTTCGCGACGCGGCGATGCGATTGACCCCGTCTTCGCAGGCCGCCACAAACAGGTCCTCCTTGCGGCCGAAATGCGCGATCAGGGTGGGGACGGTGACGCCAGCCGTCTCGGCGACCTCGGCGAGCGTGACGTCGTCATAGGATCGAGTCAGGAACTGCTCCAGCGCAGCCTCACGGATCCGCTTGGCCGTCGCCTCCGACCGGCGCGCCCGCACGCCCATCCTGTACTGCCGCTTCCCTGTCATCGCCGTATCAGACATTTCGCTTATATGTCACTATAGCGAAAATACGAGCCCTCAAATCGGCGACCGTCAGCCGAGCAAGAAGCGACCGCGCGCCACGAGCACCGCCGAGCCGCCGACCTCGACGCGCTCGATCCGCTCCGCCGAGCCGTCGACACGAGCGCGCAGCAGCGACGGGCGTGACAGCTCTGCCCCCTGGTGAATCTCGATCTCATCACCGAACGCGATCCTGCCGTGACGTGCAAGGTGCACGGCCAGCGGCCCGGCAGCCGACCCGGTGGCAGGATCCTCCGACACGCCCAACGCGGGCGCGAACATGCGCGTCTTCCAGCGCGTCCCGGTGCCCGCGAAGCAGCTAACGCCGATCTCCCCGAGCGCCACCAACACACTGAGATCCGGTCCCAGCGCGGCGACCGCACGCTCGCTGTCGAGCTCCACGTACACATGGCGAGGGCCATTTACGTACGTCTCGACCGGCAGCCCCGAGCGCTCGACGGCGAGTGCGCCCAGCAGCTCGGCCTGGCGTTCGAACGGTCCCCACGTCGGGATCGGCTGGCTCATCCAGCCCTCGGCGACGCGCTCGGAGCGGCGGCTCAGGCGCACAGGCACTGGGCCAGCCGCAGTCTCGAGCGTCACCTGTTCGAGCCCGAGCGCGGCGCTGACGAGGACCGCCGAGCCGAGCACCGGGTGCCCGGCGAACGGCAGCTCGGCCGCGGGCGTGAAGATCCGGATGCGGGCGTCGCCGCCGTGTTCGGGAGCAATCACGAACACGGTCTCCGACAGGTTCGTCTCGCGCGCCAGACGCTGCATGTCCGGCGCTGACAGGCGGTCAGCCTCCGGGAACACCGCCAGCTGGTTGCCCTGGAGCGGCGTGTCGGTGAACACGTCGAGCAGAACATAGTCGTGGGAGCTGTTCACGCGCCACAGCTTGCCACCAGCGCGCCGCGACCGGCGCGATGGCGCCGGCCACCGCGCGCTACGCTCGACGGACGGACGTACCGCTAGCGGGAGGAGCAGGGATGAGCGAGGTCGTGCAGATGCAGGTGCGAGACGGCGTGGCGCTGTTGACGCTCAACCGCCCCGACCGCCTGAACGCGTGGACCGGCGAGATGGAGAACGCATACTTCCGGGCGCTCGATGCATGTGCGCACGACGAGGCAGTCCGCGTGATCGTCGTGACCGGCGCCGGCCGGGGCTTCTGCGCGGGTGCCGACATGCAGCAGTTGCAGGCGATCGGCGACGGCGACATTCAGGACGATGCCGCCGAGGAGCGCATCGAGCAGACGTTCCCGCTGTCGATCCCTAAGCCGATCATCGCGGCGATCAACGGCGCGTGCGCCGGGATTGGACTGGTGCAGGCGTTGATGTGCGACGTGCGCTTCGCCGCCGCGGGAGCCAAGCTGACGACCGCGTTCGCCCGCCGCGGCCTGATCGCCGAGCACGGGATCTCATGGATGCTGCCGCGGCTGATCGGGCCGGCGCGCGCGCTGGATCTGCTGCTTTCTGGTCGTATCGTGCTGGCCGAGGAGGCTGGCGAGCTCGGCCTGGTCAACCGCGTACTCGCGCCCGAGGCGCTGCTGGACGCGACGCTCGACTACGCGCGCGAGATGGTCGTTAACTGCTCGCCGGCCAGCATGGCCACGATGAAGCGCCAGGTGTACGCGGACCTGCAGCGCCCGCTCCCAGAGGCGCTCGCCGAGGCCGACCGGCTGATGTTCGGCTCGTTCGCCGCACCAGACTTCGCCGAGGGGGTCAGCAGCTTCCTCGAGCGCCGCGACCCGCGCTTCGCCGGGCTCGGCGCGCAGCCAGTCTGATCAGCGCGCCAGCCCGACCCGGGTATGCGAAGCACTGGGCGGACCACTAAGCCTGGATCCACCGATTCACTGTGTGGGTTGGGGGAGGCCGCTCGGATTGGTGGTTGATCGTCGTGGGCGGTGGTGTGTGGGCGGGGTGATGCGCCTGGCCGGTCGCGAGGAGGGGTGTTGGCAGCGTTTGCGGGCACGCCAAGCGGGGCGGAGGGCCTGCTTGTCCTCGAGGAGCCCGCCGGTCGGGTGTCAGGCGGCGGGGAGCGCTCGGATCCGGTTGAGCGCGTCGAGGTAGTCGCCGTGCCAGGGCCAGCGGGCGGGGAGGTGCAGCGTCCAGGAGCGCCCGTGGCGGGTGAGGCGTCCGGCGACTTGCAGCAGCCGGCGGCGCAGGGTCTTGGCGGCGCGGATGGTGCTGTCGGGCAGCCCGATCAGCTGTGTCCATCGGAGGAGGTTATGCGCGAGCGCGCCGAGCACGGTCCACGCGCCGTTGGCGTTGAACTCGCCGGAGGGGAAGTGCGCGAGCGCCTGGTCTTTGAGGTCGGCGATGACCTGCTCCACGACGGCGTGATCGCGATGCTCGGCCTCCACGACATCGAGCTCCTCGGTGCGGTTGGTAATGAACGCGAAGTGCCTCCAGTCGGGCCACAGCTCAGCCTGCGCGCCGACCAGCCGGGTTCGGCGGACGATCAGGCGCCGCCCGCCGTAGACGGTCTCGGTGATCTGGGCCTCACCGTCCTTGGGGTACTCAGCGACCGTCTGCCATGCCTCGGGTCCGATCGACTCGATGGCCTCACGGATCCCTTTCTGCATCCGCACGCCGATCGAGTACTGCCAGCCGGCCCGCTCGAGGCGGCAGAACACTTTGGTGCTCCAGAACCCCGAGTCGGCCCTGAGCAGCTTGACGCCGTCTGCGCCGGCGCGGTTCACGCGAGCGATCAGCTCCTCAGTGAAGCGCAGCATCCCCTTCTGCGTGTTCGCCGACCCCTTGCGCAGCCGGATATGAAGCACCTCCCTGGTGTCCGCGCGGGTGGCGAGGATCGGGTGATAGCCAAGCAGGCTTGTGTAGCCGTAGGCGGCGCCCTGCTTCAGGCGGCCGCACACCTCACCGACGAAGCTGTCCACGTCGACCACGAGCCGGTTCTTGCCGGGCCCGGCACCGGCCCGCCACGCCCTCACGAGGGCCTCCCCGAGCAGCGCATCGAGCTGGCGCACGTGCCCGAACGTGAACGCGCGCAAGAACGTCCCAAGCGTCGACGGCGCCGGGATCCAGCCGCCGAGTAGCCGCCGAGTGCGCCCGGCCCGCAACGCATCGCAGTCATCGATGCTGTCCGCGCCGAGCACCATCGCGAATAGGAGCGCCATCACCTTGCGCCCGGCGTTCGCCGCCCCCGGCCGATCCCCGCGCAACCGCACCAGACGACCCGCCGAGGCCTCGATCCCCAACCGGCCGGCAAGAGCCGCGACGAGCGCCACCCCAGCGCCCTGCACGGCCCGCTCATCGTCGAACTCGACCCGCAGACCATCCAGTCCGACCGTCCCGTCATCGTGCACCATGAAGGTGACCTCCTGAACGAGGGCCGCGGCTGGCCTAAACAGCCGCTACAAAGCCCTTTTCAGGAGGTCATCCTCCGTTCACCACCGGACAGAAACGGTGGATCCAGGCTAAGTCCGATTACCCCGTTATCGTTGCGCGATCTGCCCCGGCTATCGGCCGCGGGCATCGGCGCTTGACGAGTGGGCAGCCTCGTCGATCCCTTTCCGCACTGCGGCAACGCAGTCCCCGAGCGCTGGAACGTCTCGCCGCGGAAGCACCACCCCCGAGGCTTCAGCATCCTGCAACCTTGCGACTTCGAGGTCGTACTGCAACTGCAGAGCTCGAAGCACCCGATCCGGCGAGTCGCTTACGTCAAGCTCAACGTCCCGCTGCACCCGATCGTCGGCCACCCCGATCACATCCAGCAGCATGCCGGTCGCCGTAATCGACGCGAACGCCTCGCGATAAGCCTTTGCCTCGATCGGGTCTCGTTCGAGCTGGAACCGGAGCTGCTCGGTCGCGGCATCGAGCTCCCCGATCAGACCGCGGCGTAGATACCGCACGACCGCGGCCGGGATCGTCAGCCTGTCGCTCACGCTACAACCTCCGGCGACAGCACGACCCTGCGATATTGGCGATTGTCCGGGTCGCGCTCAAGCATCCCAACCGCGACCCATGTGCCGACATAGCGGTGGGTCGTACTCGGCGAGCAGTCGACCGCTTTCGCCACGTCCGACAGCGAGCGGAGCGTACCGTCTGCCGGGAACGCTGAGAGCACCAGCAGCGCCCGCAGCGTCGATCGCGAATAGCCGCTGTCCTCGATCAAGGGTCCCAGCGCCTCAGGAACCGCCTCGGGGCTGCCCGCCCACGCGAGCAGCCCGATCAAATCAGCACCGTCCGTCGCGGCGCGCACCACCGACGCCACCTGCCCGCTGGTCAAGGCGATCGAGACGTTCATCGCGATACGCAGCCCTGCACCGCGGTTGCCGTCACGGGCCCACGCGCGACAGCCGCAGCCCGCCTCGACCGCGAACAGCGCGAACAGCGCTCGCGGAGGCCCCGAGTGGGCGTTTGCCCAGTGGATTTCGTCATGCGTCTCATCAACGCCACGCAATGATGGCGACTGCCGACGCGCTTGAATAGTCACGCATTACGGGTTGTCTGTAATAGACGCGACTCCGGATGGCCCGCCGCGACCCGCCGCTCGGGAGATCGGCCGGAGGACGACGAGTAGCCCGATGCCCGGCCGAGCATCGCTGAAGCAGCAGGCGCATAATCCGGCCTCTGGAATGCCCGGTGGTCAAAATCTTTTTGGTCAAGCTAACGCGGAGCACAAATGAAGCGTATCGTTCCCGATGACTAGGGGAATGGCGAGGGGCCGTCTTTTTGATGGGGTGCGATGACTCAAGAAAGCGTGGATAGGGAGCAGTTGAGCGGTTCGCCGTTGCGCGGGGTCGTGCTCGCCCTGCTGGTCGGCGAGCGCGAGCAGGCGCTGCACGGGTACATGCTGACCACGTTGGTCGAGCGGCGGCTCGGCCCGGCGTGGGGCGTCACGCGCCAGAGTGTCTACGGGGCGCTCAGACGGCTCGAAGAAGAAGGTCTCGTGTCCTCGGCGTCGACCCCGGGGGCCTCGCACGGTGGGCAAGGCCACGGGCGCCAGATCTACACCGCGACAACCTCCGCCGAGGCGGCGCTGGCAGCGTGGATGGAGGGTCCCGTCGGCCGTGAGCCCGTACGCGTGGTGCTCCAAGCGAAGATCGCCGTGTCGCGTGCGCAAGATGCGCCGCGGCTGCTCTCCGCACTGGATGCCTATGAGCGCGAGTGCTTCGAGCTGCTGCGCCGAACCAACGAAGCAGAGGTTCCGATCGGCTCGTGGGCGGCGCTCGCGATCAACCTCACGCGAGCCGCCGTAGACGAGGGCTTGCAGGCGGAGCTGAGATGGGTGACGATCGCGCGGCGATGGATCGAGGACTACCTGGCTGAGCACAGGCGGACAGCGCGGTGAGCTTGCTCTCGCTCGAGCACGTCAGCAAGCGCTATCAGGACGGCAGAGGGCACAACTCGGTGCTCGACGACGTGTCGCTCGAGCTGTACGACGGCGACATGCTCGGAATCTGGGGCATGCGACGTTCCGGCAAGACGACGCTGCTGCAGGTTATGGCCGGTAGAGAGCAGCCCGACGAGGGGACGGTCCGCTTCGACGGGCAGGACGTGACGAACATGTCCGCCGATCGCCGCACGCGGCTGCAACGCCGCGGCGGGATCGGTCTGCTGAGCTCGGATTGGCGTCCCGCGCGCAACAAGCCCGTGGTCGAGCACGTCGCGCTGCCGCTGTTGAGCGACGGCATGAGCCTGCGCGAAGCCCGCGCGCCGGCGTGGCAGGCACTCGAGCGCGTCGGCGTCGCGAGCTGCGCGCACATGCCGGCAGAGCGGCTTTCGGCGGACGAGCGGATTCGTGTAGCGCTCGCCCAGACGCTGGTCCACGAGCCCAGAGTGCTGCTCGTTGACGAGCCCGCCGTGCTGCTTCGCCCCGGAGAGGGTGTCGAGCTCTACGAGCTGCTGCGCTCGCTCGGCCATCAATCCCAGATCGCGATCGTGATCGCCTCGGAAGAGCTCGCTCCAATCCGCAAGGCGCGCCGAGTGATGTCGATCGACGGCGGCAGGTTGCGCGCGATGGAGCAGCCGGGGACGCTCGTGCAGTTCCCCGATAGGCCGCGGTCGGCGTGAGCGCTCTGGAGCTCCGGGCTCTGGTCAAGCATTATCTCAGCGGCGAGGAGACGGTGCGTGCCGTCGACGGGATTTCGCTGACCGTCTCGCCCGGTGAGCTGGTAGCCCTGTATGGCCCGAGCGGGTCAGGTAAGACGACCGTGCTGCAGCTCGCCGCCGGGCTGCAGCGTCCCGACAGCGGGAACGTGCTGTTCGACGGGCACAGCATCGCCGAGCTGTCGGAGAGCGAGAGCGCCGCGTACCGCCTGCGAGATGTCGGGCTCGTCCTGCAGACGTTCCATCTGATCGCCGGCGCATCCGTGCTGGAGAACGCGGCGATCAAGTTGCTCGGGTCCGGGTTGAGCCTGCGCGAAGCCAAGCTCCGCGCGCGCCCGTGGCTGCTCCGCGTCGGTCTCGGTAATCGTGTCGAGCACACTCCGGGGCAACTGTCGATGGGCGAGCGCCAGCGCGTCGCGATCGCCAGAGCGCTCGTCAACGAGCCACGACTGCTGCTCGCCGACGAGCCGACCGGCAGCCTGGACACCGCGCGCGGCCACGAGATCCTGCAGCTGCTCGCCGACATCTGCCACGAGCGTGGCATACCCGGGCTGCTCGTCACGCACGATCCCCAGGCCGCATCGCTCGCGTCCGGCGTCCACACGCTCCGCGACGGATGCCTGCGGGAAGGTGTGGACGCCGCGCTCGGCGTAGCGATCTGATGAGCCGCCGAGCGCTCGCGGGGCCGCGGATCCTCGGTCTGCGACCGGGCGCGCTGCTGGATCTCTACCGCTGGCGCGTGAGCGACCACAAGGCCCAGGAGCTGCTGGCGGGAGCAGGAATCGCGATCGGCGTTGCGCTGCTGTTCGGAGTCCTGGTCGCCAACTCGAGCCTGATCGGCTCGACCGGACAGCTGATCAAAGGCGTCAGCGGCGCCGCGCAGCTGCAGCTCGCCGCACGTTCGTCGCAGGGATTCAGCGAAACCGTCGCTCAGCAGGTCGGTGACCTGCCGGGGGTCAAGGTCGCCGCGCCGCTGCTGCGCGAGAACGTTCAGATCGTCGGTCCGAAAGGACGCGACTCCGTCCAGTTGATCGGGCTCACCGCCAAACAGGTCGCGCTCAAAGGCGAAGCCACGCGCCAGCTGGGGGCCGGAGCGCTGCTGCTCCACGGCGGTGTCGGTCTGCCGGCCGGGGTCGCCGAAGCGGTCGGTGCGCAGCCGGGCCAACAGGTGACGGTGCTTGCAAACGGGGAAGCCCATCCGACCCGCGTGCGCGCCGTGCTCGGCAGCCAGGCGGTCGGGCCGATCGCCAGCAACCCGGTCGCCGTCTCGCTGCTCGAGTTCGCTCAGCAGCTGACCGGCAAGCCCGGCCGAGTCAGCGAGGTGCTCGTACAGCCACTCCCCGGCGCAACCAGAGTCGTCGAAAGGGGGCTTCTGCAGCTCGCCGCAGGACGATTGAACGTCGAGCCGGCAACACACGAACTGCCGGTTCTCGAAGCCACCGCGACCCCCACCAGCCAGTCGACCAGCCTGTTCGCCGCCGTCAGCGCGACGGTCGGCTTTCTGCTGGCGCTCAACGCGATGCTGCTGACCGTCCCCGAGCGCCGGCGGTTCATGGCGGAGCTGCGCCAGCAGGGATTCGCTCCGCGACAGGTGCTGCTGATCCTCATCTCCCAGGCGGTGCTGCTGGGACTCGCCGCATCGATCGTCGGGGTACTGCTCGGCGATCTGCTCTCACGCTCGCTGTTTCAGCAGGTACCGAGCTACCTGACGTTCGCCTTCCCGATCGGGACTCACCCTGTCGTCCCGCTCACGACCGTCGCGCTGTCGTTGGGATGCGGTGTGCTCGCAACGGTCACCGCCTCGCTGCTGCCGATGGTCGATCTACGTCGCGGGCGCCCAGCCGACGCGGTGCTGCGCGAGAGCGGGGAAGCCGGCCAGCGGATCAGCAGGCGCACGACGATCAGATTCGGGCTCGTGGGCGTCGGACTTACCGCAGTCGTCAGCATCATCGTCCTGCTCGCGCCGGGGCTGAGCGCGGTCGGAGGAGCGGTCCTCGCGCTCGCCGCGTTCTGCCTCGTGCCACCGATCTTCGTGCTGGCGATCAACCTGCTTCGACCCTTGACCGAGCGGATGCGAGGGAGCATGCTCGCGCTGGCTGTCGTGGAACTCGATGCAACCGCCACACGATCGGTCGCGCTCGCCGGCATCGCCGCGCTGGCTGTCTACGGCATGGTCGCTGTCCAAGGCGCGCGCCACGACCTGATCGCCGGCCTGGACTCAGCAGTCGTGCAGTACCTCGACACCGCCGACATCTGGGTTACCACAAATGACAACTTTCTGACAATCGACAGCTTCAACGCCAACGGTGCAACTCAGGCGATCGCGCGAACGCCCGGCGTTGCGTCCGTGCGCGAATACCAGGGAGACCTGCTCGACGTCGGCACACGCCGACTGTGGATCCGCGCCCGCCCAGCAGGTGACAGCGCGTTGATCCAGGCGAGCCAGATGCTGCACGGCGAACTAGCTCAAGCAACGCGCAGACTGCGCGCTGGTGGATGGGCCGTGCTCTCCAACGGATTCGCCGAAGAACACCGCCTGCGAATTGGAGACACCTTCGCACTTCCGACCCCCTCTGGGCTCGCACCGCTGCGAGTGGCGGCAATAACGACCAACGTCGGGTGGCCGCCCGGGGCGATCACGCTCAACGCTGTCGACTACCGCCGTTACTGGCAGACCACAAAGCCAACCGCGCTCGAGGTCAAGCTCAAGCCCGACACGCCGCCGGCAGCCGCTCAGCGCGCCATCAGACAGACCTTGGCCGCGTGGCCAGGACTGCTGGTCGAGACCGCCGCTCAGCGCAAGGCGAGCTTTGAAGCGAGCGCCCGACAGGGCATCAAGAGCCTCACAGAGATAGCAACGCTCCTACTGATCGCAACGTCGTTGGCGATCGCTGCAGCGCTCAGCGCCGCGATCTTCCAACGACGCGCTCGACTTGCCTCGCTCAAGTGCGACGGCTTCGACGGGGGCCAGCTGTGGCGCTCTCTGCTGCTCGAGAGCGCGATCCTAATCTGCATCGGCTGTCTCGACGGCGCGATTCTCGGCGTCTACGGACACGCACTCGCCAGCCGCTGGCTGAAGCACACCGTCGGCTTCCCAGCACCTTTCTCACTAGGACTGGGCCTCGTATTCCTGACGCTCACGATCATCACATGCGTGTCGCTTGCAGTAATTGCCGTGCCCGGGCGAGCAGCCGCGCGCGTGCCAGCGCGTGCCAGCTTCCAAGAATAACTGTGAGACACCGAGTCCACCAGCGATGCTGTCGCAATGACAGCAAACAAGGCCGGCCGCGTCGCGCTGGGCATCTGCTTCCTGACAGCAGCCAGTCGCTACTGGCTTGACATCTTTCCCCGCGTCTGTTGCGAGACGCGCCGTTGGCGTGCACGCGCCGAAACGATCCCCGACCCCGAGCTCCGCCGGCTCGCACTGCAAGCACAACACATCAAGCGGGGGAACATCGAGGGCTCGGCCGCGCTCGCCGCGTTCGTCCCGCGACGCTGGCGCGCGACGGTCGTACGCGCACAGGTCGCCTTCCAGGCAGCGTATGACTACGTCGACACGCTCTCAGAGCAGCCAAACGAGACCCCGCTGCAGAACTCCAGGCAGCTGCACAAGGTGCTGCTCGTCGCGCTCGACCGCGACGCCGCGCATCCCGACTACTACGCCCACTACCCGCACCAGGGCGACGCCGGCTACCTGCAAGAGATCGCCGACACCTGTCGATCGGCGATTCGCGCTTTGCCCTCTTATCACTCGATCGAGACATCCGCCCGCAGAGTCGCGCAGCGAATTGCCGGCTATCAGAGCCTCAACCTGACCGAGCCCCAAGGCGGCCACGATCAGCTGAAAAAGTGGGCGTTGAACGAAACCCCACCGCGCACAGAGCTCAGATGGTGGGAGACCGCCGCCTCGACAGGCTCATCGCTAGCCCTGTTCGCGCTGATCGCCGCAGCAGCCCAGCCGACCCTCGCGCCCGCCGAGGCCGTCGCGATCGAAGCCGCCTACTGGCCGTGGATCGGCGCTCTGCACTCACTCCTGGACAGCCTGATCGACGAGCCACAAGATCGAGCTGCCGAGCAGCGCAGCCTGCTCTCCTACTACCGGACTCCACAACAAGCCGCCTCGCGCTTCCACATACTCGCCAGGGAAGCCAGGCAGGCCGCCGAATCGCTGCCCAACGGGCACGAGCACACGCTGCTGCTCGCCGGAATGGCCAGCTACTACCTAACCGCCCCGGAGGCATCCTCCGACCACGCGGGGTGCGTCTCAGCGACCGTGATCGAGACCCTCGGACCGATCATCGCGCCGACCATGCGTGTGCTCGCCGCCAGACGCGCCGTGAGCGACATCATGCATCGCAACCGCTCTAGGCACCGCTGAGCACCTGTCGCAGCCACACGCCACCGACCTCCACCGCGTCTTCCCCGTCAGGCAGCCCAGCAGGGATCGCCACCGTGATCTCGACCAGGCCTTCCGCCTGCTCGTCCGCCGCGCTCTCGAAGCGCACCTCGCCTCCGTCGAGCTCCAGCACGATCCCCTCCCCGTCCCTCAGCGGGACGCCGAGCACCTCGCCCCAGCGGGACGCCGTCGCGCGCGGGTCCGCGACCGCCAGCGTCACGCCCACCAGATCACCCGGCGCGCCCGAGCCGGCGCTGCCCGTCCACTGCGGGCCACCCCAGCGCCACGTACCATACGGACGCGAGCTATCCAGCGACACGATCGCCCCGCGCATGTCCGCCGGGTGCAGATGCGTGCCCGAGATGTCCTCCAGATCGATCTGCCACACCACGCGCACCCCCAACCCCAGCGCGCGCGAGCGCGCCCCCTCAAGATCCTCCAAGTCGAACATCACCATGTAGCCACCGTCCCCGCCATGGCGCGCCAGGTAGCGGCCCGCCGGCGTGTCCGGGCGGGTCGGCGAGACGATCTCCAGGAAGCGATCGCCCAGCGCGAACACCACGTTCGCCAGCCCGAACTCGCCCACGCCCGGGTCGCGGAACGGCTCACCCAGGCCGAGCGCCGAGCGCAGATCCGCGGCCGTCGGCTCGAGCTCCTCCGCCACCAGCACCGCCTGGCGCAGCCTGACCCTTGATCCGCTCGTGTCCATCCGTTGCTCCTCCTCCGCTTGAAATCCGGTGTCCGTGTTCGCAGCCGGCCCAACGAAGCGCCTTCAAGATAGCCGCTCGGGTCGGAGCGCGAGCGCATAACAAGCGCCGCAAGCGGCTAGCTTCGGGGCGCCCGTGGTCGTTCACGCGACCGTCGGTGCTACCGCTCGGTCGCACGTCGCTTTTGCCACCGCACGGTCGCCGCAGCCCGGATGGCCGGGTCACCTAAAACCCAGGCACCTGGTCACTGGGAGCCGTCGTGGGCAGGCCGAAACGACAAGGAACGGCAGGCGCGGGCTTCCCGCTCATGCGATCGGCAGCTTGTGCCGCTCAAGCCACGAGGGCACGAAGTCGTCAGAGCCGCCATGGGCCGCCAGGTTGCGATGGCGGACGGCCCATTCGAGAAGGTTCGCGAACAGTTCGCCCTGCTCCACCGCGTCGTCCAGCGCGTTGTGAGTATGCGGTGCTTGCGGCCTCAGGAACATTGGCATGGTCGCCTTGCCCGATCGATCGAAGACCGTCCCTGCGAGCGCCTGATACTGCGTGCGTATATCCAGGCAGGAGGAGTGCCCGAACGGTGAGCTTCCGGCATAGGTCTCGAAATACCAGTAGAGGAACGCCCAATCGAACGCGACGGGATACGCCACGAGCACTGGCCGGTGGCCGTCGCTCACCGACCGAACCCACTCTGCCGCCTGCGTCATCGCGACGTTCGGCTCGTCACCCTCGCTGGCCAACCGCTCCCGGTCAAGCCCGTTAACCCGCATCGCCTCCGGCTCGAACCCCTCCGCCACCGGCCTCAACTCCCGGTAGAACGTGCGCTCTCGGGGCTCCCAACGCTCGAAGCGGACACCGTCGTAACGGCCGACCACCGCCAACCCAAATGACAAGAGCGAGAACGAACCCGGGATCGGCCCGTCGGTCTCGACGTCGGCCGAGATGTAGAGGTCCGGACGGTTTTGGCGTGCGCTCACCAAGACATCATCGAGTATCGCACGGACGCTGCACACGGGAATGAGCCCGAAGACGGAGCCTGCCATATCCTCCGGGCAATGTCCGGAGACGACCGTCGTGCGTACTCGCAGCAACGCCTTCACGAGCTCGACAAGCAGCTCGAGCCCGTGAGAGAGCTGCTTGCCGACCATCGCCTGTGCGTATACGTGACAGGCTCCTACGGCCGTCTCGAGGCATGGGAAAGATCGGACATCGACCTGTTCTTCCTCGAAGACGACGCGGACAAGACCAACCGGCTGCCCACGACCGCCTTCATCCAGCTCGCTGCGCACCTGATTGCGGTCACGCGAAAGATGGGGTTCCCAGGGTTCTCAGGCGACGGCAAGTACCTTGAGGTCCAGTACGTGAGCGAGATGGAGGAGGTGCTCGGCAGCCCGCGCGATGACTCGTTGAACACGTTCACCGGCCGGATGCTCCTCCTGCTCGAGGGCCGGCCGATCCACCGCGTCGATGTGCACAGGGCGCTCCTGGAGCGGATCATCGGCTTTTACTACCGAGACTTCGAGGACCACGCAGACACGTTTCTGCCCACGTTCTTGGTCAACGACATCCTTCGCTTCTGGCGTACTCTGACCCTCAACTACGAGCATCACCGGCTGAAGCTGCTGGCACTTACCGACGAGGACCTGCGCCGAAAGAAGTCAAAGAGCGCTCTGAGGAACTACAAGCTGAAGGTCAGTCGCCAGGCGACATGCTTCTCAATGGTCGCGAACCTCAGCGCCGAGCCGCCACCGGTCTCACCGGACTCCGTGCTCGAACTCTGCCTGATGACACCTTCGGCGCGCTTCCTACGGCTCCGCGATCATGACGGGGCGGCTGAGATCGTGGACGGCCTGATGGAGGAGTATGAGCGCTTCCTCAAGTACACCCAGCGCCCTGAGGAAGAGCTGGTTGAGCTTCTAAGCGAGCACGAGGAGCGCCGCCAGGTACTTGAGAGCGCACGGAACTACGGCGATCTCATCTACCGGCTGCTAGTGCAGGTCGTGCCCGAGCAGCGGATGCGCTCACTGATCGTCTGAGCCGTTCCCCATGCCCTCACCCGGTCTAGCGGGACGTCCCCGACGCCGGAATGGTGCAGGTCGTTCAGCACGGCCAGTCAAGACTTCGTGCCTAGGTGGCGCCCGGACTACGGCTGTGCTCTAGTACTCAGCATTCGACTAGGGCGGGTCCGCGCGACGAGCACGAGCATCGTGCGTGTACTTCCGCGACACCCCAACGTCCACCTGAGGTTGCCTAACGGTCTCGGAAGTCGGACCGCTCACGCTGCCTGTCGCGATGGTCGTGGTGGCCGCCCTCACGCTGGCCGGGGATGTTCCGATCCCGTTACCCCGCGAGGGCCTTCTGCTTGATCTGGTCGAACTCGGGCTGGGTGATCGTGCCCTGGTCGAGCAGTGCCTTCGCGTTCGCGATCTGAGCGCTCGGGTCGCTTGTGCCTGCCACCGACTTCACGTACTCATCCATCTGCGCGTGAGCCGCCTGCTGCTGGTTGATGGTCCGTTCGTTCATTCCCTTGTGCTCGACGATCAGGTACACGAACACGCCCAGGTAGGGGAGGATGATGACGAAGATGATCCACGCCGCCTTGCCCCAACCCGATATGTCGTCGCGGCGAAACACGTCCGCGAACACGGTGAACAGGATCCAGATCCAAATGAAGAACGCGAAGAAGATCAGCATCGTCCAGAACACTTCGAGAAATGGATAGGCGGTTGCGATCAAGACGTGGCTCCTTTTCGGGGGTCTGTTTCGTGACGGCGCTTCAACTGTGCCGTCAGGACAACGCAAGGTGCGAAATTGGATGCTGCCGGCCAGCCGACCGGCTGAAGACTATCCGCGGATCATCCGGCGTGCGTGACAACAAGCTGCTCGAGCTGGCGCATCAGGCCATGACGCGCCGCAGCTCGACCACAAACGAAGGGGGACACGATGGACATCTTTGAGATCAAGCAGACCGACAGCGTCAGCAGGGAGGAGGTCGCGGAACGCCTGCGACTGCTCGCTGACATGCTCTCACGACACAACGACCTGGAGTTCGACCGCGGCGGCATGCATTTCACGGTCCACGTCCCCGACCAGCTGCAGCTGAAGGTCGAGCTGGAGGTCGAGACCGACGAGCGCGAGCTCGAGATCGAGCTGAAATGGTGATCGCGGCGCGCATCGCCGTCGGCTTGGCGAGCCGGCCGAGGCTCACCGCTTGGTGTCGCGTTCACGCTCGAGCAGCAGCGCGAACGTGGGGCAGGCCTGCGCGGCCCGCTTGGCGTGACTGACGAGCGAGCGTGGCAGCGGCTCGTCGTCGATCAGCGGATAGCCCCACTCGTCCAGGGTGATGCGCTCGGGCAGCAGCTCGGCGCACATGCCGTGTGCCTCGCAGGCGATCGGGTTCAGCCGCAGGCGCTGGCTCATGCCGGTCTCTGGGGGGAGCTGCGCGGGCGGCGTGCGCTGACCGGAAGGGGCAGCTCTGCGGCCCGTGAGCAGGCGTCGCAGGGACCGTGGCGCGCGTGGTCGGCGAACTCTGCGGCGAAGGCACGCATCGCGCTGAGGATGAATCTGACGGCGCCGTCGGGGTGCCCGCACGCGCCGCGCCGGCTCGTCAGCGAGGCCAGGCGATCGATCCGCTCGACTGCGTTGCCCTGCGCGGTGCCGCCCAGCATTTCGCCGAGCGTGGCCGCCAGTGAGTTGAGCCCGTTCACGCAGGGTCCGCACTGGCCGGCGCCCTCGTCCGCGAGCCAGCCTGCGACGCGGACGGTCTCGGCGACCGGACAGGCGTCCTCGGAGAGCAGGGCGACGACGCCTGCGCCCAGCGATCCACCGTGTGCGGCGAGGTGTTCATCGGACAGGGCGACGCCGCTGATCAGAGAGCCATCGATCCAGGTGCCCGCATAGCCGCCGATCAGCGCCGCTCGTGGACGCCCGGAGACACCGCCGGCGGCGTCGATCACCGATGCCAGCGAGGCACCGTGCTCGATCTCATAGACACCCGGATGCTCGACCGGCCCAGACAGGGTGAGCAGTGCCGAGCCGGGCTGCGTCGGCGTGCCGAGCTCGCAAAACCAGTCGGCACCGTGGCGCGCGATCAGGGCAACATGCGCGAAGGTCTCCGCGTTGCTGATCAGCGTCGGGCGGCGCCGCACCCCCTGCTCGAAGGGCAGCGGAGGCGTGAACCGGGGAATCGCCGGGCCTCCGTTGAGGTGGTTGACGAGGGCGGACTCCTGACCGGCCAAGTAGCCGCTCGGGACGACGCTGAGCCTCAGTTGTGTAGGCGCTGCGGCCAGGCCGCGGCGTTCCTCGATCGCCTCGGCGACGCTATCGATGCTCGCCGGCGAGGACTCGCACACACAGACGATGACCTCGTCGGCACCGACCGCATGCGCGGCCAGCTGGCCGCCGTCGAGCATCAGGTGCGGCGCCATTTGACAGAGCGTCCGATCCTTGAGACTCGCCGGCTCGCCCTCGGCAGCGTTGATCACGACGATCGAGCGCCGCCGAGCGGCCGCAACCGCTTTTAGCTTGCGCGCGGTCGGGAAGCCGGCGCCGCCGTGCCCGCGCAGACCCGCCTGCTCGACGAGCTCGATCAGCGGCGCCTCGCGGCGCCTGCGCCGCCGTTCGGGGGGTAGCTCGCCGTGCACGTCGAGATGAGCATCCAGGCCAACGCTGCCATGAGCGGCGACTCCAGCGAGCAGCCGCGGCAGGCCCGCCTGCGCGCGCGGCCGAACGGGCCGCTCGATCAGCGAGGAGGGCGAGCTGCTCATCGGCGCTCGGCGCCTTTGCCGGCACGCTCGGCGCCGTGTCCGAGCAGCGAGCTGGGCGTACCCGAGCGCCGCGCCCATTCCGAACCGAGTGGTCCGGTCGGCAGCCACAGCAGGAGGAACAGCGAGAACGCCCCGGCGCCTCCCAGCGCGGCACTGCGGCGGCCGAGGTTCTCCGGCCAGCCGGCGATCGCGCGCACGAGCACCGCGAGCAGGACGACGGCAGCGCAGGCGATGCTGAGGATCAACAGCCACGTCGCCGCGGCGTCGCTGCCCGTGCCGAGTCCATGCAGCAGCGCGATCGGCCAGCTCGCGTAGGTGAGCCAGTGGATCGCACGCCAGGCGCCGTAGCCGAAGCGCTGGCGCAGCAGGCTGGTGATCGTGACGGCGAGCAGCAGGTCGAAAGACAGCGCGCCGAGACCCAGCCAGAGCGGCCTGTAGGAACCGGCGAAAGGCACGAAGGCGTCCAGCAGCGAGATCGGCGCGAAACTGTCGAGCACCGAGGTCAAGATGTGCACGGCGAGGAACGCCATCGCCAGCAGCGAGACGTTGCGGTGCAGCGAGTCGACGATGAAGCGTGGCCACCGCGGCGTGCTCCAGCGCCGCACATCGAGCACGCCGAGCGCGATCGCGACGGTGAGCAGCAGCAGCGCAACGGCGCCTGTGGAGCGGGTGAGATACCAGTAGGCGCTGCCGCCGGATACGGCCAGTACGCCATTCATGGGGATACCGCGATCGTCTCCGGTGCAGCCTCGACCGCGGCCGGCCAGTCGCCGAGTGTGGTCACGGCTCCGTCGTCGTCGACCAGGCGCGAGGGCAGTTGCTGGCGAGTCAGCCAGGCGATCGCGCCGCCGCCGCGAATCAGCGCGGCGGTGCTAGCGATGTTCGCCTGTGCGCAGTCCTCCGCGGCGACGCTCACGGTGCGCCAGGGACCGCGCGCCGGTAGGCCGGTGCGGGGGTCGATGATGTGGTGCATCGTGCTCCCCGCGTGACTCCAGCGGCGCACGGCGGTGCTGGACGTCGCCAGGCCGCCGCTGCGGATCGAGATCGTCTGTCCGGCGGCGTCGAGCGCGCTGCGATGGTCCTCGGCGACCCTGATCTTCCATCCGCCCGCCGGCGCCGTGCCGCACGTGGCGATGTCGCCGCCGAGGCTCACCAGCGCGCCAGTGGCAGCCAGCGTAGATGCGGCCGCAGCCGCGCGATCGGCGGCCCATGCTTTGGCGGTGGCGCCGAGGTCCAGGCGCACGCCCTGCGGCACGCGCACCATCGAGCGGGCGCGGTCGAGACCAATCGTCCGCCAGCCGATCAGGGCGTACAGCACGCGTCCGCTCGCGACGGCCTCACCCCGAGGAACCTCCAACCGGCGCCAGTCGCGGTCATAGCCGCCGAGCTCGAGCGCTCGTCCGACTGTCGGATCGACGTCTCCTTCGGTCAGCGTCGCAGCAGCGATGGCCAGGTCGAGCGCCTCGAGTAGCAATGGGCTCACGCGCACCGGATAGCCCGCGCGCGCGTTCAGTCGCGAGAGCTCTGAGTCCTCACGAAAGCGGCTGCACGTGCAATCGATCGCGTCGAGCTCGCGTTCCACGCCCGCGCGAGCAGCGTCGAGACCCACCGGATCGACCAACCGCAGCTCGACCGTCGTGCCGAGCGCGTGCCATGCCTGGCCCTCGGAGCCGAAGCGATCGGTTCTTGATGCCGGCAACTCAGGACCCTCCGGAGACGACCGGAGCCGGTTCCTGCACGGGCTGCGGTTCGGGTGCGCTTTCGCGCGAGACTTCCGCTTCGGGCGCAGCCTGTTGAGCAGGAGCGCTTTCCGGCGCTGGCGCCGGTTCTTGCTGTGGCGCTTCGCTCTGTGCCGCTTCGGGTGCGGGTGCCGATTCGACGGCCGGCTGCGGAGACTGCCGCGGCGCGCGCAGCGCCTTGGGCGCCGTCGAGGAATGCGTGCTGGAGGAGCCGGGCTGTTGCTTTGGGCGCGTGCCTGCGTGCTTCGCGGTGGTCGCATGCTTCGCCGTGCTCTTGCCGGGGAAGGCGTGCGCGGCGGCCTCGGTGAAGATCGCGGTCAGGGCTACGCTTGCCGCAATCAGCCAGCGGTTGATCGTGCTCAGCCTGCGCAGGGAGCTGTCGCGGATGTGTGTGCTGTGAGAACGCATCTCAGTGGTGAAGGCTCTGGGCGGAGATCCACGGAGCGAACTGAGGGATCACGAGGACGGCCAGTACGGCGCCGGCGCCGAGCGCGGCGGTCAGCGAGAGGGTGCGCCCGGCGCGGCCGGTCATCGCCGAGGCCCGCGACGAGCCGGCGTATTCGATGCGCAGCGCGTGTGCGACGGTCGGCAGGTGCGCCAGCACATGGATCGCGGTGAAGGCGACCCACACGAAGAAGCTCACCTTGTGGATCGGCAACAGCGTGTCGCGTGAGCTGGGCCCGATGAACAGCAGGGCAACGCCGCTGGCGAACACGGCCAGAGTGCTCAGGACGACGATCGGTGCGATCAGCCGCAGTGGCATCGGCGGGGGCCCCTTGCGGCGGTATCGCGGGTTGGCCGTGTAGTAGCGCATGAAGCGGTAGCCGGTGCTCGACAGCTTCAGCACAACAGGTCCGATCAACAGCATCCCCACGAACAGGTGTATCCACAGCAGCCGTGTGAGAGAGATGATCGTCACACCGATCACAGCAAGCAGAAGAATCAGGGTCGCGCCGGTCGCCGCGGTGAGCAGCTCGTTGCCGGCAGTTCCGCCCGCGAGCAGACCGTGAACTCTCGACCACGAACGCGCTGGCGAATCTGTCTGTCGCTCGATAGCCACGCCGGCAGTGTCGGCTCGAGCGTTAACGACGCGCTTATCCGTTGGTGAGAAAGCTCATGCAAAGCGCGTCGCCGCGTCGCGACTTAAGGCGGCGCGCCTATGCTTGGCGCATGGCCTTGGACGCGCGCGCACCGCAGCGTGAAACCGGGCGATCCGTGCAAGTCAACTCTTCGGGCGCGTTGCCGCGAATCTTGGTCGTGGAGGATGAGCCAGGGATCGTTGATTTCGTGAGCCGCGGATTGGCAACGGCGGGCTTCGAGGTCGAGTCGTGCCTTGATGGCGGCGACGGCGAGCGGCTCGCGCTGTCGGGCGCCTTCGATGCGATCGTGCTCGATCTGATGCTTCCGACGCGGTCGGGTCTGGAGATCCTCACGGCGGTTAGGCGCGCCTCACCTACGCTGCCCGTGATCGTGCTAAGCGCTCGCGGTGAGATCGAGGATCGCGTCGCCGGTCTGGAAGGTGGCGCGGTCGACTACCTGGTCAAGCCGTTCTCACTGGCAGAGCTGGTAGCTCGTCTGCGGGCTCAGCTGCGAGTGCTTGCGCAAGCGTCCGAGAGGCAGCTGAGTGCGGATAGCATCGAGCTGGACCTAC
Organism: uncultured Solirubrobacteraceae bacterium; assembly: GCA_963734755.1. GTDB lineage: Bacteria > Actinomycetota > Thermoleophilia > Solirubrobacterales > Solirubrobacteraceae > Palsa-744. The sequence goes on along the minus strand of CAVTIF010000001.1, from coordinate 383,593 downwards.
TCACGCGCCGAGTTCATCGCGCAGGCCAGCAGGTGGCGCTGTCGACTACAGAGTTTGACCTGCTCGCGTACCTGGTTCGCCACCGCGGCCAGGTGCTGTCGCGCGAAGAGATCCTCGGCGCGGTCTGGGGCTACGAGCACGATCCGGGGACGAACATCGTCGATGTTTACATCGGCTACCTGCGACGCAAGCTGGGCCTGTCCGGTGATCCAGCGCCAATTGACACAATTCGCGCGGTCGGCTACCGCTTCCGCGCCGGCTCGACGACGCAAGCGCAGTGATGCGCACACGGCTGGGCCGCATGGGGCTGCGCTGGCGTCTAGCCGCGTGGATCGCACTCGTTGTGCTGATCTGCAGCGCAATCAGCTTCGTCGCCGTGTATCGAGGTACAGGGACCCAGCTGCGCCGCCAGATTGACACCGAGATCGGCGGCGATGCGACGGAGCTCGCGAGGAGCCTGGAGCTTGCTCGGCCGCGGACTGCGCGCGCCGCCTACGAAGCGTCCAACCGCTACGTCAGCAGCCAGCCGTTCGCCGCCACATCAACCCTGCTGTTCACCCTCGTTGCTGGTGCTCGGACGAGCACCAATCGCCCAGAGCTGTTCACTGAAGAGGCGCCGGACAATCACGAGACTGCCGCCGAGCAAGACTCAGAGAACCGGCTGTCCAAGCACCTGCTCAGCGCGCCGCTTGGCTTCAGCACGTTGCCACTTCCCGACGTCGGCAACCTACGTCTACTGAAGCGCTCGGTTGCACTTCCGCGGGGGAGGACGGCGGTGCTGGGAGTTGGTGAGCCGATGGCAATCGTCGCGCACGCCCAGCGTGGGGTGGCTCGCGCGTTCATCCTGGCCGGCCTGCTTGCGCTCGCGGCAGCTCTGCTTGGGGCTTACCTGATCGGCACGCGAGTCTCGCGGCCGTTGCGCCGGATGGCCTCTGTGGCCGCGCGCGTCGACGCGGGCGATTTGCATCCACGAATCCACGACTCTGCAGGCCAGTCGCATGAGGTACAAGTTCTCACCGACGCGTTCAACCACATGCTCGACCGCCTGACCGATGCATTCGCGGCCCAGCGGGCGTTCGTAGCCGACGCCTCGCACGAGTTGCGCACACCGCTGACCGTGGTGTCGGGTCAGCTGCAGGTCCTTGCCGCACAGGAGAACCCTCCCGTGGAGGAGTTGCGCCGTGTCGAGCGCCTCGTGCAGGCCGAGGTCGCACGAATCGGGCGCCTTGTCGACGACCTGCTGCTGCTGGCAAAGGCCGAGCAGAGCCAGTTCCTGCAGACCGAGGCGATCGATCTGAACCCCTTCGTTCACGACCTATGGAATGGCACGACGCTGCTGGCACGCCGGAGATTCGAGCTCGGCTCGGTGCCATCCGGCACCTTGCGGGCCGACCCCGACCGACTCGCTCAAGCACTGCGAAATCTCCTAGCGAACGCGATCGAACACACTGCGCCGGAGGACGGCCTCGTTCGCTTGAACGTCGAGGCCCTTGCGAGCGACGGGTTGAGATTTCTCATCGATGACGATGGCCCGGGGATCACCGCCGATGAACGCGAGCGGATCTTCGATCGCTTTCACCGCATTGACGCCGCGCGCGACCGCGCATCCGGCGGGGCGGGCCTCGGTCTCGCGATCGTTCGTGCGATCGCGGAAGCGCACGGCGGGAGCGTGGCGGCCGATGAGGCTCCGGGCGGTGGTGCACGGCTGGTCTTGGCGCTCTCTGGCTTCTCCGCTGGGCCCCCGCGGGGACGCGCTCGGTCGGTCGCTCGCGGTCAGGTCAGCCACGCGGACAGCTCCTGCAGTGCGCCTGGGATCACGTAGTAGTAGGCCCACAGCCCGCGACGCTCGGAGTCGACGATCCCGGCGTCGCGCAGCTTCTTCAGGTGATGCGAGAGCGTGGGCTGGGAGATGTCGAACAGCGGCACGAGCTCGCAGACACAGACCTTGCCGGCGTGCTTGCGCAGCACGTCTATGAGTTGTAGGCGGATCGGGCCCTGTCTCGGGCGCGCACTTCAATCCCGTCGTCTCACTCGCCGACGCGAGCTTCGGCGGTATCCGCTGGCGCGAGGCATCCGCCTACCTGCCCGCCCAGGTGGGCGGCTGCATGCTCGGGGCGATCGCAGCCAACAGCATGTTCGCGCTCTCTGCGATCAGCATCTCCAGCAAGCACCGCGCCTCCAGCGCGCATCTGCTGGCCGAGGCGATTGCCACGGCCGGGCTGTTGCTCGTGATTTTCTCGCTCGCGCGCAGCAAACGCGCGAGCAGCGCGCCAGCGGCCGTCGGCGCCTACATCGGCGCTGCCTACTTCTTCACCAGCTCGACGAGCTTCGCCAATCCAGCGATCAGCGTGGGGCGGATGTTCTCGGACACCTTCGCGGGCATCGCCCCGGCCTCGGTGCCGACGTTCGTGCTCGCCCAGCTCGCCGGCGGGATCGCCGCGGTGCTCGCGATCAGGGTCCTCTACCCTGACGTCACGCCGACAGAGGCCGCCGAGCTGGTCATGCCACATCACGCGACCGCGCAACCCTAAGTCGATGGCGACCGTCCTGTTCGTCTGCCTGCAGAACGCCGGGCGCTCGCAGATCAGCGCCGCGCTGTTCGAGCGCGCCGCGGGTGGGCGCCACCGGGCGCTCTCAGCGGGCACAACGCCGGCCGATCGTGTTCATCCCGAGGTGATCGAGGTGATGCGTGAGCTGGAGATCGACCTCGCCGACCGCACACCCCAGCTGCTCACGCTCGAGCAGGCCGAGCAGGCCGATCTCGTGATCACGATGGGCTGCGGTGATGCCTGCCCGTACATACCGGGAAAGCGCTACATCGATTGGGATCTACCAGACCCGAATGGTCGGCCGGTCGCAGAGGTTCGCGCTACTCGCGATGAGATAGCCCGCCGCACGCGCGAGCTGCTGAGCGAGCTCGACGCCGTCGATCAATGATCGCTCGGTACGCTGTTCGCGTGGCACGATCGAACGAACCGACGCGCCTGACCATCGAGCCGCTCGTGTCTGCCGCGCCGCCTACAGCTGGCGTGCGTGACCCGCTGGCAGACATCGACGCCGTCCTCGCGTTGCGTCGGCGCCCGATGTCCGAGCGCTTGGAGCTGGCGCTGAGCTGGAACGAAGTCGCCGCGGAGCTTCGCTTCGGCATGGCCCGCGCGACGAGGCCAGCACGTCTCGACCGGTGAGCGAGCCCGGGAGGTTCGACGCCCGCGAGCTATTCGCCGCGCTCGCCCGCCACGATGTCGAGTACGTGACGATCGGCGGCATCGCCGTCCAGGCATACGGGGGCCAACGTCTGACGCAAGATCTCGACGTCGTCATATCCGCGTCCAGCGAGAACGCAGTACGACTGGCCGGGGCGCTGAGCGATCTCAATGCGCGAGTCCTCGGCCCCGATGGCCAGCGCTCGACCGCCGCGCCCAGCGCGGCCCTGCTCGGCTCTAGCGATCAGTGGCACCTGACCACCGCCCACGGGTTGCTCGACGTCCTCACACTCCCCGCTCACCTCGGCTCGTTCGCCGACCTGCGAGCCCGCGCCGTCGAAGTCCCGCTCGGCCGACTGTCGGTCCCGATCGCACATCGCGACGATCTAATGAACATGAAGCGCGCCGCCGGGCGGCCGCAGGATCTAGCTGACCTGCGGCTGCTCGAGTCGCTCGACGAGACGCCCTGAGGCGGATCGAATCGCCACGCTGCTCGCACTCGTCGACCAGTTCGAGAAGACCGTCAGTGGCGCTGACCGGCGCGGCTCTTCAGCGAACCAGCTTGCGCTCCGGCGTGGGCTCGGCAAACTCGACAGCCTCGTCGGTCCCCAGATTGGAGATCAGTGAGTCGACGGCATCGGCCGGTACCCCGTCAGCCTTGTAAAGGGAGGCGAGCTCGGGATCCTGCTCGTCTGGGAACAGGGGCTCCACCCTCTCGGCGCCAAGCTCTGCTACCCGCGTGACCACGTTTCGCCGCTCGCCGGGCGGGGCGGACTCACGGAACTTGAACTCGACACGCATCGCCGTTCACGATAGCGCCGGTCAGGTTCCTAGCCTCGCTCCGCCCTAATGTCATCGTCCGTATAGCAGGTCAATCCCGATCATTGGAGGTATGGTAGCTTCGAGCGCTCAAGGACCGGGAGGACGGGGGCGAGGCAGCTGATGAAACGACTTCTCGGGCTGGGGCTGGTGCTAGCGATCTTGGTCGGCGCGCTCAGTTCGCACGGCAAGAGCGGCGAGCCCACAACGCCCGCCGAATCGAACGAACCGGTCGCCGCCGCGGCAACACCGGTCGCCAAGCCCACCCGTCACCACGCGCCGCGCGCCCAATACACCTCGTGTGATCAGAACATCAGCGCTGGCCCGGACACGACCTGTGGGTTCGCCGACAACGTCTTCCGCGCCTACGCACACCATGTGAGCAGCGAACGCACCGCCGACTACACCGTCGAGGCGACCAGTCCGGCCACTGGCAAGACCTATCAGATGGCCTGCCGGACTACCCGGGAAACCATTCTATGCACCGGAGGACGCACCGCCCGCGTCCGGTTCCCCCTCGCCGCGGCCGAAACGTACTACCCGACCGCAACACCCGCGGAAACCGAATCGAGCAACGAAGGCGAAGAATCCGAACCCGAAACTGCGAATGAATCCGCCGGGGAAGAATGCACGAATGGCTCATACACAAACTCGGCGGGCAACACGGTCTGTAGCCCCGAGGAAGCACCCAGCCGTCCGGCCGGGGCGACCGCAGAATGCGACGACGGCACCTACAGTTTCAGCGAATCCAGGAGCGGCACCTGCTCCCACCACGGTGGCGTCGCTAAGTGGCTATGAGTAGGGCGACCGTTCGGCTCTCGCTCCCGTCGGAGCGCTTCGACGCGCGAGCCATTCGCGCACCGTCGATGATAGTCGCCGGCGTCTGATCGGCCCGGCCCAATCGCCAACTCGAATCGCAAATCCCACAGATCAAATTCAACCCGTGGAAGAAACACGCAAAGCTGCCGTTGATAGAGCGTGATGCCGAGCAAGGACGCGGACAGGCGCCGCCGTACACATGGACCCAGGGCGCATGGACCCAGGGCGCATGGACCCAGGGCGCATGGACCCAGGGCGCATGGACCCAGGGCGCATGGACCCAGGCTGCTGCTACGCAAGCCGCTGCTGATCGCGATCACCGCGCTGGCACTCGCACTCGGTGGCGCGTCCGTAGCCGCCGGTGCGTCGAACATCGAAGGCGTCTGGTCCTTCAACGGCGGACAGATCGCGATCCAGCCCGCCGCGGGCGGGACGTTCACCGGCACCGTCGTCATCGCCACCGCGTTCGCCGAATGCGTCCATCCCGTGGGACAGCAGATATGGACTGGGATGACCCTCCAGCCGGACGGGTCATACCAGGGCTCGCACCAGTGGTATCTCGCGTCGTGCAGTCTCAATCCGACGCTCGGGCCGACCGCCTGGCGGGTGCTCACCGAACCGAACGGATCGAGCCGCCTGCGCGTGTGCTTCAGCCACCCCGGCACCTCGCAGCCGGCGATCGCACCCGATGGCACCTCCAGCGGCGCGACCTACGGCTGCGCCGACTCCGCGCTGACAGCGCCGCTGCCGACGGCACCCGGCTCCAACCCGGGCTCCAACCCGGGCTCCGGCTCGGGCTCCACGCCGGTCACTGGGGTCGCCGGCGAAGTCGAGCGTTTGTCTTTGCCGAGCTCCAAAAAATGCTTGAGCGGCAGGCAGTTCAAGATCCACCTGCTCGACCCCAAATACGACCCGCTGAAGACGGTCACGGTCACGCTCAAAGGGCACAAGATCAAGACCGCTCGCAAAGGCAACTACATCGTCGCCACGATCAACCTCAGAGGCCTGCCGCGCAGCGCCTTCACGATCAAGATCCACGCCACGACCGTGCTCGGACATCGCCTCTCGGCCAGCCGCACCTACCACACCTGCATCAGGAAAATCGTCAACAAGCCGAGCAAGAAGAAATCGAGCTCGAAAGGCTAGCCCGGCGCGGGTCGGATAGAGACCGTGCGGCGCGACGAGGTTGACAGGAAGTCGTCGGGCCGAGACCAATTGCCGCTGGGTCGTTTCGCTTTCGGACTCGGCCTGCTCACCGACTTGACGCCCCCCGGCGCCTGGGAGACACGGCTCGTGGCCGAGCTCACAGAGCCGGCCGAGCCGATCCTGAACCTGAGGCTCGCGACAGCGGCGGCGGCGGCCGACAGCTGGTCGGGACGCGCCTCGCTCGGCTGGGACGGCGTGATCGACGGAGCCCCGTTCGTCGTCGAGCGCGGACACGCGGGAGATCACCGCTTCGTGCACGGCTTGGAGCCAAACGAAGTCCGCGCCGTCCATCACCTGTCCGCTGACGCAAGCACGCTGCAGTGCGCGCCCTCGGACCCGGGCGATCCATCGTGGTGGCGCCTCGTGCTCGACTCGGTGCTGTTCACCGTCGCGTTGCTGCACGGCTATGAGGCTATGCACGCCGCCGCGCTCGCCACGCCAGACGGCGCGATCGCGATCACCGCCGGGAGCGGCGGTGGCAAGAGCACGCTGCTGAGCGAGCTGATCGGCCATGGCTTGACGCTGCTCGCAGACGACGTGCTCGTGCTGGAGGCGCGCGGCGCCGACGCGCCGCTCGCGTATCCGGCAGCGCCGCTGATCACCGTCCCCGCCGCGCGGGTCGCGGCGCTGCAGCCGGACAGCTCGACAGGCGCCCCGCCGGCGATCTGCTCGCTGGACGACGAGCGCTGGATCGCCGTCCCGGTGCACCAGCAGCCGCTGCCGTTGGCCGCGCTCGTCGTGCTCAACCGCCGCCCGGGCCTGCCCACACGGCTACACCGACTGCATACACCGCTCGCCGCGTTGATCGCCTCGCTGCTTCGCTTCCCCCGCGTGCGTGAGCGCGAGCTCGCCCGCTTCGAGCTGGCCGGCTCGATCGCCGCGCACGTTCCGATCTGGCAGCTCGACGCAGATCCGAGCGTCGATCCCTCGATTCTCGCCGGCCTGCTGTTGGCAGAGCTCGTGGACTCCCAGCGCACGCCAACCCACAGCCTGTCCACGGTCTCTTGAGGAGCGCGCGAATGCGTGTCCAGCCGTTGTTAGGGTTTCGCTCATCCGCTCAGCCGCGTGGCCTGGCAATCAGCGCCAGCGCCTCCGCTCCCACGACCGGCCTCGACAAAATGCCCTCCAGCGCCGATCGCCCCCACGTGCCCGGCACGCCCGTGCTCGAGCTCGAGCGTCTGTACCACCGGTGGAAGGGCCCCAAGCCGCCGGTGCTCGACGACGTCAGCCTGACCCTGTCCGCGGGCGAGGTGACGTGGATCGGCGGTCGTAACGGCGTCGGCAAGACCACGCTGCTGCGTCTGGCCGCCGGCATCCTGCTGCCCCAACAGGGGAGCGTGCGGATCGGCGAGCTCACCTCGCAGGCGAAGGGCGGGCGCTACCAGCGCAAGATCGGCTTCCTGTCCGCCGGCGATCGCAGCCTGCAGGCACGGATGCGCGTCTCCCAGCAACTCGACTACTGGGCGCGGCTGGCCTACGTCCCGCGCGAGCGCCGAGCGGAGCTGGTGGACATCAGCCTGGAGCGGTTCGGGCTGCAGGAGTTCGCCGAGCGGCGCGTCGATCGCATGTCGATGGGCCAGCGTCAGCGCATCCGCCTGGCGATGGCGTTCCTGCACGAGCCGATCGTGCTGCTGCTCGACGAGCCGCGCAACTCGCTGGACGACGATGGCTACCAGCTGCTCAACGAGCAGATCGAGCAGGCTGCCGGGCGCGGCGCGACCGTCCTGTGGTGCTCCCCGCGAGGCGAGGATCGCGTGATCGCGTGCGACGCCAGCTACACGCTCACAGACGGTCACCTGGAGCGCACGCAGTGAGGCTGTGGTGGGATGCGATGTGGGGGATCGTGCGACGTGACGCGATCCTGTTCATGAGCTACCGCACCCAGGTCGTCTCGCAGTTCCTCGGACCGCTGTTCACGATCACGCTGTTCTACTACATCAGCCATCTGCTGACCGCGAAGACGATTCACTCTCCGGGCGGCTACTTCGGTTTCGTGATCGTCGGCCTGGTGATCGTCCAGATCCTCACGATCTCCCTGGGCATCATGCCGATCACCGTGCGTCAGGAACTCGTCTCCGGCACAATCGAGCGCTTTCTGGTCAGTGCCCACGGGCCGGTCAACGGGATCGTCGGCACGATGGTGTTCCCGCTGATCAACGCGATGTTCACTGGGGCGCTGATGCTGGCGCTGGCCACGATCGTGTTCGGGCTTCCGCTGGCGGCGACGGCCGCGCTCGCGATCCCCGTGTCGCTGCTCGGGATGCTCGCGTTCATGCCGTTCGCGTTCCTGCTCGTCGCGCTCGTGCTCGCGTTCAAGCAGATATCCAACGCGACGCAGTTCATCATCGCCGGCATCGCGATCGTCGGCGGCCTGTACTTCCCGATCGCCGTGCTGCCCGGGTGGATCCGCTGGGCCTCCGAAGTGCAGCCGTTCACACCGGCCGCCGACCTGCTGCGCCACCTGCTCGTCGATGCGCCGCTGGCGAACAGCGCCGTAATCGACCTGCTGAAGCTCGTCGGCTTCATCGTCCTGCTGCTGCCCGCCGGTTTCGCGCTGCTGCGCGTGGCGATCCGTTACGGTCAGCGCAGCGGGACTATCGCCGAGTATTGAAAACGTCGATCCAGGAGCACATCTGTCCATGGCCTCTCCCCCCACAAGCGACCTGCTCGCCGCGCGTGTGCGCCTGCCCCAGCACGTCGTGCGCCGCAGCTTCGTCGCCGAGACAGTGATCCTGAACCTGCAGACCGGCCAGTACCACGGGCTGAACCCGACGGCCGGCAAGATGCTCGAGGCGCTCGTCGTGGCACCGACGGTGGGCGCCACCGTGCCACAGCTCGCCGGCGAGTACGGCGTGCAGGAGGCGCAGATCCAGGAGGATCTGCTCGCGCTGATCCGCGGGCTGCTGGACAGGGGGCTGATCGAGATCGTGGATGACCCCGCCGACTGAGGAGTCTTTCAGCGCTGGCCGGGGGGAGCAGCACCACACCGCATTCGGCCTCGCGCTGCAGATCGACCCCGCGGTCACGATCCCGGGGCTGGGGCGCAGCTCCACGGCGATGCCGGGCGAGCCGCCCTCCCAGGTCCGCCTCGACCCCGCCGAGCTACACAGGCGCTGGAGCACGCTCGCCGCGACCTCGGTGCGGGTGCGCGAGGTCAGCGATGGCGAGACGCTGCTGCGCACTGTCGACTTCGCCGAGTCGGCCGGCTATCTGCTGTGGGCGCGCGACTTCGGCCGCGTGCTGATCTCCCCGGACGGCAGCGAGCTGCTGTGCGAGCCCGATCCCACGAACGAGTACTGGGCGCACATCGTCTCCGCGCAGGCGCTGCCGCTCGCCGCGACGCTCCGCGGCCTGGAGGTTCTGCACGCCTCTGGCGTCGTGCTGGACGGCAGGGCTGTGCTGATCACCGGCCCAGCCGGCGCCGGCAAGAGCTCACTGGCGGCCGCGCTCGTCAGAGCGGGAGGAGCACTGCTGAGCGATGACTCGGTCGCCCTGCAGCTGAGCGACGGAGTGCTGATCGCGCACACCGGGTCGGTCGTGCTGCAGCTGCGAGCGATGGAGCATGAGCGGCTGTCGGCGAGCGAGCGCGACGCGCTCGGCCCGACAGCGGGCGCCGTCGAGGGCAAGCAGCGCTACGTCAGCGCCAACCCACCGGAGGCAGCGCCGCTCGGAGCCGTGTTCCTGCTCGAGCGCTCGGCCGAACAGCCGGCGGTCGAACGGATTGCAGCGGTCAACCCGTTTGAGCTGATCGCCAGCACGTTCAACCTGTCGGTGCGCACGGACGTCCGCTTGCAGCGTCAACTCGATGTAGTGTCCGCTATCGCGGACGGGGAGCTGGTCCGTCGGCTGCGGGTGCAACCGGGCGTCGACGCCACACGACTCGCAGCGATCGTGCAAGAGCATCTCGAGTGGGTGGATCCCGCCGCGCGGCCTCTACGGTCGAGCGCCCAGCCAACGGGCGAGCGCATATTGGAGCTCTGAGGGGCGACGGTGCTCGCGGGAGCCTGGGGCGCGCGCGCCGGTGAGCTGCTCGAGCGGGCGGGCGAGCGCCGCGGCGTGCCCGTCCACCGGGTCGACGAGCTGACAATGACGGTCCCGCCGCAGCACGTCGCAGAGCGCTGGTGCTGCTGGCTGTTCGGTCAGCCCGAGGACCGCGGCGCGCTCGCCGCCCGCTTCGGCCTGCAAGCAAGCGGCGATCTGCCCGCAGCATTCGCCGCTGCGCTCAATGAGCTGGGTCAGGCGGCGTGCGAGCTTCTGTGCGGCAGGTTCGTCGTGGTCGCGCTCGAGCGCGAGCGGGGTCGCTGCTCGGTGACGCGCGATCAACTGGGCGCCCAGCCGCTCGTCCACACGCGCGTCGGCGATGGGGTGCTGTTCGCCGAGCACGAGTGTGAGCTGCTCGATCTGCTCCCGCAAACACCCGGCCCGGATCGGCTCGCGCTGTTGCAGTGGATCGAGAACGGCCTCAGCGTCTGCGGACGCACGCTCTACGAGGGCGTGCAGCGTCTGGCGGCCGGTCACCGGCTGGTGCTCGAGCAGCGCTCGGTGCGCGTGGAGCGCTGGTGGAACATCTACTACCAAGGGGTCGAGCAGGGAAGCACCCGCGCGCTGGGCGAGCAGCTGCGCGACGAGGCGTTCGCGGCGATCGGCCGCGCGAGCGCCGGCGCCGAGCACCCGGCGGTCAAGCTCAGCGGCGGCCTGGACTCCGCGTGCGTGGCCGCGGGGCTGGCCGCCAACGGCTTCGCGGACGGCCGAGGGCTAGCGATCGGGGGCATGTTCTCCTCCGATCGGGATGCCGATGAGAGCGCGCTGATCGACGCGACCGCTCGTCACACGCATCTCCCGCTCGAGGCGGTCGCCTTCGACCCGGCCAGCTCGATGCTTGCTCCGGCGCTCGCGCACATCGCCCGCTGGCGCCTGCCGCCGGCCACACCGAACCTGTTCCTGTGGCAGCCGGTGATCGCGCGCGCACGCGAGCTCGGCGTGGATCGCATGCTCGACGGAGAGGGCGGCGATGAGCTGTTCGGGCTCGCGCCCTACCTGATCGCCGACATGGTCCGAGCGGGACGGCTTGCCACAGCGTGGTCGCTCAGCGGCCGTATCCCGGGCATCGGCATTGACCCGAGCGCACAACTCCGCCTGCGCGTGCTGCGTCACTACGGCCTCAGCCCGCTGCTGCCGACAGCGGTTCGGCGCCGCCGCCAAGCAGGCGCGAGGAGATCCGCCTCCGAGAACGCGATCGTCGCACCGGCAGACGCACAGGCGCTCGCCGAGCTGCAGATCGTGGACGAGCGGGACCGGCGCGAGGGACCCAGCTGGTGGCGCCTGCAGGCGGAGAGCCTGATCGACATGCGCGACCGGCTCGACATGGGGGCTCACTTCCGCCGCGAGGCCGCCGACGCGGAGATCGACGTGCGCCATCCGCTGCTATACGACATTCGTCCAGTGGAAGCCGCGCTGCGAATGCCTCCGCGGGCCCAATTCGACCCCGTTCGCGATCGCCCGCTGCTGCGCGACGCGTTGAGCGGCCTGATCCCCGAGGCAGTGCGCACACGCCACCAGAAGAGCCATTTCTCTGCCCTGCTGAGGGCTCGCATCCGAGCCGACGAAGCCGGGCTGATCGAGCCCCTGCGCCGCTCGGATGCGCCGGTTCGCTCCTACGTCGCGACGGGCGCGCTCGACAGAAGAATCGAAGCGCAGCCGGACCGGCGATCACTGCTGGGTGCGGGCACCCTCTGGCGGGTCGCAATCGCCGATAGATGGCTCGCCTCCCAGCAAGGCGAAGGCCCGTAATTTGGCTCCAGCAAGCCGATTCTCGGCCGAAGTGGCCGCACCGGTACTTTTTCCCTCCTTGCAAAGGACCGAGCCATCCCTACGATGGCTTCACTCTCCAAGGAAAGGAGGCAACCAGTGGAGAAGAACACAGACACGACCGAGTACGAGGCACCGCGGATCGAGGATCACGGTGACCTCACGGAGCTCACCGCCGCCGGCCACCCCGCCGGCGTCTTCGACGCGAACTACACGCAGGGAACCCCGATTCCTGCCGGCGGTGCCGGGACGAGCGGCCCGTAGCTTGTATAGCCGGTCTCCCGATCGGGGGGCCGGCTATATGCGCCGTTCAGCAGACGCAAGAATCGCACCCGGGCGAAAAGGCCCTGGAAGAATCCGCGTGCCGTTGGAGTTTGTAGATGTATGCTCCGCGACGCACTGTCCGACGCTGCAACGCTGCCCACCTCGAGGTTCTCCGTCCCGCAGCACGTGGTCTACCGACGGCTGCCCACCGAGACCGTCGTCTTCAACCTCCAGACGGGGAAATACCACGGGCTCAACGCCACCGCGGGCAGCATGATCGAGGCATTGGAGCGAGCAGCCTGTGTGCGCGACGCAGCCGCTGCGGTCGCCGCGGAGTACGGCCAGCCGCAAGAGCTGATCGAACGGGACATGTGCGAGCTGTGCAGCGGCTTGCTCGCGCGCGGGCTGATCGAGCTCGATGGCGAGCCCGCCGGCTGAGCGGCACAGGGTCGTGGCTCGCAGCCTGCCGCGCAACGCTCGACGAGGGCCCGTCGAGCGCGTCCGACTGATCGCTGAGATCGTGGCGGCCTACGTACAGGCCCGTCGCGAGCTGCGGCGCGTCCCGATCGAGCCGGTGATCGCAGCACTGCGCGCGGACACCTCACTGCCAACACCCGCCGAGGCAGTGGACGGACTCCAGGAAGCCCGGCGGCTGGGATGGATCGTGGCGCGCACGTTGGCGTGGCTGCCGGGCGATACCCGCTGCCTGGCGCGCTCGCTCGTCCTCACGCGGCTGCTCGCACGGCGGGGGATACCGGCGAAACTCGTGATCGGCGCACGCGCCGCGCCGGACTTCCTCGCCCACGCCTGGGTCGAGTGCGACGGCACGCCGGTGCTCTCCCCCGGCGATGGATCATTTTCCCGACTAGTGGAACTTTGACGCGCTGGATGCCGTAAGTCCGGGGACGCTCGAGACGTTAGTCGATCATGTCCAAGGTTGGCACCCATGCGGGGCAGGCGTCGGTCGCGACCGGTGCCCTCATGACCGTGCGGCCCGTCGCGCTCGCCGCGGGTGAGGACGCTCGCGAGCCGATCATCGCGATCGTCGAGCGAGAAGCACTCGGCCTGGTCGCCTTCGCGGACATCGACGAGCTGCTGCGCGCTGAGATCGACCCGGCGTTGATCCTGGTGTGTATAGACGAGACCGGCGCCTCACTGCCTAAGACGATCGAGTCGCTGGCTGTGCGCTTTGAGCAGCTCGCGATCGTCGCGGTCTGTCCCAACATCGAGCGTTGGGAGATCCGCGCGGCCCTCACGGCGGGAGCCGCCGGCATCGTGCTCCGTGAGAACCTCGACTCGGCGCTGGGGTCCTGCCTGCAGGCGGTGTTGGCGGGGCAGACGTGCGTGCCGCGCGAGCACTGGCGCCAGATCGATCCGCCCGCGCTCTCCACACGCGAGAAGCAGATCCTCGGCTTGGTCGTAATGGGCTACATGAACAGCCAGATCGCCGAGCAGCTGTTCCTCGCGGAAAGCACCGTCAAGAGCCATCTCTCCTCGGCGTTCGGCAAGCTGGGGGTACGCTCGCGCAACGAGGCTGTCAACCTGATCCTGGACCCCGAGCGGGGACTGGGAATGGGCATCTTGGCGTTGGGGGGAGAGCCGCTGGAGTCGACGGCGCCCACGGCGCAGTGAGACAGCTTCGGGCAAACACGGTCGCCACACCAAACGCGGTCGCTATACAGTACGGCCCAGCGCGTGCTCGATCCGAGTCATGGTTGAATCAACGATGACGGACCTCCGAGTTGTCCGGTCTGATAACAAAGGCCGTCACGACAACTCAAAAGTTTGCGGGCTCGGCATCGGTTTGTAGAGGCAGCGCGCGGAGACCCAACCAGCGCATATCGACTTGAGAGGATACACAGAGGTGCAACCAAGTTCCGACAGATCCAATTTCGAGCGTGCGCTTGACATCCTTCGCCGCCGCGGGCTCTGGATCCTGCTCTGCTGCATCCTCGCTGGCGGCGCAGCCTACGGATACTCCAAGCATCAGGTAAAGAAATATACCGCGACCGCCTCGCTTCTCTTCAAAAGCAACGTGCTAGCTCAGCAGGTTGCTGGGCTTCCGACCACACTCTCTACACAGGCCGCACAGGGCAGCAGCCTCAGACTCGTTCAAGTCGGCAACATGGCGGCCGAGACGGCAAGCCGTCTCGGCCAAGGACTCACAGAGCAAAAGGTCAGCAAAAGCCTCAGCATCGCCCAGCAGGGGGAAACCAACGTCGTGGGGGAATCGACCATCGTCGATATCTCAGCGTCTGCGACCTCCCCCACTCTCGCGGCTCAGATCGCAAACACGTACGCCCAGCGGTTCGTCACAGAGCAACAGGCGTACTACCACAACTTCTATAGGTCCGCATTCGCCACCGTCAGCAAGCAGCTGGCCAAACTTCCTGCCAAGCAGAGACTTGGAGGCGCTGGAGTGGCCCTGCAGAACCGAGCGCAGGAGCTGAAGACTCTCTCCCAACTGCAATACGGTGGTGTACAGCTCGCTCAGGTCGCAACGACACCGTCAGGCCCGTCCTCTCCACAGACGTCAAGAAACACAGCCATCGGTGTCGTATTGGGCCTGCTCCTGGGCCTTTGTCTCGTCCTCCTGCTTGAGCGCCTCGACCCGCGGATTAAAGACCCGGATGAACTAGAGGCCATCTATCACGCTCCGCTTCTCGGCACGGTACGGCAGCACGCGTCACGTTCGCCCGCCACGCAATCGGCGTCGAACACGCCCGCCGCGCTGCCTCCCGCCGACGCCGAGTCCCTTCGGCTGGTGCTCGCCCACCTGCGCTCCTTCAATGCCGGGCGTGACCTGCGCGTTGTGCTGGTCACGTCGGCTGCACCGAGTAGCGGGACTACGAACGTGTCGCTCCGCCTGGCCGAAGCAGCGACCAGGAGCGGCGCGCGTACACTCCTGCTCGAGATGAACTTCCGGCGCCCAGCGCTCGCACACGAGCTCGGTATTCAACCCACCCCTGGATTGAAAGACGTACTCGCCGAAACCGTCGCGGTAAGCGCCGCGGCTCAGACCGTTGATCTGCCTGCACCAGCCGGCAATGGGACAGCGGGGCCAACGTTCAACATCCTCACCTCCGGAGCCTTGCAGTCGTGTGACCCAGGCGAGCTGATCACGAGCAATGCAATGAACACCCTGCTTGACACACTGAAGGCGACATATGACCTCGTCATAATCGACACTCCGTCGCTCATCGAGTTCTCTGATGCTTTCCCCGTGCTTCGCTCAGTCGACGGCGTCATCGTCGTGAGCAGACTGGGCCGAGATCGCCGCGACGTCGCGGAACGACTCCGACAGACCCTCGATCGCAGCACCACGCCGCTGCTCGGCGTCATCGCAAATCGCTTTAAATCAAAGCGCCGCGGCCACTATACATACGACTACACGAAAGACGATACGACACCCTCAGTTGCCTCTTCTTCCAGTGATGCCGCCTCGTCGGACGCTCCACGCCTGACGGTCGGCACCTAAGCAGCGCTCTTCAACACCAGACTTGCGCGGCTATGGCCGAGACTCCAATATGAAAGCGCCCGCAGACACTCTGAGGACGCACGACCGATCCGCCGCCAGCCTTGTCGGTCTTGGGATACTTGGATGCTTGCTTGCGTTGTTTCTTGGCGCTTCCGCGGCAACCAGTCGCGGTACCCTGGTCGCCGCGGCGTTTGTCGGCTTGGTGTTTTGTGGAGCATGGCTCGCGATCTATTTTCGTGATGCAGTTGGTGCGCTGATTTGGCTGTGGCTGATCGTGGTCTTCAACCCACCCGTCTCTGCATCGGTCGGCTATTTCTCCTCTGCCGGAGAAGCAGTGCGTCAAAGCGATGAGATTCTGATACTTATCTTCCTCTGCCTCACCATTTGGCAGACGATGCGCACCAACACGCGCATCCCTCCCCTTCGGTTTCTACTCCCAGGTATTGGCGTAGCGGTCTTCGGACTACTCGGAGCGGCTCTCCACGCCGTTCCTTTCACAGTCACTATGGTCGGAACTTGGCTCGGACTCAAGCTCTGGATCATGATCGCGGTCGTGTTGGTACTCCCGTGGAAGCCCGACGACTTGATGCGTATCTATCGACTCTTTACTCGGGTGGGCGTGTTCGTCGCGCTTGTGGGACTTGCTGATTATGCGACACATGAGGCCGTCTCGCGTGCCCTCGGTACATCAATCTACCGTTTCAGTACCGAAAGCTTCCGCGGCGAAGCCGTTCACTCGATATTTCCCCATCCCGGTGAGTTCAGCGTCTTCATGAGCATGCTGTTTGCACTTACGTTTGCTCGCTTTGCAAGCAAACGCGATAGGTCCGATCTCATCATGGCATTGCTCTTCGCCGGCTCGATCATGCTGTCGCTACGCCTCAAGGGCTTCCTATCGCTAGCCGCGGTGATGCTTATCGTCGCGTTCGTCCAGGGGCTGGCAAATAGGCGCCGTGCCATCGCCCTCTTGATGGTTGGCGTGTTGCTACTTGCAGGCATCTATAGCATAGAGGGAAATGTGGTCGGCAAGCAGCTTTCAACCTACACTTCCTCATCCACAACGGCGCGCGCGCGCCTGTACAAAACAGGCGACCTTATCGCGAGCGCTAACTTCCCGCTGGGCGTAGGATTTGGACGTTTCGCCAGCTACGCATCGCGCATTTATTATAGCCCTGTGTATCAGCAGTATGGCTTGAATTCAATCTGGGGCCTGTCACGACGCTATCCTCAGTTCATCGATGACACTTCGTGGCCTGCCGTAATCGGAGAGACCGGATATGGTGGTTTCTTTATCTACTTGGTTGGACTTATGGTAGTCATCCTCGCTGCTATCAGGTGTCTGCGCGCGGCGCCAGCTGACACTATGTGGGCACCGCTGGCGACACTCTGCGTCATAGCAGCGTTTCTCATTGACTCTCTTGGAGAGGCAACACTATTCGACTGGCTTGCGATTACTACACTCGCGATGATTCTCGGCCCCACGCTAGCTACCATTCCTGATTTTGTACCTTCCATGAAGGTCCAGCCTACCCGGCTCGCGCGAGATACCGTCGGGTCGATCGACTCAAGTCGGCGCTGACGCGCGCCACATCCTCTCGCTTCCCAAATATCCTAGCCTGGTGAACACATCAGCCGATCTCCTGTCATTAGCGCTGGACTATCGATGAGTGGCGGGAGAGAAGCTGCCGCCTCGGAGCACTGCGAGCCGAACCCTAGATTGGCTCTCGTGCTTTGGAACGGCGATGTCGGCGGAGCCGAGGTGTTCAGCGTAGCGCTCGCGCGCCAAATGCGTCAGCTGGGGAGAGAGGCTTCGATCGTATTCATCGGGAGTCCTCAGCCCCTCGCCACGCGCCTTCTCGATAGCGATGATGTCCCCTATCAGACTCTTGGGTTCGCTCGAGGGCACGACATTCTCCGACACCCCCGCCGATATGCCGCCGCGATAGCCAGGGCGGGACCAGACGGTGCCTTGCTCGTGAGCTGCGGCGCGATGGGCGCGGTATTGCGTGCCGGCGGCTACCGCGGATCGATTGTGGCAGTCGAGCACGGCGACGTCCTGGAAACTCAGTTCTACTCGCAGCGCGCGCGCCTACTGCGGTGGATTGGCCGCGTGGGCGGCGTTTGGGCCGACGATATGGAGATCGCTGTGTCGGACTTCGTTCTCGAGCGCCTGCGAGAACAACCACACACTCGACTCGCCAAGCGTATATATAACGGGATAGATCCCGATCAATATGCGCCAGATGACCGTCGTGTTCATTATGACGAAGAAGGAGATTGCGTGGTTGCCTTCGCCGGACGTCTCGTCTTTGGAAAGGGAGCCGATCATCTGATCGAGGCCGTTGCGGGGATGTCGTCATCGCGACGGCTGAAATTGCTCATCGCAGGAGACGGTCCTGAACGCTCGCGTCTAGAATCGTTGACACGTTTCTTGGGGATTGGCGACGCCGTTATATTTTTGGGATTGGAGCATGACATGCCGGGGTTTTGGCAGATGTGCGATGTCGCCGTCATGCCTTCAACCGAGTTCATCGAGTCATGCCCGATGACGACGCTGGAGGCGATGGCATCCGGAAAGCCAGTGATTGCCACGAGGAACGGCGGCCTTCCCGAGCTTGTCATTGATTCGAAGACAGGCATCGTGGTTCCTCCACATAACAAGGTGGCGCTCGCCGAAGCCCTGGATTTCTACGCCAACAACGAAGAGATACGAAAAGCTCACGGTGCGTTCGGGCGGGAGCGCGTGGTAGAGCATTTCCACATCGTTAAGTGCGCTCGGGCGTATCTCGAGTTGTTTGACGAGCTTGCCAGCGGGTCCGTTGCGAAGACCGTTTCGGTCAACTGACCTTTACTGCGGACGCAGTTTTTCTGGACCGCGCGCGACTTGTATCAGAGCCAGTCCATACCTGATCATGATACGCAGGCTATAGCCCAGCTGCGATGCTTCTCGCTTGTCCGACGACTGTCGCGCGTACTCGCCCAGGACCTCAGGTGGCGGTACCACCTTGCGTCTTAGGAATGCGCCGAATCCGCCTGGCGGTGACAGCAGTCCATCTATCAAGCCCATATCGGCGTAGCGCTGATGCGGGCTAGTGCGCGGGTTTGGGTTGGCCAGCCGCATTGCCACACGGCTGCGAAGCCCAAGCGTAGGTAGATCGCCGATAATCTGCTTTGCTGGCAAGCCCACAACCAGCTCCGCAACCTCGGCCGCGACTGGGATGACACGCTTGAATGCGGGATAGACATGCAGCAAATCGCCGACAGCGCCGGCCGGCAACGTCGCGCCGTACGCGTCCCACCAGGCACTCAAGTCAGTCGCCAAGCGCAGGTCGACGAAGCCGTCCCGCGCGTAGAACAGAAGCAAGGCAGCGAGCTCGTCGGCGGGCTCGGGGCGCCAGTCGCCTCCTGGGTTCAGAGTGGGGGGCAACAGTCGCTCGCGTGCGAAGCGCTGCTCATACCAGTGGATCCGCCAGTGGAGCTCTACGGGGGGCAGCTCGCCACGGTCGTGATGTAGCGCAAAGTGCAACACGGGCAGACCACAAGCTTGCACGTAGTCGGATGGACCCGCGTAACCCAACCGCTGCGCAAGACCTACGGCGGCGTCCAGCTGCTCGGTGTCCACCAGCAGATCGATGTCGTTGGAGAGACGCCGGCCGGGGTCGCCATAGATGGCTTCGCTTAGTGCAGGGCCCTTCAGCATAGTGGACCGAATTCCGGCCTCCGCTAGTGCGGTCCTAACGCGGAGAGCGACCAGCTGGAGAAATACACCTCGCCGGCCCCCGGTCACGACTGCCTGCTCCACCGCGGCGGCGAAGGTGTCGCTCGCATGCCCCTCCGCGAGCTCCAGAATGCGCGGACCCAATGTAGGGAGCAACCTGCGCCGGTGCAACCTCACTCTGAGATGCGACCAATCCACGTTCGACACCAACCGCATAGCCGAGTCTCGCATAGCTTCGCGGCGAGTGACAGTGCCAGCACTGAGCAGGATCAGTTGTCGTTCGACCTCCGCGCGGGTCGAATGCGCCAGCGCCCACCTCGCCTTCACCCGTCGATACACGTGCGAAGTCTATCCATCAGCGCCTTCGGGGGGGTAGGCGGTCAACGCGGACATCACCCGGCCGAGGCATCTTGGGTTCCCGGGAGACACGGCACTACCCCTGGGCTTTCCCATAGCGTCAAGAGACGATGCCTTAGGACACGCGGGCAAGCGAGCCTTGGGCGCCCCCTTCGACGGGACCATAAGTTGTGACCTGCCTCGAACGTTGCTAGATGCCAGGTCCCTTATCATCGCTACCAGCGCTTATCGCGCCTTCCATAGGCTGGTTTTTGTTGCCCGTACCCAAACAAGACGTCGATACTGGTCTCCCAATAAGCCCAGAAACGTCACTGGGATCAGACAGGCACGCCGGACACCCGCCCGCAGACACGCCGACGCCCGCCTCACGGTCGCTATGGCGAAAAGTTCGACGGGATGTCGTGCTGCTTGGAGCCGGCAACCTGGCCATCGTTATCGCGCAGCTCGCCTTCAGAAGCATTCTCGTCATCACCCTCGCACCAACCGCCTACGGGCGCCTGACACTCATCCTCAGCATCTACAACACAATCTTTCTAATCGGAGCAAGTGGCCTGCCGAACAGTGTTGCACGGTACATAGCCATCAGCGATCGCTCGCGTGACTCCGCGATCGTACGCTCCGCGATCCGCGCCGGCGTCTGGCCGACGACCATAGCCGCAGTCATCGTCGCGACGGCCGCCGCGCTCCTTCTCCGTTCACCCCTGGCATTCGTATTCGCCGCCATCGGCCTCTCAAGTCTCGTCTATTCGCTACTCACAACTGGCATCCTGCGCGGCCGCGGTCGGATAGTACTGGCGGCATCGATCCTGCCGATCGCGGCCATTGGTGAAGTGGCTCCGCTCGCTGCTCTATGGCTGTCCGGACTCGGTGTGACGCCAATATCCGCATTTGCCGTCTTTTGCGTGGGTAACCTGATCGGCCTCATCGCGGGCATCTTCTGCACGCGCCGGACCTCTCCACGCGCAATCGACACCAGTCCGCCTACCGAGTCCGACCTCGGTTCTGTGCCGACATCCCGTGAGTTGCTCGGCTTTTCTCTGTGGCTCGGCGCGGCAACTGTCGCCACCGCGATTTTGCCGCTTATCATGCGCTCTGTTGCAGTGATCGACTCCTATTCAATCGTTGCCGTCGTCGACATCGCCTTGGTGCTTCTTTCGATCCCCCAGCGACTGGGCGTCGTCATCGTCCAGGCAGCCGTCCCTCATGCCACCCGCGCTTTGCGCACCGGTAACGTCAATCTAACCATCTCTCGGCGTGAGTACGCCTTCCTAATCGTCCCGTTCGCGTTGATCGCCGCGTTCATAGCTTTTACCCCGACCGTGGAATGGATCTTTACCCTAATAGGCCGTCCCGACTACGGAAAAAGCGCGCCGTACCTCGCGCTCGCCCTGCTCGCTGGCCCTCCACGCATTCTATACGGCCTCGTCCAAGGTGTTTTGGTCGCCCACGGAGACGGCCGTTTCCTAGCTCGCAACGCCTGGATGATCACAATAGTCGCTACTGGGTTCATGCTCGCTGCCGCACTCCTCGGCAGCATCCTCGTGGCTTTTGCCGTGTTTGTCCTCGCAAGTTGGGTTATCTATGCTTACGGGCTAAGGCGTATTCATCACCTGTCAGCCACCGTGGCTCCGTCCACGTACCCCCTCGCTGTAGGCCTCTCACCGTCCGTATCCCAAAATTGACATGACGCTACCGACGTTCCTAATAATCGGCTCTTTCAAGTCCGGGACCACGAGCCTTCATCACTACCTTGCGCAACATCCAGAGATCCAAATGGCGGCGATGAAGGAGACTAACTTCTTTTCGGGGCCACCGAATGACGTACCTTACCCACCAGGCGCCAAGCGCATCAAGCACCTGGCCGAATACGAAAGACTCTTTGATCCCGGGTTTCGAGTCCGCGGCGAGACATCACCGAACTACACTGCGTACCCACTCCGCCAAGGGACTCCAGCAAGAATCAAGCAGGTCATTCCTGACGCAAAGCTGATTTACCTTGTGCGCGATCCCGTCGCTCGCACTCTGTCGCACTTTCATCACCGTGTCTCTGTTGCCGGTGAGCGCCGCTCCTTGGCGGCCGCATTTGGCAATCTCAGCGACCCTGCCTCTCCCTACATCTGGCCGAGCTTTTATGCCTTACAGCTCGAGCAATACTTGCAGTACTTCGAGCAGGAGCAGATCCTGATCGTTGATCAGGCCGACCTGATGTCCAGCCGACAAGCAACGCTGCGACGAATTTTTGCCTTTCTATCGGTGGATGACTCTCATACCTCTCAGGAATTCGATAAAGAGATCAACACTGGTGAGGAACGGCGCACCTATACCAAATTCATCCTTCTCATTCGGTGGGCTCAAGCCACCCCGCTACAGCGCCTTCCGCGTGCACTTCGCATCACATTGCGCAGTTGGTTCGAACGGATGGTGTCACGCCCACTCGACGCCCCTACACTCGACTACGATCTTCGAATCCGACTGCAGGAGCTCTATGCGGCCGACGTCAACTGCTTGCGAGAAATGACAGGAAAAGAGTTTCCGACGTGGAGTATCTAGTGGCTCCGAAACCGCCCCGAGAGGCGCCGGATGGCCGAGTAGCTGCGACTCGCAGGTCGCTCACCTCCGAGCAGCAGCGAAGCCAAAATCCGCCTGGCTGCAGCTTGATATCGACAGCTGCGGTGATCACGGTTTGCCGCAGAGTGGGAGTCACAGAATGCGATAGAAAGCACGCAACTCGGTGTCGATAATTTCAGGTCCACGCGTTTCTCTACAGAACTCCTGGCAGCGCGTACCTACGCGCTGTGCGGTATCCGGATCGCTCAAGAAGCGTCCTACCGCTTGCGCAAGGGCGTTGGCATCACCGACAGGAACTATCATCTCCTCGGATGGAGCCAGCTCTGCAGTTCCGCCGACAGGAGTTGAAACAAAGGGCCTACCGGCGGCGAGCGCCTCGGTCAAGATCATCGGCATTCCCTCGGCTCTTGAGGGCAGCACGACGACCCGCGCGGCTCTGATCAACGACCTGATGTTTCTGGGATCCACGGGGTCCTCGATCGACATTCGGTCAAGCGGCGGTGGTCTGTAATCGTCGATCGGTCCCACGAGACGGCAATGGCCTTGGGTTCCGTTGTCGAGCAATATTTGCCACGCGTCGACGAGGACATCGACACCCTTACGCATGCCAATCGTGCCCGCGAAAAGCGCAACTGGCTCAGTGTCATAGACAGGGGGCGCCTCGAAATCGATAGCTACCGGATTTGCCAGCCGTTTGAGGCGAGCATCGATTCCAAGGTCTTGTAGTGTTGCCAATGCTTCGTCCGAAAGACATATGACCCCGTGAGCCCGTGCAAGGATTGCCCGAACGAACCCTCGATGTGCTGTAGCAAAATCTGGAAAATCAAACCCGTGTATCGATACGACGACTCTCAACCCTCGACTTCGAGCAAGTGCGATAAGCGGCCCGTCGCGAAGATAGGCACCACCATTCGCCATGTGCACATGGATTATCGTGTCAGCATCGGCACGAAGAATCGCGCCGGCGGCCGCACGCACCATCAGGAAGTTCGTGAATTGGTTGGAGCCGCCCCAGGTCGGCCTTACGGCGATCACATCTGCGCCGATTCCAAAACCAGCGATGGTGCGTATGACCGACTGGGTGCCGCCCACCGTCAATGGGTGGGGGCCAATGTGAGTGACCTTTACAATTCGGTCCCGCTCCACCGCGTGTCATCCTCCTTGACAGGCTCGCGCTACCACATCACAGCTATGACGACAGCGCCAGCGTGGGATCGTTGAGTTGATGATAATGATTGGTACTATACCGACCGTTTCTGTTCTGGGAGTCAGTGTTTGCAAGCTGACCAGAGATCAGGCGATTGAAGCCGTGGGCCGCCTCGCGGCAGAAGAGTCATGCCAGATGCTCGCATACGTAAACGCTCATACCCTCAACCTTGCGGTGCACGACGACGTCCTGCGGGCAGCTCTTAATCGCAGCGCCCTTGTCATGAACGATGGGTTCGGCCTGAATCTTGCGGCGAAGCTGCGCGGCGAGTGTTTCCCCGAGAACCTCAACGGAAGCGACTTCACCCTGCGCCTACTCGAACTTGCGGCGACCAACGGTTGGGGTGTCTTTTTTCTGGGCGGCGAGCCCGGCGTGGCCGAAGAGGCGGCCCACCGCCTCCAAGGCCGCATCGCGAACCTACACATTGTGGGTGTCTGCCACGGCTTCACTAACGAGAGTGACGAGTCGCTGGTCCGGCGCGTCAAAGACGCCGGCACCGCAATGCTGCTCGTCGCGTTGGGCAGCCCCCAGCAGGAGACGTGGATCGATCGCAATCTAGGCGCTACGGGGGCACTCATCGGTGTGGGCGTGGGCGCGTTCTTTGACTTCAGCGCGGGCAAGGTGGTCCGTGCACCCCGCTGGATGAACATTTTGGGCATCGAGTGGTGCTTTCGACTGATGCAGGAGCCGCGGCGGCTATGGCGCCGCTACATCGTAGGCAATCCCCTGTTTCTTCTGCGGGCGTGGAGGGATCGGCGTCGCCCATCACGTTCGGGTGGGTCAGGCCAGGACGAGCAGGAGAGGCAGGCACAAGCGCTCGTCGCCCAACATGGCCATGCTGTCCCGCCGCTCCCGGAAAGCGACCCTCGCTAGGCTCGCGTGCGTATGGAGAAGACCGCACTGGCCCCAGACATCGCGAGCACCCGCATAGGCTTCGGCTGTGCGGGGCTGATGCGCGAGCCGTCTACTCGTAAGCGTCGACGGCTGCTCGACGAAGCTTTCGACCAGGGCATCAATCACTTCGACGTAGCACGCATGTACGGGCTGGGGGCGGCCGAGG
The DNA here is from genome assembly GCA_963734755.1 of uncultured Solirubrobacteraceae bacterium. Lineage (GTDB taxonomy): Bacteria > Actinomycetota > Thermoleophilia > Solirubrobacterales > Solirubrobacteraceae > Palsa-744. The sequence goes on along the minus strand of CAVTIF010000001.1, from coordinate 359,086 downwards.
GAGAAGTCGGGAGATTTGCGCATGGGCGCCGCGACAGCATCGTGATTGCAACCAAGTTTGGGATCGAGACCGCTCAGACTGCGGGCAGTTTCGCTCGCCTCCAAGGTCCGGCTCGCAGGCTAATTGCCCGCTATCCGGCTCTGCGCAGCTACATAAGGGGGCGCTCAGACGCTTTCCACCAACCTCACCGCTACGATGCCGCGACAGCACGCGCAAGCCTTCACACCAGCCTGCGCGAGCTGCAGACAGACTACGTGGATGTGCTGCTCCTGCACGATCCCTCACCTGCCGATCAAGTGGACCTTCCAGAGATTTGCGGCTATCTGGAGGAGGCACGCCAGGCAGGGCAAATCCGCGCCTGGGGCCTAGCTGGCGAGCGTGATCCATGCATTCAGATCAAGCGGCTGCTACCTGCGGCGGCGATCCTGCAAGTGCGCGACGACATTCTCTCGCGACCGTCTCCGCTCGAACCCGAGTTGGAGCCACGCATCACGTTCGGTGTTCTAAGCGAGCCGCTCAATCGAATCCTCGCGCACCTCAACGGCTCCGAGCGCCGCTTCCAGTGGTCTGATGCTGTCGGCATGGACTGCTCCTCACCGCAAGCGCTCGCCTCGCTGCTGCTGCGCGACGCACTGAACGCCAATCCCCGAGGGGTAGTGCTGTTCAACACTACGCGGCCTAACCGCCTGCGCGAGCTCGACGCCCTGGTTGCAGTCCCCCGCGGAGATGATGAACCGTCGCTCCTGGCATTTAGACGCATGGTCAGCGACGAGCTCGCGCCGCGTAACTGATCGAGAACTGCTCATGCTCACGGACTCAGCAACCATTGCGCCGGACTCGCGTCTCGAAACGGATGTAGCGGTAGTCGGCGCCGGGCCTGCCGGCATGGTCATTGCACTGGAGCTCGCCCGCGCGGGACACCGTGTGCTATTGATCGACAGCGGAAGTGACTCGCCCAACCCGGATGTGCAGCGACTTGGCGAGCTAGCGGGAGACGATCCTGTCCACGTCTCGATGTCGCTTGCGACTAGCCGGCAGATCGGCGGCGCCTCGAACCTCTGGGGGGGGCGCTGCGTACCGTTCGATCCGATCGATTTCAAGCCCCGGGAGATCTTGGGAGAGTCACAGTGGCCGCTCGCCTACGAGGAGCTGGAGCCGTACTTCCAGCGTGCCTGCGACTGGTGTGTCTGCGGCGAGGCGGCATTCAATGCCGATGATGTCCCCAGCCTCGCGGGGCGTTCGCTCGTCCCCGGCTTCCCCGACGGGGACGTCCAAGCCTCGTCGCTCGAGCGCTGGTCGCTCCCGACGAACTTCGGCCGGGAGTATCGCTCCACCCTCAGCGACACGCCGGGACTGACGCTTCTCACCAACCTGACCTGCACAGAGATCGTATGCGCCCCCGGGCAGTCGCACGTGCAGCACCTGCGTGCAAAGAGCTTGGACGGCCGCTCGGTGCAAATCTCAGCTTCGAGCTACGTGCTCGCGTGTGGCGGACTCGAGGTCACACGCCTTCTGTTTGCCTCCAACCGCAGTCACCCGGAGGGGCTCGGCAACCATTCTGGGCACCTTGGGCGCTGGTATATGGCTCATGTCGAGAGCCGCATCGCCCGTGTTCACTTCACCACGCCCCCGGCCGAAACGATCTATGGTCACGAGCGCGATCCTACCGGGGTTTATGTACGCCGGCGACTGACGTTCTCGGAGGACTGTCAAGACCGCGAGCGACTGCCGAACATCGCCGTGTGGCTGGTCAACCCCGATGTGGGCGACCCCGACCATGGCAACGCCATCCTTTCATTCGTATACCTGATGCTGATATCTCCACTGGGTCGGTTCTTTGTCGCCGAGGGGATCCGCCAAGCGCACATCAAGACGACACGACCTGTATCGAAGCTCAAGCATCTCTCGAATATCCTGCAGGATCTCCCCTCGGCGATCCGCTTTGCGCTCGTCTTTGGCTATCAGCGTTTCCTCAAGCGCGGACGAAAAGTACCTGGGTTCTTCGTCCCGAGCGCCGCCAACGTCTACCCGCTGCTCTATCACGGCGAGCACCTGCCGCATCCCGAGAGCCGCGTTGAGCCGACATCCGAGCGCGACGCCGTGGGGATGCCACGCCTGCGGACACGCCTATGGTTCGGCGAGGATGACATCGCGGGAGTAATTCGCGCGCATCGTTGCCTTGATACATACCTACGCGCACATGAGCTCGGCTACCTGGAGTACCTCTACGAGGACAGCGAGGCAGCGATCCGCGACCAGCTCTTCGGCGGCTATCACCAGGCTGGTACCACCCGTATGTCAGCGGGTCCGGAGGACGGAGTCGTCGACCGCAACCTGGCGGTTCACGGATTCGACGACCTCCACATTGCGAGCAGCTCGAGCTTCGTGACATCCGGGCAAGCAAATTCGACCTTCATGATCGTCGTCTTCGCGCTGCGGCTGGCCGACCGTCTCGACCGGAATCTTACGAGCCCCACCTGACGAAGTATCAGGCGGGCTAGCGCCTTGGGCGCAAAGTAATGATGACAGCGCTGGTCGGTCTCACGAGAACCTTGAAAGAACCGTCCTCGCGCGGTATACGGATGGGCCGCGGTCGCCACCTTCCTTGGCTCGTCACAGGAGCAGTTCCAAGAACGATGCCAAGCCTCGCCACGGCCGAAGGGCCGCTGAGCGACTCCTCCCGGACGCTGTATCCGGACATCGGAATGGAGATGGTCTGGGCCGAGCCGCTCGTGGCGAAATTGTCGATCGCGATCCGCACTGTACCGCCAGGAGTGGCAGTGGCCCAAACCGTGAGATTCGGCAACGGACGTGGAGCACTGAGGCGCGTCGGTACAAACCGCCCACCCTCGAGGCGGCTAGCCGCAAGCAAACCGTAATACTCGGGCCGGGCCGTGACATCTCCCGCTGAGACTTCCGCCGCATCGCCGGATACACAGATCGGGCTATAGCTTTCAATGCCGCATCCGCCCAACCAGCCATGGAAATTCACTCCCGTCACGCCGCTACTCACTGCACGCAGAACCCAATCCAGCGACCACAAGGCGCTTGCAAACACCGGGCTGGCAGAGAGGCTTCCTTTGCAGGATACGCTGTTCGTCTCTCCGATTTGTGTCGGGCGACCCGTATTAACTCCGGCCTGGGCGAGCGCACTTAGGACTTCATTCTCCTGTTGGCGGACGGCAGGTGAGAGCAATCCAGTCGCGGTGGGTGGGGGTTTCGCAGCAGAAGGCAATACATTTGGACACTCGCTTGTTGCGTAGTAATGCTGTGTGAGTACGCCAAAGATGCCAGCGGCTGCCCCCATTTCGGTAAGCCATCGGGTTCTGCTCGTTGCTGGCCCATATACGGAAACACCGGACACCGCCGCTCGCAGTGCCTGATTATAGGCGTCAGCTTCGCTGAGGTATTCGCGAACGTCGTACTTCGGTGGACGCAAACCTAGCCTGTTGTTATCGTATTCATCCGGCTCGTTCCCGATTTCAATGCCAAGGAGATCAGGACCGAGGATCGCCTGGGCGTAGCGAGCCTCTTCCGCAGCGCGAGCTGGTTCGAAGTGGCCAAAATCCACCCCAAGTAGTACATGCCAACCGGTCGCGATCAGAAGCCGATGCAGAGCAGTCAGGTCATCCGGCGTTACGGTGCTTTTCGCCCAAGAAGGAGGCGATTCGCCGCTACTGGTCCACCAAGAGAAATCAACGGTGCCAGCACCGACACGCAGTACTGACGGTCCCAGCAAACGCATAATCCGTACTAGCCGATGATGATCAGCACTGAGATGACCGGAACTCAGTTCCTGGATTCCCATCGACAACCCCACGGAGCCGGCGACGAACTCTGTTCCTGGGCGACTCGTGTCGACGGTGAGGACCGCGGCCGACGTCCGCGCCGTGGTTGCAGCCGATCGAGTCCACGCGAAAGCGCATGTCCCCGCCAGCAGGACGACGAGTACCCCTAGTGCATAGCTGCCGCTCCTGTGCCTGCTTCTAGCTGTCCCGCCCAATCTAAACTCGCTCTCTCGCCGATTCTCAGATCACCGGATAGGAAAACAGCGCAAACGCCCGTGCGGATGGCGCCTCTCCCATAATAATCCTAACCCCTGCGGCACACGAGAGTTGCTGACCGACATCAACGAGTCTGGCTATGGTGCCCATACCTAGACTCAGTTCGTCGCGCAGCAGGCGCACTGGCCTCTCCATGCTACTTGTGCTGATCGACACATGTTGCCAGAGTGGGCGACGAGACGAGCAATGCCGCGCGCCGCCGGCCCTAGCGTCGCCCTGGTCCGTTATGGCGCCGGGAAGGTTGCCAAGAGGTGTTCGCGGTAGCCGATCCCGAAGTTGGTCGGCGTTCCGTTGTAATCGGTTATGAGTGCCGGATAGCTAGCACATTCTCCGACGAACCACGCCCATGCCAGATAAGAGACGCCATGAGAATCCGCCCAGGGTAGAAAAGAATCGATGTCCTCATCTGCGCAATCCATCTCGCCTATCTCACCTGCGACCACCGGGAGCTGGGTCGCCACCGTGCCTATGTTAGAGTTAAAATGGTTAGTACTGCGCTGGTTGTAGACGTGAACTGCGGCCACTAGTTGGCCCGCGAGATCGGTGGGTCGGTGTTCGAGCCAGGCATGGCCGAGTTCGGTGGCTTCCATCGCCCCGACCATAACCGGCTGTGTCGCGCCCGTTTCCCGAACGGCATCCACCAGCTGTTGCATACCTGCGGTTTGATACCCGCGCGGTGCGATGCAACCGTTGAGCCAGCAGCTCCACGAGATATTGTGAGGAGCGTTAAAGAGGTCGAAGAGGACGGCGTGATCGGCCATGAAATACGAAGCCACTGACGCCCAGAACGCCGGGGCATGGCTCTCATCTGCCATTTCGTAGGACCCTTCAGGACTCGCCCCTCGCTGGGACAGCGTGACCCCGGGCGCGATCCAATGAAGGTCGAGGACGGCGTACAGCCCGTGTAGATGCAGCTGTTCTACGTAGTCCCATATTTCTTCACGGTAGGCAGCGACGTCCGTCGGCGCACCGTTGATGCCCAGCCAGCAATCCTCATTGAGCGGGATCCGCACGGCGTTGATGTGCCACGCCGCCATCGCTTCGATGCTTGCTTCGTTATGAGGGCCGTAGAACGCTTTGCCATACAGGCACTGCCACTCGGTGCCAGATATGTTGACGCCGTGAAGCGCGATGATCCGACCACTGCCATCTATGAGATGGTTGCCGCTTACAGAGATCGATGGTTTACCAGCCGCCGGCACGGATTCTTCTGGCCGAGCAGGTTCAGGCGCTTCGGAACCCGACGGAGCTTCTACAGGTTCGGGATCCAGTGCTGCTGGAGACACGAACGGTGAGGACAGGGAGGGCGCCAACCCGCTCGCGGGAACGCTTTGCGCGATGACAGGTGCCTTTGACTTACTGACAGTGCAACGCTTACGGTGCTTACGGTGCTTACGGTGCTTAGGGTGCTTAGGGTTCTGTGCGGCGGAGACACACGAAGTTCGCTGCGAAGACGACTTTTCGTTGATGGTTCGGGGCTTGGAGGCCTGCTTTCGGCGCTTGGAGGCATGGATGGATGCCGACATCGCAGCGGCCCGAGCTAGATCGGCGCGCGCAGCCAACAGCAGCGCCGTCGAACTCAGCAGCATGAGGCTGAACATCAACAAGCACATCCGAACCGCCGGAAGAGGGCGGGCGCACAGCGTCAAGAGACATCCTTTCATCCTCGGCAAATGCGCCGCAGAGCCGCTGCGCCAGCCTATCAAGACCTCACGCACGGCTATCGGACGTACCATACTCGACATCACAGATCTGACCGTCGATTGGACGTTTGATCGACTGGATGCCTGCTTGGGGCCGCTCTGCCAAAGCCCGCCGATACGGCTATTCAGCCGTACGCCGAGAGCTTGCTTATCTCGAGCATCTGGGCCGGTGACGGTCGAGGCGCTCCAGATGAAGCGGTCCGTTGGCCCACGCAACCCACCATTGAGACTCATCGACACCGCCACAGAGCACAACCCGCGCCGAGCCGCGAACCATTAGCGCACTCGGCCCACATTTGGGCGCCGGATCTCCGGGGCAACCACCACTGCGAGCTTGTCGATACTCCGAGCTAACAACTGGAACCGCGCGGGGTTAGGTGGGTGCTCTATGAGTCGTTCGACGCCAGCGGAGAAGGACGGCCCGCCGAAGGCTGAGCCCAAGTCGCTAGCCAGGGCGTATCTCTCCCAAGTAGATCGGCGAGCGCCGTGCTGTCCGGCCGAAAATGAGCCCTCAGCCTTTCGCGCACGGCTCGCGACATCTCATCACCCACCACCCCCCGCCTTGCGTTCCACATCCTGGCGCGGTAAATCGCACTATCAAGACGCCTCCGCACATCCTCGGGTAGTGTGTGCCAGAGCACACGAGCGGGCTGAAGCCTCGCCAGGTTTGCTTGCCATCTGACCAGATGGAGCCCGGGTATGCGCTCTTCGACTGCCGCTTCTCGGTATCGACTGCCGAGGTTGTCAGGAACAAAATCCGCCTCGACACCGACGAACCCAAACACCGCTGACAGCGTCTCGACTGGTAACTCCGCGAGTTCATCAGTGAAGATCACCATGAGCTGCTCGCGCGGAAATACGCGCAAGAAGCCACCGAGCACGCGACAGTACTCTCCCATTACCACGTACCCATTGGTCGTGGTAGGTACAACCCTCGCTCGATCCAGCGCGCTAGGCACCAGAAGCTGGTCAATTGCCTCGTCGAATGAGCGCGACTCGGTTCGCTCCAGGGCCATCATGCGATAGGCAGAGTAAGCCCGTGCTACTGGATCCCGCAGAACGCAAATGAGCTTCACGTGGGGAAGGAATTGATTGATACGCCTGGGAATAACCTCCTCGATCGATTCGGAGTCATGTGAAGCTGCTCGCGGCTCTCGCCGTTCCTCACCGAGGATATCTCCGGGCCGGCCACTCATGTAGTAGGTCGACGCCTCACCGCATATCGAATCGGATGCCGCCCCTCGTGTAACGTTCGATATATACCAATCCCACCCACGGCGAAAAGCGTGATCCCTGTTGAAGAATTCGATCTCCTTCTTTGCCGGCATATGGATCCGCGGATGACGACACATATACTCGAACAAGGAAGTCGTGCCCCCCTTTTGCGCGCCGATAATGAGAAAAGCGATTTCGGGCATGAGGCTAAGAAACCATCCGGGTCGAGCGACAAACGTTGCTTCACGCATACTAAGGCATATGCTGTTTATGTAGCCTCATCGGGCCAGCTGGCGATTGGGGGATGAAACGGACTGAAGAGCTGTCACTAGCAGGGATGATGTGATCGGGATCAGGTGCCCTCGACGGCCCCGGTCCCGGCGGGGAGCTGGCCTATTTCGTCTCCCACCAATGGAGACCGCCACGCCGGCTAGTCGAAGCCCTGCACGTCGCATGAAGGTGATGGGCTACCGCCCTACGACCGCAGCTGCTGCTCAGCGGTGCGCGCTCGAGTAGATTCTGCATCGAGATCCACTGCCTACGGCTCGTAGATCCGGCTCGCGTTGGCTTCGGGAGGACTATTTTCGTACCAGCTGGGCTCCCTGCGCGCAAGCTCCGGCCATGACCGCCCGTTGCAACCACAATGTGCCGCGTATCCAACCAGCTCCCGAGCGTGAGACCATCGCAGTCGGATGACCACCGGGGCATTGCGACCCCCCGCAGCCTCACGCTGGGGCTCGAGGACGGCACATGGAAGATGATCGACGAGAAGGCCGCACAGGAAGGCGTGACGGCCGACGAACTCATCGTATTCTCGGTGCTCTACTACCTTGCTGACGCCGACAGTGGACGGATCTCGCGACGGATCTCCAGGAGCCCGTATCGGACATTGCCGGAAGATCGTCAAAGGGCCGACGCGGATCGTGGAGCGACGGTGCTCTCCACCCAACGGCTCACTGATCCAAGCTGAGAGCTTCTTCAGGCCTCGCCGAGGCAACAGAGCCGATGGTCGCCGGAGCCGCCCCGCGACTGGTCAACTCAACCCTGAGCGCCCTTCGACCGCGGTGGTGCAGGCCGTGGATCGACCCCTCCGTGCGACCCGTCTGGGTCGCGATCTCCGTAGGAGAGAAGCCAGCGAGGTGACGCAGTAGAAGCACTTCGCGCTGGTCCTTGGGCAACTCGGCCAGTGCTTCGCGGAGATCGCCCTTGCGCTGGTTTCGAGCCGGGTCGCCGCCACCTTCGTCGCTAGTCCAAACCTCCTCGACAGGAACAAGACGCTGACGGCGCAGGTGATCCACCGCGAGATTGCGCGCTACACGCAGCACCCAGGCGAAGAACGGGACATCGCGTTCCTCATATTTGTCGATCACGCGCACGAGCTTGGCGAACACCTGCTGCGTGACGTCTTCGGCCTCATACGGGTCGTGGACGATGCTCAGCACGTAGCCGTAGATGTTGTCCGCGTAGCGGGCGTAGAGAAACCCGAGTGCCTCGCGGTCACCATCCTTGGCGCGCCTGACGGCGGCAGACACACGCCGCGTCATGAGCTGCTCGCTTGCGCTATCGGCAGCGCTCGCCGCCGCGGCTGGCCAGGGGGTCCCCATCTTCGTACGACTAGCGACAAGCGCCATCCAGCACCACCTCTCGAATCGAGTTCATCCATGTCCTCTGTGCGGAGAAGCTAGCGCCCGCCGCTTGCCTGGGTGCTGTAACCAAGCCTCTTTTCCGACCAATAGCCTTATTGGTCACTCGCCGCGAGAGCTCGTGCCGTCATGCACTTGAGCCTGACGGGCCGAGATCCTCGAAGCGTAGCTGTCCTCCAAAAGCACCCGTGCTGCGCGTATCGCTAGTCGCGGCCCGCCACCGATCAGACCCACCATCGTCACATCGATGATCCCACGCACCGCCGTCGATTCCGAAACCCTCCCGAATCTGGCCGGGCGGACGAGATCCTCATCGTCGATCGGAAGACTCCGGCTGCTTGGGTATGTCGGTATTGAACTGTCCGTGCTCATTTTGTCGCTCCATTCATCCGACCTACCAATAAACTGCCCTCCTTTACTCGACCTGAACCAGCCCGTTGTGATCAAGAAGTTACTGGCCCCGCCTGACGTCACATAGGAGACCCTGTGGCAAATTCGACGCGTCTCTCTAGACCAATGTCCAAAGGAACGGAGTCATGTATCGAATGGATCGATACGCGGGATCGATACGCGGGAAAATAACAAGAAATAAACAGGAAAGCAACAAAATTGACATTACACAAAACCCAACGCCTTATTCACAGCCCCCGACAGCCGATCACGTAGGAAACGGTGCGCAGCAGGATCTTGATGTCAGCCCACAGCGACCAGTTCGCGACGTACAAATAGTCAATCGCCACCATTTCGCGCAGCGGCACACGCGTCGGCCCGAGGATCTGCCAGGGCCCGGTCATGCCCGGCGTCAGCTCGAGACGCCGGCGATGCCATCCTTGGACGTGCTTGTCCTCGTCGACGACCAGTGGACGAGGCCCCACGAGGCTCATCTCGCCTTTGAGGATGTTCAGCAGCTGGGGCAGCTCGTCGAGCGCGGTCTTGCGCAGCAGACGCCCGACGCGCGTGACGCGTGGGTCATCGGCGATCTTGAACAGCCCGTCCTGTGCCTCGTTGCGGTCGCGCAGCGAGTTCTTCATCTCGTCCGCGTTCGCGACCATCGTGCGGAACTTGAGGATGTCGAAGTGTTTACCGTGGCGCCCGACTCGCTTCTGGCGGAAGAACACGGGCCCGGGGCTGTCGAGCTTGATCGCCACCGCAGCGATCAGCATCAGCGGCGCAACCGCCAGCAGGCCGATCGAGGTGTAGCCGAGATCGAACGCGCGCTTGACGGCCGCCGAGGAGCGCGTGAGCTCAAAGCGCCTTACGCCCATCAGCGTGACGCCGTGCAGGTCGTCGAACACGACCGACGATCCGACGACCTCCAGCAAGCGAGGCAGGATGCTCACCCTCACACCCACGGCCTTGAGCGTGCGCACCAGATCGAGCATCTCGCCGCCGTCCGCGCTGCGCGGGACGACGATCGCTCGCTGCACGTCGAGCTCCTGAGCCAGGTCGCGAACCTCCTGCAGCTTCTCCGCCGAGCGGGCATCGGTCGACCAGGCTTCGATCTTGTCGAAGTCCAAGTGCGCGACCATGCTCGCCCTAATCCCACGGTGGTTGGTGAACTTCGAGTCGATCGTGCGTGCACCCTCGGCGTCACCGATGAACAGGCAGCGCTCGGCCGGGGCGATCCGCAAGGCGAAAGCTCGCCCGATCGTGCGCATCAGGATCAGCAGGGCCGCGAGTAGCAGCCACAGAAACAGGGCCTGATGACGGTCGAGTGTCCCCGCGACGATCAACCCGCCGGTCAACCACGCGAACAGCGCACACAGCGTGGCCGCCTGAAACAGCTTCGGAGCCTCCTCCAGCGTCGTCTTGCGCAGCAGCGCGTCGTCGCGGTCATACAGCCCGAACACCTTCGCCCCCAGCAACAGGATCGGCAGCCCGACGATGCTCGCCCAGGTGAGCTGCAGGGATCGCGAGGACAGCGCGATCGTCACCAGAAACGCGGTCAGGATCGCGAGGCCGTCGGCGACGACTAGCGTGCGACGGAAGATCGAGTCGCGCAGCAGGCTCGCGGCCGGGCCCCTGCTCTCGTTAATCGCCGAGGCCATGCGGAGCGTTCCCATCGGCCCGAGAGGCCGTGTCGCACTCGGCACGCCCACGGGCAGCGCGGCGACTCCTGGATCTGCGGTCTTGCTATCCATAGCTGCCTTCCCCCCAGCCCGGTGAACGAGTTCACTGGAGCCGCCGGAAATGACCGGTGATCGATTGTTTATTTCAGGCGGGGGCTTGATCGTTGAAGCGACCGCGAATCCTGCCCCCCAGGATGCCCGCCGACTCTACTGACCGACCTGACCTTGCTACGAGTTCTCTCGTAGCGGATTACATACCATCATTGTCCGGTGCGCAAGGCTTGCATATGTAAAAACGTGTTGGACATCTGTAGTCAATACCCCATCCCACCTCGCATTTCCAGGCAAATCCAGGGAAAGCGGGGCAGGGTTAATATGTAAGAACTAATTTGTGACTACTATCAATCACGCCTTCTTGTCAACTGCGCGGCGCAGGTGTCAACCGTACAGGGCGAGCCAGACCGCGAGCCAGACCCTATCCTCAGCTCGATCGGCGTGGTTGTTTTTTGGACAGATGTCCTACCGATCAGAGTCCTCGCGCTCCTACGAGCCCGGCGACCTGGTCGACGATCGGACCCTCGCGACGCGACCACGGGCGGGCTCCACACCCACCTCAGACGTTGCCCAATCGCGCCTGGCAGCTTTCGCGCCCTCAGGCGCCCCGCCGCACACGCACCACGCAGCTGGCTTAAGCGGGCGCTGATCCGGGTAGGGTCGCTGCATGAACAGATATCGACACGACTCCCCGTCTAACACGCCGCGCGCCGCCCGGACGCTGCTGGCCGTCACGCTGTCCGTGCTCGCGGGCGCCGTTGGCGCGGCCGCCCCGGCTGCCGCCGCGGTCGCCCCCGGAGCGAGCACCGCCGGCACCTCGCACGTGACCTTCTCCTCGGCGATCCTGTTCGGCTCGGTCAACCCGCACGGGCAGGCCACCGACTTCGTCTTCCAGTACGGCCCCACGCGCAGCTACGGCGCGCAGACCCCGCTCGCCCCGGCGGGCAGTGGAGAAACGCCGATCAAAGTCAGCCAGACGATCACCGGCCTGCAGCCCCTGACCACCTACCACTACCGAATCCTCGCCTCGGGCCCCTCGAGCGCGACCCCGGGAGGCGACCGGACGTTCGCGACAGGGCCGGTGCCGCTGTCGCTGGCGATCGCCGGGACCCCCAACCCGGTGCCGTTCGGCAGCGCGTTCCTCGTCGAGGGGACACTGTCGGGCAGCGGTGCGGCCAACCACGCGGTAGTGCTACAGGCTAAGCCCTTCCCCTACCTGACAGGCTTCCACGTAGTGGGCAACCCGCAACTGACGAACGCCTCCGGCGGGTTCTCTTTCCCGTTCCTGGGCCTGGTCCAGAACGCCCAGCTGCGCGTCGTCACGGTCGGCAAGCCGGAAGTCCCCAGCCCCGTAATCCTCGAGGGCGTCGCGGTGCGCGTCTCGTTTCACGCGCGCGCGACCGGGCGCCGCGGGTACGCCCGCCTGTACGGCACGGTCGCACCCGCGGAGGTCGGCGCACTTGTCGGCTTCCAGCTACTGCAGCCCCGTCGGTCGTTGAACGTCGGCGGCACGGTCGTCAAAAGCGCGACCCCGTCCGTCTCACGCTTCGGCCGGGTAGTGCGCGTGCGCCATCGCGGTCTGTACCGTGCGCTGATCAAGGTCTCCGACGGAGCGCACGTCTCCGCCTACAGCGCGCCGATCCTGATCCGCTGAGCGCTCGCCGATAATCCCTCGATCGAGCCGCCGCCTGCCCCCGATCGAGCACCGCGCAAGCCGCCGCCAGCCCCCCGCGGGTGGCTGGCGCGGGCGGGCAACGCGATCGCGCCGAGCGAGAACCCGGCGCGAGTCGTCTATGGGCTGATCGTCCTCGGAGCGCTGCTGGCGGCCGAGAGCGGGTTGCACGAGAGCTACCTCGACACGATCGCCTCCGCGGCGATCGCTGTAACCGTGTACTGGCTGGCGCACGCGTACGCGGACGTACTCGGCCGTCGTCTAGCGGTGCACGAACGCCTGACGCTCGGGGCACTCGGGCGGGCGCTCGCAGAGGAATCAGCGATCCTTCGCGGCGCCGCGCTGCCGCTGGCCATGCTGGTGCTCGGATGGGTGCTCGGCGCCGGCCAGGAAACCGCGATCACGGTCGCGCTGTGGAGCACGGTGGCCGCGCTGATCGCATTCGAGCTGATCGCCGGCGTGCGCTCGCATGCGACTCGCGGCGAGCTCACGCTCGACGTCGCCGTGGGCACGACGATGGGCGTTGCGATCATCGCGCTGAAGGTCATCCTGCACTGATCGCTCGACGAATCCGAGAGGATCGACTTTGGCGGAGTCGGTTCTCTGTAGACAAAAGATCGCTGACATGAAATGATCCTGACTGCCAGACCACATGACACTAGTCGGCTGGTTAGAAAGTTCGGTTTCGGAGAGGGGTCACATGCCATCGGGAAGCAGGTCGTCGCTATCCGCGCGCAAGCAGCGCACGCAGCGAAGCAAACGAAGCACGGGGTCCACGCGGGTCGCACCCCTGTACAAGCGCCTGCCACACGGGCCGCACAGGCTCGACCGCGACGAGGTCATCCACAACCAGCGCTCGCGGATCTTCGGGGCGATGATCGAGGTCGTCGGCACCGACGGCTACGAAGCCACGAGCGTCAAGCAGACGATCGCCCTGGCGGGCGTCTCGCGCCGCTCCTTCTACGAGATGTTCGCCAACAAGGAGGAGTGCTTCCTCGCCGCGTTCGACCTGCTCGCCCACCGCGACGTCAAGCACCTCAAGAAGGCATACCTAGCAAGCGACGGCGGCCTCGAGGACCGCCTGGGCGCGGCGCTGCGGCGCTTCGCGCAGATGACCGTCGAGGACCGCAAGGCGACAGTGCTGGTCCTGCTCGAGGCCCAGCGGGCCGGGCCGATCGGGGTCATGCGGCTGCGCCGCATGCTCGCCGCCTGCGAGCAGCTGCTGACGCGCAGCTTCGCCGAGACGTCCGGCGCGAGCCAGCTGCCGCAGCCGATCGTCAGGGGCATCGTCGGAGGGCTGCACGGCAGCGCCTCGGCGTTCCTGCGCAACCCAGACACGAGCGGTGAGCTCGACATCGCCGCGGAGATGCTGCGCTGGACGCTGCTGTTCCAGACGGCCAGCGCCGAACGGATGGCCGCGAACATGGCCGCGGAGCTGAGGCTGCGCATGCGCGAGATCTCATCGATCAACGGACCCGGGCTGGTCGGCGCGGAACCGGCCAGTCGCGACGAGCGCACGCGCTCGATGCAGGCCGTGCTGCGACTCGCTTCGCAGGAGGACTACCGCGAGCTGAGCGGGCCGCAGATCGCCGACGAGGCGAACGTCTCGATCGACGTCTTCTGCGAGCTGTTCCCAGGCAAGAGCGAGTGCTTCCTCGCGGCGCTCGAGATGATCGGCGATGAGCTGCTGCGGATCGCCGCGGACCCGGAGCTGATCAGCGCCGACTGGCCCGGCGCCGTCCGCCGCGTGCTCGCCGAGCTGATGGGCTACCTGGCTGAGCACCCGCTGCACGCCAGGACGCTCACCCAGGAGGCGTTTTTCGCGGGCTCCGAGGCGCTCGAGCACACGATCGAGCTCTCGCACAGCATCGCCACGCTGCTCACCGAGGGCGCTCCCGGGACGCCCGACACGGCGCTCACGACCGAGGCGATCGCCGGCGCAATCTGGCACACGATCCGCTGCCACGCGACCGGCGAGCGCCCGCAGCTGCTGGCCGCTCTGTCGGACTACCTCGCATACATCGTGCTCGCGCCCTACCTCGGCGCCGACGCAGCCGCAGAGATCCTCTCCGAGCGGACGGCAGCAGGGGTCACTCGATGACCGCGGCGCGTGGGACGCGGGAGGCGACCACCTCGAGGATGCGCTCGATGCATGGGTCATGCCACCCCTGTTCGAGTGCCTCCTGGCGCAGCAGCCGGGCCTGAGTGGTGACTCGCTGACTCAGATCGCGACGCTCGCGCGCAAAGGCCGTTGCGTTCAGCGAGAAGTCGTCGGCCAGGTCCGCGAAGTGGATCGAGGTGATCGAGTCGGGGTCGAGCTCGTCGCCGATGCTCAGAGCCAGCTGCGTGTCGAGCTCCGGGTAGACGGCCGTGCAGAGGACGTCATACAGCGGCGCCAGGTGCACGCCGTCCTCGCCGTGGATCAGCGAGATGTTCTTGGCGTGCGCGTCGGCGTTGCCCACGAGGTAGTGGAAGACCGCCGCCTGGGCGCCCGCGAGACGATCGAGGCCCGGTGAGAGCGAGTGCTCGTCCAGCAGCTCGGCGAGAGCGGCGTAGGAGGGTAGGCTCCAACCCTCCTTCTGGTACTTGAAGTCGGGGGTCAGACCGAGCGCCTGGCAGAGGTCCTCCTGGTGCACGCGAGTAGGCGGGAAGCTCGAGAGCTCGCGATCGAAGCGCTGCACGACCAGGCACGGGCGACCCGCGAGCTCGATCAACTGCACCTCGGCGACAGACAGGCCGCAGCGCACGGCCAGGCGCATGCAGAAGTACTCGTTGGTCGCGAGGCCCGGGTAGTCGCCGTTGGGCGGCTCGGGCTTGAGTATGTGGGTGCTCGGCATACCGTCCAGCGGCTTGCCGAAGACACCCGCTTGGTCGCGCAGGAGCACGGCCTTGTTCTGCACCCCGGCGAGGCTGAGGCGCAGATGCTGATCCTCGGCGTGCATTCCGAGCGGATGGCGCGGGAGTTCTTCGATCAGTGCGTCGAGTTCGTTGTCGTCGAGCCAGCAGACCGAGGGAGCCTCGGACATGCGCTTGGCCTCGAGGATCTGGAGCGCCCCCGCACAGTCGCGGCCGAGCTCTGAGAGCAGGCCGTAGGAGTCGCTGGCGGCGAGCTTGAGCAGGCCTGCAATCCGCTCGCGCACCGCACCCTCGGGCGGCAGAGCCTCGAAGAAGGGGCGACTCTCAGCCGGGGTGAAGGCCTCATCGGAGATCGGCAGCGAGAGCGAGATCGCGCGCGCGGCGTTGTCGCGCGCGACGTTGCTGTACTGAAAGAAGTACTCGCGCGAGCGCTCGTCGACGCGCTGCAGTTTGCCGACCTCCTCGCCTCCCCAGTAGACGCCAAGGCTCATCCGCCGCTCCGGCGGCGCACCTCGAGCTCCAGACCCAGCGCACTGAGAACTCGTGTGAGGACGTCGAGACGGACCGTCGGCTCACCGTTCTCGACGCGATGGATCGAGCGCACCGCCACGTTTGCGACCAGCGCAAGCTTGGCTTGATCCATGCCCTGGCGACGGCGTGCCTCGCGGACGCTTCGTCCGATTCGCTGGGATGTCGACTCATCAAGGGCCATCTGCGCGATCGCGCATATTATACTTGATTTCGTAGATTCCGCCAAAAATATGCGTAATCATGCAGATTTCCGGCATAGCGGGCAAGCAGACGGGTGATCTGCGCGATCGCGCAGACGAGGGGTCCGGCGCAGCCTCAACTCGCTACGATGGCATACCTTGGATAACAGATATCAGTAGTGATACCTTATCGCTGTTTTTGCATATAATTCATCATAAATGATGGCCTCATCTCTTAGATGCTATTATCTGCATCAGATATGATGTACAATGGCTATATCAGCCTATAACAAATCATAACTGATGCGCCTTGACGAGATAATGACCGATGCTGCTGTGCTCGCCGAGCTTGGGCGCAGGCTGGAGCGTCATCGCCTCGAGCGCAACTGGACCCAAGCTGATCTGGCCGCCAAGGCTGGAATCGGCCAGGCGACCGTGCAGCGCGCCGAGCGGGGAAAGTCGGTTCAGATGACCTCGATGATCAAGCTGCTGCGCACGCTCGAACTGCTCTCGGGGCTCGACGTCGCAGTGCCCGAGTCGATCGATCTGCCGATCGCTCAACTGGAACGCGAGCGGCGCAGCACCCGACGGCGTGCCCGCGGTGGCCGCGGCGGTGGACCCACCGAGCTCGGCGAGCAGCCGTGGACGTGGGGCCAGGAGACGGGGCCGGGGCCGGGCGAGTGACGGTTGCGGCGGTGATGCTGTGGGGGACTCGGATCGGCGCCGTTTCGATCAATCCGGGGGCACGCTACGCAACGTTCCAGTACGACCCAGCGTTTGCCCGCAGCGGCGTTCAGGTAGCGCCCGTCCGGATGCCGCTGCGCGAGCAGCCCTACAGGTTCCCCGGCCTGCCGCAGGACGCGTTCAGCGGGCTGCCAGGGCTGTTGGCTGACTCGCTGCCCGATCGCTGGGGCACGGCGCTCGTCAACGCGTGGTTGGCCTCCCAGGGTCGCGCGGAGTCGAGCTTCGACGTCGTTCAACGCCTCTGCTATGTCGGCACCCGCGGTGTGGGTGCACTGGAGTTCGAGCCGGCACACGAGCCGATGTTCTCCGGTGGCCTGGATTTGCAGGTCGACGCGCTCGTGCGACTCGCCAGCGAGGTGCTCGCCGAACGCGCCGAGTTCGTCGCCGAGCTGAGCGAGAACCCCGACGAGGAGGCGATGAAGGCGATCCTCGCGATCGGCAGCTCAGCCGGTGGCGCGCGCCCAAAGGCATTCATCGCCTACAACGACCTCACCGGCCAGGTCCGCTCCGGCCAGGTGCAGGTCGAGGCGGGCTTTCGGCAATGGCTGATCAAGTTCGACGGGGTGGCGCGCTCCGGTGACCACGGACTCGCCGATCCGCAGGGCTGGGGCGCGGTCGAGTACGCGTACGCGAAGATGGCCCGGGAAGCCGGGATCGAGATGACTGAGTGCCGACTACTGGATGAGAACGGCCGCAGGCACTTCATGACCCGCCGCTTCGACCGACCCGAGGACGGCGGCAAGCTGCATATGCAAACGGTCGGGGCGCTGGAACACGTGAGCTACAACGAGCCGGGCACGTACAGCTACGAGCAGGTGCTGCTGCTGATTCGCCGACTGGGCCTCGGCACGCCCGTCGCCGAGCAGCAGTTTCGGCGCATGGTCTTCAACATCGTCGCTCGCAATCAGGACGACCACGTAAAGAACATCGCCTTCCTGATGGACCGCGAGGGCGCGTGGTCGCTAGCTCCGGCCTACGACGTGGTCTGGGCTTGGAAGCCCGGTAACCCGTGGCTGGACAGTCACCAGATGTCGGCCAACGGCAAGCGCGACGGGTTCACCGTCGCCGACCTGCGCGCGGTTGCCGATGTGGCCGGCCTGGCCCGCGGCCGCTCCAAGACGATCCTCGCTGAGGTTCGCGACGTGGTCGCTGGGTGGCGCGGCGTCGCCGACGAAGTCGGGGTCGACGAGGAGATGGCCGAGCAGATCGCGCGCTCGCACCGGCTAACGCTGCCGGCGAGATGATCGC
The DNA here is from genome assembly GCA_963734755.1 of uncultured Solirubrobacteraceae bacterium. GTDB lineage: Bacteria > Actinomycetota > Thermoleophilia > Solirubrobacterales > Solirubrobacteraceae > Palsa-744. The sequence continues at coordinate 341,108 of CAVTIF010000001.1, read as the reverse complement.
GGACCTCGCCTCGACGCGTCCCCGCGCACATGGTACGCTGCAAGTACACCGCAGAGAAACCAGGACAGAGAAACCATGGCAGAGAACACAGCCGTTCGCCACGTCACGATCGCCGGAAGGCCCTTTACGCTGCGACGCAGCGACGTCCTCAAGGCGTTGCGCAACGTAGACCCAGAACCGATCTCGAGCCACTTCGTGGTGGTTGGCTCACGCAGGTTCCCGCCAAAGCAGATCATTGGCGAGATCACCGGCCTGGATCGGGCAGACTTCACGACCCACCAGGCAAGACGGACACTCTTGCGCCTCGGATTCACGGCGGGACGCCGCGGCTCACGGTCAAGACTAACGCTCGACGGCGCCGAGGCGCCGGACGAGAGCCTCGCGGAGCGCATGCGACTATTCACCGGCGAATGGGTCGCGATCAGGGACGACGAGATCCTGCACGCATCCAGCACACCCCAAGCACTCGTCCGCTGGCTAGGCAACCACGGCCAGAAGGCCGACAGCGTCTTCCGTGTGCCCGAGGACGACCTCGCCGCGAGCGGCTTCGCACCCCTGTGAGATTCAGCTTTCGCGAGATACCCGACCCTGGGCGAACGACTGTGCGCGCACGACCAATCGTCGATCTCGTCGTCGAAGGACTCGACATCGCCCCTCAGGCATGCCTACTCGACACCGGCGCCACCGCGATCCGCCTGGGCGCCCACGTCGCCGAGCTCTGCGGAATCGACACAACCAACTCCCTCGAGACGAAGCTCGCTGTAGGCGGCTCACTGGTCACCGCTCGTATGGCGATCGCGAGCCTTCAAGTCACCAGCAGCGCGGACACGCATCAGTGGAGCGCACCGGTCTGGTTCTGCGAACCGTGGACCCCAGCATTCGGACTTCTCGGGCTCACCGGATTCTTCGACCAGTTCCACGTAACCATCGCCGCTTACGAAGAGTGGCTCGAACTCACCCCAGCAAATGTGTGACCAGCATTCTCGCCCCGACGCGGGATCACAAGTCGGTAGCAGCGGCGTGGTCTGGCTCTACCGGCGGCGCCTGCGACTGAGGCGGTCGGCCAGATACGTGAGCACGATCCCGACCAGCAGCGAGATCACGATCACGATGATCAGCGGCGCGCGACCCGAGCCGATGATCCAGTGGACCTTCACCTCGTTCAGGTTGGTCAGCGCGAACGCGATGAACAGGGCGGCCAGCACGACCATCGCGCCCGCGCGCGCCTTCTCACGCGTGTCGCGTCGCCCAGCCTTCGGCTGACCGTCCTTACCCTGCTTCTGAGCTGGCGAGGCCGACATCGCGGGTACCGCCGTCATCGTAGCTCAGCTCCTCGCGCACCCACTCGCTCTGAACCGACAGGTCCGCGACGCCGAGCGCGGCCGCCACGTTCAGCGCCATCCCGCCGCGGATGAACTCGTCAACGCGCTCGGCGTCCGCACCCGACAGCCGTCCGGCGAACGCCACCAGCTGCGCGAAGCGGCCCCGCACGCGCGCGCGCACGACCTCGTCGTCGCACGACGCGTAGCTCTGCAGCTGCAGCATTAGGCTGTCGCGATCGCTCAGCAGCAGCTCGGTGTACGCGCGACCCATCGCGTCCAGCGCGTCCTCGCAGTCGGCCGGCGCGCGTCCTTCGCGGTACTCGCTCGCGGCGCGCTCGAACGTGGCAGCGACGAGCTCGAAGCCACGCTCCAGGGCAGCCAGGAACAGCTCCCGCTTGGTCGAGAACAGGCTGAACACATACGGCTGCGCGACGCCCACGCGGCGTGCGATCCGCTCGACCGTCGTCCCGTGCAGCCCCCCCTTGGCGAACTCGTGCACCGCCGCCGAGATCAGCTCCTCGCGCCGCTGTGCCGCCGGGACCCGCCGGCGAGGCGTCGCCGGCGCCGGCGCGAGCGCCTCGGCGTCCGCCGGAGCGCTCGAGCCAGAGCTCGAGCCAGATCCGCTCACACGGCCTCGCTCGACAGCGCCGGCAGCGCGCGTTCGGCGATCGACTCGCGGGCGCCCGGAGCCTGCTCGGGCTCGCCGTCCACAGCATCGACCGTCGCGCTCGCAGCGAACGGGAGCGCCAGCACGATCAGCGCCCCCGCCGCCAGCACCGCCACGCCCACCCAAATCGCCGGCAGCAGGCCATCGACGAACGCCTGCGGCGAGGCGTAGCCGCCCGCGCCCGTGAACACGCTCGCCAGCACCGCCACGCCGAGCACGCCGCCGAGCTCGCGGATCGCGTTGTTGGCACCGGAGGCCTGGCCTGCCTGCTGCGGAAGCACCGATGACAGTATGGCGCTCGCCGACGGCGCGAACACGAGCGCCATGCCAGCGCCGGCCATCACGAACGGCATGATCATCTGCGAGTAGTGGGTGTGGGTCGAGGTGATGCTCGCCAGCCACGCCAGCGCACCCGCCTGCAGCGCCAGCCCCGCCGCCATGAACGGGCGACTGCCGAGGCGCTCGGCGAACACGCCCGCCAGCGGCGCCACGACCATCGTCGCGCCCGTCCACACGAGCAGCTTCAGCCCGCTCTGCAGCGGCGTGTTGTGCAGCACGTTCTGCAGGTACTGCGAGAGGAAGAAGATCGAGCCGAACATTCCGAAGTACATGCTCAACGACGCCACGTTCGTGACCGAGAACGAGCGCTTGGCGAAGAAGCTCATCGGCAGCATCGGCTGCTTCGCACGCAGCTCCCACGCGACGAACGCCGCCAGCAGCAGCACGCCCGCGATCAGGCTGACCAGCACGCTCGCGCCCGTCCAGCCGAGCGACTGGGCGCGCACGAGCCCGAACACAACGCCGAACCCGCCGGCCGAGGCGAGCGCCAGGCCGGGAAGGTCGAGCGAGTCGTTCGGGCCGTAGCTCTCTGTCAACATGCGCGCCGACAGCGGGATCATCGCCACGCCGATCGGGACGTTGATCCAGAAGATCCAGTGCCACGACAGAGCCTGTACGACCGCGCCGCCGACCAGCGGCCCGAGCGCCACCGCGATCCCGCTGATCCCCGACCACACGCCGATCGCCATCCCGCGGCGCTCGTCCGGGAACGCTTCCGCCAGCAGCGTCAGCGTCAGCGGCGTCACCAACGCCGCTCCCGCCCCCTGCACGACACGTGCCGCAACCAGCGTGCCCGTGCTCGGCGCCAGCCCAGCAGCCGCCGAGGCCGCCGTGAACACCGTCATGCCGAGCACGAACATGTGCTTGCGCCCGAAGCGGTCGCCGAGCGCCGCCCCCGTCAGCAGCAGCACCGCGTACGCCAGCACGTAAGCGTTGACCGTCCACTCCAACGACTGGATCGACGCGCCCAGGTCGCGGTGGATCGTCGGCAGCGCGACGCTCACCACGAGGTTGTCGAGCACGACCATGAACAGCGCTACCGAGACGATTCCCAACGTCCAACCGCTTCTACGTGACGTGCTCATCCGAGACTCCTTGCTGGTCGTATGGCCTCCCATTCGGGATATTAGCAGTGGCTAATAAATTGTCTGAACGGGGACTTCCCTGGGAGGCGGCGAATACGATGCGTGGAATGACTCGACGGCCGCTCGGAGCTCTCGCCGCGCTCGCCCTCGGCGCACTCGGCTGTGCCCTGCTCGGCGGCTGCGGCTCGGGCGTCAAAACCGTGTCCGTCGCCGAAAGTCCGCCCGCCGCGCAGACCGGCTCCGCGAGCACGACACCGAACACCACGGCGTCGACCTCGAGCACTGGGACCACGGGCACGACGACGACGCCCACCAGCACCGCCGGCGGCGCCGCCGCGCCGAGCACGACCCGCACCGCACCCGAGCCCGCGTTCGCCCAACCGACCACGCACGCCGCAGGCGTCAGCGAAGCCGCATCGCTGCTCAGAGCCCGCGGCTACACGCCAAACGAAACCTCGCAGTACCACTCCAGCCAAACGCTGCGCGTGCTCGTCGGCACCCGCACCGGCTCCGGCGACGGCTACGGCCAGCAGGCGTTCTTCTTCCTCGGCGGGCGCTACATCGGCACCGACACCAAGGAACCCAGCGCCACGATCAAGGTCGTCTCCCAGAGCGACACCGAAGTCACGCTCGCCTACCCGCTGTACCGCCACAACGACCCGCTCTCCACCCCCAGCGGCGGTCAGGCGATCGTGCACTTCCAGCTCAACAACGGCAAGCTCACGCCAGTGGGCACGATCCCGCCGGCCAACTCGAACGGCGGGCTGGCGCGAAACTAGCCGCTGAACGGAGCCATAAACGTCAAGATTCCGTTGCGTGTTTCTAGGCCGCACGGCACGCAACGACTGCGCGGCTCGCTGACGAAACCCATGGGGGCAGCCGAGGCCAAACGCCCAAAAATCCCTGCAGGGACAATGTTTTTTTGACTCAGTGCTTGCGAAGCCCGTTCAAGCTGGCCACGGCTCGTGCCGATAAACCGGGAGCAGCCAGCTCGTCTGCGAACCAAGTGGCTAAGGCCGCTAGTGGACTTTCGGGCCGTGGGTGCGCTATAAGACTCGTTACTGCTCCCCGCCCTTCCGCGATGTATGCGGAACTGGCGGGGCTTTTTTATGGGGCGGGGGTTTCTATGGCAGGTTGTAGTCGTGCTTGTCGCGGACGCGTCGGTAGTCGCTCTTCTCGAGGAAGTGCGCCCAGACATGCTGGCTGGGAATGTTGAGCCGCTTGTTGGCCGTCGGGCTGCGCCATGCCATGACCTCGATGACCGGGCGTGTGCTCGCCGGGAAGGCATGAAACGCTTCGAGGACGGGGCGCTGATCGGTATCGGTGCTCGCCAGGATGGCGACATCGAGCTCGCCGTTGATCCCCATCATCACTGCGTCGATGGCCAGCTGCACGTCAATGCCCTTCTCTTCGACCTTCTGGCCGGGTCGCCAGCTGCGCGGGTATCGCAGCGGGCGGGCGATGACGCGCGCCCCTGCGCTTTCCCAAGCCTGGGACTGACGCATGTGCGCGGCGTTAGTTCGAGGCTGCTTGCGCGGATCGGGCCTACCCCTATAGACCCGAACTTCGTGACATGCACGGCGCGTCGCTCCAGGCGGTCGCTTTGATGTCAGAACTTTGCCAAGCTCGATCGGGTCGATTTGCCCGTCCGTCGCCCCATAGGGCCGCGCGTGGAATGCACCCCGGGCATCGTTGAATACGTTCATGTAGTCAACAAACACGACCACGCGATGACGCTGTTTGGACATGTGGGCACCCTATCGATCCGCTCGGTAGATGCCGGTGGCTATTCGCCGTAAGAGACTCGCGGCGATCGCAAGGTCTCAGGCTCTCTGCTGTCGTAGCCCTTGTCGAGTGAGCACGTCCGCGTCCATCCCGAGCGCCGGCCGGTCGAGCAGCGTACAGACGAGACAAGTCCCCTTAGACCATGCTCGAGTCCTATCTTGGTGTGGACACGACCACACCACGAGCAAAGGGAGCCTCTGATGAGCGTAAAGATCGACGGCCGGGCCGAGGAGCTGCTGAAGGCCAAGAACTTCTGCAACGTCGCCACGCTGCGCGCCGACGGCTCGGTGCACTCCGCGCCCGTGTGGGTCGACGTGCAAAACGGCATGCCCGTCGTCAACACCGCCGAAGGACGCGCCTGGCCGCGCAACCTCGAACGCGACCCGCGCGTCACGCTCACCGTGCAGAACATGGAGAACCCCTACGAATACCTCGAGGTCCGCGGTCGCGTCGCCGAGCGCACCACCGACGGCGCCGACGAGCACATCGACTCGCTCGCCAAGAAGTACATGGACAAGGACTCCTACCCCTTCCGCCAGCCCGGCGAACAGCGCGTGATCATCCGCGTCGAGCCCGAGCACGCGAAGGTGTGGGGCGGCTGAGCAGCGGCGGCGCGCCGGTCGCTCACGTGCGCCGCAGGAGCCGTGCCCACAGCGATCGTGGGCGCGGCTGGATGCGCTGCCAGTCCTCTTTCAGCGGCAGCTGCCCGCGCGAGCGCGCCTGCAGCACGCACTCCGTGTGCGCGTGACGGCGCCGCCGCGAGTCACCTTCCGGCGCGATCAGCATATGCTCGCTTAGAGCGGGTAGATGATGACCACACAAAGGACAGCGATACGTAGCCGGCTTGCGATTCGCGGCGCGACGCACCGTCCACCATGGGGCTCGCGGAAGGCTCGGCATCGCTCCATTCTCGCGCCGATCGCCGCCACGCTCGCCGCCAGCGTCGCGCTCGGCATCGGGATCGCCGTCGCCAAGGCCGACCGCGAGCGACGCGTGGAGCGCCGGCGCCGCGTGGATCGCAAGCTCGGCCTGCTGCACGGCGAGCACCTCGCCGACGGGCTGCAGCGGATGGCGCTCGGCCAGATCGACGTCGCGATCGAGCAGCTCAACCGCGATCGCGACCGCGTGCCCGGCGAGAAGGCAGTGCACGAGACGCGCAAGGCGCTCAAGCGCCTGCGCGCGCTGATCAGGCTGCTCGAGCACGAGCTCGGCGAGCACGCCCACGCGCGCGAGAACGCCGCGCTGCGCGAGATCGCCCAGCAGCTCGCCGCTGCGCGCGACGCCCAGGTGATGCTCAGCACGCTCGACGCGCTGATCGCACGCCACCCGCAGCGGCTCAAGCGAGGCGGCGTCCGCAAGCTGCGAAAGCGCCTGCTCGCCGAGCACGCCCGGACACAGCGACGCACGCTCGGCGACCCCGCCGCGCGCGCCGAGCTACTGGGCGAGCTCAGCGCGCTGCGCGCGCGCGTCGAGGCCTGGAAGCTGCGCGACCGCGACGGCCTGTCGCTGATCGAAGCAGACCTCAACCGGCTGTACCGCCAAGGGCGCAAGCGCTACACGCGCCTCGCGCGCGGCAAGCGCAGCGGAACCAACGCGATGCACCAGTGGCGCAAACGCGTCAAGGACCTGCGCTACGCCGCCGAGATGCTCCAGCGGCGTGAGGTCAAGTCAAAGGCCGCGCGCGGCGGCAAGAAGCGACGGCGGCGCAAGCACGCGCGCGCGCTGCGCGACATGCAACGCCTGCAGCTGATCGCGCAGCGTGCCGATCGACTCGGCGAACTGCTCGGCGAGGACCACGACCTCGCCGTGCTCGCCGAGCACATCCGCGGCGCGCGGCGCCGTGACCGGGACCGCGATCACACCTGGCGCCTGCCACCGCGCACGCGCAAGACGCTGCTCACGCTGATCGCAAGACGCCGGCGAAAGCTCCGCCGGCAGGCGATGCGCGACGGCCAGCGGCTCTACCGCGCCAAGCCCAGCAAGTTCATCCGCCGCCTGCGCAAGGCCCACGCCAGCGGCGCGCGCCCGCTCAGCTGACGCTCAGGACCGTCAGCGTACGCCTGCCCTTCGGCAGCATCACCGACGTCTCATCGCCCTGCGCGCGGCCCAGCAGCGCCACCGCCACCGGCGATTCCGCCGACAGGCGACCCTCACGCGGCGACGCGTCATGGGAGCTCACGATCCGCCACGTCTGCTCCCCACCATCCTGGTCACGCACCACCACCGTCGAGCCGAAGCCCACCACCCCACTCGCCGTGTCCGGGGTCTCCTCCACGACCACCGCGTCCGCGATCTTCTCCCGCAGCCGCGCGATCTTCGTCTCCAGATGCGCCTGCTCGTTCTTCGCGTCGTGGTACTCGCTGTTCTCCTTCAAGTCGCCCCATTCGCGCGCCGTCTTGATCCGCCCCGCGATCTCGCGGCGCCCCCCGCCTTCAAGCTCCGCCAGCTCCGCCTCCAGCGCCTCAAGGCCCTCCGCCGTCGTCAGGTTCGTGCCCTCGCTCACCGCACAGAGCCTACTTACTCCCAGCCCGCACACCCTCCCCGCCGGCGCGCCAGCGCCGGCCGATCTCAAAAGAACGTGCTCGCCGGCGTCGACAGCAGCGCATACACCTGCACGATCGCCGCCTGCACCAACAGCTGCGCCGACGCCGGCGAGCCCGCCACGAACACGTTGTCCTTCAGCCGCAGGTGCTGCCACGCGTAGTTCACGTAGTTCTGCGCAATCGCCAGCCCCGGAGGATCGTGCGTCACCGAGTCCAGGTACAGCAGGTTGCGGAAGTACACCGACACGAAAAACGGGATTTCCGAGCCCAGCCGTTCCGGCGTGAAGTACGCCAGCGCCGCCTTCGCAGTCTGGCGCGCCTGATACAGGTACGCCGCGTTGTGCGTCGCCTCGTACAGCAGCGTCCCCGCGCCAATCATCGAACCCTGGTTGTAGCTCCACAGCATCGGTTCAATCGTCCCGTGCCGGCCGATGTGATCCGCATACAAGTTCGCCGGCTTCATCAAGCAGTCGCGCACCCATTCATACGCCATCTCCGCGAACTGCAAGTACTGCAAGTTGTGCGTGATCCCGTACAGCTGCACCGCCAGCTCCGCCGCCGGCGCCGTCGTCACCGTGTTCCGCTGGTTGTTTTCCAGCGTATTCGCAAACGGGATCCCGCCCGGGCACGCCAGCGTCGGGCTCGTCTGCCAGCCCGCCATCTCAAACGCCATGATCCCCTCCGCCGTGCCCAGCGCGCTCGCTTCGTGCGTCTCGCGGTACAAGCGCACCATCTCGATCCCAATCCAGTCATTGTCGTCGTAGTACTTCGGACCGCCCGACCCCGTCGGCGGCGCCACCTCGCCGTCAAACGCCGCCAGCGAGCTCGTATACGTCCCTTCCGCCGCGCCGCCGTTGTTCGTGTCCAGGTAGGAGTTCAAGCCCACCAGGCGCGAGCGCAGTTCGTGCGCCAACGACGACGGCAGATGCGGGATGTTCGTCACGCTCACCGTCGCCGCCAGCGCCTGCGAGAACGGGAACAAGTACGCGTACGGTTCGCCCACGTACAAGCCCGAGCCTTTGATGTAGTAGCGCTTCTGCATCGCCTCAAACGCCAGCAGCGCCCGCGCCGGGTTACCGTGCAGGCGTGGCTTCGCCGGCTTCTTCGCCGTCGAAGACGGTCGGACCGGGGCCGCCGGGGTCCTCGGGGCAGCCGAGCCCGGGGCCACCGAGCCGCCGCTCGAGCCGGCCTTGTGTGCTCGCGCCGCAGGGTGTGCTCGCGCGTATTCCGATGCTCGCGGGCGGAACGCCGGGCGCGTCGCCGCCGCCGGGTACGGGGATGCGCTCGCCGTTCGCGCCCGTCCGTGCTTGTGGGCCGACGCCCTCGTGGCCGCGGCAGAGACCGTGGCCGAGGCAGAGGCCGTGGCCGGCGTGGCGTACCCAGCGAGCGCCGCGCACAGCGCCAGCGCGAGCCGCACCGATCGGGACCGGCGTGTCTGATCGAAGTCGTGAATCATCGCCTCAAGGAGCAGAACAATCGACATCCGGATTCGATTTGGTGTAGGCATAGCCTCTGCCGCCGAGCCACGGCGCCCGCGCCCGCGGGCCACCGCGAGCGGCAAGCAGGCCAGCCGCCGGCATCGTCCCACAGGCTCGGCAGAGACGGAGGGGGTGAAAAGCTACTTGCACTACGACTACACCACCGTCGGCCACGTCACGATCGACGTGCTCGACGACGGGTCGCGGCGCGCCGGCGGCAGCGCCTTCTACAGCGCGCTGCAGGCCGCCAGGCTCGGGCGGCGGGCGCTCGTTCTCACGCGCGGGGTGCCCGTCGAGATCGAAGCCGCCCTCAGCGCCTATCGCGACGAGCTCCAGCTGCACATCCAGCCTGCCGAGCACACCACCACGCTGCGCACCGTCGGTGTCGGCTCCGCGCGCTCGCAGCGCGTGCTCTCCTGGGCCGGGCCGATCGAGCCGGACCTGTCGGTCGAGACCTCGATCCTGCACCTTGCGCCAGTCGCGCGCGAGTGCGGCTCCGGGTGGACCGGGCCCGCCGACTTCGTCGGCCTCACCCCGCAGGGACTCGCGCGCCAGTGGAGCGGGCCCGACGCCGAGATGACGCTCACCTCGCCGGACGCGCACATCGCGACGCAGCTCGCCGCGGGTTGCCACGCCGTCGTCGTCAACCAGCAGGAGCGCCAGTTCTGCGCCCGCCTGATCGCAGCCGCCCGCGGCGCAGGTGCGACCGTCGCCATCACCCACGGTCCACGACCCAGCACGATCCTCGTGGCAGGCCAGCCGCCGCTCGAGCTCCACGTTCCGCCGCTCGAGCGCCCCGCCGACGATCTCGGCGCCGGCGACGTGTTCGCCGCCGCGTTCTTCATCGCGCTCGCCGGGTCGCGCTCCCCGCAGGATTCCGCTCGCTTTGCCAACGCCGCCGCCGCCGTGCGGATGCTCGGTTTCGGGGCCAGCGCCATCGGCGGGTTGGTGGAGATCGAGGCGCGGCTGCAGGGATGCCACGGAGGTGGCCGCGAAGGGGGTGGCGGCGTCGGCGAGGCCTGCGATGGCGGCGGGGCGAGTGTGGGGCCGAGCGACGGGCCGGACGTGGGTACTGAGACTCCTCCGTCGTCCGCTGTATAACGACGGTTATACAGTCGGGCGACGATAGGAGCTGGTAGCAAGAGAGAGTTCAAGAGCCCAGCTAAATCAAACGCTACGTAGCGTTGATCGAGATGTATAGGCTTTGTCTCTATGTTGGGGATATTCGGATGGTCGGTCGTGGCGGTCGCTGGTATTGCTGCGTTTATCGAGGACGACGCGAACCACAAAGCGCTCGGTAAGACGGGCTACGATCTGCTCCGTATTGGAGCATGGGCACTAGTCATCTTTGGCGGATTGCTCGCGCTCTACGCTCTATTCCATCCACGTCCGCCGCGTGACGCGACTGCTCCTCGGGATGGCGCTATCCACATTACTTGGCCCCCCACGCGCCTGGATATCTTCTCTGTCCTGGCCTTTGCGGTCGTCGCCTATGCCGCCGTCGAGCAGGAATGGATAATGGTCGGAATCGCGCTGTTCGCGGTGCTGATCGCGGTGGTCTTGCCACGAATGAAGGGCCTCTTCGAGATCGGCGGTCCCGTGCGGTTCAAGGGCGAACTAATCGACACCCAAGTGAGGCTCAAGGGAGTCGTGGAGCTTAGCCCGCAGTCTCAAGCTGCCGAGCCAACTCAGGTGCGGAGTCAGGCTCTTCCCGCGCAGACACAACCTCCTGGGGGTTGATCACGACAAGCTTGCCCCCCGGCCCTTCAATCTCCAGCAACTGTCCACGCTGGATAGAGACCTGTAGCGCTTTCTGTAGCTCGTCAATCGATGCCTGGACTAGAGCCTGTGATCCGTCGCGTAGATTGATCCGAGTGGCCACAGTGATCTCCTAGAAATGCTGCTCAACCTGAGGCGCGGCCTTATAGCACATTCGACCGCAAGTTCTCAAGTCCTTGTTTCCCGAACTATCGCAGAACTAATCGACCGTTTTCAAGCCGGAACAACATTCGGCACCAAACAACGGACGAATCCTTTGGGCAGTTAGCTCTAGATGCTTCCTCAAGCGCGGCCTACTCGCCGCCCACAGCGGCGTCGATCAGGCTCGTCAGCTCCGCTGCGTCGAGCATGTCCTCACCGCTCCCGCAGGCCTGCGCGGCCAGCATCAGGCTGCCGCCGACCGGCGCCAGCTCCACGGCCTGCACCCGCGCAGCCGGCGAGCGCACGTGGATCACGCGCTCGAGCGGCTCGACGAACACGGACCCGGCCTTGAACGCGCTGCCAATCAGACCAACAGGGAAGTCACCTTGCAGCCCCGTCTCACGGATCACCGCGAGGATCTGCTCACCCAGCTCGTTGGCCCCGCGCTCATACAGCGCGCGCGCGACCGCATCGCCGCGCTCGGCCAGCTTGGCCGTCTCGATCCCAAACGCCGCGATCTCGCCCTTGGTCAGCGGCTTGGAGTACACGCGGGCGGCGACCGCCTCAACGCTCGGCTGTTCGAAGAACGCCGGCGCGGCATCGCTCAGCGCGGTCGCCGGCCCCGATCCCTCGCGGTCGCGCAGCGCCGCCTTGATCGACTGCACCCCAAGCCAATAGCCCGAGCCCTCGTCGCCCAGCAGGTGGCCCCAGCCCCCCGCACGCCAGCCGCGGCCGTCTGGACCGACGCCGAACACGTTCGAGCCGGTGCCCGCGATCGCCGCCACGCCCGGCCCTCCGCCGGTCGCCGTCGCCCACGCCGCGACCACGTCGTTGACCACGATCCAGTTGTCCGCCCGAGCCGAGCGCACGTTCTGCGCGAGGTCCTCGGTGTCCGTGCCCGCGACCGCCAGCACCCCTGCGCCCAGCCGCTCGGAGGTGATGCCCGCTCGCCCGAGCGCCTCCTCGGAAGCAACCAGCAGCGCCTGGACCGCGGCCGCCGCGCCGACAGCGTCCTCGTTGCTCGGCCCGCCGCGACCGAGATGGATCGCCCGGCTCTCGAGGTCGAGCACCGCCGCCAGCGTCTTGGTCGCGCCGCCGTCGACCCCAAGCACGAAACGCGCCTCGCCGCGCGGCTGAGACTGCATCAGTGCGGCGGGCAGTTCGACGAGGGACTCGCGGTTCATCGGCGGCATCCTCTCAGGATTCCCGGCGCGGGGTTGGCATCCTCTCGGGATTCCCGGCGCGGGGTGGATCGCCCACGCAGCCGGTGCGCGTCTCGGGATAGGATCGCTTCGGTGGTCACGCAGGCGATCTTCCCGCAGGCGCCGCTGCGCAAGGGGATGTACGAGTCCTTCTACCTGCGCGCCGTCTCCCCCGACGAGCCCGTCGGGGTGTGGATCCGGCTGACCGTCCACAAGGCCCCAGGGCAGCCGCCGACGGGGTCGGTGTGGTGCACCGTGTTCGACGCAGGCCGCGGGCGCCCGTTCATGCACAAGCTGACCACGCCCGAGCTGCGCGCGCCGGCCGGCGGGTGGATCGCTGTCGGCAAGAGCACGCTCGGACCCGACGGCGCAGAGGGCGAATGCGGCGAGGCCCGCTGGTCGCTGCGCTTCGACACCGACGAGCCCGAGCTGCATCATCTCTCCCCTGAGTGGCTCTACCGCGCGCCGCTGCCGCGCACCAAGCTGACCAGCCCCGCGCCGGCCGCCAGCTTCGACGGCGTCGTCGAGCTCCCCGGGCGCGAACCAATCACGCTGCGCGACTGGCCCGGCATGGTCGGGCACAACTGGGGCTCCGAGCACGCCGAGCGCTGGATCTGGCTGCACGGCGTCGGTTTCGCCGGCAGCGACTCCGATCAAGCCGCGAACCCCAGCGTTGCCTGGCTGGACGTGGCACTCGGGCGCCTGAAGCTGGCCGGGCGGATGACGCCGTGGGTCGCAAACGGCGTCCTCTCGATCGACGGCCAGCGCCACCGCATCGGCGGCGTCACCGCGCGCGGCACCCGCGTGCACGAGAGCACCGAGCGCTGTGAGCTCCAGCTGCCGGGACAACGGGGCCTAGGCGTGCACGCGCTGATCGAGGTTCCCGCGCAGTCAGCCGCCGGTTGGCGCTACGCCGATCCGGGCGGCGAGGGCTCCGATCTCGCCCAGCACGACGTCGTCAACTGCTCCGTCTCCTCGCTCGAGCTGACCGTCACACGGCCCGACCGCGCGCGCCCGCGGACGCTGCGCAGCGAGCACGGCTGCGTGTACGAGCTGGGGATGCGCGAGCGCGACCACGGCGTGCCGATCGCGCCGTTCACAGACGGCTGAGCGCAGGCAGTCGCGCTTCCCGCCCGACCCCGAAAACGCGACTGGGCCGGCGAGGGGGGCCGGCCCAGTCGTGTGGAGGTCTCTGAGCAAGTTGCCAAATGGCCGCCAGAACGTCAAGGGGCCCCACTGCGGCGAGGCGCACCAGCAAGGGACGTACAGGCGCACCAGGAGCGAGTATCGGGCTTGCCAGCGAGCGACCTACCGGGCTTGATAGCAGTACTCAAGCGCCTCGTCACCCTGTCCAGGCACCCGTTCGACGCTCACGCTCGAGCTCGCCGCGGCCGATCCGAACCCGTCATGGGCACATCAGTCCTCAAGGACATTCAGACGGTCGCGACCGACGCCGAAGCGCTTCTCCGCGAGCATCCCGACGCGCTCGTATGCGGCGTCGCCGGCAACGGGCTGATCGTGCCGGTGCCCCAGTCTGTCGCCCTGTGGGGTCAGGGCCCGATCGAAGGACGCGCGCTGATCGACAATGTTGTCGCGGCGGACCGCACGACGGTCGCCCGCACCTGGGTTCGCGCGCTCGACGAGGGAGTCGCAGCCGACAAAGTGCGCCTGCTGCGAGCGCCCTCGAACTGGACGACGCTGCATTTCATCGACCTGCGCGAGGTCCACGGCGTGCTGCTCGGCGTGGTGATCCCGAGTGACGAGCAGGCCACGGATAACGGTGGACTGCAAGAGCTCGCGCCGGCGGCGCCACGGTTCTGCGCGCTGATGGAGGACGAGGCCGCGCGGGTGCTCGGGTGCGACGTCGCGTTCACCGAGATGTTCGGCTACACCGCCGAGGAGCTGCTCGGCAACTCGGTGCTCGACCAGATCCACCCCGATGACCAGGGACGCGCCGTGGAGGGCTGGCTCGCGGTCGTGGCAACCCGCCGCGACCAGCAGACGCGGCTGCGGCGCAGGCGCAAGGACGGAAGCTGGATGTGGGTCGACACGACCCTCCACAACTTCCTCAACGACCCCGAGCGCAACCACGTGCTCGTCGAGATCATCGACATCTCCGCCGAGATGCAGGCTCAGGAGGCGCTGCACGAACGCGAGGAGCTGCTGCGCCGTCTGACCAACGCGATGCCCGTCGGGCTGCTCCAGCTGGACACCGACAGCAACGTCGTCTACCACAACGCCCGCCTGCTCGACATTCTCTACGGCTCCGACGCGCCCGTCGACGCTGTCGGCCTGCACGACGGCGCAAACACCCGCGAGCTCGCGCCAACCGCGGACATACCGCGGACGAGCTCTACATCGTTGCCGCAGCTGCTGCAGACGCTCACCGACGAGGGCAAAGAGTCGCTCGACACAGCCCTCGCCGAGGTGCTCACCGAGGGCCTCGCGCCCGAGGTCGAGGTCGACATCACGCTGCCTTCAGGGGCGTGGCGCCGCGTCCTCGTAAGCCTGCACCCCCTGTTTCGCCCGGACGGCGAGATCAGCGGCGCGATCGGCTGCGCGCTGGACGTCACCGACAGCGCTCGCGCACGCCAGGAGCTCGAGAAGCGCGCGACGTTCGACCCGCTCACCCAGTGCCACAACCGTGCCTCGATCCTCGGCGCTCTGCAGCGCGAGCTGACTCGCGAGCAGCCGCTCAACACCGGCGCCGTGTATCTGGACCTCGATGACTTCAAGCCCGTCAACGACACGCTCGGGCACGCAGCCGGCGACGAGCTGCTCGCGCTGGTCGCCGATCGCCTGCGGCTGGCAAGCCGCGACAGCGACCTGGTCGGACGCCTCGGCGGCGACGAGTTCCTGATCGTGCTGTCCGACGTGCGCGACGCGGAGACGGCGATGCGCGCCGCGCACCGCATCCGTGATGCCGCGTGCGGGACGTTCGAGCTCTCGTGCGGCACCGTCGAGCTGAGAGCCAGCATCGGCGTCGCCTGCTCAAACGGCGGACAGCTCGACCCGGAGGAGCTCATCAGACGGGCCGACGAGGCGATGTACCGCTCCAAGGAGCGCGGAGAGTGCATCCCCGTGCTGGCCGGCGTTTAGACCGAGCCTGCGTCGCTCAGGATCCAAGGTCTGCAACGACGAACGGGCGGAAGCCTGGCGCTGCTGCCCGCGCCGGCTCCCGCCCGTTCGGTTCCCAGCAGCTGTGCGATCAGCCGCTGGAGGACTTCGCGATCCCCTCTACGGTTTCGGTTCGAATCCGATGTTGCCGTTCTTGATCGAGATTTCTTCCAGTTCGCCTTCGAACACGCCTTCTTTGTACACGACATAGCCAAAGTTCGGGCTTTCCGGTTCGTTGTCCAGAGAGCCGCCCTTGTACGTGCAGTTCGAGTTCGGTTTCACGAGGCTTTCCAGTTTTTTGAATTCCCATTCGATGTACAGCTTTTCCTGCAGGCCGCTCGGGAATTTGCTCAGCTGTTTTTTCTTCACCGGCGAGAATTCCGATTCATAGCCGGCAGCTTCGTATTCCTTTTCCGGTTTTTTTTCTGCCTTGACCGGGACCGTCTGGGCCGGAATCACGACCGAGCACGAGGTTTTCCCGATTTTCACCGAGACGCTGCTCGGGCGGACGATTTTGAGGTTTTCTTCTTCCGCTTCGCCGATCACGACGGAGTGGTTCGAGTGGAATTCCATCGCCAGATGGAACGTCGGGACCTTCATCCGCGAGGTCAGCCCACTCTTGCCGATCGTGACCTTCGCGATGCACTTCTTGAACGTGACTTCCTGGAGCAGCGTTTCCGAGGATCCGGAGACGACGGTTCCAGTCGATCTCGCTTCCTTGGCGCATTCATTGATGAACAGCGCGCCGCCCGCGAGTTCGAGTTCGTCGATTTCTCCGGTGCCGGTCGCGGTCGCCGGGTTGGCCGGGCTGATTTCCCCGCCGGGGAGGTTCGCCGTGAACTTGCCAAACACCGGTGCTTTTTTGTCTTTTTTGGCGAATGCCGGTCCGGCGAACACGCCAAATGCGCATACGACCGCCGCGACAATCCCCACAGTGATCCTGACGTGTCTCATTCTCCTGGGTCCTCGCTTTCGCCTGGAAGCTAGATTGGGTCCTTCGTGGTCGACCGGCGAGTACACGGGAGGCATCCATCCTCTGGCCCCCCGGGGTCGAGGCGCGAGAATACCACGATAGTCGGATCAATGACCCCAGCAAACATTCACCGGCGCGAGTGTCTGGCGTAGCCGCGCGCTTGGCCGCCCAGCCAGCGTCCATCAGCCAATCGCCCGCACGGCTTAGATGCGCCTTAGAGGACCGTGACATGCTTCGGGACTTGCTTGCGACGACTCCCGGCGGGGAGCCCTTCGAGGAGACCGACAGGCTCGACAGCATGAGACGAAACTGGAAGTACAAGGCGCTGATCGCCGTCGCCGTTGCCGCGCTCGTCGCAGGCGGGTTGACCGCGATCTTCAGGAGTGGCCACCATCACAACCGTCCCGCTACCGCTCGGGCGACGGCTTCACATCGTGTTCACAGCGGCAACCTGGCGGTCGCCGCCGACTACCTCGGCCTGACGCAGACCCAGTTGCACCACGAGCTACAGGCCCATCACACGCTCGGCCAGGTCGCAGAAGCGACGAACGGACGATCGGCCACAGCGCTCGTCGCTGCGCTCGTCAGCGCGAAGATGAACAAGCTCCAGGCGGCCGTCGCGAGCGGCAAGCTGACCCCGGCCCAAGAGCAGGCGAGCGCCGCCCGTCTACACGCGCGCGCGGCCGCGGTGGTCGCCCGGGCACGCACCGCGGCGGCCACCAGCAGCGCTGTGGTGATCGCGGCACGTTATCTCGGCGTGAGCCCCAAGCAGCTTCGTCGTGAACGCCAAGCCGGCCGTTCGCTGGCCGAGATCGCCAACGCACGTGCGGGGAAGTCCGCCGCCGGCCTGATCGACGCAATCGTCGCGCGCAAGGCGAAGCTGACCACGAGCGCTGCCCGCTCCGGTCTCGCTGCCCGCTCCGGTCTCAGTCCCGCGCGCGAGCAGATGCTGCTCGCGCAGCTGCGGCGCCGTGTCACCGCTGAGGTCGACCGCGCGCCGAGTAAACACACGACGCCTTAGCGCCGCTCGACAGTCGCCGTAGACTGGCGCTGACCTCTCGAGGGAGGCTGCGTCGAGCGAAGGAGGCTGCGTTGAGCGCTATGCCCGATCGCCGCGAGGCGATCTCCGATCAGCAAACTCCGGCGCCCGTGCGGCGCCTCGTGTTCGCGGGCCTGCTGCTGGTGATGCTGTTGGCGGCGCTCGACCAGACGATCGTGGCGACCGCGCTGCCGACGATCGTCGGCGACTTCGGCGGGCTGAGCCACATCTCGTGGGTCGTGACCGCCTATCTGCTCGCGCAGACGGCCGTCACGCCGCTGTACGGGAAGCTCGGCGACATGTACGGGCGCAAGATCGTCCTGCAGGCCGGGCTGATTGTCTTCCTGCTCGGCTCGGCGCTATGCGGGTTGAGCCAGAGCCTCGATCAGTTGATCGTGTTCCGGGCGCTGCAGGGGCTCGGCGGCGGCGGCCTGATGGTCAGCGCGCAGGCAGCGATCGGCGACGTCGTGCCGCCCCGCGAACGTGGCCGTTACACGGGGCTGTTCGGCGGCGTGTTCGGCCTGGCCAGCATCGCCGGTCCGCTGCTCGGCGGTTTCCTGACCGGTCATCTGAGCTGGCGCTGGATCTTCTACGTGAACCTGCCGCTCGGGGTGCTCGCGCTGTTCGTGCTCGGCGCGACCCTGCCGGCTATGGCGCAGCGCGTGCACCACAAGGTCGACTACCTCGGCACCGCCCTGCTCGCCGGAGGTGTCAGCGCGATCGTGTTGGCCACCTCGCTCGGGGGTAATTCCTACGCGTGGGGATCGCCGTTCATCGTCGGCCTGGGCATCCTCGGTGTGCTGCTGCTGACGGCCTTCCCGTTCGCCGAGCGCTCGGCGGCCGAGCCGGTCCTGCCGCTGCGGCTACTCGCGAACCCGGTGTTCTCGGTGACCAGCGCGGTCGGATTCGTCGTCGGATTCGCGCTGTTCGGAGCCGTCACCTACCTGCCGCTGTTCCTGCAGGTCGTCAAGGGTGCGACTCCGACCGGTTCGGGGCTGCAGCTGGTGCCGCTGATGGGCGGGCTGCTGGTCACGTCGATCGTCTCCGGGCAGATCATCACGCGTACCGGGCGCTACAAGCCGTTCCCGATCGCCGGCACAGCCGGTGATGGCGCTCGGGCTGTACATGCTCTCGACGCTCGACCCCATGAGCAGCCGGACATCGATCTTCGTGTACATGTTCGTGCTCGGGCTCGGGCTCGGGATGGTGATGCAAGTGCTCGTGCTGGCTGTGCAGAACGCGGTCGACTATTCCGACCTCGGCGTGGCGACCTCCGGCGCGACGCTGTTTCGCTCGATCGGCGGCTCGCTCGGGACGGCCGTGCTCGGCGCGATCTTCTCCAACCGACTGGCCAACGAGCTGCGCGGCGTGTTCCCGGCGAGCGCAGCCGGACATGCGGGCACGGGGGCGCAGGTCAGCCCGAAGGCGATCGCGCACTTACCGCCAACGTTGCGCGACGGATACCTGCACGCGTTCACGAACGCACTGAGCACGGTCTTCCTGGTCGCCTGCGCCCTTGCGCTGGCGGCGTTCGTGCTGTCGTGGTTCATCCGCCAGCTGCCGCTGCGCGAGACGGTCGCGAGCGCTGATCTGGCGGAGACGTTCGCCGCGCCGCAGTCGACCGACTCGCTGACCGTGATCATCACGATGATCGGACGTCTCGACCGTCGCGAGGGCGCGCGCGAGATCGTCAGCCGCGTCGCCGCGCGCGCGGGCGTCGATCTCGATCCCGCCGCCTGCTGGCTGCTGGCGCGCCTCAGCGAAGCTGCCCCGGCCGACCTCGACAGCCTCCTCGCGCGCACAGCTCGAGGTCTCGACGTTGGCGCACGCCAGAGATCGGCTGCTGCAGCGCGGGCTGATCGCCCTGTGCCCTGGCCATCAGGACGCGTATGAGCTGAGCAACGAAGGCCGAGCGACGCTCATGCGCCTGACACAGACCGGTGAACAGCGACTCGCGGACCTGCTCGAGGACTGGCGCCCGGAGGAGCACCCCGACCTGGCTCAGCTGATCGTCGAGGTGGCGCGTGCGTTCTTTATCGACGCTTCGGCGATTCGCACACCCAAGGCGGCCCCGCTCAGATCGCCGACGCCCGCCTGAGCGTAGAAAATCCCTGCAAATGGGTCTGCATTGGTAAAGCCCACGTAAGTCAACGTCGATTTGCCCCGCGAAGGACACGTCCAGTGTCCACGACAACAAAGGGGGCCCGACGTGTTCACGGGTTTTAGCAAGCGAAACAGCGGAGGCCGTCGGCGCAAAATCGCCGGGCTTTCCGCATTTGCAGTGGCGAGCGTGATCGGGGTGAGCGCGTACGCGTTTACCGCGAGCAACACGGTCGCAAGTCATTCGGCAGGTGCCGGTTCGGCGACGGTCAGCGGTTACACCGTCGAATCACCGACCAACTACACATTCAGCGGCGACGGGCTAACGATGACCAAAGTCACGTTCGACCTCGACAAGACCGCCTCGGATGTGGCGGTAGCCCTGACGGCGGCCACGCCTGAAGGAACCGACTGGAGCGACTGCGGGGCTTCTGAAGTCGCGACGCCGTTCGCCGTCACCTGCACGTTCGGGACACCGATCCCGGACGCGGCCGGCCTGAAGCTGTCCGTTGCCGCAGTCAGCAGCGGCACGGTCACCATCGAATAAGCAACAGCGAATGGGCCACGCGGGGTGGGCAGCCAAGGCTGCCCACCCCGCGCTTCGGCCCAACTGCCACTCACGCGCAATCCGCCATGCGAACTCGTCACACAACGAAGCTCGTCTCCAGCGGCCTTGGACTGATCGTCCTGGCGTGCCTGTGGTTCTGCTTCGCGCCGGTCGCGCTCGGCGGCTCCACCAGCTACGTCGTCACCGACGGGATCAGCATGCAGCCACGCTTTCACTCCGGCGACCTGGTGCTCGTGCGCAGCCAGAGCAGCTACCGCGTCGGCCAGATCGTCGCCTACAAAAGCAACGTCTTTCACACGATCGTGCTGCACAGGATCATCGCCCGCGACGGCAGTCGTTACGTGTTCAAGGGCGACAACAACAACTTCGTCGACTTCGAGCATCCGGCCCAGAGCCAACTGATCGGCGCGCTGTGGATTCACCTCCCAGGAGCAGGCGCGCGACTGCAGTCGCTGCGCTCGCCGGCGCTCGTCGGGGTGCTCGTGGCGATCGGGACGCTGCTGTTCGCCGGAGCCGCGTTCACGCAGCACCGCCGGCGCCGCCGGCGCCAGCGACGCGCTGGCGAGCACACCGGCGTCACGCCGACACCCGCGTTGCAGTACCCCTCGGCAACGGTGCTCGGCGTGCTCGCGGTCGGGCTGCTCGCGCTGCTCCCGTTCCTCGCGCTGGCGCTGCTCGCGTTCACACGCCCCACCACAGCGCTGCTGCCGGCCAATGTTCCATATCGCCAGAGCGGCGCGCTGTCCTACTCGGCCGATGCGACACCCGGCCCGGCCTACCCGGGCAACCGCGCCGTGACCGGCGACCCGTTGTTCACGCACGTGCTCAGCTCGGTTGACCTTCGCTTCTCCTATCGCTTTCACACCGCCGCCGAGCACTCGCTCGCGGGTAGTGCCGCGCTGTACGCGACCGTCTCCTCGACCAGCGGTTGGCAGACGACGCTCCCGCTCGGCAGCGCGACGCACTTCCATGGCGACCGCGCACTCGTGACCGCGCAGCTCGATCTGCCGTCGCTGCTCGCGCTGATGCGGCGGGTCGAGACCACGACCGCAGTCAGCGGCGCGTACACGCTCACAATCGCTCCCCACGTGCAAACGGCGGGGAGCATCGGCGGGGCGTCACTGCACACGACCTTCTCACCACAGGTCCAGTTCTCGATCAACCAGCGCGAGGTGCAGCCAATCGCCACCGCGGGCGGCTCGCCTGCCGGGGGCTCGCTCGCGGGCACCAAATCGACAACGAGCCGCTTCGCGCAGTCGACCGCTGGCTCAGCCACCGGCAAGGTCAACCAGCCGCTGTACCTGTCGTTCAAGCTCACGCAGCTATCCGTCGCGACCGCACGCTGGATCGCGCTCGGTGGGATCGCGTTCATCTCCGGCATCCTGCTGCTGACGCTCGCGTTCATCCGACCGCGAGGCCGTCGCGAGGAGCCGGCTGCGATCCAAGCGCGCTATGGCCGAATGATCGTTCCCGTGGAGCGCGTCTGGCAGGAGCCCGGCGTGGCCGTGATCGACGTCTCGGACATGGACTCGCTGGTGCGGATCGCCGAACGCTACGAGCGCTCGATCCTGCACGAGGCGACCGACGAGGGCGACGCGTTCTGGGTCACCGACGAGAGCGGCCAGTTCCGCTACGCGATCGGCGCGCCCGCGTATCCGACGCCGGTGCCGGTCTACGCCGATGACGCGCCGGCCTATGCCGACGACCTGCCCCTCTATGCCGACGACCTGCCCCTCTATGCCGACGACCTGCCCCTCTATGCCGACGACGCGCCCGTCTATGCCGACGACGCGCCCGCATACGTCGCTGAGACGCCTGAATATGAGGTCGCTACCGCCACCTACGCGGTTACCGCACCGGCTTATCCCGCGACGGGCGAAGCGCTTGCGGACGCTCCGCGGATCGATCCCCTGGCGGCTGAGGTGTATTCCGATGAGCTCGCGCTCGGGGGCGTGATCTCGGCGTCGGAGACCAGGGCACCCGCTGGGGTTCCGGCGCCTGGGCACGCCGCGACTAACGGTCGGCAGAGCGACGATGAGCTCGACGACGTGAGCACGCGCGAAACCAACGAATGGCGTGCGGCATGGGACAGCACGGATGTAAACCGGGCGCGAGCCCGGGGTGCGTTCGCTGGGCTAGAAGGCTCGTGATCACCGCGCGGCGGCGTCCCTGAAGGCGGAGCGAGACCCGGCGCGGAGCTTGCGCCGCGCCGGAAGCACGATCTAAGGGAGGATGTATGCGATGAGCACGGTTGCCCATCCGGTGAGCGTCCCGGCCACAGCGCACGTAAGCGAAGACTCGTGGCTGATGCGTTGGTGGCCCTTGCTGGCATTGACCGCCCTGGCAGCCGCTCTACGGCTGTCGACACTGAACCTGCAGAGCTTCTGGTTCGACGAGGCGTTTACGCCTGTCCATGTCCTGCGCCCGAGCCTGTTCTCGACGCTGCGCGAGATGAGCCACACGGAGAGCACGCCGCCGCTGTGGTACGTGCTCGCATGGGCCGACTCGCGCGTGTTCGGAACCGGCGAGATCGCTCTGCGCCTGCCGTCGGCGCTCGCGGGAATCGCGACCGTGCCGGTCGCATGGGCGATCGGGCGCGAACTGTCAGGCAGGCGCGTCGCGATCCTGTGCGCGGCGCTTGTTGCCGTCAATCCGCTGTTCGTGTGGTACTCGCAGGAGGCCCGCTCCTACGCACTGTTCATCCTGCTGTCCTCGTTGGTGATCCTGTGCTTCCTGCGCGCGATCGACGAACCGACACGCAAACGCATGTGGGCCTTCGCGCTGACCGGCTCGCTGGCGATGCTCAGCCACTACTTCGCGGTCTTCCTGCTGATCCCGATGGTGTTGTGGCTGCTGTGGGAGCGGCGCACACGGATCACGGCCTTGCCGGCGATCGCAGCGATCGCGGTGGTCGGCGCCGCGCTCGTGCCGCTGGTCGACGCTCAAGGCGGGACGAACACACAGTGGATCGGCGAATGGCCGCTCTGGGATCGACTGCAGGCGATCCCTCAGTACTACCTCACCGGGTACACCGGCTCGGCGCTTGGACATCGCGTCGAGCTGCTGGTACTCCTGCCGATCCTGGCGGGCCTCGCGCTCGGTTGTCGGCAGATCTTCAAGCGAGCACGCACGACGGCGATCGACAGATTCGCGGCCGCAGACGACGCGCGCGAACTACGCGGCCTGATGTTGATGGTCTCGATCGCGGCATGCGGCATGCTGATTCCGCTCGCGCTGGTGGCCGTGGGAGACGACTACCTGGGGCCGCGCAACCTCGTCGGCGCGATGCTCGCGGCGCTGTGTGTGATCGCGCTGGTGACGCTGTGGCAGGGCACCGGTCGTGTCGGCGTCGTGCTGGCCTGCGCGATCGCGGTGGCATCGCTGGCGATCTCGATCGACGTCAACTTCAGTCCGAGCCTGCAGCGCTCGGATTGGCGCAAGCTCGCCACGACGCTCGACGGCGGCACCCGCCAGCGCGTGATTGCCACCGCCGAGCTGGGAGCCGCCCCACTCGAGTACTACCTGCCGAGGCTGCACCTGCGAAAGCTCAGTCCGAGTCGATCGGTGACGGTGAGCGAGATCGACGTGACGGGTGTGCAGTCCTCGGCGAGCGAATTCTATGAACCGTTCCCCGCCTCCGCTGCGTATCAGCCCGCGACGGGCTTTCGCCTGCTCTCGCGTACCGAAATCGGCGGCCTGGTCGTCGACCGCTTCGTCTCGCCGGTCCCACGGCCGATCAGCGAGTCCGCGCTGCGCAGCCGCGTGCTCTTGGGATCAGTGGCGGAGGTGCTCGTACCGAGCGGCGCTCAGGAATCCAGCTGAGCCAGCCGGCTACGGCTCGGCGTGCTCGCGCGCCAAGCTCGCGACGAGCTCGACCGCATCGTCCATCCGCTGGCCGGCTTGAAGCTCGGCGGCCAGTCGTTGTGCCGCCTCGCGGTAGCCGGGGTCGTCCAGCAGCTTCGCGGCTGCTTCCCGGATCGCGTCCACCGTCGTGGTCCTGATGCGCACGCCCGCGCCTTGTCGGACGACGACGTCCGCGTTCAGCGCCTGCTCGAACATCTGCGGGTACAGCAGCAGCGGCACCCCCGCCGCCAGCCCCTCCTGCATGCTGTTGAAACCGCCGTGGGTCACGAACAGGTCGGCTCTGCGCAGGACGGACAGCTGGTCCACGTGGGCATGCGCGCTCACTCCCACCGGCAGCGGCTCGATCGTCTCGGGCGCCAGACGCCCGATCGACAGGATCACGCGCCGACCGGGCCCGGACAACGCGAGCGCGACGTTGCCGAAGAAGTCCGGCCGGTGCTCGAAGACGGTGCCGAGCGAGACGTAGATCAGCTGGTCAGTCTCTGCGACCCGGTCGAGCGCAGGCTCGGACTCAGCTTCCGTGGGGCCGAGCGCTCGCAACGGCCCCATGAAGCGGACATCCTCGCCACGCAAGCCCTCCGGGCGCATCTGCAACGCGGGGACGGTGAGCACCAGCGTCGGCGAGCCGTGGCGCCCGGCGAACACTGAGAGCGGTCCTCCGAGCCGCTTCCCGTATCGGCGGCCAAGCCGCCAAGAGATGCGTCGCAGGCGCACGGCCCCGGGAACGCCGGCGGCCAGACTCATGCCGAACGAGGGCAGGTCGCGCGCGCTCGGCCGACAACCCCGATGGAAAGCCATCATCGCGGGGATCACGATCTCGCTCGTGCCGTTCGCACGCGCCGCGTAGTGGCCGTATTGGGCAAAGGAGTCGCGCACGACGACATCGCCGCCCGCGTCCGCCAGCTGCTCGCACATCCACGGCGCCAGGCGCTCGGTCAGTCCGCCGAGGAATTCGGCGATTCGGAACGGGAGTGGAGGCGGCCAGGCGAGGTCGCTGAGGTCGGGCAGTGGACGGAACTCGCCACCGGCGGATAGACACGCCTCTTCCCACTCCGAGGGCGCCCACTGCACCGTTCGCAGCCCCTGCTGCCCGAGCGCAACCACGAGCGGCAGGATCGGGCGTATGTGGCCCCCGGACGGGAAATGGATGACGGCGACGGTGGGCGGCGTGTGCATGAGCGCTTGGCCCACGTCGGTCGGGAGCCTGCGGCGGATGCTAATAGGATCGGCGAGGTGCCTCACGCCAAGCAGCTACTGCGTCGCGCGCTGATGCGCGCGAACCTAGATGTTCGTCGCGGGCATTCCGTCCCGTTCGGCGTGCAGTGGAGTGATGACATCCGGCATTACCTGCGAGGCCGCAGCCTGCGCGTCGCCTTCGATGTCGGAGCGCACCGCGGCGAGACGACATCGAAGCTGCTGCGAGCCTTCCCCGGGGTCTGCGTGTACTCGTTCGAGCCTCTCCCGGAGAACTTCGCTGCGCTCCAGGAGGCCGTTCCCTCGGGCGACGTGCACGCTGTCAACGCCGCCGTATCGGACGTATCAGGGTCATTGACCCTCGCGCGAGGCGAGGCGAGTTATCAAACGAGCGTTCACGCCGGCGGACAGAAGGTCGACGTGCAGGCAATAACGGTGGATGAGTATGTGCTCGAGCATGGCGTCGCGCGGATCGACCTGCTGAAGATCGACACCGAGGGCCATGAGGAAGCTGTGTTGCGGGGAAGCGTCAAGCAGCTTGAGAGCGCGAGCATCGAGTTCATTCTCTGTGAGTGCGAGTTCACAGCCAGGCCGGAGGAGCGCCACGCCGACTTTCACGCGATCCAAGACCTGCTCGAACCGTTCAGCTACAGGGTCGTGTCGTTCTACACCGGTGGTGTGGACAACCTCGGTTGGATCTGGGGCGACGTGCTCTTCCGGCACGCGCCCGGCCAACGCGATCGCGCGTCGGGGGCGATGTCTCCCCATGCCGAGCAGCGCACGCTCGGTTTCTGGTAGTCCCGGCGACCAGCCCGGTAGTAGTGGTGCTTGGCCCGCCGAGCGTGTCGCCCGATGTCAGCGCTTGAGCGAGCCGGCGTTGCGCGCGAGGTATGCGCGCATCTCAGCATTCGGGTTCAGCACGCCGGGTTTACTCGCTGAGGGCAGAGGGGCGCTCGGCTGCGGGGCTGACGGTACGCTCCGCTGCGGGCCTGACGGTGTGACCGCCGAGTTCCCAGGTGTGGCGGCGTGAGCCCGCTGCTTGAATGCACTTCGCTTCTTTCCGCAACAGCTCATCGCGGCTCGAGCTCGAGCTCGGGGTCGTGGGTGCTCGAGCGCGTGGCCTGCTCGAGCAGGCAGGCCGCGCCGGAAAGCGCGAGCCAGGCGAGCGGATTTGCGCGTCGCCTGCGCGCCACAGCAATGCTCAGCGGTGCGGCGACCCAGATGCTGATGCAGTTGAAGCAGTCCATCAAGCTCCCGAGCTGGCCCTCGCCGGCGCGTACCCGCACGCGCGCGACGAGGTCACCCGGGCCGTCCTCCTCGGCGAGCAGATGAGTTATGCGCCACGTCGCCAACGCGACCAGCAGGAAGCGGGCTTCAGATTGCCTGCGACGCATCGTGGTTCCGGCTCGGTCCTATGGCCGCAGGCAGAACCCGGTGTAGCCTTCTCCGGTCCAGCCGACGTAGCCGCTGTTGACGATCGTGTTGTCCCCGGCGACGGCCCGGATCGTGTAGCCGCACGGGTCCGTGCTCGCAAGTGTCTGCAACGCCCATTCGCCCGACTGGCTGGTGAGCGTTTTGGAGCCGATCGTCTGAGTGAGCGTCGCGCCGGGCATCGGCATCTCCACCTCGATCGTCACGCCGTTGAGGTCCTCGTTGTCGACGGCCGAGTAGCTGCCTTCGATCAGAGCGCCCGGTTTGAAGTCGCCGCAGGAGCCGCCGCCGGAGGTAATTTCGACCTCGACCGGAGACGGAGCGGTGTTGTCGAGCTGGATCAGCGTCCACGATGGAGCGGCCGGCCCGATCGGAGTTAGACCGTGGCGAGCCTCCATCGCGATCCACAGCTTGCCGTTTCCGGCGGTCCACCAATGCCCGAGGACGTTCCCGACGACGGCGACATGCGCGTCATAGTCCTCGACGCAGTTGCACCAGCCTTCGGCATCGGGTGTTTGCAGGACCGTCGCGTAGGAATCGGTCAGCCAGTTGTGCGTCTGCACGTTGAACGCTTCGGTCATCGGTGTGAAGCTCGCTCCGCCGTTGGTGCTGATCAGGATCCGGTACTGCAGGCCGCTGCCGCCGACGCCGCCGGAGAGATTGATCACGTGGCCGGTAAAGACGGCCTCGCCGCCGAAGGGACAGGCATTGGCGATGAAGCTCACCAACGACTGGCCCGTGGCCAGGCCGGTCCCTTTGTCGATCAGATCCAGCGGCATGCTGCCGATCGATTCGAGATCCGGGCCGGCGCCCGTGATCGGCTCGCCCGGTGTCAGCAGGACGTTCGTCTCGAGATGCCCACCCCAGACCGGGACGGCATAGGGGTCAGTCTCGGAGGGCATCGTCGCCCACGAGAGCACCGCCCTGATCGGCACCTCGACCGGCCCCTCGCTGCAGGGCCGACGGTGGGTCAGCGCCTGTTCGAACGGCAGCGCCGCCGAGTACTTCAGGCCGTCGGCGGGAATTGCCGCGAGGTCGTGGACGGTGACGGCCGTCGTGCCTACATGCTCATAGCCGGATCCCCAGTCCGCCCAGAACGCGACGTACTCGTTGCTGCCATCGCTGCACAGGTTGCCGGAGTAGCCGCTCGAGAGCTTGACGTCGATCGTCGCCACGAGCGTGTCGGCGTTCGGGTTCAGCCCGACGCAGCCGAGCTGCTCGTAGGTCTGATCGCCCTGGGGGTCGAGCAGAATCCCGATCAGGGCGCCGAGATCGATCTCATCCTTCAGCGCGAGGCCGAGCGCGAGCTCTGGCTGCTTGGCCGCCGCGCCGAGTGCGAGCGGGTCGGCGAGCAGCTGAGAGACCTCGCTGAGCAGGTAACGGTGGGGCGGAACCTCGGTGTCCTTGTACAGCTCGTGCAGCTGCTGTGGCGCCAGTGTGTTGCCCGCGCCGAACTCGATGACCTGCTCGAGGTTGACGATCTCGCCGACCGCCTCGAGCTCGATCGGAATCTCCAGGCACTCCCACAGCTGCGCGAAGCTCCCAAACGCGAGCGGGGCGACCTGGACGTGTGCATCGAGCCCATTTCCCCAGACGACCGGGTCGGTGGCGTCCCCCGGCGGGACCTCCCAGGAGAGGATCGCGCGGATCAGAACGATGTTTTCATCCTTACAGCACCATTTCGCGAGATCCACCGCCAGCGTGACGTCGAACTCCAGCGGCTTGGTCCCGCCTACGTCCCAGACCGTGAACGAGCTGATCCCTAGTTCGGTCCAGGTCTCGCCGTCGTCGCCCGATGAGAAGAACTTCACGTACTCGGTCGAGCCGGGCGTGCAGATGTCGCCGGAATAGCCGCTCGAAAGCTTGAGGTGGACGACCGCGTTCAGCTGTCCCAGCTGCGGCTGATAGCCGACACACATCAGCTGCTCGTAGGCCGTGTCGCCTGTGGGCGGCTCCAGCGGGGCGGGCTTGGGCAGGTCTTTGAAGTGATCGGTCAGCAGCAGCTCCTTGAAATGGGCGCGCTTGTGAGGGACCTTCGCCCCGGCTGACGTCGTGGACTCATCTGTGGTTGACACGTCTGTCACCTTTCGTATGCACTGAGTCAGGCCGCGCACAGAATCGCAGTGCGAGGTGATCGCCACCTCACACGGGCCTTCGGGAGAGTTATTCCAACTGCTGGGCTACTCCTGCTGCTGGGCTACTCCTGCTGCCGGGCTACTCCTGCTGCCGGGCTACTCCTATCGTTCGGCCCGAGCGCGGTCAAGCAGACTGGACGAATGATCGAGAGGCCTCGCGCACAGCCGGGCCACGGGACGACAGTCAGAGGAGTAGTCTCGATCGCTCAGCGGCGCGGATGCTGCTTTCGGGGAGATCCCCTGCGGTCAGGGTTGGTGTCGTCTTTGACGTTAACCAAGGAGACTGCGATGTCTGATAGGGCGCAGGAGATGCACAGGATGCTGTCTGTCGCAGCGGTTGTCGCGATCACGGCGGTGTTGTTGGCCGTCGGTGCAGCAGCCGCGCAGGCGTCGCCAAAATTGTTCCTGACCACGGAAAACGGCGGCCCCTACACAGGCCAGAACAGGTCGATCGTGATTTTCAAAATGCCTGACGGAAGTCAGTGTTTCGCGAAGTGGCTCGGCGAAACCAGTCGTAACGACGCCGCGAAAATCACTAACTCGGTGAAGGAATATGAGACGATCGCCTGTGAACGCTTCCTCAATCCGCCATCACCCGACACGATCTCTGTTTCACTCGGCAAGCTGACCATGCATTGGAACGGACAGGTCAAGCTGACGGGAACGGTCGACATCGTCGAGCCCGGTCCCTGCGTGTACCAGTTCCGGACGATGACGGCCAAACTCGCGCCTCCGGTGGCAGGCGAAAGACACGACCTGTTTGCTTCCGGGCCTGCCACGGGCGCACTCGTGCACAAGCAGAGCAACATCTTCTGCGAACCAGTCGAGACGCCGACCTGGGAGTTCGGCTCGTTCGGACTGACCGGCGAGGAAACGAACCTGGAAAGCGAACTGAGGGGCTGAGACGACGCTGCGATCGAAAGTCGCGATCATCACCGGCGCCTCGCAGGGCATCGGCGCCGGCTTGGCGGCCGCGTTCCGTCGCGCCGGATATGCGGTCGTCGGCACCTCGCGCTCAATCGCCCGATCCAGCGAGACCGACTTCCTCACTGTGCAGGGAGACGTCGCAGACGCCGAGACCGCCGAGCACGTGTTGCAGCAGACGCTCGATCGCTTCGGACGGATCGACAGCCTGATCAACAACGCCGGGCTGTTCATCGGCAAGCCGTTCACGGATTACACAGCCGAGGACTATGCAGCGATCACCGGCGTGAACCTGGCTGGGTTCTTCCACATCACCCAGCGCACGATGAGGCAGATGGTCACCCAGGGCAGCGGCCACGTCGTCAACATCAGCACGAGCCTCGTCGACTACGCCAACAGCGAGAGCCCTTCCGCATTGACGTCCCTCACCAAGGGCGGGCTGGCCGCCGTAACGCGCTCACTGGCCATCGAGTACGCATCGCGCGGCGTACGGGTCAATGCTGTCGCTCTCGGAGTGATCAAAACGCCGGATCACGACGCTGCCTCCTACGACGGCATGGGGGCCCTTCATCCGCTTGGGCGGGTGGGTGAGATCGGCGACGTTGTCGACGGGATCCTCTATCTCGAGCGCGCCGCGTTCGTCACCGGCGAGGTCTTGCACATCGATGGCGGTCAGGCTGCTGGACACTGAGGCGGTCGCGGACGCTCGGATCTCATCACCTACTCCTCCAGCCCGGCGGCTTTGATGGCCTCGTCGTGATCGAGATAAGAGTGCATTCGCGAGATCTTCCCGCCGCGAACGTCGAACAGGACGTCCAGCGGCGCGCTGACCGGCGCGCCACTGACGAGTCCCCGTCCCTCGATGCGCCCGAGCCACAGGACACGGTCGCCGAGGTCACGATATCCGCTCGCGTGAGCACGGAAGTCATCCCACACCTCACGCATCCGGTCGAAGTAAGTCTCGATGCCTTCGCGACCCCAGAAGACCTCTCCCTCGACGGCCATCATCGACGTGGTCCATTCAAAGTCCGGCGTGGCAAGCCCGGCGAACCCCTCGAGATCGCGCTCGTTGAAAGCGTCGATGAACCGCTTGACGAGCTCGACGTTCTGCTGCGACATCAGCTACTCCCTCGACTCGGCGAGCGCACCTGCGTCGAAGCCCGGTGAGCCAAGGCTTGATTCGCCGGCCGCCAAGGCTCAACCAGGTCGGGGGTTGTGGACTCCTCAGGCATTGTATGCCGAGTATCGCGTAGGCGACGGAAGACCTGTGCCGACACGGGCGAGGCCTCACGATGGCCTCGCGCCTGGCGCGAGGCGCCGAACGGGCTGCCTCAGAACAGGCCGCAGGTCCGTTCCGTTTCCTGACTCGGGTCTCCCACGCGGTATTCGTGCCCGGCAAGACGCGATGCACGGCGCCAGGTCCGGACGATGGGGTCCCCGGGAGGGGCGACGATCATCTGGTAGCGGGACCCGACGCACCTGAAGAGGATCGTGGCATTTGAGTACCGGAACCCGCCCTGTTTGATCGTCGGCAGGTTGAGCCGCTCCATCTGATTCATTTTTCCCTGACCGTGCCAGGTCAGTTTCCTGTCCTTCCATTCACGGGAGCCGGAGAACAGGACGGGGGCGCCGAAGTGGTGAGGGTTGCTGCCGGTGCGCAGGCGGAAGAAGCGGTGGGTGCCGCGCGGTGGCTCGAGTTGGTTGTACGAGCCCCCGGAGGTTCCGCCAGCCTCCACCCACATCGCCTGGAATCGCTCCGGCTGCAAACCGGCTGTGACCGCGTCGGCGAAGCTCGGGAGCCTGCTCGCGCTTACGGCTCGCGGGCCGGTGATCCTCCTGTCGGGCGGGACGGGGGGAGGTTTGCGCCGCCGCGCTGCCCTGTAGCTGCGCAGCCACGAGCCGGTCATTTCAACGGAGCTGCCAAGCAGCTCGTTCCAGGAGGCGTGGAAGCCACGGCGGTCGGCGATGCTGTCGACCATCGCGGCCTCGACGTTGTCGGTCAAGGCCGCGAGCGTCAGGTTGGGCGAGCCGACGAGCGCACGGGGCATCCCGTTGGCCAGGAACGCGTACACCTTCGGGTGATAGTTCGACCGTACGCGCTGCGCGATGCGAACGTTGATCCCGAGGCTGCGCATGTGGGTCAGCGCAGCCGGCTCGGTCAGGTGGAAGTCGGCGGTCACGATCGCGGTCTTCGGGATCGCGCTCCAGCGCTGATGCCCGATCAAAGCGATCAGCCGTGGCAGGAGCGCCTTGGTCCCGGGGGCGGTCGCGTACGCGACCGCGATCCGCAACTCATCAGTGCTCTGCGTGGCAAGCGATTCCAGCGCCGCGAGCATGACCGTGGGCTGTGATGGGCTCTGTTGTACGTAGCTCGCCATGTCGAACTTTTCAAACTAGCCGGTCCTAAGGACGGACTGGCTGCACGACTCCCGGAGCTAAAGGCTAGCGTCGCCCGCGAGCCAGCCGACTGGAGAACATAGGGTGCAGGCGCTCCCACTCAATACTCGTGTACCCCACGAGATTGTCAGTGAAGTCGCTCCGCGTCCGGTCGGCATCGCCGTAGGCCGTCTGAGCGTCAGCCCCGCGAGTGTGCCGAGCGATCCAGCCCGGCCTCGTCGGAAACATCAGGGGAAGATGCGTCAGAAAGTTCTGCTTGAGCACCTCCTCATTTGGCCCAGTAGCGAGGATCTCTGTGGCAGAGCGGGCGAAAGTGCCGACGGCACCAACGTCGACCGACTCAGCGACCGTCACCGACGGCGTCCGGCCGCGGCGGCGGCGGCTATCTCGCGCAAGTCCGAACCCAGTGGAGACGCGCTGCAGCGCGATGTCAGCTCGCTCGTAACGGCATCGTCGATTTGCCTTAGAAGAGCCTCGCCGCGCCGGCGCGGCCGGCGAGCGAGCCTTTTGCCGAGCTGATCAAGCTGACGCCAAGTGTCATCACTCATCACCGGAATTGGGAGGCGACGTAGATGGCTCGCCTCTACCTTGAGAGCGCCGCCGCCCAGCACCGTCGCCGAAAGCTCAAGGACCGACCGAACCCACGCGCTGTTCAAAAGGGCGAGCATCGCGAGGGAGCTAGCGGGACCGCTCTCGGTCGCACGCCACAGCGTCGAGAAGTTCGCGTCGACCACAGTGACTCGCTTGAAGTTCAAGAAGGTCACCGGGTGACCATGATTTATCCGTGGCACGAAGAGCTCCGGACGATGTCGTGCGGCGAGATCCGGCAGCTGATACCAATAACGGGCTGGCACTAGCGAGCCATTGCGTTTTGCGGAGCGGACGTTCGTTATGACGGCGGAGAGCTGCGAGACTATTTTGGGGTTGGCTGCTGACCCGATATTCATTCGCGCCGCCCCGCGTACGAAGCCAGCCAGCTCTTCCTCCATTACGCGGTACGAAGATGTCTCACGATCACGCTCCGCGTCCTCTGGCAATGCGTACTCGGACAACACCAGCACGCGCCCTGGCACGGCCTCTGGCCGAAGTGTAAAAGACTCTGGCAGATCACCCTGGTTCCTCACGACCGGGAGAGCGACATCTGCCGAGACGCCCAGCACAGGTCCCCCGAGGCGGGGAGACATCACAAGCTCGACTCTGTTCGCGCGCTCGGCCGTTGCCTCGCCGTAAAAGAATGCGTTGGCGCCTGTACGCAGGCCTTGTCCCACCTTCCATCCAAGTGTGTCGAGGCCGACAAACTCTGGGTTGTTCCGACCGATCACCCGCTTCACACGCAGAGGCAATGTAGGCGCCACCACAGTCGGCGGACGCCGACCGGTGAGACCCTCAGCAGCCTCCAACCACCTCCGACCCCGCGCCGCGCTACTAAGTAGGGATGCGGTGTGGGTAGCTGGCACCCACACCGCGTCGAGAGCCCCTGACGCCGGTCCGCTGCGTGCCGCTCGCCAACGGTGGGCGTCGGTCGCAAATGCACGGTCCGGGTCGCTCGCGTCAGGATAAAGGGCGCCCACTAGGCTCCGCGTGTCACCCGCCTCACGTCTGAGCGAGACATCCATGAAGCCCGCATCGGCGGATTGCTCAAAGGCGCTGCGACGGAGGGTAACCCGATCGGCAACAACGAGCGTCGTGCGCACGAGAGCGTCCGAGAACCAGGCAGCATCGGAGTCTCGGACGACGAAGCGAACCTCGAAGCAGCGAGCGAGAACGTACTGAATTGGGCCCGCGTAATCGCGACTTAGCCAAGTGTCCGGAACAATCATCGCCAACGTCCCGCCGGGCGCCACAAGAGCGGCGCACAACAGCCATGCGGGTACTGCCAGATCAGCCAGCCCCGAGTAAGTCGCCGTCAGGTGACGAAACAGCGCGCGATCGTCATCTGAAAGCGCATCACAATGGTCTAGTGCTCGCAGCAGCCCAGCACGCACCTCGCTTGCACTCGGGAACCGGGCTGCATCCCCGCTACTCGTGCTCTGGTATCGGACATACGGCGGATTGGTAATCACGAGATCCCACGCGAGCGAGGGCAGCTCTCGCAGTGTCGACAACGAGAACGCGTCTCCGTGTACAAGCCGACTGGGTGCCAACGGCCCTTTCAGGCGCGCGCGCGCAATCGCTACGCATCGGTCGTCGATCTCGATACCTGCGAGCACTCGTGGGCGCGCCCCTGACGCCACGGCACCGGCAAGCATGTCTCCGCCGCCTACCATCGGATCAAGGATCGAGGTGGCGCGGTGCGCGTCTCCGACGCTCGCTAGGAGTCTGGCGAGATTTTCGCTCGTGAAATACTGCCCGAGTCGCTTCTTGGTCGCTGCATCGTCGCGGACGCTCGAACTATGCGTCGCGATCACCGCAAAGCCTCGCCGACCGCCTTCAAGCCATAAAAGTGCGCCGCATCGACCGTTACAGGTACACCCTCAGTGAGGCACGTAGTAACGAAGCGCGAAAACATGCGCTCACGGCTCAGCTCCTCAGGATGCCGACTATGAACGGCCGCCGACACGACCTTGCGAACGATTTCGTCGACTGACCGGCTCCGCACATCACCGCGCTCAACTCGTGGCTCGGCCTTCGTCAATAGAATCGCGGCATCGCCTTTGACACTGCCGCTGGATACAACCTGCTTGAAGCTTGCCTGAGCCTTTGCGAGAACGCTTGCGCCTTTGATGGCTAGGCCGGACTGCCCAACTGCATCCGTAAGGGCACGCCACACCGACGAGTGTGCCGAGTGAAATATGAGTGTCATCCTCGCGTCGTCCTTCATGACACGCACGACCTCTGAAAAGACGGTTGCCATGAGTTCGCCGTAGTCCTCGACGCTCTTCTCCTGGCCGCGGCTCACAATGACCTCTTCCCGTCGGTCTGTCGTCGTTCCAAGCCAGACCTCATTGAGCTGAGACAACTCAGCGTATGGAATGTAGCTTCCAAATGGCGGATCTGTGAACACGTAATCAATGGAAGCATCCGGGATGGCCAATGAAGTGCTGCTCTGATTCACCACATCAACCTGGCTGCAGCTGTCGAAAATCAAGCTAAACGCATCCCTGAGTGTGCCGAGCTTCCGTGCGACACCCTTAAACACGTTCTTCTCAACCGGAAGGCCACTGATATACAGCACCCCGCTTTGGGCGCCGGTCAGCACGAAATCTGCCTGCCCCCTCTTAACAACGACCCTTGTCATGTCGGTCGCGTGCGAGGCGTTGAAGCTCAGTACGAGCAGGCGCAACGCGTCGCGAAGGTCTTCCGGCTGGCCGTCGATCGCCGCCCACAGAGCGTCCAGAGCGAGGAAGTTACGCGGCGTGTAGAAGTGATGTACGTGAGTGATCCCCCGGTGGTAGCCAGATCGGTGGAGATCGCCCCACTCAACCTCTCTGCGCGGAGCAACAGACGACACAGGCTCTCCCGCGACACGGGCCGCGAGCTGGATGTCGTCCTCCGTGGCCGCTCGCCGCCAACGACGGCCAGCCGTTATTCCGTAGACGATCGCGGGGACGCGTTGTTTGCGCTCCACCTCCCTGGCAAGCAAGGGGTCGAACACCCTGTGCATCACGCGCTCGCAGTCGTCCGGCGATATTTCGATACCGCAGCATGGGCACGAGAAGGAATCGGCTAGGTGCAGCGGGGAGAATCGTACTCGGGCATCCCAATAGGGAATTGTGGCCTCACACTCCGGACATGCCAGCACGTCCGACCATACGATATGCCGGAGTTCACCGGCTTGCCCCTCGTCGTCCAAGGTCTCATATATCCAGCCATGCGTCCGAGACACATTCTCGAGGACTTCGTTTGCAGCCGTGACAAAGCGGCCGGGGTCCGGCGGATTGCACATGACCCGCGACACAAACGCCCCAAGGACACCGAGCTCATAGAGGACAGCCTTGCGAGGACCCCATACCGGGTCTAACCCTGCGTGACGGGCCTGCGTCAACATCGCATCAGTGGGAGTATCACACAGCTTCGCCGCGAGGCCCGTGGTGCCACTTCCGGCGAAGACATCTAGCACGGTGTCACCTGGCTTAGTGTGAGTCGCGACGTATAGGGCGATCGTCTCCGGAGAGATCTTTGTTGGATATGAGAAGGCGTTGTAGAGCGGCCCCGTACGACGAGCCGAAAGTGGTCGCCGGTAAATGGCGTCGAGCCGACTCGGTGAGTCGCCCAGCTCTGGAGGTTCGTTTGCGCCTTTCACATCGTGATTCATTTGTTACATCAAACCCCATCTCGCCTAATATACAGTCAAAGTGCTTATCGCGCTAGGCCCAGCCCAGCCCAGCACCAGAGCCTAGTCGGCCCGGCGGACGGTTGAGGTCGGCCATCTGCCCCTGCAGACGCGAAACCGGAGGATAGTGACGCTTCCCGACCGCGTGGCGCTGACCGGTTCCAGGTCGATCCGGGGGAGGCTCGGCGGGGAGAATCGGATGCCGTCGCCGAGCAGTACCGGCAGTACGTACACCAGGATCTCCTCGACAAGGCCCCGCTGCAGGCACTGGGCCGCTACGTCGGCGCCGAGGATCTCCACGTTCTTGGCGCCTGCAGCGCGGCGCGCCGTGGCGACCGCGTCCCCGATGTCACCGGTGAGGTACGTGATACCCGGATTCGGTGGCTCGGGTGGCCGATGGGTGAGTACGAATACGGGTCCCGAAAAGGGGTAATCGACACTGCCCGGCTTCTCCGCCTGCATCCTGTCTCCGACGTCGGAGGTCCGCCGGCCGACGAGCATGGCGCCGGTCGCCGCCACGATCTCATGGAACTCGTCCGGGCCGACGAAGTCGGCGAGCTGGCGACCAGCGCCCCAATCCATCACATGGCCGGCAGCGGCAATAAAGCCGTCGAGCGACATACACCTGTTCACTACGACCTTGCCGTGTCCCGCGCTCGTATCGCCCAAACCGCTCATCCAAAGACCTTGATTGTTTGTGACGCGCAGCGATCATGACGGTCGCGCACTCTTTCGCGAACAGCCGCGCCGAGGCGCCTGCCCATACCGCCGGTGGCGCCCGTGATCAGTGCAACCTTGCCTTCGAGCCTCATTCTGAACCTCCAAGATCGACAGTTGAGCGGGGCGGCTCGCGTCAGGCGGGATCTGCCCCGCCGCCGGATCCGCCCGGCCTGATGGCGCCGTAGCGACTGTAGTGGCGCTCGGGGATGGCGTCGGGATCCTTGTACCAGTACCAGGTGCACGGGTCCTTGGCGTAGTCCTCGGGCGGGTCGGACGGGTAGAGCGGATACCCGGACCACTGGATCGGCAGCGACTCGTTCATGAAGCTGCAGTGCGTGCAGTAAAGCGGGAAGCCCTTGCGGCCGAACGACCAGTCGTGCGCCTCCCGCGTGCGCCCGCCGTCGGGCAGCCCGTCATAGGCGCCGTTGCGGACGAGCCGCTGTCCGGAACCGCACGGGTTCATCGTGAACGTCACCTTCTCGTCGTCCTCGACGATCGTGAAGCTGCCCGGGTTTGGCCCCACCCCCGAGCACGAGTGCGCGCGCCACGTGGCCGCCAGCAGGCCGACCAGGTCGCGCCGATCGAGCGCGACGATCGCGTCGTGGTGGCGACGCCAGCCACGCCCCATGCTCTCGGTCCAGGCCTCAGCGACGCCATCCTCGCCGAGACGCTGCTGGATGAACGACACGAGGTCCAGGACGCCCGCGGCCATCAGGTCGTGGAGCATCTGCCACTCGTGCTTCATCTCGGCGCACAGGCGCCGCGCCTCCTCCAGTTCGCCGGCGTCGATCGCCTCGATCGCCCTGTCCATCGTCGGCCGCGAAAGCTGCTCGAGCTCCTCCTGCGAAAACCAGCGGTCTGTCATCGTTCCCTCCTTCGATGCTCGTCGGGGCCCAATTGTGACCGAGACACGCCGCGCGCTGGTTACGGGCGCCGCTCGTGGGATCGGCGCGGCGAGCGCCGCCAGGCTGAGAGCGGACGGCTTCGCCGTCACGACTGTCGATCTGCGCGAGGGCTGCGACATCGCCCTGGACGTCGCGCGCGACGAGTTCCCCGCGCTCGAGGTCGACGTGTGCGTTGCCAACGCAGGCATCACGACGACGATCGCCTCGGCCCACGAGATGACCGCGCAGCAGTGGCAGCGCGACATCGACGTCAACCTCACCGGCGCGTTTCGCACCATCCAGGCGTATTTGGGCGGGATGCGCGAGCGCGGCTATGGCCGGATCGTGGTCGTCTCGAGCGTCGCAGCGCTAGGCGGCCTGCCCGGCCAGGTCGCCTACGCCGCCTCGAAGGCGGGACAGCTGGGGATGGTTCGCACGCTTGCCGCCGAGAACGCGGCGCGCGGCATCACGGTCAACGCGATCCTGCCCGGCCTGGTCGCCACCGAGCAGGTTCTCGCGATGCCCGAGCAGGTGCGCGATCGAGCCTTCGGCCTGCTGCCGAGCGGGCGGCCCGTGGAGCCCGAGGAGATCGCCGCAGCGATCGCGTTCCTCGCCGGCGAGCAGGCTGGCCAAATCAATGGGCAGGCCATCGCGATCGACGGCGGCGCGTCGCTGAACCTGGTCTCGCTCGGCGGCGATCGCCGCTAGGGTCGGGTGCCCTGCGCGACCGGAAGGCACGCGATGCGAAGCATTTGACCGCCGACCGGCTGCCCCACCGACACGCGCCCGAGAGGATTCGAACCTCTGACCTTCGGTTCCGTAGACCGGGCCTTTGTGAACGGAGATACCCAAAAGATACCCATTTGTTCGGTTTGGCGATCGCATCTGATGGTCCGCACGACGCCGATCGCCCAACGCCGAACCGCGTAGATTGGGGCAATCTAGGCCGACTAAAACTGGCTTTCTCACTTGAGATTCGGCCCGTTTGGTACCCAAAGTGGTACCCACACGCCACTGTCGTAGAAAGTGGTACCCATGTGGTACCCAAGCCTTGTACGATGTCGGCATGGGTACCACACCGAACACCAACGTCATCGTCCGCGAGCAGGGCGGGCAGCCGTTCTATGAGGCGAAGTTCCGCCACTACGGCCGTCAGATCAAGCGCCGCATCGGGCCGGCGTGGCTTGAGCGCGATCCCAGCAGCGGCGGTTGGCGTGCGCGCAGTGGCCGCGTGCCAGATGGCTCCTACAGCGAACGCGCGGCGATCGTACCGCCGCCCGGATCGCGGGCGAGTATGCTGACCGAAGCGGCCGACCGCGACCGTATCGAGCAGGAACGCCGGACACGCGGCGTCACGTTCCGTGAGGTCGCCCACGCCTATCTCGGCTGGCTCGAGAACGTGCGCGGCGCGAAGCCGTCGACGCTGCGCGACCACGAAAGCATCCTGGCCGAGCCCGGCGTGGCCTACAGGCGGGGGAGCGGCACGACCAAGGGGTACGTGATGGCGGGCCTTGGCGATCGGCCGGCATCCAAGATCACCACGCGGGAGGTCGAGGATGTGCTGGCGACCGTGAGTGCGTCGAGTGCGTCTCCTCGCACGGTGAACAAGTACCGCTGCGTGGCGTCCGCCGTCTTCAACTACGGCCGCAAGCCCTCCACGTTCGCGCTGCCGGCAAACCCTGCCAGCGACGCCGACCGGCGGCGCGAACGTCACCCGGACGCGCTCGTGTTCTACACGCCGGAGGAGGTCGAGGCCGTCGCTCGCGCGCTTGCTGCCGGCGAGCACCGCGACCCGTCGCGTCCCGCGATGACCGGCGGCGAGACGGCCGCACGGCGAGCCGACGACGAGCAGGACGCCGAGCTTGTCCGTCGTCGGCTCCCCATACGCCGGACTGCGCCTCGGCAGCCAGTCGCCGAGCGCCTCGGTAGTTCCGTCTTCAAGGTCGAGGAAGAACTCGCCAAGCGGTCCATTGAAATCGACATCCGGACCCAACTTCTCGGTGGTTTTCACGTCCAGGTCAGTCACCTGGGGCAGTCGAGGTACAAACTGAACTCGGACAGTGTGGACTCGGCCAGCGAGATCCGCCTCGTTCGGCGCTCGAAGCTCACAGATGACAATGCCGTACGTGTCCGCCACGCGCTGCGCTCCTGCTTGGTAGCCCTTGGTCGTAACCATCACACCAATTGTTGGCGTTGCGCTGGCGCGACGTGGATCTTCGCCACGGGAGGTCCGCGTTGACGATCGACGCTCGCGCTATGAGCGCACTCGAGGCTCCACGACAGTCGGGGCGAGTGTCCGGCAGAACGTGCCGCTGGCCGACCAGGCTGCCGCCGCGCTCGAGCGCATGAGCCGGCGCGAGCGGTACACGGCGCCGGATGACCTCGTGTTCTGCAACGTCTACGGCCGCACACTGGATGACTCGGCGCTGCGCCGCCGCTACCGGCGCGCGCAGATCGCGGCCGGCGTTCGGCCGCTGCGCTTCCACGACCTGCGGCATACGTTCGGGTCACTCCTGGCCGCCAATGGAGTTGACGTCGTCACGATCCAGAAGGCAATGGGGCACAGCGCGCTTGCCACAACGAGCCGCTACCTGCACGCGCGCCCGGCGTCTGAGCAGGCGCAGGTGTTCACGGCGGCATTCACGTCGACCTTGCCCGAAGCCGCCGATAGGGTTGCTCGGTGAAGCAGAGAGCGAGGGATGTGTCGGCT
The DNA here is from genome assembly GCA_963734755.1 of uncultured Solirubrobacteraceae bacterium. Taxonomy (GTDB): domain Bacteria; phylum Actinomycetota; class Thermoleophilia; order Solirubrobacterales; family Solirubrobacteraceae; genus Palsa-744. The sequence continues at coordinate 300,438 of CAVTIF010000001.1, read as the reverse complement.
CCGCGGCTCTCCAAGGGGCAGGTTAACCGTGCCGGGATGTTCCTCCTGGAGCTGCGCCGACGGGTAGACGTCGAAGGCGCGGAGCGCGCGCTTCGCGCAACCGATGAGGCTTCCATAGAGGCGGCCCGTGAGGCGTTTGAGTGGTGGCGAAGCCTGCACGCGCGACCGTTGTCGATGGTGGCTGCGAACCTGCGCTACCACGTCTCGAAGGCCGAGGCGCAAGTCGATGGGCGGGTAGAGGTCGCGCAGCGCCTCAAGCGCCAGGACACGCTCGTTGGCAAGCTCGACCGCGAGCGCGGGAACGTCACGCAGATGCAGGACATCGGCGGCGTGCGCGCGGTGGTGCCGAGCGTACCCCACGTGTATCGCGTGCGGCGCAGACTGCTGAAGTCTTGGACGATCGTCCGCGCCCCGCGAAGGCACATGGCGGCAGTGAACGTCGCCCGCTGTGCCAACCCGCTGACTGTCGGGGATCCCTCCTGTCCAAGTGCGTGCATCGCGATCACCCCGATCGAGCTCCTCCAGCGCCGCGAGCCAGTCTCCGGCCTGGTAGCTGATCTCAGAGGCAAGGAGCATCCCGGTAGGCACGAGGTCGGCGACCTCGTCGTCACCCACGGATTGCGCCGCGCCAGCCACGGCAAGGGCGTATTGCTTGGCGGCGAGCGGCAGCTTCAAATCGCGGTAGAGCTGCGCGATGAGGGTCATCGCGAGCAAAGCACCGCGCAGAGTGTCACCTGTCCACCATTCGAGCTTGGCTCGGTGGATCTCGTGAAGAGCGTCGAGCGGGCGACCGGCGGCTCTGAGGGCAACGCCACGGTCGCGACATCCTTCCCCAACGCGCGCGGCTCCAGCGACACGTCCAATCGCTTCGTCCAATGAGGTGACGAGATCCTCCCAACCGTCCGCGTCGATCAGTACTGGGGTGAGGTACTGCACGATCTCGGCGAAGTCCTCGACCGGGAATAGCGGTGTGTCGGGGATGAGCGTGGCCAGCTCTGTCCAATACCGCAGAGCGTCGTCGACATCAACGATGTCTGACATCCCTACGGCTTCGGGCGGGGCGATCGGTTCCCTGGGTTGATCGAGCATCGCGACCTGGCTCGGGGCGCGATCCTCGGTGTCTCGGGATAGCCGCGCGCTGTCGGGGGAGAGCGAAAGATGCCCGGCGACCTGGAGGAGTCGTGTCTTGCGGACCGGCGGTGGATCGTCGGCCAGCAGCTCTGCAACGCGGCTCCGAAGGGCTCGTCGGTGGTCGCCAAGAATGCCCAAATCCAGATCGGAGTGGCCGATCGAGGCCGCGGTCCCTGCGTAGGAGAGAACGATCGAGGCGTCTTCGAGGCGCGACGGGTCTGTCGTCCTGACGGACGCGCCGAGGAACGCGTCGGCCAGCGTGTCGACCGCTCGAAGGTCGCCCAGCCCGCGGATGCTGGCGACGACCATCTCATAGCGTGCACGCTGAAGCAGATCGCGATCGGCATTCTGGTCGGCAAGCGGGCGGACCAGATCGAGCCAGAACGGGAGGTCGGCTCGCGAGTCTGGATCGAAAGTCGCGCGGCGCAAGCCCTCGCGAATCGCGATTAGGTCGGCCAGTGATTGCGGCTCGGAATCTGGCTTGCGCCAGTACGACAGCAGATCGATGTACCACTCTGGCTGCTCGGGTCCGTCGGTCGCGGGGCGTGGCGGGGCGAACTGCTCGGGGAGCGATAGATAGCGCACCGCGATCCAGTAGGTATCGAAGTCGCAAAGCTGCTCAGCGATTGCGTTTGCATCCAGAACCTCCAGCTCCACGTGATACTTGACCTTGGCCTTCTCGATCAGTCTGTGACGCTGAGCGACGGGCATGTCGGCTCCGAGGAAGGCATAGATCCGCTCAGGCGGCTGATCGGCACGGCAGATCTTCTCGACATCATTGAGGACCTTGCCGGCAACCGATCCCTTCTGGAGCGTGCAGAGGCCGACGATCGACCCGATGGGACGAGCCCCGTGAACCACCCGCGATCACTCAACGTCTCGGCGAGATAGCTGTGGAAAGTCTCGAAATCCCGCCCCTGGTCGCCGCCTGACGAGACAGGGCCAGTCGCCGGCAGAATGTTCACCGCTATCCGTGCATGCGCGAGATGGCGGCAAGCCTCCTCGAACTCGTGATGACCGTTGCGAGCAGGCAGCTCCGACAGCGAAAAGCGGATCTGCCGAATCAGCTGGTCGGGGTTAGGTGACCCTTCATCCATACAGCAATGCCTCGCGGTTCGCGGCTAGTCCTCGGCGCACACGTCTACGAGGACCCCGCCCTGTAGAAACCGTACGCGCTGATCGTTGTCACGCTGACCGCCACCAAAGACCCCAGCGTGGAGCATGAAGCCAATGGGCCGCTCGTCCGCCTCATTGTCGGTGACGTAGAAGAACTGTGCCTCCGCGTCCGAGCGTCGGAGGATTGAGACATCAGCTGCCCTCCGAAGAGTCCCCTCCAGGCGCGCCACGAGGATCGGCTTTCCCTCTCGGTCTGCCGTTGTAACCGAGACATGTCGTCCGACCAGGCCCATCAGCGCGGCAAGGGTCTCGGCGAAGTCGAGGTCGGTCTCGTACGTATCTAGGGACGGGTGCCACATTTCAGAATCCTTTGTGGCCCACGGTAGCCGACCGTGGTTCAGCTACCTGAAGAGACCTGTTTGGTCGGCGTTTTCGATCAGCCAATCGGAGGGACCGGCGACAGCGCGAGCGCTGCACAAAGTCCCAACACGGGCGTTTCCCTAAGAGACGCCGAGGTGTTTGAGCTCGAGTGGGGTGCCGAGCTCTCCGTCGAGTAGGTGCCCGTAGGTTTCGAGGGTGTAGGCGGCGGAGTGGTGGCCCATCCAGCGTTGGAGGCGCAGCATGCTGGCGTTTTCGGCGATCAGCAACGAGGCGCATGTGTGGCGGAGTGTGTGCAGTCCGATCCCAGTCAGTTCGGCGCGTTTTGCCGCGGGCTTCAAAACGCGGTTGCGGAGGTTGTCGGGTTTGATCGGCTTTCCGCGAGTGTTTTGGAATACGAGGTCCTCAGGGTCGGCGCCGGCTGGTCGCAGAGCGCTGAGTCGTTCGGCGAGCTCGGCCGAGAGGGGGATGGCGCGTGCGCCGTGACGGGACTTGGGTGCGCCGAGCGTGCCGTTGACGATTGCTCTTCGTACCCGCAGGTGTGGTGTGGGTAGGTCGAGGTCGAGGTCGCACCAGCGCAGCGCGATCGCCTCGGAGATGCGCAGTCCAGTGGCGGCGAGCAGCACGAACAGTGGTTTGTGTGCGGGTGGTATCTCTCCGAGTAGCCTGCTGAGCGCTGGACGGGTCAGGAATCTGCGCTCGGTGAATTCCCAGCGTCGTCCGCCCCGGCGTTTTGGCAGCATGAGGGTCTCGTCGAGCTCTTTGCCGATCAGTCCTTCTGTGGCGGCCGCCTGCAGGCACATGCGTAGCGGGGTCAGCGCATTGCGGATCGAGCGGTCAGAGAGGCGCGGCCCCTCGCGCCCGGGTTGATCGGTCAGCCAGCTGATGAAGCCTTGCAGGACGCGGCGGTCGAGGTCACAGAGCCGGACATCAGTCTCGAAGTACGCCAGCGCGAAGGTGACGAGCAGCCGGTTGTATTCCTCTCGCGTGCGCTCACGGATGGAGTCGTGCCCACTCCCGGCGTGGCCGGACACCCACTTCAGTGCGTAGTCGTGCAGAGTCGGTCCCATCCGTAGAGCCGGTGTTTCGGCGTCCCGTGCGAGCTTGATCGCGCGAGCCTCGGCGAACGTCGCGGCTGACTCCTTGTGCTGGCGTCCCTCGCGCCGGTATATGGCGACGAAAGCGGAGCCGCGGCGATACACCCCCGGGTGGGAGGTGCGCTTGAGCGACCCCCCATTTGGCTGTCCGTTTGCCACCACTGTTGCCATGCATAAGGGGTTTGCGGTGCAGGACTAAAGTCCTGCAAATCATGATTGTTCGGGGCAACATCCCATGTGTTGCCCTGTTGCCCCCGCTGTTGCCACTGATCAGGGTTGTCAGCCAGCACAAAAGCCGTGTAAACCGCGATGAATACTGGCTGATCACGCCACCGGCAAAAACGCGCCCGAGAGGATTCGAACCTCTGACCTTCGGTTCCGTAGACCGACGCTCTATCCAGCTGAGCTACGGGCGCAGAGCGAGGTAGTTTACCGGGGACCTGCCGGCTCTCCCCACAGGGTCGCAATCAGCGAGCGGCAGTACAGTTGCGGGGGCCGGCGGATGCAACCCAAGACCCAGTACGCACGCAGCGGCGAGCTGAACATCGCGTATCAGGTGGTGGGCGACGGGCCGATCGACCTGGTGTTCACGTTCGGCTGGGTGTCGCATCTGGACTTCCAGTGGACGGACCCGACGTTGACTCGGTTCCTGCGGCGCCTGGCGGAGTTCGCGCGCGTGATCGTGTTCGACAAGCGCGGCGTCGGCCTGTCCGATCCGGCGACCCGCATGCCGACGCTGGAGGAGCGGATGGATGACATCCGCGCGGTGATGGACGCGGTCGAATCCGAGCGCGCGGCGCTGCTCGGCTACTCCGAGGGGGGCATGATGGCGGCGCTGTTCGCCGCGACCTACCCGCAACGCACGGCAGCACTGGTGATGTACGAGGCATGGGTGTGCGGGCTGCTCGACGCGCAGCAGAACCCTGGCGGCGAGCACTGGCTGGAGGTCGATCGCCGCTCGCGTGAGGCGATCGCCTGCTGGGGAGAGGGCGCGTCGCTCGAGCTGGTCGCACCGAGCCTCGCTGCAAGCGCGCTGGCCAGGCGCCTGTACGGAGCGTTCGAACGTGCGTCGATGAGCCCGGGGATGGCGCTGGCGATGTGGGACTCGTTCGTCCAGGGCGACGTGCGCCACGTGCTGAGGACGATCACCGCGCCGACGCTGGTGATCCACCACACCGGGAGCTCGATCCCGGTCGAGAACGCACGCTATGCCGCCGAGCACATCCCAGGCGCGCGCCTTTTGGAACTCGACGGGATCGACCACGCGCCGTTCACGCACGACGCCGACCGGATCGCCGAGGAGATTGAGCAGGCGCTCACGGGCGGGCGCGCAGCACGCGAGCCGGACCGCCTGCTCGCCACGGTGCTGTTCACCGACATCGTCGGCTCGACCGACCGCGCGGCCGAGCTCGGCGACCGCCGCTGGCGCGAGCTGCTGAACCGCCATGACACGCTAGTTCGCGGGCAGCTGCAGCGCTTCGACGGACGTGAGGTCAAGCACACCGGCGACGGCTTCCTCGCGACGTTCGACGGCCCCGCGCGTGCGATTCGCTGCGCGGGCGCGATCCGCGATCAGCTGCTCGAGCTGGGAATCGAGATCAGAACTGGCCTGCACAGCGGCGAGTGCCGACTGCTGGACGGCGACCTCGGCGGGATCGCCGTCCACATCGGCGCGCGCGTGATGAGCTTGGCGTCGAGCGGTGAGATCCTCGTGTCGAGCACCGTCAAGGACCTCGTCGTCGGATCGGACATCGAGTTTCAGCCGCACGGCACTCACGTCCTCAAGGGCGTACCGGGCGAGTGGGCGCTGTTCGCCGTCCAGGACGGCCGACGCGAGGACGGCGCAGCGACGCTCGACGGGCTGGCCCCCGTTCACCCGGCGCTGAGCGACCGCCTGGCGCGGACGATCGCCCGCCGCGCCCCGTCACTCGCGCGCGCCGGCGCACGTGCGAGGGGGCGCTGAGCGAGTATCACGGCGCCGTTACGGCCGCGCCTCGAGCACCAGGTTGAATGGCGTCTCGGTCGCACGGCGGAAGCGGGTGAAGCCGCCCTGCTCGACGACGTCGCGCAGACGCGCCTCGCCGGCCTGTGCGCCGAGCGCCAGGCCGACCTCCTGGTCGCGTGACGCGGGGGTGCAGATCATCGTGGAGGCGCTGTAGAACAGACGCCCGACCGGGTTGAGGTTGTCCTCGAGCCGGTCGTTGGCGAACGGCTCGACGATCAGCCATGTGCCGTCCGGGTTGAGCGCCTTGTGGACGTGCGCGGCGGCGCCGACCGGGTCGCCCATGTCGTGCAGGCAGTCGAACATCGCCACCAGGTCATAGCCCTCGCCGGGGAAGTCCTTGGACGAGGCGATCTCGAAGCTGGCGCGATCCGCGACGCCGGCGTCGCGGGCGCGCGCCTGCGCGTGCTCGATCGATTCCGGGTGGTAGTCGTAGCCGACGAACTTCGAGTTCGGATAGGACTGCGCGAGGATCACCGTCGAGGCACCGTGGCCGCAACCAATGTCCGCGACGGACGCGCCCGCGATGAGCTTCTCGTGCACGCCATCGAGCGCGGGGATCCAGCTGGAGACGAGGTTGGCGACGTACCCGGGCCGGAAGAAGCGCTCGGTGCCGCAGAACAGGTCGCCGTCGTGCTGGTGCCAGCCGACGCCCTCGCCGGAGCGGAACGCGGCCTCGATCTTCGGCTCGTCCTTGATCACCGACGCGGCCAGCTGAAACGCTCCGGGGATGAACGCCGGGCTGTCATCCTGCGCGAGCGCCATCGACTGCTCGGGAGGTAGCGTGAAGCGCTCGCTCGGCGCGTCGTAGGTGACGTAGCCGCCGGCCGCCTGTGCGGACAGCCACTCGCGCACGTAGCGCTCGTCGGTTCCTGTGCGCGCGGCGAGCTCCGCGGCGCTCACCGGTTGGCTGTCGGCCATCGCCTTGTACAGGCCGAGCTTGTCGCCAATCACAACCGTCGCGACACTCAATGCCGCTCCGAGGTCTTGCACGAACTGGCCCATGAACTGGTTCAGGCGGCCTTCGTCGATCGGGGGCGCTGCATCAGTGGCTGACATGGTGCTCTCCTCTAGCCGCTGCCGAGCTTCGGACCCGGACTCGGCGGTGGTTGTTTAATTGTGAGCGTCACGTTACGCCCCACACGCGCCCCGTGACCATGTCGTCGTGCACTTCCCCAACGTGTACTTCGACACGCTCCCGGCGCCCGTCTCCGACGACGCGACCGCGGCGCGCATCCACGACTCGGCGCTCGACACGGCAAGGGCGTCGCTTACATCGAACGCCTGCGCAACGCCTCCAGGTCGATGACCGTGACCCGCCGTCGCTCGGTGATCAGCCATCCGAGCTCACGCATCGTGCGCAATGCCTTGGCGACCGCCTCGCGCGAGGCGCCGGTGAAACCTGCCAGTTCCTCCTGCGACAGGGGCAGCGTTATCTCATAGCCGACTGCGCCGGACTGGCCGTGCTCCTGCACCAGCTCGACCAGACGCGCGGCGACGCGGCCGACCGTGTCATAGGCAGCGAACTCGACCAGCTTGCGGTCGGCGTCGCGCAGTCGCGAGCCGATCACCTCAAGCAGCAGCAACGCGACGCGCGGGCTGAGTTCGAGGAACGCCCGAAACTCCCCGCTCGGGATGACCAGAATCTCTACCGGCTCGAGCGCGCTGACGCTCGCCGAGCGCGCGATCCCGTCGATCGCCGACAGCTCACCGAGCAAGTCCCCCGGGCCGCGGATCGCCAGCAGCACCTCCTTGCCCGAGGCGGTGGCCGTCGAGACCTTGACGCGCCCACGCACGATCGCGATCACGCAGTCGGAGGCGGTGCCCTCGTGAAAGATCGTCGCGCCACTCTTGAAGCGCCGGCTGCGGGCGCGCCGCTGCAGCTCGGCCCGCTCTTCAGCAGTCAGAGCCGACACGAACCCGGTCGTCGCCGACAGCGGCTGCGCTGCGGCCGTGGCGTCGCTGGCCATTTCGCCAGCGTAACCGCTGCGTGGCGAGCAGGCTCACAGTGATCCGTTTTGGGCCCGCGCGCGAATCACAGATACACGCGGCCGTGGTTGATGGGGCGGCCGCACAGGCAGGAGTCTCGGGGCGGTGTGTGCCGTCGTCCCCAGGCATCGCGCCCGGTGCCCGCACCGGCGTGATCACGGCACGCCGCAGTTGAGATCAAAGGAGCCAGAGAGATGGACAGCACGCACGACCGATCCGAAGTTGCAGCAGCGACCGCGACCGGCGACAGCTGGAGCGCACCGACGACGCGCAAGGGGTTCCTCAAGGGAGCCGCCGTCGCCGGCGCGGGCGCCACCGGCCTTGGGGTGCTCGGTCCCGCCGCGGCGTTCGCCAAGGGCAGGCCGAAGGGGCTGACGCACGGCGACCTGCAGATCCTCAAAGCAGCCCAGATCGCCGAGGCGCTGGCGGTCACGACGTACACCAACATCATCAACACCGCGCCGTTCTTCAAGAACCTCGAGGCCGACGACCAGGGTTACCTGAAGGCGGCTGTGCAGGAGGAGATGTCCCACTACCTGCTCGAGCAAAGCCTGACCAAGAAGCCAACACCGTTCACGATGTTCTACTACCCGCCGAAGATGTTCGCCGACGCACAGACGACGCTGAACATCCTCGTGACGCTCGAGGACGCGTTCATCGCCGCGTATCTCATCGGCGTACGCGACTTCAGCACCGCCGACCTGCGCGTCACCGCCGCCAGGATCATGGGCATCGAGTCCGACCACCGCACGCTCGCGCGGGTCGTCGGGCCGGGCGTCGCCGGCAGCGACGGTGGCCCAATCGAGCAGATCACCGGCATTCAGAAGACGGCCGAGTCGGTCGACCCGCCGAACAACAACGGCTACGAGCGCACGCTGCTGCTGAAGAACATCGGCCAAGCGGTCCAGGCGCTGCTGCCGTTCGCCGAAAAGTCAGCCGCCGAAAAAGCCGGGTTCGACACGACCAAGCCGTACAAGTTCGAACCGTTCACACCGATGCTGGCGAACCCGCTCGGTGAATTTCACTCGCTGAAAGGCTGAGCTCAGACGAGACCGACGGCAGGTATAAATGCGGTGATCGGCGGCGAGCGCACGTGCCGCCGATCACCGCAGCCGTCGCTAGCTCGGCACGCTCGCCGACACGATCCACGTGGACGCCCGGGCTCGCAGCTCCCCGTCGACCGCAAGTTCACCGAGGCCCTCGCGCAGGGCCGCCTCGACGCGACCGTGCAGGTGGGCCGCCCGGTCGCCGGCCAGGCGCAGGATCTCACCGGCCGGGCCGAGCGCCATCACCAGCTCGATCGCTTCGTCGAGGTCGCGGCCGATCACGATCGGCAGATCGCAGCGGCGCAGCGTCACATCGGCGAAGCCAGCGCCCAGCAGGACGTCGCTCGTGGTGTCCGCGTCGGCCATCGAGAACGGCCCCGGCCCGCAGGTCGGCTCGTCGTACTCCTCCGGGCGCTCCACGATCCCCTCGACGATCGTCTGCGCGCGGTACATCCACTCGTTGTCCATCCGCCGGCGCCACACGACCATCAACAGCTGCCCGCCGGGCACCAGCGCGTGGCGCACGTTGCGCATCGCGGCGACCGGGTTGGCGAAGAACATCGTGCCGAAGCGCGAGAACGCGAGATCGAAGCCACCCTCCCCCAGTAGCGACTCCTGCGGGTCGGCGACCAGGAAGCGGGCGTTCGCCACGTGCTGCTCGTCCGCCTCGCGGATCGCGTCCTCGATGAAGCGTGGCGCCGCGTCCACGCCGACCGCCTCGCCATCCGCACCGACCAGTGCGGCGATCCGCTGGGTCGTGTCGCCGAAGCCGCAGCCGATGTCGAGCACCCGCTGCCCCGCTATCGGCGGATACATGCGCAGCGCCTCCTCACCGTGGGCGCCGAGCCCAGTGGTCAGGATCTCGCGGAAGCGGACGAAACGGTCATACAGCGGCCCATCCCACGCTCGGATCGCCTCGTCGTTGGCGCTCGTCGAGAGCTCTGACTCAGTTGCGCTCACTGTTCTCCTCCTGCCCGCTCGAAGACTGTTCGGTGATCGCCGAACGATACGCCCTCCAAAGCACCGTGTGGCGTGTTATATGCTCGGCCCTTGAGGACGCAGGTCGGCATCGTCGGCGCCGGACCGGCCGGCCTCACGCTCGCGCTGATGCTCGAACGCTCGGGCATCCAGTCGGTGGTCATCGAGAGTCGCTCGCGCGCATACGTCGAGCAGCGCGTGCGCGCCGGACTGCTCGAGCACAACACCGTCGCGCTGCTGCACGAGCTCCGCGTCGGCGAGCGGCTTGCGCGCGAGGGCCTCGAGCACCGCGGCATATACCTGCGCCACCCCGGGAGCACCCAGCACATCGACATGACCGAGCTGACCGGCCGGGGGATCACGATCTACGGCCAGCAGGAGGTCGTCAAGGACCTGATCGCAGCCCGCCTGCGCAACGGTGGTGCGCTGCAGTTCGAGGTCTCGACGTCGCCGTCCACGGGCTCGACGGCGCGGTCAACGAGCTCGACATCGCGGTCCACGGGCGCGACATCGCGGTCAACGAGCTCGACATCGCGGTCCACGGGCGCGACATCGCGGTCCACGGACTCGACGGCGAGCGGCCTCGCATCACATACACACACGACGGCGCACCGCAGGAGCTCGAGTGCGACCTGATCGCCGGCTGCGACGGCTTCCACGGCGTCTGCCGCCCGTCGATCCCGGCCGGCGTGCTCAGCGAGCACGAGTACGTGTATCCGTTCAGCTGGCTCGGCATCCTCGCAGAAGCGGCGCCCGCCACCGACGAGCTGATCTACGCGTGGCACGAGCGCGGCTTCGCGCTGTACTCGATGCGCTCGCCGAGCATCAGCCGCCTGTACCTGCAGGTGCCGGCCGACGAGCGGATCGAGGATTGGCCCGACGAGCGGATCTGGGCGGAGCTGCAAGTGCGGCTCGCCAGTGACGGCTGGCGCGTGAACGAAGGCCCGCTGATCGAGAAGGGCATAACGCCGATGCGCAGCTTCGTGTGCGAGCCGCTGCAGCACGGGCGGCTGTTCCTGCTCGGCGACGCCGCGCACATCGTCCCCCCCACCGGCGCCAAGGGCCTCAACCTGGCGGTCAACGACGCCCGCCTGCTGGCCGGCGCGATCGCCGACTGGCACACCGGCGGCTCGAGCTCAGCGCTCGATGCGTACTCCGAGACCGCGCTGCGCCGCGTGTGGCAGGCGCAGGACTTCTCCAACTACATGACCCAGCTGCTGCACGACCTCGGCGGCGGCGTCTTCCAGCGGCGGCTGCAGCTCGCGCGACTGGACTACCTCGCACGCTCGGACGCCGCCGCGCGCACGCTCGCCGAGAACTACGTCGGGCTGCCCGCCACGCCAGACTTCTGAGCTGACTCCCGAGCGGTGATGCTCGAGCTCCGAGTGCGTCAGGGGCTGACCCAGGCCTCGGCCGTGGCGCCGTGCTCCCAGCCGATGTTGCGCGGATCCTCCATCGCGGCCGGATCCTCGAGGATCCAACGCTCGTGCAGCGCGGCGAGCGTATCGTGGAGATCGTCCACGCCGCCGAGCTCGCGCGGGTCGATCGACGCCTCCACGTCCACCCACACCTCGTGCCCGACACGTCGCGCGCGCAGCGGAAGCACGAGTGCGTCGGCGCGCACGGCCAGCTGCGCGCTGCCTTCCGCGAGCGTCGCCCGCTTGCCCAGGAAACGCGTCTCGCGCGGCCCGGGCATATCGAAGAACAGGAACACCGGCTCACCCCGCTCGAGCAGCGCCTGGATGATCCGGAAGGACCCTTTCGCGGGGACCGGGTGGCTCTTCACCCCTTTGTGCCAGCGCGCCAGGCGCCGCCCCCAGTAGTCAGCGCTCGGCGGCTCGAAGTACCACGGGCCGGGGACGATGTACGTGACCTGCTGTTCGAACGGGGGAGCGCACTGCAGGCGATAGTACGCGCCCACATGGCAGGCGCTGAGCAGCACCCCGCGGTTCCTCGACAGCGCGTGGCGTATGCGCGCGGCTGACACCGCGTCGACTTTCGCCGACCACGGCCGCTGCCAGAACAGCGCCCTGCCGATCCCTACCTCGATCACGTGCCGGCGCGCGAGCGCGTCCAGCTCATCTGCGCGGGAGGTGCCAGCGACGATCGTCTCCATCGCGGCCAGCGCCTGCTCGCGCGCTTCGACGCTGTGCTCCCAGATCTCATCCCCACGGCGCGCGGCCCTGCTCACCGCCAAGCGCGGCGGCACAACGCCGTGCAGCAACGGCGAGGTCTTGACGCGCACCCGCAGCGGAGCCGCGGGCATCCGCGGTGGCGTCGGGCGCCGCGCAACCGCGTCGAGCGCCCGGACCGTGTACGAGGCCTGCTCGGCACTCCCACCGCCGGCGGCCCCCACGGCTCGTCCGTTCGCGCGGCCCCACTCGGGTGAATCCTCCTCGACCCCTTCCAACCGCCGGCGCAGCAGTTCGGCGACGGCCTGCGGCGTCGGGTAGTCGAAGATCAGCGTCGAGGGCAGCGCGAGATCCGCAGCGTTGCCCAAGCGGTTGCGCAGCTCGACCGCGCTCAACGAGTCGAATCCGAGCTCCTCGAACGCGCGCCCGGCGTCGGCCGCGACGAACGGGCTCTCGCCGAGGACCGCGGCCATCTGCGCGAGCACGACGTCCATCACAGCCGCGTCGCGATCAGCCCGCGGCAGGCCGGCCAGCGTGTCCGCCAGCGAGCCGGACGCATGCTCACTCGAGGTCTGCTCGGCTTCGATCATCGCCCGCAGCTTGAAGCGCTGGGGCTTGCCGTTGTGGGTTCGCGGCAGCTCGTCAACGAAGCGGATCAGATGCGGGTATTCGTGGTCGTGCATACGCTCCACGCACCACGAGCGCAACGCGTGCCGCAGCTCGTCATCGCCGCTCACCTCATCCGCGCATTCGACGAACGCCGCCAGGCGGCTGTAGTCGTCGATGCTCACGCCGACGACCGCCACGCCCGCCACCGCAGGGTGTTCCAGCAGCACCTGCTCCATGTCCACCGGAGACACCCACAGGCCGCCGACCTTGAACATGTCATCAGCGCGACCGAGGTAGGCGTACGTGCCGTCCGCGCGACGCAAGAAACGGTCGCCGGTCACGAACCACTCGCCGCGCATGTTGCGCCTCGTACGCTCGGGCTGATTCCAGTAGCACGCGGCACGGGAGCCTCCGCGTACCTCCATCGTGCCCTCCGCCACGCCCGCCAGCTCCTCGCCCTGCTCGTCGGTCAGCCGTATGTCATAGCCCGGCAGCGCGCGACCGGTCGTTCCCGGGACGACCTCGCCGGGCCGGTTAGAGCAGAAGGACACGACCATCTCCGTGCACCCGATCCCGTCCACAATCTCCAGCCCGAAGCGCTCGCGCCACTGCTCGTAGGTCCGTACCGGCAGCGGCTCGGCGGCCGACACACACAGGCGCACGGACTCGAACGCCCCGTCAGCATCCCGGTCGGCCACCAGCTGCCGGTACAGCGCGGGCACCGAGAAGTACATCGTCGGGCGCAGCTCGCGCAACGTCGCTAGCAGCCGCTCGGGCGTCGGGGAGCCGTCGAGCAGGACCGCCGTCGCGCCCACGTACAGCGTGTAGGAGAGGCAGTTGCCGAGCCCGTACGCGTGATACAGCTTCGTCGTCGAGAACACGCGGTCGCCCTCGCGCATCCCGAGCACCTGACGCCCGAACGCCTCGCCGGTCACGTCGATCGTGTGGTGCAGATGGACGACGCCCTTCGGCTTGCCGGTCGAGCCGGACGTGTACAGCCAGAACGCCATGTCGCCGGCGTTCGTCGCAACGGCCTGCAGCTCATCCTCCTGGGCCGTCAACGCGGCTTCCAGCTCGATCGCTCCATCGTCTGCGCCGCGAGCGAGATAGCGCACGTCGAGGCCGCGGAGGGCGGCACGCAGTTTCGCCAGCATCGCGGCGTCGCACACGATCAGCTGCGCGCCCGAGTCCTCGATGAAATGCCTGAAGTTCTCGTCCGTCTCGCGCACGCTGACCGGCACCGGCACCGCCCCGATCCGCATCGCACCGAGGAACGCGACCGGAAACACGATCGTGTTGTCGAGCACCAGCAGCACCCGCTGCTCGCGCCGCAGCCCAAGGCCCTGCAGCAGGTGGCCCATGCGGTTGACCCGGCGGTACAGCCCCTCATAGCTCAGCGACTCGCCGCGCGTGAGGTAGGCGATGTTGGCGCCACGCCCGGCTTCTAGGTTTCGGTCGACTAGCTGGCTGGCGTTTCGGCGCTCGGCAACGCTCATCTCAGTCCGAAGCCGATGCCGCGCCGCCGCGGGCACTGCGATCGCCGACGATGATCCTCGTCCGCAAGCGTGGCTGCGTGGTCGCACCCGCCGGGTCGGCGAGCGGCCTGCTCGCGCCCGCCGGGTCGGCGAGCGGCCTGCTCGCACCCGCCAGCCGATACTCGCCGAGATGCAGCTCGACCGCGAACGCCTCAGAGATCAGCAGCGCCGGCAAGCGCTTGGTGATGATCCGGTAGACGCGTGTCAGGGCGATCGCCGTCGCCTGATCCTCCGACCATGGCGGCGGGGCACCGAGCCCGAACCACAGCAGCTCGCGCCAGCTCTCCAGCTTGAGCTGCCGCAGTGAGCCGCCGATGCCATGTGAGCTGCTGTCGAGCACGCCGACAAAATCCGCGGGCAGCCTGCTTGGGAGGACGTAGGACTCCGCCCACACCGACGGGGAAGGGCCGGCGATCGTCATCACCACGCGTCGCCTGACGCACTCCTCGCCCTCACCCACGTCCAGGTAGCGGGCGGCGCGCGCGGGCGCTGTGGTCCGCGCCTGCTCGACCGCCTCCAGCGTGACCGGCGTCAGCGTCTGCGCCTCCAGCACGCGAGACACCGTTCCATCGGTGAACAGCAAGCCCCGAAGGAATGGGTCCAGACGCGCGACCTCCACGCGCTCGAGCTCGGCCGTAGCCTCGTGCTGCGCGTTGAAATGGAGCTCCGTCAGGCGGTCGGCCACGATCATCTCTCTACCTCGTGCGCAATCCGGCGCAAGCCTCTGTCGCGTGGGAACCCATGGCGTACAGCCAGCTCTCGATCCTCGACGCGGAGCCGGCTTGGGGATCGTCCGTCATGGTTGGGCGGGTGATCACGTTGCACATATTCCGTCCGTGGCCTATGTCCCATGTCCCCGCAGGAGCACAGCTCCAGCCGGGGCTTTCCGTTCTTACACAAAACTTAGCCCAGGCACTGGAGCTAGTCAAGGCGCGCCGCCAGCCGCCCGCGCCTACGCACGGTCGATCGTCGTGGTCAGTGCCGGCGCGCTCGCGAGCGTCTGGTAGACGACGCAGTAGCGCTCCGTCAGGCGCTCGAGCGTCGCCAACTGCTCCTCATCGGCATCCGAGTCGAGGTCGAACGACAGGCGGATCGCCGAGAACCCGACCCGCGCATCGCGGTCGACTCCCAGCGTCCCGCGAAAGTCGAGGTCGCCCTCGGCGCACACCTCGCCAGAGCTGACCGCGATCCCCAGCGACGTCGCGACAGCCCGCAGCGTCACTCCGGCACACGCGACCAGCGCCTCGAGCAGCATGTCGCCAGAGCACAGCTCCGAGCCGTCGCCACCTGACGCCGGGTGCAGTCCGGCCTGCGCGATCGCCCGGCCCGTCCGCACCGAGCACGACACGCCCTCGCCCAGACTGCCCGTCGCCGACAGCGTTATCCGCGCCGCCTGCGGCTCGCCCTTGTAGCGCTCCTTGATCGGTGCCTGGACAGCGCGCAGCTCGGCCTGGTCCATCCGTCAAGCGTAGCGACGAGCCGGTCATCGCGGTCGACGGAGGCCGCACGGCGGGTGTGACCGCCGACGTCCGCCACCGCCCGACGCAACCCTGGCGACGCGCGCCGGCAAACCGACCGCAACCCCTCATAATCGAAAATACAGAAAGGCAGCGAGCACGATGGCAAACGAGCAGACGACCAAGCCGGTCATGCAGCCTGGGCCAGAGCACCCGATCACGATCGAGCCGAACGCAGCGCGCGTCCTCGTGACCGTCGCAGGCCTCACGATCGCCGACACGCATGACGCGCTCACGCTGCGTGAGGCCGACTACCGGCCGGTGCAGTACATCCCGCTCGCAGACGTCGACATGTCGCTGCTCGAGGCGAGCGACCACACGACCTACTGCCCGTACAAGGGCGATTGCAGCTACTACTCGATCGCGATCGGCGGACAGCGCGGGGTGAATGCCGTGTGGAGGTACCGCGAGCCGTTCCCCGCGGTCGCCCAGATCAAGGACAGGGTCGCCTTCTACTCAGATCAGGTCGGCGCGATCACGAGCTGAGCAACGGGACAGTGCCACGCTCGGGTCAGCGCGATTCACATCCTGTTCACTCCAGCCGGCAAATTCGGTTAGTTGACACTCTGGGACCGTAGGTATAGGGTCGCTCCGACCCCGCCCACCGGCGGGTGAAGAAATCGTGAGATACGTAACCGTGACGCGAGCGGCAAGGTCGACACGTTGGCTCTGCCGCAACGACTACCGCCAGGGGGATCGATGCACAGCCAACGGAGTTCTCGAAGCGGCCAGGAAGCGGCGCGGATCTTCGCCGATCCGCGCCCCGGCTCGACCGCGCAGACCTTTCAGCTCGACGGCGAAGGCCTGAAGCCGGGCGAAGAAGAAGAACTGCTGCAAGTGCCGCCACCACGGCTCGTTGAGCCGCGCATGGCGCTCGCCGACGTGATCGGAGCGCAAGCCGTCGAGCAGATCACCGAGAGCAAAAAGATCTCCTTCCACGCCGTCGGCGACACAGGCGATGTCAATCAGTCGACCGCCCCCCACCAGGAATCGGTGATCGACTCGATGATCAGCGACCTCACCGCCAGCGGGCCCTCGCCCGAGTTCCTGTTTCACCTCGGCGACGTCGTCTACTTCTTCGGCGAAGACAAAAAGTACTACGAACAGTTCTACAGCCCGTTCCGCGCCTACGACCGGCCGATCTTCGCGATCCCCGGCAATCACGACGGCATCGTCATCGACCGACGCCACAAAGAACAATCGACCGAGCCCAGCCTGACCGGCTTCCTGACCAACTTCTGCGCCAAGGTCCCCGGCCAGTCACCCGACTCGGGAGGCATCCAGCGAGAAACGATGGACCAGCCGGGCGTCTACTTCACGCTCGACGCCCCGTTCGTGTCGATCATCGGCCTGTACACGAACGTGCTCGAGGGGCCAGGCATCATCTCGCCAAACAAACTCCAGAACGCCGAAGCCGCCGCCAGGATCGGAACCGGCCAGCTGGAATTTCTCAAGCGCGAGCTCGCCCGCCTGAAGCCCGAACGAGAGGCCAAAGAACGCGCCGTGATCATCGCCTGCCATCACCCGCCCGCATCGATCGACGACACGCACGGCGGCAGCGCGTACCTCACAACCGACCTCGATCACGCGTTCGAAGCCACCGGCCTCTGGCCAGACGCCGTGATCTCCGGCCACGCCCACCTGTACGAGCGCTGGCACCGCGTCACCGGCGGTCACGACATCCCCTACCTGATCGCCGGCAGCGGCGGCTACGGCCTCGGCCACCCCAAAAAAGTGAAACTGCCGGTCAAATGGGCCGGATTCGAGCTGCGCAAGAAGCCGATCGTCGACTACGGCTACCTGCAGTTCACCGTCGACATCACCGCCGCACCGCCGAAGCTCACGATCGCCTTCAAGCGGCCCGCCGCGCCCGCCAAAGGAGAAACGCTCAAACTCACGCTCAGCTGACTGTAACCGAGCTCAGCAGCGATCGGCTCGCCTCGGGGCCATAACGTGGCGTGCGTGTAGTGCGTTTCGCGCTACACTCAGCGGGTGGCGTCCGCCCCCCACCCGCTGTCCTTGCGCCTCGGTCGCGATGGTCTGAGCGCGCTCGATGAGATTGCACGGAGGCGAGGTTTGAGTCGCGCTGAGGCAGCGCGACAGGCGATCACCGAGACAGCCGAGCGCGAGCGTCGGCGGGGCGGACTCGCAGCCGAGGTGAGGAGCCTGATGCAGAACGAGCACTACGTGCAAGAAGCGCGTGAGATCGCCGATCTCATGGAGACACTACGTGGTCCGTGGTGATATCCATCAGATCAAGCTCCCAGGTAAGCGCGGTCACGTTCAAGAGGGCCGACGTTACGCGGTGATCGTCCAAGCTGACGATCTACTCGCCCTCTCCACCGTCGTGATCTGCCCGACGTCGCGCTCGGCGTTCGCAGCCAGCTTTCATCCAGAAGTCACGATCGGAGACCAGCCGACGCAGGTTCTGTGCGAGATGGTCGGAGCTGTCGACGCGCGGGCGCTCGGTGAACGAAGTGGACACCTGACACGTGACGAACTGCAGGCCATCGACGACGCTCTGCTGTTGGTACTCGACCTACCCGATCGCTAGGCCGCTGCCGAACCGTCCGAGACGGCGGCTGCCCGCCAGTTAGAATGCTGGCCGTGCTGCGGCTGGCAGACATCAACAGCGTGGTGGCTGGGCGCCGTCGCCTCGTCGCACTCGTGGGATTGATCCTCGTACTTGGCCTATTGGCCCTGGATGTCCACGGCGCGATGTGCGACTGCTGTCACGAGGAACAAGAGAAGGCCGCGCTATGCATCGCGGCCGACGCGATAGCAACCCTCGCGGCCCTCGGCTGGTGCAAGATGCGGCCACCGGGCGTGCTAAGGCGCGTACGCACTGTCGCGCGTTTCCCGGCGAGCGACCGCTTTGCCGCCTCTGGCGCATCAGGAGCAAGGGCTCGCGCCGGCCCTGTTGCATCGGCTGTCCTTCGACTGTGAGTTGACCCGGCGCGGCTAAATCGCCGCGAAGAGTCCATGTCCACAGCCCCTCTCCGAGGGGCCGCTAACGCATGTCGAAGGAGTTCCATTGCATATCAAGGAGACGATCAAGAGGTTGATCGGCCCCGAGTGGCGTTTTCGGACGCATCGCCTGGGCCGCTTTCGCTGGCGCACCAAGTATCAGCTGATGCGCAGCTTCAACGCAGACGTCAGTCTGCGCCGCCAACTTGCTTACGTACTCTTCGATCCCGAGATCGAGAGCTTTTCCTTCGAACTAGCTAATGAGCGGGAGGTCGTCGCCGGACTTGCCGCTGCTCTCGACCGCCCAGTCAGAGAGCTGGAGGGCTATGCGGCCGAGACTCACCAAGATCCCGAGCTCAATGAGCTCCTCAGTCGCCACCTGCGCGGGCGGTTCGACGTCAAGCGCCGACTGCCCCTCGGTAACCGGCTCGCCTGGTACGTGATTGCGCGCGCATGCAAGCCCCAGATGGTTGTAGAGACCGGGATCTACCTTGGCCTGGGGTCGCTCGTACTACTGCGAGCACTCGAGCGCAACTGCCAAGAAGGCCATCCCGGGGAGCTGATGTCCTTCGATACTCTCGCCAGCGCCGGCAGCATAGTCCGCCAGCAATTGCGGCACCCCTGGCATCGGTTCGTCGGCTCGACAACGGAGCTACTCCTGCCGGCGCTCGAGAACCGCCGCGTGGACATGCTTTTCCAGGACACACCGCACACCGAGGAGAACCAGCGCTTCGAGTTCGAGGCGGCACTCGCGCACGCCGCTCCCCGCCTACTCCTGCTCGATGGGAGCGGCGGGACAGCGTCAACGCTCGGGACCATCTGCACAGAGCACGATGGGATCTATCATCGCGCATCTTTGCGCTCTCGCGACCACGTTCACCCCGGCGTTGACATCACCTTCGCCGTATTTGAGAGACGCCAACAGACGGAACGGCCAGACAACGAATAGACGGCGGTCGCAGTAAGGGACCGCCGCTTTGACGAGTCCGTGCTGAATGAGACCGAGCAACGCCTCGCCGGGTCCGGTGGAAGCCAGTCGCATTCGTCAACGCCGCAGTCCTACGTGAGCTGAGAATCGCTCGCGGCTTGGAGTTGCTGGCCGAGGACAACGCCGATTTTGGCGAGGTGCCGGCCGACGTGCGAGCCCAGGTCCGGCCGAGTGGCACGATCGGCGCGGGCCGCGGGTCGCTTACGCAGAGCAACCTCTGGGGCCCGCACAATCGATGCGTGCATCGCTGTCGGCGTGAGCCGGCTGGTCGACGCCATCGCGACCTCCGATCCGGATAACCTGCGAAAGCTGCTCGGGCCAGCTTCACGATCCTTACGGTTTAGGCATACGGCAAGACAGCTCGGCGCTGGACCCTGCGATCAGGCGGCTTTGACGGAAGCTGCTCGGATCAGTGACCCGACCACCTCGCCCGGCCCCTCGCCTTGGTCCTCAGCGATCCGTTGCAATGCCACCGCATCCTCGCCCTCGAGCGTGAACTGCCACGATCAGATGGTGCTCACGAGACGGCTGCACCACCTGCACGTCAGCGGGGTCCGGGCTGTCGAGCTCCTCATCGAAATCGCCGGGCAACGGATCTAGATGGGACGGCATCATGATCTCTCCAACATCTTACGCTCGGCAGCCATGGAATCCCACCCCGTAACGAGGAGCCACGTAGTCGGCTCCACCGGCTCATCGATCACGAGGGCGTCAGGACTCGATTGGCATCACTCCGCCCGATCACGAGCCTGCGCGTTTCGGGCTGACGCCGCTCCTGGCTACCGCGCCGATTCCGAAGCTCGAACACGTACCTTGTGTGGAAGCGTATTCGCGAGTTGCACGCCACGCGCTCACGGACTACAGCTCAGTGACCACCGTGATTTTGCTCTGGTCGGCTTGGCTGGGTATCGCGCGAAGCGCTGCTTCTGCTGGGTCGTGCACTCCATCGCTCGCTCGCGCGCCACGCTCGACGCGCGCTACTGTTCGGATGGGTATGACGGCGAAGGAGAAGCTACGCGAGCGGATCGAGACGCTTTCCGAGAAAGAGGCCGGCGAGGCCCTTCGCCTGCTCGATATGCGCACGGACCCCGTAATCGCAGCCTTCCGCGACGCCCCTGCCGACGATGAGTCGTGGGCTGACGAGGACGAGGCGGCAGCCGCCGAGGGCAGGGCCGACCTAGCAGCCGGTCGCACCGCGTCGCTGGGTGAGGCGCTGCGAGACTCAGAGTGAGTGACGCACCGTGGCGCGTCCAGCTCACCCGCACAGCACAGCGCGATCTGCGCCGGCTGGACCCGCAAGTCCGTAAACGTGTCGAGAGTGCGCTAGGCGCGCTCGCCGAAGACCCGCACATGGCTGGACCGCTGCGCAAGCTCACGGGCGCGCCAGAGTGGCGACTGCGGATAGGCGACTGGCGGGCGCTCGTTCTCCTTGATACCCAGGCCCGTGTCGTCACTGTGACTCGCGTGCTCCCGCGCGGTCGCGCCTACCGCGACTGAGCAGGCATCATCGCTCGGGCGCGTCCTTGCTGATGACAGCGACTAGCAATCGTTCCCTCGCACAGCCCCGAAAGCCCCAGCAAGAAAAGCCTCAACGGAGAGATCGGGACGACCTGCGAGCCCCGCCGCGAACCTGGACCGGCTGCTTGAGGCGCTGTTGGAGCCCGTGGGAGGAGAGGCGCGACGACGGGCGGCCACAGCGATCCGCAACGCGGCTTAGGCGGTTCAACCCTCGCACGGCGTTCCTGGGACGAGCCGGTGCGATCCAACGGCTGGTCGAAGCGCTGCTTGACCTCGGAGCGGACGATCGAGAGCTCCGCTTCTGGACGCGTCGGGGTTGGCTCACGCGTTCGCGCCTTCCACAGACGAGCTGCCATGCGCATTCGCCTCGTGCTGCGCGGGCCCCTGGGCGTGCGCGTCTTTCTCGCCGTGCGCATGCGCCGGGTCGTGCGCTGCCGCGGGCGCACGGCCGGGCTCGACCGCCACGAGCACGACGACTAGCGCGCAGCCGACGAGCGCGGCGGCTACCCAGAACGCGAGGTGGTAGCCGGCGGTCAGCGCCAACGCGAGCGGATGCCCGGCCGCGATCAGCGTGCTGCTGCGCGAGGTCGAGAGCGTCGCGAGCACCGCCAGGCCGAGTGCGCCGCCGACCTGTGCGGTGGTGTTGACGAGGCCCGAGGCGAGACCTGCGTCCTGCGGCGTCGCGCCCGACATCGCGAGGTTCATCAGGGTGGGGAACGCGATACCAGCACCAAGACCGAGCAGCAGCATTGACGGTGCGACCTGCCTCACGTAATTCGCGTGCACAGGCGTAAGCGCGAACACGACGAGGCCGGCGAGCACGAGCGTGAGCCCGAAAAGCAGCGCACGCCGCGCGCCCAGCGCCATCAGGATGCGCTCTGAATAGCGGATTGAAAGCGTCCCCATGGCGATCGTCACGGGGAGGAACGCGAGACCGATTTCGAGCGCGTCGTAGCCAAGCACACGCCGCAGGTACAACGCGCCGAGGAAGAACATCCCGAACATCCCGGCGACCGACAGGATCTGGATCCCGTTCGCAGCTGCAACCGGCCGCGAGCGGAAGATCCGAAGCGGCATCAGCGGACTCGCGGCCCGCGTCTCGCGCCACAGGAACCCGGCGAGCAGCGCGATCGAGCCAGCGCCGAGCAGCAGCGCTTCCCGCGAGCCCCAGCCGTGTTTCGCCGCCGGGCCTACGATCGTGTAGACGCCGAGCATCAGCGCGCTCGTGATCAGCACAGCGCCCGGGACGTCCGCGCCCTCGCGCAGGCCCATGCCCGGCTCGTCGGGGACCAGCCGCCGCGCCGCGAGCACCGTCGCGATGCCGATCGGCAGGTTCACGAAGAAGATCCAGTGCCAGTCAAGCGACTGCGTGAGGATGCCGCCCGCGATCAGGCCCACGGAGCCGCCCGCCGAGGCGACGAACGCGAACACGCCGATCGCCTTAGCCTGCTCGCGCGCGTCGTGGAACATCGTCACGATCATCCCGAGGATCACCGCCGAGGTCATCGCGCCGCCGACGCCCTGGACGAACCGCGCGGCCACGAGCCACCATGCGGCCTGAGCGGCGCCGCACAGAAGCGAGGCGCTCGTGAACAGCACGATGCCCGCAAGGAAGATGCGCCGGCGGCCCACCAGGTCACCCAGGCGTCCGGCGAGCAGCAGCAGCCCTCCGAACGCGATCAGGTACGCGTTGACGACCCACGCGAGGCTCGACGTCGAGAAATGCAGGTCTTCCTGGATCGACGGCAGCGCGACGTTCACGATCGTCACGTCGAGCACGATCATCAACATCCCCATGCACAGCACGTAGAGCGCGAGCCAGCGCGAGCGATCGCTCCCGCCCTCGGCGCCGCTGCGCTCGATCGGGCGCGACAGCCTGGCCGCCGCACCGGTTGCGCTCGCGTCCGCACTCATACCGTCGCAGCCCCCTGTGTGAGCGTCTCGCCGAGCTTGTCGAGCATCTCCCCCGTCCCGTGCTCGCGCAGCTCGGGCGTGTCCTCGCCATCGAGGAACACGCCCTGCTCGGTGTAGCGCATGTGTGTTTGGCCGCCATCGACGAGCAACTCGACGGTTGTCACCGATACAGACATCCGCATGCCGTCTCGACGCATGTTGTAGGTGTAAACGATCCGCTCGTCGGGGACGATGTCTTCGTAGATCGCGTCGTAGGAGTAGACGGCGCCCGCAACCGCCGCCTCGAAATGCTCTCGGCCACCCTCGCGGAAGTCGAGGGCGTGCCCCTGGTCCCCGCCCGGCCCGAACCACTGGCCCTTCGCATTCACGTCCGCCCACGCCGCGAACACGCGTGCGGGTGATGCGTCATAGTCGCGCTCGATCACAAACGTCGAATGTGTCGCTGACCTGTCGCTCATTTCGATCTCCTTTCGGTCTTGTCTTCTTGGACTGTGTGGAGGGCTCCGCCTCATCGGTCTCCTCGGCCAGAAAAGCACCGAGCCGGTCGAGCCTGGCCTCCCATGTCGCGCGCCGCTCGCTGATCCAGCGCTCGACCGTGCTCAGCGCGATCGGCTCGATCTCGCACGTGCGCACGCGCCCCGTCTTGTGCGAGCGCACCAGACCGCTCGCCTCGAGCACGCGCAGGTGCTGGACGACCGCCGGTAGCGAGATGGCGAGCGGCCGTGCGAGCTCGCTCACCGATGCGGGCCCGTCGATCAGGAGGTCGATCATCGCACGCCGATTTGCATCCGAGAGCGCGTGGAAGACCACATCGATCGGCGGCTCCGGGGGCGTCAGCCGGGCAAGTGGATACTGAAGCATCCACTTAAGTATCGCATATCAGCCGATGATCATCTTGCGATCACCACGACGAATTAAGCCGGGGGCCTGGATCGCCTACGACTTGGTTTCTGCTGCCTTATGACGAAGGAGTGTGAGCACGGTTGTACCCGGCCGAGGAGGCTACGAAAGCGCGCGGCCGACGGGGGTCGGGCGACTCTGAGATGCTCGCGCAGACCGTGGGCCGGAAGCACCATGCAGTACCGCGTAATACATCGACTACAATCGTAGCCATGGCCAAGTCAGCACCATTCAGCCTGCGTCTCTCGGACGAGACCGATCGTCTCGTCACAGCAGAGGCCAAGCGCACGAAGCGCAGCAAGGGCAGCGTAGTGGAGGCGCTGGCAGAGGAGGCACTGAAGGCTCGGACGGTTCCCGGGATTGCGTTTCGCGGTGATGACTACAATCGTCGCGCCTGGTTGATTGGCACGAGCCTAGACGTGTGGCAGGTGATTGAGGCGTACAAGGACTTCAGCGAGAGTCTCGATCGGGTAATCGCGGAGACCGACCTCGGCGAACGCGAGCTGCGGACCGCGCTCAGCTACTACGGGCGCTTTCCGCAGGAGATCGACGACTTCATCGCGCTGAACCGGCGACCGCTGACGGAGCTCCGCGTGGAGTACCCGGACGCTGACATCATCCCGATCCAACTCGACTAAACGACAAGTTTGCGTCTGCTACTTGATGCACACGTGTCGGGCCGTCGGATCGGTGCAGCTCTGAGAGCACGTGAGCACGACGTGCTTGCGGTTGCCGAGGAGCGCGACCTCGACGGCTGTCCGGACGAGGAGCTGATGGAACTCGCCAACGTCCAACGGCGCATCATGGTGACGTTTGACGTCGCGGATTTCCCGCGCATCTGTCACGAGTGGTTGGAGGCTGGGAAATCTCACCACGGCTGCGTGGTGGTGGTGGGCATCCGCCACCACGAGTTTGGCGCAATCGTGCGCGCGCTGGATGGCACGTTCGAGACACGGCCCGACCCGCAAGCTTGGCCTAACCGCCTGGTTTTCGTCTCGAGGTCGCGGTGATGTTTGTGGACTCTGCGGAGCGCAGATATGTCAGGAGCGACTCGGACCTGCCCGACCACGACCTTATCTTGGAGCCGTCGGACTCACCAAGTAACCTCGCTTGCTCGAACTACTGATCGAGACAGGGCTTGCATGCCCTACCCACGGACCTTCTCCGTATGGGGAATACTGCGGGTTCGACCCGAGTTGTGAGGAAGAGCCAAACCGGCGCGCGCGAATGGCGAGTGCGATTCGTACCTCGGCGACGCTCCACCGACGGCGCTTATGTTGGGGTCAGCACCGACCGCTCGACGCGAGTCGAGCTTGCCTTGGAAGGTGGCCACCGGCCAGCCCCGGTCTTTGGCCTCGCCGCGCCGGAAGCGGGGTGGGGCTACGGCGGGTCAGGTGCAGATGAGGGCGCGACCTCCATCCTGGCCGACTATCTCGGGTTCCTGCTGCGACCGCGACTCCGCGCGCGGTTCGAGAGAGGGGGTCGTTTCGAATTTGTCCTCAGGCAATCATGCAGCGAGTGGAGGCTGCGGTCGCCCTGCAATACACGCTCGAACATCCCGACGTGCCGGCCGTGATCGCCTACGACCGAGCCGAGGCTAGCGATTTCGCGCGCCATGAGAAGTTCGGAGTCCAGATCGCGAAAGTCGGCGATGGCCTGCCACAGCGAGCCGCGCATTGCCATGCGTGCAGGGGGTGAAGTCGCGGCGGTGTGGGGCGTGTATGAACCAGAAACCGTCCCGTGCCCGCGGCCACCTTCAAGCGTCCCATGCGCCCTGATCGTCAAAGACCAGGAGAGCATCAAAGCTGCATCCCGACTTGCCGGAGCCAGCTGGCAAGCACCGGTCACGCTCACGAGCGCTGCAAGCGTCGGTGAACCTGGCGTTGCCCTCGACGCCGATGGCAACGCCACTGCTCTATGGATGGCGAGCAACGGCGAAAATCGTATGATCGAAAGCTCGCTGCGGACCGCCGGCAGCGGTTGGCTGACCCCGGTGACGATCAGCCTCACCAGGGTCCGGTATGTGGCGAACGAGCTCGACTCCAGTCTCCAACTCGCCGTAGACGCGCAGGGGGACGCCACAGCCGCCTGGGTTCACCGCTCCCAGGCTGCGACTGGAGAAATCTCGGACGGTGGTGTCGTCGAGACGGCGGTACGCGGCGCCGACGGCTCCTGGCAAGCGCCATCAGTGATCTCCGGGTCCGATCGAAGCGCCCAAACCGTCCGACTAGCGGAGAACGCGGCGGGCACGGCTGCGGCGGTTTGGGAGTGCTCCGTGTTTCGCCATTACCCGACGACCGTGCGAGGCGCGATCCGCCCGACGGCTGGCGGAGGATGGCAGCCCGGCGTTGAAATCTCCGGCCCCGAAGGCGGCGCCCCGGAGGTCGCCATCGGGCCGGACGGCAGAGCGGTCGCGATCTGGGAACAGGGCGGGCCGTTCACCGCTCCAGCGCCTCCCCCTGGGATCTACGCCTCCCGATATGAAGCAGGCCTCAGCACACCCGGAGTGCCGCAATCCGACACGTGCGCGCAGCCCCACCATCAGCGGTATCTGCACCTGTACTCTCTCGTGCGCGAATGACCCACAGGCGCTTTCGCGTCGCTCGAGCACCGACAGCGACCAACGCGAAAACCGTGTCTGGATCAGCGTTCCTGTTCAACCTCAGCACCACGGCAGACGTCACGGTCATGCTCAGCCACCTCACGACAGGCTTCAAGCGCGGTCATCTCTGCCTCCCGCCCACCCGGGCGCTTCGGCGCGCAAGCGCCAAGAGATGCCGGCGCACTGTCGCCCTCGCCTCGCTAAAGCGACGGTCAGAGCCAGGCGGAGGAGATCGGATCTCGTTCACCGGCCGCATCGGCCGGCGACCACTCAGACCAGGCAACTACACGGCACGCCTAACCGCCGCTAACGCTGGCGGAAGCGCTCCGCCTTCCGTCATAGGCTTCAGAATCACTCGCTGAGCTTGACAAGGCGTGAAGCGACAAACGGCTTTGATGTCGAGTGGCACGCAGATGGCGGGAAAGTCCTCGAAATCTCCGTGGCCTCTGATCCGTCAGCTCCATGAGGAGCGGTCCGGCTGGAGGACAGTCGCCGAGAATCATTCGTGGCGACTGAGGCGGAGTTTTCAACAGCCGTTGGGGCTAGCCAAGAGTCCTGCCATTAGATTCGGCATTAGCTGGTTATTGACATAAGGCTGGTGGGCGAGCCTGTCGATATCGGCTACGGACTAGGCGCCCTGGACATGCCCGACGACAAAAAGATCTTCTCGCGCCCTTTGGCGAGCCGTCCTTCCGTTGTTGCTGACCGCAATCGCGGGATGTAGTGGGCGTGGATGGGCACCCTCGGATCGTCAGCAATCCAAAGCAACAAAGCCCAGGAACTCGCCACATCGACGCACAGACGAAACGAGCGGCTGCCTTAAGCTCATCCGATCGGCGTCGAACTCAATCCCACGAAACAAACGATCGGCTGATCAAAAACAACCGGGGCTCTGAGGATGCTTGATCGATGAGCTATCCAGATGAGACCATGCGGCTCGCTCGCGACCTGACCGAAGAGGTCGTGAGGCTGGCGAGAGAATTGCTGCAAGCAGGCGCTGACCTCGCGTACGTGCAGATCGTCTACACGATCGCCGCAATCGAGATACTCAGCGAGGCCGAGGCACTCGGGGTGTTGACCGCAAGTGGCCACCAAGACGCCGGTGCAGCGCTCGATGAGACCCTGTCCCAGCTCGCAGCGCTGAGAGACCGAGCACGCCGGGAGAGAGACCAGGGACGATCAGACGGATGAAGGCCGCGAATGCGCATCGGCGCGCGACTCGAAGCGACGCGCCATCTCCTCGGCGAGCTGGCGTTGACGCTCGCCCGACAACCGCGGCATCACTTCCCGAAGCAAGGCCGCAGCACCACGACTGGTCTCGGGTGCCGTCGCTGCGAGCCGCTGCTCGCTTTCTCGAGCAAGCCGACGACGTTCCTCGCTGATCGCCACACGGAAAGCATATGCCACGTGTCGCGGCACGGTTCGAACAAAGACCTCAACCCCGGCGAAAACGGGGATCGCGGGACGACCCTCGAAATATCCCTGGCCTCTGATACGGCGGCTGCACAAGAGATGGACGACCCAGAGCAGGGCACGCTTTCGTAGGGCACCTTTCGGAACTCGCGCAGGGTCTCCCAGGCGAAAACGGGGAGATCGGGACGACCTGCGAACCCCGGCGCCAACCTGGAGCGGCTGCTCGGGCTTCTGACGGAGCCTGCGGGGCGGAGGGCGCGCGAGCGAGCAGCCAAAGCGATCTCCGGATTGCCAGTGGCAACTCCCAATCAGATTGTTGGCTCAAGTCATCTGTGACGCAAGCTCCACCCCCACCTTCAGCAAAGCCCGTCGAACACGACGATCGAATGTGGCCAGGTTGGCGTGCCGCGCCTGCGCTGTTGCGATCGCAAACCCGTCCGCGAGGCTGATGTTCAGAGCCCGGTGCCGTGCAGCGTCGCGGGCAATAGCAGGCGTGGGAGCAATCAGCTCTATTCCTAGAGCGCTCACCGCATCCAGTGCGGCCCGCATGGCAGTCTCATCCTCGGCCGGCTTGACTAGCGTCTCCGCATAGTTGATCAGCGAGAGCAGCAGCGTCGTACCTTCCTCGATCATCGCTGTCACGGCCTCAGCCGCATCAGCATGGTGGAAGTCCTTGCGGTCCAACGCTGCGATCACCACATCGGTGTCGAGAACGCAGCCGCTCACGCCCGCTCCCCGGAGCGCAATCGCTCCAGGTATCCCGCCTCATACAAGCCGTCGAACACACCCAAGGCAGCTTTGACGTCCTTGTCGATCCGACGAACCACGATACGGTCCACTCCCTCCGCTTCGATCGCGACCTCGTCGCCGTCCTTGAGCCCCGCACGCTCTAGTGCTGCCACCGGCAGCGTGACCTGATGCTTGCTAGAGATTCGCGGCACGCCTTTACTATATCGTAAAGCAGGCCGCGCTTTTCCCTAAGAAGGCGCAACCTGAGGCACGGGGAAGCCGGGACGACCTGCGAACCACGTCGTCGCCTTGGATCGGCTACTGGAGGAGTTGATGGAGCCCGTCGGGCGAGAGGCGCGGCGGCGAGCAGTCGCTGCGATCCGTCAAGCAGACCGCCAACCCGCTGCTCCGTGACTGTGTGCGTAGCCTTGTGCGTCAGTCAAGAACGCCAATCCAACTACCGAGACCCTGGATACAATGAACTCAATGGAGGCCGCCATCACAACGCATGTCGAGCCGCAGCCAGTGGATGATCCCAAGCTCCGCGACGCGCAGCGTGCTCGCCTCCAGCAACTGCGCGACGAACTCGTCGCTGAGGGTGCCGATGGCTCGAAGCACCTGCCGGAGCTTCAGCGCCGCTCGGACGCCTGGCCTGAGTGACCAACCGTCCTCGCCGCGACTTCCTGCTCGACAGCGGCGGCGTCAGCGCGCTGGCCGCCAACCGAGATCTGCTCGTTGCGTATCTCGAACTGTTCAAACTGCGTATCAATGGAGCGCTCCTGATTCCGATTCCCGTTCTTACTGAGGTGCGATCTGGCCAGCGGCGCTCCGATGCACTCGTCGATCGCCTGATCAAGGCCATCGGCGCAGAGCACGATGTCTACGCGCCGCTGACCGTCGAGGCCGCCACGCGGGCCGGCGTACTGCGGACCGAGGCCCTTGCGCTCTCGCGCCACGACATCTCGACGACCGATGCACAGGTCGTGGCGATCGCTGAGGAACGCAGCCGCATCTGCGCGGTGACCATCATCACCGGCGACCCAAACGACATCAACCTGCTCGTCGGCCTAACCCGCCGCACGAACATCGCCGTGGACGTCCCCGCCTGACCAGCGCCGCTCGCCCTCGATGCGGCCAGGGTTCGCACTTCGATCAAAACGGGGTGGGAGGGACGACTCTCGAAACATGACCCTGCCTGGGAGCACATCAGGGGGCTACACGCTCAGCGCTTTGGTTGAGCATGTCAACGTGCGCCGCCTGGCGGCGGAACCTGGAGTTGGCGGCAGATCTTGCGCGCCAGTCCGAAATCGATCTCGCGGTGCCGTGGAACCACCGATCGCTCGCCCTGCGGGCCGGCCCATCGCGCGTGGTTGCCGCCCTCATCGACCTGCCGGCGCCCATGAGCGCGCAGGTGGCGCTCCAAATCGCGCCGCTTTATGCAGCGATCGTCAGGTGCAGCGCTTCACGCTCGCGTTGATCGTCCGCGCCGCTGGGCTCGGGAGAGAGCATGAGCCGCAACGCGTCGATGACGTTTGCGCGCGCTTCCTCGCGCGTCTGACCCTGGCTGAAGACCCCAGCTACCTCGGGGATCGATGCGACGATCCAGCCTTCCTCACCCGACTCTAGACTATCGTCAGATCAAGCTGCTCAGCCATCACGGACAAGATACCGCGTGTCTCACGACGATCGGTTCGCCTCGGTCCTCCAGGGGCTTTGCACTGGCCGCTGGCTTCGAGCGCGTCGCTAGGAACGGCGTCTATACAGCGCTCGGCGGACATGCCACCGCACATGGGATCGACCGCTCATCCACGACTACCGCTGAACTGGGATTCTCTGATCTCCCGGCCCGCTAGGCAACCGAAAAGGCGACGCACATTCCTCTCAGCGGCTTGAGCCTCGAAACCCTGGGCGTGCTGCACCGCCAATGGATGCGTGCCGACTTGCTGCGCGAGCGGGCCGACGAAGCTATGGCTGAAGCATTAACGGTGCCCGAAGATCAACTGCTGCACATCACGGTCGAACCGTTCGGCATCTATCTCTACCTCTGGTACGGACTGCTGTTCTCCGTGATTGAGGGTTGCAAAGAAAAAGGGGTCGACCTGTCCGAACTCGATTCCCTCGACGCCAGCCTGTACAACAGCCTGCGCGAACTCCGCCACACCGTCTTCCACACGGCCCGCAAGGATCGCTACGTCGAGGCGCGCATGTTCAACGTCATGACTCAGCCCGAGTCGGCTCTACGCCTCCGCGACATCCACTACCGCATGTACGACGATTATCTCGTGCCAGAGATCAAGCGCCGTGGACTGTGGACCGGCGATGAGGGACGACGCTTCCCGACGTCCGGCTAACTCCAGTTTGCTGCGTCGATCTTCGTGAGATGGTGGACGGAGAGGGAGGGATTCGAACCCTCGAGCGAGGTTTCCCCCGCTACGCGATTTCCAGTCGCGCCCGTTCAACCGCTCCGGCACCTCTCCGGGTGCTTGTCCGTCAGTCTGGCGATCGACGGCGGTTCGCCCTAGCCTACGACACCGACACGCGACGCGTTGCTAGGCTCTCGGTCGTGCTCATCGCGGCCGACGAAGCGGTAGTCAAGACCATCGGGCTGATCGTCACCTTCGGGGGGATCGGCGTGATCGTCAACGTGATCCTGATCTACGTCGCGATCCAGATCCGCGGCGAGCGCCGGCAGAACCACGCGTATCTGGAGTCCCGCCGCCCACCGTCAGCCTGACGGCGCGCCGGATCGCCTCTCGCGGGGCGGCTCGCCTTTGGGCGCAGCCACTTAGTAGTGCTTTGGTAGCTGTTTGGTAGGGGTTGTGGTGGTTGTGGCGAACTCTTCTGGCGGAGAGGAGTTCGACGCGGGAGGTCATGATGGTGGCTGTGGTGGTGGCTGGCTCCTCGGAGGTGGATAGTCCCTCGGCGGTTCGTGAGCGGCTGGAGGTGTTCGGTGTCGAGGTGTTGGGCGAGGCGGTGAACCGGCCGGTGCAGCTGGTGAATGGCGGGGTGTATCTGCGGGGTTTGATTGAGCAGGGGCCGCGGAAGTCGCTTGAGCCGATGGTCGCGCGGCTGGGCGGCGAGGCTGACTATGAGAGCTTGCAGAATTTCTTGGCGGTGAGCACGTGGGATCCGGCGCTGGTGGTGCGCGCCGTGGCCGAGCGGGTCGCGCCGCAGATCGACGTGCAGGCGTGGGTGTTGGACGACACGGGATTCCCCAAGGACGGCAAGCACTCGCCGGGGGTCAAGCGCCAGTACTCCGGGACGCTGGGAAAGATCGGCAACTGCCAGATCGGTGTCTCCGTGCACGCCGTCGGCGAGCAGGGGACGGTGCCGTTGGGGTGGGCGCTATATCTGCCCGAGGAGTGGTGTGAGGACCCCGAGGGTCGCCGGCGAGCGAAAATCCCCGCCGAGGTTGGGTTTCAGACCAAGCCCGAGCTGGGGGTGGATCTGATAGAGCGTGCCGCCGGCTGGGATGTGCCCAGGGCGCCGGTGCTCGGCGACCAAGCCTACGGTGATAACACCGTGCTGCGCGAGCGCCTGCATCACGCCGAGCTCGAGTATGTGCTTTCCGTCGGCGCCGAGACGAAGGTGTTCACACCCGAGACGACTTTCACGGTCCCGCAGCGCCAGGGTGACACAGGCCGCCCGCGCAGCCGGCCACGTCCCGACCGCGAGCCAGTGGCGATAGCCCAGCTGATCGTCGGCCTCCCCAGCGAGCAGTTCCAGACCGTGCCGTTCCGCGACGGGCCAGAGGAGCAGCCGGTCACCTCGCGCTTCTGCTTCGTGCGCGTGCGCGCGTCCAACCGCGCCGAGAAGCGAACGCCGTGGCCACCCCGAGAAGAGTGGCTGATCGCCGAGTGGCCCGAGGGCCACGAGAAGCCGGGCGACTACTGGATCTCAAACCTCCCCGCCGACAGCGATCCCGAGCAGCTCGCGCGGCTGGCCCGCCTGCGCTGGAAGATCGAGCTGGACTACAAACAGCTCAAGGGCGAACTCGGCCTCGACCATTACGAGGGCCGCTCCTATCTCGGCTGGTACCACCACACCGCGCTTGTCACCGCCGCTCACGGGTTCCTGACCCTGGAGCGGCAGAACCCAAATCACCCGCGGCCGGCCTGAGCCTCCCCCAGGCAGTCCTCCTGCTCCAGCCAATCTTCAAGTGCTGGACCGGCCAATGCACCACCTGCCAACAAACAATCGACCTCGACGAACTACCCCTCCACTGGCCACCACAACAAGAGTAACAAGCTACCAAAGCACTATTAGATGATGTAGACGGGCGTGCCCACCGGCGTGTGGCTGTACAGGTCGATCACGTCCGGGATGCGCATGCGCACGCAGCCGTGTGAAGCGTCGTGGCCAATCGATGAGTACTCGCTCGGGTCGATGCCGTGGATCCCAGCGCCGCCTTCGAAGGACATGAAGCGCGCCTTCAGCGGATCGGCCGGGCCGGGTGGGACGACCGTACCTGCAAGCGAGCCAGCCCACGCTTTCTTCGGCACGTACCACGGCGGGTCGACCTGCTTCCATTCGATGTGGTGCAGTCCAGGGGGCGTTTCCAGCCCTTCCATGCCGACCGCGATTTCGAACGTTTTCGCCAGCTTCAGGTGCTCGTAGAAGCGCAGGCGGAAGTCGCTGCGGTCGACCACGATGTACGCAGGAGTCTTCGCCGCCAACTGCGCCGTCGTGACAGCCGGCTGCACCCTGTGCGTCGGGACGCGCACAGTGCGACTCGCCGTCGCGCCGACCAGCGCGGCCTCCACGCGCGCGCCGAGGGACGCGTTTTCGACCGTCAGGCCGGGCTGCCCAGGAACCTGCTCGAGGCCGCTCGCGCCCGGCTGCACTGTCGCGTTGCGCGGCGGACGATTCACGCCCGCCCGTACCTGCGCGGTCACCTCGCGCACGGCCTGGTGGGAGTACGTGACGACCAGCGGGATGTTGCGATTCACACTGCCGCCGAACACGCCGCGCACGGTGCGCGTCACGATCGAGCCCTGCCGGCTCGCGCTCACTGCCTGGTCGACCATGTTGCCCACGCCGACGTTCAGATGCGCCTGACGCGCGTCGAGCGTCCACGTGTGGGAGCCCGAGCGGACCGTGACCTGCCGGTTCAAGCGCGCGAGCAGGTCGTGTTTGACCTTCGTCTTCGCCGCCGCCGCGTGCAGGCCGCCGACCGCCACGCCGTCGATGCGAACCCCGTTCGCGATCACGTCCCGCCGCGAATGGTCGTACAGATATGCGGCCAGCGCGAGCGTGAGCACGAGACACACGCCGCCGATCGCGACGATCGTCAGCGTCCCCAGTCGTCGCGGCGAAATACGCGTACCTTCGGATGACGAGGTGGCCATCTGAACCTCACTCGAGCTCGCCTGCACCGTTGCCCGACCGGCTTTGCCGCCGACCGGCTTGGTCGACCGGCCGAGTGTAGCGAGCCGTCCGGGCCCCGCACGCCGGGTTGCGGCGCGGCGAGCGCACGCCTTATCAGCCCGACGCCGGCGTTTCGTGGGTTTCCATACGCGCCCTGCGGTACTCGTTGACGACGATGTCCGTCAGCTCCTCGACCGACGTCTCCGCCGTCGGCTTGTCCAGCGCGATCGCGCCGTCCTGGATCATGCTCACCCGGTCGCACGCCTCCAGCACGTGCACATAGTTGTGCAGGATCATGATGATCGAGACCCGCCCCTCCTGCTTCAGGCGCGCGACCAGGTCGAGGATCATCGACCCCTCCTTCGCGCCCATCGCCGCCAGCGGCTCGTCCAGCAGGATGATGTCCGACTCTGAGTTCACCGTCCGCGCGACCGCGATCGCCTGGCGCTGCCCGCCAGATAGGCGGGCCACGGCCACGTCGATGCGCGGGATGTTGATCCCGATCTCATCCAACGCCTTGCGCGCCTGCAGCTTCATCTCGCGATTGGCCAGGAACGGCAGCGGCCGGTGCACCTTCTCGCGGCGCAGGAACAGGTTGTGGTAAACCGACAGTTCGTCGATCAGCGCCAGGTCCTGGTAGACGGTGTCGATGCCTTTCGCCCGGGCATCGTCCACGCCTTTCGGTTCATACGGCTGCCCGTGCAGCAGCATCGTCCCGGCGTCCTGCTTCTGAAAGCCGCTGATGATCTTGATCAGCGTCGACTTGCCCGCGCCGTTGTCACCGAGCAGACCGAGCACCTCGCCCTTTTTCAGGTGCAAGTTGACGTCGCGCAACGCCGTCACCGGGCCGAAGCGCTTAGAGATGTGTTCCACGCGCAGCACGTCGTCCGGCGCTGAGGTCGGCCCGACGATCTGCTCCGGTGGGGGTGCCTGGTCAGCCACGATGTGCCCCCTGCCTTACACGCTGCACGTACACGTTGGCGGACATCGCCACGATGATTGCCAAGCCTGTGTAGAACAGCAGGTAGTTGGCGCTCACGCCCTGCAGGATCAGCCCATCCCTGAGGATGCCCAGGAACAGCGCGCCGATCAGCGCACCCACGACCGTGCCCGCGCCGCCCGCGAGCAGGGTGCCGCCGATCACCGCTGCGGCGATCCCATAGAACAGGATTTCGTTCGCCCCGGCCGTGTCCGGCTGGACGGTGGCCGAGCGCACCGCCTCGAGGATGCCCACCAGACCGCCCGCCAGTGCGCACAAGATGAAATTGCGGACCGTCACCAGACGCACGCGCACACCCGCCTCTGAGGCGCCGAGCTTGTTCGACCCGACCGCCACCGTGTACAGGCCCCAGCGCGTGAACGTAAGGACCACCTGCAGCACGACCACGATCGCCACCGCCCAGAGGATCTCCGAGTACGTGCCCGCCCCGAACACCTTTCCGAACGTGCCTACCTCGCTGCTCACTTCATGTAGCGAGATGTGCACGCCGTTGACGACGTGTGTGACCGTATGCGTGACTTTCTGTCCCTGCGCGCCCGGTGTCGCGACCGGCTGGCCGTTGGACAGGATCAGCGTCAGACCCTCGAGCACGAACAGCATGCCCAGCGTCGTCACGAACGAGTTGATGCCGACCACCGCCGTGAAGAAGCCGTTGACCAGGCCGACGGCCACGCACGCCAGCAGCGCCACGATCACGCTCGGCACCAGCGGGAAGCCGCCGCTGGCCACTTTGTAGAACAGGTACGGCGCCAGCAGGTACGTGCCGCCGATCGACAGGTCGATCTCGCCGAGGATCATCACGAACACCTCGCCAGCGCCGAGGATCGCGAACGGCGCGACATACGGCAGCAGCGTCTTGAAGTTCGCACTCGTGAAGAACGCGCCCGTGTTGACCGAGAAGTAGATCGCCACGATCAGCGTGACGACGATGATGCTGCCCTCGCGCAGCGCGATGATCCGTTCCAGCAGACTGCTGCCCTCCCGCCTGGAGGAATCCCGGGCGGGTTGGGGATCGACGGGAGGGGTCGGTCTCTCTGGGGAGGCCGACCCCCCTGCCACGGTCGCCATGGTTACGCGGCCGTGCCCGCCTTGATCGCCACCACTTTGACCGCCGAGGAGGTTCCCTCGTAGCGGGTCTTCGATTCGACGTACGGCGCGACCGTTTCTTTGTTCAGGAACTTCAGGCCCGTATCCGTTTCCGCGGGCCCTGTCAGCGTGCCCGACGCGTGCCACATGTACAGCTGCAGGATCGGCAGGAACCCCTGGAGGTAAGGCTGCTGATCGATAGTGAATTCGATGTTGCCTTCCTGCAGCAACTTCTGCGTCTGTTCGGTCAGGTCGAAGCCGCCGGCCTTCACGCCTTTGCCCGCCAGGCCGAATTTCTGCATCACTTTGGCGAGGCTTTCCGTGCTGCCGCCGTCGACCGCGTACATGCCCTTGGTGCTCTGGTGACCCTGCCAATACGCTTCGATTGCCGACAGCTCGCCCGGCACCGCCGCACCCGTCGCGACCGTGTGCACGGTGATCGGCTTGCCCGAGTCCTTGATCGCCTTTTCCGCGCCTTCGATGCGTGGCTGCAGGTTCGCCGAGCCAGGCGTCGCGATGAACAGCGCCACGTCTCCCGACCCGACCGCCGCCACGATCCGTTCGCCCATTTTTTCTCCCGCCAGTTTCAAGTCCTGACCGATGTAGGCGAGCCGCTTGTTGCTCGGCGCGTCCGCGTTGTACGCGACAACCGGAATGCCCGCCTTCAGCGCCGATTCCACCGGGCCGTTGAACGCATGCAAATCGATCAGCGCGACCGCGATGCCATCCGCCCCGCCCGTGATCGCAGTGTTGATCGCGTTGACCATCTGGTTGACGTTGCTGCTTTCAGAGCCCGTCCACTGGTAGCTGCAGCCGAGCAAGCTGCACGCGTCCGCCGCGCCGTACTGCGTCGGCACGAAGAACGGGTTCGTCGTCACGTGGTTGACGAACACGAATTTCAGTTTCGGGACCGAGCCGAACACCGCCACCGCTCCGCCGCTGCCGCTGCTCGAGGCGCTCGATCCACACGCGGCCAGCAGGGTGCTGACGCCGCCGACGGCCGCACCGGTCAGCGCCGTGCGCTGCAGGAACGCTCGTCGATCGAACCCCGGTCTCTCGACCAACGACTGCTCGGAACTCCCGACGCGCTCCACCGCTTCGTGGGCCTGGGTGGTATCTGACATGTGGGCCTCCCTTTTGCTCGATCGGGCCGCGTGTCCGCGGCGCAGCGTCATGACCTACCTTCGCGCCGCGCGCGCCTATAGTCAATCCCCGCATTGACGCAAATTGCGTACTTAGATTTCGCGAAACCCACCATCCGGGCTCCTTTTCGCATCGTGACGAAACGCACGTTGCCTTGGGTATACCCTCGACAGATGCCCACGAAACCCGTCGAGCCGCAGCCGAGCCGCCGGTCGGAACCCGCCGCAGAAGAGGCGAATCGCACGCCGGGGCCGCCGCACGAGCACACGGGACCCGTCTCCGTGACCCGCCACGCCAAAGACGACGGACGCGCGCTGATTCTGTACACACACGCCGAGCCCGACGCGCCGTGAGCGAGCTGCGCTTCGAGGAGCTGCACGGCGAGCACGTCGTGTACGCGATCCACCGCCAGGAGCGCACGTTCCTGCCCTCGCGAGACCACTGTCCTCTGTGTCCCACCATCCCCGGAGGCCCACAGACCGAGATCCCGTTCCCCGCGTTCGAGATCGCCGTCTTCGACAATCGCTTCCCTGCCTTCGAGGCACCCGAAGGCGCAGCCGAGGTCGTCGTCTACACAGACAACCACGACGGGTCGTTCGGCACGCTCGCACCCGCGCGAGCCGAGGACCTGATGTGGGTGTGGCGCCATCGCTACGCCGAGCTCGGCGCGCGCGAGGACATCGACTACGTGTTCATCTTCGAGAACCGCGGCGTCGAGGTCGGCGTCACGCTGCATCACCCCCACGGCCAGATCTACGGCTATCCGTTCGTGCCGCCCGTGCCGCAGCTCGAGCTCGCCGCCGACGATCGCCTCGGTGGCTGTGCGCCGTGCACGCTGCTCGCCAGAGAGCTCCAAGACGGACAGCGGGTAGTGCACGAGAACGGCAGCGTGGTGGTGTTTGTGCCACACGCAGCCCGCT
Organism: uncultured Solirubrobacteraceae bacterium; assembly: GCA_963734755.1. Taxonomy (GTDB): domain Bacteria; phylum Actinomycetota; class Thermoleophilia; order Solirubrobacterales; family Solirubrobacteraceae; genus Palsa-744. Next base: position 262,361 of record CAVTIF010000001.1, on the reverse strand, counting down.
GGGCCTACGAAGCGCACGTCGTCATGCGCGAGCACCGCGCCAGCCTGCTCGACTGCCAGCCCGAGGAGCTACGCCTGCTGGCCGACGCGCTGCAAACGCTCGTCCGCGGCTACGACGCGCTGTTCGACAGGCCGTTCCCCTACGTGATGGCCGTGCACCAGGCGCCTACAGCCAGCCGGGACGCCGAGGTGGGGACCGGACACGGGCACCTGCACGTCGAGTTCTACCCGCCGCTGCGCACCGCAGAGAAGCTCAAGTACCTTGCCGGCTCCGAGCAGGGCGCCGGCACGTTCATCTCCGACACGCTGCCCGAGGAGTCCGCCGCCAGGCTGCGCGAGGCGATCGCCAGTGCCGCGTAAGCGAAGCGCCGCATTCGCGCCCGGGCGCGTCAACCTGATCGGCGAGCACACCGACTACAACCAAGGCCTCGCGCTGCCGTTCGCGATCGCCGACGGCGTCACCGTGCGCGCCGACGCACAGGCGGCAGACGTGGACTCGCCCGAGCGTCAGCGCGTCAGCGCGTACGCGCTCGATCTGGACGAGCGCGACGAGTTCGGCCTTGCCGAGCCCGGGCCCGCGCCCGGATGGCGGGCGTTCGTCCGGGGAACCGTCGCCGAGCTCACCCGTGCGGGCTTCCCACTCATCGGCGCCCGCCTGGAGATCAGCGGCGGGCTGGAGCCCGGCGCCGGGCTGTCCTCCTCCGCCGCGCTCGAGGTCGCGCTGTGTCTCGCGCTGATCGAGCTCGGCTCGCCCGACGACGGCGACCAGGCCGGGGAGACCGGGGATGCCGAGGAGACCGGGCATGCCGGGGATGCCGGGGAGGCCGAGGAGACCGGGGATGTCAATCGAACCGAGCTTGCACGCCTGTGCGCGCGGGTCGAGAACGACTGGGTAGGCGCGCGCACCGGCCTGCTCGACCAGCTGGCGTCGTTGTACGGAGCGCGTGAGAAGGCGCTGTACATCGACTTCCGCACGCTCAGCGTCCAACCGGTCCCGCTGCGACTCGGCGACTGGCAGCTAGTCGTGCTCGACTCCGGCGAGCGCCACGTCCATGCCAGCTCCGGCTACAACCAGCGCCGCGACGAGTGCGCGCGGGCGTGCCGGCTGCTGGGTGTGGAGTCCCTGCGCGACGCCGACCACACCGCCGTCGAGCGCTTGCCCGAACCGCTGCGCCGCCGAGCGCGCCATGTGTTCGGCGAAAACGAGCGTGTGGAGCACACGGTCAGGGCGTTGGAAGTCGACGATCTGCCCGCCGTCGGGCGCCTGCTCGCCGCTTCTCACGAGAGTCTGCGCGATGACTTCGAGGTCTCCACCCCAGCCGTCGAGGCCGCCGTTCAGCGGCTGCGCGACGCCGGCGCCGTTGGCGCGCGGGTAGTCGGAGGCGGCTTCGGGGGCAGTGTGCTCGGCCTGTTCGCGCCCGGCGTCAATCCACCCGTCAAGGCGCTCCGTGTACACCCCGGTCCGGGAGCCCATCTGCTCGATCGGTAGCCCAACCGCGGCAGATCCCCATCGCGGGCAGTCTCAACCGCCGAGAGCGTCCCGCGCCGCGAGGAATCCACTGTGGGCGTCGTGTGCCTCGCGGCGATTGCGCGCGACACGCCCGTCCACCTCCGGCGGATAGGCCGCGTAGTACGCCGCGGCGGCTTGCACGAGACCCAGCGAGAGCTCGAGGACACTGCACGAGACGTACGCGAGAGCGTGCGTCTCATAGACGGGCGACCACAAGCGCGCACGCCGTCACGACGATCGCCAATGACAGCGCCGCCAGCGCTCCGTCCAGCGGGCGCAGCAACCCATCCAGCGACAGCGCCTCGGTGCTTCCGTCGCGCATCGTCTGAGTGCCGCTGACCGCTAGCGTGCGCCTGCGCAGCTCACGCGCCGGCGAGCTCAGACGCCGCTGCGCGACGCTCATCACCAGACAGCCCGCCGCGATCAGCACACCTGCAAACGCCACCTTCTCCGCGTTCACGAAGTACCCCGTGAACGCCGGGAACGCGCCCCAGCCGACCGCGAACCACAGATCGCTGTGGAAGCGCCCGCCCGCCAGCTCGAGGTTGTACGCCGGCAGGAACACCGCGCCCGCGATCACCAGCGGCGCCAGCCACGCCGACACCGTCACCACCCCCGCGACCCCGATCGCCACCGCACCCAGCAGCGCCACCACGCCCAGGCCGAGCAGCGTTCGGTCAGGGAAGCTCGTGCGCAGCGGACGATCGTGCAGCTCGTCCAACGCGTGCGCCGCAACGCCCACCGCCAGTGCGAACGCCGCAAGACCCCACAGCAGACGGTCGACGTACAGCCGCGGCGCAGCCGCCGCGCCGAGCGCGAAGTAGCTCAGGTGCCACGCCGTGTACGGCGGATGCAACAGCGTCACCACCTCGCCCGCGCGACCGCGGCCGATCGCGTAGAAGGCCGGGCGCTCGCGGGTCGCCATCGCCGCTCAGCCCCCGTGTTCGCGCTCGCGCTTGCGCGCCGACATGACCACGCCGCCACCCAGGCTCATCCGCCGCACCCGAACGTCCTCCAGGCCGGCCTGCTGCCAGTAGCCGACGAGGCTCTCCAACGGATGGCGCTCGTAGAAGCCGCGGATGCTCGGGCCGAGGAAGCGCCCGACCTCCGCCCATTCACGAGACGCCAGCCGCCCGAGCGTCGGCAACCCGACCGCCGTGTAGAACCGCCACGCCACGTACGCCGGCCGCCACGGTGGCACGCCGAACTCGAGCGATGCCACGCGTCCGCCCGGCCGCACGACCCGCGCAAGCTCCGTCATCGTCGCGCGCGGATCCTCGACGTAGCGCAGCAGGTACGTGACCGTCAACGCGTCAAAGCTCTCGTCGGCGAACGGCAGCGCCTCCGCCTGCCCTTCCACAAGCTCCACGTGAGCACCCGGCGCCGCGGCGAAGCGCGCCCGCGCCGCCGCCAGCATCTCCGCGCTCTGATCTATGCCCACGACCGAGCACTCGCAACGCGAAAGCAGCTCCGCCGCGACCATCCCCGTACCCGTCGCAACGTCCAGCACGCGCTCGCCCGGCTGTGGCGCCACCGCGCTCACCAATGCGCGGCGCCACCGCGGGTCCTGCCAGAAGCTCAGCGCCGCCGACAGCGCGTCGTAACGGCGTGGCAGCCCGCGGAACAACTCCAGCGCCTGACGCTTGCGGGGAGAGGCGACGCCCTGGGCGTCGCTGGAGGCGGGCCAGCTCATCGTGTTGCCGATCTGAAAGGCTAACCGGCATGCACCCCAACCGGTAGCGACAGCCACCCAAGCTGGTAGCTGCACGCACCCAAGCTGGTAGCGGAAGGCACCCAGGCCCGTCGCGGCAGGAAACAACCGGTCGCGGCGAGCAGCCGAGCCCGTCACCGTAGGCACCGATCCCGCCGACGCCCCCAACCTGAACCGAGGAAGCCATGCCGCAGCGCATCCATCCAGCCGGTCAATCCCGCGTCATGCTCGTGACCGGTGCATCCAGCGGGATCGGTGAAGCCACCGCCCGACGGCTCGCGCGCGAGCCCGGCGCCTCGCTCGTGCTAGTCGCCCGCCGGGAGGAGCGTCTGCGCGAGCTCGCCACCGAGCTCGGCGAGCGACGCGTCGGCTTCATCGCCGCCGACCTGCTCGACGACGACACGCCAGAGCGCATCCGCGCGCACGTGCAAGAGCATCACGGCCGACTCGACCTGCTCGTCAACAACGCCGGCGCCGCCTGGCGAGCGCGATTCGCAGACGGCGGCTACGAGAACGTCCGGCGCACCATGGCGATCAACTTCGACGCCCAGCTACGCCTCACCGAGGCACTCTTGCCACTGCTGCGCTCGAGCGCGCCCTCAGCGATCGTCAACGTCTCCTCCACCGCCGGCCGCGTCGGGCGCGCCGGCTCCGGCGCCTACAGCGCCTCCAAGTTCGCGCTAGCCGGCTGGTCTGACTCGCTGTGGGCCGAGGAGCGCGCCAACGGCGTGCACGTCGGGCTCGTCCTCCCCGGCTTCATCTCCACCGAGGGCTTCCCCCAGTCCGAGCTCACCGCCAAGCCGCTCACACGCTGGCTCGTCTCCACCCCCGAGCGCGCCGCCGAGGCGATCTACCAAGCCGGGATCGGCCGCCGACCCGAGCGCTACGTCCCCCGCCCATACGCCGTCGCCGCCGCGCTGCGCGTGCTCGCGCCCGCGCTCGTCCGGCGCGCGCTCGGCGGCGCCAGTGCCGCGGTAATCACCACGACCACAGGCCCCGACCTCGCCGAGCGACGCAACGGCACCGGCAGCGGCAGCGGCAGCGGAGCCTTCCCACACCAGTAGACCGCCGCGCCACTGCAGCTAACCTCGGCAGATCGCAACCACCGCGCTCGTAACCGGAGCAACCGGCTTCATCGGCCGTCGTCTCACCGACGCGCTGCTCGCCTCCGGTGTCAGCGTCCGCTGCCTCGTGCGCGATCGTGCTCGAGCGGCGAGCCTCGAGAGCGCCGGCTGCGACGTCCGCCAGGGCGACGTCACCGACGCGGCCAGCCTCGACGGGCTCGGCGAGGGAGTCGACATCGCCTACTACCTCGTCCACGCCATGGCCGGCGGGCAGGGCTTCCAGGAGCGCGAGCACCAGGGGGCCGTCAACTTCGCGCGCATGCTCGCACGCGAGGACGTTCCGCGCAGCGTGTACCTCGGCGGCCTCGGCGACCACAGTACCTCCGAGCACCTGCGCAGCCGCCATCAGACCGCCACCACGCTCGCCGCCGAGGGACCGCCACTGACCTACTTCCGTGCCGCAATGGTCGTCGGCGCCGACAGTGAGTCCTACCGCACCCTGCACCACCTAGTCAGACGCCTGCCCGTGATGATCGCCCCCAGCTGGCTCAGAACCGCCACCCAGCCAATCGCGATCGACGACGTCGTCGAGTACCTGCGGCGTGCGCCCGACGTGGCCCAGTCGAACGGGCGTGAGGTGCAGATCGGCGGGCCAGACATCCTCGCCTACGGCGAGATGCTCGACCGGATGGCCCTCGCGATGGGCATCCGCCCGCGTCCCAAGCTGCCCGTACCGTTCATCACGCCCTGGCTCTCCGCGCTATGGCTCGGGCTCGTCACACCCGTCGACACCAACGTCGCCCGCCCGCTCGTCGAGGGGCTGCGGACCGCAACCGTCGTCACCGACGCCTCCAGTGCCGCGCCGTTCCAGATTCCGGCGACGCCCTTCGACGATGCGCTCACGCGCGCCCTCGATGAAGAACGCGGCCGGTCGCACGGGTGAACCAGCGGCCGATCGAACGGGTGAACCAGCGGCCGATCGAACGGGTGAACCAGCGGCCGATCGAACGGGTGAACCAGCGGCCGATCGAACGGGTGAACCAGCGGCCGATCGAACGGGTGAACCAGCGGCCGATCGAACGGGTGAACGAGCGGCCGATCGAACGCGCTCCGCGATGAGCGGCGCACTCGTGCTGTTCACGCGCGACCTGCGCGTGCGCGACCAGCCCGCGCTCGCCGCCGCCGTGCGCGAGGCCGACAGTGTCGTGCCGGCGTTCGTGCTCGACCGTCAGCTGCTCGCCCGTAGCTGCGGCGCCCCCAACCGCGTCGCCTTCCTGCTCGACAGCCTGCGCGACCTCAACAGCTCCCTGCGCCAACGCGGCGCGCGGCTCGTGCTGCGGCACGGAGACGTAGTCGAGGAGGCCATGCGGCTCGCCGACCAGTCGCAGCTCTCCGCGATCTACATCAGTGCCGACTGCACACCCTACGCCCGCCAGCGAGAACAGCGTCTTGCGGTCGCCTGCCGGCGAGCACGGATCGAGCTGCGCGCGTTTCACGGCATCACCGTCGTCACGCCCGGCGAGCTGACGCCCACCGGCGGCGATCACTACCGCGTGTTCACGCCCTACTGGCGGGTCTGGCGCCAGCAGCCGCCCCGCCCCCCGCTCCCCGCCCCGCGCCGTATCTCAATGCCGTCCGCGGTTCGCTCAACGCGGCTCCCTTCGCTCGTCAGCCTCACCAGTGGGCCTCCCGCTCCCTACCTCGCGCCCGGCGGAGAGGAAGCCGGACGCAAGTTGCTCACGCACTGGCTCAGCCGCGGCCTGTCCAGCTACGACCTGCGACGGGATCAGCTCGCGCACGACGGGACCTCGCGTCTAAGCCCCTACCTGCACTTCGGCTGCCTCTCGCCCGCCACCCTGCTCGCGCGGGCCGACAACCGCGCCCGCAGCGACGCCCACGCCCACAGCGACCCGCACAAAGGCAGCGACGCCCACGCCCGCCGCGACCCACACGAAGGCAGCGACTCCCACGCCGACAGCTTCGCCCGGCAGCTCTGCTGGCGCGACTTCCACCATCAGGTGCTCGCCGCGCGGCCCGACCTCCCGCACGCTGACTACCGCCCGCGTGGGGATCGCTGGCAGCACGATCCGCAAGCGCTTCACGCCTGGCAGGAAGGGCTAACCGGCTATCCGATCGTCGACGCCGGCATGCGCCAGCTCCAGCAAGAGGGGTTCATGCACAACCGTGCACGACTGATCGTCGCCTCCTTCCTCACCAAGATCCTGTACGTCGACTGGCGCGCCGGTGCCGCGCACTTCGCCCAGCTGCTGCTCGACGCCGACGTCGCCTGCAACGTCGGCAACTGGCAATGGGTCGCCGGCACCGGCAACGACACTCGCCCCAACCGCGTGCTCAACCCGCTGCGCCAAGCCCACCGCTTCGACCCCCACGGTCAGTACGTGCGTCGCTACCTGCCCGAGCTCGCGCACATCGCCGGCGCCAGCGTGCACGAACCCTGGCGTCTCGGACCACAGCAGCTGCGCCGTGTCCGCTACCCCAAGCCGATCGTCGACCACCTCGCCGCCGCCAGCCGGCTGCGCGCGCGGCGCTCCTCGCGGGAGAGCACCGCGGCAGTCAAGCCGTCGCCAGCAGCCAAGCCCGCGCTCAGCAACGCGGCGGGGCGCTAGATTCGCGCACATGATTCGCGAGATCCCGATCCGCGGCCAGACCATCCGCCTCGGACAGCTGCTCAAGCTCGCCGGGATCGTCGACAGCGGCAGCGATGTCAAGGCGCTGCTCGCCGCCCAGCCCGTGTCCGTCAACGGCCAACCCGAGACCCGGCGCGGGCGCCAGCTGCGCCACCGTGACACCGTCCGCGTCGGCGAGCACGAGCTGCTCGTCAGCGCACCCGCCGCAAGTCGCGCGCAACCCACATAGGCGCGCAACCAGATAGGCGTGCGCCCGGATTTACGCGCAGCGCGCCGCCAGCACATGGACCGATCGGGCGGCCGCCGCCGGTTCCCCAGGACCCGAGAATCCCTGGCGGCACGCCCTGCCCGACCGTCCAGCCGACCCTCCTCCTACATCACCGGGAACGTCTCATACACCTCCACGCTGCCACCCGCCGCCAGCACCGGGCAGCCCTTCGCCATCGTGCTCGCCGCCGCAAGGTCCTCCGCCGTCAGCACCGAGTAGCCCGTCAGGCTCGACGACGCGCCATCGCTCACGCTGCCGCCCGCGCTCACCGTCGCCGCCGGGCCAAACGGGTTGCCGCCGTCGACCACCGCCGCGCCCAACTCGCCGAACCACTTGCCCCACGCTGCCATCACCGCCTCACGCTCCTCGTCCGTCTCCGCCATGCTGCCGCCCTTATACGCAAACAGGTACGTCGCCATTCTGATCTCCCTTGGTTGTTTTGCCGTCACTTTGCTGCCGCTCACTCGCCGACTTGTCAAGCTTGCGCCAGCGGCGCGAACATCCGCGCCTCCAGCATCCGCATGCACGCCTCCCAGCCGTGGCTGTGGCGCTCCGCCGACTCCTCCGATTCCAGCTCCGAGTGCTCCAGCACCACCGTCGTGCGCTCGCCCTCGCCCACGAACTCCACCGTCACCATGCTCACATGGCCAGTCCGCCCGTCCTCATCCTCCCAGCACCAGCTGTACACCAAGCGCTCCGGCCGGCGCACCTCGCGGTACTCGCCCCGCACCGTGTGCCTCGTCCCCGCCTCCACGTTCTCCATCGACAGCCTGTACGAGCCGCCCACGCGCAAGTCCACCTCCGCAATCGGCGTCCTGCCCGACGGCGTCACAGACCACCAGCGCCGCAGCACCTCCGGGTTCGTCCACGCGTCAAACACCTCCTCCCGTCGCGCGTCAAACGTGCGCTCCAGCCGCACCGTCGTCGAATCCGTCGCGCTCATCTCCGCTCCCTCTCTGATCCGTTGTCCATTCGCTCGCCTCGCCCGTTGTCTCTCTGCTCGCGCAGGTACTCCTCCACCGTGTCCAGCTTGTGCTCCCACAGCTCACGCTGGGAGCTCATCCACTGCGCCGCCTCCCGCAGCCGGCGCTCCTGGATCCGCAGCCTGTGCGTGCGACCGTCAATCACCCGCACGATCGCCCCCGCCTCCTCCAGCACCTTCAGATGCCTGCTAATCGCCGGCTTCGACACGCCAAAGTTCCCCGTCGCCTCCGCCACGCTCAGCTCGCCGTCCGTCAGCCGTTCCAATATCCCACGGCGGATCGGATGCGAGCACGCCGCAAACGTACGGTCCAGGACCGTGCTCTCCGGGAGGACATGGTTAGCCATCTGGTTAACCGTATCAGGATGTCAGCGGAGGAGGCTCCCACAGTCACCCCCTACGCGATCCCCCCGTCGGAGCCCATCCTCATCGTCGGTTCACCGCCCATTCACCGCCCGTTCACCGCCCGTTCACCGCCCGTTCACCGCCCGTTCACCGCAGGGGGTAGGTAGGACTGTCGCTACGCGCAGCGATAGCCATCGTATCTACGCCGTATATACATTTGCTACCGCAGTGCGAAAACACAAACACACACGCACCCACACGCACACGCACTTGCTGCCCGGCGCAACCCACATCAAGCCTCCAACCGTCGCGCGCCAGACCCTCTCAGCTGACGCGCGCGATGATCAGCGGCAGCGTCGTCGGAGCGCGGCTGCCGCCCTTCGGCTCCGAGGTCACCATCACTTCTTTCACGCCGTCCACGCCGCCCGGCACAGCCACCGTCGCCGCGCCGCCCGAAGACACCGTGAACAGCGCGTCCGTCGGCAACGCGCCGCCCGCTCGTTTCACCCACACCTCATACACACGACCCGGCGCCGACTGCGGCATGCCCGCGATCTTCAGCTCCGCTCGTCCGCCGCCGCTCACCTCCAGCGACGCACTCGCGCGCTCCGGAATCACCTGAGCCTCGATCACGCGGCCGCCGCCGCCCGTGCCCGACGTGGACGACCCGATCGCCACCAGCGCGATCACCACCGCCGCGAGCGCCGCCACCGCCGTCACCGCCAGCGCCGGGCGCCATCTCAACCACCCGCGGCCTGCCGAACGCCACCCGGGGCCGGCGGAACGGGCGCCTGAGCGCGCCGACTCGGCCGCCTCGCGCCGGCGAACATCCTCGTGGACGCTCGACATCACCCGCCGCTTCAGCTCGGAGGGAGCGTGCACCTGGGGCGCCGACGCCGGCAGCGCCGCCGTCACCAGCTGCAGCGCAGCCACCTCCTCACGGCACACCGCGCACGACTCCATGTGGGCCACGAACACCCCGTGCTCATCCTCCGTCAGGGCTCCCAGCACGTACGGCGCCGCGTTCCCACCGCAGCCCTCGGGGATGATCGGAGGCTCTTCAGCGTTCATCGCACGACCTCCGCCGGATCACCCAGCGTCATCCGCATCTTCGCCAGGCCAAGGCGCATCCGCCCCTTCACCGTGCCCACCGGCGTGTCCAACATCGACGCGATCTGCACGTGCGTCAGGCCGCCGAAGTACGCGAGCTCGATCACGCGGCTCTGCTCGTTCGGCAGCTGCTCGAGCGCGTCGCGGACCTCTCGTGCCTCGTCGCGGCGGGCGAACTCGACCTCCGTGCGCTCCGGCGCCTCCAGCCGCTCCTCGATGCCCTCTTCGCGACCAGCCCGCGGTCGCGCGTCGTGCGCCGCCGCAGCGCGTCGATCGCGCGGTTGTGCACGACGCCCAGCACCCACGTGCGCACGCTGCCACGCGCGCGGTCATAGTGGGCACCGCTGCGCCACAGCGACAGGAACGCCTCCTGAACCACATCCTCCGCCAGTGCCCGCTGGCCACACATGCGGTACGACAGCGAGAACGCAGCGTCCGCATGACGGTCATAGATAACCTCGAACGCGGCGGCCTGGCCCCCGTAGACGAGCTGCATGAGCTCCTCGTCCGCGAGCACGCCGCAGGCCTGCAGCGGAGCGATCCTTGGAAGAGCGCAGCGGTTTGAACATCTCGCTCATTGTTACGGCACCGAGACCCATCCGGATCACCGCGATCACCGCGCCTCCTCCCGCGACCGGCGCCGCGGCTAAACCAACGCTCAGGGCGATCAGCCGCCATCGAGCGCAGCACGGCGCCTCTCGCGCCGGTCGATCACCCTGGCGAGCAGCACGCTCAGCTCGAACAGCAGGTACAGCGGGACCGTCTCCAGCAGCAGCGTGATCGCGTCGCCCGGCAGGAACGCCGCGACCGCGCCGCACGCGACGATCGCGTAGCGGCGGTTGTGGCGCAGCTGGGTCGGTCGTGACGATCCCCGCGCGCGTCGCCGCGAGGATCGCCACCGGTACCTGGAACACGAGCCCCATCGCCAGCAGGATGACCGCCGCGAAGTGGTAGTACTGGCTCGCCTGCACCAGCACGTTGAACTGGCCGCTGTTGAAGTTCTGGAAGAAGCGCACCGCCGCCGGCAGCACGACGAAGTAGCCGAACAGCACGCCGATCACGAACAGGAACGGGATCGCCAGCATCAGCGGCGTCGCGACCCGCTGCTGCTCGGGGCTGAACGCCGGCAGCAGGAAGCCGTAGAGCTCATACAGCAGCACCGGCAGCGCGAGGATGAACGCGAAGATCAACGCGACGCCGATCGTCGTCGCTGAACGGCTCGCCGATCCCCAGCGTCACCGGCTTGTTGCCCTGCGGGGCCGCCGACAGGCTGCTGATCGCGCCGCGCAGCTGTGGGCTCACGGGCGCAAGCGACGCCCTTCGTCGCCGGCGAGACGCCGCTGCCCGGACGCTCGCAGCGCCTGCGACCACCACCTGCAGCTGGGTTGCGACCGTGCGCGCGCTCTGCTGGACGGTGTACGTCGCGCCGAGCGGCCCGTTGCCCGCGCGCACCTGCTTCTGCGTCTGGTGCGCGAGCGGCCTGTTGATGATGTTCAGCAGCGCGTGGTTCTGCCACATGCACAACGCCGAACGCCACCGCGAGCACCGCCAGGCGAGACGATCAGGCGCACGCGCAGCTCCTGCAGGTGATCGACGAGGCTCAGCCGGTCTTCGTGTCCGATGCTGCCTACGGCCACAGCCATGATCTCTCCGTCATCCGCGTCTGGGCGTCCGTTGAGCGCCGGCGCGCAGCGGGTGGCGACCGACGGCTCGCGACCGGTGCGGGACCGCCGCGCGGCTGCTGCACTGGCCACGGCACCGAGCTGCGCTGCGTCGGCCGAGCGCGCGGGCTCGCGTGCTCTCGCCGCTGATCGCGTCCTTGAAGCCGCGCATGCCGCTGCCCAGCGATTTGCCCATCTCCGGCAGGCGCTTGGCGCCGAACACGAGCAGCAGCAGGATCAGCAGAAAGGCGATGTGGATCGGATTGTCGAGTCCCATGGTGTCGTGTTCCTCCTAAGTCGAGTTGGATGCCGCTGGGGCTATCCTGCTACGGTTGCGGTTCTGACGGATCACCGGTCGCTCCCGGGCTACTTCTTGATCAGCGGAGTCACCCTCGCGAGCACCTGCGCCTTGGTCAGCGGTACGTCGAATCCACCGTTCGGCGTCGGGCTCTTGCCGATCAACAGGTCGATCGCAGCAGCGTGGCGGCGCCTCGATCTGCACGATGCTGCCGGCAGCGGCCAGCACCTGCTTGCTTCGCAGATCGACGGCGCCGCGCCGTTGTATGCGCCCACCCCAGTGTTCTCCAGCACCGACGCCAGCGCCAGGAACGAGCTCTGGTTCGTCACCGGGAACACGAACGTCGGCTTCGTCACGGGCGTGCCGCCGAGCTGTTTGATCGTCGAGGTCAGCGCCTCGACGTGGTCGTGCCTCCTGTTCGCCGAACTGCTTGGCGTATGACTTCGCCTGGCCGCTCAAGCCCGACGTCCTTGCCCTTTTCGTTGTAGAACGCCGACTCCAGGTACTCGAGCGTGAGCGCGAAGTTGAGAATTTCGACATCGCCACTGCCGCCCGCCGCTAGTGCCTGCGAGACGAACGGCGCCACAGTGGAGACCCCGTACACCGAGCCCGCCGCGATCGCGCCGCGCAGGATGAAGCTCGAGCGAGTCATGCCCTTTACCTCGACGGCGCCCAGCTCGGCGTCCACCGGCCCGGCCGCCGCGATGTCGGTGAGTGTGTCATTCGACATTACTTTCAGCTCCTTTTCGTCTGCGCTCAGGACAGGAACGGCTTGACCGCCGCCAGGACCGTTGACATGTCAGCCGGCTTGGCGAACGCGCCATCCGGTGTGATCGACTTCTTCACCAGCGTGCCCAGCGTCGCTGCGTGGCGCGCCTCGACCGAGTGAATCGCCAGCGCCGTCGCCAGCACGTCCGGGCTCTGGATCATCGGTGCCTGGCCGAGATACGCTGCAGCGCCGAGGTTCTCGACGGTGTACGCGAGCTCCGCGACCTGCGTCGCGGAGTTGATCGGGAATTTGCCGTTCGGGTTGGGCGACGGCGTTCCGCCCAGCTTCTCCACGGCACCCTTCAGCGCTTCCACGTGCGTCGGCCTCCGTGACGCCGAAGCTCTTGATCAGTGCTCCGACCTTGCCGATGAACAGGTCTGCCGCGATTACCTTCTTGTAGAACTCACGTCTCCAGGTACTCGAGCGTCAGCGCGTAGTTGAGGATTCCGATGTCGGTCTTCACGGCGCTCGCGCTGCCCGCTGCTGTCGCGGTCGTAGCTGTGCTCGAGGTGCTGCTACTGCTGCTGCTCCCGCACGCCGCCGTCACGAACGCACCGAAGCTCGCCGCGCCTGCCGTGCCGGCCATCTTCAGGAACCGCTTGCGGTCGACGTCGTCGCGCACGAGGCGCTCGACCAGGCCGGTCGGTCGGGGCTGCACGTGCTCACCCTCCGCCGCCTGGGTAACCGTGTCACCACTGGGTGGACTTGACATCTTCTACACCTCCGCCTTCATCCGTGTTCTTTTCTGTGAATACGGAAGGCGGCCACTCACGGATCAGCGCACGCGTCAATTGCACAAAAAGCGCAGCACGTCGCGCGCGTCGGCCCGTAGCGCCCGTTCGTGGTCCCTCACGCGCGCGGGTCGCGCCACATCTTCCACATGACCGGGCCGCGCAGCAGCCGGATCTCATCGAGCACGCGAAAGCCGTGGCGAGCGTAGAAGTCGACGTTGCGCTCCTTCGAGGACTCCAGGTACGCGCCGACGCCGTCGCTGTCGCATTGCTCGAGCACGCACCCCAGCACCGCCGAGCCGAGGCCGCGACCCTGCGCCTCCGGCTCGGTGCCCAGCACCGCGAGATAGAAGTGAGGCGGACGGCGAGGGTGCGCGCGCTCAAGTTTTTCCCAACCAAGCGCCACCAGGGGCATACGCACGAACAGGCGTGGATGCAAGAAGGACGGCACGAGCATCGCTGTTTCGCGGAGCGTCATGTGCCAGCTTCCTGGCGGCGCCCACAAGGCAGCGCACGTCAGCTCGTCGGTTGTCCAGATCTCCTCGCCTGCGATCAGCTGACGTAGGCGGACCGCCTGGAAGCGCTCGAGCGCGTTCAGTCGCAGAGCGTCCGGCCGCCACGCCCAGCTCGCGACCGGATCGTCCAGGAACGCGCGAGCGAGCATCCCGGCCAGCGCCGGTATGTCGTGCACAGTCGCGCGGCGCACGGCCGGCGAGTCGCTCACCGCTCGAGGGTAGCTGCGCCGACGCGGTCGAGCTCGAGCACCTCGGCCAACAGCTCGTAGGAACGCCGGCGGGCCTCGTGGTCGTAGGTGATGCTGACCACGATCGCCTCCTCCGCCCCGTAGCTCGCGACGACCTCATCCAGCCCCGCGCGCACGGTCTGCGGCGAGCCGATCACCGCACGCCGCTGCGACTGGCGCTGCTCGCCGCCGGGAGCGGCGTCCTGGTCGTCTCGCGCCAGGAACTCAAGCGCCTCGCCAGGCGGCGGCACCGCGATCAGCTGGCCGCGCCGCAGCAGCTTGAAGGCCATCCGCGAGCTGGCCGCCAGCCGCGTGGCCTGCTCGTCGGTGTCGGCGCAGATCACCCACACGGCGACCGCCGTTTGCGGGCGGGCGTCCGCGTGTTCATGTTCGGCGAAGCGTTTGCGATACAGCGCCGCGATCTCCGCGCCGGCCGGGTTGATGAAGTCCGCAAACGCGTACGGCAGCCCCAGGTCGGCAGCCCACAGCGCACTCTGCGGCGAGGAGCCGAGCAGCCACGGCTCGGGTCGCTGTGGGCGGCCGGGGAGCATCTCTGCCAGACGCGCAAACGGATGGTCTGCCGGGAGACTGCCGTCGAGATAACCGAGCAGCTCGGCTAGCTGCTGGGGGAAATCGTCGGGCGCGGCCTGGCGCCTGTCGCGCTGTAGCGCGAACGTCGTCATCGGGTCCGTGCCCGCCGCGCGCCCGATGCCGAGGTCGACACGATTCGGAAACAGCCCCGCGAGCAGGCTGTACGTCTCGGCGACCTTGAACGGGCTGTAGTGGGGCAGCATCACGCCGCCGCTGCCGACGCGGATGCGCTCGGTTGCCGCGGCGATCGGCCCGATCAGCGCCTCGGGGCTCGGGCCGGCGAGCATCGGCCCGCCGTGGTGCTCGGCGACCCAGTAGCGGTGATAGCCGAGACGATCGGCAAGGCGAGCGAGGTCGAGCGTGTTCGCGAGCGCCTGCGGCCCAGAGGACCCGCGCGAGATCGGCGACTGGTCGAGTACCGAAAGGCGGAAGGGCACAGAAGGACTCGCCATCGTCGCCGTCAAGGTTATGACGCAGCACCGGCCAGCGCTGCGAGCGCCGGCCGCGCGATAGGGTGGTGGCGGTAATTTCGGGGAGGAGCGAGATGTACGACCCAGTTCTGTTGCGTGATCGTCCGCGCCCTGCGCAGGTGGTGATCGGTGGCGTGATCCCGGCGATCGCCGGCGTAGTCGCAGGGATCCTGATCGGTGTCTCCCCCGGCGCCTACTACGGCTACGGCGGGTTCGTCGCGATCGCCACCGTGTTCGGTGGCTTCGAGCATCAGGACGGCTGGGGCGGCGCAGACCGCGGCCTGGTCGGGGGCTTCATCTACGGCGTCATGCTGCTCCTGACCCACGCGATCACGGGCGTCGAAGCGAAGGTCTCGCTGGGCAGCTTCCCGCCATTCCTGGCGATAATCACCGCGATCATCGGGATGCTGCTCGCCGCGCTCGGCGGACGGATCGCGCGCGGCCAGCGTGAACGCGCGCAGGCGCGGGCCGCGGCCCCCGTCGACGTTCCGATCGAGGAGGTCCCGGTCGATGAGCGACACCGCGCCGGAGCCTGAGCCCCCCTACCACCTGTTCCTCGCCGAGGACGAGGTGCCCGTGGCGGCCAGCGCCCTGCGGCTGCTGATCTCCGACGAGGCGCACGAGCCGCAGATCCGCCGCCTGGCGCGTGAGGTGATCGCCGGCCTCGACGTGGCCGCCGACGAGCAAGGGCTGCGGACCGTGTCGCTCGCGCCGCAGCAGATGAAGATCACCCACAGCGCCGTCCGGCTACTACTGAATGACCTGCAGCGCGAGCAGGAGCCCGAGCGCGAGATCCTTCGCCGGATCCTGGACAAGCTCCCCGACGAGCACACGATGCGGGCGATCGAGCTGGACTGAGCGACTGCTCTCGGCTGGCCCGCCTCTCGGCTGACCTACAGTGACTCGACCGTGACGATGGTCGACTCCGATCCGTCGAAACCGACGCGCCTGACCGCGAAACCACTCCCCGCGGCGGACGTCAGCGCGAGCGACCTCGCGGTTCCCGAGGAGCTCAGCCAGCGGCGGCTGCGATCGCGGCTGCTCGTGGCTGGCGGCCTGGTGCTCGCGGTGATCGCAGTCGTGACACTGCTGCCCGGCCTCGCCGGGCTGCGCACGCACCTCGCCAAAGCCGACCCGGGGTGGCTGTTGTTGGGCGTCGTGCTGAAGGTGCTCTCCGGGATGGGATACGTGGTCGTGTTCCGGGAGGTCTTCTGCCGACGCATGTCGTGGGGTGTGGCAACCCAGATCGGCATGTCCGAGCTCGGCGCCAACGCGCTGTTTCCGACGGGCGGCGCGGGCGGCCTGGCGCTCGGCGCATGGGCGCTGCGGCGCGGCGGGATGACGCTCGAGGACATCGCGCGGCGGACGGTCGCGTTCTTCCTGCTGACGAGCGTGCCCAACGTGCTCGGCGTGATCGTCATCGGGCTGGCGCTGGGCGTCAGAGTGTTCCCAGGCGAGACGAACCTGGCGTTGACGGTCGCGCCGGCGATCATCGCGATCATGGGGGTCATCGGGGCGCTGCTCGCCGGGCGTATCGCCGCGCGACTGCACGATCGCCTCAGCCCGGACAGCGACGGCGCTTCCTCGCGCCGCGCGAGCTTCATCTGGAAGTCGCTGGCCGCGATCGCCGACGGGGTCGATGAGGCGGTCGCACTTTTGCGCGAGGGCAACGTGCTGTTGGTCGCCGGCTTGCTCGCCTACCTGGCGTTCGACGTGATGATCCTGTGGACGTCGTTCCGCGCGTTCGGCCCTGCGCCGCCGCTGGCTGTCATCTGGATCGCCTACCTGGTCGGCGAGCTCGGGGGATTGATCCCCGTGCCCGGAGGGATCGGCGGCGTCGACGCCGGCCTGGTCGGGACGTTGGTCCTGTACGGCGTGGCGATCACCCCCGCGACCTCAGCCGTGCTCGCCTACCGCGCGACCGCGTTGCTGGTACCGGCAGTGCTCGGCGCGGTGGCGTTCGTGCTGCTGCGCCGCACGTTGCGCGACGAGTCCTCGAAGATCGCCGTCTGTGCCCCTCAGACGGAGATCGAGGTCATCGGACGAGGCCGCGTCGTAATCCGCTCCTCCTGAGGGGCGAAGATCGCGGTTGGAGGGGCGTCGCGGAGCAACGTCAGGAAGGCCGCGACGACGGCCGGGTCGAACTGGCGTCCGGATGCGCTGCGAATCCTGGCGATCGCCTGGCTCGGCGGCCACGCGGACTTGTACGGGCGCTCGTGGGTCAGCGCGTCGAACACGTCGGCGACGGCCACCACCCGGCCGACCAGCGGTATCCGCTCGCCGGCCAGCCCGCTCGGGTACCCCGTGCCGTTCCACCACTCGTGGTGAGTCGCCGCGATCACCGCCGCCATCTGCAGCACCGGCGAGCTGCTGCACGACAGCAGGCGCGCGCCCAGCGCGGTGTGCGACTCCATCATGCGCTGCTCATCCACGCTCAGGTTCCCGGGCTTCAGCAGCACACGATCGGGGATCGCGATCTTGCCGACGTCGTGCAGCGACGCCGCCTCGCGCAAACGCCTGACCTTCTCCGGTCGTACGCCCAACTGCGTCGCGATCTCGGCGGCGATCGCCCCAACGCGCTCGGTGTGCTCGAAGGTCTCGTCGTCGCGGTACTCGACCGTGACCGCCAGCAGCGCCAGCATCTCCGCGCGTGCCTGATCCAGCTCGCACGTTCGTTCGGCCACCTTCGCCTCGAGCCATCTGGCGCTGTTGGCAAGCTGCTGCTCGGTTCGGCGCTGGGCGGTCACGTCGCGTGCGACCGCGCGGATCGCGCGACCGGAGCGCAGCGCCGACGCGTTCCACTCCAGCCAGCGATATTTCCCGTCGGTCATCCGGAAGCGGTTGCGAAACCAGACGCTGTCCCGGGAGCCATCCAGGATCGCGGCCAGCTGCGCGCTCGTCGCCTCGCGATCGTCGCGATGGACGAACTCGATCAGCGGCCGCGAGCGCATCGCCTCGGCCGGGTGCCCGACCGCGCGCTGCCACGCCGGGTTCACGCGCGTGAAGCACCCACGCCTGTCGACGGTCGCCAGCAGATCCAGCGACGCGTCGTAGTAGCCGAGGATCTCACGCTCGGAGATGCGGGCGCGGACGATGACAGCGCCGAGCGCGCCGAGCACGAGCAGTGCGACTGCCTGCGCCACCATGGGTTAAAGGAATGCACGCAACGCGCTCTGCACGCGCAGCGCTACTCGAATCTGGACGAATGTACGAGTCGCTCAGGCGCGGGCCCGACCTCGCTCAGGCGCGCGCGTGAGCGCTGTCGGCGAGCGGCTCGTCCACCGCCGGCGCGGTCAACCCGAGCTGATCGAGCACCTCGTCGCGGTCGGTGCCGTGCGCCCGCAGCGCGCGGTCAAACGCCGCGCCGTACACGTGCATGACGGCCATCAGGACATCTGTCGTGTCGAGCGCCTTGGCGCCGCGATCAGCCGCGATCCGAACCGCCTGCTCGGTCACGTGCGCGACCGCGTCCGGGTCGCCGCCCGCACGCGTCGCCGCCGGGCCAGGACCGGCGTCCGGCTTGGCCGCCGGGAGCGTCGACTCGCTCACGCCGAGCGCCTGCAGCGCGATCCCGACTTGCCCATGCAGGCGCAGGACCCGCAGCCAGCGCTCGACCTCGTCCTCGGGGGTGCGAGCAAACGGCATCGCCGTCGAGGCGATCCCCAAGATGATTGCCGCATCGGGTGCCAGTACAGGGCCAGAGTTCATCGCAAAACCTCCACATTCGCTCGCCGTACGTTCAGATAAGCGAGGTGCTCGCGTTGCAGCGTCACCTCGGGTGCTCCGTCGCCGTGCCGCAGCTCGAGCACGACGGTTCCGGCACGCCCGGCCGCCGATCGTGCCGAGCCGATCACCTCGGCCACTTCGTGGTGTTCCAGGCCGCAGGCCAGCAAGAAGTCCTCGGTCCGCTCGCTCGCGATTTCCTCGCGGTCGAGCTCGAGCTCCTCGAGCAGTACGCGTGGCTCGCCGTCCTTGCCCTCGACCCGCAGCAGACACGCCGCCATGTCATCGGGGCGCGCGTCGGCCTGCTCTGCGACGCTGTCGAGGATCGTCGCGGCCGTCGCGTCCACGCCCACCGCGGCGATCGTGTCGAGCAGCCGCTCGCTGCCGAACAGCTCCGCGCCGATCCGCGCCTCGGTCACACCATCCGTGTAGAAACAGATCTGCGCGCGTCCGGGTACCGACACGATCGTCTGGCGCGCACCGGTCCGCATCCCGACGCCGATCGGTGGCGATGAGCAGACAGTGACTGGGGTGATCGCCGCGGCGTCGGCACCCAGCACCACCGGGGGCGGATGGCCGGCGCATGAGTACACCAGCAGGCGCTCGCGTGGGTCGTAGGTAGCGGCGACGACTGTTGCGAATAGGCCGCCCAGTTGGCGCTCGAGCACCACACCGGCCGTCTGCACAGCATCGCGCGGCGACATCCCCGCCTCGAGGTAAGCCCGCAGCGTGAACCGCAGCAGCGCCGTGTGCGGAAGCGCTTGGCGCCCGTGGCCGGAGACGTCACCGACGATCACCGCGACCTGGCCGCCCTCGAGGGCGAATGCGTCGTAGAAGTCCCCGCCTGCGCCGGGGCCCTCGGCCGGCTGGTAGGCGACCGACGTCCCCACCGGGCCGAGCCGCGCAGGCGGAGTGGGCAACAGCGCTGCCTGCAGCAGGCCGACATCCTCGAGCAGCTGGGTCCGCTGCCGCTCGAGGCGACGCGCGCGTAGCGCGACCATGCGCGACCGGATCGCGAGCGCGAGTGCGAGCGCCAGCAGGCCCGCGATCAGCAGCCGAATTGGGGTCGGCACGACGTCGACGAACTTGGTGATCGTCGTAACGATCGGCGAGGCGCTGGTGGGCTTCGCGGTTCCGTGGGAATGCCGAGCAGCTCCCGGGGCGCCACCGCCGGCCGCCGACGGGCTGCCCGTGGCGAGCGCGAGCGGTGCTACGCCCGCCGCCGATGTTGCGATGCCCGCGCCCGCGGATGCGCCGCCGTGCTGCGCGTGGGATGTAGCTCGTATGACGGGGTGCGGACGGCGGGAGATCGTCGGTGTCGAAACGTCGGTGACCGCCGTCGGCGTGCTGCCGGTCGTCGCGGTCGCACCCGCCGCCTGCGTCGAGCTCGCCGCGGCGAGGCTGGCCGCGTCCAGCGTCGACGTGCTCGGGGTTTCTCCGCTGGAGGCAGCAGGAGGCTGCGGCGAACGCGCTTTGCCTTTCCCGCCGTGCACACGTTCTTTGGAGCTTCCTTTTCGGCGCCCTGAGCCTTCCTGACGTCCGGGGCTCTGACGTCCGGGGCCTTTGCGGGCCGCACCTTTCTGCGCGGGGGAGACCTGCTGAGCAGCGGAGGTTTGCGTCTGTCCGGAGCCCTGTTTGGCCGCATGCTGGCGATGCCCCGAGCTCCCCTGGGTCCCGGCGGGGCGTCCGGCGCCCGTCTGCTGGCCGGACTGTTTGCCGGAGCCGGCGGCGTGGTGGGCTGCGCCGGAGCTGCCGGTGTGTTTGGAATCCGCCTTCGGGGCTTTCCCCTTGGCGGGCGTTTCTGCCGCGGCCGGGGATTCCGTCGCCGAGCAGCAGGCTTCCGCGCCCCCAACCTGTGACGGCGCGACCGACGGTTGCGCCGGGCTCTGGACCGGCGCGGGCTTTGCGCGCGCCGCGCTCGCACGCTCCGGCCTGGCGGTGGCGGCGGGAATCAATGCCAAACACAGCACCACACAAACACTGACGATCGCCGCCGCCACGCTCCTGGGGGTGCGGGTGGAAGTCAGGTGCCTGCGGGTGTCGCTTGCCATATAGGGATCTCCCCAATCAGCCGGTTTCGGCCGCGCTTCCCTGGGCGTGTGCGAGCGCGTCCTGCAACGTCGGGAAGATCGCGAACGCGCCATCCATTCCCGAGAGCTCGAAGATTTTCAGCAGGTTGGCCCGTGCGCAGACGATCGCCAGGCGCGCACCGACGTCGAGGTTGCGGTTCACGCCGATCAGGACGCCGAGCGCCGTGGAGTCCATGAACGTAACCTGCGACAGATCGACGACCAGCTGGCTGTGGCCGGCATCGAGCGAGTCGAGCAGCATCCACTTCAGCTGCGGGGCTGTCGAGAGATCGAGGTCCCCCTCGATCGAGATCACGCTCGTGTGGTCGTCCAGCTCGGTCCGAGCGATGTCGAACGTGGTCGGGATCGGAAGGGAACGGTCTGTCTTGTCAACTTGGCTGGGCATCGTGATCCTCGCTTGTGTCTCCCTGTCCATGGGCGGGAATTCGGCGTTAACAGCCTCATACGCCTAGCTCGGGCATACACCATGGTCATCGGCACCTCCCACCTGGTACATGAGCGCTAGATCGAGGATCGAACGAACGTCCAGAATCGGCTCGCGGTGCTTGAGTGCTGGAGAGGCGCGTGAGCACCCGGCGGCGCCAGGTGTGATCCGCTACAGCTGCGCGGTCTTGCTGGGCAGCTCGAGCAGCAGCCGCCCGGCGAGCTCCCAGGTCGCAGGATTGACCTGAAAATGGGCGGTCGCAGTATGCGCGTCGCGAAACCGTCGCTGCAGCGGCGAGTCCTCGTAGATCGCCGTGCCACCTGCCAAGTCGTACATCGAACGAGCCACCTCGGCGGCTGTGCGGACGGCATGGGTGGCTGCCAGCCGCAGCCCGAGCCGCAGGGAGACGCTCACGGGGGCGGCCCTCTGCGCGGCGGCCCACGCCTGCTCGATCGCCTCGTAGTACAGGGCGCGAGCCGCCCGCAGCGCGGCCTCAGCCTCACCGATCGCCGCCTGCGTGGCCGAACGCTCGGCCAGCACGCGCGTCGATCCCAGCGACCGCTTGCCGGCCGCCAACTCGAGCAGCTCGTCGATCGCGCCGCGTGCGTTGCCGAGCGCCGCGGCGGCGATCGACAGCGCGAAGAAGCCGAACACCGGGAAGCGATACAGCGGCGCATCGACGCGCGGCGTGGCGTCCAACAGCGAAAGCAGGTGGCTGTCGGGCACGAACAGATCCTCAGCCTGCGCGTCCTGGCTGCCCGTCCCACGCAGACCGCTCGTGTGCCACGTGTCGAGGATCTCAAGCTCGGCGCTCGGCAACGCCGCGACCCGCATCACAGGAGCGCTCGCTGCTGGGCCCGCGTCGAGCAGACATCCAGCGAATAGCCAGTCCGAGTGCGTGATCCCACTGCAGAACGACCATCTGCCCGACACCCGCACCCCGCCGTCCACCTGCACGGCAGTTCCACGCGGCGCCCAGACTCCCGCGGCCACCGAGTCGACGCCACCGAGCACCTCGGCCGCGCCCTGCGCAGGGAGATAAGCAGCCAGCAGGCTGCTGGTGGCCGCAATCGAGACACACCAGCCGGCGGACGCGTCGCCGCGGGCGACCTTCTCGGCGCACTCCAGCGTGACGGCCGGTGGCGCCTGTGCGGCGCCGAGCTCGGCTGGGGCGCCCGCACGCAGCAGCCCCGAGCTGCGCAGCTGCTCGAGCAACGGCTCGGGCAGCGTGCGCTCGCGCTCTGTGAGCGGCGCGAGCTCGCGCGCCAACGTCGCCGCGCGGTCGGCGGCGGCGTGGAGCTCGTCTTGCGAATACCGCACACGGGTGATCGTACGCGCAGAAGCTCGGTAGCCTGCCCACGTCAGCCGCCATTGCAGGCGTGCCAATCGAGCAGTGGGAGAGCCACAGCATGAGCACCGTCCGTGACGCCGCGTTCGAGTTGTTCCGCAGGCGCGGGATGACGACGATCTTCGGCAACCCAGGCTCGACCGAGCTGCCGATGCTCGGCCCGTTCCCCGAGGACTTCCGCTACGTGCTCGGGCTGCAGGAGGCAGTCGCCGTGGGGATGGCCGACGGATACGCGCAGGCGAGCGGCGCGCATCGCGCACGTCAACCTGCACACCGCTCCCGGCGTCGGCAACGGCGTCGGCGCGATCTTCAACGCGCGTGCAAACCGCGCGCCGCTGCTGGTGACCGCCGGCCAGCAGGCGCGATCGCTGATGACGATGCAGGCGACGCTCACCAACCGCGACGCGGTCGAGGTGCCGAAGCCGTTCGTCAAGTGGAGCTACGAGCCACCGCGAGCCGCGGACGTGCCGTTCGCGCTCGCCCAGGCGATCCATCACGCGACGCTGCCGCCGGCCGGCCCGGCGTTCGTGTCGATCCCGATGGACGACTGGCTGGTGGAGCTGCGAGCCGATCGACTTCGCGACCCAGATCGCGCGCACCGTCGGCGGCAGAGCGCAGCCCGACGCCGGGCAGATCGCGGCGCTGGCCGCGCGGCTGCGCGCGGCGCGCTCTCCGGTGCTCGTGGCGGGCCCGGACATCGACGCCTCCGGAGGCTGGGACGCGGCGGTCGAGCTCGTCGAGTCCCAGCGCCTGCCCGTCTGGGCCTCGCCGCCGACGGGCGGCAGCCGCATCGGCTTCCCGGAGAGCCACCCGGCCTTTCAGGGCGTGCTCCCGCCGGCCGTCGCGCCGATCGCCCAGGCGCTCGCCGGCCACGATCTAGTGCTCGTCGCCGGGTCCGTCGGTGTTCTCCGTACTACCCGAACATCCCCGGCGACTTCCTCCCCGCGGGCGCCGAGCTGGTCGCGATCACGAGCGACCCCGACGAGGCCGCGCGCGCGCCGATGGGCGACGCGATCGTCGCCGACGTCGCGCTGACGCTGCGCGCGCTCGTGGAGCAGCTGGCGCGAGCCCGTCGATCGCGAGCCGCCGCCGGCACGCGTGGAGATCGAGCCGCCGCCGTCGGGCGAGCAGCTGTCCGGCGCGCGACGTGCACGCGACGCTCGCCGAGCTGTTCCCGCAGGACGGGATCGTCGTGCTCGAGTCGCCGTCGAGCACGGCCGCGCTGCGCAACAAGCTGCGCCTGTCACAGCCCGGCTCGTACTACTTCAGCGCCAGCGGCGGCCTCGGCTTCGGCCTGTCAGCCGCGGTCGGCGTGCAGCTCGCACAGCCGCAGCGCCAGGTCGTGTGCGTGCTCGGCGAGGGCTCCGCGCAGTACGCGATCACCGCCTTCTGGACGGCGGCCGCGTACGACGTGCCGGTCAAGTTCCTCGTGCTGCGCAACCACGAGTACTCGATCCTCAAGTGGTTCGCCTCGCTCGAGAACGTCACCGATGCGCCCGCACTCGACCTGCCCGACCTGGACGTGGCAGCGACGGCCGCGAGCTACGGCGTGCCGTCGGTATCCGTCACCGAGCGCGATCAACTGCACGCGTCGCGCTGGCCGACGCGCTGGCCCAGGATGGCCCGCGACTCGTCCAGGTCGACGTCGCCGCCGGGATGTCGCTGGCCTGATCACCGGGCACGACCGGGCGATCGTGTCGCGCGACTAAGCTAAGCGGAGTGCCCGGAGGCCGTACCGGGCAACAGGTACTGATCTGCACCCCTATCGAACGGTACAATCGCCCGCATAGGGCAGCGTGTGTGTTAGCTGTGTGTTATGCCTTACGCGCTGCGATAGCAAATGTATATACGATTTAGATACGATGGCTATCGCTGGGCGCGAGCGCAGTCACACGGCGCGCTGTCGTGAGCTGGCGATCAACCCACATCAAGCCTCTAGACTTCGGAGCAGCTAGCAACGCTTCGATTTCACGATGAGCAAGCTGATCTTCAGTCCCTTCAGCATCGTGGCCGGCCTACTCGCAGGCAGGATCGGCAAGCGGCTGTTCACCGGGGTGTGGGGATCTCTCGACAGTGGGCAACCCCCGAAGTCACAGGAAAGCTCCGCGCGTATCGGCAAGCTCGCGCTCGCGCTGGTCGTCGAAGGCGCCCTATTCCGCCTGGTGAAGGGGTTGGCCGACCACGGCTCGCGCCGCGCGTTCGCCGGCTTCACAGGCATCTGGCCGGGAGATCGCGACTAAGACATCGACGCGCGGCCGCGCCCCGCGGCCGTCAGTTCGCCGTCGGTTCGGTCAGCTCGCGGGAAGCGAACGATCCGTCAACGTCGAGGACATGGCACGAGGGTCGAGACGGGGACCGTTTCGGCGCTCAGGAACTCCAGTTCCATCTTCACCGGGAAGCCGCCGCGCGGGCATTTCCTCGGCTGCGTGAGGTAGGAGACTGCTTTCCCACCCCTCTTGTACGCCGCGCCGACCTTGACTTTGAAAGAGAGGATCGATGCGTCATTTGCTCCGGGCACTGTTTCGACGAGCGGCACCTCGACGATCAACTCGTGCCCGAACGGAGGGCTCGCCGAGACCCAGTGCCCTGGTTCGAGCAATTCGAATGACGCGGGGGTATCGCCTTTGGCGAAGAAGGTCAGGCCACCGCCAGGGGCGAAGAATGGCTGGATCGAGACGGTCTCCGGCACACGTTCGTCGCCGAAGCTGACGACGCCGAGGCCGACACCCTGCGGCCCGGCTCGCGACCTCCTGGGGCAGCCCAGCGCTCCGCGGGCTTCGAGCACCGACGACGCGCACGTCGGGAATCCCGTCGGAGTCACCCTGCCGCCCTCGGGCGCGAAGATATTGATCCCCGTCAGGGGAGAGGGGAAACCTCCATATTCCGTGCCGCTGATCGTGACTTGGGTTTCCACCTCGGTGCCCGCTCCCAGGATGTCGCCCGTCCCATGGAAGCCCGGGATCGGGACGGCGTTCACCTTGAGTGTCACCGCGGGAGCGGCCGACGCGTCGCCCGCTAGCGCGAAGGACGCCAGCAGGAGCAACGTCAGGCGCACGACCAGCACTCTGCTGCTTGCTTTGGGCTCGGTCATCTAAGCTCGCCTCCAGCATTGACTATGCTCTCATTTATATCCGAAACAGACCGTCTGAATCGGATCATAGCAAGGCTCCACGCGTATGCCCAAAGAGATCGAGCTCACGCCCACCTCCCACATCGTTCTTGGCCTCCTGTCGATGTTTGGAGAGGCCACCCCGTATGACCTCAAGCGGATAGCCTCAGCATCGGTCGGACAGTTCTGGACGCTGCCGCACTCTCAGCTGTACGCGGAGCCTGCACGTCTCGCACGCGCGGGCTATGTAACGGAGCGCCAAGAGCAGGAGGGCAGACGCCGCAAGCGCTACAGCCTCACCGATCGCGGAGAGGAGGCGTTTGAGGCCTGGCTGGGAGTGCTCACACCCGAGCCGTATGTGCTACGAGATCTGGCACTACTGAAGCTGTTTTTCGGAGCAGACGTGGATCAGTTGGCCGAGGTCCAGGTAGAGACCCATCGTCAAAAGCTCGCCGAATACGAAGCCTACGGCGAGCACGACGACGGAGCCGGCCGGCGAGGGCCGTGGCTCGCGCTCGATCTCGGCATAAGGCATGAGCGCGGGACGGTCGGCTTCTGGGCGGAGCATGTCGCAAACGACAGCGACGGACAGAAGCCCGGCTAAGCTAAGCCGCATCGCGCAACCACGCCTGGCTGACGTTCACCGATCCCGCCCGACGCGACATGTTCACTGATTGGGAGCGCAGCTCACGCCTACTGATCGCCAAGTTCCGCGCAGACCACGACACCCGGCCAAGCTCGCTGCGCTGCTCGATGGCTAGCCCATACGATGGCCAGCCCAGGACGCTCGACGAGGAGAAATAGATGGACCCGCTCGACAATCCGCCCGAGTGCTCGGCCGAGCACAACGGCCAGCGCTTCGTTTACACCGACTCCGGCGACGGGCCGCTGGTGGTGTTGTTCCACGGCTTTCCGGACACGCCGAACGGCTGGGCCGGGACGCGCGACGCGCTGAACGCCGCCGGCTACCGCACGGTGGTCCCGTACCTGCGCGGCTACCACCCGGACACGATCGTCCGCGGCCGCGGCTACACCGGACGCGAGATCGCCGAGGACGCGATCCGCCTGCTCGACGCGCTGGGCGCCGAGGACGCGGTGCTTGTCGGGCACGACTGGGGCGCCTCGGTTGTCTACCGCGCGGCCGAGCTCGCGCCCGAGCGGGTACGCGGCGTGTGCGGGGTCGCGATCCCGCATCTGCGCCTGCTCGAGCGGTCGCCAGGATTGATCTGGCGCGGGCGGCACTTCATCACGCTCAGCCTGCCGAGCGGTCGCTGGCTGGCGAGCCGCAACGACTTCGCCTACCTCGACGTGCTGATGCGCCGCTGGGCGCCCGAATGGTCTGGTCCTGAGCGCGACGCCACGCTGGCCGACGTCAAGCGCGCGTTCGCCGACCCGCTCGTGCTGGACAGCGCGCTGGGCTACTACCGCGACTCCAAGCCCGCCGATCTCAGCGTGCTGTCACCACCCGCGCTGGTCGTCGGCGGCACTACCGACATCGTCGACGTCGAAGCGTTCAAGCGCTCACCGGAGGGCTTCGGAGGGTCGTGCGAAGTGCTGATCGCCGACGGCGCCGGGCATTGGCCGCATCGTGAGGCCGCCGAGCTGTTCAACGCACGGCTGCTGGAGTTCCTCGCCGGCCTGGCCTAGCCTTGCGCTTGGTCAGCGTGTAGGCCGCAGCATCAAAGCGCGTCGCGCGCTGGCGAAAGCGGAACGTCCAGTCCGGCCACAGGGTTGCGTTGCGCCCACTTGAGTCGATGTAGAAGCTGGAGCAGCCGCCGGTGTCCCACACGGTGCCCTGCATCCGCTCGTCGACCTCTCGGTTGAACTCGGCGTGAGCCTCCGGACGTACTTCGATTGTTTGCGAGCCGCTGCGGTCCAGCGCGTCGAGTGCGCGCAACACGTGCTCGATCTGCGACTCGATCATGTACACCATCGAGCTATGTCCAAGCCCGGTGTTCGGACCGAGCAGCACGAACAGGTTGGGGAACCCGGGTACCGCGGTACCGAGATAGGCACGCGGACTGCCCTTCCAGATGTCGCTGATTCGCGTTCCGTCCCGGCCGCGGATCTGCTGTGCGTACGGCGTGTCGGTGACGTGGAAGCCGGTGCCGAGGATGATCGCGTCGATCTCCCGCTCGACGCCGCCTGCGTCGAGGATCGAGTGCTCGCGCACCTCGCCGATCGGAGCCGTGACCAGCTCTACGTTCGACTCTTCCAGCGCCGGGTACCAGCGATTGGACGGCAGCATCCGCTTGCAACCGATCGTGTAGTCAGGCGTCACCTGCTCGAGCAAGTGCGGGTCGGAGACCTGTTTGCGGATGTGCGCGCGGGCGAGTTTCTCCAGCAGCCCCATCAGGCGCGGCTCCTTGGCGAAGCCGAACACGAGTAGCTCTTTGCTGGCGTACACCGCACCGCGGACCAGCCGCTGCGCCAACGGGACGCGGCTGTACAGCGAGCGCTCGAAATCGGTGATCGGACGATCGCCGTGCGGCATCACCCACGGCGCGGTCCGCTGGAAGACGTACAGCTGCTCGAGTTCGCCCTGGATCGCCGGCACGTACTGGATCGCCGACGCGCCCGTGCCGATCGAGGCGACGCGCTTGCCGCGCAGGTCATAGTCGTGATCCCAGCGTGCCGAGTGCATCGTCTTGCCCGCGAAGCGCTCGAGGCCGGCGATGTCGGGGATCGTCGGTTCGGTCAACGGGCCCATCCCGCTCACCAGGACGCTCGCCGTGAACGTCCCGACGCTCGTCTCGACGTTCCACTGCTGCTCGTCCTCCTGCCAGCTCGCACTCAGCACCTCGACGCCGGTGCGCAGGTGCGGGCTGATCCCGAACCGCTCCACGCAGCCACGCAGGTAGCGCTGGATCTCCGGCTGCGGCGAGTAGGTGTGCGACCAGTTCGGGTTCGGTGCGAACGACAGCGAGTACAGGTGGGAAGGGACATCGCATATACACCCTGGGTAGGTGTTGTAGTGCCACGTGCCACCCACGTCCTCAGCGCGCTCGAGCACGACGAACTCGTTCATCCCGCGCTGCTTCAGTCGAATCGCCATCGCCAGGCCGGAGAACCCAGTGCCGATGATCACAACCTTCGCGTGCGTCGCTGCGGACTCGTCCATCTACGCTCCCTCAGGCCTTTCGCCATCTCTGACCCTGCGGCTACAGTACCGTCGGTCGTCGGTCGTCGGTCGTCGGACGTCGGACGTGGACGTCGAGCGCGAGTCGCCGGCGCCCGCAGGCTGAGGGTCGCGTGCCTGGACTAAGCCGCGGCGTCGGCCTCGCGCAGCGGGTGGGCCTTGTGCTCGAACAGGGCAGCGTCCGCGTCCGCGAGCAACTCCTGCGCGGTCATCCCCGCACGCAGCTCGGCGACGCCGGTCCCGATCGTAATTATGCAGCCGGTCTCCCGAGCACAGTGCTGCGTGACAGCTTCGCGCACCCGTGCGGCCATGCGGCCGGCACCGGCCGCATCGGTGCCGCTGAGGATCAGCGCAAACTCGTCGCCGGCCCAGCGAAAGGCGACGTCCGGGCCGCGCATCGTGCCGCTGAGCGCGGCTGCGATCGCCTGCAGCACCCGATCTCCGGCCGGGTGACCGAGTGTGTCGTTGACGTGCTTAAACGAGTTGACGTCGCACAGCAGCAGCGACATCGGGGCGTCGGCGAGGCTCGCGCCGTCGATCTCATGCGCGAGCGTCTCGTCGAACGCCCGGCGGTTGGGCAAGCTGGTCAGCGGATCGACATGCGCGAGCTCATTGGCGTATTCGCTGGCGTCCTTCAGGCGAGCGCGATGCGTGCGGGTGCTGGTGATCACAGCCGCCATCATCAGGCTGATGAAGCTCAGCAGCGCGAACTCAGTGACAGTCGCTGCGATGTCGATCGTGCTGTACAGCAGCGGTGACAGAGCAGCAAGTGCAGCCGCGATCAGCACGGGCACACAGCGACGTACGGATTGGCTGGCTGAAGCGCCGAGCGTCGGTAGCAGCAGCAGTTGCAGGTACGGGGCCTTGCCGCCTCCGGCCAGCCATTGCAGCAGCGCGATCTGAGCCACGCCGTTGAACGAGCTGGCGTACACCGCGCGCGGGCTCGGACGCACCGTGAGCGTGGCGTTGAGCGTCCCGAACACGATCGACAGTAGGCTGGCCGGCAGCACCAGCAGCAGTCCGATCGTGCCGATCGCGACAGTCGGCGGATAGAACGGCATCAACGCCAGCGCACTGATGCCGCCGACGATCGACAGCAGCCCCGTGCCGCGGGCTACCAGGTCGGCCTGCGCACCGCGAAAGGCCTCCGGTGTGGATTGGGCGTCTTTCTGGGGGTGCGTCGTGAACATATGCGCTCGCGATCAGCTTCGGCGGGACGCACCGGGATCTATATCCGCCGTGACCCCCAGCGGACACCTGTCGCGGGCGCTCGGTCAGGCCGCAAGTGGCTCACCGACGACGTCGGTTGCCTCCTCGTGGACCTGATCTACGTTGCGGACCAGCAACAGCGCCAACAGCGCACCGATCAGCGCGAGCGCGCTGCCGGCGAGCAGGATCGTTGAGAAGCCGTGGGCGAAGCCCTCGCGTGCGGCGTCGACGACACGCGCGGGCGCGCCGTGTGGGAGCGTGCCCGAGGACACAGCCTCGGCCAGGCCGCGCGCCTGCGGGCTACCGACCGTCGGCAGCAGGTCTTCGATTCGCTGCTGGGAGAGCGCTAGAAAGAGCGCCCCAAGGCCGGCCGTGCCGGACGCGATCGCGACCTGGCGGAATGTGTCGTTGATGCCGGAGGCGACACCACTCATCCGCTCGGGGACAGTCGACAGCGCGACGTTCGCGAGCACGGGGTTGACCAACCCGACGCCGAGACCGCCGACGATGAAGCCGGGTAGCAACACGGTCCACGAATCGTTTGCCCTGGCGCCGCTCATCAGTGCGAGGCCGACGCCGGTGATCGCCAGGCCGGCCGACAGCAGGAATCGCGGCGCGACCTTGCCCTCGAGCGACGCTGTGGCGCCGGCGACGAAGAACGAGCCAACGGTGAACGGCAGGTAGCGCAGCCCGGCCTGCAGCGGTGAGAGATGCTCAATCTCCTGCATGTACAGGGTGATGTACAGGAACAGCGCGAACATCGAGCCGCTGAGCGTGAACGCGGTGATCTGCGCGCCGGTGAACGCGGGGTTGCGAAATAGGTGCAGCGGCAGCATCGGCTGTGCGACGCGCAGCTCGATGATCACGAACGCGACGAACAGCACGACGGCCGCGATCAGCAGGCCGAGGATCTTCGTCGATGTCCAGCCGTCGTCGTTGCCGCGCAGCAGTCCCAGCACCAGCAAGGCGTTGGCGGCAGAGAACGTGACCGTGCCGCCCCAGTCGATGCCACGAGCCGTCTCGTCGCGGGATTCCGCGACCTTGAGGATCGTGACCGCGATCGCGGCGATGCCGATCGGGATGTTGAGGAAGAAGATCGACTGCCAGCCGATCGCAGTCGTCAGCGCGCCGCCGACGAGCGGTCCGAGCGCGACGGCGACGCCGATCGTGGCGCCGTAGATCGCCGTCGCGGTCGCGCGCTCGGGCCCGCGCCACTCCTGCGCGAGCAGCGCCAGCGATACCGCGAACATGATCGCCCCGCCGACGCCCTGCAGCGCGCGCGAGAGGTTGAGCACGGTGGCCGATCCGGCCAGGCCGCACAGCAGCGAGGCGAACGTGAAGATCGCGACGCCGATCGTGAACACGCGCTTGCGCCCAACACGATCGGCGATCGAGCCGGATGTCAGGACGAACGCGGCGAGCGTGAGCGCGTAAGCGTCAACGACCCACTGCAGGTCGGTGAACGAGGCGTTCAGATCCTTGCGGATGCTCGGCAGCGCGGTGTTGACGACGGTGATGTCGAGCAGCAGCATGAACGTCGCCACACACACTGCGATCAGCGTCCACCACTTGCGTTCCATCTTGAAGTCCTTCCCGAGGGGGTACTAGAATAGTAAGGAGCCCTTGTAGTCAGGTCACCTTACCAAAGTAGCAGCGGGCCCCCTAAGTAGGAGTCGAGTCCCGGATGGCCACCCTCACCACGACCCAGCACATCGTTGCGCTGCTCGGCTCCGTGAAGGAGGATCTGGTCGAGGAGATGTACCGCCGCCTTATCGCCGCCGGGTACCCCGGCCTGCGCCCATCCCACGGTTGCATCCTGCGCTACCTGGAGGTGGACGGCTCGCCGCTGTCCGAGCTTGCCGAGAAATCCGGGATGAGCAAGCAGGCGTTCGGCGAGCACGTAGCGAACGTCGAGGCGCTCGGCTACATCGAGCGCGTGCCCGATCCGCGGGACGGCCGCGCGAAGCTGATCGTGCCGACCGCACGTGGCCGCGAGATGCTGCTGCTCGGCCGCGAGATCTTCGCCGAGCTCGAGTGCGAGTGGGCCGACGCGGTCGGGGAGGATCGGGTGATCGCGCTGCGCGAGACGCTCGAAGAGATCCACGCGCTGCAGACGCTGCGCGGGACTTCGGTTTCGTAGCCATGGAGCGGCGCTGGCTGACGCTGATCGCGGTGTGCGGCTCGACCTTCATGCTGCTCGTGGACGTGACGGTGGTGCAGGTGGCACTGCCCACGATCCAGCGTCATCTCGGCGGCAGCTTCACCGACCTGCAGTGGGTGATCGACGCGTACGCGCTGACGCTGGCGGCGTTCATCCTGACATTCGGGTCGCTGGCTGACCGCT
Organism: uncultured Solirubrobacteraceae bacterium; assembly: GCA_963734755.1. Classification (GTDB taxonomy): domain Bacteria; phylum Actinomycetota; class Thermoleophilia; order Solirubrobacterales; family Solirubrobacteraceae; genus Palsa-744. The sequence goes on along the minus strand of CAVTIF010000001.1, from coordinate 230,076 downwards.
TCGGGCGCAAGGCGGTGTTCGTCGTCGGGATCAGCGTGTTCACGGTCGCCTCGCTGCTATGCGGGGCGGCGAACAGCGCGACGCTGCTGATCGCGGCGCGCGCGCTGCAGGGCTTCGGCGGCGCGGCGATGTTCGCGACGGGCCTGGCGCTGATCGGTCAAGAGTTCCAGGGGCCGGAGCGCGGCAAGGCGATCGCCGTGTGGGGCGCCACGGTCGGCGTCGCGGTGGCGGTCGGGCCGCTGGTGGGCGGAGGCCTGACGGACACGCTCGGCTGGCGCTGGATCTTCTTCGTCAACGCGCCGGTCGGCATCTTCACGGTCGTGCTGGCCGTATCGCGGATGGTCAACATCGGCGACCCGGGAGCGAAGCGGCTCGACTGGGGCGGCCTGGTCACATTCTCCGGCTCGCTGTTCGTGCTGATGCTGGGACTGCTGCGCGGCAACGAAGAGGGTTGGGGCAGCACGCTGATCGTGTCGCTGCTGGCCGGATCGGTGCTGCTGATGGTCGCGTTCGTGATCGTCGAGCTGCACCACCCGCGACCGATGTTCGATCTGTCGCTGTTTCGCAACCACGGGTTCGTCGGCGTGTCCGCTGCGACGTTCGCGATCGGCGCGGGCATGTTCGCGATCTACCCGTACCTGACGTTCTACCTTCAGAACGACCTCGGCTACTCGCCGCTGGTCGGCGGCCTGTGCCTGCTGCCATCGACGGTGCTGTGCTTCGTGGTACCGCTCGCGTCGCGCTCGCTGGTCGAGAACCGCCCGCCAGGGGTGGTGTTGGGTGCAGGCCTGGCGATCACCGCCGCGGGACTCGCGCTGATGCACGGCCTGACGACCAGCTCGACGTGGACGGCGCTCGTCCCTGGTCTGCTGCTGACGGGTGTTGGCATTGGGCTCGCGAACCCTGCGATCGCCAAGACCGGGCTGGGCGTCGTCCCGCCGCAGCGCACTGGCATGGCATCCGGGATCAGCAACACGTTCCGGATCGGCGGCCTGGCGACCGGGGTGGCCGCGCTGGGAGCGATCTTTCAGCATCACCTGACGACCTCGCTGGGGAGTCAACTTGGACACCCTGCGGGGCAGGTGGCAAAGGCGCTCGCATCCGGTGGAACGAAGGCCGCGCAGAAGGCCGCGCCCACCGATCACGGTGTTCTGAGCGCGTCGCATCACGCGTTCGTGTCGGGTATGAACGAGCTCTTGGCGATCGGAGCCGCGATCGTGCTGCTGGGGGCAATCGCCGGGGTGGCGCTGGTCCGCGCCCGCGACTTTTATCGGCCTCCCGCCGTCGCGCCGGCACGGCCGCCCGAGCCGGTGGCGCAGCCGACGGCGTCCTGATCCGCTGCGGTGGCGCCGTTTGCGGTTTCGTTGATCCACCCGCACCACACGTGACATATCGCAGTCAGACGACTGTCTAGAAGGCTTTACGGTCACAGCCGCTCTCTAAAGTTTTGTCGCCTATCCTTTACAGACGTTAGTCTAGATCTATGGATCTAGACCGATACGTGAGGAGTGCCTTTGGCGAGCCCCGGCGCACCCCGGGCCGTCATGGGTTTGTCGCCTACTTCCCGACGCCAATCCCACGGAAAATTGAGCTCCCCGGCCGAGCAATCAAGCTGCTCGCTGACGCCGAGTCCTCACTCGGACGCCTAGCAGGGGCGGGGCAGCTCATGCCAAACCCGTATCTGCTGATTCGTCCGTACTTGCTGCGCGAGGCACTCTCCTCGACTCGAATCGAGGGGACACAAGCCTCGCTTGCAGATGTGTTCGAGACCCAGGCCACCGGAGATCAACCAAACCCGGATGTGGAGGAGGTGCTGAACTACGTCGACGCCCTCGAATGGGGACTGAGTCAGCTGGAGCAACTACCGCTCGGCGTCCGCCTGATCCGAGAGATGCATCGTCGCCTGTTGGCCGGCGTACGCGGACGTGAGCGTATGCCCGGCGAGTTCCGCACGACGCAGAACTGGGTCGGGGAGGGTGGCTCGACTGTCGCAACCGCAAGATTCGTACCCCCGCCGCCAGGGGAGCTCTCCGCACTGCTCAGGGACTGGGAGCGGTATGCGCACGAGGATGCGGAGGTCCCGCTGCTGATCCAAAATGCGCTATTGCATTACCAGTTCGAGACACTGCACCCATTCCTGGATGGGAATGGGCGGCTGGGCCGTCTGCTTTCGGTGTTCATGCTGGTGGAACATCGTCGACTACCCGCCCCCCTTCTCTATCTCAGCGCTTATCTCGAGCGCGAGCGTGACAGCTACTACCAAGCCCTTCAGACGGCCCGAGAGCAGGGCAACATTCTGCCCTGGATCGAACTGTTCCTGACTTCCGTCCACACTCAAGCGGCTGACGCCGTGGGGCGAGCCCAGCGGATAGTCGAGCTCCGTGAGCGCTACCGGGCTGCTGCTTCGACAATCGCATCGAGCAAGGCGATGCTTCTCGTCGATCTCGTCTGCGAGACCCCGATCGTGTCTTCGCGAGCTGTCGAGGAGAGTCTCAGCGTCACTAGGCCCACTGCACTTAAACTACTGCGCCAGCTAGAGGATGTCGGAGTGTTGGAGGAGGGAAATGCCGGACCTCGCGGTCAGCGCCGATATCTAGCACGCGAGCTCATGGCTGCGGTCACCGACAACGACGCCGGTTAGGGTGAGCCGTCCACGTCGTCGGCTGCCCTGCGGATCGACAGCGACAGCAGCGCAAGCGTGGCGCCAGGCATCACCCACCAGGCTCGCAGACCGGCGGTCACAAGCAACGCGGTCAGCGCGAGCGCGAGCGCGACGCCGAGGGCCATGCGCCAGTCGTCGCCGACGACGAACTCCCACGCCGCCAGGATGAAGGCCGGTACCCGCTTGCTGTGCTGAGCCTCGCCGATCCGCGCGATTCGTTGAACGTCGGTGGATCGACGCTCGCGCGATGCTCGATGCGCGGTTCGTCCTGCGGTCCAAGCGATCGCGAGCGCCGCGATCGACACAACCGGGATGATCGCGAGGAAGTGCTGCGTCGCCGGCGGGCCAGTCAGCTCCCGCGCCCTCAGCTCCCCAGAAGATCCCGAACGAGCTGAGCATCACCCCGACGGCGAACTTGATCGTGTTCTCCGGGACCCTTGCCAGTGGAGCCCGAGCGACGATGCCGACGAGCACGACCACGAGCACAGCGAGCGCAGCCGCCACCGCGGCCAGGCCGACGCGATGCTGGTTGGCACCGAACGTGAGTACGATGAACGCAACCTCGAGCCCCTCGAGCAGCACGCCTTTGAACGCGATCGCAAACGAGTAGCCGTCGAACCCCGGGGCCGGCATGCCGGCAGCCCTAGCCGCGGCGACCTCCTGCTGATAGGCGTCCAACTCGTCGTGCTTGGCCCGCAATCCAGCCGAGCGCAGGATTGCCTTGCGCAGCCACTGCAGCCCGAAGGTCAGCAGCAAGCCGCCGATCACGACGCGCAAGGCATTGATCGGCAGCGACGTGAGCGCCGGCCCGAGCAGCGCGACGATCGCGGCGAGCGCGATTGCGGCGACGCCCACGCCACTGAGCGCCGATGACCAGCTGCGGCTGGTGCCGACAGCCAGCACGATCGTCAGCGCCTCTACCGCCTCGACGGCGCAGGCGAGGAACACCGAGAGAGCGAGCCCGAACTCGGCGCCGCTCATGCCACTGGAACGCTCATCGGATGCGGCTGCCCGGTCAGGCTCGCGATGGCGTGATCAGCCCTGTCTCGTACGCGAACACGACGATCTGCACACGATCACGCAACTCGAGCTTCGCGAGGATGCGACCGACGTGGGACTTCACGGTCGCCTCGGAGAGCACCAGCCGTTCGGCGATCTCGGCGTTCGAGAGGCTCCCAGCCACGAGCAACAGGACCTCGTGCTCGCGCGGAGTCAGCGAGTCCAGGCGCTCGTGCTGCGCGGGATCGGGCCGGCCGGGGGCAGGAAGACGGTGGGCGTAGGTCGACAGCAGTCGGCGGGTGACGCTCGGCGCGACCACGGCGTCGCCGCTGGCGACCGCGCGGATACCGGAAAGCAGGTCAGCCGGCGGAGTGTCCTTGAGTAGAAAGCCGCTCGCTCCCGCGCGCAACGCCGCGTAGACGTACTCGTCGATGTCGAAGGTGGTGAGGATGATGATCCGCGCGCTGCTCTGCGACTCGACGATCAGGCGGGTGGCCTGCACGCCGTCCATCTCGGGCATGCGCACATCCATCAGCACAACGTCCGGAGCCAGCCGCTGCGTGGCCTCCACGGCCTCGCGCCCGTTCGACGCCTCGCCGACGATCGAGAGGTCGGGCTGGGTCTCGATCACCATGCGAAACGCCATTCGCATCAGCTCTTGGTCATCCGCGAGTAGAACCGAGGTGCTCACTGCGACGCGACCTCGACGTCGGGTTGCAGGCTGAGGTGCACACGCCAGCCACCCTCCGGACCGGGGCCGGCGTCGAGCATGCCCCCATACGCTGCCGCGCGCTCGCGCATGCCCCGCAGCCCGCGCCCACTGGACACCGCCATGGACTGCCCCCGACCGTCGTCATCGTGCGTCTCGCCCGTGTCGGTCACCTCGAGATCGAGCCATCCAGGACGACAGCGCAGCGCTAGGTGCGCGCGGGCGGGACGCGCTGCGTGCTTGAGCGTGTTCGTCAGGGCCTCCTGGGCGACGCGGAAGACGGTCAGCTGAACGCCGTCGGGCAGCGCTCGCGGGTCACCGTCCAGCTCCAGCGTCACCGGGATTCCCGCCGCGTTGACCTGCGCAAGCAGCTCATCGAGTCGATCGAGGCTCGGCTGCGGTTCGAGCGGCTGCGCTGATGAATCCTCGCGCAGGACACCCAGCAGCCGGCGCATCTCCAGCAGCGCCTGACGACCGGTCGCGGATACCCGCTGCGTTGCCTGAGCTGCGCGCTCGGGCGAGGAGTCCATCGCGTAGGAGGCGCCGTCGGCAAGCGCGATGATCACGCTCAGATTGTGGGCGACGATGTCGTGCATCTCGCGCGCGATTCGTGCTCGCTCGGCGGCAGCGCCCAGGCGGCCCTCCTGGTCGCGCTCGAATTCGAGTCGCGCGGCCTTCTCGTGCAGCGAGATCAGCATCGTCCGTCGCTGACGGATCGTGACGCCGAGCACGCCGGCCGCTACGGCCAAGCCGGTCAGCCCCACCCAAGCCTTCAGCGGCTGCACAGTCGACCAGCGGACGGCTGCCATGATCGCGCCGATCTCGACCGTGACGGCGGCGACGAGGACCTCTGCGAGCGTTCCCTCCAACGCGACCCAGTACAGAGCGACGAGCACTGCAGCGTCAGCCAGCAGCGGCCCGGCCAGCAGCCACTGCGCGAAGGCGACACCGGCGACCGCGGCGAAGCACAGAAACGGGCTGCGGCGATGCAACAACAGCGGCGCACAGACAGCGACACAGAAGACCAGCGGCAGCGGCTGCAGACGCTGCTGGCTGGCCAGCCCGACGAAGCCCAAGCAGGCCAGGCCGACGACGATCGCAAGATCGATCGCGAGCGGGTGGCGGGCACTCAACGACACCAGACGCTGCACCCGCTGGGTCAGCAGCCTGTCGAGCAGCTCATCCGAATCGTCGCTCACAGGTCACATATTGCCGGTTCAGCGCTGCGCTGCTACTCGGACTCTTGAACGAGCAGTGGCTGCATGCTCGCGTGTGCCACGGGCTCGTGTTCGCTCTGGACGTCGCATTTGGTGACGGTCACGTACGCGACGAGCGCGATGAACACGATCAGCGCGAGTGCGCTGACGGTGCCGTCCCCGAGGCCGAGGCCGGTCTTCGACTGCGGCTTGCTGAACCAGTCGGCAAAGGATGCACCGAGTGGCCGCGTGACTATGTAGGCAAACCAGAAGGCGAAGATCGGGTTCATGTTGAATCGCCACCAACCGATCGCCGGGATCGCGATGATCGCGGCGAACAGCAGGACCGACGGGAAGTACCCGAGGTTGAGCGAGAGCGCGGTGAGGTCGCCGGCGGCCGTGCCTAGCGCGAACGTTCCGAGGACGGCCGCCCAGTAGAAGCACTCGCGCCGGCGGGTCGTGATGCTGTGAATCGACAGCGTGCCCTCGCTTCGATACCAAAAGTAGAAGATCGCCGCCACGAGCATCGCGTACAGCGGGGTCGTGACCGTGTACGGCAGGCTCGCCCCGATATGAACCCCGTCGGCAGCCATCGTGCCGAAGATCGCGACCATCATCACCGCAAACCAGTAGTACGGCGCGCGGTATTCCTCGGTACGCAGCTGAAGCCACAGCGCGAGGACCAGCCCGAAGATGCCGACCAGCGCCGCCAGCGGGACGCTGTTCTGGCCGAGGAAATCGGACATCGCCTCACCCATGCCGGTGGTGAGCAGCTTCAGCACCCAGAAGATCGCTGTGATCTCGGGGACCTTGGTTAGCGCGCGACGGTTGTCAAACACGCCAGCAACCGTACGAATGAGTGCTCGCGCCCACAACAACCACAAGAGTGATCTTCGGCGCCGGCTTTCTCCGCCTCAGGTCGTGGCGTCCGACTACCTGAGGATGACACGCACCACCCTTGAGGTTGAGTGGCACTGCCCTGAGGGTGAGGCGCACTGCCCCTGAGGGTGAGCGGCACTGCCGATCGGGCTCAGATCTGCCGCAGGCACCTTTCGTAGCGCACGAGCAGCTCTGAGGGGCGTACGCCGAGGCCGCTGGCGAGGCGTAGAAGATTGGTGAAACTGACGTTGCGCTCGCCCCGCTCGATGCCGCCAACGTACGTGCGATGCAGACCGCATTGGTCGGCGAAGGCCTCCTGGGACATGCCGGTTGCGAGACGGAACTCTCTGACCGCGAGACCCAGTGAGGCGTGTTCTGGAGATCTTGCTACCACCGTGATCATCGTCGCAACATGCAGCCAATGGGTCTACAGACGATAGGTAGCGCCGGCGGCACGCCGATCGATTGACAACGCCCGGGAACGCTTGGCGGGCCTTGGGAGGGACTCTTGAAACGCGAGTCCGTGATGCTACTCATAGTATGCAATACTGGACGCCATGAACATGATCGTTGGAGAAGCACTCAACCACCGGGCCGACCTGCAGAAGCGGATCGCCCAGCTACAGGATCGCCTGCGAGCGTGTGTGGTGGCCCAGGAGGGCGAGGAGCCACCCGAAAACCCGAACGAGCTGCTGGCGGAGATCGACCAGCGGTGCGATGAGCTCGAAGTCCTGATCGCGAAGATCAACCACGCAAACGCCCAGGCCAGACTCGCGGACGGGGAGACGGTGACCGAGGCGCTCGCGCGCCGTGACGTGATCGCGCTGCGTCAGGGGGCTCTGCGCGCCGCGATCAAGGCAGCCACTGGCGACGATGGCTTGCTGAGTAGAGGGTTCTCGCGGTACAGCCGCTCGGAGATCCGCACGGTGCGCCACGTGCGTGTCAGCGAGTTGCAGAATCGGCTCGACGATCTGTCGCGGCATCGTCGCGAGCTCGACAACCGCGTGCAGGAGCACAACTGGCAGTCGACATTGATCGAGTGAGATAAGGAGAAGACGAAAGACGAAACGAGATAGCAGTCGGTAGCCGAACAAGAGCGAGCGTCAAGGCCAGCGACCGGCCAAAGGGTCGCATGCATCCATAAATCCTCGGCAAGGAGCGCCGCGGGCAGGCGCAAACGGGATCGAAACCCCGAGCACCGTCAGCCCAGCAACCAGCAGCGCGCACGAGGCAGCGGGAATCGAGCACCACCTGACGCTGACTTGCCGGTGAGGGTGGGTAAGGGGACTGTGAGAACTCGGGGCGAGCGTAAAGGCCGAGCCTCAGCCGATCGGCTCAGCCAGCTCGACGATGATCCCCTCCGGGCCATCGACGCGCCCGAGCGCGAGAGGTTACGGTTGGGCGCATGTTTCGTCCCGTGATTCTCGCTGTTGACGAAGACGAGAAATCGCTTCACGAGATCGAGCGCGAACTGAGCGATCGCTACGCGCGGAGCTATCGCATCGTCAGCCTCGGCTCAGCGCCAGAGGCGGACGCCGAGCTCGCGCGGCTCGCCGACGCGGGCGAGGAGGTCGCGCTGGTCCTCGCCGGCGATTCGTTGGCTGGCGCACCCGGAAGCGAGTTCCTCGGCGCGGTGCGAACGCGCCACCCGCAGGCGCAGCGCGGCCTACTGATCGATTACGCAACCTGGGGCGACGGCCCGACCGGCGAGGCAATCTTCGCGGCGATGGCACTACGCCAGATCGACTACTACTTGATCCGGCCGACGCGCGCCCTGGACGAGATGTTCCATCAGGCGGTCACGACCTTCCTGCTGGAGTGGGCGCACGCGCGGCGGCTCTCCTCACACACGGTGCACATCGTCGGTGAGTCCTGGACGGGACGGGGACACGAGCTGCGGGAGGTTCTCGGCCGATGCGCCCTCCCCCATACGTTCTGCCTCCTCGACTCGCCCGAAGGGCACACGCTGGCCGCGCAGGCGGGCGTCGGCAAGCCGCTACCGCTGGTCATATTCCCCAACGGGGAAGTCCTCTCCGATCCGAGCAACGCCGAGCTGACTATCGCCGCGGGCGGCCCGGTGAGCCCGGAGGACGCGACTTCGACCTCGTCATCGTCGGTGCCGGGCCGGCGGGGCTTTCGGCTGCGGTCTACGGCGCCTCCGAAGGGTTCCGCACCCTGGCGATCGACGACGGCGGTATCGGTGGACAAGCGACCCTGAGCTCGCTGATTCGCAACTACCTGGGTTCCCCCGCGGCATCAGCGGGCGACGATTGGCCGAGGAAGCCTACGAGCAGGCGTGGGTCTTCGGAGCGCACTTCGCTTTCATGCAGCAGGCGAGAAGCCTGAAGCGGGAAGGCGAGCGGATCGGCGATCGCCTCCGCAGCGATCTGGCGATCCGAAGGATCCCGCAAGACCGCCTCACGAATGTCCTCCAAACGCAGATGCACGACGAACCGTCGCTTGGCGGCGACGAACTCGCCCATCACACGCCGGTACAGCGCGGCATTTGGTGCCGTCAGATGTGCGAACGGGTTGAAGTCCAGCGTTTGCACGAGACTTGGCACAGTAGCCGCCGCGGGATCGACACGCGGCGTGCGCCGAGTCAGGCTGCGAGATCCTCCGCCAGTCCCAGCTCGTCGCGCATCCAGGCCACCTCAGCAAACGGCTCGCCATCACGGCGAGCGCGCTCAACGCCGTTCTCGATCCCGCGCACCAGCATCAGAACGTCGGCGTGGCCGGCTCCCGCTGCAGCGTTCCGCGGCGTGCTGCCGCCGAGCAGAGGATGCGGCTCGTCCGGCCACTTGTGCATGCGTTCGGTCATGAACTCCGCGACGAGGCGACGCTCCTCGGCTGCCGGCAGACCAGAGGAGGGGTGTTCATCGTCGTCCGGCATCGCGCGCTGCTCGTCGAGTCGCCGCGCGATCGGCACAACCTCGCGGTGGCGAAACTCGATGAGTTCACCGAAGTCCTCCGTGACGAGCGCGATCGTGTGATCCAGCCGCTCCTGCGACATCGCCTCGACGAGCAACTGCTCCCCCGCGAGCCTGAGGGTGGCCGTTGAAACGGTGTCGAGGCCCCCCGCCGGCGCGGCGTCGATCACGAGCGCGCCGCGAGGCAGCTCGGCGCGGCCGGCAACGAGTCGATCGCGCTTCGCGGTGATATCTATTTCGAGCGGATCGTCTGGCGCGAGCCCCCCGAGAGCGCAAAACCGCTCCCGCACGCCGGGAGCATCCCGCACGCTCCAGACCGCCGATCCCTCGACAACGGGATCGCCCTCAACCGTAAAGAAGCTCGGTTCGACATCCCAACTCGGCGGGCGGAAGCGCATCAGATCGAGGGCGTGGTCGCGGAACACCTGCGCCGCGCTGTCGCGCGTGCACGGGACGCCGCCACCGGCGAGACGCTCTATCTCGGCGATCAAGTCCGGCTCCTCAGAGGGCTCGAGCAACCGGGTGGGGCCCCAGAGGCTTGGCGGATCACCATCCATGACCCGACCGATGAGGATGTCCCAGCGGACCGCATCGCGAGACACGTTCGCGCTGCGCACTCGGACCCGCTCACCGTCGATGATGTCCTCCAGCAGAAGCGACTCCCCCGGCTCGACCGCGAGCACGCGGTGGACGCCTAGCGAGGCCGAGGCAATCCGCGAGGCAGCCGCACGTTCATCGGCGGAATGTCGGAGCGCGCGACGTACCGCTCCGCCGGCGTTCCGCCACCGGAGAGCTCACGATCGTCGTGAAACCAGGTGGTGAAGATCTGGAGTTCGTCATCATCCATCTGGCGGTCAGGTCCGGCGAACTCCTCGAGCGCAGCGCCGATCTCGTCGCTCAGCTCGCGGGACGACCAATCCTGAATCCGCCCGGCCACCTCGTCATCAAATCGCGACGCGCGTTCGGCGCGCTCGGCGGCCGCAAGGCAGCAGCGCTTGTACTTAAGGCCGCTTCCACAGGGACAGGCTGCGTTTCTCGACACGCCCATGCGTCGAAGGTAGCCACCGCGTCGGACGTTCGAGATGCGGCAAGCGCAGCGTCAGCTTCGCCGGGCGAGCGGACTTCGATGATGGGGGGAGAGTAGGTTTCGGCGATGCCCCTGGCGACCTTTGAGCAGGACGACGACGTCGGGATCATCACGATCTCCAACCCGCCGCTGAACCTCTTCAACCTTGAGTTGATCGCGGCGCTGATCGCGGCGACCGCTGAGGCTGAAGCCGCATCGATCCGGGCGTTGCTGCTACGCAGTGACGGCGAGCACTTCACGGCCGGTGCACAAGTCGACGAGGTCTTTGGGAACCTCACTGAAGCCGAGGGCGAAGCACGGATCGAGGGCTTTCTGGAGCTCGCGCACCGCACCGAGCGCCTGCCGTTCCCGACACTCGCCGCCGTTCGCGGGCTGTGTCTGGCAGCCGGCCTGGAGACCGTGCTTGCATTGGACTTGATCTGGGCGTCGGATACCGCGCAGTTCGCGTTCGCCGAGCCGGTGATCGGGCTGACGCCGATCATCGGCGGCGCCTACCGGCTCGCCGCGCGTGCCGGCACGGGTCGCGCGGTTGAGACGGTGTTCACCGCGAGGCCCTATCCGGCGGCGACGTTCGCTGAATGGGGCGTCGTCAACCGCGTGCTGCCTGACGCTGAGCTCGACGAGAAGACGCTGGCGTTTGCGCACCGGCTGGCCGGCGGCCCCACGCGCGCCTACGACGTCACCAAGCAGCTGCTGCTCGCCTATCGCGAGCAGGGCGTGACCGCGGCGGACGCTTTGACCGCAAGCGCGTGCGCAACTCTGTTCGAAACCGACGACCTCGCCCACGGGATCGAGTCGCTTCTGTCAAAGGGCCCAGGCAACGCGACCTTCCGCGGGCGCTGAGTGGACTGAGTAGTTCACCAGCTTCCGAGGGACATCACGTCGGCCGAGACGAACCGTGTTCGGGATGCCCACTCCGATCGAGCCGCAATTCGCTGCGCACTCAGTACGACTCCAGAAGCGCCTTCGCCTGCGCCAACGCCTCAGCCAGACTGTGCGCATTCACGAGCACCGCGGCGCCGTCGTTGCGCGGCTCAATCCCCAGTACTAGCTCGCCGTCCTCGAGCCGGGTGAAGCCGAACAGCTCGTCGCCGAGCCAAAACTCAGCCACGCCGTGATCGGCCTCCTCTGGACTGACCGCGCGGACGGTGATCTCATGTGCGCGCATCGACCCACTCCATCATCTATTGAGACCGCGTGAACGAACGTGGAACCAGGGTACCTCCCGGGCGAGGAGGGCTGTCCCTGCGTCAAGCCGCTCCAGGCCGAGGAGCAGCGCGCCTGACCCGGCCCATAGCCGGTTACCCGCCTTCGGTGATCCGGATGATCGTCTTGCCAGGGGTGCGCCGGTCGGGGGCGAATGCAGCAGGCCTTTCGGCGAGCGGCGTACTGCCCGACGATCGGCTGGGCCGTCCGTCCTCGAGGGAGGCCACCACGACCCGCGCGCGGATGAGAAGCTCGTGTGAGCCGACCCGATTTACTGAGGGCAGGGCCATCGGATCAAACGGGGTGGCCTATAGCTGTACCGTGGAACGAGATGGAATCCCCGACCATCGCGGTATCGACTGCAGGCCCCGTCCGTAAGCGGGGTATGAGTCGCAACCAGTGGAGGTAGCAGATGGCCGACCTCAAACCGCCGGCAGAGGGAATTGTGCTCGCCCACTCCACCGGCGCCCGAGCCCTAGCCCCCGCTATCAAGCGAAAGCCCTGGAAAACCGGAAAACCGGGGCTTTCGTGCTTCCGAGATTGATACACAAACCCGCGACCGTAGATGGCCCGAGAACAGTGGTCCTAGACTAGAAGCCTGAACCAGATCGCATCGAGAATTGGCATTGTCTTTCCTCCCGGTTCTTGGATCAGATCGTTTGGCTAAGGAAGTGGATGAAGCCGTAGGCGAGGATCAGCACGAGCACCGCGAGCAGCGGGATCAGCGGCGCGTGCATCGCCAGGTAAGCGCGGTCGGCAGCGCGCTCTAGGCTAAAAGCCCGTCAAGGCCCAGCGTCCAACAGGCACTCACCCCGACGAGATACTGGCGATGCTCGATGTGATTCCTGACCTGCGATCAATGCTGCATGAGGCCACACCCAACGAACTTGCCGACGTCTACGAGGCGTTCCAGATCGACGTGATCTACGACAAGCCCCACAACACCCTCGAGCTATCGGCGATCGTCCGTCCCGACCTGCTCACAAAAGACGGAAACCCCGACCGAATCAACGGAAAGGTCGGGGTATTCGTATATAGCGGGGGCGGGATTCGAACCCGCGACCTTCGGGTTATGAGGTCGCCCAAGGGGGGTCGGGTACGGTCAGGTTGCCCGTGTTTGCTGGGGTTAGGTCGGGTTCGACGGGGTCCGATCTGCTCAGAATGGAACCTTGAATGGAACCTTGGGCGAGGACTGCCGTGGCCACGGCGAGGGAGCGCGGACAATGCTCCAGCACGGTACTGGAGCATTTCGCCGATGCTCGATCGAAGCTTGATCTCGCACACGGCGTGCGAGACCTCAGCGGCGGCGCGTCAGGTCCTACTTCCCGTCGAGTTCCAGCTCGCGTCGAAGCGTCTCGACCGTCCAGGTCGGACAGCCGCATCCGAGGAAGTCGTTGTCGCCGGTGAGGATGGCAGTGTCGAGGACGATCGCGAGTGCGACCGTTGGCCAGTCGCGCTCGTCGCGCGGCACTCGGCGCAGAGCTGTGGACTCCAGAGCAGCGTAGGTATCTCTTGGCGCAACCTCGATAGCTCGCACATCGATCAGGCCGCGTACGGACTGCTCCAGAGCCTCGCGCTGCGCGGCCGTGAAGATCCCTCTTGCTACGAGGATCTCCAGCCGACCAGATAGCTCATGCTCGGTCTCCTCCCACTGATGCTCCGCAACGAGCACCCGGAGATTGGGGTGCAGGAGAAGCTCTCGTCCTCGCTGGCGCAGAAGCTCGCCGACAAGGACACTGGCGTCTGCGACGACGATCATTCGGGAAGCGGCCGCCGCAGATCGAAGAGCCGCGACAGCGCCTCCTCGTTCATCCCCGTCTCTTGGAGCACCTGCTCAACCGCCTCGCCCAGCTTGACGACAGCCCGCTGCACCTCGTCCTCGTTGCGCTCGAGCGGGATGTAGAAGCCGATGACCTGACCGTGCTTGCTTACGGCCACCGCATCGGCCCCCGAGAGATAAGTCGTTGCGTGATCCCGAAACTCCCTGACTCCGACGCTCTTCATGCTCGTCCTTCGGATTGTGGGCACGTTGTGGTCACCATGTGGTCATATCCTAGCTGGCCTAAGGGCTATGATCAAGCTGCTCCCCCGAGCTTGTCGAACAACAGCGTGACGTGAGCCCACGGCAATGCTGCAATATCGGACTGCAGCATTTCTCACACGGTGTGAGAGACCTTCCGCCGAGTCCCCACAGGGCCGATCTAGGGAGCATCATCGCTGTCCGCTCCCTCCCCAAACGCCCGTTCAATGAACGCCGCCCCGTTGGACGGATCGGGCGCGTAATGCCGATAGATCTCGGTGGTCTTGGCGTCTGCGTGGCCCATCCACTCCTGGATCGCGCGCAGCGGCGCACCGGCCGCTGCCATCTGCGTGCCGAAGGTGTGGCGCAGCTCGTGGAATGTGATCGCCCGCACCTCCGCGCGGGCAAGGGCATCCTTGAAGCGCTTGCGCATCTTGGAGGGGTCGAGCACGTGCCCCGTGTCGGGATGGCAGAAGACGAGATCGGTGTCGGCGCGAAAGCGCGAACGCTGGCGGAGGCCTGCGAGCTCCCTGGCGAGCCGTGCGGCCATCGGCACCGATCGGCCTTCGTGAGACTTCGGGGTATCCATCCGACCGCGCGTGAAGCTGTCGGCCACTCGTACGCGGCCGACCGGCCAGTCGATGTCCAGCCACTTGAGCGCGAGCAGCTCGCGGGTCCCTGAGGGATCGGCGCGGGTTAGGCAGCGAGCGCCTTGTCGTACATCCGGCGCAGGCCGCATCGGTTGATCCGGTAGCGCACGAAGCGCTCGGACACCTCGTAGTCCTCGGCGACGCTCGCGCAGGCCTCCTTGCGCTTGATCCGCCAGAAGAGCTGGCTGTACGGCAGCAACATCGCGCCGCCAACTTCGTAGGCTTGGCGCTCTACCTCTGGGTCGTGGGTGCGGGTGCCAGCCACCGGATCAAGCGTGGCGTTGCTCGTCGCGCGACACACCGATCCAAAGCAGACATTGGAGTTCTTCTTGCGGACGCAAGCAGACGCCGATCGCGCCTGAGTCCGACTCCTGCCGACCAGGCCCCGACTACGGTCCCCGACGAGCCAAACCGCAATGTCGTTCCGGCCTCGCAGTACCGCCACAAGTGCTCGTAGCCACCTCGCCTGCTGTTCAGAGCGGCCACCGTTGAGATGTCAGACGCGGCGTTCCGAACAAATTGGCACCATATTGGAACCACGGGCAAGGGATGGGCGGCAATCCCCTACGAGAAAAGGCCCTGATTTGCAGGGCCTTTCTCCATAGCGGGGGCGGGATTCGAACCCGCGACCTTCGGGTTATGAGCCCGACGAGCTACCAGACTGCTCCACCCCGCGTCGCTGCCTATGTTCTAGCAAACAACCGTGCACGAAACCAGCGTTGGGTGGGCGCCGTCGGGTGCGTGGCGTCCGGTGGGCGCTTGGCCGCTGCTCAGAACGCGACCGGCTGGCCGTCGCGGAAGAACCCACCCGTTGGGCCGTCGTCCGCGAGCGTCGCCAGCCACACGATGCCCGCCGCGCCGTCCGCCACCGACTTCGTCGCCCCCATCGGGCCGCCCATGTCCGTGTTCACGAAGCCCGGGCACGCCGAGTTGACCAGGAAGCCCTCGCCCGCCAGCTCCGTCGACAGGATCCGCGTCATCGCGTTCAACGCCGCCTTCGACACGCGGTAGCCCGGCGACCAGCCGCCCATCTCCGCCACGCCGCCCATGCCGCTCGACACGTTCACGATCCGCGGGTGTGCGCTCTCGCGCAGCAGCCCCAGCAGCGCGATCGTCAGGCGGTACGCGCCGAAGAAGTTCGTGTCCAGTGCCCGCTGCATCGCGTCGAAGTCCGGGTCCACGCCCGCCACGCCGAAGTCACTGCCGATGCCCGCGTTGTTCACCAGCACGTCCAGCCGCCCCCGGTCCAAGCGCACTCGGTCGACCGCTGCCGCGATGGTCTGCCTGTCCGCCACGTCCAGCTCGATCGCCTCCACCGTCGCACCCGTCGCCTGCGACAGCTCGCGCGCCGCGTCCGCGGCCTTCTGTCCGTCGCGCGCGCTCAACAGCACCCGGTATCCACGCGTCGCCAGCTGGCCCGCCACCTCCCTGCCGATCCCGCGGTTCGCGCCCGTCACCAACGCCACGCCGCCGTCAAGCTCATCGCTCATTCTCTCTCCCTCGCTCTCGTGAGACGCACACCTCTGCTCTCGTGTGCGCATGCCTCTGCTCTGCTGTACGCGTGCCTCTGCTCTCGTGTGCGCATGCCTCTGCTCTGCTGTACGCGTGCCTCTGCTCTCGTGTACGCACACACCTCTAGCATCTCCGCCCATGCGCGTCGCCGTCGTCGACATCGGCACCAACTCCACCCGCCTGCTGATCGCCGACGTCGACGCAGCCGACCGCTCCGTGCGCGAGCTCGTCCGCAGCTCGAACGTCACCCGCCTCGGCGACGGCGTCGACGCCGGCGGCTCGCTCTCCGACGAGGCCGCCCAGCGGGTCTTTCGCACGCTCGCGGACTACCGCGCGCAGATCACCTCGCACGGCGCCACCGCCAACCTCGCCGTGCTCACCTCCGCCGTCCGCGACGCCGCCAACGGCAGCCAGTTCGCCGCCCATGTGCGTGATCACTTCGGACTCGACGCGCGCGTACTCACCGGCGAGCAAGAGGCGCAGCTCACGTTCCTCGGCGCCATGGCCGGACGCCCAGCGCCCACCGAGCCGACCGTCGTCATCGACATCGGCGGCGGCTCCACCGAGTTCGTCGTCGGCGTCGGGCGCACAGCCGGCTTCCACACATCGCTGCACGCCGGAGTCGTGCGCATGAGCGAGCGCCACATCCACTCCGACCCGCCCGCCCCGCACGAGCTGCAGGCGCTCGCGCTCGACGTCCGCACCACACTGCTCGACGGGCTGCCGCCAGACGAGCGCGCTCCCGTCGTCGCCGGAATCGCCGTCGCCGGCACCGCCACCTCCGCAGCCTCCATCGACCAGCAGCTCGACCCCTACGACCCCGCCAAGGTGCACGGCTACACGCTCTACCTCGCAACCGTCGAACTGCTGCTCGCCCGGCTCGCCGACATGACCGAACACGAGCGCCGTCAAGTCGTCGGCCTGCATCCCGACCGTGCTCCCACGATCGTCGCCGGCATGATCCTGCTCGGCGAGGCCATGCGCGCGTTCGAGCTCGAGCAGGTCAAGGTCTCCGAGCACGACATCCTCTACGGCGGCGCACTGCGGCTGGCCGGCCTCGGGTGAGCGCCTGCGCGGCGTCGAGGGGCCCTGCCGCTGGCCGGCCTCGCGGTGAGCTCCAACGCGGGGGCAGATAACCGCGCACCCCTCCCCCGCACGGCCGGCAGGCCGTGCGCCCTAAACGTCTTTCACGCCAGGTTCGACCTGCGCGGGTACACCACAGTCGGATCCGTCAACACGTTCACCAGCGCCGGCAGACCCGCCGCGAACGCGCGCTCCAGCGCCGGCCCCACGTCCTCCGCGCGCTCCACCAGCTCGCCGTGGCCGCCCAGCGTCTCCACGATCTTCTCGTAGCGCGTCCCCGGGCGCAGATCCGCCGCCACCGAATATCCATACAAGAACTCCATCGGGTGCTTCTCCAGCGCCCAAATGCCGTTGTTGCCCATCACCCCCACCACGTTCACGCCGTGGCGCGCCAGCGTGTCGAACTCCATCCCCGAAAAGCCGAACGCGCCGTCGCCCAGCAGCAGCACCACCTGGCGATCCGGCCGCGCCAGCTTCGCCGCCAGCGCGTACCCCGGCCCCGACCCCAGACAGCCGAACGGCCCCGGGTCAAGCCAGCAGCCCGGCTCGTAGCTGTCCACCACCCGCCCCGCGTACGACACATAGTCTCCACCGTCGCCGATCACAATCGCGTCCCTGTCGATCACCTTCGCCAGCTCCGCATACAGCCGCATCGGGTGAAGCGGCGAGCGCGCGTCCTGCAGCTCCGCGCGCTCGCCCTCGCGCTTCTCCGTCTCGCTCGCCCGCAGCTCCGTGATCCAGCCGTCGCTCGCCAGCGCCCTCCCGCCCGCCGCCGCGCGCATCCCCTCCAGCGTCGGCGTCAGCGCCCCATAGCACTCGACCGCCACCGCCCGCGGATGGCTGCGCTCTCGTTCCGCCACGTCCACCACCACGATCTCCGTGTCCTCGCCGAACGACGCCCCGAAGCCCAGCCGGAAGTCCATCGGCACGCCCAGCACGATCGCCACGTCCGCGCCTTTCAACGCCTGCGAGCGCGCGCGCGAGAAGAACAGCTCGTGATCAGCCGCCACGCATCCACGCGCCAGCCCGTTCAGGAACACCGGGATCCTCAGCGTCTGCGCCAGCTCCAGCAGTGCCTGCTCGCCGCGCCCCCAGTACAAGTCCGTGCCCGCCATGATCACCGGGCGCTCCGCCGCCGCCAGCAACTCGCCCGCGCGTTCGATCGCCTCCGTCGGCGCTCCCTGCACGCCGCGCCCCGGTCGAGCCGGCTCGGACTCGCTCTCCACCTCCGCCGCCTCCGAGAACACGTAGTCCATCGGGAAGTCCACAAACGCCGGCCCCCCGTGCGGCGCGCACGCCGCCGCGAACGCATCGTCCACCAGGCTCGGGATCTCCTCCGTGCTCCCCGGCGTCGCCGCCAGCTTCGTCAGCGGCCGCACAAACGGCACGTGGTCGATCTCCTGCAGCGAGCCCTGTCCCCAACGCATTGCCGGCGCGCGCCCACCCAGCACGACGATCGGCGAGTGGTTCGCCTGAGCTGACGCCATCGCGCTCATCCCGTTCGTCACACCCGGGCCCGCCGTCAGCGCGCACACGCCCGGCTCGCGCGTCACCTTCGCCCAGCCCTCCGCCGCGAACGTCGCCGTCGCCTCGTGACGCACGTCCACGATCTCGATCCCCTCCTCGCGGCAGCCGTCATAGATCGAGAACAGATGGCCGCCCGACAACGTGAACAGCTTGCTCACTCCGTGGGCCTTCAAGCGGCGGGCGATCAGCCTGCCGCCGTGAAACGTCGTCGTCTCCTGCGTCATCGATGTAGACATCCGCGCGACTCTATCCGTTCGCATCCGCCCGCAGCCCCGAAAGACGCCGTCGAGGACGCCGCCAACGACGCCGCGCCAAATGAAGTGCCCGGGGTGGGAGTCGAACCCACACGCCCTCGCGGGCCATCGATTTTAAGTCGATGGCGTATACCGTTTCGCCACCCGGGCCGGGGCAGTCTACGCAAGCAATACCGCAACTGTGGGAGCAACTTTCCCACTGCTACGGTGTTTGATGAGGGACAGTAGCTACCAGCTCGTCCATGGAGGCATCAGCCCTAACACATCCCAGCAGCGTCCCGGGCCTACGCGGCCCGTCGGCACTGCTGCGCCTGCAATCCGACGAGCGCCTGATCGCGCTCACCCGCCGCGGCCAGCACGCCGCCTTCGAGGTCCTCTGCTCCCGCTACCAGACGCGGCTGCTGTCCTTCTGCCGCCACATGCTCGCCTCGCGCGAGGACGCCGAGGACGTTCTGCAGGAGGTGTTCGCCGCTGCCTTCAACGCCGTGCTCGCCGACGAGCGCGAGATCAACGTGCGGCCCTGGCTGTACCGCATCGCCCGCAACCGCTCGCTCAACCACCTGCGCCGGCAGTCCGCCATCGGCGTCGACTCCATGGACGTGCACTTCGCCGACAACGGCATCTCCACCGGCGAGACCGTCATGCGTCGCGAGAGCTTCCGCGAGTTGATCGCCGACGTCCACCAGCTACCCGAGACCCAGCGCACCGCGCTGCTGCTCCGCGAGATCGACGCGCTCTCCTACGACCAGATCGCGCACGCCATGGAGACCACCATCCCGTCCGTCAAGTCGCTGCTCGTGCGCGCGCGCATCTCGCTCGCCGAGGCCGCCGAGGCGCGTAACCTGAGCTGCGAGCAGGTTCGCCAGGAGCTCGGCGAGGTCGCCGAGGGACTCGCCAAGCTCAGCACGCCCGCGCGCCGCCACGTCCGCGGCTGCGAGCGCTGTACGTTCTTCAAGAAGCAGCTCAAGGACAACAACCGCGCGCTCGCGCTCGTGCTGCCCGTCGGGCCGCTGCTGCTGTTCAAGAAGCTGCTGTTCGCCAAGCTCGGAACCACCGCCTCCGCCGGCGGCGCACACGTAGCCGGAGGCGCCAGCGCCACCGTCGGCGCGACCGCCAGCGCGACCGCCAGCGTCGGTGCCGGAGCGGCCGTCACCGGAGGAAGCGGCGTCGCCGGCGGTCTGATGACCGCGGGCGCCGGAGCGCTCGCCACGAAGGCCGTCGCCGGGCTCGCCGCAGCTGCGATCGTCACCGCCGGCGCCGTCGCCGCCGACCACTCCGGGGCGGTCCACCATCGCCACCCACACACCGCCGCCACCGCGTCCGTCGCGCGTTCCGTCAGTCAACCCGTCGTCGTTCGCCAAGCGCTGCAGCCCGTAAGCGCCGGAGGCACCACCGCCGCCGCCGCCCTCGCCGCCCAGCGGCTGCGCCACCGCAGGGCCGCCAAGGCAGCCAAGCTCATGCCCACGCCGCCGAGCACGCCCGCCCCCACCACCTCGACCGCACCAGCCGAGCCGACCACCGCCGCCGCGCCCGCCAAGCCCGTCGAGCCGACGTCAGCGACCCAGGTGACCGAGGTCACCACCCAGACCACCGAACTTCCCAGCGCCGCCACAACCGCCCCGCCGCCGCCCGCGACCACCGAAACCACCGCCGCAGCCTCCACGCCCGTACCGCCTGCGCCCGAAGCCACCGCTCCGCCCAGCGCAGAAGCCGTGCCCGTGCCCGAAGTCAGCCCGCCGCCCGCCGGCGTCAGCTCGACGCCCAACGGCGCCAACGGCAGCAACGGCGTCGCGGCCAAGCCCACCAGCGGCGGTACCGAAGCTCCGCCCGCCGAAGCACAGCCCGCCGCCTAGAGGCCCCTAATCCGGGTTGAAGCCTGGTTTCTCCAGCGGAAGTCTGGGTTTCTCCAGCGGTTTCTCGCAGCCTGCTCGCGATCAGGCCTGCGAGGGTACGTGAGGGCAGGTCTGCAAAGGGGCACGTGGGGTGTGTTCTGTTTTGTAACTTGGATAGCCATCGTATATACGAGGTAAATACGATGGCTATCGCGCACCATTCGCGCGTACACCAAGCCCCCATCATGACGTAACTACCATCGCTATCACCGGTCGGTCGCACAAGCGCCGCAGCAGGCCGCTATGCCCGCGGGCGGTCAAACCCACATCAGAACCTCTGACCCTCATCAAGCCTCTAGAAGACCCTTGAAGAAGCCGAACTATTTCAGGGGTCTTCTAGTCGAAGCTGAACGTCTTCAGCGGTCGCAGCAGCACGCCGGTCGTCCCGACTTCCAGCGGCGATGTCACCTGTGGGCTCGCCTTCGGCGCTGTCAGCATCACGATCGACACGCCGTCGCGCGCACCCGCTCGCGGCGGCACCAGCAGCACGTCACGACCGTACATCTCCCGCCCCTCCACGTCAGCCGTGTACAGGACCTCGTAGCCGACCAGATCGCTGTTCACCCTCGTCTTTCCCTCGCCGCGCAGCACGAAGCCCGGCGAGCGCCGAGCCAGCTCGCGGATCAACGTCGCCGTGTAGATCGGCAGCTCGGCCGACGGTTCGCTCGCATACCGCGGCAGGCGCAACGGGTTGACCGCGAACGAGTACTTCAGCGCGCCATCCGAGAAGCGGCTCTGCACCTTCACGTAGCCGCCCCCGTCCGGCTGCGCGCGGTACAGCTCGCGGTAGCTGAAGCTGAACGGCACCCGTCCGCCGTGCGCGTACGTGGCGTTCAGCAGGCTCAGCGCCGCACCGATCAGCACCACCGTCAGCGTCAGCGCCGCGACCAACACCAGCGCGCGCGCCGGCCATGACGCCGCACGCCAGCGGGGCGCCAGCAGCCGACCGAGCGTCGGCCCGTACTCAGGCTTCATCGGCACCGCCACCATCGCGCTCAGGCGATCATTCGCCGATCGAGAACAGCGATTCGAGATCGTGGCGCGAGTACGCCGCGAACGCGACCATCGTCTGCGTGCGAATCACGCCCGACAGGCCGCCGATCTCGCTCGTCACCACGTCCGCCAGCTGCTCGTGGTCGGGCACGCGCACGATCGCCACGAAATCCCACTCCCCCGTCACCGAGTACGCCTCCGCGACACCTTCGATGTCCGCCAGCGCCCCGCCGAGGCTCGACAGCGCGTCGCGCTCAGCCTCGATCAGCACCACCGCGTTGGTCATCGTCATCGCCCGACCATCATAAATCGGCCTACGAGTCCGGCCGGTCGAGGCTGTGCATGCCGAAGCCCACCAGCAGGCCTACCGCCCCGCCGACGACGCCAGCCAACCAGCTAGCCTCCGGACGCGCGAACGGGATCGCCAGCAGCAGCGCAGCGATCGCCCCCGCGCCCAGCAGATCGCCCTCGTAGTAGTCGCCCGCGCGCGCCGCCTCCAGGTCCGGCACCGCCCACGCCGCCAGCAACGCCAGAGCCGCCGCGTTCGCTCCGCTCACGATCGGGAACGCATACACCGCGCACGCCACCAGCGCGCCGCTCGCGCCCGCGCCGAAGAACAGCCCCAGCACTGCCGCCGGCCCATGGCGTCGCTCGAACAGCCAGCCGAAGATCGCGACCGTGAGCAGCGCCACGAACGCGTAGATGCCGTCGAGGTACGCGAACTGGCTGCTCAGCAGCTTCCACCAATCCCCGTGCAGCGGGCCGATGATCGCCATGTTCGCGTACAGGTCCGGTTTCGCATGCCACACGATCCACGTCGCGCACCCCGCCAGCACGAGCGCGATCGTCGCGTACGGCCGCTCCGCCAACGACCGGCTCGCCACGCGGGGACCGGAGCCGCGTCCCGCGCGCGACGCCGGGCGCGCCTTCGCGCGCCCCGGGCGCGCCTTCGCGCGCCCCAGCAGCGACGTCAATCGGGCTCCACCGCGCGGGTTGCGTGTCGGCGCATTCGCCCGCGGCAGCTTCGGCGCCCGTCGACGCAATCGATGCCCGCAGTACGGACACTCGGTGATGTACGGGCTCACCTCAGAGCCACACTGCTTGCACACCACGAACAGATCGGCACCAGAGGTCATCGACGACCCATTCTATGGACCTCTCGACGTTCGCCCGCGGACCTCTCGACGTTCGCCCGCGCGGCTCTGGAATACTCAGGAGCATGAACCTCGGATACGACCAGAAGCTCTACATCCTCGCGTTTGACCACCGCGGCTCGTTCCAGAAGAAGTTCTTCGGCATCGACGGTGAGCCCGACGCCGAGCAGACCGCGATCATCGCCGACGCCAAGCACCTGATCTTCGAGGGCATGCTGCAGGCGGTCGGCGCCGGCGCCGACCCATCCGTCACCGGCGTGCTCGTCGACGAGCAGTTCGGCTCGACGATCCCACAGGAGACGCGCGAGAAAGGCCTGAAGCTGTCGATGCCCGCCGAGCGCTCAGGTCAGAACACGTTCGACTTCCAGTACGGCGATGACTTCGGCGAGCACATCGAGCGCTTCAATCCGGACTTCACCAAGGTGCTCGTCCGCTACAACCCCGACGGCGACGCAGCCGCCAACCGCGAGCAGCTGAGGAAGCTGCGCACGCTCAGCGACTGGCTCAAGCAGCACGAGCGCAAGTTCCTGTTCGAGCTGCTCGTCCCAGCCGAGGACGCGCAGCTGCAATCCGTCGCCGGGGACAGCAACCGCTACGACGTCGAGTTGCGCCCCGAGCTGATGCGCCGGACGATCGCCGAGGCCCAGGACGCCGGCATCGAGGTCGACATCTGGAAGATCGAGGGCGTCGATCACCGCGCCGACTGCGAGATGCTCGTCGCCCAAGCCCGCACCGGCGGGCGCGACGGCGTCGTCTGCGTCGTGCTCGGACGCGGCGCCGATGACGACAAGGTCGACCACTGGCTGACCCAAGCCGCACCCGTCGACGGCTTCGTCGGCTTCGCGATCGGACGCTCGATCTGGTGGGACCCGCTGAAGGCATACGTCGACGGCAAGATCGAGCGCTCCGCAGGTGCGCGCACGATCGCCGAGAACTACCTTCGCTTCGTCGCCGTATACGAGCGCGCTAAAGCGCTCACTCCGTCCGCCTAGTCGCCATGAAGATGCGCCAGAGTCTCGCCGAGTGGGAGCGAGCCTTCGTCAAGGAGATCTCGCTCGATCGCCATCGACGCGACTCGCTGCGCCGCACCACCGAGCAGCGCGCCCATAAACGCGAGGTCGACCGCCGTCACAAGCGCGGGTCCGTACGCTTCGCGCTGCTCGTCCTCACGCTGATCCTAACCGCCCTGGTCGTCACGGTCGTGATGTTTCGCACGCTGTACCTGCTGCTGGGTTAGCCGGCGCGACGAGGCCCGGCCGACGTCCTCACGTCGCGTCGCCCAGCTCGCGTAGGGACTTGCCCACGCCCGGAGCGTGCTCGCCAGCGCCCGTGCCATCCTCGCTCGGCTCTACCGCACCCGCTTCGCGGTGGATCTCCAGGTAGATCTCCTTGCGGAACACAGGAACGCGCTGCGGTGCCTGAATGCCGATGCGCACCTTCTCGCCCATGACCGAAAGCACCGAAACCTCGATCTCGTCGCCGATCATGATGCTCTGGTTGGACTTGCGCGTCAGAACCAGCATTCGGTGCACCTTCCTCTTTGCCGATTGGCGACCCGGCGCATCCCCAACCGCCGGTCCGCCAAGCATAGTCCCAGGACCGGGGGAAAGCGATACCGAATTCTCAACCTCTCCCACCAGAAGCCAGTATCAACACGCCCATGAGTACGTCCGCGCCGTCCCCGAAGCGGATGCCCGCCGCGCCACGCGTGCGCTTGCGCTAGTCTCCCGGACCGTCCATGCCCCGGAAATCTCTGCGACCGCACCTCAACCAGATCCGCGCCTGGGTGCGTCAAGGGCGGACCGACGCCTGGATCGCTCACCAGCTTGAGGTCACCGTCCGCGACATCGAGCAGTTCAAGCGCCAGAACGAGCTGATCAGCGATGATGAGACCACCGAGGGCGCCGGTGCGGGCGACTACCCCGAGGAGATCGACCTGCGCGCCGAGGACGACGCGCTGATCGCCGCAGAGCTCGAAGCGGCCGAAGCTGAAGCCGAGCTGGCCAGAGCCGAGGCCGAGCGCGCCAAGGCCGAAGCCGCCGACGCCGGCGAGGAGCCCGAGGAGTCCGAGGACAATGGCGAGGTTCGCACCCGCCGGCGCAGCCGCCGCGGCGGGCGCGGCCGGCGCTCAGGCTCACGAAACACGGGGCCCCTGGAGGGCACGTTCGACCATGGCGAGGAGGGATACGGCCTGTGGCTCGACCCCGCCATCCAGGAGAACGCGACCTACGCCGAGCACTGGGCCGGCCACCGACCCGTCGAGGTCGAGGTCGAGGAGGACCGCATAGTCATCCGCCGAGTGGGCGAAGATTAGGGCGCCTTTCACGCCTCTGACAACGTCCGTCGCCCGCCGGCGTAGTCGGCGGCGTCACGTAAGTATCTGCCGAACGCCGCGTCGATCACCACGCCGGCCTCCCACGCCCACGGGTCATCCGGCGCGAGCTTCATCGCCACCTGCAAGCACCAGGCTGTGCCGCCGTCGTACAAGTCGACCAGCTCCTGTGCGGAGAAGCGCCCTCCCAGACGCCTGCGCAGTTCGGCGACCAGCGCGCCCGTCACCCGCTCGATCGTCGCGGCCCGCTCGGGAGGCGCAGCCTGCAGCCGGCGCTCGCCCTGCTGCCACTGGTAGATCGCTGTCTCGAACGACACGCCGCGAGAGTAGCAGCGCCGATCGGGCCTGACGATCGGCTGCCCAGTTGTTCAGTTGTTCGGCAGGCCGCTGATCACGTACGGCTGCTCGCCGGCCTTCATCATCCCCAGCTGGCGCGCCTCGGCTTCGAGCGTCCCGTTGCCGGTGAGAGCGTCGTGCTGGTGCACGAGCAGCGTGTGTTCGCGTTCCATGGCCGCCACCGCCGCGTCGTCGTGGCGGGATTGATGCCAAGTAGAGAGCATGCGGACCCCCGCGCTCGCATACAGGTAGATCAGCGCTACGAGCACGCACAACATCGCCACGCGGCCCAGCCGATCCCAGCGCACGCGGGGCATTGCTCTTCGGCCCGCCGCCACGGAGCGCCCGGCTGCGGCCGAGCGCCTGGCTGCGCTGCCTCCTGAGCGCGCCTCGGGCGGGCGGCTCGAACGTGCGCGTGATGCTGAGGCAGCGGGCATCCTGAACCGCATTCGCGTCCTGCCGCGAACCTCCTGCCGGCGGTCTCGCTCGTGCGCCCGGCGCTAGCCTGCCCGGAAGGCGCTACGGCCCGGGAACTGCGCGTCGCTGCCCAACTGCTCCTCGATCCGCAGCAGCTGGTTGTACTTGGCCACGCGATCGGAGCGCGACGGAGCACCGGTCTTAATCTGTCCGCACCCGGTCGCCACTGCCAGGTCGGCGATCGTCACGTCCTCCGTCTCGCCCGAGCGATGGCTCATCACTGCAGTGTAACCTGCCGCGCGCGCCATCGCGATCGCCTGCAGCGTCTCGGTCAGCGTGCCGATCTGGTTGACCTTGATCAGGATCGAGTTCCCGACGCCGGTCTCGATGCCCCGACCGAGCCGCTCGGTGTTCGTCACGAATACATCGTCGCCGACCAGCTGCACCTGGGAGCCGATCCGCGCGGTCAGTGTCCGCCAGCCCTCCCAGTCCTCCTCGCCCATGCCGTCCTCGATCGACACGATCGGGTAGCGCGCGACGAGGTCGGCCCAGTAGTCGGTCAGCTGCTCGGCGCTCAAGCTGCGCCCCTCGTGCTCGAGCACGTATGAGCCATCACGGTACAGCTCGCTGGTTGCCGGGTCGAGCGCGATCGCCACATCGTCCCCGGGGGTGAACCCGGCCGCCTCGATCCCCGCTACGAGCATGCTCAGCGCCTCCTCGTTGGAGCCCAGATCGGGCGCGAAGCCACCCTCGTCGCCCACCGCCGTCGCCAGCCCGCGATCGTGCAGGGTGCGCTTCAGCGCGTGGAACACTTCAGCGCCCATCCGCAGGCACTCCGAGAAGCTCTGCGCGCCGCACGGGACCACCATGAACTCCTGGAAGTCGACCTTGTTGTCGGCGTGCGCCCCGCCGTTGAGCACGTTCATCATCGGCACAGGTAGGACACGTGCGTCCTGCCCCCCCAGGTAACGCCACAATGGCAACCGCTCCTCAGCTGCCTGCGCGTGCGCGACTGCTAGCGACACGCCGAGGATCGCGTTCGCTCCGAGGCGAGACTTGTTCGGCGTGCCGTCCAGCTCGATCAGCGCCCCGTCGAGCGCCTGCTGATCGGCTGCGTCCATGCCGCTCAGCGCACCCGCGATCTCGCCGTCGACGTTCGCGACCGCGCGCGAGACCCCCTTGCCCGCCCACAGCTCGCCGCCGTCGCGCAGCTCGGTCGCCTCGAACTCACCGGTCGACGCTCCAGACGGCACCGCTGCGCGACCGTGTGCTCCGGAGCGCAGCCCAACCTCCACCTCGACCGTCGGGTTGCCGCGGCTGTCGAGGATCTGCCGGGCGTGGATGCGCTGGATGTCGCTCATGCGGCAGACTTCACCGCGAGCGCGGGCGCCGGTCTTCCAGCCAATCGCACAGCGCTCGCTCCAAGCCCGTCTCGCGCCTTGCGCGCGGACTACCCGCCGGGGGTCGTCGTGCTGGTGGTCGGCGTCGCCGTGCTCGGCGTGCCGGTGGAGGTCGTCTTCGGCGCTTTGTAGGTCTTGCAGTCAGCTACCACATAGCCCACGCGGCAGATCGTTTTCGACGTCCACTTTTTTCTGAATTCTTTGACGAACGAGCTCAGGGCTTTCTGCTGGTTGGTTGCGATCAGCTGCTGTTTGATCGTGGCCTGGACCTTCGACAGCGGCTGCTGGTTGCCAGGCGTGGTGCTAACCACTTCATAGATGTAGTAGCCGAACGGCGTTTTGACGGGGCCGCTCAGCACGTTCGTCTTGGCAGAGAAGATCGCGCTGTCGAGCGCCTGCTCCTCTTGACCTTTGGTCACTTTGAGCAGACCGCCGGTGGCCTTGCTGGTGGGGTCGATCGACACACTTTTCGCGACGCTTGCGAAGCTCTTACCCGATTCGATTTCCTTCTTCGCGGCCTGCGCCTGCGCTTCGGTCTTCGTCAGGATGATCTTCACCGCGCGCGTTTCCGGCGTGCCGTAGTGCGACTTGTTCTGTTCGTAGTACTTGGCGATCTGCGCCTGCGTGACTTTGCTCTTTTCAGCCACGATCTTCTTCTGGATCCGCTGTGAGAGCAGGTTCAACTTCACGCGCAGCAGCAGGTCCGAGACCGTCTGCCCAGAGGTGCTCAGGAATTTTTCGAATTCGGCGGCCTTCGGAAACTGCGTCTTCTTGATCTTTTCGAATTCTTTCTTGACTTCCGCGTCAGACAGCTTCACGCCGAGCGAGGATGCTTCGCCAAGTACCCACTGCGAAGAGATCAGGAAACCGAGAACCTCCTGCTGGAGCGCCTTGTACTGCGCTTCGCACTCGGACTTCAGCTTTGCGGGCGTCGGAGCCGCTTCGCCTTTTTTTGGCTTCGGCGCGATCGCCGCCAGACGCGCGATGCACGCTTTGTATTCCGGTGGAACCGGGACCGGTGGCTTTTCCGTCGAGCCCGCCAGCTTGTTCGAAGTGGAAGCCACAGCCATCCAGTGAGCGAACGCGGCTTTCGTCAAGGGCGTGCCCCCGACCTGGACCACAGCATTGCTGGGAACACTTTCGCCACAGGCTGACAGACCTGCCAGGGCAAGCAAAATGGCGCCTAGCGCCGGAACGATTCTCAGACTCTTTGACATCGACGCGGGCACTCTAGCGGAAAGCACCTACATTGTCCTTAACGAACTGCTAACGAGTTCCTAAGCTGCCTCGCGGACTATCGCCAGCAGCGCATCGGCCGCCTTAACCACGCTGGGAAACCGCTCGGTCCCGTCTTTTGGAACACGCATCGAGACCTGCGAGCGCCCCGCTTCATACAACGCCCCGGGCAGCTCCTCGCGCAGCCGCCGTGCGCGCGTCGAGTCGAGCTCGATCGGGACCACCGCCAGGCGGTCGCCGCGGAAGCTCACCGTCCGTACCCCAGCCTGGCCGAACTTGATCCGTGCCCGTTGCAGCGCGAGCAGGTTCTCGACAGGCTCGGGCACCGGGCCGAAGCGGTCGACGAGCTCCTCGCGCAGCCGTTCGACATCCGCGACCTCGAACGCCGCGGCCACGCGGCGATGGACCTCGATCTTGGCCTGTTCGTAGGGGATGTATTCGGCCGGCACGTACGCGTCGACGTTCACGTCCAGCCTTACTGGCTCCGGCTCCTCGCCTTCGACGGCGCCGCCCTCCTCCGCCGCCGACACAGCTTCGTCGAGCATCTGCATGTACAGCTCGAATCCGAGCGCGGCGACATGACCGGACTGCTCGTCGCCGAGCAGGTTGCCCGCGCCGCGGATCTCCAGGTCGCGCATCGCGATCTTGAAGCCGGCGCCGAGCTCGGTGTAATCCGACAGCGCCGACAGCCGCTGGGCGGCCTCCGGCGTGAGCGCGGCCGCGGAGTCGTACAGCAGATACGCGTACGCGCGCTCGCGGCTGCGTCCGACCCGCCCGCGGATCTGGTACAGCTGAGCCAGGCCGAAGCCATCCGCGTGCTCCACGATCAAGGTGTTCGACTGCGGGATGTCGATCCCCGACTCGATGATCGAGGTGCACACCAGGACGTCCGCGCCTCCGCGCAGGTAGTCCATCATCACCGCCTCCAGCTCCCCGTCGCCCATCTGCCCGTGTGCGACCGCGAAGCGCACGCCCGGGCACAGCGCCCGCAGCCGCTCGGCCGTCTCGTCGATCGACTCGACGCGGTTGTGCAGGAAGAACGCCTGGCCGCCGCGCTCGTGCTCGCGCACGATCGCCCGCTTGACGAGCTCCTCCTCGTACTCGCCGACGTAGGTCCGCACCGGCCGGCGGCCCTCGGGCGGCGTCTCGATCACGGAGATGTCGCGCAGCCCCGCCAGCGACATCTGCAAAGTGCGCGGGATCGGCGTCGCGGACATCGAGATCACGTCCACCTTCAGCTTCAGCTGGCGCAGCAGCTCCTTCTGCTTGACCCCGAAGCGCTGCTCCTCATCGACTACCAGCAGACCCAGATCCTTGGCCCTGACGTCACGCGAGAGCACGCGGTGGGTGCCGATCAGGATGTCCACGCGGCCGTCCGCGAAGCCCTTGATCGCCGCTTTCTGCTCGGCGGTCGTGCGAAAGCGCGACACGTGCTCGAGCGTGAACGGATAGTCGGCCAGACGCTCGGCGAACGTGCCGTAATGCTGTTGCGCGAGGATCGTCGTGGGCACGAGCATCAGCACCTGCTTGCCCTCTGCGGCCGCCTTGAACGTCGCCCGCAGCGCCACCTCGGTCTTGCCGTAGCCGACGTCTCCGCAGATCAGCCGGTCCATCGGCCGCGGCGCTTCCATGTCGGACTTGACCAGCTCGATCGCGTCGCGCTGGTCGGGCGTCTCGGTGAACGGGAAGCGCTCCTCGAACTCGCGCTGCCAGTCGGAGTCCGGGCCGAACGCGTGGCCGCTGCGCCGTCTGCGCTCGGCGTACAGGCTCAGCAGCTCGCCCGCCAGCTCCTGCGCGGCTCGTCGCGCGCGCGCCTTCATCGTCTCCCAGCGCGTGCCCCCGAGCTTGCTCAGCGGCGCATCGCCTGCAGATCCCACGCCTAGATAGCGCGAGATCTTCGAGAGCTGGTCGGTGGGGACGTATACGCGGTCATCGCCCTGGTACTCGAGGTACAGGTAGTCGCGCGTGACGTTCGCCACCGTGCGCGTGTCGAAGCCCGCAAAGCGCGCCACCCCGTGGTCTTCGTGCACGACGATGTCGCCGCTCCGCAGTTCGGTGAACGAGCGCAGCACACCGCGACGGCGGCCCGCCGAGCGCGCGCCGCCGGGAGCGCCGCCGAGATCGTCCGAGCCGCCCGGGGCGGTGCCGGATCGACCGGCGCGCCGGCGCAGCAGCCGGTGCTCGGGGAACACCGCCAGCTTCAGCTGCGGGGCGATGAAGCCCTCCCGCAGCGACGCCGCAGCGAAGCGCAGCGACGGCTCGAGCGCCTGGCGTCCGGCGTCAACTTCCTCGCCCAGCCAGGTGGCTTTCAGACGACCGAGGTTGTACGCCGCGCGCTCGCCCTCCCCGCGCCGAGGGAACGCGACGACCGTCCTGTAGCCCGAGCGCACGAGCTTCTCGAGCTGTGGCTCGGCTTCGCCGAGCGAGCGCGCGGCGGTGTCCGCTGACTGGGCGCGCAGCTCGATCGACTGACCGCTGGAGTGCGCCGACAGCCAGATCCGCGTTCGCTGCTCGAGCGTCGAGCGGATGCTGTCGGGGCTCACGTACAGGTGGTGGGCGTCCTCGTCGCCGAACGCCGCGCACACGTCGCTCCAGTGGTCACTGAGCACGGGCTGGATGTCCTCCTCGGCGGCCACCAGTAGCTCCGTCTCGCCGCCGACCAGGTCGAGCAGGGCGCCGAAACGCTCGACCGGCAGCAGCTCCGCGATGTCCGGTCGATCGCCGTCCTCGCCCGCGCCCTCGCCTGCCGCCAAGCGGCCGCCGGGCATCTGCGCGACCGCCATCTCCGCCAGCTCGCGGTGCTCCAGCGCGAGCTCCGCTGCGGGCGCGATCTCGACCTCGTCGACCTCGCCGAGCGAGCGCTGAGTAAACGTCGAGAACCAGCGCAGCGATTCGATCTCAACGTCGAACATGTCCACCCGCACAGCCCGCTCCTCGGTCGCCGGGAACACATCCAGCAGCCCCCCGCGGAGCGCGAACTGCCCGCGCTCCTCTACCTGGTCGACGTGCTCGTAGCCAGCGCTGACCAGCTCGACCGCGCACTCGTCCAGATCGAGCAGCTCTCCCACCCGCAAGGTGAACGAGTGAGGGCGCAGCTGTGGGTCTGGGACCTTCTCGGACAGCGCCACCGCGCTGACCACCACCACCGGCCCATCCACCGCAGCGCCCTCGCCTGCGGTGCCGCCGCTCGTGCCGAGCAGCGCGTCCAGCGCTGCGACGCGCAGCCCGACGAGGTGCGCGGGCGGCGCCAGATGCGACTCGTAGGCGACACCGCGCGAGGGGTAGTAGCGCACCCGCCGCGGCGCAAGCCAGGCGCGCAGATCGCCCGCCAGGTCGCGTGCGGCGCGGTCGTCGCCGACGACGACCAGCGTCGGTCGTCCCCGCGCGTCGTGGTCGATCTCGCTCAGCGCAGCGATCAGGTAGGGGCGCAGCGAGGCCGACACGAACGCGTGCCCGCCGTCGCGGGCCAGCTGCAGCGTCGGCTCGTCCTCCTCGACGAGCCCCAGCAACGTGCGCAGAGCTTCCGCGGCCGGCGCCATCAGCGCTCTCGCGTCCCCGTCTGGCTGTCGGAGAGCTCGTCATCCTGCCAAACGACGACCCGCTCGACAGCCTCGGCGGCATGCTGGACGAGCTCCCGCACGCTCGCGTCATCCTCACGGAAGCGCCCGAGCACGTACGCGGAGACGATCTCGGGGTCGGTCGAGTCGGGGCGCCCGACGCCTGCGCGCACGCGCACGAAGTCACCGCCGCCCAGCTCACGCTTGAGTGACTTCAGGCCGTTGTGGCCGGCCAGCCCGCCACCCAGGCGAGTGCGCACCTCGCCAAACGGAAGGTCGATCTCGTCGTGCACCACGAGCACGCGCTCCAACGGGAGCTTCAGCGCCCCGCGCGCCGGGCCGACGGAGCGTCCGGCGTCGTTCATGAACGTCTGCGGGCACAGCACCGCCACGCGGACGCCTGACCCGCCGCCGGGCTCCGTGCCAGGCCCCGTGCCCGCACCAGGCTCCGCGCCCATGCCGGCGGGCAAGCTGACACGACCTTCGGCGATCCGCCCACGGAAGCGCTCCCGCGCGCGTCCCAACCCCCAGCGCTCTGACAGAGTCTCAGCGACGACGAACCCGAGGTTGTGCCGCGTGTTCGCGTACTCGCGGCCGGGGTTGCCCAGCCCGACGATCAGCCAGTCGACGGCTCCGCCACCGCTGCGGCCGGCGAACGGACGTCGCAGGTGCTACTCCTCGCCGGAGGAGTCCTCGGCGCCGTCGGCCTGTGCCTCCGCACCGTCGTCACCGACGAGCTCCGTCTCGGCTTCGATTTCCTCCTCGGCTTCGCTCTGCAGCCGCGGCGGGGACAGCGTCGCGAGGACGGTTTCCTCGAGGTCGTCGAGCAACGTAACGCCGTCTGGCACCTGCAGCGCACCGAGCAGGATCGTCTCTCCGATCTGCATCTCGCCGACCTCGTGCACGATCGACTCCGGGATCGCCGTCGGCAGCGCCTGCACGTTCAGCTCACGCGTGATCTGCTCGAGCACGCCGCCTTCCTTGACTCCAGGCGCGTCCTCAATACCGGCCAGCTCGACGGGGACGACCGCGTTGATCGCCTCGTCCAGGTTCACGCGCAGGAGGTCGACGTGGACCGTCTCACCGCGCACGGGATGGCGCTGAGCCTCCTTGAGGACGACCGGCGTCGGCTTGTCGCCGTCGACGCTCAGGTCGAGCACGGCGCCGCTGCCGGCCAGCGCCAGGCGAAGCTCGCGTGCATCCGCGTCGAAGCCCACCGGCTCGCCGCTGCCGCCGTACAGGACCCCGGGCACACGCCCGCTGCGGCGCAGGCGGCGCACCGCGCGCGAACCGGCCGCGTCGCGGCTGTTGACGTTGAGCTTTGTGGTCGTGTCGGCCATATCGGAGAGCAGACTCTAGCAATCGCCGTTCAGCGTTCTGCTTCCGTCGCTTCTTCTTCGTCCTTTTCGATCGCCGACTCTTTCGTGCATCTTCCTTCGTTGCCGATCGGCGCGCTCAGCGCGACCAGCTGCACATGTACACCGGTCAGGAAGTTGCCCGTGCGGCGGACGTCCACGCACTGCACCACTGGCAGCGTCCCGATCACGGTCCACGCCAGACGCGTCTTGCCGGTGGCGCCGAACAGCGCGTACGCGGTCGGCGATTCCAGCTGCAGGATCTTCACAGCGCCCGCCCGGCGCAGGCGCGGATTGTTCGCGTTGGCCTTGACAACCGCCACGCACGACGGGCTCTGCCGGCAGCCGCTGATCCGCTCGAGCATGCCCGCCTGATCGCCCCTCGCCTGTGCCTCCACGAGTGCCAGGTCGGCGTCGCGTTCAGCGTTCTCCGCGCTGAGGAAGCGTGCGAGCAGGCCGCCGACCACGACTAGCAGCAGTGCCGCGACCGCCAGCGACGTGACCCGCCTGCGGCGCGGCAGGCTCCGCCACCACACGCGCGGACCACGGACCGGGGCTTCGGGCCTCAGAACAGCTGGTTCTCGCCGCCGAACACCTCGCTGACGGAGTCGTCGACGAATATGCGGCGGATCGAGTCGGTCAGCAGCTCGGCACACGGCAGCACGCGAACGTTCTCCGGACAGCCCGGTCCTACGGGGATCGTGTCCGTGACCACGATCTGCTCGAGCCCGGACTTTTTGAGGTTCTCGAAGGCATTGCCGGAGAACACGGCGTGGGTCGCCGCGGCGAACACGCGTGCGGCGCCCTCTTCCTTGACGGTCTTGGCCGCGGCCGCGAGCGTCCCCGCCGTGTCGATCATGTCGTCCACAATCACCGCGGTCTTGCCTTTCACGTCACCGATCACGTAGCCGATCTCCGCGACTTGCTGGGCGGGACGCTCCTTGTCGAGGATCGCCAGCTCGGCGCCGACCTTGGAGGCGAACTTCTTGTTCAGCTTGACCCTGCCCGCGTCCGGCGCGACGACCACGAGATCCGGAAGGTTGAGGTCCGCGAAGTACTGCGTCAGCATGAACAACGCGGTCATGTGATCGACCGGCTTCTGGAAGAAGCCCTGAATCTGACCGGCATGCAGGTCCATCGTCAACACGCGGTCGGCACCGGCGCTCTCGAGCATGCGCGCAACCAGTCGCGCGGAGATCGGCTCGCGTGGCGCGGACTTCTTGTCCTGTCGCGAGTACCCGAACCACGGCGTGACCGCGATCACGCGATGGGCCGACGCACCGACCGCCGCGTCGATCATCAGCAGCAGCTCCATCAGCGAGTCGTTCGCCGTGACGCCTTCCTGCGGGTTGGCGCACGTCGGCTGCACGATGAACACATCCGCGCCGCGGATCGAGTCCTCGTAGCGGCAGTACACCTCGCCGTTGGAGAACGTCCGCTGCTCGACCGGGCCGAGCTCCACGCCGAGCTTGGTCGCGATGTCCCTGGCCAGCTGCGGGTTCGCGCGCCCGCTGACCAGCATCAAGCGCTTGTTGTAGTCGATCGGCAGGCTGACCCGCGAGGACTCCGTGCGCGTGTCCATCGCGCTCATCTCGCCAGGGAGTGTAAACGTCTCGCTGGGCGTAACGCCGGGAGCGCTCATCAGCCGTGCTCCGAGCGCTCGCCGTAGCCCTCGATGTTGCGCTGGCGCTCGCGCGCGATGCCCAACGCTCCGGGCGGCACGTCCTCGGTGATCACCGAGCCGGCGCCCGTGTACGCGCCGTCGCCGACCGATACCGGGGCCACGAGCGTCGTGTCGACGCCCGTGCGCACCCTCCGCCCGACGGTCGTCCGATGCTTGGCACGACCGTCGTAGTTGGCGGTGATCGTCGCCGCACCCAGGTTCGTCGCCTCGCCGACATCCGCATCGCCGATGTAGGAGAGGTGCGGTATTCGCGCATCTGAGCCCACGTCCGAGTTCTTGACCTCCACGAACGTGCCCACCCTGGCGCCCGCACGCAGGATGGTCCCCGGACGCAGGTAGCCAAACGGCCCAACGCTGGCGCCATCCTCGAGCACACAATCAATGAGATAGGAGTGGCGGATGGTGCACCTGCGCCCGATCCCTGTGGTACCGCGTAGCGTGGAGAACGGCTCGATTAGGGTGTCTTGTCCGATCTCCACGTCCACGTCGATCACCGTCGCGTGCGGGTCGACGATGCCGACCCCGGCACGCATGTGCCGATCGTGGATCGCGGCCTGCGCGAGCGCGCGCACGCGGGCAAGCGCCGCACGGTCGTTGACCCCGAGCACCGAGCGCTCGTCGTCGATCACGTGCGCGGCCACCGCCGCGCCATCCGCGCGCAGGAGATCGAGCACCTGCG
The DNA here is from genome assembly GCA_963734755.1 of uncultured Solirubrobacteraceae bacterium. Classification (GTDB taxonomy): domain Bacteria; phylum Actinomycetota; class Thermoleophilia; order Solirubrobacterales; family Solirubrobacteraceae; genus Palsa-744. Next base: position 194,327 of record CAVTIF010000001.1, on the reverse strand, counting down.
GCAGGTACAGCTCCCCTTGGGCGTTCTCAGCGCTCAGGCGCGGCAGCGCCTCGCGCAGAGCGCCGCGAGCAAACACAAAGATGCCCGTGTTGACCTCGCGGATCTCCCGCTCGGCCTGCGTGGAGTCGCCCTGACCCTTAGTCTCCACGACTCGTTCGACCGCACCATCCGCGCCACGCACCACGCGCCCGTAGCCCGTCGGATCCTCGAGCATCGTGCTCGCCATCGTCGCGGCCGCGCCGCTGCGGACGTGCGCCTCGATCAGCTGCGTGATCGCATCGGCGTCCAGCAGCGGTACATCCCCGGCTAGCACCACCACCGGCGAGGCCCGGTCGGAGCCCGGATCTGAGTCGAGCAATGCCATCGCCGCGATCGTCGCGCCACCGGTGCCGTCCGAGCGCTCCTGCACCGCAAGCTCGACGCCGTCCGGCAGCACCGACTCGAGCGCCCTGGCCGGGGAGTCGACCACGACGACCCTCCCGGCGCCGGCCTGCAGCGCCGCGTACACCGGCCACAGCACCATCGGTCGTCCGCACAGCTCGTGCAGGACCTTCGGCGTATCCGAGCGCATACGCGTCCCCTGGCCCGCGGCGAGGATCAGAACGGTGGGCGCGCTCACAACTCGAATGCTATTCCAGTGCGAGCGCCTGTTCCTGCGCCTTAGCCCGGGCCCTCTCCTGCTCGTAGTGTCGAAGCCATTTTCGGACGGCGTTGTCAGACACGCCGTACCGTCGGCCAGTCCCTGAATAGCCGAGCGCCCGGATCTCTCTGACAAGGTGCGTGTATGGCGGTCGATCGACCTTGCGCCGCCCACGGCGCGCATCGGTATCGCGTATGCGCCTTACTCCGCAGTACCGCGAGCAGTAACGCTGGGACGCGTAGCCCGGCCAGAATTCAGCACCGCAGCGGACACAGTCGCGCGGGCCTCTCCCGACGCGATTCTGGCGACCGCAATGGGTGTCGAAGGTCGCGGTGCAACCGCAACCTTGGCTTCCCTTTCTGAGTATCTGGGCCCACATCCAGGCACGAACATATGTTCGCTCTGTCTAGGACGTTCTCTTACTGGGGAGCCTGGGCTCGAACCAGGACTTGAAGAGCCAAAGTCTTCCGGGCTGCCGATTACCCCACTCCCCAAGGGCCCTCATCCTCGCATGTGTTTATGCGCCGGGGTGTGACGGTCCTCAGTTCCAGCCATCACCACGGTAACGATCAAGCAACACACGTGTCTGTCGAGCCTGCAACTATTCGTGCACTTGCCACGGGCAACCACAAGCAAGGGGAGCAGGCTGGGTGTCGTGGCGGTCGCGGCCACGCTCGTCTGCGCGCTGGCGCAGATCACGGGAGGCGCGTCCGCCGATGCCGCGTCCGCCTACGGCGTCGCATCGGCCTCGCCGTGCCGAGGTGCGAACGCCCATCCCACCCCGACGGACGTGCAGGTCGTCAACGCGGCGACGCTCTGCCTGATCAACCAGGTGCGCGCCGCCCACCACCTGCGGCCGCTGCACGCCAACCGCGAACTGAGCCACGTGGCCGCCAGCCAGGTGACCCACATGGTGCACGCGGACTACTTCGCCGACGTCCGCCCGTCCGGGCAGACGCCGCTGTCGCTCGTTGCCGTCACGCGCTACCCGGCGCACGCGGCGGACTTCGCGGTCGGGCAGAACATCGCGTGGGGCACCGGCAGCGACGCGACCCCGGCACACATCGTGGCCGAATGGATGGCCTCCCCGCCCCACCGCGAGATCATCCTCGCGAGCGAATTCCACGACGCCGGCGTGGCGGTGACACCGGCAGTACCGACCGTCCTGCACGCCGGCCGACGCGGCGCGACGTACGCGATCGAGTTCGGCGTTCGTCGGTTCTAGGAGCGCCGGCCCGAGCGGCGCGGAACGCGCCCGCCCTCAGCGCCGGCCTCGGAGGCGGGACCGCCGCTGGAGGCGATGCCGAGCACGCGCATCGCCTTCAGTCCAAGGCTGAGCTTCTCGCGACCGTCGCTCGAGCTGACGTCCAGCCCCGACAGCTCGCGCACGCGCTCCAGGCGGTAGTAGATCGTGTGACGGTGAGTGAACAGCCGCTGAGCTGTACCGGCGACGTTTCCGTCTGCGTCCAGAAACGTCTCCAGCGTGCGCACGAGCTCCGTCTCGTACTGCTCGTCGTAGGCCACCAGCGGCTCCACCGTCTCGGAATAGAAGCGCTGCAGCTCAGTCGGATTCTCGCTCATCGACGACAGCAGCAGCCGATACGCCCCGGTCTGGTCGAACGCCAGCGCCGCGCCGTCAGCCGAGCCCTCGGCGACGTTCGCCGCCAGCAACGCCTCGCTGGCGGCGCGCGGGAGCTCCGCGGGATCCTCGGTGACGCGACTGCGCCCGAGCGCGAACGTATAACCCGCGAGACCCGCTTCCATCTCGTTCAGCACCGCCTCCGCTGCGCGTGCTCCGATTGCCTCATCACCCCCAGGCACGAGCACCAGCACCTCCGCTCCAGCACTCGCCTCGCGATCGGACAGCGCCGCGATCGAGCGGCTGACGACCGCCCGTGCACCGCGCTCGGCGACCGCGCGCACGCGCCCGCGCCAGCCCTCCTCGGTCGGCGTCTGCGGGTGCGCGCGCGCCACGAGCATGCTCGCGCCTTCATCGATCGCCAGCGACAGCTCCCCGGCGCGCTCGAGCAGCTCATCGCGGTCGGTCAGCTCGCGGCGCACGATCGCTCGCAGGAAGTCCGCGGACGCCGTTTCCGAGACGCGCTCGGGAGCCCGCACACGCTCGACCTCCGAAGCAATCATCGTCAACAGCAGCCGACGCATCGAGTCGCCGGGCTCTGTCTTCGCGCGCATGTGCAGCGTGCCGACGACCGTGTCGGCAACCCGCAGGGGAGCGCTGCTGACCCCCTCCCCCTGCGACAGCAGCGCGCGCTCCTCCGCCGGGGACCGGGCCGCCACCGCCAGCGTCGCCCCCCACGCGTCGCTCACCGCGAGGCTCGCCTCAAGCGCTCTGGCCGCAGCGCGCACGACCTCAGGCAGGCCCGCGCCGGACTCGACCGCCTCGGTAATGGCGTCCAGTGCCGCCAGGTCTGACATGCCGGTCAGCCCCAGAAGTAGACAGCCGCGAGCGCCGCGGCCACCCCGACGCCGACGAGCACGGCCAGCACATACAGCGAGAGCACCGTCGCGGCCAGCCGCTCCCACATGCGCGAGTAGGACGACCACGCCGGTATCAAGATCAGGCCCGCGAACAGCGCCAGGCTGAAAACCCCGGCGCTTGCAGCGACCAGCTCGTTGATTGCCGTCCTGTTCATGGGTCTCAACCGGGATTGTTACGTACGCAGGGGTCGTCCGTCCGTGTCGAGCGCAACCGCTCGCGCGAACGCGTCATCGACCGGTATCGCGCGGATCGGCAGCGGCGTACGGCCAGCCAGCGACCCGACCGGCGCCGGCGCCGGCGCCGGCGCCGGCGCGCAGGCATGCATGGGGTCCCCGTCGGCCGATCGCCCGCCCGGATCGCCGTCTGCCTGTCGCCCGGCAGGCGGGAGCAGGCCGAGCACAGTCGGTCCCGAGCCGCTGACCAGCGCCGGTTGGCCGCCAGCCTCGCGCGCGAGCGCCAGCAGCTCGCCGATCTGCGGACACAGCGAGACGGCCGCACGCTGCAGGTCGTTATGCAGCAGCTCGGTCGCAGCGGGCAGCGCCGCGCCGCCGGCAAACGCTCCCGCAAGCTCCAGCCGGCGCCGCTCAAGCTCCCGCGGAGTGCGCGCCAGCAGGAGCCGGTCGGCCTCGGCGTACACCGCCGCGGTCGACAGCTCGACGTCGAGCGGCAGTACCAGGACCTCGAAGCTCGAGCTGGGCGGGGGCAGCTCGAGCAACTGCTCGCCGGCTCCGGTCGCCAGCCAGCGGCCCGGCGAGACCTGGGCGGGAACATCAGCGCCGAGCTCGCCCGCGAGAACCAGGAGCAGGCTCTCGTCGCCCAGCCCGGATGCGACGCGCGCCAGCCGCAGCACCGCGGCGGCGTCAGCCGAGCCTCCGCCGAGGCCCGCCGCGACCGGGATCCGCTTGACGATCCGCAGCCGCAGCGGCGGCGCGCGCCAGCCGGTGCGCTCGCGGAACGCGCGCAAGGCACGTGCCGCCAGGTTCTCGTCGGCGTCGCCCGGGACGCCCGGGCACAGCAGCTCGTCGCGTTCGCTGCCCTCCGGGGCGATCTCAAGCGTCAGCTCGTCCGCCAGCGAGATCGACTGCATGACCGTCGCCAGCTCGTGCCTGCCGTCGCTCGCCCGGACCGGACCCAGGAATAGGCCGAGGTTGATCTTCGCGGGGGCGAGCGCCCGATGCGCGTTCATAGCTCCAGCAGACGGGCGAGCGCCGCGAACTCCTCGGGTGCAAGACGCTCCGCGCGCGCGTCCGCCGGCTGGCCCAGGCGAACCAGCGCGTCTCTGATCTGCTCGCGCGAGCGCTCGCTCGCGCCGCCCGCCAGCGCCAGCGAGCCTGCAAGCGTCTTGCGGCGGTGGGCGAACGCGCCCGCCACCAGCGCGCGCACCTGTGGGGAAGCGCCACCCGCGCGCTCACGCCGCCACAGCCCGACGAGCACCGAGTCGACGTTGGGCACCGGGAAGAACACCGTGCGCGGGATCGCGCGCAGGACCTTCACCTCGCAGGTCAGCTGGGCGAGCACGGAGGGGATGCCGTACGCGCCGCTGCCCGGCCCGGCGGCGAGGCGCTCGCCGACCTCGCGCTGGACCATCGCGACCCAGCGAGACACGCTCGGAAGTTGCTCGATCGTACGCAGCAGCACACCGGCCGCGACACTGTAGGGAAGGTTCGCCACGACGCTGTTCGGCTGCGGCTCCAAGGCGCTCAGGTCGAGGGTCATCGCGTCGGCCCAGTGGACGCTCACGTTGGCGTGTGGATCGGTGGCATCGGCCAGCGCGTCGCGCAGGCGTTCGTCGATCTCGACCACGTGAACGTGGCTGACCCGCTGCGCGAGATACTCCGACAGCACCCCGAGGCCGCCGCCGACCTCCAGCACCACATCCTGCGGCGAGAGCTCGGCCGCGCGGCCGATCACCCCGAGGATGTTCGAGTCGACGAGGAAGTTCTGCCCGAGCTCGCGGTCCGGACGCACGGCGAAGCGGCGCATCCGCAGCAGGGTCGGCTGGACGGGGGCGTCGGCGGCGGCGGCGGCGTCGGCGGCGGCGGCGTCAGGGGCGTCGGGGGCGTCGGAGGACACCGCGATCATGCCCAGCCGAACACGCGCGCCGCGTTGCGCTCCACGGTCGCTCCCAGCTGATCGACGCTGACGCCTCTGAGCGCGGCCAGGAAGGCCGCGGTGTGCGCGACGAACGCCGGCTGGTTGCGGTGCTTACGGACCGCCTGCGGGGTCAGGTACGGGGCGTCAGTCTCCACCAGCAACAGCTCCTCCGGAACGCGCTTGGCCGCCGCCGCGAGATCTGCGGCGCTGCGATAGGTGACGTTGCCGGCGAACGAGATCGCGTAGCCGCGCCGCACGCACTGCTCGAGCGAGTCCGGCATCGAGAAGCAGTGCATCACCACGCTGACGCCGTCGGCTTCCGCGGCGAGCTGGGCGAGCGTGTCCACTTCGGCCGCCCGCGAGTGGATCACCAGCGGCTTGTGCGTTTCGCGCGCCAGCGCGATCTGCGCCGCGAACGCCCGCTCCTGATCGGCGCGCGGCGGCGCCGTATCGCGGTAGAAGTCCAGCCCGGTCTCGCCGATCGCCACGCAGCGCTCGTGCGCCGACAGCGAGCGCAGCTCCGCGAGGTCGGCGTCGTCGAAGCCGCCAGCCGCGTTCGGGTGGCGGCCGATCGCGGCGAACACCTGCGGGAAGTCCTCCGCCGCGGCGAGCGACGCGCGACACGACGCACCGTCGATCCCAACGGTCAACATGCGGGTCACTCCGACCGCATCCGCAGCCGCCACCAGCTCGGAGTTAGGCGGCTCACACAAGTGCAGGTGGGTGTGAGAGTCGATCACAGTCAGGACTTCAGGTCGGTATGCGAAGCAATCACCGTCAGGACTTCGGGAACAGCGCGTCGAGCCGGCCGAGCTCCCCGCCGAGCGCCTCCGTCGAGCCCCACTGCGCCGAACGCAGCGAGCGATCCTCCGTGCACAGCGCCGCCAACAGCTTGTCGGTGCTCGCCGGCAGGTACGGGTACAGCAGCACGGCGAGCACGCGCAGGCCCACCACCAGCGTGGACAGCACGCAGTCGAGCTGCTCGACCGCGCCGTCGTCCTTGGCCAGCTGCCACGGCGCCTGCTCCTCGACGTAGCGGTTCAGCCGACGCACGCGCTGCCAGATCGCCTCGAGGGCAGCCGTCAGCTCGGCGCGGTCGATCAGCGCCTGCACCTCGTCGGCGAGACCGGCGAAGTCGCCGTCGAGCTGCGGATCGAGCGGAACTGCGAGCGGGATGCCATCGCGGTAGCGATGCACCATCGCGATCGTGCGGCTCGCCAGGTTGCCGAACTCGTTCGCCAGCTCGCTCTCGTAGCGCAGCTCGAACGAGGCCGTCGAAACCGATCCGTCCTGACCGAACGGCACGTCGCGCATCAGATAGAAGCGCAACGCGTCCGCGCCGTAGCGCTCGATCACCGCGAACGGGTCGAGCACGTTGCCCAGCGACTTACTCATCTTCTCTCCGTCCATCAGCAGGAAGCCATGCACGAACACGTGCTTCGGAAGCTCGATCTCGGCCGCCATCAGCAATGCCGGCCAGTACACCGCGTGGAAGCGCAGGATGTCCTTGCCGATCAGGTGATAGCCCGGCGGCCACATCAGCGTGCGCAGATCGCCGTCCGCGACAGACACCCCCGCCGGCGCCGGCGCGTACGACAGCGCGCTGTAGTAGTTCAGCAGCGCGTCAAACCACACGTAGAACACGTGCTCGGAGTCCCACGGCACCTGCACGCCCCACGTCAGCTTGTGACGCGTCAACGGGACGTCGCGCAGGCCCGAACGGATGAACGACAGCGCCTCGTTGTAACGGGTGCGCGGGCAAACGAAGTCCTCGCGCTCGCTATACAGCGCCTCGAGGCGCTCCTGGAACGCCGACAGCCTGAAGAAGTAGTTCTCCTCCTGCTCGCGCGTCAGCTCGATGTGATGGATCGGGCAGCGGTTGCCCTCGTCGATCTCGTTCTCCGCCTTGAAGTCCGCGCACCGCGGGCAGTACCAGCCCTCGTACGTCCCCTCGTACACGTACCCGTTCTCGTGCACCGCCGAGAGCACCCGCTGAACGATCGCTTCGTGCTGCGGGTCCGTCGTGCGGATGAAGAAGTCGTTCGTCGCCTCCAGCTGGGGAGCCAGCGCCTTGAAGCGCTCCGCGTTGCGGTCAGCCAGCACCTGCGGCTCGATCCCAAGCGCGTGCGCCGCGTCCGCGACAGGCTCGCCGTGCTCGTCCGTGCCCGTCAGGAAGAACACCTCCTCCCCGCGCTGGCGGTGGTGGCGCGCCATCACGTCCGCCGCGATCGTGGTGTACGCGTGCCCGAGGTGCGGCGCCGCGTTCACGTAGTAGATCGGCGTGGTCACGTAGAAGGACATCAGACGGCTTCCAAGCTAGCGGGGCTGGACGAGATTCGTTACCGCCGTCGACGAGCGGACATCCTGAATGGTGAGCACGATCGCCAGATCCTGCTGCTGATCGTGTACATACACGAGCAGCAACCAGCGCCACAGGCCGAGGGTGAAGCGGATCGAATCCCAGTGCCCTTCCATCTGGCGCCCGACCGACGGGAATCGCTCCAGGATGCGCAGCGAACGCTGAACGCGTGCCCGTGTGTCCAGCGGGAGGCTGTGAGTGACGATCATGCGATCGAGATCCTCGACCGCCGTCAGACTCAGCTCTACGCGCGTCACCTCTTTGCCTGGCCGGCTAGATGGGGTTCGTGGAATCAACCATCTACAGCTCGTCGAGGGGAATCGTCTTGCCCTGCGCGGCCTGCTCCAAACCCAACTGGGCACGCTCGTAAGCGCCCGCGATCCCATCCAGCAGTGCGGTGATCGTGCGCGGATCCGGGTCAGCCTCGTCCAGCGCGCTCGACAGCAGCGACCGCGCCAGCGTTCCCTCTTGCACGTGCGTGCGCTCGGCCAGCATCGAGAGCTTGGCCGCGTGCTGCGAGTCCAAGGTCACGTTCAGGCGCGTCGACTCCATGTCGGGAGCTTACACGATTCGACACCTATCGTGTACTGCTTTTCAGGTCATCCGCCGCGCGTGATCTCCCGGTAGAGCTCGTTCGCGCCGAGGCCCGTCAGCTTGCCCACCGCGGTGGCCGCCCGACGCGGCCGTGCGCCGGCGTCGATCAGATCGCGTAGCGCCGCGAGCGCGTCCGCGAGCGCTGCCTGGCCGGGCGGCGCGGCGCCGCACACCAGCACCACCTCGCCGCGAGCCGGATGCTCGCGATAGTGCGCCGCGAGCTCAGCGACGCTGCCACGACGGATCTCCTCGTGGAGCTTCGTCAGCTCACGGCACACGGCAGCCGGGCGTGCCGGGTCGACGCCCGCGAGCAGCTCGAGCGTGGCAGCCAGGCGGCGAGGCGACTCGAACGCGACGAGCGTCTCGGTCGCGCCCGCCAGCAGTTCCCGGCGCTCGCCGCTCGCGCGCGGCAGGAAGCCGACGAAACGCCAGCGATCGCACGGAAGGCCGGAGGCTACGAGCGCGACGAGAACGGCGCTCGGCCCCGGCAGTACCTCGACCAGCAGGCCCGCCGCCATGCAGGCGCCCACCAGTGCGAAACCCGGATCGGACACCAGCGGCGTGCCTGCGTCGGACACCAGCGCGACCACCGCGCCCTGCTCGATCCGCCGCACCAACTCCGCCGCGCGCGAGCGTTCGTTGTGCTCGTGAAAGCTCACCAGCCGCGCGGCGATCCCGTGGCGGTCGAGCAGCCCGCGCGTGTGGCGGGTGTCCTCGCACGCCACGACGTCCGCCGCGCGCAGCGTGTCGAGCACGCGCAGCGTCACATCCTCGAGGTTGCCGATCGGGGTCGGGCACACGACCAACCGGCCGACCGGCGCCTGCGCGGGAGTCATGCCGCAAATATAGGGTCCTGCCGATGGCCGCCGACCGCGAAGAACCGCCGCAGTACACGCGATATCGCGCGCGTCCGCGGCTGCCGCGCCGCGAGCAGCAGACCGGGGACGCGCCTCCCCCTCCCATAAGACGTCCTCTCGGACCGAGCGGTGACGGCGAGCGGGGGAAGCACAGCTGGCGCCGCCGGCGCCGCTGGGCCACGCCCAAGCGAGTCCTGCTCGGCCTGCTCGCGCTCGCCGTCGGCTGGGTCGCGCTGTCGCTCGTCCTGTTCCTACTCAGCTCGCAGTTCGAGCGCACCGCGCCGCCATCGAATGTCGCAAGCGCACTCGACCCGGCCGGCTATCCGCTTACCTCGGCCAACAACATCCTCGTGCTCGGCTCCGACCGCCGCCAGAAGGACAGCAAGGAACCGGGAGCCGAAAAGTCCGGGCCCGGCCGCTCGGACACGATCATGCTGATCCGCACCGGCGGCGGGCATGCCGCGCGACTGTCGATCCCGCGCGACACCGTCGTCGAAATCCCCGGCCACGGACTGCAGAAGATCAACGCCGCCCACGCGTTCGGCGGCCCCGCCATGTCGATCTCGGTGATCAAGAACTGGCTCGGCATCCCGATCAACCACCTGGTCGAAGTCAACTTCGAAAACTTCCCGCAGCTGATCGACGCGATGGGCGGCGTCACCTACACCGGCCGCTGCATCATCTCGCGTCTCGACGGCGGTTTCAGCCAGGGCGGCTACACGCTCAGGCTACCCTCCGGCACGCACCACCTGAATGGGAAGCAGGCGCTCGCGCTGGCACGTACACGCGAGAACCTGTGCGCGCCGAACGAGACCGACATCCAGCGCGAGCAGCACCAGCAGGCGCTGTTCAACGACATGAAGAGCCGGTTGACATCGCCCTCGAGCTTCTTGCGCCTTCCGTGGATCGCGTGGAACACGCCACCGGCGATCATCTCCGACATGAGCGGACCGACATTGCTCGGGCTGTTCGGCGCGCTTGCGATCGCGGGGACGCCGCCCACGCACGTGCTCACGCCGACCGGTGCCGTCACGCTCCCCGACGGCGAACAGGGCCTCACGGTGTCCGAAGCCGCGCGCCGTGCGGCCGTCGCGCGCTTCATGAACGGCTGAGCGCGTCAGCCCTTGGCTGGGACGGGCTTCGAGCCGCTCGCCTTCGAGGAGGCCTTGCCGCCGCTCTTACCGTCAGAGGATGACGACGACGAGCCTCCCGATGAGGAGGACTTCTCAACGGAGGACTTCTCGCCCGAGGACTTCTCTGAAGAGGAGGACTTCTCGCCCGAGGACTTCTCGGATGAAGAGTGCTCGCCGGCGGACTTCTCCGACGAGGACTTCTCCGCGGCCGCTGCCGCGGTCTCGCGCTGGCGGTTTCGCGTCCCGTAGTCGGTGTTGTAGAAGCCTTTGCCCTTGAAATGAACAGCGGGAGCGTGCAGCACGCGCTCCACCGGCACACCCGTGTCAGGATCCACGGTGAGCTGCTCGTCACTGAAGGACTGCTGTATTTCAAACGTCGTTCCGTCCGGACGTCTGTACTCGTAAATCGGCATCTAGCAGCCGATTATACGGGGCGTCAATCGGTCAACAGCGAGCGTACACAGGCGATGCCCGCATGAATCGTCGCGGTGAAGTCCCTGCTCGGCTCGGTCAGCATGCGCAACGCGAATCCATCCCCGAGCGAGAACAGAACCTCGGCCACCGCCTCAGGCTCAGCGTGCAACCGCACCACGCCCTCCTCCTGAGCGGCGGCGAGCATACCGGCGACCTGCTCACGCGTACGGCGCATCAACCCGGCGTACTCGACTGCGATGTCGGCGTTTCGGCGCGACAGCGTGAACAGCTCGAAGATCAGCGTCACGAAGTCCGGATCCTCGCTCAGCGTCTCGCGCAGGTTCTGGGCCATCAGGTCGATGAAGTCCTCGGCCGTCTTGGCCGTGGACAGCTGGCGTTGGAGCCGCTCCAGACGTAGCTCGCAGTCGCGCCGCACGGCCTCCGCAAGCAGCTGCTCCTTGGTGCCGAAGTAGTAGTGCAGTAGGCCGCGGGACACGCCCGCCTCACGCGAGACGTGATCGAAAGTCGACCCAGCGGTACCGCGCTGAGCCACACTCAGGCGCATCGCATCGATGATCCGCTGCGCCTTCTCACCGGACAGCGAGCGGGCGGGCGAGCCGTTGGCCTGGCGAGGCGACCCGTTGGCCGAGCCAGGCGCAGAGCTCGCGTCCTCGTCGAGCGCCCGGGCGTGCGGGACGGTGGCATCCACGCTGCTCATCGTGCCTCGGTCAGGCCCCGGGCTCAGCTCCCGGCTACAGGAGCCGGCGCAGGCGTCGCAGGAGCAGTCGTCGAGCTGTAGTCGAACTCCTCCTCGGCGCCGAACAGCAAATCGAGCACCTTCGAGCGCAGACCCTCGCTGAGGGCGAGTCGCGAGCACCGTCCCGGCCACGATCAGCACAAGCGACCGACCGAACCCGCCACGCCGCCGCGCGGGCTTCGGCGGCTCGCGCAACGAGGACGTGGCATCGCGCAGCGCGTTGGCCGCGTCCTTCAGCTCACGCTGGAGCTTGCGATCCTCGAACAGCGCCTGGGTGGCCGGCTTTCCGTTGCTCATGCGCCCGTACGCGCTGCGCGCCGCGACATACGCCGAGAGCAGGTTCGAGCGCAGGTCCTCGTCCTCGATCAGACGCTGTAGGTAGCGGTTCTGCTGTGCCGCACGCGCGGCATCTCCGGCCTTACTAAATCTGTCCTTCGCTGCCATCGTCGCCACCGCCTCTGCCGAAAGCTTGTAGGTCTGATGACCAATATACCCCTCTGGGCGTGCCCTACGCTGGGCGTGCCCTACGCGTGCAGCGCGGCCTGCTCCTGAGCCGACGGAAACGCCCACGCCGAGCGCGTGCGGCGCTCCTGGCGGAACACGAAGCGCAGCTGCTGCGGCGGTTTGAGATCCGCGTCATGCGGTCGGAACGTCGCACACGGCTCCGACAGCTCAAGCGCACACAGCAGGTTGACCCTGAAATAGCACTCGTCACAGCTCACCTTCTGCGTTGCCCGCCTGGGCGTTCGCCTACTCTGCATTTCCGGCACCGCCACCTACCCTCGTCTGCGAATCATGTTTGAATGGGACGGCGATCAAAGCACCATTCGCGAGGCCACTCAAGGGACAGCGGCAACCCAGTCCGCAAATCGCAGACAAATCCGTTTCCTACCCGTAAATAGCCTGCAATCAGTCACTTTCCTGTGACAATCGGGGCATAACACCCCGCACTTTCCGAGCGTTCCGTCCGCACACGACGCGGCCTCGTCATGATCTTCTGAGATGCGCATCCTCGTCACCGGCGCAAGCGGCTTCGCCGGCTCGCTCCTCGTGCCCAAGCTGTGCGCCGATGGACACGACGTTCGAGCGTTCGGGCGCGACCCTGAGCGCGTCAGCCGAGCGCTCGCCTCGACGCCCCGCGGTCGCTCTCCGAGCGCCGGCCCCCCGACGGTCGAGATCGTGCGCGGGGAGTTGCTAACCGGAGACGGCCTGCAACGCGCGCTGGACGGCGCGGAGGTCGCCTATTATCTCGTCCACTCGATGGAGCGTGCCCGCGGAGCGGGCTCTCAGTTCGACGAACGCGAGCGCCTCGCGGCCGAGAACTTCGCCAGCGCGGCAGCATCCGCGGGTGTACGCCGGATCGTGTATCTGGGAGGCCTCGTCCCACGTTGGGACCCCAGCCGCCAGCTGGACGACGACGGGACGACACGTGCGCCGGCGTCGCGCCATCTCGCTAGCCGGGAGCGGGTCGAGCGCGTCCTGCTGGGAGCGGTAGTCGATTCGCTCGCGCTACGCGCATCGATCGTGATCGGAGCGCGCTCGCGTTCGTTCCGCCTGCTCGTGCACCTCGTCGAGCGTCTGCCGGTGCTCGCACTGCCACCGTGGTATCGCTTTCAGACTCAGCCAATCGATTCACGCGATGTCATTGACATGCTCGCCGCATGTGCGACCACACACGTCTCGGGGCGATCGCTGGACATCGGCGGTCCCGACGTGGTCTCCTACGGCGACATGCTGGGCACGATCGCCGAGCTGATGCTCGTCAACCGCCCGCGCCTCACGTTGGGGGTGAATCCGACAGGCGTGATCGCACGCCTGGCGGCCGCAATCGCCAACGAGGAGCCCGAGCTCGTCATACCGCTGATGGAGGGGCTCCAGGGTGATCTGCTGCCCGCCGCAGACCACGCTTCGGAGCTGTTGGGCGTGCCGCTGCACTCATTCGACTCTGCTGTAGAGCACGCGCTTGCTGAATGGGACCAAGTCGAGCCGCTGGCTGCGCGATGAGCATCGTCACGAGATCGATCCAAATTGCCGCCTCCCCGGCCGAGGTGTGGAAGCTGGTCATGGACCCGTCGTGCTTGGGCGAATGGGTCACGATTCACCGCAAGCTGGTGCACGCCGACGAGGGACCGCCACGGGTGGGATACGCGATGGATCAGCAAATCCACATGCGAGGGGTGAGCTTGGAGGTTCACTGGAAGCTCGTCGAGTGCGTCCCCGACAAACTGGCCGTATGGAAGGGCCGCGGTCCGGCCCGCTCGAGCGCACACAGCGAATACATCCTCACGGCCGAAGACGGCGGCACGCGCTTTGACTATCGCAACGACTTCCGGGCGCCGCTGGGACCATTCGGAGCGGTTGTCAGCCGCGCGCTTGTCGGCGGTATGCCGGAGCGCGAGGCAAAGCGCACACTCGAGCGTCTGCGAGCTTATCTTGAGGGCACTAACCTCTCCAATCAACTAGTGTAAGGTGAAGCCGCTGCAGTATGTACTGCAGTGTGCGGCCCCGCATCAACACTAGTGAATAGGACTCAACCGTGACAGATTTCCTTGACGAGAAGCGCCGTGAGATCACCGATCGCCTGAAGGAGCTCAAGCCTCTGGTGGATGAGTTCAACCGTCTCGAGGCCGCCGCGGCAGCCCTGGCGGGTGTGATCGGATCGGCTGCGTCCGAGGCCGGTACCGCGATCACTCGCCGTCGCGGACCTGGACGTCCACGCGGTTCGAGCAGCCCCAAAAAAGCTGCCGCCGCGACTAAGACCACCGCCGCGCCGAAAGCGGCGCGCAAACCAGGTCGTCCCGCGAAACGCCGTGCCGGACGACGCAAAGGCAGCGGCACACGTGCCGCCGAGGCCCGCTCGTTCGTGGAGGGACAGCCCGGCATCACGATCCCCGAGCTGGCCGCGAAGATGGGCATCAAGCAGAACTACCTGTACCGCGTACTTCCCGGCCTAGAGCAGGAAGGCAGGGTAGAGAAGAAAGGCCGCGGCTGGTACCCCAAGTCCTAGTCTCGGAGCCCCTGGCTGCGTCCTCGGATGCTCACGTGCCAAGCACGCTGCGCATCCTGCGTCCTTGCCAGGAACTCCGATCCGTTGGACTTCCTTATAAATTCGCCTGAGTGATTAGGGGGCGCGGTCAATTCGGCCGCGCCCCTCCTAGATCAGACCCTGGCTGGTGACGGTGTCGCGCTCGCCGACGAGCTCTGCAACGGACGCGTCGATCTTGGAGCGAGAGAAGTCGTCGATCTCCAAGCCCTCGACGATCGAGTACTCGCCGCCCTCACACGTGCACGGGAAGCCGCTGATCAGGCCCCCTGGAACGCCGTAGGAGCCGTCGGAGGCAATCCCCATCGAGACCCAGCCGCCGGCGGTGCCTTTGACCCAGTCGCTGACATGGTCGATCGCAGCACTGGCCGCCGAGGCCGCCGAGGAGGCGCCACGCGCCTCGATGATCGCCGCTCCCCGTTTGCCCACGTTCGGTAGGAAGTCGTCTTCGATCCACGCCTGATCATCGACCGCTGTCGCCGCCACAATGCCGCCGACCTTCGCGTGGAACAGGTCGGGGTACATCGTCGGCGAGTGGTTGCCCCACACGCCCATTTCGGTGACGTCAGCGACCGGCGCGCCGAGCTTGGCGGCCAGCTGGGCGATAGCGCGGTTGTGATCCAGGCGGAGCATCGCCGTGAAGCGCTCGCGGGGGATGTCCTGTGCGTTGTTCATCGCGATCAGGCAGTTGGTGTTCGCGGGGTTGCCGACGACGAGGATTTTCACGTCGGAGGCCGCCTTCGCCGCCAGCGCCTTGCCCTGGACAGTGAAGATCTTGCCGTTCTCGCTCAGCAGCTCGGCGCGCTCCATGCCCTTCGTGCGCGGACGCGACCCCACCAGCAGCGCGATGTTGGTCCCGTCGAACGCGTCGCCCGGGTCGTCGTGCAGGTCCAGGCCGGCGAGCAGTGGGAACGCGCAGTCGACCAGCTCCATCGCCACGCCCTCGAGCGCCCCCATCGCCGGCGGGATCTCAAGCAGACGCAGGTCGACCGGCTGATCCGGGCCCAGCAGCTGGCCACTGGCGATACGGAACACGAGGCTGTAGCCGATCTGTCCAGCTGCTCCGGTGACGGTCACTTTTACGGGATTGCTCACAAATTCATCTCCTGGATGTGGTTCTGCGGGGACTCGTGTCTATCAGTTGGTGATGGAGTTGGTGATGGTCTTCGTCTCATGCAGTTGACGATGGTCGTCTCATGCGATCGCTGCGCGCAGGTTGCGATCGATCGATGACAGAAACTCCTCGGTCGTCTGCCACGGCTGCTCTGGGCCGATCAGCATTGCCAGGTCCTTGGTCATGCTGCCCGATTCGACCGTCTCTACACACACGCGCTCGAGCGTCTCCGCGAACGCGCTCACCTCGGGCGTGTCGTCCATGCGCCCGCGTGCGGACAGCCCGCGGGTCCATGCGAAGATCGAGGCGATCGGGTTGGTCGACGTCGGCTTGCCCTGCTGATGCAGGCGGTAATGACGTGTCACCGTCCCGTGGGCGGCCTCGGCCTCAACGGTCTTACCGTCAGCCGTCATCAGCACGCTCGTCATCAGCCCGAGCGAGCCGAAGCCCTGAGCGACGGTGTCCGACTGCACATCTCCGTCGTAGTTCTTGCACGCCCACACATAGCCGCCCTCCCACTTCAGGCACGCCGCGACCATGTCGTCGATCAGGCGGTGTTCATACGTGATTCCGGCGGCCTCGAAGTCCGCTTGGAACTCGACTTCGTAGACCTCTTGGAAGATGTCCTTGAAGCGACCGTCGTAGCGCTTGAGGATCGTGTTCTTGGTCGACAGGTAGACCGGATAGGTGCGGTCAAGGCCGTAACGCAACGAGGCCCTCGCGAAGTCGCGGATCGACTCGTCGAGGTTGTACATCGCCATCGCGATCCCGCCGCCGGGGAAGTCATATACGTCGAGCTCGATCGGGTTACCGGAGTCCGCGGGCGTGTACGTGAGGGTCAGCTTGCCCTCGCCGGGGACGACGAGGTCGGTCGCACGGTACTGGTCGCCGAACGCGTGACGGCCGATCACGATCGGCTTCGTCCAGCCGGGCACGAGCCGTGGAACGTTCGAGATCACGATCGGCTCGCGGAAGATGACGCCGCCGAGGATGTTGCGGATCGTCCCGTTGGGGGAGCGGTACATCTCCTTCAGGCCGAACTCCCGCACGCGGGCCTCATCGGGGGTGATCGTGGCGCACTTGACGCCAACGCCGTGGCGCTTGATCGCTTCCGCCGCTTCGACCGTGACGCGATCGTCGGTCTCGTCGCGATGCTCGATCCCCAGGTCGTAGTACTCCAGTTCGACGTCCAGATAGGGGACGATCAACTGCTCCTTGATAAACGACCAGATGATCCTGGTCATCTCATCGCCATCGAGCTCGACGACTGGATTCTTCACCTTGATCTTGGCCATGGGGGTCCTTGTTGCGTCTGCGGTGTGCGTGCGTCGGAGAGCCGGAGCCTCCGAGAGGATGTGAGGCGTGTGCGGGCTTGCGGTGTGGCGTTATCCGGGCAGCCGGCTCCGTTCGCTTCGCGCCGGGCTGGCCGGTCCGGGGTGGCCGATGCTATCGCCCGTGCCCGGGTCGGCCTGTGGGCGGTGGCCGCCCCGACCATCACCGTTTTCATTTTCGGTGCGCGATGGTATCTACCGACGGGCATTTGCGTAGATACCATCGCGCACCGTCTCTGAAATTGCGAACTGAACAAGCACCGCAAGCGCGTAGGCGCATCCACCGCCCACCGGCCCGCCCGGAGCCTCGTCAGCGGTTCCAGCTGCCCTCGGCGCCGTGCCCCACCAGGACCTTCGAGCGGCCACCCGCGAACGGGATCGACGCGATGCGGCCGTTCGACGCCGGTTCCTCGAATGCCCCTTCATCGATCAGCACGGTGCGACCGTCGCTTGAGATGCCGGCACCGACGACCGACCGACGGCGGACGGTCAGCCTGCGTGCCCGGCCGGACGCGACGGTCACTGCCCATGCTTCGCTCGTGTCCTGGCCCTCGAACTCGGCGAGCAGCCTGCTGCCGCCGGCGGAGAACGCGAGCGGCACCAGTCCTGAGACGAGCGATCGGACGGTCACGCTGGTGAGCTTGCGCCCGCGCGCAACGGCGCTCGGCGCGCGCAGCCAGATCTGAAACACGGGGGCATCGTTACGACGCAGGCGCTCGTGGTCGTAGGCGATGTAGCGCGGGCCCCACACTGGGTTCAGGCTGCGGCCATCGCTGGTCAGGCGCGTCGTGCCCGTGCCGTCGACGTTGCTCACGTATAGGTTCGTCGGCGCGGACGGTGACAGCGAGTGCGCCAGCGCGAACACGATCCTGTCGGTTCCATCCTGCGCGAAGCTCGCACCGTAGATCTGCCCTTCGGAGATCGAGCTGACGACACCGGTCTGCGTGTCGATCACGTCGAGGCCCGACCCGGCGGCGATGTTGGTCAGCTCGGTCGACTGCCGCGCGACCGCGAGGTAGCGCGAGTCCGGCGACCAGGCCAGCGGCAGCGACGTGGCGGTTTCCAGGTCGAGGTAGTTGACGACCGGGGCGCCATGCGCGGAGTAGATGCCGATCGCGGGACCTTTTTCGGAGTTCGCGGTCGCTCCGAACAGCGACGCTGCGACCGCCTGACCATTCGGCGCGAGCAGCGGCTGCAGCCCCGGTCCGAGAAGCTTCGCGCCAGAACCGGCGCCGAGGCCGCCTGCGCTGGTCAGCCACACGCGGGCGCGCGAGCGAGCGCTCTCGGTGACGTACGCCAGCCGCGGCACGGACGCTTCGGGCGCCGGGGCCAACGCCGCCACCGTGGACGCCGGAGCCAATTCAGACACCGTGGGCGCCGGGGCCATCGTCGGGCCCACTGCGAGCGCTGGGGCAACCGATGACGCGGACAGCGCGACCAGCAGGGTTGCGCCGGCGACCAGCGTGCGTCTGGGGAAGCCGAGCATGGACATCGTGTGCAGGCTATCGATCTCTGCTTGACTGTCGGTGATGGCGAGCACCTTGTCGCAGTCAGCTCAGCACGAGGCATCGTGGCAGACGCACACGGTCTTCAATCAGGTACCGCCGCTCGAAGGCATGGACGTGTTCTCGAGCAACCTGCCGCTCCTCGAGGCGGTGCAGCGTGAGGGCGCCGGCTGGGTGAGCGAGCGCGCGTCCGCGCTCGGACGCGTGGTCGGCGGCGAGCCGCAGCAGCTGTGGGGTCGGTTGGCCAACGAGAACAAGCCGATTCTGCGCACGTTCGACCGCTACGGCCACCGCATCGACGAGGTCGAGTTTCACCCGGCGTGGCACCAGCTGATGCGCCTGGGGGTCGAGCACGAGCTGCACTCGCTGCCGTGGACGAGCGAGGAGCCGTTCCCACACACGGCGCGGGCGGCGATGTACATGACCGCGATGCAGGCCGAGGCGGGCTTCTGCTGCCCGATCACGATGACCTTCGCGGTCGTGCCCGCGCTGCGGGCACAGCCGGAGCTGGCGGCCGAGTGGGAGCCACTCGTGATGGCGAGCACATATGACCCGCGCCTGGTTCCGGCGGCGGAGAAGGGCTCGGCGATCGCGGGCATGGCGATGACCGAGAAGCAGGGCGGCTCGGACGTGCGCGCGAACACGACTGTCGCGACGCCACTGAACGGCGGCGGCGCGGGAGCGGAGTACGAGCTGGTCGGGCACAAGTGGTTCTGCTCGGCGCCGATGTCGGACATCTTCCTGGTGCTGGCGCAGACAACCGATTTGGACCCGCCCGCCCTGTCGTGCTTCCTGCTGCCGCGCATCCTCGAGGACGGCAGCCGCAACGCGTTCCATATCCAGCGCCTGAAGGACAAGCTCGGCAACCACTCGAACGCGTCCTCGGAGATCGAGCTGCACGGGGCGTGGGCGCGGATGGTCGGCGAGCCCGGGCGTGGCGTGCCGACGATCATCGAGATGGTCGGCCACACGCGTCTTGACTGCGTGATCGGCGCCGCCGCGGGCATGCGCTCGGGCGTCGTCAGCGCCATCCACCACGCCGCGCACCGCAGCGCGTTCGGCAAGCTGCTAATCGACCAGCCGCTGATGCGCAACGTGCTCGCGGACCTGTGCCTCGAGTCGGAGGCCACGACCGCGCTGGCGATGCGTCTGGCGCGCGCGTACGATGAGGCGCGCGCGGACGCGGACGCCGGCGAGGACTCGAGCGACGCGCAGCTGTTCAAGCGCCTGGCGACCGCGGTGGGCAAGTTCTGGACGTGCAAGCGCGCGCCCAACCACGCGTTCGAGTCGCTCGAGTGCCTCGGCGGCGCGGGCTATGTGGAGGAGTCGGGGATGCCGCGCCTGTACCGCGAGGCGCCTTTGGCGTCGATCTGGGAGGGCTCAGGCAACGTGATGAGCCTGGACGTGCTGCGGGCGTTGACGCGCTCGCCGCGCTCGCTGGAGGTGTTCTTCGAGGAGGTCGAGCTGGCTCACGGCGCGGACGAGCGCCTGGATGAGCGCGTACGCCGGCTGAAGGACCAGTTCGCCGACCCGGCGACGCTCGAGCAACGCGCGCGGCGCGTGGTGGAAGGGATGGCGCTATGCCTGCAGGGCTCGCTGCTCGTGCGCAACGCGCCGCCCGCGGTCGCGGACGCGTTCTGCGCCTCACGACTAGCCGGCGACGCGGGCCTGGAGTACGGAACGCTGCCGGCGGGAGTCGACTTCCAGGCGATCATCGCCCGCTCGCGCCCACAGGTGTAGCGCGCCGGCCCGGCTCGCCTCGGCGGCGCAGCCGATCGGCGGCCCCGGCTGGACGCGGCCTCGCCCCCTGGCTCCGGGGCAGCAGGCTTACCCCGCGCCCGGGCCCTCCGTCGGCCTACCATTCCAGTTATGCCCACGCGCAAAAACATGCAACTTGCCCGCGTATTCGGCATCCGTATTGGCGTGAGCGCCAGTTGGTTCGTGGTCCTGTTCTTCCTGATCTTCTGGCTGTCGCACTACTACTTCCCGGAAGTCATGCGCGGCTCGCAGACGACCGCGTACGTGGTTGCGGTGGCGGGGGCGCTCGGCTACTTCGCGTCGCTGATCCTGCACGAGCTGGGGCACGCGCTGGTTGCGCGGCGGCTTGGAATCCCGATCGTCGGCATCGACCTGTGGTTCTTCGGCGGCCTTTCGCATATGCGCCGCGAGCCGGCGAACGCCGGCGAGGAGTTCAAGATCGCGGCGGCCGGCCCGACGGTAACGCTCGCGCTGTTCGTCCTGTGCCTCGGAGCGATCGTCGTGCTCGCCGCCGACGGCACGGTCTCAGACGTAGCGCTCGCGCGTGAAGGCGTCAAAACAACGCCTTGGCTGGCGCTGCTCGGCTGGCTCGGATTCATCAACGCCGCACTGTTCCTGTTCAACGTGATCCCCGCCTTCCCGCTCGACGGCGGGCGCATCGCGCGCGCGGCGATCTGGTGGCGTACGGGCGACCGCAACCGGGCCACGCAGTTCACCGGTCGCGCGGGTCAGGCGTTTGCGCTGATACTCGGCGTGTTCGGGCTGTGGGCGACCGCGACGAGCGGCTCGTTCCTAGGGCTGATGACGCTGCTACTGGCGTTCTTCCTCTACCAGGCGGCCAACGCGGCGGTGATCCAGGGCACGCTGGGCAGGCGCATCCAGCACATCACGGTGGCGGACATCATGGATCGCGAGCCGGTGACGATCCCGGCGGGGGTCAGCCTGCTGGACGCGCAGGAGCAGTTCTTCCTGCGCTACCGCTGGCCGTGGTTCGCGGTCGTCGATCCGGCCAGCCACTTTCTCGGCGTCGTACGCCACCAGAGGATCGAGAGCGAGATCGCCGCCGGGCGCCCGGCGCTGCCGGTGATCGACGTGCTCGAGGAGGACATGCCGGTACGGATCGGCGAGGAGGCGCCGCTGGAATCGCTGCTCGGCTCCGAGGGCTTGGGGCGGCTGGGCGCGATGGTGGCGGTCGACAGCGACGGCGTGCTGCGAGGCGTGGTCACGCTGGCGCAGGTGCGCAAGGCACTGAACCCGATCCAGCCGGCGCGACCGGCGATGTGAGCGTTGTGCGAATCGCCTAACGCGCGCTGCGGCGCGCGTTATAGAGTCCCGGGCGCAGTCACCCTCTTCCTCTTCCTCAAAGCGACATCAGGGAGCCATGCCAGCACACGACGTCTTGATCATCGGGGCCGGTCTCGCGGGCCAGCGCGCGGCGCTGGCGGCTGCCGAGGCCGGAGCGAGCGTGGCGATCATGAGCAAGGTGCATCCCGTGCGCTCGCACTCGGTTGCGGCCGCCGGCGGGATCAACGCGGCGATCAGCCTCGATGACGACTGGCACTCTCACGCGTACGACACGGTCAAGGGCTCGGACTTCCTCGGGGACCAGGACGCGATCGAGATCATGTGCTCGGAGGCGCCACAGGAGGTCATGCACCTCGAGCACATGGGCGTGACGTTCCACCGCAACGACAGGGGCGAGATGGACCTGCGGGCGTTCGGTGGGGCGTCGATGAAGCGGACGGCGTACGTGGCGGACATCACCGGCCAGGCACTGCTGCACGTCCTGTACGAGCAGCTGATGAAGCACCACGAGACGGTCGAGCGCTTCGAGGAGTGGTTCACCACCTCGCTGCTGCAGGACGAGAACGGAAACTGTTGCGGGGTGATCGCGCGCGACGTGCGCAGCGGTCGGATGGAAGCGTTCACAGCGAAGAACGTGATCCTCGCGTGCGGCGGGGCTGGACAGGTCTACAAGCCGACGACCAACGGGCTGATCGTCACAGGGGACGGCATCGCGATGGCCTATCGGGTGGGCGCACCGCTGATGGACATGGAGATGGTCCAGTATCACCCGACCTGCCTGGTCGAGACGGGGATCCTGATCACCGAGGGCGCGCGCGGCGAGGGCGCGCACCTGCTGAACGCCAATGGCGAACGCTTCATGGAGAAAGCGGCGCCCAACAAGATGGAGCTGGCCTCGCGCGATGTCGTCTCGCGCGCCGAGCAGATCGAGATCAACGAGGGCCGCGGTGTCGGCCCGAACGGCTCGGGGATCTTCCTCGACGTGACCGTCGTGCCGCGCAAGCGCACGCTCGAGGCGCTGCGCGAGATCGTCAACCTCGGCCGCGACTTCGCCGGCGTGGACATCACGCGCGAACCGATCATGATCCGCCCCGGCCAGCACTACATCATGGGCGGCGTGAAGACCGACGTCGACGGGCGCACGCCGATCGACGGCCTGTACGCGGCCGGCGAGGTCGCGTGTGTGTCCGTGCATGGAGGTAACCGACTCGGCGCCAACTCGCTGCTCGACACGTTGATCTTCGGCCGGCGCTCGGGCGAACACGCTGCCGCGCGCGCCGCCAGCATGAGCGCGCCGGTGGTGGACACCAACGAGCGCCTGCGCGAGGACGCCGCGATGATCGATGCGATCGTCGCCCGCGATAGGGATGCAGGACCCACCCCCCCACGGCGCGTGTCGGAGATCAAGGACGAGCTCGGCGAGCTGATGAACAACCACGCGGCCGTGTTCCGCGACGAGCAGGGCCTGCAGAGCGCGCTGGAGGCGATCGGCCGCCTGAAAGAGGAGGCCGGCAAGGCCTGGATCGACGATCGCGGAACGGTCTTCAACCAGGACGTGCTCGGGGCGATTGAGCTCGGCTTCATGGTCGACTGCGCGGAGGCGACTGTCGTGGCGGCGCTCGAGCGCAAGGAGTCACGCGGAGCGCAGTTCCGCACCGACTTCCCGGAGCGCAACGACGCCGATTGGCTCAAGCACATCGACATCTCGCTCGGCCCGGACGGCCCGGAGGTCAGCTACTCGCCGGTCACCATCACCCAATGGCAGCCAGAGGAGAGGAAATACTGATGGCCGAAGCGCACGATCGCCCGCCGGAGCAGTTCACGCTGAGACTGCGACGCTACGACCCGGAGGCCGGTGACGCCCCCTACTGGGACGAGCATACGATCGAGCTCGAGCCGCATCGCTCGGTGCTGGAGGCGATCCTGCAGGCGCGCGACCGCTTCGACGGGTCGATCGGCATCCGCTGCTCCTGCCGGCAGGCAATCTGCGGCTCGTGCGGGGTGCGCGTCAACGGCGAACCGTCGCTCGCCTGTCACACCCATCTGGACGCCGCGATGAGTAGCGCCAAGGACGGCGTGATCGAGATCGAGCCGATGGGCAACATGCCCGTGATCAAGGATCTGATCGTTGACATGGACGCCGTTCACTGGAAGAAGATCCAGCGCGTGACGCCGTGGCTACTCGCCAAGCAGCCGGTGCCCGAGCGCGAGTACCTCGTGCCGAAAGAAGCGATGGTCGACGTGACGCAGTCGATGGCGTGCATCCAGTGCGGCGCGTGCGTGTCGGACTGCCTGGCGATGGAGGTCGACCCGGGCTTCATCGGTCCGGCTGCGCTCGCCAAGGCCTACCGTTTCGTCGGCGACCCGCGCGACGATCAGCAGCTCGAGCGCCTCAACGATCTCGCCCAGGACCCGCAAGGGATCTTCGACTGCACCCACTGCTTCAAGTGTGTGCAGGCCTGCCCGAAGGACGTCAACCCGATGGGGCAGATCATGCGCCTGCGACGGATCGCCACCAACGACCACCACATCGTCGACAAAAACAACGGCGAGCGCCACGAGGCGGCGTTCACCGGGCTGATCCGCGACAACGGGATCCTGTGGGAGGCCGAGCTGATTCCCCGCTCCTACGGCGGCAACTCGTGGTGGGGCAAATTCCACCCGGCCGCGGGCAAAGAGCTCGTGGCCTCGATTCCGACTGCCATCAGGGGTCTCTCGCGGGGCAAGATGACGATCCCGAAGATCCTCAAACCCCACAAGATCCCCTCCGCGGACCTCAAGAGCGTGCAGGCGATCTACGACAAGGTCGAGGGCCGCGATAAACGCTTCGAGCTGAACCTGTACATCACCGGCGAGGACGAGGCGCCAGCGGCGCCGGTCGCCGCGGCTGTCGCGGTCGCTGCTGGCCCGGACGCCGCTGTCGCTGCCGCGGCCCCGGAAGCCAGCGCGGCGGATGCCGACGGCGGCGATGGCGGCGAGGTCGAGACAAGCACCGAAGGGAGCGCCGAGTGATGAAGGTCGCCTACTGGCCCGGCTGCGTCAGCCGCGGCTTCACCCCCGAGCTGCACGGCTCGATGGCCAAGGTCGCACCGCTCTTGGACATCGAGCTGGTCGAGCTCGACCGTGCGTGCTGCACTGGCGCCGGCGTAATCGCCGAGCACAACCAGGAGCTCGCCGACACGCTCAACGCACGCACGTTCGCGCTCGCGCAGCAGGTGGACGGGGCGGCAATGATGATGAACATCTGCTCGACCTGCCAGGGCGCACAGAGCGAGTGTCAGGAGCGCCTGGACGCCAACGCGGAGTACCGCGAGCAGGTCAACCTGACCCTGTCAGCCGAGGGGCTCAGCTACGAAAAGGATCCGGGCGGGGCGGGTGGGTCCTTTACCAACAAGAACTTCCTCTGGCTGCTGGTCGAGGAGATCGGGCTGGAGAGCCTGCGCTCGTTGGTCAAGCGCCCGCTGACCAACCTCCGGGTCGGCCCGTTCTACGGTTGTTACATCGTGCGCCCGCGTGAGCGCCTGGGGATCGACACGGAGCACCCGCGCGATCACTACCTCGACCAGGTGATCGACGCGCTCGGCGGCACGGTGATCGAGTACGCCGGCATGCGCAAGTGCTGCGGCTTCCCGATCATCACGATGAACAAGGAGGCTTCGCTGAAGCAGGCTGGGCGCCACCTCGGGGACGCGGTCGACGCGGAGGCTGACTGCCTGGTGACGCCGTGCCCGCTGTGCCACCTGAACCTCGACCTGCAGCAGCCGCTCGCCGGCAAAGTCGTCGGGCGCGAGCTCGACATGCCCGTCCTGCACCTGCCGCAGCTCGTCGGGCTGGCGCTCGGCCTCGAGCCCGGCGAGCTGGGGATGAGTCGCCACGTGGTGCGGCCCACCTCGGTGATCGACTGGTCGACGTCAGTGGTCGGCGCTGCCGCCTGACGCGAGCAGCTGATCGAGCTGCTCGTAGCCCTCGTTCAGGCCGCGCTCCATGCCGGCGTTGAGCTGCACGAAGCGCCACGCTCCGCCCGGCCGCAGATCGAGCTGATCGACGACCGTGGTGCTCGCCTTCAACCCCCACCATCTGGGGATCAAATCCGGGACGGTGATCGCCGCCCATACACGCTCGCGCGGGGCGTCGAACACGCGCGTGGTCACGATCTCGCGATCGGACGGCGTCGTCAGCTGCGCGCGGGTCTGCTGGTCACTGGTCATCGCTGCTCTGCCTGTTCGTGTCGTGTAGGAACTCCTCGAGGGCTTGGCATCCGCGCTCACACGTGCGGCCCGAGAGTCGCCCCGCGGGGCGACGTCTAGGCTACGCGCGTGCGCATCCTGACCGTCGTCGGCAACCGGCCGCAGTTCATCAAGGCGGCCGCCGTGTCGGGGCCGCTGCGCGAGCGCCATCAAGAGATCCTCGTGCACACCGGCCAGCACCACGACGACTCGCTCTCGCAGGTGTTCTTCTCAGAGCTCGGGCTGGCTCGGCCCGACCGTCAGCTGGAGATCGCCGGCGGCTCCAACACCTCGCAGACCTCGCGCATGCTGGCCGCGCTGGAGCCGTTGCTCGGGGAGCTCGCCCCGGACGCGGTGCTCGTGTACGGCGACACCAACTCGACGCTCGCCGGGGCGCTCGTCGCAGCACAGGCCGGCGTGCCGATCGTGCACGTCGAGGCAGGCATGCGCTCATTCGACCGCTCGATGCCCGAGGAGCGCAATCGCGTGCTCACCGATCACCTCAGCGAGCTGCTGCTGTGCTCCTCCGAGACCGCCGCCGCCAACCTGCGCGCCGAGGCGATCGGCCGCACGATCGCGGTCGTCGGCGACGTGATGGTGGACGTCGCGCTGCGCCGGCAGCCGAGCGCGCGCGCCGACACCCAGGTGCCCTCTGCGTACGGCCTGATGCCGAGCTCCTACCTGCTCGTGACCGCGCACCGGGCGGGCAACGTCGATGATCCGACACGGTTGAGCGCACTGGTCGAGCTGATCCAGGCGCTGCCGCTGCCGGTGCTGTTTTCGCTGCACCCGCGCACCCGCGCGCGACTGCAAGACGCCGGGTTGCTCGACACGCTCGAGACCAGCGACAGCGTTCAGCTCAGCGAGCCACTCGGCTACGTCGAGTTCAGCGCGCTCCTCTGCCAGGCCCACGCTGTGCTGACCGACTCCGGCGGCGTCCAGAAGGAGGCGTACCTTGCCGGGGTGCCCTGTGTGACGCTGCGAGCAAACACCGAGTGGGTCGAGACCGTGCAGTGCGGCTGGAACACGCTTGTCGATCTCGACACGAGCGCCGCGCTCGCCGCGCTCGAACGCATGCCACCGCTCGAGCGGGCTGGCGAAGGTGCAGCCAATCCCTACGGTGACGGCCACGCCGCCGAGCGCTGCGTCGAGGCGATCGGGGGCTTGGAGCGGTGAGCGATCAGCCGGCAGTGCGCGTCGGCGTCGTCGGCCTCGGCTACTGGGGCCCGAACCTCGCGCGCAACTTCGCCGCGATCCCCGGCTGCGAGCTGGCGTGGCTGTGCGATGCCTCGGCCGACGCGCGCGGCAAGCTCGAGCGCTCATTCCCAGCCGCACGCTCCACGCCCGACCTCGCCGATCTGCTCAGCGACCCCTCGCTCGACGCGATCGTGCTCGCCACCCCGGTGCCCACGCACGCCGAACTGGCAATCGCGGTCGCCGAGGCCGGCAAGCACTGCTTCGTCGAGAAGCCGCTCGCGACGACCGCCGCCGATGCCGAGCGCGCAGTCGACGCTGCACAGCAGGCCGGCACGATCCTGATGGTCGGCCACCTGCTCGAGTACCACCCCGCGGTCACACGACTGAAGCAACTCGTCGACTCCGACGAGCTCGGTCAGCTCTACTACATCTACGGCAACCGTCTCAACCTCGGCAAGCTCAGGGCTGACGAGAACGCGCTCTGGAGCCTCGGCGCGCACGACGTGTCCGTCGCCCTGCACCTGATCGGCGAGGAGCCCGAAGAGTGCGTCGCGCATGGCGCCAGCTACGTACGCGAGGGCGTGCAGGACGTCGTCTTCTGCTACCTGCGCTTCCCCTCCGGAGCCGTCGCGCACCTGCACCTGTCGTGGCTGGACCCGCACAAGGAGCGGCGCATCACCGTCGTCGGCGCGCAGAAGATGGCCACGTTCGACGACATGATGATCGAGGGCAAGCTGACGATCTACGACAAGGGCTTCGACCAGGACACGCGCTCCTGGGGCGAGTACCTGACGCGCTCCGGCGACACGTTCTCACCGCAGATCTCCAACCTCGAGCCACTGCGGCTGGAGTGCGAGCACTTCATCGAGTGTCTGCGCACCGGCGCCACCCCACGCTCCGACGGACGCGGCGGGCTGCGCGTCGTGCGCGTGCTCGAGGCCCTGCAGCACTCGCTCGAGCAGATATCCGCCGATACATAGCGGCCCAAGCTACCCACACCACCGATGATCAGAGATCCCGGATAATCCCACATCTTGGGCTACATGCCCAGCCAAGATGCGCTAGCGTCAGCACTGGCGCAGGAAGCGCGAACTGCCGGCAGCGCGGTGATCGGCGAGCGTCGCCTCGGGGCCGACGACAAGGACGAGAGCGAGGAGAAACCTATGCAGACCCGGATAGGCGAACTACGAGGGCCCGCCATGGTGGGCGGTTGCGCGGTTCTCGGAGGCGTAATGGTGTGGCAGTTGGGGATCGAGTTCGAACGTGCCTGGATGCGCAGTTACGACGGGCTGCTGTTGGGCGAGTCACTCGCTGGAGAAGGCGACGCGACCCAACCGCAGGCCGAGATCGACGCGGCGCCCCCCGCCGGCGGCGAGCGCCGTTGGGTCTCCGAGCACGGCCGTCCCCGGCTCGTGCCGCGCGTCACGCGTGTGGCACGGCCCTCACGTGGCTGAGGCCGCCGTCGCCGCCGCACGCGAGGATCTCCGCGACGGAGGCCGACAGGCGGCGCTCGAAGGCGGCCACGGAGAAGCGCTCGGCGTTGCGCACAGCATCAGCGGGATCGAAGTCGAGCGTGTCGAGGCTGTCGATAGCCTGCACGAAGGAGTCGACATCGTCCAGCCTCGCCAAACGCCCGGTCTGCCCGTCGAGCACCGTCTCCAGCGCCCCGCCGGCAGCGGCGGCGATGACCGGCCGTCCTGCCGCCTGGGCCTCCACAGCTGTGATGCCGAACTCCTCTACGCCCGGCATCAGCACTGCGCGCGCGCCGGCGTACAGCTCCACCAGATCCTCGTCGCTCGCGCGTCCGAGGAATTCGGCCTCCGGGTAGGCCTCCCTGAGGGCCACTAGGTCGGGGCCTGCGCCCACGACCTGGATCGGCGCGCGCGCGCGCCGCGCCGCCTCGAGCGCTAGGCGCAGGCGCTTGTGGCCGAGGATCTCCGATACGATCAACAGCGCGTCGCCGGGGCTGCCCGGCGCGAAGCGACGGACCTCCACGGGCGGGTGGATGACGGGGGCCTCGCGACCGTAGTGGCGCTTGATCCGCTCGCGACTGAGCTCGGAGATGGCGATGTAGGCGTCGACGCGGCGGCTGGCAGCGAGGTCCCACCTGCGAATGCGGCGCAGCTCTCGGCGCAGCAACGGCCGCAGCAGCGGCGAGATCTCGCCCAGGGCGTAGCGTTCCTCATCCCAGGCGTAACGAAACGGCGTGTAGCAGTAGCAGACGTGCACAGCGCCATCGGGAACGCGAACGCCGTGGGCGAACGCGCTGCTGCTGCTCAGCACCACGTCTGACTCGGGAAGCTTCAGCCGTTCCATAGCCAGCGGGTACAGCGGCAGCAGGCGCCTGAATGCCGACTGGTCGATCCCGAAGCGCTGGAGCGGCGAGGTCGTGATCGAGCGAGCAGCGAAGCGTTCGTCCGTGCCGCGCTCGTCGTGGAGCAGCGTGAAGATCGGGGCATCGACGTAGAGGTCGGCGATGGCGGCGAACGTGCGCTCGGCGCCGCGCATGACCAGCAGGTAGTCGTGGACCAGGCTGATGCTCCCAGCCAGCGGCGAGGCGGTGGCCGGGCGCTGGTGGGCAAGCCCAGCGTACCCGCCGGGCAAGACGGCCGCCGGGGGGTCCCGGACCAGGCTGGTGCTGGTGGGCACGGCGCGCGGTGGGGTAGTTGAGAAGCGATCCACGGGCGGTCTCAGGGGTGAGGGCAATCCCTATCTACGGGCCGGGCGCCGCGCAGACTATCCCCTCGATCCTGGGGCAGATGTGAAGGGCTGGGGAAAGTGGTCGTGGCTCGCCGTTCACGCCGGCGCCGGCTACGCGGCTGACGCCCGCCTGCGCTCGACGCCGTCGAACGGCCGCGAGCGGCGGCGATCGGGGCGCACGACCGGGCCGATGCGCCCGCCGACGCCGCGCAGAACGTACGCGTCGCGCGAGCTGCTGTAACGCATCACCGGCGTCAACAACATCAGCAAATGCCGGGCGATGTACCGACGCCGTCGGGGGACCGTGCGCATATCCGTCGACCTCTCGGAGCTTGCGGGAAAGCGAAGCTATGAGTAGAAATTGTGACAGATCCAGTCGGGCCGAGCGCCCGTGGGCGAGGGTATGCCGGCGCCGTCGTGACGTGCGCACGAGCCGCAAGCGGGTACTGCGCCTGACCAGGGGCGCGGGGGCTGCTCGCGCCGACCGCGAAGGTGCGCAAGCGCGCCCAGCGGCTGCACGACGGCGCGATCACCGTCAGCGTCCCGGCCACGCTGTGGGCTACGACTGGGCGCTTTGGGTCGGTCGAGCAGGCCGTCGCCTCGGGCTCGTGCTTCGCTATGACGGCGGGTCGTGCCGGTGAACCGGGGCAAGGGCAACAGTTCGCGGGAAAGCTCAGCCGGGCGTTCCACGAGGCTGCCGAGCTCGACCAGAACGGTGCGTGTCCGCGGCAGCCCCAGTGTCTCGCTCGGCCTCAATACGGATCGCTTGTCCTACATCGATGTAGACGTGTCTGGCGAAGCCTACGAGCAGCACTTCTCCGGCACGTGGAGCTATGGAGCCGCACAGAGACCCAAGACTGGAGCGCGAAACGTCGATCACTCATCCTCACGCGAAGCGGCAGCAGTGCTACCAGAACCGTAGATAGACGATCCCGGAGCCACCTGCGCCGCCTGCCCCGCCTTCGCCCGTTACTTTCGCGCCGGCACCACCACCGCCGCCGCCGCATGCGCTGTTAGCGGGGGCTCCTTCGCCTTCCGTCCCATTCGCCGTGCCGGAGCCGCCTTTCGCCCCCTGCGCACCGCCTAGCTGGGGAGAGCCCGATTTGGCTCCTTCTCCGCCGTTTGTCGCTGTGGATTCCCCGCCACCCCCGCCTCCCGCGCCAGACGCGCCAGACGCAGCAGCAGGAGCATTTCCTCCACTCTGAGCACCGGTGCCAGGAATGACGGCACTCGTGATGGCCGTATTGTTGTTCCCATAAGCGACGGCCAGCACCTTTGTGGTGCTGTTCGCAGCCGCGCCCGTTCCGGCGCCCCCTGCATCGCCCCTAACTGTAATACCAGTAGCCACAACGGTAGTCGGGCTCCCTGCTTTTCCGTTTTCTCCGGCGCTCCCGTTCGCAGCCCCACCTTTACCCCCTGCTCCTCCTGCACCAATGGTGATATTCAGGGCTTTGACGACACCTAGAGCTACGGTGCGTCGTTGCTCTACGCCCGCACTCCCCCCACTCCCGCCGACCTGAGTTACGGTTGCGGTCGAACTTGCCCCGCCGCCCCCGCCGCCCCCGCCGCCCTTGGCGATGATCTCACACCATGTGGCGCCGGGGGGAACTGGGTAGGAGGAGCTCGTAGCTGTGACTTCCTGGATTTGGGTGATTGCCACGCCGGGGACAGTCGTGTAGCCGTTAGGCGCTGCCGTAGCAGCGGCAACGGTGTTGGGCACCGGCACGGCGGTAGTCACCCAGGGGATACCGGCGATATTCACACCGGTGTCGTAAACCCTGACTTGCGTCACTTGCCAGGGCAACACGGCATATGCTTCGGGTTCCGCTAGGACGCCTTTGCCTTTCTTGCGCCAGATGATCAGACCCCCAGGCGCCTGAAGCGTCGCTTTGATCCGGGTGCAGGCAGTCGTCGCGCCAATGCTCACCGCTTCTTCGGCCGATGCTTTGGTGAAAGCTCCGTTGTCATCCACCATGGCGAATGCATACGTATATTCACCCGCCGCCAAGGTGCCACTTAGATTCGTGGCTTCCGCGAGGGACAAGCCGCTAGGCGTTGCCTGCGCGGGCCATACGGCGAAGTCGGGGATATGAGCACTGACTAGCCACGCTTCTCCAGAGCCATTACGTGCGAGCGTCCAGCGAGAAGAGCTGGTCAATGCGCGCATGAAGCTTGTATAGGTTGGATGATTCAAGGCAGCCTTTACAGCAGCTTGACTGGCGCCAACCAGGATCGGGGTCGGTATCGCGTTGCTCCCATTCGGCGGGATTAGGGCACCCGAGAAGTTGTCAACCACGAGTCTAAAGTTCGGATTTACTTTGACTAGATCGATATCGGGTATCCGGGTGCCGTCGAGCGTGTTCGCATAGACGGAATTGCGCGTGGAAATGACCATAATGTCGGAGGCATCCGTTTCTGCTTCTTCGTCATTGACTTCGAGGAACGGGAATTGCGCTTCCGACGCATTGGTGAAGCCCGGCTCCGTATAGCTAGCAAAGACTGTGATCTGAGAGCAGTTGCTAATAACCCCAGGGGCCTTGTAGGCAACGCTACTCATCTGAAAATGGGCACCCTCAAATACGATCCCCGCACAGTGCTTGAAGTAGAATTCCCCCTCGATACCCGCCTCGACGACACCGCCGTGACATTGAGATGCGTGCCACACTCCGCCGCCATCCATCTCAACCGGCTCAATATGCATACCGTCACCGTTGGTGATCTGATACATCACCCACGAGTTTTCTACAGCACCCACTTCTTTGGCCGTAAGACCCGGCTGCCCTGTATGACGCTCAATCCCGTTATGATCCGTGTAGCCACGCCACGAGCAGCCGAACTTGAGGTTGCGATGGTTCATTCCGAATATCTGTGAGCATTCGTTACCGAAACCTAGGCCGACGTTGCGTGATTCGCCGTTGATGAGCCCGCCCGTATAGCGGACGCCTGGCTGTCCCTGTTGGCTCCCAGGTTTGACTGCCGTGGCTTCGCTGCAGGTAACGGTGTTCGTTTCCGCGTTGTACGCAGTGCGCAGCGTACCGGGCCAAAAGGCCCATTTGACAGCCGTATCGGGAGTGAAGGCCGTGGTTGTCGGCAGGTTCGGCCCAAGGATGATTTCTGCCGATGTTGTTCCTTCGATCGTGACTCGCTGATGGAGCGCACCAGACACATAGCCGACTTTCTTGTCGAAGAACACCGGCCCGTTGATATACCACGGCACGGTGCCGTCGAGGACGATCCAGCGATACCCAGCGTCGTAGGCTTCCTGGATCAGTTTGGAGCAGTCCGTCGCTTCGCCGGGCGATTCCTTGAGCACCTTGATCGCGACACTGCTGCTTACAGCCGAGCTCGGCAACTGCGCACTCGTTAGAGCGCCACTCCCGTCGAGTGTCGCCACGCCACCCGGCAGGCCGAGCGCGGATGTTGCAACGGCGCCGACATCTTCAGCACCCACCACTACGACGCCCGATTTTTCGTTCACAGTTTCGACTACGGTCATGCTGCCTCCAGAATTGCAATCGTCAGTTCGCGGTCAGGTAGCATCGCAGATGCGAACACTTCCGGAGATGCCAATAATTAGACATCTCGGAACTTGTGCACACACGCGCTCTCGGACGACACAGCGTCGATCGGGCAGCATGGCGTGTCGCGGAGCGAGCGCCGTGCCGCCCTTGAGCGACGCATTGGGATCTTCCCCGACTGGTTGATCGCTCAGATCGATGCCGGTCGCGGACGGGCGCTCGGGCTTGGACGCCTCCGATGACGAGGTGCGCCGAGCAGCTCTTGGGTCTAGAAGGACTCCTCGACAGCGATCGTGCCCTCGCCGGAGAGCTCGAACGCGCTATGCAGCGACCGGACCGCCAGATCCACTCGGTCGCGGTCGATCACGCACGAGATCTTGATCGGCGACGTGGAGATCATGTCGATGTTCACGCCTTCCCGCGCCAGCACGCCGAACACCTTCGCCGCCACGCCCGGGTGCGAGCGCATCCCCGCACCGACGATCGAGACCTTGCCGATCTCCTGCTCCGCGTCCAGACTGGTGAACGCCTCTCCGTCCAACGGTGCGAGCGCCGCTCGAGCCACGCGCAGATCTTCGCGCGGGACCGTGAACGAGATCTCGGCCATGCCCCCCGCTGAGGTCGGGACGTTCTGGTCGATCATGTCCACGTTCACGTTCGCATCCGCCAGCGCCTGAAAGATGCGCGCCGCCGCGCCCGGCGCGTCCGGCACGCCGACCAGCGTGACCCGCGCCTCGGCGGTCGAATGCGTGACTGCTGTGATCAGCGGCTGCTCCAAGATCTCTCCCTGCGAGACCACCACCGTACCGGGACTGTCCTCGAACGAGGAGCGGCAGTGGATGCGCACACCGTGGTTGCGCGCGTACTCGACCGAGCGCAACTGCAGCACACCCGCCCCCGACGCCGCCATCTCGAGCATCTCCTCGAACGACACTCGCGCCAGCTTGCGCGCGTCCGGCACGATCCGCGGATCGGCCGTGTAGACGCCCGCCACGTCCGTGTAGATTTCGCACACCTCCGCCCCCAGTGCCGCCGCCACCGCCACCGCACTCGTGTCCGAGCCACCGCGGCCAAGCGTGGTGACGTTCTTCGCGTTCTCCGAAACGCCCTGGAACCCCGCCACCAGCACGATGTGATCCTCCTCCAGCGCCTCGCGGATGCGATCCGCGCGCACGTCCAGGATCAATGCCTTGGTATGTGACTCGTCCGTCACGATCCCCGCCTGCGAACCGGTCAGCGAGATCGCCCGATGGCCGAGGTCGTTGATCGCCATCGCGCACAGCGCGCACGAGATCCGCTCGCCCGAGGACAGCAGCATGTCCATCTCGCGCGGGTCCGGCGCCGGCGAGACCTCATCCGCCATCGCGATCAGCTCGTCCGTCGTCCTGCCACGCGCCGACAGCACCACCACCACCCGGTGGCCGCTTTCGCGCTTGTCCACAATCCGACGCGCCGCGCGCTTCAGCCGCTCGGCATCAGCGACCGACGTGCCGCCGAACTTCATCACGATCAGTGCAGACATCGACCGAGAATTACACAGCCCGGCGTCCCGCGAGCGCCTTGCCGAGCGTCACCTCGTCCGCGTACTCGAGGTCCGAGCCCACCGGCAGGCCGCTCGCCAGACGCGTCACCGTCACCTCCGGCGCACGGCCGCGCAGCTCCTCCGCGACGTGCAGCGCCGTCGCTTCTCCCGTCGTCGTCGGGTTCGTCGCCAGAACCACCTCGCGCACCGCCGCCCCCGCACCCTCGCCCGCCGTCCTGCCCGACGCGACGCGCGCGAACAGCTCCGCGATCTTCAGATCCTCCGCGTCGACGCCGTCGATCGGCGACAGCGCGCCGCCGAGCACGTGGTACACGCCGTGGTACTCGTGCGTGCGCTCCATCGGGATCACGTCGCTCGGCTCCTCCACCACGCAGATTAGGCCATGGTCGCGGCGGGGGTCCTCGCAGATGCGACAGCGCACCTCGTCCGTCAGGTTGAAGCACACCTCGCACAGGCGGATCTTCTGCTTCACGTCCACGATCGCCTCCGCCAACGCCGTCGCGTCCTCGCCGGACGCTCGCAGGATGTAGAACGCCAGGCGCTGCGCCGTGCGGCTGCCGACACCCGGCAGCTTCGACAGCTCCGTCACCAGCCGCTGGACCGGCGGCGCGTACGAGGTGCTCACAGAACCAGCCTCACACCGCTCACAGAATCATAGGCCCGGAAGACCCAGGCCGCCGCCGAGGCCGCCCAGGTCGAGCCCCGCGGTCGCGCCGCCCATCTTGCTCTCCGCCAGCTCCTGCGCCATCCGCAGCGCCTCGTTCACCGCCGCCAGCACCATGTCGCCGAGGATCTCCACGTCCTCCGGGTCGACCGCCGAGGGATCGATCTTGATCTCCCTCACCTCCAGGTCGCCGCTCACTTTCACCGTCACCATGCCCCCACCCGCCGAAGCCTCAACCACCTCGTTCTTCAGCTCCTGCTGGGCAAGCTCCATGTCCTTCTGCATCTTCTGAACCTGCTGCATCATCTGCTGCATGTTCGGCATCCGCGGCTGCTTTCCCATCACGCGCCTTTCTCGTTGCTGGTCATCGCCTCCGCCGCCGGCTCGCCGTCGTGGACATCCTGGCCGTCCTGGCCGTCGGTGATCTCCTCGGCGTCGAATTCCTCCATGAAGCGCCGCACCCAGTCCTCCTCCGAAGTCGCGTCCGGCTCGGACCCGCCCTGAGTGCTCAGCTCATCGCGCAGCTCATACGTCAGCCGCCAGCGACCGCCAGCGATCGTCGCCAACGCCTCGCCCACCGCCGCCCGGTTGTCCGGGCTCTCCGCCTTCTTCTTCAGGAACTGCGCGCTCGGCGCGAACGCCAGCGTCACGTTCTCGCCGTCAACCGCCACCGGGCTCGCTTCCACGATCACCGCGCCCAGCATCGCGTGCTCGCTGCGCACCAGGTCAACCACCGCCGGCCACAGCACGCAAACCGACTCCAGGTCGCGCCCGTCCGGCGCCAGCGCGGCGACTTCAGTCCGAGCAGCGGCCTCAGCTGGCGCGGCAGCCTCGCCCGGCGTCGCCGACTCGCGCGATACATCCTCGACGCTCGCCTCGTCCCGCACAGCGCCATCCCCCCCGGCCGCCCGTGGCGGCCCCTCATCAAAAGCCTTCTCAGCCGGGGCTGCTGCGGCCAGGGCTCCGCCAACGCGCCCGCCGCCCCCCTCCAGGCGCTCGATCCGCGCGAGCAAGGCCCGCATCGAGCCGTCGACCTCAGGCCGCGCCGCCTTCACCAGCGCGAGCTCCAGGCGAGTGCGCGGGTCCGCACCCGCGCGCACTGCCTCCATCGCCTCGCCCAGCAGCTCC
This sequence comes from uncultured Solirubrobacteraceae bacterium, assembly GCA_963734755.1. Classification (GTDB taxonomy): domain Bacteria; phylum Actinomycetota; class Thermoleophilia; order Solirubrobacterales; family Solirubrobacteraceae; genus Palsa-744. The sequence continues at coordinate 157,947 of CAVTIF010000001.1, read as the reverse complement.
AGCAGCCGGATCACCAGCGCGTGCTCGCAGCGCCCCGCCTGCTCGCGCAGCGCCGCGTCCGCCTCCGGCGTCAGCGTCAGCTCGTCCGGGACCTCGCCCAGCGTCTGCACCACCAACAGCTCGCGCGCGCGCACCTCCAGATCCGACGCGAATGAGCCCGCGTCGCGACCCTGCTCGACGCAGCTCTCAAGCGCCTGCAGTGCCGCCGCCGCGTCGCCCGCCGCCACCGCGTCGATCGTCTGTTCCAGCAGCCGCACGTCCGCCACGCCCAGCACCGCCAGCACGTCCTCCAGCGCAACCGCCGAGCCGCTGTACGTCACCAGCTGCTCCAGCGTCCCCAGCGCGTCACGGAAGCTGCCCGTCGCCGAGCGCGCCAGCGCCGCCACCGCCGGTGGCGGGATCTCGATCGACTCCGCCTCCGCCGTGCGCCGCACCACGCTCGCAATCTGCTCCACCGTCGGGCGCTGGAAGTCAAAGCGATGGCAACGGTCCACCACCGTCGCCGGCACCTTGTTCGCCTCTGTCGTCGCCAGCACGAACACCGTGTTCGGCGGCGGCTCCTCCAGCGTCTTCAAGAACGCGTTCCACGCCGCCGTCGACAGCATGTGCGCCTCGTCCAAGATGTACACCTTGCGTCGCCCGCTCACCGGCGCATACGCCACGCTCTCCCGCAGCTCGCGGATGTCGTCCACCGAGTTGTTCGACGCCGCGTCCATCTCAATCACGTCCAGCGACGTCGCCCGCGCAATCGACACGCACGATTCACAGCGCCCGCACGGCTCGATCGTCGGGTGGCCGGAGGCCGGGTCGGTGGGATTCTGATCGCAGTTCAAGCACGCCGCCAGGATCTTCGCCATCGACGTCTTCCCCGTCCCGCGCGAGCCCACGAACAGGTACGCGTGATGGACCTTGTTCAGCTGCACCGCGTTGCGCAGCGTCCGCACCACCGGCTCCTGGCCCACCACCTCCGCGAACGTACGCGGCCGGTGCCTGCGGTACAGCGACCGCTGCTGATCCTCTAGCTGATCCTCTGCCGACACCGTTCGCCCCAGTCTACCCACGCGACCTGCGTCGCTCGAGACCAGCTTCACTGCCCGCGCCAGCGGGTACCGTCCGCACCCATGAGCGCCTCAACCGACTCAACCGACGACACCGGCGGGCCCGCCCGTCGCCGATCGCTGCTCGCCGCGCTGTCCATCCTCGTCGGTGCGCTTGTCCTGCGTCTGATCGCCGGCGTCGGCTTCGCCAACTACGACACGCTCTACGCGCTCGCCTGGGGCGGACAGCTCTCGCGCGGAGATCTGCCCGCCTACAGCGTGCCCATCGCCCCCACCCCACACCCGCTAGTCGAGCTGCTCGGCCTGGTCCTCGCGCCGCTCGGGCCGAGCACCGTTCAGCACGTCACCGTCGCGCTCGGCTTCATCGCGCTGTCCGCCTGCGGCTGGGTGATCTACCAGCTCGGCGCGCTCTGGTTCGGGTGGGCCGCCGGCGCGCTCGCCGCGCTCATCTTCCTGACCCGCGTCCCCGTCCTCTCATACGGCGTCCGCGCCTACGTCGACCTCCCCTACCTGCTGTTCGTCCTCTCCGCCCTGCTCGTCGAGTCGCGGCGGTCGCGCGCCGGGGCGCCCGTCCTTGTCCTGCTCGCGCTCGCCGGGCTCCTGCGTCCGGAGGCCTGGGCATTCTCCGCGCTCTACTGGCTGTATCTCATCGGCCTCACCCCGCGATGGCTGCGCAGCTCGCTCACGGAGCGCTCGTTTCACGCGCGCGAGGTCGGCGGTTCTGCACTCCAGCAAACGCGCGGCGAGATCGTCCGCCTGACACTGCTCGCAGCCGCCGCGCCACTGATCTGGATGCTCAGCGACCTCGCCATCACCAGCGACCCGCTCTGGTCGCTCACCAACACGCGCAACACCGCCTCCACACTCGAGCGCATCACCGGGATCGCCAACGTCCCTCAGTACATCCCGCGCCGGATCGGCGAGATCCTGCGCCCGCCCGTGCTCATCGGCGCCGCGCTCGGCGGCGTGCTCTCGCTGCTCTGGCTGCGCCGTCGCGCGCTCGTCGGTGCCGCCGCCGGCTTCCTCGCCGTCGTCGTCTTCGCCCTGTTCGCCACCGCCGGCCTGCCCATCAACACCCGCTACGCGTTCCTCGCCGCCGCCATCCTCTGCATCTTCTGCGGCGCCGGCGTGTTCGGCTGGATGCGCCTCGCGCCCCGCGACCCGCGGCGGCGCCCGTGGATCGCCGGCGGGATGGTCGTGCTGGTGGGACTGCTCGCCTACTCACCCTCCCAGTACCACGCCGCGCACCGCGAACTCGACAAACTCGCCCGCCAGCAGAACATCGAAGGAGACCTCGTCGCCCTCGTTCACAACCACGCCATCAGCCTCCGCTGTGGCCCCGTCGGCGTGCCCAACCACGCGCCCGTCCCGCTGCTCTCGCTGTACCTCAAGACCAGCCCCCGCAACATCCTCAGCCCAGAGGCCGGTCACATCTCCGCCGGCGCCTACGTCGACCCATCCAGCCGTCAGGTCGAACGCGACTACGTACTCGACCCCCACGACCCCGTCGAGCACGCCAGCATTCCCCCCGGCTTCACCGAGTCCGCCTCCAACCGCTCCTGGCTGATCTTCACGCGCTGCAACTGATGGACCGTGCACCCCTCGTCGAGATTCCGAGCATCCGGCGCCGATCGTCGCCCACGACTCCAGTCCGGGAGCTCCCGCTGCGCCTGTCGGTGATCGCTTAAGGCTGCTTCCTTCCGGACCTGACCTGGTTCGCAAGCCGACACCGCGCGGGACCCGAACCATCGACGCCCCGAGCGGCGGAGCGACCGGAGCCGAAACCCCTCGGAGGGGAGTTCGGCCCCGCTAGAGCGGATTGCGGATTCAGGGCACCGCTACCTCCCCGCCTAGCACGGTCCACCAGCGATCGTAACGCACACACGCGCACACACCGCCAGGTCGAGTTCCGATAGGCTGCCCGGCCGTGACCTACTTCAATTTGATTTTCTCCACCTTTCGCCGGCGCGCCGGCCTGGCCACCGCGACGCTCGGCGTGGCCCTCCTGATCGCCGGCTGTGGCTCCTCCGGCGACTCGAGCACGATTACCGTCGGCAACGAGGACACCACCGATAACGCGCTGATCAAAGAAAGCACGAGCTCGACCGGCACCTCCACGACGGCCAGCACGGCGACCACGCCGACTAGCGGCGCGCTGTCGAAAGAGCCGAGCGTGACGCCACCGCCCGGCGCTGCCCCGACGAAACTGGAAAGCAAAGACCTGATCGTCGGCACGGGCCCGGAAGCGAAAGCCGGTGACACCGTGACGGTCAACTATGTGGGCGTCCTGTTCAAAGGCGGCAAAGTGTTCGACGCTTCCTGGAACCGCAAAGAACCGTTCACGTTCACGCTCGGCAAGGGACAGGTCATCCCCGGGTGGGATCAGGGCATCGTCGGTATGAAGGTCGGCGGACGGCGTCAGCTGGTGATCCCCGCGCCGCTCGCATACGGCGCCAAAGGCTCGCCGCCGGCTATCCCAGCGAACGCGACGCTCGTGTTCGTGGTCGACCTGCTCGGCGTCTAAGCAGATCCAAACGAGGCAGCTACTCGCGCTTGGCCTGACCGCGCTCGCGATCGCAGCAGGCGGCTGCGGGCACGCCACCAGTACGACCCCGCAGGCCACCGGCCTGCAGCGCCCTGACCTGATCGCCACGAGCCGGGCGCTCAGCTCGGTGACCGGTCCAGTCGGCCGCGAGCAGGCGGCCAGCGAGGCGGCATGGCCGCTCGTCGCCAACGGGCTCCCCGCCAGCACGAGCGCCGGCCAGCGTGCAGCACTCGCAACCGCGATCGTGCGCGCGGCCGCCGTGCCCGTACCGGCGCTGTTCGCCGAACACCCAACCATGTCCCTGACCGGCCCCGGCGCCAGCATCGCCGGCCTGTTCCGCGTGTACAGCGGCCTCAGCAGCCGCGGCTGGCGGATGATCGGCGCGGCGATCGACCAGATCGAACACGGCTCGCCCACCGCGGCCCGCTTCGCTCGCGCGAACGTCGCCCTGTACATCGAGAGCGTGTACGACGCCCACTTCAGCCTCGCGCAGATCGGCAAGCAGTTGACGCATGGCTACGCCAAGCTCGGCGGCTCCAGCGCGTTCGGCGCGGCGCTCACGCAGGCCGAAGTCGACAGCCTCGCTCACACGTACTCCGAACAGAGCAGCCGACTGCACCCCCACCCCGGGGTCAAGCTCGGATCGTGAGCCCGTGAGCCCGTGAGCCCGTGAGCCCGTGAGCCCGTGAGCGCGTTCGTCGCCGCCGGCGCCGGCTTCCTGCTCGCCGTCCTGTGGTTCGATCTGATGTTCGACGTGCAGGTCGTTCCGCACCGCCGCGAGCAGCGCCTGCCCGAGGAGGTGCTCGTGTCGATCGCCCGCTACTACGCGCGCGTGACCACAGCAGCGCGGCCGATGAACCGGCTGATCGCCCTCGTGATGCTCGCCACGCTCGCAGCGATCGCCGTCGAGATCGCCTCCGGTGGGCAGAAAGCATGGGTCCCCTGGGCGTCGCTCGGCCTCGCGCTCGGTCCAATCGTCCTGGCCGGCGCGCGGGTCGTGCCGAGCGCCGTGCGACTGGGAACCCGATCGGATTCGGTCGAGTGGCAGAGCGCCACCGCGCGCTCGATCTTCCACGATCACGTGCTCTGCGCGCTCGGCATCACCGGGCTGCTGATCGTGCAGCTCGCGTTCGCGTAAACGCTCAGTCACCGTCGATCGCGTCCACGACGCGCGTCAGCAGCGCGCGCAGCGTCGCCAGCTCACCCGCCGAGAACGCATCCAGCAGACGCCGCTCGAGCGGCTGCACCCTTCGCCGGCCGGCGCTCAGCGCCTCGCGCCCGACATCCGTCAGACGGATCTCCATCACGCTGCCGTGGCGGGGGTGCGGGGTTCGCTCGATCAGCCCCTGCTCGTCCATCGACTTGAGCACCACCATCATCGCCTGCGGCGTCACCAGACACGCGCGGGCGAGCGTCGCGCCGGCCACACCAGGGTGTGCGTCCAGCTCGGCCAGCGCGACGTACTGCGGCAGCGTCACGCCGACCTCCTTCAAGGCCGCGCTCTTGGCGCGCATCAGCGTCTGCTCAGCGCGCTTGAGCGCCATCCCGATGCTCTCCTGTGCGCGTTCGACCTGGCCCGGGCGGGCCGACCCCTGCGCACGCGGGCGAGCCGACGATCGGCTCACGGCGCCCATGAGAGCACCTGGCCGAAGCGCACCAGCTCTCCATAGAACGCAGGGTCGGGCGAGGCGTCGAGCGCCAGGTCACGCAGCGGCTCGGCCGCCTGGAGCGGGGTCTGCGCACCGCTCATGTCAAACCACGGCCTCGATGTGGCGGTGTCAATCATGCCCGGGCACACGGCCGCGACCAGCGTGCCGTCGCGAGCGTCCTGCGCGCGACGGGCGCGCGCCAGCGTCCTCACAGCCGCCACCTGCGCGATCTTGGAGGGGATGTTCACGAACGCCGGCCACGCCTGCCCGAGCGCGCTCCCGTCGAGCACCGCATCGCGCCAGCCGCACACCGCCGCGTCGACGTCCTCGAGCGACGCGAGCCGATCGAAGCGGTCGTGGAGCACCGGCGCGAGGTAGTGCAGCGTGCCCATAGTGCTCGCCACCACCAGCAGCCGCCCGCCGGGGCGCAGCAGCGGGCCGAACGCGCGCAGCACGCGAGTCGTCCCCAGGTTGTTCGCGTTCACGTAGCCGTCGATCACCGCAACCGGATCGTCATCCGGCAGCACACGGGAGTAAGCGTTGGAGAACACGACATCCACGCCGCCGTATCGCTCGGCGATGCTCTGCGCGACGCCCGCCACCGACTCGGAGCTCGCCACGTCCAGCATCTCCGTACGAACCGTCGCCCGGCCGGTCGGCAGCCCAGCCGCAGCCGACGCGATGCGCACGGGATCGCGGCCCGTCAGGTACACCGCGTCCTGCTCCCCCATGCACGCCGCCAGGCGCTCGACCAGCGCCAAGCCGAGGCCCTGGGTCGCGCCGGTGACCAGTGCGATTCTGCTCACGCTTTACAGCCTATCAATACATTGATGACTCTACAAATACTGATGGACCATAGCGACGGAAGCCAGACACATCCGCACCCAGGTTGGCGCGCAGCGCGAAGCAATACACTCGAGCGTCCAGGGCGCGTAGCTCAGTGGGAGAGCGCTCGCTTCACACGCGAGAGGTCGCAGGTTCGAAACCCGCCGCGCCCATAAAAGCCCTGCAAATATGGAGTTTTCAAAGCGAGCCGATACTTGAGAGAGTGCTCGCTTGTGGGATTTTTGGCTTTTGAGTGGTTTTTCTTCCGCCGGCTAGTTCTTCTTACGCACCATAAGTCTGAGGATCCTGATTGACAACTCGGTGTGTTCGCCTGAGAACGTGGTACGGCATGCATGAAGAGTTTGGCTCCGACGTTTGACAACTCGAAGCGTTCGGTTGCGGGCGAGGCGAGCTAGCGTTGGCGGGAGGCTTCGCGGTCGGCCACTCGAGCTGTGAGCACGGTCCCATGAACGGGGATGATCCGCACGGAACCAGTAGCCGTGGCTGTCGATGGTGCCGTGGCTGCGGGCTGCTGGGGCTCGTCGGTGACCAGCGCCCGGAGACGGTGGCGCTCCCCATCCCGGCGGTTCATCTCGCGGGCGTAGAGGGCGAGCGTCAGCCCTGGTGTCGTGTGACCCAGCTGGCTCATCACGTACGTCGGGGGCTCGCCGAGCGCGAACAGGAGCGACGCGAACGTGCGGCGCAAGGAATGCGGCGTGAGTCCGTCGGGCAGCCGCTGCCCCTTGGCCGAGAGCGTGGCGCTTGCTCGCTCGACAGCTCGCGCCAACATGCGGATGCGGACGTTCGTCGCCCCGATCGTCCCTCCGCTGCTCGTCGCAAAGGCGCGCCGGTTCGGACTCGGTTCAAGCCGATCGCGATATCCGGTGAGCTCGCGACGCAGGATCGGCAGCATGTGAACGATCCGCACGCCAGCGTCGGTCTTGGCTTGGCGCACCCGGATCGTGCCACGGTTGAGGTCCACGTCATGCCAATAGAGCGCCAGCACCTCTCCGAGGCGCAGACCGGCGAAGACGAAGGTGGCGATCAGAGGGCGACGCAAGCCAACGGCAGCGCGGCCCTCCTCATCGAGTTCCCCGGCGCTGTCCAGCAGCGCTGTGATGTGCTCGGAGCGGTCGAGCCAGGACCGGGCAGGCGTGACGGCTGGGAGGCGTCGCTTGCGCCCCTTGGCGGGGTTTCGGGCGAGCAGCTCGTATTCAAGGGCGGTCTCCAAGATGGCCGCCAGGGTCGTGAGCATTTTGTTGATCGATGTCGGGCCGAGCGTACCCTCGCGAACCTTCGAGAGACGAAAGTCATCGACCTCGGAAACGGTGATCTCGTCCAGAGGCACGGCCAGGAGCTAGGAAACATAGATGGCTGCATAGATCAACCCAGCAGCTTGCCGGCCTCGAGGCCGCTCCTTGCGGCGAATTGCTGCCTCATCCAGGGCAACGCTCGCCATCGCCGGCGCTCTTTGGTGTGCCCGCAGTTTGGTCCAGCAGCTTGGGGCACAGGCCGAGGTCAGTGACAACCCCGCGCGATCTTGAGGATCGCGTCAAACGATACGTTTACTCGCGATGCTCGAGTGGCAGCGAAGTAGGAGGTTCAGTCGGAGATCGAGGCATCAGTTTTTTGACTGCATGACCATGTTTCGGTAATCGTCGATCATGGAGTCGGTGGGCGCTTGGCCTGTGAGCAGCGTCGTCAGCCACTCGACGAGTGCAGCGAACGCGTCGTCGCTCAGCTTGAGTCCTCGGTGCTTGGAGAGCCGGGCCTGTGGGACGGCCTGGATGTGATCAAGGCGCGCGAAGCCCTCCTTGAACGCGAGCGACGACTCGGCCGGCAGGTAAAAGACGTTCGCGATGTCATAGATCTGCATGCGCCGGCGCATCGCGTCGGTGTATTGCTCGGCCTTGTAGACAGGCACGACCATCGCGATCTCGGCATGTGTCGTGCGGTCCACGCGCCCCAACAACTCGGACGCGTGCATGCCGCCGATCACGATGACTGGCCGGTCCCGCTTGGTCTTCGCGATAACGGCACCTTCCGTGGACTCCATCTTCAGGCTTGCGACAGGCTTGTGGTCAAAGATCTCCTCGGTGCGCCCGCACACCTTGTAGTCGAGCTTGCTGTCATCCAAAGGGTCGACACGCGTGATCTTCAGGCCGTGGCGGGCTGGCAGGTAAATCGGCTGGTCACACCAGATGTGCTCGGGCTCGACCGCTGACTCGCAGGGTTCGTAGAACGGGTCGATCAGCCCATCCATCAGCAGGGTGGCTCCGCTTCGGCCTCCGGCGTGATCATCAACCGGCCCTGGCCATCACCGAGCTGGAGCCGTTCCGCCTCTGGATCCGTCAAGAACGCACGCCCTACGTCGGCAGCGGCAGGGCGCAGTTGCTCACGACGCCGCTGACGCCAGGCGACGAGCCGCTCGCTCGCGTCAGCAGGCAGGGCAGGCGGCAACAGCGGCGGTGCCGCCCGGCGCTCTGGCTCGCTGCGTGCCCGACTCATATCGAGCGGTTCCCCTCGAACCGCGTCGCGCATCGGCGGGGTGTGGAAGTACACGTGGTCGAGCAGCTCGTTGAGGTCGAGCCCAACGAAACGACGGATCACATCGTCGACTTGGCGCCGCGTGGCCGGCGGCCAATCATCACCGTCCGGGGCTTCCGGAGCGGCACGGTACAAACGAGCGTCCTTGTAGCCGTCGACGATCAGGGCGGTGCCCTCGAGCAGCTCGAGCGTCTGCGGAAATTCCAACGCGTAAGGGCCGTAGTGGAAGAAGATCCATCGAAGTCCGGTCAGGGACGGCCTTCCCGAGGCAGCCCGTTCAACATCGACCAGATACAGGAGCTTTACGAGCTTCGTCTGGTTGAGCGTGACCCCGCGATCAAGCGCCCGCGCCACCAGATACGCGACGAGCGCGCCCAGATCCGGGTCGTGTTTGGCAAATAGCGGCACTCGATCGGCGAGACGCGGTCAACTCACCCCGGAGGGCACCGACTGCATCGGCAGGGTGCGTGTCGGTCGTGAACCCCCACGGTAGACACCGCGTAACCCGTCACCTTGGGGGAGCCGTGCGCGTAGGCGCACCGCTCTCCCATGTCCCGCTCCTCGCCCCTGCGCACTGGTTCGGATGATCGCACACCTCTGACTGTCCGAGACCGGCACCGGGCGAGGAATCGAGCAGCCGGAGATGAAGGCATGCTGCAGCAACGCACGTCGCGTCGAGGGCGAATGGTCGTGTCCGGTGATGGGTTCAGCATTCCAATGCCCCTCATGGCCTTGATCATCCATACAGCCGACATCCATCTCGACAGCCCGCTCGCGGGGTTGCCGGCATACGAGGGAGCACCGGCCGCGGAGCACCTCGCGACACGCCGGGCGTTCACGAACATCGTTGACTTGGCGATCGAGAAGAACGCCGACCTGCTGATCATCGCCGGGGACCTCTACGACGGAGCGCCCAAAGACCAAAACACCGGCCTGTTTCTGTGCTCCGAGCTGGCGCGGCTGCGACGTGCGGAGATCGAGGTGGTGATCGCGCACGGTAACCATGACGCCGAGTCGGTAATCACCCGCCGTCTGCCGCTCCCCGATGGCGTGAAGACACTGCCGACCAAGAAGCCGGGATCCGAGGTCTTCGCTGACATCGGTATCGCCGTCCACGGCCAGGGCTACCCGAACAGAGAGGTCCTGACGGATCTCTCCGGCGCCTACCCGGAGCCCATCGACGGACTCCTGAACATCGGGGTGCTCCATACCGCGCTCACCGGCCGTGACGGACACGCACCGTATGCACCGTGCTCGAAGGCCACGCTCGCCGCCCGCGGATACGACTACTGGGCGCTCGGACATGTACACACGGCCGAGGTGATCGGGGAAGACCCGTGGATCGTGTTTCCCGGATGCCCTCAAGGTCGCGGACTGCGTGAGTGCGGGCCAAAGGGCGTGATGGTGATCGAGACGGATGGCGACCACGTGATCTCCGTCGAGGCGCACCACGTCGACGTCGTGAGATGGGCCAACCTCACTGTCGATGTGACCGGCGCAGCCGAGCGCGAAGATGCGCTCGCGCTCGTGCGCCAGGCGCTCGCAGGGGTTCTCCCCTCCGCGGACGGCCGGACCCTCGCCTGCCGAGTCGCGATCGAGGGAGCCTGCGACGCGCACCGCTCGCTCGGGGCGTACCCCGCCCGACTGACCGACGAGGTCCGTGCGCTTGCGCTCGACGTCGGCGCCGGGGGGATATGGGTAGCCGCTGTCCAGTGCGCGACCCAGCCGGGCGTTGTGGCGGGTGACCTGAACGCTCGCCGCGACCCCGTCGCGCGCCTGCTCGTCGCTGCTCGGGCCGCCGCCGCCGGCACCGAGCAACTCTCGGAGTGGATCCCCGCCATCACCGAACTCGCGGGATTGATGCCACCCGGAACCCTTGCCGACGGACACACGCCTGCGGACCCGCAGTGGGTAGCCGACCGTGTCGCCGGCGCCGAGCGACTGCTGATCGGACGCCTCGCCGGCAGTGAGGCGACATGAGGATCGCCGCGCTGACGCTCGCGCCCTACGGACACCTGGCGAACGTTTCTCTCAAGTTCGACGCACCCTCAGGCGGCCCGGGACTGCACGTTCTCGAGGGCCGCAACGGCGCCGGCAAGTCGACGTCGCTGCGGGCGCTTGATGGCGCGCTATTCGGCATCCCGCGCCGCACACGTGACACCCACACCCACATCGGACCCGCGCTGAAGGTTGCGGTGAGCTTGGAAGGACCCGACGGCCGGCTGCTCCACCTCGAGCGACGGAAAAAAGACACGCAATCACTGACGGCACCCGACGGAACCGTCGTGGAGGAGGCGTTGCTGCGCGAATACCTCGGCGGCCTCCCGCCGGAGGAGTTCCGAGCAATGTTCCTACTGGACTGCGAGAAGCTCGAGAAGGGCAGCGAGGATCTGGTCGCTGGACGCGGGCTGCTCGGTGAGGCGCTCTTCGGCGCCGCCCTGGGCCTCGGACAGGTCCACAAAATCCTCGCGGAGCTCGACGATGAAGCCGACGCGCTGTGGGTCAAAGGCGGCCAGCGGGTGCTTAACCGGCAGCTCAAAGCACTCGGCGACGCACGCAAGGACGGCCGGGCTGGGCGGCTCGCCCCCGACGCCTGGTCCGCAATGCGGCGAGAACTCCAAGCGGCCGAGGATGAGCTCGTCAAGGTGAGAGACGCTCTGCAACAGCACATCGAAACGATGATCCGCAGCGAGCGCTACGAACGCTGCCTGGCCCCGTTGGGGCGACGCCGGCTGACACTCGAACGTCTGGCAGCGTTACCTGCCGTGGCCGAGGTTCCTGCGTCGCTACCGCAGGAAGCGCGCGACAGCGCCAATGCTCTCAAGGAGGCCGAGCGTAACGCGCGCGACGCGCGCGAGGAACTGCAGGCGGTCAACCTCGAGCTGGACGCGCACCCTGACCCCGGCTCGATCGCCGACAGCGAGGACTCGATCAACGCGCTCTACAAGCGGGCGGGCGAGATCGACAAGGCAAGCGCGGATCTCCCGCGCCGGGAGGCAGAGCTCGCGACGCACGAGAAGAACATCCGCGTCCTTTACTCGCGAGCCCGCCCAAACGGCGAGGAGGGACATATCGAGGCGCTCCGGGTCAGCGATGCCGAGCGTGCGCTCGTGGATGAGCACGCCGACCAACGACCGGCACTCGACCGGGTCCACGCTGACGCGACGAAAGCGGTCGACCGGCTTGAACGACGGATCGAGAAACACCGGGACCTCGCGCCCGCGAAGGCGAGCATGACCGCCGCGGCGTACGACACGCTCGCGGCAATCGTGGACGCCGCGGCCGCGGCCGGTGATCTCGACTCGGCCATCCGTGACGGCAGCGAACAAGTCATCGCCCTTCAAGGCGCCGCCGAGCGTGGGAATGCGGCAATCATGCACCGGGACGGCACCGTGACGGAGCTGGAGCGCCTGAATGTCCCATCCGCCGCGACGATCGAGCGTTTCGCGAAGCAGTTCACAGCGCTTGATCGCGCAGAAGATCGGCTTGACGAGCGTGACTTCCAGCTCGCAGAGCGCGGTCGAATGCTCGACGAAGAGGATGCCAGGCTCAAGGAGGGGCCCTCCGCGCCACTACGAAGCGAGGTCTTGGGCGCACGACGGGTTCGCGACAACGCGCTGAACACACTCATCGAGAGTCCTTCACCCGAGGCGCGGCATAGCGATGTCGTTCATGACGCCATGCGCGCCGCCGACGATCTCGCAGACAGCCGAGCGGACCACAGCGAAGCTGCCGCCGCACGCGAGAACCTTGAGCGCGAACGCTCCGCGCTCGCGGAGCGTCGCGAACAGATGGGTCTTGAGCATGAAGCACACGCAAACAACACGACTGACCTGCATGCAAAATGGGCGAAAACCTGGGCGAAGCTGCAGTGCGACCCGGGCACCGTCGGGGAGATGCGGCTCTGGGTTACGGCTCGCGAGACGATTCTCGCCGACGTTGCCGGCGCCCGCGAGCAGGAAGCTGTCGTAAAGCGCAGCGAACACGCCGTGCAGACGCACATCTCGGCCATGGTGGACGCGAGCCACGGATCCCTGAAAGAGACGACCACGCTCACCGCGACGTTGCGGGCCGCGCGAGCGCTCGTCGATGAGCTCGGAGTCGCCAGCCGCGACCGGGCCGAGCATGACCGGGAACAAACGAGGCTTCAAGAGGAGCTCGCGACGGCGAACGAGAACGCCGCCGAGGCGGCCGAGGCGCGCGCCGTATGGGACGCTGGCTGGAAGCGAGTCACTGACGCATTGAGGCTCGCCGACGATGCAACGCCGGCGCAGGCGAGGGCGCAGATGGCCTGCATCGACGAGCTCCTCGACATGCACGACACGGCGGCTGTACTGCGGAGGCGGATCGGCACCATCGAGAAGGATCGGCAGGACTTCGAGCGCGACGCGCACGAGCTCGCCAGCGAACTCGCTCCTGCTCTGAAGGAGACCGACCCGATAACGATCGCCGACCTCCTCCATGCCGAGGCATCGAAGGCTCGCGCCGTTCGCGCGACCCGGGCCCAGCTCGAGCCGCGCATCCAAGAGCTCTCCAACCAACTGGAGGCGATTGAACGCCGCGCCGAACACGCACGAGACACGCTCGGACTGCTCGCCACGCGAGCCGGCGTCACAGCCGCCGAGATCGAGGCATTCTGCGAGACGGCGGAGCTCCGTGCTGATCTTCGCACGCAGCTCGAGCAGGTCGTCACGGAGATCGAGGCCGCCGGCGCCGAGCCTGCCGCGGAGCTGGATGCAGCACTCGTAGACGTCACGCCGGAGGCACTCGCGGCGGGCAAGGCCGAGGCCGAGACCCAAGCGGAGGGTCTGGAGCTCCAGCGCGGAGAGCTGGAGCAGACGATCGGACGGCTGCGCAGCCAGCTCGAACAGTCGGGGAGCGAAGCGGCGGCGCTCGCGGCGGAGCGCGAATCGCAGGCCCGCGCAGAAGCAGTTGACGGCTTTGCCCGGTACAGCGAGCTGCGGCTCGCTGCGCACGCGCTGCGAACGGCGATGGAGCATCATCGCCGCGAGCATCAAGGACCCCTTCTCAAACGGGCCGGGGAACTGTTCGCCGCGCTCAGCGCAAACAACATGGCTGGGCTCACGGCCGTGACGACTGAGCGCGAGCCGTATCTGATGGGTCTGTTGCCGGACGAGCGTGAGGTACGTGTCGAGGATATGAGCGCCGGCCAGCGCCACCAGCTGTTCCTCGCGCTGCGGCTCGCCAGCCTCGAGCGGCACTTCGCGAGCAGTGAGCCGATGCCGCTCGTCCTTGACGATCTGCTCGTGCAGCTGGATGACACCAGTGCCCGTGCGGCCCTGGTGATCCTGTCGGAGATAGCCCGCGCGACCCAGGTGCTGTTCTTCACCCACCACCATCACCTACTCGAGATGGCCCGAGAGACCGTCCCAGCAGACCTGCTCGTCCAGCATCAGATCGGCGGCGAGGGCCAATCGACGCTGCGGGCCGCCTGAACCTCGACGCGGAGACCGCCACCACTTGGGCTGAAAGCTGCTCGAGCCGAGCTGAGTTAGCGCCGTTCGGCGCCGGCTGGTTTTAGCGTTGCTGATAGGCCGCCATCGCTCGTTGGGCACGCGAAAGTGCGCGCGTCGCTGGCCCAGTTCCTGCGAGACGCGACAAGCCCAGAACTAACGAGAACTAACGCCACAGGGCTCCTTAGATCGACCCGGCAGGTTTGCCGGCCTCAAGGCGACCACTTGCGGCGAATGCGGGTCGCTTGCTTCAGGTCTGTGGAGCAGAGGCGAGCCCGAGGAACACGAGCAGCGACCGGTTCAGCGCCACGAACTCGTCGTCGCGTAGCTTGCCGAGGCGATCGCCGAGGCTTGAGCGTGGCACGGTGGTGACCTTGTCCACCATGATCTGGCTGGGCTGGTCGAGGCCGTTCTCCTCAGAGGGATCGATCGGGAGCCTGAGGAGCGGAGCCTCAACAGGGCTCGTTGTAAACGGACACACGGTGACCGAGGCGGTGGCGTCGAAGCGGTCATCCTGGACGATGAGCACGGGGCGGGGCTTGCCGGTATACGGTCCGCGTGCTGCGGCGGTGTAGATCTCGCCGCGCCTCACCGTGAGGGCGCCTGCTCGTCGGCGTCGTCCCAATCAGAGGAGATCGCGTCGACGAAGGCCTGGTCGTCTACCTCGTGCTCGCTCGTCGCGATCGCGATTGATTGGCGGTGCGCCTCGGCGACGAACTCGGGAGCGCGAACATCGGGCACCCAGATCTGGAGCGGCCGGAGCCCTTGTTGGCGCAGGCGCTTGCGGTATTGGCGCACTCGGTCTCGGGTAGACGGCATGATCCATGATGTTACATGTAACGCTGACATCCATCAAGGACCGCGCGAGCGGCCATGGCGACGAGTGTCTAGGCGATTCGAGTGGAGCGGCGGCGGAGCTGTCAGCTACCGTCGCCGCTATGTCGCGAAAGCCACGTCGAAGAAGCACCAGCTCGCGCGGCACGAAAGCCGGACGCTTGCCAGGTCCGAAGCGCCGCCTGTCGCGGACGTTTGAGACCCTCAAGGACGCAGCAGCAGCGGGCGACGCGGCCTTGAGTGAGCCAATTCCCGCTGGCGATGTTCTTGCTCAGTTCGATCGGGGCATCCTCCTGCGGGGCGTCAATGCGCTCAAGTCGGCGCATGTCTTGCTCGAGGCGATGCACTGGGAGTTCGCCGCCGGACCCGCGCGGCAGATCTTCGAGCTACTAGTCAATCTCGAGCGCCTCAATGCCCAGGCCAATCGAGAGCAGGCCGCCTTTCGGTTCGCGAAGTTCGGTCTGCTGCAGACGCTTCGAGCTCAGCTGCGGGAAGCCGACTATGAGCGCTCGACAGGACGGCCGGTAGACGAGACGCGAGTCGCAGCCATGGAGCGCATGCTCAACACTGACTACGACGAGTTCCGCGTCGGCAAAGAGAAGCAACGATTCGCGAGCAGCTGGTCGGGCACCAACACCCGAAAGCTGGCGGAAGCCTCGCTCGTACAGCCGCTCCGCAAGGCGCAGTACCAACAGCTCTTCATTGCATGGTCGGAGCAGCTCCACGCAGCCCCTGGTTCTCTGCTGGATGCGTTCTTCCCGCGTCCAGTCGACGCCATCAACGAGATGGTTGAGGAAGACGATAAGCGCGTCGCGGAAACCGGAGCAATGTGCGTCACGCTGTTCACGGAGCTGTGCGGCCAACTCCGTACAGTGCCCAGCCTCGACGGCACTCGGATCATGCGCTGGCAGGGGTCGCTCGCTGCTGAGGCCCGCTCTCTCGGTGCGCCCGACCCAAAGCCGGTCGCCCCACAACCGCCCGCCAGCAAGAGCGTGACGTAATCCGCCGGACGGAATTTGGGATGTAGTTGGGATGACCTCCAGCGAGCGCGAAGATAGTGTGTCGCGAGTGTGCCGTCGTCCCGAAGCCGACCGTGACCGCCCGGCTGAACTCCGCCCATGTGCACGACGGCATCGACCAGTGCCCACGTCGTGGATAAGGGACGTGCTGTGATCAGCTTCCATCAGCTAATTGGGGCCGGAGGCAAGGAAGGCGCTCGGACAGCGTTCGAGCGCCTTATCGGTCAGCTCGTTGGGTTGCGCTACGCGGGGATGAAGATCGTCGAGGCGAACGGTGGGGACTGGGGTCTCGATGTAATCGTCGGCGAGATCGACGATGTCCTGTCGGTCTGGCAGGCGAAGTTTTTCATCGACGGCGTCGGCGAGTCGCAGAAGACCCAGATCCGCGAGTCCTTCAAGCAGGTGACGCAAAAAGCCAGGGAGAAGGGGTTCAAGCTCGATATCTGGACCCTCTGCATTCCTGTCGACCTTGATGCTGACGCGTTGAAATGGTGGACAGGCTGGAAAAGGCGAGAAGACAAAGCCCACCAAGTGCGCATCGAGCTGGAGGCACGCACCACCTTGGAAACGCTCCTGATCGCGCCCGATGCAGCCCATATTCGAGCCGCATACTTTCCTGCCTCACACGTCACGCCCGCCGCGCCGCCGCGCGTACGCGAGGTGCCGGAGGATGTTTCGTACGACGACATGCTGTTTGTCAAGCAGCTCCAAGCAGCGCAGATCGTGGAGCTGGAGTCCGCGAAGCAGCAGTTCTTCAATGCCGAGGCACTCTCACGCGAGGTGGCCGACAAGAAGGTCGGTGAGCACATCGACGCACTGCGGGCAGAGCGGGCTGACCTGAGGTCGATCTGGGAGGACCGCTACAACCAAGCCTGCGCCGCGTCCGCCCACGATCTCCTTCCTGAGCTTCACCCCGACGTGATGGCCGCGATCGAGCACCGACACGACAGCGGCCGACCCGAGGTACTGCCAATGCATCTCGTCCATCGAAAGGGCGCCATGCACCAGGTCGTCGAGGACGGAAGCGCCGGCTGGGTTCGCGGCTTCCGCGACATCGCGGAGGCGCACCATGGCTGACGACGCTACTGCTATCGAGCGCTTCCCCGATGCGCTACCCCTGAGGCCAGATGATCTACTCGCCTTTCGGTTGGGGCGACTCGTGCTGCTGCTCGACACTGTACCGGGCCTCCCATCGGCAAAACCGTTCGACATTGAGCGCATCTCGTTCTACGACTTCTTCGCAGACAACCCATTCTTGATCTTTGGTCGGGACACTCCGGAGCACGAGACGCTCGTCATCGCTGGCTTTGATTCCCGCAACCTCTCATATCAATCCTCAGCCCAGCGCTTCTCGTCCCGGCGCGAGCGGTTGCAGCACGACCTGGCAACTCTCATCGCGTACGGGCTGGCTGTCGCCGCCCCCGAGGCGCGCCGTGTCGTCTACGCGCTAACCGAGAGCGGAACCGAGTACGCATCGTCCTTGCGATCCCTCTATGCCCAGGCGTACCGAGTCAGCGGTGGATTGGTCGGCCGCACACTCAACAAACTCTCTGATCGCGCGCTGCAAGAACAGACCCGAAAATGGTTGCGAGCGGACGACCTTCTCATCGACCTATTCGAGCCCGTCCACGTGGCGCAAGAGCAGCCGGCATGAGTCTCCGTATACGGAGACTTCGACTGGTCGGCGTTGGCAAGTCGTACGAAGTCGACCTGACTACAGATGGAGCGGTCCGCCCGCTCTCGGTGATCGCCGGCGAGATCTCCACCGGCAAGACATCGGTACTGGAGTTCGTCGACTACTGCCTAGGGGCTGGTAACCATCCGCGCCATATCGAGATCGAACGGCGCGTACGCTCAGCCTTGCTGGAGATCGAGGTCGACGGCGCTGTCTCAGTCATCGAGCGGCCCACGTTTGCGACCGACCAGACGGCCACAATTCATCGTTGCACGATCGAGGAGCTGACAGAGCCGCACACGATGGAGCGCCGGCCATTGGCGCCTCCGGGGGATCCCAATTCGCTGTCGTCGTTTCTTCTCAGCGCCACGGGGCTAGCCGGTCTAGAACTCAAGGAGGCACCGACACAACCGCAATCGGGGCTCGATCCGCTCTCGTTCCGCGACCTCATGCCGCTGTGCTTCTTGACCAATCAGCGGATGGACAACAAGAACCTCCTGATGGAGAGCCAGCATATGAGGAACCTCAAGCTGGTTCAGGTCATCGAGATCCTTTTTGGCGTATACGACGATCAGCTTGCAGCGATGAGCGATCAGCTCGATCGCCTCGAAAAGGAGCGCATCGATCTCGCCGCAGAGATCACCGCACTCGAGACCTTCCTCGCCGAGAACGAGGTACCTGGACGGCTTGAGCTCGATGGCGCCGCAGCTGACCTCAAGCAGAAGCTCCTCGATGCCCGCACTCGCCTCGACGAGTTGAGTATCAGCATGCAGGCGGCCACGACGTACGCTGCTGAGGCAAGAGCCGAGTACGGGCGCCTCCGGCGCGAGAGTGGCGAGGCGGCTGCGCGGCTGCGCGACCGCGAGACACTGATCCGCCGCCTACTTCCCCTGCGCGGCCAGTATGCCGAGGACGAGCGCAAGCTCATCTTCTTTCAAGAGGCAGACCACCTCTTCGACCCATTGCGAGTCCGAGTCTGCCCGGCCTGTATGCAGGAGCTTCCGCATCCGGTCGAGGTCGAAGCGGGAGGAACATGCTCGCTCTGCGACCAGCACATCCCCTCCGAACCCGAGCCCGTCGACATCACTGCTGAACGAATGGCCGTGCGGGCGCGACTTCACGCGATCGACCACTACATCGAAGATGTCGAGAAGGAGCTTGCTGACGCGCGAGTCACCTATGACGCTGCAACCGGTGCGGAGACCGCGGCACAACGCAGACTCGACAGCGAGGTGGGGAAGGATCTCGCACCCTTCCTCGCCCAGCGAGACGAGCTCGTCAGATCCCGGGAGGCAATCGAGGGCGAACAGCGCGAGGTCATCCGGCAAGTCCGATGGCGCGACGGCTTGGAGCGCAGACGCGCTGAAGCAGCACGCCTCGACGAACGAGCCACCGAGCTACGCGCACGGATTCAGGAGCTACGAGCCAGCCGCCCCGACCGCAAGGCGGTCACCCAGGATCTCACTGAGCGCTTCACGCAGCTCTTGGAAGCCTTCGGCTTTCCCAAGCTCAACCAGCCCTCAGCACCCACCATCAACGAGAAGTTCGTACCTTACGTTCGCGGAAACCGGTACACCGACATCGGGTCGACGGGCGCGTTGACGTTGATCTCACTGGCGTGGCAACTGACGATCTTTGAGCGCGCAGTTGAGCAGGGCGACCCGCACCCAGGGTTCCTCCTGATCGATAGTCCGCAGAAGAACCTCAAGCCCGAGGGCACCCACGTCGAGGCGGACGAGTTCGGTGATCCAGCAATCCACCGGCGCGTCTGGGAGCACATCGTCAAGTGGAGCAGCGGAATGGGGAAGTCGGCACAGATCATCGTCGTCGACAACCTGCCTCCCGACGTCTGCGACGACCAGATCGTGGTGCGATATTCCGGGCACACTGGCGAGCCGCCATACGGCCTCATCGACGACGAGACCGGATAGTCCCCGGATAGTGCTGACCGGAGACCATGAAGCTCTCCGGCAGAGCGCACCGTTGTACCGTGCTCTTGTGGCTGGGATGGTCGACACGCGAGAGCGTCCTTGTCCGTGCGGACGTGGCACGTACAAGGTCGAGGAGTTCGACCACGACTGGGGGCAATCGGACGAGCACTGGATGATGCAGTGCACCGAGTGCCGACGGCAATACGTCGCGTTCGAATACGCCTACACGGAGAAGGGTCGGCACTGGCGCGCGTACATATGGGTGCTTCGGAGGAACGCCGACGAACTGTCTCGGCTCGATACGGCGCTCAACGAGACCGAAACAGAGATCCTCGAGCGCGCAGCGAGTAGCTACCTCGACCGCTGGATGGCGCTCTGCGAGTCGTCTACCCCCAAGAAGGGCCTGTGGGAGGTTCTGACCGACGCTGGAGCGGTGCCTTATCCGAGTCTTACGACGTTCTACAAGCACGTCAAGGCCTCGGGTCTCAAGCGCTATTGGCGCGGGGAGTTCGCAGTCCGAAACCTGCCGCGAATCATTGAAGCTCTCGGCATCAAAGACGCCACGCTCGGCGTACAGCTCGCGCGCCTCACCGAAATGAGGGCGCAGCGGCACACCTGCGAGTCGGCGTTGATCGCTGACGGGTTCTCGTAACGGCCCGCTCCCCTCTCCGGCAAGCTCAATGGTCGAACTGCGTATCCCCGGCGACAAGGTGCTCCTGCTCGAGGAAGGCAAGCTCGATACGGCTTCCTGGTTGGCCTTCCTCAGCGGCCACTGTCACAGCCTGGCACTGGCACTTAATGCGTGCACCGGGTGGGCATTGGTAGCGATCGACGATGCCGCCGCCGAGTGTGTCCATGTGGCCGTCCGGTCTCCGGCTGACCGAATCGTCGACATTACCGGCGCCCACGCACCCGCCCAAATGCTCAGGGCCATCACTAGCGGCGGACGAATCCGCTCGATTGAGAAGGACGAGCTCGATCGTCTCCCCGAAACTCATGGCTGGGCAGAACCTGCTCCAGCGGCGGCTGCCGCATGGGTCGAGCCCGTTCTAGCCCGCATAGACGAAGAGCCGCTCGAACCGATGAGACCGCCCGTACTCCGCCTCACCCGAGAGACAGCACGTGGCATCGAGGTTAGGGTCTCGTGGGACGGTGAGCCGGGATTCAGCGTCGATGTCAGGGCCGCGAGCCCGCCTGAACAACCGTTTGCGCGCTACGGGCACATCACGTTCCCAAAAGACGAGGATGGCATCTGGAGGATCGAGTTCTACGAGAAACCCTTCGCGAACCTCGCCGAGACGTGGCTTTGCCGCAGCTTCGACGAGCGCCGCGCCGAACGCGTGCTACGCGAGGTACAGCGCAGCTTGGAGCCAAATCCTCATTCGTCAACCACTCCCGCTGAATAGCGAAACCTTTCGTGGCGCGGCACCGTGAACCGGCTCATCGATTACACACTTCTTGCCGCCGAGCACTCAGTGACGGCTGCTACCTGGGATGCGTTTGTTCGTGCAGAGCTGGTCGATCGTTGGGTCGCTGGCTACGAGGCAGCGACCGACTGGCACACCCATATACTCGAGATCGAGCAAGGTGCGCTGACATTCCTCTTCGATGCCGGGCCGACGCTCCTGGATGATCGCCGCGGTGATGGAGACGATCGTGTCGTTGCGGTTTGGGGCCGGTCAATGACGCCGGTTCGTAGGCGCGACCGGGCGCGGCTCGTGGGGTTTCTGCCGAACCCGTTGCTCTGGTCTGGCTTGCATCGCGATCGGGGACATTTCGTCGCGCACGCGGCTGGGGGAGGAACGGATCTGAACTTGTTCCCGCAGGCCGTAGGCCTCAACCGCGGGCGCACCGAGCAGGGGCGTCGATGGCGGGAGATGGAGCGCTACGTGGCGCGCAACCCTGGGACGCCGCTGCTCGTGCGCCCCGTATACGACGCGAGCAGCTGGACGCCGGCGGATCTGGACCATGCGATCCTGGCCAGCCAAGGGCTGCGGTTCGAGCGGTTCTCGAACCGTTCGTGAGCATCTGAGATGCCGGCGACTACTATTTCCTAGCCCCCTGGGTTTCGTCCACCGTGGACGAAACACGCGCCGTGAATCCCTATTTTCCGGGTATATTCAGCTACGGGCTCAGAGCAAATAGCTCGCTCTACGCTCAGAAAATCCCTGCAAACTGGCCTGTTTTGGACCTGTAGCTCAGTCGAGCGACTCCGATTCACACGCGAGAGGTCGCAGGTTCGAAACCCGCCGCGCCCATCAAATCCCTGCAAATGTGAGGTTTTTTGCGGTGCTGCGTGCCCATTGGTTGCCTAAATCTAGGAGTCCTCGATGACAACCAGTCGCGTTCGAGCGCAGGTGGCTTTTTCATCGAGAAGTAGGCTAGACGAGGCCTGGGAAAACGCTCATCGTTCGACCGTGTAGCCGCGGAGTTTCAGCAGTTTTGACGATGGGCCGGGTCGCACGTAGCGAGAGCTGCGCCGACGACCACCTGCCGAGGGTGCTCGCCGACCACGACCCCAAGACTGTCCGTCGCCATCTCCGCTCACAAGCCTCGTACCCTCAAGCGCACGCGACCGGCGCCGAGCCGCCTGCCTTCTTCGTCCAGCTGCGCCGCGACCGTCAGATAGCTTGTCCCTCCCGAGCGTACCGATCTCAGGGCCCTTGCTGACAACTCGATCAGACGACTGTCCGTCGTGCCTCGTCGAACCCTGAACCGGGTCGTGCGGAGGACCTGCTTGGGGACCGACAGCGTCAACGTGCCGCGGCAGCTCGCCGTCGTGACGCCCTGGCAGCGGAGCTCAACGCGCACGCCGTTTCCGACCACCGCCACATGTCGCAGAATCGCGGGCACCGAAGCAGTCGCGGCGCAGGGAGCACGCCCGGGTTCATTGTTTTCATCGCCCACGTAGGTAGCGGCGAGCGAGTAGTGGCCTGGCGCTAGTGGGCCTAGCGGCTCAGTCTTGGCAATACCCCCAACCACCGAGGTCAGGACAGCGATCAAGGGACGGCCGTGGCATCTCTGGGCCGAGCGAAACAAAGAGAACGTGACGGTCCCGCGCGGCGCGTAGCCGCCCGCCACACTGGCGACGCCTTCGACAGATCCGTAGCCTGCAACGTCCACGGCTCCGTGGAGCTTGACACCGGTGGGACGCCTCTCGACGACAACAGCGGAGCAGGCGCTCGTGCCACCTCGGTTGTTGGTGTCGCCCGAGTAACGCGCAATGAAGTGGTATATGCCGGCAACGGGGGCGGCGAACGGGCCCGACACGGCATCACCATCGGCGGCGAGCGGAGCGCTGACGGTCGCCGTGGGGCTTGCAGCACAGGCTGGATCGTCCGGCGAATACACATCAAAGTCGACAGTTCCCGAGGGTGCATAGCCCGCGACGTGGGCGTTTGCGGCGATCGCTTCGCCGACTCGCACCGCGGTCCCGACAACTCCCACCGAAGTCTTTGCCTGTTCGACGATGATTGCGTGAGTCGCGTCGCACGCACTCGCATCCACGCCGAAATTGTTCGCGTCGCCGCCGAAGCGAGCAAAGACGAAGAGCCTCCCCGGCCTCACGGGCACATATTCCAATGGGCGGGCCGCCTGTGCGGAGCCGATCGGCACCGTCTCCTCGGCGACCGGCGTGCCAGCGCAGCCGGTCGCTTCGAAAATCAAAAGTTCGAGCGTGCCGGCCGGTTCCACGCCTCCTCGCAACTCCGGGACGATGTTGAGCCCTTGGCCGACCTGCACGCTGGGGGGCGCCGTCACCGTGAGTGCAGGCCAAGCCTTCAGCACAACTGAAGCCGCTCCGCAGCCGGTGCTGACCGGTGCCGTTTCGGATTCCCCCGAATAGGACGCGACGAGTAGGTAGTCGCCGAGCGCCGTGACCGGGATCACAGCGTCCGTCGTGCTGAAACCGTCTTCGCTCCGCACAGGGGATGAGATCGTTCCGAGCGGTTGACCCGCACAGCTTGTCGCGTTCGGCGGATACCACCTCCAGGTGACAGTCCCGCTCGCTTCACCTTCAAAGAACGCGTGCGCTTCGATCCCAGTCCCGGGCGGTTCCGCAGCTGCGCCAAAAACGCTCATGGGCAGGAACCGACGACCCAGGGGTTCGTGTTCGAATACCCAGACCTTGCCGCTGGCAGCGGGCCCGTTCGGTCCGCCGACGACAACGGTGCCGGCATGCAACGATGACGCGAGGCTGTAGCCGTACGATCCCTCTTCTTCGGGTGACGGGAGCGAGACGCTGCCCTCGGCCCCCCATGCCCCACCTGACATCGATGTCGCCCAGGCCGCACCCTGCCCAAATTCGGAGCCTGGAGCACCGAGGAGCGCGTCTGCTCCGGACGGGTCGAGGGCGACGCTGTGGCCGAAGCCGTCTCCAATTTCCAGGTCGGGGGGTGTAAGCGCCGGCGCGCTGCGAGCCCACGATGCTCCTTCCCACGTAAATGTCCAGGCGGCGCCCGACCCGCCAGCGCCCCGTTCAGCACCGACCAGCGCGGTGTCGCCATCCGCCGACAGCGACACGCTGTCGCCGAATGTCTGTTGACCCGCGCCTCCGCTGGTGAGCTTCGCCCCCTGCTGAGCCCATTGTTCGCCCGAGCGGGTGTAGACCCACGCGGCGCCCACGCCTTCTTCGTCGTGCTCCCCGCCGACGAGAGCCGTATTTCCGTCGGCCGAGACGGCGACGCTCGACCCGAACCACGAGTAATAGCCGTCTGTGCCCAGCCGCTCGCTCGCCGGAGCGAACCTCGGCCCCTGCTGGATCCAGCTGTTACCCGAGCGCACGAACACCCAAGCGCCGCCATAGCCACCGAATTCGTCCCCGTAGCCCCCGATGACCGCCGTACTGCCGTCTTCCGACAGCGCGACGGAAGCCCCGAACAGGACATTGTGCGGTTCGGGGCTCGCATCAGAGGGCAGCAGCTTCGAGCCGCGCTGCGTCCAGGTTTCTCCGCTGCGAGTGTAAATCCAGGCGGCGCCACGATCGCCGTCGTCGCCGATTCCCCCGACGAGGGCAACCTCGCCGTTCGCCGACAGCGCCACCGCGTAGCCTGCTTCGGCGCTGCCCGAGGAATCGCTTGGCAGCAACAGCGTCCCACGCTGCTCCCAGGTGCCGTCCACCTTGACGAACACCCAGCAGGCCCCTCGTCCGGAAGAGTCGCCCGGCGCACCTACGAGTGCCGTGTCACCATCACTCGAGATCGAAACGCTCGACCCGAAGCGGCTTTCGATGGAGCCTTCCGTCGGGGCAAGCTCGCTCGCGACTCCCAGGCCGACTGTCGCCTCGGCCACGCACACGCCGTCTGCAAACCGAAAACCGATAGCCACCGTGACAATCATCACAACGGCGATCACGCGCGGACCCGTTCGACCATGCTGGCGAAAGGCCACGGGAAACCCCTGTCAGTCCGGGCTCGTCGCAAGCACGAGGGCGAGCGCGAACGCGGCAAGCAGAACGGCCATAAGCGGCGCAGCCACCGGCAACACGAGCCCCTGCCCGAAGGTGATCACCGTGATCCCAGCGTACGCGATCGCCGTTGTCATGACCGCTCCGACCAGGAAGGCGAGACGCCGCCTGGACCGGTCCTCAGCACGTGCGCCGAGACGGAGAGGCAGCAGGGGCAGCAGCGCGAACAGAATCGTCAGCGCCAGAGCCAGCCACGTCGGGACGCTGCGAAGCGGCAACCCGCGTTTGATGGTCTCAATCGCGTTTGCCTGGAGTTCAGCCCCAGACACTTCGCTGTGTCCGGTGCCCCACACAGCGTGCCGGTCCAGCGACGGTGTCGAAAGACCGACCAGCACGATCTTGTTGGCGAACACATCCGGCTTGACGCGATGCTCGATCACCTGCCAGAACGGGACCGATTTGAACGTCCCCTCGGGGCCGTAGTAATCGATCCAAGCGCTGTCCACGCCGCGTTCCGGAACGGTCCTGCCGGTCGCTGTTTCGTCGACCGCCACGGCGAAGCTCCGCACCCCGTCACGCGCGTACACGGGATGGCGCGCAACTCCATCCCCGGCCAGCGGGAACTGGGAATAGCCGGGCCGAGCCCCCATTTCCGCTAGAGCCGTGGTACCGCCAAGGACGTTCACGCCCCCGCCAGGCTGTGTTGCGTCCGCCGCGAGGACGACGTGATGGGCATCGCCGAGGATCGCTTCGGCCAGGCTCGGATAGCTTCTTCGCTCACCGCTGAGATCCACGTCGTAGGCGATCACGCGGGGGTCCGCGTCTCCTATGTAGTCAATCGCTTCTGTGTCCATTTTGCGCGGGATCGGCCATTCGGTTTTGAGCCGACGCAAAGAGGCTTCGTCGATGTTGACCAGGACCAGGTCGCGCGGGGGCGCCTGGGCGCCGCGAAGCGCAAAGCGAACGTCCACGGTCGACAACTCGAGCGACCTGAGCGCATGCGTAAGCGTGGCCGCGACAAGCAGCGCCGCAACGAATAGCATGATCGCGAACAGCCGGCGCCACTCGCGACGTCTCGCCCGCTGCTCTTTACGACGCCGGCGCCAATCGTTCACCGGCCCCGCTAGCGCGTCGTGGACGAGTTGATAGTTCTCCGCGCCGGCCGGCTCGAGCAATCGCTGTCCGCCGCTGGACAGACACTCGACGAGGCCGGCCGTCTCGGGCAGCGGGCTCTTGGCATAGCCTGCAAGCTCTTTGGTCGTGAGCGGAAGACGCCTGTCGGTCGGTGTCACCAGCGCCCCGAGCATGCCCTCGATGCGATTTCGATCCGTTGCTGAGTAGCGGCTCAGAGCGAGCTCGACGTGGTCCTTGACGATCCCTTCGACTCCGCCGAGGCGTTCTAGATCGACGAGCCCGAAACTGGTTTCGCGGCCGGGCCCAGGCGCGCGCTCCCGCCACAGACG
Source organism: uncultured Solirubrobacteraceae bacterium (assembly GCA_963734755.1). Classification (GTDB taxonomy): domain Bacteria; phylum Actinomycetota; class Thermoleophilia; order Solirubrobacterales; family Solirubrobacteraceae; genus Palsa-744. The sequence goes on along the minus strand of CAVTIF010000001.1, from coordinate 131,523 downwards.
CGCCAATACCAGTTGCAGGTACGGACTCTGGATCTCCTCCGGCGAATCCTTGAGCGCGACCTCCTCGAGAATCACGTCGCCCAACGCCGACTCGAATTCGATCTTGCCGTCGTGGAGGTCGCTCCACCGCTCCAGCGGTTCGATGATCGCTTCCCGGGCAGCCTCTCTGTCGAGGCGCTTCAGTCGCAGCATGTTCTCGAAGAGGTCTGGGACTCCGTCGTCCAGGCTGTCGAGCCCAGCGAGATCGTCTTCCCTCACCGAAATCAGCAGATTCAGAGCTTGGTGGTCGAAGGAGAGGACCTCGATAACCTGCTCATCCAGTCGGCCGTCCCGTTCCAACAACTCCTCGAACTGGTCGAGGATCACCAGCAGACGACCGCCGGCACGCTCGATCGCGTGCTCAAGGAACGGGCGCAACGCCTGAGGTGCGTGGCCCCCGCTGTCGGCTTCAAGCGGCCCCCGCAGCCCGGTGGCAAACCCGTCCGTCCACGAGGAGCAAACCACGACCTTGCAGGGCCAGCGGCTTCGGTTCTCGACCTCGGCGGGCACACCGACCGCCAAGAGCGAACTCTTACCGGCGCCGCTGGGCCCGTACATGATCGACAGCCGGCGGGCCAGCAGATTGTCCGCGATGACACGACTATCCACACGGCGGCCGAAGAAATAGCCGGCAAACTCAGCGGTGAACGACGCCAGGCCTGGAAATGGGCTGTCTGGCGCAGACGGCTCACTTCCGGTCACGGCCCACTCCCGTGTTCAAGAGCGAGCATCGTCTCGACCCAATCTTCGAGCGAGACGTCTTGGAGTTCCACTCCCTGAGCGATCCAATACCGCGTCGCGACCTCGGAGGGGCAACGCTCGATTGCCCACGATTTGGCGCTGTGCGGACGCTGTCTCCAGAGTTCGAACAGAAACGCGCGTACATGCCAATCTTCCAGCTTGTAGCCGAGGAACAGGAAGTGACTTTCCTTCATCGTGCGTAGCAGATTCGGTGGCATCAGCCGCTGAACGCCGCTCTCGATGTATGTGATGTAGTCGTTCTCTGTGACTACAAAGCTGTCGTCAGGAGGCTCGGCGCGGTCGATGCTGCCGTGGAGCTTGATCACCACGGTTCGAGCTTCGGGGTCACATCCCGTATAGACTTTTGGTTTCGCGATCGGATGCGGCGTGCCTTCATGCGGGTAATGCATGAATACAGGCTGGCCGCCCGGGCCTCCCTCGGCGAAGTAGGTGAGGACGTCGTATGGCTCATCCACCGCCGCGAGGGCCTGCTCGAGCAAATCGTCGTAGTTCGTCGTGACTATCACCGGCCACGGTGTCGGTCGGCCGCGGTGGCGCGCACGAGAGACCTGACCGGCCAGATAACGATGAACGAGGTTTGGTTCTTGGTCGCCGGCATACGTGGCACGAAGGTCTCTGACGAGATCCATCTCCCCTGAAGCGTTGTCGACGAATTGCGCGACGCGAACGAGATCTCGTCGCGGTTCGTCCTCTGGCTCGGGGTAGATGTACTCGGCTGCCAGAAACTCAGCGAGCTCTTTGCCGTCAGGCAAATAGCCTCCCTCGCGCCATGTCGTCCCAGGTAGACGGCCGGCGCGAGTTGCCCCCGCGCCGAGAAAGGGCGTAAGTCTCCCATCCCTCATCTGCTTGTGAAGGAGCCGGCAGAACCTCTCGACTCGGCTACTCATCTGACCGCGAACGCACGACGTACATAGGCGGTTCGACCCGAACGGGCATCGACGGCGAACACGTAGGCGCCACCGGCCAGCCCTCGATAGATCATCCGCGTTCGACAGCGGCTCCTTCGCGTCGCACTGTGCGCGCCTCGTCGTCGGAGGATGCAACGTAATGCTGCGGCGGACGAGTTGATTCTCAGCTGGATCGTCACGGTGTGAGTACGCCGATCGACGTGGATCGCGCGAATCGACACGCGCGGACGTTCCGAGCGTACGAACAGGGCCTTCAGCGACTCATTTCCATCACCGCTGATCCGGCAGCGCCCGGCTCGCTGGCACGCCCCAGACCAGCCCCCCAGCATCCATCCGGCAGACGGCCTCGAGGCGAGCGTGATTGTGTTGCCGGCGGCGAGCGGCACGTGACACCGCGGCGGACATATGAACCCAGGGCCGGCCACCGCTCCGGAACCCCCGATCGTGATGTCCAGGCTGAAACCGGGAGGGATCGGCGTCAGTCCGAAGACGGCATCGACTTCGGTCGCGCGTTCGACTGTGACTACACAAGCTCCTGAGCCAGCGCAGGGACCGCCCCACCCCCCGAAATACGACCCGGGCGCGGGCGTCGCAGCGAGCGACACCGACGAGCCGCGACCGAACGTGGCCGAGCAGCTTGCCGGGCAGGAGATCCCCGTGCCGGCGACAGTACCGTGACCTGTCCCCAGCAGCGTGACGCTGAGGGTGCCCGACGGCAGCTGGCCTGAACCGAGCACTGCATGCCCGAGAGAATCGACTCCGACGCACTGCGTCACGGTCGGACACGAAATCCCGCTCAGCTCTTCGTGGCTGCTCACAGTTTCATCCGACCAGGTTTCGTCGGTCGGCGAATCGGAGACGTGCGCGTCACCACCCGCGAAAGCGACGCATCGTATGGCGTTGGCACAGTCCAGCGCCGCCGGAAATATGGCGCCGATACTTCCGGCCTGTTTCCACGACCCTCCTCCCCGCGCACTATCCGTCGAAGCCAAGATGTTTCCCTGTGCGTCCAGGGCTACGCACCGACCAGTGCGCGCGCACGAGACCAAGAGCAGTTCGCGTTCGTCGATCGCAGCGATTTCCCAGGCGCCGACCCCGCCAGCAGGATCGGTCGAGGTGAGGATGTCACCGTATGCGTCAGACGCGACGCAGAGCGTTGTCGATGCACACGAAACGCCGGTCAGGGGCCCCGCAACCTGATCGACGGGGGCCACCTTCCACGAGAACGCTCCCGTCGACGGACTGGTCGAGCTGAGAATCTCACCTCCGACGTCGACAGCAACGCACAGTGAGATCCCCGGGCAGGCGACCTCGGTTATTAGATCTGTCGTAACTTCCCCCACCGACCATGTCGGTTTGCCGTTGGCCGGGTCAGTCGAGGTAAGCATATTACCGACACCGTCTGCAGCAACGCACAGGCTTGCATCAGGGCATGAGACTGACATCAGTCCAGCGTTCGGATCGATAGGCGCGCGCGTCCAACTGTCGCCGCCCGACGACGGATCCGTACTCGTGAACGCATTTCCTTCACGGTCCACTGCTACGCACATGGCGACCGAGCTGCACGAGACTGCATTCAGGTGGTACCCGGTCGCTGTTTCTGGCGTGAGGGTGGATGGAGCCACCAGATACGGCGATGCCCATTCGAACTGCGAGCGTTCGACCGCGAAGCTCACGGCGCAACCGCCCAGGATCGCCAGTAGCACCAGCGAGATCACCAAGCGCCTACGCTTGCTCCCGTTGCTCCCGCGGAACTCCTCTTGGAGGAGGTCGCGAGACTTCTGGCCTCCTCCGCCACCCATGGCGCTCTAGCTTATAGCGATCTGGAACTCGGTCGATAAATTGAACCAGCCTCTTCCAAAGAGGTCGCGGCGCTCCCCCCTCTCCACTGGTGAGTTGTTTGCCGTTACGGCACTGGCTCTCGCCTCGGCCGTTGTGATCCCAGGCGCGCTGAACCGCTTCGTGTTCGGGAAGCTGGTCCTTGCGGACGCGGGGGTCCTGGCCGCTTTCCTGTGTCAGGCTCGCGGCCGACTACCCCGTAGCGCCTGGCTCACGCTCATAGCCGCCGGCGCCCTGCTGATCGGCGGGGCGATCAGCAGCCAAGATCCGGTGGACCGCCTGATCGGACTCGCGCCGCGGTATGAGGGAGTTCTGGTGGTGTTCCTGTACCTCGGAGCGCTGGTGGCGGGCGCTCGCATACTTGGCCCAGAGCGCGCCAACGGCTCTACGGCGTGGCTCATGGGCTGCCTGTCTTGGGTGGCGGTCGCGGTTGGCTCGATCGCGACGCTCGAAACCGCTGGCGTCACGGTTTTTCCGGGTACAGGTTCGCGGGTGGGCTCGCTGCTGGGTAACGCGAGCGACGCAGGCGCTTGGGCGGTGCTGTGTCTCGGGCCACTCGTGGCGACCGCAATCGTGGTGCGCCGCGGTCTTTACGTGGCGGGCGCTGTCGCAGCGAGCGTCGCGCTGGCTTGCTCAGGCTCGCGTGGAGCGTTCGTCGGTGCGCTAGCTCTCGCAGTGGTTCTCTGGGTCTCCTTGGGAGCTCCGCGGCAGCGGGCGCTCGTCGCCGCGGTCGCGGCCGCCGTCGCACTGGTGTTCGCTCTACCCGCAACGCGCACGCGGATCACGGGAAGCGAACCTCTCGCGCGGCGCACGCCTCAGGGCCGCGCGCTGCTGTACGAGGAGACGTTGAGGTTGATCGTCGCGAAACCGTTCGCCGGATACGGGCTCGATGCCTTCTCGGAAGAAGTTCGGCGCGAGAACACAGACGAATATGAGCGCGTGGTCGGTCCAGAAAACCCGCCGGACAGTCCACACGACTGGCTTCTGCAGGCAGCCGTCGCAGGTGGCGTGCCGCTGGCACTGCTTGCCGTTTTTCTCGCCGCGCTGACGGTCGTCCAAGGCTGGCGGAAGCTGTCCACGCAACCGACCGAAGGTGAGGCCGCCGTCTCCGCTGGGTTGCTTGCGGGCCTGGTCGGCTATGCGGTTGCGCTGCTGTTCCACTTCACTTCACCGGGTACAACTCCGCTAGCCGCGGTGTTCGCCGGGGCGCTCCTTGCAGATCGCACCGTTCCCGGCCGCGCCTCTCGGCTGGGGAGGCCGGCGCGACCGATTGCCGTCGGGATAGCGTCGGCAGCTCTCTTCGCACTTGTGACCGCTTCGGTCGCCGAGATCCCTCTCCACAACGGGATCGACGAAGCCGCGCGAGGCAACGTGCAAAGCGCGAGTCATCAGTTCGACGTCGCGAAGGCATGGAGACCTTGGGATGCGGGAATCGCGGCTTTGGCGACACACGTGTTTGCGACGCTCTCGGAGCACGGGATCGCCGGGGCGGCGGCGGCAGGCCGGTCGTGGGCCAGGGAAGCCCTCGCTGCTCAAGGCCGATCGGTTCCCATACTCGAGGACGCCGCCGCGATAGCCTTCGCTTATGACGAGCGGGGCCGAGCACTGACGCTGATCGAACGCGCACTGGCTCTCGATCGGCACAATCCAACCCTGGTCGCTCGCCGAGCAGAGCTGTTACGGTAAGCGACCGCCATGCGAAGAGTAGTTTTTGCGGCAATCGCCACACTGGTAACGCTCAGCATGCCGCTCGTGGCAAGAGCTGCAACCGTGCCCTCTTTGCAAGGCGAAGCTAGCGGGAACGGCCCTATAGGCCCGGCAATCAAAGACCATGCGGAACTTGCGGGCACGGCGTCCGCCTCTGGGACAATCACCTTCTCGCTGTTCGGGCCGGAAGATCCTCGATGTGAAGGTGCTGCAATCCATAGCTCTGTCGTGGCCGTCAAAGGGGACGGCAGCTATGCGTCAGGTGAATTCTTTCCGTCGGCCACCGGCACGTATACCTACGTGGCGCACTACAGCGGCGACGCTGAAAACGAAGCGGTCAGCACCGCGTGTGGCACACCCGCTCAGCTGGTCACAGTCACGCCGGCCACGCCGGCCATCGCGACGGTCTCGAGCGGGAGCAGCCCCCTCGGTGGAGGGATCTTCGACACTGCGCGCCTTCTCGGTGGCTTCGAACCAACGGGAACCGTCACGTTCCGTCTGTTCGGCCCAGGCGATACGAGTTGCACCGTGCCGCTCGCGAGCTTCGATGTCCCGCTGGTCGAAGCGCCCCGCGTGAAATCTCCGGTCTACACGACACTCGCCGAAGGGCAGTACCGATGGATCGCCGGCTACAGCGGTGACGCGAGAAATCAGGCGACATCGGGGAACTGCGGTGAGGAAGGCGAGTCGGACACCGTTCTCGGGGCGCAGCGGGGTCTCACGCTTCATGTGCAAACCCAGGCCACTGCAAACGAAGGAGTCGCGCTCGTCGCTACGGCAACGATCGCCGGCACGGGCGGAGCCGGCGGAACGCTCACCTTTCGCGCCTACGGCCCGAGCGACCCACATTGCCAGCTGGGAGCGACCGCAGCGTCGACACAGACGGTGACGGGAGACGGAACCTATTCCTCTACCCCGATCGATCCGCCAGCGTCCGGAACGTATAGCTTTATTGCTTCCTACCTCGGGGGGAACGGCTCGACCGTCGAAACAGCATGCGGCGAACCGGGAAGTGTGTCGCGGGTAACCGAACCACCGGCCCCCATGCTCGACAAGTCGATCACCGTCTCGCGCGTGAGCGGAACGGTTCTCGTTCAGCTGCACGCCGCCGCGTCTGGCTCCGGTGCCGCGTCCAGCAGCATCGGCTTCATCGAAGTACGCACGTCGCGGAGGGTGCCGGTCGGCTCGACGATCGACACCAGTTCGGGAACTGCACGGCTCACGGCGGCGGCCCTGCATAGGCGGCGCCAGTCCGGTGTGTTCGGCGGTTCGCGCTTCGTCGTGCGCCAGCGGTCGAGCGAAAACGGGCTCGTCGAAGTCGATCTGCGAAACGCCGTCTCGCGACGCGTGTGCCTGTCGGTCGCGACACACGCTCGTGTGTCGCGACGAGCGAAACTGCCGGCCAAACTGCTGGCTCGGCTGCGAGCCGAAGTCAAAGGCCAGTTCCGCACGGATGGCCACTACAGCTCAGCGTCCGCCCACGGGACGTCCTGGCTCACCCTGGATCGCTGTGACGGCACCCTCACGAAGGTGCTGTCGGACGTCGTGAACGTGTTCGACTTCCACCGCCGCCGCACGATCGCCGTGCGTGCGGGTCACAGCTATCTCGCGCGCGCCGACTAAGCCGAGACCGTCGAACCTCGAGCCGCTGCGGTCTCTTGCAGTCCCAATCACGGGACGTCCCGCGGTCTCATCGGGCAGCGCTTGGCCACCCTCGATAAGAGCCTTGCGCGGCCTCGACTACGACGGCGAACCACCGGTATCTTGCGAATGATGGCGCGTCGGCGGCGACTCGCCCACAATCACCATCGAGCACGCAGGCGCAGGCATAGATGGGACGCGACGACGCCTCGGCCAACTGGTGCACGCTCCCGCACTTGCCGACGAGTCCGCTGTCGCCAAGTCCTTCCTCCTCGCAATGGCACAAGACGACGGACCATCGACTCTCGCCGATATCGGACGACGGCTCGGCGCCAACTCGAACTACACGAGCCAGTATCGGCTCAGACTGCTCGCACTCGAGCTGATCGAACCCGCCGGGCACGGACGCGTCGAGTTCGCACTCCCCTACCTACGCGGCTACCTACGCGAACACGCGGCCACGCTCGGGCACCCGAGCAATCCGTCGACAAGACGCAGTCATCGGCGCCTTCTACCGATTTGAAGCCAAAGCTGGCCGGCGGCGCGAGCACCAGCGGTGGAGCCCGGGTTTCGTCCACCGTGGACGAAACCCGCTGCGCGAATCCGTAATTTCCGGGTATATTCAGCTACGGGCTCGGAGCGGATCGCCCGCTCTACGCCCGGAGAATCCCTGCAAACTGGCTGGTTTTGTACCTGTAGCTCAGTCGAGCGACTCCCGCTTCACACGCGAGAGGTCGCAGGTTCGAAACCCGCCGCGCCCATAGAGACGAAGTCGACGCACGGGGACAGTGACACCCTCGCGCTCCCAATCCCCTAGCCTATGTGGGAGTGCTCTTCATCATGATCTCAGCCGGCTGGCTGATCATCGCTTTCGTCGGATTGGCCATGTGTCGTCTGGCCGCGCTCAGCGACGACTCTCACGCCGAAGCGCTGGCCGAGTGGATCACCACGAACTGCATCGTCGAGGACCGGGCCATGCCCGCTGACAGCGCGACCCGACGGCTTGCGACCGACGCCCGATTCCGGGCTTACCGCGCGACGGGCTGACGGCATGCTCGCAATGACCCGGTCCTCCGCGACGCGCAACGGCCCAAGAGGCCTTCTCTGTCTGGGTACCGCCGTGGCGGCACTGCTTGTCATGCTGACCCTCGCCGGGAGCGCTCACGCAGCCGAACCCGTCGGCCCTGAAACACAGGAACCGGTGTCGAGCGAACCGGTCGCCGAACAGGCCCCCGCACCGCCCCCCGCCGAAGAACCCACCAAGCCCCCGGACACCGAACCTGCTCCCGAAGCGGCCCCCGAACAGCCGCCCGCGCCCCCGGCGACCGAAGAAGCCCCGGCACCGCCGGCCACAGAACCGGTCGCAGTGGAAGAACCAGCCGCACCGCCGGCCACAGAACCGGTCGCAGTGGAAGAACCTCCACCAGCACGAGCCACCGAACCAGTCGCCGAAGAAACGTCCACGCACGCGACATCGCCGGTGATCGTCGATCCGCACAGTGCCGGCGCGCCGGTGGAAGGCGAAGGCGAAGGGGAAACGGAAGACACACCGGAATCCCCGAGTGCGCCGGTCGCCTTGCCGACGGCCGCAGCTCCGGGAGAACTGAGCCTGGCGTCCTCGGCTGCTACCTCAATCCCAAGCTCGCTGGGCGTACCCACGGGGAAGCCCGACGAGACGCAGGCCGGCGACCCGAGCTGCGCCCTCTCGGGGCTCGGGGCATTCGCGACCGGCAGCTGCAGCACCGCGTTGTTCGGCGTGCAGATCTTCCTGCCGCCGTCCGCCGACGGACTCGCAGCTTCCACGATCGTCTCCCAGGTGACCACGGGAGACCAGACCGTCGACGGCGACCACGGCGGCTCGACTGCCGAAAACCGCCCCGCCGGCCAGGCTCCAGGTCCGGCGCCCGGCGGGGCCTCCGGCGGCTCGGCCGTGGGCGGCTCAGGCGTCGCGTGCTCGAGCTGCCTGACGCTCGCAGGCCTCCTGCGCCTGTCGGACCCACGCGCGATGCGTCGCCTACGACTCTCGTGTGAGCCATGGCTCACGGCGTGCTTCGTTCTGATTCCTGAGCGACCGGGCTAGCTCCACCCGGTCTGCTCAACCCGCCCAGATCGCTCGATCCGGGCCGCTGGAATCAACTCGAGGCTTCTCGGAAGGAGCTGTATCTGATGAAACGCCAACTGACGGCGTCAGCAGTAAGTCTTGGTACACGGAGCGAAGGCGACGCAAGCGCCGGTGTGACCGTGCATCCGCCTACCGCATTGAACAAGAGCGCGCACACGCAGGCCGCTCCTGATGAGCGACGCTTTGCACTGACCAGTGTCAGTGCATGGACGCACACGCTGGTCCTCACCGGCGAGCTCAACCAACGCTCGGCCGCGACGCTCGAAGCGGAGATGGACCGACTGTGCGAAGAGGGGGTCACCGGCATCACGCTCGACCTGCGGGAGCTCACGCAAATCGATTCCGCCGCCGTGGCAGCGATCTCGTTTCGCTGCGGGCTATCCCAACGACGGGGATACGATTTCGCGCTGATCGCAGGGACGGCGCCAATCCAAGACGCCTTCGAGCGGGCGGGGGTCGCGGATGTGCTTCCGTTTCAAGCCGCGCCGACCGATGAGTTCTGCTGCGAGCAGCGGTCTTAAGCTGCAGAACCCACGACCAGGAGGATCGAGATGACCGAGACCACCACCGGTACCCAAGTCACGCAGCTGGGGACGGTGATCGTGCCCGTCAGCGACCAGGACCGCGCGATCGAGTTCTACGTCGAGACGCTCGGCTTCGAGAAGCGTGCGGACATCCCGTTCGGCGGCGGCGAGCGTTGGGTCGAAGTCGCGCCTGCGGGCGCCGACACGACGATCGCGCTGAGCCCGCCGCGCCCGGGGGAAGCGACCGGTATCGCGACGCGGATCGGTTTTGCGACGACGAATGTCGACGCCGACCACGCGCAGCTGCTCGCCCGCGGCGTAGATGTGGACGAGGTCCTGCGGATGGGCGATCCCGTGCCGCCGATGTTCTTCTTCCGGGACCCGGATGGAAACTCGTCGTTCATCGTCCAGACGGCCTGAACCGACGCACGGCGGGCCGCGCTCGATCTTCAGCGCGGCTCGCCCGCTCGTTCGCGCAGCCTGCCGGACCCCGCGGCGTACGAGGTCGGATCGCCGCCGCCTCCCCGCAGGACGAATGCGCAGCCGACCGCGATCAGCGATCCGGCGATCGGGCCGACGACGTAAACCCAGTAGCTGCTGAAGTCGCCGCTGATCAGCGCCGGCCCGAAGGAACGGGCCGGATTCATCGAGGTGCCGCTCACGGGCGCCGACCACAGGCCGGCCAATGCGATGTAGCCACCGACACCCAGTGCGGCGATCGCGCCGACGTTCTGGGCAGCCGAGGCCGTCCCCAGGATGACGCTGATGAGCGTGGCCGTGAGGACGATCTCCATCAGCAGCGCCTGCCAGTTGGCGTACCCAGGGCCGGGAAGTGTCGCACCAAGATGCTGGATGTCGCCGAACACCGCGTCCAGGAACAGGCACGCCAGCGCGGCACCGACGAGCTGGACGACGATATAGCCGGGGACTCGCTTCCACGGGAAGTCCCTGCGCATCGCGAACGCCAGCGATACGGCCGGGTTGAGGTGCGCCCCGGAGACCGCGCCCATGAACAGGATGATCGCCATCACCATCAGCCCGGGCGCAACCACCGCGGCGGCGAGGCTGATCTGGCCCTTGCCGTGGAGGATCCCGCCGCCGGCCGCTACCAGCACGAGCATGAACGTCCCGAGTAGCTCCGAGAACAGCCTGCGCCACTCCAGGCGCGGATCGTCGAACTGGGCCTTGGAACCGAACTCGAGCGCGATCAGGTGTCGAGTCCGTGGACCCAGCAGCCCCACGCCTGGGGCCTCATCCTCAACGATGCGCTCGTCGGGCATCGCCACAAGCTAGCCGTTCACAGCGCCACAGGCAGCACCTTCAGCTGATTGACGAACAGCGATTCGACAGCGACGGGGGTGCCTGCGAGCTGCATGTCGGGGTAGCGCTTGATGGTCTCCTCGAGCATGATCCTCAGCTCCAGGCGGGCGAGCGCCGTGCCGAGGCAGAAATGGCGCCCGCCCGCGCCGAACGCCTGGTGCTCGGGGTTGCGGTGCACGTCGAACCGGTCGGGGTCCTCGTAACGCGTCTCGTCGCGGTTGGAGGACACGTACCACATGACCACCTTCTCGCCCTCGCGGATCTTCTGCCCGTTCAGTTCGGTGTCGCAGGTAGCGGTGCGACGAAAGTGCGCGAACGCGGGAAACATTCGCAGCGCCTCCTCGACCGCACCCGGGATCAGCGAGGGATCGCTCACGAGCTCGCTCATCTGCGTCGGGTCTTCCATCAGCGCGCGCATCGCCGAGCAGAACGTCGCCTTGGTGCTGTCGTTTCCGGCAGCCATCAGCAGGAAGAACCCCATCACGATCTCGTGTTCCTCCAGGTGCTGGCCATCGACCTCCGCGTGCACGAGCACGCTGGTCAGATCATCCGTCGAATTCTCCTGGCGCTCGGCGATCAGACGCCTGCAGCGCTCGAACACCTCTGGGACGTGTTTCTCTACCGCGCCCTCGAAGCCCTCGGGGTTGATGTCCGGGTCGCCGGCGGCGAGCGTGGCGTTCATCAGCCTGGCCCAGATCGCGTCGTCCTCCTCGGGGATTCCCATGAAGCTGCCGATCACGCGCGAGACGATCGGCTGGGCCACGTCGCTGACCAGGTCGATCGTCTGTCTTCCGTCGAGACGATCCAGGACGTTGATCGTGATCGCCCTGATCGCGTCCTCGTGCGCGGCGATCCGCCGCGGCGTGAAGCCGGCCTGGAACAGCGCCTTCAACCGATCGTGCTTCGGCGGATCCATCCCGATGAACATCGCCTGGGCAAGCTCCAGCGGGAAGCCGCCAGCGGCGGCGAGCACGCCGCCGCGTTCTGATGAGTAGGTCTGCCAGTCGCGGCTGACCGTGTGGACGTCATCCGCGGTGGTCACCGACCAGAACCCGTCCTCCTCGGGAAACAGTTCGAAGCTGTCGGTCCGATGCACCGGGCACTCGTGGCGCATCTGCTTGAACAGCTCGAGCGGCGGTCCGTCGAGCCAGTGCTCCTGCGCGGTGAGTTCGACCTTCTCGATATCGCGCCCGACTGTCGCCATCTCAACCTCCTGGGTCGCATGCCTGGATACTCGAGCCGATAGTACTGGCTGACTGGCCAGGATGCCCGGGCAGCCCTACGGCGAGGCGAGCGCTGCTCGGACGGCACTTTGCAAGGCTGGTCAGCTCGCGCGAGAGGTGGTACTACTGAGCCATGCCTCGTGCGATGTGGACCGGCGCGATCAGCTTCGGCATGGTCAGCGTGCCCGTGAAGCTGTACAGCGCGATCAACCGCAAGTCCGTGCGCTTCCACCAGCTCTCGGGCAAGACCGGCGTGCGCATCGCCCAGAAGCGCGTCGACCCGCAGAGCGGCGAGGAGGTCCCGTACGAGGACATCGTCAAGGGCTTTGAGATCGCTTCCGACCGCTACGTGGTGATCGAGCCGGGCGAGTTGGAGTCGCTCGAGCCGAAGAAGACGAAGACGATCGAGATCGAGGATTTCGTCGAGCTCTCACAGATCGACCCGGTGTACTACGACCACCCCTACTACCTCGCGCCGGGCCCCGGCGGGGCGAAGCCCTACCGCCTGTTGCTGGAAGCGATGCGCCAGACCGGCAAGGTGGCGATCGCCCGCGTGGTGATCCGCTCGAAGGAGAACCTCGTTGCGCTGCGCCCGGTGGGCGAGGTGCTGGGGATGGCGACGATGATCTTCTCCGACGAAGTCCTCTCGCCCGAGCGCCTCGACGAGGTAGTCGAGGCGGAGGAGGTCAAGACGACCAAGCGCGAGCTCGAGATCGCCGAGCAACTGATCGAATCGCTGGCCGGCGACTTCGAGCCGGACAAGTACCGCGACAGCTACCGCGAGCAGGTCCTGGCGATGATCGAGCGCAAGGCGCAGGGCGAGACAATCGCCGTGCAGCCGGCCGCCGAGGAGGATGCCGAGCCGGCCCCCGATCTGATGAGCGCGCTGAAGGCCAGCCTGGACGCGGTTCGCGCCCGCGACGCCGAGGCCGACGGCGGCCCGCGCAAGCCGAGCACGCGCAAGCCCGCCAGCGCCAAGAAGCCGGCTGCCAAGAAAGCCGCAGCGAAGAAAGCCGCCGCGAAGAAAGCGACCGTCAAGAAGGCCGTTGCCAAAGGAAAGTAGGCAGGCCGCCCGCCTGGGCGACTATCGCGCCAAACGCGACTTCGCGGCGACGACCGAGCCTGAGCCGAAGCGAAAGCGAGAGCCAAGCCCCGAGCCGGGAGCCCGGCCACCACAAGCGACGAGCGATCAACGCTTCGTGATCCACGAGCATCACGCGAGCCGGCTGCACTGGGATCTGCGTCTGGAGCGTGACGGCGCGCTGGCGTGCTGGGCGTTGCCGAAGGGCCTGCCGGAGGCACCGAAAGACAACCGCTTCGCGGCGGCGACGGAGGATCACCCGTTGGAGTACCTCGACTTCCACGGCGAGATCCCGAAGGGACAGTACGGCGCGGGAGCGATGACGATCTGGGACAGCGGCACGTACGAGTGCCTGAAGTGGGAGCCGCGCAAGGTCGAGGTGGCGCTGCATGGCGAGCGCGTGAACGCCCGCTACGCGCTGTTCCCGATCGACAAGGACGAGCGGCCGAAGGACTGGATGATCCACCGCATGGACCCGCCGGAGGACCCGGGGCGGGAACCGATGCCGACACGGATCGTGCCGATGCTGGCGCGCTCTGGCGGGCTGCCGGCGAAGGACGGCGGGTGGGCGTATGAGATCAAGTGGGACGGGGTGCGCGCGGTCGTGTACTCGCGTCCGGGGGAGTTGCGGCTGGAGAGCCGCAACCTGAACGACGTCACGGGCTCGTATCCCGAGCTCGGCCGGCTGAATCGCGCGCTGAGCTCGCACAGCGCGGTGCTGGACGGGGAGATCGTGGCACTCGATCGGGAGGGACGCCCGAGCTTCGCGGCGCTGCAGCGGCGGATGCACGTTTCCGATCGTGCGCAGGCGCGGAGGCTGATGAAGGACACGCCGGTGACGCTCGTGATCTTCGACCTGCTGTGGCTGGACGGCCACTCGCTGATGGGACTGCCGTACAGCGAGCGCCGCGAGTTGCTGGCCGCGTTGCGACTCGAGGGCGAGCGCTGGCGGACGCCGGAGCACGTCGTCGGCGAGGGCTCGGCGCTGCTGCAGGCGAGCACCGAGCAGCGCCTGGAGGGAATCGTTGCCAAGCGGCTGGACTCCACCTACCAGCCGGGCGTGCGCGCGAAGGGCTGGGTGAAGGTCAAGACGGTCGGTCGCCAGGAGTTCGTGGTCGGTGGCTGGATGCCGGGCAAGGGCAGGCGGAGCGACACGGTGGGGGCGCTGCTGCTCGGCGTCCACGAGCCGGACGGCGGCAGCAACAGCGGCAGCGGCCTGCGCTACGTGGGTCGCGTGGGCAGCGGATTCAGTGACTCGGAGCTGGAGCTGCTGTCCGGCATGCTGGGCCGGCTGCGACGGGCGAGCTCGCCGTTTGACTCGGGTGAGCGCCCACCGAAGGGCGCGGTGTTCTGCGAGCCGCAGCTGGTCGTGGAGGTGCGGTTCGCGCACTGGACCGACGGGGGCAGCCTACGCGCGCCGGTGTACGAGGGCCTGCGCGGGGACAAGGCTGCGGCGGAGGTCGTCAGCGAGACGGCAAAGAGCGCCGAGGCGAGCGTCGACGGTCGCGAGCTGAAGCTGTCGAACCTGACCAAGCTGATGTATCCGGGGACGGGCTTTGCGAAGCGCGACCTGATCGACTACTACACGAGGATCGCGCCCGTCCTGCTCGGTCATCTGGCGGGCCGCGCGCTGACGGTGACGCGCTGGCCGGACGGCGTGGAGGGCAAGTCGTTCTTCCAGAAGCAGGCGCCGGCGCACAGGCCAGAGTGGGTGCGCACGGCGACGATCGCGAGCTCTGAGAAGCCGATCGATTACACGCTGGCGGACGATCTGCCGACGCTGGTGTGGCTGGCGAACCTGGCGGCGATCGAGCTGCACACGCCGCTGGCGCGCGCGGAGGCGATTGAGCGTCCGACGGCGCTGGTGTTCGACCTCGACCCGGGCGCGCCGGCGAGCATCGTCGAGTGCTGCCAGGTGGGGCTGCAACTGCAGGGGATGTTCGAGAACCTGGGCGCGCAGAGCTTCGCGAAGACGTCCGGGTCGAAGGGCTTGCAGGTGTATATCCCGCTGAACCGCGAGGACGTCTCGTTCGCGCACACGAAGCCGTTCGCGAAAGCGGTGGCTGAGCTGCTCGAGGAAGCGGAACCGGGCCTGGTGGTCTCGCGCATGACGAAGGCGCGCCGCACGGGCAAGGTGCTGATCGACTGGAGCCAGAACGACTCGCGGAAGACGACGGTGTGCGTGTACTCGCTGCGCGCGACCGAGCGCCCGACGGCGTCGACGCCGGTCGACTGGGACGAGGTGCGCTCGACGCGTGACGGCGGCGACCCGTCGAGCCTGTCGTTCGAGGCTGGCGAGGTGCTCGAGCGCGTGGCCGAGCGCGGCGACCTGTTCGCGCCGGTGCTGTCGCTCGTGCAGAGGCTGCCTACGTCTTAGGGGGCCGGCCTGGAGGGCCGGCAGGGGGGCCGCGGCCGTGGGCGCTCACGGGCGATCCGAACGGGTTCCGGGCGCGACGTCAAGCTGCGCGCAACGGCCTACTCGAACTCCGGCGCGCTCCACCCGGGCATCACGTCGGGCAGGCCGTCGCTGACGCGATCGGGGAACTGCGCGGGGCGCTTGTCGAGAAACGCGGTGATGCCCTCGACGGCGTCGGCTGACTGGCCGCGCGAGACCATCCCGCGCGAGTCTGCGCGGTGGGCGAGCATCGGGTGCTCGGCGCCGAGCATCCTCCACATCAGCTGGCGGGCGAGCGCGACGGACACGGGTGCGGTGTTCTCGGCGATCTCGCGTGCGAGCGTGCGCGCCGCGTCGAGCAGTTCGTCCTTCGGGTGCAGGCTGCGCAGGAGCCCGCCGTCGAGACCCTCCTGCGCGGAGAACACGCGGCCGGTGGCGACCCACTCCATCGCGCGGCTGATGCCGACGACGCGCGGCAGGAACCAGCTCGAGCAGGCCTCGGGGATGATGCCGCGGCGGGCGAACACGAAGCCCATGCGCGCGTCGTCGGCGGCGAGACGCACGTCCATCGGCAGCGTCATCGTCGCGCCGATGCCGACGGCCGGGCCGTTGATCGCGGCGATCACCGGCTTGGTGCATTCGAAGATCCGCAGCGTGAACTCGCCGCCGCTGTCACGCGCCGGCCCGCTGGCGTGGCGCTTGCGGTAGTCGAACGTCTCGCCGCCGCCGGCGAGGTCGGCGCCGGCGCAGAAGCCGCGGCCGGCGCCGGTGACGATCACCGCACGCACATCGTCGTCGGCGTCGGCGATGTCGAGCGCTGCACGCATCTCGCTTCCCATCTGGGAGGTCCAGGCGTTCAGCCGCTCGGGGCGGTTTAGCGTGATCGTGAACACGCCGTCGGTCGTGGCGGCGGTGATCTGCTCGAAGTCCGCGTCGGCCACAAGCGCATCCTGCCAGTTTCGCGCGGGCTGCGGCTCCGGCGCGCGATTCAGGCGAAGGTGGCTTGACGCCTCGTCTGCGCCGCGCACTAGTAGCCTTCGCGCGGTGAGCGCGATGCCGCACGGACACCCGGGGAGTCCGTTCCCGCCGATCGCCGACTACGGCTTCCTGTCGGACTGTGAGACGTGCGCGCTGATTGCTCCGAACGGCAACGTGGAGTGGATGTGCCTGCCGCGCTTTGATTCGCCGAGCGTGTTCGGCGCGATGCTCGACCGCGATGCGGGCGGATTCCGGCTGGGACCGGCTGGGGTGAGCGTTCCGGCGGCGGTTCGCTACCTGCCGGGAACGCTGGTGTTGGAGACCAGCTGGGAGACGCCGACGGGGTGGGTGGTGGTGTGCGACGTGCTGTGCGTGGGGCCGTGGTACCACACGGAGGAGCGCTCGCGCACCCACCGGCGCTCACCGACGAACTACGACGCGGACCACGTGCTGCTGCGAACGGTGCGCTGCGTGCAGGGCTGGGCGGAGGTGCATCTGGACTGCGAACCGGTGTTTGACTACGGTGGCCTGGCGGCGGAGTGGTCGTACACGGGACCGGGCTACGGCGAGGCGCTGGCCGGCTCGGAGGGGATGGACCTGAAACTCAGCCTGGTCACGGACATGAACCTCGGCTTCGAGGGTCCGCGGGCGCGGGCGCGGACGATCCTGCGGGAAGGCGATGTGGCGTTTGCGGCGCTCGGCTGGTCGGAGCACCCGCTGCCGGCGAGCTACGACGAGGCGAACGAGCGGCTGGTGCGCACCGCGCACTACTGGCAGGAGTGGGTCAAGCAGGGGACCTTCCCGGACCATCCGTGGCGCACGCACTTGCAGCGCAGCGCGCTGACGCTGAAGGGTTTGACGTACGCGCCGACGGGCGCGATGGTGGCGGCGGCGACGACGTCGCTGCCGGAGACCCCGGGCGGCGAACGCAACTGGGACTATCGCTACACGTGGATCCGCGACTCGACGTTCATGTTGTGGGCGCTGTACACGCTGGGCTTCGACTGGGAGGCGAACGACTTCTTCTACTTCGTGGCCGACCTCGCGGAAGCCGCCGAGGCGCAGGAGGGCGAGCTGCAGATCATGTACGGGATCGGCGGCGAGAGCCGCCTGGAGGAGCAGGAGCTCGACCACCTGTCGGGCTACGGCGGCGCGCGCCCGGTGAGGATCGGCAACGGCGCGTACAACCAGCGCCAGCACGACGTGTGGGGCGCGGTGCTCGACTCGATCTACCTGCACACGCGCTCGCGCGATCAGCTCCCGGACCGGCTGTGGCCGATCATCAAGCGCCAGGTGGCGGGGGCGCTTGAGCACTGGCGCGAGCCCGACCGGGGGATCTGGGAGGTGCGCGGCGAGCCGAAGCACTTCACCTCCTCGAAGCTGATGTGCTGGGTGGCTGCTGACCGCGGCGCGCGACTGGCGCTGCTGCGCGACGACCGCGAGTGGGCCAAGCGCTGGCGCGAGGCGGCGGATGAGATCCACGCGGACGTGTGCGCCAACGGCACGGACGAGCGCGGCGTGTTCACCCAGCACTACGACACGACCTCGCTCGACGCGTCGCTGTTGCTGATGCCGCTGGTGCGCTTCCTGCCGCCGGATGACCCGCGCGTGGTTGCCACCGTGCTGGCGATCGCCGAGGAGCTGACCGAGTCGGGGCTCGTGCTGCGCTACCGCGTGGATGACACCGACGACGGGCTGGCCGGCGAGGAGGGCTCGTTCACGATCTGCTCCTTCTGGCTGGTCTCGGCGCTGTGTGAGATCGGCGAGCTGGAGCGCGCGCGCGAGCTGTGCGAGAAGCTGATCTCCCACGCCAGCCCGTTGCGACTGTACGCCGAGGAGATCGACCCGCGCACGGGACGCCATTTGGGCAACTTCCCCCAGGCGTTCACGCACCTGGCGCTGATCAACGCAGTAACGCACGTGATCCGCGCCGAATACAGCGAGCAGGTGCAGGATCCGGCTGCAGCGACGTTCTTTCGATGAGCAGTGACTCGAGCCAACTGCTCCTGGAGGTGATCAGCGGCAAAGCGGTCGGCACGATGATCACGGTGCAGGACGAGCTGGTGATCGGGCGCCACGCGGACGGGCCCGGCCGACTGTCAGACGACGAGGAGATCTCACGCCAGCACGCGCGCGTGTCGCGCGAGGCGACGGGTGACTACGCGATCGAGGATCTCGGCTCCTCGAACGGCACGTTCATCAACGGCCTGCGCATCCAGAGCCCGCGCCTGCTCTCGCCGGGCGACTCGATCGAGACCGGCGCGACGACGCTCGTCGTCAGGGAGATCGCGCGGGCCGAGACCGCCGAGACCGCCAAGACCGCCCCACCGGCGGCCGGCCGGGCCGACGCGACCGCTCCCGCCGCCCGCTCCGCCCCGACCTCGGCCCACAGCACCGTCACCCCGCAGCCGGCGCCGCCCGAGCCGCCGGCAGACGCTTCGCCGGCGCCCGAGCAGTCCGCCGGCCCGACACCGCCGCGTGAGCAGGCAGCCCCGACACCGCCGCCCCAGCAGACCGCCGGCCCGGCACCGCGGCTGGAGCTCAGGTTGGACGTTGACTTCGACGCCCGAGAGGCGCGAATCACCCTCGGAAGCGGCGGGGACACCGTGCGCATGGTGCTCGAGGACGGAGCCTGGCGGGCGGTGTCGAGCGGTCTCGACGCGGACGAGTAGGGACCGCACGTCGTTGGCCTCGGCGCGTGCGGCAGCTCGACGCGTACGGCAGCTCGACGCGTACGGCAGCTCGACGCGTGCGGCAGCCGGACTCAGCCAGCGTCGCCGAGGCCGGCGGCCGACCAGCCGAAGCGCGTCATCTCGGTCGCCGGAGCAAGGGCGCCGGGTCGCTCGCCGCGGCGCACGAACACGATCGGCGCGGGAGCCGAGCGGGCGATCGCGCGACGGGTCTCGCCGAGGCCCTCCTTGCGCCAGCGCTCGGACAGGCCGACGAGCAGCAGCCCGGCGCCGGCGGTCGCAGCGAGGATGCCCTCGCGGCCGGGCTCCGCAAGGACCGGCTCGGCGGACACACCGGCGAACTGCTGGACGATCAGCGACGCGTTGGCGAGCAGACCGCTGGCGTCGCGACCGTCCTCACGCTGCCCAGCCGATCCGAGCAGCCGCAGCGGCGCGCCGCTGGCCGCCGCGATCCACGCCGCCAGCTCGAGCGCCGCCCAGTCGTGGTCGGCACCGCCGAACGGCACCATCACCGACCGATCGGGGCCGGGGCTGACCTCGACTCCCTCACGCGCTACCAGCACCGCGACATCGCACTTGGCGTCGTTCAACACCGTCCCGACCTCCTCGCGCGGCACGCCGTCGCCGAGCAGCGGGCGACGACCGTCGAGCAGCACCAAATCGACCTCCTCGCTGCGCGACAGCCGCGTCAGATCGCGGCCGGCGTCGGCCGAGGTGAACGCCACCGCACGCACGTCCAGGCCCTCGTGCTGCAGCTGCTCGCGCCTGGCTTGCAGATCCTGCGAGGCCTGCTCGAGCAGCCGCGCCTCGGTCTGCAGGCCGCCGCGCACGCCCGCGCCCCGCGGCGGGCGGATCAGGCTCGCGAGGATCAGCTCGCGGCGCGGCTCTGAGCGTGCCAACGGCTCCGCCAGCGCGAGCAGCTGCCCGAGCGCGGCGTCGCTCTGCGGCGCCACCAGGATCGAGTGCTCGCGCGCCTTGCCCGCCGGCGCGATCGTCGGGGTCGTGATCGCCGCGAGCTCCTGCTCGGGCTCCTCACCGAACGCGTTCTTCGGGTCCAGCAGCCGGATCAGCGGTCCCGCCATGAACGTCGTGACCAGCGCCATGATCACCAGCGCCGCGAACAGCGCCTGCGAGATCACGCCGAGGTTGAGCGCCAGGTTGAGCACGATCAGCTCGGTCAGGCCGCGCGTGTTCATCAGCGCGCCCAGCACCGCCGACTCGCGCCACGGCAGCCGGATCACGCGCGCCGCGATCAGCGTCCCGCCGTACTTGCCGACGATCGCGATCGCGCACAGGCCCAGCGTGATCAGCACCAGCTCTCCCGTGCCGAGCAGCGCGACGTTCGTGCGCAGGCCGGTGTACGCGAAGAACAGCGGCAGCAGCAGCGTCAGCACGAAGTCCTCGACGCGGCGGGTGATGTCTTCGCTCAGCCCCGCGTGACGGGGCATCACGATCCCCATCACGAACGCGCCGAAGATCACCGCGATCCCGATCGTCTCCGTCGCGATCGCCGACAGCAGCACGCCGGCGAATATCACCGTGATCCAGGTCCCTGGAACGCGGCCGGCCTCGTCGTACGCGACGGCCGCGCGCGCCAGCACCGGCCGCACGAGCAGCGCCATGCCGAGACAGAACACGGCCGCCCAGCCGATCGTTTCGAGCACCGCCAACCCACTTCCGGCACTCGCTACGGCTGTCGCCAATGCGATCAAGAACCACGCCGACACGTCGTCGATAGCCGCCGCGGACAGCGCGAGCGCACCCAGCGGGCGTTTCAGCATCCGCCGCTCGGAGATGATCCGCGCCAGCACCGGGAACGCCGTCACCGACATCGACACGCCCACGAACAGCGCGAACGCAGCGAAGCGCGCGCTCGGCGCGAGCAGCGGGTACAGCGGCAGCGCCACGAGCATCCCCAGCATCAGCGGGATCAGCAGCGCCGTGTTCGACACCGCCAGCGTCATCCGCGCGCGCCCGCGCAGCTGCCCCAGATCGACCTCCAGCCCGATCAGGAACATGAAGAAGATCAGGCCCAGATTGGCCGCCACACCGATATACGGGACGATGTCCGACGCGAAGATCGCCGACTGCAGATGCGGGGCGATCACACCGAACAGCGTCGGGCCGAGCAGCAGCCCCGCCAGCACCTCGCCCATCACACGCGGCTGGCGGATCTTCGGCATCAGGCTTCCGCACAGGCGCGCGAACAGCATCACGATCACGACCGCGATGAAGAACGCCACGACCGTCTGTTCCGGGGTGCGCTGCTTGCTCGCCGAAATCCGTTCCGGCGGTGCTCCTGGCGTGGTCGAGGAGACCATCAGTTCCAGCGAGCGACCCGCCGCGGTACCCGCCAGCGCCGTGTGCCCGCCGTATTTGCAGGCAAGTATCCCGGTCATCACGCCAGCCCCGTAGACCAGGCTGCCGCGCGGCTTCTTCGACGTCGAGACCTTTACCTTGTTGGCGGACTGCGTCAGCTTCATGCTGCTGCCGAGGCACGGTGAGCTCGGCGCGAGCTTGTATTCACCGCCGATCGTGTTCGGAGCGAGCGGTTTCGGGGCGCCCGGTTCGGGCGGGTCACGCTTCAGCTGGGCACTCACCGGCGCCCCACCGAGCGAGCCTGCGAGCAGCCCTCCGGCCACGCGGGCGTCGATCCGCGCAACGCGACCGCGCAGGCAGTGCACGCTGCCTGTCAGGCGCCGGCTGACGAATTTCAGCGAGCCGCCGATCGTCGAGCGCGTGTTCGAGACCGTCACGTAGCGGCCCGACTGGGCGAGTTCGATCTTCGGCCCGAGGCACGCGGCGGCCAGCGAGGGGCTCGAGACGTCATAGCCACCGGCGATCGAAGGCTGGGCGTGCTTCGTGGAGCCGGTGGCGAACACGAACACCACGACCGCCGCGGTGACCAGCGCGAGCAGCGTGTAGTGGATCGCCAGGCGGCGCGATCCGACTGAGCCCGACATCTCAGTGTCCACTACCCGTCCCCCTGTTGTTTGCTAGTTGCTCACTGACTGTCTGGCGCGCGCGAGTCTACCAGTGGGATATCGGGCGCCAGTGGGCTATCGGGCGCCAGCCGGATATCGGGCGCCGGGTGCCGCGCCGGCGCTGGCGTGTGACATATGATGCAGACCCCTTCCAGGCAACCTGAGGCGAGGTCTGATGCGAGCAACACACACACGCTCCCGGCGACACACACGCTCCCGGCGGCCGATCGCGATCGCCACGCTGGCGACGCTGCTGGCGATGGGGACGACGGCGGCAATCCCAGCGAGCGCGGCTGCCCCTGAAGCGCCGGTCAACGACAACTACCTGGCGTCGCTGAACCTCAACGCTCCGGGCACGCCGCTGAACCGTGTGGACACGCTTCGCGACCTGCGCAACACGATCGGCGCGACCGTGCAATCGGACATCCTCAGCCCACCCTCGCACGGCGGGCCACCCGAGCTGACCGGCTGTAACGGTGTCAGCGAGGGCAAGACGGTCTGGTACGACCTGTATCCGGACGCCAATGGGCTGCTGCGGGTGCGCACTTCGGCCGATTTCGGCACTGTGATGGCGGTGGTCCCGTTCGACCCTCACTCGCTGCTGCCTGACAGCAGCCAGCGCGTCTGCACGGTCAACCAGCCGACGGCGGCCGGCGAACTGTTCGAGAAGGTGCAGGCCGGCAAGTCCTACACCGTGCAGGTCGGCGGCGTCGAGGAAGCTGGCGGCTCGCTTGAGGTGCTGTTCGACTACCTCGTTCAGCCCAAGCGCCTACAGGCCGAAGCGACGCTTACGGCCCAGCCGCTCAGCTCCGGGGTGCGCGTGGTCAGCCTATCGGTCAGCGCCCCGAAGAAGGCGCGCGTGGAAGTCCGCTGCTCGCGCGGCTGCAGCCCGCAGGCGAGGACCGCCGCGTCGGTCGGCTTCTCGCGGCTGCGCGGGGCGACCCTGCCGAAGGGCTCCTCGCTGAAGATCTACGTCACCGCTAAGAACCAGATCGGCGCGTTCATCGAATACCGGATCGGCCGCGGCAGCTTCAAAAAAGTTCAGCGCTGCCTGCCTCCCGGGTCGAAGAAAGCCGTGGCCTGCGAATGAACGGGGGCTCGCGTCGGCGGGTCATCATCGCCGCGGTAGTCGTCGTGGTCGCCTTCGCAGCGGCCTTCGCCGTCCACAAGTCGAGCAGCTCCAGCACGAGCGCCACACCGCTCCCCGCTCCGGCCGTGATCTCCTCGACGCCCGTGCGCGTCGTCGGCGTCGCGCTGCCGGCGACGACCGTGCCGGCGCTGCGCCGCCCGCCCCGACCGAGCGCGCCCGCTTCCACTCCGAGCTCGAGCCCAACCCCGAGCTCCACACCCGCTCCCAGCGAACCGGCGACGCCGGCCGCTCCGCCGAGTGGAGGCGGAGGTGGTGGCGGCGGGGGCGGGGGTGGCGGCCCGGTGCTCGTCGGGTAGTGTCGGCGAGGGCGTGACCTCCACTCGACTCCTCAGCGCCAGGTGATTTGATGGATCCACTGCAAGACTCGATGGTCGCGGCCGGCTATCGCATCGACGGACCGCTCGGCGAAGGCGGGATGGGCGCCGTCTACCGCGCCACCCAGCTGTCGCTCGAGCGCGTCGTCGCGCTGAAGGTCCTGACCGTCGAGCTGAGCTCCGATCCGGCCTTCCGCGAGCGCTTTCGTCGCGAGGGGCTGCTGCAGGCGGCGCTCGACCACCCGCACATCGTCACCGTGTACGAGGCAGGCGAGGCCGGCAACAGGCTGTTCCTCGCGATGCGGATGGTCGAGGGCCCGACGCTGAAGGAGCTGATCCAGCGGCGCGAGCTCGACGACAGACGCTCGCTGCGACTGCTCACGCAGGTCGCCGAGGCGCTCGACGCCGCGCACGCGCGAGGGCTGATCCATCGCGACGTCAAGCCTCACAACGTGCTCGTCGGAGCCGGCGACCACGCATATCTGGCGGACTTCGGGCTGACCAAGGCCCACGACGATGCCGGCATGACCGAGACCGGACAGTTCGTTGGCACGATCGACTACATCTCCCCCGAGCAGGCCCGCGGCGACCACGGCACCGCCCGTAGCGACGTGTACGCACTGACCGCCGTGCTGTGCGAGTGCCTGACCGGACAGGTCCCGTACGTCCGGGCGACCGAGGACCGGGTGCTGCTCGCGCACCTCAGCGACGCGCCGCCGCGTCTGAGCGAGATACGCTCGGACCTGCCGGCGGCGATGGACGAGGTGATCGCCGAGGGGATGGCCAAGGACCCCGAGCAGCGCCCGGCGTCCGCCGGCGAGCTGATGTTGAAGGCGCGCCGCGCGCTCGGCGCCGGACCGACGGCTGCAGCCCCCGGGGGCCCCGGCGCCGCACCGCTCGGCGGCAACGACGGCGGGACGGCTACGCATCTGGCGCGCCCGGCCGTGCCGGGCGGCGGGGGCGCCACGCGTCTTGCATCAGCCGCGCCGGCCGTCGACGCCGACGCCCGCACGCGCGCAGCGGCGTCGCCTGTGGCCGCACAGGCCGCCGGCGGCGGGCAGGGCCGGTTCATCGCGGCAGTCCTCGCCGCGGCGGTGCTTGCGGTGGTGGTCGGATTCCTGCTCGGCGGAGGGTCGAGCGGCAGCGGCGAAACGTTCGCCAGCTCAGCGTCGGTCGGCAACGTCGAACTGTCGTTCCCCGCCGGATGGCAGCGCATCGCCAGCGCCCCCGCGATCCCCGGCCTGGCGCTCTCCCAGCCGCTCGCGCTCGCCGCCGTCGGCGACAACGCCGCCCAACACCTCGTCGCAGGTGAGGCCAGCGCGTCCGGACCGTCGCTGCTGCCGGCCGCGTTCGCCGCCGGCGTCAGCGGCCGGCTGCCCCACCCCGAAGCCGTGAAGTTCGGCTCGGTGCAGGCATACCGCTACAGCGGGCTGTCCGTGCGCGGCCTGTCCGGGCCGGTGACGCTGTACGCGGTTCCCACCGCCAACGGCGTCGCCACGATTGCCTGCCTGAGCTCCTCCTCGGCGGCCGCTGCCAGTGCCGGGCAGTGCGCGCAGATCGCCGCCACGCTGAAGCTGACCGGCACGACCGCGTTCGCGCTGGCGCCAAGCACGCAGTACGCGGCCTCGCTCGCCCACATCTTCAGCGCCCTGCAGAGCGCCGTCAGCGCCGGCAGCGCCCGTCTGCACGCCGCCTCGAGCGCCTCCGCGCAGGCCGCCGCGGCCTCGCAGCTCGCGGCCGCGTACGCAGCCGCGGCGAGCGCCGTCACACGACTCACCGTCAGTCCGGCGGTCGCGGACCTCAACGCGAACATCGCCCACTCGCTCGCGGCCGTCGGCCACGATTACGCGGCGCTCGCCTCGGCCGCACGCTCCGGTGACGGAGCGGCCTACGCACGGGCGAGCCGTGCGATCGCCGCCGACCGCGCGCGCTCAGCGACCGCGCTCGCGGCGCTGCGCCAGGCCGGCTACGTCGTCTCCGGCTGAGCCAGCGGGGTCGCATCCGCTGAGCCAGCGGCGTCGCCTCCGGCTGGGGCCCCCGTGGGCTCCGTCGAGTCCTTCGGAACGGCACCGGGCTCGGTCTCCGACCCGGGCTCGAGCTCCGGTTCGGGCAGCGACCAGATCGTGGTGTGGGTCTTGCGGCCGCGAAGCTCGACCTGTTCCACGTACACGAGGTCTTCGGGCGGCGCGGTCAGCGCATCCTTGGTGCCCCCTGACAGCATCAGCTGGTGGGGCGTCCCCTTGGTCAGCTGCTCGATGCGAGCGGCCGAGTTTGTGGTGTCGCCGACGGCCGTGTACTCGACGCGCCGCTCGGAGCCGACGTTGCCCGACATCACGCTACCGGAGTTCAGGCCGATGCCCATGCGAAAGCCCGACCCGAGCTCCTGCTCGCGCAGCCAGGCGTTGAAGCGCGGCAAGCGCACCGCGAGCATTTCGCGCGCGCTGGCGAGAGCCCGGTCGGCGTGGTCGTCCTGGGCGATCGGCGCCCCGAACACGGCCATGATCCCGTCGCCCATGTAGGCCACCAGCGTGCCCCCGTGGTCGAGGATCGAATCGCTCATCTCGCTCAGGTAGTGGTTGAGCACATCGATCACGTGGTCTGGCGTCAGCTGTTCGGCGAACGTGGTGAAGCCGCGCAGGTCTGTGAACATGACCGTGCCCTCGCGTTGCACCCCGCCGAGACGCAGGCCGTGGTCCGCGCTGGCCAGCACCTCGTCGACGACGTTCTCCGGCACAAAGCGCGAGAACAGGTCGCGGACGCGCTCGCGCTCGAACGCTACCGTGACCAGCTGCACGGACAGCGCCCCGGCCGCGCTCAGGATCAGCGCCCCAAGCGGGTACACGAACGACACCACGCGACCATCGTTGAACGCGATCTGAACGGCCACGGTGAACGCCGCACCGAGCGCCACGGCGAGCGCGATCGTCGCGATCGGGCCAAGCCGTACGCTGGCCAGCGGCGCGGCCACGCCCATAAGCACGATCAGCGCCAGGTCGACCCAGACCGCCGAGGAGCGCAGCGGCAATCCCCGCAGGAGCGTCTCGATCGCGCTGGCCTGGACTTCCGCCCCAGGCATCTGGCGCGCGGTCGACGTCGGATGGATGTCCTGCAGCGTCGGCGCCGAGGGGCCGACGATGACGATCTTGTCGTGGAAGAAGCCACGCGGCAGGTGTCCGAGGTACACGCTCGAGAACGAGACTCTGTGGAAGCTCCCTTCAGGCCCGTAGTAGTCGATCCACGCGGGGCTGCCAGAGAACTCGCGCGCGTGCACAGGATGACCCTTGGCTACTTCGGTGGCCGCGACGGCGAGCGTCCTCAGCCCGCCGACCTCGAAGCTGACCCGCCGAAGCACGCCGCCCGGATCGGTCGGCAGCAGCCCGTTGGCGGGCCGCGAGCCGAGTTCGCTCAACAGCGCGTTCCCGTCGCTGCCGAGAAAGCGCATCCTGCCGTGCCCTTCGGTTTCGGTCGTCGCCATCACCGTGCGCCCATCGGCTTCCTGGAGCGCGCTCAGCAGCGCGGTCTCGTCGTTCTGCGCTTGGGGGCATTGGCCCGGTGGAGGCTGGGAGCCCTTGCCAGACACAGGGCAGGGGCTGGCCTCGCTGAACTGCACGTCGTAGGCGATCACCTTCGGGTGATCGCGCGCTATGTCTTCGATCACGCGTGCGTGCACCCGTCGCGGGAACGGCCACTGAAAGCCCAGCTGGTCGAAGGTCGTTTCGTCGATCTCGACCAGCACCGTGTTCGCCGGCGGTCGCTCGTTACCGCGGATCGTGAAGCGGGTGTCGACGGTGCTCAGCTCGAGCGAGCGAAGCAGGTCCGTCTCGTACGCAACGATCCCAAGGCCGGTCGCACCGACCGCCACGATCGCCAGTAGCCACAGCCGCAGCCGCCGCGTTCGTGCAGGTCCAGATCGCCAGCTGCGCTCTTGCGTCACCCGTTCACCTCAGTTCGCCCGGCCCCACGCTACCCCAGTTCAGCCGGATCGAGGATTCCCCTGCACCGACCAGGTTGATGCATTGTTTGCCACTCGTTGACTCGACGGTTATCCTGGCCACACATGGATGAGTCACGCTTCGTGCTGCCGGAGGCTGCCACGCTGGCAGATCGGTATGTCCTCCAGGCGCCGATCTCCAGCGGCGCGATGGGTGCTGTTTACCGCGCCCGCGACACCACCACTGACGTCGAAGTGGCGATCAAGCACGTACACAACACGAGCCACCACGAGCGCTTCGAGGTGGAGGCGCGGCTGCTGTCGCTGCTACGTCACCCGCGCGTAGTCGAGGTGCTCGACCACTTCGCCGACGAGCGCGGGCAGTATCTCGTGATGGAACTCGTCAAGGGCACCGACCTGCACGAGGTGCTCGTCAGCGACGGAGATCCGGGGCTCGGCCTGGACCGCGCGGTGCAGTACGCACGCCAGACCTGCGAGGCACTCGAGTACGTGCATGAACAGCAGATCGTCCATCGCGACGTCAAGCCGCACAACCTGATCCTCGGCGAGGACGGCGTCGTGCTGGTCGACTTCGGGATCGCGCGCCTGCTGGCCGACGAGGGAGAAGAAGAAGAAGGCACCGTCGGAGTCGGGACGCCCAAGTACATGGCGCCGGAGGTGTTCGCCGGGGGGGCCGTGTCGCCGCGCAGTGACGTGTTTAGCCTCGCGGCCACGCTGTGGACGATGATCGTCGGCAAGCCGCCCGTGTACGCGAGCCCGACCAGGCTGCAGGAGCTGGCACCGGACGTCCCACCCGAGATTGCCGAGGCGGTACAGGCCGGCCTCGAGATGATCCCCGAGCGGCGGGTCGCGTCGATCGCCGCGTTCGCGCGCGCGCTCGGCGGCGAGCGCCAGACGACCGTCGGAGGCTCGCTGACGCTGTCGGTCGACGGCCCGGCGCCGCACCGCGACATGATCGAGGGCATCGTCCGCACCGCCGCCGGCGTGTTCGGCGCGTCTGCCTCGTCGATCGCGCTGACCGACGCGAACACCGGCGAGCTCGTCTACCAGTCCGCGTGGGGCGCCGGGGCACGCGAGATCGTCGGCGTCAGGCTCCCGCCCGGCCAGGGCCTCGCGGGCAGCGTGATCGAAGACGGGCAGCCGCTCGCGGTTGGCGACTGCCGCACCGCCCCACGCTTCGCCGCGCGTATCGCCGCGGGCACCGGCCACGTCCCGTACACGATGCTCGTCGCGCCGCTGATGCGCCAGGGCCGGCCGATCGGCGTCTTGTCATTGCTCGACCGTCGTGACGGCGGCCAGTATGGACCAGAGGATGCCGAGCGGGCAGCGATGTTCGCCGAGCTCGCGGTCAGCGCGATCGAGGCCGACGGCCAGGCGGTGCCCAGCCTGGGGACACGTCGCCCGCGAATCACCGCGGCCTGAGCGAGCCGCCCGCCGCGCTCACCCTTCCCGGTAGACGTCATTCCCCGGTAGACGTCATTCTGGGGTTGGCGTCATTCCCGGGTTGGCGTCATTCCCGGGTTGGCGTCATTCCCGGTCGCGCCAGGCCGCCGGGTCAGGCGCCAGGCGCACGCGCGAGGTATGACTGGCCGCTGAGCAGCGTGATCGTCTTGCGACGACGGAAATCGCGCACCGTGACGACATCGCGCGTGACCTTCGTCAACGTCCCGTTGCACTGGTTCGACACGCTCCAAATCGTCCCCCGCACCGTCGCCGCGCTGTACCGACCCTTGGTCACGAAACGCCCGTGCGCACTGCCGTGAATCCGCCCCAGCACCTTGCTGCTCAACTTCGCCGCCACCGCAGCACCCTTTCCCAACGTCGCACAGACCTTCTTCGAGCTGAGGTTATTGACGATGTTCAGTTCCGTCAGACCGCGCTGGCTACGCTGCTGCAACAGCTTGAAGATCCCCGCACCGAAGTCCCCCAGCTGCGGCTTACTGACGCTCGACGTCGCGGTCTCGATGCGGGCGACGCCAGCAGTGGTTTCCAACGTCGAGCCCACCGGGATCTGTCGCGCTTCGGTCAACGGGATGAAGTGCAGGCCCTTGCTCAGGGTCTCGTGCGCTACGCCCGAGGACCCCGTGCGGCTCGTCTGGGCGCCCGCCGGAAGCGCGATCAGGACCTTGCCGCTGACAAGTTCGACGTTGACACTCTTGCCGAGGATCGGCAGTGGAAGCGTCGCGAGCGTAGCCGGGACCGGGCGCGAGGCACTGAGGAGCGTGCTGGCAGTCAGGGAGGGACCGAGCGGGCTCGTCGCCGCCGCAGTGGTGAACTGACCGCCGCCGCCGGCGCCTTTTGCCTGCGAGTTGCTTGCGAGGACTTCGAAGCTGTACGTCTTGCCCGGTTCCAGTCCGGTGAGGGTGCGCGTGATGTGCTGAAGCCCAGGTGTCGCGCCAATGTCCACGGGCGACGTTTCCTGTGTAGGCGGTGAGCCGGGCCCGTACTTGATCACGTATTCCGTGTCCGCCCCGTCGGGGTCGATCGAGAATTCGATCGTTGCCGACGTCGGTGTTGTGGCTGCGAGTTTCACTTCCGAGACGAGCGGTGGCCCGGGCTGAGGTCCTTCCGGCGAGCCCCCTTCTGGTTCGGTCGTGAACTGCCGATCTTCGCTGTGCACGCCGCCGGGCGCCACCGAGTTCTTGGCAACCACGTCGAAGTGATAGTTCCTTTCCGCTTCCAGACCCGCGAGCGGAACTTCGGCTTCCTGCGGGGTGCTGGCACTCCCGATGTCGACGAATTCGGTGTGTTCACCATAGCTTTCGCTCGGCCCGTATTCGACCCGGTATTCCGTGTCCGCACCGCCCGGGTTGATCGTGATGTCGATCTTCGCGGTCGTTTCCGTGATCGAAGTGGCCGATGCTTCGATGATCTGTGGCGCCGCCGCGGGCGTCGTGAAGCTCTTGACGTTGCTCGCCAGAGTGCTCGCCGAGGCGTTGTCCGCGACCGCCTTGTAGAAGTAGGTCGTGTGGGCGTTCAGCCCGGAGAGTTCCTCGCCCTCCGCGGTGTCGCTCGAGATCACGCCCGCCGCCGCCTCGGAGGTTGCTTCGTTCAGCGCACCTTCGGACAGGCCCCATTGGAAGCGGAAGCCACCGGCCTCACCGGTGAGGTTGATCTTCGCCTCGAGGGTCGCCACGGTAGCGGTGATGCCCTGGGCGGATTCCGTCGTGGCGGTCGGGGCACCGAGCAGCACCGCCTCGAACGCGCCGATGTCGCAGTGCGTTCCCTGAGGGCGGCTCGTGCCACGCTGATCGATCGCGGGGCATGCCGCGTCGTTGCCGGCGTCGATCGCAGGGCTGGCGTGCAGCAGTGCCTGGGTCGCCGTCGGGCCGCCGTTTTCGGCGATCGGGGCAAGCTTCGGGTCGGTTTCGGATTTGTCGCCCGATGCATTGAGCCCGCACGCGCCGTCCTGATCGATGTTGTTGCCGAGGTCGGTCGTGATCGCTTTCGCGGGCGTGGATTCATCCTCACTGTTTTCGCCGGCAGCAATGCAGTTGAAGTTTTTTTCATCGGCGAAGCCGGACCC
The DNA here is from genome assembly GCA_963734755.1 of uncultured Solirubrobacteraceae bacterium. Taxonomy (GTDB): domain Bacteria; phylum Actinomycetota; class Thermoleophilia; order Solirubrobacterales; family Solirubrobacteraceae; genus Palsa-744. The sequence goes on along the minus strand of CAVTIF010000001.1, from coordinate 100,368 downwards.
GAGAATCGTGTTCTGCACGGATGTGCTCCCGCCCGTATCAGTCTGGAGGGCGCCGCGTACGTTGCCCGAGAGCGTGTCGTTGAGCAACGTCAGCGTCGCGCCCTTGTTGTCAATCCCGCCGCCGATCGAGGACGCCCGGCCACTTTCGACGATTGTCATGTTGACGAGCGAGACGATGCCGCCGCCCAGAAACACGGCTCCCCCGTCGAACGCGCTGCTCCCGTCTTGCTCGAACGTGACGCCGTTCGCGATGACGGTACCGCTACGGGAGAACAGACCTCCGCCGAACGCCGCGTCGTCATTCTTGAAGAGCACGTTCTTCATTTCGAGCGTCCCGCTGTTGCTGATGGCGCCGCCGAGCGGCTGCCCGCTGCCGATGCCGTTGGTGTCGAAGTCGACGTCTTCGAGCGTCACCGTCGCGCCGCTGTTGAACAGGGCTCCACCGCCGTTGGCGTTCAGCGTGAGACAGGGACTGCAGCTTTCGAAGTTCTCGTCGTTTCCGTCGTCTCCGCCCGTGAACCTGAGGCCCTTGATGTTGACGGTACCGGCAGTGGCCTTGAGCATGCGGACCAGCGCTTTGCCCGTTTCGTGGTTCGCGGAGCCATCAACCGTGGTGGCGTCGACGCCGTTCCCTTGAATCGTCATCGACTTCGACAAGACGATCTGGCTGCCCCGCGTCAATTTGTAGGTGCTCGGAGCGCCGGTCGTCCCCGCGAGCTGGATCACGTCACCCGGGTTCGCGACCGCGACTGCTTGGCGCAGGGAGCATTCAGAGCCGGGACAGGTGCTGGCCACGGGATCAGAGGTCGTTGTGACTTCGATCGTTTCCGCCTGCGCCACGCCGGCCGATCCCAACAGACAGGCGCCCGCGATGGCGGACGCAAGCAAACTCCTCCTGCGCATCACTGTGTCTCCGATCTTGACTCTGCTCGCGCGGACTGAGCCCGCGAGGCAACCGTGCCGAATCCGGCGACGGTAGACGCTGGTAGACGGGCTGTCAACTGCGGCCGCGTACGTGCCCGGCTGGCGCCTTTGCAAGGTAGGACTGGCCGCTGAGCAGCGTGATCGTCTTACGCCGGCGGAAGTCACGCACCGTGACCACGTCGCGCGTGACCTTCGTCAACGTCCCGTTGCACTGGTTCGACACGCTCCAGATCGTCCCCCGCACCGTCGCCGCGCTGTACTGGCCCTTAGTCACGAAACGACCGTGCGCGCTGCCGTGAATCCGCCCCAGCACCTTGCTGCTCAACTTCGCCGCCACCGCCGCGCCCTTCCCCAGAGTCGCGCAGACCTTCTTCGGGCTGCGGTTGTTGACGATGTTCAGTTCCGTCAGCCCACGCTGCTTACGCTGCTGCAGCAGCTTGAAGATCCCCGCGCCGAAGTCTCCGACCTGGGGCTTGCTCACCGTCGCAGTCTCGATACGAGCGACACCCGCCGTCGTTTCCAGCGTCGAGCCCACCGGGATCTGACGCGCTTCGGTCAACGGAATGAAGTGCAAGCCCTTGCTCAAGCTCTCTCTCGCCTTGCCGTGAGAGGCAACGCGGCTCAGTTGCGCGCCTGGCGGAAGCGAGATGAACACTTTTCCGCTCACCGGCTCGACGTTGAAGGTCTTTCCCAGCACCGGCGGTGGGAGCGTGTCGAGCGTCGCCGGACCGGTGGTCTGGGCGCCGAGCACCCCCGAGCCGGGGGGCGGATTGCCGAGGACGTTGCCTCCGCCACCGCCACCACCGCCACCGCCACCGCCACCCGCAGGCGGTTCGGTGACGAAGGGCTGATCCGCCCCTTTCACGCCGCTGGTTGCGAGCAAGTTAGTCGCGACGATCTCGAAGTGATAGGTGCTGCCCGGTTTCAGCCCCGAGATCGTCTCCGTCACGTGCGTCGGACCGGCCCCTGCTTTCAGTTTTGCAGGCGGGGTCTTCGAGCCGTATTTCGTGTCGAGGCCGTATTCGATTTCGTAGGTCGTTTCCTCGCCCGCAGGATCGATCGTGAACCCAACTTCGACGGTGGTTTCCGTGACCAGCACGACGGCAACGTCCGAGATCACGGGCGGACCGACGGTCGTCAACGTCAGATCGCCGCTGCGTACCCCGGTGGGGGCTTGTGAGCTGCTCGCGACCACCCGGAAATGGTAGGTGGTGTTGGGTTTCAACCCAGAGATCGTCACGACCTCGTGCGTCGGGCCCGCGGCCGCGGGGAGTTTCGTGGCCGCCGTTTTCGATCCGTATTTCGTGTCGAAGCCATATTCGACTTCATACGTCGCTTCCGACCCCGCCGGGTCCAACGTGAATTCGACCTTGCCCGTCGTTTCCGTCACCGCGCCCGCTTCGACCGCCGAAAGCACCGGCGGGCCAACGGTCGCGAACGACAGATCGGTGCTTCGGACTCCGCCCGGCGCCTGCGCGTTGCTGGCTACGACGCGGAAATGGTATTTGGTGTTCGGTTTGAGCCCTGAGATCGTCACGACCTCGTGCGTCGGACCCGCACCCCCGGCGAGTTTCAGAGCGCTCGTTTTTGACCCGTATTTCGTGTCGAGACCGTATTCGACTTCGATCGTGGCTTCCGAACCTGCCGGATCGACGGTGAATTCGACCTTGCCGGTCGTTTCGGTGACCGCGCCTGCTTTCACTTCCGACAGAGCCGGCGAAGCCACAGTCGCGAACGTCAAGTCGCCGCTGCGCACCCCGCCCGGAGCCTGCGCATTCGTCGCGACCACACGGAAGTGATAGGTGTCGTTCGGTTTGAGCCCCGAGATCGACACCACCTCCGGCGTCGGCCCGGCGCCACCGGCGAGTTTCACGGCGGCCGTCTTCGACCCGTATTTTGCGTCAAGGCCGTATTCGACTTCGTACGTCGTTTCAGACCCCGCCGGATCGACCGTGAATTCGACCTTGCCCGTCGTTTCAGTCGTCGCCCCGGCTCGCGCTTCGGAGAGCACCGGGGGACCGACCGTCGCGAACGTCACGTCGCCGCTGCGCACCCCGCTCGGAGCCTGCGCATTCGTCGCAGCCACCCGGAAGTGATAGGTGGTGTTCGGTTTCAACCCCGAGACCGTCACCACCTCATGCGTCGGACCAGCGCCCGCGGCAAGTTTCGCGGACGCCGTTTTCGACCCGTATTTGGTGTCCAGGCCGTATTCGACTTCATACGTCGTTTCCGAGCCTGCCGGATCGACCGTGAATTCCGCCTTGCCGGTTGTTTCCGTCACCGCACCCGCTTTCACTTCCGACAGGCCGGGCGGACCGACAGTCGCGAACGTCAGATCGCCGCTGCGCACCCCACCAGGCGCCTGGGCGTTGCTGGCCAGGACCCGGAAGTGGTAGGTCACGTTCGCTTTCAACCCCGTGATCGTCACGACCTCCTGCGTCGGGCCCGCGCTGCCGGCGAGTGTCGCAGCAGCCGTTTTCGACCCGTATTTGGTGTCCAGGCCATATTCGACTTCATACGTCGTTTCCGAGCCCGCCGGGTCCACCGTGAATTCGGCCTTGCCCGTCGTTTCCGTGACCGCCCCGGCCTTTGCTTCCGAGATCACCGGTGGACCAACCGTCGAGAACGTCAAGTCGCCGCTACGCACGCCCCCCGGCGCCTGCGCATTGATGGCGACCACCCGGAAATGATAGGTCGTGTTCGGTTTCAACCCCGAGACCGTCACGACCTCATGCGTCGGCCCAGCACCCGCCGCGAGTTTCGCGGATGAGGTTTTCGACCCATATTTCGTGTCGAGGCCATATTCGACTTCGTATGTCGTTTCCGAGCCTGCCGGGTCCAACGTGAATTCGACCTTGCCAGTCGTTTCGGTCGTCGCCCCGGCCCGCACTTCAGAGAGCACCGGCAGACCCACCGTCGCAAACGTCAAATCGCCGCTGCGCACCCCACCGGGCGCCTGCGCATTCGTCGCAACGACACGGAAGTGATAGGTCGTGTTTGGTTTCAACCCAGAGATCGTCTCGACCTCTGGTGTCGGCCCAGCCCCGCCGGGAAGTTTCACGGCGCTCGTTTTCGAGCCGTATTTGGTGTCCAGGCCATATTCGACTTCATACGTCGCTTCCGAGCCCGCCGGGTCCACCGTGAATTCGGCCTTGCCCGTCGTTTCCGTGACCGCCCCGGCCTTTGCTTCCGAGATCACCGGTGGACCAACCGTCGAGAACGTCAAGTCGCCGCTACGCACGCCCCCCGGCGCCTGCGCATTGATGGCGACCACCCGGAAATGATAGGTCGTGTTCGGTTTCAACCCCGAGACCGTCACGACCTCATGCGTCGGCCCAGCACCCGCCGCGAGTTTCGCGGATGAGGTTTTCGACCCATATTTCGTGTCGAGGCCATATTCGACTTCGTATGTCGTTTCCGAGCCTGCCGGATCGACCGTGAATTCCGCCTTGCCGGTTGTTTCCGTTACCGCACCCGCTTTTACTTCGGACAGAGCCGGTGGGCCGACGACCTGCGCCTGGAACGCAACCTTGTGGGTCCCGCCACAGTCGTTGTTGTAGGTGACCGAGCCATTGTAGGTTCCGGCGAGAGCGTAGGTGTGGGTGCCGTCAATTTCTTCTCCGACCACCGTCCCAGCCGAGGTCTTTCCGTCTCCCCAGGCGATCGTGGGTGTCGGTTCACGGAAGACGCCACATCGCGGCGACAGCGCGACCTCACCTGAGAAGGACGTCCCGGCAGTAGCCTGAATCGTAAACGGCACCTGCTCGACTGCACCCATGTCACAGGCGATACCCTGCGGCCGAGCAACGCCGCGCTGATCCACGCCTGAACACACCGCCTGGTTCGTAGGGATCGCGTCGACCCCTGGGCTTGTCGGTTCCGGCACGAGCGTGTCCGTGCTGCCGCCGTTGTTTCCCGGTTCATTGGAGGCAAAGCCGAATCGGGAGAAGGTTTCCTGCAGGTCGCCGGTCGACTTGAAGCCACAATCGTGTTCGGTCTCGAGGTTGAACCCCAGTGAGACGATTGCGCCTTCGCCAGACGTCAAGCAGTTGCTTTGGAAGAACTCTTCTTCGATCGTCGCGCTGTTGAAGGCGAGGATCGAGCCGGAGACGTCGGCCGTCCCGTCGCTGATCAGAAGCCCGCCGCCGAGCCCACGGGCAGCACCGCTTTGCTCGTCCTCTGTGGTGTTGTCTGCGATCGTCGATCTGGTGATGGTCACTTCGTTGCCGTCGGTTGCGTCGCTCCAGCTGAATACCCCGGCACCGAGGCGGGCGTCGTTGTCCGCGACCGTCGAGTCTTCGATCGTCATCGAGGCCTTTTTCCCGGGAAAGCACGCCGCGTTGCAGATCTCGGAGCCGTGGTTCTGGATCCCGCCTGAGTCCCCACCGCCGGTGCTGGCATGGTTGAAGGACACGAGCGAGCGCCGGACGAACAGCGTGCCCGTGTTGTTCGAGATTCCGCCGCCCGACGACGCGGTGCCTTCAGTGATCCAGTCTTCGGTGAGGGTCAGTTTGCCGGCGTTGTAGACATCGCCGCCGAAGGAGCCGTTCTTTTCGCCGGCCGTCCCGCCAGAGATCTCAAGCCCCGAGATCGTCACCGTCGGCACTTTTTCGCTCTTGGGGACTTCGATTTTAAAGACTCGAGCTTCGGTTCGGATCGGCTCGAACACGTGTGCCTTGCGTGCTCCTGCGCCCTGGATCGCGAGCGACTGCGTGATCGTCAGTTCTCCTTGGGCCAGGCTGTACTTCCCGGCCGGCACGGCGATCGTGTCGACGGGCTTGGGTGTGACGGCGAGTTCGTTCTCGAACTCGATCAGCTGGCGCAGCGAGCATTTTCCCGACTTGGGTTCGGGGCACGCGCCCGTGGCCGAGTCGTTGACCGTCCCCACCGTGTACGTAGTCGCCCGCGCCGAGGCGGCCAGAACGGCCGCGACTGCCAGCGCAGCGAGCACCGCTAGGAGAAGCACGCCGCGCCGCGAGCGAGGCCGAATCCGTGGCCGTGGGATGGCGCCGTCCAGCATCGCTTGGCTAATGTCCGGGTGCGCGAGCGAGGTAGGACTGGCCGCTGAGCAGCGTGATCGTCTTGCGACGACGGAAGTCGCGCACGGTGACCACGTCGCGCGTGACCTTCGTCAATGTCCCGTTGCACTGGTTGGACACGCTCCAGATCGTACCTCGCACGGTCGCCGCGCTGTACTGACCCTTCGTCACGAACCGGCCATGCGCGCTGCCGTGAATCCGACCAAGCACCTTGCTGCTCAGTCTTGCCGCTACCGCGGCCCGCTTGCCGAGCGTCGTGCAGATCTTCTTTGGACTGCGATTGTTGATGATGTTCAGTTCCGTCAGCCCACGCTGCTTGCGTTGCTGCAGCAGCTTGAAGATCCCCGCACCGAAGTCGCCGTTCTGCAGCTTGCCCTTGGTCGCCGTCGCAGTCGTGATGCGCGCCACGCCCGCGGTCGCTTCGAGGATCGAGCCCACCGGAATTTGGCGCGCCTCGGTCAGCGGGATGAAACCTTGACCCTTCGACAGGGCCACGAACGCCTGAGTTGGCGACGCCAGCGAGGTGAGCGAAAGCCGCGGGGCGAGCGACGAGAGTTTGGCGCCAGGGGGCGGCTTGACGTAGACAACGCCCGATACAGGGCTGACGTTCACTGATTTGCCCAACACCGGAGGTGGCGGAGGCGGATCAGCGGGTGTCACGAGCGTCTGGTCAGCGCCCTGCACGGTCCCAGCGCTATTGCTGGCCACCGCTCGCCAATGGTAGGTGACGTTGGGCAGCAGCCCCGTGACGGTTGCAGTGACGGCGTGGTTGGTGAAGTCGGAGCCTACGGCCTGAGCGGGCGTCGAGGAACCGTAGGTGACCGCGGCCGCCGTGGCGCCAAGCACGGGTCCGTATTCAAAATGCACCGACGTCGCCAGGCCGTGCGGGTTGACTGTCGTGGTGAAGGCAGCGCTGGTGCTTGCCGTTACGGTAGGCGATGACGGCGTGAGGGTCGGCGGCCCGGGAGGTGGGTTGGCGATCGTCGCGCTGCTCGTGGCGGTCGCACTGGCACCGCCAACGTCGTTGATCACGACCGCCGTCGGATAGACGCCGCCGGCTCCATAGCTGTGCGTGCCCGTGACCAGGAAACCTCCCCCGGACGCCGGCGTGATCGTCCCCGCGCTTACGGCGCCGTCGCCCCAGGCGATGCTCGCTTTGTAGTACGGGAGGACGCCATGGGGGTCAGCGTCCGTGAACGTCGCCACGGTTGCCGTCAACGATGTAAGCGCCGTCCCGCTCACCGCCACCCCCGTTGCACTCAAAGGAGCGTCCGCGACTTTCGCCTGGAATGCAACGGTGTGCTGACCACAGTCGTTTTGATAGGTGACCGTCCCGTTGTAGGTCCCCGCCTGTACGTATTCGTGGGTACCTCGAATGCCCGTCACTTCTTGTTCGCCGTTTTCTTCGAACGTACCGACCGATTTCAAGCCGTCTCCCCATTCGATCCTGGGGGTGAGGTTAGTTTCGATGCCGCAAGCGGGCCGGATCGCGACTTGGGCGGTGAACTGGCTGCCCTCGGTGGCCTCGATCGTCAGCGGGGTCAGCTCGACCGCGCCGATGTCGCAGCCGCTGCCCTGTGGGCGCGTCACGCCGCGCTGATCGACACCCGAGCAAAATGGGCTGCTGGTAGAGATCGCGTCGACACCGGGGCCCCCTGCTTCGGGAGCAATCGTGTCGGTGTTCCCGCCGTTGTTCTGCGGTTCTCCGGAGGTGAACTCAAAGATCCCGAACTCGCTCTGGAGATCGCCCGGAGCAGTGAAGCCACAATCGGTTTCGGTCTCGAGATTGTTGCCGATCGAGACGATCGTCCCCGGGCTCGTCGTCGCGCAGTTGCTTTGGTTGAACACAGCGTTAACAGTCGCGACGTTGTACGCGACGATCGAGTTCAGCACGTCGGCCGTTCCGTCGGTGATGAGCAGGCCGCCTCCCAACCCACGACCGGTGCCACCGACCTCTTCCTGCGTGCTGTTTTTGGCGACCGTCGAGTTGATCACCGAAACGTCGTTCCCAACAGGTTCATCGCTCCAGCTGAAGATCCCCGCGCCGAGGCGCGCGTCGTTGTCGGAGATCGTCGAGTCTTCGACCGCGAGGTCGGCTGCTTTGCCCGCCGCGCCATGGTTCTGGATTCCGCCGGAGTCCCCACCGCCTTTGGTGGCGTGGTTATTCGACACGAGCGAGCGGTCGAGGACGAGCGTCCCGGTGTTATTGGATATCCCTCCCCCCGATTCGGCGGTGCCTTCGGTAATCCAGTCTTCCTGGAGAATCGTCTCGCCGGTGTTGAGGACATCGCCGCCGAACGAGCCGTTGACTTCGTTCGCGTTCCCGCCGGAGATCTCGAGCCCTGAGATGAGCACCGGCGTCGAGTCCGAGTTCGGCTGTTCGATCTTAAAGACCCGTTGTACGGACGCTTCGGGCTCGAACAAGTGGGTCGTGCGTGCGCCGGCACCGACAATCGCAAGCGATTGTTTGATCTTGAGTTCGCCTTCGCTCAGCCGGTAGGAGCCTGCGGGAACGACAATCACATCGAACGGGTTGGGGGCCGGCTGGAGACCGTTCTCGAATTCGATTAGCTGGCGCAGTGAGCACGTCCCGGCCGCAGGGTTGTTGCACACGCCGTTGAGATCCGCAGTTGTGCCGACCGTGTACGTCGCAGCCTGAGCCGAGGAGGCGAGCGCGAGTATCGCAAACGCCAACAGCACCACGCCCGCGATCGCCGCCGGGTGCAGCCGCCTAGGTGACGATCTGTAGAAGGGGCTTCGCATCAGCAGCCTAACGATGCGGCGCCTTGGCAAGATAGGACTGGCCGGTGACCAGCGTGAGCGTCTTGCGGCGGATAAAGTCGCGCACCGTGACGACCCCACGCGTGACACGCGTCAACGTCCCGCTGCAGAGGTTGCGCACGCCCCAAACCGTCCCGCGCACCGTCGCGGCACTGAACTGCCCGCGGGTGGTGAAGCGCCCGTGCGCGCTGCCGGTAATCCGCCCGAGCACTTTGCTGCTCAAATGCTTTGCCACGACCGCGCTCTTGCCGAGCGTCGCGCACACCTGACGGGAACTGTGAGCGTTCACGACGTCCAGTTCCGTCAGCCCGCGCTGCTTGCGCTGCTGCAGCAGCTTGAAGATCCCTGCGCCAAAGTCACCGAACTGCAGCTTGCTTTTGGTCGCCGTCGCCGTCGTTATGCGCGCGACGCCCGCAGAGGTGTCCAGGAAGGAGCCGACGGGGATCTGGCGCGCTTCCTGGAGCGGCACGAACTTAAGGCCCTTGCTGAGGCTCTCGGTTGCGTCGCCCGGCTTGCCCGCAAGGCTGGCGTTCGCGGTGGACGGAATCGCGACGAACACCTTTCCGCTAACGACGTTCACGTTGACGGTCTTGCCCAGTACGGGCGGTGGGATCACCGTGTAGTTAAAGCTGGCAGTGGTCGCACCGCATTCGCCAACGGCCGTGCGCGTCACCGCGAACGTCCCCGGCGTCGCCGTGGAGATCGGTACATGGGAGGCCGACGGGTTGCTCGTAAGGCCGGCTCCGGATGCGGTGATCGTCACCGACGCCAGAGCGCCCAGTTCGTAGCTGCCGTGCCCCTGATCGCTCGTGATCGACAGGCTGGGAAGCGGAGTGGTACATGGGGGCGGCCCAGGAGGCACGAACGGCGTGATCGTGGTCGTCAACGTGACAGTCGCCGTTTCGCCTGGTTCGATCCGGCCCGGGCCTTTAAGCGAGATCGGCCACGACAAGCCCATGCCGTTGTCCTGTTCAGTCGCGCCTTCGACCGTATCGGGGAAGGGCGTCGCTTCTTTGTTCACGTTCGACCAAACGGTCGAGAAGTTACTCTCGATGAAGCGAGGTGCCGGGCCGCTCGTCGCGGTAGGCGTGAACGCCATGAAGCGCCCCGGTGGGCTGTCGTTGGCGGTGATCGTGCAGGCTGCTGAGCCAGCGGCAGGGACGTTTGCAGCGCCGAACCCGAAGTCAAGATTGGAAAGCAAGCAGTCACCGGCGTGATAGAGCGTGCCCGTGAGCTGCGGCGAGCGCAGGTTGGTGATCGCGATCGTCGTCGTATAGAAGTCTTGGCCGGCTACGTAGCTGTCAGTCTCAGTCAGTTCCGCGCCTTCGAGCGGCACTTCTTCTATTTCTTCCATCATCAAGACACGGGTGGTGAGCACGAACGGCTGAGCCGAGGTGCCATTTCCGGTGAGCGTCTGGCTGACGGGTTTGAAGTCTGCGTCGGGCGAGACGCCGGCTGGTGGGCTGGGACCAAACAGATGGTTCAGCGGAGACGGCGGTTCGCCCACTTCGAGTTCTTCATCGTCGGTCACCGACAGGAAAGTCCCGCACGCTCCCGGTTCGGTACCACCGAAGAAAGTCGGGCTGAAGTCGCCCGCAGCCTGCACCTGGCAGCCGAGGTCATCGTCGATGAAGATCGAGCTGAGCGGGCTGCCGGGGCTTTGGATGATCTGCTGAGCCGCGGAGCTCACCGCCGGCTGCAATGCGAGCGCGGCCAGCACGGCGCACGCGGCAAACCCCGCCCGAACCCCGATCAGCCTCAACGGCTGCAAACCCCGCACACACCAATTGAATCAGAGCTTGAGCCCCAGAGCGCTGGCATGCGCGGCGCACGCGTGACATGCTGTGCGCATGAGCGACACTGAGCAGGACACCGAGGCCGACCCGCGGATCGGCACCAGCGTAGGTCCATACAAGATCGAGTCGGTGCTGGGCATCGGCGGAATGGGCCGCGTCTACCGGGCAACCGACGGCGATGGCGTGCTCGTCGCGCTGAAGCTCGTGCGCAGCGATCTCGCCGAAGACAGCGTCTTTCGGCGCCGCTTCGAGCGCGAGGCGATGATCGCCCAGAACGTCAAAAACCCGCACGTGGTGCCTGTGCTCGACACCGGTGAGCACGAAGGGGTGCCCTACCTCTCGCAGCGCTTTATCGAGGGCGGCTCGCTCGAGCACAAGCTCAAGAGCGAGGGCCAGCTCGACGTGCCGACCACGCTCGCGATCTGTGCCCAGGTCGCCGATGGACTGGACGCACTGTTCCAGGGTGGGATGGTGCACCGAGACGTCAAGCCGGCGAACGTGCTGCTCGATACCGACGGCACCGCGCTGATCACCGACTTCGGTCTCGCCAAGGACAGCCAGGCGACCGCGCTGACGCGGCCCGGTCAGGCGCTCGGATCGATGGACTACATGTCGCCCGAGCAGATCCGCGGCGAGGACGTTACGGCCGCGACCGATGTGTATTCGCTCGGCTGCGTGATGTGCGAGTGCCTCACCGGCGCGCCGCCGTTCGCCGACCGCCAGGGCATGCGCGTGCTGTGGGCCCAGCTCCAGGACGAGCCACCGGACCCGACCACCGAAATCGACGCACCCGCCGCGCTCGGACCGGCGATCCTGCGCGCGCTCGAGAAGGACGTCGCCAACCGGCCGCAGAGCGCCGGCGAGTACGCGCGGCTGCTGTACGAGGCCGCCGGCCTGACGCCGCCGCCGGCAAGCCCGCCGAGCGCCTGAGCCTCAGCCCAGCCCGGCCCGGCACGGCACGGCACGGCGGCACGCACTCGCTGATCGCGCTCGGCTGTTCAGCCCGCGGCTGTCTCCTGCGCCTGGATCGCGGTGATCGCCACCGTGTTGACGATGTCCGAGACGGCGCAGCCTCGGCTCAGGTCGTTGACCGGCTTGCGCAGCCCCTGCAGCACCGGGCCGATCGCCAGCGCCCCCGATGAGCGCTGAACCGCCTTGTAGGCGACGTTGCCCGTGTCCAGGTCCGGGAAGATGAACACGGTCGCGCTGCCCGCGACCTCGCTCTCCGGCAGCTTCAGCTTGGCGACAGTCGCGTCGACCGCCGCGTCGTACTGGATCGGTCCCTCGACCTTCAGATCGCCGCGCAGGCGCCGCACCGTCTCGGTCGCCTCGCGCACCGCGTCCACCTGCGCGCCCTTCGCCGAGTCGCCCGTCGAGTAGGACAGCATCGCGATCCGCGGCTCGACCCCGAACGCCGCAGCCGTGTCGGCCGAGCTGATCGCGATGTCCGCCAGCTGCTCGCTGTTCGGCTGCGGGTTGACCGCGCAGTCGCCGTACACGAGCACGCGATCGCTCAGGCACATCAGAAAGACGCTCGAGACGACCGACACGCCAGGGCGCGACTTGACGAACTCGAACGCCGGGCGAATCGTGTCGCCGGTCGTGTGCGCAGCCCCCGAGACCATGCCGTCGGCATCTCCCAGGTGGACCATCATCGTGCCGAAGTACGTCGGATCGCCGAGTGCATCGTAGGCGAGCTCCTCGGTTACGCCCTTCTGCTTGCGCAGCTCGTGGTAGACCGCGCCATAGCGCTCGCGCTCCGGCGAGCTGATCGGATCGAAGATCTGTGCGCCGTCCAGGTCCAGGCCGAGCGATGCCGCGCGCGCCCGCACCGCGTCGATGTCGCCCAGCAGCGTCAGCGCGGCCACGCCGCGACGCAGCAGGATGTCGGCCGCGCGCAGCACGCGGTCGTCCCCGCCCTCCGGCAGCACGATGTGCCGCCGCGCCGACTTCGCCCGCTCGATCAGCTCGTACTCGAACATCGTCGGCGTCATCCGCGCCGGGCGCTTGACCGTGAAGCGCATCTGCAGCTCGACCTTGTCGACGCTGCGCTCGAACACCCCGAGGGCGCTAGCGATCCTGCGCTCATTGCCCGCGCGCAGAATCGGGGCTACGTTCGCGATCGCCGCCGCGGCCACGTGCGAGCGCTCGTCGATCTCGAGCACCGGGAACGGGGCGCTCTCCAGTAGCCGCTCCACCGCCGGAGCGAGCTTGTAGCCACCCGTCAGCAGCAGCCCGGCGACCGTCGGGAAGGTCGGTGACAGCGTGCACGCCAAGCACGCGATCACGATGTCCGAGCGATCTGCCGGCACGACCACGAGCGTCCCGTCCACCAGATCATCGATGAAGTGCTCCGCGCTCATCGCGGCGATCCGCACGTCGCGAACATCGCGATCGAGCATCTGATCGCCCGCCAGCAGCGAACGCGCGCCGAGCGCCGCCTGCACCTCGCCGACGTTCGGGTAGCCGAGCTCGGCGTTCTGCCCCATCACGTACACCCACTCCTCGCCGGTGTTCGGGGCGAGCAGCGCCTCGACTTCGTCGACCGCCTCGGATGCCACGTGGTTGACGATCACGCCGAACAGCCCGCAGCCCTTGCGCTGCAGCAGTTCGCGGGCGAGCTGCACCTGCTCGACGACATCCCCGCTGGCCGCGCCGTTGATCACCACCAGCACCGGGCAGCCGAGCTGGTTGGCCAGGTTCGCGTTCAGGTCGAAGTCCAGCGCCGGCGCGCTGCCGATGAAGTCGCTGCCTTCGCACACCACGAAGTCACAGCTGGACTCGAGCTCCCTGAACGCCGCCAGGACGCGTTTCTCGATCTCTTCGTGTGCGCCGCCCGCGATCAGCCCCGTCACCGTGTCCGCAGTCGGGCCATGCATCTGCTCGTAGCTCGTCTGCAGCTGGTAGCGATCGCGCATCAGCTCGATCTGCGGGTCCGGCTCGCCGTCGCCGCGGATGATCGGACGGAAGAAGCCGACGCGCTGCAGGCGTGCGGACAGCATCTCTGTGAACCCGAGCGCGACCACGGACTTGCCGCTGCCCGGGCCCATCGCCGTGATGTAGATGTTCTGTGCCATGTATGCCTAGCGAACGACCGCGAAGACCATGTGTTCGCCGAGGACACCTTTGAAGCGGTGCTCACCGCGCTCCTCGAAGCGGAAGCTGGGATCGGTCTCGGTGTATTCCTTGAGCGTCGATGACACCGTGATCTCGCCCCCCTGCGCGCAGCCGGCGATGCGGGCGCCCAACACCACGTTGCGCCCGTACATCTCTTCGTCGTTCGTGATCACGAACCCGGTGTGCAGGCCGACGCGCAGGCGCAGCGGGCGCCCCGCACTGGAGACCGTGCGGTCCCCGAGCGTGCTCTGCAGGTCGATCGCGCAGCGCAGCGCAGCGTGAGCACTGTCAAAAGCGATCATGAACCCGTCGTCGTGGGACTTCACGACCGTCCCCGAATGATGCTGGACGACCTGCTCGACGATCGTGCGATGGTCGCGCAGCAGCTCCTCGGCTCGCCCCGAGCCAAGCTCCTCCCTGATTTTGGCGGCGTCCTCGATATCGCAGAACAGCAAAGTCACAGCTCCGTCAGGGGAACTCATCTCGCCGAGCTCAGGCTGCGCGTCGCCCAACGCCGAGGCGATCACGTCGATCGATGTCATCGCTCCGATTTCCAACCTCGACCCTCCTGATCCCATCACGCCAGCGCGAGCGCAAGCATAGCCCCTACCCACGCGCGCCGGATTGACGTTCGATGGCGGCGTCGGATAGATTTCCACGCCCGCCGAGAGTGAGCGACAATGACGAGCTTGCCTGGCCGGACAACCGCTGATGACGACCACCGAAGGGGTGCCGATGGCCTCGCCGCCTGAGCAGCAGCTGCGCGTCGGCGTCGACCTCGTCGACGTCCGGCGCCTGCGGCGGCTGCTCGCCGAGCATTCCGATCGCCAAACGGAGCTGTTCACAGCCACCGAGCTCGACTACTGTCGAGGCAAGCGTCGGCGCGACGAGCATCTCGCCGCGCGCTTCGCCGCCAAGGAGGCCGTGTTGAAGGCCTTCGGCACGGGGGTCAGCCAGCGTATGCGCTTCACAGAGGTGGAGGTGCTCAAAGAGCGCAGCGGGCGGCCGGTCGTGCGCCTGACCGGCAGCGTCGCGTCGTATGCCGAGCGTCATGGCCTCATCCAGCTCGACGTTTCGCTGTCACACACCAAGGAGACGGCGCTGGCCCATGCAGTCAGCGTGTGGCGCCGTTCTGTCCCTGTCTAAATCGAGGAGTGCCCGTGGCCGAGAACAGCAACAGACACCGCGTCGTCGTCACCGGAATGGGTGCGATCACATCGCAGGGCAACTCGCTCGAGGACTTCTGGGACGGCGTCAGCCACGGTCGCACGGCGATCCGCAAGGTCACGCACCTGCCGATGGACGGCTACCGCACGACGCTCGGCGGCGAGGTTCAAGAGCAGCCGGCGCCCGCGCACACCTACCTCAATCCGGACGGGTTCCACGACCGCGCGATCGACTTCACCGTCAAGGCCGGAGAGGAAGCGATCGCCAACTGCGGCGTTGACTTCGGCGGAATCCCCGCCGAGCGCTGGGGCGTTGTGATCGGGACCTGCAACGCCGGACTGCTCGCCGGAGAGGAGTGGTATCGACGGCGCAAAGCGGGTGAGAAGCCGGACCCGCGGCTGGTGCTGCTCGTTCCGCCCCAAGCGATGGCCGAGGCGCTCAGCGGCACGTTCGGCCTGCGCGGCCCGGTGCTGTCCGTCGACACCGCCTGCGCCGCCAGCGCCAACGCCGTCGGCTATGCCGGCGAGCTGATCCGCAACGGTCTCGCCGACGCCGTCCTGACCGGAGGCGCCGACGCCTTCTCGGACATCCTGTACGCCGGCTTCAACTCGCTCGAGTCGCTCTCGCCGGAGCCCGCCGCGCCGTACTCGCGCGACCGCAAAGGCCTGTCGCTCGGCGAGGGCAGCGGCATGCTCGTGCTGATGCGCGAGGACCTCGCCCGCGAGCACGGTGCCCCGGTGCTCGCCGAGATCATGGGCTACGGACTGTCCGCCGACGGCTATCACCCGACGGCGCCGCATCCCGAAGGCCGTGGCGCCGCGCGCGCGATTCAGACGGCGCTGTCGCAGGGCGGCGTCTCGCCCGGAGAGGTTCGCTACGTCAACAGCCACGGCACCGGCACCGCCAAGAACGATCCCGCGGAGACCGCCGCCACGAAGGTCGGCCTCGGCGAACAGGCCGCTCGCAGCGCTGCCGTCAGCAGCACCAAGTCGATGATCGGGCATCTGCTCGGGGGAGCCGGCGCGATCGAGGCGATCTCGACCGTCAAGACGCTCGAGAACCAGCTCGCTCCGCCAACCGCCAACTACACCGAGCCGGACCCCGAGTGCGACCTCGACTACATCCCCGAGGGGCCGCGCGAGATGGCGATCGAGATCGCCGTGTCGAACAACTTCGCCTTCGGCGGCGCCAACGCCTCGATCGTGTTCGCCCGTGCCGGCGCGCGTGCCGACGGCCCGCCGATGCCACAGATGGATCGCGTCGTGCTCACCGGACTCGGCGCGCTGTCCCCCGCCGGCACCGACATCGAGGCGCTGTGGGACGCCTACAGCGCCGCCCGTGACTGCACCAGCGCCGAGGACGGCCTACAGCTCGGCCGCGTCGACTTCACGCCCGGTGACTTCCTCGGGCCGAAGGAGCGCAAGCGCGTCGACCGGCTCGGGCTGTTCTCGATCATCGCCTCGCGCCAGGCACTCGAGCACGCCGCGCTCGAGCTCGACGACGAGAACCGCACGCGCGTCGGCTCGATCCTCGGGACCGGCGTCGGCCCGATGGAAAGCATGGAGGACTTCTCCGTCGGCGTGATCGAGGAAGGCGCCGGCGGCGCCAACCCCGCGGTCTTCCCGAACACCGTCTACAACGCCGCCGGCGGACAGGTTGCGATCAAGGTCGGGACGCTCGGGTCGACCTCGACCGTCACCGTCGGACACGCCGCCGGCGCGGCCTCGCTCTGCTACGGCTACGACCTCGCCGCGACCGATCACGCCGACGCGGTTCTGTGCCTCGGCGCGGACTCGCTCACCGACACGGTGATCACCGCCTACCGCGAGCTCGGGATTCTCGCCGCGAGCACTCCCAGCGCGGGGGACTCGCCCGGCATGGCACTTGCGGAGGCCGGGGTCGCCGTGCTGGTCGAGCGCCTTGGCTTCGCGCGCGAGCGCGGCGCGAAGATTCGCGGCGAGATACTCGGCTACGGCATCACCTCAGACGCCCGCGGCATCGGCCGGCTCGACACCGACGGCGAGGGGCTCGAGCGGGCAATGCGGATGGCGCTCGAGCGGGCCGGGGTCGCCCCGGACGAGCTCAAAGCGGTATGGGCCGCACGCTGCGGTCTCGCGATCGCCGACGAGGCCGAGACGAAGGCGATCGAGCGTGTTCTCGGTGCCGACGTGAAGGTCAACGCGCCCAAGCTGCTGATCGGCGAGCCGATGGGCGCCGGTCCGTCGCTCAGCGTCGCGCTGGCAATCGCCGCCTGGGAGCACGAGCAGGACCTCGGCCCGGTGATGATCAACGGCAGCTCGCTCGGCGGCACGAACTTCGCGATCGTGCTCGCGCCCTTCTCCGACTAGCGCCCACAAGGAACCAGCGGCCAGGGGACTGGCGCCCGCCGCACGGGATCAGCGGACGCGCGCGGCGCTCGGCTCATGCGGGGATCGTGTCAGCACTGCCCGACTGCGCTGGCTGCGCCGGGGAGATCGCGTTTGCCGTCCACGGCAGCACCATCCCCGCGTACTTCCACTTGCTCGTCTCGATCGCCAGGATCATCATCGTCTCGCCGGCCTTGACGCGGCCGGTAGTCCACGCGTAGTCGATCGCCAGCGGCACTGCCGCTGAGCCGGTGGCGCCGACGAGCGCCAGGTTCTCGAAGATCTTGTCCTCCAGCACGAGCCACTCGGGCGTCAGCAGCCCCGCCTCGCGCAGCTCATCGGTCATATATCCGGCGTTGCCCTCCGGTATCACGCACACGTCGATCGCCTCCGCGGCGACGTGGCAGCGCGCGAGCGTGTCGGCCAATGCCTCGGTCAGCACGTACGGCGTGAAGCGCCCACTCTCGACCACGTCCACCTTCAGCTCGATCAGCCGCTTGGCGGTCAGCTGAGTCGCGATCGGAGCGTGGGTGCCGCCGCCGATCACCTGCATCCCCGGCTTGCGCTCGGCGCCCATGCTGCGGATCGCCGAGCCCATCAGCCCGACACCCTCCTGCTCCTCGGTGCGCAGCACCATCGCCCCGGCCCCGTCGCCGAAGTTGTAGATCCCCAGCCGGTCGCGCATGCGCACGCGTTCCGGGTCCTTGCCGAGAAAGACAGGCACCGTCAGCGGCGAGATCGTCTCGCTGCCGACCACCAGCGCAGTGTCGAAGTCGCCGCGCTCGAGATACAGGCGCGCGACGTCGAGCGCCTCGACGGACCCCGCGCAGCCCGAGCGGATGTCGATCGCCGCACACTCACCGACGCCGAGCTGCTCCTGCACGAGCGTCGAGCTCGGCGGCAGGTGGTACTCGGGGCTGGCCGTCGAGACGACCAGCAGATCGACCTCCTGCGGCTCGACCCCTGCCCGCTCGAGCGCCTGTCGCGCGGCCTTGGCGGCCATCTGCGAATTGCTTTCCGACTGCTCGCCCGTCTGCGGATCGGCGACCCAGTGGCGCGTTTTCACCTGGATGCCCTCGAGCACGTCATCCGGCAGCGGCCCCGCCACGCGCTCGAGCTGGTCGTTGGTGATCGGCTCGCCGGGCAGATGCGCACCCGTCGCGAGCAGCACGGCGCTTCGCATCGGGCCATCATCGCTGACGACAGCCAACGCGTCAACCATCGCGACCGTTCTGTCGAAGCCGGCCTTGACAGATCCCCGCCGCCACGTGATGCTCCCCACTCATACATGGTCTGCTGGCTTACATGAGCGCGCCCGCGCAGGCGCACGGCGCGCGCATCGCCGCCACCGGCGCCTACCTGCCGGGCAAACCAATCAGCAACGAGGACATCGAGGCGCTGGTCGGACCGCTGCCCGACGGGATGCTCGAGGGCATGCACATGCGCAGCCGCCACTGGATCGTCGATCCGCAGACAGGAGAGCACACCGACACGACCTCCGGGATGGCCGCGCGCGCGCTGCGGCAGGCGCTGTCGCGAGCTGGGATCGAGCCGGCAGAGCTCGAGCTGTTGATCCTCGCCACCGCGAGCCCGGACTACATGCTGCCGCCGACCGCTGCGCTCGTGCAGGAGCATCTCGGGATCCAGGGCTGCTCCGTGCTCGATCTGCGCTCCGGCGGCGCCGGCGTCGTCCAGGGACTCGACATCGCACGCCTGTACATCGAGCACGGCAACTGCCGCTACGCCGCCGTGATCGGCGCCGACGCGATCTCGCCGCTTCAGGCTCAGCTGCTGGCAAGCCCGCGGCTGCGGGTTCGCGATCGGCTGCTCGCATACATGTTCGGCGACGGCGCCGGCGCGATCGTGCTCGAGCGCTGTGAGCGCTCGGCGATGTCCGCAGCGGCGATCGCCGGGATCGGCGTCGGACGCTCGCCCGGTATGCAGCTGCTCGGCGGCGGCGGGACCCACGAGCCGTACGCGGTGCGCCCCAACGGCCGCATTCTCGACATGGTCATCGACATCGAGCAGGCGAGCACGTTCACCGCGACGCTCACCACCGAAGCGGTGCGCGACGTGCTCGCCCGCACCGGCCTGAGCGCCGACTCGATCGACGTGTGCGTGACGCCCGAGGCCGACACCGACTGGATGCAGAGCGCGATGCACGGCGACGGCACCCCCGCGCCCGAGTGGCTCGCGCTCGAAGGCCGCATCTTCAACGCCCTGCCTCAGCTGGGCGCCCCCGGCTGCGCAGCGCTTCCGCTCGGGCTCGATCTCGCCTGGAGGACCGGCCGCGTCACGCCCGGCCAGCGCGTGCTGCTGCTGGCGATGGAGACCACCAAGTGGATCTACGCCGCGCTCGTAGTCGACTGGACCGCCGAGCCGGCGAGCGCGGAGCGCCGCGAGGACCAATGAGCGACGACCGCGTCGTCGTCGTCGGTGCGGGGATCGGGGGGCTGGCGAGCGCTGTCGCGCTCACCCGCGCCGGAATCGATGTTCGCGTGCTGGAGCGCGGCGGCGAGCTGCACGAGGTCGGAGCCGTGCTCGGGGTCGGCTGCAACGCGATGCGCGCACTGCGCCAGCTCGGGCTGGCCGACGAGGTCGCGAGCATCAGCTCGGAAGTCCGCTGGTTCGAGCACCGCACGAGTTCCGGGCGCGTGCTCGCGCGCTGGCCGACCGGCAAGGTCGCCGACAACCTCGGCGAGCCGATCATGGCCGCCAGCCGCCCCGAGCTGCTGGGGACGATCGCCGCCGCGGTGCCCGACGGCGTCGTGCGCCTGAGCGCCGAGTGCATCGACGTCGATGCCTCACCCGAAGCCGCGACCGCGCGGCTCGGCGACGGCAGCGAGGAGCGCGGCGCGCTGCTGATCGGCGCCGACGGCGGGACGTCGACCGTGCGCGAGCGAACCGGCGGCGCGCCACTGCGCTACTCGGGCTACACCGAGTGGCGCGGGATCGTCGTGCTCGCCGGTGCGACACCCGCCGTGCAGGTGCAGATCTACGGCCCCGGGCTGGTGTTCGGGACGGTGCCGCTCGCCGACGATCGGGTCGGCTGGTTCGCGCGCTGGGCCACGCCCGCCGGCGGCCGCGACGCGCCCGCCGGCGCCAAGGACAAACTGCTCGAGTTGTTCGGCGGCTGGGCCGAGCCGGTCCCGGAGGTGATCGCCGCCTGCGAGGAGCAGCAGATCGCCCGCGCCGACATCTTCGACCTGCCCGGTGAGCGCCGCTGGGGCGAGGGGCGCGTCACACTGCTCGGCGACGCCGCGCACGCGACCCAGCCGACGCTCGGCCAGGGTGCCGCGCTGGCGCTCGAGGACGCCGCCGTGCTCGCGCGCTGCATCGCCGCCCACGGTCTCCAGGCGCCGGCGCTGCGCGACTACGAGAGCCGCCGTAGCGCGCGCACCGCGCGCGTCGTCGCGACCTCCGCACAACAGGCCGCGATCAACCGCTGGCGTCGCCCGGCCGCCTGCCGGCTGCGCGAGGTGATGCTCTCCACGCTGCCGACCCCGCTCGCGCTGCGCCAGTACCAGAAGGTCGTGCGCTTCGATGGATGACGCCGAATGGCGCTTCGACGGGCTGTGGCCGTACAGCCCGCAGTACTTCGCCAGCGCCGAAGGCGCGATGCACTATGTCGATGAGGGACCGCGCGAGGCCGCGCCCGTCGTGCTGCTGCACGGCAACGCCACCTGGGGGTTCCTGTACCGGGCCTTCATCGCCGCGCTCGTCGACGCCGGCCACCGGGCGATCGCCCCAGACCATCTCGGCTTCGGACGCTCGGAGAAGCCGAGCGGGAGCGAGCACTACGACGTCGCGCGTCACGCCGCCCGCCTCGACGCGCTGCTCGAGTCGCTCGACCTTCACGATGTCACGCTCGTCGTCTGCGAGTGGGGCGCCTCACTCGGCCTGGCGTGGGCGATCGCGCACCCCGAGCGCGTCTCGCGCCTGTTCGTGCTCAACAGCCCGCCGCCGCAGCTGCCGATCATGGACGTCGCGCTGCCGCTGCCGATCCGCGCGTTCCGCGCGCCCGTCCTCGGTGAGCTGATGGTCAAGGGCCTCGGGATGTTCACGCGCGGCTTCCTGTTCCACGCCGCGCTCGTCCACCCCGAGAAGCTGACCAAGCAGATCCAGGCCGCGTATCTGGCGCCGCACCCGAGCTGGGACAGCCGCACGTCGGTGCTCGCCTTCCCGCGGCAGATCCCGTTTCGTCCCGACGGGCCCGTCGCCGAGCTCAGCCTGCGGCTCGGGCGCGAGATCGGCGCACTCGCCGAGCGTCCCGCGCGGATCGTGTGGGGCGTGCGCGACATCTCCTTCGGCCCCGAGATGCTCGAGCAGTGGGAAGCGCTGCTGCCGGGGGCGCTCGTCACGCGGATCGAGGACGCCGGCCACTGCATCCAGGAGGACGCCACCGAGCAGGTCGTCGGCGAGCTGCTCGAGTTCCTCGCGTGAGCGCGCGTTCCCGGCGCCGCGCCGGCGGCGTGAGCCTCAGCCGTCGAACGTGAAGATCTTGATCAGCTGTTTGTTGACCAACGCCAAGGGGACGGCCCGCAGCGACAGGTCGCGCAAAAACGCCGCCGGACGCGCGTCGACCTGAACGATGCGCGCACGCGCGCCCGACAGCCGCACCGTGCGCGCGGTGCGCGGAATCCGCTCGCGCTCGTAGGCGCGCAGGCTCTGCGCGCTCAGCCCGCCCGCCAGATGCCGGGCTAGCACCACCCCATCCTCGATCGCCAGGCACGCGCCCTGCCCGAGCGTCGGCGCGGTCGGGTGCGCAGCGTCGCCCAGCAGCGTCACGCGACCCACGCCCCACGTCTCACGCCGCGGCAGGTCGTACACGTCGGTGCGCGCGATCGACTGCTCGTCGGTCGCCTCGATCAGCGCCGGGATCGGCACGTGCCAGTCGCCGAGCAGCCCCAACAGCGTCGCCTTGCGCTGACCCGGCTCGTCGTGGCCGCCCGCCGGCGCGTTGCGCGTCGCATACCAGTACACGAGCTGCTCGCTCAACGGGATCGTGCCGAACACCGAGCCATACCCATACGTCTGCGTCTGCGCGGTCATGTCGACGCTCAGCTGCGACGCGCCCTCGATCTGCGCCAGCCCGCGCCACGCGGTGAAGCCACAGTAGTGAAGCGGCGTCGGATCGAACAGCGGGCGCACCTTCGAGTGCAGCCCGTCGGCGCCGATCAGCACGCTGCCCTGCACCTCGCTGCCGTCGGCCAGCCGCGCCGTCACGCCCGAGGAGTCTTGCTCAACACCCACGACCTCCGCTGCGCAGCGCAGCTCCACGCTCTCGCCGAGCGCGCCCGCGAGGATCCGCAGCAGCTCCGGACGCGATACCGCCGTCGCCGTCTCGCCGAGCTGGCGCTGCAGGCCGTCGAGCTCCCAGCGCTTGAGCTGATCGCCGCGCCACGAGCGATGGATGAAGCCCGTGCTGCCGTGCCCGGCCTGCTCGGTCTGCTCGGCCAGGCCGATCCGCCGCAGCGCCGCCTTCGCGTTCAGCGCCAGCGTCACCCCCGCCCCGATCTCCGCCAGCTCCGGCATGCGCTCCAGCAGCAGCACCGGTACGCCCGCCTGGGACAGCGCCACCGCGGCGGTCAGACCGCCGATGCCCGCCCCAGCTATTAGGACCCTTTCTTGCGCCATCGTCATTCCTCGACGCCAACCCTAATCGAGGTCGTTGCCGGCCACAGTCTGCCCACCATCCGTGGGGCAGGTGATCCACCATCCGTTGGGCCGGTAACCTACCGGCGGCGCGGGTTGACTTATGCCGGCCGTGTCGTGATGCTGCGCGGCAACGATTCCCACCGACGACAGAGGACGGCAGCCGATGGCAGACGACAGGACCAGCTCGATGATCGAGGTTGCCGCGATCCAACGTCCAGCCGAGCGCTACGACGTGGCGATCCTCGGCGGTGGCCTGGCCGGCCTCACGCTCGCGCTGCAGCTCGCGCAGGGACGCCCGCAGACGAGCATCGTCGTGCTCGAGAAGCGCGAGGGACCGGCCCCGCAGGCAGCCTTCAAGGTCGGCGAGTCGACAGTCGCGATCGGCGGCGACTACTTCGCCAACAAGGTCGGGCTGAAGGACCATCTCGTCGAACACCAGCTGCGCAAGGCCGGGCTGCGCTTCTTCTGCCCCGCCGGCGACAATTCGGACATCACGCAGCGGGTCGAGTCCGGGCCGCCGCTGTACCCGCCGCACGACACCTTCCAGATCGACCGCGGACTGTTCGAGAACGAGCTCGCCGCGCGCGCCCGCGCCGCCGGCATCGACGTGCTCCAGGGCGCGCGCGTACAGGAGGTCGAGCTCGGCGATCAACAGCACCAGGTCGGCTTCGACCAGTTCAGCGAGCGCTCCACGCTGAAAGCGCGCTGGATCGTCGACGCCGCCGGGCGCTCGGCGCTGATGAAGCGCAAACTCGGCCTCGCCAAGGACGTCGGCCACACGATCAACTCCGCCTGGCTGCGCCTCGGCGGGGGGATGGACTTCGAGCAGTGGGGCGCCGAGAACCCCGCCTGGATCGGGCGCATGGTCGAGCCGGGGATCCGCCAGTACAGCACCAACCACCTCACCGGCGAGGGCTACTGGGTGTGGCTGATCCCGCTCGCCACCGGCCCGATCAGCATCGGCGTGTGCGCCGACCCGCGCTTTCATCCCTTCGAGGAGATCGGCGAGCTCGACCGCTTCCTCGACTGGCTCGACCGGCACGAGCCGCAGCTCGCCGCCGCGATCCGCCCGCGCACCGGCGACATCCAGGACTTCCTGCGCGTGCAGGACTTCGCCTACGGCGTCGAGCGGATGATCTCCACCGACCGCTGGGCGCTCGTCGGCGAGGCCGCCGCATTCGCCGACCCGTTCCTCTCCCCCGGCTCGGACATGATCGCGCTGTCAAACACGATCGCCAGCGCCGCGATCGAGCGCGACCTCGACGGGCAGGCGATCGACGAGCACGTCGACTACTACGGCAACCTCTACCTACGGACGTTCGCCCACGTGCTCAGCCGCACCGAAGACTTCTACCCGGTGTTCGGCAATCCCTGGGTGGCATCAGCGAAGTTCGGCTGGGACGCCTACATGAGCGCCTGCGGTGTCGTGCTGCCGATGATCAGCGGCCGGCTGTCGAACCTCGAGCTGATGCGCAAGGCCGACGAGGACATCGACCGCGCCTTCCGCCTGAACATCAACATGCACGCGCTGCTGCGCGAATGGCACCAGCTCGAGGTCCGCGACTGGGGCGACGACTTCCACAAGGTCGGCGTGGTCGCCGCCGTGCGCGCCAACCTCGGCGCCGTCTCCGAGCAATTCGACGACGACAGCCTGCTCGCCAAGCTCAGCCAGCAGGTCAGCGAGGCCGAGGCGATCGCCGTCGCGATCTTCTTCAAGGCCGCCGCCGCGCTGCCCGAGCCGCCGTCAGAGGACCTCGCCGTCAATCCCTACAAGATCAGCCTGCGCCCGCAGGACTGGGAGGCCGACGGCGCGCTCGCACAGCCCGCGCTCACGCTCGCCCAGGCGCACGAGCGTGTGCCCGACATCGGCTGGATGTTCCTCGACTACGTGCCGCCCAGCGGCTGATCTTTGAGGAAGCGGTAGCCGCCGGCGTGGAACAGCAGCGGCGGCACCTCATGGCTGAAGTCGAGCGCCAGCACCTCGCCGATGAAGATCACGTGGTCGCCCGCCTCGTGGCTGGCGGCCAGCGAGCAGTCCAGGTAGCCGACCGCCCCGTCCAGCACCGGTGAGCCGCTCGCCGCGGTCTTGTGCGCGATGTCGCTGAACGCGTCACGTCCGCGCGGACGGTCCTTCGAGGCGAAGTAGCGCGACAGCGGCTCCTGCTCGGCGGCCAGGATGTTGACCGCGAACACGCCGTTTTCGCGGATGTAGTCGCCGCCCTCCGAGAACGACTTCACGCACACCAGCACCAGCGGCGGGTCCAGCGACACCGACGAGAACGCGTTCGCGGTCATCCCGTACGGGTGCTCCTCGCCACGGGTCGTCACGATCGTCACGCCCGTCGCGAACGCCGCCAGCGCGCCGCGGAAGTCCTCGCTGGCGAAGCCCAGTGAAGGACTCGCCTGTTCGGTGGCGCCCTCGGACAACTACGCGTCCTCGTTCAGCGCGCGCAGCCGGGCGCGGACCACCTGATCGAAGTCCGCCGTCATGCCCAGCGACTGCGCGACCAGGTCACGGAACACGTCGCGGTCGACCGCGATCAGGGTCGTCGGCTCGGTCGCGCGCACGGTCGCCGCGCGCGGCGTGCCGCGCATGATCGCCACCTCGCCGAAGAAGTGCCCGCGGGCGAGCGAGCTGACCTTCTTGAAACCCGTGTCGTCCTGCTGCTCGACGTCCACCGCGCCGTCGACGATGATGAAGAACTTGTCCGCCGGCCCGCCCTGGCGCACGATGATCTCGTCCGCGTCGACTTTGACCGTCTGCAGCTCGCCCGCCACGCTGTCGATCTTCTGCATCGGCAGGTCGCTGAACACGCTGTACGCGCGCTCGCGGCTGAAGTCCGCGCCGAACGTGCCGTCCTCGCTCTTGCCACCCTTGTCCGTGTTGTCGATGAACTGCAGTTCCGTCGGCACGATCCGAAAGAACGAGATCGACATCGTCGTTCCCGGCGACAGCCCCGGGAAGCGCTGGCCGAACAGATCCGCGACCTTGGCGATCGTTTCGCCGTTCAACACCACGCCGCACTCCCCCGAACCCTGCACGCCGCGCGTCTGCGTCAGGTCCTCCGCGTACTCGTCGATCGCGAACGACACCACCGGGTTCTGGTCCAGGTGCTTCGCCGTCGTCGTTCCCGGACGCGTCCAGAAGTACAGCGTCGGACCGTCGTTCACGAACAGGAACGTGCTGGCATGCGGAACCCCGTTCGGAGACGCGGTCGCCAGTGTGAGCGTGTTCTGGGACGAGAGGTACTCGACCACATGCGCCGGAACATCGACGGCCGCCTGCTCAGGGGTCATTTACGTCTCCTTCTTCTCGGTATCGGATGGCTTGGCGGCGCGCTGGCCGATCTTTGATCGGTCGCCAAATTCGCGCCTCAGCAGCCGCCCGCCGTGCAGCGTAGTTACCGGCGCTCTGCGAGTCAAGTTAGCCGGCATCGTCGACCACGACCTCGCGCAGATCGTGGCTGTCGACGTCGTACACGAAGCCACGAACGCCGTCGCGATGCTCCAGGAAAGGAGATCGGCGCACGCGCAGGACCGACTGACGCACGTCCGCCTCGAGGTCCGTGAACGACTCGATCGCGAACGCCGGCGCCACACCCGTCGCCTGCTGCAGCTCCGCGCGAAATTCGTCGTCAGTGAGCGTCTGCATGCCACAGCGGGTGTGGTGGATCAGCATCACCTCGTGCGTACCAAGCCGGCGCTGGGAGATCGCCAGCGAGCGGATCACATCGTCGGTGATCACGCCGCCCGCGTTGCGCAGGATGTGCGCCTCGCCGTCGCGCAGCCCGAGCGCCGCGACCACGTTCACGCGCGCGTCCATGCACGTCACAACCGCGATCCGCAGGGTCGGACGGGCATCCATCTGCAGATCCGGCGTCGACGCCGCGAACTCCCCGTTGTTCGCGAACAGGCCGTCTATCGAGCTCATCGCTTGCCTTTGCCGCGCAGGCGCGCGAGCAGGCGCTTCAGCGGGCCCGGGCGCTTGGGCTGGCGCTCCTGATCGCCGGACGCGTCCGGCGGGACGACCGCGCGCACGCGCGTTACCGCCGGCTGGGGGATCCCGCCCGGCGGCGGCGGAGCCGCCGGCGGCATGTCCTTTGCGTCTGGGATCGGGCGCACACGCGTCACCTCGGGCTGCGGAATCGCACGCACTCGCGTCACCTCAGGCTGCGGAATCGCACGCACTCGTGTCACCTCGGGCTGCGGGATCGGCTCCGGCGCGGCGGCCCCTGGCTCCGGTGCGCCAGCCGGCAGCTCGGCATCCGCGACCGGACGCACACGCGTGACCTGCGGCTGCGGAATCGGCACCGCGGGCTCGGGCGTGGAGGGTGTCGCCTCCGGTGCAGGCGCATCGGGCTGAGGGGGCAGCGTCGCGGCCAAGCGCGTGCGCCCAGCGTCGCCTGCCTCCTGCGCCTCCTGCTCGGGCTGTGACGGCTCGCCGGCCGCGAAGTGCAACGTCATCTCCGAGCGCCCGACACGGACGGTCGCCTGCTCGGTCAGCGTGACTGCGCCGCGTATCCGCTCACTGTTGACGAACGTGCCGTTGAGCGAGCCGAGGTCCTCGACTTCGATGCCCTCGCCGGAGGGACGCACGGCGGCGTGTCGCCGTGAGAGCTCGTCGTCGGCGATCGCCAGATCGGCGTCCCGACGACCGATGATCAGCTCGTGCTCGATCTCGAAGTCCTGCCCGGCGGCCGGTCCAGAGATCACCTGCAGCGTGCGCGGAGAGGTCATCCGGCACTCGCCCTGCTCGCCAGCTTCTCGGCAACGAAGCCGTCCATCCGCGCGAGCCTATCAAGCTCCCGCGTCCTCACAGATCTGCCGCCGCGAGCTGTCGGTGGGCCTTCAGCCCGGGGCCACCGAGTATCAGGGCGGTCAAACGGTCGCGCACCGCGCAGGTCAGCGGGCGCCGCCACGCGCCGGCGCGGGCGATCCGCGAGGACTGGTTCACCAACGTGGTGGTGCGCGCGATCCGCGCCTGCTCATACGCCTTGAGGGCGAGCTCGATGTCCTCGACGTCCTGCACGCAACGTCCGAGCATGGCCGCGTCCTCGAGCACCTGGCAGACCCCCTGACTGAGATTCGTCGTCATCGGATGGGCTGCATCGCCGAGCAGCGTGACACGTCCGACTCCCCAGCTTGCGATCGGCTCGCGGTCATAGATCTGGAGCTGGGCGATCTGCTCCTGCGCCGTGGCCGCGATCGCGGCCTCGACCGACCCGTGCCAGCCGGCGAAGCGCGCGACCAGCTCGTCTCTGTCCGCGCGAGTCTCAGGGCCGCTCGCATCGCCGTAGAGGACCACGGCCCAAAAAAGCCTGTCGCCACCGACGTGGTGCAACACAGCCCGTGCGCCGGGGCCGAACAGCACCTGCTCCTGCCGCGACTGCAGCAGCTGATCGTGGTCCTCGATGAGGCTCTGCCACTGGGTGTACCCGGCATAGCGCGGCGCCCTCTGACCGTGGATCTGCGCCCTGATCACCGAGTGCAGGCCGTCTGCCGCGACCAGCAGCGAGCCCTGTTCCCGACTGCCGTCTGCAAACTCGACGCGCACGCCATCGTCGTCCTGTTGAAAGCCGGTGCACACCGCTCCCAGCCGAAGGCGCTCGGCGCCGACCGCCTCGACCAGCAGCGTCTGGAGGTCCTGGCGACTGACGCCGACATCCACAACACCGTGTTCGCGTGCAAGCTCGTCGACCGGCCACGTTGCCAGCAGCCTGCCGCGGCTCGTCCGGTACTCGACCACGTCGAGTGGAGCGCCGATCGCCTGCACCTGGTCGTAGAGGCCGAGCCGCTGCAGCGCGCGCGAGGCATTCGCCCACATGTGAAAGCCACCGCCCAGCTGGATCTTGTCGATGTCGTCGGCCCGCTCGAAAACCACGGCGTCGATGCCGTGGCTGAGCAGCGCGTGCGCGGTGGCGAGGCCTCCGATGCCACCGCCGACGATCAGCGCGCGTCCGCGGTCGCTGCTCGCCGCTGCGCTCAAAACGCATAGTCCATTTCCTTCGGGTGCTGGCGCGCGAAGCCGATCCGAAAGCCTGCGGTGAGCATGCCGTTGCGCAGCCCGCACGCAGCCGCGTTGTGCAGCCGGCTGGCGCGCGCGAGCGACCAGGACATCGACGCGAATTTGCCCGCCCGCGGAATCCGCTCGGCCTCGTAGGCACGCACGCCGGCGCTCGCGTCCGACTGCTCGGCCAGGCAGCGCGCGAGCACGACCGAATCCTCGATCGCTTGGTTGGCGCCCTGCCCGAGGGCGTTGGTCATCGCGTGAGCGGCGTCGCCGACCAGCGTCACACGGCCCTCACCCCACTGCTTGCTCGGCGGCCGGTCATACATGTCGGCCCGACCGATCGCCGTCTGCTCGGTCGCCTGGACGATCGTCTCGACCGGAGTCGGCCAGCCACGAAAGCGCTCGAGCACGGCGGCCTTGCGTTGCCCCTCGGCCTCCCCGCCGCCGGCCTCGGCGGCGAACGTCCCCTCCCAGTAGACCTCCTCGGGCCCGATCCGGTAGAACAGGAAGCGCGCTCCGCGACCCCAGACGACGCGGAACAAGCCGACGGGCACGACATCGGCCTCGACGCGCGCGATCGCCTGCCAGCTCACGTACCCGGCATAGCGCGGCGCGGTCGCACCAGGCAGCGCGGAACGCAGCGTCGAGCGCAGCCCGTCGGCCGCGATCAGCACGTCAGCACGCTCCTCGCGACCGCCGGCGAATTGCACGAGCACGCCGTCCCCATCCTGCTCGAAGCCGACGCACGTCTCGCCGAACTGCACCAGCCCGTCATCGACCGCGTCGAGCAGCACCCTGTGCAGGCCGGGTCGACGCACGCCGAACGTCGGCGAGCCGACCTGGCGCTCGATGTCGCTCACCGACCAGCCGTACATCAGCCGGCCGCCGGCGGTGCGGAACTCGGCGCGCTGGACGACCGCCGCGGGACCGGCCATCTCCAGCAGCCGCTCGCCCACCTCGATCCGCTGTAGCCCACGCATCCCGTTGTGCCACATGTGGATGCAGCCGCCGACCTGGATCTCCTGCGCGGCGCCGGCCCGCTCGAAGATCACAGTCTCGATCCCGCGCCGGCGCAGGGCGATCGCGCTCGTCAGCCCCGCGACACCTGCACCGGCGATCACGGCGCGCATCAGGGCGCTCGCACGGCGAGCGCGACGTTCTGCCCCTCCAAACCACGGGCCAGCGCGAGCGCCTTGCGGATCGGCGCGCTGCGCGCCTCGCCGACGATCGACTCGATCCCACCACATGCCGGGTCGGGGCTGCTCAGGTTGAGCGTCGGCGGCGCCTGCTGGTGATGCACGGCCAGCGCGGCCACGGCGAGGTTCAGCGCACCGGCGCCGGCGCCGAGATGCCCGGTCGCGGGCTTCACGCTGGAGACGAGCGGGGCGCCGCTGCCGGCCTCGCCGAACACCGCGCGCAGCGCCTGACCCTCGCTCGCGTCGCCGCGTCGCGTGCCGCTGCCGTGGCTGGCCACGTAGTCGATCTCACCGGGCTGATCGCCGCCGGCACGCACTGCCGCGCCGATCGCGTGGGCGAGCGCGTGGCCCTCGCGCTCGGGCGTCAACAGCCGCTCCACGTCGGTCGCCGAGCCGGAGCCGCTCAGCTCCGCATAGATGCGCGCGCCACGGCTCTTGGCCGCGTCCAGCTCCTCGAGCACGACGAACGCTCCACCCTCGCCCATCACGGTCCCATCGCGCTCGCTGTCGTAGGGACGGCACGCGCGCGCGCCGAGCTCGTTGCTGCGGGTCGTCAGGCCGACGGAGTCGATCTTCGCCATGTTCCACCAGCAGACCGGCGCGTCGGCGCCTCCGGCGAGCGCGACATCGGCGTCGCCGCGGCGGATCGCGCCGAAGCCGCGGGCGATCGCGGTCAGCCCCGACTCGGCAGTCCCCGACAGGTACGTGTTGGGTCCGCGCAACGCGTAGGCCTCGGAGATGTAGAACAGGGAGGCGCCCTGGATGCCCTCGATGAAGAACAGTGGGTGCACGCTCGACGGGGCAGCCGTGCCGAACTTGCGCATGTCGACCACGCCGCCCGGGCCGCGCACCGCGACGGCGATCTCCTCGAAGTGCTCGGGCTTGGAGATCTCCTTGCCGCCGGCGGTGTACAGCGCGGCCCTTCCGTCGGGATCGCCCTCGACCAGCTCGACGCCGCTGTCGCGCATCGCGAGCTCCGCGGCGACCATGCCGAGGATGTCGTAGCGCGTCATCGTCCGCAGCGCGCGCCGGTTGACGAACTGCTTCGGCTCGAGCTCGCGGATCTCCGCGCCGAGCTGCGTACGAAGTGAGGACGCGTCGTACTCGCTGATCGACCCGACCGCACTGCGACCGTCGATCAGTCCCTGCCACGTCTCGTCCACTCCGACCCCAAGCGGGGTGAGCAGGCCGATGCCGGTCACGGCGACGCGGCGCGGCTCAGCACTCATCGCGGCACCGTGTGCAGCTTGCGCGCGCGCACCACGACGCGCCCGTCGACGGACACCTCGCCGCTGAGCAGCGCCTCGGTGTCGCTGCGCTGCGAGAGCTTGACGGTCAGCTCGAGCTGATCGCCGGGCTGGACGAAGTGGCGAAACGCGACGCGCTCGGCCCCTGACAGCCGCCATCGGCGGTCCGTGTCAGCCTCCAGCAGCACGGCCGCCAGCGCACCAAGGCTACCTAGCATCAGCACCCCCGGAAGCACCGGAAAGCGCGGAAAATGGGTGTCGAAGATCGCGAGCGTGTTCGGCACGTTGCGCAGCGCCGTGGCGGTCTCGCCCGGCTCGACGCTGACGATCCGATCGAGCGTGCTCCAGCGGCTCATCGTGCGTCACGCAGCTCTGGTTCGCATACAACCATCGCGCCGTTGGTGCCGCCGAACGCGAACGCGTTCGTCATCGCGACGTTGACCTCCAGCTCGCGCGCCACCTTCGGGACATAGTCCAAATCCAGTTCAGGATCGGGATTGTCGAGGTTGGTCGTGGGCGAGACGACGTTGTCACGCATCGCGCCCAGCGCCGCGAGCAGGTTCAGCGCGCCGGCCGCACAGGTCGTGTGACCGGTCATCGACTTCGGCGAGGTGACGACCAGCCGCTTGGCGTGATCGCCGAGCGCACCCTTGATCGCAACTGTCTCGGAGATGTCGCCGGCGGGGGTGCCGGTGCCGTGCGCGACGACGTAGTCGACGTCCTGCGCCGCGAATCCGGAGTCACGCAGCGCACGCGACATCGCGATCACCGCGCCGCCCCCGTCGGGCGGCGGGTCGGTCATCCGGTAAGCGTTCAGGCTCGAGCCATAGCCGGCGATCTCGGCATGGATCTCGGCGCCGCGCTCGCGCGCCGAGTCGAGGTCCTCGAGCACCATCACGACACCCCCCTCGCCCAGCACGAAGCCCGTTCGGTCGCGATCGAACGGGCGCGATGCGTGCTCGGGATCGTCGTTGTAGTCCTTCGTCAGCGCCCCCAGCAGCGTGAAGCCGAGCACGTCGACCCAACTCGTGAGCGCGTCGTAGCCGCCCGCGAGCATCATCTTCGCATCGCCGTCCTGGATGCAGCGAAACGCCTCGCCGATCGCGTGGCTGGAGGCGGTGCACGCGGTGCTGATGCCGATCATCGGCCCCTGAGCGCCGGCGAAACTCGCCAGCTCGGCGCCGGCGACGTTCTGGCTGATGACCACCGTGCGCGACGGTGGCGAGCGGTACAGGACATGGCCGTCGCTCTGCCCGCGCGTGTAGAAAATGTCAGAGAACTCCTGGAGCTCCGGACGGGCCACGCTTCCGCCCATCGAGACACCGCACTCGTATGGGTCGTAGGTGCCGTCGGGGATCGCCGCGTCGCGCACCGCCTCAACGCCCGCCGCAAGGCCGAACGCCGCGCCGCGGTGCAGGCGGCGCATCAGGTGACGATCGGGGAGCTGGTCGGGATCGAAGTCCTCGACCATGCCGGCGATCCGCACCGGGTAGGTGGTGGCGTCGAAGGTCGTGATCGGCCCGACGCCGCTGCGCCCGGCCTTCAACGCCTCCCAAGTGCTCGGGGCGTCTCCTCCCACGGGGGTAACAGCGCCGATCCCGGTGATCGCGACGCGCGTCATCAGTCGGCCTCGGCTCGCGTCAGCATGTCCTGCAGCCGCTTCGTGTCATCGAGATCTGCCAGCGTGTCGGCGTCGATCAGCGCGCACATGATGTCCTGCGCCTCCAGCACCTTGCGCCCGTCGACGCTCACATGGCCGGAGACGACGGCCGTCTCGCCGCCGAACGAGCCGACCTCGCCGACCAGCTCGAGGATCTCGCCCGGGTTGATGTCGCCCAGCCACTCGACCGAGCCGATCGACAGCAGCGCCGCGCGCTTGGCGCGCTCGGTGGAGATCATGATCAGCCACGTCGCCGCCTGGCACAGCGCCTCGAGCACGAACGGCGGAGGCATCACGAGCCGGCCGTCGTCCTCTTCCCAGTATTCCTCGCTGAGCGACGTGACCTTCCGCGCCGTCACGGATTTGGACGGCTCGAACGAGTCGACGCGATCGATCAGGTGAAAGCGCACTGCGCTCCCCGTGCTCGGTCAGGCACGGGACGCTCTGTCAGGCACGAGACTTCACCATCTCCACGAGGTTCTGGACGGTGAACAGCGTCATAACCTCATCCGCCTTCAGCTTGCCCGCGAGGTCGCCCGGATCGGTCTGGGGCATCACCTTGTGGAGCTGTGCGGCGCCGGTCTCGCTGATGATCTGGTTCTCGTCGGAGAACTCGTCGTCGGAGATCCCGCCCTGGATGTAGTCACCGAGGTCCGATGCCTCGATCTTCACGCCGGTGCTCTTCTCGATCCTGAACAGGATGTCGAGCAGGTCGATCGACTCGGCGCCGAGATCCTCCATCAGGGTTGCGTCGGCCGTCACCTCGTCGTCATCAAGCGCCAGCGCCTCCACTACCGCTTCCTTTACCGCACTGTCGACGTCCGCCATGTCCGCCCTCCTGGTCGCTGGTTTGCGGCGATACTAGCCTGGATTCGCCGGTAGCGCCCTCCGGCTGGATCGGGCCGGATTGCGCGCTGGCGCTCAGGGGTTGATGATCGCCAACACGAAGCCGGCGAGCGCGATGACCGCCGCCAGCGTTCGGACGCCATGGAAGCGAATCCAACGGGTGAGCAACGGCTCGAACTCCGGCGGCAACGCGTCAGGCGCCCATACGCCCATCGCTCGGTTGATCGGCATGTTCACCGATACCGAGGTCACGCCAACCCCGATCGAGCCTGCCAGGCCGATCACGGTGAACACCGTCTCCGCGGACGTCAGGTCATGAAACAGGATCACGACTGCCGAGACGGCGGCGAGCACGACCATCGGCGGCTGATAGCGGTCGATGAACGGATCGAGCAGTCGCTTCACCCGCAGCGCCTCGACCGGCGGGAGGCGGCGTAGGACCGGGATGACACCAGCGAGCACCGCCACGAGCGTGCCCGCTGCGATCCCTGAGGCAAAGGCCGAGAGGAACCGGAAAATGTCGAGCACTGTCATTTCGGACCTCGTTCGGTAGCCACCCCGCCGGCGCCGCGCCGCTCAGGCTCAATCGTCCGCCAGCCGATAAGCTTGCCACAGTTGGGTGGTCCGTATCGCTCATCGGGCAAAGGGGGCATGTGCTGGGCGAGTCTGATCGGGTGATCGTTGCAGGGGCCGGGATCGGTGGGCTGGCAGCGGCTTCAGCGGTCCGCCAGGCGGGCGCCAGCGTGACTGTCCTCGAGCAGGTGGACCGTATGGCCGAGATCCAGGTCGGTATAGGCATGGTCCTGTGGCCGAACGGCATGCGTGCGTTGCAGCGCCTGGGCGTCGCCGATGTCGTCCAGGCCAGCGCGAATCCCCTCAGCGCCCTCGAGTTCTACTCGGCATCCGGCGAGCGCCTGATGAGCTATCCGGTCGCCGGACTCAGCAAGGGAGTGGGGGCGCCGAGCGTTGCCTTTGTACGCCGGCGACTGCACGAGGAGCTCACGTCGGCGTTCGGAGACGACGCGATCACCCTTGGTGCCCGCGTCGAGTCATTTGTAGAGGACGACGACGGAGTCCTCGTCCAACTCGCGGACGGCGGCGAGGTACGCGGCGACGTGCTGATCGCCGCCGACGGCGTCCATTCGGGTCTGCGCCAGCATGTCCTCGGCCTACCCAGCCTCCCCGAGTTCCCGCCCTACCGTTATACGGTGTGGCATAGCATCATTCCGTTCCCCGACCGGGAGCTGATCAAGCCCGGAATCTTCTACCTCGTGTTCGGCCGAGGCATGAGGTTCAACGTCTTCCGCGTCGACAACGAAACCGACGACACCTACTGGGCCGCGCTGGACTACGTGCCCGCCGGCTTCCAGGAGCCCGGACGCTCCAAGGACTACCTCGAAGAGCGGTTTGCCGATGTGGCGTCTCCGGTGCCGGCGCTGCTCTCGGCAACCAACGAGGACGCGATCGATCGGATGCGCATCTACGGCGAGTCCCCCGTTCCCCGCTGGGGCAGCGGACGCTTCACGCTGCTGGGCGACGCCGCGCATCCACTGACGACTGTGCTCGGTCAGGGCGCCGGACAGGCCCTCGAGGACGGGATGGTGCTGGCCGACTGTCTCAGTAGCGCTCCCGCCCTGCAGTCCGGGCTGCGCACCTACGAACGCCGACGACAGGACCGAACCGGATCGGTAATGAAGCTGATCAGCACCCTGAGTTCGGCCGCCTCCGAGGAGACGGCGCTGCGGACCTGGATCCGCGACCAGATCCTCATCAAGAGGCTCTTCCGACGGACGGTGGGAAAGCGATTTGAGGCGACCCTGGCAGCAGCCGGAAAGGAGTTCTGAAATGGCTGTCGATCTCGATGGGCCCTATGACGTGGCGATCACGGGGGGCGGCCTCGCCGGACTCACGCTGGCGCTGCAGCTCAAGCGCGCGCGCCCGGAGACCTCGATCCTCGTGGCCGAGCGGCATGCCGGCCCGGTGCGCGGGGCCGCTTTCAAGGTCGGCGAGTCGAGCATGGAGACCGCGGGCTTCTACTTCAGCGAGATCGTCGGCGTGGGTGAGCACCTGGAGACGGTCCACCGCCGTAAGGCTGGGCTGCGCTTCTTCTTCCCCGCCGAGGAGAATCTCGACTTCGGGCGGCGGGTCGAGCGCGGTCCACCCGGTAAGGGCCCGGTGCCCAGCTATCAGATCGACCGCGGAGTGTTCGAGAACGAGCTGGCGCGGCGCTGCCGAGAGCAGGGTATCGACCACCTTGATGGGTGCAAGGTCACAGACGTCACCCTCGACTCCGTCGCCCACCGTGTCGAGCTGGAGGATGCGGGCCAGACGCAGACGATCACCGCTCGGTGGGTGATCGACGCGTCCGGACGCTCGAGCCTGCTCAAGCGCAAGCTCGGGCTCGCCCGCGAGGTCGAGCACACGATTAACTCCGCCTGGCTACGCCTGGATGGGGGCCTCGACCTCGAGGACTTCGTGTCCGATGAAGGCTGGCTCGGTCGGATGGAGGAGCTCGGCATCCGCAAGGCGAGCACCAACCATCTGATGGGCGAGGGCTATTGGGTATGGATCATCCTGCTCGGGACCGGGCCGGTGAGCATCGGGATCTGCGCCGATCCGCGCTATCACGACTTCGCGTCGTTCAACACCCTCGAGCGGGCGATCGCTTGGCTAGAGCGGCACGAGCCGCAGGTGGGAGCGGCAGTCTCAAGCCGGCCCGACGACGTTATGGACTTCCTGAAGGTTGAGGACTTCGCGTTCGGCTCCGAGCGGGTCTACTCGCCCGACCGCTGGTGCCTTACCGGCGAGGCGGGCGTGTTCGCGGACCCGCTGTACTCACCGGGCTCGGACTCGATCACCCTGTCGAACACGTTCATCGCCGACCTGGTGATTCGCGACCTCGACGGCGAGGATATCCGGGAGCGGACGGAGAGGTACAACGCAACCTATCTCGCGTGGTTCGAGGGGCTGGTGCTGCCGACCTACACCGGCCAGTACGGATTGTTCGGCAACGCCCAACTGATGGCGGGCAAGCTCGCCTGGGACGACGCCGTACGCTGGACGATCCTCGCGCTGCGGACGTATCGCGGAAAGTGGACCGACCTCGATTTCCTGGATGCGACCTCGGGCGCGTTCGAGAGCGCGATCCGGCTGAACCAGCGGCTGCAGCCATTGTTCCGCGAATCGCACGAGCTCGATCGGCGCGAATGGCGGGACATCTTCCTGTCTCCTCGTGAGGTCCCGTGCCTGGGTGTGCGCCTGATCGGCCTGATGGTCGACATCGATGACGAGACTCTGCTCGCCAACTCCAAGCTCAACCAGCAGTTCCTCGAGGCGCTCGCGGTAATCCTCTTCCACAAGGCAGCGCAGCCCCTCGCCGATGCGCGCGTCGACCCCGAACGACGCATCGACCCGTATGCGGTCAGCCTGGACCCCAGTCGCTGGGAGCAGGACGGCCTATTCGATGGCTCAGGTCTCACGCTGGCCGAGGCACTCGAGCGCAGCCCGGGCATCGAGAACGCCTTTCCGGAACACTACGCGAGCACCCCCTCAGAGGGCGGGCGGTAGCGTCGGGTGGGTGAACGCGACAGGCTCCGCGCCCTGGCTGTGAAGGATGATCTGGGCGGTGTGGAAGCCGGACACGAGCGTTCGGATCGCGCCACTCCCCGGGGCGGTCCAGTGACCGGAGAGAAACAACCCCTCGATCGGGGCGACGTGGGGTGAGCGCAGACCCCCGGTCTGCCGAGGAATGTTCTCCCAGCCGTAAATTGCCCCGCCGGTGTTCCGCGTGTAGCGCTTGAGGGCGTCCGGCGTAGCGGTCTCGATGAACGAAATTGAATCGCTGAGCCCGGGAAAAGTGTGCTCCCACGCGCCCAGCACTTGATCGGTATAAGCGCCGATCGCCTGGCTCCACGGCCGCCCGATGTCGTCCCTGGCCAGCGAGGTGATGGTCAGCGTGTGGTGACCCTCCGGAGCCAGCCCTGGATCGCTGAGCGTCGCGACCGAGCCCCACATGCCGCCCGGTGAGCCTTCCATGACGTCGTCGTAGGAGCGCTGGTGGTCGTAGTGCAGCGGCCGAAAGATCTCATGCGTGGCGCCGAGCGCGGCCAGGTCGAGGGTCGTTCCGAGAAACAGCACGACCGCCGAGGTCGACGGGCGCATGCGCCGCAATCGCTTGACGAACCCGCCGGGAAGATGCTCAAGGCCCACTAGCGATTCGAATGTCGTGGGAGCGGCGATGCTAGAAACGATCACCGGCGCGACGATCTCGCGGCCGCTCTCGAGCGTCACACCGGTGACGCGGCCGTCGGCAACGCCAATGCCCGTGACGCTGTTCTCGACGACGATCTCTCCGCCTCCTTTCAACACGGCGCTGGAAAGGGCCTCGACAAATGACTGGAAGCCGCCGCGCGGGAAGGAGGACCCGTCGGCGTAAACGCTCAAGACCGTGGCGAACGTGATCATCGAGGCACGTGACGGCGGCGAGCCGAAGTACGGCCACAGCGCCGTGACGACCCCCTTCAGGCGCGGATCCTCGAAATACTCATCCAACACATCTGCGATCGTCGCGCGGACGTACTTGAACAGCGCCGGATACTTGCGGGCGGCCTCATCCAGACCGGCGAGACCGATCACCGGAGGCAGGACGTGAGCCTCATGGTGCAGTTGCCGGCACAGGCGGAAGAAACCCTCGATCGCCTTTGCCTCGGCCGGGAATGCCCGGCAGTGGACCTCGATGATTGCGTCCAGCCCGAAGGGAACGCGTATCGATGACTCCGGGAAGTCGGCCCTATAGCAGGAATCGACCGGGTGGAAATCGACCAGGTCCGCCACATCCAGATATTCCAACATCGCGATCGGCAGGCCTCCCGGCTGCGCGTCAGGAAAGACATGCACCGCCGGGTCGAAGCGATAGGGCACCCTGCTAAAGCCGCGGGCGTAGCCGCCGGGGCCCTCTCCCTGCTCGAGGACCAGCACGCGCCGCCCGCTCTGGGCCAGGAACGCGGCGGGACTCAGACCCCCGATGCCGCCGCCGATCACGATGACGTCATAGGACTCCGCCCGCGCCTGGGACGCGAACGACGGGGGTTCGCGGTCCGATGCGGCTGCCGGCCTGTCGACCATAGCCTCAGCGCGCGCGGCCGCTCAAAGCGGCTTGCCGATACCCACCTGCGCGGACACACCACCGTCGACCGTCAGCAGCGCGCCGGTCATGTGGCTCGCGTCGGGTCCGGCCAGGAACACGGCCGTCCGCGCAACCTCGGCGACCGTCGCAAATCGCTTCTGGGGGATCTGCTTGATGATTCCCTTGCCGCCGTCCTTGTCCATCAGGCCGGAGACCATGTCCGTCGGCGCGAAGCCAGGGAGCACGGCGTTGACGCGGATGCCGAAGCGCGCGAACTCGACCGCGCAGCAGCGCGTGAAAGCATTGATCGCACCCTTCGAGGCGGCGTAGTTGGACTCGCCGGTCCATCCACGCTCGCCCATCACCGAGGAGATGTTGACGATCGCTCCGTCGCGCTGGGACATAAACGGCTCGAGCGACGCCTTGGTGCAATTGAACGTGCCGCCGAAGTTGACCTTCATCACGTCGAACCATTCGTCCGGATCCATGTTGTAGATCAGCGCGTCTTTGGCGATGCCGGCGTTGTTGACGAGCACGTGGATCGCCCCCAGCTGCGCGACCGTCTCCTTCACGGCCGCCTCGGCCTGTCGATAGTCCGATACGTCGCCGCCAACCGCCACGGCCCTCCCGCCCGCCTGGCTGATCGCCTCAACGACCTCCTGGGCCTGCGCCTCGCCGGAGCGGTAGTTAACCGCGATGGCGGCACCGTCGGCGGCGAGCTCTTCGGCGATCGACCTACCGATCCCCCGTGAGCCTCCGGTTACCAGCGCGACACGATCTGTGAGTCTGATGACTTAGCTCCTCAGCCTTGTAGTTGCGCGATTCTCGTCCAGTGCACAGACGGATGTCAAGCTCGGCCGCGACACCTCATGCGGTGCGTCGGCATCGCCGGGGCGCCGGGGGGCGAAACCCCTCCGCCCGGCGGCCATGCGATGGCGCCCGCGGACGAGCTCGCGCCAGCTGATCGGCGTCGCGACATGCTCCTCGATCGCCCGCTGGCGCCACTCCTCGGGTAGGTCGTAGTGCAGCGTGCGTCCGCGGTCCTGAACCCACTCGCGCCGCAGGCCAAGCGCCTCGGCGGCGCGGTGCAGCTCCTCGGCGCTCTCGCCGACCATGTGCGACCAGCGCCGGCCGGCGTACGGGATGTGGGCGTCGTCGACATACACGGCCATCGTCCCGAGTCTATGCCGAAGATCGCCTTGACCCACCCCCGGGCCGCGGATAGGATCGCGCACTCGCGATGAGCAAGACCGTATTTCTGTATCCGGGGCAGGGCTCACAGCGCGTGGGTATGGGCGCCGACGTGCTCGAGGCGCGCCCCGAGGTGATGGAGGGTTTCTTTGACGCCGCGCGAGAGGCCTCCGGTCTGGAGATCCGCGAGCTGTGCCTCGAGGGGCCGATCGATGAGCTGACGCGCACCGAGGTCGCACAGCCAGCGCTGTTCGCGGTCTCGATGGCGATGACCGAGCTGGCGCGCGAGGCTGGGCTGAAGCCGGACTTCGTCGCCGGGCACAGCCTCGGTGAGTACACCGCGGCGGTCGCCGCCGGCTGCCTGAGCCCGACGGCCGGGGTGACGCTGGTGTCCGAACGCGGGCGGCGCATGGCCGAGATCCAGTCCCAGCGCCCCGGCGCGATGGGGGCGATCATCGGGCTTCCAGCCGAGCAGGTCAGCGAGCTGTGCCAGACCGCGTCGGCGGCCGGCTCGGTCGCCCCCGCAAACCTCAACACGCCGACACAGATCGTCGTCTCGGGCGAGCAGGACGCGGTCGTCAAGCTGCTCGAGCTCGCCGAGGCGGCGGGTGCCGAACGCGCGATCCGCCTACAGGTGGGCGCGGCGTTCCATAGCGAGCTGATGAAGCCGGTGCAGAGCGCGCTGGCTGAGACGATGCAGGGGCTCGACTGGCAGAACCCCAACCCGCCGCTGGTCTCGAACGCGTCCGCCCAGGCGGTCGACAGCGCGGACGGCGTGCGTGAGGCGCTGATCGCCCAGATCGCCAGCCCGGTGCTGTGGGTCGACTGCGTGCGAACGTTGATCGACGCTGGCGTGACGTCGTTTCTCGAGCTCGGCTCGGGGCGCACGCTGAGCGGGCTGGTGCGCCAGATCGAGCCAGAAGCCGAGACGTTCGCCGCCGACTCGCCCAAGAAGCTCGCGAAGTTCCTCGAGCGCGCCGGCGCTTGATGACGACGCCGAGCGGCGAGCAGTTCGACGCCGTCGTGATCGGCGCCGGGCTCGGTGGACTGTCGGCAGGCGCATGCCTGGCGAAGGCCGGCCGCAAGGTGCTCGTCGTCGAGCGCCAGGACGGGCCGGGCGGCAACGCGCTCGCGTTCCGCCGCGGGCCGTACACGTTCGACCCGGCGATCCACGTCACCGCGCAGGGCTTCAACGTCGAGTTCCTGAGCCTGTACCTGGCAGCCCTCGGGATCGACGAGCAGGTCGAGCTCCTGCGCGCGGAGGACTCCTTTGGCGTGGATGTCGAAGGCGAGCGCTTCATGCTCCCGGTCGGGGTCGAGGCGCTGAAGAGCTACCTCGCCGAGCAGTTCCCGCACGAAGCCGACGGCGTCACACGCTTCGTCGAGACGTGCGCGCAGACCACGCGCGAGTCCCAGGCGCCGCCGCCGCGCGTCGCGCTCGCGGATCTCGACGCAGTCAAGGCCCAGCTGCCGATGCTGTTCAAGTACCGCCGCGCGACGCTCACGGACGTGCTCGACGAACACATCAAGGACCCGCGTGCGCGAGCGGTGTGCGGCGCACAGTGGCCGTACCTCGGGCTGCCGCCCGGACGCACGTCGTTCATGGCTTACAGCGGCGCGTGGATGGCGCTGCTCGACCCCGGCCCGCTGTACGTGCGCGGCAGCTTCCAAAGCCTCGCCGACGCGCTCGCGGGGTGCGTCGAGGACAACGGCGGCGAGATCGTGCTGGCGACGAGCGCGACTGCGATCAAGCTCGCGGACGGCCGCGTGAGCGGCGTCCAGCTCGACGGCACCGACGACGTCGCGGCGGAGATCGTCGTGTCTAACGCCGACGCGCGCCAGACGTTCGAGCGGCTGCTGCCGGCGGACGCGCTGCCCGACCGCTTCATCCGCCGACTGGGGAAAATGCGACCCTCGATCTCGGCCTTTCTGCTGTTCTCCGCGGCGAAGCTCAACCCGGCTGCGCACGGTCTCTCGCACGAGCACTTCGTGTACCCCGACCGCGACTACGACGGGATCTATGACGGGGTGCTCGACGGCGCGATCGGGGGCACCTGGTTCAGCGTGCCGACGATGCACGACCCCTCGCTCGCGCCGGAGGGCGAGCACGTGATCATCTTCAGCAGCCTGATGGCCTACGACATCGGCGAGCCGTGGGAGCAGGCCAAGCCCCG
Source organism: uncultured Solirubrobacteraceae bacterium (assembly GCA_963734755.1). GTDB lineage: Bacteria > Actinomycetota > Thermoleophilia > Solirubrobacterales > Solirubrobacteraceae > Palsa-744. Next base: position 58,071 of record CAVTIF010000001.1, on the reverse strand, counting down.
CTACACCGAGATGATGCTCGAGGCCGCCGAGCGAACCCTGCCCGGCTATCGCGACGCGATCACGTTCGTCGACAGCGCGACCCCGGCGACCTTCCAGCGCTACACGCTGGCCGACCAGGGCGCGGCGTACGGGTGGGAGAACACGCCGGACCAGACGGTGCCCAAACGGCTCGACTACCGCACCCCGATCGAGGGCTTGTTCCTGGCCGGGCATTGGACGCACCCCGGCACCGGCAGCATTCGCTGCCTGCTCTCAGGAGCGCAGGCCGCAGCGGCGATCGAGGGCCTGGGCGACCCCGTCGAGCTGCTCGGGTCCCTGCTCGGCGGCGCCGCCTAGCGAGCATCATGATCGTCGAACGCAACGCCGCCGTCCCGATGCGCGACGGCGTGCTGCTGCGTGCCGACGTCTACCGCCCCGACAGTGATCCGAGGGTGCCGGCTGTGCTCGGCCGCACGCCGTATGACCGCACGTTCGGGCCGACGCCGCCGTCGATCATCGACCCCGAGCGCGCGGTCGAGGCCGGGATCGCGTTGGTGTGCATGGACGTGCGCGGCCAGCACGGCTCCGATGGTCACTTCTACCCGTTCCGCACCGAGGGCGCCGACGGCTATGACTCGGTCGAGTGGGTAGCCGAGCAGGCCTGGTGCGACGGGGCCGTCGCGATGGCCGGCCGATCCTATGCCGCCGCCACGCAGTGGCTGGCGGCGGCCACACAACCGCCGCATCTGCGCGCGATCGTGCCCGTGGTCGTGGGCAGCAACTACTTCGACGGCTGGGTCTACCAGGGCGGCGCGTTCCAGCTCGGGTTCAACCTGTTCTGGGTGCAGATCATGGCCGGCCGCGGCAAGCGCACGCGGCTGGAGGAGCAGTACGCGCACCTTCCACTGACGAGCGCCGCACTGATCCAGGACAGCCCAGGCGGGCACTTCTACCGCGAGTGGCTCGAGCATCCGTCGCTCGATGACTACTGGCGCGCGCTGTCGATCGACTCCGGCTACGGCGAGGTCTCGATGCCGGCGTTCAACATCGGCGGCTGGTACGACATCTTCCTCGGCGGCACGCTCGAGAACTTCTCACGCATGCGCGCGGACGCCGCCGGCGAGCGCGCACGGACGCAAACCCGGCTGCTGGTCGGACCATGGGCGCACGGAAGCACCTACGGCGCGTACCCCGACCACAGCTTTCCGGCGTTCGACGGCGCGGATCAGATCGACCTGACGCGCGTCCAGCTGGCCTTCCTGCGCGAGCACCTCGGCGCACAGCGCGACGAGCAGGCCACGCTCGACCCGAGCCGGCCGGTGCGGATCTTCGTGATGGGCGAGAACGCTTGGCGCGACGAGCCGGACTGGCCGCTGCAGCGCGCCACCGCACAGCGCTGGTTCCTGCACTCCGCGGGCGACGCCGCGCGCGCCGGCGGAAGGCTGTCCGCCCAAGCCCCCGAGGTCGAGCCGCTCGACAGCTACGTGTACGACCCAAGCGACCCGGCGCCGACGGTCGGCGGACCGACATCGCTTCCGGCGGCGTTCATGCGCACCAACTCTGGCCCGCTGGACCAGCGCCGCGTCGAGCAGCGCGATGACGTGCTCGTGTACACCTCAGCCGCGCTCGAGCGACCGCTCGAGGTGACCGGACCGCTGCGGGTCGTGCTGTACGCGGCCACGAGCGCGCCCGACACGGACTTCGTCGCCAAGCTCTCCGACGTGGCTCCCGACGGGCTCTCGCGGATCCTCGCCGAGGGCATCATCCGCGCCCGCTACCGCGAGGGGTACGAGCGCGCGGTCGCGCTCGAGCCCGATCGCGTCTACCGGTACACGATCGACCTGGTCGCGACGAGCAACCTGTTCCTCGCCGGGCACCGCATTCGCGTGGCCGTCACGAGCAGCTCGTTCCCGCGCTTCGACCGCAATCCGAACACCGGGAGAGCGCTGGGCGAGGACGGGCCGGACGACCTGCGCCCGGCGACGCAGCGCGTGCTGCACGACGCCGAGCACGCCTCGCATATCGTGCTCCCGGTCGTGCCGCGCGGCTAGCTTCTCGCACAACTCCCCTCTGGTAGGTTCGCCGACATGACCAGGGTCGTCGTGGTCGGAGCCGGGATCGGGGGCCTGGCCGCCTCGATCGCATTGCGCGGCCCCGATGTCGAGCTCGTCGTGCTGGAGCGTGCCGCCGACTTGTCCAAGGTCGAGCTCGGTGCCGGGATCACGCTATGGCCGAACGGCGCAGGCGCTCGAGGACGCCCTCGCGATCGGCGAGACGCTGCGCCGAGACGGCGGCGACCTCGAAGCGGCGCTGCGCAGCTATGAGCGACCGCGGATCGCGCGCGCGGCTCATTTTCAGACGATGGCGTGGCGGCTGGCACGCGCCGGGGCGCTCGAAGGTCGACCCGCCCAGGCACTGCGGAATACCGTCTTCGCACTTACCTCACCGATCGGCTGGCGAATGCAGGTCAAAGACATGACGCTGCCGACGTGAGCGCGCTGCGCGTACCCTTGACGCCGGAACGGCCATGCAAGAAGATGCGGGCGGTGACCGAGGCCGACCCGGAGAAAGTGTTCGGCGGAGATTTCCGACCCTGCTCGGGGCCGACAGCGCCGACCTACCCAATCTGAGACAAGGAGACGCAATGGACGCTCGCTCGGCATCGCAGTTCGAGCTCAAGTCGATCCGCAGCCCGAAACCGCACTACGACGTGGCGGTACTCGGCGGCGGCCTGGCCGGGCTGACGTTCGCGCTGCACATGAAGCGCCTGCGACCGGAGACCTCGATCCTCGTCGCCGAGAAGCGTGCAGAACCCGCGCCCGATGCGGCGTTCAAGGTCGGCGAGTCCACGGTCGAGGTCGGCGCGTACTTCTTCCGTGAGAAGTGCGGGATGGCCGACCACCTCGAGCAGGAGCACCTGCGCAAGGGAGGCCTGCGTTACTTCTTCCCGGCCGGCGACAACAGCGACATCTCCCGCCGCGTCGAGTACGTCACGCCCGACCAGTACTGGAACCACCAGATCGACCGTGGGCGCTTTGAGAACGAGGCCTTCAATCGTGCCGTCAAGCTCGGCGCGGACGCATTCCGCGGGCTGCGCGTGAACAACGTCGAGCTGGGCCCGGAGAACCACACGCTGACGCTCGAACAGGACAGCGGAGCGGAAACCGAGGTCACCGCGCGATGGGTCGTCGACGCCAGCGGGCGCGCCAACATCCTGCGCCGCAAGCTCGAGCTGCAGGCGGAGACCGGCCACCACATCGACGCCGCCTGGTTCCGGCTCGCCAACGGCTTCGACATCGAGTCCCTGAGCGAGGACCAGGAGTGGATCGACCGCGTCGACGAGCGTGGCTTCAGGGCGCTCGCCACCGTCCACCTGGTCGACGCCGGCTACTGGGTGTGGCTGATCCCGCTCGGCTCCGGCGCCCACAGCATCGGCGTGTGCACCGACCCGCGCTTTCACCCGTTCGATCGGATCAACAGCTTCGACAGCCTGCTCGACTGGTTCAAAGAGCACGAGCCGCAGCTGGGCGCTGCGATCGAGGCACGCCGCGACGAGGTGCTGGACTTCCTCGTGATCGAGGACTTCTCCTACGCCTCGACGGAAGTGTTCTCCAACGACCGCTGGACACTGGTCGGAGAGGCCGCCGGGTTCGTCGATGCCTTCTACTCGCCGGGCTCCGACTTCATCGCCTACACGAACACGTTCAGCGCCGATCTGATCAAGCGCGAGCTCGATGGCGAAGACGTCGAGGAACGGGCCGAATTCTACAACTTCTTCTTCTTCAAGTTGTTCGAACCGACGGCCACGCTGTACCGCGACCAGTACCAGTTCTTCGGCAACCCACAGGTGATGCTGGGCAAGCTGCTGTACGACAACACCGCCTACTTCAGCACGCTTGCGTTCCTGTTCCTGCACGACAAGATGACCGACCTCGACGAGCTGGGGCTGGTGGTCGACCAGTTCGAGACGATCATCCCGCTGCTCGAACGGATTCAGCAGTTCTGCCGCGAATGGCACCAGATCGACCAGCGTAAGTTCGAAGGTGTATCGCTGTTCACGCAGAAATTCGAGGCGATGGTCGGACGCCAGCGCGACCTGACGGTCCCGTTCAGCGGTGAGGCTTTCCGCCAGCGGGCGCTCGAGAACATCAAGCTGCTGAAGGCGATGGCTGTCTACATCTTCCATCTCGCCGCCAGGCAGCTGCCCGACCCGCCGGACCCGACCAGGCCGATCAACGCGCTCGCGATCAGCTTGGACACGGAGAAGTGGGAGGCGGAAGGGCTGTTCGACGACGATGGGATGACGCTCGCCGAAGCTCGCGAGCTGCTCCCCGGAGTGGAGGAGTTCGACCTCGAGGCACAGGGTGCGCAGCTGGCAAGCGCCTAGCCTGAGCCGCGCGCGCAGGCGCGCGTGCGCGCGCTGATCGTCGGTGCAATGATGGCGCTCGATGAAGGGCGCAGCGCTGAGACAATGACTTACAGCTTCTGAGCAGCAGTCAAACAACCGAACAGAACCGGAGGTGCGCAAGTGCCCATTGATCAGCTTCCCGCCGTCGCCCCTGACTTCACCCTCGACCACATCCAAGGGCAGTCCGTCTCGCTGAGCGACTACCGCGGCCAGCGCGTCGTGATCGTGTTCGGTGGCCGCGACAGCGCCGAGCAGATCGAGCAGGGAATCAGCAAGATCCGCCGGACTTACGGTCCGGACGAGGTGACGGTGATCGGTGTCTCCGATCTGCGCGGCGCCCCCCGGGCGGCCCGAATTCTCGTCAAGAGCCAGCTCAAGAAGGCGTTTGAGCAGGCGGTCAAGAGCGAGGAAGCCGACCTTCGTGCGGCCGGCAAAGACCCGGGGCCGGATGCCGCCAAGAACGTGATCATGCTGATGGACTGGCCGGGCTCGGTCGTCGATGAGTACGGGGTGAGCGACGTCGAAACAGAGGCCGCGGCCGTGGTCGTCGATCCGCAGGGCAACGTCGTCGGATCCGGCACCGGTGCGGCGCTCGGCGAGGAGGTGCTCGGCGTTCTGGCGACGTGATCGCCCCAGCGGGCGTGACCGCGCGAGCTTTCCATCACCCTGCGAGCTTTCCATCACCCTCTAAGGAGGCAGCATGAACGAGCGTACGGCCTCAGTGCCGTCGATGAAGGCGGTCCGCGTACCCCAGGACCGCTACGACGTGGCAATTCTCGGGGGCGGGCTGGCCGGGCTGGCACTGGCCAACCAGCTGATGCTGGCACGGCCGGAGACGAAGGTGCTCGTGACCGACAAGCGAGCGGAGCCACCGCCTGAGTCCGCGTTCAAGGTCGGCGAGTCGAGCGTCGAGGTCGGCGCCTACTACTACCGCAACAAGGTCGGCATGGCCGACCATCTCGACGAGCAGCACATCCGCAAGCTGGGCTTGCGATTCTTCCTGCCGGCGGGTGACAACAGTGACATCACCCGCCGCGTCGAGTTCTCGACGCCACCGACGCGCAGCGAGTCCCGCGTGGGTCAGCGGGTTTTCACCCACCAGATCGATCGCGGCGTGTTCGAGAACGCGCTGTTCGATCGCGCGCTCACGCGCGGGGCGGATGCGGTCAGGGGCTGGCGCGTGGAGGACGTGGAGTTGAAACCCGAGTCCGAGCACGTCGTGACGCTCAGCCACGAGGGAGAGCAGAAGACAGTCGCAGCGCGCTGGGTGGTCGATGCGACCGGGCGCTTCAACCTGCTGCGGCGCAAGCTGGAGCTGCAGACCGACACCGGTCACCACGTCAACGCCGCGTGGTTCCGGCTGAAGGGCGGCATGAACTACGAGGACTGGACCGAGGATGAGGAGTGGAAGGCGACCGGCTGGGAGCCCGGCGTACGCAAGGACGCGACGTCGCATCTGGTCGGCGAGGGCTACTGGGTGTGGCTGATCCGACTGAAGCCCGGCCCGATCAGCATCGGCGTGGTTGCCGACCCTCGCTTTCACCCGTTCGAGGAGATCAACGAGTTCCCGAAGATGCTCGAGTGGCTGCGCCGGCACGAGCCCCAGCTGCACAAGGCACTCGAGAACCGCCTCGATGAGGTGCAGGACTTCCTCGTGGTCGAGGACTTCTCCTACGCGTCCTCGCAGGTCTACTCGATGGATCGCTGGTGCCTGGCGGGCGAGGCGGCCTGCTTCATCGATCCGCTGTACTCGCCGGGCTCGGACTTCATCGCCTACCTGAACAGCTTCGGCGGCGATCTGATGTGCCGCGAGCTCGACGGCGAGGACATCGAGGAGCGCCTGGACTTCTACAACTTCTTCTTCAGCCAGCTGTTCGAGCCGGGGTTGTGGCTGTACCGCGATCAGTACCAGTGCTTCGGCAACCCGCAGGTGATGATGTGCAAGTTCCTGAACGACAACATCGCGTACTTCTCGACGCTGGCGTTCCTGTTCCTGCACGACAAGATGACCCAGCTCGACGACCTCGGCGAGGTAATGGAGGTGTTCGACACGTTCGTCCCGCTGCTGCAGCGGGTGCAGGAGCTGTTCAAGGAATGGCACCAGATCGATCAGCGCAAGTTCGAGGGCGTCGGCGTCCAGTCGACGGACTTCGAGCCCTTCCTAAACGCCTACCACGAGCTCGGTGAGGACTACGACATCGAGACGATGGTCGAACGCGCGAAGAAGAAGGTTGAGGTGCTGCAGGCGCTAGCGGTCTGGTACTTCCACATGGCGGCCAAGCACCTACCCAACCCGCCCGACCCGTCAAGGCCGATCAACCCGCAGGTGATCGGCCTCGACCAGAGCAAATGGGAGCAGGACGGGCTGTTCGACGAGAACGGTGTCACGCTCGAGCAGGCGCTGGAGCTGATTCCCGGAATCGAGGAATTCGACCTGGAAGCGCGCGGCGCGGTGCTCGTCAGCTGATCACGAGCGGCGGTCCGGCGGCTCATGCGGAGGGCGGCCGTCGGTCGCGGCACCAGCCTTGGCGAGCACTCAGTGTCCGCCCTCGCCGCCGTAGATCATGTGCCGCTTGCGGACGAGCGCGAGCGCGGTGAAGCAACCGATCAGCGCGATGATCGTCGCGAGCTCGAAGATCGTCCGCAGGCCGCTCGCGTAGCTCACGTGCGCCGTCGCGATGACGTGGAGGCGATAAGCGGCGGGCGTTCGCTGCACGAGCTCCGGCGTGCCGCCGGTCGCGATCGCATTGGCGGCGGTCTTCGAGATCGGCGCCAGCGGCGTGCCGGCGAACGCGTTGTGAACACTGACGTGGACCTGGTGCTGGAGCAGCGTTCCGGCCACGGCGATGCCGGCCGCCGTCCCGGCCTCGCGGAAGGTGCTGTTCATGCCGGAGGCCATCCCGCCTCGCCACGGCGGGACGACCGACACGGCCGTCGAGGCGAGTGTCGGGTTGATCAGGCCGAGACCGACCCCGGTGAGGACCAGGCCGGGGAGGATCGCAGTCCACGTCGAGGTTCCGCTGACGCCGGTCATCGAGAACACGCCGACGGCGACCAGCGCGAGGCCGAGCGGGAGCACGACCCGGGGGCTGACCGATCCGCTCATCCGCCCGGCGAGCGGCGCGAACAACAGCGCCGCCCCTGTGAACACGAGCATCCGCAGTCCCGTCCCGATAGCCGAGTAGCCGAGGATCGACTGCATCCAGGTCGTCAGGAAGAAGATCAGCGCGAGCACGGAGAAGCACGCGGTGAAGGCCGACACCGACGAGCCGACGAACGTCGGGTTGCGGAACAGGTTGAGGTCGAACATCGGGTGCTTCCGCCTGCGCTCGACCACGATAAAGGCGGCGAACAGGACGACCGAGGCCACGTAGCAGCCGATGATCAGCGTGCTCGTCCAGCCCTCTTCGTTGCCGCGGATCGTCGCGAACGCCGCCAGGAACATCGCACCGGAGAATGTGAACAGGCCAGGCCAGTCGATCCCGTTGGCCGGCCCAGGCAAGTTGACCACCTTGCGGTGCAGGACGACGAACGCGATGATCGCGATCGGCACGTTCAGGTAGAAGATCGCCTGCCAGCCGATGCCCTGCACGAGCACGCCGCCGACGATCGGACCGAGGGCCACCGACAGGCCGCTGACCGCTCCGTACAGGCCGAACGCGACTGCGCGCTCGCCGGCGGGGAACTCCTGCACGATCAGCGCCAGCGAGCAGGCGAACATCATCGCTCCGCCGATGCCCTGTACGCCGCGCGCGAAGTCGAGCACGGTCGCGTTCGGGGCTTGCGCGCAGATCACCGAGGCGGCCGTGAAGATGCCCAGCCCGATCGTCAGCACGCGCTTGCGGCCGTAGATGTCCGCCATCATCCCGGCGGTCAGCAGCACCGAGGTCAGCATCAGCGAGTACGCGTCGACGATCCACTGCAGCTGGGCGAAGCTCGGTTTGAGATCCGCGGAGATCGTCGGCAGCGCGACGGCGACGATCGTCACGTCGAGCAACAGGATGAAGACTGTGATCAGCACGACCGCCAGCGTCCACCACTTGCGCGTCCCGGACTCCGCGGTGAGCAGCTTCGGGGACTGGCTGATGATTTCGCGAACGCCCGAGACCTGCGGCGGAAGCGTGCGTGCGGCCTCGCCGGCGAACACCGGCGAGGTCAGCTCGATCGTCGCCTCGCCGATCTGGATCCGATCGTCCGGCGCGAGCGTGTGGCGCTCGATGATCCGTTCGCCGTCGACGTACGTGCCGTTGGACGAGTGCAGATCGTCGATCACGGCCACGCCGTCGCGCACCGTGACCTTCGCGTGGACACGCGAGACCTCGCTGTCGAGCACCTGCAGATCGCACTCGGGCTCGCGGCCGATCGTCGCGCTACTCCCGACCACCGCCACTGTAGTGCCGGCTCCGGGCCCGCTGAGGATCGTCAGCGCGCCGTCGCTGCCCGCGGGCGCCCAGGTCGGGGGATGCACCGACGGTCGTGCCGGCGCGGCCGGCGCGGCCGGCGCGGGGGCGGCCGGTGCAGGGGCGGCCGGTGCGGGCGCCTCGATCGGCGCAGCCGGCACGGGGGCGGCCGCGGCCGGCGCGGGCGCGCCGTCAGCCTCGACCGAGCTGGTGAACTCGAGCGCGTAGTCCCCGATCCCGATCTGATCGCCGGTCCGTAGCGAGCGGGGGTCGCCGATCCGCTCGCCGTTGAGGAATGTGCCGTTGGTCGAGCCGAGATCCTCGACGACAACCGCGCCGCCAGTGAGGCCAATCCGAACGTGTCGCCGGGAGAGCTCGCCGCTGGGGTCCGCGAGCACGACGTCGGCGCTCGTGTCGCGGCCGAGCACCGTTTCCTCGCCGAGCGCGAACATGCGACCAGACTCGGGTCCGGCGGTCACCCGCAGCTCGCCGATCCGGCGTCGCGGCGCGGTCGGTGGCGCGCCGTCGCTCATTGCGGCTCACCGTCGACGATCTGCCAGCTCCCCCCCTCTAGACGCAGGCGAACGGCTGGCCCGTCCGCGAGCGCAACCTCGGCCTCGCCGCGGTCAGCGTCGAACCGCAGCCGAAGATCGAGCACCGGTGGAGGTGGTGGCGGCGGCGGCGGCGGTGGCGGTGGCGGCGTAGGTTCGGCGGGCGGCGGCTCGGGCTGAGGCTCGGGCGTGCGAACAGCGGCGGGCACGTCGACGACGACCGTCGCGGCGCGCACGTCGACGGCGCCGGCGGCCGGCGCGGCGACGGCCGGGAGCACGCGCACGATCAGCTTGGTCGATCCGAGCTCGATCGCGTCGCCGAGTGCGAGGGTCACAGGCCCCTGCAGGCGCGTGCCGTTGACGTCGGTGCCGTTGGTCGAGGACAGATCCTCGAGCAGGTACTCGCCTGTCGGTCGACGTGTGATCTCGGCGTGGTGGCGTGAGAGCTCAGGGTCATCGGCGAGCTGCCCGGGACCCTCGGCCTGGCGACCGAACAGCATCCGCTCGTCGACCTCGATCGTCGTCCCGGCGGCGTTCCCCGCCACTACCTCCAGCTGCAGGCGGGTACCCGGCGAAGCGCCGCTCGCCGCCGCCGCGCTCACGGCTGCGCGGCCTGCGCCGTCTCGCCGCTGAGGAATTCCTCGACGAAGTCGGTCGTGACATCACCCGAACGGAACTGCTCGTTGTCCAGCACACGACGGTGAAAGGGAATCGTCGTCTTGACGCCACGGCCCTCGATCTGGAACTCCGACAGCGCGCGGTCCATACGCTCGATCGCTTCGAGGCGTTCGGGCGCCCATACGATCAGCTTGGCGATCAGCGAATCGTAGAATGGGGCGATGTTCCAGCCGGGGTAGCAGTGCGAGTCGACACGCGTCCACGGGCCGCCGGGCGGCACGTACACGTCGAGGCGTCCGGCCGCCGGAGCGAAGTCACGGTCGGGGTCCTCGGCGTTGACGCGGCACTCGATCGCGTGACCGCGCAGCACCACGTCCTCCTGGGCGACCGACAGCGGCTCACCGGCGGCTACGCGGATCTGCTCCTGGATCAGATCGACGCTGGAGACCATCTCGCTGACCGGGTGCTCGACCTGGATCCGCGCGTTCATCTCCATGAAGCTGAGGTTGCCCTGGTGGTCGAGCAGGAACTCCATCGTGCCTGCGCCCGTGTAGCCGACCGCGAGAGCGCCGGCGACTGCGCGCTCGCCGATGTCCCGGCGCTGCTCGTCTGACAGGTGGATCGACGGCGCCTCCTCGATCAGCTTCTGGTGGCGGCGCTGCACCGAGCAGTCGCGTTCGAAGAAGTACACGCCGCTTCCGTGGCTGTCGCACACGAGCTGCACCTCGGTGTGGCGTGGCGCATCGAGGTAGCGCTCGATGTACACGGCGCTGTCCTTGAACACGGCCTGAGCGGTCGCGCGGGTCGTCGCGTACAGACGCTGCAGATCCTCGCCGCGACGCACCACGTTCATGCCGCGCCCGCCGCCCCCGGCGACCGCCTTGATGATCACCGGATAGCCGATCGAGTCGGCGATTTCCTGTGCCTCCTCGGCCGTCTGCACGGGCTCGATCGTTCCGGGTAGCAGCGGCAGCCCGGCCTTCTGCATCAGATCACGCGCGATCGCCTTGTCGCCCACCTTCTCCATCACGTCCGGGCGCGGGCCGATGAACGTGATCCCGTTGTCGGAGCAGATCTCGGCGAAGAACGGGTCCTCCGAGAGGAAGCCGTAACCAGGGTGGATCGCGTCGGCGCCGGTCTTCTGCGCCGCACCGATGATGTTGGGAATGTGCAGATAGCTCTTGCCGGGGTGCGGCGGTCCGACGTGCACGGCCTCGTCAGCGAAGCGCACGACTGCCGACTCAGCGTCGGCGGTCGAGTAGATCGCGACCGACTTGATTCCGAGCTCGCGGCACGCGCGCGCAACCCGTAGCGCGATCTCGCCACGGTTGGCGATCAGGACCTTCTCGAACAAGGGATCAGCCTCCTGACGAGGACGACGTCATCACGCCTAGGACGCAGGCCCTAGTCATCGGCCGGCTCCAGATACATCAGCACCTGCTCGAACTCGACCCAACCGCCGTCCTCGACGAGGATCTCCGCGACCTTGCCGCCCTCACCGGCGGCGACCTCGTTCATCATCTTCATCGCCTCGACGATGCACACGGTCGCGCCGGGCTCGACGGTCGAGCCGACCTCGACGAACGGCTTTGCGCCGGGTTCCGCGGCGCCGTAGTAAGTCCCCACGAGTGGCGCGAGCACGGGCACGCGATTGTCCTGCTCGAGGTCGCCGATCGTGAACACGCCGGAGGCCATGCGCGCGCCGGGAGCGATGCTCAGACCGGGACCTGCTCCGGTCGCGACCGGGCCGCTCGGCGGCGGCGGTGGAGGCGCCTCACCAGGTACAAATGCGGGGGCCGGCGGGGAGCCGCGCTCGATCTCGATCTTGTACTCGCCGGCCGCGACGGCGAAACGCTGGACGGTGCTGCCCTCGAGCCGTTTGACCAGATCGCGGGCCTCGGCCCAGACCGACTCGATCAGCTCTCTGTCCGGGGTGTTCTGGGTGTTCTCGTTTTCGCTCATGTCTCCCCTGTGATTGGCTGAAGTGCGGGCTGGCTTCCGGGGGTGCCGAACTTGCGAAAGCGCTCGTAGCGCTGAGTTATCAACTCCTCCGGGCTGAGCGGGAGCAGTTCGCGCAGGCTGGCGACGATCGCGGCCTTGACGTTTGCGCCGGCAGCCGCCGGGTCCTCCTGCGCCCCGCCGTCGGGCTCCGGGACGACCGCGTCCATCACGGTCAGGCGCAGCAGCTCGGGGCTGGTGATGCGCAGCGCCTTCGCCGCCCGTGGGGCGGCGCTGGCGTCCTTGAACAGGATCGTCGAGCAGCCCTCGGGACTGATCACCGAGTAGTAGGCGTTCTCCATCATCAGCACGTGGTTGCCCATCGCGATCGCGAGCGCGCCACCGCTGCCGCCCTCGCCGGTGACGACCGTGACGACGGGGACGGGTAGGCGCGACATCAGCATGATCGATTCGGCGATCGCGTTCGACTGGCCGCGCTCCTCGGCGCCGAGCCCCGGGTAGGCCCCGGGCGTGTCGACGATCGTGACCAGCGGCAAGCCGAAGCGAGCTGCGTAGCGCATCAGGCGCATGCTCTTGCGGTAACCCTCGGGCTCGGGCATGCCGAAGTTGTGGTCGACGAGCTCGCTCGTCGTGTGACCCTTCTGCTGGCCGATCAGCATCACGGTCATCTCGCCCAATCGCGCGAGCCCGCCGATGATCGCCTGGTCCTCTTGGAACAGACGATCGCCGTGCAGCTCCTGGAAGCCGTCGAACACGAAGCCGACGAGATCGAGCATCCGCGGCCGGTCGATGTGTCGCGCGAGCTGGACGATCTCCCAGGGATCGCGTTCGGGCAGCTGATCGGGATCGGCGATCGGTGCCGGCCCGTCGGTCGACGGCAGCCGCTTCTCGCGGGTCGCCGCGTCTTCGCTGCGCGTCGCCTCCGCCTGCGCGTGCAGGTCGAGCAGGTTGCGGATCGTGCGCCTCAGTCCTTCGCGCGGTTCGACCAGATCGAGCATCCCATGCTCCATCAGGAAGCTAGCCGTCTGAAATCCGTCGGGCAACTTCTGGCGGATCGTCTGCTCGATCACCGTCGGCCCGGCGAAGCCGATGTGCGCGTCGGGCTCGGCGATCAGGATGTCACCGAGCGTGGCGTAGGAGGCGCTGACGCCGCCGTAGGTGGGGTCGGTGAGCAGCGAGATGAACAGCACGCCCTCCTCGGCCAGCCGCGCCATCACCTGACTGGTCTTGGCCATCTGCATCAGCGACACGCAGCCCTCCTGCATGCGCGCTCCGCCGGAGGCCGAGATCACCAGCAGCGGCGTGCGCGTCTGCAGCGCCAGCTCGGCGGCGCGCGTGATCGACTCGCCGACCGCGCCGCCCATGCTGCCGCCGATGAACGAGAAGTCGATCCCCGCGACGACGATCGGCACGCCGTCGATCGTGCCGGTGCCATGCAGCGCTCCGGTCTTGGTCTCGCTCTTCTTCTGCGCCTGCGCGATCCGCTCGACGTACGGCTTGGAGTCGGCGAACGACAGCGCGTCGACGATCTCGAGGTCTCCGCTGAGCTCCTCGAAGCTGCCCTCGTCCAGGAGCTGGCCGAGGCGCTCGCGGATGCGCAGGCGAAAGTGGTGGTTGCAGTCCGGGCAGACGCCGAGGTTGCGCCGCAACCGCTTGTGGTAGACGAACGCCGCGCAGGACGGGCAGCGGAACCACTCCGCAGAGGCCGCGCGACTGGCTGTCGCCACGTCAGCCAAGGAGATCTTCCGATGCCAGGCGGCGGTCGTCGGCGTGCATACGTCGGTAATCGTGCAGCGATGCCGCCAGCGCGGCGTCGATCTCCTCACGCGCGGGCGCCTGCTCGCCGGGTTCGTCGTTCTGTGTCTGGATGAAAGCGAGCACGTTGACGGCGCGGCCCTCGGAGTCGCTGACCGGCGCCTCACGCGCGAGCTCGAGTGCGCGCTGCCATTGCTCGCGCTCGATCTCCGTTTTGATCAGCCCGTGCAGCGGATACGCCTCGTTGCCGGGCACGTCGTCGAGCTCGCGCAGGCGCTCGAACGCCGCGGCGGCCTCGTCGAACTGCCCTACCTGCAGGCTCAGCTCGGCCACGTCGAGCGTCGCCATCAGGTCGTCGGGCTCAGCCTCGGCGATCCGCCGCGCCTGCGCCAGCGCCTCGTCGTACTGGCCGAGCGTCCTGTACATGTCGACGAGGCTGATCGCCGCCGTCGACGCGCCACGCACGCTGTCGGCGGCCTGGCTCAGATAGCCGACAGCCTCCTCCTCGCGACCGGTCGCGGCGGAGGTGTGCCCGAGGTGGCTGAGCGCGACCTGATCGGCGGGATTAAGCTCGACCGCGCGACGAAAGGCGTCGTTGGCCTCGTCCATGCGACCGTCGGTGGCGAGCGCCTCGCCGAGGTAGTGCCAGGCGTCGGCGTTCTCGGAGGAGAGCTCGGTCGCACGCTTCAGCTGATCGGTGGCGTCGTCGGCATCGAGCTCGATACCGGCACGCCCCGCGAGCACGAGCAGCTGGACGTCATCGGGCGCCGCGGCTAGGCCGGCCAGGGCGGCCTCGCGGCACTCGCGATACTCACCTGCCTGCAGGTGAGTATCCGCACGCTGAGCGGCGCCATCAGCACTCATCGATCGCTCCACCCCGTCACTTGGACCCCGGCCACACCCAGTTGGTCAGCTCCGGCGGGTCGTCGCCGAACTCGCGTACGTAGCGGCGGTGCTCGGCGAGCTGATCGCGGTACTTGGCGATCGCCTCCTGCGCACCACCGATGTTGCGCACGGCGAACGCGCCGGACATGCCGCCGATTCCCTCGCTGACCACGATGTCAACCCGGCTGAGCGCCTCGATCGCCAGTTGGTAGCGGTCGACGCCGTTCATCGCCAGCAGGTCGAAGGGCGTCGTCGTCGTGCCCTCCTCGGCGTAGCCGCGAACGTGGAAGCGCTCCTGGCGCGGGCGCCGGTGAATCAGCTGGTGGACCGCCGACGGATACCCGTGGAAGTTGAAGATCACCGGCCTGTCCTTGGTGAACAGCTCGGCGAACTCTGCCTTCGGCATCGCGTCGGGGTGTTTACCCGGCGCCGCCAGCGCGAACAGGTTGGTGACGTTGACGAAGCGCACCTTCAGCTCGGGCAGGTCTTCTTTGAGCAGGCTGGCGGCCGCCAGCAGCTCGACCGTGGGGATCGTGCCGCAGCTGGCGAGAACGAGGTCGGGCTCGCCGTCGTCCTCGTTGCTCGCCCAGTCCCAAGCGGACGCGCCGACGCGCACGTGCTCCTCGGCTTCCTCCATCGTCAGCCACTGCGGCAGCGGCAGCTTGGAGCCAATGATCAGGTTGATGCAGCCGGTCGCCGCCAGGCAGTGGTCCACGGTTGCCAGCAGTGTGTTCGCGTCCGGTGGGACGTACACGCGTGCGTGCTCCTCGCGCCGGTTGAGCATCGAGTTGATGAAGCCCGGCATCTGGTGCGAGTAGCCATTGTGGTCCTGGCGCCAGCCCTCCGAGGTGAGCAGGTAGTTGAGCGACGCGACCGGCTCGCGCCACGGCGCGTCCTCGCGCGACATCTTCAGGAACTTGCCGTACTGATTGACCATCCCGTCGACGATTGGGATGAACGCCTCGTAGCAGGGGAAGATCCCGTGACGACCCGTGAGCACGTAGCCCTGCAGCCAGCCCTGGCAGTTGTGCTCAGACAGGACCTCCATGATCCGCCCGTCGGTCTTGTAATCGGGGCTGATCTCGGGGTCTACCGGCCACTCGTACGCGTGGTTCTCGACCTCGAACAACGCCCCCAGCCGGTTCGAGGCAACCTCATCCGGACACACCACGCGGAAGTTGCGCTGATCGCGGTTGAGCTCGAAGATCTGGCTGAGATAGCCGCCGACCGCGCCGAGCGAGCTCTCCATCGTCGCGCCCGGGCCGTCGAGCTGCACGGCATGGTCGCTCAGCGCCGGACGGTTGAGCGGAACGCGCAGGCGCCCTCCGTTGACATGCGGGTTGGCACCCATGCGCCGCTCCCCCGTCGGGCACATCGCGGCGATCGCGGGGGCCGGGCCGCCGTTCTCGTCGAACAGATCCTCGGGGCCGTAGGAGCGCAGCCAGTCCTCGAGCGCCTTCAGGTGCTCGGGGTTCGTGCGCGCCTGCATCGCCGGAACCTGGTGGGACTTCGAGGTGCCCTCGATCAGAACCCCGTCGAGTTCGTGGATGCCGGTCCAGCCCTTCGGCGAGCGCACGATCAGCATCGGCCAGGTCGGCCGCGCGGGCGGATTGCCAGCGCGGGCGAGGCTCTGCAGCTCGCGAATCTCGCCGTGGGCGGTGTCCAGCGCGCTGGCCAGCGCGCCGTCGAGGTCCTCGCCGTCGACGATGATCGGGTGCCAGCCGTAGCCCTCGAACAGCTTCGTCAGCTCGGTGTCGCTCATCGAGCCGAAGATCGTCGGGTTGGCGATCTTGTAGCCGTTCAGGTGCAGGATCGGCAGCACCGCGCCGCAGGTCGCCGGGTCGAGGAACTTGTTCGAGTGCCACGCCCCGGCGGTCGGCCCCGTCTCAGCCTCGCCGTCGCCGACGATGCACGCCGCGATCAGGTCGGGGTTGTCGAGTGCGGCGCCGAACGCGGTCGCCAGCGCGTAGCCGAGCTCGCCACCCTCGTGGATCGTGCCCGGGACGATCGGGGCGATGTGGCTCGGGAAGCCGCCCGGCCAGGAGAACAGGCGCACGAGCTTCGACAGACCCTCGCGGTCGCGGCCCATTTCGGGCTTGATGTCTTCCAGGCAGCCGTCGATCCACAGGTTGGCAAGGTTCGCCGGCGCGCCGTGACCGGGCCCGGTGACGAGCAGGACGCTCGAGTCGGTGTCGAGGATCATGCGGTTCAGGCCCGCGTAGATCAGGTTGATCCCGGGCACCGTCCCCCAGTGCCCGAGCAGGCGATGCTTGACGTGCTCAGGCTTGAGGGGTTCCTCCAGCAGGTGGTTGTCCTGGAGGTAGATCATCGCCACCGCGATGTAGTTCGAGGCGCGCCGGTAAAACGCGAGCTGCTCCGAGATGGGCGACAGAGCTTGGGTAGACAACTTCCCCCCTGTTATAGGTCTTAGCCTGCGAGCGGCAGTGACTATACCGATGAACTCAAGCCGCGACACGCCCGCTGTGACGGTCGCACTAGAGAGACGCCCGATCACCGCAGATCAGGCGTACTCAGCTGCCTCTCATCACCGCAGATCGGGCCTACTCAGCTGCCTCTCATAGGGTCCGTGACCGGTGAGACACGTCGCTCCGCAGCGCGCTGCGACGGTCAGCGCATCGGCGATTTCCAGCCTGGCTCCGAGCCCGTAGGTGAGTCCCGCGGCGAACGAATCGCCGCAGCCGTAGGCGTCCACCGGCTCGCCGGGCGGTGTTATGGCGGCCCACCTGCCGCCGATGCCGGACCGCGTCTGATAGCTGCCGCCGCGGTCGCCCTCGGTGAAGACCAGCAGCGCAGCTTCATCGCGCGCGCGATCGAGCCCGCTGCGCTCGATCTGATCGCCGCGGCTGAGCACCAGCGCGTCGAGCTCGACGCCGTGGCCGAGCGCATGACCGGCGCGTGGGCTGGCTACCAGCACGCGAGCCGCGCGGCGGGCGGCACGCAGCGCGCTCTCGTCCCCGGCGGTGAAGTAGATGGCGTCGAGGGCCTCAGGCTCGTGCCAGAGCTCGTCGACGTCCTCGCCGAGCGGCTCCAGCCGCGGCCCCAGCGTGGTGATCGTGCGCTCTCCACGCTCGTCGACGAGCGTCACCGCGCGGCGCGTTGGAGCCTCCTGCACGCACGCACGCACCTCGACGCCGAGCTCGCCGAGTCGAGCGATCGAGTGGCGGCCGTGCTCGTCGTCGCCCACGGCCGTGACAAACGTCGCCTGGCCGGCGAGGCGCGCAAGCTGCACGGCTGCCACGCCACCGCCGCCGGCCGGCTCCTCGAACGGGTCGCTCGCATGGACAACCTCTCCCGCCAGTGGCACGTGCGGCACACGGGCGAACTGGACCCACTCCACATGGCCAACCACCGCCACTGTCGGCCGCCGTGACGGCGTAGGCGCCAGGCTCACAGCCCGACCGCTTTGAGGGCTTCGTCGGGAGCCGTGTAGGACACGTTGCGCCAGACCTTGCCGTCGCGCCAGGAAAGGACACTGGCGATGCGCTGTTCGAGTGGCACACCGCTGACCCTCGCGACGCCCGATATGTAGATCACGGCCACCGACTGCTCCCCAGCTTCGTAAACATGCTCCAGGCGAAGGCGATAGTCCTGCCAGGTCGCGTCCATGTCTGCCACGAACTCTCGTAGCCCATCGAGGCCAATGTAGGTGGCGCCCTCAACGCGGCCGATCGCGGCGTGGAACTCGTAACTTGGATGCAGGATTTCTGCGAGCTGGTCGAAGTCGCGCTCATCAATCAGCTCAATCGTCCTCGCTATCGCGTCAGCCTTCTCTGGCGGCATCGCCGCTCAGTATCCCGCAGTCGACGGGTGTTCAACCACCCGCGCGCACCGCCGGACCCATGACAATAAGATGCGCGGCATGCCTGACTTGGTGCTCGTCGAGGAACCGGCCCCGCAGGTCGTTCAACTCGCGCTCAACCGCCCCGAGCAGCTGAACGCGATGACCGCCGAGCTGTGCGAGGCGATGCACGTCGAGCTGCGCAGGATCGCCTCGGAGCGCGCCTGTCGCGCGGTGATCCTAACCGGCACCGGGCGCGGCTTCTGCGCGGGCGTCGACCTGCACGGCTACGGGGCCGCGCCGGGTAGCGACGGCAGCGACGAACCGCGTGAGCGGCTGATCAACCAGGAACACATGTCGAAACTCGTGCTCGGGCTGCGAGCACTGCCGCAGCCGGTGATCGCGGCGGTCAACGGCCCGGCGGCGGGCCTCGGCCTGTCGCTCAGTCTCGGCTGCGACATCCGCTACGCCAGCACCAAGGCGGTGTTCCGCGCGGCGTTTATCAACATCGCGCTATCCAACTGCGACATGGGCACCAGCTGGCTGCTGCCGCGGCTGATCGGCGCCTCGCGCTCGCACGAGCTGATGCTCACCGGGCGCCGATTGAGCGCTGATGAGGCGCTGCAGATCGGCCTCGTCGCCGACGTGGTCGAGGAGGATCAGCTGCTCGCCCGCGCGCTGGAGGCAGCACAGCAGATCGCCGCGCTCGCGCCGTGGGGCGTGCGCCTGACCAAGCGCGGGATGTGGGCCGCGCTGGAGATCCCTTCCGAGCAGGCGGCCGTCGAGTACGAGGACCGTCAGCAGATCATGGCGACGTTCAGCATCGCCGTGCCGGAGGCCGGCGGCGCGTTCCTCGAGAAGCGTCCAGCGAAATTTGCCGACTGAACGATGAGCGACCTGTTCGACGTCTCGGGCAAGACCGCCCTCGTGACCGGGGGCTCTCGCGGGATCGGGCTGATGATCGCAGACGGCCTCGTGCGCGCGGGCGCCCGTGTGATCGTCTCATCGCGCAAGACGGCCGATATCGAGGCAGCGGGCGAGCAGCTCGGCGCGCTCGGCGACTGCCACGCTGTCCCGGGCGACATCTCGACCGTCGAGGGCGCACAGGCGCTCGCCGCAGCAACCCGCGAGCGCTTCGATTCGCTGGACATCCTGGTCAATAACGCAGGCGCCGTGTGGGGCGCGCCGCTGGAGGAGTTCCCGGCGATCGGCTGGCAGAAGGTGATCGCCACGAACGTCGAAGGCATCTTCAACCTGACCGTCGCCCTGCTTCCAGAGCTGCGCGCCTCGGCAAATGCGCAGGACCCTGCCCGGGTCATCAACATCGGCTCGATCGACGGCCTGCGCACGCCGTCCGTGACGAACTACAGCTACAGCGCGAGCAAGGCCGCGGTGCACATGCTCACGCGCCACCTCGCGAGGCGCTTGGCACCCGAGCACATCACGGTCAACGCGATCGCACCTGGCCCGTTCGAAAGCCGGATGATGGCCTGGGCGCTCGACAATCCCGATGCACGCTCGGCAGTCGAGCGGGAAGTTCCGCTCGGGCGCATCGGCCGCGGAGATGACGTAGCGGGTCTGACGATGTTCCTGGCCTCACGCGCGGGCGCATACATGACGGGCACGATCATCCCGCTCGACGGCGGCATCACCGGCTGCAACGCGGCCGGGGCGATGCCTGACGGCGAGTGGAGCTGAGCCGAGCGCCATAGGGCCGCCGGCGGGCCGCGTTGGCCTACGGGCGAGGGACCCACAGCAGATGGCTCACAGCTGATCGGGGCGGTAGGCGCCAGGCTTCGGACGTACCTTGCCGCCTGGGAACGCGAGCCTGACGATCGTGCGGTGCACTGCGCCGAGCTGCTTGTGCAGCGGGCCGGTGTTGTACGGCAAGCCGTAGCGATGGCAGATGTCACGCACGCGCGGTGCGATCTCCGCGTAACGGCTGGAGGGCATGTCCGGGTAGAGGTGGTGCTCGACCTGGAAGCTGAGGTTGCCGGCAAGCAGATGAAACAGCGGTCCGCCGTCGATGTTCGCGGCGCCGAGCAGCTGGCGCACATAGAACGCTCCGCGCGTCTCGTTCGCCACCTCATCCTGACTGAACGTGTATGTCTGGTCGGGGAAGTGCCCGCAGAAGATGATCGAGTAGGCCCATACGTTGCGGACGATGTTCGCCGTGAAGTTAGCCGCGAGTGTCGTCTTGAACGAGCGCTGGCTCGACCGCAGTGATCCTCGGCCGGAGAGCAAAGCGGAGAGCGCGGGAAAGGCGATGTAGTCCTTGACGATCTGACCGCGGGCCTTGGCGCCGATCGCCTTGAGCTCCTCGACTACCTGCTCTCTTGACTTCTCGCCCGAATGGATCGCCCCACGGTTGAGGTCGTGCACCGCCACACCCCACTCGAAGAAGCCCATCAGCAGCAGGTTGTAGAGCGGCTGAAACAGATATACGGGATGCCACTTCTGGTGCGGGTCGATGCGCATGATCTCGTACCCGAGATCGCGGTCCTTGCCGCGGATATTGGTGAACGTGTGGTGCTCGTAATTGTGGGAGTGACGCCACGCGTCAGCCGGCGAGGCCGTATCCCAGTCCCAGTTTTGGGAGTTGATGTCGGGATCGTTCATCCAGTCCCACTGTCCGTGCATGACGTTGTGACCGATCTCCATGTTCTCGAGGATCTTCGCCAGCGAGAGCGATGCCGTGCCCGCGAGCCACAACGGCTTGTAGCGCGAGCCGATCAGCAGCGCGCGTGCGGCGAGCACAAGCTGACGGTGCAGCCTGATCGTGGCGCGGATGTAGCGCGCGTCGCGATCGCCGAGGTCCGCGTAGACCTCGTCGTGGATCGCGTCGAGCTCGCGGCCGAGCTGCTCGAGCTGCTCGGGCGAGAGGCTCGCCAGCGGGCTCTGCTCGTGGGCAGGGATCGCGCGGTTCGCCGGACGGACGGTATCGGTAGCTGCCATATCTGGTTCCTTTGTTCGCTTGGAGGTTTTAGAGGTCGATCTCGACGGCGCCCTCGGGCGCGTTGACGCAGGTCTGGAGCAGCTCGCCCGGCTGGCCGTGGACGCGGCCGGTGCGCAGGTCGCGGACCCTCCCCGAGCGCAGCCGCCCGACGCAGCTGTGGCAGATGCCCATGCGACAGCCGTGAGGCAGGGTCACCCCGGCGCGCTCGCCGGCGATCAGGATCGGCTGCTCGCCGTCGCTGCTGGCTTCGGCGCCGGAGGCGCAGAAGCGGATCGCCCCACCCTGCCCGCGCTCGCCGTCGCCAACGTGCTCGTCGGGCTGGAAGCGCTCGACATGCAGGCGCCGCGGATCGCCGTCCTCACGCCAGCGCGTGCTGATCGCGTCGAGCATCCCGCGCGGGCCGCAGACGAACGTCTCGCGTTGTTGCCAGTCGGGACAGAGAAGATCTAGATCGGTATGCGCTATCCGACCCTGTCGCGCGGTGAGGCGCAGGGCGAGGCGATAACCCGGGTGGCGTTGTTGAAGCTGCTCGAGCCCGCGGGCGAAGATCACGCCGTCGGCGGTGCGTGCGCTGTGGATGTGCACGACGTCGCGCAATGCGCCGCGCGCATCCAGCTCGCGCAGCATGCTCATGATCGGCGTGATACCGCTGCCGGCGCTGATGAACAGCAGCCGCGGCGGGAACGGATCGGGCAGTACGAACGTGCCTTCGCACGCCGCCGAGACGCACGATCGCGCCCGCTCGCACGCGGCTGAACAGAAACGGCGAGACCTTGCCGTCGTGAACGAGCTTGGGGGTGATCGCGATGCACCCGTCCGCACGCCCGGGCTCGGAGGTCAGCGAGTACGCGCGCCAATGGTGGATTCCGTCGACCTGGACGCCGAGGCGCAGGTACTGCCCTGGGCGATGACCCGGCCACTCCCAGCCGGGCTTGATCAGCACGCTGACGGCGTCGGGCGTCTCGCGCTCGACGCGCACGATCCGGCCACGCAGCTCACGCGTCGACCACAGCGGGTTGATCAGCTCGAGGTAGTCGTCGGGGAGCAGCGGCGACGTGAACGAGCGGACGAGGCCGAGCGCCCGGCGGCGACCGGCGGAGACCTGTGGAAGCGCCCCACGTTCAGCCACGAGGCCCGCCTGGAGCATTGGTTTCGTTCGACTGGAGCATGAGGAAGTACATGACGCGAAATGATGTTACCTCAAATGAGGGCACATGAAACGTAGTATCTTGAGATGCAGTGGCACCACGTGCGAGCGCAGCGGCTGTCGACCGCGCAGGCAACGCGGGCGAGGACGCGTCGGCCCTGGCCGGCTACGACCTGACCATCGAGCAGCTGGCGGCGGCGGTCGGGATGTCGGTGCGCAACATCCGCAACCACCACACGCGGGGGCTGCTACCGCCGCCGGAGGTTCGCGCCCGGGTCGGCTACTACAACGCCGAGCACGTGGCGCGACTGCGCCTGATTCTCGACCTGCAGGCCGACGGCTTCAACCTCGCGGCGATCGAGCGGCTGCTGAGCGGCTCGGACGGCTTGGCCGCGCGCCTGATCGGCCTGCGCACCGCGGTCACCACGCCGTATGAGCCCGAGGCTCCCGAGCTGATCACGACCGAGGAACTGACGAGCCGCTTCGGCGCGCTGGACGCGAGAGACGTCGAGCGCGTGCGCAAGCTGAGGCTGCTGGTGCCGCTCGGCGACGGACGCTTCGAAGTACCAAGCCCCGCGCTGATGGGGGCTGCCGAGCAGGTCGTCGAGCTCGGCGTCCCGCTGCACGCCGCGCTCATGCTCGTGGAGCGCGTGAGCCGAGATTGCGAGTCGATCTCGCGGTCGTTCACCAAGCTGTTCCTGAAAGAGCTGTGGGAGCCGTTCGATCAGGCTGGGCAACCGGACGACGGCTGGGACGAGCTGATCGAGGCTGTCGGCTCACTGCGGCCGTTGGCCTCCGAGGCACTGCTCGCGCTGTTCAAGCAGCGCATGACCACGCAGCTGGAGACGGCGTTCGGCAAGGTGCTCGAACACCAAGCCAAGCGCAAGTAGCTGCTGCCCGAAACGCAAGTAGCTCCTGCCCGAAGCGCGACTCAGGGGACGATTACGACCTTGCGGTGGGCACCGGAGCCGAGGCGCTCCCATGCCGCACCGACCTGCTCGAGCGGGATGCGGTCTGTCTGCACCACGATCTCGCCCCCGACGGCCGCCGCAGCCAGCCGCCGATAGGCGTCGGCCTTCACAGTGGACGGAGCGGCGGCGAGCGTGAGGCCCATGATCACGAGCATCTTCCCGCGGATCACCGGCGATGAGACGACCGCCTCGGCGCCCGCGCTGGCGCCGAGCTGCACGATCCGAGCGCCGAAGCTCGCGGCGCTCAAAGCGGCCGTGAACGGCTCGCCGAACAGCGGGTCGACCACGACATCCAAGCGCCCGTCGGCCGCGTCGGCCAGCGCGCCCGAGAGCTCCTCGGAATCATCGAGACGCACTGCGGCGTCGGCGACGAGCGAGATGCAGCGCTCGAGGCCCTGCTGCGAGCGTGCCGCGGCGACGACGCGTCCCGCGCCGAGCAGCCTGGCCGCCTGCACGGCCTACGCGCCACATCAGTCCTCGGAGCGCTGCCGGAGCGCGGCCTCCCTCGTCCTATAGACAAGCGGACGGCCGGTGGAAGATAATGAACTGATGAGCCACCACAGCTCGATCGATCCGCTGACGCGGATCCCTCATGTGCCCCGCCCACGGCACCTCTGCACCGGTCACGGCCGGAGCTGAGCCGCTTGCGGGTTACCTTCTGCGGTGTGCGGGGATCGACGCCCGCGCCGGGCGCCGACTTCCTCCGCTATGGAGGCCACACGTCGTGCCTGGCGCTCGCACACGACGACGCGCCGACGCCCACGCTGGTCCTCGACGCGGGCGCGGGGCTGCACTGCGTGACGGGTCTGCTCGACGGCGGGGCGTTCGCGGGCACGATCCTGCTCACCCACGTGCACTGGGACCACACACACGGGCTGCCGTTCTTCGCGGCTGCGGACCGCACCGACTCGCGCGTTCACGTTGTGCTCCCCGAGCAGGCAAGCGGGCAGGACGCGGCGAGCGTGCTCGCCGGGATGATGTCCCCGCCGTACTTCCCCGTCGGGCCGACCGAACTGCGAGGCGAGTGGACGTTCGCGACGATCGCCCCCGGCGAGCAGCAGATCGAGGGCTTCACCGTGCTTACACGGGAGATCCCGCACAAGGGCGGTCGCACGTTCGGCTATCGCGTGAGCGACGGGCATTCGACGCTCACGTACATGCCCGACCACTGCCCCACGTCGCTCGGCCCGGGCGATGACGGCTTCGGCGTCTATCACCCCGCGGCTGTCGAGCTGGCGAGTGGTGCTGACCTGCTCGTGCACGACTCGCAACTGTTCCCGGCGGAGCTCGCCGCGGAGGCGCGCTTCGGGCACGCGGTGGCCGACTACTCCGTCGGGCTCGCCGCGCGCGCGGGCGCACGGTCGGTAGCTCTGTTCCACCACCGCCACGACCGCACGGACGACGCGCTCGATGGGCTCGCGGCTCGTCTTGGCGGCGGCGCAGGCAACGTCATCGTGGCCACCGAGGGGACGACGCTCGAGCTATAGCAACGCCGTCCGCTGCGGAGACCAGACGGGCCCCGGTGACGCTCCCGGGCGCGCCCTCGGCGGGCGGATCGACCACGCCCCGCCGGGCCTTGGCTCGCAGCTCGCCGGCCGCCGCCTCGCGCTCGCAGTGCTCGCAGCGGACCTCGACGTGCACGTCGTGGCCGCACGGCTCGTGCAGCACGCGGACCGGTCCGCGAGCGTCGGGCCACTTCCAGCGATCGCCCCACTGCATCAGCGCGAGCAGCACGGGGATCAAGTCGGCGCCCTTGTCGGTCAGGCGGTACTCGTGGCGTCGCGGTCGCTCCTGGTAGACGTGCGTCTGAAGGATCTCCTCGCGCACGAGCGCCTCGAGCCGGTCCGAGAGGACGTTCGCCGAGATACCCAGGTCCTCCTGGAGCTCGCCGAAGCGCCGGACGCCATAGGCGATGTCCTTGAGGATCAGCGGCGTCCACCACTCTCCGGCGACGTCGAGCGTGCGCGCTATCGAGCAGGGGTGATGGTCCAGGGCGCTCCGCTTCATCGTCTCAGTCTATCGCTTGCATAAGAGGAGTCAGTCGGGTATGGTCGCAGCCTCCTGGTCGCTCTTGTTAGCAGAGTGACCATCTGAATGATGAGTCCGGCCGCAGGCCGGAGGGAGGTTTTCCCCGCGATGCCGATGCTCGACGCGTACATCCCCACCGGAGCGCTCTCGCCGACAGCTGAGCAGCAGCTGCTGAGCGATCTGACAGACCTACTGATCATCAACGAGGGAGCAGACCCGACCAACCCGCAGGTGCGCTCGATCGCATGGTTGTTCGTCCACCGCCCCGAGGCGGTCTACGTCGCGGGCGCGCCGGCGAGCGCCCCGCACTACCGCTTCGTCGCGTCGGTGCCGGAAGGCCAGTACGACGCCGACCGTCGCCAGGCGATGGTGGCTGAGATCACGGCTGCCGTGCTCGACGCAGAGCAGGGCGCGCACCCTCGCGACCCGGGACGTGTGTGGGTGTTCACCCCGGAGGTCCCCGACGGGACGTGGGGAGGCTTCGGGCGAATCGCCACGCTCGCCGACATCGCGACGCTGGCCACCGGCGACCCCGAGCGGGGCAGGCGCTACGCGGAGGAGCGGCTCGCCGGGCGCAGAGGCGCGGCCGTCGCCGTGTAGTCCGAACGCCGTCGCGCGCCACGCCGCTGCGTCAAGCTGGCGGGCGGGATGAATAGCTTCGGCGAGATCTGGCGGGTCCTCGGACACCGCGACTTTCGACGGCTGTGGCTCGCGCAGTCAGCGAGCGTGATCGGCGACAACATCGTGCTGGTCGCGCTCGCGCTGTTCGTGATCGGACAAACCGGGAGCGCGACCGATCTTGGGCTGGTGCTCGCCGCGCAGAGCCTGCCGCTGGTGGCGTTTCTGCTGTTCGGCGGGGTGTGGGCCGACCGCCTGCCGCGCAACCGGGTGATGATCGCGACAGACCTGGTGCGCTTCGCACTGCACGCCCTGCTTGCGGTGCTGATCTTCTCGGGCCCCGTGAGCATCTGGCTGCTCGTCGCGATCGAGGTGGGCTTCGGCAGCGCCGAGGCGTTCTTCCGCCCGGCCGCCAACGGGCTGCTTCCGCAGACGGTCCCGGAGGCCGACATCCAGCAGGCGACCGCGATCACGGGCATGTCGAGCAACGTCGCCGAATTCGCCGGTCCGGCGCTCGCGACCGTGCTCGTGCTCGGCGCGGGCGCCGGCTGGGCGTTCGCGCTGGACGCAGCCACGTTCCTGGTGAGCGCCGCGTTCCTCTCCGGGGTTCGCCCACGGTCACGCGGGGCACACGCGGGAGAACCCAGCTCGGCGGCGCGCAGCAGCGTGTGGAGCGAAATCCGCGAGGGCGCCCGCGAGGTACGCTCGCGGGCATGGGTGTGGGCAACGCTCGCGTCGTTCTGTGTCGCGCTGTTCTGCGCGCTCGCGCCGTGGTTCGTGCTGGGACCGTTGATCGCACGCCAGCAGTACGGTCACACGGCCGTGTACGGCCTCGTCGAGTCGGCGCTTGGTCTCGGCACGATCGCCGGCGCGCTGGTCGGCGTGGGGTGGCGACCGCGCTTCCCGATGCGCTTGGCGATGCTCGCGATGCTGGCGTGGCCGTTGACGGCGATCCTGTACGCGAGCGGAGTGACGCTGTTCGCGGTGGTCCCGGCGACCGTTCTTGCGGGCGTCGGCATCGCCCTGTTCGACGTGTGGTGGCTGACCGCGCTGGCCGAGCGCATCCCGCCGGCGAAGCTCTCCCGCGTCACCTCCTACGACTGGATGGTCTCCTACGCGCTGCTGCCGCTCGGCTACATCCTCGCGGGTCCGCTCGCCGCACGGCTCGGGGCGGTCGAGGTGATGCTCGGCGGCTCCGTGCTCGCGTGCGTCGCGTTCGGGCTCGGCCTGCTGCCGCGCGAAACCCGGATGCTCGAGCGCCTGGATGTCGATACGCCGATGCTGGGGGTCGACGAGCCGCTGCGCGGACTCGCCCACCGCTCATGAGCGCCTCGAGTGTTCAGGCGGAGCCGACCTCGAGCACGAGCTTGCCCAGGTTCTGGCCCCTGAACAGCCGCAGCAGCGTGTCCGAGAAGTTCTCCAGCCCGACCGCGATATCCTCGAGCGCGATCAGTTCGCCGGCCGTGAGCCATGCGGCCATCTGCCTGACCGCCTCGTTGTAGCGGTCGAGGTAGTCGGACATCACGAAGCCGGTCATGCTCGCGTGGTTGACCAGCAACGCCATGTAGTTGGACGGGCCTTTCGTCACACCAGTGGCGTTGTACTGCGAGATCGCTCCGCACAGGACCACCCGGGCGAACCTGGCGAGGTGCGCGAGCGCGGCGTCGAGGATCTCTCCGCCGACGTTGTCGAAGTACACGTCGATCCCGTGGGGGCAGTGCTCGCCGAGGGCGGCGCCGAGCTCCTCGGCCTTGTAGTCGATCGCCGCGTCGAAGCCGAGCTCATCGACCACGTAGCGACACTTCTGCGCGCCACCCGCGATCCCGACCACGCGGCACCCCTTCAGCTTTGCGATCTGACCGACCAGCCCACCGACCGCCCCAGCGGCGCCGGAGACGACCACCGTGTTACCGGCCTCCGGCCTGCCGACGTCGAGCAGGCCGAAGTACGCGGTCACTCCCGGCATCCCCAGCGCGCCGAGATAGACCGGCAGTGGCGCAATGTCGGTGTCGACCTTGAAGACCGCCTTAGCGTTGGCCACCGCGTACTCCTGTGCGCCCAGCAGCCCGGCGACGTGGTCGCCGGGCACGTGGTTGGGATCGTTCGAGAGGATCACCTCGCCGGCAGCGAACGCGCGCATCACCTCGCCGATGCCCACCGGCGGGATGTAGGAGCGCCCCTCGTTCATCCAGCCGCGCATCGCCGGGTCGAGCGACAGGTAGCGAACCTTGACGAGCACCTCGCCGTCGCCGGGCTCTGTGACGGGTTCCTCGGTGTAGCTCCAGTCGCTGGGCTCCGGAAGGCCGACGGGCCGGGCGGCGAGTCGTACCTGGTGGTTGACGGCATCCATGACGCTGCCTTTCCTCGTCGGTCGGACGGGTCGCGCTGCAACTGCGCGGGACACCATATCCCGGCGTCTCGGCCCACCGGTTGACGGGTGCGGACGTACCAGCTTGGATGCTGCGCACGCGGCTCGCCACCGTGAGAGTATTTCGCCGCCGCCGGCTCCGCTGGGAGCGAGCCGGCGGGGCCCCAAATCCAGCCACCGGACCGAAGGAGCCAGACATGCCCGATATCGAGTTCCCCACCAGCGCTGGCAGCGCACCAGGCTATCTGGCGGTCCCCGCCGGCGAGCACGGCCCGGCGACGATCGTCCTACAGGAGTGGTGGGGGTTGGACGAGCACGTCCGCTCGATCTGCGACCGCTTCGCGGCTGAGGGCTTCTACGCACTCGCGCCCGACCTGTACCGCGGCGAGACGACCACGCAGCCGAGCGAGGCGGAACAGAAGATGATGGCGCTGTCGATGGACCAGGCGGAGCAGGACATGTGCGGTGCCGCCGACTTCCTCAGTTCTCAGCCCGGCGTCGAGGGCTCGGGCATCGGCTCGGTCGGGTTCTGCCTCGGCGGAGGACTGTCGGTGTGGGCGGCGGCGAGTTGCCCGAAGGTCACTGCGGCCGTCAGCTACTACTACGTGATGCCCCACGGCAGGCCCGACTTCACGAACATCAAAGGGCCGGTGCTCGGGCACTTCGGCACGGGGGATGAATTCGTCCCCGTGGAGGCCGCGCAGGCGCTCGAGTCTGAGCTGCGAGACGCCGGTGCCGAGACGACGTTCCACTTCTACGAGGACGCCGGGCACGCGTTCTTCAATGACACCAACCGCCTGGGAACCCACGACCCGGAGCACGCCCAGACCTCCTGGGATCGCACTGTAAGCTTCCTGCGCGCGGCGCTCGCATCCTGAGCGCAGGACGCGTCGGCCACAACCGGTCATCGAGCGTGTCGCGGCTGGCATCCCCGATGCTGGTCGCGGGCGTGCTCGCCGCGACGGCCGTGCTGGCCGGGGCACCGGCGCATACCGCTCCGGCCGCTGACGTGCCGCCCGCACAACCGTCCGCCGGTCCGTGGTCGGCGCCGGCGGCAGTGAGCAGTTGCGCGGCGGCACCGGCGGCGCGGGTGATCTTTCCGAGCAACAGCCCGCGCCACGCCACCGGCCACGGCGCGGTCGTATGGAGCGCGGCCGCCGGCTGCCCCGGGGGCACAGGAGCGCGCGTGTCGCGCATCGGCCGCGGCGAGCTGCTCGGAGCGTCGGCGATCCCGCGCACGGCGGCGGGGCGACCGATCGCGCTCGGCGCGCCGCTCGTGGCTGCCGGCGGCCCGCACGGCCAGATCGTGATCGGCGGGTCAGCCCCGGGGACGCCCGCGGAAGGGCTGCTGATCCAGGGCGCAGCCGGCGGCCCGTTCTCGACGCTCGCGCCCTCCCAGGGCTCGGCCCTGCCGATGGCGCTGACGACGGCCTATCTGGGAGACGTGGCGCTCGCCTCGCCGCCGCCGGGCACGGCCGGCTCGACGGGTGTGCGGGTTCATGTCGAGCGCTTCTTCTCACACCGGTTCGTCCGCGACGCCTCCGCGAGCTCCGGTGCGGGCTCGCCGCGGGCGCTGACACTGGCGATGGACTACCGTAGCGACGCGCTGGCCGTATGGGCTCACGGCGGTGCGATCTACGCGCGCGAGGAGCCGGCGTCAGGCACGCACCACCCGATCCAGCGGCTCGCGCGGGCCGTCACGAGCACTCACCTCACAGCCCTGCTGAGCGACGACAGCCGCGCGATCGTCGCGTGGACCGAGCAGCGCGGGAGCGAGACCTCCGTGTACATCGATCGCTCGGCGACGGGCGTGCGCTTCGGCTCCCCGCAGCTGCTGGAGCGCTTCCACAACCCCGACGGCCTGCCGTCTCCGGCCGCATCCCCGACGCTCGTCAGGCTCAGCTCCGAGAGCGTGATGCTCGCGTGGGCCGGTGCCGCGAACGGCCACTGGGTGGTGCGCACCGCGCCGGTGGACCTGAAAGGCGTACGGGCGACCAGCACGATCGCCCCGGCCGGCGCGGATGCGCTGCTGTCGGGCCTCGCATCGGGGCCGGACGGCGAAGCGCTCGTGCTGTGGACCGAGCCACTGCTCACCGCCGCGGGCCCTCCGGACACACGTCGCCAGGCGATCTTCGCCGCGCGTGGGATCGACACGCTTCCCGGGCGGGCGGTGTTCGGCGAGCCCGAGCAGGTGGCCCCGCCGGGCCCCGTCAGAAACGCCACGGTCGCGCTGGACCCGGCCAGCGGCGACGCGCTGGCGGTGTGGCAGGGCGAACACGCGTCGATCGAGTACGCGATTCGGAGCGCCGCGCCACGCTCGGGAAGGGCACCCGCGTCGCGGGCACACCGCACCGACGATCGGGTTTAGGAAAGGATGCTCCCGGATGGATAGGGACTACGAGCGCCAAACGCACCAGGCGGAGGACCGCCACTGGTGGTACCGGGGGCGGCGAACGGTGCTCGACGGCGTGATCGTAGGGCTCGAGCTGCCGCCTGGCGCGCGCATCCTGGATGCCGGGTGCGGGAGTGGGCGCAACATGGTCGAGCTCGCGCGCTCGGGGACGGTCACGGGCGTGGAGCTGTCTGAGACGAGCGTCGCCCTGGCCCGGGAGCGCGATGCCGGTGAGGTGATCGCGGGCTCGGTCCTGGAGATGCCGTTCGCCGACGACAGCTTCGACCTAGCCGTGAGCCTCGACGTGATCGAGCATCTCGAGGACGACCTCGCCGCGCTGCGCGAGCTCCGTCGCACGGTTGCACCTGGCGGCGCGCTGTTGATCATGGTGCCCGCCTACCAGTGGCTGTGGAGCGGCCACGACGAGATCAACCACCACCACCGCCGCTACACCCGCCGCTCGCTGCAGCGCGTCGCCGAGCAGGCCGGCTGGAAGCAGCTGCGCACGACGTACTTCAACTCGTTGCTGCTGCCCGCCGCGATCCTGCTGCGGGTACTCGACCGCGTGAACACCAAGACGACCGAGTCGAGCCTCGACCTGTGGATCCCGCCGGAGCCGGTCAACCGGCTGCTGGAGCTCCCATTGTCGCTGGAGGCCGCGCTGATCGCGCGCGGCGGGCGGATTCCGGCCGGGCTCTCGCTGCTGGCCGTGTTCGACTAGAGCTCGCCGTCGAGGGCCGCGACGGGCGCCTGCACGCGGAACGTCCACGCGCGGTTGACCAGGAACGTGGTGATCGTGACGACCGCCGATGCGAACACCTGCGCCAGCAGCTCGTCGAGACGGGCATCGTGCACGAACAGGAACAGCAACAGCTCGTTGATGCCCAGGCCACAGGTCTGGACGATCGCCCAGCGGACGGGGGTGAACGCGTCGCCGACGTGCTCACGGAAGGTCCAGCGGCGGTTGAGCAGGAAGCCGTTGGTGGCACCGGCGGCGAAGCCGAGCGCCGACGCCGCCAGGTACCACACGCCGAACACCTTCAGCAGCACCGTGTACACGGTGAACGCGAGCAGCGTGTTGGACACGCCGACGATGCCGAACTTGAGGAACTGGACGAGCACCGGCGCGCCCAAGCGGCGCGGTGGTCGCGCTACGCTTGTCTGCGATTCCTGGGTATCGGCGCGCTCGGAAGACATCCACACACAGGATGAACGATAAGTTGAGCGCCGGCTTAGGACGTTCGTCGAAGCTGGCTTGACCGCGACTCCGACGCGGGCCCGCGGGAAGGCAATGATCATGTCCGATACTCCACCTCGAGCCCCCGTCCTGCTCAGCGTCGTCGCGCCGGTCTACGACGAGCAGGAGCTGGTCGAGGAGTTCGTTTCCCGCGCGAGCGCCGCGATCGCCGACTACGAGTACGAGTTGCTGCTCGTCAACGACGGCAGCTCAGATCGCACGCCGGAGCTGCTCGATCGGATCGCCGCGACCGATCCCCGCGTGCGCGTGATCCACCTGTCGCGCAACTTCGGCCACCAGGCCGCCCTGACTGCCGGTCTGGAGCACGCGGTCGGAGACGTTGTGGCGATGATCGACGCCGACCTGCAGGACCCGCCTGAGCTAATTCCCGACATGATCGCCGAGTGGAGCCAGGGAGCGGATGTCGTGTACGCGGTGCGTAAGCAGCGTGAAGGCGAGACTGCGTTCAAGCTCGCGACCGCGTCGTGGTTCTACAGGTTGTTCGACAAGCTCGCGCAGGTCGATCTGGAGCCGAACTCCGGCGACTTCCGCCTGCTCGACCGTAGGGCGCTGAACGCACTGCTGGCGATGACCGAGCGCTCGCGCTTCCTGCGCGGGATGACGGTGTGGGTCGGCTTCACCCAGACGGCCGTCTCCTACCAGCGCGACGCGCGCCACGCGGGAGAGACGAAGTACACCCTGCGCAAGATGCTGCGCTTCTCGCTCGACGCGATCGCGTCGTTCTCGCACCTGCCCCTGCAGCTGGCCACGTACGCCGGCCTGCTGTCGGCGAGCGTCGCGTTCATCGCGATCCCCGTGGTGATCGGCCTGCGCATCGCCGACTCCTATCTACCCGGCTTCAGCTCGATCACGATCGCGATCCTGCTGCTCGGGGGCATCCAGCTGATCGCGCTCGGCGTGATCGGTGAGTACGTGGGGCGCATCTATGACGAGGTCAAGCACCGACCGTTGTACATCGTGCGCGAAGAGCTCAACCACCCGAGCTCGGCCGGGCGAGTTGCGGCTGTGCCCCCGGCGCGCGCCGGGCTTCCGGCCCGCACTCCTGAGCGCATCGGCTGACATCCCACTCGAGAGGGATCGGCAGGCGGCGATGGCGGGCGGGCGGTG
Source organism: uncultured Solirubrobacteraceae bacterium (assembly GCA_963734755.1). GTDB lineage: Bacteria > Actinomycetota > Thermoleophilia > Solirubrobacterales > Solirubrobacteraceae > Palsa-744. The sequence continues at coordinate 24,871 of CAVTIF010000001.1, read as the reverse complement.
GCGGTTGCCATGTCTTCCCGTTGCGAACGCTGTATAGCCATGGTAATACAGCGTTTGTTGCAGGACAACCACACCTCTGCTCACCGAAACGTGTTGTGATCCCGCGATGACCTCTCCCCACCGTCGCCTCGCCCGTCGCCTCGCGATCGCCCTCGCCTGCCTGTGGGCTGGCGTGAGTGCCGCGGGCGCGTCCGCGGACGGATGCCCGGGCTCCGGTACGAGCGGCTGCCCGTACGCGAGGGTGCAGATCGTCGGGCAGCGCGCGGAAGGCATGCTGCGTTTCCCGGAGGCCGTGGCGGTGGACACGCAGGGCGATGTGTACGTCGCCGACCAGCTGAGCTTCGTCGTGCAGAAGTTCACGGCGGCCGGAACGTTCGAGACGCAGTGGGGCTCCTACGGCGGCGGCCACGGCCAGTTCGGTCCGATCGGAGGCCTGGCGACTGACGCTGCGGGGAATGTGTACGTGGTCGACTCCAGCCACGACCGGATTCAGAAGTTCGACGCGAACGGGAACTTCATCACCGACTGGGGCCGCCGCGGCAGCGAACTGGGCCAGTTCAACTTCGGCTCCTCGCAGGACCCGACCCAGCCGCCGGGCGGTGGGATCGCGGTGGCGGGGAATCATGTGTTCGTCGCCGACTCGGGCAACAACCGGATCGAGCGTTTCAACCTCGAAGGCGGCGAAGCGATGCAGTGGGGCACGAAGGGAGGCCAGCCCGGCCAGTTCTCTTACCCGCGCGGGGTGGCGGCGAACGAAGGCGAGGTGCTGGTCAGCGACGACGACAATCACCGGATCGAGAAATTCAGCCCGGAAGGCGCGTTCGAAGCGGAAGCGGGCTCGCATGGAACCGGCCCGGGCGAGTTCGGCTTCCCCTACGGCGTGGCGCTGGACGCCGCGGGCAACTCCTACGTGGCTGACGACATCAACCACCGGGTCGTGAAGCTGACCCCGCAGCTGGCGTTCGCGGGCGCGTGGGGCGGCTTCGGCTCGAAACCGGGTCAACTCGCGTTTCCGCGGGCGCTGGCGAGCGATCCGGCGGGGGACACGTATGTCGCGGACACGGCGAACGATCGCGTCGAGGTGTACGACACGAACGGCAACTTCCTGCGCACGATCGGGATCTCGGCGCGTGGGCCCGGGGGCCTGGTGCTGCCGCGCGGGCTGGGGATCGACCCGACGGGCCGGCTGCTCGTATCGGACACGATCGACAACCGCATCGACCTGTTCGCGCCGGCAAGCGACGCGTACACCGGCCAGTGGACGGCCGCGGGCGGCCACTCGCCGGGTTTCAGGTTGCCAGCGGGTATCGGGATCGATCCACGCGGATCGGTGTACGTGGCCGATACGGCCAATGCCCGCCTGGCACGATTGTGGGGGGACGGCACGTTCCTCGACGAACTCGGCGGCCCTGCCGATCTCGGCGGGGCACAGCTATCGAGTGCGGGATCGGTCGCGGTGTCCGCGGCGTCTGGCCAGGTTTACGTGGCTGACACGAACCACAACCGCGTGCTGGTGTACGGCCCGAACCGCAGCCTGGTGGCAAGATGGGGCGCGGGCGAAGGCAACGGAGCGGCGGGCAGCGCACCGGGCGCGTTCAACCACCCGGCAGCGGTCGCGGTCGGCGGATCGGGGAACCTGTACGTCGCGGACACGGCGAACAACCGGATCGTGGAGCTTTCGTCGGGCGGCAACGTACTCGCCGAATGGGGCTCCCGCGGCACCGGCAACGGACGCGTGCACTCCCCGGCCGGCGTCGCAGTCGACGCGGCCGGGCGGGTGTATGTGCTCGACAGCGAAAACAACCGCGTGGAGGTGTTCGACGCGGGTGGGCGCTTCTTGGCGAAGTGGGGCGTTCGCGGTGCGGGTCCGGGCGAGCTGTCCCAGCCGCGGGCGATCGCGGTGGATTGCGCGGGCGACGTGTACGTGGCGGACACGAACAACAACCGTGTGGAGCGCTTTGATCCCGTGTCCCCCGCGGGGGCGGGGTGTCTGGCGCCTGGCGCGTGGCCGCCACCGCTCGACGTCGCGCCGGTACTGAGCGTGAGCCTCCCGCGTAGCCACGGGGTGCTGTCACGGCGCGCGCTGACGCTGGCGGTCGCCTGCCAGCGAGGCTGCCGGATCCTCGCCACGGCAACTCTTTCCCCGGTCGGCCATCGCGGCACGGTGCGGCTCGTGGCGTCGGCGCGCGGGCTGCCGGCGACAGTGAGCGGTCATGTGCGGCTGCGCGTCGGACGGGGCGCACTGCGCCGGCTGCGCCGCGAGCTCGGAAGCCGGCGCGCGATGACGGCGCGCGTACGAATCGTCGCCGTCGGACCGACTGGCCGGCGCACGACCGTGACGCGGAATTACACGGTCAGCCGTTGAGAGCCGATAATGAGCCGATGAGCGTCGATGAGCTTGTGGGCGAGGGCGATCCCCCTGGGATGGACCACCGCCGGGAGCGGATCAGGATCGAGACCGAGCGTCATCGGATCGAGGGCGTCCTGACGCTCGCACGCGACGGCTATCGCAGCCGCGTGTCCGATGTCTTGAACGCCTCTGAGCGCGATTTCATCACGCTCACCGAGGTCACCGTCGCGCCGCTCGACGGGGGGCCAATCGAGCTGCATCCGTATCTCACGCTGGCGCGCCGGCACATCGTGTTCGCGATCGCCGCGCCTGAGACGCCCGGCGAGTAAAACGGCAGGACACGGCTCAAGGGCCAGAACGCCGCTCGGGGCCAGAACGCCGCTCGGGGCCAGAACGCCGCTCGGGGCCAGAACGCCGCTCGGGGCCAGAACGCCGCTCGGGGCCAGAACGCGGCTCGGGGCCAGAACGCCGCTCGGGGCCAGAACGCGGCTCAGGGCTTGAAGCTGCCGGCGCCCTCGACGGTGCCGACGGGCGCGGAGGTGTTGGCGACGGCAACCGGCCCTTCTTGCGCTCCGACGGGGACGGTGGCCTTGAGCTTCTTCGATGAGAGGAATTTCGTTTTCGCGGGATGCCCGCCGAAGCTGACGATCGAGCTGCTGTTGAAGCCGACCCCTCTGATCGTGACGGACTTGCCGGGCGGTCGGCTGAGCGGCTTGACCGAGGTCACCGAGAACGTGGGCGTGAAGCTGGCGATGCTTTTCGCCGTGCCGAGCGGCGCTGTCACGGAGATCGCGCCGGGGACGGCGCCGTCGGGCACCGTGGCTTCGATCAGGGTCGCAGAGATCACGTTGAATTTGGCCTGCAACCCACCGAACTGGAGCTTGGTCACGCCGCCGAGAGCCGATCCTTCGACGGTCACGTCGCTGCCGGTGATCCCGCTGGCGGGCGTGAAGCCGACAATCGCCGGGACGCTCGAACCGACGGTCGCGGTCTGAATCGAGGCGGCTGGTGGCCCGCTGCCGGCTGCGTTTTCAGCCGTTTCCTGAACGCGGATCGTGGAGCCGACCTGCGCGGCGGTGAGCGTGTAGGTCGGCGCGCTCGCACCGGCGATCGCGGAGCAGGCCGAGCCGGCGGCGTTGCACGCCTCCCACTGGTCGGCGGTCGTCGTCGAGTTGTTGGTCCATTCGCCCTGGTTCGCGGTCAGCGTGCTGCCCTGCTGGGCGAGGCCCGAGATCGTCGGTCGGGATGTGTTGGCCGGGCTGCCGAGCACCGAGAATGCCCCCAGGCCGACGGGGCTGCCGACTCCGGTCGGGCCGTCATAGCCGACGGCGGCTTTGCAGGCGATCGTTTTGCCGCATGAGCCGTTGCTGCCCGCAATCACATCGTACAGGGCGCTGCTGTCGCCCGCGTGGCTGTAGACGGTGGCGGCGGGGAAGTCGACGTTCTGCGAGCCACCGGCGAGCGCGAACTCGGCGGCGACGATCGGCGAGCCGACGGACGTGCCTCCGAACACCGTCCAGCCCGTCGAAGCGCCGCCGCGTTCCGGAGTGCTGTCGTAGACGTCGACGCCGGTGTTCGGATCGCCGATCGCGGCCAGGTCGGCGATCGAGCGCTCGCTGCCGCAGCCGGTGGCGGCGAAGTCATCGACCGAGCTCTGCCATGACGGCGCCGTGAACAGCTGGCTGCAGCCGCTGCCGCCTTCTTCCCAGACGCTGCTACTCCATGTCGATTTCTTTTCGGTCAGGCTGGTACCGCCGACCGCAAGCACGTTCGGCGCGTCGGCCGGGAAGTCCGCGGCGTGTCCCCCGCAGACCTCGTCGAGGTAGCCGCAGTCGCCGGAGGAGGCCGCGATGACGAGCTTTGGGTGCTCGTAGAAGTCGCTGTTGAATTCGTCGTAGATGCTCGCGAACGCTGGTTCCTCGGGGCCGGCGTAGGAGTTGCTGATCTCTGTCGCGCCGGCGGCAACGGCCGCGTTGACGGCTGCGCCCAGGTCGCTGAATTCTTCGCTGCTGGCCTCGACGAGCAGCACGCGGCAACCCTGGCAGATGGCGTGAGCCATCTGCACGTCGATCGAGATCTCGCCTGCCCATTCGCCGTTCTTGTGCGGCAGCGGGCTCGCGTGCCCCTGCTCGTTGAGCTTGTGAAAGCAGCCGTTCGCAGCGGTGCAGGGTGGCAACCCGAACTGCTCGTCATAGACCGCCAGATCGGCTTCCACGGTCGGATCGTCGAACGCGTCGATGACCGCGACGGTCTGCAGGGTGGAGGCCGGGGTTTCGCTCGGCAGCGAGTAGGCGGCGTGCAGGCTCTGCGGTGTCAGGAAGCCCGCGAACGGGTGTGGATAGGTGACGGCGGGGCTCGCGGCACCGCGCGCGCCGACGCCTTGTACGGCCGCTTCGGCCTGCAGATCCGCGGCCGTGGCGGGGGTCGGCACGAGCTCCAGGCCTGTGCAGGATGCGCTCAGTGGACGCGGCGCGTGACACAGACGCTGCACCCGGTAGGCCGACTTACCGGCGGCGGCGAACGAGCTCGCGCTGGACCCGAGCACGACGACGGCGAGCACGAGCAGCGCCGCTGCGATCCGTGCGCGACGAGCCGTCATCCGCTTCGCCTCCCGACGGCGAACCCTCTTCGCATCGTCCCATCGTACAGTCCCAGCGCCGGAGCCTGGTCAAGATAAGACACATGCGTTCTGTGTAACAACCTTGTGAACTGGCTGTGCACGAACCGCCGACGCTGGCTGTGCACGAACTGGCGACGCTGGCTGCGCGCGAACCGGCAACGCGCGAGCCTGGCCGACTGACCGGCTGCAGCGACAGCACCGATCTACCGCCCCGTCGCCCCCGCGGCTCCGTTCGCGTCGGCCTGCCCGTCTGCTGCGTCGGAGCCGGCGTCTGCGGGCTGCTGGTCGGCCCCCTTGAGACCGTCCACCAGACTCCCCGCCTTGGCGCCGGCCTTCTGGATCTGCTCGTGGTACTTGCCGCCGGTTCGCTGATCGGCGGTGCTGGCCGCCTTCTCGACGACGTCGCCGATCTTGTCGCTGTGCTCGGTGGCCGCGTCGGTGGCCTTCGTCTTCAGGTCCTTGAGCCGGTCGGTGAGTCCCATGGGTCCCCTCAGTCATCGGTTTCCGACCATGCTAGGGCAGCAGTCGATCGGCTCAGCCGAGCAGGCGCAGCGACTCCTGCCAGAGGCGCTCAGCGTTGCCTCGGTCAAGCGCATATGCGGCCACGCCGGCGAACTCTCCGGGCGTGCGGCGCGTGACCGCGGCGGCCTCGTTGCAGTCCTCGAAGTAGCGGCCACCTACACCGTCGAGCAGCGGCGAGGTCGCCACCAGGACTGACGTGGCGGCTCCCTGCTCGGGCGTCTTCTGCAGCTCCGGCGGCGTCGTGAGGCTGCCGCCGACGTGGCGCTGGAGGTTGGTCTGGATGGCCCCGGGGTTGAGCGCGTTCGCAGTGATCCCCTCGGCGGCCCAGCGGGCGCTAACGGCAACAGCGAACAGGACGTCGGCCGTCTTGGACTGGCCGTAGGCGAGCACGGGATCGTAAGGACGGAACGCGAAGTGGATGTCGTCGAAGACGACCGGCGAGAGCAGGTTCGCGCTCGAGCTGACGGCGACGATGCGCGCGGGCGCGCCGGCGGCGAGGGCGTCGTACAGCCCGAGCCCCAGGGCGAAGTGCCCCAAATGGTTGGTCGCGAACTGCAGCTCCCAGCCCTCGGGCGTGAGCTGCAGCTCGGGTATCGCCATCACGCCGGCGTTGTTCACGAGCATGTGCAGCGGCCCCTGCCAGTCGGCGATGAACGAGGCGATCGACAGGCGGTCGAGCAGGTCGAGTGCTGCCACGTGCACATTCGGATTCCCCGAACTGGCGGTGATGTCCGCTGCCACCTGCCCCGCGGCGCGCGGGTCGCGCACGGCGAGCGTGACCTCGGCGCCTGCCCCAGCCAGCGCCCGCGCGGTCTCGACGCCGATCCCGGACGCTCCGCCGGTGATGAGCGCGCGCTTGCCAGCCAGGTCGATGCCGGCGACCACCTCGGCGGCGGTGGAGCGGGAATCGAACCCGGTCGCGATGCGGCTCATACAGACAGTGTGCGCGACCGGCCTCCGCGGAGCAACTTCAGAGCGACAGGCGTGTTGACTTTTAATGACACATGGCCACGGTCACATGGCCCGGGACTTCCGGATCGAGGCGGACCTGCCATCAACAGAGGAGAAGATTCCGATGCGCAGAGCATCTACCTGTCTCGCGGTAGTCGGCCTAGCCGTACTCGCGCTCGCCAGTACCGCGTCGGCCGTGCCGACGGTCAAGTTCAAAGCACAGGCCGTCCCGATCAAGGGCTTCCCGCACACGGGCAACATCCTCGGCGCTGGCGCTGCCCTGCAAGCCGAATACTCGATCTCGGGGACCGAATACGCCGGCTCGCCGCCGCCGATCATCGGCGTCAACTTCTACTTGGCGAAGGGCGCGAAGCTGCACCCGAGCGGGTTCCCGACGTGCTCGGCGACGGTGCTCGAACAGTTTGGTCCGATCAAGTGTCCGAAGGGCTCGGCTGCGGGTCCGATCGGCAAAGTGCTCGGCTTCGTGACGTTCGGAACCGAACGAGTCGAAGAGGCCGCGGAACTTTCCTCGTTCTACGCACCGGGCGGCGGGATCGAGTTCTTCACCGACGGGCACAGTCCCGTGTCGCTGGAAATCCTTTCGAGCGGTAAATACGTGAACCTCGGCGGCGCCGGCGGCTTCGGCCCGAAGCTGATCACCGAAGTGCCGCTCGTTGCGAGCGTCCCGGGCGCTCCGTATGCGTCGGTCAAGTCGATCACCGTCAAGGCCGGCTCGGCGATCAAGTCGCACGGCAAAACGATCTACTACGGCCGTGTGCCGACGAAGTGCCCGAAGGGCGGCTTCCCGATCAAGACCGAAGTGATCTTCGCCGAAAACGGCGAACCTTCGAAACCGGTGATCGTGACGGCGTCCTACAAGGCACCCTGCCCGAAGAAGTAACGACCGACGCAAGGCGGTGATGCGACGGGCCTGGCGCCCGTCGCATCATCGCCCGCTACACCAACGGCAGGGGCCGCCCGAGGGCGGGTCCCGTCAGCCCCCCGCGTGCCTGCGCGTGCGCCGGGTCAATTCTCCCATGTACAATCCCGCGCTGCGCGACCGACAGCGGGGTGAATGGATGGGCGAGACGGACTACGATGTCGTAATCCTCGGCGGCGGGCTCGCCGGGCTCACGTTGGCGCTGCAGCTGAAGCGGCGCCGTCCGCAGACGAGCGTGCTCGTGATCGAGAAACGCTCGGGGCCCGCTCCCGACGCGGCGTTCAAGGTCGGCGAGTCGACGGTCGAGAACAGCGCGCACTACTTCGCGGACGTGCTCGGCTTGCGCGACCACATGGAGCAGGACCAGCTGTTCAAGTTCGGGCTGCGCTTCTACCTCACGGCAGGCGACAACAGCGACATCACCCGTCGGGTCGAGTTCGCGCCGTCGCGCAAGCCCCCGCTCGACACCTTCCAGGTCGACCGGGGCCGCTTCGAGAACGAGATCCGCCGGCGAGTCGAAGAGATCGGCGCCGAGGTGATGGAGGGCACGAAGGTGCTCGACGTCGAGTTCGGCGAGCAGCTCAACACGGTCAGCGCCCAGCGCGGCGAGGAGAGCGTGTCGGTGGGCGGGCGTTGGGTCGTCGACGCCGCCGGGCGGGCCAGCCTGTTGAAGCGCAAGTTCGGGCTGATGCAGGATTCTGGGCATCACATAAACGCGGCCTGGATCAGGCTCGACGGCGGCCTGGATCACGAGCAGTGGGGCGCTCACGACGCGCAGTGGATGGCGCGCATGCAGCAACCCGGCCAGCGGATGTTCAGCACGACGCACCTGATGGGCAAGGGCTACTGGGTGTGGCTGATTCCGCTCGCGACCGGCCCGATCAGCATCGGCGTGTGCGCAGATCCGCGCGTGCATCCATTCGACACGATCAACAGTCAGGACGCATTCATCCAGTGGCTGCTCGACAACGAGCCGCAGCTCGGCCGCGAGATCGACTCCCGCCGCGAGCAGATCATCGACTTCCTGCGCGTGCAGGACTTCTCCTACGACTGCGAGCGGATGCTGTCGCCGGAACGCTGGGCGCTGACCGGCGAGGCGGCGGCGTTCGCCGACCCCCTGTACTCACCGGGCTCGGACTTCATCGCGTACGCGAACACGTGGATCGACGACGTGATCGCGCACGACCTCGAAGGCGACGATTGGGAGGACGTGGTCGATCGCCTGGAGCTCTACAACTTCCTCTACGGTCAGTTCTTCCTCGGGCAGGTCGGCATCTACCGCGACCAGTACCCGGGCTTCGGGAGCACCCAGTCGACGTTCGCCAAGCTTGCGTTCAACGGCTTCGCGTTCTTCGCGTTCTTCGGGCTGCAGTTCACCCAGGACCGGCTGACGGACCTCGAGCTGATCGAATTCGTGGCGCCGATCTTCGAAACCCTCGGCCCGATGATGGGGCGCATGGAGGACATCTTCAAGCGCTGGAGCGAGCTCGACGAGCAGGAGTGGCAGGACGCGGCGCTGCTCGTGAACGAGTGGCCGATCCACCGCGAGCGAAACGAGGATCTCGCCCGCCACTGGAGCGACGAGGAGCTGCGCGAGCGCATCGTCCAGAACGTGCGCCTGGTGGAAGCAATGGCGCTTCTCGTCTGGTATCGCGCGACACGCTCACTGGCGGGAGGCCCGCCGGTCGACGAAGACACCGAGATCAACGTCCACGCCGTCAGCCTCGACCCCGATCGCTGGGAGCAGGATGGCCTGCTGGGCAACGGCGGGATGACGGTGCGCGCCGCAGCCGAGCTGATCCCCGGGATCGAGCGGGTGTGGCTCGACGAGATCGCCACGCCGGTCGCGGGCTGAGCGCAGCTTCCTTGCCGGGGCCGCTCGCCTCGAGCGCCCACGCGGATACGTACTGGCAAGCCAAGATGGGTCTGGCGACGGCATATATGATTGACGGCCAACCGGGCATGCGACACGAGGCGGTCCAGTGCAAGCGACACACCCAGGTTTCCGGCGCCCGATCGCGGTTCTCGCGCTCATGAGCAGACCCGGACAGCGATGAGTCCGTCGCTGCCGTTGGTTGGGGAAGAGCTGGCGGGCTACCGTCTGCGGAGCGTCCTCGGACGCGGTGGCATGAGCGTTGTCTTCCAGGCTGAGAACCCCCGCCTCGGCAGCGTTGTGGCGCTCAAGGTGCTCGCCCCCGAGCTCGCCGCGAACGACGTCTTCCGCACGCGGTTCCTTCAGGAGTCGCGCATCGCGGCCTCGCTGAACCACCCGAATGTGATCCCGATCTACGACACGGGCCCATGCGGGGAGTTGCTGTACATCGCGATGCGCTACGTCGCCGGCGCGGACCTGCGTGCCGTGCTGAAGGCCCACGAGCGCATCTCGCCGGCCCAGGCGCTGTTGCTCGTCGGCCAGGCCGGGCGCGCGCTCGACGCCGCGCACCGCCACGGGCTCGTGCATCGTGACGTCAAGCCCGCGAACATCCTGATCGAGCGTGGCGCGGACGACGATCCGGACCATGTCTACCTCGCCGACTTCGGCATCACCAAGAACGCGCTCTCGCGCAGCGGGCTGACCGAGACAGGCCAGTTCGTCGGGACGATCGACTACATCGCCCCCGAGCAGATCCAGGGCAAGCCCGTCGATGGCCGGGCGGACATCTACTCGCTCGGCTGCGTGCTGTACGAGTGCCTGACCGGCCGGGTTCCGTTCTTGAAGGATCTCGACGCCGCTGTGATCTGGGCCCACGTCGAGGAGTTGCCGACCCTGCCGAGCGCGGTCAGGCCGGAGCTGCCAGACGGCATCGACGACGTGATCGCGCGCGCCCTGGCGAAGGATCCCGATGACCGCTACCAGACATCGCGCGAGATGATCGGCGCGGCGCGCCTCGCCCTGGAAGAGAGCCCACAGAGCCCAGAGACGGTGGCTCATTCGGACCCGGGCAGCGGCGCGCACACCGTCCTCAGGGGCGTGGTCGCCGAGCTTCCGCCAGCGCATCCCGTGACTCCCGGCGCGGACTCTCAGACGTTGCCGGCAGCCGGCGCAGAATCGCCGCCTCCCCCGCCGCCGATCGCATCCGCATCCGCACCCCCATCCGACGATCGCGCACGTAGCGACGGCGACGGCGCGCCAGGCAAACCGTCGAACGGTCGCTCCACAGCGAGTGCCCGCTCATCGGGGAGACGGCGCCGCCTGGCGGCGCTCGTGATCGCCGCCGCGCTCGTGCTGATCGGTGGCGTGATCGCCTTCGCCTCCTCGAGTGGTGGCGGCTCGGGGAAGTCAGCGCCGGTCGAAACGGGCGAAGCTCACGGTGCGGCGCTGGCCGCGGTGCCGACGAACCGGGTGACCGGTGCGGGCACTGCGATCCTTCGCTTGAACGGCGATGTCGCGACGGCCACGATCGACGCCCACGGACTCCTCAACGAAGCGCCTCACGCGATGCACATCCATGCCGGCGGACTCGGTACCTGCCCGCCCGCCTCAGCGGCCCGCCTACACGATGGCCACCTCGCGATCAGCACGACTGACGGGATCAGATTCTACGGACCTCCGGCAGCAGCGCTGACCACCAGTGGGGACGCCAGCGTAAGGAGCTTCCTGGTCTTCTCGCGCTTCCCCAAGACCGGGACAATCCACTACAAGCGCAAGGTGCCGCTCGACGCCCAACTGGTCAAACGAATCCGTGAAAACAACGCCGTCGTGGTCGTCCACGGCATCGACTACGACTCCAACGGCATCTACGACAACGTGCTCGACCAGAGCGAGCTCGACGCCACCGAGCCCGGTGAGGCCACCGCGCCGGCCCTGTGTGGACAGCTGGTACCGATGCCTTCCTCCGAAGCGAGCGCAGCCGGTGCGCGTGGAGGTCGCTCGAGTGGAACCCGCTTCTACGTCGCCGCCCTGACCGTCGATGCGAGCGCCCTGTCGTGGTTGTGTGAAGCTCCCGATGCCGATACGGCTGGGCAGGGATACGCCAAGCTCGCATCCCGCGACGAGCCGACGCTCTGACGGGAACGGAGAGGGCGGACGCCTTGCGACCGGGAGGCCGTCGATCGGCTGCATGCCGAGCGCGGGTGGGGCGCCCAGGGATCTTCAGTCGCGTAGAGCCCGGCTCGTGCGACAAGCCATCGCCAGTGCAATGACCCAGCCGACGAACGTCCAGCCGAGGAATAGGTTGATCACAACCACGCTGCCCTGATGCGTGACTTTGCGCGTGACGGCCACGATGCTTGGCAGGAAGTACAACACCAACACAACAAGAAAGGCGAAGGAATGGATCACCCCGCCCAAGATCGGACTGTCCGCCATCGGATGTTGATCGTAACCCGCAGGCGCATCGCGAGCTTTCCGGCAAGCCAATCAGCTCCGGTATGCGGGCCTCTGAGGGGACGGGAATGCCTGGCGCTACCCAATGGACTCACCTTGCCGGTTCGGCGAGGGCGGTAGGGTCGGCGGGGGGCGCCTGGGCCGCACGGCTGTAGCCGACTGGTCTGGTTTCCTCCCGCCGCCACATCGAACCGTGCATGCGGTTCTCCCGCACACGGCTCTCCGACGTTCTTCATCGCCGGCATTCAGCTTCCCCGGCGCCGTGACCGGCTGGGTCGTGGCGCGATGATGGTTCCGTTGAGGTCGATCAGGCCCACGCGGTTCGGTGATTGGTAGGCAGCAACCCACCAGCCGTACCGCGTGGTGCGCTTGTGATGCTTGGCAATGAATCCCGCCAAGCGTGTCAGCGCGTGTCGCATGATCTTGTCGAAGAACTGAGCAGAGTTTCCATAACGGAAGTAGCCCGCCCAGCCGCGCAAGAACCGGTTCAGGTCTCCCACGATGATCTCGACCGGGACCCGTAGCCGCGAGCGCGCCGTAATTTCTCGGATTCGCTGGCGGGCGTGCCCCATTGCCTGACGCGAGGGCCAGCGGACGAGGAAGGTGAGATGCTTCGACCGGCTGGTGTTGCCGCGCACATAGCGGTGATGGAAGCCGAGGAAATCGAGTCCCTCGCCTCCCTCTCGCAGATGCACGATCCGTGTCTTGGCCGGCTTGAGCTCCAGGCCCAACTCGTCCAGGATCATGGTGAACGCCTCAAGAGCGCTCTCGGCTTCCCGTTTGGTCTTGCATATCGCCAGGAGATCATCCGCGTAGCGCGCCAGTACCCCGTGTCCGCGCTGCGCCCACTGCCGGTCAAGCCGGTGCAGATAGACGTTGCAAAGGACAGGCGAAATCACACCGCCCTGCGGCTACCGGTGTCGCTGCGCTTGACCGACCCGTCCTGCATCACCCCGGCGCGCAGCATCGCGCGCAAGAGCTTGAGAACGTGACGGTCTGAGATCCGCTCCTCAATCGCCGTCATCAACCCCGAATGCGGAATCGCCTCAAAACAGTCAGCGACATCCGATTCTGCGACCCACCGAGCGCCGCTCCAGGACTCATCAATCAGCACCTGGAGCGCATCGTGTGCCGAGCGCCCAGGGCGAAACCCAAAAGAGCACTCAAGCATATCGGCCTCGAAGATCGGCTCGATAACCGTCTTCAATGCCGCTTGCACGACGCGGTCACGGACAGCAGGAATCGAGAGCGGGCGACGCTCAGAGCGGCCGGGCTTCGGTATGAACACCCGGCGCGCTGGGAGCGGACACCAGCGCCCGTCCTTCAATTCCGCGGCCAGCTCGTCAAGCAGCCGGGCAACCCCATACTGCTCAACATCAGCGATAGCCACATGGTCAATGCCAGCCGCGCCGCGATTGGCGCGCACCGACTCCCACGCCCGCTCCAAGACGTCCCTGCGGAGGACCTTGTCATAGAGCGCGTGGAACCTTCGCCCGGGGTCGGCCTTGGCCGCCCGGTAAAGCGTTCGTTGTAGTTCTCGAACCTTGTCCTGCTTGGTGGTCCTAGCCATTTCGGCACTCACCAGTCCTTCCCTATACGTGACGCATGAACGAAGCAGCGGCCCTTCCCTCACCCCGGGTTGTGTTGTCCCGTGGGCTCAAGCAGTAATACGGCCGCCTCCGACTCCCTCCCGGCACCCGTCCACTTCCCGGTTCATCACCGGTTATAAGACGCGACACTCCAGCGGTCATCCGCAGACCACCGGGCCGGGGAGGGTCTCCCCAGTTCCCGCCGCCACCATCTGAACGTTCCGCGCCCTCTACGCCGGGGAGTCCTTCAGAGCTGCACATCCAGGATCTTCGCTCTTTCCATGGCCTTCGCCGTGACAGACGCGGCTCGGCTCTCCCTACCCCCACCCGAAGGCAGGCACATTAACGGCACGGCAGGCTTCGCTTGACGCTACGGACCGCTCAGTCGCTCCCCCAAAAGGGCTTTCGACGCTGGGCTTAGATGTCCCGCGTGGAGAGCCCGCGGCTGTAGAGCGCGAGGATCTTCTCGTCGAACCCGACGAAGCGACGCTGGCGCTTGCGCACGATCTTCGGCTGAAAGCTCCCATCCCGGTCGCGCGGGGTCTCGACGCGGACGGGACCGTGCTCGGTAACCAGCGTCTTCGCCGTCGCGCCATTGCGCTGGTTCAGAGCCCCGCCCGGCGGCTCGCAGTGCGGCTCATAACCCACATGCTCGGTCAGCTCGACCTCCATCGCCCGCTCCACCAACCGCTTCGTCAACTCGGCCAACAGCCCTCCCGGCCCCGCGATCTCCTCCTCGCTGCTCGCACCAGCGAGCAGCTCGTCGATCACCTCGTCGCTGATCCGCCGATCAGACGGCACCCCGATAGCTTGCCGCACACGACGGCGGCCACCAGCACGATCGACGGCCTCATCGACCAGCTCCGGCGAGAGCGACGGGGAGTCCACGACGGACGCGCCGCTGCCGGCCCACTCCGGTCGCCCTCCGGGCTCCCCACGCTCCCCGGCAGCGGGAAACACCAGCTCCTGTGACCGGACCCCGTTCATAGGTCCACTGCTTGTGAGAGTCGGTGGTTGTTGTCTGGTTGAAGGGTAGGGGTGTCGCCGTCTCGTGGAGTGAGCCCGTAGGGCGAACGCAGCGAGGCGGCGAGCGGCTCGCCGTGGTGGGCGTGCCATGTGCGTGCGAATCTGGCGGGCGAGGTCATCCCCAGGGCTGAGTGTGGCCTGTGGTGGTTGTAGTCGTGGCGCCAATCCTCGACCATCACCTTTGCCTCGGCGAGGCAGGTGAACATCTCGACCGAGAGCAGCTCGTCACGTATCCGGCTGCCGAAGGACTCGACATAGGCGTTCTGCCATGGAGAGCCCGGCTCGATGTAGGCGCTCCCGGCGCGGGAGAACCGGCACCAGTCCCTGAGCGCATTAGCGGTGAACTCCGGGCCGTTGTCACAGCGCACGAACTGCGGTGCCCGGCCCCGCTGGGTGACCAAGCGGTCGAGCTGGGCGACGGTGGCGTCCGCGTCGATGCGGCGCTCGCACTTGATGGCCAGCGCCTCGCGAGTGAACTCATCAACAACGTGCAATAGCTTCAGGATCCTGCCGTCGGCGGTCTGGTCGAACTGGAAGTCGATCGCCCACACATGATCAGGCTGCTCAGCGGCCAGACGCTTCGCTGGGACCGTCGAGACCCCAAGACGCCGACGCTTTCTGCGTCTAAGCGTCACCCTCAGGCCCTCCTCGCGCCACAGCCGCTGCACACGCTTGCGGTTCACCGCCCAGCCCTCATCGCGCAGCGTGGCATGCACACGCCGGTAGCCCCACCGAGGCCGCTCGCGAGAGATCTCCCGCAGCCGGCCACGCAACGCGCCCTCATCAGCAGCGATGCACGGCTCGCGGCGCTGAGTCGAGCGATGCTGCCCCACATACCTGCAAGCCCGACGCTCCGAGAGCCCAAGACGATCCTGGAGCATCAGGACCGCGGCTCTACGACGCGACGGGCTCACCAGTTTCCCCGCGATATCTCCCGAAGCGCGAGGTTCTCCAGCTCCTTGTCCGCGACCAGCCGCTTCAACTGCGCATTCTCTCGCTCGAGCTCCTTCAACCGCTTCACATCGTCGGGCGCCATCGCCCCAAACTGCGCCCGCCACCGGTGATAGGTCTGCTCGGAAACCTCCAACACCTTCGCGATCTCCGGCACCTCCACGCCCTCCGAGAGCAGCCTGTCGGCCTCCCTCAACTTCCTGACGATCTGCTCCGACGTATGACGTCTGCCCTTCACGTGATCGATCCTCCTCTCGCCCATTCTCCATGAGCAGAAGGACTCTCACACGCACCGGACCGAAACTACGGGGTCGGACCACCTGCGACTCCATGTGGCCCTGCGTAGTAGTAGGCATAGCAATCTCTTTCGCTCGTGCCTAATCGCGGTAGGGACCGCCGTTGCCGGCGGCCCCCCGCGCAGATCCCAGCGTGCGCGCTAACGCACTGGGCTCCTGCCTTGGGTTCTGGCGTCGAAGCGTTGGTTGGGCCAAGGATGCAGGATGCTGGCCGTGGGCAGCCACCGTCGCGTTATCCGGGCCATCCGCTCCCAGGTCATTCGGTGGCGTTGGCTGCGCCGCCGGAGCGTGCGCATCCATAGCCTGATGACCGCGTTACGGAAGGCCCCGAGTGCGTTGATGTTGCCGGGCACCGCGAAATACCGGTAGTGCCCGGTGAGGACACTGGCAAGCCAGCGCCCCTGGACGGGGATCGGGAGATGAGCACGTCTACGCATCTCGAACTTCAGCTCGCGCAGCTTTACGCTCATCCGCTTCTTGATCGTGACCCTGCGCACCCTGAACTGTCCAGCCTGCGTTTTCGCGCACAAGTGCGTGAAACCGAGGAACTGGAACGTCTCGGGCTTGCTGAGCCCACGGTTGGTTCTGCGCTCAGCCGCATAGCAGCCGAACTCCACCAGCCGCGTCTTCTCCGGAGCGATCTCCAAACCGAACTCCGCGAAACGCTCACGAAGACCGACAAGGAAACGCTCCGCATCAGAACGATGCTGAAAGCCAGCAGCAATATCGTCAGCGAAACGCACCAGGATCACATCCCCCCGCGCGTGACGCCGCCGCCATTGCTCGGCCCAAAGGTCAAACACATAGTTCAGGAAGACGTTCGCAAGCAACGGCGAAACCGAAGCTCCTTGCGCCGTCCCCGTTCCTGTGTTTGACCATTTCCCGTCCTCGATGACCCCTGCCCTGAGCCATTTCTGGATCAGTCGCAGGACCCGTCGGTCGGCGATCCGGTGCTCCAAGAACCGCATCAACCAGCCCTGATCGAGCGTGTCGAACAGGTCCTTGACGTCGATCTTGAGCACCCAGTTCACCTTCTTGCGTTCGATCCCGACCGCGAGCGCGTCCAACGCATCATGCGGACTGCGCCCCGGCCGAAACCCATACGAGAACCCCAGGAAATCCTCCTCATAGACAGCGTTCAGTACTTCCACCACCGCCCGCTGGACGATCTTGTCCTCCAACGCGGCGATCCCGAGCGGCCGCTGCCGCCCATCCGGCTTCGGTATGAACACCCTCCGAGCAGGAGTCGCCCGGTACGCGCCCCTGTGAACCCGGGCATGGAGATCCTTGAGATTCTCCTCAAGATCCTGCCCGTAGTCCTGCCACGTCACGCCATCAACCCCCGGAACAGCACCCGGACGTATCATCCGGTACGCCCTCCTGAGGCGATCAACGGTGACGTGATGCAAAAGCGCGGTGAACCGTGCCTGCTTGTCCCTCCCTGCTGCCCGACGCACACGATCCAGATCACTATTCACGCTCACTCCGGCTCCGTGTCCGGGGCGCGTTTCACTGGCCGTGTTCCCCTCGGCCGGCCTCCTTTCCTCCACCACCTCCGCAGCTGCACCAGCAGCCTTGTTCGGCAGCTTCGCAGGTACTACGAGGCCGTCTGACTGCCCATGATCGTTCATCGAGGGCTTACCACCACAGTGTTCCCCTCACGGACCCAACCCAGCCATACCACCCCGCGAACAATGGCGAGGCATCCAAGCCGAGCAGGCCAACCACGGGCCCTCCCGGTTCTCGCGCATGAGGATCTTCCTGCGTGCCTGGGCTCCTCTGACCGCGCCGGGTCCCCGCATGGCTCGCGCTAGCGCCACACCGAGCATCGCCTTCCGCCACTGTGACAGCGTCGGCACCCAGATCCGAATATCGCGGCTCAATCACCCCGCCCACAGAACCCCTGCCAACGCTTCGCCGACGCCCTCACGAGCGCCCACGCATGACTCAGGGCCGTCGCGGATCGCTACTCCCTCAACGTAGAGAACTCTCATCTCCTTCCTCATGCCGGTTTATCCCGGCGCACCACAGATCCTCGGACACTCCCGTCCGATGACGAATCGAGGCTAGGGGTCGTTTCAGGGGAACCCCCAGATTGCGCGTTTTTATGGTTGAGGTTGGCGAGAGGTTGGTGAGAGAGAGAAACGTTTTGGTGTGTTTTGGGTTTGTGTGGTGGGTGTTGTTGGGGTAGTGTTTGCGGGGGGTTTTGTGCGTGGGTGGGTTTTTGGGGTGGTGTGTGGTGGGTTGTGTGGTGTTGGTTTTGGGATGATGTGGGTGTGATGGTTGGGTTTGTTTATCGCGGCGCCGTGTTTGGCGTGTCTTTGGTGGTGGTGCTGCTGGTTTTGGCTGGGTGTGGTGGTTCGGGTGGTGCTACGGGGCGTTCTGGTTCTGTTGGCCGGGTGGCTGATCCGAATGGTGTTGTGGTGCGGGTTGGGCGGGATGTGATTACGAAGGCGATGTTCGCGCATGCGTTGTTTGCCGAGGGGAGGACGACGGAAGGTCCCGATCCGGTGATCCCGGTGCCGCCTGGGTTCGGTGGTTGTGTCGCGCGTTTGAAAGCGGTTGGTGCGCGCTCGTCGGTGGGTGGCTCGAAGGGTCTGGGTGTGGCGGCGCTTAGGGGTGTGTGTGGTGAGCGGTATAAGGTGCTTGAGACTAAAGCGCTGGGCAAGTTGATTGCTCGTGATTGGGTGGTTGGGGGTGCGGCTGAAGCGGGTGTGAGCGTGAGCGAGCAGGAGGTGCAGCGGGAACTGGAGAAGGCAGAGAGGGAACGGGTGCGCCTTGAGAAGAACCTCGTGGCGACGGGGCGGACGGTGGCGGATCTTGCGCTTGAAACAAGGGTGCAGTTGCTTGCGGAAGGGATGCGGCAGGCGATCGGGAAGAGGACTGGGCAGATCAGCCGAGCGCAGGTCGTTGGCTACTTTCACGCGCATAGGCAGCTGTTTGGTGTTCCTCGGCGGCGTGATCTGGAGATCGCTCGTGTCGCGAGCAGGTCGGCGGGCGAGAGGGTGAAGCGGGAAATAGCGTCGGGGAAGAGTTTTGCGAGTGTCGTCAAGCGGCTTCCGTTGCAGCAGCCGATCTATAGCGAGCAGGGTTTAGTGATGGGGTATCAGTCGGGGATGTATCGTGAGCGTCCTTTGAACCAGGCTATCTTTGCCGCGAGGCCAAATGTTCTTAGTGGGCCGGTGTCGATCAACCTGGGCTACTATGTGTTTGAGGTCACGCGGGTCTATCCGGCTCGCCCGCAAACACTGGCGCAGGCACAGGCGACGATCAGGCGCCAGCTCCCTGGCGAGCTCTACGAACCGGCGCTCGCCGCGTTCATCAGTCGCTGGCGCGCGAGATGGACGGCCAGAACCAACTGCCAGCCCGGCTATGTCGTCGCGAAATGCAGACAGGCCGGGCCCCCTGCCGAAGCAGAAGACCCCTACAACTTCACCTGAGAACCCGTCACGCCCGCGCAGCGCCCCCCGGGGGGGCGGCGGGGTGTGTAAAGACGTCTCGTCGTGCGGGGGCCGGGCTGCTCTCTAGTGGGAGACAATCGGTGGGTTTGCTTGACGGGGGGGTTCTGGGGGTGCCACACTTGGTTGTGCAGTTGTGCTAACTATACGACTATAAGGAGTTGGACATGAAGCGACTTAAGCTATTGGGCGTGATGCTGGTAGCGATGTGCGCCATGGGCCTCATGGCAACATCAGCATTCGCGTTACCCGACGTGTCAATCACATTATCTGGAAGTGCCTACCCGCTGCACCTAAACTACACAAGCCCAACCGTCCAAACGTTACTCGAAGAAGCCGCCGGCGGACGGCTCAAAGGTGTAGGCTTGACGCTGTTACTGTTAACTGGTGAATTAACTTCGTTAGGCACGTTCCGTGCAGACTTCACCAACGTCGAAGAAGTGAAAAGCCTTAAAAAATGTAACTCCACCAGTGACGCGACGGGAGTCGTGTTAACGGAAGGTTCGTTCCACGTCGTTTACACTAACTTAAGCCCGTTATTGATGGGTGTGCTCTACTTACCTAAAGAAGTCGTAATCTTATGCGAAGGTTTCAATCTCAACGTGAGGGGTTCGGTGCTGTCGTCCCTCAACGCCGCAGGGAATGAAGCGACGGAGCTTACTAACGTAAGCGGCACGCTTGCCAAAGGCGCGACGGCAGGCTCGCAGCAAATCACAGAATTCTACAACGATGCGGGCACTAAACTGGTCGCTAAACTCGAATCTAATGCGAGTACCAGTTTCCTGAAAGCTAATGAGCAGGTCCTTAACACAGAACCTGTGTTGACGGCGTTATCGCCGAATATGTTCGTAATCACCAGTAGGTGATTGTGGTTGCGTTTGCTATGGATGGTGGGCGTTAGGTCGCGGGCTGAGTGCTCGTGTAAGTGATGGATGATGGTGGTGCGCGGGATCGATGGTGGTCTCGCGCACCACCATGTTTTGGGGTGGCTTGTTGGGGGGTTGGTTGGTGATGTTGGGTGGGCCGGGGGTGCCTGGGGTGGGCGGGCTGGGAGTAGGAGACATCAATTGACGGGTTGAGCGTGGGCGTGCGATCCTCTAGATCGTTACCCCGGATGTTTCCCAGGAGAGGTGTGGTTTATGGTTTGTCGGGAGCGCTCGTCGAGGATGTCGCGTACACGTACGGCGACGGGTTTGTTTGTGGCGCTCCGTGTTTTCTTCGGCGTCGGAGGGAGTGGTGCGCGTTCTGTGCATGCCACGAGTGTGGTCTGTCCTCGTCGTGCTGTTGCCGTGCTGGGGTCTTTTGCGATGGTGCTTGGGGTGTTGGCGTTGGCTGCTGGTCCGGCTGTGGCGTTTGCTCCCGAAGCTCCGGAGACCCTCACATCGACTGGGGTTAGCGCTGCTGCGGCGACGTTGAATGGTGTGTTGTATCCGAGTTCGGAACCGGAAGTCGGGAGTACGTATGAATTTTTGTATGTGGCGTCGAGCAAAGCGACGAAAGCGGAATGCGAAAGTGGTGGCGCTTTGAGGGCGCCCGCGTCGCCGGGGCTGGTTCTAGAAAAAGCTCAGCCTGTCTCAGAACAGGTGTCGGGTCTTGCCCAGGACACCGAGTATGTGGTCTGCTTGGCCGCGACGAATGCGGAAGCGATACCGGTAAGGACTGTGGGGCCGGCTGTGGCGTTCAAGACTGCCCTCCCGCCGGAACAGCCGGAAACGAGTGCCGCGACTTCAGTTACGGCGAGCAGCGCGACGTTGAACGGTGTTGTGAACCCGAAAGCCAAAGCCGATACCGCGGTCGAATATGACTTTACGTATAGGGTGGCCTCGACTGAATGCGAACCGGGAGGGACCGTAGAACCGGTGGAACCGGTCAAAGTGGTGGGCAAACCGAAAGAACCGGTGTCGGTGGAAGTTAGCGGTCTTCAGCCGAACGTGACGTACGCGTTCTGTGTGTTCGCTCGCAATTCCGCGGAAGCGGGAGAAACCGCCGTTGGGACGCCGCTCACCGTCAAAACGCTCGCCGCGCCGGCGACGATCGACCGTGAGTCTGTCTCGAACGTGAAGTCCACCGAAGCGACGCTGGAAGGGGCCGTCAACCCGAACAACCAGTTCACGGAATGTCACTTCCAGTACGGCACGCTGGCGGTCTCTGAAAACGAAGTTCCGTGCAGCCCGGAACTTTTGAAGGACACCTTCGGCGAACAGACCGTCAGCCCGACGACGGTCAACGAAAAAGGCGAAACTGTCCCGGCGCCGATCAGCGTGAGCCCGGGTTCGACCTACAAGTACCGGGTTCTCACGAAGAACGCGAAAGGCGAAGAAGAAGCAGGCAAAGAAGAAGCGTTCAATACCTTCGAAGCGCCGACAGACGAAAAAGCGACTGCGCTCACCGCGACGACGGCGACGCTTCACGGTGTGCTGAACCCGAGCCACGCGGGCGAACCGGGCACGTATGAATTCGTGTACAAGCGCTCAGCGACTGAATGCCAGCTCAGCGAAGCCGAACGCGGACAGCTCAAACAGGAAGAAGAAGAAGTCCAAAAAGGAAAGAAACAGCAGGTGGCGATAGTGCAGAGAAGAGCACCGGAACCCGCGGGTGCGGCCGCGGGATCACAAGCAGAAGCGGTGTCCGGCGAAGCGACGGGGCTGCACCCGGGCGCCACCTACACCTTCTGTCTGCTGGCCCGCAACGCCTCCGGGGAAGAAGCTGCGCCGCTCGGCGTGCCGGAACAGCTCACTGCGGTCGCGGCGGTACCCGCGATCGAAAGCGCGGGCTCCTCGCACGAAACGGCCAGCTCCGCGGAGCTGGAAGCCGTGATCAACCCCGACGGCGCCGAGACCGAATACCACTTTGAATACGACACGCGCGCGTATGCCGAAGGCGAAGCGCCGCACGGCACGAGCGTCCCCGTCCCCGTCGGGGTGATCCCCGCCGGTGCCTCGGGCGTCTCGGTACCCCCCCAGCCGATCGGCCCGCTGAGCCAGAACACGACCTATCACTGGCGTGTCGTGGCAGAGAACACCGCCGGCAAAACGGCGAGCGCCGAGCATACCTTCGTCTATGACACGTTGGGCGCCGGCTCCAGCAACTGCCCCGAGGAAGCCGCCCGCCAGGCACGAGGCTCCCTGAACCTCCCCGACTGCCGCGCCTATGAGATGGCCACCCCCCCGGATAAGAACGGCACGCTGATCGGCAACCCGTTCCTCGGTGGAGGGGTTGCCCAGATCTCCGAAGATGGCGGGCGCGTGATCGCCAGGGCCATCGGCTGCTTCCAAGGGGCACAGTCGTGCATCCCGAGCCGCGAAGCGGAGGGTACGCCGTTCGAATTCACGCGCACCCCTGATGGCTGGGTGACGCACCCGCTCGCGCCACCGGCCGGCGAGTTCGAACGCTACAGCACGTGGAGCCTGAACGCGAACGCCGACACCGTGCTGTTCAGCGCCCCAACCCCAACCGGCCAAGAAGACTTCTACGCCCGCAAGCCAAACGGAGAAATCACCCCCGTCGGACCATTCGAAGAACAAGGCCTGGAACACGACGGCTACCGCCAGCTTGCGACAGCCGAAGGCGTGATCGCGACGGCCGATCTCTCACACGTCCTATACGCAACCGGAAGGTCCTTCTGGGCGTTCGATCACACCGAACACGAAGCGCTGTATGAGTATGTCGGGACGGGCAACGCCGCGCCTTTGATGGTCGGCGTGAAGGGCGGGCGCGACAGCCACGAACTGGTCAGCACGTGCGCCACCAAACGCGACACTGTATCTCGCGGACGCGCGAGATTCATCGGGCCGATCTCCGCGGATGGCCGCACGGTGTACTTCACCGCGGAAGGCCGCAACGACGGCGAATGTGCGAGCGTGACGGCGCCGGCGGCCGACGAGTTGTGGGCTCGTGTCGATGGTGAATTGCCCGATGCGCATTCGGTGCTCGTTTCGGGGCCGACCCCGGCGACGTGCAACGAAGCGCAATGTGAAGAAAACGCCGCCAGTACACAGGACAGCGCTGAAGGGGGCCAGGCGCGTGATGCCAGCTTCGAAGGCGCCTCGGTCGATGGCGCGAGGGCGTTTTTCTCAAGCGCCCAGCAGTTGACGAACAACGCCGGCCAGGATGAAGGCGAAAACCTGTATGAGTCGGCGTGCGCGGAGCCGTGCGGGAAACCTGGCGAAGAACCCGACGCTTCTGAACGTGAGCTGGTCGATGTCTCTGAAACCGCGGCGCACGAAAAGGTCGTGGGTGGTCCGCGGGTGGGGGGCGTCGAGGCGATCTCAGGGGACGGCTCGCACGTGTATTTCGTGGCGCAGGGCGTCCTGACGGGCGAACAGGAAAACCAGAATCACGAAAAGGCCAAGGACGGCGAAGAGAACCTGTACGTGTATCAGCGCGATGAAGGCCACCCCGAAGGCCAGCTCGCGTTCATCGCGAGGCTCGCCCCTACCGATGAAGTACAGAATTGGCGCCTGCGGTCCGGGGACATCGCGAATGTGACGCCTGATGGGCGGTTCCTTGTGTTCACGAGTCATCGGGCGTTGACGGTCGATGACACGCGTGCAGAAGGGCCCGCACAGGTGTATGAGTATGACGCGGGGACGGGGGTGCTGGTGCGGGTCTCGATCGGGCAGGACGGCTTCAACGACAACGGCAACGACGGGACCGGCGAAGCGAGCATCGTTGAAGCGGCTACACAGGGAGTCTCGGCGAATAGTGTGCCGGTGCGCTCAGATCCGACGATGTCAGATAATGGGGCGTTCGTGTTCTTCCGCAGTCCCGTCGCGCTGGCGCCCGGGGCGCTGGATGATGTCGTGACCGGCCACGAAAATGGCAAGACGTTCTATGCCCAGAATTTCTATGAGTATCACGCGGGCCGGGTGTTCTTGATCTCTGATGGTAAGGACACGACGGCGACGGGTAACGTGTCAGAAAACCTTCAAGTTTCGGGTGCTTATTCGACGGTGAATTTGCTTGGTAGTGATGTTTCGGGGGCGAATGTGTTCTTTTCGACGTTTGACCGGCTGACGCCGGAAGATACTGATACGCAGCTTGATTACTACGATGCTCATATTTGTAGTGAAGGTGAGCTGTGTACTGTGCCGGTGCTGGAACCGTCGTTGTGCGGGGAAGCTAGCTGCCAGGGCTCTTCGGGGGCGCCGCAGGGCTATGGTGCGCCCGCGAGCCAGACGTTCTCAGGCCAGGGCAACCTCACTCCTACACCATCACCGCCGCCGCCGAGAGTGGAAGCGGCGGCTGAGAAGAGAGCGAAGAAGCTCGCTGCGGCGTTGAAGGTGTGCCGCAAGAAACACGCTAAGCACAAGCGCAAGGTGTGTGAACTGAAGGCCCGTAAGGCGTTCGGTGCGAAGAGGGCCAGCCGGTCCAGCAGCGCGAAGAGAGCCAGCAACGACCGGGGGGCAGGCCGATGAGGATTCCTATAGGTTTCAAGCTGGCTCTCGTGTCTGGTGTCTGCGCTGTGGTGTTTGGTGCTGCCTCGCCTGCCCTCGCGGTGGAGCGCTCCTCACCTTGCGCTGCATGTGCAACAGCTCCCCACGAAGTTCTCCGCGGCTGACAATGCGGCATGCGAATTCAACCGAGAATTTGAAGAAGTACCGTTCCCGCCGTGTGATGCCTATGAGTTGACGGTCAGCAACCTGGGTGCTGCGCCGGCGTCCGGGCCGATCGTGATCAGTGACACGCTGCCGGCGGGGGTAAACGCGTTCGAACCGGTCCGGTTCTATTGGGCCAAGGAACTTGTGTACGGCCATCTTCGGAATCGGGGTCGGGCTTGCAGCTTAAGGGTTGTGTGCAGGGCCGAAGGCGCGCCGGTGACCGTGACCTGCGAATTGCCGG